>NZ_NCQY01000007.1 GCF_002894645.1 Salinibacter altiplanensis
CGACACGTGCCCGGTGCGGGCGCTTCGCCGATGGATGGACGCCGCCACGCCAAAAGGAATCGAAGAGGGACCGATCTTCCGTCCGGTCCGCAATGATGGAGCTGTTCCGTCGCGGGCCGTGACCGGGCAGACCGTTCGCAACGTCGTAACGGCCGCGGCCGATCGGGCCGGCCTAGACGACCCGAAAAGCTACGCCGGGCACTCTCTCCGGTCGGGATGGATCACCGAAGCGGCCCGGCGCGGGGCGCCCCTTACTCACGTCCAGAAGCACGCCGGCCATGCCGACAGCGCCCAAACGGCCGAATACTTCCAGCGGGTAAACCT
Organism: Salinibacter altiplanensis; assembly: GCF_002894645.1. Taxonomy (GTDB): domain Bacteria; phylum Bacteroidota; class Rhodothermia; order Rhodothermales; family Salinibacteraceae; genus Salinibacter; species Salinibacter altiplanensis. Next base: position 325 of record NZ_NCQY01000007.1, read on the forward strand.
CATAGACGACACGCCCGACGTTGGGTTGTAGCCGGCCGCTCCGACCTCGAACCGACACCGCAACGACACCGCTTCTGCTATGCCTGAAGACGACCCTTCCCCTTCGCCCCCATCCTTCGCCCGAAGCGCCCTCGACACGTTCGAGCTGGGACCCGGCGCCTCTACCCCGATCGGGGCGGGCGGCAGCGGATCGACCATTGAGGACATCATCGAGTTTTTCGAGGAAGAGACCGCCGCCCGGCTGGCATTGCAGGCCCTCGAACGAGATGAGATCGTTCCCCGCCTGAAAGCGGCCTTGCGCGAACGAGGGGGCGAGCTCCGCCGGCAGGTGGCGTCCAATCTTGCATGGGGCCTTTTCATCACGTACACCACGCGCTTTTCCGAGGCCCGGGAGGAAGAAAACTGGGAGCCGTTCGAGAATGCCCGCCTGGCCGGGGAAGGGGAAAGCCCCACCGAAGAGGCCCTTCGCGGCGCCGGCGCCGACACGTGGGCAGAGGACCCGCCGGCACCGCTCCAATCCATTGCCGGGGACCTGCTACAGCAGGACAGTTGGGCCGCGTGGGCAAAGCGCTGCGCTACGCCGGCGCTCCGGTGGGCGGCGTGGAACTTCCAGCAGCTCCACGACCCGCCCTCAAATCCGGGCGAAGCGGCCGGAGACTGGGAAGCCCGGTTCCGAGAGAAGATCGAAGCGGGGGAGCTGTTGGAGCCTGTGGCTCTTCTCTCGAAGACGATTGCAAACGCCGCGGTGGACCGCCTCAACGAAGCGGCCGACGGGGACGGACTATCCCCTCTTCAGATCGAACGCCTGTGGGGGCTTCACGACGAAGACGACGCGCCGGCGCCGCGGCCGGAGACTGAAGAGATGGACCCGGACCCGTTCCAGGGAGACCCGCCAATAACTTCACTGTTGGCCGATCCGTTTTCCACAACTGCAATCGACGTGCTCCGCGAAGCCGAGGGGAAGCCGGCCCCAACCTACGAAAAAGAGTGGGGGGAAGACAGCACCGGGCACCCGATCCGGGTGGAGCAATTGGGCAACCCATACGAAGGGCGGGCCACCTTCAAGGTGCAAGCGTTTGGCGAACCGGACCCCACGGCCGTAGAGGCGTCGATGGGGTGGAAGATGCTCGATCGGATGGACATGGACACCGTGTGGCTCCACTTGCTTCTTTTGGGCTACGCTTCTGCAACGCACCGCCGCGGGGACCGTCCCGTGATCCGCATTCCCCGCCGGGTTGTCGAGCGGGTGCTCGGGTTTCGGAACCGAAACGTGAGAATGGAAAAGCGGGCCAAACGGATTAAACGACACGTCGAGGCCCTGCAATCCATCTTCGTCCAGTTCCAGGAAGTACGGCGGCACGGGGACAAACTCCACTTCCGGGGCGACATGACGAGCGGAGCGCCCCTCTGGGGGCTCCGAATGGTGGCAAAAGGGCAACAGGATCTCTTCACCGGCGAAACGGTCGCGGACTGGCACCTTGAAGCCCGGGAAGGCATGTGGGCCGAAGAGTTTCTGCACAACCACGGGGGGCAATGGGCGCCTCTTCCAAAGGAGTGGTTCAAGCAAATCGACCGGCGGGGCAGCCGAAATTTTGCACAGCGGCTTGCGGTCTACCTCCTCTTCCAATTCCGCATCAACTCGAAGAGTGGAAATCGGGTGCGGAAATCCGCCCAAACGCTTCTGGAAGTATGCGGGGAAGACATGTCCAAGCCCCGATCCTCGAAACGGCGATCGGAGCTAAAACGGTGCCTCTCCAATGCCCTCGACACATTGGGGCGGGACTATGGAATTGAAGTCCACGCCGGCCGGGTCCACATGGACGAAACGAAGGGAATGAGTTTTGACGCCTGGAAAAAGCGTGTGGCAGCGTTCGATCCGCCCGCGTCAATGGACGGCCGCCTCTTCCAAAACGCCGAAGGCGAGGCGCCTCCGCTCCCTGACGTAGCCGGGGACTGGAAACCTAAACAAATTCGCCACCTTCGCACGGAGGTTCTGGACGAAACGCAGCCGGAATTGGGGGACCGCCTCAACGTGAGTAAACAGTACGTTTCGCAACTCGAACGGGGCACATCGGAGCCCTCCGCCCGGGTGCGAAAGATTCTCGATAGGCTCCAAGCACGCCACGAGTAAACCACGGTTCGGCAGTTTACGCGCCCCCAGGTTTACCCGACGGACAGGTTTACTTCACTTCCCCCGGTGGTTTACCTCGAAATACGCCGGTATTACCGTCTCTCTGCCCACGGAAACCGCTATGAGCACCGCTGAAGGCCGATTACAGAAAGTAAACCACCCCCGCGTACTTTGGGGGACGCACCCGCGTACTTTGGGGGACGCACCCGCGTACTTTGCCGAACCGGGCGAGACACCCCATTTCTGTAGACGTTTGTAACGCAAAGGTTTACCGAATCGGAGATCCGAAAAGTAAACCCTAACGGGGTTAACAGGGATAACCTTGCGGGCGGGCGCTCCGAACGGTCGCGCCGCCCGCGTAATAGGAAAAGCTGGAAGAGATAGAGACGGCCGACAGTGGTGCTGCATCAACCGCCGCCGGCACCACACAGCCGGGGACGCTTTCCGGCACTCACTCAGCCCCAAACCAATGCCGGAAGGCCCTGAACCAATGGAAATTGCTTCCCTCACTGAGCCGGACCCCCTCCCAGATGTGGACCTCGACGTTCGGGTTGACACCGTACCGGAGCGGAAAACTTTCTGTATCCTGTGCGGCATTCCGATGGTGGCCGATCCCGGTCCGGCCGTCTTTCTGAGCAGCGGACGGGAACGGGTATGCCAGCGGTGTACTCGCACGCACGACCCGGCAGTATGGAACGAGCTGAAGTGGCGGCGCCGTGATTGGCAGTCCGAAAGCGACTGGGGCCAATAGAGAAACCCCGACCGGGCTGCATCCCGGCCGGGGCGCGTGATCGACCCTGAACCAAAACAGAGACCGATCAAAATGGGACAGTACAACCACGCAGACGAGTACGTAGATCCGCAAACAGAGCGGACGGTTCTGGCAAGTCTTTCACAGGACCCGGAACTGTACTGGGAGCACGACCCCAGCGAAGAGCTCTTTTCTGAACACGGCACAGAGTTCGAGACCCGACAGGAAGCGATTGAAGCGGAAGTGGAGCCGCCGGCCGTGCCCGACGAATGGACGCCGGCAGACGACCCGAAGGGCGCATTCGACCGTCTTCGAGACTTGTGGATGCGCCGTGAGTTGGCAACGATCGGGGACGCGGTAGACGCCCGGGTTCGGTCCAATGAACCGGCCGGGCAGATCCTTCAGGACCTCGTGGAAGAGGCCGCCGAAGTTCGTGGGGAGCTGAAGGAGGGCGAGGCCGGTGCCCTTCGCCCGAACGAGGATGTGCTTTCCGACGTGCTTTCTGAGGCGGAAGAGGCCCGCGAACACTACCAGGCCACCGGGGACCCGATCCGTGGCGTGAAGACAGGAATTGGCCGTCTGGATGAGATTACCGGCGGCCTACAGCCGGGGCTTACGATTCTCTCCGGCGGCCCGGGCGTCGGGAAGACGACCCTAGCCCTTCAGATCGGGGCGGACGCCGCGTCGGAGGGCGTCCCGACCCTCTACGTTACGTTCGAGAACTCCCCTAGCCAGCTCGTGCTGAAGGGCATGGGCCGCGTGGGCGGCATCAACCCGAAAGACGTTCGCCGCGGCACGGTGCCGATGAACGAGACGCGAGAGGCGGCCGAAGCGTGGCGAAAGAAAGCCCGTCGGCTTTCGTTTATCGAAGGGCGTTCGGACCTGAGCCGTGGGCAGATCCGGGGCAAGGCCCGGCGGTGGATGAACCGCTTCGAGGCGGATCGGTGCCTCGTGGTGGTGGATTACCTTCAGCTCTACGCGAAGGCGTCCGAGGACCTGAGCGATTCGGACGGCCTTCGGGAGCGGGTGGAGCGCATGGGGCAAAGGCTCCGGGAGTTGGCGATGGAGCTTCGTTCTCCGGTGCTGGCTATTGCATCTCAAAACCGAAGCGCAAAGTACAGCGACGGCGGCCGGGCAAGCCTCGACACGCTCAAAGAATCGGGAGACCTCGAATATGGGGCGGACGTGGTGGCAATCCTGACGGAGCCGGACGACCGGCAGGCTACCGATCCGGCGTCTCCGGTAGACCTCACGGTTGCGAAAAACCGCAACGGAGAGACCGGCCGTGTGGAGCTCATTTTTCGGCCCGATCGGGGCACGATGCGGCCGGAGAGTTACCACGACGAAGCGCCCCAGGCTTCGGACGGGAAGGCGTCCCCAGGCGGAGACAGCGCCCCGTTTTAGCCGCCCTCTCCACAAGCCGGCGGCCCGGCCGCCCCAAGCCCATGAACGCCCACACGGAAACCGCACAGTTTGACGACATACAGCGCCGGCTTCGTCCCGGCGATGTTTTCCAGCGGTCGGAGCACGACTGGAAAACCCAAAGCGACCGCCGGTGGAAGGGATCATGCCCGTGGCACGAGTCCAGTTCGGGAGCGTGCTTCTCTGTGAACCCGGAGACGCTGGAATGGCACTGTTTCCACTGTGACCGCGGCGGCGGTCCGCTGCAATACGTGGCGGAGCTTCAGGACATAGGCAGCGGCGTCCACGGAAGCCTGGACGGGAAAGACTTTTTTCGGGCGTGGGAAGCGCTGTCCCGGCACGCCGGCTGTGAGGGACCGCCGGACTTCGGCAGCGACACGAGCGGCGGGCAAAAGAGCAGCGACTGGCGCCCGCTTCGACACAAGGGAACCCCCCAGAAGACCCGGAAAGAGGCACGGGCACCCCGAAGGGTTAAAAGCGCTTCCAATCCCTCGAAGGGTGGCGGCCGTATGTCTCGTGACACTCCGCCCCGTGGGCAGAAGCCAGAGCGGAAGATGAAGCACAACGAAGGGGAGCTTCGTGAAGCCCTCGTGGACTACAGAGACGCGCTGAAAACGTCGGACCGTGCCCAGGCTTACGTCCGCGGCCGCGGGCTGTCTGTGGAGACGCTGCGCGCCCACGGTTGCGGCTTTGCGGCACCAGGCGAGTGGCTAGACGACCACATCACAAACGAAGCCGGGAAACACGTCCACCGGGCGCCAAACGGCCGGATTGTGACCCCGCACACGACGCCTCGAAGCGACAGCTACGGAGGCTCCCAGAGCCGCCTTGTGTGCCTGTCTGGACGGGCTGTTCCCCCGTGCGATGATTGGCTTGAAAAGCGGCATGTGAAGGGCAACGATACGGCCCTGTTCAACGCCGGAGCGATAGCGACAGCTTCCGGTGGCGATTCCTTCGACCCGGCCGACCCGCTCGTGATCTGCGAAGGGCCGTTCGACGCGCTTTCGTTCATCGAAGCGGGCTGGGAGCGGACCGTTGCCCTGCACAACACGAAGGGCGTGCCGTGGGATGCGCTCCGAGGCAATGCCGAAACGCTCGTGTTCGCGTTCGACGTGGACCCCGAATCAGAGACTGGGCAGACCGACGCCCCGAAGCGTGCCCACGAAGCAACCCGGCGCGGCTTTGACGCCCACACGCTGCACGACGAAGACAGCTACGCTGGGCACAACGACCCGAACGACGCCTTGCAAGCCGGCGAACTGACGCTGGGCTACCTGGAAGAAATCGGGACGGAAGCTGTCGCTTTGGGCGGAGACGGAGCCGCCGAAGGCGGGGGCGAAGACCGCCGTTTTAAAAACAAACCTCATGACCGACGGGGAAGCGGCCCTAAAAACAACCCATGTAGCCCCGACGCTGAAGGCTCTGAGAGGCTCGAAGACGAGGGCGGTACGGAAGCGGACCAACCCCCCACGACACAGGCGACCGGCGGAGAGGTGGGCCGTGGGACCTACGAGCCGGCCGATCTTGCCGAATACTGGAACGGGACCGACGTTGGACACTTGGGGCGGTGGCTGTGGGAGCGGGGCGGCGTCCCCGAAGGCGACGTAGGCGCCGGGCTTTACGCGGATCGGGAGCTACACGTGTGGATCGAAGAGAAGCTGGAAGCCGGTTCCCAGGGCACGAGCGAACAGACAAAGACGCGGCTCCGGTGGGTCCTGTGGCGGCTGTATGCGGAGCACGGCCCCGAAGAGGTGCCGGAGGGGCAAATCCCCGTTCCGCCCATGCGGCGGGCGTAGGGCGCCGACTGCTACGCATAAACGGTAGACGTTCCCCGGGAACAGCCACCCTCTCCCCAAAGTTGACACCTAACACGTTACAGGTTACACTTCGGGCACAGGTTGACTGGCATACCGCCCGAAGCGAAGCCGCCCGATGATTCGGAAGATCCGCCACAAGGGGCTGAAAAAGCTCTACGAGGACGACAGCGCCGCGAAGGTGAATCCCGACCACGCAGGCAAACTCCGGCGGATACTTGCCCGCCTGGACGCGGCTTCGGCCCCGCAGGACATGGATCTGCCGGGCTACCGGCTCCACGGGCTGAAGGGGCAGCGCGAGGGCACGTGGTCGGTGCGAGTGTCCGGGAATTGGCGGGTGACGTTCCGGTTTGAGGGCGGGCACGCCACGGACGTAGACTTCGAGGACTACCACTGAGCCGTTCCCGATAGGTGCCACACAGCAACAGCCAACGAGGTGATTCCCATGCCGATGAAAAGTCCTCCACACCCGGGCGAGATCGTCCGCAAAGATTGCATCGAACCGTTGGAGTTGACCGTGACGGAGGCGGCCGAAGGGCTTGGCGTGAGCCGGAAGCACCTGTCCGAGCTCGTGAACGGGCGGGCCGGGATCTCTCCGAACATGGCAATCCGCCTCTCGAAAGCCTTCGGGGGAAGCCCGGAAAGTTGGCTGACCCAACAGATGCAGTACGATCTCCGGCAGGCCGAAGAGGAGGAAGACCCGGACGTGAAGCGGTTCGCGGCGGCGTAGCCCCGAGGTAGACTAAACCGCTTCTACCTCTACAACCTCATCAACGTATACGTTGAAGCAGTTGAAGAGGATACCCCTTCATGGCCTACGTTATCGCTGTCCTGAACCAGAAAGGAGGCGCCGGGAAAACCACTGTTGCCACGAACCTGGCAACTGCCTATGCCCGCCGCGGCCGCCGGGTGCTGTTGGCCGATAGCGACCCGCAGGGAACGGCCCGGAATTGGCGGAGTGCGGGCCCCAACTCTGGGGACCACGGCAAGGCGTTTCCCGACGTAGTGGGTGCCGATACGGCCGAAGCAGTCCAGACCGTGACCGGCCCCGAGGTGGCGGCCGCCTTCGATGTGGTGGTCATTGACGGCCCGCCCGGCGTCTCGAAAGGCGGCCCCGGTGAAGTGACCGTGGCGGCCTTGAAGGCCGCGGATCTTGTGCTGATTCCCGTTCGGCCGTCGGGGGCGGATCTGTGGGCCACGTCGGACCTTGCGGAGCTCGTGCGGGCTCGACAGGACGCGACAGGCACCCCAGACGCGGCGTTCGTCGTGATGCAAGCCGATTCCCGAACCAACGTGGCGAAAGAGATTGGCGGCGCCCTCGAAGAGCTGGGGCTTCCGGCGTTGGACGCCCGCTGTGGCTTCCGGGTGGCCTACACGAAGGCGCTGGGGAAAGGGCTGGCAGTGGAAGACGTGAAGCCGGGCGGGAAGGCCGCGGGGGAGATCGAAGCGATCCTGGACGAAATCGAGACCCGATTCCATGCCTGAAGACAGCGACCACGCAGAGGGAGACCTTCCCGATCCCGGATCGGGGGAGACGTTTACCGACCTCGACAGCCTGAAAGAATCCATTGCTGAGGGGCAGGGCGGCCCCGACACGACCGAACCCGATTCGGAAAGGGAGACCGGCCGGGAGGGCACCGAAGCCGACAGCGGCGAAACTGATGCCTCACAGAGCGGCGGTTCGAGTCCCCAGGGCACCGGTTCCGATACAGTGCGAATGACCTTCCACGTAGATCGGGAAACGGCCGAACGGTTGCGGAACGCGGTCTACTGGACGGCTACGCCCGTGACCCTTTCCGGCACTGCACGGGACGCCCTGAAGGCGGCCGTTCGGCAACTGGAAGAACGGTTCAACGATGGGCAGTCCTTCCCCGACCGAGACGAAGAATTGAAGGGCGGGAATCCGAACCTGAAGGGATAGGCGCCGGCACGCAAACAACCGCTTCAACCCCCCCAACAGTGACAACAACTACAACTTTAGTAACGTATACGTTGTGTGTGTTATCCCCCTTGACTGAGCCGCCACAACCGACCAAAACGACCCCGATCCGATGCTCGGAGACGACCCTTTCGACCGAAAGATCAACCGGAAATGGATTACCCGCGTGTGGGTGCTCCGGCACCCGCACTACAACTACCGGCACGCCCCTCCGAGTGCCGAGGCCGAGGAGTACGCTCGGCGCCAATCCAAGCTCCAGGGCCGGAGCTTCTCCTACCTCCTCAACTGACGGCCGCCCCATGCCCAACCCCGACAGGCCCAACCCCGAGCTCGCCCTCCTGCTACTGGTGATTCTATGCTCGCCCGTAGGCCCCTCAGCCGGCTACCTCATGCAACAGGTAAACCTCCAAAAACCCCGTGCAACCCATGCCGATGAATGACGACGCCCAACGCTGTACGGCAACGGCTAAGAGCACCGGCGAGCGGTGCCAGAACCCGGCCGTAAGCGGATGGGACGTGTGCCGGATGCACGGTGCCGGCTCGCCGAAAAACGGCACGACAGGAGGCGCCCCTCCGACGCACGGCCGCTACTCTGCGAAGCGGCGAGAGAGTCTCCAGGAGAAGATCCAAGCCTTTCGGGAGGACCCCGATCCGGCCGAGATGTGGGAGGAGCTGGCCCTCCTCCGTGCCGTCCTCCAGGAGTGGCTCGGCGAGGTGGACACGCTAGACGAGGACACGGTGGGCGTGATTCTCGACCTCCAAAACAGCATCCGGCGCACCCTCGACAGCATCAACAAAATTCGCACCCGCTCGGCACTGACGGCCGCCGAGGTGCAATACCTCCAGAGCCGAGTTGCGGACCTCTTCAAGTCCTACGTGCCGGAGGACCGGCGAGGAGAAGCCATCGGCGAGCTCAAAGAGATCACAGACCCAAGCGAGCCTCTCAACGCTTCCCAGTGACCCCATGTGTAGCTCCAGCGGCGCCCCCCTTGCTTCCTTCATAGATGGACTGGAAGCCCAAGTAGACGACACCGCCTCCGGCAGCACGGGCGGCGTGGTCTTTTACGACGCGGACGATCCGGCCGAGCCCGAGCGTTCGATCGAGGAGGACGACCGCCCCGGTACGGCGTTCTACTTTCCCCATGAGACGCCCATCGAAGAGCTGGAGGCCGGCTCCGACTGCGAATGACCCCGACGTGAGCACTCTTCTCAAAGACCCCATAGGCAAATGGAAAGCTCTTCCGAGCACCTTTTCTCCTCCAATGCCCTCTCCTCCCTGGTGAACCGCATCAAGCGGGGCGTTTCCGAAGAGGGGAACTGGACCCCGGCCGTCATTGGAAGCGCCGGCGAGGTGAGCCACAAGGGGGAGACGATTACCGAGGAGGAGCTCGCCCAAAGATGGGAGGAAAGCGGCCGAGCAGGACTGAAGGCGATCGACTTTCGCCCTCCCGAGTAGCACGAGCACTCAACTCACTTTTGCACGCAAAACTGACCGACCCCATGCCAACCGATCCGATGCCAAACGACTTCGAAACCCGCCTCCAGGCGGCCAAAGACGAGATCCAGTCTGAAGTTGAGGAAACCGAGGCCGAGCTGAACGACCTCCGCAAACGGCGCGGCCGCCTCAAAGGGCAAGATGCCCCCGAGCCTCGTATTGAGGGATGCGAACGCCGCATTTCGACGCTGGAGGGGCGCCTGGAGACCCTGAAAGACGAAGACCCTGCGGGGCGAGTAAACGACCCCGACCCGCAGCGCAGACGCTATCACTCACTTTAGACCCTACACCGCTATGCCAACGGCTAGCCAGCATCCCTTTTCGGACCTCTCCAATGACGAGCTGAAGGAGAAAGAGCAGACCCTCCGATCGGAAATCTCCCGCCTCGGCGACGCTCTGGAAGAGGAGCGCCAGGAAGCGCAGCGCCTCAAGAAGCGCCTCAGAAAAGGCGATTCCTTAGCCGAGGACATGCTCGACGACGTGAACGAGACGATAAATGAGCTCCAGGCCGATCGCTCCAGAAAGAGGGCTCGGCTGGAAAAAGCGCAGTCCATGCGCCGGTCTAGCGGCCGGGGCAAGAGCGCCTCGGGGCCGAATTACGGCGTCTAGTCTCGGAGCGCCCGCCCTCAGACCGAAAAGTGGGCGTGAAGCACAGAAGCCCGCCCCGAACGAACCGGGGCGGGCGAGACTGACGGCCGGCGAAAGTCACTTTGAGCCGTCACTTTGCGGCCTTGTGGAGCGTCTGTGCGGCCTCGTGTACCTCCTCTGCGCTTTCCTTCGTGCTTTGGAGGAAGTGGAGCATCACCCGAAGCTCCTCGGCGAAGGGACCCGGCACGTCTTTCAGATGCTCCTCCAGGCCCCAAAGGGCACTCTGGAGATCATCGAGGTGACGAGCAACGGTTCCCGATTCATCGACGGCCGTAATCCGCGTGGAGTTTAGATCATCGGTGGTGGTTTCCATTGGCTTGCGAGAGGTTGTGAGAGAGGGCGAGAGTACGCCCCGGCCGGACACCCGAGAGGCGACAGCCGGGGCGCCGGCGTTAGTTGAGCGGCGTGCAGCGCTTCCGGTACGCCTGGAAGCACGTCCGGGACACGGACACGACTTTCCGCGGCGTGACGAGCTGAAGGCGAGAGGCGCCGGCGAAGGTGCCTTTCTGAAGGACGCGGACCCGCCGGAAGGCCACCGGCAACCCGTCGGGGTTCAGGTAGACCCGGGCGTTGCTGTTCGCGTAGCGCCGGCCGTTGACCGTTTCGGCGGCGCGGGAATCACGAGAGGTGTTCTGAAAGTTGTCCATTGTGCTCACTGTGTTTGTGGGCGCCCGCTGTCGGCCATCCGTCCAAAGAGCCCGGCAGCGGGCTTTCGTATGTCGAGAGTGCCTGAACCTATCGGTTCACGGGGCGGGACCTCTCCCCTTTCAAGGCACTATCTGTTATCCGAAGGGGACAACATCGTTCCGGGGTGAAGTGTGAAGAATTGAGCCCGAACGGGAAACACTTTGTGCCACGGGACATTGCTATAAACGCACGTCGTCAATCCGAAAGACAAACTCAAAGACGTGGCTACACTCAACGCGGAAGAGCTCCGAAGCCGGGCCGAACGGGCCATAGAGCAATCTCCCTACACGCAAGCCGACGTGTCCCGCGAACTGGACGTGTCCCGGGCGTCGGTGAACCGGGCGCTGAAGGACACGAGCCCGAAGCTGGAAAAGCTACGGTGCCGGATTGTGGAGCTGTTGGAGCCGTACCGCGTGGAGCGGAAGCGGATCTTTGAGCTGCACCCCAAAGACGAATAGACCGCCCCGGCCGGGGCAATTGCCATGCCCGACGAAGGACACACGCTGAAACAGGACCTTGCGGCCGCCCGGAAAGCGCTGGGGCGCCTTCGGGACGCCTTCGAGCAAATGACCGGCACTCCCACCAACGTCCGGTCGAGGAAGGCCCTACAGATGCTCGACTCGCTTCGGGAGTGGGAGGAAGAGTTTGGGGCGGGCGCGCTGGAAGCACGTGCACAGGAGCACGAGGCGGAGCTGATGAACGAACATGGCTCCGCTTCCGACACCGACACCGAATAACCGTCCCCAAAGCAGGGCTGAACGCGAAAGCGACGGGCACCACACAGATTCGCCACAAAGCGACCCTGAACCAATGGCAAACGCCAACGAATCGCTCAAAGACGAGCTCGAACAGGAACGCCGCGAAAAGGAGTGGGCCGAAACCTGGAAGCCCCAGGCCGCCGGAGACATGCTAATCGGCACGCTCCAAGGCTACGACGAAGCGGAAACGGACTTCGGCAGCTACACCGTGGCCCACATCCGGGACGAAGAGGGCGTGCTTCGTGGGCTGTGGTTGATGCACAGCGTACTTCAGGACGAATGGAGCGAAGCCGATCCCGGCCGTGGCGAACGGGTGGGCGTGCAGTACCTTGGGAAGCGGAGCGGAGAGAACTACGATTACCACATGTGGACCGTGAAGGTGGACCGCCCCGAAGCCGCTGGCAACGAAAGCGGAGCTGAACGCGACAGCGACCGGCCGCCCCAGGAGTCTCGAAGCGAAGCTGAAAGCGGCGTCCCCGAGTTCGAGGGAGACAAGCTGTACGGCGAACCGGCAGTGGAGCGAAGTGCTAACACCGACGCGGCCGAACGTGAACCCAACGGAGACGCCGGCGGGGAATCGACCCTAGACGACCCGAACGGATCGCTCCCGTTTTGACACGGCGCTTTTGCATTCGGGGCACTGTCCGCCCCGATTCTGAGAAAGCCCCATGACACCGGGGCCGCTTCCACATATGGGACGCTGTGGGGCCGAATCCTGAGAAAACCCATGCGCCCCGGCGGCTGGACACCTTCCGGTATTTCCCGGTTCGGACAGGCATTCCGGTTAATTGGCGTTATCCTGTTCCTTCCCCTCGACGCACATATTCCGCACAGCACCCGCCCGAAATGACCGATACAGTCACCCCCGATTCGATTGAAGCTGTCGCTTCTGAGGCGGCCGGCGTACCAGAAGAAACAGCTTCCGTACCAACCGGCCCGATCGTAGAGCCGGGCGCCCTTCCCGCCGGTGTCACGCCGGAAGACGCCGAAGACCTCTCCGACCTCTGGAAACGGCACGGCATGGCTGATTCGACCCGCAAGGCATACGGCGTGCAGTGGCGGGGCTTTGTCCGGTGGTGCCGCGATAACGGAGCGACGGCGATTCCGGCCGCTCCGGCCGCCGTGGCGAAGTACCTGAAGGCGCGGGCCGACGAAGGCGCGTCGGTTTCGACGGTGAACCAGGCCCGGTGTGCAATCGGGAAAGCCCACGAGCACGCCGGCGAGGAGGACCCGACCGGGCGGCGGGCCGTCACCAAAACCGTCAAGGCCCTTCGGCGCCGGGACGGGACGCGCCCGGAGAAGAAACGAGCCGCCACGCTGGACGAAGTTCGGGACATGGTTCAGGCCACGCCGCCGGCCCCAGGGGAGCCGGTCCCCGACCCGTGCGCCGATCGGGCGAAGTACGCCGCCCACCTTCGAGGCATTCGCAACCGGGCCGTGTTGCTCGTGGGCTTTGCGACCGCGTGCCGCCGGTCGGAAATCGCTTCGATGGAAGCCGGGCACGTCACGGAGGTAGACGGCGGGCTCGAAGTCCTCATTCCCGAATCGAAGAGCGACCAAACCGGCGAAGGAATCACGAAAGGCGTTCCCTACGGCAGCGACCCCGACACGTGCCCGGTGCGGGCGCTTCGCCGATGGATGGACGCCGCCACGC
>NZ_NCQY01000008.1 GCF_002894645.1 Salinibacter altiplanensis
CCAACGTCAGTTAGTCGACCCACCAGTCCAACTTTTCGGGCGCACCTCAATGCATCGAGAACAACTGACAGGTACAGTACCTGGCTTTGGTCGACACGTAGGTGATGTCCGCTACCCAAAGCTGGTCAGGCTCCTCGGCGCTAAAATCGCGCTCTACGAGGTCCGGAGCTGGTCGCGCACCTTCCTCCCGGATCGTTGTAGAGGGCCGTTTGCGGCGGCTTGCACCCCGAAGACCAGCGGCTTTCATCAGGCGAGCGACTTGCTTTTTGCCGACGCGAGTGCCCTCGGTCTGCAAAGCGGCGTGGACGCGAGGCGCGCCGTAGGTGCCTCTCAACCTTGCGTGTATCTGCCTGATTTTCTCGGTCAACATCGCATCCTTTTGGGCTCGCTTGGAAGGTCCACGGTTCCGCCATGCGTAGTATTCACTCCGGCTGACACCGAGGACACTCTCGCTGAGCGCTAATCGAAAATTCGGCCTGGTGCGCTCTTATGAATCGGAAGATTCTGGCGGTACATCTTTCGTCTCCCTCTTGGGACTAGGCCGTCGCTTTTGCCAGTATATCCCGTTCCTGCTTCACCTGGCGGAGCTTCTTGCGCAGCTTGCGAAGCTCCTCCCGTTCATCGCTGGAGAAGTCTTTTGCGCTTTTTCCGTCGTCACGGTCGGCTTTCTTTATCCAGTCGAATGGTCTGCTCGGTCGGTTCAAACTCCTCGGTGAGTTCAGAGGGCGTTCGTCCGTTTCGAGCAAGTTCGACAATCCGACTTCTGAATTCATCGGGGTATGGTGGACGGGTTCTTGGCATGGTTTATCTCGGTCGGTGAGTAAAATGAAGGAATGTCCACCAAACCGGGTCAGGTCCAATCACCTTCAGCCGTTTTGCTTTGCCCGAGTAGTTGCTTGAGCATCGGTGGGGCTGACTGGGTGTCGTTTTCATTGGACGGATGTACTACAACCGCCAGAAGCAACCCTAAAGTATCGACGATTATGTGGCGCTTTCGACCGGTTACTTGCTTGTTTGGGTCTCGGCCTCGGCCCGGACTGTCTTGCCGCTCGGCACAGGCCGACTGGGTATCGATAACTGCCGCATTGGGACTCGGATCGCCACTGGCGGCCGCTTTTCACCAGGTAAAACAGGGCGCCCGAGCAATTCGCGAGGATCAAGCGGTGAAGAACCGGAAGTGATCAAAGATCGGCTCGATCTGTTTCCATTCTGTGCCCGAAGGGTCAGAGGGTAGTGAGAGCTCATCGCTCTGAGTCGGTCTTGTGAGCAGAGTGGCATCACCCACAGGACGCTGACCGGTGGTTTTCTGCACCTTCGGCGATGTAGTGGTGGATGGACTTCCCACTCCGTCCTTTGCCCGGCAGAATCGGTAGCCCCCGATGGGGTGACTCCCGGTCATATCTCTTCCAGTCCGTCTCCTCCGTACCCGGCTCGTTTGGGCTCAGATCTTTCACGCTCGGTTTGGGCCGAACCTGGGTAAAGAGCCAAACTTGGTCGAAAAGACCTCCGGGGAAAGGCGACGATTTCCGCTATCCCAGGTTGTTCTCGTCCTTAACGCTCTGCCTTCGAGAATTACCTTCAGGTGCTCGGTGTTCTCCCGACCGGTTGCCTTTGGGGGCTTTTAGTGATATACTTCTGTAGAACTACAGACCTCTAGTGCTTTAGAACTACAGATCTACGACGAACTCATTGGATCTACTACTCACCAGTTTCCAACATCCTGAAAATGGACACAGTCTCCGTCGTCAACCAGAAAGGGGGAGTCGGGAAAACCACCACTACAATTTGTCTGGCCACTGCTCTCTCCAAACTTGGGCACAGCACGCTTGTCATTGATTTGGATCCACAGATGAACGGAACGAAGTGGATGCTTGGCCGGGAACTGGAGGAGGATGAAGCGTCGGTGCTGGATACGATCATCACGGCAGGTGATGAAGATCAGTCCTCCTCCGACTGGCCGCTCGCCCGACTGATAGAGCCCTCCGATCTGGGTTTCGATTTCGTACCGGCCCATGCTGACTTGGCTAACGTCGAAGGAGAAATTGGCGAAAAGCCCTCCCGCCCTTACCTCTTGAGGGAGCGGGTGCAGGAAGTAAAGGAAAAGCACCAATTTGGACATCTCGACGAGGTCGACGCTCACAATGGCTCAGACGAGGCCTACGACATATGCCTTATAGACTGCCCTCCCTCTCTGGGTTTGCTCGTTGTGCAGGCGCTCACAGCCTCTGATGGACTAATAGTTCCTGTTTCAGTGGACGGGATGTCGATGCAGGGACTAAGCCAGCTCGTGACCACCACGAGAGAGGTTCGAAAATACCTCAACGAGTCAGTTGAGATCATCGGTCTCCTGCCGAATAATCTCGACTATCGTGCGGGACTTGTGAACGAGGGTTTGGAAGCTCTCAGGAAAAACTATGAAGACCTTGTCCTTGATACAGAAGTGCCGTGGCGATCGAAGATCATTGAGGCCTCAACCTACGGTACGACTCTCTACGATCATGCACCCTCCAGTGACGCGATAGAGATATATGAGAATCTCGCTCAGGAAGTTGTTTCTAGAGCAAGTGCTGGTGGAATTGAAAAGTCCCGGTCCTCGGGGCGATAGTGACTGAAATTCCCCTCCTCGCCTATCTGTCCAAAAAGTTGATTCTGCTCCGATGCCCAAGAAGAGTGATCGTCCTGAACACGAATCCGCTATGTCGAGCCTTTTGCCAGATGTATCGCTGGATGATGAGTCGGGACAGAACGGTAGAAAGAGAGAACTAGAAAACTCTAGTTCTGGAGAGGAAAAGAACTACAGTTCTACAGATCAGAGTCAAGAAGCAAGGGAGAACGGTGCAAAGAGCAGCTCAAGCGGGGAACCTTCGCCTCCAGACCACCGGGATTCTTCCAAGCAGGAGGAGGGAATGCTGGTAGTTCCTGAGCATCGTCCTGAGCTTGCACAAAAGCTGGGACCGTATGTCTCCGACGAAGTGAATGAGGCTCTTGAGGAGGCGTATCTCACACTGCGTCGAAGATTCGGAAATCAAGCGAGCAAGAGCCTGATCGTGGAAGCAGCACTTCGCTATCTTCTCAGTGATTGTATGGAGCGTGGCGAAGAAAGTGAGGCTGCCGACTGGATGAGGCATGTACTTGACACTGACTGACTTTTCTGCCCATTCAAATTTAGAAGCTCTGCTGTCGACTCTGCATTCTAACGATTCACGGGTAGCAAGCTAAGCGATATCTAATCAAGCTAGGAATGTCCCTGCTGATCCAGGTGGTCAAGAGCCTTGAGAGGTGAGTAGGTTCTTGGTTGGGATGGAAGATCGGACAAGGGCACCACTTGTTAGCCCGAGCTTTCTGTGAAGGAGGTCAATATAAGATGCTCGCATGCGATTCACCAAGAGCTTTTTCAGCCCTCGAAGAATAGCTTCCAGGATGTGTGGCTTCTGCGTGGTGTCTTTGGGAGAAGAGATCCTGTCGATGAACTCGCGCGATTACTTATTATCCCTAATTAAAACATTACTTCATTAGCGTTCGCGTATCCTGCTGGAAATACTGAACTTAGGGAATAGGGGTGCGAGGGAATCACAGTCAGGGTGCGAGGGAATCACAGTCAGGGTGCGAGGGAATCACATCAGAGGTGCGAGGGAATCACAGTCAGGGTGCGAGGGAATCACAGTCTGGGAAAAAAAGGGTGCGAGGGAATCACAGTCTGGGAATGATACTTCCCCGACAGGAGGCCAAATTCACATGTCGTTTCCGTGAGTCCTGAAATTTAGGGTGCGAGAGAAACACATCCGCGGTGCCTAGGGGAAAAATCTTCTGTATACCTGCCGAGAAGCCCAATTTGTGTCAGCGAGAGCGGTTTTAGCTACCAGAAAAGCCTCTACAGTGCGGTATCACATAGGTGAGAGTGCGAGGGAATCACAGTCGCTGTCTCCCAGGGTGCGAGGAAATCACAGTGAGGGTGCGAGGAAATCACAGTCTAAATTGTCCCTGTCTCTGCAATTTATTAGAGTCCTTCAAGCTCGTGGGACAAACCCTTCTACAGGGTAGACCTCCAATGTCCAATTACTGGCTCTACAGTCTGCCATGTCCAAGCAGCGCAAGTTGGAATTTGGTGCCGAAGAGGACCAGGTAGTAGCGAAGGCTAACCAGCTCATTCAGGGTAGGCATGACTTCACGACTGCTGAGCAACGGATTTTTGTTTCCATGATTGCAAAGCTTGATCGCGGCATGGAGACGTTTCCTGATCAGAAGATTCGAATCGAGGATGTCTGTAAGCCCTCGGGGATCGACCCGAGCAACCTATACCGACGAGTGGACGAGATTACCGATAACCTGTTAGATAAGAAAGTTTCTGTACGGCAAAACGACGACCAGGGTGAAGAGACGCGGTTCAAGAAGTACAATGTGTTCTCAATGTGTGAATATGAAAGGGGCAGCGGCACGGTGACCGCGAAGTTCAATGATGATATGGGTCCTTTCCTCCTAAAGCTGAAGGAGCGGTTCACGCTCTACCTAGTGACGGTTTTCCTACGCTTGAGGTCACGATACAGCACGCAGATATATGAGCGCCTCAAGATGCGTCAAGACCTTCGCCATTTGTCGTTGTCGGTGGAAGATCTGCGCAGGCAGCTCTCTATAGAAGATAAATATTCTAAGTTCTCTGATCTCAAGCGTTCAGTACTGGAGCAGGCCCGCGAAGAGTTAAAGGAGAAGGCAGACATATACTTCACTTATCGGATCAATCGGATAAATAACTCTCCCCAATCGATCGACTTCTTCATACACGACAATGAGCCTGTTATCCAAGAAATTTTGGATGGGAATGAGAGCATGCCTGATGCTTTGCCGGGTCGAAAGGAGAATGGGGGAGAAGAGACGGGAGCTAGTGAAGAGGAGACGGCTCAAGGCAAGTCTCCCAGCGTGGATGCGAAGGGGCTCTTCCTCAGCGATCGATCACAGGAGGCGATCCGGTCCCTGGATCAGAACCAAGTTGAAGACCTCTATGAAGAAGCTAAGCGTCAGGTAACCAGAGAAGAGGGGGAAGGGAGCTCAGATGTATATTTGGAGTCAATGATTGCTTCCCGCATGGAAAAGCTGTGGTCAGAGTCGTCTCAGTCCTGATAGATAAAATGACTTGGTGGTTTGTGCCCGAAGGATCGATGTGCCATCGCCGAAAGAATTCCTTTAGACAAGCACGCCTGGGTAGGAGGCCTCTCCAACTGAGAAGAACGCATGAGTAGGAGGATTCCGTTCTACTCAGAAATAGATTTTAGTGAATGACAGGTCCAGCAGGTAGCCGTTGGTAGCCCAAGATGAAGTCCAGCACGAGTTGTAGGGAAGAAGCCTCCATGAGGTAAGACAGCGCGACTCATCTAAGTATTGCTCCTGAGAAGGACTGTGGCGTAGAAATATCCTCTGCACACCGGTGTTGCTGTTATTGCAAGTGCAGAACGGTCCTTTTCAGGATTCGCTGTCTTACCCTGATTGATTGCCAGTCCCTGATTTGATGGCAATGTTTAGGAAAAAGGGCCTGTCCGTACCATTTTGCGAGTTGACTAAGGGTCTCGATGTGTTTCTACTTGTTTCTATTTGTTCCAGTAAGTACCCCAAGATTGCTCCGACCCTGACCCGGTATCGAGTTTTAATTACGCAATAACGGAATTAAGAAGTCTCAGCCTGAAGAGAAGTTTCCTCAGTTCAGAGAGAATTGCACTACCGAACGACCTGGATCGCAAGCAACAGCGATGCAGGACAAACTTTCTCGCGTAGGTCCAGATCAATGGCGACCGGTGCAGTCATATGCTCACGCATCGGACCGCGCCAGAGATGAGCCTGGAGGTAGACCGGCACGAGTATCACTACGAAAAGAAGTCCCAAATCGAGCGGGACGTGAAGCGTCACGACCGATTCGCGGGAGTCAGGATTGAGTCACTCCGTGCGAACGCCTGAGAGGTTCTTGGCTCCGAGCGAGGAAGCAGGCCGTCGACGGAGCGGCTTACGCTTCGGTCCCTGTGGAACGTCGTAGCGCGTGAGGTGCGGTGTCTGTCCCCCACGGAAATTGTGTTGCGGGACCGCACAGAAACAGACTCGAAGACAGAGGAAAGACCCACGCTGGCGGGCGCTAGACGGAGCGCTCCTGTACTTGCATAGGAACAACCTCGAGGAAGGGCGCTCCGGAAGAGTGGGGACTATCAACCAGTGAGCGGCTCCACCTCCGGTCTGAACCCCAACCCACGGCGCGCTCGGGCCGCTAGACCGTGAAGGAGCTGCTCCTCTGTGGAAAGATTACTCTCACGCTGCACCGGTCGCCAGCGCCTGGTCGGTCTGCTCAACAAGCGAGATAAAGCCTGCGCGGATGCCGCCTGGGTCCTCCCCCGCCCCTACTCAGCCAGGCGACGGACCTCGGGATAGGCAAGAGATCCCTTGTGCTCCGAATCGTGGAGCAGTATCCCGTATCCGACCACGGCCGCTGCGAAGTGGAAGTCCGTCGACACGGAATGGCGGGCCTCCTCCTGGGTCAGATGAACGTGCCCTGCTCGATAGAGTTCTGCCGTCAGGCATGCCAGATTCCGACTGCGCGTTTTCCGCAGTGGCGGGAGATGTTGTTCGATCAGTTCTTCCATCCTATCTTGTAGGCCAGGGCTGTTGATCATCGGAACGGGCCGGTTTTTGACGGTCCGGTTGTTGAGAGGCATGGTTACTTTCAACCTTCCGCGATTCGACAGCCTCATTCGTTTGTGCTCGAAAGTGTCCGGTAGCTAGCTGGGTCCATCTTGAAACGTATGTCATCCGGAAGGACCTGACCTTCCCCCGGAACAGTGGACACCCGGTTAAGGGTGAAACCACGAACCAACCGAGGACAAACCATGAGCGAAAAACGTCGAAGCTACACCGAAGAGTTCAAGGTCGAGGCCGTCAAACTGCTTCGCGAAAGCGAGGAGAGCGCCGCGCAGATCGCGCGCGAGTTGGGCATTCCGCAGACCAACCTCAGCCGCTGGAAGCGGGAGATGGAGGAGGATCCCGAGGGAGCCTTTCCCGGAAAGGGAAACGCGCGTGACGAGGAGTTGGCCCGCCTACGCCGCGAGAACGCGAAGCTCAAAAAAGAACGCGACATTTTAAAAAAAGCAGTCGGCATCTTCTCGCAGATGCCCCAGCCGTAAGAAAATACCAGTTCATGCAGGCTTGTGCGAGCGATCACTCTGTGGTAATGATGAGTCGTGTGCTCGGGGTCAGCCGGAGCAGGTACTACGCCTGGCTGAAACGCCCTGAAAGCCAGCGCGAGAAGAACGACCGACGCCTTTTGACGATGATAAAAGCTATCCACCGAGAGAGCCGCCAGACCTATGGCAGCCCGCGTGTCCACGCGGAGCTGCGCAATCGGGGCGTGCGCTGCGGCGAGAACCGTGTGGCACGGCTGATGCGTGAGAACGACATTCAGGCCAAGCAGCGGGCCACCTTCAAGTGCACGACCAACTCGGATCACGACTTGCCGGTGGCTCCAAATCGGCTGGACCGCCAGTTCGAGGCCGACGGGCCGAACCGCAAGTGGACCTGTAACATCACTTACGTCTCGACCCGCGAGGGCTGGCTGTATCTGTCGGTCGTGCTGGACCTCTTCAGCCGCCGCGTAGTCGGACATGCGATGAAGGCTACCCTCGAAAGCGAGCTTGCCACCGAGGCGTTGCAAATGGCGCTCACGCGCCGCACCTTGAAGGGACCCTCGAAAAAGGGACCCTCGAAGTCGAGTTCGGAGGTAGACCCGCTCTGCCACAGCGACCGGGGAAGCCAGTACGCTTCTGGGGATTATCAAGCACTGCTCGACCAAGCTGGTATTACTTGCAGCATGAGCCGTCGAGGCGACTGCTACGACAATGCCGTAACCGAGAGCTTCTTCGGCACCCTAGAAACCGAACTGACAGGACACCGCGACTATCAGAACCGCTCGAAAGCCCGAACTGACATCTTCGAGTATATCGAAGCCTTCTACAATCGAAAGCGCCGCCACTCGGCGCTCGGCTACCTGAGCCCGGCCGAATACGAGGCTCGACACTCCACCATCACCGGCAACCCTTAACTCACTGTCCATCAAACTGGGGGAAGGTCACCAAGCCGAGGATCGCTCCGCGCCGGGGGTCCGCCTGGCGACGATGCACCGGGCGAAGGGGCTTGAGTTTGCTCGCGTGATCATCGCTGGCGTGAACCGCTGAGTCGAGCCTTGTCATCGGCGGAGGACGACGCGATGCGGAAGCAGATCCGAAAACAGGAGCGGTCACTGCTCTACGTGTCGGCCACCCGGGCGAAACGGGAGGTCATCGTGATCTGCCACGATAAGCCGAGCCCGTGGTTGCCCGAAGTTGTGGGCTAGATCTCCTGCTCAGGGCACGCTGATCCTTCTCATCTCTGCTCCAATGTTTTCACCCGGCCGGACTTCCGCATGCGCTTCCTCCACACTGCCGACTGGCACCTCGGAAAGCTTCTCCACGGAAAGCACCTGACCGATGACCAGCGCGGGCTTTTGCGCCAGCTCTGCGGGATCGTCGAGGACACGAGGCCGGATGTAGTCCTGATGGCAGGAGACGTGTACGACCGCTCGGTCCCCCCATCCCCTGCGGTCGAACTGCTCGACGACACGCTGAGTGAGCTCGTGTTGGAACTGGGCGTGCCTGTCGTAGCCATCGCCGGAAACCACGACAGCCCGGACCGCCTCGACTTCGGCTCCCGCATCCTCAGAAGGCAGGGTCTGCACGTCTTCAGCAAGCCTGCGGCCGAGCCCGGCGTAGTGACCATCGAAGACGAGCACGGGCCGGTCCATATTGCCGGGCTTCCCTACGCGGAGCCGCCCCAGGCCCGCCAGGTCTTCGATAATCCGGGCATCAAAACCCACGACGAGGTCGTTGCCGCGCAGGCGGAGGCAGCCCGAGACGTGATCCCCAATGAGGAGGAGCGGTCGATTGCCGTCGCGCATGTGTTCGCGAAAGGCGGGGAGCTGGCCGATTCGGAGCGCCCTCTGGCCGTTGGCGGCGCGGAGACGGTAAGTGCTTCCCGGTTTGACGGCTTTGACTACGTGGCCCTCGGGCACCTGCACCGCCGCCAGCAAGTTGGCGAGGACCACATCCAGTATTCCGGCTCGCTCATGAAGTACTCCTTCGATGAGGTTCATCACGACAAGTCGGTACACCTTGTCGAGATGGACGCTGAGGGGACCTGTGAGATCAGGCGCATTCCACTGACGCCGGAGCGAGATCTCCGCCGCGTAGAAGGCACGCTTTCAGAGATTCAAGCCGGCGGCGGTAGTGGCGATGGTAGCGGGTCCTCTCCTGACAAGAACGAGGAGGACTACATCTGGGTGACTCTCGAAGAGGAGGGGCCGGTCGTCGATGCGATGAGCCGGATCCGGGAGACCTATCCAAACGCGCTGCACGTCGAGCAGCAGGCGCGAGTGGACGAGAGTAGCCTGAGTGGACTGGCCAGCGACCTGGAAGCGCAGAGCGAGGAGGAGGTCTTCGAGGAGTTTGCCGCACACGCAACCGGAAACGAGTCTCTCTCCGAAGGGCACCAAGAGGTGTTGGAGGAGGCGATCGGGCGGCTCGAAGAAGAGGAGCGCGGCGCCTGACCGAGAAGCCCCAGACGCCTCAGCTCCGGCATTCAGATCTCTGTTCTTGCCTACTTTCCCGAAGCCGATGACTCCCGAGCGCCTTGAGCTAAACGAATTTGGTCCCTATACCGACTCACAGACGGTCGATTTCAGCGCGCTGCAGTCCCAGCAGCTCTTTTTGATCCATGGGGATACCGGGTCGGGCAAGTCGACCCTTCTGGACGCGATCTGCTTTGCGCTCTACGGAGAGACCTCCGGCGCGGAGCGCGGCGGGGACGACCTTAGAAGCGACTTTGCAACGCCGGAGGACCCCACGGAGGTGACCCTTGACTTTCGGCTTGGTGAGGAGCGCTACCGGGTCCGGCGCCGCCCGCAGCAGGAGCTAGCGAAGAAACGAGGAGAGGGCACGACCCAGAAGAGCGAAGAGGCCGATCTCTTCGACCGGTCCGACGCGGGAGGGTGTGGGGAGGACGGGCAACTGCTCGCAAGCGGGAAGCGGGACGTAGACAATGCCGTTGAGGACCTCTTGGGCCTAGGGCATGAGCAGTTCCGGCAGGTCGTGGTCCTTCCGCAAGGCAAGTTTCGGAAATTCCTCTCGGCCGGGTCGAGCGACCGGGAAGAGATCCTTAAGGTGCTCTTCGAGACCGAGCGCTTCGAGCGCCTGCAGGAGACCTTGAAGGAGATGGAGAAGGAGGCCAAAGAGGGCGTCCGGCACCTCCGGCAGAGAAAAGAAGACGAGCTTGCACGCCACGAGGTTGAAGGCGTCGAAGAGCTGAAAGAGAAGCGGAAGGAGAAGAAGTCGGACCTGGAGGAGGCCACAGGCGACAAAGACCAGCTTGCGGGGCGTCTTGAATCAGCGCGAGAAGACCTCAGGCAGGCCGAGTCTGCTCAAGAAGCCCTGGACGAACTTGAAACGGCCCGGATTGCCGTTGAGGAGCTCCGTGAAATGCGTGGCGCACACGAGACGCGCAAAGACCTGCTGGAGGCGGCACAGCGTGCCGCTGAGGTCGCGCCGGTCAAAGACGATTTGGAGACGCGACAGGAGGAGAAGCAATCGGCTGAAGAAGAGGCGGCCTCTGCCGAGGAGGCCTTTGAGGACGCCCAGGAGGCCTTCGAGGCTGCAAAAGAAGAGCTGGAGATCGAAAAGCAGCGCGACGGGAAGCGAGAAGTCCTCCGGGAGCAAAAGACGCGGCTGGAGAACCTGGAAGAAGAAATCGGTACGTTTGAGGAGGTTGAGGAGAGTTTGGCAGGTCACCGCGAGAAAAAAGAAGAGCTCGCCGAAAAGCTCAGCGAGGCCAAAAGCGAGAAGAGCGAGTTGCAAGGCGCCCTGGAGGAAAAGCAGGAAACGCTGGAAGAACAGGAAGAGACTGCCAGTAAGAAGGACCTGCGCCAGAAGGAGTTTGAGGAAGCTGAGACGCTCCAGCAGAAGGCAGAGGAGCTGGAGTCGAAGCAGGAGGCCACCGAAAGTGCCGAAGAAGCCCTTCAGGAAGCAAAACGGGAGCGGGAACGCCAAAAAGAGGCCTTTGAGGCCGCGGCCGATGAGCTTCAGGCCCTGCAAAAGCGCCGCCGAGAGGCGTATGCCTCCGTTCTCGCCTCGGGACTGACGGAGGGGAAGCCGTGCCCAGTCTGCGGGTCAGAAGAGCATCCCGCCCCTGCGCATGAGGATCGGGACGTGCCCGGGGAGGAGGAGATCAAACGGGCCCAGGAGGAGAAAGAAGAGGCCAGCGAGGCTCTCGATGAGGCCAAATCGGCCGTCTCCGAAGCAAAATCGACTCTTGCCCAGAAGCGGGCGGGAGTGAGAAGCCTCCAGGAGAATCACCCGGCCCTCTCAGAGAAGACCCAAGAAGAGCTAGAAGCTCACTTCGAGAAGGCGAAAGAGGCGCTCTCCAAGTCGCGGGATGCTGCCGAAGAGGCCGAGGCGCTGGAGGAGATCATCCAGGAGCAGAAAGAGGAGATTTCAGAACTTGAGGGGGAGATTGGGGGCCTTGAGGGCGAGATCGACGAGACGCAGAGCGAGATTGATCGGCTCGGCTCCAAGGCCGAGACGATCCGGGACCGTCTGCCGGAAGAGATGGACTCACGAGAGGATTTTGAGGAGGCCCTCGAAGAGACCACTTCAGACCTTGAGGCGCTAGAAGAGTCGCTTGAGGAAGCGGAGTCGGCCGTTCGGAAGGCCCGAGAGGAGCGAGCAGAGAAGAAACAGTCTGCCACAGGCAAGAAGCAGGCGGCCCAGCAGGCCGCGGAGCGACACGCGGAGGCAGGGGAGCGGTTTCAGGA
Organism: Salinibacter altiplanensis; assembly: GCF_002894645.1. Lineage (GTDB taxonomy): Bacteria > Bacteroidota > Rhodothermia > Rhodothermales > Salinibacteraceae > Salinibacter > Salinibacter altiplanensis. The sequence goes on from NZ_NCQY01000008.1 coordinate 11,867, forward strand.
GGCGCTGCGGGAGAACGGTTTCGAAGACGAGGCGGCCTTCGAGGAAGCGCGGCGAGACAAAAGCGAGCGAGAGTCGCTGAAGGAGGAGGTGGAGAGCTTCGAAGAGAAATGGGCAGCGGCCACCGACCGGAAGTCCCGCGCCGAAGAGGCTGCCAAGGGGCTAGAGGAGCCAGACCTGGAAGAGGCCAACAGGAAGGTCGGCTCCCTGGAAGAGAGGCTTGAGGAGGTGAAAGAGAAGGAGACGAAACTGGGCGTGGCGGTAGAAGAGATTGAGAACACCCTTGGGGAAATCGAAGAGATAGAGGAGGACTTAGGGGAGGCCGACGAGCGGTACAGTCAGGTCGGCTTTCTTTCGGAGCTGGCCCGTGGAGACAACGAGAGCCGGATGAGCCTCCAGCGGTTCGTTCTGGCCACCCGACTGGAGGAGGTGCTCCAGGTTGCCAACGAGCACATCGCCCACATGACGCAGGACCGGTACCAGCTCCTCCGGTCGGAGGACGTAGGCGACCGGCGAAGCGGCTCAGGGCTGGACCTGCTGGTCCACGACGCCTACACGGGGGACCAGCGGCCGGTCTCGACCCTCTCAGGGGGCGAGGGATTTATGGCAGCTCTTTCTCTGGCCTTGGGCCTGAGCGACGTGGTGCAGAGCCTCTCTGGCGGGCGTTACCTGGAGACGATCTTCATTGACGAAGGGTTTGGGAGCCTGGACCCGGAAGCCCTCGACCGGGCAATGGAGGCCCTTACCGACCTAAAGGGCAGCGGGCGACTCGTCGGAATCATCTCACACGTCTCCGAGCTCAAGCAACGCGTATCTTCCCGGCTGGAGGTCGAGCAGACGCAAGAGGGGAGCAGCATATCAATGACCACATAATCTATGACCGCTAATCAATTACCACGCAGGCGGTGGTCATGTGGGCGATGGTCACCTGGACGGTGGTCACGTAAGCGGCCTCCGGTCAGATATGTCAGGCGGGCCTGCACGGACTGGACCTGACCGAAGGGGACCAAACGCAGTTGCGCCGTTTGCCCGTAGAGCGAAACTCACAGGCCGAAACCAGGGCAAAACGGGCCATCAGCGTTGATCTTTGGGGCCACAGGCAGTACTCTTTCGTACCAAGAAAGCAAAGCCGAAGCTTACCTGCACAGCCTCTTGCCCCCGCAATGCCCGATCACAACCGCCAAGAAGACATCCGGAAAGTGGCGAGAATCCTGAGGGACGGAAATTACTCGTACGATCAGTCCGCTCACCTCATCAAGAAGGCTCGGAGGGAGGTCGGCCTCTCTCCACCGGACCGGTCGGGCAGTGGCTCTCCCGAGCGCCTGTCCACCGAGGAGCAGGAAGCGTTTCTCAACGCCGCCTACGACCGGGACGGGCGCACCGGCCTGATGATGCGAGTTCTTTTAGAGACCGGAGCCAGAGTTAGTGCCTTCGCCGAGATCAGGGCCCAAGACATCTCGTTTCGGGACCTGGAAATCCGCCTTCGCGAAACGAAAGGAGACAAGCCAAGGGACGTACCGATTCTCTCGTCTTTGGCTAATGAGCTTCGGCTCCATGTCGGAGAGCGAGAGACCGGGTGGCTGTTTCGGTCCCGGCAGGGTGGCCACTACTCGAAGCGGCGCATCCAGCAGATCGTCAAAGACGTGGCTGAGGAGGCAGGCATCCAGAAGCGGGTCTACCCGCACCTCCTCCGGCACACCGTTGCCCAGCGGCTCGCCGACGAGGGGATGCGGGAAGAGCTCCTCCAGCAATTTCTCGGGCACGAGGCGCCGGAGACCACCCAGCGGTACTACAAGCCGAAGCGGACTCAGGTCAAAGGCGCCTTCGAGGAGGCGATGGGTGAGCCGAGCTAGAGTGAGTTCGGAGAACGTTCTTTAGCATTAGAAAGAACGCGGGTCGTTGAGGCGGCCCGACGGCCCTACGGGACTAAGCCGTCTGGGCGTAGGCCCAGAGGGTGGAAAATCTGTCCCAGGACGGGGTAGACGGGTCCAGTGCCAGGACCTAAGCATCTACCCTTGGCCACAGGTCATCAAGGTGAGTCCAAACAAACGGTTTTAGTTCCTTTGGCGAACCTTCACCCTCACCGATGGCACTAACACGAGCTAAAGCAAAGAAGCGATGTGGGAGGATGCGGCCCTAGTCGCGTCCCAGGAAGGCTCAATGGGACATATCCCCCGAATAGGAAGGCGCAATGAGGCGCGAGCCTTTAAGAAACAGACCCGGAGATCGGGGACTGTCAATGGCCGGTTGCTCAGGGAGGAGACTCCCTATGAGAGGACTCCCTGCGAGGGGACTCCCTATGAAAGTCCACACTGACACCAAACAGAAAGGACCTCTAGCTGGATTGGGCGAAGGCCAATTGGGACTCCACAGCCGACCGGAGGGTCGGAACAGCCGAAAATGGCTGGTCGAAGGTGAGCCCAACCACACGGGTGCTTTGAGTGAGCACCCGATATTATGCCTATTCATCGGGCATCCCAAGTTCTCCATACCTCAATAAAGGAGACTGGGGTTGGGTAAGTCCCCCAGCGAAAGGGGGTATAAGGGACAACGGGGAGACCGCACCTACAATGACTGGAGACGAACGAACTCACAAACTCGGGAATGTCCTCTCAGGGACTGAAAGGTTCCTACTGAACTTGCTCCCTAAGAGGCAGGCGGAGCTGCCGTAGTAGCCTTCAAGCGGGGCAAATCCCCGACAGCGGTAAAATTGGCCCAGGCGAAGGGCAGCAGCAGTAGACGAATGCGCGTTCGAAGAACTCAAAATCACCCACCGGTGGATACCGATGGATGTAGAGAGAAAACAACGCGACATGGCAAAGTGGAGTCTGGACGAGGACTTCCGCTTTGACGACATATATAATTTTATCACCTACGAGGACTGGCTGAGACAAGCCTTCCTCACGGTGAAGAATAATGCTGGATGGAAGACCGCCGGTGTTGACGGCGAGACGGTGCCGGATTTTGCTGAGGACCTCGGCAGCAACATTCAGGCGCTGAGCCAGCAGTTGGGCTCAGAAACGTACGATCCCGACCCGACTCGTCGGGTCTACATCCCGAAGGGTAATGGCGAGAAGCGGCCACTGAGCATACCTACGGTACGAGACCGGATCGTGCAGGAAGCGCTCCGCATGCTCTTGGAGCCGATATATGAGTCAGACTTTAGCACACATTCCTTCGGCTTCCGGCCCGGGAGAAGCACTCACGACGCAATAGGCGTGGTGCAGAGGTGCTTCACCAGAAATGGAGCTTACAAACCCTGGGTCATAGACGCGGACATCAAAGGGTTCTTTGACAACGTATGTCATCGGACCCTTGAGCAGATACTTCAGGGCCGCATCACCCAGAAGAAAGTCAGAGATCTCATCTGGCGCTTTCTAAAAGCTGGAGTCATGGAGAGCGGTCGGCAGATGGAGTCCTTGGCGGGGACGCCACAGGGCGGCATTCTGTCCCCTCTTCTGGCGAACATATATCTCAATGAACTGGACCACGCGGTGGGATCCTTTGTGGAGGAGACTCCTCGTGGGAAAGGTCATTGGACATACGTTCGCTACGCAGACGACTTCCTGCTGCTTACAAGCGGACCCGAACAGGAAGCCAAGGAGAAGAAGCGATGGGTTGACGATTACGTTGGGGACGCCCTGAATCTCTCCCTTAATAAGGAGAAAACGCAAATCGTCCATGCGGAGGACGGGGGAGTTGGGTTCCTGGGATACAGGATCGAGCCAGCCCACCCGACGGATGGAGGAGGCTCGTACACAAGAGTCCCCCGAGAGGCCGTGCAAGACGTAAAGGCGGCCATTAACCGCAGGTGCGGACAGGACGCGCCTACGGATCTGTCAACCCGCCGCCGGATACGAGGCGTGAATGCCGCATTGAGAGGATGGGCAGAGTACTACAAATATGCCACGCATACAAACGGGCCTTTTGCAGAGGTGGACAGGTGTGCGTGGCATAAGCTCTCAACCTGGATGGCGCGGAAATACAGGTGCTCAAGGAAGGCGCTCTTCCGCAGGAAGGGAGTGAGCCCATCGCCGCTCGGAGCGAAGGGGAAGCAGATGGTGGACATCAAATCCCGAGGGGATGCCAAGTGGCGCGAACCGAAGGAGAAACCACACCCTTACTTCGACGGCACGGCAAAACGTACGGAGCCAACTGCGACGTACCGATTCTACGAGAATGAGCATTCTCTTAACCACCGGGACCTGCGGTGGGAGGTGTTCCAGAGAGACGACTTTACGTGCCAGGAATGCGGCAGGGAGGTCGGATGGTACAGTGACGGGGAGCTGCACCACTTGGAATACAGTGGGGACCCGGTTGACGCGGAGACGCTCTGCGCTTCGTGTCACGCCAAGAAGGACTCACACAGACACTTGTGAACAGTCGTCTAGCTTAGAGTCTACTGCGGAGAGCCATTGCGCAGGGAAACCTGCACGCATGGTTCGGAGAGAAGCCCGGCTCGCCCGAAGTAAGGGCGGTCGGGCTTACTCTACACTCATAGATAACGTGCTTTTGTAGATAACGGACTCCTGTGTAGATACGGACTCTCGTAGACAACGGGCTCCTGAAGCCGACGGTGAGAGGGCACACTTCTGCTGCAGGATACCTCTACCGTAGGACACCTCCACTGAAGGAGGCACCGAATTTTAGAAGTGCGCGAGGACCGGTTCTGGGCAACGCTGGTCCTGGGCAACGCTGGAGGGCGGCGCGCTGATGGCCAGCAGGGCGCCGACGACCACGGCACGGACTCTCATGTCGACGGTAGTACAGGGAGGACGACTGGCATGAGGAAAGGGGGGTCACGAAGAAGAACGTGAGGCGGACCTACGAGGCGGACCTATACCCCCGCCAGTATTCCCAGGGCAACGAAGAACAGGCCCTGCACGCCCGACGCGATCATCGAAAACTTTTCCACACTCCCTCCCTCTCTTTCAGCCGAGTGGTCATCCTCACCGGCATGAGCGAGCCGCGCGTTCAGGAAAATGAACCCGAAGGAGATGAGCGCGCACGCCAGATAGGTGAGCACAACCGCAATGTACGGATTCGCCATCACGACCGGCCCGACCGTGAACGTGAAGCTGGGCGCCAGGAAGACCTGAATGTTGAACAGGGCCACCCAGGTCGAGACCAGAGACAGCAGGGCGACCTGCAGCAGAGAGGTGGCCCACGACTTTCCCTTCGTCCCGGACATAACGAGAAAACCCACCGTGTGGCCAATTGCACACTGGAAGAGCAGTATCCCGGCAATTTCCGCGGAGACAGGCAGGTCATTCGTAGCAATCGCCTCCAGGAGCGGAGTGCTTCGAAAGAGCGAGAGGATTGAGAAAAGGACGTTCGCCGCCGAAACCGCGCAGGCCACCCCCGCGGCACTCTGCCTGAGTACGGAGCGGCGGGACATGCTCATCAGATCGGCATTCATTCTTTCGTGTGTTGGGAAAGGGAGTCTCGGCACGCGACAGCAATGGTGTCGACCGGCGCATCGGCCTCCCTTGATCCGCTGTCGATCCGTGTAGCTGAGGTGGATGCCCGGATCCTCTACCGAGGCCTTCAGCTCCTCCGCAAACCGAGAAAACAGCTCCTCATACATAGCTCCTCATACATGGCTCCCCATACATCGGTCTCACTGACTTTATTTCGGGAAAAAACGAGATATGGGGCCAGACGCATAGCCTGACGCATAACGGTGTAGATTAGCTCGCGGAGAGTGACTATTCGTAAATCCGCGTAAGATCACTGCTGTCGCGTGCAGTCTTGCACAATGTTACGAAGAGCCCTCATCTCTGCCGGAGCACCTCAATCCCTTTCTCCAGCACCTCGTCCCGCCCGCCCCGCACGCCCTCTAGTGTCCGCTCGGCCCGGACGTCCGGCTGGATGCCAACGAGGTGGTGCTGGGAGCCGTCGTGCTTGCAGGCGCGTTGACCGGTCCAGTGTATCGCGTAGCCTCCAGGGAGCTCGAAGGGATTGATACCCCCATTCGCTCCCGCTGTCGCCTGCCCGACAACTGTTCCCAAGTCGTGGTGCTTTACCACTGCGAGCATTCCTTCAGGTGCGCTAATGGCTCGGGCGTCGGCAAGGAAAGCAACATCTCCGGTGATTTGAGGGGTCCTCGGCGGGGGCCTCCCACGGTCAGTCCGGAACCCTGCTCTGGGGTCTTGATCTGGATAGATGAACTGGGGGGTCGCGATTCGCATCTGGAGGAGTGAGTCGGCAGCAAGATGCTGCAATGCCTTTCTGGAAGAACCCGGATATCCACGCAGATCGAAGACGATCCTCTCCGCACGGGCGAGACCGCCAATTCGATCCTGGATTTCCGGCCACGTCGCTCGGGTGAGATCCACGTAGTGGACCCCACCACGATGGACCCCACCACGATGGACCCCACCATGAAGGGTATCGATCGGGGTCGGGCGATTCTCCCTCTGGAGCTTTTGGTAACGCCTGCCGATCTCCGAGCCGGACGCCCGGCGCAACTGACACGCCTTCTCTTTTTTCCCTCGCTGGACCGTAAGCGAGACGTTTGACCCAGGCTCGCCCCGACCAAATTGTTGCAAGGCGCGGACCTCTTTCCACTGTGGAGAGCCGGAGATATGCTGCTTGGCATCGCGGAGCTCCTGCTTGGGAGAACGGCCACCGATTGAGGTGACCACGTCTCCAACTTCTACGCACAGTGCTCTGTCGACATATGCCGCCGTATCCACAACGACAACGTTACCCTCAACCCGGCCGAATTTGACAGGGAGCCCCGCCAGCGTTGACAGTCCCTTTACTTGGCCATGCCCGTCCCCCAGTTGTGCAACCATGCGGCGAAGAGTCTGGGCAAACGTCTTCCTCGACCTGTCGTCGGCCAGCGCTCGTCGCAGGGTGCGCGTGAGCACCGCGTTCCAGTCGACGTCCACAACCTCGAAGTACGGATAGAAGTGCTGGAAGACGTTCCAGGCAATCGCCACGCTCCCGAGCCGAAGCGATGGGGTGGTCTCGAAGACTGGTGCTTCGACGCGGCCGATCGAGTCCCGCAGCGCAGACGGCGAGGGGGCACCCTCCGGGCGAAGGGTCTGGCCGTCTCGGCCGTGGAGGGCAAGCGGAAGTTGAACGGAAAGCCCCCGCCTCAGCGGCTTCGCTACCGTTTCTCCCGGAGCGGGATGAGCCTCGAATAGCGGCTCTCGCTCGGGGGGGCGGCCGAGACGGATGCTTCGGTATGCTCTGAGCGAGTCCGCCCCCGGTTGGTACACCCTCGGTATTTTGTCTCTCGGGAATCCGACACCACGGTGCTGCCAGGCCACGAGATTCAGTTCCGCCGTATCCGCTGGCGTCAGGACATCGGCGGGCGAGGGCGGCTCGCTGCCGGTCCGGTACAGCTGGATTGTCGGCGCAATCGGCTTGAAAAGCGCCTTCAGGTCCGATCGGAGTTCCGCTTGGCTGGAGGCATTCTTCACCTTCCGTGCCCCGTAGATGGCAAACGCGTCCCAGTCGGTCTCCGCCGCCGCGTCGCTGGGGTGGAAGTAGCGGACGTAGCCGTAGAGTTTGGCGAAGGCGCGGACGTTTTCGACCTGCTCCTTAGCCGGGGGCTCGGCGAGGCCGAGCGTATCGCGGTACGCGTACGTGAGGGCAGCGGCCCCGAGGAGAAGGACGAGGCCCGCAACAGCCCGGCGAAGCCATCGCTTTGTGCTGGCAGAGGACATGCCAACAAGAGGTCATGTTATGGTGGAAAAACGGTTCTCTCTAAATTTGTCTTGCCGGGTGACCCGTACCCATTTCAGGCGATCTCGCCTGTGGCTACGCCATCTCACTGATCTCAGCCTCACTGATATCAGCCTCACTGACTTAAGTCTCATTGCCCTCAGTCTCATTGCCCTCAGTCTCGCTGGCTGTAGTATCGCCCTCGTTGAGCCACCGGTCCTGTAGCGCTAGAACTCCCGACACGAAAAGGGCAATGGCAACAGCCTCAAGTACTTCGGTCGACCACTCGGAGGTAGCTGGGCCAATCGACCAGGCGATCGCCTTGTAAATGATAACGCCGAGAAACGCGCCGCCAAATCGTTTATCCATTGGATGGAAGAGTCTGGAAATAGACACTGAGAGAACAGCGGATGATATGGAGTGAACCTGATATAGCGGACTGAGGTGCGGAGGGCGGGAAAACGCCAGACAGAACTCACCCCGAAAGAAATGACAACGCTGGGCGGGGTTTCTATTTTCCAGCGTTGATACGTCTGTTCAGCGAAGCCGAAACTTCCTAACAGACCACACCTGATGGCAGCAACAGCCCTCCGTCGCCTCTAGCGCAGGGTTATGCGTGCTGTCTGTAGGGGCCGGGGCCTGAACCTCACAAATGGAAGTGTGGCCCGTGTCAGAAAATGTGACATGTACGCAGCGCTATCCGTTGTTGCGCTCGTGAACTATGTTACTGGGCGAATCCTTTTCTACATACGATTCAGCTCTCACACTTCTGAACGTATCGCTCCGCTTATTCTCCATGACCCACTCTTCTCCGCAGAACGGACAGGAGCTGACTTCTCCCCGCACGACGGCGCTCGACCGCATTCGAGTTTGGCATCTGCTACTTGGGTCGCTTCTTGTCTTCCTTGCTTCGGGGAGCGTCGCCGCGGCTCTTCGGGGCACGTTTGCTGCTTTTCAGAGCTTCACCGTCTTGGCGATCACGTATGTCGGCTCCGTCGTCGGATGGATCACGTGGACTGCGTTTCGGCAGGGACTCAGCCTTACGGCGCTGTTCGGCCGCCCACCGATGAGCCTCCGGGCTTGGAGCCTAATCGGTGTCGTATTCTTTGCGGATCAGTTCATGGCCCGCGCCGATCTGAATGTCATCATTCCCCTTCTGGAGAAAACCGCACCTGCGTTGATTGCCGATTGGTACGCAGCGTCGACCGTCCAACCACCTGAGCAGGTGCCCAATATCGTCCTGAGTGCGCTGACCGGAATTCTGTTCGCGGGAGTAGTTGAGGAGATTCTGTTTCGCGGACTTATTTTTCAGCGTTGGGCCCGGACATGGAATCGGCCGGTCGGAGCGCTACTGGTTACGTCGGGGCTGTTTGCGGCGCTCCACGGGGGAACCTTGCTGAGCACGTTTGTTTTCGGGGTAGCTGCGACGCTGCTTTACATCCAGACGCGAAGTCTCTGGGCGCCCGTGGCGATGCACATGGCAACGAACGGAATTATTATCATGGACCTGAATCCGGCCGAGGCGGTGCTCGTGCCCCTCGGAATCGGCGGACGTCAGGAGTTTGGGTGGACCTGCTTCGTCCTTTCGATGGTGCTGATTACCGTGCTGTTCTGGTGCTGCAGAAGAAAGTTGAGTGACCCACTCCCATACATCACAAATAAGGATGCCATCTGAGTGAGGAGATTCGGTCTGCCCTTTCTCTTCGTCATGGCAGAAGCGGAGCAGAAGCCGCATAACGTGGTAGCTGAGGTGCGGAGGGCAGGAAAACGCCAAGAGAACTTGGGCCGATCACAATCACAAACGCCAGTCGCGGTTTCCATTCATCAGCGTCGTCACTACCGATTAGCAAAACCGAAACCGCTTACCTGAACTCTATTGAGAGCGGCCCGGCCCTCCGTCACCTCCAGCGGCGTGTTATACCCAACCCATACACCCTACAGCTAACCGGGGGAGGTCCAGACTTCCCCCTCATCTGAGGCTGTGCACATCACTCTCTGGGCAGTTCGCCCCCCAGTCCTGGCACATTGATCCAGTTCCGGCACATTGATCAGGTCAAAAGCACTCTCAGTTCGAGGGTTCAGATGTTTCATAGTACGCACGGCGGTTCTGGTAGTCGAGCACGAGGGTACCTTCCGTCCAGAGGTCTTGCCCGAAGTTAGCCTCCAGCCGGTATGGCTTGTCGCCTGTCCCACGGATCACCATCTCGTCGCGCCGCAGGCCGCCCGGGAAACGGAGCGGAACGCGGTAGTAGTCCACACTCCACTCGTTACCGTTGTACTCTCCAGAGCGGGTTCTCACCTGCTCGTAGTTGGCGGGCGGAAAGCTCGAAGCGCTTAGGTAAGTAACCCAAAGGTTGCCAGTGTCCACGACGCCTGCCATCGACCGGCCGCCGGCCTTGGCCCGCACGATGGGCCACCCGTCGCTCATGACCGCGAAGTTCGGGGGGACCTCCCGGCATGGCACCTCGCGAATCATCGTGAAGGTACTGTCGGCGTAGTTATAGCGGATTTCGTCGAAGAGGTGGCGCAAAAGCCCCGTCTCCAGCGATGCTTCCCCCAATTCAGCGTTGCCCGATAGCCCTTCCTCTTCACTGCCGCTGGAACCTCCATTCTTCGGAAAAGACACGGTGGCGTGCACGTCTCGTATAGTAACCCCACCGATAGTGATACTGTCGATTGGAGTGAACCCGATATAACGGACAGGTGACCGCTTTCACACTGCGGCA
>NZ_NCQY01000009.1:0-63993 GCF_002894645.1 Salinibacter altiplanensis
TTCGCTACACCTGACGAAAAGTAGATGCCGTTTTGCTTATCTCTGACGCGTGGAGTCCTTCCTGTGCCCTTCGCACTCGGGGTGCCCCCCTCTTTTCCCAGGTGAGCTTTCCGTTACCCCGCCCATTCTAGGAGTCGATTCTGACTTGGCTCGTCGCTCGTGTCTGCAGGTTCCAACTGTCTTGTCACGGTTCCATCCTACAGATCCTTCATTATGGATACGCTAACTCTCTTTCATACCGGTTGTGGAATGGCAGCTCTGCTTTCAGGCGGGACGGTTGTAGGGATGCGTAAAGGAACGAGGCGCCACCGATACGTGGGCTGGATTTACGTAGCGACCATGATCCTCTTGTGCGTGACCTCATTTTTTATATACGAACTGTTCGGCGGCTTCGGCCCGTTTCACGTGGCGGCGCTCATCAGTCTCGTCTCGGTTATCGGTGGCATCCTCGCTCCTCTTCTTCGAACCCAAATTGGAGAAGAGTGTATGAAGGCCCACTACCGGTTTATGCTCTGATCTTACGTGGGGCTGGTGATGGCAACCGGATCCCATTTTTTTGAACCTATAGGGTCGTTTTTCTACAACCACACGCCGTTAGTTCAGCTCAGCAGTCTTATGGCAACTATCCTCGTGTGTTGGGGGGCTCCCGCGGCCATCGGAGCCTATTTTATCTACAGCCGGAAGGAACAGATCAAAGCACGTGCCCAGTCGGTTCTGGAACGTGTAGAAGGCATGTAGGGGTAACACGTCGCTAGAGCTGAAAATGGGCCGGTGCCGCTATCGGGCGAGATCGGCCAAGTGGTTTCGACTTCGCCGATCGAGAGTGACGATATCAGAGAGTAGAGACTTCGGCCATCGACTCTGTTCTAACTTCTAACGAAGTGAGATCTATGTGGTGGTTTCTTGCCCATTTCAGCTGAGCTCCGTCGTTATGCGTATCGCACCCACACCTCTTCTATAATGACGATTCTTACTGCAGTCGGCGTCATTTCCGGGCTTGGAGCGTTGCTCGGATTCGGGCTCGGCTGGGTGGTGAAAAAACAACCGGAGACGCGCTTTGGCCTCTTCATTCTCCTGCTCAGTCTTACGTTTGCTCCATTCTACCAATCCTACCAAGTTCGTAGCCAACAGGTCAGGGGCTGGTACGAAGATGTTGAAGAGCGCCTCGGTGAAGAGGAGTTCGGTCAGTCGAAAGCTGCCTTGCAAACCTACCAGTGGACCTCTTTAGTAGGAGGCGTTGTGCTCTTCCTGATTGCTCTGAGCGCGACAAAAGTACATCCGATTCTGAGTGCGTGCCTGCCCGGGGTCGGCTTCGTATTCTACTTTCTCGCTTTACTACGTGGACTACAGGAAGATCTTCCGCGGGGCGTGACGCTCGACAATGTACCTGCGATCTGGCTGTTTGTCTGGTGTGCCGGAGTTCAAATTTTCCTGCTCGGATATGTGTGGAAGGGATGGGGTTACAAAGTGAATTGGGACGAGGCACGCATAACACGCCACTGTAGCTGACGAAGGGCCAGTGCCAATTTCAGGCCCTGAAGGTAGAGCAATTCGCCTTCGTTAATCTGAAGTAATCACACGATTGAATGGATACTTCGACACCCGTTTTGCTTTACCGCTGTGCTGAACACCGGACCGCTTCCCGGCCCTTCGCGAGCTGAGTGTGATCGATATGCGCACCCACCCTCGGCTGCTTTCGAATCGGTTTCTGGGACGATACCTCAACGTCTGTCCGTGGAGGGCCGAGCCAGCGCGGCGATGCCCTCGGCATCCGCCCAGCAGAGGGACCGCACAGCCCTGACGTTCGGCGGTGGGGGGCTCGTGCAGGCCACAGGCCCCCCCTGGACCTACGTGGCGGGATTTCTCCTCATGGTGACGGTTATCCTGGCCGGACTGCCCGTCGGCCTGTAGCGTCCCGACCGGCGCGCTGTCCTCAACGGGGACAGGAATCGGCCACGTCGAAGCAGCCCCAGGTCCCCTTCATTCCGCGACGGTGCCGCCCACGGCGTCGTCTTCCGGAACGCCCTGAGGGCTGCTATCGGGCGCGGTACTGTCGGGAGCATGGGCGGCATCGCCTGCGTCGGGGGCCAGCCCGAGGGCGTCCTCGACGACCGCCCGGCCCTCTTCGAACGCCGTCCGCAGCTGTTGAACGGTCGCCTCGTCCACCGGCGCCTCCGTGGAGGCACCCGCGTCTTGTTCGGCCGTCTGACCAGCGTGCCCGTTCGCCCCGGGAGCCTCCTCCCCCTCCGTCGGGATGGCGTCGGCGTCGTGCGCTTCGTCCTCGGGGGCGTCGGGGTGGCGAGCATACGCCGCACTCTCGGCGTCCGCCGTCTCCCGGAGCGCCTCTGCGCGGCCAAGGTGGTCGGTGAGGGCCTGTCGCTGCCCCTCGGTGGGGGTCCACCACGCCTCCAGATACCGGCGGAGACGCAGCTCCCCGGCCCCGATGCAGAGCCAGGCCACGTCCGCGGCGGTCCAGTCGTCGGCCGGCCGCTGGGTGGCCTGCCGCACCCGGTCGCACAGGACGAGGCGGTGCTCGGCGTCGGCCTCCGCCAGGAAGGGCGACGGCGGCTCGGTGCGGTCGTAGGACAGGTGCAGCTGCTCCTGCGCCCGCGTGAGGGCGACGTAGAAGAGGCGACGCTCCTCCTCTCGGCGGGCGGGCGGGGCGTCGTCCGAAGACGAATCCCCGGCATCAGCGCCGTCGGGGGCGCCGTCCACGCTGCCCGCGTCGGGACGAGAGGTTCTGCCATCGTCACGGGACGTCGGAATCGTCCCCTCGTTGCAGCCCGGCACAAACACGACGGGCCACTCCCGGCCCTTCGCCCGGTGGATGCTCCGGATCTCCAGCACGTCCGCCGAAGAGTCGCGCTCGGGGCGGTCGGCGGAGATCTCCTTGATCCGGCGCAGGACCGACGCGACGTCGGCGTGCCCCCGCGCGAAATCGATGAGCGATCGGGCCGTCTGAATGCGCCGGTCGGCCAGCTCCTCGAAGGCGCTGTAGCGCCGGAGGTAGTCTTCGTAGTCGAGGGCCTTGAGGAGCCAGTCGACGGTCCTGTGGGCGGGCTCGTCGAGGCGGTCCACGAGCTGGTCGGCCATGTCCAGGAAGCGCTCCACCCGCTCGGCGGTCCGGTCGTGCATCTGCCCCGTCGAGGCGGCCAAAAGATCTGTGATCGCCGTCTCTTGGCCCACCGCCTCCCGGCAGAGGCGCGTGATGAGGTCCGTACGGACGTACCGGTTCGGCTCCCGCATGAGCGTCTGGAACCGGTCGACGTAGCGCTGCGCGTTGCGCCGGTGGTCGAACCAGTCGTCGCGGGCCGTCGCCTCCAGGGTGCCCCAGAACAGGTGCCGGAGCAGCACCTGCACCGGGCGCCGCCGGTAGAACGGCACGTTGCCCACGATCCGGTAGGGCAGGTCGCGGTCGATGAAGACCTGCTCGAGGGACGGCGTCTGGGCGTACTGCCGGACGAGCACGACCATCTCGGGCAGGGTGCGGCCCGTGTCGAGCTGAGCCTCGACGGCGCCGGCCACGTGGGTCGCCTCGGCGTCGGCCCCGTCGGCAGCGTGGACCTGCGTGCTGCCGCCGAAGCCGCGGGTGAGGTTGAGGTGCTTCTCGCGCCGGCGGTCATTGTGGGCAATGACCGCGTTGGCGAGGACCGTGTGCGGGGCCTGCGACCGAAAGGTATCCCGGATGAGGTACTCGTCGGCGTCGTATGCCTCCCGAAAGTCCAGGATGAACGACGGGTCCGCCCCGCGCCACTCGTAGATGCACTGGTCGTCATCCCCCACGGCCATGTAGTTGCGGTGCGGCTCGGTGAGCACGTCAAGCATCTCGTACTGGACGCGACTGATGTCCTGAAACTCGTCGATCAGGACGTGCTCGTACGTCTGCTGCGCCCGGGCCCGCAGGTCGTCGAACCGGAGGAGCGCCTCCCACCCCTCCAGCAGCATGTCGTCGAACGTGACCCATCCCTCCCGCCGCCGCTCCTCCTCGTAGTACTGGTAGAGCGTGACGAAGTCCTCGTTGTCGTGCTCGGCCTGCCGGGCCTCCTCGCGCGCCGCCGGCGGAAGGGCTGCGTCTTCGAGGTCGGGGTAGCAGAGCTGCGCCTTCCACGCGCTGACCTGGTCCTCCAGCTCGCCACGGTCGATATCCAGCTCGTGGTCGTCGAGGTCCCGCTCGCGGGCGAGGTGCGTGAGGGCACGGCCGGCCAGGACCGGTCCCAGGCGGGAGGGGTTGAGGTCCTCGTCCCCGAGCCGGCGCGACCAGTGGTGCTCCGCCTCGGCCCATTTCAGAAACTGGCGGCCCAGCGAGTGAAGTGTGCGGCAGTTCGCACCCGGCAGCCCGAGCTCTGTCAGTCCCTCCTCCAGGTCCTGCGCCGTGGCGCGGCTGAACGAGCTGGCCAGGATGTCGGTCGGGGCCACGCCGCCATCCTCCACGAGGCGCGCGATGCGGTGGACCAGCGACGTCGTCTTCCCCGCCCCGGCCACCGCGAACACCAGCGCGGGCCCCTCGCCGTGGTGGACGATCCGGGTCTGCTCGTCGGTAAGGTGCTCGCGGGCAATCATGTGAAGTAGGGTGGGTTCAACGTGGCCGTTGGGAAACGTGGCCGTTGGGAAACGTGGCCGTTGGGAAACGTGGCCGTTGGGAGGAGACGGGGGCCCTACGACACGGACGGGGCCAGTGCACTCCCGGCGGAGGGCATGCGGGGACGCGGGGTCTTGCTCCGATGGCAACACCGACCCGAGCGGAGCGCGCCGACCGGCGCTTTAAAACGGGAGGTCATCGTCGGGCTCGAAGGTCTCTCCCCCACCGGGCTGGCCGTCTCCGCCGGACGGGCCCGACGGCCCTCCGCCGGAGGATCCGCCCTGGCCGCCGGATCGCCGCTGACTGGGCGCAGGACGCTGCCCCTGGGCCGACTGGCCGCCGCCCGGCACAGCCCCCTCCGGGCCTTCTCCAAGGAACGTCGCCTCCAGGGCCTTCACCTCCGTCGAGTAGCGGGTGTTGCCGTCTTGGTCTTCCCACTGATTGGTCTTGATCTTCCCCTCGAAGTACACCTGCGAGCCCCGCTCAAGATATTCGTTGCACACCTCTCCGAGACGGCCCCAGGCCACCACGTCGTGCCACTCGGTCTGCTGGACCTCCTCCCCATCGCTGTTGGTGTAGGACTCGTTCGTGGCAAGGCTCATGTTGCAGACGGCCGTCCCGCTGCCGGTGTACCGGAGCTCCGGATCGTCCCCGAGGTTGCCGATCAGGATCACTTTGTTTACGCTTCGCGCCATGGTTTTTGGGTACGGTTCTCAACAGCAGTAATGACGTCAAGAGTGAGAGGCAAAGGCCCTACACTCGCCCCGGCCCCCGGTGATGCACGCCCAGTGTGTGATCGTGTAAACAGTCGATGGCCCCCGGTACGAGCCTTGCCTGAGCTGTGCCCTCCATTCGGACACGGACAGCCCTCACCCGGACGCGGGACGACGGACACTCGTCCAGACGCGGCGCGCGAGTTTGGCGTCGTAGAGGGCGCGGTGGTGGTCTCCCTCCGTGGGGATCGCCACGCCCAGGCGCCGAGCCGCGTCGGTGAGGGCAACGCGTTCCGTGTCTCCGAGAACGTGGGTCGCCCGGGGTTGCACGTCTTTCCACGTGTCCTCTTGAATCCGACGACGAGTGGCGGGCCGGTCGGCCAGGGTGGCCGTCTGCAGAAGCATGCGACGGTCGTAGGTCGGCCCGAAGGTCCAGACACGGTCGGCGTCCCCGAACACTGCGTCCAGCCGGTCGGCGACCGTCGCAAACGGGGGCGCGTCTGCCAGCTCCTCGTCCGTGATGCCGTGCACCCGCCGGGCGCCACGGGTGACGGGCGCAAGGGGGGCCACGAGGGTGTGAATCAGCACCTCCCCCTGGGCCGCGACTACCCCCACCTCAATCACGGCGTCTTGAGGGCCCGAGCCGGTGGTCTCCGTGTCGAGAAAGACGTCCACTGCCGGATGAGTGAGTTGATCAAGGGTCTTTCGGACGGGGCGGTCACAGCACGCATCGTCTCTTGACTGTTTCCCAGACGGTTGTTCAGTGCGCTCTGAGGCGCTCACTGAACGGGCCCGATCCTTCCGCCGCCGGTGCCCGCCGGTGCTTCCTGTGCATCAACGCTCTGCGGGCGGGAAGGTGTTGGGGGGGCCGGGAATCGTTTCCCGACGGTCAACGCTTTGCCTGCCGGACGGTGACGTCTACGGCCTCCGGCAGCTGAACCTGTCCGAGCTGGGCGACCAGCTTGGGACTGGCCTGCCACATTTCGATTGCGCGGTGGTGCACGTGTTGGATAAACGGCTCTTCACTGCCTGGCTTGCTGGTTGCTCCCTCCTGGCGTTCGCCCGCAGGGGATTTCTCTCGGGCCGGCAAGGGAACCGCGACCGGCGTTCGGTGATGGTGCTCGGACACGAACTGGGTGATCTGATGGACCGCCCGGTCCACCATTTGGTGATCCGTGCTCGAAAGGCGAATTTGGAGCACCGGCGGGCTCTTGCGTCCCGTCGGGGGAATCGAATCGGGAATGGCGGAGGGCGCGAGGTTAATCAGGCGGCCCTCTCCCCGATACCCCCCGGCTCGAAGGTCGCTCTCGAGCTTCAGGAGGGCCCGGTCACGCTCGTCGCGCTGCTGGTGCCAGCAGTCGTGGGTGGGCCACGGCCAGCTCAAATCGTCGAAAAGCGTAAAGGCACCACCGCCCTCGGTGTGCAGGTACACCTCCTCCGAGCACCACCAGCAGTCGAGCCGACAGGTGAGGGCATGGTCCAGGCCCTGAAGGCTCCAGTCCTGGCTGATCGTGGGGATGGATCCACACTCGTGCGGACGGGCCGCTGAGGCCCCCTGTTCACCCGGCTCCAGGGAGCGCCAGGCCCCATCGTCGGACCGGGCCATCCGGACCAGCTGTCCGCACCGGCTGCACGTCTTGAGGTACGAGCCCCCCTCCGCGCCAGCGGACGTAGAGGCGTGTTCTGCGGCATGTGCGGGCGAATTGGTCATACAGGCAAGTTAATCTGTGGGGCAGGGCCCTGCGGGATGAACGTAGGCGCTTCCGCATCAGCTTTTCGGCGACTGGAAGCGACCGTGCGGGCTGGCTGCTGGTTAAGCGTAGAATGCCCAAACGGGCCTCGGTGGGCGAGGGTCTCCACACTGCAGGTCTGTTTTGGAGTTTTTCACGTACCCCGGACGATGGCGCCGGCACGCTCCACGGCCCCCGTTCGGGCCTCCCACGGGGCCGGGACGCACACCGGCCGGGGCAGACAACCGCAGACGGCCTCGGCGCTCGGCTCGGGGCCCAGCCGCAGCCGCGGTAGACGTCCACCGGGCCTGCAGGACAGGGAGCCCAACCGATCGGCACGATGATCGCTTGTTTGCACTGCAGGCCCGAGCATCCGCGTTGTAAACGCATTTAAAAATGCCTCGTCCTGTTCGATAACTCTACTGGAGGTGTATATCAAGACGGCTTCTTGTGTGCCCTTCGTCTCGGCGCCTTGCAGAGTGCATCTCGTTGTGTACGTTCTCGCATTGCGCCAAAGGACAAGCCCCGCATTGGTCAAACAGATCGCTCCGACCGGCTATGCCTTCGATCCGCGACAGCTCCCGGCTGTACTCGATGGAGGTGGACCCTGAAATCAGGGCCGCCCGGTTTCGGTGGAAAGGACAGCCCACGGGGGAAGAGTTCCGGTACGGGGCCAATCAGCTTCTTGAGTTTGTTCGTTCGAGGACCGTGACCGGACTGATCGTCGACACGAGGAAGATGACGGCCCACCAGCGCTCCAGCATGGAGTGGCTTGTCCGGTCGTGGATGCCAGACGTGGCGTCGGCCGGCATTGAGCACATCGCGGTCGTTCACGGGGACGACTTGATTGCGAGAACGGAGATGAGCGCCCTTGACGATCAGTTTCAGCGGGCCGAGTCTTTTCCGTTCTTCTTTGCCACCCATAGCCCAAGGGACGCTCAGGAATGGGTTGCGGAGAAGGACCAGAACACGCTCTCTTTCTCCCACCTCGCCCGGTACTTCTCCTCCCTGAAACTGTTTTCGTTTTCCTGAGGGGAGAGTCCGCTCTCGTCCGCATCATGGCGACCGCGCCCTCGCATGGGCGACGGGTTGTCTTCTGCCGTGGTCTCCTCGTTGTCATGAGCCCTCGTCTGCGACGACTTCGGCGTCCCCCTAACGCTCCGGGCAATTTCGCGCCCTGTGGCACGTGTGCCCAGTGCCGGGCCGGCCAGCACCAGGGGTGTCCGAATCAATTGTCAGCCCGGCTTCTCGGCCCCGGGGGCCTTTGCCGAGTTCGTGGGCGTCGATTACGCCGATGAAAACCGAATCCGCCTCCCCGAGTCGATCGACGCGGTCACCGGGGCAAGCCTGGGCTGCCGCTTCGCCACCGCCTTCCGGGAATCCACCCACAGCTCCACCATCACCGTGATCGACGCCCAGTCGTCCATCGCGGCGTAGCCGTCGGGCACCTCCTCCAGGCCGACGGTCGTGTCGAATACGGGGGAGGGGTCAAGCGTCCCGGCGAGGACGTCGTCCATCAGCTCGGGGATGTACGCCCGCACCGGCGCAATGCCACCTTGGAGCGTGATGTTCTCGCGGAAGAGGCGAAACATGTCCAGCCCCCCGTCTTCGGCCCCGAACAAGCTCCCCACGTACCCAACCGTCCCCCCTGGCCGACACACGCCGATTGCCGTCTCGATTGCGGAGGCCGCGCCGACACACTCCATGACGTGGCGCGCCCCGCCTCGGGTCTTCTCTCGCACCTCTTCGACGGCCTCCTCCCCGCGGCTGGAGACACCAGGGCAGGCCCGGATTGGCGATCGGCCTCCGACGAGCAAAAACTCGCGGCACGGCGCGGAAGCTTGATTTGCCAAGGTGCCGGGCGTCCGTCTCGGTTTTCCCCAGATGGTGACCGTCGCTGCGCGTGCCCCGCCCCCGGAGGCGGAACCTTCCGGCCTCTGAAGAACTGAGATGCCATCAGGGGCATGCCGAAGAGGGCCCCTGGCTACAGCGGTCAGGCCCGGGAGCGAGAAGGCAGTGTCACCGAGCACGTCTATTTCGCCCCCCGTGGTGCTCCAGCCTGTTCTCACCCAACGTTCTTCCAGGTACCATGCAGCGACTTATTCGACCGGAGCTTGCTCGCCACCTAAATGTCTCCCAGGCAGCAGTGACACGAGCAACGCGCCGGCGAGAAATGTGTGAGGGCTGCCCGGTGGCAGAGTGGGCACTTCGACGGGGTCGACAGGTGTTTTACGAGGTGCCCGATGAGGCAATCTCAAAAATCACAGAACCGGACACAGGGTACCTCAAGAGACAAAGTCGAGTTCTCAGGGTCCTGATGCGAGGAGGATGACCGAAACGGAAGCGCCGGCCGTCGGGCTACATGCCCCATCCTGGGCAAGAGGACCACTCCAAAATGCCCCTCCAGACCCAGCCGATCCGCCACACAACCTGCCAGACTTCTTCTGTCCCGGTCGGGCCAAGGACCCAGATTCCCCCGGCGACCATCACCAAGACCGCAGCGGTCTCGCCCCACGACGCCTGCACCCACAGGGCCACCAGCATGCCCACCCCGGCCCCCAGTGCTACGAACAACAGGCCGGCCTGGGTGGGATCCATCCCTGTTTGGATGCCCCCCCATCCAGCGCCGGGCTCCGGAAGCCGGGACTCGCCTTCCAGAAAAAGGCCCCCGAAGAACAGCAGAAGCAGGCTGATTAGACAAAAAATGGCGCCGTAGGTAAGCGCGCTACGGACGTAGTTCACGGCAAATGGAATCTGCTGGCACGAAGGGGCTGACGTTGAAGGCTCTCGTCACATGATCGTCGAGTCGTTCTGCCCCGCGGAGGGGAAGGCGCCGGAGCACTGTCTGCCCTCGTCTCCTGCCTACGCGTTTCAAGCACACGAACGGGCTTCGGGCTTTTTGCTTGGCGCCCGAGCAGGAACCGGTTCGGGACGACGCCGATCCGGAAAACAAATTGAGTCTTTCCCCAAGTTCGCATGTATGATGTCGGGCAGGTCTACCCATTCGGTCGGGAAAGCGCCCCGCGGAGCCCCGGTCCACGGTACAACCTTTCGACCTTGTTACTCGCAAATCCGGACCTCCGGCGAACCGGCTGCCGTCTCCCCCATGCTTGTACTGAGATCTCTTCCCGGTGAAAGGGCAGGAGGGGCTATCGTGCGCAGCGCCATCGCTGCAGGGCCATTGCCGTGTGCCGGGCCTCCGAGCCACTCCGCCGTTTGCACTCTGCTTCAGCCCCGCCGCACTCCATGGGTGTTCAAAGCGACCACGGCCTTTCCGACGAGGAGGTCTCCCACGTCATCGGGATGGCCTGGAAGGACGACGTGCCTTTCGAGGCGATCAAGGCGCGGTATGGCCTCGACGAAGAAGCGGTCATTGCGCTCATGCGCGACCGGCTGAAGCGATCGAGCTGGACGCTTTGGCGGGAACGGGTCAGTGGACGCCCGTCGAAGCACGCCTCCCGTCGTTCTCTGACCGACTCGGTCAGCAAGCGGCCCCCTGGCGCCCGTTCACTAGACTCCTTCGAGCAGGAGTCGTCCCGCTCGGGTTCACCGAGGCCTTCCTCTGTCCAGGACCGCCCGGGCGACCCAGGCGACGCCTCCGGACGCAGCGAAACGAACCCGGAGGAGTAGAGGCCGTGGAGCCGAGGTGTCGCTGGGCCCTCAGACGCTGTCCGGTGCACGTTCGGTGGCCCCGGCCAGAATTCTCGCGCTGCGATGCATCGCCACGACCCTCACTCAGGGCCCCCTGTGGGCACATGGAGGAGCGTACACTGGTGCCGTTTATGATGCCACGACGGTTCCAAGGACAGGCCTCGAACAGCAACACACCGCCCACCGAGCATGTCTAGCCCCCTATCGCGAGGGGTGCACGAGGGATCTCGACCGCAGCCCACGTGAGGGGGACGGCCGGCCCAGGAGAAATG
Organism: Salinibacter altiplanensis; assembly: GCF_002894645.1. GTDB lineage: Bacteria > Bacteroidota > Rhodothermia > Rhodothermales > Salinibacteraceae > Salinibacter > Salinibacter altiplanensis. Next base: position 10,946 of record NZ_NCQY01000009.1, read on the forward strand.
AGGATCGGGGCGCAATCGAAAACGGCCCGCTTCGATGATTCGTCCACCTCACACGAGCAGACCGGCTCGTGTGAACAGACCGCCGGTCTGTTTTCGTTTGGAAACACACTCCGCAGACTGAGATGCATTGGTCTGCTTCTCTCTGCCTCAGCGGGATGTGCTCCCGACGGCCGGGTCCGCTCCCTGCTCCCTCAATGCTCGCCGTCGGGGCTCTCCCCCCCTCACAGATTCACAGGCCCATGGACGACACAGACGCTGTGCCTTCTCGCCCTGACCTTCGCGACCAGTTCGAGCGACTCTTCGGAAGCCGGACGCCTGACTTTGAGCAGCAGGCCGAGGAGCTGCAACGACTGCGCCGCAGGGTGGCCGAACGTCAGGGGGAGCAGTTTGCGACGGAATGGTACGAGGTGTACGGCCGTCCGGTCGAACTGGGCCGCCTCGCCCATGGGCAGTGGGCGCAGTTGGGGCCGAGAACCAAGCGGCACGTCGTGGACACGCTCCAACTGGCAGAGCCGATCGGGGACGAGATGAGCTACCTTCCTGCCTCAAACTAGCACACTCAGGCCCGCGACGCGCAGAGGCACGGACGCAAGAGTGTGTCACTCGGGACAGGAAACGACGGCTCTTGTCTGTGCCCAGGGATGTCTGCACACGGGGATCCATCAGGCCCTTCTTACAGATTGCCCCGGCGCTGGCCAACCAGACAGCGCTCCGCCCGATGAGCCACACCGGGCGCGGCCGCAGTCAAGTACTGGTGGCCCAGCACGAGTTCGGTGCCGGGCTGCGGCACCTCCTCGTTCGTGACCTCAAATGCAACGTGGCTCTGGTCTGGAAGCCCGGCGGTCGGCACCTCCGAACCGACCTGGACCTCGAGCACGTCGAGGTCGCTGGTCGCGTCCTCGAAGATGTGCGCACCGCCGGACAAGATCTGGTTGACCGCGGACGTTGCACCGGCCCGCTCCGGGTAAACGACCCGATCAAAAGACATGCCCTCCTCGTCGAGCTGGCCGGGCCGTTTGATCCGGGCGACCGTTCGGATGCTGTCCGTGAGGTGCGTGACGACCGCACAGATCGCGAAGTTTGTCGCTCCGGTCTCAGTCAGAGCAGCGAGGACATCGGCGTGCTCGGGATCGGCCTGCGCTGGAACGCCCGGATCCGTGGCGTCTTCGTCAATGACCGTCGCCCCCAGTGTCTGCCGGGCATCCTCGACAGCCTCAGGGTTCTTGTCGATGAGGTCCGCATCGTGGGACAAGAGCCATCCACACCGGTTCATCGTTCACAGCGCACGGGTCGCCCCGCACCGAAACACCCATCGCTTTCCATCTCGGGAAATCCCCATCTTGAGACATCCCCGACACGCCCACTGGACGCTCACATCGGGACCTACTGCGGACGGTACTCTTTCGGCACCTGGTCGGCCACCCGCTCGAACCCGAAGTGTCCCGACACCGTCACCCCGTACCGCTCTACGACTTCCCCTTTGTAGTCGACCGTGGCCGGGCCTCGTTCCAACCAAAACTGAGAGGTTTGGTAGCGGGGCGCCCGCCCGCTCCGACGCCCGGTGCGCTCCTCCTGCCAGTCCGAATAGGCCTCGCTTTGCTTCTCTCCGAGGTAGACGACCTCGGCCGCGCCCTGAAAGTCGAGGATGTGCTCGTCCGGCACGTCTCCATCGGTCATGATATCGCCCACCTCGATGGACATCCGTCCCCCGGACCCGCCCGAGAAGCCCGCCCCACCGCTGCCGGGCAGGCCCGACGATGAGCGTTCGGGAGGCCCGCCCGGTGCATCTTGGTGGTAGAACAGCTTGAAGCCCTGTCCCTCGACTCGATCCTCAATCATGGCGAGCATGAGATGATGGAAGGACCCAAAGAACGCCTCTCGACGGGCCTTCTCCCACTTCGCTTCTTGGGCCGGGCTGCCCTCCAGCTCTTCAAAGAACGGCTCTCCATCATACTGCGTCCGTCGCTGGGTAACCTTGAAGTCCTCCAGGTGATACTCGACCCGGTAGCCAAGGGCTCGATTCTCAATCACGATGGGCCGGGCCGCAAAGGCCTCCAGTGAGCCCAGTCCTCCGTCGAAGCTAAGGACCTCCCGGTTCAGAATGTCCGCCCGCTCGGCGTTCGGGGTTTCCCCAAGGAAGGCGGCCCGGAACCGCTCGAAGCGCCGCTGCCACTGCTCGTCGCGCTCGGCCTCGACGACGACGCCCTCCCCTTCGAGGACCGTCTCCTGCAGTGCAAACTCGAAGCGGTACGTCCTCGACTCACGCAGGTTGAGGCTCCGGGACTTCGCTTCGTACCCCACGAAGGAGACGTAGAGCTGCTGTGCCCCGAGCGGCACCCCCCGGAGACGAAAGCGCCCCTGGTCGCCGGTCGTCGTCCCTTGCATGCTCCCCGCAATGAAGACATTCGCGTCCGAGATGGGGTCACCGCTCGCCGAATCCACGACGGTGCCCACGAGGGTAGCCCGGCCGCGAGCGGGGTCGGACGGCTGGGCATGGGCCTCCTGCCCGGCGGCAAGCAGGGCAAGAAGGCAGAGGGGAAGGAGAAACCGGAAGACGCCTGGGCCACGACGCATGGGACGAAGGAGTGCGAAAATGTAGAGGGTGGACGAAAGAGGGCAGAGGGAGGGTGGGCCTTGCGCGAGCCTTGTGCGGGCCCAGAGTGCATGCGCACTCCGCCTGCACACTTGCTCTCCCCCTTGCGTGCGTGGCCGGAGCCACGGAGTTACAGCTCCTCCGAAGCACGAGGCTTGCCGGCCGGGCAGCGCAACTCGCCATCGCGAGGCAACCGCACAGGAGAGTGAACTCGCCCCCCTCCACAGCAGCGTTGCTTCGTGGATGCATTAGACGCTGTCTGCCCCCCCGGAAGTACTTGGTCGCTGCGCTCCCAGCGCAAGATGGCTTCTGCATTCGCCCGGTAGCTCCCCACGGGCATGACCTCGCTCCTGCTCGGCCCCCGCTACAGAGACTCATTACAGAGACTCATTTGAGCACCATTTTGCAGCTTCGCCCACTGTGTGTACTCGGCTGGGCCTCCTCAGTCGCTACGCTCGTGTCGGTTGAACATCAATCCACGAAACAGCTTCTGAAACATCAGAAGTGCGAATCGCCTTGGGCCACACACGTTTCATAGGAGCTCTTTGGGGTGTCCGACGCGGAAGCCCCAACGCCCCCCACACGAATCGCGCCGTTTTGCCAATGCCTGCCGACTACCGCCGCGGGTTTGAGGACCTCCGCCGGGAGATCCACAGACCAAGCCTTCCTACGACCGGGGACCTGCCCGAGTGGCTCACCGGAACCCTTCTCCGGAACGGACCGGCCCAGTTTGAGGTCGAGGGTCAGGAATACAACCACTGGTTTGACGGCCACGCGATGCTTCACGCGTTCAAGATCGGGAACGGGGACGTGGGGTACCGAAATCGCTTCCTCGAGTCGCAGAGTCGGGCCGAGGCGCTTGAGCAGGGCCGAATTGCGCGCTCGGAGTTTGCGACCGACCCCTGCATGTCGATTTTTGGGCGGGTGATGAGCCTGTTCCGGCCCGGCCATCCCAAGCCCACGGACAACGCCAGCATCAACGTGGCCCGGCTCGGTGACGCGCACGTGGCGCTTACGGCGACGCCCCTCCCCATTGCTTTCGACCCAGACACCCTCGCCACCGCCGGCGTGGTGGAGTACGAGGACGAGATTGGGGCCGACACCTCGACGGCCCACCCGTACGTGGAGCCCGGCTCTGGACGCACCCTCACACAGATGCTCTCCTTCGGGCGGCAGTCCCAGTACATTGTCGGGTACATCGACCCGGACGGACCCACCCGAGAGCCCATCGCCAGGCTCGACGTGGACAAGCCCAGCTACATGCACAGTTTCGGCATGACCGAGCGCCACGTGATCCTGTCTGAGTGGCCACTCGTCGTCGATCCGCTGAGCCTGCTGGCCCAAGGGAAGCCCTTCATTCAGAACTTCGAGTGGGCCCCTGAGCGGGGCGTTCGCTTCCACGTGCTGCGCAAGAGGGATGGGTCGGAGGTTGCAACGTGCAGGGCCGAGGCGGCCTTCGCCTTTCATCACGTAAATGCGTTTGAGCGGGACGGAGAGATCATCTGCGATGTGGTGGCGCACCCGGACGCATCGGTCATCGAGGACTACTTCCTCGATCGGTTGCGGGGCCCGGAGCCCACCTCCGGAACAGGACGCCTGCGCCGGTACCGTCTTCCCCTCGGGGGCGGACCGGCAGAATGTGAGCGGCTCAGCGGGACGCCCATCGAACTGCCCCGCATCCACGAGGCACAGGCCCGTGCCCGGCCGTACGGCTACGTCTACGGGATCGGCGAGCGTCACCACGGCCAGTTTGCCGATCAGCTCGTCAAGGTTGACGTGGAGACCGGAAGCGCTGACGTCTGGCGCGAGGACGGCACGTGTCCCGGGGAGCCGGTGTTTGTGCCGGCCCCCGACGCCACAAACGAGGACGAGGGCGTGGTGCTCTCGGTGGTGCTCGACCCCGAGGCGGACCGCTCGTTCCTACTCCTCCTCGACGCGGCGTCGTTCGCCGAACGGGCCCGGGCCGAGGTGCCTCACGCAATTCCCCACGGCTTCCACGGACAGTTTTTTGCGTAGCCGGTCCGCGAGGTACGGGCCGAAGCCACTCAGGGAGCGCCGCCGTCCAGGGACGGAACGCAGGCGGCTCGGGGGGCCGCGCCCCGAGGCATTTACACCGGTCGACTACGGCTTCTACCACACCGAGGCCCTGGTCGACGGAGAGGGCGGCGCGGTCCGTCTATGCGCGGCGCACAGGGGCAGACCTGACGGACGACCAGACGAACGCGATCTTTGAGGCGACCCTGCCGTGCTTCACACACGACCCGTCCATGGCGCCCCGGTACTACGAGCACCTGGAAGGCTGGATGGCACGTCGTGGCCTAATTGACGCCTGCCGCGGAGGCGAGGCCTACTGGGCAAAGGCCTTTGCACTGCCGGCCCCACAGCCCGCCCAGGCAGAGAAGACGACCGCAAAGTCTGAATAGGTTGAGCGCGTCTGCGACGAGGGGCGTATGGCGGCCGGTCGTCCGAGCGAGGGGAGGCTCTTGCCCCGAGCCCCACCGGGACCGGTGGAAATAGTGTGCCCTGCGTTCCGGTCCCGATTATTGCCGTACTTCCCGATGTCCTCTCTTCCACCACGGGCGCCGTACTGACTGAGCGGCTCGAAGGGGCGTTCTCCTCATTTTCACGCCCGTGGCCGTCGCCCGGCGGTATGGAAGAGTGTGGGGGGCTGCCCCTGTACGCCGCGCATGCTGCCACATCCTGCTTCATCGTGAGGGACGCCGGGAATACTGCAACGACTTCGACACGGTATGGCACCTGACGGCTGCAGGTCCGTAACGGATTGCCAGGGTCTTTCACTCCCAATACGGCAAAATCGCTTCCTCCTTTTCGTGTCTTCTCTCACAACCCACCGACTCTCATGAAAGCCATTTGGAACGACACCGTTCTCGCCGAGAGCGACGACACTGTGACCGTTGAGGGCAACCACTACTTCCCGCCCGAATCGCTGAACGAGAACTATTTCCGGAAAAGCGAGCACCGCACCACCTGTCCCTGGAAGGGCAAGGCCCACTACTACGACCTGGTAGACAACGGCGACCGCGCAGAGGATTCCGCCTGGTACTACCCGGATCCCTCCGACGAGGCGTCCGAGCTTAAGGACCACGTCGCCTTCTACGCCAGTCAGGTGGAGGTGACGGAGTAGAAGGGCTCCTCACGGCCCCGCCCGCGGGCCGTCCTCGACCATCTTCGTTCATGACCAGCCGTCTCCGATGTCTTCTCCTGCGTCCGCGCCCACGCTGGACACAGCCGATCGCTACACCGACACACGCCGCCGCATCGACGCGCTGCTGGACGGGCCTACCGACTGGGTATCGGCCATGGCCACTGTAGCGTGCGAGCTCCACCACTCATTCGCACACTACGACTGGACGGGCTTCTACCGGGCGGTCTCCGACGAGGAGCTGCTCGTGGGGCCGTACCAGGGCCCGCACGGATGCCTCCACATTGACGTAGGCCGCGGGGTGTGCGGGGCGGCAGCACAGGCTCGCGAGACCCAACTGTGGGCGGACGTGTCCGAGGCCCCGGATCACATCGCGTGCCAGTCGTCCACCCAGTCGGAAATCGTCGTGCCCGTCCTTACCCCAAGCGACGACCTGCTGGCCGTGCTCGACGTCGACTCCGACACGCGGGGGGCCTTTGATGCCACGGACCAGAAGCACCTGGAGGCACTGTGCCAAGACCTCGGGGAGCGATTCGACGCCACAGGGCTGAGGTAGCCTGAAGAGCAGTTCCCCTCCCGGCAAGAACGCACGTATGCCGGCCGCGATGCGTGGCCTTCTCTTCCCCCCTCCGGCCTCCTTTCTGCACACGTCCCCTTTTCTGCCCCACCACTGACGCTTTCTAGAGCCCGGATGAGCGAGAACGTCCCATGGACTCTCAAGATGGCCTGGCGCGACAGCCGCGGCAGCCGCACACGCTTGGCCCTCTACCTCTCCGCGATGGTACTGGGCGTCGCGGCCCTGGTGGCCATTCGGGGGTTCGGGGAAAACCTGACGCAGACGGTCGACCGGGAGTCGAAAACACTTTTGGGGGCCGACCTGAAGATCGAGAGCGATTCGCCGCTTCGGGACTCGACCGAGGCGCTCCTCGACTCGATTGGTGGCACCCAGTCGCGCCGCGTATCGTTTGCGTCGATGGCCTACTTTCCCGCCACCGGCGGCACTCGGCTCTCCGCCGTGCGGGCCGTGGAGGGCGGCTTTCCGTTCTACGGCCCCCTGGAGACGCGCCCGGACGACGCGGCGGCCCGCTACCAGGATGAAGGCGGGGCGCTCGTGGACGGAGCGTTGCTGCGTCAGTTTGGGGTGGAGGTGGGCGACTCCGTCCAAATCGGAGACGTGCACTACCCCATCCTCGGAGAGCTGAAGCAGGCCCCGGGTGAATCCAGCTTTACCTCGGCTGCGAGTCCCCGCATCTACCTGCCCCGGGCTCGGCTCGACACGTCCCTCTTCGGCCGCGGGAGCCGCGTGGAGTACGAGGTGATGTTTGCGTTCGCGGAGGCCCGCGACGTTGAGGCCCTGATCGCGGAGATCGACCCGTACCTGGACCGGCACGACCTTGATCTCGACACCGTCGAGGAGGCGGCCTCGGGCTGGCAGGATGGCCTCGGCGACCTGTACCGATTTCTGGGGCTCGCCGGGTTTGTGGCCTTGCTGCTGGGAAGCCTCGGCGTGGCGAGTGCGGTGCACGTGTACGTGCAGCGTCGCCTCACCTCGATCGCCGTCCTGCGCTGCCTGGGGTCGACGGCCGGACGCACGTTTCGCATCTACCTCGCCCAGGCCGGTGTGCTCGGCCTGATTGGAGCTGGGCTCGGCAGCCTCCTCGGTGTGGCCCTACAGGCCTTCGTGCCCCGCCTTCTGGCCGACTTCCTCCCCGTCGAGGTCAGCTTTGCGGTGTCGTGGACCGCCGTGGGCCTGGGGCTGGTCGTGGGCCTGGGCGTGACGCTCCTCTTCGCGCTGTGGCCCCTGCTGGAGGTGCGGGGCGTCTCGCCGCTCCAGGCGCTGCGAACCGAGGTGGACCCCTCCACCGGGGGCTGGCGCGACCCCGCCCGGTGGGCCGTGGCGGCCGCCGTGGCGGCCGCGGTCTCGGGCATCGCTGTGCTGCAGGCCCCCACCTGGGAAATTGGCCTCGGGTACGCCGCGGGCGTGGGCACTGTGTTCGGGGTGCTCGCCCTCGTGGCCCGCGGCATCATGGCGGGCGTGCGTCGCTTCTTTCCCACGTCCTGGTCCTACCCCTGGCGGCAGGGCCTGGCCAACCTGTACCGCCCCCACAACCAGACGACCGTCCTCCTGCTCACCCTGGGCCTGGGCGTCTTCCTCATCACCACCCTCGTGCTCGTGGAGCGCACGCTCCTGGAGCAGATTCAGGTGGCCGGCGGCGAAAACCGGCCCAATCTCGTCCTGTTCGACATCCAGAATGATCAGGTCGACGGCGTCCGCGACGCGGTGGAGGCGGCGGGCGCTCCGGTCTTGGCCAGCGAGCCCATCGTGACGACGCGCCTGCAGGCCCTCCAGGGCCGCTCCCTTGAGGCCCTGCGGCAAGATTCGACGGTAGACGTGGACTGGGCGTACGAGCGCGAGTACCGCGTCACGTACCGCGACCGCCTCACCAAGAGCGAGACGGTCGTGGCGGGAGAGTTTGTCGGCGCCGTCGAGGGCAATCCGCTGCAGTCCGGCGAGGCCGTTCCGGTCTCGATGGAACAGAGCATGGCCCGCGAGGAGCTGAACGTGGGCCTTGGGGACACCCTCACGTTCGACGTTCAGGGCCGGCCCGTCACGACCTACATCTCTAGCCTGCGCGACGTAGACTGGCAGCGCGTCGGCACCAATTACTTCGTCGTCTTTCCGGAGGGCGTGCTCGGTTCGGCCCCGCAGACCCACGTCCTCCTCGGGCGCACCCCCAACGACGACGTGGCGGCCGCGGCGCAGCGGAACGTCGTTCAGGAATACCCGAACGTGTCCGCCATCGACTTGTCCCTCATTCTCTCCACCTTCCAGGACCTCTTCGGGCGCCTGGCCTACGTGATCCGGTTTATGGCCCTCTTTAGCGTGTTTACGGGACTCATCGTGCTGGCCGGAGCGGTGGTGGTGAGCCGCTACCAGCGGGCCGAGGAGAGTGTGCTTTTGAAGACCCTGGGGGCTTCGCGCCGCACCGTACAGACCATCATGACGGTGGAGTACCTTTTTCTCGGGGCCTTCGCGGCCGCGACGGGCCTGCTGCTCGCGCTGGCGGGTGCCTGGGGCCTCTCGTACTTTGTCTTCGAGGGCCCCTTCGTCGTCGCACCACTCGTGCTTCTCACGGCATTCGTACTCGCCGTGCTCGTGACCATCGGCATCGGCCTCTGGAACAGCCGCGGCCTGTACGACCGCCCGCCGCTCGATGTGCTCCGGACGGAGACGTAGTAGCCCCGCGCGGATCTGAGGGCCCCATCCAACAGTCTCGTGCCCCCCGTGGGACCATCGTGCGGGGTCCGTCGCATTTCGTCCCCTCGCCTCTTCAAACTGCCCCTGCCATGAACGTCCGCGAGCAGACGTTTACGTGCCCACACTGCTGGGAAACAACCGCCGTCCTCCTCGATCCGTCGGTGCGCGAACAGACCTACATCGAGGACTGCGGCGTCTGTTGCCGCCCCCTTCAGGTTCACGTCGTTGCACAGGGCGGCCGCGTCGTGTCGTTCGACGTGCAGCCGACCCAGTAGAGGCCGACGCCAGCCCAGCGAGGCACGCACCGCACTCGGCTCGTTCGGCCGTGCGAAACACCCGTACGGGATCATGCGCGCCGCTGCCGAGATACCAGTTCCCGACCCGCAACGGCTTCCCAACACACGCCCCCGTTCCGCACATGAGCAAGATCCCGGATGCCACCCCGGAGGTGGAGGCCCAAATCCGCCCCGAGGCCGTCGAGGAACGCGTCCAGTCCGTCCGTAAGCGCATCGTTCAGGCCTGCGAGCGGGCCGGGCGGTCCCCCGACGAGATCACAGTGGTCGCCGTCTCCAAGACGTTTCCGATGCAGGCCATTGAATCCGGGACGGACACGGGCCTGGAGCACTTTGGCGAAAACCGGGCCCGACAGCTCCGCGACAAGGCCAAGGCCCGCCCCGGGGCCTTTGAAGGCGGCGACGTAACGTGGCACATGGTGGGCCATCTGCAAAGAAACAAAGCCAAGTTCATCGCCCGCCACGCCGACTGGTTCGACGCGCTCGACAGTCCCCGCCTGGCGGCGGCACTCAACAAACGGGCCGCGAAGAACGACCGCGTGCTCCCGTGCCTGGTGCAGGTCAACATCACCGGCGACGAGCAAAAATACGGCCTCGCCCTGTCCGAAACGCACGACTACCTCGACCACTGTGCGCAGTACGACCACCTTGCCGTCGAGGGGCTCATGGCCCTCGGCTCGTTCGTGGACGATCCCGAAGAGGTGCGGGGCGAATTCCAAAAGATGCGGGCGCTGTTCGAGACGTACGACGCGTCCGACAACCCGCAGGTGGAGATGAGCGAGCTCTCCATCGGAATGAGCAACGACTTCGAGGTGGCCATCGAAGAGGGGAGCACCATGATCCGGCTCGGCACCTCCATCTTCGGGCCTCGCGACTACGAATAGACGGTCTCTCGACTGGCACGGCCCGCCCCAAAAACCGCACGGTCCCGAAACAGTGTCAGGGCAGTCCGGTGAACACAGGGTAGCCCCCTGAACCCTCCCAGGCGTCCCACGGCGGATCGGAACGGGCCACCGATCCGGCCGAGACCGCCAACCGTCCCGTTGCCGCACGCACTTCCACGTCCAACTCGCCATTGCTATGACCCTCACGCCGCTCGACATTCGAAAGCGAGAGTTTGACCGGAGCCTCCGTGGGTACGACCCCCAGGAGGTGGACGCGTTTCTCGACATGGTGGCCGAGCAGTGGGAGGACCTGGAGGACGAGCGCCGCCGCCTGAACAACAAGGTGGAGGAGCTGCAGAGCCGGATGGATCACTACCAAGAGGTTGAGGAGGCCCTCCAGCAGGCCCTCGATCAGACGCGCAAGAACGCCGAGGAGACGCTCGAAAATGCCCGCGAGAAGGCTGAGCGCATCGTGCAGGACGCCAAGGCGAAGGCGGCGGACATCGAGCGGGACGCGGAACGCGTTGTGGAGGATGCCAAGGAGCAGGCCCAGGAAATCAAGCACGACGCAGAAACCGAGCGCGAGCAGTTGCGGGCCGACATCCGCCATCTCCAAGGCCGGCGTACCGAGGCGGTGGCGCAGTTGCGGGCCTTCCTGAACTCGGAGCTGGAGGTGCTGGAAGCATACGACGAGGGCCGTGACCCATCCGGGGCGGTGTCGACGGCGTCTCCAGGACCGGCCTCAACAAGCGGGCAGTCCTCGTCTCCGCCGTCGTCCGATCCCACGTCCCCATCGGGCCCAGGCGCCCCCTCTGAGGCTCCCCCGGCCCCGGACCTGGCCCAGGCAGACGACGCGCCCGACGCGGGCTCGGAACCAGCCCCCGACGCGGAACCGGACGATCCCGACCTCCCGTCCCTAGACACCACAGACGCAATGGACGCCGATGCGCCATCCGGCCCGGACCGCGTCGACGATCCCGATTCGCCCGAAGCGGATTCCGCGTCGGGCGAGGAGGGCGTTCCCGAGACCGAGCCTCTAACCGACATCGGTTCTTCGACCGACGCGTCGGCCGAGGACCGCTCCCCGTCGGAGAGCTTCACGGACGATGTCGCGGAGGAGGAGCCCCCCCCCACTCCATCCGAGGATGATCCTCCCGAGCAGGATGAGCAGGACACTTCTCCAACCGATGCACCGGAGAGCTCCCTCGATGCCCCGGGCCACGAGACGGACGACGCCTCCGACGAGCCCACGTCCGACACGGGACAGGCGGACGAGTCGAACGCTGAGAATCGTTCCGGGGACGATGAGGACGGCACCTCCGAGGAGATCGAGAAGATCTGGAATATCCTCGAAGACATGGAAGACTAAACGTCGGTTCTCTTCGCTTCCCGTTCCTCCGCGACAGACTGCCCTCGATTCCCCTCCGCATGCCTACCGCCCCCAACCCCTCCGCCCTCACCGCCGACGGAACCGCCGCGTACAAACAACAGGTCGACGCGGCGGCCGCCGCCCTCCCCGACGTGGACACGGCTGCCCCAACCGTGGCCGTCGTTCACGACACAGACCTGGCCCCCATCTTGCAAGAGGGGCGAGTTGAGCGTACGATTCCACACACCGACCTTCCACACTACCCCGGGACGAGTGGAACGCTGACGGTGGGCACCCTGGGCGAAACCCGGGTCGTGGAGCTGGACCAGACCCTCCACCTCTACGAGGGGCACACGCCCCGAGAGGTCGCCTTTCCCGTGCGCATGCTCGCCGCTGCGGGCGTGGATACCCTGTTTCTGACGGCAACAGCCGGCAGCGTTGCCGCACAGGCGGGTCGTGGCGACCTGATGCTACTGACCGACCACATTAACTTTCAGGGACAGAATCCGCTCGTGGGGCCCAATGTGGACGCCTGGGGCCCACGCTTTCCCGACATGACCGAGCCCTACGACGCAGCCCTCCGGCGACGGGCCAGCGATGCGGCACGAAGCGAAGGGATCTCTCTGCGAAAAGGCATCTACCTCGGCCTTCTCGGGCCTCACCGTGAAACAATGGCCGAGCACCGGATGGCCCACCGGCTAGGGGCCGACGCCGTGGGGACGGGCGTGGTGCCCGAGGTGCTTGCGGCCCGCCACATGGACCTGAACGTCATGGCCCTTGCGCTCCTCACGGCTCAGCACCGGACGGGGGGACCCGTCGCTTCCTCCCCCGACGGCACGGTCCTCCAGACGGGCCGTTCACAGATGCACCGTCTCCTTGCAACGCTGATCGGCGGAGACGCCACGGAATCTCGATAAGTGCTTTCCGTCCGTTCCGTGTGGGAGCACGAGGCGACCGGCGCCGTGCCTCTCCCGTTTCACGAGGCACCCATCGCCCGCCACGGGTCCACTTCTCCAACGCGCTCCTCCCCGCATGAGATCGTCCGTCCCTGCCTCCACCGACTGGCGCGTTCACAAGTTTGGCGGGACCAGCCTTGCCACACCGGCACGCATCCGGCATGTGGCCGACCTTCTTGGCGACCGTGACCGTCCCCTTGCGGTCGTGGTCTCCGCCGTGAGCGGGGTTACAGACCGCCTGCTCGCCCTCGCCGAGAACGCGCACACCGACCCCGACGGCCTGTCCGATCGCCTTCAATCGCTCCGCGACGATCAGCGGGCCATGGTCTCCGACCTGCTCGACAGGGACACCGCGGCCTCTGTGCTGGACGCGCTGGACCAGGACCTGGACGACCTGGCCGACGTGCTCCGGGCCACCCACCTCATGGGCACGGCCCCCGACACGACGCGCGCCCTCGTGGCTGGATACGGCGAGCTGTGGTCTACCCGCCTGCTCGGCGGGGTGCTGCGCAGCCGGGGCCTGTCGGCCGCCGTCTGCGACGCCCGCGAGGTGCTCGTCGTTACCCACGAGAAGCTGGGGCCTGTGGTCGACTGGGACGCCACCCGAAGGCAGTTTGCCAACTGGCGAGCCGCCCGCAGCGAGTTCGACATTCTCGTCGCCACCGGTTTCATCGCCACCACGCCCGACGGGGTGCCCACCACGCTGGGCCGGAACGGCTCGGACCACTCCGCCGCCCTCTTTGCCTCGCTGCTCGGGGCCGAGGCACTCACGATCTGGACGGACACGGACGGGGTGATGAGTGCCGATCCCCGGTACGTCCCCGATGCCCGTCGCCTCGATGTCTTGTCCTACGAAGAGGCCCTGGAGATGGCCTACTTCGGCGCCGGCGTCATTCATCCGCGCACGCTGTCGCCGGCCATCGAGCACGAGATTCCAATCACGATCCGCAACACCTTTGCGCCCGACCGGCCCGGCACCCGCATTCACCTCGAGGACGACGGCGCGTCGGTCGTTAAGGGCTTCTCGACAATCGACGACGTGGCCCTTCTCAACCTTGAGGGCAGCGGCATGATCGGGGTGCCCGGCATTGCCCGGCGGCTCTTCGACGCATTGGAGGACGAAGGCGTGTCCGTCATTCTCATCTCGCAGGGCAGCTCCGAGCACTCGATCTGTTTCGCCGTGCCGCAGGCAGAGGCGAAGGTCGCCCGCAAGGCCGCCGAGCAGGCCTTCTACGCCGAGCTGGATCGCGGCCAGCTCCGGACGGTCGAGCTGGTGCCCGACTGCAGCATCCTCGCCGTCGTGGGGGACCGCATGACCGGCACGCCCGGCGTCGCCGCCACCTTCTTCGGAGCCCTCGGCGAGGCCAGCGTCAACGTGCGAGCCATCGCGCAGGGCTCCTCGGAGCGCAACATCTCGGCCGTCGTGGACGGGGACGACGCCCACCGCGCCCTGCGGGCCGTCCACGCGGGCTTTTATCTCTCGAAGCGGACCCTGTCCATCGGCGTCCTCGGGGCCGGAAACGTCGGCGCGGCCCTGCTTGACCAGATCCGTACCGAGGCCGATCGGCTCCGCGACGAACAGGACATCGATCTCCGCGTGCGGGGGATCGCCACGTCCTCGCGCATGCTCCGGGCCGAACAACGCCTCGACCTTGGGACGTGGCGCGACGACTTGGCCGAGGGCGACGCGGCCGATCTCGACGCCTTCGTCGACCACGTGCAGACGGACTACCACCCACACACGGCGATCGTCGACTGCACGGCCAGCGGGGCCATCGCCCGCCACTATCGGGGGTGGCTGGAGCGTGGCATTCACGTGGTCACGCCCAACAAGAAGGCCAATACCGGTGCCTGGGACGCGTACCAGGCCCTCCAGGCCGCCAGCCGAGGGCCCGGGCCCCAGTACCGCTACGAGACGACGGTCGGGGCGGGCCTGCCCATTCTGCGCACCCTCAACAGCCTCACCGAGACGGGCGACCAGGTACACCGGATTGAGGGCATCCTCTCCGGCACCCTGTCGTATCTCTTCAACGCGTTTGACGGCGAGCGGCCCTTCTCCGCGATTCTTCGTCAGGCCAGGGACGAAGGCTTCACCGAGCCCGACCCCCGCGACGACCTGTCCGGCATGGACGTGGCCCGCAAGGTGGTCATCCTGGCACGCGAGATGGGCGTGTCGCTGGGGCTGGACGAGGTGTCCGTGGACGGGCTCGTGCCGGGGCCGCTCCGCGACGGCTCGGTCCCGTCGTTTCTGGATCGCCTCCCCGAACATGACGCGGACATGACCAAGCTCCTCCGGGACGCCCGGGCCAACGACAAGGTCCTCCGCTTCGTAGGCAGCGTCACGCGCGACGGCGACGCCTCGGTCCGCCTGCGCCGCTACCCCGTCGACCATGCCTTCGCCCGCATCAATCACACGGACAACATCGTCCGCTTTCAGACAGACCGGTACGCCGACACGCCTCTCATCGTGCAGGGCCCCGGCGCCGGCCCCCAGGTGACCGCCGCAGGCGTCTTCACCGACCTGCTCCGCCTAATCTCGTAGTCGGACGGGTGCGTGGGAACGCGAGAGACGGGAAGTGTTGAGGCACGGATGGGAGAGCAAAAACACAGCGAGTCGAGAGAAGACAACGAACCCGTTTCGGCGTGCGAACCGGGCTCGCTTCCAACTCACACGTCCTGCTTCCTGCGACACCGAGCAACGATCCAATGAGAAAGTGACCCCAATGGCCGACCAAGTAACGGTATTCGCTCCCGCCTCCATGGGCAACGTCGCCGTGGGGTACGACGTGCTCGGGGGCGCAATCGACGGCCTCGGCGACCGGGTGACGGTGCGGCGGCTCGACACACCCACGGTCCGGGTCGGCTCCATCACAGGGCGGGCCCCCGACCTGCCCACGGCACCCGCCGACAACACTGCCTCCGTCGCCCTCCGGTCTCTTCGGGACGCCGTGGGCCTGGACGACGGGTTCGAGGTCTCCATCGAAAAGGGAATTCCGCTCGGGTCGGGACTCGGGGGCTCGGCCGCCTCCGCCGTAGGCGCAGTTGTGGCCGGGGCCGCGCTGCTTCCGACCTCCTGGTCACCGGCGGACTTGCTGCCCCACGCGCTGGCCGGAGAAGCCGTGGCCAGCGGCGACCTACACCCCGACAACGTCGCCCCCTGCCTGTTCGGCGGCCTCGTGCTCACCCGCGAGATGACCCCGCCGGACGTGGTGCCGATTCCGGTCCCCTCCGACGTCCGCTGCGTCCTCATCCGCCCGAACCGCGTCCTCCACACCCAGGACGCACGGGCGTGCCTGCCCGACACCGTACCGCTGTCCAAGTCGGTGCGGCAGACGGCTCACCTGGGCGCGTTCGTGGCGGGCTGCTACCGCGACGACCTCGCACTCATCGGGCGCGCCCTGCGTGACCTGATTGTGGAGCCCCACCGGGCCGCACTCATTCCGGGCTTCGCGGACGTCCAGGACGCGGCCCTGTCCCACGACGCCCTGGGCTGCTCCCTCTCGGGCGCCGGCCCCACCCTGTTCGCGTGGTGCACGGGCCCCGACCATGCCGAGCGCGTGCGGGACGCCATGATCGGCGCCTTCACGCAGCACGACGTGTCTGCAGAAGCCTGGATCTCACCCATTCCTTCTGAGGGCGCCCGCATCACCAATCTCTCCCCCTCCGACTCGCAGTCCCCATAGCCCCACAGCTCCAGGCCCTCGGCCCCGGGAACGTGCGGGACGGCGGCCACTCCTCCGTGCTGCTTCATGCGTCTCCTCCCCATCTACCTTCGCCGATGCCCTTCACGCAAAACGCCCCGGCCAAGATCAACCTGGGCCTGCACGTCCTCCGTCAGCGCCCGGACGGGTACCACGACATCGAAACGATCCTGCACCGGATCGACTGGGCCGACACGATTGCCGCGGCGCCGGCCGGGACGCTCTCCCTCACGTGCTCGGACCCGTCGCTGCCCACGGACGAGAACAACTTGTGCCTCCAGGCAGCCCACCGGCTCGCAGACGCATTCGACGTGACCGCAGGCGCTGCCCTTCACCTCGAAAAACGGGTGCCCTACGGCGCCGGACTGGGCAGTGGCTCCAGCGACGCCGCGGCCACGCTCCGCCTTCTCACTCGGCTGTGGAACCTGGACGCGTCCCTCGAGACCCTCCGAGAGATCGGCGGGACGATCGGGGCCGATGTTCCGTTTTTTCTCACGGCGCCTCCGGCAGCCCACGCCACAGGACGCGGCGACACGCTGTCGCCCCTTTCCAAAGACGGGGCGCCCTACCGGTTGCCCTGTTCTCTTCTCGTCGCCGTTCCGACCGTCACGGTGTCCACACCCTGGGCCTACGGCCAGGTAACCCCCACGGAGGCCAACCGGCCCAGCCTGCGATCCCTCGTGCTCTCAGAGGACCCATCTCACTGGCAAGAGGCCCTTGGCAACGACTTTGAGGCCCCCGTGGTGGCAGCGGAGCCGGCAGTCGGTGCGGTCCGAGCGGCCCTGCGGGAGACCGACGCCGCCTACGTCTCTCTCTCCGGATCCGGCAGTGCCGTGTACGGCCTCTTCAACGCGGCGGATGCGGCCCGGGCGGCCCAGGAAATGCTCCGCGCAGGCCCGCTGGGGGTCCGGACTCACCTCATGCCAGCCACAGACTGACCTAAGGGGGGCGACATCCGTTTGGAACGGGTACAGAGTGGGTGTTCGCTCGGAAGCACTCCCCCTAGAGCGGTACGTCGGACGGCGCAGAACCGGGACAACGAAGGGCCTCAGCCGCAGTCAGATACGGCTGTAATACTGATCGTCGTCGTCCCCTTCGTCATCGACCATGTAGTCGTCCGAAGGAACCTCGAGGTAGGCCATAAGCCAATCGAGGGCCCAGACCTGCTTCTCAACGCCGTCCCAGTTGTACCCCTTTTCGATCCGATCGGCCACCTCTTCCCAGTCGACCGTCCAGTCTTCGAAGACCTCAAAGGCAAAGTGGTGCTCGTCGGTTTCGAAGTGAAAGGCTCCCTCGTCGGGGTCGTAGATGGGTGTCGAACCATCATCCTCACGGGCGAGCTGGGCACCGAGCACGACCAGAGGGACCTTGAAGCGATAGTCCATCTGTTCGACCTGCTCGGCCTGGCTGATCAGGAAGTTGGCCAGGGTTGCACAGCCGTCGCTCACCTCCATGGCCGCCTCGGCCGCTTGGTAGGTGGTCGGGTCGGCGTCAACCTTGTCAAGCGCTGCCTCAACCAAGGGCCACACTTCGACAGGCTCTTCCTCTTTGGTCGTGTCTTCCTTTCGCGGGACGACTACGGTGCAATTTTCGATATCCACGGGTGTTTGGTGCATTGATTGCGAAGCTGTTCGCACGGCCTGTGCAGCCGTACGTTTCCAGCTTCGGGCACGGAATGAATAATGGGATGCCCATAAGATGGAGGTAGGTGAGCGGACATTCAACCGTGTCCCAGTGCCCTCACGTCAATTACAGATTCGGCACGACTACTCCAGGGATGCGGGCAAGCCCAAGAGTCTCCTTCTGGCCTCGTCGGGAAACGGTACTCACCCCGGGTCCGTCTCGTTGGCGTCCAGTTCGGCCTCGAGCGCCAGGGCTGCCTCTACGAGGTCCTCCTCCATCCCCGACAGCTCGTCGTGCTGCCCCACGTACTGGCGCACCGCGTCCTCAAGCCCGGACGCGCGCGTGACGGCCGTTCGTCGCTTGCGGTCGGCCGGGTCCACGGTTCGTTCGATGCCAGCGACCGTGTCGGCCGCCGCCAAGGCCTCTCGGAGCCGTTCGGACTCCACCTGTGCCACCTGCTCCTCCCGCACACGGTAGCGGACCCGCACGATGGCGTCCGTGACGTCTCGCATCCGAATTGCCGAGAGGATCTGCTCGGTCGGGTCGTCCGCGTCTCGGGCGTCGACCGCCACCGCCACGAACGGACGGGCCGGCGTTTCGACGAAGGTTGTACGGGTGACCGGGTCGCGCTCCGGGTCGATGTCCACCAATTGAACGCCCTTGTCCTCGCCGGCCTCATTGAACGTCACACGCTCGATGCTGCCGGAATAGACGACGGGGGGATGGCCCTCTTCGTTGCGGTTCTGCGGCTGATGCACATGGCCCAGGGCGACGTAGTCGATGGGACGCACGGCGAGCTGCCCGACGGTAAACATCGGCTCCGACGCAATTGTGGTGGTGTGCTCCGAGCCCGACAGCGCTGCTCCCTGGACAGTCACGTGCCCCGCCAGCACGGTGGGCACGTCGGGCGACAGGGCATGCTCAGTGCCCCCGGGCGTGACGCCCGTTGCCTCGTCCATGATCTCGGCGGCCCGGCGCTGAACATACGTGACATAGTGCTCCTCCACGAACTGACGGAGCTCGTCCGGCCCCATGCGACGGTACTCGTCCTTGGCCAGGATTTGGCTGCGGATGGGCCAGGGCAGCGGAACGAGCTGGAGCGGCCCGCTCTTCGTATCGATGACCTGGACATTGGACGCCGGCCGGCGGTAGCAGTACACCTCCCCGGCGATGTGATCGAAGATGTCGAGTGACGAGGCACGGCCGAACGTGACGGGGTGATCGTGGTTGCCCACAATCAGCACGACCGGAATGTCCGCGTCGGCGAGGGGCCGAAGGCACTGGACAAAAATGTCTTGCTGCGTGGGGGTCGGGTCGGCGGTGTGGTAGGCGTCTCCGCAGAACAGAAACGCGTCCACGTCCGCGTCGAGGGCCCGCTGCACCACGGCCTCGAGCGAGTCCTGCACATCGAGCAGCCGCGTGTTCAGGCCCGTGTCCGAGTCGCGCTGCCCGTGCGTCTTGAATCCCAGATGGATGTCGGCGGTGTGGAGGAGCCTCACGAGATTGAGCGGTGGGGGTCGGGGAGCGAGTGTTGCGGGGACACGGCCCGTCTTCGCAAAAGGACCGTCTGGGAGACAGGCCGGGACGCCTCCGTTCGCACGTTGCGATGCGGCACGCGCCAGCCCTCTCCTACCAGCCGACACGTCCTTCATTCTGGCCGCCGGTCGTGTCTTCCGGGGCACCGTACCCCTCCACCAGCGGGAAGGACGTGTCTGCAAGCGACACCTCGTCCGTCTCGGTGATGCGCCGGTAGTAATCCCCCACGAGGAAGAGGGCGGTGTGCGCCCCCTGTCCCCAAAAGTTCGTCCGGAAGGTCAGGCGCTGGTCCTCGAAGCCCACCCAGGCCCCACTCACCAACTCCGGGTGCATGAGCATGAACCAGGTGTCCGCCGCCCGATCGGTGGTCCCCGTTTTCCCCCCCAGATCGTAGTCCCCGAGCCCGAACTGCGTGCGGATGCGCATGCCCGTGCCATAGTCGATCGCCCCGCGCATGATGTCCACGACCGTGTAGGCCGTCCGCTCGGAGAGGGCCTCTCGGGGACTCGGGGACGCCTCCCAGAGCACGTTGCCGTACCGGTCTTCGACGCGGGTGATGGCGACCGGCTCGTTGTACAGCCCGCCGTTTGCCAGGGTGCTGTAGCCCGCGGCCATGTCGAGCAGTCGCACGTTGCTGGTGCCAAGCGCGATGGACGGGACGGCCTCCAGGTTCTCTTCCGGAATGCCCATCCGGCGTGCGTACGTGGTGACCGTGCGCGGATTCAGGTCAAGCGCAAGCCGGGCCGTGATCGTATTTTTGGAGTTGGCCAGCCCCTGGCTCAGGGTTAACATCTCGCCGGAGGATTTCCCGTTGTAGTTCTTGGGCGACCACGTTGTGTCCGCCCCTGCATCCTCCCACGTAAACGTGCTGTCGAGGAGCGTGTCGTAGGGCGAGTAGCCGTTGTCGATGGCGGCGGTGTAGGTAAAGGGCTTGAACGTCGACCCTGGCTGGCGCTCCGCGATGCCGACCTTGTCGTACTTGTCGGTCTCAAAGTCGCGCCCTCCGATCCACACCTTCACGTGCCCATTGCGAGGGTCGAGCGAGACAAGGCCGGCCCCCAGGCGGCTCTTTGCTGTCTTCAGCGAGTCCAGAAACGAGTCGGTTTCGCGGAGCCGATCGACCGCCGCCCTCGGTCCCACCCCACGGGCGCGCAGCGTGTCGTAGCGGGTCGTCTGACGGATGAAGTCGTTGAGGACCTCAGGGTTGGATTTCCAGAAGTGCGCGAACGGCTCGTGGTCCTCGCCCGGCGTGAGCGAGCGATAGTCCTCAAGCGAGCTGCTGTAGAGGCCCGGCGAGGGCTCGCTCCACTGGTAGCCCACCACCGTCTGGAGGGCCGTCATGTTGTGTCTGACCGACGCCCGAGCCAGCTCTTGCAGCTTGGAGTCGAGCGTCGTGTACACCCGCAGCCCGTCGCCGTAGATGTCACGCCCGTGGAGGGGATGGTCGCTGTGCCTCTCCTTCGTGGCCCAGTCCGACAGGGTCGTGCGCACGTGCTCGGCGAAGTACGGCGCGAGGCTCGCGGAGAGGCGGGACGAGTGATAGTCGGCCCGGACCGGGTCGTCCACATGCTCGCGGTAGTAGGCCGCGTCGAGGACGTCCTGCTCCCGCATCAGCCGCAGGACCACGTTCCGTCGCTGCTTCGCGTTCTGCGGGTTGCGCACTGGGTTGTAATAGGAGGTCGCCCGCAGCATGCCCACGAGGGTCGCGGCCTGGAGGGGCCCGAGCTGCGCGGCCCGTTCGCCGAAATACGTTCGCGCCGCGGACTCGATGCCGTACACGTTTCCCCCGAAGCTCACGGTGTTGAGGTACATCTCCAGAATTTCCCGCTTCGTGTAGCGTCGTTCCAGCTCGACGGCGGTCACCATTTCTCGGATCTTGCGCGGGATGGTGACCGCCCGCCCCACCTCCTTGTTGTAGAGATTGCGCGCGAGCTGCTGCGTGATGGTCGACGCCCCCCGGAAGCCGCCCGTCAGGATGTCGACCATCGCGGCCATGATGGCCTGCGGGTCCACGCCCCAGTGCTGGTAGAACCGCTGATCCTCCGTGGCGATCAGTGCATCGGTGACGGAGGCGGAGATGCTATCGTAGGGGGCCCAGGAACGATTCTGGCGGGCATACCGGGCCAGCTCTTCGCCGTCGGCCGTGTACGCGATCGTGGCCAGCTGCATGGTGGGGTCTTCGAGGCGCTCCGTAGACGGAATGTCGTCGGTCAGCGACCACACATACAGCCCCGCCGCAAGCAGCCCGATTACCATCCCTCCCGTGAGGACAGAGAGGACGGCGGCGGCCTGGGCCCTCCATGGATCCGATATTCGCCGGTGGAAGAAGCCCCGCAGCCCCGTGGTAGGGCGCCGGGAACGATCCTCCTCCCCTGGCGGGCCGCCGTTCGGGGCAGCCCCCTTCCGGGCGGACCGGTCTTGGAAGTACTGATCGAGCTCCTCGTCGGAATAGGACCACTCAGACATGGAGCAGCGGGCCGGTGTTGGAGAACAAGCGAGGGCGACGGGGGCGACCTGTCACAGCGGAACGGATTCAATGTCCTGAGCGCGCGCGCCGTTCCACCGCTGGAGGTGCAGTCCCTCCCCGTCCAAACGAGCAAAAGTCTGCCGTTCGTACCAGGTGCCGGTGTTGAGGTACCCCCCCTCTGGGCCACGATCCAGGGCAGGCACATGGCCGTGCCCCAGAATCACCCCATCCACTGCCTTCTGCCGGAGAAGCCGGTGGGCCTGTGCACGGAGGCGGGCGGGCGTGGTGGGGTCCTCCTCGTCCCGGTCGTGGAGCCGCTGGCTCACCCAACGGGCAAGGCCGAGCCCGACGTCCGCGGGCAACAGGGACCGGTAGAGCCCCACCGGCACCGGGTGACGAAGCAGTGCCCGCAGCCAAGACCGTGGCGGATCGGCCGCCAAGCCGTCCCCGTGCGCGAGGTACAGACGATGTCCCAGGTGTGTGGTCTCGAGCGCGTCCGGAATGAGCGTGACGCCCAGCTCCTTCGAAAAGTGGTCTTGGTGCCACGGGTCATGATTGCCGAGCAGATACGTGACCGGAATCCCGCGATCGGTCCAGCGCGCGAGCAGCCCCTGAAACCGGACGAATCCTTTTGGGACGAGGTGACGATACTCGATGTAGCCATCGAACACGTCCCCCAAGAGATACAGATGGTCAATGTCTGCCGCGTGGGCCTTTAGACACTCGATCAGCGCCGCCTCCTTCTTTCGCTCCGCCGAGCGGGCCCCGCGCCCAAAGTGCATGTCGGAAACGAAGAGAACCACGGGACCGAACAGGGAGACAACCAGTGATGAGGAGTCATGATGGGTCCTTTTTCCGCCGGCCCGAACGCACACCCCCGCAAGGCGTAAAACCTATGGATGGTTCCGCACACTCGTGCGGCCCATCCTTCTCCCGAACAAGACGCCCCCCACGCATGCCGCGACGCACCCAGCACCGGCCCCCCACTCGAGTTTCGATGATGCCCCCGGTGATCAAGAACCTCCTTATTCTCAACGGCCTGTTCTTCCTGGCGCAGTTTGTAACGGTCGAGACGTTGGCACAATCCTCGATACTGGCGAGCGTACTCGACCTCATGCCCCTCTACCCCCCCGGGACTGCTGGCCCTGATTTCTGGCCTTGGCAGTTGGTGTCCTACAGCTTCCTGCATGGGAGCTTCGGACACCTGTTTTTCAATATGTTTGCCCTTTGGATGTTTGGGGTTCAGGTCGAGAATCGGTGGGGGTCGCAGCGATTCGTATCATTCTTCTTCGCGTGCGTCGTGGGCGCCGCCCTGACCCACCTTGCATTCGTGAGTGCCCCCATTCCAACAGTGGGGGCCTCCGGCGGGGTGTACGGCATTCTCTTGGCCTTCGGCATGATGTTTCCGAATCAGCCGATCTACATCTGGTTTCTGTTTCCGATCAAGGCCAAGTGGCTCGTCGCCGGGTTTGGGGCGCTGGAGCTCTACTCGGCGGTCACGGGCACGCAGGCAGGGGTGGCAAACTTTGCCCACCTCGGCGGCATGGTGATCGGCTTCCTCTTGATCCAGTACTGGCGGGGCAAGCTGCCGGTGCAGCCGGAGCGCACAATGCGATGGTAGGGGCGTCCGGGACTGTGTAGTGCGCTCTTAGAACCTGTTTCACTTTCTGTCTCGGGGCTCCAAGCGGCAGTGAGGGCCTGCACATCGCCTCCGGGCTCAGGCGGCAGCGCTCTGAACGCACTTCACTGCCCGACAGCACTAGCTTCGCGTCGCGTCGCTGACGCTTAGGGCGCCCCACGACAGCCCTCGGCCATGCACCGATTGTCGGCTCATCGATGCTCGCGTCCCCCATCCGATCCACAATCAAAGCAGGTCCTCATGGATCAGTCTTTCGAGTGATACGGCATCGTACCCCGGGACGTGAAACGTGAAGGGGATGCGCAAGAGGCTGCTCAAGTCACGGTTCACCCTTCGCATCCCCCCTTCCAGGAAGCCGAGCACACAGACGATCGACGACCCAGCGAAACGAGGCGTGGGAGCGTTGACGGAGCAAACCTTGCCCTCGCTCCACGGTATAAGCCCGTGTGTTCGGTGAACAGGGCACTCGAAACGACGCCCGCTCTTCCTCTGCCTCCGATTGGGGTCAACAGCCCAGCGATCGATCGTGTACGATTTCAAGACGTGGTACTACCGGCAGCCGTCGGCGCTGCGCACCATCATCACCATCAACGTGGGGGTGTGGGTCGCCATGCAGTTTCTGAATCTGTGGGGTACCGGACGTATGTTCGTCCGGTCGCACCTGGCGCTGCACCCGGTGTTTCCCGACATCCTGCTGGAGCCCTGGCAGCTGGTGACGTACAGCTTTATGCACACCGGGCTGTTTCACATTGGGGTGAACATGTTGCTGCTCTTCTGGATCGGGCGCGAATTTGAGCGGATGCACGGCTCGGAGCAGTTTTGGAGCGTCTACGTGACGACGGCCGTCGGCGGCGCGCTGATCTGCCTTCTGCTAAGCCCGATCGCACCTAGCATTTCGGGGGGCATGGTGGGGGGACGCAGCATTCCGGTGCTCGGGGCCTCTGCCTCGGTGCTCGGCGTGCTCACGACCGTGGCGATCCTATACCCGTACAAGCAGATCCGACTGCTCTTCTTTGGGGTGGTCCCCCTGCTGTGGGTCGTGATCGGATTTTTGGGCATCGACGCGCTGATGGCCCTGCGTCCCCGCGGCGACACGGCCGTCGCGGCCCACTGGGGCGGCGCCCTCACCGGCTTCCTGTATGCGAAGAATCAGCAGGGGGCCCTCGGGACACTGCCCGGAATCGGCGTTCTGTTTCGGGGCCGCTCGTCCCGCCGCTCCGGCGCCGGGCTGTGGGCCCGTGTCAGGGGCTGGTTCCAGTCCTCCTCTTCGTCGTCGGACTCCCCCCCCACTCAGCGCCCCAGCGACGCCAACGGTGCGTCGAACGCGTCGCCCAGCCCCACCAAGAGGGTGGATCGCATTCTCGACAAGATCAGCGAGGAGGGATACGACGCGCTCAGTGAGGAAGAAAAGCGCATCCTGTACGAGGCCAGCGAGTCCTGACGCCTTCTACGAACAAGCCCTTCAAGACCACCAGGGCTGCGTCGCGGGGCCGGAACGACCCAGACGTGCCCGAGTGTCTACCGGATCGTTTGCCGGCGCATCAATGCCGAGTCGGCCGCAGACGCGGACTCAGTGTGCGCCGTCCATTTGCCTTCACGCCCACGTTCGTCACCAAGCTCGCTTCGGTTTATGGAACGTCCTCGTCGCTCGTCCCGCCCCGTTCAGGTTGGCGATGTTCAGATCGGAGGCGAGGCGCCGATCTCTGTCCAGACCATGACCGTTTCGAAGACGCACGAGGTGGAGACAACCCTCAACGAAATTGAGCGGGTGGTCGATGCCGGCGCCGACATCGTGCGGGTGGCCGTGCCGCGCCCCGAGGATGCCGACGCCCTCGACGACATCGTGCAGGGCGCCCCTGTGCCCATCGTGGCCGACATTCACTTCAACTACCAGTACGCCCTCAAGGCCATTGAGGCGGGCATCGACAAGGTGCGCATCAACCCCGGCAACATTGGGAAGCGCGAGTGGGAGCGCGAGGTGCTGCAGGCCGCCAAGGAGGCCGGCACGCCCATCCGAATCGGCGTCAACTCCGGCTCGCTGGAGGAGGACATCCTCGACAAGCACGGCTACCCCAAGCCGCAGGCCCTCTTCGAGAGCGCAATGCGCCACGTGGAGGTCTGCGCCCGCAACGACTTCGAGGACCTCGTCATCTCGGTGAAGCACTCCGACCCCTACATGATGATCCAGGCCTACCGCAAGGTGGCCGAGGAGACGAACTACCCACTGCACCTGGGGGTCACCGAGAGCGGCTCGCTCGACACGGGCACGGTCAAGAGCTCAATCGGGCTCGGGGCGCTGCTGGCCGACGGCATCGGCGACACAATTCGCGTCTCCCTGGCCGCCGATCCGGTAGAGGAGGTGAAGGTGGGCCACCGCATCCTCAAGTCGCTCGGCATCGGGCGGCCCGGCGTCAACATCATCGCGTGCCCCACCTGCGGGCGCCTCGTGGGCGACCTCTTCACCGTCGTGGAAGAGGTGGAGGAAGCGATTGCCGAACAGAATTTCGACAAGGACCTCGACGTCGCCCTCATGGGATGTGCCGTCAATGGCCCCGGGGAGGCCGAGGGGGCCGACCTCGGCGTCTCTCTGGGACGAGGCCGTGCCCACTTCTTCAAGCACGGCGAGGTGGTGGATACGGTCCCGGAGGACGAGATCGTGGACACCGTCCTGGAGGCGATCGAAAACTGGGACGAGGACGCCGAAGCGGGCGATGAGCCCGCCGCGGCCCCTACCGGCGACGGCGCCGCTACGGACGAGAAAGATGCGGGCGTGACCAAGCCGGATCTTCCGACGTCGTAGGCTTGCGGGGCTCCTCGCCTGTCTTCCCGTGGGATCCACCGGTAGTTCCTACGTCCCCACCGTCAGGTCGGTGCGGCTCTCACGGAGGGCCTGCGCAGAGTCGCGAAGGGCCTCCCGCTCATCGTCGCTCAGCTCCGGCTCCACGCGCTTTTCCATCCCCTCCAGCCCCACGACACACGGGACACTCAGGCACATGTCGTCGATGCCATAGGCGCCGTTGGTGCGCGTACTGACGGGCAGTACGTTTTGCTGATCTTCGAGCACGGCACGGACGATGCGGGCAATGACGAGGCCAATGGCCGTGTCCGTGTGGCCCTTCCGGTCGATGATCTCGTAGGCCGCGTTGCGCGCCTGCTCGAAGATCGACCGCATCGCCTCTTCCTCCCACGCCTTTCCCAGTACGGTCCGGCCCTCGATCTGCTGTCCCCCAATCGTGGCGTTGCTCCAAATGGGCACCTCGGAGTCGCCGTGCTCACCGAGGATGTATGCGTGCACCGACCGGGGGTCTACACCGTAGTGCTGCCCCAGCAGCGCCCGGAATCGGGCCGTATCCAACAGCGTCCCGGTGCCCAGGATGCGCCGATTCGGCCGGCTGCTTAGCTTCTGGGAAACGTACGTCAGTACGTCAACGGGGTTTGTCGCCACCACGAGGATGGCGTCCGGCGCGTGCTTGTCGAGCTGGATGATGATCTCGCGGAAAATCTCCGCGTTCCGCTGCAACAGGTCGAGCCGCGTCTGGTCGGTCGACTGCTGACTCGCCCCTGCCGACAAGACAATTATCTGGGCATTGCCGAGGGCCGGGTATTCAACGGCCCGGCACGTGATGCCCCCCACCAGTTGTTGACCGTGCATAAGGTCCATGGCCTCCCCCTCGGCCCGCCGGGCGTCCTGGTCCAGCAGAAGAATTTGGCTGGCGAGGCTTTGGTTGAACATGGCGTAGGCGGCCGCGGTGCCGACGTTGCCGGTGCCGACGATGCCGACGGTGCGTCGCTGGATCATAGAACAGAGAGGGGGTTGTGGGAAAAACAGGAATAGGTCGCCGGACTACCCGGCGAGCACAATCAGCGCGATGGTGGCGAGGAAACTCAGCACGGCGAACAGAGACACTGTGACCGAGAGGGTCGTGCTCGTTTGCGCCTGTGTGGCCGGCCCCGCGATCCGGGCCGACGCCCGCGGATTCTCGGCCTCGGGCGCACGCTCCTCGTCGTCCACGGGCGGAGCGACGACGAACGGCACCGGATCGCTCCAGGGCCCGGGCTGGGCCACGCGGAAGAGCGGCCGCACGCGCCAGCGGAACGACGTGCCTTCTCCGGAGAGTGTGTCGTAGAGGGTGACCGACATGGTCTGGTCAACCGTGAGGTCGACGACCGGGGCCTCCGGGGCATCGGCCGGCGCCACCTGAAGCTGATAGCCCGTGGCTTCCGGCACGGCCTCCCATGTGAACGGGACGGCACTCTGATCGAGCGGGGGATCCTGATCGCTCGTGGGATGGAGCGGCACCGGCGGCGCCTCCACCCGGACCGTGCCCGTGGCGGACTCCAGGCCCGCCGAAGGGACCGCAACGCGGGCCGGCTCGCTCCAGTCGGACCGGACCTCTTCTCGTCCCTCCGCCCGCACGCGCCAGCAGGCGGTTTCCACGTCGTCGGGGAGCACCGACCCGAGCGGCACGGCGCTTCCGCGGTCGGTCGTCTCGTCGTAGTGGACAGCCCCGAAGGCTTCCGTGCTCGCAATTTGGACCCGATAGCGGGTCGCGTCGGGCACCGGTGTCCAGTCGAACACCGGCGTGGTGGTCTCGACGGGACGCCCCGCTACGGGGGCGGTGGGACACGGAACCGGAAGCGTCGCGGGGGGCATTTCTTGTTGTGGAACGGGTAGAGACGTGGACATGAATGCGCAGCGTACTGAAGAAGAACGATGGATGGACGAGGTTATAATGTAACGGAGGCGGGCGACGACGTCCATTTCCGAGATAGGCGGCGACCGTTTGGCCCCGCCCCGCCGGGCGCGGTTACGCCCCCTCGTCGGACGGGAGGAGGAGTGACGGCCCGGCCCCCCGAAGCAGGAACAGAGAACAGGCCGTGCGTCTCAGCACACGCGCCCCGACCCTCCCAATCGGGTCCTCTCTTGCGTTCCTGCCGTGGGCCGAAAGCACCGTCAGGTCCATGTCGGCCCGATCGACAAAGCGGATGATCTGATCCGCAGCGTCGCCGTGCATGATGTGGGACCGCACCTGAACGTTGGGCGCCTCCCCGTCCGCGAGGAAGGCACGGAGCCGACGGCGCCCGCGGCGCTCCGACAGCGGTTGGGTCCCGAGTGAGAGCCGGTCCGTGGGGGTGAGGGCCACGTACGGCAGGGACTCCATCACGTGTAGGACGTCGATGGTGGCGTCGTACAGGCGCGCAAGCGCCACGGCGTGTCGAAAGGCCCAGAGGGCGCGGTCGGAGAGGTCAGTGGGTACGAAGAGGTGCTGCACTGCGTCCGGGCTGTCCTGGTGCTCCACCCCGAAGAGGGGACGGGCCAGGCGCCGGGCAAGGGCCTGCAATCGGTCGGTCGTGAGTGGGGCAACCGGCCCGCGGTCGGGGGAGGCGTCGGCCACCACCAGGTCAATGTCTGCATCAGACACGTATCGGAGGACCGCCGGCACAGAGTCAGTCCGCGCCCTGACAAGGCGTGTCGGCACCGTCGCCGCCTCCACGGAGATCGGGGCTCCCTTCGTCGGGGTGGAGGCCGGCCGTTCGGACGGTAGAGCGGGCACTACGTGGAGCGTCGCCTCCAGGCACCGGGCGAGGTGCACAGCCTGCGTCCACGTTGCCGTGGAGGTCCCCAGACACAGAATGTGGGCGGCATGCAGCATGACAGGCCGGGACGGATGAGAGAAGCATCCCTCAACGGAGACAAACGAGACGAACTCTGCTTCGCAAAGACCATTGACAACAAAAGGCCAAAAAATTTCTCCGTCGGTCCGGTGGTCATCCCACCTTGCTGTAGGAGCTTCCGGAGGGGGACTGTGGGGACTTTCCCCATACGCACCTCCTCCCCCGTTGTCGCCGTCTCTTCGGTGCCTTCATTTCCATCTCGCACTCGCTCTCATGTCCCTTCCCGTGCGGCGTATTTTCCTGTGCGTCGGCCTCGGTCTTTTGTCCGGGGCGCTCTTTCTCCTGGACTGGATGCTGCCGATCGGGGCAACCGTGGAGATGCTTCAGGTCGCGGTCATCCTGCTGACCCTCTTCCTGCCGGGACAGGGGGCCACACTGGGGCTCGGCCTCCTGACGACCGTGTTCGTCGGGCTCGGGTGTGTCCTCAAGTTTGAGGCGTTCGTTCCGCCCGAGGCCCTGATGGAACGTGGCCTGGTGCTGGCCGGCCTCTGGACGGCGGTGGCGGTGGTTCTCCGCTACAAGCGCGTGCGCCAGGCCCAGCGCGAGAGCGAGGCCAAGGCCCAGGCCATCCTCGAGACGACGGTCGACGGCATCATCACGATCGACGCGGGGGGCATCATCGAGTCGTTCAATGAGGCCGCCGAGAACATCTTCGGGTACGACGCCGAGGAGGTGATCGGGCAAAACGTGAAGGTTCTCATGCCCCCTCCGTACCGCGACGAGCACGACGAGTACCTTCGCAGTTACCACGAGACCGGGCGCAAGCGCATCATCGGCGTCGGGCGAGAGGTGTGGGGCCGCCGCAAGGACGGATCCACCTTCCCGATGGACCTGGCCGTGAGCGAGGTGGAGCTGGGCGATCGGACCCTCTTCACCGGCATCGTGCGTGACATCAGCGAGCGGCGCCGGCTCGAGAAGGAGATCCTGGAGATCAGCGAAGAGGAACGGCGCCGCATCGGGCAAGACCTGCACGACGGCCTCGGACAGATGCTGACGGGCATCGGCCTGTTGAGCCAAGACCTGGCTCGGCACCTGGATGACGAGGGCCACGAGCGCGCCGAGGACATGGCCGAGATCACCGACCACGTCAAAGAGGCCGACCAGTACGCCCGCGACCTGTCGCACGGCCTAATCCCGGTGGACGTGGAGGCCAACGGCCTGACCGAGGCCCTGCGCCGCTTGTCTCAGAATGCGGTGCGGATGTTCGGCGTGGAATGCTCGTTTCGGGAGGTCGACACCGTTCTCGTGCACAACAGCACGGTCGCAACCCACCTCTACCGAATCGCTCAGGAGGCGGTGAGCAACGCCGTGCGCCACGGCGACGCCAACGACATCAAGGTCATTTTGGCCTCCGGCGACGAACAGATCCGGCTTCAGGTTCGGGACAACGGCACCGGCTTCGCCCCCGACGTATCGGATGAGTCCGGAATGGGGATCCACATCATGCAGTATCGTGCTCGCATCATTGGGGGCGCCCTCGAGATCACAAGCGAACTCGGAGACGGAACGGTGGTAACGTCTACAATCCCTCGATCGGCCGATGTGGCGGTGGAGGACTCCCCGGCCCCCATGCCGGCCAAATCGTGATGCATGCCGGGGCACGCCCGCCGTCGGGATATTCCCCACGGGGGGAGGCAAAAGGACCCGGTACGGATCGCAGACCCGGCTCGGTACTTTCCGTTCCCCGCGATACTCGTTATTCTATCCCTCCGGCCGCACGAGGAAGCGGAGAACAGAAGGACCACCTCCTCCTCGTTCGCCGCCCGTCCGTGCCCTTTACGCCAACCGTGTCCTCCCATGAAAGACATCGTGCTGGTTGACGACCACCCGCTCCTGCGAAAAGGGCTGGCCCGCACCATCGAGGCGGAGGCCGACCTCAACGTGACCGGCCAGATGGACACCGCCGAGGAGGCCCTTGGCGAGATTGAAAACCTCGCCCCTGCCCTGGTCGTCGTGGACATCTCCCTGCCCGGCATGAGCGGCATGGAGCTCATCAAGCACCTCGAGTCGCGGGTGCCCGACGTGCAGATTCTGGTCGTCTCGCGGCACGACGAGACCCTCTACGCCGAACGCTGCATTCGGGCCGGCGCGCGCGGCTACGTAATGAAGCAGGAGGCCGGCGACGACATCGTACAGGCAATCCGCACGGTGCTCAATGGCCGCGTCTTCGTGAGCGAAGAGATCAACGATCGGCTGCTTCAAAGCATGGCAGAGGGCGGGCGGGAGCGCATCATGCAGTCTCCGCTCGAGGTGCTGAGCGACCGCGAGCTGGAGGTCTTCGAATTGACGGGCCAGGGCCTCCCGACCCGCGAAATCGCCGAGCGGCTCCACCTGTCCGTCAAGACCATCGAGTCGTACCGGGCCCGCATCAAAAACAAGCTCAACCTCGACTCCGCCAACGAGCTCATGAAGCACGCCGTGCAGTGGGTGGAGAGCGAAGAGGGCACGTAATCTTGCTCCCTCACCGTTTCGTCCCTGATTCTGTGACTCCTCCGATGCTCAACATCAACACCATTCTGTTTCCGACCGACTTTTCCTCTGTGGCCGAGGACGCATTCGCCCACGCCGCGCATCTGGCCCTGCAATCCGGCGCCACGATTTGCGTGTTCAACGTGGTCACCCCGGACGAAGGGGGCACGTCGAATCCCATGGACTTCTTGCCGGTGACCCCCGTGGAGGGCGGTTCGGTCGACGAGGCAGCCCCACAGCGCGTGGAGGTGCAGACCGTGACGCAGGAGCGCGGCACGGTACCGGTCGTGTACGCCCAAACGGACAGCACCTCCCCGGAGACGGCGATCGTGGAGCAGGCCACCGATCAGGACACGGACCTCGTGGTGATGGGGACCCACGGCCGGAAGGGCATGGATCGGCTGCTGAGCGGGAGCGTGGCCGAAGAGGTGGTGCGCCAGGCGCCCTGCCCGGTGTTCACAGTGCTGGCAAGCGACGAAGAGGCCCCTGTAAGGACCCCAATCGACCGCGTGCTCGTCCCCGTCGACCTGTCGGAGCAGTCGCCCCTCGTGGTGGACCACGCCACGGCCCTGGCGGATGCCTACGGCGCGTCGATCGACCTGTTGCACGTGGTCGAGGAAGCAACCTTTCCCACCGCGTACGGCATCGACCCGCTCGCTCCCTCCCAGCCCGACGTCCAGGAGCGGGCCGGCGAAGCCCTCGAAGCACTGGTGGCGGACCTCGACGACGTTGAGGCGCCGATCGACACGCACGTGTTGGCCGGCTACGCCGCCCGCGACATCGTCGACTTCGCCGAGGAGCAGGCCGCCGACCTCGTGGTGATGGCCACCCACGGCCGCACGGGCCTGCAGCGCTTCCTCATCGGAAGCGTGGCGGAGAAGGTGACGCGAAGCGCCTCCTGCCCCGTCTTCACCGTCAAGAGCTTCGGCAAATCGCTCGTCCCCTCTCGGAACAGCGGGAACGCGTAGGGGAATCGCGCACGGGGGGCCAGAACGCCTGCCTCCTTCCCTTCGTCCCGGCCTCCCAGTTTGGGGACACGCTGGCGGCGGGCATCCTTCTCTACGTCCAGATCCGGTTCCAGAGCCCTTCCGCACGGCGGCGGAACGGCCGCACATGGCCACGCAGCCGAGATGCGAGCGGCCCAAAGGCATCGGCGAGCCGCCCACGCAGCTCCTCGCCCGCCAGGGACAGCCGCGCGCGTCGCCAGGCCACGCTGCCTCGAAACTGCTGCGCCACCTCCTGCTCCGACATGGAGGCCTGGAGGTGAAGGGACCGCCGCACACGACGGGCCACCTTCGCCTCTCGGTCAGTAAGAGAGCGGCGGCCATTCGGATCAGAAGGACGGGGCCTCATAGCAAGGGAGCCACTGGGGACGGGGACCACACGGACACGCGGCGGGCACGTACACGGTCGCCTCAAAAGCGTTCGTCGGGGGTCATCAGACGTGCCGAGATGTTGGGGAATGGTAACGCTTGTGAGGGGACACTGTCACGACCCGGAGGTTGCAAGGATCGGGTGTGGCAGTGCCGCCTCTCCCATCGACTCGCGATCCTCCTCCAACCAGTTCTGCACCTCCCGTGGCCCCCGAACGAACGTCTCTCCTCGCCCGTCTTCACGCCAAGCCCGACAAGGTGGACGAGGTCCGCACATTTCTTGAGGACGCCCTCCCGCTCGCGGAGGACGAGGAGAAAACCCTCTCCTGGTACGCCCTCCAGATCAACGATACGACCTTCGGCATTTTTGACACCTTCGCGGGGGAAGAGGGCCGACAGGCCCACCTCGACGGCGACATTGCCGCTGCCCTGATGGAGCACGCCGACGACCTCCTCGAAGAGCCCCCCGAGATCGAGCACGTGGACGTTCTGGCGGCCAAGTAGCATGGGGGGCAGGCTGGGTCGGCGGTAGGCCTCCACAGATCACGGCGAGCCGTCGGCGCTCGGTGTCCCTCCCTGTCTGGACCGACGGTGTCCCATGCTCTGTTCTCCCTCCGGCACGTACGGCCCGGCGTCTCCGCTGCGGAATCTCTCAGGACCCCGACACACGCGAGAGCTCGTCCCAGAAGCCCGGGTAGGAGACGCGGGCGCACTCGGCGTCAGCGATGGTGGTCGTGCCGTGTGCCACGAGGCCGGCCACCCCCATCGCCATCGCAATGCGATGATCGTCGTGGCTCTGCACCGCAGCCCCCAGCAGATTGGGGCCGTTGCCGTCGATGATGAGGCCGTCTTCTCGCTCCTGCACATCGGCCCCTAGGGCCTTCAGGTTTTGCGCCATGGCGTGAAGGCGATCGGTCTCTTTCACCCGTAGCTCTTCGGCGTCCCGGATCTCGGTGCGCCCCGCCGCACAGGCCGCGGCCACGGCGATGACTGGAATTTCGTCGATGAGATTGGGGATGAGCGGGCCTCCGATGTCAATGCCGGAGAGCGACGCGGAGCGGACGGTAATGTCGCCGACCGGTTCACTTCCCTGTACCCGCTCGTTCTCGACTGTGATGTTGGCCCCCATCCCGTCCAGCACGTCGAGCAGGGCCGTGCGCGAGGGATTGAGCCCCACATCGTCGAGGTGCAGTTCGCTGTCGGGCACCAGCGTGCCGGCCACGAGGAAAAAGGCCGCCCCCGAAAAGTCCCCGGGCACCGACCAGTCGACCGCCGGCACGGTGTGATCTTCCTCCACAATGATGTGCCGCTCACCGCCCACCTCTTGCACTTCCAGGCCCAGCATGCGCTCGGTGTGATCGCGCGAGGGAGTCGTCTCGATCACAACAGTGCGCCCCGACGCGTACAGGCCGGCGAGCAGCACGCACGACTTGACCTGGGCCGAGGCCACCGGCAGCCGGTACTCAAGGGGCTGCAGCCCATCCCGACGCTGCGGGCGGATGCGGATGGGCGCGTGCCCGCTCCGCAGGTCGATGCGGGCCCCCATCGCCTGCAGGGGGTCGGCAATGCGCTCCATCGGCCGCTGCTGCAGGGACTCGTCCCCAGTGAGCACACTGCCAAACTCCTGCCCGGCCATCACGCCCGAGAGCAGGCGCATGGTGGTGCCCGAGTTGCCACAGTCGAGCGGCTCGCTCGGCGGGTGCAGCCCGCCCAGCCCGCGACCGTGGATCGCAAGCACCCCCTCGTCGGTCCGGCCGGCCTCGACCCCAAGGGTGCGTACGCAGTCGAGCGTCGACTGCGGATCGGCTGAATTGGGAAAATTGTACACCCGCGAGCGCCCGTCCCCAAGGGCCGACAGGATTGCGGAGCGGTGCGAAATCGACTTGTCGGCGGGCAGGGACACGGTGCCGCGCAGGGAGGCGGCCTGAGCGATCGTCTGAACCATGTGGTGGTGTTTCGGTCGAAACGAGGAGCGGATAGACTACATGGTAGCCAACAAGATGCTCCTCGACAATCCGGCACCGGAGACGTTGGACGCCCTAAACACTTGGCGCCCTCGGAGCAGACGGGACGCATTTGACCTCGTCCTCACGCGCATGCGGCACTCGGGCCACTACGACTACCACAGGGGCGTTTCCGAGGTCTTCTCCAGTGGAAAGTCTTCCGTGACGGACCGGAGAAGGTCTTGCTTCTGCTGGTATGGCAGAAACGCATATCGAAATCCATTGAGGGCAATCTCACGGAGGTGGTGGGCCTCCAGGTTGCAGTGCTGATACACGCGCCAGAGCTCCTTCGTCACCGTGGTGCGGCTAAAGAGGCGATTGTCGGTATTTACGGTGACCGGGATGTTGGACCGAACATACGTCTCGATCGGGTGGGCCTCCAGGCTCG
Source organism: Salinibacter altiplanensis (assembly GCF_002894645.1). Classification (GTDB taxonomy): domain Bacteria; phylum Bacteroidota; class Rhodothermia; order Rhodothermales; family Salinibacteraceae; genus Salinibacter; species Salinibacter altiplanensis. The sequence goes on from NZ_NCQY01000009.1 coordinate 46,338, forward strand.
GCACTGCCTGCGTGTCGACGTTGCTCGTGGGGCATATTTCGAGCGGAATGCGGTGATCCGCAAAGTACTGCATGAGCTCCGGGTCCTTCCGCAGCGAGATGCCGTGTCCGATGCGGTGCGCCCCACAGTAAAAGAGCGCCTGCCGAATGGAGTCCGGGCCCCAGTCTTCGCCGGCGTGGATTGTGAGGTTAAGAAGGTTGTTGCGGGCCCGGTAGAACGCGTGCAGGTGTCCCTTCGGCGGATTCCCGGCCTCGCCCCCCGCGAGGTCAAACGCCACCACGCCCTCGTGCTGGTACTCGATGGCCAGCTCCGCCAGCCGCATCGACGCACTCTCGAACCGATCCCGGAGGCCACAGATGATAAGAGAGGTCGTGAGGTCGAAGTCCGCCTCCGCGCGCCGGAGTCCCTCGATCACCGCGTCGTTCACGGCCTCCAGGGACAGATCCGACTCGACGTGAAGGATGGGCGAGTACCGCACCTCCAGGTACCGCACATTCTCCGCCGCGTTGTCGGCCGCCAGCTCGTAGGCCGTCCGACGGAGCGCCTCCCGGGTTTGGAGCAGCGGAATCGTGTAGTCGAACCACGCGAGGTACGCCTCCAGGGTCCCGGATTCCTCTACTCCCCGAAGTTCGTCTCGGAGCCCGTCGACGCTGTCGGCGGGAAGCACGTCCAGCTTGCCCTGGTGCTTTGCCAGGTCGAGCATTGTCTCCAGCCGCATCGAGCCATCGAGGTGACAGTGCAGTTCGGCCTTCGGCCAGCCCTGGATGTCGTCGTGGGTGAGCGTCGTAGCGTCGGGGGCGGTCGTCGAGGACATTGGCACGCAGGGGCAGGTGGGAAAGAGCCAGCGGGCAGCGCCGACGCCGAAGCACGAAGATCGGGCGCGCGGCGAAAAAAGTTTTTCTCCGATACACAACCGCTTGGTGAGCTGTTTCAGGGGGAAGTCTCGTCTTTGCCGAGGACACACAGGCGGGAACCCCCATTCCCCCGTCTCGTTTGCGTCGCGTCCAGCCGAAAGTAACTCTCCCGGTGTCCTCAGATGCATTGACTCGCCTGGGCGTGACCGGCAGGCAAGACGCGGACGCTGATTTTTTCTTCCCTCAAGCTCCCCATCCCCCCCATGGGCGGCATTGGCTTTCCCGAACTGATTATTATTTTCTTGGTCCTCTTGCTCGTGTTTGGGGCGAAGCGGATCCCCGAGATCGCACGCGGCATCGGCAAGGGCATTCGAGAGTTTAAGAGCGCGACGAACGAGATCTCGCGCGAGATTGAGAACGAGAGCCAGGGCCCCCAGATCAACGAGCCACAGGCCCCACGGCAGGGCACGCCCCAGCCCCGTGAAGGCCAGCAGCGCCCGCAGAAACAGCGCCAGGAGCGTTCGTCGGAGTCGACCGCTGACCCATCCTCCAGCACCAGCGCCTCGTCGCCGGACGCCGCCGAATCGGGCTCGCCAGAACAGGAGACGGAGCCCTCCTAGGCCCCCGTCCGGGCTCGTCTGAGCCAGTCCCCCACGTCGTTTCCCCCTTCGCTGTGCTCCCCTCTCCGCCGAACCCTCTCGTCTACGCATGGAGTACCCGACATTCGCCGACGCCCGTCGCGCCCTCGACGCCGGAGAGACCAGCTGCGAAGCCCTGGTCTCTTCTTTTTTGAAGCGAATCGACGCGCGCAATGACGAAATCAACGCGTTCACGAGCGTCGATCAGGATGGGGCCCTCAATCACGCCCGCTACCTCGACAGCCAGCGCGAGCGGGGCAACCCGCGGCCCCTCGCGGGTCTCGTTCTCGCCGTAAAGGACAACATTTGCATCCGGGGCTATCCGGTCAGTTGCGGGTCAAAGATGCTGGCGGACTTCTCGTCCCTCTACGACGCCACGGTGATCGACCGCCTGCGCGACGCGGGGGCCATCTTCATCGGCAAGACGAACTGCGACGAGTTCGCAATGGGCTCGTCGAACGAGACCTCTCACTTTGGCCCCGTGCACAATCCCCACGCCCCCGAGTACGTGCCGGGCGGGTCCTCGGGCGGATCGGCGGCGGCGGTGGCGGCCGGCATGTGCCACGCCGCCCTCGGAAGCGACACCGGCGGCTCGGTGCGCCAGCCGGCCGCCTTTTGCGGCACGGTGGGCCTCAAGCCGACCTATGGCCGCGTCAGCCGCTCCGGCCTCGTGGCGTTTGCCTCGTCGCTCGACGCAATTGGGCCGCTAACGCGCAGCCCCGAGGACGCGGCCATCATCCTGAACATCATCGCGGGCGAGGACGAGCGCGACTCGACCAGTGCGCCGGTCAACGTGCCCGACTACCCGACTGCACTGGGCGACGGCGTGGAGGGCCTCCGCCTCGGCCTTCCCACGGAGTACTTCGCCGAGGGCCTCGACGACGACATCCGGCGCATGGTGACCGAGCAGGTCGACCGGCTCGAAGACGCCGGCGCGACCGTCAAGGAGGTGTCCCTCCCCCACACCGAGTACGGCGTGGCCACCTACTACCTCATTGCCACGGCCGAGGCCTCCAGCAACCTCGCCCGCTACGATGGCATCCGCTACGGCTACCGGGCCGATCTGCAGGAAACGAAGCAGGCCCTCCAAGAACGCCGCGAGGAGCTGAAGGCGGAGCTCGCCACCGCCCGCACCCAGGGCGAGGAGGCCCGTGTGGACACCCTCGAAGCGCAGCTCGACGACGAGCAAAGCACCCTCGACGCCCTCTACACCCGCACCCGCACGGAAGGCTTCGGCGACGAGGTGAAGCGCCGCATCATGCTCGGGACCTACGCCCTCTCCGCCGGCTACCACGACAAGTACTACGAGAAGGCCCAGCGCGTACGTACCCTCATCCGCCACGACTTCGAACAGACCTTCGAGGAGGTCGACGCCCTCGTGACCCCCACTACGCCGACCCCACCGTTTCAGATTGGCGAAAAGGCCGACGACCCACTTGAGATGTACCTGAACGACATCTACACCGTCACGGCCAACCTGGCGGGCCTGCCGGGCCTCACGGTGCCCATCGGCACCCACCCCGACCCGCCGAACCTGCCCGTGGGCCTCCAGCTTCTCGGCTCCCACTTCGACGAGGCACTGCTCCTGCGCGTCGGCGAGACGATCATGGAGTAGGGCGGGAAACATGAGGCGGGAAACGGAGGGCGCACGTCTCCTTCTGCCCTCGCGCATCCTGCCTCGCCCATCACGCTCTGGTTTTGGATTGTTTTTCGTTCGTGCCCCTGGCAGTTTGTGGGGATGCTCGTTAGCCTACACCTCCAACCTACCGGCCGGCCGTAGGCCCTCTTCCACACTCGGACCTTCCATTTCAAACTTCTAGACGCATGAGTATTCTCGTCGACGACGACACGCGCGTAGTGGTGCAGGGCTTTACGGGCTCGGAGGGCACCTTCCACGCCAAACAGATGATCGACTACGGCACCAACGTGGTGGCCGGCGTCACCCCCGGCAAGGGCGGCCAGACGCACCTGGACCGGCCCGTATACAACACCGTCGCCGAGGCGGTGGAGCAGGAGAACGCCAACACGTCCATCATCTTCGTCCCCCCGCCGTTCGCGGCCGACGCCATCCAGGAGTCCGCCGACGCAGGGGCCGAGGTAATCATCTGCATCACGGAGGGCATCCCGGTGGCGGACATGAAGCCCACCTACCACTACGTCCGGAAGAAGGGCGCCCACCTCATCGGCCCGAACTGTCCGGGGGTAATCACGCCCGGCGCGGCCAAGGTGGGCATCATGCCGGCCATGATTTTTGAGCCCGGGTCCGTTGGCATCATCTCCCGCTCGGGCACCCTCACCTACGAGGCCGTCGACCAGATCACGCGGGCCGGCTTTGGGCAGAGCACGGCGGTGGGCATTGGGGGCGACCCGGTCATCGGCACGCGCTTCATCGACGCCCTTGAGCTGTTCGAGGACGATCCCGACACGGACGGCGTCGTCCTGATCGGCGAGATTGGTGGGGCCGACGAACAGGAGGCCGCCCGCTACATCCAGGACCACATGGACACGCCCGTCTTCGGCTTCATCGCGGGCCGCACGGCCCCTCCGGGCCGCCGCATGGGCCACGCCGGCGCAATCGTGTCCGGCGGCTCCGGCACGGCCGAGGCCAAGTTCGAGGCGCTCGACGAGGCCGGCGCGACGGTGGTCAAAAACCCGGCCCTCATCGGCGAGACGGTCAAAGAGACCCTGTAGCGCGGTCCACGCCCTTCCATTCTACCGACGGTGACGCCCCACGGGGCCATTCTGTGGAGACGACAGCCCACCGCGCCCTTGCGCCCTCTCCGCCGAAGACGTGGCTCGGTTTTCACGGATGCGCCCTAGACGGGGCCGGCCCTCTTGTCGTATTTAATGAGCCCACCCCCACCCGGCCTCTGTTATTCCAGCGTCCCCACAGCGTGCACCATGGACTCCCCCGAGACACGCTTCCTAAACGATCACTTCGACAAGGCCCTGATCCTGGAGGAGCCCGATCCGAGCCTTGATGCGCTCCTGCGCGAGCAGGGCATCGAGCCGGATCGGGTGCCCAAGCCGGAGTGCTACGACCAGGCTGCAATGGCCGACCGGCTCCGCACGGGGCAGCACGACCTCATTTACAAGCGGAGCACGTTTGTCGTCGACGAGCAGGTGGTACAGGCCTCCGACAACCTGGCGGCCGTTATGCTATGCTGCATCGGCGACGATACGGTCGACAAGCAGGCCTGCGCCGAGGAGGGCGTGCTCGTGCTCAACGACCCGGTGAGCAATGGCCGATCGGTCGTGGAAATGGTGATCGGCGAAATGGTCGTGCTGGCCCGCCGGCTCTACACCGCAAACGAGACGGGACGCCGCCACCAGTGGACGAAGGACAGCACCCGTCGCTACGAGCTGATGGACAAGACCCTCTCCATCATCGGGCTCGGCAACATCGGCAAGCAGCTGGCCCGCCTGGCCGACGCCTTCGGGATGAACATTTGCTTTTACGACGAGGCAGACGTGGCCCGTGAGGTGGGCACCACGCTGGGCTGGACCTCCTGCTCCAACCTCTCGGAGGCATTTCGGAAGGGGGACTTCGTAACCGTCCACGTCTCGGCGGAAGACCCGCAGGGGCAGCCCAACAGCGGCCTGCTCGACTACAGTCACTTCCGCCAGCTCGGGGCGGACCGGCCGGACAACAGCCCGCGTGCCTTCATCAACGCGGCCCGTGGCTTTCTGTACGACCCGGCTGACCTGAAACGGGCCATCGACGAGGAGCACGTGCGCGCCGCGGCGGTCGACGTCTTCCCCGAGGAGCCGGGCAGTGCGGGCGCGAACTGGACCAATCCGTACGCCGAGATGGACAACGTCTTTACCACGCCCCACATCGGTGCCGCCACGCAGGAGGCCCAGCCCCGCATCGCCTCCCGAATGAGCACCTCCACCCGGCTTCTGAATGAGCAGGGCACCGTCCGGGACACCGTCTTCGGGCAGGGGCATACAATCGGTGTGAACGCCGAGCTGCCCCACTGGGTGTTGGCCGTGGTACACAGCGACGTGCGCGGGACGAAGAAAGCCATCGACGATGGCATTTACGAGGCCGGGGCGAGCAACCTCCAGTCGAGCCACCGCGACTTTCCCGACCTTGGCATCGCCTACGACGTAAATGCAGTTGATCGCCCCCTGAGCGACGGTCAGCTCCGTCAGATCATCGACGCGTCCACGTCCCTCTCCGAAGACCCCCACGCCATCCGGGCCCTCCGCCAGTTCAAGGTAAACGACACGGCGTGATGATGCCGCGCCTCCGGCGCAGGGGGCTGTTGAAACAAGGTCTCTCCCCTGGAGCCGTGCCGGACGGGGCATGAGCTGTGCGAGCATCCCGCCCCCGATCCCCAGACATCACGATCGCTGCCCCGTGCCTGCCCGCCGCATCATGCCACGGCGGGCTCGGCATCGATCGTCGTGGCAATGTGATCCGTAATCTTCTCAGCGTGGGCGCGGCCGTTCTCAATGAACCATCGGCTCGTGTCGCAGCCGCCACAGATGGTGCCGGCGAGGTACAGGCCGTCCCGGTTCGTTTCGAAGGTGCCCCCCTCGTCGTGCACTGGCGTGCGGGCCTCGTCGTTGCGGATGGCGATGCCGAGCCGCTCCAAAAAGTCGTAGTTGGGCCGGTACCCCGTCATGGCGAGGACAAAGTCGTTGTCGATCGTCTCCGGGCCCTCGGGCGTGTCGAGGTGGAGGGTGTCCGGCTCGATGGCCGAGACGGTCGTATTGAAGTAGGCATCGATGGCCCCGTCTTCGATTCGGTTTTCCACGTCGGGCCGGAGCCAGTACTTGACCCCGTCGTCGAGCTCTGGCTCACGCACCAGCATTGTCACGTTCGCCTCGTGGCGGTAGCAGTTCAGGGCCGCCTTCACCGCCGAGTTGGCCCCGCCCACGATGGCCACGTCCGTCAGGGCGTACGGGAAGGGCTCCTTGAAGTAGTGCCGCACTTTGTCCTGGTCTTCCCCCGGCACGCCCATCTGGTTGGGCACGTCGTAGAAGCCGGTGGCCACCACCACCTTTCGGGTCTCGTACGTGGCGTCTTCCGTCACGACCGTGAAGTGGCCGTCTCGCCCTTGGAGGTCCGTCATCGGCTCGTAGAGGCGCAGAGCCAGCTCCTCCGTCGTGGCGACGCGGCGGTAGTAGTCGAGTGCTTCTTCGCGGCGCGGCTTGTAGTCGCGGGTCGGGAACGGGTGCCCCCCAATCTCCAACGGGCCCGGAGTGGAGAAAAACTCCATCCGGGTGGGATACCCGATGAATGAGTTGCAGAGCGCGCCCTTTTCGATAAGGAGCGCGTCAAGGTCACGGCGCTTCGCCTGAACCCCACAGGCGAGCCCAACGGGCCCGGCCCCAATGATGATCACATCACGCATAAACACCGAAAGGTGGATTCAAAGACGCATGCGACGTTTGAACCTGCGGGCGCGGGGGGCAGTTTCGGGGACCGTGTTGGAGAATGGAAGAATGGGGGAACGAGCGCAGGGGCCTCAACGGCACGCAGGCAGGGCCACTGGGACCCGTACTCACGCTTCTTCGGAGGCATCGCCCGAGGGCGCGGTGTGACGAAGGATCGGGAGCGTCATGCAGCGCGGCCCTCCCCGTCCCCGTGATAGTTCAGTGCCCCCCAGCTGGATGGCGACCTTCTCTCGACCGGGGTGAAACTCGCCCGACTCGAAGTAGGACAGGAAGCTCTCGGCGGACACAATCCGGTATCCGTGCTCTCGCAAGCGCTCAAAGGTGCGGCTGTTGCGCTCGTAGCCCAGGATGGCCCCCGGCGCGGCGGCAAACACATTGGCCCCGTCGGTCCACTGCTCGCGCTCTTGGTGGAGGCGCTCCGTCCCACCGCAGGGGATGAACGTAAGGTCGCGATCGAGCAGCTCACCGAGCACGTCCCGCAGGTTGCGGCGCATGTCCGTCACAAAGCGCCCCGTCTCGTCCGCGGCCGTGAAGTGCATCGCGTAGCCGAAGCCGTGGGTTTCGAGGAGCGGGGGAAAGGCGATGATCTCCTCCGGGGACGCGAAGGTAAACACCGTGTCGAGGTGCATGGTGGCCCGCCGCTTGGGCAGGTCCACGGCGAGCACGTGCTCGACCGCCGTGCGCTCAAACAGCTCGTGCGCAATGGCCATGATGGCCCCCAGCGAGGTGCGTTCCGAATGGCCGATCAGCACCGTATCCGGGCTCGCCACGAGCAGGTCGCCCCCCTCGAACGTGACGCCCGGGGGCAGCTCGATCACCTTGTCGCTGTGCGGGGCGAACCGGGGGTGGTGGTGGAGAATGACGTTGATGATGATGCTCTCTCGCGTCCGCGCCACCGTCGCCGCGTGACTCAGGATGATGTGATCGTGCACCACCGCCGCGAGGTCCCGTGTGAACATCAGGTTGGGCACCGGCTGGGCCCGAATGGCGAGGTCCGACTGGCCGGTGAGAGCAAACTGCCGGAGCTCCTCGGGCGAAAATCGCTTCAGCTCGTCCTTCACCGCCCCCAGGTTTTGCTCCGGCAGGCTCCGGCACAGCTTCTCCACGAAGGCATGGCGCGCCGCCTCCTCCGCCTCAAACGCCTCCAGCAGGAGGTCCTTGATTTGGAGCACCGCGTCGGGACGGCCCACGATTTTCTCAAAGACCGAGCACATGAGCAGGTGCTCCTGCCGTGCGTGGCCCACGAACAGAATGTCGTCGAAGAGCAGGTCCTCCCGGTTTCCCGGCGACACGAGCTCCATCTCCGCCCCGGGGGTATGCACGATTACCTGTTCGAGCAGATGCGCCTCGGCGGGAATGTTGTACGCCGAAGACTGCTCAACAGAAGGGGTAGCGGGCGCCTGGAGGGTGTCCACGAGAAACAGGGTTAAGTGGGGAAGACTGGAATACTGACAAGGTGGAAATCAATCTGGAGAAAAGCCACCCTATCCCGACCGCACACCCTCCAACACGCGAATCACGAGGAGCACCACGAGCACGACGGCCCCGGCCTTGAGGATAAGTTGAAGCAGCGCTCCCGCGACGTCCACCAGCACGCCCACGAGACTGAGCCCGATGAGCGCAATCACGCCAATGATAAGCCAGCGAAGAACGGTGCGGATGTCGAGATCCATGGGGAGACGCTGTGTTTTGTGATGGATGCGGGGCGTAAAACGCACTTTGCCCCCGTGATTGTTACGGTCCGGTGGGAACCCGACCGGTCCCGAAATGGGCCTTCGTCCAGTCCCCCGCACACAGAAGCAAGCGAGGAGATCCACCCTCCCCCGCCGGGCGAGGGTGCGTTCGGTCTTCACCTAGGAGTCACGGTCCACGGTCGCGTCGGCGTCCGGCAGGCGTACGACAAAGCAGCTGCCCTCTCCCTTTCGAGTATGAACCTTGATGGCTCCCCCCATTTCCTCCACTGCTTTTTTCGTCACCGCCAGCCCCACCCCTGTGCCCTCGTACTCTCGACTCATCCCCTCGGAGGCCTGCCGGAACGGCTCAAATAGCTCCTTCGCCGTCTCCGGCTCCATCCCGATCCCGGTGTCCTCGACGTCCAGAACCGCCGCGTCGTCCTCCCGGTAGACCCGGACCCTGACGAACCCGGTTGAGGTGTACTTGATCGCGTTGGAGAGAAGATTGCGGAGCACGATCTGTACCCCACCCTCATCGGCCAGGGCCCAGACGGGGCGCTCGTCCGTGTCTACCTGCAGATCGAGCCCCTTCTCCGCGGCCTTCGAACGAAGTTCGTCGGCGGTGCGGCGGGCCTGGTCGGCCAGGTTCACGGGCTGCGTCTCCAGCTCCATCTGCCCGGCCTCCAGTTTCGAGAGGTTCAGCACTCCCTCCAGGGTCTCGAGCAGGCGCTTCCCGCCCTGTTCGATAAGGGGGGCAAAGCGGGGCGCAGCGGCCGTGTCCGTCCCAATCGCCTCGGCGAAGCCGATAATTGACGTCAGAGGGGTCCGAATCTCATGGCTCATGTTGGCAAGGAACGACGACTTCATGCGACTGGCCTCTTCGGCCTTCCGCTTCGTCTCGCGGAGGGTTGTCTCCCGATCGAGCCGCTCGAGCACCAGCGCCGCGTAGGCGGCGAGCACCTCCAGGAGCCGACAGTCGAAGGCATCGATGCCGCCCACCTCGGGGCTGCCCACCGAGATGAGGCCGTATGCCCCAACCGGGACGTATGCGGTTGCCCGGATGTCCCCGCGATCCATCCCGTCAACGACGGCCGAGAGGTCATCGTAGACCTGCGTTTCTCCGGTGCGGTAGGCCTGGGCGGCCGGCGTGTCCCCGTCGAGGTCGTACGCCGGTCGTTCCGGCATGCGGTCATGAACAACCGGAGGAACCCGACTCGGCGCGAGCTGACCATCCTGGACCCACCGGATGGTCGTCGCCGGGTGGCCGAGCGTATCGCTGACGAGGGCGATCAGACGGTCCGCCACCTCGGCTCGACGTTCCGCTCGCAGAAGCTCCCCCGTCGCCTCGTACAGCGCCTCAATCTTTCGTTCTCGCTCCCGCAAAGCCCACTCTCGTTCCCGCTGGTTCGTGATGTCGTGGAGGTGAAACACGACTTCCACGACGTCCCCCGCGTCGCTGCACAGCGGTGCCCCGCTCACCGACAGAATCCGCTGACGTCCGTCGGGCCGCCGGATGGTATGCTCAACGTCTTGCACCGGCTCTCCGGTGGAGATGACCTGGACGAACGGCAACTCATCCTCCGGCACACGGCTTCCATCAAGGGCCGTAATCCCCCACTCCGCGTCGTTGTACGTGCGGCCGACGATTTCCTCCCGGCCGGCCCCCAGCACCTCTTCGACCTGCCCGTTCGCCTCGCTGAAAGTCCCGTCGCGATCCACCCGCACGATGGCGTTGGGACTGGTCTCAAGAACACGCCCCAGCAGGTCCCGCTCGTCCTGCAGGGCCTGCGTCTGGTCCAGGCGGTCGAGGATCACCGTGGCGTAGGTGCCAAGAACCTCAATCAGGTGCGTATCGAACGTGCCGATGGCGCGAGGCTCCGGGGAGGCAACCGCAAAGGTGCCGTGCTCCCCCATCGGCGCAACAACCACCGACCGCAGGTCGCCGTAGTCGTGACGCGGCTCCACCTCTGCCGTGTCCAGGTCTTCCACCGCGAGCGGCTGACCGCTGCGGTACACCTCGGCCACGGCACTGTCTCCGTCGACGGGGACATTGGGGCGCGGCGGCATGAACGTCCGGGTGCGGTCCGCAACGTGACTTGCCTCCAGCACTCCGCCCCGCGCAAAGCGGACCGACACGCCCGGGTAGCCGAGCGTCTGGCGCACCAACCGGACGAGCGCGTGTCCCACCTCGTCCGGGCTGGAGGCCCGGAGCAGCCGATCGGCCGCTGAGTAGAGGGCTTTGATCTTCGCCTGGCGCTCCTCCAAAGTCTCCCGCTGACGCTTCCGTTCGGTCATGTCTTGCGAAACGGCCATCCCGCCGACCACTTCCCCCTCATTCCAGATTGGAAGGACCTGGACGCGATAATGGCGTCCCTGGTAGCTCTCTTCCAGCGTGCTCTCCTCACCCTCAAGGGCCCGGCGGTAGTGTTCGGCCTGCCGGTCGGCGATCTCGTCCGGAAAGAGGTCGTGGGGCGTGCATCCGATCAGGTCCTCCCCCGACATCCCTGCCGTCGAGAGCCCTCGCCCCCCCGCAAGCTGGTAGGTGAGGGTTTCGTCAAATAGAAAAACGCCCCCGTCCGGGAAGTTGTCGATGAGGGTCTGGTACCGGCGCTTTGATCGACGCAGCGCCTTCTGCCGGCGCCTCCGCTCGGTGATGTCGGTCACGGCACCATCGAAGTACGTCTCGTGCCCATCGTCCGGCTTCGTCTGGCGCGTGCTGAGCAGCCCGATAAACGTCGATCCGTCCCTACGCCGGTACCGAACTTCTTCGCCGTCGAGCCGGCCCTCTCGGGCTTCCTTCTCGATAAGCTCCTCTCGTCGGTCCGGATCGGCATAGAACGTTCGAGGATCGGCCTCTTGGAACGCCTTCAGGTCCTCGTAGCCGAACATCTCGATGAGGGCCTGATTGGCGTACACGAGTCCGTCTTCTGTCGACCGGTAGATGCCGTCCGAGACATTCTCGGTGATCGATCGGAGCCGGCTTTCCCTCTCCCGCAGTGCCTCCTGGCTTTCTCGCAGCTCTCGGGTCCGGCGCCGCACGGCGGTCCGCAGGACCAACACCACCGCTCCCGCCCCCAGAACGAGCGCCGCAGCGCCTGCCAGGGCCCAGTGCAAGTACGCCCACGGGGTTGGGACCGGAGACAGGTCTCTTCTCTCGCGGACATGGATCTGGTAGGACAAGTCGTACTGGCCAACGACTCCGACCGTCGTCGCCTCATCCCCGGCCTCAAAGCGGCCCGGCTGAATGCGCTCGACATGCTGATTGGCCACGTAAATGGTGAGTTGCGCGTCGGTCTCCTGTGTTTCTTCCAGGACGAAGTACTCCCCCCCGCGGTTTGTGCTGCGGGCGGTGACAGTCCCCCGGACGCGCACGAGGCGCCCCTCGTAGTCCTCAGTGGCCGCGGAGGGAACAGTAAGCGGAATCGGCTTCGGAACCTTTGACGGGGTGTCTACAACGTTCTGGCGAAACACCTCAATCCGCGCGAGGCCGTTGACGTGCCGGAGAATCCCCCAGACGCGAAGACTGTCGCCGCGCTCAACATTCGTCTCTTCCGTCGCAACGAAATGGAGCCCCCCCGTTGAGTCTTGCAGGGCCCCCATGCCTGCTTCTGGAAGCGGCAGGCGTCCAGGTGCAGCGGTGACCCGCCCCGCAACACTGACCGTATCGCCTGTCCGGTCGGGCACCGCATCCCCATCTGCGTCGACCCGCACCGCAGCGATGGGCGCGGGCGGCGCCTCCTGCACCCCTCGCTGCCGCTCCGGATCGGAAGACGGTCCTGAAGGGGCACTCTGCGAGAAGGACTCGTCCGGAACGACGCGCTCTCCCCCAAGGACCGGGAGGCCGACCAGTGCGCCTCCGAGGAGCAAAAGGGAGGACCAACGCAACATCCAGGCGGGGGGACTTAGGAGCGGGCTCTGTCGCGTACAGAAGGTGTCACGAATCACCGCAAAATGCACACCGATTTCTTTTATCCCCCAGGCCTCCGTCCTACAGGCCGTCGCTTTTGACCAACGCCGTGTTCGAGGCCCACGTCCATCTCAACGCAGCCCCACGACGCCTCAGACCGGTCACAGGGCGCCTTCCCGAACGTCTTCTCCGGGGGTACCAGAAAGCCTGTCGCGTTTTCTTGACCAATAATTTTCTTGTCATTCGCTTCCCGGGCACTGCGGTTTTGCGGCGCCTGCACAAACGTTCTTTTGTCCGCCCTGCCGTACCCCCCTTCTCGCCCGGGCCAACCTGTTCCCGTGGGCCGGCTCCGCCGTGGAACAAACCTCGGTGTCCCTTTGGATTTGGGGCGTCTCTCGGCCACAGAGCGGCGCAGCTGTCCGACAGTCCCTCTGGAAGACCGGGGCCGGCTTCTTCTCCTTGTTTCCCTCAGCGGGGTGCCCACCTGGACTCTCGGGTCGGCCCTCGTCGACGGAGACGTTTCGGTCGCGACGACTCCCCCGGCGCAGCTGGCCTAGGTCTTCCGGCTCGTCACCACCGCCGGCACGAGCGGATCGCCCGACTCGCCCCGGAACAACGGGTGCCCGTACCGGACCGACTTCAGCACCAGCCCCTCCGGCGGCATCGACGGGCCGGCGACCCGCCGGTCGCGGGCGGCCAGCACGGACGGAAGGCTGTCGGCGGCGCGCTTCTGATGCCCAATTTCCATCAGGGTCCCGACGAGGGCGCGCACCATGCCGTGGAGGAACCGGGTGCCGACCACCTCGAATCGCCAGTCCCCGCGCCGGTCCTCCTCGACCCACCGCAGGTGGGTAAGGGTACAGACTCGGTTTTCGGTGGCGGACTGGGTGAGGCAGAACGAGCTAAAATTGTGCCGCCCGAGCAGGTCGGGCGTGGCGGCTCGGATGCGCTCGAACTCAGGCACGGGACGCACCTGGGTCCGGGTGTGTCGCTCCAGCGCACAGGGCTGGGTGTGCAGGCGGTAGTGGTAGCGGCGCCGGCGGGCATCGTAGCGGGCATGGAAGTCGTCCGGCGCCCGCTCCACCCGACGGACAGCGACGGCGCCGGGCGTGAGGCCGTTCAGCGAGCCTCGCAGCCGATACGGATCACGGGCCTCCGGCAGATCGACATGGGCCACCTGGGCGCGAGCGTGCACTCCCGCGTCCGTGCGCCCCGAGCCGGTGACTCGGCACGACGTGCCAACCATCGTTTCGACGGCCTCTTCCAGTGCGCCCTGCACGGTCGGCACGGTCGGCTGGATCTGCCACCCGTGGAAGTCAGTTCCGTCGTACTCGATGAGCAGTCGGTAGCGGGGCATCGTGGAGCGGGAAAGCGTGGGGACGGACCTCGCGGAATGCGGTACGCCCTCGGGCGTCGCGTGGTCTCGCCGGGAAGATCGCCTCCTCGCTCCCGGCCCCTTTTTTCCTTCCGAACGTCAGATCGCCTCCCATGCGTGTCTACCTAACTGGCTTCATGGCAAGTGGCAAGTCGACCGTCGGCCCCGAGGCCGCGGCGCGGCTCGGCCAGCCGTTCCTCGACCTTGACCGCCTGATCACTGCCCATGCTGGGCGCTCCATCCCCACCCTCTTCGCGGAAGATGGGGGGGAGCGGTTCCGCGAGCTCGAAAGCAATCTGCTCCGCCGAACGGCTACGACCGACGACCTTGTCGTGGCGCTCGGGGGCGGGGCCCTCGTGGACGACGGCAACCGCGCCTTCGCCAAAGACCACGGCCTCGTGCTGTACCTGGAGGCCCCGGTCGACACGGTGCTAGACCGCGTGACGGGCGACGACACCCGACGCCCCCTACTGGAAGACGACACGGGCTCTCCTCTCTCTCGGGCCGAGCAGCGCACCCGCATCGAGGAGATGCTGGCCACCCGGCGGCCCACCTACGAGGCGGCCCATCACACCCTCGACGCCGACCGTCGGGTGGAGGGCGTGGTCGCCCGGATTGTGGAGGTCGTGTCGGGGCAAGCCGCGTGAGGGCGACTGCGAGATGGGGCTCGCCCAGGGGGGGACCAGGGCAATCGCATCGTAGCGACGGGAGCTGCTTGCACGGTCCGGTAGAGGCGGGAATTTGGTTCCCCCACGCTCCCATTCCCCCATTCTCCCGTGCATTTCTGGCTTCCCCCCTACGATCAGCGGCAGCGGAGCCTCCATCACTCGACGAAGCGTTCACCATGCAATTGCCCTGATGGGGTGCGCGTGCCCGCGGAAACTTCACGGGGGGCCCTTGTTTCAACGCCCTTGCCTGTCCGTTGCGCTTTGGTTCCCTTGTGCTCCCGTCCCATGACCGCTTCCGCCGACACCGACTTTGCGGACGTGGCGGCCGGCGACGCCGTTCGATCGCTCGACTCGTCGATCCGGACCATCTGGACGATCAAGATGGCCGCCTTCTCGCTGCTCCTCTTTCTGCCCGCCCTGTTTTACGACCTTACCCACCTGTTCTCGCCGGACTCTTGGCTTCCCGCCGGGGCACTGTCGGGGACGGTGCTCTTGGGCGGCGTGCTCTACTGCGTGGTCTGGCCGCGCCTGCGCCACCGCGCATGGGGGTTTGCACTGCGGCCCGAAGAGATTTACATGGAGCACGGGGTGTTGCAGCACGTCCGCACGATCGTGCCGCTGCGCCGCATTCAACACGTCGACGTGTCTCAGGACCTGATTGAGCGTGAGTTTGCGCTCGGGCGCCTCGTGGTGCACACCGCCGGGTCGCGCAGCAGCGATGTCGTGATTCCCGGCCTGCCCCTGTCGGAGGCCGAGGCCATTCGGGACAAGATCAAGCGCTTCATCCTCGAAGATCCGCTCACTGAAGAGCCGGTGTAATGCCGT
This sequence comes from Salinibacter altiplanensis, assembly GCF_002894645.1. Classification (GTDB taxonomy): domain Bacteria; phylum Bacteroidota; class Rhodothermia; order Rhodothermales; family Salinibacteraceae; genus Salinibacter; species Salinibacter altiplanensis. The sequence goes on from NZ_NCQY01000009.1 coordinate 61,687, forward strand.
CGCCCCCTACGGAGCCCAATTCTGATGGGCGCCCGGACACGCCCCCGGCGCCGGACCGCCCCCCCGACGACGAGGCAGAACCCGCCCCGAGTGAGACGGCCGAGGACGCGGCCGCCACGACGCTCGGGGCCATCCGTGAGCCGCAACGCCTGCACCCACTTACGCTCCTTCTGCGGGTGGGCACCAGCTTGCCGGCCCTGGTGATCATTCTGTTCCCACTTCTCCGCAACCCCGGCTCCACGGAAAACGTCACCTCCCTCGTGTTCGGCGCGCTGTACGGCGCGTTCGCCCTGCCGGCCATTTTGCTCCAGTACTGGCGGTTCAGCTACCGCATCACCCCGAAGCAGATCGTCATCCAGAGCGGTGTGTTGAACCGGAAAAACCGGAGCATCCCGATCGAGCGGGTCCAGAACATCCAGATCGAGCGCAACCTCGTCGCCCGACTGTGCGGGATCGCGAAAGTAAAGCTGGAAACGGCCGGCAGCTCGAGCACGGAGGGCAGCCTGGCGTACGTGCATCAGGGCGAGGCCCGCAAGATCCGACAGGTCGTACGGTCGTTCCAGCGGGGCGCGCAGGAGGCCGACGCGGCGACAAGCGAGGACGCCGCCGACACGGAGACGCTGCTCGACATGCCGCTCCGACGGGTACTGCTGTCGGGGGCCTTCCGGTTCTCCCTGCTCTACCTCGCCGTCATCTTTACGGTGCTCGAGCTGTTCAACCCGGAGGCGCTGGTCGAGCGGGTGCTCCGGGCTCGGGGGCGCGTGGGGTGGGTGTCGGAGATCGTTTTCAGCCACCCTGCCCTGGCCATCCTCGCGACGGTGGTGGCCGCCGTGTTTCTGGGCTGGGTCAGCGGCATCGGGGTGCACGTGGCGCGCTACTACAACTTCCGCCTGTGGCTCGACGGCGATAAGCTGCGCAAGCGCCACGGGCTCTTTACAGTGACGGAGGGCACGGTGCCCCTGGACAAGGTGCAGGCCCTCATCCTCCGCACAAACCCGTTCATGCGCGCCTTCGGGTGGTACGAGTTGAAGGTGCAGACAGTGGGGCTGGACGTGGAGGAGCAGGGCCACCGCGTCATCGCCCCCTTCGCCGGTGCGGAGCGCATCCTTGAGTTGGCCCGCCGGGTGCGCTCCGTGGAGCTGCCCGAGTCGTTTGCCCATGTCTCGCGCCTGACCATCCGCCGCCGGTTCATTCGCTACACGGCGGTGTGGTCCGCCCTCCTCCTGCCCACCGTTTACTTCTGGCCGGCCGACTGGCTCCACCTGGGCGGCGTCGCCCTCCCCTGGTGGGGCTTCGGGCTCGTGCCCTTCATCCTCGGCTGGGCCGTGCTCCAGTACCGCAACCACACGTACGCCGCCGGCGAGGACGGCTTCTACATCCGCCGGGGCGTACTGTCGCACTACCTCTGGATTCTCCCGGTCGAGAAGTTTCACGTCTTCCACGCCACCGCGTCCATTTTTCAGCGCCGCCTCGGCCTCAAGACGCTCTTCGTGGACACCGCCGGGGCCGCCACGTTTGCGTACCCGGAGGTCATCGACGCGCCCGCCGGGGAGGCCGACGCCCAGTTCAGCGCGCTCTACCGCCGCTTTCGGCAACTGTACCGGGGCCGCATGGAAGCCGAAGCCGGCGTGCCCGGCACGCGGCTTGCCCCCAGCGAACGCCCTCGCTTGCCGGTGGATGAGCCTCCTGAATAAGGGACGGTCCGGGCTTCCTGACACGCCGACACACGCGGAGATCCTCACCCCCGTTTCGGGGACCGTTGATGGCGCCCAAGCCGACACTGCCGATCCCCTCACCAACCGTTCTCTTCCGTGGATTCTCGACGCACGAGCGGCCTTCTCCTTCCAGTCAGCGCCCTCCCCAGCCGGTACGGCATCGGCGACCTCGGGCCGGCCGCGTTCCAGTTTGCCGACCTTCTTACCCGCACCAACCAGCGGCTGTGGCAGGTGCTGCCGGTGGGGCCCATCGGGCCCGGCGCCTCGCCCTACTCCAGCCCGTCCACGTTCGCCGGCAACCCGCTTCTGATTAGCCCCGAGCCCCTCGTGGAAGACGGGCTGCTGACGGAGGACGACCTGGCCCCCCTCACAAAGCTGCCCAACGACCACGTCGACTACGCGCGCCTGGTCCCTCGCAAACGGGAGGTGCTCCGCACCGCCTTCCGCCGATTTCGGGACGATGTGTCGCCCCCCGACGCGACGCGCGTTCAGCAGTTTCGGAAGTCTCAGTCCGCCTGGCTCGACGACTACGCGCTCTACGCCGCCCTGAAGGACGCCCACGGCGGGTCCGCCTGGACCGAGTGGGCCCCGC
>NZ_NCQY01000009.1:64051-65045 GCF_002894645.1 Salinibacter altiplanensis
GTGCGCCGCGACCCGGACGCCCTTCGACGCGCCCGCGAGGAGCACGAAGCGGCGGTCGAGCGACACGTCTACTGGCAGTACCTCTTTCACCGCCAGTGGACGGCCCTGCAGGCCTACTGCCACGCCCGTGACATCCGGCTGTTCGGGGACCTGCCCATCTACGTCGCCCCCGACAGTGCCGACGTGTGGGCTCACCAGGAGCGCTTCCGGCTCGACGACGACGGCACCCCCTCCGTGGTGGCCGGCGTGCCGCCCGACTACTTCAGCCCCGAGGGCCAGCTGTGGGGAAACCCGATCTACCGGTGGGACCGGATGGCAGAGCGCGGCTTCGAATGGTGGACGGAGCGACTGCGGCGCGCGTTTGAGCTGTTCGACGTCGTCCGACTCGACCACTTCCGAGGCTTCGACGAATACTGGTGCATCCCGGCCGCGCACAACACCGCCATTGAGGGCTCCTGGGAGGACGGGCCGGGAGCCGCGTTCTTTCGTGCCATGGAGGACGAGTTTGGGGAGCTTCCCGTCGTCGCCGAGGACCTCGGCATCATTACCGACTCGGTGGGGACGCTGCGAGATACGTTCGAGTTTCCGGGCATGGCCGTCCTGCAGTTCGCCTTCGGCGGCGACCCCGACAACGACTTCCTTCCCCACCACCACCGCCGCAACCTGGTCGCCTACACCGGCACCCACGACAACAACACCATCGTGGGCTGGTGGCGAAAGGGGCTCTCCGACACGGAACGAGAGTTTGCTCGGGCGTACCTCAACCTGCCCGACGCGAATCCCGAGGGCCGCGTCCACCGACAGGCAGTCCGGGCGATGATGGCGTCGGTCGCCGACCGCGTGGTGACGCCAGTGCAGGACGTAATCGGGCTGGGCAGTGAAGGGCGCCTCAACACGCCGGGCACCATGGGGGACAACTGGGCCTGGCGCGTTCTCCCCGACCAGATCACGGAGGCGGACCAGGAGTGGCTCGCGGAGCTTACCCGCCTGTACG
>NZ_NCQY01000009.1:65119-128369 GCF_002894645.1 Salinibacter altiplanensis
TCCTCCCGGTCCCTTCATCGTCGCCTCCCATCTGGGATGCATCGGCCTCGTGGGGGCATTTTCGTTCAAAATGTGCCCGTTTGGGGCGCGGTCCAGTGCTACTGCGAAATGAGTTGGGGAGAGGCCCAGAGCCCCGTTCGTCTCTCGCCGATCTTCTCCCTCGGGGAGCCGTCGATGTTTGCACCACCGCACAGATCCTACGTTCGTCCGGCATGCCCTCGTCGTTTCCCGTCCATGGCGCCCACCCCCACGACGACGCCGTCACGTTTCGCGTCTGGGCTCCGGCAGCGGACGCCGTCGCCCTGGAGCTCAAAGACGGGCCGTCCCTCGCCCTCTCAGCGACCGAGGGCGGCCTGTTTGTCCGGACAACCGACGCGGCGGCCCCCGGCACGCGCTACCGGTTCCGGCTGGACGACGATGGCCCATTTCCCGACCCGGCCTCGCGCCACCAGCCGGAGGGTGTGCACGGCCCGTCCGAGGTCGTCGACCCGACCGCATACGACTGGGGCGACGCGGACTGGACGGGCGTCGCCCGAGAGGATCTCGTCGTGTACGAGCTGCACGTCGGCGCCTTTACCGAGGCGGGCACCTTCGATGCGGTTCGCGAGCAGCTCACGTACCTCAGGGATCTGGGCATCACGGCAATCGAGCTGATGCCAGTGCACGGCTTCCCGGGCGCGCGAAATTGGGGGTACGACCCGGCGGCTTGGTTCGCCCCGGCACGCACCTACGGCCGGCCCGGCGCCCTGGGGCGCAGCCGTCAACCTGGACGACGAGGGCGCCGAGGGGGTGCGGCACTTCTTCGTCGACAACGCGCTGCACTGGCTGCGCGAGTACCACATCGACGGCCTCCGCCTCGACGCCACTCATGCCCTGCACGACGAGAGTGAGCCCCATTTCCTGGCGGCGCTGTCGGCCGCCGTGGACGACCACATCGACGGCCCCGAGCGCTTCCTCATCGCCGAGGACTCCCGCAACCAGTCCCTCCTCGTGCAGCCGCGCGACGCGGACGGGCACGGGCTCGACGCCGTCTGGAGCAACGACCTGCACCATCAACTGCGCGTGTTCACGGCCGGCGATACGCAAGGCTGCTACCGCGACTTCCAGGGCACGACGACCGACGACATCGCCACCACCCTGCGCGACGGGTGGTTCTTCCGCGGGGGACACTCGGAGCACGTCGGCGGGCCGCGCGGAACCGACCCCGCCCCGGTGGACCGCACGCAGTGCGTCGTCTTTATTCAAAACCACGACCAGGTGGGCAACCGCCCTGCCGGCAATCGGCTGACCGACGACGTGTCGCCGGCCACGTACCGGGCGCTCTCGGTGCTCCTCTGTGTCGTACAGGAGATCCCTCTCCTCTTTATGGGCCAGGAGTGGGCGGCGTCGACGCCGTTCCAGTTCTTCACCGACCACAACGATGAGATCGGCCCGCGAGTAACCGAGGGACGCACGGAAGAATTTGCGGACGTCTCCGGCTTTGCGGGCGACGTGCCCGACCCGCAGGCCAAGGCCACCTTCGAGCGCAGCGTGCTGGACTGGGACGAGCCGCGCCGCCCCCCGCACGACGGCGTGCTGGCGCTCTACCACGACCTCTTGGCTCTCCGCCCCCAGCTTGGCGACGAGATACGCGTCGACGCCCGCAGCGACACGACGCTGCTGTTGGAGCGCCCCCCGGTCCACATCATCGTGAACCTGAAGGGCGCAGCCCAGGTGGACATGCCGTCCGCCCTCACGGCGATACTGCACACCGAGCAAAGCGGCTACACCGTCGCCCCGCAGCCGCCCGCCGTCTCGGCGGACGCGGTCTCCTTCTCTCGGGCGGGCGCCGTCGTACTCGGGGCCGCCTAGCAAGGGCATCTCCTTCGACATTCGATGTGAAAGAGGACCGGTGTGTGCGAAAGAGGCCTACGATGAGTCTCACGGAGGAAAAACCGGCCCTCTTGCCGCCCGTCCCTCCGTCTGCGCCACGCCTCCGTCCCCACCACGGGTGCCGGAGCCGGTGCCGCCGTCCGCCTGGTCGTCCCGTCGATCACGGCCGGGAGCACACGCGTAAGAGCCTCGCGGAGTCTTCAGCCCGCAGAGCACGGAGCACACCGATTTCGATTGCCGATAACAATCCAACGTTTTGCCGCTGTGAACACCTACGCCGTCCTGATCCTCGGTGCCCTTCTGGCCGAGTACGGGCTCACCCTCAGCTCCGACCTCCTCAACCTCCGCCATCTCCAGCCCGAGTTGCCGGCCGAGTTTCGGGATACGTTCGACCGGGCGGAGCACGAGCGCGCGCAGGAGTACACCCGGACCCGGACCCGCTTCGGGCTCTTCTCGTCCACGGTTGACCTTGCGGTGCTGCTCGTCTTCTGGTTCATCGGCGGGTTTGAGGGGCTCGACACGGTCGTGCGTGGCTGGGGCTTCGGGCCCATCGCGACGGGCCTGTGCTACATCGGTCTCCTCGTGCTTGGGCGCGGGGCGCTGTCGCTGCCATTCACGATCTACTCCACGTTCGGGATCGAGGAGCGCTTCGGGTTTAACGAGACCACGCCCAGGACCTTCGTGCTGGACCTGCTGAAGAGCGTCGCGCTCGGGGTCGTGCTCGGCGGGCCGCTCCTGGCCGCGGTCCTGTGGTTCTTTCAGTCCACCGGCCCGTACGGCTGGGTGTACGCCTGGGTCGTGGTAACGGCGGTCATGCTGCTCCTTCAGTTCTTCGCCCCGCGCTACCTGATGCCCCTCTTCAACGACTTCGAGCCGCTGGAGGCGGGCGGGCTCCGCGAACGGATTCTGTCGTACGCCGATCGGGTCGACTTTCCAGTCGACGAGGTGTACGTGATGGACGGGTCGCGCCGGTCGAACAAAGCCAATGCCTTCTTCACCGGCTTCGGGGCGAACCGGCGCATCGTGCTGTTCGACACGCTCGTGGAGCAGCTGTCCGTGGACGAGCTGCTGTCGGTGGTCGCCCACGAGATGGGCCACTACAAGCTGCACCACATCCCCCAGCGCATTGCCACCAGCGTGGTGCAGACCGGCGTGCTCTTTCTGCTGCTTTCGGTTTTCCTGCAGGTCGAGGGCCTCTTCGACGCCTTCTACGTCGACCAGCCGTCGGTGTACACCGGCCTCTTGCTTTTCGGACTGCTCTACTCCCCGGTCGACCTGCTGCTCTCGATCCCGCTCAACGCCTGGGCGCGCCGCCACGAGTTCCAGGCCGATCGCTTTGCGGTGGAGACCACTGGCCGGGAGGGGGCGCTCGTGAGCGGCCTCAAGCGCCTTGCGGAGACGAACCTGTCCACCCTCACGCCCCACCCGCTGACCGTGGCCCTGGAATACTCTCACCCCCCTCTCGCCGAACGCATCGACCAGATTCGCGCCGCGGCCCGGCCGGCCCAGTCGGCCACGTAGCCCGTACGCAGCCCTCCCTTACGCGGTCGTTTCGATTAGCGGCAGGCGGATCCAAAACGTCGTCCCTTTCCCCTCTTCTGTCTCGTACCCAATCTCGCCGCCGAGCTCGTCGATGCTCTTTTGAGCGATGGCAAGCCCGAGCCCGGTGCCACTCGTTTTCGTCGAGAAGTTGGGCTCAAACACCTTGTCCTGCACCGCCGGCGGGATGCCGGTGCCGTCGTCGATCACCTCGCTGTAGACCGACGGCCCCTCGTCCAATCCCTCGCTTGGCTGTGCAGTGACCCGGACCCCGCCTTCATGATCGTCGGGGAGGGCCTGCAGGGCGTTCTTGAGGAGGTTGATGTAGACACGGCGCAGCTCCTCGCGGTCCGCCTCCACCACCAGCGGGTCGTCCGGCAGGTCGAGGGCCAGGGCCTCGGCGTTGGCCGCCTCCTCTTCCATGAGCGCTGCGGCCTCTTCGATGACCTCGATCAGGTCGGTCGGCTCGGGCACGCGGGTCGGCAGCCGGGCGAACGTCGAAAACTCGTCGGCGATGCGCACGAGCGACTCGACCTGCTCGATGAGGGTGCTCGTGATGCGGTCAAACACCTCCTCGAACGGCGAGCCCTCCGTCGTGCCGTCGGCCTGCTTGAAGGCCCGGCGGAGGTGTTGGATGGACAGCTTCATGGGTGTGAGCGGGTTTTTGATCTCGTGGGCCACCTGGCGGGCCATCTCGCGCCAGGCCAGCTCCCGCTCCTGCCGGGCCAGCTTGCGCCGGCTCTCGGCCAGCTGGTCGCGCATCTCATTGAACGTCAGCACGAGGTCGCCAATCTCGTCCCGCGTGTCCACCGAGAGCGGCCGTGTGAACCGGCCCTCGCCCACCGCCTCCAGGCCCTGCCGGAGCTGGGCGATGGGCCGGGCCAGGGCGTTGGCCAGCACCACCCCCGTGAGCATGACCACCACGACGAGCAGCAGCAGCGCCCCGAAGAGGTAGGCCAGGGTGCGCGACTTCTCCTCCTGCAGCTGCTCCTGCTGGGCGAGGGTGGGCACCCCCACCACGAGCCGCGGCCGCCCCGCCTCGTCGACCAGCGCCCGATACCCCACCCGGTACCGAAACTGCCCAATGGACGCCTCGGCGGTCACGGACCGGTAGGTCTCGTCGTACAGCTCGTGGTACACAGTCCCCGAGAGCCGCTCTTCCACCAGCCCGTCGCGGCGCAGGCGGGGCTGGCTCGTCCGCGTGAGCCGCCCGTCGTCGTAGAGGTGCAGGTCGAGCCCCACCCGGGCGGCAAGGGTGTCCACGTCCGTCCGCTCCGCCACCCGCCACAGGGGCTCGTTGGGGCCGGCCTTCAGGGCCAGCGTTTCCTCCACGCGGGTGAGCTGGTCGTGCATGCGTCGCTCGATGGCGCGCTCATTCTCGCCGGTCACCACACGCACCCCCACCACGCCCACGGCCACCATCGAGACGATGCCAACCACGAGGAAGGCGTTGAGCACCTTGTCGCGGAAGCGCACGCGGCGGGCCGGGAGGCGACCGTGCCGGTACCGCACGGAGAGGCCCAGCAGGTACACGACGAGCCCGACGCAGAGGCCGGCGACGGTCAGTCGAAGCAGGTAGTAGAGGTGGTCGAACGCGAGGATGGCGGGGATGCGCACCGCCACGGTCGACGGCGTAGCCCCCCCCGCCGGCACGAACCGGCGATAGTGCGTCAGGTATTCGCGTCCCCGCACCGTCTCGTGCCGCCACAGGGACGGTCGTCCGCGGAGGGCATCGCGCTGGGCAGTCTGGAGGCGTGCCCGGCCGAAGGCCTCGCCCACGCTCCGCACGAGCCGCCCGTCCCGAAATTCAGCCAGGGACAGGTCGGCGTACAGGTCCCCAAACGAGCCGTCCGGCAGCAGGACTCGGGACAGGCCAAACCCCGTCCCCGGCAGCACAGATTGCGGCTCGATGCGGACCAGCACCCAGCCCTCCACGAACTCGCCCCCCACCGGCATGCCCAGCAGCCCGGCATACTGGCCCCGACGCGCCCCGGCGGTCCGTACAGCCGTGCCCGACGACGACAGTTGCTTCACCACGGCCCCCGGACGCCGCCCGTAGCGGGGCGAGAGGGCCGTGAATGCCGTCCGGGCCGCCGCCTCGGTACGCTCCGCCGGGGCCACGCGTCCGTCGGCCGTGTACTGGCGCCGCACCGTGCCGTCCCACGCCAGCACGCTCAGGCGCACCTCGTACGTGGCCAGGGACGACAGCAGCGACTCCCGCACCACCCGGGCCGCGATCGAATCCATGTGGGCGTCGGCGGCGGGCGCATTGGTCCGCAGGGAAGGCCCTAGCGCCCCGGAGGCCGAGCGGAGCACGCGGCGCACCGAGTAGAGGACGCGCGGGTCTTGGCCCCGTTCAAACGAGCGCGCGGCATCCACCATGTGCTCCTGCCGCCTCGCGTCCATGCCGGCGTACAGGAGCGGGTAGAGCAGCAGCGTGACCGCGAAGAGCCCGCCCAGCAGCCCGCGCAGCGTGAGCACCTCGTCCTGCGCTCGGCGCCCAACGAGGCCGTACGTTGCCAGCCCCCCCACGCCCCCAAGAAGAACCAGCACGTACGGCAACGACACGAAGGCCTGTACGTCCGTGCCGAGGTACAGCGCGGCCAGCGCCCCGCCGTACAGCACCGTTCCCAGCACGAGCCCGATGCCCCGCGGCCAGGTGCGGGGCCGATGGTGCAGGAGGCGACGCAGGGCCACCCACGTGCCCCCAATGCCGACGAGCGCGCCAGAGGCCACGAGAAGAAAGAGGCCGCACAGCACCCCCAGCACGAGCGGCTCCGGCAGCAGTCCGGTGCGGGCAAAGAAGTCGAGGGTGCTATCGAGCACCGCCCGTCGCACGACGAAGGCAAGGGCCACGACGGCCCCGAGACTGCCCGCCACGAGTCCCACCAGGGTTCCAAGATACCGGGCCGCGTGGGGGCGATCGGGCTCGTATCGGCGAAGCGCCTTTGGAAGCTCGTCCAGCGCGTCGGCTCGCGGCCGGTAGTGCCGCCCCAGGTACACGACCCCGGTGGCAAGCCCCCCTGCCCACAGTCCCGTGAGGAGCAGGTCCCCGATGGACCGGAAGAGTCCGCCCCCGAGGGTAGAGGCAAAGTACGTCGGGTCGAAGAGAGCGTCGAGCCCCAGCCCCGGCCCCATCCATCGGGCCGGCACGTCGAACGCCACCATCGCGTAGCGTCCCCCCAGCGCAAGGAGGGTGACGAGGGCGAGCCGACCGGCCGCGGCCTGCCGGGCCCGCCAGTGCCGTCGCAGGCCGGGGCGCCGCGCGAGGCGAAGATACCAACGCCCTCCCAGGACGAGGCCCCACCCTAGGAGGCCGGCGGCCCAGGCCGCCAGAAGATCGGCGTAGAACGACGCCGTTCGGGTCACCACCTGATCGGGCGAGGGCGGCTCCACGGACGCGTACCCCAAAACGGCGCCGTCCCGCCCCCGCAGCGCCCGGTGAGGCGCAGCGGGCGCTGCCCCGCTCCAGTGCACCCGAACCAGTTCGCCGGTGGCCCGGCTCCACCGCGCCTCCAGGCTCGTGGCCTGAACATACCGGTTCTGCACGGGCGGGCGATGCCGAACCACCTGGGCAACCCGTACGGCCCCTCGTTGCTCCCCCTGATGGGAAACCGGCGCCCAGGCCGCGAGGGCCCACCGGCCACTTTCGTCGTGGACGACCGTCGTTCGGGAGCGGGCCCCCGATCGTCCCGCCATGTGCTCGCGGTCGACGGGCACCTGGGGGCCCGCCCAGGCCAGCGTACGGCCGCCCGGCCCGTACACCTCGATCGCGGTGCGGGCCTCGGTCGGGCGCCCGGCGACATATTGAGTGAGCCCCGACGGACGGGCCCCCCGATCCTGCCCGGCCCGTAGGCCCGCCCGAATGCTCGAATCGGCGGCGAGTCCCCTCGCTCGGTCGTGGAGCCGGTCGCGAAGCGCCCCAAACCGCTCTTCGATCGTCGCGAGGGCGGCCTCCACCGCCGCGTCCTGGCGGGCCGGCGCATCGGCCGCGACGTGCTGGACCGCGTAGCCCCGAAGGGCCGCCGTCCCCAGAAGGCCCACGCAGAGCACGAGGCCCACGCCCGAGGCCCACGGACGACGCTGGAGCACACGGAGCAGGCGACCCATCACGCGCAACGGAGAGACAAATCCACAGACGAGCGAGACCCTCTCGGTGCAGGCGCCCCCAACCGGCGCCGCGTGCCCGGAGGAGCAGGAGCGTTTCGCGCCCCGCCCATGCCTCGGTCACTCAGGGGCATGTTCGATCCGCACCTCGTGCAGGTTCCACAGATCCTTTCCCTGGGGCTGGTCGAGCCGAACGTAGACGCGATGCCGACGGACCCTACGGGCCTCTTCGTACTCGCCCCGCACGAAGAAACTCGTCCCCGCTTCCATCACGTCCCCCAGTGCAAAGTGACCCGGGGGGTGGCTCCGGAAGAACTCTCGAAGCACGTATACGGCCTGGGAGCTGCTGTAGAAGGTGCGATTGCCAAAGAGACTGATCTCGACCCGGTCGGCCGACGGCGTGAGGAGCCGACGGGCATCCCCCTCCGCAAACGCAGCCGCCACTCGCTGGGCCATTGCGGGCGGCCCGGTCGTCGAATCCGGGGCAGAGGCACTTGAGTCGGCCGGCTGCCCCTGAGCAGCGGACAGCCCCCCCCCAAGTCCGAGTACGAGGAACACCACCAACGATCTTGAGACAGACATGAACGCAGGGAAGCAACCGGGCAGGGAGTGAGCAACAACAATGCTACGGGCTCGCGGCCGCAAAAAACGGGCCGATTCCGCTCTGCGGGCCGCTGGCCTGTTTCCCACCCCCGAACTGTCCGACACCGCCCACACGAGCGTCCATCCCACCGACCAGCGCACGGGCAACCGGGGAGGGCCGGGGGCCTACACAAGACGGTGCGGCACATGGTCGGCCCCTTCCAGCAACGCCGTGATGGAGGCCACGCACATTTGAGCCATCCGCGTGCGGGTACCAGTGGTGGCACTGCCCAGGTGGGGCGCCAAGACGACCCGCTCCTGCTCCACCAGCCCCGGGTGCACGTCCGGCTCTTCCTCAAACACGTCGAGCCCCGCCCCCGCAATCTCGCCGTTCGCCAGCGCGTCGACCAGCGCCGCCTCGTCGACGACGGGACCGCGGGCGGTGTTGACCAGCAGGGCCGACGCCTTCATGTTCGCGAAGGCCGCCGCATCGAGAAGGTGATGGCTGTCCTCGTTGTGCGGGCAGTGCAGCGAGACGACGTCGCTCGTCTTCAGCAGCTCGTCCAGCCCCACGTACCGGGCGTTCACCTGGCGCTCCACGGTCGGGTTGGCCCGCGTTCGGTTGTGGTAGACCACCTCCATCCCGAAGCCGAGCGCCCGCCGGGCCACCGCCGTCCCGATCCGGCCCATGCCGACGATGCCGAGGGTCTTGCGGGACAGCTCCGTGCCCATCAGGAGCGTCGTCTCCCAGCGCTCGAAGCGGCCCTCGCGCACGTACCGGTCGGCCGCCGGCACCCGCCGGGCGGCGGCCAGCAGGAGGGCCCACGCCTGGTCCGCAGTCGCGTCGGTCAGCACGTCGGGCGTGTGGGTGACGGCCACATCGTGCGCCGCCGCCGCGTCCAGATCGATGTTGTCGACCCCCACGGCGTATTGCGCCACCATTTGGAGTTCGGGCCGCGCCGCAAACAATTCTTCTGTGATCGGGTCGGCGAGCACCGACAGGAGGACATCGGCCCCGTCGGTCAGGGCAATCAGGTCATCGACGGAGCGTGTGCTGCCGTCGGGCGGGTCGCAGACGGTGAGGGTGTGATCGTCCCGCACTCCGGAAAGCCCCTCGTCGATGAGGGGACGCGTCGAAACGATGTGGGCCATCGGCAGGCGTGCTACTAGGAAATGTCGTTGGGGTACGTTGCCGCCCACGAATCTACAAACCGGCGGGCAGTTCGTCCAGCACGTGGGGCAGGCATGGGAGAGCCCCTCGGCAGACTGCCCGCTCAAGAGGTCTTTTGTGCTTTACGGAGGGCTCGTCATTCTGAGGGAATACCGGCGACCGAAGAATCTCTTCGAATTTAGCGGTTCTGCCTCATGTAGAGAGATTCACTCCAGGAGCACTCGGTCGCTGCGCTCCCAGCGCCTCGACTCCGCTCGGAATGACTCTATCCCGAGGAGACTGCTTGAATCTGCATCAGGAAAGGGCGGCCTTCGTCACGCCCGCCCCGCCCTCTTCGATGGGCGCCTTATGGTGGTCCGCCACGTCCGGCCGGTCCGCGAGCATGTCGTGGAGCGCGTTCCGGAGCGCTCCGGTGCCCTTTCCGTGGAGAATCTCGACCGTATCGAGGTCGGCCGCCACGGCGTCGTCGAGGAAACGCTGCACCTGCCGCCGGGCCGCGTCCACCCGCTCGCCCCGCACGTCGATCGACGGGCTCGCCTCAAGGGCCGTCATCTCGGTGCCCCCGCCCGTGTCCTCCTCTTCGGGCGCCGGGCCGCCGACGCGCGTCAGGCGGTCGAGCGGCACGTGCATGTGCATCGAGCCCATCGCGACGAGCGCCTCTCCGTCCTCAATCTCCCGCACCTCCACGGCGGTCGAGCCATCGTCTACCACCACCTGATCCCCCTCGTTGATGGGAGGCCCCGACGCCGTCTGTCGGGCGTCCCGTCCCTCCGCCGGCGCGGCGTCCACGTCGCTCGACCCGGCCTCCTCACGCTGCGCCTCCAGGTCCTCTTTGTATTCTTCGAGCTGCTGCCGCGCCTCCTTGGTGGCCCCCGACTCGGCCTGCGCCTCCTTAATCTCGCGAATGGTGTTCTCGATGCGGGCGTTGGCCTCCTCTACGATGCGCTCGGCCTCCTCCAGGGCCTGCTGGCGAAAATCATCGCGCTCCTTCTCCAGCTTCTGCATCTTCTCCTCGTAGCGCTGCTGTTCCGCCTCGGCCTTCTCACGGGCCGTGCGGGCGTCGTAGAGCTCCTCCTCCAGCTCCTGCGTCCGCCGCTCGAAGGTGGTGATAAGGTTCTCCATCGCCGTCTTCTGGGTGCCGGCCAGGTCGCGGGCCCGCCCCAGCAGGCCCTCCGACAGGCCCATGCGCCGGGCGATCTCGAAGGCGTAGGACGACCCGGGCACGCCCTCCTGGTAGCGATGGGTGGGGCGCAGGGTCTCTTGGTCGAACTCCATCGACCCATTTTCAACCGCCTCCGTCTCGTGGGCGTACGTCTTCAGCGTCCCGTGGTGGGTGGTTGCAATCGTGCGGGCGCCGGCCGCCGTGAGCCGCTCCAGCACTGCCTGCGCCAGCGCCGCCCCCTCGTCCGGGTCCGTGCCGGTGCCCGCCTCGTCGATCAGGACGAGCGCGTTGTCCCCGGCCGCGGAGAGCATGTGACGGAGGTTGGAGACGTGCGAGCTGAAGGTCGACAGGTCGTCCTCAATCGACTGCTCGTCCCCGATGTCGGCCACGATCTGGTCGAAGAGGGGGAACGAGGAGTGAGGCGCCGCCGGCACGGGCAGTCCGTAGGCCAGCATCAGGGAGAAGAGGCCGACCGTCTTCATCGTCACCGTCTTCCCCCCTGCATTGGGCCCCGTAATGACGAGCGTTCGGAAGTCGGCCCCAAGCTCCAGGTCGAGCGGGACCACCTCCCGCGGCGGGAGGGCCTCGTCGTCGCCGCCCGGGGCGCGCCCGTCGGTCTCGTCCTCCGGGTCGAGCGATTCGAAGTGCAGCTGCAGGACCGGGTTTCGGCCCTCGTAGATCTCGATCCGGCCCTCCTCGTTGAGCTTGGGCACCACGGCGTCCAGGCGGTTGGCGAGACGGGCCTTTGCCCGGAGCAGGTCGAACTGCGCCAGCACCGTCAGATTCTCCTCGATCGCGTCGCTCTCGGCCCGCACGTGGCCGGTCACCTGGCGCAGGATGCGCTCGATCTCGTCCTGCTCGGCGCTCTGGAGCTCGCGCACCTCGTTGTTGAGCTCCAGGCAGGCCGCCGGCTCGATGTAAACGGTCTGCCCACTGGCGGAGCGGTCGTGGACAAACCCTTCCACCTTCCCCTTCGCACTGGCGCGCACCGGGATCACCATGCGCCCGCCGCGGAGGGTGGCCTGTTCGCCGGTGGCGTGGCCCTCCTGCACGGCGCGGCGGAGGGCCTTGTTGAGCGTCGTGCGGAGCGCCTTCTCCTTCGAGCGGATCTGCTGGCGCAGGCGCCGCAGCTCCGGCGACGCGTCGTCCTGGATGGAGGCATCCTCGTCGAGGATGGACGCGACGTGCTCTTCGAGGTCGGGGAGCGGGGTGGCCCGCGCCACGGCGTCGGCCAGCCGTGGGTAGTCCTCGCGCCGGGCCTCGAAGTGGGCCTTCAGCCGCCGGAGCGTGACCAGGGTCCGGCGCGTCGCCATCAGGTCCTCCGGGTCCACGTAGGCCTCCTCGGGGGCGGCGCGCCGGAGGGCGTCGCGGAGGTCGTACATCGGGCTCAGCGGCACCGAGTCGCCGTACCGGAAGGCGCCCTGCAGCTCCTCCACCCGACCCAGCTCGCCCCGCAGCCAGCCCATCGTCCGGGCCGGCTGCATCGACGCGAGGCGCTCTTGGCCCAAGGGGCTCTGTACGCGGGCCGCCAGGCGGTCGCGCACGACATCAAAGCCGAGCTTCTCGTCCAGCGAGTCGGGGTACGTCTCCATGAGGGCGTGCGGCACACGAGATTGGGAGGGACGCTCGGGGAGCCCGTGAACCGGGGCGTGAAAAACGACATCCGTCCTCCACGCACCTCCATCCACGGAGGAGCCGGCCCGTTGCTTCGCCGACCCGATCGACCGTCTTTGTGCGACGTGGAGACACAAACGATCGACCGGCCCGGCTGCTCCGATGCCACGCGGCACACGCGCCCTCAGCGCCGCCAAATGCCATAGTCCACCCAAAACACACACGCAGGGGGCGGCGTGCGCCCGGCCCGGTGGCGGCCTCGTGATCCTGCCCGGCCGTTCACGCGTCTCGTGCTCCGCCGTCGCCCTCAACTACGCAGCTCCACGTTGATCTGGGAGTGGTCGCCCACGTTGAGGCTTCGCACCCGCTGGTCGACCGCGGCGTCGCGCCCGATGACCGAGTCGGCGAGCACCGCGTTCTCCACCTCTCCCCCGGCAAAGACGATGCTGTCCCGCACCACCGAGTTGGAGACGGTCGCCCCCGCCTCGATCGAGACGTGCGGCCCCACGACCGCGTTCTTCACAGTCGCATCCGGGCCGATGTAGACCGGGTCGTGGACGACGCTGTCCTCGACGGTGCCCTGGTGGAGGTCGCCGGACTCCCGCTCCAGGACGCGCCCCGTCGTCTCCAGCAGGGCCGGAATGGTGCCACAGTCCATCCACGCGTCCACGCCCGCCGCGGTAAACACGTCGCCCTGTTGCAGGCGGTAGTCCAGGGCATCAGTCAGCTGGTACTCCCCATCGGCCCCCTTCAGGTCGCTGTCGATGACGTGGTCGATCCCGTCCTTGAGCTGCGCGAGCTCCCGGAGGTAGTAGATCCCGATGAGCGCCTCGTTGGACACCGGATCGTCGGGCTTCTCGATGAGCTCGGTCACCTGCTCGCCGTCGCGCACGGCGACGCCGAAGCGGCTCGGGTCCTCGACCTCGCGGACGAACGCCATCACGTCGGCGTCGCCGAGGGTCACCTCGTCGGACAGGCCAAAGAGCGTGTCCGCGAAGACGACCACGCCCTCGCCCTGCAGGTGCTCGTCCGCGCAGCCGACGGCGTGGGCCGTGCCGAGGGCCTCCTCCTGCACGGGAAAGTGCGGCGTGATGCCCCGCTCGTCGCAGAGCGCCGTGAGCTGGTCGCGGATTTCGTTGCCAAAGTCGGGCCCGAGGACGAACACGCCGTCGTCGGGGGGCGCCGGCAGGACCTGCGAGAAGGTGTCGACGATGCGCTCGACGATGCTCCGCCCTCGCACTGTGAGGAGCGGCTTGGGGGTCACATGCGAGTGCGGGCGGACACGGGTGCCCCGCCCCGCCATGGGAACGATGAGCTTCATGGACGTAGGGGATGTGGTGCGTGCAAAGCGAAACGAGCAGTGCGGAACGGCCGCACACGAGAGAATGTGTTGGGGCTCCTTGGTGCGACGTTCCTCCATAACAATAACGAGATCGGGCGCCGAATGCCAGTGTCCCGCCTCCTTCTCCTCTGCGTCCGGCTGTATTCAATCCTGGACAGCGCTGCGCACTGCCGCCCACAGCCCCTTCCCCACCCGACCGGGCCCGCCCCACTCCCCACCATCTTCATACTCTCCCCTTCTCCAGGCCACAACGTCCGACCAAGAGCCCCTCTTCTAGGGCACAAGAGCCTCGGGGGGGGCCTTGGGACACGAGTGCTCGTCGCGCGGACGGCCTCGTCGTCCGGCCGGCTACACATTCGGCACAGACGTTGTACCTTGTTCGAAGCAAACGTCCCGCAGTCGATCCGATCTCGGCTGTCGGGCCGACGCGCCCGTCGGGGCCGAAGGGCCTCGGCGCCGGAAACAAACGTGTAGGGCACCCCTATCGTACTCGGCGTCTGAGGTTGACGGTCTTTCACCATTCCCCGCAATCAGTCCCCCAGTCATGAATACCCATTGGTTTTCCCGCGTTCTCGCATCCCGTTGGTTGGTCGCCGCCGCTGCCGGCCTGCTCGGCCTCCAGCTTGGGGCCGGGGGCGCCCTCGCCCAGAGCGAAAGCTCCCTGTCCGCCGAGCAGAAGAAGAAGCTCAAGAAGGAGCTGCAGCAAACCTACAAGGAAGGCGCGCAGGCCGGAAACAAAGAGAACTACGAGGTGGCCGCCACGCGATTTGAGGAGTCCGTTCAGCTGGCCCAGAAGCTGGGGCTGAGCGACCTTGTCAGCAAGATTGAAAACAACCTCGCCGAGAGCCTCAGGGGCGCCGGGAGCGCGGCGCTCAAGCAGGAGAACTACGAGGACGCCCTGTCCCACTTCAACGCGCTGGGGGAGTACACGGACACCGACCCCACCGCCCAGTACAATCAGGGCCTGGCCCTCATCAACATGGAGGACAGCACAGAGGCGGGCCTCCAGTCGCTCCGGCGCGCGATTGAGATCGGCAACGAGGTCGGCAACACCCGCGTGGCGGGCCTGGCCACCGAGCGCATTCAGGACGAGTTTCTGGCCCGGGCGTCGAAGGCCCTGCAGGGCGACAACCCGTCACAGGCCCGGATCGACGAGGCGCTCGGTGCCCTCGACCAGATGACCGAGTACGTGGACCCGAACGCGAACGCCATGTTCTACCGCGGGACGGCCCTCTACGAGAGTGGGCAGTACCAGCAGGCCGTCCAGGCCGCCCGACAGGGGCTCGACCTGCACCAGGGCAGTCGTACCGACGCCGCCAAGTTCCACTTCGTCATCGCCGAGTCACAGATCGAGCTCGGCGACAAGGCCTCCGCCTGCCAGACGTTCGAGAACGCGGCCTACGGCGACTACGAGGCTCGCGCCAACCACTACCTCGAAAACGAGTGTGACGACGTGTAGCGCCGCCTCCACAGCCGCCCCCCACACTTCGCAAACGCCCGTGTCGGCCCTCCCGGCACGGGCGTTTTTTGTATAAGCTTGTTCGTCCGGGCTCGGATTGAAAAGCACCCGCGTCCTCAAACGGTCGTTTGTGCCCCCCAGTAGACGAGCACGACGAGAAACACCGCGGGCACGAAGAGGGCGGCGAGGGTAAGCCACTCAATGCCCATCCCGACCGGCGCATTGGCCTGGAACTGAGCGGCGGTCTGAAGGAGCGCGGGGGCAAGGGCCATGGCGGGCAGCACGTATTTTGGGAGGGCAAACTATAGTGTGGACGGAACGTCTGGTCCCGATACCGGAGCCGTCGGGCGGCAGTTTCTCGGCCCCGGCGCGACGTCACGCCTGCGGCCACGCCGTCTCCTCGGGCAGCTCCGCGTCGGGCGGCTGCAGGACGAGCTCGTCCGGCAGGTCGTTCACCTGATCGTCCGGGTTGACCACCGACACCAGCGGCAGGGCCAGGGCAGTAAAAAACTTGCCCATGGCGGCGAGCAGAAACTCCTGCTGAAGCTCGATCATGTCCTCCTCCAGGCGCCCGTCGTCGCGGGCGTGGCCCTCGATGTCGAGGTACAGCACGCGCGGCCAGTCCGGAAACTCCGCCTGCGCCTCCGTAAGCAGCGCAAACACGCCCTGCGCCGCCGCCTCGAAGTCGTCCTCCGCCCCCACGATGTGGTAGAGGGAGACGGTGTTGTCGAAGTTCATGTGGAGGCCGGGGGCGTCCGGCTTGTTGTACTCCGGCACGAAGTCCGGGCGGTCCGAGGCCGTGCTCATGGTGCAGAGGGGCCAATTTACGTACGGTGAGAAGACTCCGCTTGAATGCGCGCCCGGGCCGAGAGATTCAGCCCCAGGCCCTCATCGCTGCGCCTGCGTCCCGCCCCCGGAGGCAACCTTGACGGCGTCCCTCTCCGCCTCCTCGTCGTCGGACGGCACCGCGGCCGTGTCCGTCCGCTGGCGCCGCTGGCGCGCCACCGAGTGGGCCAGGATTTCTTCGAAGAGGGCTTCGGCGAGGTCAGGGGGCAGCCCGGCCTCGTCCGCCGCCGCCCGCACGTCGGCCAGCAGCTCGGCCTCCCGTTCGGGGTCGCGCACGGCAGTGCCGGTGTCGGCCTTCAGGGCACAGAGCTCATCGACGATGGACTGCCGCTCGGCAAGCAGCTCCACGACGCGCTCGTTGATGGCGTCGATCCGGACGCGGGCCTCGTCTACGGTCGTCGGGGTGGGGGATGCATTCATGGGGGGGCGTCGGGGTGGGGGATGAGCAGGGATCGGAAGCCCCCCGGACTTGGCGCCCATCGACCCACACACAGCAAAACCCCGCCGGGGCCGAGGGCGATCGGCCGGCGGGGTGCAAGGATGCGGTATGCGCTCGTTCTACGTACCGCCGGCCGTCAGAAAGGAGACAAAATAGACATACGCGTGACCCAGATAGAAGCGGGCAAAGGCGTAGAGGCCTCCAGTCGCGCCGACGTGCGGGTCGGTCGCGGGCAGACAGGCAGACATGAGAGCGCGTTGGTTCATAACAGTCGTACGCTAGGGGACGCAGGCAGGGATGTCAATGCTCCCGCAATTCTACACAGAACTCTCATATTTCCCCGCATTCCCTCTTCTCCGGTCGGCCCTGTCCTCCTGGCCACCAGGCGACACAGATTTCAAACACCGACTGATTCTCACAGACGATCTGGAACAGTCGGAATCACCTCGGACCGGTCTCGCTCCTCATCAGCAAAGAAGCGGATGCCCTTCTCTTCGGTCACAACCCATACCTCTTCGGCCCCAGCGTCGCGGTAGAGCGGACGCTTCTCCGCCATCTCATCCCAGTCGTTCGACTCGGACATGACTTCGACGCACACCTCTGGAGCCAGGGTTGGAAGATCCCCCGTACCTTCCATCTCGTCCCTGCGCTCGGAGGTACACCACACGACATCGGCCCCCTTCGTGCCCTTCGATGTCGCGATGGGAAACTCTGGACGGGCCTGCCCGCCCGCGGTGTGTTCATGAAGAAGAGCGATGAGATCGCCTTGCGTGTCGGAATGCGACGCAGAGTGGGGACTCAAAATCAACTGTCCTCGGCGGTTGGTTTCGACCTTGTAGGGAAGCTCGCAGAGAACGGGATCGGAGCTGATCTCCGCCCACCGCTCCCGCTGGTTTTTCACTGGTGTGGCAAGGATTGACATGAGCTGGGCCGCGGACTATCAAAATGGTTTTTTATGATAAACGAGCGGTTGTGATGAAGGATTCATTTTCTTCTCCTGCTCGTCCGCTCATTACGCCGCTCGATTTCCAGTACGAGCCGCCTCCCCATCACCATACGCCCGGTCCACAAATTCCCCGTGGGCTTCTCTGCCCGGCACGTTGGGCCTCAGCGATCCTGGACTACTGACCCTCCGGGTCATACAGTCCCCGCCACGTGAGGCCCACCCGCACGCCCACACTCTCCTGCCGAAAGTCACCGGTGTCCACGGCCAGCCCCAGGTCGTAGGAGAGCTGATCGGTCCCCGGCACCCGCCCGAAGGCCTCCACCAGAAACGACCACTGGCCCGTCCGCGAGAAGCGATCGTCGAGCAGGCGCGTGCAGTCCGCGTCCGAGCACAGGCTCTTCGACCCGCTGTTCTCGCTGTACGTGCCCGTGAGCCGGTAGGACAGCCCCGGCTGGAGCACCGTGCCCTCCACCGCCACGTGGTGCGCCACGACGAGGCTGTTGGCAATGCCGGGCCGGTCGTCGGGCACGCCCGGCGTGTTGGCCGGCGGCGTCACGAGCGGCAGGCCAATCGTCCGGCCCTGATGGGTCCACCCCGACCGGAACAGAGTTTGGCTGAAATTGCGGTCGGCCCCGGCCCGCTGCCCCTCCGCAAACTTTGCGTTCTGGCGGATGAACCGGAAGTGCTCGTACAGCACGGCCTCCACCAGGGCGGGCCCGCCGGGGCGCCGCAGCGCCGCGCCCCAGAGCCCATCCCACACGTTCCGAAACCAGAGCCCCGGGGCATCTTCGAAGAAAAACTGCCGGTAGACCTGTGCCTCTACGGGCCCGGCCGCCACGTCGACGCTGAAGTCGTAGTTGCCCATGTGGTCGGGGCCTCTCTCGTCGGAGTCCCGCGTCGCAAAGAACACGCGGCCGAACTGTTCGAGCCCGTCTCGAAAGGCCCCCGCTTCCCGCCCCGCCACCGCGCCGGTCGGCGTCCCGCCCCACAGCGCGTGGTGGATCAGCCCCGCGTGGAGCGTCACCGGCCAGCGAGCGGGCAGAATGCGGAGGTACCCGTACTTCTCGTGCAGAAAGGAATTGCGCACCACCCGGTCGGCCCCCATCCAGCCGTGGGCCAGGTATCCTTTGATCCCCAAGAATCCGTTCGTGCCGGGCACGGGCACGTAGCCGGGGGTCGACACGCTCACCTTCGGCAGGGGCGTCGCGTTTTCGCTCCGGGTAATGCCGCCAAGGGAGCGGGCCGTGTCAACGCGCCCAACGGTCTGCTTCTTCCACCCGGCCGTCAGTTGAAGTCCCCGGTACCGGAGCCGCCCGTAGAGCTCCTGCGCGTGGAGCGTGGGGTGGTCGGACGCCCGCCCCACCACGTCGACCCCGACCGCGTAGTCGAGCCCGTTGCCCGACGCCGAAAAGGGCCGCCGGGCCGCGAGGCGCGTGCCGAAGGACGTTCCTTCCCGATCAAACCGCCCGAATTGGTTTGCCCCGAGCCAGAAGGGGAGCTGATGGGTGCTGGCGCCCGCGCCGAAGACCGACACCTCTGTCTGGATCGGCCCCACGTCTTGTCCCTGCGCTGGCTGGGCCGTCGTCCCCAGGAGCATCCCGCAGGCCCCGACCCAGACGATAACCCAGGTCGGGACTTCGGACAACCATCCAGCGTACGCTCGGGAGACGGGGGCATGCATTTGAGAGTCGAGAGCGTTGACAATCAGTACACCGATGCGGCGTGTTGAACGCCCACGTCCATCAATACCAAGGTTCTTTGTTCCGGGACTATCCCCCTGGACGGGCAGATTAGCAAGGCCAGTGTCGCACGCGGACGTGGATCTTCCGTCCCCCCTCTCGCGCTAGGTGTCCCCCACGGGCCGATCCGCGGCGTCATCTGTCTCCCAGTCGGCAAAGACCTGCAGCCCCTCCTCGATCGAAGTCTCTGGCTGCCAGTCGAAAAGCTCGTTCGCCTTCGAAATGTCTGCGCCCCGAGCGAAGGAACCTGTGATTCCTGAGAGAGGAAGTACTCTTGGGGTGCTTAGGTCCGCTTTGCGTCGCCCGGCCGGGCGGGCAGCACCCTAAAAGCACTTCCTCACTTCGTTCAGGGCGCTGCTTAATCTCCGGCGTGATGCCCATCGCCTCCACAATGCTCGAAATGAGGTCCCTGAGCTGCGTCGTTTCCGACCCTCAGCCCAGGACTACTTCCTCCTCGGCACTCGTCGAGTGCCTGCGTCAGGGCGCCCAGGTTGAGGATCTCGTACTTGGGCTCGTCCAGATTCACTACCAAGTGCGGACTGCCGACGCTCCACTCTCTACCGAATCTTCCGGCCCCGCTCCTGAAATCGCTGGATCGCCCCAGCCGTCGGAAAAGAAAAGTAGGTTGCCTCCTCCTCGTCGTTGTCTCTCAGGTCCACATCCCCCGCCATAATCTGCCGCACCGCCTCGGCGAGCGTCGGCGCGCCATGCTTTACCTTTGAACGCAGAACCAGGGAGTGCAGTGTATCGTCCGGCTCAATCGAAACCTCTCTCTGCACGATGATTGGCCCGTCGTCGAGCTCCTCGTTCATGTAGTGGACAGTCACCCCGGTCTTCTTCTCCCCGTTGGCCAGGACCCAGAAGCTGGGCAGCTTGCCGCGGTATTTGGGGAGCAGTGCGCCGTGGATATTGATGACGCCTTCGGTCAGATGCGCAAGTAAGTCCTCTCGCACAATCTGCGGGCAGGCGATGGAAATGACCAGATCAACGTCTCGCCGGTCGAGCTCGCGCAGAAACGACGGATCGTTGACATTTTCCGGCGTGTGCTCCGGGATGTCGTGGGCTTGCAGGGCACCCCGAACCGAGTACAGTCCGTTCAGTCCAACACTCCGGTCAATAATGTCGAGAGCCTTATGCCGAGCGAAGTCCAGCCCGTTGAGCACGGTTCCGCGCACGCCCATCAGGCGAAGATAGTCGGGAACGTTTTCCAGGGCAATTTCGCCTTCGAGGACGGAGGCCCCGACGATCTGCGTCGTGCCCGGCTTCTCTTCCACGAAGCGGTCGATCAGCTTCGGGAGATAGAACGCGTCCGGCTGGGTGAGCAGAAACAGATTCATGCGGCGAGTGCCCCCAGTTCGTCACTGAATACGTCCCGGTACGGCTGAAACGAGAAGTCTTGGAACAACCGCTCCAGCTTCGGCAGGGTCGAGTCCAGGTTCCAGTAGTGCGTTGCGCTCACCCGGAAGGGTAAATCAAGGTTGGGATGCTCCGGGTCTACCTCCCAGGGATGTACGTAAAGGCCCACGTGCTCCTCCCGCGCTTCGAGCCGCCGCAGAAGGGTTCGCTGCAGCCAGTACGGATAGATGCGCAGATAGGCTCCCCCACCACACGGCACGTTCACCTTTGGTAGTGGATACGTCGACACCGGGACCTCCAGTAGCTGCCGGCCATTCGGCGTGTCTACCTTCGAGGGTATTCGGTCAGCGTCTGGAATGCCGTAGCGCCAGTTGAGGACCGGGTGGATGCTGGAGTCGTAGCGGATGCCTTCCTCGGCGAGCACATCCAGCGCCCAGAGAGAGTCTTCGGTAATCGTAAAGTAAGGCGCCCGGTGGCCCAGCACGGGCTCCCCCGTCAAGTCCTGGAGCAGATCAATCGAATGTCGCAGCTCGCGACGGAAGCATTCTGGCGTAAGGTTGTAGATCTTGGTATGGGAGTAGCCGTGGGTGGCGATTTCGTGCCCGGCCGCGTGGATGCGCTTCACGAGGTTCGGATGCTCTTCCGCGACCTTGCCGAGCACGAAACAGGTGGCCGTCACGTCGTAGCAGGCCATGAGATCGAGCAAGTGATCCATGCTGGCCTCGACGCGATTCTCAAAACCGTCCCACTGGTCCATAGGTATCTCGATGCCTTGGTACCAGTCTTCGACGTCAATTGAAAAGACGTGATGCGGCATGAAAGCACGGCTGAACGTGAAGCACCAGCATTTCCCCACGAGCGACTATCTTTAATATTCTGGAGCGGCTTCCGTCCAGCGGTTTACGTTGAATTCATAAATCTCCTGCAGAATTTCTGGCACATCGTACGTGATATCCCAGTCGGGATAGTGTGCCTTGAATTTGGAAAGGTCACTCACGTACCAAATATGGTCTCCCTGACGGTGATCGTCACTAAGTGAGTAATTCATCTCTCGACCAACGATATCTTCACACATCCGAATAGCCTCCAGCATTGAACAATGGCTCTGGCGTCCGCCCCCTATATTGTAGACCTCAGCACTACGAGGGTCCTTGTAGAACTCATGGAAGGCAGCGACCAGGTCGGCAGAGTGAATGTTGTCACGTACCTGTTTCCCTTTGTAGCCAAAAATAGTGTAGTGCTCTCCAGTCACCGCACATTTCATTAGGTACGAAAGAAATCCATGCAACTGGGTCCCCGAATGACTGGGACCCGTGAGGCACCCTCCCCGAAAGGAGGCTGTCTTCAAGTCAAAGTATCGTCCGTATTCCTGCACGAGAATGTCAGCTGCAGCCTTTGAACTTCCAAAAAGGGAATGCATCGATTGGTCGATGCTCATCGACTCCGAGATGCCCTCCGAATACTTGTGAGAGGACTCAATTTCCCACCTCGTTTCCTTTTCAGCAAGGGGTAGCGAGTTGGGACGGTCCCCATACACCTTATTGGTGGAGGTAAAAATGAACGGTACATCCGGACAATGCTCTCGGGTTGCCTCCAACAGCACAAGTGTGCCGTTGGCATTGACGGTGAAGTCGGTCATAGGATCTTTTTTTGCCCAGTCGTGTGACGGCTGAGCTGCGGTGTGGATAATGACCTCCAGGTCGTCGGCATATTTTCGGTAAATATCATTGATAGCATCTTCGTCGCGAATATCGACCCGATAGTGCCGGTAGCGCCCAACCTCCCTCTCGAGCCGCTTCCGATTCCATTCTGTTGACGCCTCCTCGCCAAAAAATTCTCCCCGCATGTCGTTGTCGATACCGACAACGTCCATACCGAGATCGGCAAAGAACTCCACGGCTTCCGACCCAATAAGGCCCGCCGAGCCAGTAACTAAGGCAACACTCATAATAGCAGACTTCAATTAGAGAGAATTCTGAAAAGTGTATTCACGAGAACGATCACGACAAGCATGTCAAGAGGTAAGACTCAGAAGCGAATCCCACCAGAAAATTTTAAGACGGAGACAATCCAAACAGAGAGTCGTGAGGGAGTCAGCGGGAAACTCAAAGCGTTGAAATGATGGCACGAGGAGCGTGTACGGATCTCAAGGCCAGCCCGCTGTTGGGAGTTATCGTGACGCTGCTTGTGCATCAACACGACGAATCGATCTGGTCCCGAAGAAAGCGGCTCCATTGTTCACATACTCTTTCTTGAGCATACTTCCGATTGTACAACGCCCGTCCCCTCTCTCCCATCTCACGTCTCTGATCTGGCTTTTCGTAAAACATCTCGAGCGCTTCAACAAGCCCCTGAACGACTTCAGTTCCTTCTCTTCTCGAAGGATCAAACACAACTCCAAATTCGCCCTCCTCAATGGTGCGCGCCGTTTCCGACGAACGGGGACCGACCATAAGGACTGGACGCGCCGACATCATACTGTCATACAGCTTACTTGGCACAGCAATACCAGAGATTTCGGGACGCAAACTCAACAGGTGCACATCTGCCAGGGAAAGGACGTATTTCAGATCTTCACGGGGGACGTAGTCGCGATATTCAAAATTATCGATATCGTGTTCTCGCGCGTACGATTCGATTTCGTCTCGACGGGGCCCATCTCCTACAAACAGAAAATATATGTCATCATGATCTTTGAATCGACGCATGCAATCACATATCTCCTCAAACTGGTGGAAGAGTCCAGCATTGCCAGCGTACAGCACGACAAACCGATCCTGAAGGCCAAATTTTTCAAGGTAAGGGTTCTGCTCTTCCGGCACCTCATCCATCCCTTTCGTCCACATCGGCAGTACCTTCAGAGAATCATTCCTGACACCTTTCGCCTGGATCCGCTCGGCCATCCGCCGCCCAAGAGCAATGACAAAGTCGGCCTTTCGGTATGCCATATCGTTTAACCCGTCGAGGACCGAAGTGACGAGGCCCTCCTCCGGAATCATTCCCAGTGCCTTTTCTCCATCGGGATGCAGATCCATTGACCAGATACCGTAAGGCTGATTCTTCAGGAGCTTCGCTGCTGCACCAACAATGTTGACCAGTGGGGGAGTCGTGAGGGTAACGACGTAATCAGGAGCGGAACGGGCTAGAACGTGACCGAGAGCTTGTGTGAAAAACGCTGCGTAATCGGTAATGCGGCCGAGATTCGACGACCGACCAAAGTTTGGTGTGCGTAGGCGCCGAATCTGCACACCGTTACGTGTTTCATGAACTGGTGCATCGGTAGACTCACCCTCGTAGCCGCCGCGCCCGCAGAGAACGCTCACCGCAAAGCCGTCAGCGGCAAGGTGCTCCGCTAAGTCTGTTAGACGCTGCCCCGCTGATACTAAATCTGGATAGTAGTTCTGATTTACGAAGAGAATGGAAGGATAACGCGACATCTGAAAATAAGTCCGAGTTAGTAAAAATTAGCAAGTTTTCTTTTGATATTTGACTCAAAATACAAAAATAGTGCAATAAATATAGGTACATATTCTATTTCTGCCGAATCTAATCTTTCGTGTCAATATGTACATATTGTTTACTCTTTGTGTAGTGTGTAAATATAAACATGTGTTTTTTACTTTTTTTATTATTGAATACCCCTATTTAAACTTGCCTAATTAGCAATAACTAAAGTGTCCTTTTGTGCAGTACATATTATATTACGTTATTTATCATAAAGTATTTCATTTTTTCGGGGTACATTACGGGACACATTTACAAGCCCTCGAAAATACCGTCGAGCCTGAAAGGGTTGATGAACCCCCCTGATACAAGAGAAAAGCCCGCAAGTGACATCTGGAACATCTTTTAAATATACAGATGGTTTGTCTTTTTCGGGGTAGTTATTTGCATGATATTTGCGTGTGTTTGTTACCGACCTGTTTATATATATTTAGACTTTCAGGGGTGCACCTTTCTTGCACAGCCCTACAGATCACTTCTTGAATGAGGTTATCCTCCTTCACATCTCGCAATTTAGGAATAGCGAGATCCATGTGTAAGATGTCGAGCATCCCGTCGTCCCGATCACCGCTACGCTAATTTGAAATTGGTTCATCTGCTCTTGCCATATTAGCATATCCCATCCCCGTATTGAATGTACGTATTTCGCCCTCTACTCGTGCATTAATTTCATTTTTAATTTCACCACATTCTGCTTCATCTAGATATTTATCTACAATAATGTCTTCCTTGCTACGAAGTACTTTCGAAATATCATTTTTATTAAGCCTTTCGTATTTTATTTGATACTTTTCATAAATAGTAATTTGTTTTTAGATTAAGTTCGGTCTTCTATGCAAAAGTGCATTGCAGCTACCTCAATCAAATAACCATTACTCGCTGATTACCGATTGAATCGACAGATTCAAATTCGGTACCGTGGATCTCATCCCGCTTACTTCCGGTTACTTACGGAATTTCGCGAGTCCATCTACTTCCGAGTTGTAGAACAATCAACATGCTCTTCAACAAGCACGACTCCAATCAAAAGCCAGGCCGAGGCTCTGAATCACCTTATAAGGCCGAGATACTGCTATGATCAGGTCCTCGATCCTAATGATTATCCGCAGTCAGCGACGGTATTTTCCAAGAAGAGCGAGGACAGGCATATCGGCTTCGAAGTTCTTCTGGAGAATGGTTCAAGGCTGTCTCCTAAAGAAGTTTCCCATGGGCACTGACTACCAGACAGTTTGCGGCAAGGCACCGAAAAATCCTCTCCAACCGTCACATCAGCCCCCGAGCTGGAGTCTATCCGACGTACGGCAGAATGGGCTCCAGATCAAAGTCTGGAGCGACGAGGGAAAATCGGGAAATCGTGGGTGCATTTTTCGGCAGTATTGTCTGCACACAACGACTCCGAGGGAAAGACAAGCGGGGCCGCCAGGGATTTTCGGTACCCACGACTGCCAAATTGAGACTGTCCGGTAGCCAGCCATGGGCATTTACATTTGTTCAGTTACGAGCGATTTCTCCATCAATCATAACGTCTAGTTATAAAACATGAAACCAAGTATTATGGTTTTAGTGAGAAGCTTAGACAAGCAGTTGAAGTTACATTTATGCAAGGTTTAGTCAAGTACCTGCTCGAATAGTTTACGGTTGTTATCAATTGTATCTGAGTCATGCAACACCCTTTCAGCCAGCGTAGTTGCATTCTCTGACCGCCGAGCGCGCTCATCATCAGAGGCACCAGCATATTGTCGAATCACTTTTTGGAACCCTTCAGGGTTCGTTAAGGGAACCACCCAACCGGCATCATCCTCTACCAGGTTTGTCCAAGGAGTTTCATCACTTATCAAAACAGGACAACCGCTGGAGAGGGACTCAAAGATGACGTGGCCAAAATTTTCCCCGCACGTTGGAAACAAAAAAATATCATGTAATGAAAACACGTTCGAGACTTTAGAATGAGGAACAGCACCCTTATAGTTGACACATACTGTTTCAGGTAGTCTACTTATCGCTTGTTGGCATTTTTGCCAATACTTTTTATCATCTATTACACCATAGATATTAAAGTTAACAGGTATATCAATATCAGCTAAGAGGTTAACTGCATAAAGTAAATTTTTTTTGCGGGAGATGCGGGAAAGAAAGACAACATCAAGAGGACCCTTGTATTCATCCAAAGTATCGACCGACGGTTCCATAATAGACGGAATGTTTCTGGCAACTTTTACAATAGTATTGTCTCCCATCCACTTTCGTATGTCGTCCTCTTCTTCACTCGTAGATGCATGCCACACTACACGACGATGTGTGAAAAGTGACTTGAAGAGGGTTATATATGCATGTTTCTTCAGTTTTTTTATGTTAATAGCTCCAGGGGAAAACTCGCCTCGAGGTGCTAAAATAAACGGTACTCTATCAAGAAGGGAGAATCGCCAAAGGAGTTGCGGCTGGATACCGAACCATGGCTCGAAGAAACTATTTACATATATAGCATCATAGTTAACGTCTTTTGCAATTTTATAGAATCCGTGTAATGTTTGATTACGTGGGGAACAGTAAAAAACGTCTGCTTTACCTACCTTATTCCATTCATTGCAACTTACGTCATTAAAAGGTGCCTGATCCCCATAATCTCTATCTCTCGTAATAATATTGAATTTAATATCATCACCTAGATGATGACACAGGTTTTGTATTGAACGTATAGGGCCTCCACCTTTGTAAGCTGGAACATAACATTCATTGAATACTAGTAGCGATTTGGGCATAAGAGAATTTATCTATAAAAGGTATTCAGACATGTAAATGTACAATGTTACGCTTTACTATAACTTCTTGTAGAGCATGCCATCAACAATAAGAATATAAAATTATATGTGTTTATAAAAGAGCCGTAAAATGCACCATATATTATTAGTGACACTATGAAAACTGTTCCGTACCAATTAAGCCTCCTTACGGCATTAATAAATTCTTTGTAAAAGAAAAGGAAAATTGGTAAGACTGTGAGGCCATAAGAAGTTAGTACTGACAACCACTTTGACTCAGAATGGCTAGGCGCATTTGGAAAATATGAGTATAAGTCAAAAGTTCCTACACCAAATAAGGGAGATGTACTGTAAATGTGTAGCAGATTGTTCGCGAGTAGGAGCCTTGGTGTATTTATTATTTCGCTAAGTGGTGGTCTGCTTGGAGATCTATAAATAACATAATTAATTATTTCAGGCGTATCGTAAGATATTAAGTAAATCGGCAAGACTAGTACAGTATAAACTGTTACAATTGTGAATATGGGAACAAAGTACGTAAAGTACGTCACATTAAGATTGATCAACAAATATATGAAAGTAAGTGCTAAAATTATTATATATGTGGTTCTATTTCCAGAAAACACTATAAAATACAACGACAGTACAATCGCCAACTTTTCTACCAATCTACCCTTTTCACAAATAATATTTAATACAAGTACTGAGAATGAAAAGGCGGCGGAGTACGGTATAGTAGCAAATGGGAATAGTGATACGCGCCACCACTGTACGTTATTCTCTCTAGGAGTTGGACCAGGGAAGTAGCCATACTCATTTACTCCTATGTGGTAAGATACAACCGCGACTACTACACTCAAAAAGAAGAGCTTATTTACAAATCTAACATTGACTGATATGTCATGCTTGTATATAGTGTATATCGGGACAACAAAAACTACCAGTCTTAAGAAGGCTCTTGCATCTCCATTCGTTACACATGATAATGCCCCTATCAACAATGATATTAGTAGTAATTTAGTCTTTTTATGGATACGTACGGTAGCTACTGAATAAAATGACAATAGTACAAATAAAAGTATTGGACCTACTTTAAGTATATGTCGTATACTTCCAGCCTCAATAGTAACGCTTTTCGGCACAAATGTTAACCATACCCAATAGTATACCAATAAATACTTGAACAAAAAATAGTATATACTTTTAGATAGATTCACTTCGTAAAGTAATCAAAGTTTTCTTCGTATTTCACCAATATTGTTTACTCCGCTAGCACTGCAAGTGTTATCGATAACTTTCTCAATAATTCTTCCTACAAGTCCAGATGACTTACCAAAATATTCTGTTTGCAATGTTTCACAGTATGGCTTAGCTTTATGTTTTACATCTGGCTTTTCAGAGGATAACTGTGAGACTACTTCCACAGCTTCTTCCACGTTTTCAGCTTTTATCGTCATACCAGTCTCGACAAAGCCGTACCGATCACCCCCAAAGTCTCCGAAGTCAAAGAAGATTGGAAGTACATTCATTAGACAAGCTTCGAGGTGTATTCCAGAAGCTCCGGCAATAACCGCATCAACTTCTTTGAGAAATCGGAATGATTCTTCCCTCCTCGAATCTGAAAACTTGAAACACATTTTTTTGGCGACTTTTCTCCATTCTTCTTTTCGTTCGTCTGCTGGATGGGGTCTTATAGTAAACTCAATCTCAGAATTTTTTTCTTGAAC
Source organism: Salinibacter altiplanensis (assembly GCF_002894645.1). Lineage (GTDB taxonomy): Bacteria > Bacteroidota > Rhodothermia > Rhodothermales > Salinibacteraceae > Salinibacter > Salinibacter altiplanensis. Next base: position 93,284 of record NZ_NCQY01000009.1, read on the forward strand.
GGCATCCAAAAGTTCTACTACCTCTACAACTGGATCTAGACGGTTAGTACAAATTCCAAGAGTTCGGACCGCTGTTGAATTGTTCTCATATACAGCATACTCGTCAAGCTTCGGGATTCCAGCCAGAAAAACGGTAGTGTTGGATGAAATACCAGCTACCTTGTACTTTTCCAATGTTTTACGCCCGTATAGAAATGCGAAATCATAGGTAAGAGGAGGAAAATTACTAGTGACGGACGCGTGTTGTATGTATGCAACAGGTATACCTAACTCCTCAGCTGCCCTAGCAATCCCGCACGACCAAACGACGTGGTCATTTGATATTAAGAGTAGGGATGGGTCTGCTTTCTTCAATCTTTTATATGAGACTAAATAGTACCCGTAGGTGATAAGGTAGTTATGAAATGCCTTCCTTATCGATTTCCTCTTGAATGAATCAGCTTTAATGTACAAGTATGCTAACAATGGTATATAAAAGAGTGATAGTATGTACGCTAATGTTAGATCATACTTAAGACACCCATTTTTCTTTTTATTTTTGTTGAATATATAACTTCTTTTTATTTCATTAGCAACTGGTTTTAATGCTGAGTACTGGTTTTCAGTTGCGGCGAATACAAATACGCTACCTTCTCTAAGCTCCCTATAATTAACTAGGGTGACCGATAAAAAGCTGGCAACTAAATTATATATATATCTACCGGACTCATAAAATATCGTCTTATTCCGTATATATGAGTACTCCATTCTACCCATTCCTTCATTACTAAACCCATAGTTCAGCCTAAACAAATCTAAGCCTAAAGATGTTTTTACAGCTTCTAGCATAAATTAATATTTATGATATCACAACTTATACTTCACTAATGTTTCGTATTTAAAATATACCTTTTTATCATCACGAAATACGCTCTTTTTCTCAAGTCATACTTGCACATTCTGCTTATTCATTTTATTTATCAGTTTGTATAACAATAATTGATTTTATATATTTAATGATTCTTTTTTAAGTGATTTTAGTGCGGTTTTTATAATTTATTTTATCCAGCTAGAAGTATACATTATCAATTAAACTAACTCATTTATCTTTTCAAACTTATCTCACACCATTCCAAGTCTAATTTCGTATCTATGTCTATCGATCGCTCTGGTGGCATCGGACAACCAATAGTTTCGCCTGTGAAAAACGTTCTGCGCTTTTTGAGATGCTCGGATTGTGCAACATAGACGGCACCATTCACAACATAGGTATCATCAGCATCCTGACGACGCGTAATAGTCTCTTCTCCTTCCATTACTGGTTCTAGGCGATAATTATCTCCCAGCAAATACATCCACTGTGGGAGCTTATCGGTCTTTGTTACTGTCACACAAACTGGTGCATTGTTCTCATTACACAAGTTAATGGTGGTGTCGATATCACCTGCAGTTCGGAGCGGCGAAGTGGGCTGGAGTAACACGACGTACTCGTGTGATCCAACTTGATCTATGGCGTGAAGTAATGCGTCGATGCTCGGTGTATCGTCTTGGGCCAGCTCCGCAGGGCGCCGAAACGGGACCTCGCAGCCATATTCCATCGCCACGCTCATAATCTCATCATCGTCACTGGAGAGAACAAGGCGATCAAGATATTCCGACTGGTGTCCAGCCTCAATCGTCCAGGCAAGCAGAGGCTTTCCGGCAAGTTCTCGGACATTCTTACGCGGAAGCCCCTTCGATCCTCCGCGTGCAAGGATGACTCCAAGAACACTTTTTCCGTCGATCATTCCTTAAATACCTCCTCGAATTCTCCATTTGCACGTCGAAAATCTTCCTTCTGTCCCACATCCTGCCAATACTCCCGAACTGGAAACACGGAGGTGTCTGCTCCTCGATCAATGAGTGCCTCGAAGAGTTCCGTCATGTCGAAGAACTCGTTCTGCGGCACAAGATCGAGCGTTTTAGGCTCCAGAATGTAAATGCCGGCATTTACGAAGTAACGCTCCCTAGGCTTTTCTTCTATCCCCGTCATACATTGCTCCTCGGTCTCGATGACCCCGTAAGGGACCTGTGTTTCGTACTCACGCACGCACATCGTGGCAACTGCACCCTGATCGCGGTGATAGTCGAGCAGGTGCACGAAATTGAGCTTCGTAAGCAGATCCCCATTCATCACGATCAACGACTCATCCGGACGCTCCGGAAATAATGAGAGCGGGCCCGCCGTGCCGAGGCGCTGTTCTTCGTGAAGATACGTGATGTCTATGTCCCAATCACTTCCATCTCTAAAATAGTCTTCAATCATGCCAGACTTATAGTTCACTGAGAGATAGAACCGGTGGAAGCCGTGCGCGATGAAACCTTCTATGATCGTTTCAAGGATTGGCTGGTCGCCCACCTCCAGGAGCGGCTTCGGACAGTCTTCAGTAAGCGGACGGAGCCGCGTGCCGAGTCCCCCCGCCATAATCACAACAGGATTAGGGTGCGTTTCCGGCTCCAGTAAATCGTCGAGCACCTCAATGCCCACCACGCGGCCGTCGTCGTCCACTATTGGGATCTGATGGATTTGGCGGGCCTGCATCGTGTCGATTAGGCTCTGTCGGTCTTGCTGCGGGCGCGCCATGATCGGGCTCTCGTTCATCACAGATTGCACAGGCACGTCGAGATCGATGTCCTGTAGGATGGCCCGCCGGATGTCTCCGTCGGTCACAACGCCCTTCAGCCGGTCATCGGCATCGGTGATGAGAGCAATCTGAACGCCACCCGCGTCGATGACTTCCAGGGCCTCCCGGATGGTCTGATTTGTATGGGTCGAAATGTCGCGCCACTTCATCGAGTTGGAAGTGTATTATTCGGATTCGAGATCTGAGAGACGGCGTTCTAACTCCTCAACTTTCTTTGAGAGCCGGTCCACTTCGTGTCGGAGATTCACGCCAAATGTCGTACCAATCGGACAATCCGGCGTCCGCGAGTTGATAATCTCGCCGTCCCAGTCTGCAATCCCTGTGATCTGGAGCGTGGTATCACCCGTCTTCACGGTAACACTGCCCTCTTGGCGACCAACGACGGTTCCCGGCCGATCAATATACCCGGGAGCCTGGGGAATTTTTTTCGATTGGAGGATTATGGTTGGCTCCCCATCAAGCAGCGTGCGTGCACCTGGGCCGGGGGGTGTGATTGCTCGAATAAGATTGTGAATCCGCTCTGAGGACCACGACCAGTCAATCCATTCATCCCCTTCTCGCCGACGACTGCAGTAAAATCCCACGGGATGGATTTCCGACTGTGGAACTGAAGAGACCCCATCTTGCTGTATGTCCTCAAGGGCCTCAAGAACCGAGCTTGCACAAAGCTCTACAGCCTTGTCGAGAAGAGACCGGTAGTCGTCTTCTGGCGTTATTGCCGCAAATTGCTGAGCTACGATGTCTCCAGTATCTATGTCCTCATCGATATAATGCACTGTAACTCCAAACCGATCTTCCCCATTAATGAGTGCCCAATTTAGTACATTTCGTCCACGGTAAAATGGTAGCTCACCCGCATGACAGTTAATAAACCCTTTGGGGGCGAGGCTAAGTGCATCACTTCCTAAAATTTGATCATACGAGACTGATACATTGATGTCTGGCTCGTGCTCTCTGATTTTATTTAGGAAAGAAGGGTCGTTTACGTTCGCTGGCGTGAAAAAGGAAAGAGCCCTCTCCTCGGCATACGCATGCAATATAGAATCAGGAGTCGGATGACGAGCAACCACAAATGCGGTCTGGATCTCAGGATCGTCCTCAATCTTTTCGAGCGTCCGGTGTGCCCAGCGCCCATCCCCGAAGAATCCAACTCGCATCATTCTATGATCTGATCCTCTGAATGATAATTCTTTTTTGCCTCGCTCCCCAAAATCGACCAGTATCGCATCGGTGATAGACCGTCCCCCGGCCGCTTAAAGCCAAGATTTTCTTCGGTGAACGTCTCTCCCTTCTCAATTGCCTGGATTGCCACGATGCTCTTCCGCGCTACCGAACGATTTTTCCACTCTGGATCTGCCGGTGCTTTTACCGAATTGCCGAGTGCCCTCTCCACGTCGCGAATGCCCTGAATCATGTCACGCAGCTCATCGGGTTCCAATGAGGCTTCGTGATCTGGTCCTGGAAGAGCTCGGTCGAGCGTAAAATGCTTCTCGATTACAGTCGCACAGCGAGCGGCCGCGGCAATGGGTACGGCAATGCCCTCTGTATGGTCGGAAAGTCCCACCGGGAGATCAAATGCCTGGCGGAGCGTGTCTATGGCTTGGAGATTTACCGACGCAACCGGAGCCGGGTACTCCGTCGTGCAGTGGAGCACCGTTACGTTCTCCGAAAGCGCGTTCTGTCCCTGCTCCGACGCGAAGACTCGCTGCAAGTCTTGAGGTTCGGGTTGGTTTCCATCGTGCGCGTACCCGTACGCCAGTACAGAGAGCGCCTGCTCCACCTCCCCGAGCATCCCCATACCCGTAGATAAAATCACTGGTCGGCCGAGGCGAGCAATAGAGAGAAGAAGCGGGCCGTTGGTGAGCTCCCCGGACCCAATCTTGATACGAGGAACGTCAAACTCCTCCGCAAGAAACCGGGCACTCTGTGCGTCGAACGGCGTCGAGAGAAACTGAATGTCCTGCTCGTCGCAGTGCTTAGCAATTGCATGGTGGTGCTCCGGGCTAAGCTCCAGCGCCCGTAACATATCGGCCTGCGACTCTTCCCCGTCGGTCGTATTCTGCTGGTAGTCCGCTTTGGACGTTTCTTCGGAGACCAGTTTCTCGACCTGAAAGGTCTGAAACTTAACGGCATCCGCCCCAGCCTCGCTGGCGACCTCAATGAGGTCTCTTGCCATCTCCAGAGAGCCGTTATGATTCACGCCGGCCTCGGCGATAATGTAAGTGGACGAATGCTTCAATTGCTCCGAGGGCATGTGTCTATATCGTTTTTTCCAAAGCAGCAGGAAGGTCGTAAAATGTTTTTCGCGGACTGTCTATGTCTGCCTGCTTGAGGTGACAATGAATGCGAGTTGCGGCCTTCCCATCTCCGTATGGGGACTCAACCTTTTCTATTTGGCTTTGGAAGTCGTCGGATAGTGCTTTCTCGATCGCTTCAATGATCTCTTCGGATTTTTCTGCGCAATCGATGATAGACTCAGCTCTCAAACGACCCTTCTGTCGAGCTCCCACATTAACAGTAGGCACGGGAACAGCAGGGGCCTCAATGATACCACTCGAAGAGTTTCCTAAGACAAGATCTACGTGATGTAGGGCACTTAGGTATCGACGCTGCCCCAGAGAGGTATAAACGTTCGCTCGCGATCCCAACGCCTCAGCGTATTCTTCTATTCTACGATTAATAATGCGGCCTTCCGTGTCGGCATTTGAGTTCGTGAAGATCAATCGCGCGTCCGGGAAGTGATCAAGTGCCTGCAACAACTCATTAATCCCCTGCTCGGAAGACTTGTTCTCTAGCGTGACCGGATGGTAGGTGATTAAAAATGTCGGCTCTCCCAGCTGGAAGTCGATTGAACGCTCAAATTCGTCACGGTCGAGCAAATCTAGCCTACTTAAATGATCGAGCTGAGGAGCGCCATAATTTTTGACTCGATCAGGATGCTCTCCTAACTGGATTACTCGTTCTCGATGCGGCTCAGCCGTTACGTAGTGGTACAGGGCCATTTTCGTGATGGAGTGCCGTATGGCTTCATCAAAAGCTCCTTCCGTTGTCTCCCCTCCGTAAGCATGAGCAATTGGAATTCGCGCTACTAAGGCTGCCTGTGCAGCAGACAGTGCCTCAAACCGATCACAGGGAATCAGGGCAACATCGGGGTCGAGTCGGTCAAATGCCTCCGCGAAACCGATCGTCCCAAGCCCCATGGACTTCGCGACCCCGACGGGCGTATCGCTTGAAAGCAACATCTCCACCTTTTCATCAATCTCAAAACCATCCTCTTCAATCGCCTGGTAGGTAAGCCCAAATTCAGGAGAAAGGTGCATTCCCGTCGCAATGATCTGAAGTTCCAGATCCGGGTCCTGCTGAATTTCGTGCAGCACCCACTGCATCAACCCGTATTCCGCTCGCGTACCCGTTACGAAGCAAATTCTTCGCTTGGCCATTCCGGAAATCGCTATCGTGTGAAAGCAGTTTATCTCCCGAGAAAAACGCTGCTCGGAATATTGATAAGACGCCGATAGATGCTCTCAGCCACGGAAACGTCCATTCGCGGGCAGTCTTCGTACATCGGAAGTTTATGCATCGGCTTCCAGGCCGGCCGCGTCATGAGATCATTGTCGTTCAGCCGCGCGAGCACATCGTCTCGCCGGCCTTCTTGGTTTCCATCGAGGAGAATTGCGTTCAGCCAGTAGTTGCTCCTTCCAAACGGGGGCTCCTCAAAAAAATTAACTCTTTCAACTTCAGCGAACGCTTTTCCGTAGCGCCTAGCCAGTTCTCGCTTATTTTCAAGATATGAGGGAAGCTGCTCAAGTTGTGCACACCCGAGGGCGGCATTTATATTGGGAAGCCGGTAGTTGTATCCCACGGTGTCGTGGTGGTATTCCCACTGGTGATCATTCTTCGCGACCTTCGTGAGATGCTTTGCGCGGTCGGCAAGGGCTTCGTCGTCCGTTAGAATAGCCCCACCTCCCCCAGTCGTAATGGTCTTATTTCCATTGAAGCTGAGAGCCGAGCACCGCCCCCATTGGCCCGTGTGTTCGCCCTTGTAGAAAGATCCAAGTGATTCCGCCGCATCTTCAACCATCTCCAGATGGTACTGATCGCACATGTCTTTCAGAGGATCGAGGTCCACCGGATGGCCGAATGTGTGCATCGGCACAATTGCTCGTATCCGCCGACCGGTCTTAGTGTTATAGCACTCACCGGAACGGACCTCCGCAATATCGTCGAGGTAATTCTCCACCTTTTCTGGATCTACCCCCAGGGTTTTCCACTCGCTATCCACGAAGTGCGGCACCGCCCTCAGATATGAAACGGCATTCGCCGTCGCGACAAACGTGAGTGCAGGCATCAATACCTCATCTCCCTCCTCCACCCCCACCAGTCGCAGCCCTACCTCCAGGGCCGCCGTTCCGTTGTTCACAGCCACGGCTCTCTCCACCCCTGTAAAATCTGCAATCTGCTCCTCGAACTGATCGACGTACGACCCGACGGGCGAGACCCAGCCGGTGTCAATGCACTCCTTGACGTACTCCCATTCATTACCCTTGAAGGTCGGCTCGTGAAGGGCAACGAACTCCTCCTGCGGACCAATGGCCGTCCGAACGGCCTCTTCAATTTGCGCCTCGAATGGTTTGCTCACGGCTAGTTCCACGTTACGAAAAATCGCTCGCTACTCAAATACCTTTCGTCCCGATTCAAAATAATCCAGGTACCATTCCACAGTCTCCCGAACGCCCTCCTTCCAGTGCACCTGCGGCTCATACCCAAACACGTCCCGTGCTCGACTCACGTCCGGACACCGCCGGGAGACACTTCCGGCGTGAGACGGGCCCTTCTCGTACGTGCTATCGAATCCGGCGATGTCCCCAATGTATCGGATGAGCGTCTCAATTGTAATCTCATCCCGATCATCTCCAATATGAAAGATCCGTCCTGGAGCACTGTCAGACGCCATCGCCTCCACAACGCCCCGGACCGCATCGTCAATGTGACAGAAGGCGCGGGTCTGATCGTAGCCGTAGATCGTAAATGGGTCTTCCTCCTCATAAAACCGCTGCGCCACCTGTGGGATCACGTGCTTAAACCCCATCCGCGGACCGTACACGTTGTGAAACCGGACGGTGATTTGATCGAAATCGTACGCCTCGGCGTAGTGTGCAAATCCCGACTCCCCCAGCATCTTCGTCACGGCATAGGTGAAGCGTGGTTGTTTGATGTCGGTAATACAGAGCGGCACGTCTTCCGGTGTGGGAATGTCGGCCCCGAATTCCTCAACCGTCCCCGCGTACGTCTCGCTCGTCGAGGCAAACAGCACACGGGACACGTCGCTTTCACTGAGCCACTCCAGCGTGTTCAGCGTGATTGCCGTGTTAATGCGCCACACCTCGTGCGGCATGTCTTCTGTATAGCCGACGCCGACCACTGCAGCGAGCGCGTACACGTGATCGTAGTCATCGGCAAGCTGGTCGAAGGTCCCCATCTCCGTCAAGTCTCCTTCGACCGTATTCACCCTCGGCGACTGGAGAAGTTCTTCAAGCTCCCGATCTCGTTTTCCGCGAAAGAAATTGTCGACGAGTGTAATCTCACAATTCCCATGATTAACGAGATGACGGGCAAGGTGGTATCCAATGAACCCGGCGCCACCAAGTAGAAGAACGCGGTTCATGCAGATGTCGAACTTTCAGATGAGAGATCAAAAGAAGAGATCATAGTCTTGGATGTTGCCGTGCTTTCATTAAGATCCCCACGCCCGGTTACTTGAACCCAATGTCTACTCTGCAGGGCCCCGATCTCTCCATCGCCCAGCACGCCCCAGGCGTCATGTACGAGAATAGAGCTCGGCAACGCGTGAAGAAGACGCTGTAGCTCTTCGTTTTCATCGTACGCCGAATGGGGAGTCGAGAGAACGACGGCATCGACTTCTTTCGTAATCACCTCCTCAAACTCCTGCCGTACGTTTCGTTCCCGTTCCTCCCAGTATTCAACGAAGGGATCGTGCAAACGAAGCGTCGCCCCGTCGTCCTGAAGTAGGTCATAGAGATATTCCACCGGTGAGTAGCGCGTGTCCCCTACATCCTTCCGGTACGAGACCCCAAGGAGGGCAACAGTTTTCCCCTCGATCTCGCCCCCAAACGCTTCTCGAATCCGCCCATACGTGTACTCCGGCATACGATCATTGATCTGGACGGCCTGCTCACTCTCAAGGAGGCGTGCGGAATCATCTTCCTGAGACTTGGATCGTGCCCATGAAGCCAGCAGCGGATCTTTTGTCAAACAATATCCTCCGACCCCAAGTCCCGGCAACATGAGATTTTGATGGGTGGGCCGTTTTCGGATCGCTTCCACAACCTCGTAAAGATTGACCCCGAGCTCCTCCGCAAACTCCGTCCATTCCTGAACGAAGGCAATGTTCATCGCCCGATACGAATTTTCGAGCACCTTCGTCATCTCCGAGGCTGTTGTGCTCCCAAGCCGCGTCAGCGGGTACTCATCGGTGTAAATAATCGACTTCAGGAAGTCGCGCGTTGCATCTGCACTTTCCTCATCTATGCCCGAATAGACACGATAGAAATTGCGAATTGAATCCACGTAATCCGGTCCCGGCATGACGCGCTCGAACGAATGACCAAGCCGGTAGTCTTTCGGAAGTCCTCGTTTTTCGAATGCCTCGTCGAAAATCGGCTTGACGACATCGCGGCACGTGCCTGGTGGAACCGTTGTCTCCACAATCATGAGCACATTCTGCTTGCATCGCTCGGCAATCGTGCGGCAGGCCGCCTCAAAGGGCGCAAGATCGACGTCGTACCCCTCCAGTTTTCGGTCCGGCGTCGTTTCCTTCTGTACGTCCAGATTTACGTCAATTACGACGACATCCGCGACCTCGTAGGCACTATCATCACAGGTGGCAAGGAAATTTCCCTGCTCCAGCGCCTGCTCGTGGAGTTCGTCCACAGTCGGGTCCGCAGACTCGATCGGGAAGACGCCTTGGTTCAGCGCCTCTACCTTTCGCCGTCCTTCCTCAGTCGGGAGGTCTACCCCAATTACCGTATAGTCTTCGTGGGACGCATTGGCCACCACCAGGGCCATGACGGCCCCGACGAACCCAAGCCCCTGAACTACCACCACGTCGCGGTTGGGTTGATTGAACAGAAATTGATTGAGGTCTCGCTCATTCATCTATTCCTTCAAATTTGTTAGGTAACTTTTGAAAACTATATTTTTTCTAATCTATTAACATCATTTTTAGTTGCCTATTCTCAAAAGACATCAATTTTATCCCAAACAATACCTTTATAGGTCAAAGAGCTCCCCGTCTAAGGCCAAATATCGGATGAAAATCCACCTGTCTTTCCTCTACTGAAGGCAGATTCCGATCAGGGTCGAACCAAGTAAGTTTACAAGTCTCGGGCACACAATAAGCACTGGATACTACCACACGAGAGAACTCAAAATTGGAGAACCTAAGTTTCGATTACGAAAACGCCATTGACTGAAACTTTGAGTGGTTTTCTGCTAACTCATTGTATTTTCCCTCACCTACTTTCCGACCTTTCTCCAACATTATGATGCTATCGGCGCGCTTTACTGTACTTAACCGATGAGCTATCATGATCATTGTGTGGTCATCTTCAAGTTCATAAATCGCCTCCATTACACTGGCTTCTGTGTCTTGATCCAGTGCACTCGTAGCCTCATCAAAGACAAGTACAGAGGGCCTATGATACAATGCTCGGGCAATTCCGATCCGTTGTTGCTGACCTCCGGAAAGTTTCACTCCCCGCTCACCCACGATTGTTTTCCACCCCTTCAGTAGTTCTTCGGTAATAAAGTCATGAATTTGCGCCCTCCGCGCAGCGCGCACCACAGCATTCATATCGATCTCGTCTTCTGGTACACCAAATGCGATATTTTGAGCTACGGTATTATCAGACAGGTACATCTGCTGCGGTACATAACCGATGTCCCTCTGCCATCTGGGAATATTTTTGCCTCGGAGGGGCATACCATCCACCGATATTGTTCCTTCCTGTGGGCACAGGAGACCCAGAATTAGGTCGACTGCAGTAGTTTTACCAGAACCCGTCTTTCCCACGAAGCCAACTGTACTACACGCAGGAACCTCCAGAAACAGATCGTTGATCGCAGGACTATCGGCTCCTGGATAAGAGAAAGTGACACCTTCCATCACCAGCTCTTCGTCCAGAGATAGCGACTGGTTTATGGATTCAGACTCTCCATTCAATGAGGAATAGTTCCGTCCTTCCACTCGCTGCTGAAAGCCATCACTAATTTTCTTCAGAGCAGCACTGTTAAAGCGAGCACTAGCAAGTCCTCTAAAGGCCTTTTGTAAAGCAGGCATCATCCGATACCCCGCAAATGCATAGAGCCCTAGAATTGGTATTACTTGTCTAAAGTCATCTTTTACTAATATCAAGTATATAGCTATCAAAATAATACCACCAAAGGCAATGGCCTCAAGGATATACCGAGGGGCTTTTTTTATAATCTCATACTTCGATTGCACACGGGCATACCACTTTGTTGGTCTGTCATACCTTTCGAGAAAAGACTCTTCTTTTCCTCGTATTTTTACTTCTTTTATTCCCCCAAATGCCTCATCTATAAACTGATAGCGTTTTGCATTGGCCTCCACGCGCCCACTTCCAGCTCGGTCGAGTCGATCCCGTACGACGCGATACATGGCCGCATATCCAACTCCAAGAATAGTAGCAATCATGAGGGCCACGACCGGATCAACAAAAAATAAGAAGGCGATAATCGCGAGCGCGGCGATCGCCTTCGCCCCGCCCTGCATAGCGGGTCTTAACATCCGGTTCGCCACTTCCCTTACGTCGTCCAAAATATTCTTCCCAAGTTCCGCACTATTGCGTGAAAGAAAGAATTCATAGGGCTGGTAAAGGTAGCTGGACAGAAGTCGTCGCGAGAGATTACGATTAAATGTCCAAACGTAACGGTACACTGCCCACGTTGTGAGGATGATAAATACGTTGCTCACGATAAGCGCCATAAGAGCCCCAAAACCCAACGCAATAAGAAAGGTATTAGTATCCGTAAATCCGACAGTCTTGTATACCCATCTCAGATATGTATTTTCGTGCACGCTCGATGGATCGGTTGCCACCGAAAGAAACGGCATGATGGATGCTACGCTCACCACCTCTAAACCTGCCATGACGACGACGGCACAAAAGAGCAAGTACAGTTTTCGTCGTTCACGGGTGGTAAGAAGATTTATAAGTATTTTTATTGTTTTCATACTACATGTTTTATATCAATGGTTTTTATTTTTTGACTATAAACCTAATGTAGTTTATACTGTTTCATTTGATTTATTTTTTCATATAATACATAACTATCGAGTCAATTTTGCACCGTCGCTGAGAGTTTATTACATTTTTTAACGTTTTTATACAATTCAGATACGTAAATACGATTACATTTTACGTAGAACTACATCGACTTGTGCTTCTGCCAACGAGTTGGAATCAGGCGGTTACGAATTTCGTCAAGCTTTTCCTGCTCTTCGTCGTCATCTTTCACTTGTTCGAGGGATTCCGATCCAAATGAAATTCCCATCCCGAGGATACCGCCGAGAAGAAGACTCATTAACACGACAAGTGTTCGATCAGGCGCACTCGGCTCTGTAGGCGGCACTGGCTCTTCAACGACCGTGACCACAGGCTGCCGCCGCTGCAGGTCAAGCCGCGTCTGCGTGTGCTGACTCTGGAGTTCACTATAGAGCTGTTCCTTGAAGCTCACCTGCCGCTGCAGGCGATCGCGTCGGAACTGCAGCGTGGCCGTCGTCGGATTCTGGTTCCGTTCTAAAAACTGTGCCAATCGGTCCTCCACATTTTCCAGCTCCTGCTCAGCTTCTTCGAACCGTCCCTTCACGAAACGGAGTCGCTCGCGCACCTTCTCCGTACGAATCGCCCGGACTCGCTTCTTGAAGTGATCAAGAAAACTTTCCGCAAGCTCCGAAGCGAGCAAAGATCCGCCAGCAGTCACAGAAATCGTCATTAGGCCTGTCTCCTTGTCAACCGATGCCGAAACTTTTTCAACAATGGATTCCAGGGCTTCGTCTTCTTCTTCACTCGGAATCACCGGCGCACCGGCGTCTGTCGTTCCGGCCGGAACCGGTGGTCCCGAAATAATCTCTCCCAAGTTCTTCTTGAGGGTCAACGGCAGAAAAAGCGTGTATTTCAGCATGATTCCTAAGGGACCGGGCGGCCGATTCACGTACTCAACATATGTCATCGGCCGCTCGGCGTCCGGAAAGCGGAAGGTATCCCGCACCACTGCCTGCCGCACCTCATGGCTCTTCAGCACATCGGGGTAGGCCTGTGGCGTAAGGCCGCCAGCCGCCCCGCCGAGGCTAATGCCCAGTCCGGAGAGGGCACCGCCTCCAATTCCTCCGGGGAGTCCCCCCGGTAATTCCCCACCCTTCTGCTGCGCCTCACGCACTACCCGCACCTCCGAAGTAAACTCTTCCGGCGCCAGCAGCGCGTACGTGATGCCCAGCAGCATGAAGACGAGCGTCGTCCGCACGATGAGCGTTTTTTTGCGGGCCAGGACGAGCAGGATGTCCAGCAGGAACACCTCGTCCTCTCTGGCCGGTGGACCGGCTTCTGGTCCATAGCCGGGCCCTTCCGCCCCCGGCGCCCCGTTGCCGGACGGTGGATCGGCGGGGCCGTCGGAATGGTTTTGACTCCCGGCTTCACTCATAGAAAGCGCGGTTCAGGGATGAATCAGAGGGCAAATGCTTCAGGGCTCAGGAGATTTCTAACGGCCGCCCGGAGACGTTCACGTCCAATTCAAACTGCACATTGTCTTGTGAGACCTCAGACGCATCAAGCACCTCAAGCCCAATTAGCTCATCCTCCGGACCGAAAGCGGATCGCCTTGAAGCATGGCACGAAGTACAGCGGCCTTAGAGTCATCGGTCACGTTGACTGGCTCCATCTCTACAGTATTTGTCGACTGTGCTCGTCCAGTACACGGTGTGGAAAATTCATTTCCCCCTGAACGGTAGGGACTCAAATTTATCCCAGACCCCGCCGCCGTTGAGCGACCTCCGCGTCTCCGTGTCCCGGTAGGATCTGCTTGGGATGCCTCACTGCTCCCTCGCGTCCCCCTCACACCCCCCACACCACCGTCCTCATCCTGCCCCCAGCAGCGTAATCTTCTCGCGGAGCACCGGGTCGGTCACAGCATCGAGGGCATTTCGCGTGTCCACGACGGCCGGGGCGTGCTCCACGACGAGGTGCGGGTCCATCGCGTCGTGATCGGTCACGACGACAGCCACCTCGTGCCGCTGGAGCGTCTCCGGCGTCAGCTCGACCGACGGCACCTCGTCGACCCTTCCATTCGCCCCGGTCGGTACCTGAAAGGCGTCCACGTGCGGGTCGTGGTACCGGACGTCCCCCACGCCCTTCTCGTGGAGGAGCCGGATAATCTTTTCAGCGGGCGCGTGGCGCGTGTCGCTCACGTTGCCCTTGAAGGCCACGCCCAGCACCAGCACCTCCGCGTCCTGCAGCCGCACCGGCTGCCGCGCCAGGGCCTCCACCACCGAGTCGACCACGGCCGCCGGCATCTCCTCGTTGATGCGGGCCGAGAGAGTGATGAAGCTCGTCTCGAAGTCATGCTTCTCGGCCAGCCACGAGAGGTAGTGCGGGTCGATCGGGATGCAGTGTCCCCCCACGCCCGGCCCCGGATAGAACGGCATGAAGCCGAACGGCTTCGTCGCGGCCGCCTCCACCACTTCCCACATGGACACGTCGCCCATCCGCTCGCAGAGCTGGGCGAGCTCGTTGACCAGGGCGATGTTGACCGAGCGGAAGATGTTCTCCAGCAGCTTTTCCATCTCGGCCACCTTCGGGCCGGAGACCGTGTGCACCTCGGCGATGATCTGCTCCAGGGCCTGCCGGGCCACGTCGGTGCCGGTCTCCGTCATCCCCCCCGCCACGATGGGCGTACTGGCGGTCGTGTACTCCTCATTGCCAGGGTCGATTCGCTCGGGGCTGAAAGCCAAAAAGACATCCTCGCCCAACGTGAGACCGTCGGGGCCCTCCTCCCGCAGAATCGGCGCGACGACCTCCTCGGTCGTGCCCGGGTACGTCGTGCTCTTCAGCACCACGAGCTGGCCGGGCCGCAGGTGCGGAGCAATCGAGCGGGTCGCGGCCTCGATGTAGGTGGGATCCGGCTCGTTCGTTTCCGTCACGGGCGTCGGCACGCAGAGAAACCACACGTCGATCTCACCGCCCTCTTCGTAGTGGGGCGTGGCCCGCAGCCGCCCCATCTCCACGAGCCCCTCGATCGCCTCGTCGTCGAGGTCCTCTATGTAGTTGTCGCCCGCATTGAGGCGCCGGACGCGGTCTTCATCCAGGTCAATGCCCCGCGTCTCGAAGCCTTGCGCGGCGTACTCGGCCGCCAGGGGCAGCCCCACATACCCCAGACCGACGACACCGACGGTCGCCGTGGTCGTGTCCAGGCGGCGGCGCAACTCGGCCGCAGCGTCGGTCGTGTCGGGGGCAGAAACAGTCTCGGGCATGCGAGTGATGCATCAAGGGAAAGCAATGCAAGAAGTGCCGCGGCGACCACGGGCTACGGGCCGGAAGGAGGCGGTCCCTTCGGAGACTCTCCGTCTTTCGATGTGTCGCTCGTCGATACGCCATTCGTGGGCGTGCCGTTCGTCAGTGTGCCGTTTTTTGACACGCCGACCGGAGCGGCCGAGGGAGACGGCTCCGGACCCGTCTCCTCTTCCGGCGAGACCGACGCGTACGACACAGTGAAGGCCCGGCAGTCAACTCCCGCCTTGCGGCACGCCTCCGCGAGGACGCGGCGGCGCTCCGGCACGTGGGCGTCGGTGGCAATGAGAAGCTCGTCGATGTCGTGGGCCCGGCAGAGACGTGGGAGGTCGGCCCGGGCGCCAAGCACACGCAGCCCCTGCACCGTTTGCCCCTCCGTAAGCGGGTCGTCATCCACGAAGCCCACCGGCTCGGCCGGTCGCTCCCGGTCGTGGCGCAGGGTACGGAGGGCCAGCAGGCCCGTGTCGTCGGCCCCGTAAATCAGAACACGACGAACTCCCGGCCTGCATGACATAAGATACTGCCGGAGCCCCCGAAATCCAAACCGCGCCGCGGCGACGCCCCCCGTGGTGATCATCCAGTCGATGACGAGGGCCGCCGCGGGGACGGCCGCCGCGCCGTACAGACCCATGAGCAGGACCGCCACGAGCGCAGACGCCGCAGAGGTGGTCGCCACCGTGCGCAGCAGCTCCGGCGTGCCGGCGTGCCGCCAGAGTCTGCGGTAGAGCCCCCCCGCGTAGAAGACGACCGCCTTCGCCGCAATAACGAGCGGGAGGGCCCCCAGCACGAAGCCTTCGACGGCCCCCGGGAGAGATCCGCCGTGCCGGAGCACGTGCGCCCCCACGAAGGCGGCCCCCACGATCAGGGCGTCCCCAAGGAGACCGACGATGGCCTTCCAGTGCGGCCCGACCAGGCGGTGCAGCGCGCGGAAGGGCCGTCGCGCAAGGGCCGTGCGCGGCAGGGCAGGGGCCTCCTCGTCGTAGACGCGGGCCCGGGCGAGGTGAATGCCCAGCACCCCGAGGCCCACACCGCCCAGCCCGGCGACCGCGTAGAACAGCGCCGGGTCCGCTACGAGCACGAGCAGGGCCCCGGCGCCGGAGAGCAGGCCCAGGCCGTACAGCATCCAGACGGCCCGCCGCTCCGAGAGGCCCAGAAGGACGAGCCGATGCGAGGCATGGTCGTTCCCCCCCTGGGCGACGGAGCGCTCCGCCACACGGCGCATGACCGTCACGAGGGTCGTGTCCAGAATCGGCACGGCGAGCACCGCCAGGGGCACCAAAGCGACCGCCACCGGATCACCGGCCGGCATCTCCGCCTGCACGGCGAGCCCCAGGCCGGCGAGCAAGAACCCGAGGGCGAGGCTGCCACAGTCCCCCATGAAGATGCGGGCGGGCTTGGCGTTAAAGCCCAGAAAGCCAACCGCCGCCCCGGCCACCGTAGCCGCGAGGACGCCGGCCGTCAGCGCCCCACCCCCCACGGCAAGGACCCCGAAGGCCGTCGCCGCAATGCCCGCAATGCCCGCCGCGAGGCCGTCCATGTTGTCGAGCAGATTGATCGAGTTGGTCATGCCCACCACCCACAGCAGCGTCAGGGGCGTAGACACCCAGACAGGCCACGCCGGCCCGAAGGCGTAGCCGCTGTACAGGAGCAATCCGGCGGCGGCCCCCTGCACCGTCAGCTTGCCGGAGGGCGGCACGTGCCAAAGGTCGTCCACGAGGCCCATCGCGAACAAGAGCGCCGCGCCTCCCCAGAACGGCAGAACGGCCGCGCCCGGGGCGCTCCAGAGGAGCCCCACCGAAATCCCCCCGAAAAGCGCAATGCCGCCCATCAGGGCCGTGGGGCGCTCGTGCCAGCGGTCGTCACTGGGCCGGTCTACCCATCCGAACGTGTGAGCCGCCCGGATGACGAGGGGCGTGAGCACCGCGGTGGCCAACAGGGCCGCGAGGCCTCCTTCAAAGACAGTCCAGACTTGCTGTATCGTCGACTCCATGAAGTGCATTCACCAATGAAAGAGGTCCGCGGCACACGTTCGCCCCAGCTCAAGGTATAGAAAACTCTACACGTCTTTGTCAGAGTCGAAGTCATCCGACGGACAATGCCCACTATCCCGCGGTGTCTCCAGGGTCCGTCCGATGATGACTTGACCGTTCTGCTTCGGCTGAATGTGCTCTCGACCAGGCCTGAACAACAAAGCAGACAATTTCGAATGGAATTGGACACTTGAACAAGAACCGTTCCGTCCTTCCCCCACCCCACGGGCTCTTGGCGTCTCTGCCACGTCGGGAACGGGCCCTGCGCGCTCTGCGCAGCCCAGTGCCCCCCGGCCGGACGTAGACCGATCTACGAGGCAAAAGCCGCAAGGCTCGTGGGGGCGTTCTCGGGGACCGGGCCCGAGTCAGTCGACTCCCCTGCGGACGCGATCACGTCCCGAAGAATGTCGTCGGTCGAGTGCTGCGGGACGTAGCCTGTGGCGACGTGGAGCTTACTCACGTCCGGCGTCCGGCGCTTCATGTCCTCAAACTCGGGGCCGTACACCTCCTCGTAGGGCACGTGGACGATTTCCGAGTCGGAGTTCGTCATCGACCGGATCCGCTTGGCCAACTCGTTGATTGAGATCTCCGTCCCCTGCCCGATGTTGAACACCTCGCCCTCCGCCTCGGGGACGTCGAGGAGCTTCTGTGTGGCCCAAACCGCATCAGCCACGTGGGTAAAGCAGCGGGTCTGCGTGCCGTCCCCGTGGACCTCAATCGGGTCGCCCGCGAGGGCCCGTTCCACGAAGCTCGGGATGACCATTCCGTAGCGCCCCGACTGGCGCGGCCCGACGGTGTTGAAGAAACGGGCGATGACGACCGGGAGGTCGTGCTCGTCGTGGTACGCCTGGGCCAAAAACTCATCCGTGGCCTTCGAGCAGGCGTACGCCCAGCGCCGCTTAGACGTAGGCCCGAGCGTCCAGTCGTCCTCTTCACTCAGGGCCTCCAGGTCCTCGTCCTTGTCCATCGCCTTCCCGTACACCTCCGACGTAGACGCCAGAAGCGTCGTCGTGTCGTGGTAGTGCGCGAGCTGCAGGACATTCTCAGTGCCCCCCACGTTTGTCTGCAGCGTCTCGACGGGCTGGTCCATGATGCGCTGCACGCCCACGGCGGCCGCCAGGTGCACGATGCGGTCGCACTCGACGACTCGCTTCTCAAGGGTGTGATAGTCTTGAACGTTGCCCACTGTCAGCGAGAAGCGATCGTGGTCCGCTAGGTGCCGGACGTTGGCGAGGCGCCCGGTCGACAAGTTGTCGAAGGCGTGAACGTGATGCCCTTTTTCCAGAAGCGCGTCTGCGAGGTGACTGCCGATAAACCCGGCCCCACCGGTAATGAGGTATTTCATGCGCCGGAGTTTAGGATTCTAGGTGCAATTGGGGTGCCCCACCCTGCTCGTATCAGACAACAGCCGGACGTGCGCTCAATCCACGCTTGCCTCTCTTTCCCCCGCAAGAAAACGTGCAGGGGGCTGCAATGACCACGAGGACCTTTCTCAGCACAAAGACTTTTCGCAAACTTCGTTCCAGCTGTCGGTTAAAAGGCCCGCGTGGCGAGCACGATCAGGCTGAGGGTGCTCGAGATGACCTGGCCCACGTTGGAGGCAATTTCGGCGTAGTTGATCTCTTGCTCCTGTTCGGGCTCGGGCTGCACCCGGATCACGGCCCCGTCGTCCACGACCGGGGCGCGGCGGAACCAGCCCGTGTTCACCTTGAAGGTGGCGCCGGACGCCTGGGTCAGGAAGACGCCCTGCGTGTCCTCGCGCGTGCCGCCGGCGCGGTCAAGGTAGTAGCCCACGCGCCGCCCCTCTTCGTGCTTGATGAGGCCCTCATTCGCCACGTTGCCCCGGATGGCCACCGTGTTCGGCTGGGTCGGGATGATGACCTCATCGCCCGGGCGCAGTATGACGTCCTCCGCCGGATTCCCTCGCACGGCCCGCTCCATCTCGACGATTACCTGCTCCCCCTCCCGCTGCACCCGAAAGTCCTGATCCGCCTGCGCCTCCGGCCGGACGAGCCGCCCGCCCTTCAGGTAGCCGGTCGAGAGCACGCCCCCGGCCCGCTGGATGACGCTGGAAAGGCGTTCGTTGTCGCGAAGCAAGGTGTACTCGCCCGGATACTGCACCTCTCCCTGCACCGCAACGGTCTCTTGGGGCTGGAACGTGGGGTTCTTCCGAATAAAGATGCGGTCTCGGTGTTGTAGCTCAAAGTCGGCAGCGGCCTCCAGCGCCCGCATCGTGTCTTGGACTGAGAAGTCGACCTCCTTCGGGTCCAGGTCCCGCTCCACCAGGGGCACCTCTATGGTGTTGGCGCGACGTTCCTCTTGGCCCTCCCGTTCCACCATCCGGGTGACGGTGACCTGCCGGAGCGAGGCGCCCTCCGTAAAGCCGTTCGCCTGGAGGATCGCGTCCTTGAGCGTCATGTTGTCGCGGAACGCGTAGCGGCCGGTGTCTTGCACCGCCCCGCTGATCTGCACGAACTGCTCGTCGAGGCGCTGGACGGTGGCCGGGTACACGCGGATCTCGTCCTCGGGCCGGAGCGTGCGGCCCGCCATGCCCTCGCCCGCCAGGGCGTCGCCAAGGTGAAACGGAATGACCCGCTCCTCCTCCCCGTCCGCCGAGACGCGAAACAGGTCGGCCCGCCCCAGGAAGACGTCCTTCAAGAACTCGTCGTCGGTGAGGCCGCCGCCCTGCAGGAGCAGGTTCTGCACCGTCATGCCGTCGCGGTGGCGGTACGCGCCCGGGTCCCGCACCTCGCCGGTGATGCGCACCATCCGCTCCGTCTCCATCTCGCGGGCGGAGGCGACGTGCAGGCTATCGCCCGGCCGCAGGACCACGTTCGCCTGGGGCCGGTCCTCCAGAACCGCGTTCAGGTCGAGGGAGCGGCTCGTCTCTCGCAGGCTGTCGTCAATCCGCACGAGGGACGCCTGCTCGCGGTAGGCGGCGCCCGTCAGGCCGTCGGCCTCCTCGATCAGGTCCTTCACCGTACGCACCTGGTCCCCAATCTCGTACTGCCCCGGCTGGTAGACCGCCCCCGTCACCTCCGCGGCGTTGACGCGCACCGCTACGGCCGGGTCCTTCGCCTCCGCGAGGGACAAGATCCGCACGCGATCGCCGTCGGACAGGGCCACCTGCGCGGTGTCGGACCGGGCGTCATGCACACTGGCATCCTGCACCTCCCGCGCCACGGACGGGTCGTCCCGGTCGGCGGGCGGCACGATGCGCTCGATCTGGAAGCGTTTCGTGTAGGCGTTTGCCTCGAGTCCCCCCGCGTAGTCGATCAGGTCGCCGGCCGTCTCGTCCTCCTTCATCTCGTAGTACGCCGGGCGCTTGACCGGCCCCGTGATGGCGACGGTCTCCCCCCGCGGCGGGACGAAGACGTAGTCGTTGCTCTGCAGCTGCACCGGGTCCGGGCTGTAGCCCTGCAGGAGGTAGTCGTACAGGTCGACGGTCTCGACCACCTCTCCGTCCCGGATGACGCTAATGTTGCGCAGGCTTCCACGCCGGAGGGGCCCGCCGACGCTGTAGAGGGCGTTGAAGACGGTCGAATAGCCGCTCACCATGTAGCCCCCGGGCTGGGACACCTCGCCGAGCACGAAGACCTGCGTGGGCCGCACGCGGGTGAGCGTGAGGTCCATGAAGACCGTCGGCGGGTCGGTCGTCAGCCCTGAGTAGCTCTGGGAGAGCCACTGCTTCATGTCGGTCCGCAGCTCGTCGAGCGACTTGCCGGAGACGGTAAACTGGCCCACGTTGGGGACCGTCACACGGCCGCCCTCGTCCACCGGCAGCTCGTACGTGAACTCGGCTCCCCCCCAC
This sequence comes from Salinibacter altiplanensis, assembly GCF_002894645.1. GTDB lineage: Bacteria > Bacteroidota > Rhodothermia > Rhodothermales > Salinibacteraceae > Salinibacter > Salinibacter altiplanensis. Next base: position 114,393 of record NZ_NCQY01000009.1, read on the forward strand.
ACGGTGAGGCGCAGCTCGTCGTCCGGCCCCACGACGTAGCTGCCGTCGGCCGGCCCGGCGGGCTGGGGCGTGAAGGCTTCCGGGATGGTCTTGAACGTATCGTACCCGAAGTATTCGAGCGTGTCGCGGTCCGCTCGGGTCGTGTCCCGGTCTGGCAGCTCCCCCTCCGGAAAGATTGTCAGGCGGCGGCCCGTGGCCAGTGTCACGCTCGTGTCTCGGGTGGACGCCTGCACGAAGAGGTTCCACGTGCCGTCGCTCGTGTCCCGAGGCACCGTGAGGCGGCCGCGCCACGTGCCGTCGACCACCGACCCCCGGACCCGCTGCACGTCTTGCACCTGCACCGAGTCGCCGCCCGCCGTGAGGAAGCCGGGCTGCACGGTTCGGATCTGGTTCGCGCTCCGGAGCGGCACCCGCACCTCAATGTCGCGGGGCAGCTGGTCGACCGAGATGCTGTCGGGATCGATCTCGGGCGTCCCCGCCAGGACGGGGAACGACGGGTTGCGCGGCACCTCTCGTTGTCCCCGTCCCACCCCAGTGGTGTCCTGCCTCTGCCGCTCACGCGCCGCCTGCAGCAGCGACTGGATGCGCGCCTCCGGCACCCCCAGCTGGCGGGCGCGCCGGGCGGCCTGCTCGGGGTTGGAGGGGTCGATCCCGAGCTGGCGCAGGCGCTGGCGCGCCTCCTGCACCGTCATGCCCCGCTCCTCCAGCTCCTGCCGGGCCTCCTCCGGCAGCTCCTCGCGCTGCTGGGCGGGGGCCGCCCCGGGCAGGACAGTCCCGGCCACCAAGAAGACGCAGCACACAGAAAGGATCCAGCGCATCGTGAACGGAACGAAGGACCAGAGAGACCGAGACGAATCGAGCAGCAACGTGCCGCCCCCAGAGACCGTGGGGCGGACACAAGATTATTGGTAAGCGGTGCCGGGTAGAAAGGCGAACGAATCCGTGTCAGGGCCAACGGCTTTTTCGAATATTCGACTTCAGGAGACGTCTGCGGCCGACGTGTCGCCCACGGACGCCACGTGCTCGCGGAAGCGGGCCAGCTGGGCCGTCCACGGCGTGTCCGGCAGGCCGAAGACCTCTCGGGCCCGGCTCGCATCGAGCACGGTGTAGGCCGGGCGCGGCGCCGTCGTCTCGTACTCGCCTGAGGACACGGGCTCGACCGTCACGTCCGGCCGCCCAAACTGGGCAAAGATCGCCTGAGCAAAGCCGTACCAGCTCGTCTGGCCGGTGCCCGTGAGGTGGTACAGCCCCGACAGGGACGCGTCGTCGACCGCGAGGAGCTGTTCACAGATCGAGGCCGTTGCCTCGGCGAGCCCGCCCGCCCAGGTCGGCACGCCGATCTGGTCGTCCACCACGGTGAGTCGGTCGGTGTCGTCGGCCAGGCGCAGCATGGCCCTTACGAAATTGGACCGGCGGCGGCTATACATCCAGCTCGTGCGCAGGACGACGTGGCGGTCACAGGCGGCCTGTACGGCCTCTTCGCCGGCGCGCTTGGTGCGGCCGTATGCGTTGATCGGATTGGGGGGGATGTCCTCGGTGTAGGGCACGCGCCTCGTCCCGTCGAACACGTAGTCGGTGGAGTAATGCACACACCAGGCCCCCACGTCACGAGCCGCCTCGGCCAGCACACGGGGCGCCTCGGCGTTGAGGCGGGCGGCCCGCTCCGGCTCCGCCTCGGCCCCGTCGACGTCGGTGTACGCCGCCGCGTTCACGATGAGGCGCGGCTCCAGGTCCGCCACCACGCGACGAATGGAGGCCGGGGCCGTCAGGTCGACCGTGGCCCGGCCGGGGGCGTGCACCGTGCCGAGGGACGCGAGGGGACGCCGTAGCGCGTGGCCCACTTGTCCGGTGGCCCCGAGCAGCAAAATGGGGACGGTCCCGTCAGGCATTGCGGATTGAACTTATCGAACGTCGTCGAACCGAAGAGCCTCGCGGGGCATCTCGTCCAGCGTGGGCGCCGTCGCGTCTTTATCCGACAGGACGGGGTCCTCGACCGGCCAGTCGATGCCGAGCGACGGATCGTCCCACCGGAGGGTCTGGTCGGCCTCGGGGTGGTAAAAGTCAGTGCACTTGTAGTGAAAGAGCGCCTCGCCGCTCGTGACCGCGAAGCCGTGGGCGTACCCCTCCGGCACATACAGCTGCCGCGCGTTCTCGGCCGAGAGGGCGTGTCCCGCCCACGCCCCAAACGTGTCCGCCTCCGCCCGCACGTCGACCACCACGTCGTACACCTCTCCCTTCAATACCGAGATCAGCTTCCCCTGCGGCCGGGGGTTTTGGAAATGAAGGCCGCGGAGCACTCCCTCCCGGGACCGGGACAGGTTGTCCTGGACGAACGTGGTGTCGAGGCCGTGGTGCCCGTGGTCTCGGGCGTTCCAGAGTTCGGTGAACGCGCCGCGGTCGTCTTCATGGACGTCCAGGTCGATCAGGCGCACGCCAGGGAGGGCGGTCTCGGAAACCGTCATCGGACTGCGGGTCTTGAAGGAATCTCACGAGGCGGAGGCGGGCGCCGTGTCGCCCCGGACACGCGCCACGAGGTCGATCAGGTACTGGCCGTAGGCATTGTTGTCCATCGAGTGTCCAATGCGCAGCACGTCGTCGGCCTCGATCCAGCCTTTCTGCCAGGCAATTTCCTCCGGACAGCTGATCTTCAGCCCCTGGCGCTCCTCGATCGTCTGCACAAAGTTGGCCGCCTGGAGCAGCGAGCCGTGCGTGCCGGTGTCGAGCCACGCCATGCCCCGCCCCAGGGTTTCGACGTGGAGGCGGTCTCGGCGCAGGTAGTGCCGGTTCACGTCCGTGATCTCCAGCTCGCCCCGCCCCGACGGCTCCAGGCCCGCGGCGATGTCGACCACGTCCGCGTCGTAGAAATACAGGCCGGTCACCGCATAGTTGGACGGCGGCGCGTCGGGCTTCTCTTCGATGGTGTGGGCCCGCCCCGCGTCGTCGAAGTCCACGACGCCGTAGCGCTCCGGGTCGTTCACGTAGTAGGCGAACACGGTGCCGCCCCCCGACTGCCCGGCGGCCCGACGCAGCTTGGGGCCCAGCCCCTCCCCGTGAAAAATGTTGTCGCCCAGGATGAGGCACACGTCGTCCCCGCCGATGAAATCGGCCCCGATCGTGAAGGCCTGCGCGATGCCCTTCGGCTCCGGCTGCTCGGCGTAGCGGAGGGTCAGGCCCCACTGCGCGCCGTCCCCCAGCAGGTCCTCGAAGCGGGGCAGGTCTTTCGGCGTCGAAATCAGGAGAATGTCCCGGATGCCCGCCCGCATCAGTGTAGAGAGCGGGTAGTACACCATCGGCTTGTCGTAGACGGGCACGAGCTGCTTGCTCACCGCCCGCGTGGCCGGATGCAGCCGCGTGCCCGCTCCGCCAGCAAGCAGAATGCCCTTCCGGGTGCGGGCCGAAGTGCTACTTTCGTCGTCGCTCATCTCGTCAAAGCCCTTCTCAAGTCCGTGAAAGCGTCGTCACAGTGCATGACGCGCAAGGAGTGGTGCCCAGAGTATGAGTCGGCCTCCACCGCCCGTTTCACTTTTCACGTTTCACGCATCAATCCGCCTCTGCTGCGGCCCCGTCGTCGGCGTCCCGCCCGACCGCCTCCACCCAGTTCCGGTGCTCCGCGTACCAGTCGACCGTCCGGCGCAGGCCCTCCTCGAAGTCGACCCGGGGCGTCCAGCCGAGCTCCGTTTCGATCTTGCTCGCGTCGATGGCGTAGCGCCAGTCGTGCCCCGGCCGGTCCTCCACGAATGTAATCAGGTCCCGGTGCGGGGCCCCCTTGGGCCGTCGCTCATCCAGGAGGGCACAAATCCGCCGGACAACCGCAAGGTTCTGCTGCTCGCAGTCGCCCCCGATGTTGTACGTTTCGCCCACCGCCCCCTCGCGCAGCACGTGGAGCAGCGCGCGGACGTGGTCCTCCACGTAGAGCCAGTCGCGCACGTTCTCGCCGGTGCCGTACACCGGAATCGGCGCCCCGTCCAGTGCGCTGCGGATGACGACCGGAATGAGCTTCTCCGGGTGCTGGTACGGGCCGTAGTTGTTCGAGCAGTTGGTGATGAGGACTGGCAGGTCGTACGTTCGGTGCCACGCCCGGGCGAGGTGGTCGGCCCCGGCCTTGCTGGCCGAGTAGGGCGAGCTGGGGTCGTAGGGGGTCTCCTCGGTGAACGCGCCGGTCTCGCCGAGCTCCCCGTATACTTCGTCGGTCGAGACGTGGAGGAACCGGAACCCGTCGGGCCGGCCCTGTTCCTCCCAGTGGGTCCGCGCCGCCTCCAGCAGCACCTGTGTGCCCACCACGTTCGTCTGCACGAAGGCGGCCGGCCCATCGATGGAGCGGTCCACGTGCGACTCCGCCGCGAGGTGGAGCACCCCATCCGGCTCGTGCTCGCGGAAGAGGCGGTGCATGGCCGGGGCATCGGTGATGTCCTCGTGCTCGAAGTGGTGGCGGGGGCTGTCGGCCACGGGCGCGAGATTCTCGCGGTGCCCGGCGTAGGTCAGCGCGTCGACGGTGACGACGGTCGCCTCGGTTTTCTGAATGAGGTGGCGCACCACCGCCGAGCCGATAAAGCCCGCGCCGCCGGTGACGAGAAAGGTGTCGTTCATGCGATCGGTTTGGGTCAGTCAGTTCGTGAGTCTAGCGTCTCTCCGTCTTCCTCCAGGTGGCCCTCTACCCACTCCAGAACGTGTTCGGCGATCGCTACGGCCTGTTCGTATTCGTCTCTGGTGACCGATTCTCCAATCCCTGGATACCGGACAGAAACCGCGTAATCCGTCAAGATTGCGGCTTCTTCTACCGAGCCTGGGACCTCCAATCTTTGCTTTTGAACGAGAGTAATCAGATTTGCCAGGTCGTGCGTGTGCGGAACGGATACGTCCAGATGGATCAGCAGCCCCTTGAGGGCTTTTTCAGCCGCTTGCTGGGCATCAAAACACAAATCTTCCAGGTACACGTCGGGATGCGTCTGCCGAGCCCGAGCCATATTGCTTCGAGCCCGATCGAGCCAAGCTCGGGGATCATCCGGTGGCCGTCATTGGGGCACTGTAGACCTCAGTTCCTTCTTCCAAAGCAGACGAGATAACGAGAGAGTGGCTGTTTGCGTACCGCTCTACGTCTTCCGGGGTCACGACGACAATATCAACCGATTGACCGACCCCGATAAGATTCCGGTAGATCCGCTGCGCCAACTTGCGGCAATGAATGCCCGCCTTCACTACCAGGAGATCCACATCGCTGTGCGGCCCCATCTCATCCCGGGCGGCCGACCCAAACAGGATGATTCGCTCCGGATCGGCCACCTCCACGACACGCTCGATGATGATGTTCAGAACTGGGGACTCCATGGGCCGAGGATTGGGCAGAGAACATGGGCCGGATACACCGTACTCTCATCCTCTTTCGGGGACCATCCGATCGAGGGTCCGAGCGAAGGCACGAAGACTCAAAAGGATGCGCTCTTCGGTCTCTTTAATAGTCGTCTCGCAGGAAGATCAAGCTGCACAGTCAAGTTCGAGGGCATGTCATTGCACACCACGTGTCGAGACCTCCAATAGCCGGTCCAGGTTTTCGAGTATCATCCGACAGGACTGAGGGAGGGGGCCCGTCAAGCTCTGTATCCATCTGCTCCGGCAACTTTCGGTGCCGACTCCCTCCGGGAGAATCTCGATGCCGCTTCTGCTCGCAACGGGCCTGGTCGCCCCGGCGGCGCACTGTGTCTCGGTAGGGGGCGAGTACGTCTGTCATCAAGACGATCTCGGCCCGCTCAACAGGCCTTTCATACATGTAGTGGTGGTCGTCTTTTGGACTGCACCAACGTGTAACAGGTCACTCAAGGTTTCCAATCTTGCTACGCTAGAGCCACACCAGCGAAATGACGGTGACCGAGGTCCCCATCACGAGCAGGGTGACCGGCCAGCCCACGCGGGCGTAGTCGCTGAACCGGTAGCCCCCCGGCGCCATCACCATCAGGTTTGTCTGGTAGCCGATGGGCGTGAGGAAGCTTGCGGAGGCGGCCACGGCCACCAGAACCCCGAAGGCGATGGGCGGGGCCCCGAGGCTCGACGCCGCCGCCATCGCGATGGGCAGCATCAACACCGCGGCGGCGTTGTTCGTAATGATCTCGGTCAGGAGGTTGGTCAGCAGATAGAGGGCCACGAGAACGGCCACGGGCCCGAGCGGCTCGGTGACGGAGAGGACGCTCCGGGCCACTGCCTCCGCGAGCCCGGTGGCCTCGAGGGCCGTCCCGACGCCGAGGGCCGCCGCGATGACGACGAGCACCTGCACGTTGAGCGCCCGCTGCGCCTCCGCCGGCCGGATGCACCCGGTTCCAACCATGAGGAGGGCCGCGAGGAAGGCGGCCGTGACGATGGGCGCCAGGCCCGTCGCCGCCGCGAGCACCATCGCGCCGGTCAGTCCAAGGGCAATCGGGGCCCGCCCCGACCGGTCCGTGTCCGCCTCGGCGTCTTCGGACGCATCGTTCCGGCGGGCCCGCCCGTCGCGGGGCGCGACAAGATAGAATTCCTCCCGGCTGCCGCTGCTCCATCGCTCCTGGAAGTCGCCGGGTGCCTCCACGATCAGCAGGTCGCCCGCCTGCAGCTCCGTCGTGCCCACCGGCCCCGAGAGCGGCTCGTCCTGGCGCTGGATGCCGAGGACGACGCCTTGGTACTGCTCGCGGAAGTTGGCCGCCCCGAGCGTGGTGCCCACCAGGTTTGACGACTCGGCGATGACCGCCTCGTAGAGCGGCAGGGTCTCGTAGCGGGCCGGGTCGCCGCGGGCGTCATCGGGGTCGGGCAGGGTGCGCGTGAGGCCTCGGCGCCCCAGAAGCCGCTCCCGCGCGGCAAGACTGCCGTTGAAGGCCAGGATGTCGCCCTCCTCAAGGGGACGGTCCGGGCGGCCCTGCAACACCTCCTCCCCACGGCGGACGTGCGTCAGGTAGGCGTCCCCGAGGTCGCGCAGGCCCGCCTCGGCCACCGTCTGGCCCACGATGGGGGACGGCGCGGTGACGGTCACCTCGAACATGTTCTGGCCGAGGTTCTCCTCCGCTGCGGCCGTTCCCCCGCCCCGATCCGGCAGCAAGCGGTGGCCGCCCAACACGAAATAGGCGATGACAACGAGGGCTGCGGGCACGCCCACCCAGGTGACGTCGAACAGGTGGAGCGGCTCGTACCCTTCCGCCTCCATGAGCCCCGCCACGATGAGGTTCGTAGAGGTCCCGATGAGCGTCGTCATGCCCCCGGCGATCGCCGCGTAGGAGAGCGGGATCATCAGCTTCGAGGCGGGGATGTCCTGCGCGTCGGCCCACGCCTGCAGGCGCGGCGTGAGCATCGCCACGATCGGCGTGTTGTTGAGCAGGCCGGACAGGACAGAGGTTGGCACCATGAAGCGGGCCAGGACGGGCCCCAACCGCGTGGTCTCGGGAAAGAGCACCCGATCGAGCCTTGAGAGGGCATTGGTGTGCTGCACGCCCCCGGCCACCACGTAGAGGGCACCCACAGTGAGAACGGCGGCGTTGGAGAACCCAGCGAAGGCCTCCGCCGGCGCCACGACGCCCGTGACGAGCAGCACGGCGAGGCCGCTTAGCAGGACGAGGTCCGGACGCCCGACGTCCGCCATCAACGCCCCCACCACCCCTATAACGACGGCACCCGTGAGCCAGGCATCGGGGCCGAGCCCCTCAAAAGCCGCCGCGAAACCGAGCATCTGTTCGGGGAGCGTGCTCTACGTGCCACATCGGTCGGGACTGGCAAAACACCGTCTGCCGGTGCTACACGATCTCGCGGGCCTGGAGGACCTCGACGATCTGATCGACGCATGCCTCCACGTCGTCCGTGTCGGTGTCCACCACCACGTCCGGGTCCGTCGGCGCCTCGTAGGGGGCGGAGACGCCGGTGAAGTTGGCAATCTCGCCGGCCTCGGCCTTCGCGTAGAGGCCCTTTGCGTCCCGCTCCTTGCACACCTCCAGCGGACAGTCGACGTGTACCTCCAGGAAGCGGTCGCGGACGTCCTCCGGCAGCAGCTCTCGGGCCCGGTCGCGGTCCTCCTGATACGGCGAGACGAACGAGCAGAGCGTCACGTTGCCCTGCTCGAAGAAGAGCCGCGCCACCTCGCCCACCCGGCGGATGTTCTCTTTGCGGTCGGCGGGCGCGAAACCGAGGTCGCCGCTCAGGCCGTGCCGCACGTTGTCCCCGTCCAGCATCATCGTCTGCACATCCGCGTCGAACAAGCGCTCCTCCACCGCCTTCGCGATCGTGGACTTGCCGGCGCCGGACAGGCCCGTCAGCCACACGACGCCTGCCTTGTGGTCATTCTTCGCTTCGCGGTCCTCTCGTGGAATCTGGAGCCCCTCCCACACCACGTTCGGGGAGCTCTCCGGTTCGTCCTCCGCCTCCGACGCTGGCTGCTCGCCAAATGGGGTCACGTCGGTGGCCACGCCCCGGATCATGCCGGCGGCCACCGTGTCGTTGGTGTCCGGGTCGATCAGGATGAAGCTGCCCGTCGCCTGGTTGATCTTGTACGGGTCCGCGAACAGCGGGTCGGCCGTCTCGATCTCGACCCGGCCGATGTCGTTGAGCTCGAAGGTGTCGGCCTCCTCTCGGTGAAAGGTCTCCACGTTGGTCCGGTACACGATCTTTGACACGTAGGCCTGCGTCCGACGCGTGGTGTGCTGAAGCACGTAGGGGCGGTCCTGGCGCATCGCCTCCTCGTTCATCCAGCAGAGGTCGGCGTCGAGCTGCCGGGTCACGTCCGGTTTGTTACGGCTCCGCACAATCATCGAGCCGCGGCTGACGTCGAGCTCGTCCTCCAGGGACAGCACCACCGAGTCGCCGGGGCCCGCCTCGTCGAGGTCTCCGTCCAGCGTCGTGATCGTGTCTACCGCCGAGGTGTGCCCGGACGGAAGCACCGTAATCTCCTCCCCCGGCCGCACCGTCCCGGACGCAATCTGTCCGGCAAAGCCCCGGAAGTCCTGGTGGGGCCGAATCGTGGTCTGCACCGGGAACCGGAAGTCCACCTGGTTGCGCGTCGACTCCGTCCGCACGGTCTCCAGCCGGTGCAGGAGGGTGGACCCCTCGTACCACGGCATGTTTTCGGAATGGTGCACCACGTTGTCGCCCTTCAGGGCCGAGATCGGGACGAACGTGATGTCCTGCACATCCAGGTTGTCGGCGAAGTCCTTGTACGCGGCCACGATCTCGCGGAAGCGGGCCTCGCTGTAGCCGACGAGGTCCATCTTGTTGACCGCCACGATGACATGGGGAATCTGCAGCAGTGAGGTGATGAAGCCGTGCCGCCGCGTCTGCTCCAGCACCCCGTTCCGGGCATCGATCAGCTCCACCGCCAGCTCCGCCGTCGAGGCCCCCGTCACCATGTTGCGGGTGTACTGCTCGTGGCCCGGCGTGTCGGCAATGATAAACTTGCGCTCCGGGGTGGAAAAGTAGCGGTAGGCCACGTCGATCGTGATGCCCTGCTCCCGCTCCGCGCGGAGGCCGTCGGTCAGGAGCGCCAGCTCCAGCTCCTCGTCCTCCCGCTGGGTGTTGCGCTCGATCTCCTCCATCTTCTCCTCGAAGATCTCCTGGGTGTCGTACATGAGCCGCCCGATGAGCGTGCTTTTGCCGTCGTCCACGCTGCCGGCCGTCGTAAACCGAAGTACATCCATGTGTCCGTGTCGAATGTCGAATTGCGAATGTCGAATCGAGGTGAGCGGCCGAAGGTGTCGAGTGTCAGGCAATCTCCTCTTCAACCCTCGACTTGTGCCTACGCCCAGTGCCCCGCCCCCTAACTGCCCGAATGAGACAATGCCCTAACGATGCAATGACCCAATGATGCAATGCCCGAATGAGGCAGTGCCCAAATGAGACAACAAAAGACGCCTAGAAATAGCCCTCCCGCTTTCGCTCCTCCATCGCCGCCTCCGCACGCTGGTCGTCGGCCCGCGCCCCGCGCTCGGCCTGCTGCGTCGTGGCCACCTCCGCGATCACCTCGTCGAGCGTCGTCGCCGTCGACTCCACCGCGCCGGTGCAGGTCATGTCCCCAATCGTGCGGAAGCGGACGCTCTTTTCGACGTAGTGCTCGTCTTCGCGGAGGTCGTTGTAGGGCGACTTCGGGAGCAGCACGCCGTCCCGCTCAAACATGGTCCGCTCGTGGGCCAGGTAGAGGCTCGGAATCTCGATGCCCTCCCGTTGGATGTACTGCCACACGTTCAGCTCCGTCCAGTTGCTGAGGGGAAACACGCGGAAGTGCTCGCCCTGCCCACTGCGGCCGTTGTAGAGGGTCCAGAGTTCCGGGCGCTGGTTTTTCGGGTCCCAGTTGCCGAACCGGTCTCGGTGGGAGAAAAAGCGCTCTTTGGCCCGCGCCTTTTCCTCGTCCCGGCGCGCCCCGCCAAGAGCGGCATCGAACCCGTGCTCCTCAATCGTGTCGAGCAGGGTGACGATCTGGAGCTTGTTGCGGCTCGCATCCGGCCCCTGCTCCTCCTTCGCGCGGCCCGACGCGATCGTCTCTTCGACGCTCCCCACGATCAGGTTCAGGTCGTGCTTCTCCATCAGGGTGTCCCGGAAATCGATGGTCTCCGGGAAGTTGTGTCCCGTGTCCACGTGGAGAATCGGGAACGGCACCGTCGCCGGGTGGAATGCCTTCCGGGCCAGGTGAACCATGGTGAGCGAGTCTTTCCCTCCACTGAACATCAGAACGGGATTGTCAAACTGGGCCACGGTCTCCCGCATGACGTGAATGGCCTCCGACTCCAGCCAGTCGAGGTGCTCGGAGGTACCGTCGGGCATGGGCATGATGAATGGTGCGAGGTGTCTGAAAAAGTCTGGCGCAAGGGGCGCGGCCTGCAGAAACGAGCAGGTGCGTCGAAGCGGCGTTGAGGCTCCGTCTTTGCCTCCTTTGGAGCATCAAGATCAAGGCCTGTGCCGTGCGTGCGCGGTTCTACGACACGGCATTTCCGAACTGCAGAATGCGGACACGCAGGACGTGACGTTGCCGGAAATGAGAGAAACCACGGGTGAACGTCGGAAACAATAGTCGAAAAAGCAATGCCCGCGCCGCATTATTGATGCCTGATCGCCACCACGGCAGGGGTCAAATCTCTCCCGATCCGTCGTTTTTTCACGCAGCGACAACCAGCCTCCCCAATTTCAACTTTGTTGAACGCCTCTTTATGTTAAGAGCAAGTATTCTAAACGTAAGAGTTCTGTGTGCACTGCCCAGCCGTTCCCTGCCCTCTTTTGTCTCAGTCCGCCCCCTGCTCCACGACCCGGCTTCCGCTCGCCCGGCCGGACCTGTCCTCCCACGAGCGAGAACAGGTCCGGGAGGTGCTGCACTCGGACCGCCTCTCGCGCGGCCCCGCCCTGAGGGCCTTCGAAGCCGCCATGGCGGATCGGTGCAGCACCGCACACGCCGTGGCCGTCAGTAGCGGAACGGCCGCTCTGCACTGCATCGTGGCGGCCCTCGATCTGGAGCCGGGCGCCGAGGTCCTCACAACCCCGTTCAGCTTCGTCGCGTCGAGCAACGCGCTGCTGTACGAGGACCTGCGACCCCGCTTCGTCGACGTTGATCCCGGAACCTACAATCTCGACGTGGGTCGCGTGGCGGACGCACTCACCCCGGCGACCGAGGCCATTCTCGCGGTGGATGTGTTCGGCGTGCCCGCCGACTGGCCCGCCCTCACGGCCCTGGCCGAAAAGCACGACCTCGCCCTTATCGACGATGCCTGTGAGGCCGTCGGAGCGTCGGTTCAGGGACACCCCATCGGGACGTGGGGGGACGCCGCGGGCTTCGGGTTCTATCCCAACAAGCAGATCACGACCGGCGAAGGGGGCTGCATCACAACCGACGACGCCGACCTGGCCCGCCACTGCCGCGCCCTCCGCAACCAAGGCCGCACGCCGGACGGCCGCATGCGCCACGACCGGCTCGGCTACAACTACCGGCTCGACGAGATGTCGGCGGCCCTCGGCTGTGCGCAACTCGACCGCCTGGACGCGCTTCTCGACCGCCGCGCCGCCGTCGCCGAGATGTACCGGGAGGCCCTCGCCCCCCTGGCCGACGATGTGGTACGCCCCGGCCGACCGGCCGATGTGGGACGGAGCTGGTTCGTGTACGTCGTCCGTCTGCGTGACCACTTCGGCCCTGGGGCTCGCGACCAGCTGATGGACCGCCTGCAGGCCCGAGGGGTGGGCTGTGCACCGTACTTTCCCGCCATCCACCTACAGCCCTACTACCGCGACCGGTTTGGCTTCGCCCCGGGCGATTTTCCGGTGTGCGAGGCGGCCTCGGCGCGAACCCTGGCCCTTCCCTTCTTCGGCGACATGGGCCGTGGGGACGTCACCCGCGTGGCCGAGGCCCTGGCCGAGATTCTTCCCACCCTGCCCCGCTCGTCTTGACGCCCATGCCTGCCTCCTCCCCAACTCGCTCAACGGCCAAGCGCGCTCTCGACGTAGCGGGGGCGTGCGTTCTCCTGGGAGTACTGGCTCCCGTGTTCGGACTCGTGGCGCTCTGCATCTGGCTGGACGACGGGCGGCCGCTGCTCTTCACCCAAACGCGCATCGGATCCCAGGGAGAGCCGTTCCGGATCTTCAAGTTTCGCACGTTGACCCATGAGCCGGCCGATGCGACGCGTCCAGCGGCCCACACGACGCGTGTCGGCGGGGTTCTGCGGCGCTGGGCCCTCGACGAGCTGCCCCAACTCTGGAACGTCCTGCGCGGTGAGATGAGCCTTGTCGGCCCCCGCCCCACGCTGCCGAAGCAGGTGGCTCGGTATGGCCCCCACGAGCGCAGACGCCTTCACGTACGCCCCGGCCTCACCGGCTGGGCGCAGATTCATGGGCGCAACGCGCTCCCGTGGCCTGAGCGCATCGACCTGGACGTATGGTACGTGCGACACTGGAGCCTCGTGCTCGACCTGCAGGTCCTGCTTCGCACCCCCCTCCTCCTGGTTCGGGGCACGGGCGTGTATGGCGATGAGCAAAATCCTTCGTTCTCTCCCGACGCTCAGCTGCATGTCTGACCCTGCTCCCCTCTTCCTCGTTGGGGCTGGTGGATTCGGGCGCGAAGTGGCCGCGCTGGTCGAAGCCCTGAACCGGCAGGCCCCCACATGGGACCTGCGCGGCTTCGTCGACGACGATTCGAGCCTCCACGACACCGCCGTGATGGGACTCCCCGTTCGGGGCGGCCTTGACTGGCTCGCCCACCACCAGCCGGCTTCCGATGTTGCTCTTACCATCGGAGACGGCACAGCTCGCCGGTCCGTGGCCGACCGCCTCGCCTCGCTCAACCTCCAGCCCGTCCCCCTCGTCCACCCGACGGTTTCTGTGCATCGCACCGTCACCCTCGGGCCTGGCACGATTCTTTGCCAGGGCGCTGCTCCGACCGTGGACGTTCAAATAGGCGCCCATGTGGTTCTCGATCAGCACTGTACCGTGGGGCACGATGCGGTGCTCGACGCGTTCGTTTCGCTCCGACCGGGCGTCCGCCTTTCCGGAGCAGTCCATCTAAAGCAGGGCGTCACGGTGGGGACAGGGGCCGTTGTGCTCCCCGGCGTCACCGTTGGCACGGGCACGACCGTGGGCGCCGGCGCAGTGGTGACCGACGACCTTCCTCCTGGCTGCACCGCAGTCGGGGTGCCTGCTCGTCCTCAATAGCCTCGCGTTATGCACATCGCCGTCTTTCTTCAACACTACCACACCCCGGACTGCCCCACCGCGGCCCGGCCCTACGCATTGGTGGAGCGACTGGGCCAGGACCACGCGGTAACGGTAATCACGACCCGGGCGTGGGAGGACACGCGAACGGCCCGCCGGTTTCCGTGGGCCCCACCGGGCGTCGACCTCGTGCGGTTCGACGTGCCCTACGACAACAACATGACGTCCCCCCAGCGACTCACCTCGTTTTTGAGCTACGCAGCCCGGGCCGTCCGGCATGGCCTGCAGATGCCACGCCCGGACCTCTTTCTCGGCTCGTCGACGCCCCTAACGGCGGCGGCCGCCGCGGGCCTCGTG
>NZ_NCQY01000009.1:128432-395584 GCF_002894645.1 Salinibacter altiplanensis
GGATTCGCGACGTGCCGTGGGTCTTCGAGGTGCAGGACCTCTGGCCCGCATTTCCCATTCAGATGGGTGCGGTGCCGAACGTCGGCCTGCCGAGGCTGCTACGGTGGGGAGAAGCGGCGCTGTACCGGAGCGCAGCAGAGGTCGTGACCGTCTCGCCCGACATGGAGCAGCACGTCCGCGTCCAAGCCCCCTCCGCGTCGGTGACAACGCTGCCGTATGGGGCCGATCCGGCAGTCCTGGACACTGTCGATGAGAACCGTGTCCTGACGGAGCCCCTGTCCCGCGATCGACGCTTCCTCGTGCTCTACGCCGGCACGTTTGGCCGCGCGAACGCGATTCCGACGCTGCTCGACGCGGCCCGCCGTCTCGTCGACGGTCGGTCGGACGTGCTCGTGGCTCTTGCCGGACGGGGCCACCATGCCCCTCTCGTGGAGCAGGCAGCCCGCCGACACGACGCTATTCGTCGGCTTTCGCCCCGTCCCTACCCCGATACCCTCGCGCTGTTCGAGCACGCCGACCTGTCGCTCATCCCCTTCCGCGATCGTCCCGTGCTGGCCGCCAACGCGCCCAGCAAGTTTTTCGATAGCCTCGCCACGGGGACCCCCGTCGTGGTCACGAACCCTGGGTGGACCCGGCGGTTTGTGGAGCGGCACGGTTGCGGGTGGTCCGTGCCGCCCGAGTCGCCCGGCGCCCTCGCCGACCGCGTTCGGGCCGTCCTCGCCTCCCCCAAGGCCCGCCGCCAGGCCGGCCAGAACGCCCGCGCCGCGGCGCGGCGCTGCTTCAATCGGGACGCGATGCTCAACCGGTACACGTCCCTCATAGAGACCGCCGCCGGTCTCGCCTCAAACCGGGGGTAGGATCGTTTCCACCAGGGGGCAGAGGGATTTTCGGAATCACCAGTCCGTGTGTTGTCTTATGCCTGTCTCTCGTTCTGCCCCCGAGCACACCACCGCTGAGGCACGGCTGCGGGAGTGGGGCCCTCTTTTCTTGGCCCTCCCGGACGCGCTGCTCGTGTACGGGAGCCTGCTTCTCGGGCGCATGCTTCACGCCGGGGACGAGAGCCTCTCGCACGGGACAGAAGGCGCAACGGCCTCCCTCCTCGTGCTGGGCGTGTACGGCGCCGCACTGGGCGCCAGCGGCATTTACCGCCTCTCGCCCCGACGGGTGCACCTGTCGGACCTATGGCGCGTAGGGATGTGGCTCGTTGGGGCATGGGGGGGCATGGCCCTCACCCACGTGGTCGCTCCGGCCACAGCCCCCCCGCCCAGCGTCCTCGCAGTGCCGGGCCTCCTGGCCCCGGTCGGGATTCTTGGGCTCCGGGTGGGGTGCCGCGGGCTTCTTGCCATGAGCTGCTCCACCCCCACCAGGTCGTCTCCCGACCCTCCCCCCTCCGGCTTGGACCTGAGCGACCTCGTGCCCCGGGAGCCAGGAGCCGTAGACCGAACCGCCCTGGAGGCCGTGCTGTCCGGCCGCACTGTGCTCGTCACGGGCGCCGGCGGCTCCATCGGATCGGAGCTGAGCCGACAGCTGCTGGCCCTAGAGCCGTCCCGGGTCGTGCTCGTCGATGTGAGCGAGCGCACCCTCTACCGACTCGAACGCACCCTCCAAGCCAACGGGGACCGCAACGGACTGGACCTGTGCATGGCCGACGTGCGAGATGCCCCTCGCATGGACGCCCTTCTTGCCCACCACCGGCCCGACGTGGTAATCCACGCGGCGGCCTACAAGCACGTGCCCCTCATGGAGCGTCACCCCGTGGAGGCGTTCCACAACAACACCCAGGCCTCCGTCCAGCTTCTCCAGCTCTGCGAGCAGCACGCGGTCGACCGGTTCATCTTCGTGTCCACCGACAAGGCCGTCCACCCGTCGAGCGTACTCGGGACGACCAAGCGGCTGGCCGAGTGGTACGTGCGCACCGGTTCGGGGCCGATGCGGTGCACGACGGTGCGCTTCGGGAACGTGTTCGGGACGGAAGGGGGCGTGGTGCCCCGGTTCGAAGAAAAGCTTGCCGCGGGCGAACCGCTTCCCGTCACCCACCCGGACATGGAGCGTTACTTCATGAGCCGGACGGAGGCCTGCGGGCTCATCCTGCATACCCTTCTCCTCGACGCTGCGCCCACCTACAGCTTTCGGATGGGCGATCCCATTCGCATCGAGTGGCTAGCAAAACGGTTTGTCCGTCACTGGGCCCCACACGTCAACCCCGAGACAATGATCGAGTACGTGGGGCGACGTCCCGGCGAGAAGCTCAGCGAACGGCTCGTGCGAGACGATGAGACGGTGCACGCCACCGAGCACCCGAACATCCTCGGGCTGGAGGGGCCGGTGCCGTACCGCCGCGCTGTGCTCAACGCCCACCTCCAGCGGCTGCGGTCGGCCGCAGTGACCCCACACACGCCTCACGCCCACCT
Source organism: Salinibacter altiplanensis (assembly GCF_002894645.1). Lineage (GTDB taxonomy): Bacteria > Bacteroidota > Rhodothermia > Rhodothermales > Salinibacteraceae > Salinibacter > Salinibacter altiplanensis. The sequence goes on from NZ_NCQY01000009.1 coordinate 130,844, forward strand.
GCGGCATCTGCTCCTCGAAGCCCGTCCTGACGACGGCCGGCGTCGGACGAACGGCGCACGGGCCTCCCTCAACCCGTAGTCGGGACGCAGGCTACACCACCGCCGTCTTCGAGGATGCCGGCCTCCCGGCCCACACAAGCAGAAACCGCGCCCACGTCCTCCCTTTCCTGGGCAACGTTCCCAGGAACCGCCCGGTCGGACAGCCCCCGGAAGAGGCAATAATTTCGCCTTCGTTGAGGTGCAGGACGCTGGTATCGGTTTGGTTACGATTTTTCAGAACCATGCCCTCGCGACGGTGGGTTTTCGGGGACGTTGCCGTCAACTCCAAAACATGTCCACGTCCCTGTGGTCCCTGACTTTCTGCTGCCCGAGTGGGTGCCCAACGCGCACCCGCTCATCGTGCACTTTCCCATTGCCCTGATCTTCGTGTCCTTGGCCGCCGACGCACTCGCCCTGTGGCTGGGAGATCAGTGGGAAACGGGGCGGGAGGTCGCGACGGGGCTCTACGCGGCGACGGGGCTGAGCACGGTCGTCAGTTATTACAGCGGCACCTGGGCGATCGACACAGTGCCGATCGTCACGCCCGGGGCCGCCCAGACCCTGTCGACGCACTCGTTCTGGGCGTGGTATACGATGGCCTCCACGAGCGGATACGCCCTGCTCCGGACCGCCGGGCTGTTTGTGTCTCGGGTCCGCGCCCGACGATCCGCCCACCTCGTCCTGTTCGTTCTCGGACTGGGAACCCTGTACCCAATGTACGAAACCGGCGAGAACGGCGGCGCCATGGTGTACAAGCGGGGCGTGGGGGTCACCCGCATTCAGGAGGTGCCGCCCTCGTCTTCCCCTGCCCAGGACTCCACGCGGCGGGACACCGTACAGGCCGCCGAGCCGACGCCACGCACCGAGGCGCCGTAGCGCCTCCGAAGAAGCCTAGAATGCGGCGAGGTCACGAGCCGCTTTCAGGATCCCTTCGTCGCTCGGCAGTACGGCCCGCTCCAGGTCGTGAGCGAACGGAATCGGCGTAAATTCGCCCGCCACGCGGCGGACAGGAGCGTCGAGGTGCGTGAACGCGTCGTCGGCGATCTGGGCGCAGAGCTCGGCGCCAAACCCGATGAATTCGTGGTCCTCGTAGACGACGAGCGCGCGGTTCGTCTTTCGGACCGACTCCAGGATCGTCTCCGAGTCGAGCGGCACGATGGTGCGCAGGTCGACGACCTCTACGTCCACGCCCTCCTGCTCCAGCTCCTGCGCCGCGTTGAGCGACTTCTGGGCCATCATGCCATAGGTGATGATCGTCAGGTCCGATCCCTCGCGGGCGATGCGCGCCTCGCCGAAGGGAAGCGTGTAGTCTTCCGGGGGCCTGGGGGTGCGGGCCGACGCGGCGCGGTAGAGTGCCTTGTGCTCCAGAAACAGCACCGGGTCTTCCGAGCGAATGGCGGTGGCGAGAAGGCCCTTCGCGTCGGCGGCCGTGGAGGGGAGGGCCACCTTTAGGCCGGGCGTGTGGCCGAAGATCGATTCGACGTTCTGCGAGTGGCACAGGCCCCCGTGGATGTAGCCCCCACAGGGCACGCGGACGACCATCGGACAGCTCCACTGCCCGTCCGAGCGATAGCGAAAGGGCGCCACCTGATTGCGCAGCTGCTGCATCGCCGGCCAGATGTAGTCGGCAAACTGGATCTCGACGACCGGCGTGAACCCGCTCGCGGCGTAGCCCACCGCGGTGCCAATAATGGATCCCTCGGCCAGGGGCGAGTTGAAGCAGCGATCCTCACCAAACTCGTCGGTGAGATCCTTGGTCGCAGTAAAGACCCCGCCCTTATCGCCCGCGACATCTTCGCCGTAGACAACAATCGACTCGTCACGCGCCATCTCCTCCTTGAGCGTACGGTTGATGGCGTCGACCATGACCGTCGGCTCGGCGTCTTCGTCGAGGTCGTCCTCAGAGTTGTATTCAAGATCGAGATCGCCCTCGAAGAAGACGTGGTCGGAGGCCGTCTCGGCAGCGGGATCGTCCTGTTGCTTGACCCATTCAGTGGCCTCGTTGACCTCTTCGTGGACCTCTTCCTGCAGGGCCTCCGCGTCTTCCCTCGTCAGGGTGCCCTCGTCGATGAGGGTTTCTTGTAGGCGATCGATGGGATCGATCTTGCGGTCGGCCTCCAGCTCGTCGGGCGTGCGGTACTTGGTGTGGTCGTCCGAAGAGGAGTGGGGCAGCAGGCGCACCACGTCGGCCACGAGACAGACCGGCCCGTTGCCCTCGCGGATGTGTCGGATGGCGGCCTGCGCGGCGGAGGCGCTGGCGAAGAAGTCGGTCCCGTCTACGCGCATCCGGCTGAGGCCTTCGTAGCCCGCGGTCAGCTTGTACGGGGTCCCGCCCGCCGTCTGCTCCTCAATGGGAACGCTGATGGCGTACTTGTTGTCCTGAACCAAAAACAGGGCGGGCGCCTGCTCGCGGGCTGCCCAGTTGAGGGCCTCGTGGAAGTCGCCCTGCGAGGTGGCCCCGTCGCCGCACGAGATGTATACGTAGTTGTCCTCCCCGCGCTGCTGGATTCCAAACCCGAACCCAACCCCGGGGTTGAACTGCGCCCCGACCGAGGAGGCCGTCGTCATTACATTGAGATGCTTCAGGCCGAAGTGCTCCGGCATTTGGCGTCCCCCCGAGTTCGGGTCGTCGGCCTTCGCAAGATGGGCAAGCAGGGCCTCTTTCGTCGTCATTCCGAGAGAGAGCGCCATGCACAGGTCCCGGTAGTAGAAACAGAACCAGTCGTGGCCGGGCCCCTCTCCGGGCCGTGAATAGCGGCCAATTGCCGACTGCACGGCCTCGTGCCCGGCACACCCGATGTGGAAGTGCCCCTTGCCCTGCTTGATCAGCGTCATCATCTTCTCGTCCAGCCGCCGCGAGAGCATCATCGTCCGAAGCCGCCGCCGCAAATCATCGGGCTCAAAATCTGCGGGCGACAGTTCGTCGATCGCGATCGACCCGTCCGACCTGATGGACGGAATCTGAGGAATGGCCGCGTGGCCGTCTCCATGCATGCTCTCGGCCGGACGTTCCTCTGCGACGGCCTCCACGGCCTCTTTCCCGTCGGGGGACGAGGGAGGATCCGGCAGCTCCGGCTCCGTCGATTCAGCCTCCGGGACGCCCGACGACGCATTCGTCTGAGGATCGAGGTCCGAGTCGTTTGTGTCTTGCATCTCGGGTGTAGCCATTGGTCGAAGCCAGCTAGATGAGTCGACACGGCATCGAGCGCCAAAGGATCCTCCATCGCCGCCCATCGCCCTCGAAGCCCCCCTGTGCACAGATCCCCGCCGCCCCGTCACGCCTGCACACGCAGGCACAATGATCGGTTGCACCCTGAGAAGCTGTTTGGCAGACGTTCTGTGGCCACCCCGACGAGTCCTTGGTCGCTGTGCTCCCAGCGCTGCGACTTCGTGGTTCTCGCGCAAAAAGTCTTCTGCACTCGCCTGGTAGCTCACCACGGGCATGACCTCGCTCCTGCTCGGCCCCCGCTACAAGGCTCGCTTGGGCACCCTTTTGCGACGTCGCCCACTGTGTTTATTCGGCTGGGCCTCGTCAGTCGCTACGCTCGTGTCGGCTGAGCATCAATCCACCAAACAGCTTTTGAAAGCGCTTCCGAACAAAGAGTACACTGAGGAGGAGCTGAGCGCTCAGCATGTTCAGTGTATGAAATTCCTCAGTCTACAGAAAGATTCTTCTGCGAAGACCTGGCGAGGATCCAGGGGGTTGGGCACAGCCCCCAAAGGCCGAGCCCGGCCGTGGGCTACGCCTCTACGGCCTCCGGCTCGGGCTCGTGGGGAAGCTCAAACCAGAACCGGGTCCCACGTCCCTTGGTGCTCTCGACGTGGATGTCCTCGCCGTGGGCCTGCAGAATCTGCTTCACGATGCTAAGCCCGAGCCCCGTTCCGCCGCTTTCGCGGGAGCGATCCGGGTCCACTCGGTAGAAGCGTTCGAAGATGCGGTCGAGGTGATCTTCGTCGATGCCCTGTCCCGTGTCCACGATTTCCACGCGGACCTTGTCGAGGCGCCGCTGCACCCGACACCGGACGGATCCACTGCCGGTGTAGGCGATCCCATTCTCGATGAGGTTGGTCAGCACCTGGCGGACGCGGGAGCGATCGGCATGGACGAAGAAGCGGGACACATCGGCCTCGAAGCCCAGGTCCTTTTCTTCGGCCTTCGGCCGCAGCATCTCGGCCACCTCGTCGATCAGGTCCTTCAGGTCAAACACCGACCGGTTGATGAGGTCTTCCCGGTACTCAAGCCGGGCGATGTCGATGAGGTCGTTGAAGAGGTTCTGGAGGCGATTCAGGTTGGTCAGCGCCTTCTCGGAGTACATTTTTCGCTGCTCATTGTCGAGCCCGGGCGTTCCGAGGGCCTCCAGGTACCCGCTGATGGAGAAGATCGGGTTGCGGACCTCGTGGGAGACGTTGCCAATGAACTCGCTCTGCAGCCGGGTCATGCGCTCCAGCTCTTCGATCTTCTCCCGGAACGTGTCGGAGGCCCGGTTGAGGCTCTCGGCGAGGTCTTGAAACTCCGCCGCGCGGGACTCAACCCGAATTTTGCCGGTCAGCTCCCCCTCGGCCACCCGACGGGCCGTTTTGCTGATGTGCGTGAGGGGGGTCGTCACCTGGTAGGCCGCGATGAAGCTGCCGACGAGCGCCAGTATGAGCGCCAGAATCATGCCCAGCACGAGCACGACCTGAGAGCGCTGGGCAAGCCCGTACAGCGGCGGGGGGGACTGGCCCACCCGCACGATCAGGTTTGAGGAGGGGCGGTAGAGGGCCGCCAGGAAGAACCGCTCCCCGTCCTCGGGCTGCAGTCGTGCAAACCGGACCGTCGTCTCCATCTTGTTCTCGAGGGCCGACACATCAATCAGCGTGTCGGCCGGGACGGACCGGCCCGCCCGAGACGAAGGGTGGTAGGTCGTGTCGGAGGTCACGAGCGCAATGTCCAGGCCTCGCAGCTCCGTCAGGTTGTCCACGATGCGTCCCCGCCGAACCGGATCCGGCTCCTGCTCCACCTGGACCGCAATCCGGTTGGCCTGGTTGCGGAGCGTTTCCTGCATGGCCGTCCGCATCTCGCCCCGCAGGACCAGCATCACGTAGAGCCCCACCCCCACGACGGCCGTGCCCACGAACAGGGCAAACGTCAAGACCATCCAGGTCTGTGTTGAGGCCCGACGGGGCAGAAGCGCATCCTGAATTGACCGAGCAAGAGACATGCGGCGCAGCCAGAAGCCAACTCCCACAAATTAAATGCGCAACGCGGCAGGGGCTACGCTTCGGCCGACTCTTCCTCCTGCACGAACCGGTACCCGACGCCCCGAACCGTCTGGATGTGCTTGGCAAAGTCGCCCAGCTTCTCGCGCAGGTTCTTAATGTGGGCGTCGACAGTCCGCTCGGTTACCATCATGGCGTCTTTCCAGATGGTCTCCAGCAGCTGCTGGCGGGTGAAGGCCTTGCGGGGGTGGCGCACCAGGTAGCGAAGGAGCTCGAACTCCGTGAGCGTCAGGCCGAGGTCCTCCTCGTTCAATTCCGCACGATACTCGTCCTCATAAATCTTGAGGCCGTCGACCTCAAGAATGCTGCTTTCCTCCACACCGGAGCGCCGCAGTACGGCCTTCACGTGCGCCACGAGAACCTGCGGCGAGACCGGCTTCGTGAGATAGTCATCGCCCCCCAGCATCAAGCCCTCGATCTGGTCTTCCTCTTCGGTCTTTGCGCTCAGGAAGACGATGGGAATTTCCTCGGTCTCGACGCGATCTCGGAGCTCTCTACAGACTTCGTAGCCGTCCACGCCGGGAAGCATGATGTCCAGCACAATCAAGTCGATTTTCCCCGAGGCCGTTTCGAGGGCCTCCTCGCCGTCGAAGGCCGTATGGACCGTGTATCCTTCTTCTTCAAGAAAGTGACCAACAACCTCAACAACATCTTTCTCATCGTCAACAACGAGAACATCAATGTCGCTAGGATCGGCAGTAATAGGCATTGGTTATAAGGAGATTTATGAGTGGAAACAAAACTTTGTAAGTCGTTCTGGCTTCGGATCCGGAGAGAACATGTCATTCACCGCCGTGCATCCTATGCGACAGCCGTAGGATGGGATGCAGTCTCCGCATCGTGACTCCCGACTTAAATGTAACAATGGTGTGTATCGTTCAGACCCTCGGTGCGGCAGACTGTGCCGCACGAGACAGGGCCCCGTCGGCGCAATTCACATGCCGTCGGGGCACACGCGGGGACACCCCACACAGAATTTCGTACGGGATGGTGTCGGCCCACTGGGCTACGTCGTAGACGGTGGGGCCAGCAGGGCCAAACAAGACGGCCTCGTCGCCCCGGTCGACGCGGGTGGCCGGGGCCTTGTCCGGAGGCCCAAGGTTTACCATACACATGTCCATACAGATGGTGCCCACGATGGGGCACAAGGCACCTCCAACTCGCACAGAGGCGCGGCCACAGCACCGGCGCGGGTATCCGTCGCCGTATCCAACCCCCAGTGTTGCGATGCGAGTCCGGCGCGGGGCCTGCCACTCCGCCCCGTACGAGACCGGCGTACCGGCCGACACCGTCTTCAGATGGGTGACGCGGGCCGTAAGCCGCATGGCAGGACGCAGGTCAAGCCGGGCGCTCAGTTCCGGGGTCGCCGCCAGGCCGTACAGGGCAATTCCGCTCCGCACGAGGGATGCCTCAAACTCGTGGGCGGGCTCTCCAAGGGTAAGAAGGGCCCCTGTGTTGGCCGCATGCACGTGCTCCACATCCACGTCTACCGCGTCTACCACCGCCCGGAAGCGATCGAGCTGCGTCTTTGCAAACGAGCTTCCGGGGGCATCGGCGGTCGCGAAATGGGTCCACAGCCCAGCGAGGCGGACGCCGGGGGCATCGGCCAGGCGCGCCATTACCGCCGGCACGTCGTCGGGGGCCAGCCCAAGGCGCCCCATGCCGGTGTCGACCGTAACGTGGACCCGAAGCGGCGCGTTCGGGGAGGCGTGCCGCACGACCGCAGCCGCAACCTCGGCCGAGGGAACGGTCAGGTCAAGGTCGTATTCGGCGTACCGCGGCAGCTGCGCGGCAGCCGGGGCCCCGAGGACGAGGATGCGACCGCGGTGTCCGTCTTCTCGGAGGTGAATGCCCTCGGGCAGCCGGGCCACTCCGTAGTGACGAATCCCCGCCTCGTGCGCCGCCCGGGCCACGGGGCGCACGCCATGCCCGTACGCATCGGCCTTGATGATGGCCATCACGTCGGCCCCGCCGGCCCGCTCCCGCAAGACGCCTGCGTTGTGCCGAATGGCCGCCAGGTCCACGGTGGCGGTCACCGGCGCATCTTCGACGTTATTGGTCGGCTGATCGATGGCGAGACGCTGGGGATACGCGCAAAAAGCAAACGAGCAACCGCTTCATAGGGGTCTGCCCGCACAATGGTTCCCGGACGGACACTTCGAGCCGGACAATTGCCTTCCCAACCAACGGCTACAGACCAGTGCCCGGCCATCTACTCCCGGTCAGCGGGGACTGGTGCAGTGTCACGCAATCCTCTCTGCAATGAAGTCATTTTGAGCAAAGCGAAGCGGAATCGAAAGATCTCCCCAAATGCGGCGAAACCGCCGGACTCGAAGCGGTTCGTCGGTCGCTTGTCAGCTTCTTCAGAGTGACGAGTCCCTCGGTCGTACCCCAAAAAGGATCTTTTGAACGCACACCAGGGAGTGCCTCTGGGGGTCGTCCCGAACGGGATTGCCCCCGGCCAGACGCGGAGGCGTCTTCATTCGTCATACACAGGTGGGGGACCAACCGGTTGAGGCAGACGGCATTGCAAAAGCCCCGAAAGACGAATATGTTCTCGCTACCCATACCCGTCTTTTTTCTCCTCACCCCGCCGCGTCCCCTGATGACCCGCCGCCTCGCCCTTTCGCTTGTCGCCCTTCTGGTGCTCTCTGTTCCCAGGGCTCCTGCCCAGGGGCAGGACGATCCCGCATTCACCCTCGAGAGCATCCACGCCTCGTCCACGTTTCGTGCCAGCACCTTTCAGGGAGGACGGTGGACGGAGCAGGGCCCGGTCATCACGTACATCGAGTCCGCCGACACGGCCGACGCGACGCACCTCCTGCGCTACAACCTGCGGACGGACGAACAGACACGGGTGATCGACGGCACGAACCTGCACGCGGGCGATGTGGATCGGCTCGTGCCGATCGAGGACTACGCCTTTAGCGAATCCGGCGAGAAGGTGCTCATCTACACGGACTCGAAAGAGGTGTGGCGCGCCAACACGAAAGGCTATTACTACGTCTACGATCTCGGTACACAGACGCTCACTCCGGTCTCCAATCGCGACGACGGGTACCAGATGTTTGCGAAGTTCAACCCGTCGGCCACGAAGGTAGCGTTCGTCCGGAAGCGAAACCTGCACGTCGTGGACCTCACAACGGGCACGGAGACGGCCCTCACCACAGACGGCAGCGACGGGACGATTATCAACGGCACATTCGACTGGGTGTACGAGGAGGAGTTTGGGCTGCGCGACGGCTGGCAGTGGAGCCCGGACGGCCGGCGCATCGCGTTCTTCAAGCTTGACGAGTCCGAGACCCGCTCGTTTCCGTTGATGAACAACACCACGCGCTATCCGGAACGTACGGAGTTTCGCTATCCGAAGGCCGGAGAACAGAACAGCGAGATCAAGATCGGGGTGATCGACCTTTCCGCGGTCGACTCCACCGCGAAGGGCCAGCCGCAGGCGATCCAGTATTTCGACACCGACACGTGGAACGCCGGCGGACGAACGCACGAGTACCTGGCCCGCATGGGCTGGACTCCTAAGGTTGACGGCACGCACCGGGTCTGGATGTACCGCCTCAATCGGAATCAGAACGTGCTGGACCTCTTGTACGGCCACCCCGAGACCGGAGACACGAAGCAGGTGCTCCAGGACACGCAAGACACGTACATCGACGTGACCAACGACAAGCTCACCTACCTCGACAACGGGGAGCACTTCGTCTTTCTCTCGGAACGGAATGGGTACAACCACGCCTACCTGTACCGCACTGACGGCACAGAGGTGGGCCCTCTCACCAAGGGACCGTGGGAGGTGACGCAATTCCACGGCGTGAACGAGGACGCCTCGACGGCCTATGTCACCGGCACCCGCGACACGTCATTGGAGCGGCACCTCTACGCGGCGGACGTTTCGTTTGCCCCGCACGAGACGGCTCCGTCCGTCCGCAAAGTGACGTCGCGCCCGGGCTGGCACACCCTCGACCTGTCGGCGGACCATGCTTACTACATCGACCGGCACTCGACGGCGGACACCCCCCCCACCTGGTCCCTCCACGACGTGTCGGGCGAGCGTCTCACCACCCTTCAAGCCAACGACACGCTCGACAAGCGGTTGGACAGTCTTGACCTTCCCAAGAAACAGTTCACGAGCCTTCCCGGGGCCGACGACACCTCTCTGAATGCGTACGTCATCAAGCCCCGGGACTTCGACCCGTCACGGTCGTACCCGGTGCTGATGTACGTCTACGGCGGGCCCGGCGTGCAGACGGTCACCAACCAGTGGGGCGGCACCCGACAGCTGTGGCACCAGTACCTGGCCCGCGCACACGACATGGTCGTCGTCAGCGTCGACAATCGCGGGACCGGGGGACGCGGCAAGGCCTTCCAGGACGTGCCCTACCAGCGCCTCGGCCAGCCGGAGTCGGCCGACCACATCCGCGCGGCGCAGGCCCTCGCCGACTCCGCGTGGGTGGATGCGGACCACATCGGCGTCTGGGGCTGGAGCTACGGCGGCTACATGACCCTCATGTCTATGCTCACGGGCGAGGGGCCGTCCACGTTCGACACGGGCGTCTCGGTGGCCCCCGTCACCGACTGGCGGCTCTACGACACTATCTACACCGAGCGCTACATGTCGACGCCCGACCGGAATGCGGACGGCTACGAGAACGGTGCCCCCCAGACCTACGCCAGTCGCCTGCGCGATGACCAGAACCTGTTGATCGTGCACGGCGACGACGACGACAACGTCCACGTCCAGAACAGCGTGCAGATGGTGAATCAACTGCAGTCGGCCAACAAGCAGTTCCGATTCATGATGTACCCGACCCACGAGCACGGCCTTGCCGGCGGCAACACCCGACTGCACCTGTTCACCATGATCACGAACCATATCGCCGAACACCTGTCGCCGGCCCCAGCCACACAGCACGCGGAGTAACGCGTCCCCTCAGCATGATACCCACTGTACTGCTCTCCCTCCTCGTCACGATCGGGATCGGAATGCCGGCCACGACGCCCCCCGACTCGACCGTCCCGCCGGCCTTCGACCTGCAGGGCCATCGGGGCGCCCGCGGCCTCGCCCCAGAAAACACGTTGCCGGCGTTCCGGCGCGCCCTCCGGATCGGCGTGACGACGCTGGAGATGGACGTTGTGATCAGCGCCGACGGGCAGGTCGTCGTGTCGCACGAGCCCTGGATGAACCCCGATATCTGCGCGCTCCCGGCCGGGGATCCGGTGCCCGAGGACAACGCCCGCGAGCACAATCTCTACCAGATGCCGTACGCCGACATCAGGCAGTACGACTGCGGTCAACGGCAGCATCCCGACTTTCCCCGGCAGACGTCTCGGCCGGCCGCCAAACCGCGCCTCCGCAACGTGATCGAAAGGGCGGAGGCCTATGGGACCGACCATGACCGGTCACCCATATTTTACAACATCGAGATCAAGGCACGGCCCGAGTGGGACGGGACGTTTCACCCTGCGCCGGAGACCTTCACGCGTCGCGTCCTCAACGTGATACACGAGCACGGGGTCGCGGGCCGGACCACGATCCAGTCGTTCGACGAGCGAGCCCTCCGGGCCACCCGACGCCTGCGTGGGAACCGGAACACGGGCACGACCGTGCAGCTTGCTCTCCTAGTGACCGACGCCACGCCGGATGCCCTTCGCCAGCAGCTGGACGCCCTGGGCTTCGTCCCGTCCGTCTACAGCCCCGCCCATTCCGTCGTCGACGAGGCACTGCTCCGGGCCGCCCACGACCGAGGCCTCCGCGTGGTGCCCTGGACCGTCAACGAGCGCGACACGATGCGCCAACTGATTCGGCTGGGGGTCGACGGGCTCATTACCGACTACCCGGACGTCGGGGCGAACGTCGTGGAGGCCCTGGCCGCTTCAGATTGATCGTGCCCGGTCGTCTCGGCCCCTTTCTCACCAGGTCCATTTTTCCCCTCCGTCCTCATGACATCCCGTTCCCCGAGTACAGACGCCCCCGCGGACCGACACTATCAAACCTGGAAAGCGCTTGCCCCGCTCGGCCTCTTGGCCACGGGCCTTGGCGCCAGCGGTGTCGGGCAGTCGGCCCTCCTGAAGGGCCGCGGCGAACCGACCTGGAAGTGGGTGGCCGCCGGCACGGCCAGCCTCGTGGCGCTCAACGCCGGGCTGTGTCTCTTCGGCGACGCCATCAAGCACCGCGCGCTCTACGAATGGGCCCGGCGGCGCGAGGAGGAGGTAGAAGACCCTGAACGCCCCGACTCCCGGTAGCGAGACGACCGGCAAAGGGCCCGCCCCAGGATCCCGTACGAACGACCAGGCGCGGCACAGCCTTGCCATCGTTCGGCCGCACCGGTATGCTGGTAGCGACTCGTCACCGTGTGAAGCGCCCGTGGGCGCACCGACAGTCGCCAGGGCGGTCCCCGCACCCACTCACTGCTTCTCTGACCACGCACTTCTCGTCGCCTTGAGCCTGACTGTAGTTGCGAACCGTGTTCCCGTTCGACAGGCCGACGACGGCTGGGAAACGTCGGTGGGCGGCCTCACCACCGCCCTTCTCCCCGTGCTCGAAGAGAAGGGAGGCACCTGGGTGGGCATGGGCGAGGACCCGGAGCTGCCCAAACGCCAAGCGTATCCGGCCGACAACCCCGACTTTCTCGTGCGGCGCGTGCCCCTGAGCTCGCAGGAGCTCGACGGGTACTACTACGGCATGGCCAATCAGATCCTCTGGCCCCTCTCGCACTACCTGATCCAACACCTCAACCTGGACGACACGTTCATTGAGACGTACCGCCAGGTCAACGAGCGCTTCGCCGAGGCCGTCCTCTCGGAAACCGAAAAGGGCGACGGGGATGTCATCTGGATCCAGGACTACCACCAGATGCTGTCCCCGGGACTCATTCGACAGGAGCGCCCGGAGGCCACCATCGGGCACTTCTGGCACATTCCGTGGCCGGCCATGGAGATCTTTCGCATCCTGCCGTGGTCGCGCGAGCTGCTGCGCGGCATGCTCGGCTGCGACCTGATCGGGTTCCACGTGCAGGAGTACGTCGACAACTTCATCGAGAGCGCCGATGTGCTGCTCGGCGCGGAGGTCGACGGCCACCGCGTCCGGTACGACGGACAGGAGACCCGGGTGGAGGCCCACCCGATCGGAATCGACGTGAACCGGTTCAAGGAGATGTCTCGGGACGCGTCGATCATACAGGAGGCTCAGAAATTCCGTGAGCGTCTCGGCTCCGACCACATTGTCATCGGCATCGACCGGCTCGACTACACAAAAGGCATCCGGGCCCGCATGCTGGCGTTCGAGGCGTTTTTGGAGGAGAACCCCGAGTACCACGGCAACGTGAGCTTCTTCCAAATTGCCACGCCGAGCCGCACGGAGCTGGAATCGTATCAGCAGATCCGTCGCGAGGTGGACGAGGTGGTGGGCCGCATCAACGGCCGCTTCGCCCGGGACAGTTGGGTGCCCGTGAACTACCGCTACCGGACCTACACCCAGTACGAGCTGTGTGCCTTCTACCGGGCCGCCGACGCGGCACTGATCACGCCCCTCCGCGACGGGATGAATGTGGTGACCCAGGAGTTCGTCACCGCCTCACAGGACGGTGTGCTCGTCCTCTCAGAACTGACCGGCGCGGCCTACCTCCTCCCCGAAGCCGTGCAGGTCAACCCCTACGACCACGGCGGCGTGGCCGACGCCATCCGCACTGCCCTCGAGATGCCGACGGGCGAGCGCGAGGAGCGACTCGCCGGGCTCAAGGACACCATCGAAACCCTTGACGTACACAACTGGGCCGGCAACTTTCTGGACTCGATCCGTGAGGACGGACGCGTGAAGAGGGATGCGTGAGGGGCGACAAAGGAAGCGTAGGGCGCAGACAAGGGACTTCACACACCATGCGCCCCGGTTTACGATGTAGAAAGAGGACAGGCAAAACGGATGTCTCCCCCCTGCGGTCCGATGCTTCCGGTGGTCGAAAATCCGCTTTTCTTCCTCGACTACGACGGCACCCTTGCCCCCATCGTGGACGACCCGGACGCGGCTGTGCCCCATCCCGAGGCCCCTGCCCTGCTCCGCCTCCTCGACGCTCGGTTTCCTCTCTGGATCGTGACGGGGCGCGACCTGCAAGCCCTCTCTTCGTTTCTCAACCAGTCCCTGCATGCAATCGGGCTACACGGGGCCCAAGAGGGAATCGTGGGGCGTGACGCCCACAGTCTCATGCCGGATGCCGCCGCCGAGGCCCTCCGGCGCCTCCGTGAAGCCGTGCCGGACGTCGAGGGCCTTCGGGTAGAAGACAAAGACCAGTCCTTCGCGGTGCACTACCGCACGGCGGCGGACACAGACACGGCCCAAGCCCAACTCAAAGACTGGCTTGCCGACCTGCCGGATGGGCTCGACGCCATCTGGGGCAAGCAGGTGGTGGAGCTCCGCCCGGATGGACTGACGAAGGGCACCGCCGTGCGTCGCATTGCGGGCCAGCACCCCGACCGCGTGCCCGTCTACTTGGGGGACGACGTGACGGACGAGGACGCCTTTGCGGCCCTTCAGGAGATGGACCGGGACGTCTGTACGATCAAGGTCGGCGGCGGCGACACGCAGGCCGATGCACGGCTCGACGGCCCTGATGCCGTGATGGCATACCTGCGCCGGTACGGGTGATGCCCAGGGCAGTACCGGGGGCACGTGTCCGAGGGGACCCGCCGGGGCCGCAAGGACGACCGGCCGCAGGCCGTCGCCGTGCGGGCAGCGTCGGACGGGTTCCGCTCAGCCGGGGGCCTTCTTCCGCGGGCTCCGTCTTCGGACCGCCGCCCTCAAACGTACTCCTCAAACTGGTGAGCGTGCAGGTATTCCACGACCTGCTTCACCTGTTGGGCACTCTCGCGGTCACACACCAGCACCGCGTCGTCGGTATCGACAACGACCTTGTCGTGGAGGCCCACGAGCACCACCAGTCGCTCTTCAGTCTGGACGTAGCACCGGCTGGAATCCTGCATGATCACCTCTCCCTCAATCACGTTGCCGTGCTCGTCCTTCTCGCTCAGGTCGTAGACGGCCCGCCAGTCGCCAACGTCGTTCCAGTCGAACGTCCCCGGCACCACGTAGACCGTATCGGCTTGCTCCATCACCCCGTAGTCGATGGAGATGCGCGGGCTCTCCCGAAAGGCGTTCGTGAGCGTCTCGGGGTCGGCGGCACCGTCGGCCTCACGGACTGGGGCAAACGCCTCGTGGGCCTCGGGGAGGTGCGTTTCGACCTGGTCCAGGATCGTGTCCGCCCGCCAGATGAACATGCCGCTGTTCCACAGAAAGTCACCGGCGTCGATGAACCGCTCGGCCGTGGACTGGTCTGGTTTCTCGGCGAAGGTGCGCACGGGGCGAGCGGCAAGGCTCGGCGCCTCCGCGCCGGAACCGTCGTATTGGATGTAGCCGTAGCCGGTGGCCGGATAGGTGGGATCGATGCCGATGGTGACGAGGGCCTCCTGCTCCTGGGCGGCGTCGAACGCCACGTCCAGCGTGTCGTGAAACTGCGCCACGTCCCCAATGACATGATCGGCCGGAAGGACCGCCATCGTTGCGTCCGGGTCCCGCTTCGCAAGCGTCGTGGCCGCGTAGGCGATGCAGGGCGCCGTGTTGCGACTAATCGGCTCCGCGAGGATGTTTTCCTCCGGGACGGCCGGGAGCTGCTTCTTCGTCTTCTCCGTGTACCGTTCGTGGGTCACCACGAGACAGCGTTCCGGCGGGATCAAGCCCTGCAGCCGCGCCACGGTGTTTTGGATGAGCGTGCCATCGCCGAAGATGTCCAGAAACTGCTTGGGGTGCTCCTTGCGGCTGACGGGCCAGAAGCGGGTGCCGATGCCCCCGGCCATAATGACGGCGTACTTCATCGATGTGCAGGGTCTAGTTGAAAAGCAAAGAGGGGGTGCCTCGGTGGGCAGGGCTCCAGACAAGCCTGCGGATACGACGACACCGAACGGCTAAAACATAGGCCTCGACGCCGGAAGTTGCACACGCCCACTCAGGCCTCCGTCGGCTCTTCGTGGAGAAGCGGATGCGCCCGGGTCCAAACCTGCCGAAGCCCCTGCAGGTGGCCCCGGAGCGCCGCGCTGCGGTCCGGATGTGAGGACGCCACGAGCGCAACGAGTTGGCCCACGACGCTCCACCAGAAAGCGAGACGGTTCTCCAGGCGGTCCATGTTCTTCCGGACGAACCAGTACCGCCGTACAAGCCGCTCCCGCGTGGTGGCAGCCGTGCCGCGACGGTTGTGGGGCGACACGCGATGTACGCACTGGGCATCAGGCACTACGGCAAGCGGCCCATCCTCGGCCACGCGAGCCGAAAAGTCGAGGTCCTCGAGACGGGGCGACGGCCCTTCGACCGCAGGGTCGAACCGATGGGTATCGAAGACGGAGGCCCGGTAGCTCGACGCGCAGGTGCTGAGCCACTCGGCCGGCTGTAGGTCCTCGGTCCCGATTGCCCAGGCGGGCGTCGTCTGGCCAGAGGGAAGCACGCGACTCGGCTGATCCACCCGGAGCAAGAAGAGGCGATGCCCCCAGTGGACCCGCGGACGCGGAGACGCCGGGTCGGATTTCAGGATAATGCCTCCCGCCCCGAGGAGGCGAGGGATCCGCTGTAGTGCTCCACGGAGTGCCGCGAAATACCTAGACCGGAGCATCACGTCGTCGTCGAGAAAATGAATGACCTCGACCGAGTCTGGCAGCTGGTCGACACCCGCGTTGCGCTGCCGCGTGCCCGCCGGGGTTCCGGAATATCGGTGGTATCGGACAGGCAATCCTTCGCCGCGCCAGTTCTGAACAATCTCAGTCGTGCGCTCCGCGTCACCGCAGTCGCTTCCGTCCACCACGATCACCAGTCGCCGAGCCGCAGCAGACTGTGACGCCACACTTTGAAGGGTTTCTCTCAATGCATCCGGACGGTTCCGGGTGCAAATTACGACTGCCTCGGACGCGGGGGCAAGGTCTTCGGGCATTGTGGTTTGAGAGGGTCTGTGACGCAATACCTGGGACATCGCTTACCAGTCGACGGGCTCCCACCGGTTCGGGACGATGTCCAAACGCTCAACACGGTCTCGAATCCAGTAGGCCGGGGCGAGGACCGTCTTGTCCTCATTCTGATTCAGCCAGGCACCCCACCAACTCAGCGTACTATTGGCGATGATGTTGTGATCGCACCTCCTCATCAATCGAAGGTCTTCGTAGGGCTCGCTGCCATCATTACAATCAATACATCTCACATTTTCCAAGGGAAACTCCTCGGGAGTTACCCGTCCCACGTTGTCCTTTACCCATCCAATATCGTCCGAAAAGAAAAACAGATGCATCTCTTTCTCTCGTTTCAACAGCCTTCGTACTGAGCACCGATAGTACTGGGCCGGCACTCTCCATCCCTGGTCAACGTAGTCGCCGCGTCGGACGTGTATCCCCACCGAGTTTGTCTCCTCAATCTGCTCTTTCCAGCGCCAGTTGGGCCCGCTTGCTTCTCTGTGTAGTGTAAGCTCTTCTCGTAGCATCCCCCGGATCGAACGAAAGTACTTCTCGGACTGGTAGTAGCCGTAGAGGCGCACGTCTCCGGGGGCACGAAGGACCGCTGGATCGAAGCGATGTGGAGTGTGCAGGTCTTTGTGCACCTTGCAGACCCGGACCCCAAGCCCCGAACTCAGCTCTCGCAGAAGACCAAATAGTTTGAACCATCCTTCTAGAAGGAGATTTTTTTGAATCGGTCGCCGAACGACCGTTCCCTGGATGGCAAACTTTGGAAGATGTAGCTCTCGGGAAGCTCCCCCCACATCCGACACGTCCGCGAAAGAGGAAGCATCCAAGTAAAGCGTAGCCCCTGTCTTGTGCGCGAGGGTCCTGCCGACCGCGTACTGGAAGAGCTGATTCCCCAGCCCTCCGTGCAGCGTCACTGTAGGCATGTGACACAAGAGATGTAGGGAACTGAACGTTTTGGGAGAGTCTGAAGCCTCGTCGAGGCCCTTCTCTTTCGCCTGGTAGAAACGAGAATAGACTGCGCGAACCGCCCGGCAGGGCTCTGGTTCGAACAATTCCATTTTCCGACTTACACCATCTACGACGGGATCTCGCATGGAACAGGGGAATGCCCTCCATTCTCCAACCCGGGTCGCGCACCTCACCACGGTACACCATCCGTTCGACCCGCGCATCTTCCACAAACAGCTTGCGGCGCTCCGCAACGCCGGCTTCGACGCCCACCTCGTTGCCCCCCACGAACGCACCGAGCGCGTCCATGGCATCCCCGTTCACGCCCTGCCGCGGCCCCAGAATCGGGCCCACCGGCTCGCCCTTCAGCCGCGGGTGTTCCGGACGGCCCGCGCGCTCGGCGCCGCGCTGTATCACGTCCACGACCCCGAACTGCTTCCCCTCGCCGGTCTTCTAAAAAAGACAACCGGGGCCCGGGTCGTTTATGACATGCACGAGAACTACCGGTCGAAGGGGGCACTGTTGGGCCGGTTTCTTCGGGCACTGGAGCGCTGGGCCTTCCGGTGGGTCGATCACGTGCTCATCGCCGAGCAAAGCTATCGGGCGATCATGGAGGACCACGCGAGGCCCCACACCTACATTCCCAACTACTTCCGCCCGATCGGGGAGGAGCCCCCGGCCGCCCCTGTGGACATCAGCTCTCCCCCGACACGCCTTCTCTACACCGGCACCCTGTCCGATGGCCGTGGCCTTCGCACGATGGTCCGCCTGGCCGCCCGCATCCGTGGTGCAGACCGTCCAGAAACCCTCTCCCTCGTCGGGATCTGTCGCTACCCGACCCAGCGGGCCCGGACCGAAGAACAGATTCGACGTGGAGGGCTCGGGGCGGTCGTCGACCGTGTGGGCTGGGACACGTACGTCCGTCCCTCGACCATGCCGCCGCACTATCGCCAAGCCGACGTGGGGCTCGCCCTCTGCGAGCCGCGCCCCAACCACGTGGGCTCCATCCCCACGAAGTTCTACGAATATCTCCACTACGGCCTGCCCCTCATTTGCTCGGACATTCCGCTGTGGCGGCGGTTCGTAGACCGGCACGAGTGTGGCGCCGTCGTGCCTCCCAATGATCCAGCAGCGGTGCTCGACGTGCTCGACGAATGGCAGGCCCATCCGGAGCGATACCGGCAGTGCGCAGAGAACGCCCGCACTGCGGCCGGGCAGTACCGCTGGGGGCCGATCGGCAAGCGCCTCGCGGGACTCTACCGTCGTGTGCTTCCGGACAACGTGCCCGAACTCTCCACTACCGAATCACGCTGATTTTTTCGACGTCGCCCCGAAACGTCGTGTCGGTCCCTTCAATCTTGACGCGGTAGAGGTACACACCGGTCGCCACCCGGTCCCCGTCTTCGTCCCGCCCGTTCCAGCGCAGCGTATTCCACCCCACCCGCAGCGGCTGGTCGAGGTGGCGGTCCTCCAGCTGGCGCACGAGGCGGCCGGACAAGGTGTAG
Source organism: Salinibacter altiplanensis (assembly GCF_002894645.1). GTDB lineage: Bacteria > Bacteroidota > Rhodothermia > Rhodothermales > Salinibacteraceae > Salinibacter > Salinibacter altiplanensis. The sequence continues at coordinate 149,593 of NZ_NCQY01000009.1, forward strand.
ATGCGCAGGATAAAATCGCGCAGTGCCTCGTTGCGTCCCCCCTCCACACGGAAGGCAAACGTCGTGTGGGTGTTCATCGGGTTCGGGTACGGGTACACGTCCCGGATCACCTGTGCCCGCTGCACCCGAAAGCTGCCCTGATACGGCTCCACCGCATTCCCCCGCGTGTCCTCGGCCTCCACCTTCAGGGTATACGTCGAGTCGCGCGTCCCAAGGTCGGGCTCGAACTGCAGTCGCAGTGGATCGGTGGTTCCCGAGTCGGGGGGGACGAGGGAGAGGCCGGGGTCCGAAAAGGGGACGCGCCGAAAGTCGGAACCGAGGCCCGGGCCCCGACTTGGGAGCCCGCCTTTCAGATACACGTCGACGTGGGTCGTGTCGTCGAGGAGGAGGTAGGGATTGTCGTCCTGCACGAGCACCTCAAGGGTCGGCTGCGTCGAGACGAACGGAAGCTCAGGGGCCTGGAGGTTGGTCACGTCGTCGGAGGTCGGCGGAAGCTCACGGCCGTTGGCCAGCACGCGCAGAGAGGGGGGCTGGTCGTCCGCCTGCACGAAGAGGTTTCGGACCGCGGTATTGTTGCTTGGAAGGCGCTCCGGCGGTCCCTCCGTGCGCGCCTCCACCCGGAGTACATTGCCGTTCGGGAAGTCCGTGCTCGAAACAGAAAGCGTGCTCGTGTCGCGGCCCCCATCCGGAGACAGGGCCGCGAGGGTATCGGCAAGCAGGGTTGTGGTCGTGTTGGAGGCGTCCTGGAGGGTCGAACGCACACGAACCGGCCGGCTCGCCACCGGGCCCAGGTTCACGACCGCGGCTGGGGCCGAGGCCTGCTCTCCCTGCCGAAGCGTATCGGGAAGCGACGCCAGCCCGGAAGGGTCCAGCACGAGTTCGGGAACGCCCGTGTGCGACACGCTCCACCGGTCGAGCTGCGGCGCGGTGCGGGCCGTCGAGTCCGTAAGGGTGGCGCGCAGATGCAGGTAGGGATGCGTTTCCGCATCGATGGAGCCGAGGGCCTGTGTGCCCGACGGGCCGCCGAGATCGTCGATGAGGACCGTCGAGTCCGCGCCAAGAACATCGAGCGTGACCGCATCCGACGCGTCCGGGGCAGTGCCCTCCCATTCCAGCATCCTCCAGTCGCTGGCCGGGCCGATGCGCGACGAAATTGTGCGCCCGGCGGCGTGCGAGAACGGAGGCTCCGACACGAGGCTGACCTCCTTCACGTCCTCTGCCTCCGAGGGCGGAGAAACCTGCTCTACGGTTTCGTCTGGATGCCCTATGCGGGCTTTCAGGGCCCAGACGTGATTGTACGTGAGCGTATCGACGGCGGCCGAGCCCAGGGTTTGGAAAAGCGACGTTACCTCGTCGGGAATGGTGGCCCCTCCCTGGCGGGCGAGGTGACGGGTGCGGACGAAGACGTAGTCGCCCTGCTGCGGGACGGTGTCGAGGAAGGTGTCAAGGGCATCAATGGCGTCCTGCCCGTCGCCAATAAATTCCCCCCGGTCCCTGAGGTAGTCCTCCCACTGCGTCGGCAGGTCGTAGGTGGGAAACGACTCGCTGGCCCGCACGTCCCCCGTGAGCCCATTCATGACGAGCACGCCAAACCCAAATTTTAGGTACTCGTAGTCGGAGGTTCCGTCGATGATGAAGCCATCCGTGCGAGCCCCCTGTCCCCGCTCCGAGAAGGCCAAAACGTTCCGGGAGTACGTGTCGAACGTCCAGGAGCGCCCGGCACGGCGGAGCCGAGGGCTCTCGTTTTCCGCGAAGAGACGCCCCCGCTGAAGCCACGAGGCCTCCCCGTCGCCTTCTTCTCCGTCGACGGTAAAGCGGGCCGTGCGCCAGGTTTTCGTGCCTCCGTCGGCCAGCCGGGCACGCCAGTAGTAGGTCTGATTTGATGACAGTCTGGGCGGCTGCCACGTGCCGCGTAGACCGTCCACCTCGCGCCGCACCGCGCGGCGGGCCGGCGACGAGAAGTCGGGCACCGTGTCGAGCTGAAGCACGACTGGAATCGGCCCCGCTGCCTGACGGGAGACGACGACCTCCAGCGACGGCTCCGCGGCGGGGATCGTCCCGTAGTCGGGTGGAGCAAGGAGCGAGACGCCCGCGTCGAACACCACTTGGCCCCGCTCGGCCGTGTTGTTCGTTTCGTTGACCTCTTCGTACCGGTTCGTCGGGTCGGCCGCGACGCGGAACGTGTTCGTCCCGATGGCCTGCTCGTCCAGGGAGTCCGAGAACGAGAGCGTCCGCTTGAGCGCAAACCGGTCGAGACGCCGCGTGCGTTGGGTCGTGCGCCCGTCTGGCCGCGCCCAGGTGAGCCGGGCGGTGACGCTGTCGGACGGAACGAGCCCGCGGTTTTGGACCTGGACCGTCGTGGTCAGTGCGTCGGACGGGACTGGGGCCGTCGGCTCCGTCGCGATGAGGTCCGACGACACGTGCAGGTCGGGCTTGGCCGGCAGGGCCACGTTCGTGGCGGGATCCCCGATCAGCCCGTACTGCAGGAGATGCTTTACGTAGAAGTCGCTGTTGCCAAAGTCGGCGGCAATGTCCGCCTTCGCCGAGCGAATGGCCTCCCCGAGCACGCGCATCGTATCGACGAAGACGCGCTGCACGAGGGCGTCGTTGAGCCGGGCCGAGGGCACCAGGTTGCCCAGGGCCGATTCGCCAAAATGGGCGATGCCGCCGTTCAGGGCCCCGTCGCGTGGGGTGCCATCGGGGCGCACGGCGCCGACGACGAGCTGCTCGCCCAGGGACGGAGCACTTTTTTCTTCGAACCGACCGCCCGCAAACGACCCGGTGCGGCAGCCGAGGGACACGACGACGGGCAGGCGCCCGGCGTTGTCGAACTCCGCGGGCGGGTCCGTCACGATCTCCCACGTCTGGGCGCCCGAGTGGCCAAAGTAGCTGAGCCATCCGGTTCCCCGTTGCAGGTCAACGGCCAGGGAGTCCTGAAAGCTGGCGTCGAGGGGATCATTGACTCTTTTGTAGTACCGAAGCGTGTCGGCCCCGGTGTGCACGGGCACCTCGGATCCGTCGATGGACGCCTCGGTGTCCGACGCGATCTCCCCCCAGCGATTGGAGTAGAACTGGAGCTGGTTTTGTTCGCTCTCGGTCGTGCCCCCCGCAAGCAAAAGCATGCGCTTCTGCCACCGCTCCAGGGGCGCCGCCTCGTAGGTCTGGAGCTTGTCCACGAAGAGTTCGCCCTGCGCCACGGAGCGCACCGGAATGCGCCCCACGGCGAGGAGCTCGGACCAGTCGTCGGGCCCCTCGCTCTGCATCGCAAACCACCCGTCCGAGGGCGCATAGCCGAAGGAGGGCACACTCCACTCCGGGTGAAGCGTCTCGACCGAGCCGTCGCGGATGGGATACTGGGCGTCGGCGAAGATCGCGAGGTACTCGGGGGCTGAGGCCCAGTGCTGAGTGGACTGTACGAAGCGACGGATGGCAATCGGGGTGCGCCGCCCGTAGTCAAACTCGTCAAAAATGTTACTCACCAGGGCCACCTCCACGTCGTAGCCGTCGTGCGACCGGCGGTAGTCGGCCAGCTGCTCGGCGGCGGGGAGCAGTGCCTCGGTGGTGAGGAGGAGATAGTCGGCGCTGTGGGCGTCGGGGGCCGACCAGTTGCTCGGCGCGTCCGGCTGGATGGCAGCGGGCGTCTTGTACCCGTCCGCTCCTACGGCCCAGTGCGGCGCCGGGGCCGTCGACGGGGCGGCCTCCACGAACGCGGTGTCGCCCTCAATGGCCGCTTCGTACCGACGAGCATCGGCGGGGCTGTACACGCGCACCGAGTCGCCCGTGTGGCCCGTCAGGGCGAAGGTTGTCGCGTCGGTCGTAGGCACGACGAAGCGCTGCGCGTCGTCGCCCTGAGCGGCGAGGACACGTGTGTAGGCCGCCTCCGCCCAGTCGAACAGGACGTAGTTCGGCGTGCTCGACGGGTCGGGGCAGTTGAGGTCGGCCGCGAAGCCGTCGTTGTAGGAGGTGAGGCGCAGCTCCAGCCCCCCCTCCGGAATGCGGTTCTGCGCGACGGACGCCTCGAGCGTCCGCCGGGCGAGGCCCTCCCACTCCGCAGTCGCGAGCGACTCGAAGGCAGGCGTCCCGCCCGGCTGCCGGAGCCTCCCTTCGACCTCGACGCGGTGGCACGAACTGCTCGCGGCGTCCACCCGAACCCGAAGGTCGAGCGACGCGCCCGTGTCCGCCCGACGCCCGACGGGAAGGGTATAGGTTTCCGAAAGGGGCGCCGTGTCGTTGTGCCGAAACTGGCGCCAGTAGTAGCCCTCCGACTCGGTGTAGAGGGGATTCCCAGTACTGCTCGGGCGGCCAAAGTAGTAGGTCTCGTCCTGCTCGATGCGCACCGTGTCGCGAAGGGCCTTCGTCGGGGGGGACGCGCTCGGCGACACCTGCGCGTACCGACGCCCGCCGTTCCCGCCCCACGTCATCCAGTAGTGGGTCGTATCGCTGTAGAGACTGCGGTGGGTGCTGCTCTGCGCCGAGGCGTCTCCGTCGTAGGCCCAGCGCTCGTCGTCCCCTCGGTTCCGATGGCCCACGAACGTAACCGTGTCCGACGGATCGAGGACACCGTCCGCGGCTCCTTCAACGTGAACTGGGACCTCCGTTCCGTTCTCCAGAAGCCGAATGGTCGCCGGGGAAATGTCGGCGAGCGTCGTTCCGTCCGGCAGTGCGCTCGCAAACGCTCCCGCCGGGACGCGATACACCCCGTCGGCGGCAACGCTGATTTGGAGGTGCGGGGCCTCTGGGTCGTACCATCCGGGATCAAAGTCGTCGCCCGCCTGCCCCACGGCGGACACGGGCATCAGAAGCAGAAGCCCCCGGAGCGCCGCCCAACAGAAAACGTCACGGAGGTCGATCATGATGAGAGGAGAACGGGAGCGAGATCGACCCGGTCAGGCAGCACGGGCGCAGCGGTAGAATGATTGCGTGCGCCGAACAAAAGGTTCCGGCCCGTAGCGATCCACGGCATGCGCCCGGATGCACTCGGCGTCGTACGCGCCCCACCGTGTCCGGATGGTGCAGAGGGCCTGGGCCAGCGCAGTCGGGGCCGCGGGCGGCACGAGCATCCCCGTTTCCTTCGTCACGATGTCCTCGGGGCCCCCGCACCGGGTCGCGACCACCGGCAGCCCCGTCGCCATCGCCTCCACGAGCGCCACGCCGAACGTCTCGTGGCGGCTCGGGAGCACAAACGCATGGGCTTCCCGGAGCGCCGCCCGCACGCCGGCACGGCGTTGCCGCCCTCGGAAGTCCACCCGATCCGCAACGTTGAGCCGACGCGCCTGTGCCTCCAGCGCTGCCCGCTGGGGCCCATCGCCTACGACGGTGAGGACCACGTCGTTCGAGCCCTCGAAGGCCTGCGCGAGGGCCGCGATCAGGCCGCCGATGTTCTTTCGGGAGTTCAGCCTGGCGATCGTCACGAAGCGAAACGGGGGCCTCGACGGGCGTCCCTCGGGGGGCCGCGTGAAAAATGAGGCACGGACGGGGTTGGGATGAATCGCTACGTCCCCGGACGCAATGTCTTTGCGGGTTGCGAGCGCCTCTTTTAGCGCCACACTGACGGCCGCGAGGCCACTCGCGCGGCGGAGTCCCCGGTCGACGAGCGGCCGGCGCCACGGCCAGACCCCACCCCGCTGAAACCCGCTAAAGTGCTCGGTCAGCACGTAGGGCACCCCGAGCGCGTTGCTCATCCGGGCCGCGGCGGCCCCGGCCCAGCGGGCGCTCTGAGCATGGATGACGTCGGGGACACCGCGGCGGTCCACGTACCGTCGCGCAAGGCGCACGGCGCTGCGGACCCGGCACCGCAGCCCTGGGGGAACGCGCCACCACACGTTCCATCCGTACCGGCGGAGGGTTGGGACTCCATGGTCCGTCGTCCACGCTGTCTGAAAGTGCTTGCGCCGGAGCGCCCCCACAGTGGCCCGACGCAGGCTCTGCTGCTCCGGATACACCACCCCCACCGTCATCCCGTCTGCCTGTAGGCATCGCGCCTGCTCCGCAAAGTAAATTCCGTTCAGGGGCACCTCCGTGGTGGGATACCAGGACGGGACGACGAGGACGTGCATGACGGCCGGACGGTCCGTTCGCAATCTGACCATGGGACCCCGCGCTGAAGATACACCCCGGTCGGATTGGTGTTCGAACCAAGGCCCAGCCCCCAAACCGTTGCCGCAAGAGCACGGGGGCTCAGGGTGGGACGACGCGACGGGCACAACCGAACCTTCCCGAACGCTCGTATTTACAAGGAGGCACCGCCTGGGCAAGAGGCGGCCTCTTTGCCTCCTTCCCCCACGCCTCGGGCTTCGACTGTGCTTCCCGAACGGATCCCAATTCCCGAGTCGTTGTACTCCATCGAGACTGGAGACCCGATCGCCACGTGTCTCGCCTGTGACCGATCGCTGCTGGACGGCCCCACCGAGTACCTGATCGAAAAGGGCCACCGTCGCTACGCGGACTACGACGTGCAGGAGACCATTTTCGGGTACGCCCTGTGCATGGAGTGCCACGCCACGATGCAGCAGTCCTTCTCTGCTCCCTCGAAGCACCGGTGCCAGGCGTATCTGTCCGAGCACGTGGACCTGGCCGGTCGGACCGGACGGCTTCTCGACGCCGACTCCTACGACCCGGCCGACTGGACGCGCCAGTGCGTGGTCCACGGCACGCCCCGGGAAGAGCTTGAGGAATATCAGGTCATTGCACACTGTCAGGGGGATACGTTGCTGCTCACCCACCTTCCTCTTCTGATGGGCGGCCCGGCCATCGATGCCCTCGTGCAGCGTCTCTCCAGCGAAACGCTCGACGACCTGGGCGGCTTTCGCGACGACCACCTCGGGCTCCCCCCCGATCTGAAGCGCGATCTTCAGGGCCCGATCCTGGCGTAGTCGCCCCTGCCTGCCCTCTTCTCCCAATTCTCGACTCCATGAAGAGCCTCCTCCCTCTCTCGACACTCGTTTTGGCCTTCTTGGTGGTTGGCTGCGCCGGAAGTCGCCCCCCCGCCACGCCAACGGCGTCCGACCCCGCCACCGGATCTCCCTCAGCGGCCCCGGACACGACCACCGAGGCGAGTGGCACGTCGCTCCCGGCCCCCTCCCGCGCCCCGCGGGACTGGTACCACCTCGACCGCGTGCCCCGGAGCGGCCCCGGCCTCAACACCCGAGCGGCCTACCAGGAGGTACTGCAGGACCGCCCTCCTCAGGACACAGTCCGGGTCGCCGTCATTGACTCCGGCCTCGACATCGACCACGAAGACCTTTCGTCAGAGACCTGGACCAATGCCGACGAGATCCTTGGCAACGGCGTCGACGACGACGGCAACGGCTACATCGACGACGTGCATGGATGGAACTTCATCGGGGGGCCCGACGGCGAGAACGTGAACCAGGACACGTACGAGCTTACCCGGATTTACGTGGACCTTCAGGAGCGTTTCGACGGGGTCGACTCGGCGGCCGTCGCCCCCGACGCCCGGGATCCATACCAGCGGTATCAGAAGATTCGGCGCACCTTTCGGGAGAAGCGCCGCGAAGCCCGCAACCGACTCGCACAGGTCGGAAAGGCCCAGAAGGCCGTCCAGGCGTCCGTGGATGTGCTAAAGACCCACCTCGACACCGACAGCCTCACCCCGTCGGCCGTCCGATCGGTAACGAGTCCCCGCCAGGACGTGCGCCGGGCCCAGCAGACCCTCCAGTACTTCTACGATCAGGACCTTTCGCCCACCGACCTCAACGACTACAAGGACCAGCTGGAGCGTCAGGTCGAGTACAACTACAACCCCGATTTCAATCCGCGTTCCGTCGTGGGGGATGACTACGCAGACAAGACCGGACACCAGTACGGGAACGCCGATGTGGAGGGCCCCGATCCCGGGCATGGCACGCACGTGGCGGGCATCATTGGTGCCGCCCGGGAGAACGCAATCGGCGTCGACGGCGTTGCGCGGGGCGTGCGCCTCATGTCCGTCCGGGCGGTGCCAAACGGGGATGAGCGCGACAAGGACGTGGCCAACGCCATCCGGTACGCGGCCGACAACGGGGCCGACGTCATCAACATGAGCTTCGGTAAGGCCTACTCGCCCCACAAGAACGTGGTCGACGCCGCCGTGCAGTACGCCGACTCGATGGGGGTCCTCATGGTCCATGCCGCCGGGAACGACGGCGCGAACGTGGACTCCACCGACAACTTCCCGTCGCCCTACTACGCGAACGGCAACCGGGCACAGCGGTGGATCGAGGTTGGCGCCTCGTCCTGGAAGGGCGGAGAGAAGCTGGCCGCCCCGTTCAGCAACTACGGCGCGGAGCGGGTGGACGTCTTTGCACCCGGGCAGTCCATCTACTCGACCGTCCCCGACGACGCGTACGAGCGCAACGACGGAACGAGCATGGCCGCCCCCATGGTGAGCGGCCTTGCCGCCCTGATCATGGCCCACTATCCCTCCCTCTCCGCCACGGACGTTCGCGCCGTCATCCTTGACACCGCGACGCCCCACCGGGACCAGAGGGTCGCACGTCCCGGCGACTCTGAATCCGTTCCGTTCGGGACCCTCTCTGACACCGGCGCCATCGTGAACGCCCGGGCGGCCCTCCAGCGGGCCGCCGACCGAGCCGCCGCGCAGTAGGTCGCCCCTTCCCATCCGGGCAGAAGGCCCTTCCGCCGGGGCCCCGCACGACAGCGTCAGGGCTCCTCGCTGCCGCGTCCCCAAACACGAAGAGCCACGCGCCGGCTCAGGGCCGGGCGTGGCTCTCGCGTGTGACACAGAAGCCCCCAGAAAACTCTCGGGGCCTCTCGTGTACGACCACAGCACCGCAACGCTGCTCAAACGTTGCAGTCAGGGGTCCGGGCAGCCGGCGGGACGAGACCCGACAGGACCTGTGGTGCCCCAAACAAGGGCAGTGTCTCGCCGTCGCGCCGGACGACCTGTGGTGGGGCTGGAGGGCCCGCTTTCCGATGCGGTCGAGTGGTGAACGCTGGAGGGAACACGGATGGTCGCATCTTGTGCGCGGCGGGTCTTCACTCGGCACTCGACGTACACGTCGGCGCTCTCTAGTCCATCATCTTGCGGAGGAACGCAGGGGTATCGGTGTCCTCCTCTTCCTCCTCGGAGCGGGAGCGCTCGTCGCGGTCCGTTCGCTCGCTTAGGTCATCGGCCTCCAGGCGGCGCACATTGGGATTGTCGTCTCCACTTTCGTCGTCCGCCTCGTCGGTCGGCTCGTCTTCCTCCGGCGGCTGAGACCGAAGGGGCGCGTTGCGGCGCTCATAGGCCGGCGTGTCGAGCTGTCGGAGATTGGTTTCGCCCTTGTAGTCCGCTGTCTCGTCGTCCGCGTCCTGGTCCTCCAGCGGCACCGTACGCCGCCCATCGTTGCCCTCGCCCTCCGGCTCCTCGTCGCGGTCGAAGCCGGTGGCGATAACGGTCACGCGGAGCTTGTCTTCGATGTCCTCCTCAATGACGGTGCCGAAGATGACCTCCACGTCCTCGCCGGCCTCTTTCTGGATGACACTCGTGGCCTGCGTGGCCTCGCGGATGCCGAGCGACGGGCCGCTCGTGATGTTGACGAGCACGTTGGTGGCGCCGGCGATGGAGAGCCCATCGAGCAGCGGGCTGCTGATGGCCTGCACGGCGGCCTTCTCCGAGCGGTTCTCGCCGGTGGCCGTCGCCGAGCCCATGAGCGCCGTCCCGCCGTCTCTCATCGTCGTCTGCACGTCGGCAAAGTCGAGGTTGATCAGGCCGTGGACCGTGATCAGGTCACTGATGCCGCGGGTGGCGTTGTAGAGCACCTCGTCGGCCTTCTCGAACGCCTCGATCAGGCTCGTGTCCGGGTCGGCGATGTCGAGCAGCCGTTCGTTGGGGATGACGATGAGCGTATCAACATTCTCGCGCAGCAGCTCAATCCCCTCGAGCGCCGTGTTCATGCGCCGCGACCCTTCACAGTCGAAGGGCTTGGTGACGATGGCCACGGTGAGGATGTCGAGGCTCCGGGCAATGGCCGCCACCACCGGCGCGCCGCCGGTGCCGGTGCCCCCGCCCATTCCGGCCGTGATGAAGGCCATGTCGTAGCCTTCGAGGGCCTGCCGGATTTCCTCGCTGCTCTCCTCGATGGCCTCGGCACCAACGCTGGGCCGTGCCCCGGCCCCCAGGCCGCTCGTCAGGTCCTGTCCGGCCTGGATTTTTTGGGGCGCGCGGTTCTCGCTGAGTGCTTGGGAATCGGTGTTGACGGCGATAAACTCGACACTGCCGTGGATGCCTTTCTGCACCATGTTGTTGATGGCGTTGCCGCCTCCGCCGCCGACGCCGACGACGCAGATCTTGGCCTCCTCATTCGCAGCGTCGTCGAACGAAAATTTGGAGCTAAAGTCTTGGTCCATGGTCCCTCCAGTAAATCTGTGGGGTGAGAGTATGAGAACACAGCCCGGCGGGCCTGAAGTGAGCGGCTCCAAGCGCGTGCATGCCGGCCTGTTGACGTGTTTCTACGCTAAGTAGTTGAAGAGTGACGGTCTGTCCATTCGGGACTGGCAACGTGGACGGCGGTCGGCAAAAGGGAAGGACCGCTCAGCCCTCAGCCGCGCCTCCCAGCTCTCTATAATTCATCGAACCAGGCTTTCATGCGGTTGGAAATGCGGGCCATGAGGGTTTCCCCGTCGGCCCGGCCGTTCTGGTGGGCCCGTACCTCTTCGGAGAGCGTGGTGCCCCCAATGATGTCGGGGCGCATGCCATAGAGGACGAGGCCCACCCCGGTCGAAAACTTGGGATCGCTGACCTCCTCCACGAGCCCACCGCTCAGGCCCATGGGGCGTCCCACGCGGGACTCCATGCCGAGCACCTCGGCGGCCAGCTCGTCGGTGTGAGGGACAAGCGACCCGCCCCCCGTCAGCACAGAGCCGACGCCCAGGTGCCGGCCGTAGCCACTGCGCTTGATTTCCATCGCGGCAATTTCCAAAATCTCCTCCATGCGCGGCTGAATGATCTGGGCAAGGGCGTCACGCCCAATCGTTTTCTCGTCCCGCCCGCCGATGCCCGGAATCTCAATCTTCTCGTTCGAGTCGGCCTCGTCGGCCAGGGCCATGCCGAACTGGCGCTTCAGCTGCTCGGCCTGGTCCCGCATCACGCCGAGGCCTTTTCGGATGTCGTCGGTCACCTTGTCGCCGGCCACCGCGATGACGGCCGTGTGGCGGATGGTGTGGTCTTCGAAAACGGCGATGTCGGTGGTGCCGCCCCCAATGTCGATGAGGGCAACCCCCACCTCCTTTTCGTCCTCGTGCAGCACGCTGAACGAGGAGGCGAGCGGCTCCAGCACCAGGTCGGACACCCGGAAGCCGGCCTTCTCGATGCAGCGGTAGATGTTCTTGGCCGCGGAGACGAGCCCCGTGATGATGTGCACGTCCGCTTCTAGGCGCACCCCGCTCATGCCCACCGGATCGGCCACGCCGTCCTGCCCGTCTACGATGAACTCCTGCGGGATGACGTGCAGGATCTCGCGGTCGGCGGGCAGGGCCACGTGCGTCGTGTCCTCGAGGAGGCGCTGCACGTCGTTCTGTGTAATCTCGTTGGCGTTGATCGTGACGACCCCGCGCGTCTGAAAGCTCTGCACGTGGTCCCCGGCGATGCCCACGACCACGTTTTGCACCTCCACCCCCGCGGCCCGCTCGGCCTCCTCCACTGCCTCTCGGACAGCGGCCACGGTGCGGTCAATGTTGACCACCACCCCACGGTTGAGGCCGTCGGAGGGGGCCATGCCTACCCCGAGAATGTTCACGCGGTCAAGGTCATCCTTCCCGGCGACGACGGCACACACCTTGGTCGTGCCGATGTCGACTCCTACGACGATGTTTTCATTCATGGCAATGTGGGGTCAATGTCAGGCTGAATCGTGATTCGTGACGCGTGACTGCGCGTGCTGCCTCACGACTCACGCACCACGCGTCTCCCATCACAGAGCAAAGGACGGCGCGGTGTGAGGAATGGATCGTGCATGCTATCCGTCGAGCGATTGTGTACGGGTCACCACCTGTTCGTCGAAACGGAGATCGATGTGCTCGATCGGCTCCTCCGGGGACGTTGTGAGAACCTGCCGGGCAAAGGCACGGAGGGTGCGCAATTTCTGAGGCACGTCGCCGTTCCCGAGGTGCACCGGCAACGCCTCGTGCGCCCCGATCGGGGTCGTCGTAAGTCGGATCGTGTCGTCGGACTGCACCTCGATTTCAGCCACGAGGTCGGCCACGCCCGTCTCGGGGAGGGCCCGCAGTACCCGGCGCAGCGACGACGGGCTCTGTACGGTGTCCGGCCGCGTCCAGGGGGCCTCGGCCCCAAGCCCCCGAACGAGCGGCACGTCGTACCCGGCGCTGTCGGGCAGGGGCATTGCGTGGCCGCCCCGGTCGAGGTAGTAGGCCGGACGGCCTCGCGCATCCAGTGCGAGCGCCGCGGGGGTGCGCTCCGTCACCGTGAGCGCGAGGACGCCGTGCATCCACTTCGTCTCTACGGTCGCGCCCTTCACCCACGGATGGCGGGCCGCCCGGTCGGCCACGAGGGTCGGCTCCACCTCCATCATCGCCGTGCCGGAGTCCACCCGAGCGAGGCGGCGCACCGTGTCGGGCGCGGCGTGTTGCGTGCCGGCAACCGTCACGCGCGCCACAGTCACGTTCGCCCGCCACTGCCAGCCCAGTAGGCCCAGCGCGACCCCCCCTGCGAGGAGGAGCCCCACGCCTCCGAGGCGGAGGACCCGGCGTCCAAATGTAGAGGGCGAGTCTCGATTCATGAGTACAGAAGCAGTAATTGGCGTATTCGCCGAGGCCAACCGTGAAGCGTGAGGCGCAAAACGCAAGGCGTGAGGCTCAGGCCGCACATCGCCGCTCACGTATCACTCGCGTCACTCGTCACGCATCACACGTTCGAAAAGAGGTTGATCTCATTGGGCTACTTTCTGACCATTCTCGTTGAGCAGGTCCACGAACGTCTCGCTGGCCCGCCAGATGTCCCCCGCCCCCAGCATTAGGACGACATCGCCCGGCTCAGCAAGCTCTTGAAGACGACCCGGCAGGTCCGTTTTGTCCGACACGTAGTGCACGGCGCGGTGGCCAAACTGCTCGGCCCGCTCGGCCAGGCGCCCGCCGGTGACGCCCTCAATCGGGGCCTCGCGCGCCCCGTACACGTCGGTCAGCACGAGGACGTCGGCGTTGAAGAAGGAGCGCGCGAACGCGTCCATGAAGTTCTGGGTGCGAGAGTACATGTGCGGCTGAAAGACGGCGACCACGCGGCGGTCGGGAAAGCCCTGATGCGCCGCGTCCAGGGTTGCCTCAATCTCGGTCGGGTGATGGGCGTAGTCGTCGAGCACCGTGACGCCTGCGGCTTCTCCCTTCTTCTCGAACCGGCGGCGGACGCCCGTGAAGGTGCCGAGTCCGTCGCGCACCCTTTCGAATGAAATATCGAGCTCCTGGCCCACCGCCACCGCGGCAAGCGCGTTCCGCACGTTGTGCAGGCCGGGCACGTGAAGCTCAATGGGGCCGAGGCGCTCGCCCCGCACCGCTACGTCAAACCGGGTCGTCATCTCGTCCCGTCGGATGTTCTCGGCCCGCACCTCGGCCTGGCGCGTGGTGCCGTAGGTGACGACCCGGCGCTCCACGTCCCCCACGATGGCCTGCACGTTCGGGTCATCGAGGCACAGGATGGCGGCCCCGAAGAACGGCACGCTGTTGGCGTACTGCGTGAAGGCGGCCTTGATGTCGTCCAGGTCCTCGTACACGTCGAGGTGATCCTCCTCGATGCTCGTAATGACGGCCAACGACGGCGTGAGGCGCAGGAACGTGCGGTCGTATTCGTCGGCCTCAATTACGATGACGTCGCCCTCGCCCGTAATGGCGTTGGAGCCGAAGGCCGTTACCTTCCCCCCCACGATCACCGTCGGGTCAAAGCCGCCCTCCGCCACGACGAGTCCCGCCATGGAAGTCGTGGTTGTCTTGCCGTGGGTGCCGGCCACGCCAACCCCAAACTTCATCCGGATCAGCTCGCCCAGCATCTCGGCCCGCGGGATGAGCGAAATGCGGCGGCGTTCGGCCTCACGGGTTTCCGGGTTGTCGTCGGGGTCGACGGCACTGGAATACACCACCACGTCGGCCTTGCCCACCTGCTCGGCGGCGTGGCCCTCGTGGATGGTAGCCCCCTCCGCTTCGAGGCGTTCGGTCACGTCGCTACGCTCCAGGTCCGAGCCCGTCACGGTGTAGCCACGGTTGAGAAGCACCTCGGCGATGGAGCTCATGCCAATGCCGCCGATGCCCACCATGTGGACCTGGCGGATGCGGCCCAGAGCCGGTTGCGTGCGGAGTTCAGCCATCGTGTTCAGTTGGGGTCGGTTGGAGCGTCGTCTCCGAGGGGCCCGGGGCAAGGCCCGTGGGCCAGTGAGAAAGAATCTGAGTTAGGCTGTGCGGTAGCGATCCGCAAGGGCGAGCACGTCGCGGGCAATGGTCTCTGCGGCGTCGGGCCGGGCCCGCTCCCGAGCGGCCGTGGCCATCTGGGCCCGCCGCTCGGGGTCGCCAAGCACGTCCAGGAGCACCGTGTCCAGCCGGGCCTCGAGGTCCTCCTCGTCCAGCCGGATGGCAGCCCCGGCCTGTTCCAGGCTGCGCGCGTTCTTGGTCTGATGGTCGGCTGTCACGTTGGGCGAGGGCACAAGCACGGCGGGCGTGCCGGTAACCGTCAGCTCGCTGCAGGTGAGCGCCCCGGCCCGGCACACCACGAGGTCGGCCGCGGCGTAGGCGTGCCCCATCTGGTCGATGTACTCGACGACGCGGAGCCGCGGGTGTGGGTCGACTTCTTCGATCAGGTCGTCGTGGTACCGGGGGCCGGTCTGCCACACCACGTGCACGTCGTCCTTGGCCAGCAAGGCATCGAGGTTGTCCTGGATCGCCCCGTTGATGGCCGCGCTGCCCAGCGACCCTCCCATTGCCAGCACCACACGCCCGTCCTTTGGAAAATCGAGGGCGGCCCGGGCCGCGGCCGGATCTGTGTTTTGCAGCGACTGGCGGGTCGGGTTGCCACTCACCACCGCGTGCTCGGCGGGCACCCAGTCTTTCGCCTCAGGAAAGGCGAGATGGGTGCGTACCGCGAGGCGCGAGAGCACCCGGTTGGTGAGGCCGGCGTAGGCGTTTTGCTCCTGTACCAGGAGGGGCCGTCCGCGGAGCCACGCCGCCATCAGCACCGGGGCGGCCACGTACCCCCCCGTGCCCACCGCGACGTGGGGCCCGATGGCCCCGACCAGGCGCCAGCTCTGCATCAGGCCCTGCGCCACACGGATCGGCAGCAGGAAGTTGGACGCCACGGCCCGGCGCTGAAGGCCCTGTGCCGTGATGGGGTGAAGGGCGTAGCCTGCCTCCGGAACCGCCCGCGCCTCGAGCCGATCCTGCGTCCCCGCAAACACGATTCGGGCGTCCGGACGGAGGGCCCGCACCGCATCGGCAATGGCAATGGCCGGGTACACGTGTCCCCCGGTGCCCCCCCCCACCATCAATATGTGTGGCGCACGTGCGCTCATGGCAGTTCGAAAACGTCGTCAATGGGCCCGGAGGCCCGAACGAATGTTAAGATGGAGCCCCTCAAATCCGCTCAGCAGAGCTCGGTCCCGCGTGGCGGGAGATATTCAACAGGACTCCAATCATGATGCCGTTGGCCAGCAGCGACGTGCCGCCGTACGAGACAAACGGCATCGGGAGGCCCGTCACCGGCAACAGCCCACTGGCCACTCCGGCGTGCACGAACCCGTACGTCACGACCAGCGTGGTGACCCCAACCGCCAGGAGAAGCCCGAGGGGGTCGGGGGCGTCCCGCGCAATGCGAAGGCACCCACGAAAGAGCAGCACGAAGAACCCGGCCAGCAGGACGAGGGCCCCGAAGATGCCGTACTCCTCCGCAATGATCGCGAAAATAAAGTCGTTGTAGGGCTCCGGAAGGAAGTCGCGCTGGACACTCTTTCCCGGTCCCACCCCGGTCAGTCCCCCGGCCGCAAACGCCATGCGGGCCTGCCGAGACTGATACTGCTCCCCCCTCGCACTCATGACCTGCTCCGTGTCGGTGTTCGGAAACAGGTTCATGCCGAGGTACGCCTCCAGGCGAGCAGCCCGGTCGGGGGAAGTCGACAGGACGCCAAACGCCAGCGCACCGCCCAGCACGACGAGCCCTCCAATCTGGAGGAGGCTCACGCGCCCCACGAAGCTCATCAGCAGCACGCCGAGCAGCAGCATCAGGGCCGTTGAGAGGTCGTCCAGGCCAATCAGCCCCACCGTCAGCCCCACCCACACCAGCACCGGGAGGAACGTGCGGCTAAAGCTTTTCACGTAGTCCTGCTTCTTCACCAACAGCACCGCCACGTAAAAGATCAGCGCCACCCGCGCGAGCTCCGACGGCTGAAACCCGATCCCGGCAATCTGCAACCAGCGGTCGGCGCCCCCCGAGAAGAGCCCAACGACCTTCACGGCAACCAACAGGAGCAGAGCCCCCACGAGCGCCACCCGGCTGTACCGGGCCAGCGTGCGGTAGTCGATGAGGCTCACCCCTCCCATCGCCCCCAGGGCAATGCCCACCCGGACGAGGTGACGCAGCAGGAAGTGCACCGGCTCGGTCCCGGCCCGTACCTCTGCCAAATACGTGACGGCGCTGTACACCGCCACGACCCCGACCGCCGACAGCGCCAGCACGATCCACACCACGTACTTGTCCGCCGGCGCGCGGTCGGTGACCTTATGTCGAAGAGATTGAATAACGCTCATGGGCAGTCGTCTACAATCGAGCGTCCCTACATGAAGGACGGAGTCGCGGGATGCGTGCGTCGTGACACGTGCCCTTCCTTCTCACACGTCACGTCTCATGCATCTCTCTTCACGCATCACTCTTCACGCATCACAGCATCGTCTCCACGAGGCGGCGAAAGGTGTCGCCCCGATCCTCATAGTTCTCGTACATGTCGAAGGAGGAGCACGCCGGGCTCAGCAGCACCACGTCGGCCGGCTGCGCCGCGTGCCGGGCCTGGCGCACGGCCGCCTCCATGGTATCGGCCCGGTGGTGCACATCCGCCTCGGCTCCGAGCTCTCGAATTACCGTCTCGGCACTCTCTCCGAGCGCCACCACCGCCCGGACCTGATCGCGGACCAGCGGCTTGAGATCCGTGTAGTCGTTGCCTTTGTCCCGCCCCCCAGCAATCAGCACGATGGGCCGGTCGAAGCTCTCCAGGGCGTACCAGACGGCGTTCACGTTGGTGGCCTTCGAGTCGTTGACGTACAGCACGCCGTCGACCGTACACACCTCCTCCAGCCGATGCGGCACGCCTTCGAAGCCGGACAGGCTCTCGCGGATCACGTCGTTCTCCACCTCCATCACACGGGCCGAGACGGCAGCCGCGAGCGAATTGTACACGTTGTGCCGCCCCCGAAGGGCAAGCTCATTTTGGGGCATAAGCGGGTCGTCCTCCTCGTCGGTTCGAAGCACGATGCGATCGTCTCGCAGACCGGCGCCGGCCGCCGGCACCTCTTGCCTCGTAATGGCCATCGGGCGGACGCCCTGCTCCGCAGCCGCCTGCTCCGCGGCGCCCCGCACGTCGCCATCGTCCCGGTTGTAGACCACCACGTCCCCCTCGCCCTGGTTGCAGAAAATGTTGTGTTTGGCCTGCGCGTAGGCCCCAAAGTCGTGGTCGTAGCGCCCCAGGTGGTCGGGCGTAATGTTGAGCACCACACTCACACGTGGGCGGAAGGTGTCCACGTGGTCGAGCTGAAAGCTGGAGACCTCCAGCACCACCACGTCCGTCGGCTCCGCGTCGAGCACACAGTCGGAAAACGGGTACCCGATGTTGCCGGCCACGATCACCTCGCGGTCTGGGGCGTCCGCAAATGCCGTTCGGAGGACGTGCCCGGTGAGGCTCGTCGTGGTCGTCTTCCCGTTGGTGCCAGTAATGGCCACGATGGGCGCATCGCAGAACCAGGACGCCGCCTCGATCTCGGAGTACACGGCGAGCCCGGCCCGCAGCGCCCGCTGCACGATGGTCGCCTGCGTGGGGACCCCGGGGCTGAGCACGAGAAAGTCGGCGTCGAGGGCATCGGCCGTGTGCCCCCCGAACTCATACTCGATCCCGGCCGCATTGAGGGCCGCTGCGGTGCCGCCCGAGGGGGCGTCCTGCTCGGTCAGAAACACCTCGCCCCCGGCCTCGGCCAGCAGCCGCGCCACGGCACGCCCACTCCGGGCGCCGCCGACCACGGTGGCTCGCTTTGTGTGCACTTCCTCTGGGATCATGAAGGAACCCGAACGTTTTTGCAGGGACGAATTTCTGAGTGCTGTTCCCTCTTCCGGGCTTGGTACGGGAGGAGGGACGCAGGAGAAAGCCTGGCGATGATCGATCACCGGTCACGCATCACGGGTCGTAGTCTGTAACGAGTCAGCGGTTCAACCGTCCAGCAGCCGAGTCTGGGGACCGGGCCCCCTCGGCCGGAATCAACGGATGCGAAGGATGAGCAGAGCGGCGATCACGGTAATGGCGGTCACAATCCAAAAGCGCGTCACGATCTTCGCCTCGTGAAGGCCGAGGGCCTCGTAGTGGTGATGCAGCGGCGCCATCCGGAAGACCCGTTTCCCAGTGCCGGTGCGGCGCCGCGTGTACTTGAAGTAGCCCGTCTGCAGGATGACCGAGACGGCCTCGGCAAAGTACACGATGCCGAGCAGCGGCAGCAGCAGCTCCTTGCGCACCATGAGGACCGTGCTTCCCACCGCCCCCCCGAGCGCGAGTGCACCGGTGTCGCCCATGAAGACCGTCGCCGGGTATCCATTGTACCAGAGAAACCCGAAACAGGCCGCCGTGACGGCCGCCATGAACACGGTCAGTTCTCCGGTGCCCGGCAGATACATTACGTTCAGAAACGTCGCAAACTCCGCATTGCCGGAGATGTACACCAGAGCGACGAGCCCGAGCGACACAAACGCCGTCACGCCCGTCGTGAGGCCGTCGAGGCCGTCGGTTAGGTTCACGGCGTTGGAGACCGCCGTTACGATAAACACGACCACCGGGAGGTAGACGACCCATCCGAGGTCGACCCCCAGTGCCCAGAACCGGAACAGGTCATAATCGAGCACCCGATCTTTCAGAAAGGGAATGAACGTGAACGTATTGTACGCCGCAAAGTCGGGATGGAAGTACAGGACGCCCCCTACGAAAAGGCCAATCGTGACCTGTCCCGCCACCTTGTACCAGGCATTGAGGCCGTCTTTTTGCTTCTTCACCGTCTTCACGTAGTCGTCGGCAAAGCCGACCACACCGAGCCCGCCCATCGCTACGAGAGAGAGCCACACGTACGTATTGGCGACGGCCCCCCAGAGCAGCGTCGCCCCCCCCACAGACAGCAGGATGATGATGCCGCCCATCGTGGGCGTGCCCGCTTTGTGGGCGTGGCTGATGGCCCCAGCCGCCTCGCCTTCCCGCACCTGCTCCCCCAACTGCTGCCGCCCCAGCCACCGGATGATGCCCCGGCCCGCCCCCAGTGCGATGCCGAGTGCCGTGATGGAGGCCAGGGCCGCCCGCACAGTGATGAACCGAATCACCTGGAACCCCGGCGGGTGGTAGAGCCGCTCAATGTAATCGATGAGGTAGTAGAGCATTGCGTGTGAGCGTCGGGGGACACACCGAGGACGGGCCGTGCCCATCCCGACGCATCACCCAAAATATTGGCGTGCCATCTCGCGATCGTCGAAGGGGCGTGTGTCCGTGCCGATGGTCTGTGTCGTCTCGTGGCCTTTGCCGGCAATCACGACCACGTCGCCCGGCCCCGCCGCATCGGCGACGGCCTGAATGGCCTCCTCCCGGTCCACAATCCAGCGCATCGATTCCGGCCGCTCCACCCCACCGCGAATGTCACGGAGGATGGTCACCGGCGCCTCGGTGCGCGGGTTGTCACTGGTTACGACGACGCGGTCGGCGAGCCGCTCGGCGATGCGGCCCATCGTCGGGCGCTTGCTCGGGTCCCGGTCCCCCCCGCAGCCAAATACGCACCAGAGCGCAGCGCCTTCGGGCATCGTGGCGCGCACAGCCTGCAGGATGGTCTCCAGCGCGTCGGGCGTGTGGGCGTAGTCGACGATCACCGTCGTGCCATCCTCAAAACGCAACGGCTCGGAGCGACCCGGCACCGGCGGCGCTTCGGCAAGGGCGTCGGCCACGGCATCCGGCGCGTGGCCCAGGGCCGTGCCGGCCCCGTAGGCCGCCGTCAGGTTGGAGGCGTTGAAGCGCCCCGCCAGCCGGACATCGCGCTCCCGCCCATCGAGGCGCAGCCGCAGGCCGTCGATCCGGGCCCCCAGGACGGTCGTCTCAATGTCCGCAGTCTCATCGATCGCAAAGGACACGAGGTCAGCGTCCGTATCGGCCACCATCGCGGGGCCGTCCCCATCGTCGGCGTTGTAGAGGGCCGTCGCGTCGGCCCCAAGCCCATCAAACAGCGTTTTCTTCGCCGCGCGGTAGGCCGCCGCCGTATCGTGGTAGTCGAGGTGGTCGACCGAGAGGTTGGTGAAGATTGCCACCTCGTAGTCGAGCCCGTGCACGCGGTCTTGATCGAGGGCGTGGGACGATGCCTCCATCACACAGGCCACGCATCCGCGGTCTACCATGCGTCGCAGCCGACGGTGCAGGACCAGCGGCCCCGGCGTCGTGAGCGCCGGGGAGGTCGCCTCGTCCCCCGCCCGAACCTCGATCGTGCTGAGCAGCCCGGTGGTCGTCCCGAGGGCCTCCAGAAGATGGTGGACGAGGACGGCGACCGTGGTCTTTCCGTTGGTGCCCGTCACGCCCACGAGGCGCAGCTCGTCGGCCGGGTCGCCGTACAGGGCCGCTGCCCCCTCGGCCAGGGCCGTTCGCGTATCCGCGACGCGGGCAAACATGACCTTGGGGAAGCGCCTGCGCGCCTGCTCGGGCAGCGCCTCGCACACGACAAGACGTGCCCCGTTTTCTACCGCCATGTCAATGAACGAGTGGCCGTCGGCGTCTACGCCGCGAATCGCGACGAAGCCATCGCCCGGCGTCACCGCCCGACTGTCGTCTGTCAGGCCGTCGAGGACAAGGGAGTCCGGGGCCGGGGCCTTCGCTCCCGCGGTCGTCCCGGCCAACAGGCCTGCCTTTTGCAACCGACGCCGCAGCGTCGGCCACGGGAGGGGGGCAGGCACCGCCTCTTCGGCGTGCTCAGTCTGTGTTGATGTAGGGCCCGGCATCGGCTCACTCAGCGGCCGTGAGAAGAACACGAGTCGTCGGGAGGGCAGCGCCGGGACGGGGCCGCTGCTGCACCACCGTTCCCATCCCCTGAAGCTGTGGCTCGATGTCTCGCTCGCGCAGCCACGTTACTGCCCGGCGCGTGCTGAGACCAGTCAGGTCGGGCATCACGTCCGGCCGGCCCGGCGGGAGCGTGTCCGTTGGGGAGCGGGCATCAACCGACGACGCGGCCGAGACGGACGACGGCTCCGGGGTCGTCCGGGCCACGACCGTTGGGAACGTACCGGCCCATCGGCGCGCCACCCGCCGAAACACCGGCGCAGCCACCTCACCGCCATGGGGCCCGCCGGTGGGCGACCCGAGCACCACGAGCAGCGCTACCTCCGGGGCGTCGGCAGGAAAGAAGCCGACGAAGGAGGCCCGGGTCTCGTCCGCCGAATACTCGCCCTCCGCCACCTGAAGGGCCGTGCCTGTTTTTCCGGCCACGCGGAGGCCCTCGACCTGGGCGTTGGTGCCCGTTCCACGTTCCACAACGCGCTTGAAGGCGGAGCGGAGCGTATCGGCCGTCTCTTGCCGAAAGGCCCGACGGATCGTCTCCGGCTCGTTCTTCCAGAGCGTTTTGCCCGTCACGTCCCGCCGTTCGGCAACGACGTAGGGACGCTTGATGAGTCCACCGTTCGCCAGTGCGCTGTAGGCCGTGAGCAGCTGGAGCGGCGTGACCGACACCTCGTAGCCGATGGCCATCGAGGTCTGAGTCGTCGCGCTCCACTGAGGCGTCCGCTTCAGTACCCCGCCCACCTCGCCCGGGAGGTCAACCCACGTGGGCTGGCTGAAGCCCATGTTGCGGGCGTACTGGTAGAACGTGCCCCGGTCGAGCTTCGTCACCGTCTTGGCCATGCCTACGTTGCTCGACTTCGCAATGACATCGGCAAACGAGATCGTCCCGTGCGCCTGGACGTCCTTCATCGTGTAGCCGTGGAAGACGGCCCACCCGTCGCCGGTCTCGACCGAGTCGTCGAGCGACACGAGGTCCTGCTCGATGGCCGCGGTGGCCCCGACGAGTTTAAACGTAGATCCCGGCTCGAAGCGGTCCGTAAGGGCCCGGTTGCGCCGTGCCGCGGCGGAGGCCCGGCCGGGGCGGCTGGGATCGTAGGTGGGCACGTTGGCCAGGGCGAGAATGCCCCCGGTGCTCGGGTCCATCGCCACGGCGGTGCCCCACTCCGCCCCACTTTCCCGCACGCCGCGACGGAGCTCATTTTCGAGGGCGGCCTGCCGCGTTAGGTCAAGGGTAAGCAGGAGGTCGTCGCCCCGCTCGGGCTGGACCACCGTCCCCCCCACGTACGCCTCGATGCGACCGCTCCGGTCTCGCCGCACGATGCGGCGCCCGGGCGTGCCCGTCAGTGTGTCGTCGTACGCCAATTCCAGCCCGGCAAGGCCGTGCCCCCCGTCCCCCACATGTCCAATCACGTGGGCCGCCGTCGTGCCGTAGTTGTAGCGCCGGCCGAACTCCGGGGTAAGAATCACACCCGGCACGTCCCACTCCTGAATGGTCTCGTGCTGGCCCGGCGTGAGCTCCTCGCGCAGCTTCACGTACTGCGGGCTGTGCCGGTTACGCACCTGCCGCCGGTACCGGGACGCCGAAACGCCAGTCAGGGTGCCCAACTTGTCAAAGAACGTTCCCGCCTGCTTCTGAAACCCCTCCACCGTAGGGTCCACGGACAGGTCGTACCGGGCCGTGTTGGTTGCGAGGCCCCGCCCGTTCCGGTCCAGAATGGCGCCGCGCATGGCCGGAATCGTCACCGAGGAGCGGGCCTGCGCCCGCACCTGATCGCGGAGCGTGTCGGTTTCGGTCAGCACAATCTGGCCCATCTGCACCGCAATGGCCAGTGGCGCGAGGCCCAACAGCGTCAGCGCCACGTACATCCGGGCCAAAATCTGATCTTTGGGCTTCATGGTGGTTGAGGATTTAAGTAGTGAATCGTGGGGGACGCCAGGACGCCCCCGTATGTCCACGCTGTTATTTAGTGGGCGGCTATTTGGTGGGCGGCGATTCGACGGTGATCGGCGGTCCGTACGTGACGCTTTCCTGCAGCCCGAGTGCGCGGGCCCGCTCGTAGATGACCGACGGGCCGACGCGGCGACCGAACTCGCCCTGCAGGCGGTTGTGCTTGAGGTGCAGGCGCTGGTTTTCGGTCCGGGCCTGCTGAAGCTGGTTGTACAGGTCGGTCGTGGCGTGAACGTGTCCTACGTAGAGGGTAAACATCCCCGCAACGGCGAGAATGAAGAGTGAAAAGCGAAGGGTCGACACGTCTTCCAGAAACGCGTCACCGGACGCGTGTCGGCGCCGATTCTGCGATGGCTCGAGATCGGTCCAGCCCGGAAGTGCCGTGCCGTGCCGCACCCAGCCGTCGGACGCCGCGCTCGAGGCCGCAGGGTCCCCCGGAGCCCCGTCTCCGCGTCCGTGCCACAGGGAGGGCCCGGTCGGGGAGCGTCCTGTACGTGAAGAGTCGTTTCGTCTGCTCATGGTGCGGTCTCGAATCGAATGTTTGAGCGCCCCCTCACGAGAGCGGCGGGACCGGGCGCCCGGCCTCGTCGTCGTCCCGGCGTTCGGCCACCCGAAGGTGTGCGCTTCGCGCCCGGGGGTTGGCCTCGATCTCCGCATCGCTGGCCTCAATGGGGCCACGGGGCGTCTCGGCCCAGGGCGCTACGAGGGTGCCGTACAGGTCGCGGCGGGGCTCGCCCTCAAAATTGCCGTAGCGGAGATACCGCTTCACCCGCCGGTCTTCCAACGAGTGGTAGCTAATCACGGCGATGCGCCCCCCCGTGCGGATCTCTTTCGTCGCCTGCTCCAGCACGTCCTCCAGCTCGTCCAGCTCCGCATTTACCGCGATGCGGAGCGCCTGAAAGACGCGCGTCAGGGTCTTGACCGTGTCGGGGGGCGGCACACAGCCTTCCACCACCGCCGCCAGGTCACGCGTCGTGTCGAGCGGACGAGCGTCGCACAGAGCCCGAGCGACACGGCCCGCCCGCGACTCCTCCCCGTACTCGCGGAGCACATCGTGCAGGTCACGCTCCCCCCAGTCGTTCACGATCTGCCGTGCAGTGAGCCCCCGTTGCGGATCCATCCGCATGTCGAGCGGGCCCTCGTCCCGAAAACTGAAGCCTCGCTCGGGCGCATCGATCTGATGAGACGAGACGCCGAGGTCAAGCAACAGCCCATCGATGGGCGCGAGGGCCTCGGCCGTCAACACGTCTCGGAGGTTTCCGAAGGTGCCGTGCACGGCCCGGAAGCGCCCCGCCTCGCGCTCATCGGCGAGGCGATCGCGGGCCGCCGCCAGGGCCTGCGGGTCCCGGTCGATGCCGAGCACAACCCCGTCGGGGCCGAGTTCATCGAGCAGGGCTCGGGCGTGCCCCCCACCGCCGAGGGTTGCATCCACGTAGCATCCGGACGGGTCCGTGACGAGCCGGGCCTGTACGTCGTGTGAAAGAACAGGGGCGTGGAAGTCGGTGGCGTACCGGAGAGGCTTTTCGTCGTCCGGTGCAGGATCGTTCTGGGAATCGTCGGCTGACATCAGCTCTTGTCCACATCGCTGCGGGAAGTTGTCTCTACCTGTTGTCTCTACCTCATGACACTCTCGGCGAGCGTCTCGTAGTCGTCGGGCTGCTCGTTGAGGTATCCGTCGAACTGTTCCGGGTCCCAAATCTCAATGTGGTCGAACGCCCCCAAGATGAGCGCCGACCCGTCGAGCTCCACGAAATCGATTAGCGAGTTTGGAATGCTGATGCGCCCCTGCCCGTCGAGGGAGACCTCACTGGCCCACCGCATGATGAGGCGGACGAAGTTGCGGACCTCTCGATCGTACATGTTTAACGCATCGATCTCCTCTTCAATGTCGGTCCACTCGTCCATCGGGTAGAGAAAAATGCAATCCTCGAACCCCCGCGTGATGGTAAATGTCTCGTTCGCGGCGGGCGCCAGGGACTTCCGCATCTTGGCCGGAATGGCCACCCGCCCCTTGCTATCGACGGAATATTCGGCCTGTCCTTTGAACGCCATGACGGAGGAGGCCCCACCGGGGGCACGGCAGAGCGGCACACGAGGGCAGAGAAGCGAAGTCCATCCTGGGACGATTCCCCACATTTCCCCACGCGCCCCACAATGTACGCGGTTCCCGGCCAATGTCAAGGCTCAGCGTCCACATACGCCGATCATCCTCCGTCTTTCTCTGGAACGAGCCACGCACACATGTAAAATTGCAAGCCACTTCCGTC
Organism: Salinibacter altiplanensis; assembly: GCF_002894645.1. Taxonomy (GTDB): domain Bacteria; phylum Bacteroidota; class Rhodothermia; order Rhodothermales; family Salinibacteraceae; genus Salinibacter; species Salinibacter altiplanensis. The sequence continues at coordinate 175,059 of NZ_NCQY01000009.1, forward strand.
GATTTTAGAACCTTCAGAAAATGTTTTCACCCCTTGAAGAAAATATTTTCACCCTTTTTCCTTGCCCGACTGGGGCGGGTGCACATATGTTTGTGGGAACCAGGGATTGGGATGTTCGGCGACGACATTCCGCCCCTCCATCGCGCCTTCGTAGTCCAATCGCCCCCGTCCTCCACGTCTTCCTTATGGCCAAGGCCCCCCTCACCCAACGCCAGAACCAGGCGTACGATTTTATCGAGCAGTACCTCGATCGTCATCGGAAGCCCCCCACTCTGCAGGAGATTGGGGATGCCCTGGGGATCGCGTCGACAAACGGGGTCTACAAGCTTCTCCAGAAGCTTGAGGAGAAGGGCTGGATCGAGCGTGAGAAACACAAGGCCCGAAGCATCCAGCTTGCCGAGCCGGAACGGGCTCCGCTCGGACAAGGCGGAGGCCCTCCGAATCTTCCGATCGTGAGCCGCACGCCCAGTGACCATCCCGAGCGGCTGCGCGAGCGGCCAGCCGGAACCCTGTCCGTCGATCCCCAACTCTTGCGCGATGTCCGGACCCCCGACGATTGTCTCCTCGGGCGAGCCGGCGACGACGGGATGACCCGGACGGGCATCCAGAAGGGAGACCTCCTCCTGATCGAGGAACGGGAGTGGGACGACCTGGACAACAAGACCCTCGTGGCAGTACTCCTCGAGGACCAGTTGTTGGCGCGGGAGTTCGAGTTCGCCAACCGCAAGATTCACTTGCGGCCGGCCGCCCCCCACTACGCGAAGGAAACGTTCTCCCCGACGGAGTCCGACTACTACGTCGTCGGTCGCGTGCTGGGCCTCATCCGGACGCTGTAGTTCTCTTCGCGGGGCTCTACCGAATTCTCCGCGAGCCGCGTGCGCTCGGTCTGCCCGTCTGCAAACCGGGGGCTACATGTCGACCGACGCGAGGGGGACTGCCTTCCGCTCGGGCGGTTGGGGAGAGGTCGCCAGGCCCTCCTCGTGGGCGTAGGACGTGCACGCCCGCACGAACGACCGAAACAGCGGATGGGGATTCCCCACGGTGGTCCGGTACTCCGGGTGGAACTGCACGCCCAGGAACCAGCGCTTGTCGGGCAGCTCCATGATCTCGACCAGGTCCGTGTCGGGGTTCACACCGCTAAAGCACATGCCTTCCTCCAGCAGCTTGTAGCGGAGGACATTGTTGACCTCGTACCGATGCCGGTGCCGTTCCTGTACCCTCTCGGCCCCATACACCCCGTGGGCGTGAGAGTCCTCCTGAAGGCGACAGTCGTACTGTCCGAGACGCATGGTGCCCCCTTTGTCGGAGATCTCTTTCTGCTCCTCCATGAGGTCGATCACCGGGTAGGCGGTCTCTTCGTCGAACTCGGTGGAGTGGGCCCCGTCCCATCCGCACACGTGCCGCGCAAACTCGATGATGGCGCACTGCAGGCCCAGGCAGATGCCGAAGAAGGGAACGTCCTGCTCGCGGGCATGCTGGGCCGCGAGAATCTTGCCCTCCACCCCCCGATCCCCAAACCCGGGCGCCACGAGAATGCCCGCCACATCTCCGAGCTGCGACTCTACATTGTCCGGCGACAGGGCCTCCGAGGGCACGTACTTGACCTTCACCTGAACCTCGTCGGGCACGCCCGCAAGGATGAAGCTTTCAGTGATGGATTTGTAGGCGTCTTGGTGCTCCACATATTTTCCCACGAGGGCAATGGGAATCGTTTCCTCTGGGTTTTTCAGGCGCTTCAGAAATCCGATCCAGTTGCTCAGGTCGGGCGTGTCGCTGCATCGCCCATCGTCTCCACGCTCGGGATAGAAGCGGTCGACGACGAGCTCGCCTATGCCCTCGTCGCGGAGCAGAAGGGGCACCTCGTAGATCGACTCCGCGTCGAGCATCTGGATGACGGCCTCCTCCTCCACGTTGCAAAAGAGGGAAATCTTGCGCCGTACCTCCGCGGTGATGGACCGCTCCGACCGACAGACGATGGTGTCCGGCTGGAGGCCGTGGGCAAGCAGCTCCTTCACGGAGTGCTGTGTGGGCTTCGTCTTCAGCTCGCCCGCCGCGCGGAGGTAGGGAATGAGCGTGAGGTGGGCGATCATGGTGTTGCGGGGCCCCAGCTCGTTGCGCAGCTGGCGGATGGCCTCCAGGTAGGGCTGGCCCTCGATGTCGCCCACGGTGCCGCCGATCTCGGTGATCACGACGTCGTAGTCTTCCGTCTCCCCCAGCTTCAACATCCAGTGCTTGATCTCGTCGATGATGTGGGGCACCACCTGCACAGTCTTGCCCAAGTACGCCCCTTCCCGCTCTTTGCTAATGACCTCCATGTACACCCGCCCGGTGGTCACGTTGTTGGCCTGGCTGGTGGGCTGGTCGAGGAAGCGCTCGTAGTGCCCCAGATCAAGGTCCGTCTCGGCACCATCGTTGGTGACGTACACCTCGCCGTGCTCGTACGGGTTCATCGTCCCCGGGTCGACGTTGATGTAAGGATCGAACTTTTGAATTGTCACGTCGAGCCCGCGGTCGGAAAGCAGGCGCCCCAGGGAGGCACTGAAGATGCCCTTGCCGAGCGAGGACGTGACGCCGCCGGTGACGAAGATGTACTTGGTTTGCACAGTACGGGAGAGGATTGGAAGGAGAAACGACGACGGGCCCCTGACGTGCGGACTCTACTTTCAAGATAGGGCCCCCTACGGGGCTTTATCAATTCAGGCCGCTCGGTGTGGCCGTTCGCTGTCCGCGGCGGCGGCTCGCCTGCGGTCCTCAGGGAAACTGAGCAATGCGAGGTCGAGGAAGAGCACGCGTGCCGTGAAGACAGCGGCGGGAAGCAACAGGTCTCATCAGTGCCGTTGCCGCACCGCCCAGGAAAATCCGGGGAGAATCACTGTTGCCTTGTGCCGGTCCACCAAGGGAGTCCGTCGAGGATCAAGCCCTCCTCTTGACGAGCAACAGATCCCGACCGGCATTCGCATCTTCCCTCGAACGGCGCCTCTTTCAATCACACCTCCTCTGAGACATAATACTCCAACATGTCCTTCCCAGTGACGATGCCGAGGAGATCCCCCTCGTCCACCACCGGCAGCGACGATGCCCGGTTGTCGAGCAGCGTCTGGGAGGCCTCCTCAATGGAGGTGTTGGGGGCGACCGTGATGGGGTCCCCCTGCATGATTTCCGACGCCGATCGGCTGAGCGCCTCCATGTCATGGTGCTTCTCGCTGTAGGCGTCCAGAAAGGGACTGATCGCTTTCAGGACGTCCCGATCCGAGATCACTCCGCGAAGCGCCCCCTCCTCGACGACGAGCATGTGGTTGCCGCCCTCCTGAAGGCGCTCGCGAATGTCTATGAGGGCCGCATCCGGCGAGACCGTCACGACGTCGCAGCGCATGATGCTGTTCACAGTCATGGTCGGGGGAGCGTTCGTCGAGGTCAAGAGAGCGTGCGCAGAATGCCGTTTGGGAACGCGGGCAGGCATCACAAGCCTCCCGACAGAAGAAACAGGAGGCACTGGACGACACTGAGCAGTTCACGGCGTCCGTCTGTGCCGCCGTCAGGAACCGCCCTATCGGGCCGGTGTTCGGCGGGAGCGGAGGCTACAAATTTATCGTCCGTAAAGGAAGTGTGAACACTCTATAAGACCACGCTCTTCCCCGGCGCCCGTTCCACTACCCTGCCGTTGGCGGGCGACGGGCAACCATGAAGAGTCCCGTGCCCCGTGCGTTGTCACACTCCATGTCGGTCGCATTGAGCAGCAGGCCCAGGGGCAGCACCGCGGCGTAGTAGAACGGGAGCACCAGAAGCGACGCCCACGTTGTCCCGAGCATCTGCATGGGCCACTTGATGAGCCCCCGCCACGCCGCGGAGCCGTACGGCCCGTAGGTGTAGAGCCCCCGCACCGGCTCCAGCCCCGCCGCCCGGAGCTTCTCGGCAAGCTCGGCCCGCCCGTAGCCCTCCCGCACATGCTCCCCGATAAAGCTCTCGTCGTCCTCGTCCTGCACGTCCGAGCCCCCCTGATCCGAAGGGGTATTGATGATGACATGCCCACCCGGCCGCAGCACGCGCTCGAAGTGCTCGAACACCGCCTCGTCGTCGGGGATGTGCTCCATCACGTCCACCGCCAGGATCAGGTCGAACGGCCCCTCCGACTGCAGATCCGTCAGGTCGTCGATCGCCCAGTCGATCTGGTCGGCCTGCGGGGTTTGGTCGACAAAGGCGCGGGCCCGCTCCAGGTAGCCCTGCTTCACGTCGACCGCCCGCACCTGAGCCGTGGGAAACGTGCGGGCCACGAAATAGGCGTACTGCCCGAACCCCGTGCCGGCGTCGAGCACCCGTGCCGGACGATCATTCGACAGGGCGCCGAGGAGCCGCCGCACCGCCCGCCGCACGTACCACGCTCGCAGGAAGAGAAGGTTGAGAAGCCCGAAGAGCAGCCGTTGCAGCAGGGGATGGCGGCTCGCAAGATCACCAAGCCGGTCCTTGATCGGGTCGTACTTCATGGGGCAAGGGGCGCGCCGGAACAGGAAGGCGAGGGCGCGGGCAGTCACGGGAGAACGAACACAATGGAGGCGTGAGACTACAGTCTGTACCCCGAAGCATCAACCCTGTTCATCGTCCTTCTCTTCAAATCCCATACGGACCCGCCATGACGCACACGAAGGCCGGCCTCACGATCACACTGGCGAAGGGCAACATCGTGGAACAGCCCGACGTGGAGGCCATCGTCAACGCGGCGAACGCACAGCTGCGGATCGGGGGCGGCGTGGCGGGCGCCATCCACTCGGCGGCCGGACCAGAGCTCGCCGAAGAAACGCGGCCCATGGCTCCGATTGAGCCCGGCGAGGCCGTCGTCAGCGGGGGCCATGCGCTCCCCAACGATCACATTATTCATGTCCTCGGCCCGGTGTACGGGCGCGATGAGCCGTCCGATGCGCTGCTGCGGGCCGGCTACGAGAACGCCCTGTCACGCGCTGAGGAGAACGACCTTTCCTCCGTCGCCTTCCCCGCCGTCTCGACGGGCGCCTTTGGGTATCCCCTCGACGAGGCGGCCCGCATTGCCGTGGGCACCGTTCTCGACGTGGCCCCCACCCTCGACGCGGTCGCCCACGTCCGGTTCGTCCTCTTCGACGAGAACGCCCTGTCGGTCCACGAGCAGGCCTTGTCGGCCCTCCGCGACGAGGCCACCGCGTAGCGCCACATTCTTCCCCGTCATGTCCTTGCCCCTCGCCTGGACCGAGACCGTTTCGGTCCGCACGTCCGACCTCACCCCGCACGGGACCGCGTCGACACCTGCCCTGTGCGTATACCTGCAGGAGGCGGCGGGCCATCATGCCGACGCGTTGGGCGTGTCGATGCGGCATCTGCGGGGGCAGAACCAGGCCTGGGTGCTCTCTCACATGCACCTCGACCTCGACCGGTTGCCGGGCGGGGACGAGGCCGTCACCGTGGAGACGTGGCCGTCGGGCCTGAACGGCCTCTACGCCACGCGCGAGTTCCTCCTCTCCGTCGACGATACCGAGATGGGCCGCGCCACGAGCCGGTGGTTCGTTATCGACACCGAGCGGCGACGCCCCGTGCGCCCGCCCCGACTGCTCTACGACCTGGAGATGCCCCGCCGGCCGCCGCCGCTGCCCCACGCGTTTGAGGACCTCTCCACCCCCAACCGCGTCGACCACGAAACGGCCTGGACGGCCCGCTACCACGACCTCGACCTCAACCGGCACGTCAACAGCGTCCGCTACCTGGAGTGGGCCCTGGGCGCCCTTCCCAACGCGCTGCTCGATGTCCACCGGTGCACCGGCCTCGCCCTGCAGTTTCGGGCCGAGGCCACCGCCGGAACGCCCGTCCGCACCACGGCCCAGGCCGTGCCCTCCGACGAGGGCAAGAGGATCCGGCACGCCCTTCACCATGCCCAAACCGATGCCCTCCTGGCGGCGGCCCGTACCACGTGGGCCCCACACGACTGATGCATTACCCTACCCCTGAAAGAGACTGCGCAGGACGAACCAAACGTTTTCTTTCTTCTCGCGGAGGCGGCGGGAGAAGTACGGAAACCACTCGGTGCCGTAGGGCACGTAGACGAGCATGTTGTACCCCTCCTGGGACATTTCCCGCTGCGTGGTGCGCCGCAGGCCGTAGAGCATCTGAAACTCAAAGTCGTCCCGGTCAATGCCGTGGCGGTCGACAAAGGACTTGGTCGCCTCGATGAGCTGATCGTCGTGCGTGGCGATGCCGGAGTAGTCGGTGTGCTGAAGGAGCCGCTCTGTATAGTCGAGGTACCGCTCCCGGATTTGGCTCATGTCCTGGTACGCGACCGAGGCCGACTCGGCGTAGGCCCCCTTGCAGAGGCGCACGCTCACGCCCAGCTCGCACATCCGGTCGATGTCACGGTCCGTGCGCTTCAGCATGGCCTGCAGGACCGGCCCCACGTGATCGGGGAAGTCAGGGTACACGGCCTCGAAGAGGTCAAGCGTCGACTGGGTAAGCGCACTGCCCTCCATGTCCAGCCGCACAAACAGGTCGTGCTTCGCCGCTACCTCCAGGAGCCGCCGCAGGTTGTCCTCGCAGAAGTCCTCATCGAGGAGCTGCCCCATCATTGAGAGCTTAATCGAGATGCGATTGCGCTGCCCGTGGTCGTCCCGCTCGGCCATCGTGCGGACGAGGTCGATGTAGGCGTCTCGGGCCGCGATTGCCTCCCGCCGGTCCTCGACGTGCTCCCCAAGCTTGTCGAGGGCCACGTGAAGCCCGTCCTGATTGAGGGTGTCCACGACCGGAAGAGAGGCCTCAAGCGTCTCGCCCGCTACGAAACGGCTTGCGAGGAAGAAGGGCAGGGTCATACAGCATGCAGTGAAGGTCTAGGGTGAAAGCGCTATCATTCTCAACACCCCACAGTCAGAGATGTTGGAGGAAGGACGTAAAACGGAATGCAAATTCGCAACCGTTCCCCGATGTCTTCTTCTACCGAGACCGATGCCTGGGTGGCCGGCACAGACGGCTTCCGGGGCGGCTGGGTCGTCGTTCTCCACCGCCCCCGTACCGGCACGACGCGGTGCCGCATCGTTGACGGCACCGACGCCCTGTTCGCCCTGCCGGAGGCCCCGGCCGTGCTTGGCGTCGACATGGTCATTGGACTGCCGGACCGGGCCCGGCCCGGCGGACGCACCTGTGACCGGGCCGCCCGGCAACTGCTGGGCCACCCGCGGGGCACCAGCGTCTTTTCGCCCCCCGCACACGCGGTCCTCGGGGCCAAGACCTACGACGAGGCCCAGCGCCGCAATCGCGCCAGCGGCCCTGACGCCCCCGGACTCACGAAACAAGCCTTCCACCTGCTCCCCAAGATACGGGCCCTGGCCGAGCGCATGGCCCCCGCCCGGCAGGACCGCGTCTACGAGGTACACCCGGAGCTCGCCTTCTACGCGATGAACGGCAACGCCCCGATCGAGGAGAGCAAGCACACCGACACGGGCCGGGCCGTCCGCACGGCCCTCCTTTCCGCCCACGGGTTTCCATCGGTTGAGACGGTCGCCGCGGGCCTGTCGGACGGCCCCGTCGGGACCGACGACGTGCTGGACGCCCACGCGGCCTGCTGGACGGCCCGCCGCCTCCACGCGGACACGGCCGAGCGGTGCCCGTCCCGAGATGACTCTGCCCCCCGCAACGACCGCGGCCTGCGGATGGAGATCTGGCGATGAGTGCATGGGGACGGTTGGGCGTTCGACGGAGAACGTTCCAACGCGTAACCCCTCCGCAACAGACATCCACGGCGCGAAACGAGGGCGTCGCACCGGTCGTTGCGATCCTGTCGTGCCCTTGTCACAATCCATGTCGTTGCATGTCCACCCTTGCCGACCTACGCCAAGAGTACGCCCGGGCCAAGCTCTCCCGCGACCACGTGACCGACGACCCGATCGAGCAGTTTCGGGACTGGTTCGACGAGGCCGAAGACGCGGAGTTGGAGGAGCCGAACGCCATGACGCTTGCCACCGCCGCCACGGACGGCACACCCTCCGCCCGCATCGTGCTACTGAAGGGCCTCGACGATCGGGGCTTCCACTTCTACACGAACTACGAGAGCCGCAAGGGAACGGACCTGAGCCAGAACCCGCACGCGGCGCTCGTTTTTCTGTGGAAGCCGCTCGAGCGACAGGTGCGCATCGGGGGGCCGGTCCAGCGCCTGCCCGGAGAGGAGTCGACCGAGTATTTTCACCGCCGCCCCCGCGGGGCCCAGATGGGCGCGTGGGCCTCTCCCCAGAGCCGCGTCGTGGATGACCGGGCCGACCTGGAGGAGAACCTGGACACCGTGAAGGCCGAATACGGAGACGAAGGCGAGATTCCTCGGCCCTCCCACTGGGGCGGCTACGTGGTGCGCCCCACAGAGATCGAGTTCTGGCAGGGCCGCCCCAACCGCCTCCACGACCGCCTTCGCTATCGCCGCGACGACACGGACGCCAGCTGGACCCTCGAACGCCTTGCGCCCTGAGCGAAGCGAGGAAGTAGTCTTGGGCTGCGCCCTGAGCGAAGCGAGGAAGTGCTTTCAGAGTGCGCCCTGAGCAGAGCGAGGAAGTGCTTTCAGAGTGCGCCCTGAGCAGAGCGGGAAAGTGCGAATCGGGCCGATGTCGTTTGTCAATTGCTCCGGGGACGCTCGGAGCCGAAGGGCAGGGCCCCCTGAAGGAGGTGCCCAACCCAGGACCTCCCCCGTGCAGCTTCAGAAGCTGTTTGGTGGATTGATGTTCAGCCGAGACACAGTGGGCGAAGCTGCAAAATGGTGCCCAAGTGAGTCTCTGTAGCGGAGCTACCGGGCGAATGCAGAAGCCCTTTTGCACGAGATCCACAAAGTCGCAGGCCACAGAGCGTCTGCCAAACAGCTTCTCAAGGTTCAAGGAAGGCCGACCGGGCCCCGCCTCGGCCGCTACGCAAGGAGGAAGTAGAGAAGAATGAGCAGGAGCGCAGCGGCCCCGAGCCCCCCCGCCACGCCGCCCGTCGTCATCGTGAGGTCCGCCGGATCGGTCGCCGCATCGAGTTCACCCCGCCGCTCCACCGGCTGCGGCAAGAGGTCGGCCGCGTCGAGAGCCTCGTAGGCGTCTTGGGCCGAGCTGCTCATTCCAACCAGCTTTACCCCGTGCGGGCGCTGCATCTGCGGGTGCATTCCGCCCGCGTCGTCGGCCTGCACGAACGCTTCGATGTTCGACTCCTGCAGGTATTCCCGGGCCATCTCCGCGTCGCGGCGCGTCGAGTAGATGGCAAACACCGTCGTCTCTTCAGCGGATCGATCGCGGGACACGGCACTTGCGGGAGCTAAGGAACGAGGACCATTGCAGAGTTGGGTTGCCCCAAACCCTACGTCATGGTTAACTATTTCTTTCCACAACGTCAACTCTAGCGGCGGAGACCCTGGGGGTGCGCACACGACGGGCCGCCGGGGCATGCTACTGCGTTTCTCTCCTGAACTCCTTACCTTGGGCTCGCCCCTGGCGGGAAACTCGTGCTCGACTTGGTCAGACGCATCCACTGCAATGACGGTCTACTTCAACGGCAGCTACATGGACCGGGCCGACGTGTCCATCTCCCCCGACGACCGGGGCTTTGTATTCGGGGATGGCGTCTACGAGGTGGCCCGCGCCGAAGACGGGGCCCTGTTCCAGCTCGACGCTCATCGGCGGCGCCTCGCCCGCAGCCTGGCGGCCATCCAAATCACCGGCCTCGACACCGACACCCTTTGGACCCGCGTCCGCGGGCTGCTGCCCCGCAACGGCCTGGACGAGGGCCCGGCCAAAGTGTATCTTCAGATTACCCGCGGCGCCGCCCCGCGCCAGCACGCGTTCCCCGACGCGCCCGTGGAGCCGACCGTCTATGCCCGGGCCAGCGCCCACGCGCCCCCGCTCGACAAGTGGGCGAATGGCGTGAAAGTGATCCTGCGGCCCGACCAGCGCTGGGACCGCTGCGACATCAAGTCCCTCAACTACCTTCCCAACGTGCTCGCCAACCAGGCCGCCCAGGAGGCCGGGGCCTACGAGGCGCTCCTGGTGCGCGACGGGTTCGTGACGGAGGGCTCCCACTCCAGCGTGGCGGCCGTCTTCGACGGCACGGTGACCCTGCACCCGTTCACGAACCGCACCCTCCCCGGAATCACGCGAGAGGTCGTGCTGGAGCTCTGCGAGGACCGTGGCCTTCCCGTCGAGAAGTTTCCGGTGGCCGTCGATGATCTGCCCGACGCCGAAGAGCTCTTTTTGATGGGCACCACAACGGGCGTCATGCCAATCGTGCAGGTGGACGACTGGACGGTGGGCGACGGCACGCCCGGGCCGGTGGCACAGGAACTGCTAGAAGCCTTTCGGGCACTGACGCCGGTCTGACTCTTCTTCGGCCCCAACGGTCAGTCGCGAATGAGCTCGACCATCCCGAAGAACTGGTGCGCCTCGCCCTGGAGGAGGCCGCGCCCCTCCACACCCGCCTGCACGTAGACCGGGCGCGTGCCATCGTCCCGGGGCGATCCGTGCCCGCGGTGTTCGCCCTGCCGCTGGAGCCGGACGCGCATCCTCCACGCCGGCACGTCGACGAGCCACGCCGTGGGGCGGTGCTGTTGGGCCCTTTTGTCGTAGGCCGTCGCCGTCCAGCGCACGAGCACGTCGCGGGTCTGCCCGGGGAGCGCTCCGGTGGCCTGCTGGTAGGCAAAATCGGCGGTCAGGGTACCTTGCGACACGTGCCAGAGGCGGCCTTCGTCGTCGCAGAGCACGATCCAGTCGTACAGGCCGAACGACGCACCCGCGTCGAGTTTTCGCTCCCGCTCCGCGGCGGCCTCGGGGGACGTGGCCGCACCGCCGGGCCGGATGCGCTCGTAGACGCCCGCCCCCCGGTACGTCTCTCCGTTCCACCGGACGACAAACTCGGGATGACCCGTCCGGTTTGTACCGTTCTCGTCGTCCTTCGGAAACGGAAACGCCGAGGGCTCCGGGCGCACTTCCAGGGCAAGGTCCGGCAGATCGGCGGTAACCTGGAGGATGCCGTCGTCCGTCAGCGTGGGATCCAGGCCGCCTCGGGCCGGGAAGCGTGGCACCTCGGCGTCTGGGGCCGTCGTCCACGTTTCGTAGACCGGCATCGACCAGTCTGCCCCGCGCCCGACGAAGAGCTTGTACTCGTAGGCGACGCGTCCGTCGTCGTGCTCGGTCCGGTTGAAATCCAGCGCAAGCATGCGGGGCGTGCCCGACGCGTCGCGCGTCCCAAAGACGAGGTAGTGGGACACGTAGGCGGGTTGGGCCGTCGCGGCGTGGTCCGCGGCAGGCCCAGGCGCGGGGGCGAGCCCACCGACTGCAAGGGCGGTGCCGCCGAGAAGCACAAGGAGGAGGCCTGTCCACAGGCTGACGCGGTTCATGTCGGTCTGGGATCTTGGTGGGGAGCCGTTCCAGCGTCGCGGGTGAGGTCTCCCCGCAGCCTTCACGGTGCGGTGTACCTGCAAATGGCTTTTGTTTGTCGCGAGCGTTGCCCGACAGTTACGGCCCGGGATCGTCGTGCATCCGCGATTCTAATTCGCCTCCCGATGGAACGGAGCACAATGGGCCCGACGGAGACCGCGGCCGGGACCTATAGGAAGCACCGGGCGGCGGAGCCGCCTCGTCGATTTGCTCCTCCTCGTTGACGCAGCCCACGCCGATACGGATGCTGCCGTGAGCGCCACCGATCCGGGAAAAGCTCGCCTTGCAAAGCTCGGTTCCAGGAGAGTCTCGAAACCGCGATTCGGCCTGCTGTATTGCGCTCTGAAGAAGAGCTCGCTTGTGTACCGCTATCCCAGAGATGTAATACCCAAGTCTACGCATCATTTCTATTCCCCCCTGTGTGCACGACTCCTGATTCCCCTCTTCCTGGACGACAAGGACCTGCTTTCCGCTCCGACCTTGTACGCCAGTGCGCATCTGGAACAAACGCGAGAGGGGTACTACGAGCGTCTGTCCAGGATCTCCGAAGACGGCGACCGGGATGGATCCGCGATTTTCTCACGGCCGTGAAGGAGCAAGCGGACACCAGTAGCAAGAAGATCAGCAGGATCGTGGATCGCTACGGGACCACAAAGGACCAGGTTGTCGAACTCATCGGCTCGAAATGTACCATCCAGGCAATCGACACCCTCGTCGAAAGGCCGATTGTCACGAGCCCCCGCTTTCGGAAACATTCTGACATTGCGAAGCAGACGGCGTGCCGGATTCTGCGGGAATTAGAGGGCGACGTGACAATCTGTATGCGAGAATCCAGCGGCCGAAAACCTGCGCTCTACGTGTTTGAGCCCCTCATGGACATCGTTGGAACGCACAAGTAAAGCGCAGCTCAGAAGCTCCCCGTCCATCATGTAAACCCAAAGGCAACTTGTTCACTGCGTTCACAGCGCAAACACCCGACGCTGCTTGTCGGCACCGGCCCACCTGTGGACCCCGTTTGGGGGATCTCGCCTCTCTCAACGTGTCGTCAGCCTCCTCCGAGGGGCAGGCGCGGTGCACCGCGCGCCTCGCTAAAACGTCATCGTCGTGTCGTGCGCGGCGGCCTGGCGCGCCAGGTCGTCGGCCCCGCCGAACGTGGCCCAGGGCGCGAGGTCGGCCTCTGTGATGCCGCGCACCTCCGCGCACGGGGCGCAGACCACAAACTCGTCGAGCGCGTCGTGGGCCTGAAGGGCATCGAGCACCGCCTGCACGGGAGGCAGGCCCGGCGCCTTGAGCTCGGACAGGTCGGCCTGGCCGGGGGCGCCGAGGTAGGTGGCCTCCTGCATCGCAAACATTGCCACCGTCTCGTCGCGGGTCATGGCCCCCTTGCCAGCGATAAAGGGAAGGACGGCCTTCGTGGCGTTGTCGGGGCCGATGGTCGTGAGAATATGCATAACGTTGTTTCTTGATTGGATGATATCTGCTTGAGCCGCGGCCAATCCGCAAGAGCCCAGTGTCACATACCGTTCAACGCTGAACGTTCCAACGTTAAACGGGGCGCAGGCAGACACGCGGGAAAAGCGGCTCTTCTCGAACTCATTGCCCGCCGGCTATCCGATGACGCGCAGGTTCGCGTATTTGAGCTTCAGCTTCTTGTTGCCCACGTCGGCGCCGAAGAAGACGACTGCGGCCGCCTTTTCGGCCTCCCCCTCTACGGACTGCACCTTGCCCTGCCCAAACGTTTGGTGCTCCACCCGGGCCCCCGGCACGATCTCGCCGTGCCCCTCGTCGTAGACCACACGCCGCCCACCGCCCCCGTCGGTCGACTCGATGCGACGGAGGCCCTCCGAGGATGAACCCTTTCCCCCGTCGCCGCTGAGGTCTTGGCGGTAGTAGTGCGGGTCCATCTCGTCGTACTCCTGGCCGCTGCTGACCCCACTTTCCGCGGAGAAGCGGTCCGTCTGCTGCTCCAGCTCGCCGCCCGCCTCCGTGCGCACGACGTCGGAGTCGACCTCCTCCAGGAAGCGGCTCCGCGTGTTGGAGGTCTGCTCGCCGTAGCGGTAGCGGCTGCGTGCCCAGCTGAGGTAGAGCCGCGCCTCCGCCCGCGTCACGCCAACGTAGAAGAGGCGCCGCTCCTCCTCCAGCTCGGCCTTCTCTTGGGTGGCCTGCTCCAGCGGAAAGAGGCCCTCCTCCAGCCCCGCGACGAAGACGACCGGATACTCGGTCCCCTTCGCAGCGTGGAGCGTCATGAGAGTCACCTTGTCGTCCTCGTCCCCCGCCTCGTCCTGGTCCGTCATGAGGGCCACCTCCTGCAGGAACGTGCTGATGGTGGCGTCCTCGGCGGACTCCACGTACTCGGCCAGCGCGCTGATCAGCTCCTGCACATTTTCCCAGCGCTGCAGGTTTTCGCGGGTGTGCTCCTTGCGCAGCTCGCTGAGGAGGCCCGCGTCCTGAATCAGGTCCCGTGCGAGCTCGTCGGGCGGCACGCTGCCGGTGCCCGCCTTCGAGGCGTAGCGGGCGATCAGGCGCCGAAACGTGCCCACGGCCCGCTCGGCGCGGGTGCCCAGCGTCTCGATCTCCTCCACCCGCTCCACCGCCTGCCACAGCGAGAGGCCCTGCTGCTGGGCGTAGCGCTGAAGGCGCTCCTGGGTCTTGTCCCCAATGCCCCGCGTGGGATAGTTGATGATGCGCTGCAGGCTGGCCGTGTCGTTCGGGTTCACCAGCAGCTTCAGGTAGGCGAGCACGTCCTTGATCTCCTTCCGCTCGTAGAAGGAGGTGCCCCCGATCACGCGGTACGGCACGTTCTCTGCGCGGAGCGCCTCCTCGATGGCACGGCTCTGCGCGTTGGTGCGGTAGAGGACCGCAAAGTCGCCGTACTCCATCCCCTCCCGCAGCTGAAGATCGCGGACCCGGCGCTCAATCTTCTGCGCCTCGTCCTTCTCGCTGAGCGCCTCCATGAGCGCCACGTACTCTCCCTCCGCGTTGTCCGTCCACAGGCTCTTCTCAATCTGGTCGTCATTCTCCTCGATGATCGAATCGGCCAGGCGGATGATGTTCTCGGTGGAGCGGTAGTTGCGCTCCAGCCGGATCGTCGTGGCGTCCGGGTAGTCGTTGTCGAAGTTGAGAATGTTGGTAATGTCGGCCCCGCGGAAGGCATAGATGCTCTGCGCGTCGTCCCCCACCACGCAGAGGTTGTTGTGCCGGTCGGCGAGCCTGCGGGCGAGGACGTACTGCGCCTGGTTCGTGTCCTGGTACTCGTCGATGTGGACGTACTGCCAGCGCGTCTGGTATTTTTCCAAAACCTCCTCGTGCTGCTCGAACAGCTCGATCGGCTTGAGGAGCAGGTCGTCAAAATCGAGCGCATTGGCCTGCTTGAGGGCCCGCTCGTAGGCCGGGTAGACCTCCGCGACCATCTCCTGCTGGTCCCCCCGCGCCACGTCCGCGTACTCCTGCGGGCCAATCATCTCGTTTTTGGCACTGGAGATCATGCGCTGGACCGACCGCGGCTTCACCACGTCGGTGTCGAGGGAGCGCCCCTTCATCTGCTGTCGGATGAGGCGCTTCGAGTCGGACGTGTCGTAGATCGAGAAGTCTTTCGAGTAGCCGATCTTGTCCCCTTCCCGCCGCAGCAGGCGGGCAAAGGCGGAGTGGAAGGTGCTCACCCACATCCCCTTTGCGTCGTCGCCCACGAGGGCCTCCACCCGCTCCTGCATCTCGCCCGCCGCCTTGTTGGTAAACGTGAGCGCCAGGATGTCGCGGGGCTGCGCCCGGCCGGTGGCCAGCAGGTACGCGATGCGATGGGTCAGCGCACGCGTCTTGCCGGAGCCCGGCCCGGCAATAATCATGACGGGCCCCTCGGTGGTCGTCACGGCCTCGCGCTGCTTCTCGTTGAGGCCGTCGAGGATGCGCTCCTCGGCCTCGGGATCGGGGTCGACCTGGGTCTGGGGCGTGGAGCGACGGATCGGAATGCGACGCATGCGGCGAAGCGGGGGTTGGTGCAGGGCATTGACGCGAGGCAACTGCAGTGACGCGGTTCTGTACGCTCCAGGCGCGGTCGCGTTCGCCCCTTGCCTTCCGGCCAGGGGCCGATCAGCGCTTCCGCCCTAATTGGGCTTTAACGTACTCGCCCTTCAAATTTGCCCGCGAGGGGACTATGTTGTGTCTGATTTGTCCTTCCGCCATCCCCTCCTTCCCCCGCCATGCCTCTTCGCTTCCGCCTCCTCGCCGGCGTTCTGGTCGCGGCGCTCGCTCCTATGCTCGGCGGCTCGGCCCTTGCCCAGCAGAGTCCCGAGGACGTTCCGCCCCACAACCTCACGTCGTTCGCGCCGGTCGACTTCCCCACCCCGAATCGGTACCGGGACGCCGACGGAAGTCCCGGACGTGCCTACTGGCAGAACGAGGCCGACTACCGGATCGACGTCGCGCTCGACACGGCCACCAACCGGGTCACCGGCACCGAGACGATCACCTACACGAACAATGCCCCGGAGGCCCTGGAGCGGCTCTGGGTACAGCTGGAGCAGAACTACTTCAAGACGGGCAGCCGCGGCAACGCCGCCGTGTCCGCCGACGCCCGCTTCGGGGGCTTCTTTGAGGAGGCCGGATACGACCTCTCCAACCTTCGCATCCAACGGGATGGGGAGACGGCGACCCCGGACACGCTCGTCGACGGCACCCGGATGCGCGTATCGCTCGACGCACCGCTCGCGTCCGGCGACAGCCTGCAGCTCTCGTTCGACTTCGAGTACACGCTGCCGAAGGACGGCGCCGACCGCCACGGCTGGATGGACATGGAGGACGGCACGGTCTACCAGTTCGCCCAGTGGTACCCCCGGATGTACGTCTACGACGATGTCCACGGCTGGAACCCGCTTCCCTACCTAGGGCAGGGCGAGTACTACCTGGAGTACGGCACCTTCAACGTCAACATCACAGTGCCGCGCGACATGATCGTGGGTGGCACCGGACGTCTCCAGAACCCCGATGAGGTCTTGACCGACACGCAGCGGGATCGCCTGGCCGACGCCCGGGAGAGCCGTGAGTCGGTCATGATTATCGACAGCACCGAGGTGGGACGCCCCGACACTCGTCCCGACGGGGAGGGCCCCCTCACCTGGCGGTACGAGGCCGATCGGGTGCGCGACTTTGCGTGGGCGGCCTCCCAGGCCTTCATCTGGGACGCCGCGCGGGCCGACGCGGGGGACCGCACGGTGCTGGCCCAGTCGCTGTACCCGAAGGAGGGCCTCGGCACCGACCAGGAGCCCGGCTGGGAGCGGTCGACCGCGTACACGCAGCACTCCATCGAGTTCTACTCCGACTTCGTGACGCCGTATCCCTACCCCAACGCGATCAACGTGGCCGGGCGGGCGCAGGGCATGGAGTACCCGCAGATCGTGTTCTGCGACGTCAACTCGCGGGGGCGCTCTCTCTTCCAGGTCACCGACCACGAGTTCGGCCACACCTGGTTTCCGATGGTCGTCGGGTCCGACGAGCGCCGCTGGGTCTGGATGGACGAGGGCCTGAACACGTTCATAAACCAGTACTCGGCACTCGACTTCTACGGCCAGGGCCGGGTGCCTCCGGCAAAGGTCATGGGCGGCCTCTCAAACTACGTGACGAAGCAGATGGACTCGCCCTTCGGGGACCAGCCCATCATGACGTACGCCGATCGCATTCGGGACGACGCCCTCGGGTTTCTCGCCTACCTGAAGCCGGGCTACGGCCTCATGGTGCTGCGCGAGCACGTGCTGGGGCCCGAGCGTTTCGACTCGGCCTTCAAGGAATACGTCGACCGGTGGGCCTACAAGCACCCGAAGCCCGCCGACTTTTTCCGCACCATGGAGGACGTAAGCGGGGAGGACCTGGACTGGTTCTGGCGCAGCTGGTTCTACGAGACAGACGCGCTGGACCCGGCGGTCGACTCGGTGGCGACCGGCGACACCACGATGGTAACGATCTCGCAGAACAAGGAGCTGATGCTGCCGGTGACCGTGCAGCTCACCCACGCGGACGGCTCGACCGAGCAGCGCCGCGTCCCCGCCGAGGCCTTCTACACCCAGGACACCAACACGCTCCGCGTAACGGATGGCCCGCTGCGGAAGGTGACCATCGACCCCAACCAGATTCTACCGGACATGAACCGGGGCAACAACACCTGGACGCCGTCGGACGCCGTGGAGTCCTCTTCCACGGGATCCTCCTCTAGCTCGGACCGCTAGAAGGGGACGAGCCCCGCTTTGCTGCTTCTCCTCGAGGGCACCGGGCCTCCGCCGGGTGCCCTCGTCGTGTTTGCAGGGGGGCGAGACGCGCGACAGGCACTCGCGGTGCGGCCAACTTGTGTTCGCGTCCCTGGTGGTTATTTTACGCTCGGCTCGGGGGGAAGGGCTCCACTGCACTATCCTCTCGTCTACCCCCTTGCGCGTCTCCATGTCGCTTCCCGTCGCCCTGCTCCGTGGCCTCATCGGCGTGGCTGTCTTCATCGGCATTGCCGTGCTGTTCTCCACCAACCGCAAGGCCATCAACTGGCGGCTCGTGGGCATGGGGATCGGGCTGCAGCTCCTCTTCGCGCTCCTCGTCCTGAAGACCGGGCCGGGCGAGATGCTGTTCGACACCCTCGCCACGTTTTTTGACACGCTGCTGTCGTTTACGTACGAGGGGTCGGAGTTCATCTTCGGCGACCTGGGCAATCCGGACGAGGGCAACAACTTTGCCTTCCAGGTGCTGCCGACGATCGTCTTTTTCGCCTCGCTGATGGGGGTGCTCTACCACCTGCGCATCGTGCAGCCACTCGTGAACGGAATGGGGTGGGTGATGCAGAAGACGCTGCGCATCTCGGGGGCCGAGTCGCTGGCCGCCGCGGCGAACGTGTTCATCGGGCAGACGGAGGCCCCCCTGGCCGTGAAGCCGTACGTGGAAGACATGACGCGCAGCGAGATCATGACGCTCATGACGGGGGGCATGGCGACGATCGCCGGCGGGGTCCTGGCCGCCTACATCGGGTTTTTGGGCGGGGACTCGCCCGAGTCGCGACAGCTCTTCGCGAAGCATCTCCTGTCGGCCTCGGTGATGAGCGCCCCCGCAGCCATCGTGATGGCGAAAATTCTGGTGCCGGAGACCGAAACGCCCGACACCCAAGGGGGCGCTGAAGTTCAGGACACCGAGGGGGCGGACAACGTCATCGAGGCCGCCGCCAACGGCGCCTCCGACGGGCTGCACCTCGCCCTGAACGTGGGGGCCATGCTGCTGGCGTTTTTGGCCCTCATCGGCACCATCAACGCCGGCTTTGAGTGGGTGGGCGCGCCGGTGGTCTACGGCGTCGAGCTCTACGACGTGAACCAGCTCGTGGCCCAGACGTCCGGCGGCCGCTTTGAGGCGCTCTCGCTGGAGGCGATCTTCGGATTCCTCTTCGCCCCGCTGGCCTGGGCGATGGGCGTGGGGGCGGCCGACATTCTGCAGTTCGGCACGCTGCTCGGCGAGAAGGTGGCCGTGAACGAGTTCGTGGCCTACGCCTCGCTGCGCGACCTCCAGGGGGCAATCAGCGAACGGTCCATGATCATCGGCACGTACGCCCTGTGTGGATTCGCCAACTTCTCATCCATCGCGATCCAGATTGGCGGCATTGGCGGCATCGCGCCGTCGCGCAAGAGCGAGATCGCGGCGCTCGGCCTGCGGGCTGTGCTCGGGGGTGCCCTTGCGTCCTGGCTCACGGCCACGGTTGCCGGCGTCCTCGTGGCCTAGCGGCCCCTCACGGTGGCTGCCCCGGCCGCCTCACCGCTCATTCCCAAACACGTTCGGCCCCTCCGCACGGGGCAGAGGGGCCGAAGGGAACGACGCCGGACGGACCGCCCGGTCCGGTAGAGGCTACCGCGTCTGAAAGGGAATGTTGAACTGGACCCAGCTCTCGGTCGGGCTCCAGCTGCCGTCCTTCAGGACGTAGGCGGGCTGCCACGTGGCCTGAGTGGCGGCCTTCAGGGCAATTCGGTTGAGCGTCGGGTGCGGCCCGGAGAGCACCTCGACCGCGTTGGCCCGGGCGACGGCCTCTTCCCCTTCTCCTTCGGGGGCGAGGTGCGCCTGGAGCTTCACGACGCCGGAGTACTCCTCCGACCGCAGACTGTCGGGCCAGACGATGTTGTCGGGCGACTGCTCCCGCTGCGGCTCACGGAAATACTCGGTAATCGCCTCGTAGGCCATCTTCTGGTTCTTGTTCAGCAGGTCCGACTTCAGCTCGCCGTTGCTCTGCAGCACATCCCCGCTCAGATCCACCTCTTCCAACTGCGGGGCAGCATACTCGCCGAAGAGCGAGTCAACGACCATCGGATTGTTGCGGTAGAGCGGCAGGAGGCTGCGCTTGATTGCGGCCTGGAATTGCTCCGGGGTGACATCGCCGTTCGCCGCCAGTTGCACCTCTGCGGTCCCGACGCCCATTCCAGAGAGACTATCAAGGTTGGTGAACACCGCCGAGGTGTCGGCCCCCTCTTCCCACCAGTGCAAGTCCGAGGTCTGCCAATCGTCCGGCGGCGCCGTGGGGCTGTTGCCCCCGCCACACCCAACAACAAAGAGGAAGAAGATTCCTATGAACGCTGTCCCAACATTACGAGTTGAAAACATGACACAATCCTGTAATCCGTGAGATGGGTGAAATTGTGATACGATGGTAGGAGCCCGGCCCGGAGGCGTTCCTAACTCGGGCCCATGCCCACGGCGGCCGCACCGGCGGGGCATCATCATTCGATGAGGACCGGCGTCCCGACACGGACCTGCTCCCAGATCACGTCCATGGCTGTGTTGCGGATGGCCACGCACCCCTGTGTCCAGGCGGTCGCGTCGCCGGTGCCATCGCCGTGAATCTCGATCCAGCCGCCCAGGTCCGTGCCCATGGGCGGCATCCGGTGCTCTTCCTGGGCCTGTTGGATCGCCTCGTACTGGGCACGGGAGATGAGCCCGGCGTCCAGCCCTCGGCGCGCGTCTTCCACCTTCGGGTAGTTCAGCACGAGGGCCCGATGAAACTCGCTCTGCGGGTTTTTATGAACCACGTAGAACGCGCCCTCTGGCGTGCGCCAGTGGTCGGGGCGGTCCTCGGCTCCGTTCCGCTTCTTGTCGGCGAAGGAGTTGTAGGCCATGTCCGCCTCAAAGGCGTGGGCAAGCTCCGTCCCGCGGTACACGTAGACGCGCCGTTTCGCCTTTGAGACACGCACCCAGACGTTCGAGAGGGCCGTGTCGGCGACGTACCCGGTCGTTCCCCCCTCGGTGTGCACCCGGCACCAGTCCGCCTCACACGCCAGGCGCCGGACGGGTGTGCGCATCGGCAGCTGGGTCACGGGGGCGTTCAAGCCCGAGTGGTTGTGAAGGGTCGCCGCTTCCTCGGCCACGTAAAACAGCGGCGTCGTCCGAAACACCCCGCCTCGGCGGTCAAGCCTTTCCGGCGCCGCTTCCGCCGTGGTCGGGGCGCCCACGCGGGTCGTGTCGGTCGGGGCGCTGGGCTGGGCGACCGCCGCACACAGACCGCTCATCAGTCCCCCGAGAAAAAGCACCCACCCTGTGGTGCGCATGGCACGTCGGTTACCCATGTGGGAGAAATTTCGTGAACTGTTTCCGCCGATCGTCCCGAGGGCGGTCGACCGCCTTTGTATGTGGGCGTACAGGACGCGGGAACGAGGGGACACAGGGACGCGCTCTGCGGGATACGTTCTCCACGGCTCTCCATCTCCGCGTCCCCCTGCTACATCGAGGACATCGGAAATTTTCCCGGGGAGCCGGCTCCGTTTGGATACTTTCTCGCACGTCGGTAATGACCTTGTGGCGTAAGTGTCTACTCCCGTCCGGTGCCGGGCTCAGCACTGTGGGAGCTCACGCTGCGTTCTGGGCTCGGCAGTATCGGTAGGCCTCCAGGGTGCCGTCAAGAACCGTCCCGTCCGTCACGTGGTCCACCCGAGCCCGCACCGCCGGGTCGGCATTGGCCGGGGCAAACGACGTGCCGACCGCGTCGAGGGCCTCCAGGTCGGTCTCGGCGTCGCCGATGTACGCCATCTCGTCAAGCGCCAGATCGAGGCGGTTGGCCAGCCATTCCACCCCATCCCGCTTCGTGATGCCGGGCGGGACGACGTCTACCGAGATGTCAGTCGCAAAGACGTGGAGCCCAGGGGTCTCCTCGGCCACGAACTGCTCGGTGCGGGGCCGGAGGGCCCGAATCTCTTCTGCCTCCGGCGAGACGACACCCGTCTGTGTGCGCTTGGCGTGATCGAGGGAAATCTGAGTGCCCGGCACGCACTCGGTCATGAACCAGTCCTCCACGACGCGGAGCTTGGCCTCCACCGCATCGGTCAGGTGCGGGCTCCAGGCGGTCTGGGCCGCCACCGGATCGAACTGCCCGCCGCCGGCCTCGAACAGCACCGGGGTCGTAAGATTGAGTGCCTGCGTCATGGCCTCCACGTACGGGTAGGACCGCCCCGAACAGAGGGTGAGGGCCGGGGCCGTGTCCGCCTCCTGCGGCAGCCGCCGGAGCGCGTTGAGCCCCGCCAAGTCGTACGCCTCATAGGGCGCGGCTAGGCAGCCATCGATGTCGGCAATAAACAGTTTGGTCACGGCGTTGACCTGATGGTGCGGCGGGCAAAGCGAAACGGGACGCGTGCAGAGTGGGCCGTAGAGGGGCAATCACGATGCACGCATCCCGTAGCACGGCTCCTTGACCGGAGGTCTCTGGTACCGGGCCGGCGCTGGCCCCTACGACTCCTCCTCCTCCGCGAAGGAGTCCTCCATCGCCTCCACAATTTCATCGGAGATGCCCATGCTGGCAAAGCCACCGTCGTGGTAGAGGGTCTGCATGGTGACCATGCGCGTGAGGTCACTGAGGAGCGTTACCGCGTAGTCGGCGCAGCTGTCGGCGCTGGCGTTGCCGAGGGGCGCAACGCGCTCGGCGAACTCGTACATTGCGTCGAAGCCTTCGATCCCGGAGCCGGCGGTCGTCTTGGTCGGACTCTGAGAGATGGCGTTGATGCGGATGTCGCGCTCGCCCAGCCGGTAGCCGAAGGAGCGCACGATGCTTTCCAGCAGCGCCTTGGCGTCGCCCATCTCCGAGTACTTCGAGAAGATGCGCTCGGCCCCGATGTAGCTCATCGCCAGGATCGACCCGCCGTCGTTGATCGCCTCGGTGTCGAGGGCATGGTTGACGATGCGGTGCAGGCTCACGGCCGAGACGTCGAGCGTCTGCTCGTACCAGTTGTAGTTGAGGTCCTCGTAGGGCACGTCCTTGCGCACGTTGACGCCCATCCCAATGGAGTGGACGATGAAGTCGATCGAGCCGTATTCGTCTTTTACCTCCTCAAAGAGCTCGGCAAGCTCCTCGTCGTCGGTGGCGTCGGCCCAGATGATGGGGCTGTCCGTCTCGTCCGCCAGCTCATCGAGCGAGCCGAGGCGGCGGGCCACCGGGGCATTGGAGAGGACAAAGTCTGCCCCTTCGCGGTGACAGGCCTGAGCGAGTGACCAGGCGATGCTGTCCTCATTGAGGGCTCCAAAGATGACGCCCGTCTTTCCGTCGAGCAGGTCGTAACCGTCCATGGCGTATTGAGTTCAGTTTGAGAAGCAGTATCGAGGAGGATCGTTCTTCTGTGGTTCGTGATGCGTGACGCACGATGCGTGACGTGTGCGATTGAATCCGAGGAGGCCGTGGGCACGTTTCGCGCCCCACGCGTCACAGCCGCACGTCGTCCATCGGGGCCAGGCGACTCAGCAGGTCGGCATGCACCGGCCCATTGGTGGCACACACCTGTTGGTCGAACACGGGCGTGAGCCCACCGTCGTCGTGGTAGTTCGTGACTCGTCCGCCGCCTTCACGCACGAGCAGGGCGCCCGCCGCCACGTCCCAGGGGTTGAGTCCCGTCTCGAAAAAGCCGTCAAACCGGCCGCACGCCGTCCAGGCCAGGTCGATGGCCGCGGCCCCGTGCCGGCGCACCCCCTGGGCACTGCGCAGGATGCCGGCCAGGACCTCCAGGTACCGATCCGTGTGCTCGAAGCGGCGATACGGAAATCCCGTCGCCAGGAAGGCCGCGTCGAACGACTCCGTCGCGCTCACGCCCACGGCCTCCCCGTCGACCTGAAGCCCGTGCCCGGCCACCGCAGTGAAAAGCTCATCGCGCGGCACGTCGAGCACCACACCGACCACAATCTCGTCCTCGTCCTGCAGTGCAATGCTGACGGCGTAGGGCGGCACCTGGTGCATGAAGTTCGTCGTGCCGTCGATCGGGTCCACGATCCAGCGCCGCCCCGATGCGACCGACGCGCTCTCCGGGGCCGCCTCTCCCTCTTCGGCGAGAATGACATCCCGGGGAAACGTCTCGCGAAGGAACTCCGTGATGACTGCTTGGGCCCGCTCGTCGGCGTCGGTCACGAAGTCGTTGCGGCCTTTGTCGCGCACGTCGCTGGGCGTGCCGGCCTCCTCCCGAATGACGGCGGCCGCCCGCCAGGCCGCCCGCACGGCCGTGTCGAGAAGCAGATCGTACGGCGAATCGTGTGTGGGAGTGTCCATCTGTGGACGGTCGATTGCGAGCGTCGGTGGCCGAACGCCCCGAAGACTTTACGAAGCCCGCTGCGCGAGCCGAAACTTTTGGCCAGGTTTGCGCTAGCGGTACCGGAATGCGTCCCAACATATAAACCGACGATGAGTGATGCAGCCCGCCCCTTCCGAACGCGCCCGTTTTTTACATATCATTGTGGGCGGGTGGCTCCTGCTGCTTGGGGGCCCTCTGGGCTGCACCCAACCTCTTGAGCACGAAGGAGAGTATGCTTCGTTCGGTCCCCTCGATACGATTGAGGCCACAGATGTGCCTCGGGACTCGGTGCTCGCCGTTCTCACACGGCTCAACCGGACGGCGTTCGACTCGGCCTTCGCCCGCCTCGACGCGTACGCCGTCACCCGACACGTGCGCACCGAACAACTGGACACGACCGGGACGATCACCGCCCGCCGCACACGGACCCTCCGGTATCCGCCCGGCCCAGACCCCGGGACGGTCCAGCGAGCCGACTCGGCGGGCCAGTTTCGGGCCGGCGGACTGCTGGCAGGCCTCTCCCCTACGCCGTCCCGCCGCACCCGCCCCAACAACCTGGCGGAACAGGCCCTCTCCGATCAGCCCGCCTATCTCGCCCCCCGAACCCAGGAGGCCTACCGGTATGCCCTCCGCCGCGACTCGCTGCTGGACGGCACGCCGACCCACGTGGTGGAGGCGAAGGCACGCTCGGGCGAGCGGGGCGCCGACCGGAGCATCCGGTACGCCCGCCTCACGATTGATCGCGCGTCCCACGAATTGGTCGGCCTTAGCACCACCCGGGCCAGCCAGATCCTGCTGTTCCGCGAACAGAGCCAGATCACGCTGCGTCTCCGGCGGGCGCCCGACGAGGCCTGGGTTCCACACCTGGCCCGCACCCGGGCCGTCGTAGATGTCCCCCTGCGCGCCCCGCGACAGTTCCGCACGACCTCAGCGTACTCCGGGTACGTTCCCCGCTAACAGGGAGCGCTCGCGCACTGCCCCGCACGGGCTCCGCCCCACGCACCAATCCTTCTGGTCCCATGGCCCTCTCTCTCGTCAAGAACGCGCAGGATCGGCTCTCCACCGACCACTTTGGGCGGCCGATGCGCGGGGTTGAAGAGGTCGGTTCGACGAACGAGCGGGCGGCCCAGTGGGCCGCGAAGGGCGCACCGGAGGGCGCCACGGTGCTCACCGAATACCAGACGACTGGGCGGGGCCGACATGGGCGCGAGTGGACGGCCGAGAAGGGCCGAAACTTGCTCTTTTCGGTCGTGCTGCGTCCCGGGCTGTCCCCCGATCGGTTCGGGCTCCTCACCGTGGCCGCGGGCGTGGCCGTCGCCGAGGCGGTGGAAACGGTCGTGTCGCCCCACTCGGCCCTCCTCAAGTGGCCCAACGACGTCCTCCTAGAGGACCGCAAGACCTGTGGCATCCTGCTGGAGTCCTCTCTTGCCCCGCCCGATGCGGACGCCGTGGTCGTGCTGGGGGTCGGCCTCAACGTGAACCAGTCCGACTTTCCTGCCTCCCTCGCCGACACGGCCACGTCGCTCCGCCTCGCGGCCGGCCGCCCTGTGCCGCGCCCTCCGCTCTTGGCCCAACTTCTCCAGTCCCTCGAACGCCGGTACGAGGCCGTGCGCACCGGCGACGCCGCGTCCGTTCGCGCCGCGTTCCGCACACGCCTCGCCTCCCTCGGGGCCACTCGGACCCTCCAGGCCCCCGGCACCGACGAGGCCCTTACGGGCACGGTGCAGGGCATCACGGAGACCGGGGCGCTGCGGCTCCGCACGGCGGACGGCACGGTGACCGAGGTGCACGCCGGGGACGTGACAAGTCAGAATTGAGGACCGATCCGTGTGTCCCGAATGCGTCCCCGAGACAGCCGCTTCCCCCAGCATGCTTCTCACGATCGACGTCGGAAACAGCGCCGTGAAGGCGGGGCTCTTTTCGGACGAGGGCCTCGACCGCGTTTTCTCCGTCGACGCTCCGGACGAGGCCTCCGACACGGCTGCCCACTGGCGGGCCCTCCTCGCCTCCCTCCTCCCCGATGAGCCCGTTGGGCACATCGGACTCGTGTCGGTCGTCCCCCCCCACACCGACGCCGTGGCCCGCGCCCTTCAGGCCCTCATGGACGACGCCCCCACGACAATCATTGGGCCCGAGGGGCCGCTTCCGTTCGTCCTCGACTACGAGACCCCCGACACGCTGGGCACCGACCGGCTGGCCGCAGCCGCCGCTGCGTGGGAGCAGTACGGACGCGGTCCGTCCCGCAGTGTCATCGTGGTGGACGCCGGAACCGCGGTCAACTACGAGGTGATACACCGGAGCGGCACCTACCAGGGCGGCGCGATCGGGCCAGGGGCGGCCCTCATGCGAAACGCCCTTCAAGCCGGCACCGCGCAGTTGCCGGAGGTCTCACTGCGGCTCCCGGAGACCCCGCTGGGGACCTCCACCCAGACGGCCCTGCAGAGCGGCATCCTGTGGGGCCTCGTCGACAGCATGCAGGGCATGACAACCCGCCTCGCCGACCGGCTCCCGGACACGCCCCGGTTCGTCCTTACGGGCGGTTGGAGCGACCGTCTCACCCACCACCTCGGCGTTGAGGCCGTGCACGCCCCCCATCTCGTGCTGCGAGGCGCACGGCTACTGACAGAGATGCGCCGGGCGTAGCCCACCGCGTCATGCCCCCGCCCGACGAGGCTACGCCTGCAGCGTCCCCTGCTCCACGAGCCGGAGCAACTCTTGGATTCGCGACATGACCATCTGGATGGCGACCTCGTTGTGCCCCCCCCGCGGGATGATGATGTCGGCCTCTCGCTTTGAAGGCTCGACAAACTCGAGGTGCATCGGGCGCACGGTCCGCTCGTACTGGCGCAAAATGCCTTCGATGGACCGGTCCCGCTCCTGCATGTCCCGCCGGATGCGGCGCATGAGCCGAATGTCATCGGCCGCGTCGACATAAATTTTGATGTCCATCCGCTCCTCCAGGGCCGGCTCAGCCAGCACGAGGATGCCC
Organism: Salinibacter altiplanensis; assembly: GCF_002894645.1. Lineage (GTDB taxonomy): Bacteria > Bacteroidota > Rhodothermia > Rhodothermales > Salinibacteraceae > Salinibacter > Salinibacter altiplanensis. The sequence continues at coordinate 201,977 of NZ_NCQY01000009.1, forward strand.
TCGATGATGATGACGGGGCGGGGCTCCACCGTCTCGGTCTCTTCGCGACGCGTGTGCGTGGTGAAGTCGTACACGGGCTTCTCGATCGTCTCCCCCTCGACGAGGCGGTCGAGATGATCGCGCATGAGCGATGTTTCCAGCGCGTCGGGGTGGTCGAAGTTGAAGTGCGCCCGCTTCTCCGGAGAGAGGTGGGCAAGGTCCTGGTAGTAGGCGTCGTGGTCGAGAATCGCAATCGGGTCGGACCCAAACTCCTCGATAATGTGGTTCAGGACCGTCGTCTTTCCCGACCCGGACCCCCCGGCGATACCAATAACAACCGGAGGCGTCATGGGCATCGGGACACGAGGGATGGACATGCGCGAACAATTGGCGAGACAGAGCAGGATCTCGGTGGGACCCGCGGGCAGTGCGGGCTACTCTTGTACCATGACGATCCTCCAGGTTTTCGTATCCTCGTCGTAGGAGGAGGCCTCCTCATCGAACGTGAGCTCGTCGGACTCTTCCTCCGACCATTCCCGAAGGTCCTCCATTTCCTCGGCCGTCTCCTGCACAACGAAGTTCACGAACTGGCCGCGCTGCACCTCCAGATCTTCTCCGGTAATGGGAACGCGCTCCCCATCTTCGACGCGCTCGAACTGCACCTCCACGCGGGCCGTGTACCGATGCTCGTCGGTCCACGCCTTCCGGTGCACCTCCGGGAGCAGGTCCCACACCCACCGGTCCTCAAGGCTGTCGTTCAGCATGGGGCTGATGATGGGCCGCCAGTAGTCGGCCACCGATCCGATGTCCGGCAGGGAGGCCTCCATGCCCAGCTGGTAGTTCGGAATCAGGTCGTCGGGACGCAGAAGCCCGAACAGGCCGGACAGGATGACCCCGTTTTCGAGAAGGCGACGCTGGGCCCCGGTCGGAAGGTTCGCAAAGTCCATGGCAGCGTACATCACGCCCGGGCTGAACCGGTCGAGTGCCGACATGAGTGGGGCATCGTAAATTTCTTCGTTCACGCGGGTGGCCTCTTGGAGCTCGTAGCCCTCCACCCCGAACACCTCCCCGAGTGCCTCATCGTCTTTGTCGTCGACCACCGTCTGCAGGGTGTCGATCAATTGGCGCCGGTCGGGGTTTAGGGCGTCGAAGTAGTTGAATGTCCCCGACGTGCGATAGTCGAACATGTCCGGGGCAAACGGATTCCCACCGGGCTGCTTTTGGTCGGCGGGGGAGAGCAGGACGGTCAAATCTGGCATGTAGGGGTCGGTCGGTCAGTCGGTGGCGACGGAAAGGGAGCGGGGCTTCGACGCGAGACGGCATTCAGTCCATGTCGTCGGCCTGTGACGCCTGGCGGAGCTCTTCCATCAGCGCGTCAATGTCGTCGCGGATGTGGTCGGCTCGGGTTTCTGCGTCCTCCACGACAGCGTCGCTGTTGCGACGCCCCTCGCTCTCTCCCCCGGATCGGAGGAGTCGACGGAACAGCATTCCCGTCTGGACCGACAACCGTTCGAGCTGGTACGCGACACGGCGGCGCGCATCGGGGCCGCGCTGCGGGGCGAACAACATTCCCAGGGCAAACCCGACGGCTCCCCCAGCCAGTGCACTGCACACCCCAATTCGAGTCATGCGTTTCCGTGACGTCTCTTTCATGAACAATCGGTGTGCTGGACGAGAAATGGTGTAGGGGAGGTTGTTCGGATGGTACCGCACAGCGAGGATTCAGTTTCTGTCAGGCAGGGCCCGATCGGGGCTGTGTAGCTGCCGTGGATCCGCTGGCCCAAACGCGCCTCTTCCCCAAATCTTCGTCGCGCTCACTGTTTCGACCCGGGGGCAGACCGGGGAGCGGAACGAACCCCTTTGGGTTCAGGACTTTGAATGTTACTGGCCTCGTGCGTTTCTTGCAACACGTGATTGGGAATCTACACGGCCTTTGCCTGCGCGCGTCTGCCGATCTTGCCGTTCCCCACCGACCGGGCTGGGCCCTCCCCGTCCGCCTCTGTGATGGGTTTCCGCAGGTCGTACGCGTCGCCCCTCGCTGGGGCTGAAGCATCGTTCCGGGCGTTCTGCCGCCGGGAACGATGCTCGACGCGGCCCCGAACTGCCCCGTCCTCATTGACGACGAGTCTACGACGTATGCACGAAACCCCCTTCCCCATCTACGAAACGGGTTCTTTTCGGTACAACGCGGAGGGCCCCTCCGACTCTCCCCTCCCGCCAGTCGTTCTCCTTCACGGCATGCTAGGGGATCTGAGCAACTGGGTCGACACCGTGGAGGCCCTCTCGGACAACGGCCACCGGGTGTTCGCCCCCGTCCTTCCGGTGTACGACTTTCCCCTGTCGGAAACGGGCGTGCCGCGCCTCACGACACACGTCCAGGACTTCGTGGACACCCTCGATCTCGACAGTGTCATCCTCGTGGGCAACTCTCTCGGGGGACACGTCGCGCTCCTCTACGCGCTGAAGCACGTGGAGAAGGTCCACGCCATGGTGCTCTCCGGATCCTCCGGCATCTACGAGACCACGATGGGCTCATCGTTCTTCCGGCGTCAGGACCGCGAATTTATCAAGGAGCGCACGGAGATGACGTTCTACGACCCGGCCCACGCGACCGAGGACCTGGTCGACGAAATGCTCGAAATCGTAAACGACCGGCCGCGGGCCCTTCGGCTGCTCAAAATCGCCCGCTCGGCCGATGAGGAAACCGTCACGGAGCAGCTCCCGCAGCTCGACATGCCGTCTCTGTTGGTGTGGGGCCACGACGACATCGTTACCCCGCCCGAAGTGGGCGAGGAGTTTCGGAACCGGATGCCAGATGCCCGCCTTGAGTTCATCGACGAGTGTGGGCACGCCCCAATGATTGAGCACCCGGACACGTTCAACACGCTCACCCTTGGGTTCTTGGGAGAGCTTGCCGAGGAGACTCAGGTCACGTCCCCGTCCGGGCAGTAACAGCCCGCGTCCCCTGTCCAATCGGACGGACAGTTGTGTCAAGGAGCGTACGCTGCCGCCCTGCGCATGCGGCGCTCACCCGCAGGATGGCCAGCCAGTCCCTGTCTGGCACACACATTGCGCGTCATCTGTCATGCAACGTCGGTCGCGTGCGCGGTCACGTTGTGCCTGGGACCTCACAGTCCCCAGGAGGCCTCCATCCTTGCCGGGCAGATGCGTCTTTGGGTGAGCGCATCTGCCCGGCTTTTTTGGTGCGAGAATTTTGTTTCGGGAATGCGCGGGGGACTGCCCAGGCCCTCCCTTCGCGTTTCCTCTCGCCCCCCTGCCTCAACCTGCCAAACCTCCTGCCCAAACCGTTTGGATCCTTTGGCTCAGAAGTTATGCTCCGGGCTGCTCGTGTGTCTACGGAACGAACTGAGGCCCGCGCTCTTTCTTTGCCGCTCGCCTGCGTCACAACGGCACTCCGGGACACTTGTCGCGGCTCGTCGTATAGGGGCCACAGAACAGCACCGCAAGGCAGGCTTGGGCGCTCATCGATCTTCGAACAACACGGCTAGGTGGTCATCATGGCACGCGGAGTCAACAAAGCTACTCTCATTGGCAACCTCGGGGACGACCCCGAACTTCGGTACACCGGCAGCGGGACGGCGGTCTGCAACATGTCGCTTGCGACGAACGAAACCTACACCGACAGCGACGGCAATGAGGTACAGAACACCGAGTGGCACGACGTAGTGGCGTGGGGACGGCTTGGAGAAATCTGCAACGAGTACCTCAGCAAGGGGTCGCAGGTCTACTTCGAAGGGAAGCTCCAGACCCGCTCCTGGGAAGACCGCGACAACAACACGCGCTACTCGACAGAGGTGAAGGCCCAGGAAATGATGTTCCTCGACAGCAACCGACAAGGCGGGGCGGACATGGACGGCTTTGACCAGACCCGAGAGGACGAGGCGCTGGACCAGACTCGTCAGGAACAACCCGCCAGCCCCTCCGGTCCACAGCCGGATCAACAGGCGTCTTCGGGAGAGGACGACGACACGTTCGAGCCGGACGACGATCTCCCGTTCTGAACCATTCGCCTCTGTCTGTACAGCTCCATCTGATCTCCCCGAGAGGAGGGAGGCCGGAAGCACCTCGGCCTTCCTCCTTTTCGCATTTCTACCGGGCTCCGTTCTCTTCCTTGGGGTGCCGTGGCGGCATGCCCGCGGCGCTTCGCTCGCTCTCCTCAGTCTCGTTTTTGACGATTTGTTGCAGCTTCGTTTGCAGATCCCTCCTGCGCAGTCGATCTTTGATGCTGTGTGCTCGTTGTGGTAACGTGGTAATCCACCGATATCATTCCGTTACAGCCCCGACTTGGGCTCACTGTCTCCTTGAGACCCCCAGCACAAAATGAGCATCGCCTCTTACCTGTCCAAAGACCTCGGGACCTCCGTCGAATTTGAGACCTTCCGGGACGCCTTTCAGAAGAAGCTCCACAAGGTTTTCCGGGTACGCGGTGACTTCGACGCAGTCAGCACGCAGCGGGGCCTTCCTCCGTTCATGATGCGGGAGGTCCAGTCGATGACCCCACTCTCGGTCTTCATTCCCGAAGAGTACGGGGGACGGGGCGGCCACGTCCACGAGTGCCAGTCCATTCTCGCGACGGCCTCGTACGAGTCGCTTGCCCTTTCCCTCACACTGGGCATCAACGGCGCCCTGTTTCTTCAGCCCCTCACCAAGTACGGCGCCGAATCCATCAAGCCTCCGATCTTTGAGCGCTTCATCGAGGAGAAGAATTTGGGGGGGCTCATGATCACGGAGCCCGACTACGGGACCGATGCCCTCAGCATGGAGACCTCCTACACGGAGACCGAGGACGGGGACTATCGCCTGCGGGGCACGAAGCACTGGGCCGGCCTCACGGGCTGGGCCGACTTCTGGCTCGTGACCGCCCGGCACCAGGGGGCCGACGGCGACCTGGGGCGCGACATCGACTTCTTCGTTGCCGACATGAATCAGCCCGAGCAGATGATTGAGGTCGAGGAGCTCTACGAGAACCTCGGGCTCTACATGATTCCATACGGGCGCAATCACGTGGACATTCAGGTGCCCGCACAGCATCGTCTGCAGCCCGAGAGCACAGGCATCAAGATGATGCTCGACACCCTGCACCGGAGCCGGATTGAGTTTCCCGGAATGGGCATGGGATTCCTCCAACGCATCCTCGACGAGGCCCTGGGGCACTGCAAGGAGCGCGTCGTGGGCGGCAAGCCACTGCTCGAGTACAACCAGGTGCAGCGCCGTGTTGCAGACATCCAGGCCGCCTACACGGCATGCTCGGCCATGTGCCTCCACACCAGCGAACACGCTCACACCGACAACAACCTTGCCGGCGACGCCCTCTCGGCCAACGCCACCAAGACGGTGGTGACGGACCTCATGCAGAACGCTGCGCAGTCGCTCCTGCAACTGACCGGGGGCAAGGGCTACCGGCTCGACCATGTGGCCGGCCGCTCGGTGGTCGACAGCCGCCCATTCCAGATCTTCGAGGGCTCGAACGATGTCCTCTACCAACAGATTTCGGAGGCGATTCTCAAGTCCATGCGCCAGGCAAAGGAGCGCAACCTCTGCTCGTTCTTGGAGGATCACGACCTGACGGCCCGTGCCACCGACTACGTCTCCGACGCGCTCGACTTTGAGGTCGATCAGTCGCTCTCCCAGCGCAAGCTCGTAGACCTGGGGCGCGTTCTCGGGCGCGTCATAACGATGGAGATGGTCATCGAGCTCGGCGACCGGGGCTTTCGAAGCGACCTGATCTCCAACTGCCTACAGTCGTTCCAGGAGAAGGTCGAGCGCCTGCTCGCCTCGTACGGGCGCACGAATACGCCGTCCGTGATCGACGACTACGTGGACGGAAGCGCGTGGCTCGACTACGTAGAAGCGTAGGGGGGATCTTGACAACGATCGCTCATCCCCGTGCACTGTTGCCTCCTGCCGCTCAGAATTGCACGCTGCGCACTGCGTGTGCGCGAACGAATGATGGACTGCGCGAAACGCGCGGCACGAAAGGCGTCCCGCAAAGTCCTCCCGCTATTCTGTCTCCCCCTTCTCCGCTTTCCATGCCTGCCCGCTTCGGTGTTGTCGTTTTTCCGGGGTCGAACTGCGACCACGACGCGTACCACGCTGCCCATCACGTCTTCGACCAGGAGACTCGGTTCATCTGGCACGAAGAAGAGTCGATCGGAGACGTGGACGTGGTGATCGTGCCGGGCGGGTTCTCGTACGGGGACTATCTGCGGTCCGGGGCCGTTGCTCGCTTCTCCCCCGTCATGCAGGACGTGGTGCGGTTCGCCGAGGAGGGTGGGCTTGTGTTTGGCATCTGCAACGGCTTCCAGGTTCTCTGCGAGGCGGGCCTGCTCCCAGGCACCCTCATGCGCAACGAGTCGCTCCGCTTCGTCTGCAAGGACACCCCGCTCCGGGTCGAAAACGCCGACACGCCCTTTACGAACGGCCTGACGGAGGACCAGGTCGTGACGATTCCCATCTCTCACGGCGAAGGCCGGTACTACGCCGACGAAGACGTGCTCGCCCGCATCGAGGCCCACGACCAGGTGCTCTTTCGCTATTCCACGGCGGACGGAGAGGTGACCGACGACGCCAATCCAAACGGCTCGGCCCGCGGCATCGCCGGCCTCGTGAACGAGGCGGGCAACGTGTGTGGCCTGATGCCCCACCCGGAGCGCTGTGTGGAATCGCTCCTCGGGGGCGACGATGGCCGGCTCATCTTCGAGTCGCTCCTCGCCCACGTCTCCACCGTCGCGGCGTAAGAATGGGCCGTAAGCACGCGAGTCTTCTCTTCGGGGGAGAGCAGCACGTCGTCCCGGCCCTCCATCTCTCGCTTCCCCGTCCCCGCCCCGCATTCGAATGGAGCGTCTTCTCGGAGCCCCCATCACGCTCGCGCTGCTCGTGTCCAACCTCGGCGTGAGCCTCTACGCCTTTACCGATCCGTCCCTCCTTCGTGAGCTGTCGTTCCGGCCCCACCGCATCCGGGCGCACCGTGAGTTCTACCGGTTTCTCACGGCCGGATTTGTGCATGCCAGCGGGACGCACCTGGCCTTCAACATGATCACGTTCTACTTCTTTGGGCCGCTGCTGGAGGGGATTCTGGGGGTTGGGGCGTTTCTGCTGCTCTACCTCGGGTCCGAGCTGGCCGCCCATGCCCTCACGTTCGCCGCCCACCGCGGGGACCCCCAGTATTCGGCGGTCGGGGCATCGGGCGCAATCAGTGGGGTCGTGTTTGCGTTCTGCGTGTTCTTTCCGCTTCGCAACCTGTACTTGTTTTTCGCACTGCCCATTCCGGCCATTCTCTTCGCCTTCGGGTACGTGTTCGGGTCGGTCTACGCGATGGGCCGTGACGGTCCACAGGGCGGCGTGGGGGACTGGATCGCCCACGAGGCACACGTGGGCGGGGCCCTCGCCGGGGTCGTGCTCACGGTCCTGCTCGAACCACGCTCGGTGCAGGTCTTCCTGGAGTCGTTTCGGCAGCTTCTCGGGTAGCCCTCAGCACAACCGGTCGTGCAGCTCGGCCCAGTCCGAGAAGGCGAAGCTTCGCTCGTTCGTCGACCGTCCGTTGGTGCCGTTCCGGGCGTACCAGGCCACGCGCCATCCCACCGGCTGAGCGCCCTCCACGTCGGACCGGTACGAGTCGCCCACGTAGAGCACGTCCTCGTGGGGGACGCCTGCCCTCTCGGTGGCATGGTCGAAAATCTCCGGGTCGGGCTTCAGGACCCCAACGTCCTCACAAATCACGAGGGCCTCGGTCCGCTCGCGGAGCTGGGGAAACTGGTCGAACTTCTTCTCCTGCACCTCCGCGAAGCCGTTGGTGATCACGCCCACCGGATAGCGATCGGCGACGGCCAAGAAGGCCTCCTGTGCCCCCGGAATGAAGGCCCAGTGCTCGGCGTAGCGCTGTATGTAGTACCGGGCGACGAGGGTTGCGTCGGCGTGGGGGGCATCCACGGCCTCCAGCAGTCCCTCGAACCGCTGCTGCTGCACCGCCTGCTTGCCGATCGTTCCGTCGGCGTAGCGGCGCCAAAGCGGCGTATTGATGGCGTGGTAGGTCTCCTGCAGCTCGTCCACCGAGAGGGCCCCGAAGAGGGCCGAGTAGCGGGTCCGCGTGTCAGCCAGGGCCTCCCGCTCGGCCTTTTGGTGGTCGAGCAGGGTGTCGTCGAGATCGAAGTAGACGAATTCGGGGTCCATCGCGAGGGAGGGATGTGAGGGGGCGGGCGTCGGCGGGGGGCGACCGGTCGTGTCCTCAGCCGGTTTCGGAAAGGGCCGCCTCGAACATTGCGTATTCCTTATCGACGACGCCCCCCAGCGACTCGACATGATTTTTGAGGCGATCGTTCGTGTCGAGCACCCAGCTCATCTCACAGGCCGGGTAGCCATTCGCCGGTCCGTTTTCGATGGTGGCGAGGACGAGCATGCTGTCCAGTCCCTTCCCCTGATAGTCCTTCCGGACGCCCATGAGGGGCATGCGACACTTGTGGACGCCGTACTGCATGTGGAGAAACAGCGTCGTGAGGCCGGACGGTACGCCGTACGGAAAGAGGCGGCCGTCCGGGACGTGCTGCAGCGCCTGATTCACGTCCGGGAGCGCCACTGAGAAGCCCACGGGGGTGCCCTCATGCTCCACGAAGAACACGATCTCGGGGTCGACGATCTGCTTCAGCTCGTCGGCGAGCTGCTGAAGCTCCCCCTCTGTCATGGGCACGAAGCCCCAGTTGTCGGACCACGCGTCGTTGTAGATGTCGCGGACGGTGCGGACCTCCTCCTCGAGACGGTCCATGTCGAGCGTGCGTAGGGAGAGGCCCGGCGTGCGTCGTTTGACAAGCTCCACGCCGCGCTGCAGCCGTTCGTACTCCGCGTACTTCTTGTGGAGGTAGTACGCCCACATTGTCATTGCGCGCGTGAGGCCGTAGCGCTCCAGAAAGGCCTCGTGGTACGGGGGATTGTAGGGCATGAGGACCGACGGCCGCCGGTCAAACCCATCCACCAGCAGCCCGGCCGTATCGTTGAGCGACGGGTTGGCCGGCCCGCGCATGCGACGAAGGCCCTGCCCGCGGAGCCAGTCGGCAGCGGCGTCGAGGAGCGCCTCGGCCACGGCGTAGTCCTCTACGCACTCGAAGAAGCCGAAGAAGCCAGTCGCGTCTTCGTGCTTGTCGAGGTGCATGCCGTTGACGATGCCCGCAATGCGCCCGACGACGGTGCCGGAGGCGTCCTCAGCCAGGAACAGCTGCATGTCGCCGTGTTCGAAGAAGGCATTGGCGGACGGGTCGAGCGTGTCTTTCACGTCGCGGCGCAGCGGCGGCACCCACTGCGGGTAGCGCCCCGGATAGAAGTCGTAGGGGACATCGATGAACCGTGTTCGGGCGCGCCGCCCCTCGACGGGGCGGACGGTCACGGCGGAGGTGGAAGCCGGCATGCAAAGCGAGCGGGGTGCTGTGGAAAGCCACGCGGAAACGCCGCCCCTCTCCGGCGAAGGTCGGACAACGACGGCGTCGGTACGAACCGAATGGGGACGCTGTTCGGGAACGACTACGCGCTCACCGACACGTCGTGCCCGTTCGTTCCGATCACCCCCATCTTTGTGCCTACCCTGTAGAAGGCGTCGAGAATTTCGTCCAGTTCCTCGTCGGAGTGCGTGGCCATGTAGGAAGTGCGCATGAGCGCCTGTCCCTTCGGCACGGCGGGCGGCACCACGGCGTTGACGAAGACCCCCTCGTCGATCAGCTCTCGCCAGAAGCGGAAGCACAGCTCCATGTCGCCAATGACGACGGGAATGATTGGCGTCTCACTCTCCCACACGTCGAAGCCCAGGTTGCGAAATCCGTCGCGCATGTAGTCCGAGATCTCGTGCAGCCGGTCGAGCCGCTCCGGCTCGTTCTGGAGAATCTCCAGGGACTTCAGGACGGTGGCCACGGTAGACGGCGGCATCGACGCGCTGAAGACGTGGGTGGACGCCTCGTGACGGATGTACTCGATCACGTCACGGTCCCCCACGCAGAATCCTCCAATGGAGGCAAAGCTCTTCGAAAAGGTGCCCGTGATGAGGTGCACGTCGTCCTTGCGGCCAAACGTGGAGGCCGACCCGCGCCCGCCCTCGCCCACAACCCCGATCGCGTGGGCGTCATCGAGCATAAGGGCCGCGTCGAACTCGTCTGCGAGGTCGAGCAGGGCGGGCACCCGTGCAATTTTGCCACTCATGGAGAAGACGCCGTCGGTGGCAATGAGCTTGCCCGCGTCCGGGCGCTCCTCATGGGTCCGCTCGAGCATTTTCCGGAGGTGATCAAAGTCGTTGTGGCGGTACCGCTTGGTCTCCGCAAGGCTTTTCTGCGCCCCGGCATTGATACAGGCGTGGTTGTCCTTGTCGGAGAAGATAATGTCTCCGCGCCCGGCCACGGCCTCCAACACGCCTTCGTTTGTCATGTAGCCGGTGGAGAACAGCACAGCCTTCTCTTTCCCCATGAAGTTGGCCAGCCGCTCCTCCAGCTCCAGGTGCAGGTCGAGCGTGCCGTTCAGGAAGCGACTGCCCGTACAGCCAGTGCCGTACGTGGCCGTCGCCTCTTGCGCCGCCTCCTTCACACGAGGGTCCGCGGTGAGCCCGAGGTAGTTGTTCGACCCTGCCATCACGAGTTCATCTCCGTTCATGACGGCCCGGGAGCCTTCGCTCTCCTCAATGGGCCGGAAGTACGGGTACAGGTCCGCCTGCTTCAACTTGGCGTAGTCGCCCGAGGGGTCGAAGAAGCGATGACACTTCTCAAACAGGGAGGGCTCTTCCTCGGAAGACCCTTCTTGGGAGGACACCTCCTGTTCGGACTCGTCGGACCGGGTAGACTGGCGGGGGGGGCGATCGGGGGTCGTCATAAAGGCGGGAACGCAGTGCGTAGTTCAGGACGCGAAGGACGAAAGTATGCCGCGCGTTCGTGGGTGCCCGCGACTAAGCACGATCTTTTTGCATCCAAGGGTTGCCGCGCCGTTCTGAACAAAAGTAACACGCGGCCCTGGATCCTTCCCCCGTTTCTGGTGTGCCACGACTCTCAAATTCGGATGTTGGCTAAATGCGCCCCACCAGTACGGTTTTTGACGCAGGGGTTTCACCAATTTCCGGCATCGAAGGGCTTCCACCCCATCCTCCAGGCAATATTTTGGGGCAGTTTTACATCTTGCCCAGTGCAGGCGTCGTCTCCATTGTCATCGAAACCGCATGTGGAGACGGATCCCGATGCCGTTAAAATTCCAGGAAGACGTTTCGCCAAGTGCACGATCGAAGCTCTTGTGCCGTCCGGCCAGCACCGGCTCCCCCCCACTCGGACGCACCTCAAGCGCAACGCCTCCCACGTCAAAGCTCAGCAGGTGCGCACTGACGTACGCGTCCAGGATGGTGAGCGCGTAGAACAGACCCGTTCCCAGAATGGAGAGGTCGCGCCAGCGCCGATACTGGTCGCGCTCGTCTCGGAGTTGACGCCCTCCAACATTGCTGGTCTCCGGGTTCCCCCCCAGCCGCACGACGGCCTCGTCGTACTCCGACTTCAACTGCTCGTATGGATTTCTCCCGCCATTTTCTTCGGCCCGGTTTCGCCCGATTACGTAAAGATTGGCGTCCCGGAACAGACGATAGCGCTGGGTCAGGGTGTAGATGGCGTAGCCGCCGCCCGCCAGGCCCGCGTACGCGAACGGCAGTTTGTAATACTGACGATTGTAGAATTGTCCCCATCCGGGCACGGCAGCCGCTCGCCAGAGGGCCCCGCGAGGGGAGTGGTCCGGGGGAAATCCCTGCTCCTCCAGAATCGAGGCACGCACGCTGTCCGGCTGCGCAGAGGCCGTGTCCATGCTCAGGCCGCCGCCCCAAAGCAGGGCACACACCCCCAAGCAAACCCCGATACGGCGCAGTTGGATCACGGGTACCTGGGCGACGATCAACCGGAAATGATGAGGTCTTTCGTGGAGGGACGCGTCCTCCCGCCCCCAACGCCCCGGCGCCCTCAGTCCCGTTGCGTAGGGCGGGTTATGCGTCCGCCAGCAGCTCCACGAGACGATTCAGGTCTTCCTCCGAGTAGTAGGAAATTTCGATCTTTCCCTCCCCGTCTTTTCTGTGTTGAATCTGCACCTGCGTGCTAAATTGGGAGCGAAGCCGGTTGCAGAGCTCCTCAAACTGGAGGTCATCGCGGCCGGGCGTCGTCTCGGAAATCGGGGCCTCTTCGGAGGGCGCCGTCTCCACCGACTCGTCCTCGTCGGTGTCCGCGTGCCATTGGCGGGCCCGGCGCTCCACCTCGCGCACCGACAGGTCGTCCGCGATGGTTTCTTCGAGCAGTGCCACCTGCGCCTCGTCGTCGTCCATCGCGATGAGGGCGCGGGCATGGCCCATGCTCACCTGTTTGTCTCGCAGGGCGGCCTGGATGCGGGGCGGAAGGCGAAGCAAACGAAGGAAGTTGGAGACCGTTGCTCGGCTCTTGCTCACCCGCTCGGCCACCTCCTCCTGGGTCAGGTCGCACTCCTCAACGAGGCGCTGGTAGCCAAGGGCGATCTCGATGGGATTCAACTCCTCGCGCTGGACATTCTCAACGAGGGCCATCTCGAGCATTTCTTCCGAGTCGGCCTCCCGGATGAAGGCCGGCAGGTGCTCCATGCCCGTCCGCCGGGCGGCCCGCAGGCGCCGTTCGCCAGAGATAATTTCGAACTCGCCGTCCCCCAGCGCCCGCACCGTAATGGGCTGGATAATGCCGATCTGCTCGATGGACGCCGCCAATTCATCGAGCGCCTCCTCCGCAAACTCCTGCCGCGGCTGGTACGGGTTGGGCCGGATGCGCTCCACCGCCACCTCCGCGACACGCCCGAGCAGGCGGGTCCCGTCCTCAAACTGGTACAGCTGATTTTGCTCCTCCGGCGCCTCATCGGTGTCGTGTCCGCCGTCCTCCGACGCCTGCTCATCCTGCTCTTCGGGCAGGAGCGCGCTGAGGCCTTTGCCGAGTGCTGATTTCTTGCCCATGCGGAACCGGGGATCGACGAAAAAGGGAAACGAAGCAGGCGGGGACGGCGATTGCAGCGTACAGGACTACATGGAAAACTCGTCGGCCGGGGTTGCGGCATCCTCCTCCGCGTCGGACGACGCCCCGATCGCGTCCGACAAGGTTTCCTGATCGTCGGCAGGCGGCGTCTCGATGGGTTCCGCCTCGCCCCGCCCGCCTGTGCCCTGTGCGGAGCCAAGGTGTTCCTCGTTGTTGGCCAGAATCTCACGGGCAAGGGCCATGTAGTTCTGCGCCCCCGTGCTGGAGGCCTCGTACAACAGGGCCGGCTTCCCAAAGCTGGGGGCCTCCGAGAGGCGCACGTTGCGTTTCACAATGGTCTCGAAGACCCGCTCGCCGAAGTACCGGCGCACCTCGTCGGCCACCTGGTTCGACAGACGGAGGCGCGTGTCAAACATGGTCATGAGCACGCCCTCAATGTCCAGGTCCGGGTTTAGGTGCTGGCGAACAATTTTGATCGTGTTCAGCAACTGCCCCAGCCCTTCCAGCGCAAAGTACTCGGCCTGCACCGGAATGAGAACCGAATCCGAGGCGGTGAGCGAGTTGAGCGTAAGCAGCCCCAGTGAGGGCGGGCAGTCGATGACGATGAAGTCGTACTTGCGCCGGATGCGGGGCAGGGCGGCACTCAGCAGCTTCTCGCGCTGGGTCTCATCAATGATTTCGACCTCGGCCCCCACAAGGTTGATGTGACTCGGCATCATGTCGAGGAAGGGCATCGCCGTACTCATCACCGCGTCGGACGCATCGACCTCGCCGATGAGCACCTCGTAGATGGAGCTGTCTACCTCGTCGGACGCGATGCCGATGCCGGAGGTGCAATTGGCCTGCGGGTCGATGTCCAACAGGAGGGTGGGATGCTCCGTCGCCGCCAGGGAAGCGGCAAGATTGATTGCGGTGGTCGTCTTGCCCACCCCGCCCTTCTGGTTCGCGATCGCGACAACTTTTCCCATAATAGACTACCGAAGACGGTCTCGCTCGCAAAGGAAATTCGTGCGGACAGGGGCTTGGCCAGGGTCTCCACCGGGCGGTAGGCACCAACAATCTACGGACCACGCCGCCCCAATGTCCACCCCTCGCAACCGGATCACTCGTCCCGCCCCAGAGGTTTACTGACTGGCCTGCTTTTCCCCAGTGTTGAGGGTACTAGTTTTTGTCTCAACCAGCGTCTGGCAGTTAGTGTTCTGCCCCCCTGGGGCCCGGTCGGCCCCGGGCCTCCGTTCCATCGTTGCCTCGCACAAGTGCCTCGCTTCTCATCATGGCGCGCCGCATCGTACTGTCGTCGGACCGGGACGAGCCGTCGGGGTCGACCGAAGACCTCACGATCGACTACGCGGAGGCCCTCAACGAGCAGCAGTACGCAGCCGCCACGGCGGGCGAGGGGCCGCTCCTCATCGTGGCCGGGGCCGGCACCGGCAAGACGCGCACCCTCATCTACCGCCTCGCCTACCTGGTGGAGACGGGCACGCGGCCCCAGCAGATTGTCCTCCTCACGTTTACGCGCCGGGCGGCCAACGACATGACGGCCCGCGCGTCCAACCTGCTCGACGGCCGCTGCGAAAAGGTGCGCGGCGGCACGTTTCACGCCTTTTGCCTGGAGGTGCTGCGACAGCACGCCGAGGCCCTCGGCTTCCCCCGCAACTTCACAGTCCTCGACGCGGCCGACGCCGCCGACGTGCTCAGCGTCATCCGGGCCCGCGGCGATTACGCCGACGGGGAGGAGCGCTTTCCGAAGAAGAACACGCTCTACTCGATGTTCTCCTCGGCCACGAACCGCAACGAAACGCTCGGCGAGACCCTGACGAAGCGCTACCCCCAGTTCACGAACCGCCACGCGGCGCTCGACGCCCTCCGCAACGAGTACCGGCAGTACAAAAAGGCGCACGGGCTCATGGACTTCGACGACCTGCTGGAGCGCACGCTGGAGCTTCTCGAGACGAACGACGACGTGCGCCACCAGGTGGCCAGCCGCTGCCGCCACGCGCTGGTCGACGAATATCAGGACACCAATGCCCTGCAGGCCGCGTTGGTGAAGAAGTTCTCGTCGGTTCATGGCAACGTGACCGTGGTGGGGGACGACGCGCAGAGCATCTATAAATTTCGGGGCGCCGACTTTCGCAACATCTTCCGCTTCCCCGACGAGTTCGACGACCCGGAGGTCCTGAAGCTGGAGCGCAACTACCGCTCCACCCAGCCGATCCTGAACCTCGCCAATCGCGTCATTGAGCAGGCCGACCGCTCGTACGACAAGACCCTCTTCACCGAGACGACGGAGGGGGACCTCCCGGCCCTCGTCCCGGCCGCCGACGGCGACATGGAGGCCCGCTTCGTGGCCCAGATGGTGCTTCGCCTGCGTGAGGAGGGCGTGCCCCTCAGTGACGTGGCAGTGCTCTTCCGCAGCAGCCACAACGCATATGACCTGGAGGTGGAGCTGAATCAGCGCAACCTTCCGTTCGTGAAGTACGGCGGGATGAAGCTCAACGAGGCCGCCCACATCAAAGACGTGCTCGCCCACCTGAAGGTGGTGGAAAACCCGCAGGACGCCGCCTCCTGGAACCGGGCGCTCCAGCTGATTCACGGGATCGGCCCCAAGACGGCGCAGTCTCTGATCGAGTGGGCGACGGGCGCGGCCGAGGACCCGCTCACCCTTGGGGAAGACGCCCCGTTCTCCGACCGCTACGCGGCCCGGCTGAAGCAGCTCTTCTCCACGCTCCGGCACGTCCGGTCCGAAGACACAGCGGTCCCCGAGCAGGTGGAGGCAGTCCTCAGCTACTACCAGCCCCTTTTCGAGAACAAGTACGCCGACGATCACCCGAAGCGCGAGCCGGACCTAGAGCACCTGGCCGGCCTCGCCGCCAACTACGAGTCGCGACAGCGCTTCTTGTCGTCCCTCACGCTCGACCCCATCGAGCTGACCGCCCTCGACCAGGAGGCCGACGAGACCGACGAGCCGCCCCTCGTGCTCTCCACCATTCACTCGGCAAAGGGCCTCGAATTCCACACCGTGTTCCTCATCCGGGCGCTCGACGGCACCCTTCCCTCCCGCCATGCCCTTCGCGAGCCGGACGGGGTCGACGAGGAGCGGCGCCTCTTTTACGTGGCCGTGACCCGGGCGGAGGAGGACCTGTTCATCTCCTACCCGATGACACAGTACCGACGCGGGCAGGGCGAGTACATGACGACCCCGAGCCGCTTCGTCGACGACGTGCCCGAAGACGTTCTCGAACCGGTCCGGCTCGTGGAAGAAGACGCCACGGCGGGGAACGAAGCGGCCCCGTCCGGGGTGAACGACGAAGCGTCTTCTGCCCGGAACGGAGAGGCCTCGGCGTCCACCGAACCGTCCCAAGACACTCCCCCGTCCGACGATCCCCCCGATGCCGACGGACTTCCGTTTTAGAACCAATGTTAATCCTGAATCGGACGGGGAGAGCATCTGGATGGGAGGGAGCATCGAGGCGCCGAACATCGGCCCCGGGCCCGCCCTCGCCAAGGGATGTGGTGGAACGACCGCCCGAGCCCCGAGCCGACTTGCGGGTCTCCGCCGCCGGTCGGCACCCCAAGACAAGAATTGAACCAGGGTTCCAGTCGACACGCTTCTGATCGGCCCCGCCTCCTTTATCATGAGGCCCTTACCTCCCCCTTCCACATTCCCCAGTGCGCCCGAGATGGCCGAGGTTCCCCTCGACATTGTGGAGGTGGGCATGGACCGGCTTGATGCCATCCGTCGCCTCAACGTCACCATTTTCGACGATGCCCACATCATCGAGACGTTCGAGCGGGACGACCTGCTTATGCTGCTCGCCCGGTCGGGGGGGACCAACGTCGGCTTCAAGCTGGGCTACCGCCTCGACGAGGCCACGTTCTACAGCGCCAAGGGCGGGGTCCATCCCGGCCATCGCCGCAACGGCATCGCCCGGGCCCTTCTCCACGCCATGCTCGACCTCGTGGCCCGCCGTGGCTACGAGCGCTTCGTGTACGACACGTTTCCGAACAAGCACCCCGGCATGACGGTCCTCGGCCTCGACGAAGGATTTGAGGTCATTCGGGCCGGCTACAGTGCCAAGTACCAAGACTACCGGCTCCGCTTTGCATGGGCCTTCGACGAGGCATAATATGCGGCAGGGGCCGCGTCCGCCCTCATTAAAACGGGGGCGGACCTGCGCTCCACTTCCCTTCCCCTCTCTCAACTTCATTTTCCCTCCTCCCCCTTCTATGGATCGCGATTCCGCTAAGCAGGCCGCCGCGGAGGCGGCCGTTCAGCTCGTGTCGGACGGCATGTGCGTCGGCCTCGGCTCCGGCTCCACGACGGCCTATGCCCTCGAATTTCTTGGCCGCCGCATTCAGGACGAGGCCCTCAACGTGCGTGGCGTCCCCACCTCGTTTGCCACGGAGCGGCGGGCCCGTGCCCACGGCATTCCGCTGGCCTCGCTCGACGACGACCCAGCGCTCGACCTCGCGCTCGATGGGGCCGACGAGGTCGACAGTGACTTCCGCCTCATCAAAGGAGGCGGCGGGGCTCACGCTCGCGAGAAGGTCGTGGCCCACCAGGCCGATCGGTTCGTGGTGCTCGTCGACCCGACGAAAGAGGTGCACCGCCTCGGCACAGGGTTCCCAGTGCCGGTGGAGGTCCTCCCCATGGCCGCGACGCCGGTGATGAACACGCTGGAGGCGGCCGGGGCGACGCCGACCCTCCGCACGGCCGAGGCCAAGGATGGACCGGTGGTGACCGATCAGGGCCTGTGGATCATCGACGCCCAGTTTCCCGACGGCATCGACGCCCCGGCCGAGCTCAGTCGCCGACTTTGCAGCCGTCCCGGCGTGCTCGACCACGGCCTGTTTCTGGAAATGGCCACCGATGTCCTCGTGGGGCATCCCGACGGATCGGTTGATCACCACTCGGCTTCCTAGTCCACCGTCGCGGCGACCTGCATCGACCGCCCGATGACTCGCACAAAAAAAAACGCGCACCGCGGAGGTCCTCGCGGTGCGCGCTCAAATGGACCGAACGGCGGTAGGCGCCCGCTACCGCAGCCGGAACGTTACGGGAAGTGACATCTGCACCTTCACGGCCTCACCGCGCTGCTTGCCCGGCTTGAAGCTCTGCTCCCGGACGGCGCGGACAGCTTCCTCGTTGAGAAGCTTGTGGACCCCGCGTGTGACCTTCGGCTCTTGGATATTGCCCTGCTCGTCCACGACGAACTGCACAATCACGCGGCCTTCAATGCCGGCTTTCTTCGCAAACTCGGGGTACTCGACCGACTGCTGAAGCGCCTTCATGCCGCCGACCAGTTCCGGCTGGTTCTCCACAACCATGAAGATTTCCTGCTCTTCTTCCTCCTCTTCTTCGCCGTCGTCGGGCGGACCCTGGCTGGTGTCCAGCCGCTCGTCCATGTCAAGCGAGGCGTCGAAGTCGGTCTCGTTCTCGATGACCTCATTGTTCGGGACCTCTTGCGGAACCGGGGGCTTCGGCGGGGGCGGGGGCTCTTTCTCCTGCTGGGTCTGCTGAATCTGCTTCATGTCCACGGTCTCCTGCTCCTCCATCTGAACCTGAAACGAGCTTTGGTTCGAGAAATCGGCCCGGAAGGCCACAATGAGAAGCGTGAGCGAGAGAACCAGGCCGATCTCTACATACAGCGGGTACTGGCTGCGTAGATCCGCCCCTTCTTTCTTGCGCAGGGCCATGGTGGGTCACCTTGTTGTGAGACAGTGCGGGTACCGCCGCGCGAGCACACGGCTATTTCGCGAATTTGACAGGAGCAATTACACCAGTACTTCCTCGATGTTTCATCTTTGGGACGCTGCCGTTGCGGCACTCGGTCCCCTCAGGAAGTCCTGAGCAGGGCGTCTGCCGCCCAGCGCATCGCTGCGGCCTAGGCTGACGCCCGGCTAATTGGGCGCACATGGTAGACGTAGTAGCCCACAAATGCAACGACGAACCCGAGAAGGTCCGCCGTGACGTCGTAGGGATCCGCCACGCGACAAAGGGGAATCAGGGACTGGTACACCTCCGTCCCCACCGCGAAGAGGAGTCCCCCGACGAAAAACAGTCCCCCACGCCGACGAAAGCACCGCGGAAGCCCCTCAGCGTCCGGCGGGCATAGGCCTCGCAGCCAGAGGACCCCGAATCCAGCGAAGAGGCCCGCGTGCACGACTTTGTCGAGGCCAGTCGTCTGGGGGCCCGGCACACTGCCGGTGGGGAGGGTTAGCGCGACGAGAATGCCAATCGTCCAAAGCACCGCCAGCAGGCGGTAGTGAGCAGTCTGGAGAGGCAACGGAAGGCGCATTGGGCGTGGCGGGTGTAGAAGGGAGAAGGATGTGTCGGACCGGGGACCGATTCAGTCTCGCCGGCGCCCTCCCCCGAACCGGTCGGCGGCCACACGGGGAATCGTGTCGAGCAGATCGGTCGCCACCATCGACCGGGGATCGTGCGTGGCCCCGTATCGTTGCGCGGCGGCCCCGCCTATGTGCAGGGCCGCGGCGGCGGCTTCGAGCGGCGGCACCCCCTGGGCCAGAAGCCCCACACATTGACCGGCGAGCACATCGCCCGTGCCGGCCGTCGCCAGGGCCGGCGTGGCAGTGCTTCCGAGAAACACCTGCCCGTCCGGCCCCGCAACGACGCTCGGCATGCCTTTGAGCAGACACACGGCGCCCCACCGCTCCGCGTGGGCCTGCGCGACCCGGACCCGATCCGTAAGGACCACGTCGTCCCCCACGAGCCGACGAAATTCGCCGGCGTGCGGCGTCAACACCCACGGCGCCCGCCGTTGATCTGCCAGCTCATCGATGTGCCCGGCCAGTGCGTTGAGGCCGTCGGCGTCGAGCACGAGGGGCACGTCGACCGTCCGCACGAGTCGGCGCACAAACTGTGCCGTTCCCGCGGCCTGGCCGAGGCCCGGTCCCACGAGCAGCGCGTCCGCCGTGTCTGTTGCGTCGGCCAGGGCCTCGGGGGCCGCGTCGGGATCGATGCCGTCGCCGTCCGTAGTGGGGAGGGGGAGCGTCGGGATCGTCGTGAGGGCGCCCGAGAGCGTCGCGTGTATGCGGTCTGGCCCAGCACAGCGCACATACCCGGCCCCGCTACGCCCCGCCGCCTGGGCCGCCATGACCGGCGCCCCCGAAAACGGAGGCGCGCCCCCGACGACCAGGGCCGTGCCCACGCTGTACTTGTACGCGCCGGACGCCCGGGCCGGCCACCACGCTCGCACCGCCGCGTCGGTCGTCGGCCGCGCACAGCCGGGCCGCTCCGCAACCCGGTCGAGCACGAACGGGGGAATGCCAATGTCGACGACGTCGACCGCACCGGCCCGGGTGGGCCCCTCCCCAACCCGCAGCCCGACCTTCGGCGCGGCCATCGTGGCCGTGCGGTCGGCCCGGACGGCCACGCCAAGGACCGCTCCGGTGTCGCTGTGCAGGCCGGTGGGCAGGTCGAGCGCCACCGTCGGGGCGTCGCGCTCGTTGACCCACGTGACGAGGCTACGGATCGGCTCGCGCACGTCGCTCGTGAGGCCCGTGCCCAGCAGGGCGTCGACGTAGAGGCGGGGCCGGAGCGGGGCCACCGTATGTGTCAACGTCTCCAGGCCGTCCAGCGGACCGATCGTCAGTCGCGCCCCGGCCGCTCCGTCCGTCCCGAGCTGTCGCAGCAGCGACAGGTTGCGGGCCGCATCATCACTTAGCTCGTCGGGGGCACCCGCCAACACGACGTGGACCCGGGCGCCCTCATTCACGAGGCACCGCGCCACGACGAGCCCATCTCCGCCGTTGTTGCCCTTCCCGCAGAGCACCACTACCGCCTCGCCCTCCAAGGGCCCATGGGCATCCAGGATGCGCTCGGCACAGCCCCGACCGGCCGTCTCCATGAGTGTGAAGCCGGGCAGGCCGTACTCCTCGATCGTGTACTGGTCCGCCGCCCGCATGGCCTCGGCGGTGAGGGCGGGGGGACACAAGGATCCAGTGGTAGAAGGGGCCATCGTGCAGGGCAGGGCGGCTTGGTGAAATCGAGCGTGCGGAGTGTTCCTCAGCGGTCTTGTCCGGCGGTCCCGGAGGTGTCGGGCAGTGTCGTGTCTCGTGGAACAGGGGCGGGCATCAGAACCGGAATTCGCAGGGGAGCCGGCAGCTCCGTCGTCCACCGGGGGCGCACCTCCAGGGGCTCCCGCAGCCATGTCACCGGCTCGGCGGGCACGTACGGCTGAACCCGGCCGCCGTCCCACCGTCCGTTTTCGTTTCGGTCAAGGTACGCCCGAAACCGGTACCGGCCGTCCGGCAACTCTACAAACTCGAACAGACTGTCGGGCGACGTGATCAGTTGCCGGGGGAGCCCCGGAGTGGAAGGCTCGACCGCCGTCAGCTCCACCGCGATGGGGCCGTCGCGCAGCAGTGAATCCCGGCGGGGACGTTCCCTTCGCTCCCTCAGGGAATCTCTCGTGGGAGTGAGGGAGTCGGTCCGCACCGAGTCGGCGAAGGTGGGGGATGAGGGGACCGCCGGGGTGTCCCTCCCCCTTCTTCGGCCCTCTCCGTCTGCGCGTGTCGTGTCGACGATGCGGGCACGGCCCGCCAGGGCCCCAAGAACCCGGTCCGTGACGCGTCGAAAGCGGCGGCGAAACGTCGTGTCGGGCCGGGCAAATGCGCTCCCGGCTATCGTCACGTCGACGATCTGTCCGGGCGAGAGAGATGGGGCGGGCTGAAGCCGGTACGACGTGCCGTTGTCGGTCGCCAACGAGACTGATCGGGGCGTGCCGGTGGTGTCCTGAACGCTGACGCCCATCCGCAGGGCCGCACTGTCGGGAACCTGGGTGAAGCGAACCCTCGGCTGTACGTCCGGCAACAGAAGATGCGCCCCCGTCGAGTCTTCTCCGAGGCCGGTCGACGCGAAGCCCCGGAACCGCGTGCGCACAGTGTCGGCCCGCGTGGCCGCCTGAAAGCGGACCGTGTCCGGCCTGAGCGGCTGGCCCAGGGTGTCGACCACCGCCCCCCGCCGCAGTGGGAGGACGTAACGCGCATCGGGCATCGCGTCCGTGCGCACCACGACCGCGTTCGGGCGCTCGGGGGCGCTGTACACCCCCCGTACGGGAACCGACGTACCGGTGGCCGAGTCGCGCGGGGCCCACGCCGTCGGGGCTCGCGTCTCGACCCGTACCGGCTCGTCGAAGCGCAGGCGCAGGCGTCGCTGGCTGACCGGCCGCACCTGCTGGAGCTGGGGACCGGTCGTATCCCGCTGGGCCAGGAGCCAGGCCACCGGCACCGCCGCGGCGGCTCCACTGTCGGCCAGAAGCGACCGCCGGGGCGGCACGGCCACCGGCTCCTGGGGATCGGGCTGGCGATTGCGGTTGTCGTCGCGCAGGGCAAGGACATAGTAGGGCCCCTCCCGCATGTACTCGAACGAGAAGCGCCCTTCCTCCCCCGTTTGCGTGCGGTAGCCGGGGGCATCCGGCAGCGGCCGAACGGTGTCCGCCCCAGGCGGCAGGGCGTACGCGAACACGTCCACGCCCTGCCGTGCGGTGCCCCGCCGCCCGTCTACGACGCGTCCCTCAATCTGGCCCCGGTTGATGCGCTTCCCCGTCGAAAATGCCACCGTGGCCGGGTCCTCACGCGAGACGCCACGGGCATCGCTCAGGTTCGTATCGAACGTGAAGATGTAGGTCGTGCTGTCACGCAGGGCCGACGGGAACTGAATCTCAACGGCCTGTCCGTCCCAGCTAAACTGGAGACGCTGCTCGAAGGTGGGAGTCACGGAGAGCGACTGCGAGAGGGTGCTCCGCTCGATGTACTCCGAGAACTCGACGCGCAGCGCCTCCGTGTCCGTGGACACGTTGACGGTGTCCTGCGCGGGACGCGTCCGCACGACTGAGGGGGGCGTGCTGTCCCTCGGGCCGCCGCTCGGGGCCTGCGGATTGGCACAGGACACGAGAATCCCGACCAGTAGTCCCAACACAGGTCCGACGGCAATCGGATCCCGCCCCTCAGTGCCCCCGCTCCAGCAACAGTGCCCCCTTCGCCCCGAGGCCGACGTTCGGTCCATCGTCATTGTGTCCATCAGTCGAGGCCAGAGCGCTGCACGGTCGTGGCTTGCCCTTCCGGGTCCTACGCGTAAATTCCACGCATTCGGAGCGCCTCCGCCACCCGGCGAATGCCGACCACATACGCCGCAATCCGGAGCGACACGTCGTACTCGTCCGCCGCCGCGTAGACCTTGTCGAAGGCCTCCGTCATCATCCGGTCGAGGCGGCGGTTTACCTCCTCCTCGGTCCAGAAGAAGCCCTGTCGGTTCTGCACCCATTCGAAGTAGGACGCCGTCACGCCCCCCGCGTTCGCCAGGATGTCTGGAACGACGAGCACCTCCTTGTCCGCCAAAATCTCATCGGCCTCCGGCCGGGTAGGCCCGTTTGCGCCTTCTGCTACGATGCGGGCACTGAGGCCTTCGGCAATCTCTCGATCGATCTGATCCTCCTTGGCCGCCGGCACGAGCACGTCTACGTCGAGCATCAGCAGCTCTTCGTTGGTGATGTGCTGTGCCTCTTCGTAGCCCGCCAGCGTGCCTCCGTTTTGCTGGGTGTAGGCCTGCATCGCCTTCAGGTCGAGGCCATTTTCGTCGTAGTATCCGCCCGTGATGTCGCTGACAGCCACCACGGTGCATCCCTGCTCGCCCAGCAGGTCGGCGGCCGTGGCCCCGACGTTGCCAAAGCCCTGCACGGCCACGGTGCAGTCGCCCGGCGCGAGCCCGATCTGCTCCATCGCAGCAAGCGTCACGGTCATCACGCCCCGCCCGGTGGCCTGCCGGCGTCCCTTCGAGCCCCCCAGCCCGACCGGCTTGCCCGTTACGACGGCGTTTTCGGTCTGGCGGGCATGCATCGAGTACGTGTCCAGCACCCACGCCATGATCTGCTCGTTCGTGTTCATGTCGGGGGCCGGAATGTCCTTGTCCGGGCCAAACACGTCGAACAAATCGGCGGTGTACCGACGCGTGAGCCGTTCCAGCTCCCCCGGACTCATCTCCTCCGGGTTGCACGTCACGCCCCCCTTTGCGCCCCCGAAGGGCAGATCTACCAACGAGCACTTCCACGTCATCCAACCGGCGAGCGCCTTCACCTCGTTCAGCGTCACGTCCGGGGCAAAGCGGATGCCGCCCTTGCTGGGCCCCAGGACGTTGTTGTGGATGACCCGGTACCCCTCGAACACCTTTACACGGCCCGAATCCATCTCCACGGGAACCGACGTCACGTGCATTCGGGCCGGGCGGCACAGGTACTCGTAGAAGCCGGGACTGAGCTCAAGAATTTCGGCGGCCACGTCAAACCGCTCCATCATGGACTGGAACGGGCTGTCGTGGTCGATCGGGGCCGGCTCGCGGTACGCCGATCGTTCGTAGACATCAAACTTGAACGGCATGGGGCGACGGAACACGGTGCGACGATAGTGAGAAGAGAACGTCTTCGTTCTCTTGAGGCAAGGGGACCGGAATGAGAAAGGGAACCGGAGCAGGCAAGGTCCGGATTCTCCGTCAAAATGTCGAATGCCCGGCCTCCGTCTTTCAAAACGAGTGAACGATTTGCGGCGCCTCCAGTTGCCCGCCGCGCGTTCTGCCGTCTTCTTTCCCCTCTGTTGGTCACTTTCATGCCGACGCCCCTGTCCAACCGCCGCCGCAAGGCCATCGCCGCCCTTACCCGCCGCCGGGGCCGCCGGCGCCACGACCGCACCCTCGTGGAAGGTCCTCGCGCCCTCCAGGCCGCCCTCGACGCGGAGGCCCCTCTCGTGGAGGTCGTCGTTACCCCGGCGGGCCTCAACGACCCGACCGTCCGGGGCCTTCTGGAGCAACTGTCGGTGTCTGTGTACGAGACGTCCCCCGATACGATGGCCGCCCTTGCCGACGTGGAGACGCCCCAGGGCATCGTGGCCGTGGCGGAGCGCCGCCTCCACGATCCCGCCACGGTGCCCGCACAGCTCGGCGATGTCGGCACCGTCCTTCTGCTGGATGGGGTGCAGGACCCGGGCAATGTGGGCACGCTGCTCCGCACGGCCGCGTGGTTCGGGGCACAGGCCGTTGTGGCCGGGCCCGGCACCGCAGGCCTGTACGGCCCCAAAGTGATGCGTGCGGGGGCCGGGGGTCACTGGGCCCTGCACCTCGCCCGCACAGACGCCCCCGGCCCGCTCCTCGACCGCCTGCGCCGCCACGACGCGGCCCTCTACGGCGCCGACCTCCAGGGCACCCGCGCCGACGCGTGGCGTCCCGCCCGCCCTTCTGCGCTCGTGCTGGGCAGTGAGGCCCACGGACTTAGCGCTGCCGTGCTCGACCGCCTCGACCTGACCGTTTCTCTCCCCGGCACCCCCAACCGTCCCGCCGCCGAGTCGCTCAACGTGGCCGTCGCCGGCGGCATCCTCTTGTACGAATGGCTCGGTCTATGACCGCGTGTCCGCCCCCCGACACGCACCAAAACATTAAGAAACGAGAAACGACGTTAGATCACAGGACGTCCGCGTGTCTACCGAGTGCATTTCATTTGGGGCGCATTTCTCCCAAAGCCCGGTCTCTTGGTGGGGGTCCGGGCTTTTTTCTTTGCCGGAACGGGATTTTTGCCCTCCTTTCCCGAACGATTCGTCTCACGTGGCCGCCCGATCAGTCGGTTCTCGGAAACGGCGACGATGCACGCGCATTGGGAACCGACGGTTGTCCACTTCACGTCTGTGTCCTTCATTCTTCTTTTGCCTCTATGCCCACCTATACAATCATTGGCTTCGAGAAGGACGGCTTTGATTCATTCTCGAGCGTCGCGACCGCCGACACCCCCACCGAGGCCGCCCAGAAAGCCATCCAGGATACGTTCATTAAGACCCAGGGCCGGCGCCCCCCCAACACCGAGGCCCTCGCCCAACTCGAAGACGAAACGGGACTCTTCGTGGTCGGCATCGTAGAGGGCGAGCACGACAACCTCAACGAGATCGTCGATCACTACGAGCAGTGGTAGGCTACGTTACGTCCCGTGCCGCGTGGATGGCGCCCCACCCCAGCCAAGCCCTTCCCCCTGCCGTTCCCGTTGCGAGTGCGGCGCGGCGTCGGTGGACGCACGGCGTGCCATCCCGCGCACGCTACCCAGGGCCCGGCTAATTTCTTCGGCGCCCCCCGACAGTCGGCCAGCGACCCGCCGTGGGGATTAAGAACGGCCGGGGGAACCAGCGCGCCGGGGGCGACGCCGTAGGTCTGTCGAAGCATGCCTGCGGGCGCACAACGCCCGTTCCGCGTTCGGGGCCGCCCCATCTGCCCGAAGCCGCCCCTCCTGTACGTTCAGCCGACACGCCCCGGGCCTCCGCGAGGGCCTACGACCACCAGGCCCACCGGCCGATGCGGACTGCGGAGGCCACGACGTACGCCCCGTAGACCAGCAGTCCGATGGCGGCAGCGTCGCCGAGGGTTGCGGGGTCCACTGACGGATGGAGCGCCCGGTGCAGCTCTCGTGGGGGCTCCAGCCAGGCCGCACAGACGGGGCTCTCCGCCCCCTCCCAGACGCACCGAAGCGCGGGCACGCTGAGCAGCAGGCTCGCGCCGCAGAGGACCGTGGCCCCGATCCGCCAGCGCCGGAACCAGGTTGCCACTGCACTCGCGCCCAGGGGCGCCCGCCCCGCCACGAAGAGCCCATCGCCGACGTGGAGCGCAAGGGGAATCAGCACAAGGGCGACGGGGCCCGCCACGAAGGCCCCCGGGCGGCCGTCGATCAGCAGGTAGACCGTCCCCATGAGCAGCGACGAGGCCCGCCAGTAGGCCAGAAGGCGCCCCCGCACCGCGGGCCGCCGCACGGCCGCAGCGAGGAGCCCCAGCGGCGCGACGACCAGCAGCGCCGTGGCGAGAACAAAATCGAGACGGATGAGGACGGGGAGCACAGTATAGCGTGCCGTGTCGAACGATTAGCCACGAATCCTAGGGGACACAGAGGCGAGCCCCTTCAGAAAATGCAGAGAGGACGACATGATAAGCCCATTTCTGTCCACTACCATCGTGCCTCAAGACGTGTCTGTACTTTTTTATGGACTCAGGGTGCGTTTCCGAAATATCTCCTTGCACCTCAGGCCGTCGTCTCATAGAAATTGTCGTCAGGGCCATAGTACTTGTCATAAACGTGCTCGTAGATAGCGTTGCCCTTTTTCTTATAAACCTTGGTCTCGTACGAGTGGGGAAGGTATTCGTCGAGGACTTTCTCGATCGCCATCCGGACTGCAGAACGCGCCTGTTGCTTTTCGCGCCAGTCGACGACGAGCTTTTCGTTCTTGGGGGAGGGCCGCCCGCATGTTGCCCGCAAACACGTCGTACTGCGAGCGGTGCGCTTCGTCGGTCCTCACGATGACGTCGGACCGGTCGGACAGCTGTGGGTATTCCTCGCCGCCCTCGGTCCGAAACTTCTGAATGAGCGTGAGCAGCACGCGGAGGTCCTGGCCGCTCTGGGCGCGCACCTGCTCCTCGGGTTCGGTGAGCACGCCGGCCCGGGCAAAGGTCTTGTAGATCTGGTCGTCGAGATTGATGCGGTCGGTAACAACCAGGAACGTCCAGTTGCCTTCAAGAGTGCGCTGCACCTTCTGTGAGCTGTGAGAAAAACACCATCGAGATGCTCTTGCCGCTCCCCTGCGTGTGCCAGAAGACGCCGAGGCGGAAGTCGTTCTCAAACGGGTAGCGCCAATCGATCATGTCCGCCCGCCGCTCGACCTCCTGTCCCGTTTCGTCGCGCACGGTGACGGGAATCCCGTCTTTCAGCAGATGGTAGACCTGCCGGTTGGCGCGGGCCAGGGAGAGGGAGCTTCGCCCCTGCGTGAGCTTGGCGACGGCCTGGTTGAACGCGTCCGCCGGATCCTAAACAAGCGTCTCTTCGCGGAACGGATTGGACATGCAACTTTCCTACTCTGTGTGCGCAGAGATCGGCGATGTGCGCACAGAAACGGTGGGGGAAGGTTTCCGTCTCGGCAAGCGGCCGACCGCGATTCGATCAGGCGTCGGAAAAATGCCGGTCGTCGGTCCAGGTTGTCGGGTTCCGGTAGATGTACCGGCGCACCGCCGTCCATTCGCGGCGGTTGCGGACGATCCGGTCGTAATACCGGGATTGCCACCCAAAATCGGGGAAGGACGACGCCCGGATGCGTTTGGTGCATACCGATTTGTATTGGCCGATGATAGCCCCCAACGAATGGGCGCGCAACCGAAATTCGTCGTTCGGTTTATCCGTGTTTTTCTGCGTAGATGCGTCTCGCGGAGACGCATCTACGGGAACGGATTTTGGCGAATTGGACTGGGCGTGGCGGGACGCATCTACACCGTCGGAATTGCCAACATCACCCGCGGTGTTTGATCCGTCGCATTCGGATGCATCCGTGCCGGTGGCGTCGTCGTGACCGGGCGATGCGGTGGTAATTCCAATCAATCCATGCACGTGATTTGGCATGACGATCCACGCCCCCAACCGCACGTACGGGCGGACTTCCGGCGTGCGCCGCCCTTCCTGCGCCGCGATGCATCCAGCGGGCGACAATCCGACGAGGCCGTTCCGGACCGCACCGAAATACGGGATTCGATTGTGGGTGCAGATCGTCACGAAATACCACGCCGAACGGCGGTAGTCCCAACCGTCGAGCCGAATCGTATCCGAGCGGTAGCCGCGGTACCGGCGGTCGGGGGTGGACATGAGGCCGAGAATAAGTCTGAAGAGACAGGCCTCGTATAGACACACGGTCGCTGCCGCGCATAACCTCGCACCGGGGACGGCAGGACGGTTCAGTTCGCGTGCCGCTCCATAAATCCGGCAAGCCGATCCTGATTCCCCTTTAGATTCGAGAAGAGCGTGCCCGCGATGTCCATAAATTTCGTCAACTGGTTGTCGCTAATCTCCCGGACATCCTCGAAGACGCCGGCGGAATCATACTCTAATCCCCACTGCTCGTATTTAAGAAGATGGTGGCGTCCCCCACTCGTGTATTCGTGTTGAGGGCAAAGAGGAAGAGGGGACGATGATTCGGGACCGAAATGCCTTCAGGAAGTCCATCCACTCGTCTCAGCGCTTCCTCGAAAAGGGCACGCGGGACCTCTTCCAAGTCCATTCTGACACTCCTACTGATAGCCCTCAGACCACAAGCAAATTGTAAAGGGCCCGACTCAAATCTTTACGTTCCCGGTTCTTTCGGTAGAGCCAGACGACCAGCCCCAGTAGAAGAGCAAACGAGGTACCGAGTGCTGTGGGTATCGATTCGGCAAGTACGGTGCCCCAGTTCATCTACCTGCAATGCGGGAGTTGGAGAGCGCCTTCGAACCAACTGCCAGTCGCGGCACCGGAAAGACGTGCAGGTTAACAGAAGTCCCGACCCACAGTCGAAATTGTTATACCAGTGTTGTCCCCACAAACACGTACACCCCTGCAGTGCAGGGGCTTGTGAATAAAACCAGTGGGCCCTCCTGGATTTGAACCAGGGACCTCTCGCGTGTGAGGCGAGCGCTCTAAACCGCTGAGCTAAGAGCCCGTTCTGTATGTTGGAAGTACTCAACGGAGGCGAACAGACGGTGTTCGGCCAAGATGACGCAAAGTCGCCCGCGTCCGTCTCAGCGCTCCCCGGCCGTCATGAACGTGGACGCCGCACGGCTCGTGTCCATGCGCGGCCCCGACGCGCCCGCCGGGAACGTGAAGGAACTGCCCCCTGGCGAGACCGACGAGAGGGGCGATGCGCGCCCCGGATCGGCGGCATTCGGACGCGGCGGCGCTTCCCCCCGCTCACCCTCCGACGGCGTGTCGGTTCGCTCGACCGCGGTGGCCAGCCCGGACGACAGGGTGGCCGGCTCCACCAGCACCGACCCGGCGAGGAACCCCACGACGAGGGCGACGGCGATGGACGAGGCGAGCCCCACGGCCACAGCCGACCGGCTGGTCCCTTCCGCCGAGACCAACTCCGGGGCAGCCCCTCGAAGCACGTCGTCCTCGACATCCCGTGTGGACTCCATCGCGGACGGTTCCGACGTCGCTCCTTCGTTGTCGCCCCCCCCACAAAGCAACTCACGCGTCTGACGGAGGCGCTCCACATGGGCCTTCAAATCAGGATTGGCCTCCACGTACTGCTCGAACACGGCCTCAACCGAGGGGTCCATCGTCCCGTCCACGTACTCGCAGAGCCACTCGTGGAGCCACTCGTAGGAGGGGGCCCCGTCGCCGGACGCCTCTCCGTCAAAGGGTCGTTCAGGGAACCGCATAGAGCAATGATTCGCCGGGTGTGCGTCTTGCGTTGGCGACGCCGATGCGAGGCGCTCCGTCGCACGAGATCGCCTTCTCAGCCCTCCGCGGAGTGGGCCGGACGGTTTCCCCTGTACGGTGCGCTCGCACAGCACAATTTCGAAGGAAAGAGCGTCGCCGGTACGTATTCGACTGTCCACGCCTTGTTTCCGTGAATTCCGGGCCTGACCGGCGCAAACGGCCCTGGTCGGCACCATGGGGACGAGACTGTCTTCCGGAAACCGCCCCTCTACGCCGCCGCTGGACGGGCATCCGGAGGAAGCAGCCGCCGCAACAGAAGCGTCATGACGAGCGAGGCCTCGCGGGACGCCCCGCCTTTGAGCTCGTAGTCCGCCGCCACGAGGGCCGAGTAGGCATCGGCGATGGCCGAGCGGTCGTAGCGCTGGGCGGCGTGCTTGTACTCCTCCACGAAATAGGGGCTGACCCCGATGTAGCCGGCAAGGTCATACTTGTTTTCGCGCAGCGCCCCGGGCTTCTGCAGCTTCCAGAGCTTGTCGACGTAGCCATTCAGCACCGCCACCATCATGATGGCCTCGCTGCGGGGGTTGGAGGCCTGCTGCAGGATGCGGTCGACGATGCGCTGGGCGTCGGCGGGACGCCCCTCCCCAAGCGCGCTCTGCAACTCAAAGACGTTAAAGTCACGCGTCTGGCCACTGGCGGCGAGCACGTCGTCGGCCGTGAGCCGTGTGGCATCGCCGGCAAACGTGATGAGCTTCTCAATCTCGCTGGCGGCCCGCTGCAGGTCGGTCCCCACGTAGTCGGCCAGCATCTGGACGGCCTTCGGCTTGATCTCATAGCCCTGGCCCTGCACGTAGTCCTGAATCCAGCCCGGCATCTCGTTGTCGTACGGCGACTCGAACTCGGACCACGTGGCGTGCTCCTTCAGCGCGCGGTACGGGTGGGCACTCAGGTTCGGCTTACCGGTGCAGACAAGCAGGACGATGGCCTTCGGGTTGGGCTGGGAGGCGTAGTCCTTGAACTGGCGGTTGTTCGCAAGCTTCTCGAACTCGCGCACGACAACAACGCGCCGGGGGGCGCCGGCCGGAAAGCCCTGACACAGCCCAATCACCTCCGAGGCCTCGGTCTCCGACCCGTACACGACGTCGAGGTTGAAGTCATGCTGGCTCGGGTCGAGCGCCTCTTCGATGAGCAGCTCCTGAAGCTCGTCGGCAAGGAACGTTTCGTCCCCAAAGAAGAAGTAGAGGGGCTGAAAGTTGTGGTGCCGGAAGGCCGTGGCCAGATCGTCGTAGGACGGGCCTGTGTCTTTTGCCATTGCCGGGGATCAGGGTGTCAAGTGACGAACGCGAACACGCCTTCCTCTCTTTCTTCCCCCACGATTCGACCGCCCCGATTGCTAGGTGGGCAGGGGCTCGTCCTCGTCGGAAAGATGGGCCCCGTGGAGGCGATAGCCAAGGTCGCGGAGCCGCTGGAAGTCGCTCTTCGTCATGCGGTGAACCAGCCCAAAGAGAGTGAGCGTCTCGCCCCCCAGCGTGGCGGCACGGTGCCAGGCCTTGAGGGGCAGCCCCTCAAGACGTTCGGCAAGGGCACGCCGGGCGGCCTTCACCTCCCGAAGAATATCGTCGATGGCGCGCTCGTTCCAGCCCGCATCGTACACCTCCGCGTCAACGTCGACCGGCGACAGAACCGGCTCGTCGTGGCTTACGACCCGGTCGACCCGGGGCCGCCGCACCTCCGCGTCCAGCATGGCGATGGCCCCGTACAGCTCCTTCATCGTAAGGGCCTCGGGCTCCGGGCGCCCGCCGAGAATCTCGTCGGGAAGCCCGTCTACGACCGTCCGGAGGGCCGTCACCTCGTCGACGAGGTGGCCGAACTGATCCACGAGTGCCGTCCGCAGGGCCTCCGGATCATCGGCCCGCGCCTCGGCAATGTCGATTGTTTCTTCCATCTGCGTCTGGGCATGTCTGGAATGAACCGGATAGGGAGGCGCTGAGGCCAACGGAGGGGCCCTCCGTCCGACCAGCCGTGCCCCTCTCGGGTCAAGGGCTGTGGCCCGCCGCTCGGGCCTACTCCGCGGCGTGCTTGGTCTGGGGCGGGCCCTGTCGCTCGGTGCCCCACTCTTGGTTTCCCCCCGTGGCCATGCGATCCTCACGCTGGTGGGTGGTGTCCAGGTCGTCCATGCCCTCTTCGGCCAGCCAGTCCAGGAAGTGCTGGTCCTTCACGCTGTGGAGGTTGTTCTCCTTCTTGAACTCCCACTGCTGCCCGAACTGCTTATTCTTGTACTGCTCGAGGTATTCGAGCCGGTCCTGCATCTGCTCGCTGGGCCGCAGTAGGTCTTCGAGGTCAAAGACCGCCTCGTCGCGGCTCTGGAACGTGAGGTCGTGCTCCTTCGACATGACAATCGCCTCCTCCGGGCACACCTCCTCGCAGAAGCCGCAGTAGATGCAGCGGAGCATGTTGATCTCAAACCACTCCGGCTCTCGTTCCTTCACGTTGTCCACCTCCTTCGACTGCATGGAGATGGCAAGTGGGGGACAGGCCCGGGCACACAGGTTGCACGAGACGCACCGGGGCCGGTCGTCCTCCTCCACGAGCACCGGCCGCCCGCGGTAGCTGTCGGGCGGGTACCACTGCTCCTCCGGGTACTCGAACGTATAGGTCGGCTCGTTGGCCATTCGGTCAAACGAGTAGCCGAGCCCCTTAAACAGCTCCGGCAGGTAGAGGCTCTCCCAGAAGTTGAGGTCCCGCTCGTTCTCCGTCTTGGTGTTCTCGGGGGTACCAGGCATGGGCGTGTTGCGTCGTGAAGGAGTGCTACGTCAGGGCAGAGCGAGCGTCTGTCCACGTCACCAAGGGGTATACGCATGGCGGCCCGAAGGATTCCGGCCCGCAATCCCCGGCCCGTCAAGAGCCGATCCATTTCCCCACCTGGCCCCCTCGTCAGTTCATGCGGGGGTCGTCGGGGAAGTTGGCGAGGACGGCGTACTCCCCCCCCATGCGCCGCAGAATGGTACGCCAGAGCGAGTCGGGGCTGGTGTCGAAGACAAACTCGGCGGCGCCCGGGGCAGGGATCCAGGCCTCCTCGCCAATCTCATCGTCGAGCTGGCCCGGCCCCCAGCCCGCGTAGCCCAGGAAAAAGCGCAGGTCATCGGGCGCGGCGTCGCCCCCTTTGGCAAGCCGTTGTACCGTCTCAAAATCGCCCCCCCACGTCACGTCACCGGGCAGCACCACGCCCCCCGGGATGTCGTCGCGCATGTGGAGGTAGTGCAGCGTTTCGCGCTGGACCGGCCCGCCCATGTACAGCGACGGGTCGTAGGTGACGTACTCGTCGAGCACGTCCCCAAGCTGGACATCGAGCTCGCGGTTCAGGATGAGCCCGAAGGTGCCCTCCCGGTCGTTGTGCTCACAGATCAGCACCACGGCCCGGCGGAAGTTCGGGTCCTGCATCATCGGGGCCGAGATGAGGAGTGTGCCGGGACCAAGGTCGATCTCGTCAAAATCGGGCATTGGAGAGGACGGAGCGGGCTGGGCCGGGAGCATTGCGCCAATACGTTACTGAGCAGGATGCTACTGATGCCCCTGCCTCATGGTTCGCGCCGCCCCCCATCCGTGACAAAATCATTTTCCCCTGCCCCCTCCCCCCGTTCACCCAAACAACCGCCGCGTCCACACGTCAATCTCATCGAAGCCGAGCCCCCACGCCGCCCCGAGGTAGACGGCCGCGTACGCCGCCACCACGACCGGCGCTACGACGAGCACGGGCCCGTTCGGAAGGAGCCCCCACACGACCGCCCCCGGCCCAAGTGCGGCGAGCGCAAGCCCCCCCGTCCACCCGACCTGTCCCCACGGGAGGCCCGCGTCCGGGAGCGGCCCCCGGAGCCAGTACCGCAGCGCCGCCACCTCGACCCACGCCCCAACCGTCGCGCCCAGACTCAGCCCGAGCGCCCCGAGAAACAGCCCGTCGCCCGACAGCGGCCCGACAACGCGCTCAAGAGCCACGGTGTCGAGCCCAAACATGGCCGGCACCGCCACGACCGTCGAGACGGTGACACGCAGGACGGCGATCCAGGCCGGCGTGGTCGTGTCTCCGATCGCGTAGAAGGCGTTTTGGAAGAGCCGCGAGAAGGTCGTCGCCAGGATCCCGAGGCTGTACCCCCCCAGCACGATCGCCACGAGCCACGTGCTTGCCGCCTGAAACTGCCCGGTCCGGAAGAGCGCGCCCACCAGCAGGACGCCGAACGCAAGGTAGCCCACGACCGTGGGCACGGTGAGAAACGCAATCTGCCGCAACGAGCGGCGCAGGCGCGCCGAGAACGCCGCCACCTTCTCCTGCGTCAGGCGCGAGAGCTCCGGCAGCTCCGAGGCGGCCACCGACATGCCAAAGAGGCTGATGGGCAGCATGTAGAGGATCTGCGCGTAGCGGAGCGCGCTGAGGGCACCCACCGCCAGCCACGACGCCAGAAACAGATCCAGGTAGGCCGAGAGCTGGGCCACGCCCCGGCTCGCCACCACGGGGCCGAAGGCACTCAAGGCCTCGCGCACCCCCTCCACGCGCGTCGACACCGAAAACGAGAAGCCCTCCATGCGCCCCACCACGAACGGCAGCTGCACGCCAAACTGTAGCAGCCCGCCCCCGAAGGCGCCCACGCAGGCCATCAGGAGCAGGCGCGTCAGGCCGTCGCCCGCCAGGGCCTCCGGCGCCCCCGGCGTGCCGGCCAGCGCGTACCCGCCGCCGAACAGGGTGGCGATGATGGCCGCGTTCCACAGCGTGGGCGCCACGTAGGGGACGAAGAACTGCCGGTGGCTGTTGAGCACGCCTAACGCCCAGGCCGAGAGGACGAGCACCCCCGCCATGGGGAAGATGATGCGCACGGCCCGCACCGCCAGGTCGAACCGGTTGAGCGGCAGTGTGCCCGCCGCCACCCGTGCGGCATCGTCCAGGAAGCCCGGCGCCAGCACCGTCACGATCGGCTCCGCGAAGACGACCCCAAGCAGCGCCCCGCCGCCGGCCGCGGCCAGGAGCAGCCCAAAGATCGCCCCCGCAAAGCGCCCGGCCGCCTCGGGGCGCTCCTCCTCGATCAGGCGGCTGTAGATGGGAATGAAGGCGGCCGAGATCGTGCCCTCTCCCAACAGGTTCTGCAGCAGGTTGGGCGATTTGAAGGCCACCTGGAGCACGTCCGCGTGCGCCCCCACCCCGAAGAAGTAGGCCACTGCCCGCTCCCGCAACAGCCCGAAAATTCGGCTCAGGAAAATCCCACCCGCCACGGACCCCGCCGCACTTTCCCCTGCCGCACTCTCTCCCGCCGCGTCCGATTCCCCTTCCGCCGATACGGTCTCCGCTTCGTCACCCATCGCACACCTCAACAACCCAAGCACTAACGACCTCCCGTGCCCCCTTCTCTCTTTCCTCTTCCCCCACGCGCCCCCTACCATAGCCGATCCACGACGAGGTGACTCAGGTACCCGACGACCGCCGCGCCGTAGAACGGCAGTCCCACGAGCGGACGCCCCGGCACGTGCAGGTACGGCAGGATGAGCAGCGGGGACGGGACCAGCACCATCGCCCACCACGTGTGCGTCCAGCCGCGATGCGTGCTCAGGACCAGCAGCACCGCCACCAGGCCCAGGTAGGCCGCCGCCCGAAACTGCTCCGTCATCACCAGAAACAGGTCCACGGCGAAGAAGATCGAGTAGAAGACCTCTTGCCCCTTCGAGTCGGTGTCCACGTCGGGCCAGAGGCCAAACAGGAGCGCCAGCACCAGGAGCGACAGCGGGTAGCCCACCTGCTCCAGCGCCGTGAACTGCCGGTAGGCCGCGTCGATGGTAAACGCGTACCCCAGGGCCGCCAGGTACACGCCCCCAAACGCGGTTGCGCCCGCAATATGGCCCTTGTAGCCCGCCATCGAGGGTCCTGACAACTGTCGATTTGCAAATGTCGAGGGTCAAAGGGGGAGGCGAGAGGGGAATCCAACCTGGAATCGCCCCCACCTCCCGACCCGCCCTACGCAATACGAAACCCGCAAGACCTCTCCTCTCCCACGCATCACGCCTCACGCATCAACACGCCTCACGCATCAAAGAGAAACCGCGTCGCCAGCCGGTACCCCGCCGCCCCAAACCCGCTCATCTGCCCCACACAGGCCGGGGCGATCCGGGACGTGCGCCGGAAGTCCTCGCGGGCGTGGACGTTGGACAGGTGCACTTCCACCACCGGCGGATCGATGGCGGCCACCGCATCCCGCAGGGCGACGGACGTGTGGGTGTACCCGCCCGGATTGAAGACGACCCCATCGACCCCATCCTCGTGCGCGGCATGGAGGTGATCGATGAGCGCCCCCTCGCTGTTCTCTTGTTCGAAGCGGAAGGTCACTTCGGGAAGCTGCTCGTCGAGATCCGACTCGATGTCGGCGAGCGTGGTGGTGCCGTAGGTGTCCGGCTCGCGGACGCCAAGCAGGTTCAGGTTGGGGCCGTTGAGGACGAGGAGGGACACAGACCGGAGCGGGTGGTGAGGAAAAAACTCCCTCCAATCAATTGCCGACCGCCCGGAAAGGTTCACGGCCTGTTCGGTCAGGTTCCAGTCACGCCTCGGAACGGCGACCAGCCGCCGCCCTGTCATATTTTTTGACACCTCCTAACGTTTGCAATTTTATGAGGAACGGGACCATATTGTGAGTGTGTGAAGTGACGGGTTAAAACGGCCTCTCCTGCGCACTAGGGCTCCCTCTCGACACGACTTCTCAAATGCGCTCGCTCCGCTTGCTCGGTTTCGCCACGCGACGATTCACATCTTTTGGCCTGCAATTCGGGGGACTGATGCCTGATTCTACCTCTTTCTTATACCGCCGAATCGTTCTTCTGATAGGCCTCTGCCTGCAGCTTTTGCCCACCCCTGCAGCCGGACAAACGGACACCGGCCCTACAGCACAAGCCGTCCCTTCCGCCCCAGCTTCCGACAGCCGCTGGAACGCAAACGAACTTTCTCGGCGAACCGGAGCGATGACCGGTGCCCAGACGGACGCTGTAGACCTCCAGGCTGGAATTAGGGCTGGCCTCAACGTCGCCACCTTTAGGGGCGACGAGGCAAAAACGATTCAGACCCTCTTTCGGAGAATCCCGACCGTTTCGGGGACGAATGAAGGGTGGCGCACCGGCTTTATGGCGGCCGTGTTTGTCGTCGCCGACTTTGGCGGGCCCGTCGCTCTTCAGCCCGAGATGAGATACATCCAGAAGGGAAACCAGATTGAGTTCACCGTTCGGAATTCCGATGGGGAAATAGAATCGGGGAGCATTACGACAAAGGCCGATTACATTGAGGTTCCGATTCTGGCACGGGTCGAGCTTCCGGCGGCTGGTCCGGTCGCGCCTCACGTCCTGGCGGGGCCTACGCTTGGATTCAGCGTCAACACGGCAGCCGAAGCAACGCTTGGGGAGAGGTCGCAGGCGATACGCGTCGGCGAAGATTTCAGTGGAAATGCCATCGGCCTGGACTTTGGCGCCGGCGCGGACATCGAACTCGGAGCGGCCACGCTAACTGTGGATGGCCGATTCGGCCTCGGGTTGTCCGACGTGCCCGGTCTTCGGTTCTCCGCCCAAAACCGGGGAATTGCGGTAACGGTCGGAGTTGTCTTTTGAATTTGGTTCAACTGCAGGAGGACAGTTTTCGTAGTCCGAGCCAGTTTGCTCTCGTTTTCCTGCCTGTGTTTCCTTGCTGATCAGTTTTGCCATGCGACGCATTTTGCTTCCTGTTCTCATAACGACTGGCCTTGCGGCTTTACTGATGGCCGCGGCCTGCTCGACCGCTCCGCAGCCACTGGAGAAAAAGTCCGAACCGACTTTTGATGAGGGCGAGTACGGGGGCGAACCGCTACCGGGCACCGAGCAAGTTACCATCGTGGAACCAAGTCCAAGTGGGGATCGCTTCGCGCTGATTCGTAGGCGAACCCCTGGAGAGCCGTCTGATCCCCGATTTCAACTCTGGATCGTTGATGGCGACGGATCGAATCCACGGCTAATCAGCGTCAACACCCATGACGTGGCCTGGCATCCGAGCGGCGATCGCGCAGTTGTGACTGTGGCGACTGGCATTGACTTCTACGTCTACACGATCGACCTGGAGACGATGGAAACGACGCA
Source organism: Salinibacter altiplanensis (assembly GCF_002894645.1). Taxonomy (GTDB): domain Bacteria; phylum Bacteroidota; class Rhodothermia; order Rhodothermales; family Salinibacteraceae; genus Salinibacter; species Salinibacter altiplanensis. The sequence goes on from NZ_NCQY01000009.1 coordinate 240,297, forward strand.
GTGGACCGGCAAGGAGAGTCAGCGGCTTTCTTTCCCCGTGGTAAGTATGGCCGGATGGTTTCGCGACGGCCACCGCCTTCTCGTTTTTGCAAACCAAGAAGCATATCAGCAACCGTTCCCAAGGGGGCTGTATGTCATTGATACTCGCGATTCGACGACAACAGGTCCTCTAGTCAAACTGTTTTCCACTACCCGCCTCGGGAATCAAGACCGATATACTGTTGGGAAGAAATACGTTCGGAGTGACGATCCTAGCAGTGGAAACTTCGCACGATACGACTTTGACGACGAGTCCTGGCGTTGGATCACAGACTTTCCCAAAGACTCTCTCCGGTTTGTTCAAAAGCCCGTACCGAGCCCGACCAGTGATCTTATTATACAGGCACAAGAGACAGGCAATGCAAAGCAGCTTTTCCTAATGAACCATCGCGGCAAGGACGTACGGCAGATTACTGAGTTCGGCGGAGACATTCCAGTCTGGAGTTCAGATGGCTCATACGTCACGTTCCGCCGGGACGTGCACCGGGGCGAGGGGGCCCGGTATGTGCCCTTTAAGTTCAACTTGAAGACAAGGGAGGCCGAGCCCCTCTGGCCAGTCTCGCCCGACTCGGTGCCGGACTTTCCCGACCTCTCGACGCAAACCCTCGACAAACTGAAACCACGGAGATGATTGCTTTCTTCTGACCCGCAGAAAAAAGTCCCTGACGTGCTGTCGGCACGCCAGGGACTTGATGCGCAATCCGGACGTGCCGAAACGATTCACGGAGGTTCTTTCCGGCGAGCCCGGTGGCGTATCCACCCTTTCGGGCACAGATGCCTCCGCCGTCCAGTCGACCAACCCGGCAGGGAAGACCTATAATCTTCAGGCTAGTCGTATCGAGGAGGAGGTCATCCTGACCTGGAGCGGCGGAAAACATTCAGCACAAACCACATTTGCCGTTCAGCACCGCACGGACCCAGCAGAGCAGTGGTCGAAGATCGGGACCGTCGCGACCTCCGACTCGGTGCAAACCGATGAAGTGAAAGGGCCAGCTTATCGCTTCGAGGCAGGTGGCTTGGCCGTTGGGACACACCAGTTCCGTCTTGCGCACGCTGGTCCTCAGAGGGTTGAAAGTCGGCGGTCTGGAGGAAAGACAAAAGCCTCTCGGGTCGTATCTGCAACGCTTGAACTGGACGGCGCCTACCGACTGTCGACGTATCCGAACCCAGTGCGGGAACGGGCGACCGTCGGGCTCGCGGTGAAGGAACAACAAGACGTGCAGGTACGTCTCTACGACGTGCTCGGGCGGCAGATAGCGACACTACATGACGGACTGCTACCCGCACAAGAGGTGCAGCGGCTACAGCTGGACGTGTCGACGACCGGCCTCACGAGCGGGACCTACTTCCTGCGGGTGACCGGCGAGGACTTTGCCACCACCGAGCAGATTACCGTCGTGCGGTAAAATTCTTCTACATCAGTCCATCACTGCCCCTCGTCCAGCACACCGCTGGTCGGGGGTTTTTGTTTTCTCTATTTGGCGGCATCGTACGCCGGCACCTCCAGGGTGAGTCCGTCGTGGGCAAGGTGGACGTCGTCGGGGAGGGCCGCCTCCGCCTCGGCATGGCGCACGTCGTGGGTCATGTGGACGAGGTACGTCTCCCGTGCCCCGATGCGGCGGGCGGCGGCCACCGCTTCCTCGAACGAGAAGTGGGTGGGGTGCGATCGAGGGCGAAGGCCGTCCAGAACGAGCGTGTCGATGCCCTGCAGCTGCTCAAAGCTCGCCTCGGGGATGGTGCTCGCGTCCGTCAGGTACGCGAAGCGGCCGAGGCGATAGCCGTAGACCGACACGGTACCATGCATCAGTGGAATCGGATCGACGGGCACCGAGGTCTCCTCATCGGTCCGGCTTGGCACGCGGAACGGGGCGTCCACAACCTTCATCTCCAGGTTCGCGGCGCCCGGGTACGGGTCCACGCCGAAGACGTAGTCGTAGTTGCGCCGGAGCACCGCGGCGGTGTCGGCGTGCGCGTAGCACGGCATCACGCGCCGGTTGTCCCGAAAATAGGGCCGCAGGTCGTCGAGGCCCACGACGTGGTCGAAGTGGTAATGGGTGTAGCAGACGGCGTCGATGCGACCGATGTCCTCGCGCAGCGCCTGCGTTCGGAAGTCCGGCCCCGTGTCGATCAGAAGGCCCATGTCGCCCACCTCAATGTAGCAGGCACACCGGGTGCGCGTGTCGCGCGGATCGGGAGAGGTGCACACCTCACAGTCGCACCCGAGGACGGGCACGCCGGTGGAGGTGCCCGTCCCCAGCAAGGTGACGGTGACAGGGGGCGTACGGGCGTGACGGTCGGCCGGCGGAACGTCTGTGGACACGCTGGGGCTAGTTGCCATGAGAGGCTCGGGCCGCCGACGCGTCTTCGGGCCAGGCTTCTTCGAGGGCCCGGCGCACCGCCGGCTTTAAATAGATGGTATCGAGTGGGGCGTCCCGCAGGGCCTCGGCCAACACCACCAGCTGCGTCTCCGGAAGGTCGTTCGTGTTGATCATGATCACCTCCTTCCCCTCCACGACACAGCGCCCCCCGCGGAAGTTGCCAGGCTCGGCCCGCACCTCAATCCCCAGCCGACCCGCAACGCCTTCCAGCTCGTCAATAATCGCAGTGGTATCCATGCTGCACTGTCACACCCCAGTCGAGAAATACGTCTCCATTTCATCTCGGGCGATCCCCCAGTTGTTTCCCTCGCGCCCGTTCCTGACTACGGCGACTCCGAGAGGGGCTCGCCGGACGCATCCATCATCCGGAAGCTGTGCGGCGGCACCGCTGCGTCTTCCTCCACGTGCACACGCACGAGGTGCTCCATAAACCAGCGAGTGGCGTGCGTGGGCACAGGCCGTCGCAGAAACGCCGCCACGAAGGGATGCACCCGGAGCGTGACGGCACGGTGGGTGTCGCTGTGCGCCACGAGCCACTGCTCGATGTCCTCGACGAGTTCGTCGGGGACGGCGTCGGTCTCTGTAGGCTCGTCCGACGAGGCCGAGCGGGGCTCCGTGTCCCCCGTCGCCTGCTGGGCCCGTGCCGCCTCTAGCTTGTCTTCGAGCGTCTGGATTTTTTGCCGCAGGGCCCTCATTTCCTCATCCGGGGTGTCCTCTTCGTCCCGCAGGCGCTCGACCTCCTGTTCCCGCTTCTCCACTTCCTTCTCCAAGCTCTGAATTTTGCGCTCGGCCTGGCGCAGCTCTTTGGGGTCGGCCCCATTGTCGCCGTCGTCGGACGGCGTCCCGTTGGCCGACGCGAAGGTCGTCGTGATGCTGGGCCGGAGCCGCTGGCGGGTGATCTCGACCAGTCCAAAGTCGCTCATCGGCAGCACCTTCGTCACCGCCCGGTCCTCTTCGAAGCCCTTTTTGATCTCATTGTAGACCTTCTTCTTGTCACCCTCGTCCCGCAGGTCGATGAAGTCGACGACGATAATGCCACCCAGGTCACGGAGCCGAATCTGTCGGGCAATCACGCGGGCGGCCTCCAGGTTGACGTTGAGCGAGTTTTCCGCCTGCGACTTGCCCTTTCCGGAACGACCCGAGTTTACATCGACCACATGCATCGCCTCGGTCTTTTCGATGAAGAGGTAGCCGCCGGATGGCAGCTCCACACGGTCCTTGAACGCACGGTCGGCCCCGTGCCGGATGCCCACCGACTCGAAGACCGGCTGGGTGCCTTCGTGCAGCTCTACCCGGTCTACCAGCTGCGGCCCCACGGCCCGCACATAACTCTGGATGCTGTTGTGTAGCCTCTCATGATCGACCAAAATCCGGTCGTACTCCTCCGAAAACTCATCGCGCACGATGGAAGAGGCCATGTCTACATCTTTGTGCACGAGCTCCGGGGGGCTCGGCTTGTCCTTCAGGCGCGTCTCCACACGACGCCACCGTTCCATCAACAGCTTCATGTCCTTGTCCAGTGACTTGGCGTCTCGATCCTGGGCCACGGTGCGGACGATGACCCCCACGCCGTCGGGAACGAGGCTGCTGGCCAGGGACTCAAGACGGCGGCGCTCTTCGTCGCTGGTAATCTTGCGGGAGACGGCCACGTAGTTTTGGAGGGGCACCAGCACGAGGAAGCGCCCTGCGAGCGAGATGTCCGTGGAGATGCGGCTGCCCTTGTTCGAGATGGGCTCTTTGGTAACCTGGACGAGGATCGTCTGCCCGCGGTTAAGGATGTCGGACGGGCGCTTGTCCCAGTCCTTCTTGCCCCTGGGCACATCGATCGCCTCTGCCTTTGGCGTCTCAAGCCCGAGGAAGTCGAGCAGGTACGGCAGGTTGTCGGACAGGTCCGAGAAGTGGAGGAAGGCATCCTGCTCCTGGCCAATGTCCACGAAGGCGGCCTGGATGCTGGGCATTACCTTTCGGATCTGCCCGAGATACAAGTTGCCGATCGTGCGTTTGTGCTCGGCATTTTCAATGTAGAGCTCCGCGAGCTTGCCATCTTCGACGATGGCGATGCGCGTCTGCTCTTTGCCGACGTTGAAAACAATTTCTTTGGACATATGTGGGGTCGGGGTGTGCCTGCCCCTGTGCCGGCTGGCGGGTGTGGGTCCAACGGAATCTTCGCGACATCAGTACAAGCGAAACAACGGCGAAGGAACCGAACGGAACTGCCATCAGGGTGGGCCGGGGATACACGACCGGCTGCGGGGCGCCGCTGTGCGACACGCCCGCAGGCCCTGAACCGGCACCGAGTGCTCGGGCACGGATTGGTGACTCGTGAGCAATGGGTTCGAACGGGGGCTGTCTCTCTGCGCCAGGACACAGCCGCATAGAATGGGATGCTGGTCAGCGGACGGAGCCCGAACGGGGACCGCGACGGGGCACAGACCGCGCATCTGCTGTGCAGAGCGATCGGCCTACGCGTCTTCGTCCCCGGGCTCGACCCGTGAGCCGCACTTCTACGTCCGGCCGCCCACGGGCACGCTTGCATCCTTGGCACTCACAGAGGTGTTTTCCGCGAATGCTGAATATCACTAAGGGATATTGTCTTTCCGTCCCGAATGATCCCAAAGGGGAGCCAAGTCCCTCATATGAGGCCTAATCACCCCCTTAAATCAAAATTCGTGGGGTCCTCGCGCCGTCATTTGTATAATGACTTTTCCCATATGTAACCCTTCGGCGTCACGTACAACCCCATGATGGAGAGTTCTCCGTACTGGGGGGGCTCCCTTTGGGCCTTTTGCAAATGCGTTCCCGAGAGGACGTTCGTTTCCCGGGCGCGGCTCTCCTGCGTCATTCTCTTGAGCGCTCCTCGCCGCCACCGGTGCCATTGTGACCACGACGGTCACGCTTTCCCACTTCACTTCGGCTTTCACATACACGTTCTTCGACATGGCTGATCAAGAATCTGTAACGGAGCTGACACCCGACAAGGCCCCCATCAAGGCTCGGGGGCTTGAAGGGGTCATTGCTCTTGAATCGGAGCTGTCCTCGATTGATGGAGATGAAGGCCAGCTCATCTACCGCGGCTACGACATCCACGACCTCGCCGACCACGCCTCGTTTGAGGAGGTCGTGTACCTCCTCCGCCACGGCGAGCTCCCGACCCAGGCCGAGCTCGACGACTTTTCCGAGCACCTGCGCAGCGAGCGGGCGCTCCCAGCCCCCATCCTGGACCTCCTGCGGGACACGCCCACGAGCGCCCATCCCATGGCGGTTCTCCGCACGGCGGTGTCCGCCCTCGCCCTCTACGACGAGGAGGAGGACGCGGGGAACGAGGCCGCCAACCACCGCACGGCCGACCGCATTCTTGCCCAAATCCCGACCATCATCGCGGCGTTTGACCGCCTGCGGAAGGGCGAGGAGCCCGTCGCCCCACTCGACCACGGGTCGATGGCCCACAACTTCCTCTACATGCTGAACGGAGAGGAGCCCGGCACGGCCGCCGAGGAGACCTTCGACGTGTGCCTCGTGCTACACGCCGACCACGGCCTGAACGCCTCCACGTTCACCAGCCGCGTCATCGGGTCTACCCTTTCGGACATGTATTCGGCGGTCGCCGGATCGATCGGCGCCCTCAAGGGCCCGCTGCACGGCGGGGCCAACCAGGAGGTCATGCGCATGCTGATCGACATTGACGAGAAGGGGGCAGACCCGGGCCCGTACGTGCAGGATCGCCTCGACGCCAACGAGCGCGTGATGGGCTTCGGCCACCGCGTCTACAACACCATGGACCCCCGCGCCGCCATCCTCCGCACCATGGTGAAGGAGCTCAGTGAGGAGGCCGGCGACATGAAGTGGTACGAGTACACCACGAAAATCCACGAGACGATGAAGGAGGAAACGGGCATCGATCCGAATGTGGACTTCTTCAGCGGCCCGACCTACTACCAGCTTGGGCTCGCCCCCGACCTCTTCACGACCATCTTTTCGCTGAGCCGCACGGCGGGCTGGACGGCCCACCTTCTGGAGCAGTGGGCCGACAACCGCCTCATCCGGCCGCGTGCCCAGTACGTGGGGGCGCACGACCGAACCGTGACCCCCATCGAGGAACGGTAGGGACTGCTCGGGGGCCGAAGTGAATCGTCGGTCCCCGAAACCTCTGCCTCTTTCCCCCCATTTTGATTCTTGACACGGGTGCCTCCGTGCGGAACGGAGCGCAACGCGGCACGTGTGCTCTTGGTCTCCCGACTGTTTTGCCACGTCACAATCCCTTCCAGGCCCATGGCCGTTGACACCAAGGAACGCCCTTCGGCGCCCCAACAGACGGATGCCTCCGCCGAACAGGAGGGGCGATTTCAGTCCTACCGCATCCGGACCGGCATGTTTGCGTGGATGATGCACCGCCTCACCGGCGTGGGGCTGGTCGTGTACCTCATTGTCCACATCTGGGGCCTCACCGCACTGACGGACCCGGAGACCTTCAACGCACTCATTGCGAAGTACCACAGTCCCATCTTCAAGGTCGGCGAGTTTGCCCTCCTGGTGGCCGTGGCCTACCACGCAATGAATGGCCTTCGACTCGTCCTCATCGACTTCCTGGGGTGGAGCCCGAAGCAGAAGAAGCTGTTCTGGACACTGGGAGGCGTTACGGCCGTGATCATCGCGGTGGGCGGTTGGCCCTCCATCTACGCCCTCGGCGAGTGGCTTCTCGGGCCCGGCTCAATGCCGACCCTCTTCCTCTAGCGTCTCCCGGCGTGCCTCTTCCCCCACCGGCTCACCCCTAGGCTCCTTCCTGCCATGGCTCAGACCAACGCGCTGAACTGGTTTCTGCATCGCATCACCGGCACGTTTCTCATCTTTATGCTGATCACCCACTTCTGGGTGCAGCACTACGACCACCAGGCTGCCTCGGTCACCCACGAGGTCGTCACGGAGAAAAATGAGATGCCGGACTACCCCGACGAAGCGAAGGAGGGCGTGCGGGCCCGCTTGGGACCGGACGCTGCGGCCACCCCGTACCAAGTGGTGATGCAGCGCCTGGCCGATCCGGTCTACGCGGTACTGTGGAAGGGATTCAACATTCTGTTCCTCGTGGTGGCGCTCCATCACGGCTTCTACGGCCTGAACAACGTGATGACGGACTACATCCGTGCCCCCATGGGGCGCCTTATTGCCCGTACGCTGTCTTGGACCGTGGCCCTCGGCCTGCTCATCATCGGGATGTACTCGGTGATCACGGCCGGGTGGTAAAGGACGTGCGTATTTCGTATTGCGTCTTTGGGGAGGTAGCTCTCCTCGCACGCAGTACGCTTACGCATCTACGCAATACGCAGCACGCAATACGCATCTACGCACCATGACTTTTGAGCACGATGTTGTCGTTGTTGGAGCGGGCGGATCTGGCCTGATGGCCGCCCTCTATGCCCGCGAGGGCGGGGCCGACGTGGGAGTGGTCTCGAAGCTGCATCCCCTCCGATCCCACACGGGGGCGGCCCAGGGCGGCATCGCCGCGTCCCTCGGCAACGAGGAGGAGGACCACTGGCTCTGGCACGCCTTCGACACGGTCAAGGGCAGCGATTACGTCGGCGACCAGGACGCGATCGAGGCGCTCTGCAAGGACGCCCCCCGCACGATCGTGGAGCTCGAGCACTACGGGGTGCCCTTCAGCCGCAACGAGGAAGGCACGATCTCGCAGCGGCGGTTCGGGGGGCACACGCGCAACTTCGGGGAGGCACCGGTCAAGCGCTCCTGCCACGCCGCCGACCGCACCGGCCACACAATCCTGCACACCCTCTATGACCAGTGCACGAAGCAGGGGGTCCGGTTCTACGATGAGTTTCAGGTGCTGGACCTCATCATGACGGAGGACGGAGAGTGTGCCGGCGTGGTGGCCTACGAGATCCTCACCGGCGAAATCCACACCTTCCACGCCAAGCAGGTGTGCTTCGCGACCGGCGGCTACGGCCGCGCCTTCGAGACCACCTCCAACGCCCACGCCGGCACGGGCGACGGCATGGGCATCATGCTGCGCAACGGCATCCCCCTGGAGGACATGGAGTTCGTGCAGTTCCACCCGACCGGCCTCTATCGCCTCGGGATTCTCATCACGGAGGGCGCACGCGGGGAGGGCGGCATCCTGCGCAACAGCGACGGAGAGCGCTTCATGGAGCGCTACGCGCCGACGGTGAAGGACCTCGCCCCGCGCGATCTCGTGAGTCAGTGCATCTACCAGGAGATCCGTGAGGGACGGGGCGTGCAGGGCGAAAACTACGTGCACCTTGACCTCACTCACCTCGACAACGCAATCCTCGATAAAAAACTGCCAGAGGTCACCGAGTTCTCGCGGACCTACATGGGCGTGGACCCGAAGGAGGAGCCCATTCCGGTCGTGCCCACCTGTCACTACGCGATGGGCGGAATCCCGGCCAACGAGGACGGCCACGTGGAGATGGGGGAACGGGGCGAGTATGTGCCAGGGCTTTATGCCGTGGGCGAGTGTGCCTGCGTGAGCATCCACGGCGCCAACCGCCTCGGCACCAACGCCCTGCTGGAGCTCGTGGTAATGGGCCGCCGCACCGGCATTGAAATGGCCAAGCAGGTGCGCCAGGGCAAGGACTACGCCCCGCTGCCCGAGACGCCTGAAGACGACACGCGCACCATGCTCGACGACTTGCTCTCCAACACCCGCGACGAGGGCGAACCCATCGTGAACGTGCGGAGCGAACTGCAAGAGACCATGATGGAGAACGTCTCGGTCTTCCGCAATGACGACACGCTCTCCACGGCCCTCAACGACCTCCAGGGCCTTCGGAAGCGCGCGAAAAACGTGGTCGTGGACGACAAGAGCAAGCGGTTCAACACGGACCTGATGGACGCGGTGGAAGTGGGCTTCATGGTCGACTACGCCGAGGCCATCGCCGGCGGTGCCCGCAACCGGACAGAGAGCCGGGGGGCCCACTCCCGCGAAGACTACGAGGAGCGCAACGATGAGGACTGGCTCAAACACACCCTCTTTCACAGCGACGGCAACGGCAACTACGAGTTTGACGACAAGGAGGTCGTCATCACCCGGTTCGAGCCGAAGGAGCGAAGCTACTAGGGGACCCGCCCCCATACGGGCCCTGGAGATCCAGGGCCACGCTCCGTTTTCACAGCTGTCTCCACACGCACAGCGCTTCTGGACTTATGGCTGAGATGCAGCTCAACATTGAAATCAAACGCTACAATCCCGAAGACGACGACGGGCCGCACTGGGAGTCGTATGAGGTGCCGGCCGACCCGCTCGACAGCGCCCTGTCACTTCTGCTCCACGTGAAGTGGCACATCGACGGCACCCTCTCGCTGCGCAAGAGCTGCGCGCACGGCATCTGCGGGTCCGACGCCATGCAGATCAACGGCGAGAACAAGCTCGCCTGCTCGGTACTGGTACAAGACCTGGTAGACGGAGACGGCGACACGATCACGTACGCCCCACTCCCCTCTGCCCCGGTGGTCAAGGACCTCATCATCGACCAGAGCCGCTTCTTCGAAAAGTACCGGGAGGTGAAGCCCTGGCTCATCACCGACGGACCGGCCCCGGAGCGGGAGCGGGAGCAGAGCCCCGAGGAGCACGCCATGATTGAGGACGCCACGAAGTGCATCATGTGCGGGGCCTGCACCCACGCCTGTCCCTCCACGTGGGCCGATCCGGACTACCTCGGCCCCGCGGCCATGCTGAAGGCATACCGCTACACCTTCGACAGTCGCGACGACGGCGCGGAGGAGCGCCTCGATGTGGTCGACTCGCCCGACGGCCTCTGGAAGTGCTACACCATCTTCAACTGCAACGAGGCCTGCCCGAAGGACATCGACATCACGCGTTGGCTCTCGGCCCTGAAGCGCCGCGCCGCGACGTCCCAGGCGTCTACCAAAGCGTAGTCGACCGGCTCCCCCTCTTTCCCCATTCCTGTCGGGTATCGCCCCCATCGAAGCCCCCTGTTCGTTCTTGGAGCAGGGGGATGTCTTTGTGCCTGTGCTTCCTCGTACCGTTTGGTGTCCCCTGGAGCCCCCCACATCTTGGGCACCGGATGTACGTCGGGAACCGATTCGTCCAGGGCATCCTTTCTCCAAGCAACAGGGCATGCACATCGGCACCAGTCGTCCGAAAAGCCCGCACGGAAAAGAATCTCATGTGGAAAATCTCCACGTGGAGGGTACGATTGTGCATCACGTCGTAGAGCACCGTCCGCTCAGTGAAGGCTGCGGAGCAGTTCACAGCGAAACGCATGCCCTCCACAGCTAAGAAAGGACCGACGGAGGTGCTATCGATCTCCATTTTCTTCTTGGATATCGTTCTTTTACAAATATTGATCAATATTTTTGTCCCAAATACAGATCTGGTTTTATGTTTGTGTGGTGATGTACATTGGAATCAAAGTACACCTTCGGGAGGACTTCTTTGTACTCAAGGGTCTTGTACAGGCCCTCCTTCACCGTACACCGAGGCAATCACTTCCTACGGATGCAACATATTGCCTTGAGAAGCCTCCGAGCTCTCCTAGCATGTGCGGCCGTCGGGGGCGCTCTTTTCATGGCCGGTCCTGTGATGGCCCAGGACCAGCGCGTTACTACGTACGACACAGAAGACGGCCTGCCGGAGATGCAGGTGTTTGATGGACTACAGGGACCGAGAGGGTACCTGTGGTTGGGCCTGTACAGTGGAGGAGTCGCCCGATTTGACGGTCAGGAGTTCAAGCAACTCACGATTGAGGACGGGCTTCCCGACAACCTGACGACGACGCTCCACGCCGACTCCGCCGGAAGGATCTGGATCGGGACACTCAATGGCCTGGCGCGCTACGACGGGCAAAGGATAGAAACGTTTACGACCGAGAACAGCCCACTCGCCCAGAACGACATCCAGTCGATCGTCGGCGGAAAGAATGGGAGACCGGTCTGGGTCGGAACGTCCGATGACGTGTACGCCCACGACGGGGAGGCCTTACGTGCCGTGGCCCCGGATCGCCTTCAAAGCCTTCACCCCGGCAGCCTCGCCAGCCGAGGCGACACGCTCTGGGTGGGGACGAGCGACGGCCTGTACCGGTACACCGACTCCACGCTCACCGCCCTGTCCGTGGCAGACCTCGACACCGCAGCGGTGACGACCCTCGCCACCTCCCCAAGCGGCCGCCTCTGGGTTGAGACGGAGCAGGGGCTGTTTCGGCGCGATGGGTCCCGCTTCGAGCAGCTCCCCGGGACGTCCGACCGGGACGTGCTGTCGATCCTGGACTCGGCGGGCCGGTCTCTCTGGCTTGGAACCCGAACCGGCCTCTACCGCTGGCAGAGCGGCCGGCTCCGGCCCACCGCCGTCGAGGGCGTCTCCGTTCAGGGCCTCTTTGAGGACCGGGAGCAGAATGTCTGGGTCACAACCGATTCGGACGGCCTCTACAAGTACCCCCACACGCCCTTCGACCACTTCTCCACCGCCGAGGGTCTGCCAGAAGGAGTTTCCTGGGAGATCGACGAGGGGCCAAACGGGAACCTGTGGGTTGCGACCCACGACGGGCTGAGCCGCTACGACGGCACCACGTTTACCGACGTCCCGGGCCCCAACGACCAGCTGCAACAGGAGCTGATCTCGGTCCACTGGACACAGGACGACGTTCTGTGGGTGGCAGCCCGGTCGACGCTCTTTCGGTACGACGGAGAGACCTACACCTCGTACGACCGGGTCGAGGGCGATCCCGTCGGCACAGTGACCGGCATCGCGGAGGCCCCTGACGGCACCCTCTGGTTCACGACCACCGAGCGTGGACTCCTCCGCCACGACGGCTCCGGCTTTACGCGCTTCACGACCGCCGATGGGCTGACGAGCAATCAGGCCCGGAGCATGGCGATCGATAGCACGGGCCAGGTGTGGGCCGGCAAGGGCGCAGCCCGCTTCGATGGCGAGTCGTTCCACCCCACCCCAGCGGTGGAGGACGCGGACCTCGGGGGGGTGTTGAGCCTGGAGGTTGACAGGAAGGGATACCTCTGGATCGGCACGCAGCGAGGCGTTTTCGTCCATCCCCCTCCGCAGCAGGGACGGGCGGACTCGCTCCACCACATCACCGACGACGACGGACTCAACGGCACGACCTCGGTCAATCTCCATCTTGACCGACGAGACAACCTCTGGGTCGGAAATGGGGGCGGATTCAATCGGATCGATGTACGCACGTACCACCAGACCGGAGAGGTGTCGGTTCGATCGTACGACAAAGACATCCACCTTCGGGGCGGGGTGGCGGCCGAGCACGCAACCTACGAGGACGACAACGGCAGGCTCTGGTTCGGGACGAGCGACGGCCTCGTGCGCTACAATCCCAGCGAGGATTTGGGGCAGCCTGCGCCGCCCAAGGCACACCTGACCAATGTCCAGCTGTACCCTGAGGATCTGGACTGGGGCCAGTACGCCGACGGCACCACCCCCTGGGAACAGCTTCCAACGAACCTGTCGCTTCCGTACGACAAGGATCATCTCATTTTTCGCTTCGTCGGCATCAATCACACCGTTCCTGATCAGGTCACGTACAAGTACCGCCTGGAAGGACTCGACGAGAGATGGTCGCGGCCCACGGAGCGACGGCGGGCCACCTACTCCAACCTACCGCCCGGCTCGTATACCTTTCAGGTCAAGGCAGCCAACAGCAACAACGTGTGGGGGCCTGTGGAGGCCTACTCTTTTGCCATCACGCCTCCCTTCTGGCGAACCACATGGTTTTACCTCCTGTCGGCCCTCGGCTTTATCGGGCTCGTCGCAGGAGCCATTCGCTGGCGCACCCGGATCTTGGAGAAGCGAAAGCGCCGACTGGAGCGAAAGGTCGCACAGCGCACCCGTCAGCTCAAGGACGCTCAGGAAGAGGCGCTTGCGGCCTCGAAGGCCAAAAGCAAGTTTCTGGCGAACATGAGCCACGAGATCCGCACACCGATGAACGGCGTCATCGGCTTTGCCGATCTCCTTTCCGACACCGAACTGACGACCGAGCAGCAGCAGTTCGTCGACGCGATCCAGGGCAGCGGCACTACACTCCTGTCGATTATTGACGACATCCTCAATTTTTCGAAGCTGGAGGCGGGCGAGACGGAGCTAGAGGAGACGCCCGTTCGCCTACAGACCTGCGTGGAGGACGCTCTGGATCCGCTTGCCGCAAGGGTCGCCGAGAAGGGACTCGAGCTGACCTACCTGATTGACTCGGCGGTCCCTTCGGTCATCCACAGCGACCGAACCCGGCTCCACCAAATTCTTCTCAACCTGCTGTCCAACGCGGCCAAGTTCACCGAGGACGGGGAAATCACACTTCGGGTACAGGTAGCGTCCTCCCCCTCTGCGCCGGACGGAAAATATGAGATTCACTTTTGTGTGCAGGACACCGGCATTGGCATCCCGGAGGAGGAGTGCGACCGGCTCTTCGAGTCGTTCAGCCAGGCCGACGCGTCGAAGAGCCGAGAGCACGGAGGCACTGGGCTCGGCCTCTCCATTTCCCAGCGGTTGGCAGAGGCGATGGGGGGAGAAATGTGGGTCGAGAGTGAGGTTGGCGAAGGGTCCACGTTCCACTTTACGATTGAGGCAGAAAAGGGCACGCAGACCGACGAAGATGGGGCCCCCACTGGCCCTTCCCCAGCCGTGGAGGGCGTGCCGGTCCTCATTGTCGCCCCCAACGAGACCGATCGTGCACTTCTCCAGCAGCAGACGGAGAGGTGGGGAATGAACGCCACCGTCTTCGCGTCGGGGACTGAGGCGCTCCAGGAGTTGGACGCAGAGGCCCCCTACGAGGTGGCCCTGGTGGACGAGCAACTGCCGACGACGAGCGGATCTGCCCTGGCGGCCCAGATTCGAGAGCAATCGGCCGATACGTCTCTTCCGGTCGTCCTCCTCAGCCCTGCACAGGCCGCGTCGTCCGGCCTCGCAGAGCCCACCTCTCGGCTCCACAAACCCATCAAGCAGTCGAGCCTCTACGACACGCTGACTGGGCTGCTGTCCGTCCACGAGGACACCGCCCCGAGCACCGAGGACACTCCATCCTCCCCCACCGCCTCGTCCCACCGTGTGCTCCTTGCGGAAGACAATGCCGTAAACCGGGAAATGACGACACAGCTATTGACGAAAATGGGCCATGAGATTCACACCGCCCCCGACGGAATGGAGGCCCTGGAGGCCGTCCGCGAACAGACCTACGACGTCATTTTGATGGACGTGCAGATGCCGGAGATGGACGGGCTAGAAGTGACGCGGCGCCTGCGGAACGAAGACCTACCGGGGAAGCAGCCGTACGTCGTGGCCCTCACGGCCTCTGCCACGAAGGAGGACCGCAGGCGCTGCCTGGACGCAGGGATGGACGCCTTTCTCAGCAAACCAATCCGGAGAGACGACTTGGCCGGAGTCCTCCCCCCTGACGAGCCGCCGAGGACGACGCCCCGGGTCGAGGACCAGGCCACGCCCGACGCGTAGGCACTAGCGCTGGGGGGCCGGGCCGGTGTCAAATGGCACAAACACCCCTCGATGCCCCGCGGCATCCAGAATGGCTGCACCACTGAAGCACGGAAGGGAACGGGAGACAAAGAGCAGCCGGAGGCGGCGCAGGCCCCTCCACACTCGGGTTGGCTTCGTCGCTCCTTCCCCACGCGGGGCACCCTCTAGGCCGGGAGCGATGATGGGCACGCTCCCCGAGCTATCTTGAGCACGTCGGCAAGCACACCCGCCGCCGTCACGGACGGGCCCGCCCCCGGCCCGCGCACGACGAGGGGCACGTCGGCGTACCGATCTGTCGTAATCTCGAACAGATTTTCCTGCGCCCCCAACTGTCCAACGGCCGTGCTGTCCGGCACGAGTTCGAGCCCCCCCTCAATGCCCTCCGACGAAAAGTGGCCCACGTACTGAAGCACCGCGTCCTCGGCCGCCGCGGTCGCCTGCCGCTCCTGCCAGCGCGCATCGACCCCGGAAAGGCGGCGAAGGAAGTCATCGCGGGGGGACTCAGCGAGTGCATCCGGCACCAGCGATTCGACCTGCACGTCCGAGGGCTCGATGGCGTAGCCGGCGGTACGCGCGAGGATCAGGAACTTGCGCGCCACATCGTTCCCCGAGAGGTCGTCGCGTACATCGGGTTCGGCGTAGCCGCGATCAACGGCCGCCTGCACTGCTTCACTGAAGGAACATCCGTCTCGCAGTGTACTGAACAGGAAGGTCAACGTGCCAGACACGACCCCACGGATTGAGCGCACACGGTCCCCGGTGGCAACGAGGGTCCGGACGGTCTGCACCACGGGCAGGCCCGCCCCAACGGTCGTCTCGTAGCGATACTGCACGCCCGCGTCCGCCGCGACGGCCCGCAACCGATCGAAGGCGGCCTGCGATCTCGTGTTGGCGAGCTTGCTCGGCGTGACGACGTGAATCCCTGCCTGGAGGAGCGTCTCGTAGCGGGCCGCCACGTCGGGCGCACCAGTGGCGTCGACGAAGACAAGGGGGCGTGGCGCCTCCTGTGTGAGACGATCTATGATGGCGGACCAGTCGGGCGGTGCGGCCTCTTCCATCTCGCCGAGCAGGGCCTCCGGGCCGCAATCGGGGGCGACCCAGGCGGCGCGGCGCGTCGTACAGGCGCCAATGAGACAAAGGGCGTGCCCGTCTTCCCCTCGGGCATGGATCTGTTGCACCAACGCGGTCCCAATGTCCCCCATGCCCGCCACGTACACGTGGGTCGGAGAAGGAGATGAGGACTTTGATTCAGCGACTGGAGAAGCGAGTGAAGACGAATGAGGGGTCATCGGTTGGGCGTGTACATGAAGAGGCATCTCTAAGCGAGCATCGGGGCAGGCACGATCCGGGTTCCGGGGACCTCGGGACGGTGCGTGCATCGGACACGGAGTGGAATTCCAGCGTCGATCAGCGGGTCGAGTGTGCACGGGTGCATCCCGAGCCGTCCGGTTTTCGTCCAGGTGCGGGCCTGATCGAAGTCGATGCGTTCGAGGGGTCGCGCGTCGTCGTGCTCGTCTGGGTCGCGGGTATACAGGCCGTCCACGTCGGTCCAGCGCTCCATCCGTTCCGCGCCCAGCGCCCGGGCAAGAACGGCCGCCGACAGGTCGCTCCCCCCTCGCCCGAGCGTCGTGGTCACGCCGTCGGCCGTCCCCCCGACGAAGCCCGGAACGATCGGGACACCGTCGGCCCGGGACCGATGCCAGTCGCGCACCCGTCGACGGGTGGGGGCCCACTGCACCGTCGCGTCGCCGTGCGCGGCGTCGGTGCAGAGGAGAGCCGTTGCATCGACACTCTGAGAGACCTGTCCGTGGGCGTCGAGCGCAGCGGCCAGCAGCGGCACCATCAGCCGTTCGCCGGCGGCCAGCACGGCGTCACGAGCCGCGGCGGCATTCGGCCCCGCCCTCTCTCGGAGTGCGCGGTGCAGCTCCGAAAGTTCTGCCTGCAGGGCGGTGGCGTAGCGGGCCCGCAGTTCCTCGTCGGTGAGGGTGTTGGCGGCAAGGGTGTGGTAACACTGCCCCACGCGCCGTGTCCAGGCCTCAGCGGTCGCAGGGTCGGCCTGGGCTTCCTCAGCGGCCCGTACAAGGTCGTTTGTAACACCGGCCGCGGCGGACACCACCACGACCGGCCGACACGCCTCGGTGGCGGCGCAAACAATGCGGACCGCGTTGCGCACACCCTCGGCGGTGCCGACCGACGTGCCACCGAACTTGAGGACGCGGACGGGGCGAGCTGTGTGTTCGGACGTGGGCGCGGAGGGATCAGGCATGCGAGTTTGTTTCTCTCAGGATGAATGGTGCGTAGATGCACAGCGCGTGATACGCCGCAGCGGACGCTGCCGCACGGTCGGTGGCCCTGCCGGAGAAGGGACGCTCCCCACCCGTCGTCCACGTCCGGGCCTCGCCTCAGGCCGCGACGGACGGGCGGACGGTTGCCCGCCACGCCGAGACGAGGTCGTTGAGGGCATCAAGTTCGATGAGAAACGTGTCGTGTCCGTGCGGCGCCGACAGCACCTCCAAGGTGGCCTCGGGCAGGTGCTCCGCAAGTTCCTCCTGCTCGGACAGCGGGTACAGGACGTCCGAGTCGATGCCCACGATCAGGCTCGGCTGTTCGATGCCCCGAAGCACCGCTTCGTAGTCGCCGCGGCCACGGGCCACGTCGTGGGTGTCCATCTGCCGGGTGAGGGCCACGTAGCAGTGTGCGTCGAAGCGGTCGACGAGCGTGTCGCCGTGATGGTGGAGGTAGCTCTCCACGGCGTAGGGCGTGCCGTCCTTCTCCGGCATCGCGTCGCGGCCGAAGCGCCCCTCAAAGGACGAATGGGAGCGATACGACACCATCGCCATCATGCGGGCCGTGGCGAGGCCCTTCTTCGGGGGATCGTCCGGCGGGTAGCGGCCGCCCCGCCACTTCGAATCGGCAAAGATGGCCTGCCGCTGCGCCTCGCCCCACCCAATCTGCCAGGCCGTGTGGCGCCCGCCCACGGCGACCGGCACGACCGACCGCACGAACGGGGCCCCACTGTCGGTGGTCTCGAAGGCCCACTCCAGCACGTGCATGCCCCCCATCGATCCGCCCACGGCACACGCCACCCGCTGCACGCCGAGGGCCTCCAGCGCGCGCCGATGGAGGCGGACCGTGTCACGGGTCGTAAATGCCGGGAAGCCGGCCCCGTAGCGCTCGCCGGTGTCCGGGTTCGTCGTCACCGGCGACACCGAGCCGTAGGGGGAGCCCGGCACGTTCAGGCACACCACGAAGTCGTCCGTAGGGTCGAGGGCACGGCCGGGCCCCAGGAGCCCGCCCCACCAGTCAGCCACGTCCGTGTCGCCGGTCAGGGCATGACACACCAGGACGGCGTTGGTGCCCGCCGCGTTGAGCGTTCCCCACGTCTGGTACGCCACAGGCACGTCTCGCAGCACTGTGCCGTCTTCGAGGGGGAATGTTGAAATGGTCAGCGTCTGCGACATCGGAGGGGATTGGAGATGGCGGCACGAGCAGAAGGAGGGGCGCGGGCCGCGTGAAGAGTGATGGGGGATGCGTGCAGAACTGCCCCTCACACGTCACGCCTCACGGATCACGCCTCGCGTTTCACGTAGCAGTCGGCGTCGGAAGTGCCGTGAATGCTTGATCGAAATCCGCCTTGATGTCGTCGATGTGCTCGATGCCGACGGAGACCCGCACCATGTCGGGCTCGACGCCGGAGGCCTTCTGCTCCTCCTCGGTCAGCTGCTGATGGGTGGTAGACGCGGGGTGGATGACGAGCGTCTTCGCGTCCCCCACGTTGGCGAGGTGACTGGCCAGCTCCACGTTTTCAACGAAGCGCTTGCCGCCTGCGACGCCGCCCTCCACCCCAAACGTGAGCACCGCGCCGTACCCGTTCTCCAGATACCGATTGGCACGCTCGTGGTAGGGATGATCCTCCAATCCCGGGTAGCTGACCCACGACACCGCGTCCTGCTCCCGGAGCCACGTCGCCAGCTCGAGTGCATTGTCGCAGCTCCGCTGCACGCGCAGGGAGAGCGTTTCGAGGCCCTGCAGCAGGAGGAACGAGCCGAACGGGTTCTGGGCCGGGCCGAAGTCGCGCAGCCCTTCCACACGAGCCCGCATCGCGAAGGCGACGTTCGTGTCGAGCACGCCGTCCGGGCCGAACGTTTCCCAGAACTGGAGGCCGTGGTAGTTGGGGTTCGGCTCGGTGAACTCAGGGAAGCGGCCGTTGTCCCAGGGAAACGTCCCCGCGTCCACAATGACGCCGCCGATGGTGGTGCCGTGGCCGCCGATCCACTTCGTGGCGCTGGCGGTCACGATGTCGGCGCCGTGCTCGATGGGGGCGCACAGGAAGCCTGCCGCGCCGAACGTGTTGTCCACCACCAGGGGCACGCCGTGGTCGTGCGCGATGTCGGCGATCCGCTCGAAGTCCGGAATGTTGAAGCGCGGATTGCCGATCGTCTCCAGGTAGACCGCCTTGGTGTTCTCGTCGATCAGGCGTTCGATCGAGTCCGGGTCGTCGCCGTCGGCGATGTGGACGTCGAGGCCGCGGCGGGGGAAGGAGTTCTTAAATTGATTGTAGGTCCCGCCGTAGAGGTAGCTCGTGGAGACGATGTTGTCGCCGTGCTCGCAGAGCGTGTTGAGGGCCAGGAACTGGGCGGACTGCCCGCTGGCGGTGGCCACGGCCGCGACGCCGCCTTCGAGCGCGGCCACCCGCTTCTCGAAGACATCGTTCGTCGGGTTCATGATGCGGGAGTAGATGTTGCCGAACTCTTCGAGGGCAAAGAGGTCGGCCCCGTGCTCCGCATCGTCGAAGGTGTAAGAGGTGGTGGCGTAGATGGGCACGGCCCGGGCGTTGGTGGCCGGGTCCGGCTCCTGTCCCGCGTGGAGTTGGCGGGTTTCGTAGCGGGGCACCTCGGGGGCGTCGGGCTGCCCGGATTCCTGGGGGTCGTGCTGTCCGTTCTCGGTACTCATAAAAATATCGGCTCTCTGGATGAAGAGGACTGAAGCACTCATCCAGAAGAGCCGAAGGAGTCCGGAGGACACTCCGTTCTACGCCTTCGTGCACCGGCACGGCCGGGGACAAAAGAAAAATCCCCAGCCGCCAGGAAAGCAGATGGGGATCAACAACCAAACGGTCGTGGGTCCCACTCATCTTTCCTCGACAGCGGTCGAGGCAGGATGGGGCACCTTTCCGTCGGGGGTGCCGACGGCGGTTGCCAGGGCTTCATCGGGCCTGCTCCCTTCACCCTTCTGGATGAATGTGGTGCTACTAGTGTGTTGCAGTAGCAGCGTATATCTTGAACGCTGCCCTCAGCAATGTCAATGGTCAGTTATGAAGAAAGAACCAATAGGCCGACTCGACCCATCGGCCAACTACTGCTTCTCGACGGTGACGCTCCGTAGCGTGTCGTTCTCCTCGATCGCATCAACCACGTCTTGTCCCTCAATCACATCGCCAAACACGGTGTGCTTGCCGTCGAGGTGCGACTGCGGCGCCCGCGTGATGAAGAACTGGCTGCCGTTCGTGTTGGGGCCTGCGTTGGCCATCGAGAGAACGCCCGTCTCGTGCGTGAGCGGGTTCTCCTCAATCTCGTCGTCAAACTCGTAGCCCGGCCCTCCACGGCCCGTACCGGTGGGATCCCCGCCCTGTACCATGAAGCCCTCGATGACGCGGTGAAACGGAATGCCGTCGTAGAACTCCTCCTGGGCCAGGAAGGCGAAGTTGTTGACCGTGTGGGGGGCGTGCTCTGGATAGAGCTCAGCGCTGATCGTCCCCTTACTGGTCTCAAAAGTTGCTTCGTAAACGGCGTCCGTGTCAATTTGAAGGTTGGGAGGACTGTCCCACTGCGGATGGTCGGCCATGGAGGAAGGAGAACGTCAGCAAAAAGACGAACAGGATTGCTTCTGTCCGACGGCGGGCATGAGGTGGTGTTTCGGGGCCGCCGTCGTCTTTCCGGAAAGCCCATTGCCGCCCCTGAAGCGGGCCCGAAGCACAGCGTAGACCGTTTCCGCACACGCCCCTTGCACACGTCCTCACACCGCTCAGGGATGCTGTGTTGCTGAATATCAAGTTCTCGGACGACACGACGCACCGAACGGAGTTTCATTTTCAACACGCCGTAGCGAACGTCAAGTGGTCTCCGGATGGCAGCCCCCATGATGACCGTCTTTGCCTTCCCTGCTCAGCAAGGCACTGGCCGAAGGCTTCGGGGGCGGCGTTGCATCGAAGGGCAGCGATCGATGGAAGGCAAAGTGCCTTTCAGAGCCGAGAGCTCCCACTTTCGGAAGACGAGGCGTCCGATAAACCGAACTGCCCGACTCGTGGGGATGCGGAGTTGGGCCCACGCACGCGACGGCCTGGCGGGCATTCTCGAAGCGCCCGGACTTTTCAAGCAGGGCGCGGAGGGGCTGCCCCCAGGGGCCGAGGGATAAATTAGGCGGGACAAATAGGGACAGACTCTCCGTCCATGTCATCGGCCCTCGGCCGTTGGGGCTCTTTACATGACGGTTAACCATTTGGTTGAACCAGGCGGTTGACCTCCAGTTGCACCGGATGTTCCTGTCCGACACACCTTGTTCATGACCAGCTCCCCCACCCCTCTTTCCGAATACTCCGAGACGGAGCAGCAGATTTTCGACGCGGCGCTCCATGTGTTTGCCCGCGAAGGCCGACATGGAGCCCGGATGCAGGCCATCGCCGACGCCGCCGACATCAACAAGGCGATGCTGCACTACTACTTTGAGGACAAAGAGACGTTGTACGAAGAGGTGTTTACCTATACGGTAGAGCGATTCATGGCGTCGTTCGGCGCCTCGTTGCGTGAAGCCTCGACCTTCGAGAACACCCTGCGCGCATTTATCGACGGGTACATCGAGTTCGTGCGCTCCGACGAGGCGGCCATGCGCCTGATGATTCAGGAAAACCTCGCCGGGGGAGACCTGCTCGGTGCGCACCTGCGCGAGGCAACCAACGCCGGTGACGCACCGCCTCAGATCCTGGTAGAAACCATTGCATCGGCGGTGGACGCCGGAGAGATCCGGGCGGTGGACCCGCAGCACACGGTGCTCTCCGTGGTCTCGACCTGCCTCTTCTTCTTCGTGGCACGGCCGACTGTACAGATCATGCACCCCGCCGCGGAGGACGACTGGGGCGCCTTCGTGGAGGCTCGAAAGGATCACCTGTTCGACCTGATTTACCACGGCCTGGCGCCCTGACCGGGAGGAGGCCGGGGGTCTTAGAGTCTGTTTTGATTTTGGGTCGGATCGCGAGAGCGAGAATTGGCGGAGCGAAAATCGCCCCTGAACAAGGCCTGTGGTGGTGCGCCCTGAGCGCCAGCGAAGCGACGCGAAGCTGGTGCTGCCGTGCAGTGAAGTGCTTTCAGAGTGCTACCGGCCGAATAAAGGGGCGATTTGCAGCCCGTCAAGGCCGCTCGGAGCGCCCCGAGCAGGGCGAGGAAGTACTCCCCGGGGGGCCCGAGAGATAAATTGAAACAGACGCTTAGCCCCCCAACTGGAATGAGACATGGGACTCGGGCTGCACCCCGAGAATGACCGTTCGATGTTGCAATGTTCACGTCACTCGTTTTCAGATGAAGACTGATCGCCTTGCCGTGCTCGCGTTTCTGGCGGTCGTGCTCGCCGTCACGGGATGTTCACTGACCCCGGAGATGTCGACCCCGAAGGCGGAAGAAGAGCTTCCCGATCGGTTTGAGGCGGCCCCCGGTGACACGACGCTGCCTGCCGCGGCGGCCGACACGGCTGCTTACAACGCGACGCGGTGGTGGACCGGATACGACGACCCGGCCTTGACCGCCCTCGTGGACACGGCCCTGATCGCCAACCTCGAGTTGGAGTCCGCGCGGGCTCGGGTGGAGGAGCTGGCGGCGCAGTTCCGGATCGCGCGGGCGCCACTCTTTCCGAGCGTCGATGCCAACGGACAGATCAGCTACCAGAACCAGCCAGCGAACACCGGCATCGGCGGGGCCATCGGAGGGGACGGCGGAAGCGGAGAGGCCGAACGTGGGGACGGCCCGCCGCCGGGCGACGAGCAATCCCAGCAGTTTTCCGACCGCTTCGAGTTTACCGACTACCAGGCCACGCTCGGGCTCTCCTACGAGCTCGACTTCTGGGGCCGCGTGCGGAGCCAGCGCGAGGCAGCCCTCAGCCAGTACTTTGCCACGGCCGCGGACCTGCAGACCGCCCGCCTCTCGGTCATCAGCCAGGCGATCTCAACGTATGCCCAGATCGCGTCCCTTCGGCGTCGGGTCCGCCTCGGAGAGCGGGCCGTTGGTCTCCTGGAGGAGCGGGTGGCGGTGACCGAAGACCGGTACGCCCGCGGCCTGGTGCCGTCGTTTCAGCTGTACACGGTCCGCCAGAACCTACAGGCCGCGCAGGCCGACCAGCCGGACCTGGAGCGCCGATTGTACGAGGCCCAGAGCCGCCTCGCGACGCTCCTTGGGCGGTTTGCGGGGGAGCAGCGCACAGTCCTTCCCGACTCGATGGCCGTCCCCATCAACCCGGAGCCGATTCCGGCCGGTCTCCCGTCGGACCTGCTCATGCAGCGGCCCGACGTGCGTGGGGCCGCTCTTCGGCTGGAGGCGGCCCGCCAGGAGATCGGGGGGGCCCGGGCCGAGATGCTGCCGCGCCTGTCCCTCACGGGACAGAGTGGCACGCAGAGCAGCGAGCTGGCCGACCTGGTCGATCCCGGCCAAGTGTTCGCCAGCTTCGCCGGCCAGCTGACGGCTCCCCTGTTCCAGGGCGGCCGGCTCCGCGCCAACCTCAGCGCCGCGGAGGCGCGCTACCGCCAGCAGGCCGCAACCTACGAGCAGACCGTGCTCACCGCCTTCCAGGAGGTAAAGGCATCCCTGGTCGCCTACGAGAAGCAGCGGCAGCGACACCGTAAGGTGCAGCGGCAGGTCGAGACGGCCCGGGACGCCTTCGAGACCCAGCGTGACCGCTACGAACGCGGTGTGGGGGATGTCCTCTCTTTGATCGACGCCGAGCGGACCCTGGTGCAGGCCCGGACGCGGTTGGCCAGTGTCCAGCTGGCCATCGTCAACGCCCGACTCACCCTCCACCGGGCGCTCGGCGGGCCCTGGACGAAAGCAGAATCCGTCGACGATCCACGTCTCTTCCGGTAGCGCAGTTCTCGCATGCCTTCCGTCCCCAGCCTCCTTTTTCGACCGACCCTTTTGATCCATGGACGTTAGCAGTCTCAAGTGGCCTCTCATCGGGGGCGGTCTCCTCCTCGGAACCGCTGCCGTCGTGGCCCTGCTTGTCGTGTTCGCCCCGGAGCCAGAGACGAGCGAGCCGCCACCCCAATCGCCCCTCGTCTCGACGACGCCCGTAGACGTGCGTGCCGGCAGCCTCCTCGTGCGGGGGACCGGCACCGTACGGCCCGTCCGGGAGATTGACCTTACGGCCGAGGTGGGCGGGCGCATCGTGGAGGTGTCCGACGCCCTCGTGAGCGGCGGCCGGTTCGGAGCCGGGGCCTCCCTCGCCCGCATCGACCCGTCGGACTACCGGAGCGCTGTCGAGCAGGCCGAGGCCCAGGTCACCCAGGCGAAGGTGCAGCTTCTGCAGGCCCAGGAGGAGGCGGGCGCCGCCCGTGAGGACTACGAGCGCCTCCAAGGCCGGACGGGCGAGGCACCCGACCCCGACAGCACGGAGCTCGGGCGGCTCGTCTTCAACGAGCCGCAAGTGGCGCAGGCCCAGTCGGAGCTCGAACGCGCCCAGGCCGTCCTCAGCGACGCGCGAACGAATCTTGAGCGGACCCGTCTCCAGGTGCCCTTCGCCGGCCGGGTGCGCCAGAAGCAGGCCGATCTGGGCGCGTATGTGGCGCCCGGCACGCCCATCGCCACGGTATACGGCACGCAGGAAGCGGAGATCGTCGTGTCGCTCCCGTCC
This sequence comes from Salinibacter altiplanensis, assembly GCF_002894645.1. GTDB lineage: Bacteria > Bacteroidota > Rhodothermia > Rhodothermales > Salinibacteraceae > Salinibacter > Salinibacter altiplanensis. The sequence goes on from NZ_NCQY01000009.1 coordinate 265,080, forward strand.
CGCAAGGCCGCCCTGATCAAGAACCTATGGTCGACGGGCGAGCAGGCGGCGGGCGCCAGGCCTCCGGCCACCGTGACGCACTCGTACGGCGACCAAACATTCGCGTGGACGGGCCGCGTGCATCGGGTCGAGGGCGCGATTGACGAACAGACCCGCACGGTCGACGTGGTGGTGCGCATATCGGACCCGTACGGTCAGGCCCCGACCGTGCAGTCTCGGCGGCCCGAGCGGCCACGGGAGACGACGCGCCCTCCCTTGGCCGTGGGCACCTATGCGACCGTCGACATTGAGGGCCGCCGGGACGGCACCTACCACGTGGTGCCCCGCCGGGCCGTCCACACCCGAGCGCCCGACCAGCCGCCAGTCGTCTGGACAGTGGCCGGCGACTCGATGCTGGTCGAGCGCACCGTCGAGCCGATCCAGACAGTGGAGGAGCAGACCTACCTCGCCCCGACACTCGGCGCCGGCACTCGGGTCATCACGACGGACCTGCGGGTTCACACGGACAGCATGAGGATTCGCGTGAGCCAATAAAACATTTGCAGATTGAAAATTGGCGTCTCCTTTCCTCAATCTGCCCACCTGTAATTTTCCAATCTTCGATCGATGAACAGAGCAATCGACTGGTTCGCCCGGAACGGCGTGGCGGCCAACTTGCTGATGCTTCTGCTGCTCCTGGGCGGCGGCGCGGCGGCCGTTACGACCGTCCAGGAGGTCTTCCCCGAGTTTAGTCTCGACCAGGTCCAAATCCAGGTCACCTATCCCGGCGGCTCGCCCGAAGAGGTGGAGCAGTCCATCGTGCGCCGCATTGAGGACCGGATCGAGGGCGTGGAGGGCATCGACCGCATCCTGGGCACGGCCACGGAGAACGCGGGGGTCGTGACGGCGGAGTTGAAGCGGGGCACCGACCTGGGCCGGGCCCGCACCGACATCAAGTCCGAGGTCGACCGCATCACCGCGTTTCCCGAAGAGGCCGAGCAGCCGATCGTCACGGAGGTCACCAACCGCCAGCAGGCGCTCCAGGTCGCCCTTTATGGCGATGCGGGCGAGCGCACGATGAAGGAGCTTGCCCAGCGCGTGAAGGACGACCTCACCCGCGACCCGCAGATCTCGTTTGTGCGCATCGGGGGGGTGCGAGACTATGAGGTCTCCGTGGAGGTCTCCCGGGAGGCGCTCCGCAGGCACGGCATGAGCCTCGCCGAGGTGTCGCGGATCGTGCGGACGGGGAGCCTCGACCTACCGGGCGGAAGCGTGGAGACGGACGCGGAAGAGATCGTTATTCGGACGGAGGGACAGAACTACACGAGACAGGACTTTGCAGACATCGTGGCCCTGACCCGCGACGACGGAACGAAGGTGCGCCTCGGGGACATGGCCGAGATTCAGGACGGGTTCGCCGAAAATTCCGACCTCATCACGCGCTTCAACGGCAAGCCGGCCGCCATCCTCAACGTCTTCCGCACGGGGCAGGAGCAGGTGCTCAACATCGAGGAAACGGTCAAGGCCTACCTCGACGAGGACCTCCGGCCCTCTCTCCCGGCGGGCCTGCAGGCCGCCGTCTGGCAAAACCAGGCGGAGAGTCTCCGCAGCCGGCTCAACCTGTTGATTGAGAATGGCATTCTGGGGCTGTTCCTCGTCGTCCTCACGCTCACGCTCTTCCTGGCCCCTCGGTTGGCGTTCTGGACCTCAGTCGGCATCTTCCTGTCGTTTAGCGGCACGTTCATCCTCATGCAGTACCTGGACGTGTCGATCAATCTGCTGTCCCTTTTCGGCTTCATCCTCTCCATCGGCATTGTGGTGGACGACGCCATCGTGGTGGGCGAGAACGTATACGCCGAACAGGAAAACAAGGGCCAGCCCCTAGAGGCCTCGATCCGCGGGACGCAGCGCGTCGGCATCCCAGTGATCTTCGCCGTCCTGACGACGGTTGCGGCCTTCTCGCCCCTGCTCTTCATCGGTGGGACAATCGGCAAATTTCTGGGCGACATCCCGACGATCGTCATCATCGTCCTGCTGCTTTCGCTCGTGGAGGTGCTCCTGATCCTCCCCTACCACCTGTCCGAGCGCCCCGCCCGAGAGAAGGCCGAGGGAGGACGTACTCCTGGGGTGCACCCGGACCAGGAGTCCGGCACGCCCGGCCTCGCGATTCGCACGCTCAATCGGGTGCGGCGGTGGGTGGCCGCCCAGCTCTGGACCTTCGTGCGCGGCCCGCTCACGGCGGCCCTCCGGTTCGCCACCCGTCGCTACGGGATCACCATTGTGGGCGGTCTGTCGCTGCTGGTCATCGCCTTCAGCTTCGCCGGCAACGGGTACATTGGGTTCTCCTTCTTTCCCAGCGTGCAGGGCAAGCTGGTGACGGCCCAGCTGGAGATGCCGGTGGGCACCACGCCGGAGGCCACGGAGCGCGTGACGGCCCGGCTGCAGGAAACCGGATACGAGGCCATCGAGGCCCTCGAAGAAGAAGCCGGGCAGACGCTCGTCGAAAACGTATACGTGGCCGTGGGCCGACAGCCGCAGGCCAACAGTGACCCCGGCGCGGGCGGCTTCAACGCCACGCAGGCCAATGTGGCCGAGGTGAGCTTCGAAATGATCGACCCCGAGGAGCGCAACATCACGTCCGCACAGTTTGAGGAGCGGTGGCGGGAAAAAACCGGACGTGTGCCCAACGCACGCTCGCTGTCGTTCACCGCGAACGTTGTGTCGGTGGGCAAGCCCGTCTCGGTGGAGGTGTCGGCCCCGACCCCCGAGAAACTCGACCGGACGGTGGCCTCAGTGCAAGATTCCCTGCGCCGCTTCGGGGGCGTGTTCGACATCAAATCAGACCAGGAGCAGGGCAAGCGGGAACTGGAACTGAAACTGAAGCCCGGCGCCCGCACGCTCGGCCTCTCGCTCAACGACCTCGCCGGCCAGGTTCGCGCCGCCTTCTTCGGGCTCGAAGCCTACCGCCTGCAGCGGGGCCAAAACGAGGTGCGCGTCTACGCCCGCCTGCCCGACGACCAGCGCAACTCCATCGAGGACCTGAACGACTACCGCATCCGGACGGCCGCTGGGGCGCAGGTGCCCCTGGAGGAGGCCGCGGAGGTTTCGTTTGGATACAGCCCGTCACAGATCAACCGACAGGACGGCCGCCGGGTTGTCACCGTGACGGCGGATGTGGACCCGAGCGTGACGACCGGCAACGCGGTAAAGTCGAGCCTGGAAGCCCGCGTGCTCCCCAATATTCAACGCGCAATTCCGGGGGCGACCTTTACCTTCGGGGGGCAACAGCGGCAGCAGCGAAAGGCGCAAAGCGCTCTGGTGATCGGCTTCCTGCTCGCGCTGTTTGCCATCTACGCCCTGCTGGCAATCCCCTTCCGGTCCTACCTCCAGCCCCTGGTCATCATGAGTACCATTCCGTTTGGCTGGATCGGCGCCCTGCTGGGCCACCTGATGCTCGACATCCAGCTCGGCCTGCTCAGCATCTACGGCATCGTCGGGCTCAGCGGCGTCATCGTGAACGACGCGCTCGTGATGCTCGACTTTGCCAACGAGGAGCGGGCCAAGGGCCGCGACTGGCCCGACGCGCTGGTGCGGGCCGGACAGATGCGCTTCCGTCCCATCCTTCTAACGTCCCTCACGACGTTTCTGGGGCTCTTCCCCATCATCATCGAGCAGAGCGTGCAGGCCCAGTTCCTGATTCCCATGGCCGTGAGCCTGGGGGTTGGCATCGTCTTCGGCACCGCCGTGCTCATGATGATCGTTCCCTCCATCGCCATGGTGCAGGACCGTGCCGTCGGGTGGGTGCAGACCGCCCTGCTCGGATACGACGCACCCGCAAAGCACTTTGGCCCGTACGAGGAGCAGTCCCCCGGCCAGTAGTGTCCCGTCACACGCGGCAAATGCTTCCGCGCCAGGGCATCAGGCAGGGTCCCCGCCCTGGTCAGGCCGTCCCCCGGGATGACCGTCCGGTCCGGTCGTCTACAAGCGTCCAGCCGACATTTGGTGGGGCGTTCGGGGGGGCAGTTGAAGGGCCGTTTTAGGAATGGTATGATCATTGTGGAGTCTGCGAGTGGACGTTGAGCACGCTTTCCCCACCCATCCCGTCCCTCCGACACCAATGATTTCCTCCACCGTACAAGACCTCGGCGACGACGAGGCACTGCGACGAAGCACCGTCCTTGAACGCGTGAGCGAAGGGGTCGTGGCCCTCGACAGAGATCTCCGATACACATATCTCAACGAGCAGGCCGAGCAGATCCTGGACGCCTCCCCGAGCCAGCTCATGGGGCAACACATATGGGACGCGTTTCCGGAGTCGAAAGGAACGGTCGCGCAGAACACGATCGAGAGGGCCCTGGCGACCCAGGAGCAGCAGTCCTTCGAGCAATACGATTCCTCTCTGGATCGGTGGTTTGAGGTTCGCGTGTACCCCGATGAGAGCGGACTCTCGCTTTACTTCGCCGACATCACAGACCGGAAGCACTCGGAGCGAGAGCTGACCCAAAAAAACCGCCAGCTCAGTGCGCTGATCGAGAACACCGCGCAGGCCGTGTATCTCAAGGATCGCGCGGGGCGCTATCAGTTCGTGAACGAGGCCGCCGCCAATCTTTTCGGGCTCACCCCCAAAGAGGCCACCGGAAAGCGGGCCGCAGATTTCTTCGATTCGGAGAGCGTAGCCCAGATCCGCCGGATTGACGAGCAGATCCTCACGGACGAAACCGCGGACTCCTACGAGGCCACCCGGCTGATCGACGGTGAAGAACGCGTGTTCCTCGAAAACCGGTACCCGTACCGCGACGAAGACGGCACGGTCGTGGGCATCATGGGCATCAGCCGCGAGATTACCGAACGGAAGCGACGCGAGAAAACCCTCGAGGGAAGTCGCCAGCGCCTGAAGTCGCTGTTCGAGGACCTTCCCGACTCGGTCGTGATCCACGACGCGGAGGGGAACATCCTGGACGTGAACGACCAGACCGTCGACGAACTCGGCTACACGCGCCGAAAGCTTCTCTCCATGAACGTGGCGGATTTTGAGGTCGGCCTGTCCTCGGAGGAGCTGCGGGCGATCTGGAGGACGATGGAGGTGGGCGACCGGGCCAAGAAAAGTGGCCGTCACCGCCACAGGGATGGCTCGACCTTTCCGATTGAGGTGTGGGTCGACAAGACCGAGATTGGAGGGGAAGAGCGCTTCATCGCCCTCAGCCGGGACGTGACGGAGCAGCTTCGGAAGGAGCGGAAGCTTGAGACCCTCACCGAGGAGTACCACGCGCTCCTGGAAAACGCGGACGACGCCATCTTCTTCGTGGACGTGGAGCAGAGCGACTCCGGGCCTGAGTTTCGCTTCGAACGACTCAATCCGTACCACGAGGCCGCCACGGGGCTCGACTCGGAGTCCGTTCAGGGCAAGACCCCCCGTGAGGTTCTCGGCCCGGACCTCGGCGCCGAGCTCGAGGCAAACTATTGCCGCTGCGTGGAGGCCGGGGAGCCCATCTCCTACCAGGAGGAGCTTGAGATGCCCGCGGGGGCGCGCATCTGGCAGACAAACCTCGCCCCTGTCACCGTTGACGGCACGGTGAGCCGCATCGTTGGGATTGCCCGTGACGTAACCGCTCAGGTGCACCGCGAGGAGGACCTCCGCCGCAAAAACGAGCGCCTCGACGAGTTTGCGGGCATCGTGGCCCATGATCTCCGCAACCCGCTCAACGTCGCGCAGATGCGCACAACGCTTACGGTCGAAGATCCCTCCTACGAGGAGCTCCACCGCAAGAAAGTACATGAGGCCCTCGACCGCATGGAGGACATCATCTCCGATACGCTGATCCTTGCCCGGCGCGGCAACGAGGCCGAGTCCCTCGAGCCCGTTTCGGTGACGGACATCGCGGAGCAATGCTGGGACATGGTCGAGACGGACAGGGCCTCCCTGGTCATCGACGATGAGTGTACGATCGAGTCCGATCCGGACCGCCTCCGGCACGTCTTCGAGAACCTCTTCCGAAACGCCGTCGAACACAGCGAGGGCGACGTCACGGTCCGGGTCGGGTGTACCGGCGACGCCGTCCTCTACGTGGAGGACGACGGGCCTGGGGTTCCCCCCGAACACCGCGAGACGGCCTTCAAGCCCGGACAGACGTCGCGGGAGCAGGGCACTGGGTTCGGGCTGTCGATCGTGAAGCGCATCGCCGAGGCGCACGGATGGACCGTCCACCTCACAGCGTCTTCCGACGGGGGGGCTCGGTTCGAGTTTTCCGAGATCACCCTTCTCTCGTGACCCCGACATGCAGGGTCGGTGTGGGGCGGGAGTCAGGCAGAGAACTCTCCAAGCAGCTCTGGGCAGGGGGACTGTGTCCGGTCGCCGGCCGCCGCCCTACGACGTGTGCCGCCGCTGTCGCCGCCACGGGCTGAGGCCTTCGCGTCCGTCCGCCGCGATGGAGGGGGCGTCTTCGTCCTGCGTCCGGGCATGGTAGAGCGTCGCCGCCAGGGCCGCGAGCTCGTCGCGGTCGGGATCGGCGAGTCGCAACACCGACGGGTCAAACTCGTCGTCGACGAAGTGCGTCGTGAAGTCGCCGGCACGGAAGCCGTCGTGCTGCATCGCGAAGCGGCAGAACGGGATCGTCGTGGCCATGCCCCCCACCTCGTACTCGTCGAGCGCCCGGATCATGCGGTCGATGGCCGCGGTCCGGTTGCGGCCCCACGTGGTGACCTTCGAGATCATCGGGTCGTAGTGGATGAGCACCTCGCCCCCCTCCTCGACACCGGCATCCACCCGCACGCCAAGGCCCGACGGCGCCGCGTGCCGCTTCAGCGGGCCGGGATCGGGCAGAAAATTCGAGGCCGGGTCTTCCGCGTAGACCCGGCTCTCCACGGCGTGCCCGCGGATCGACAGGTCGTCGGTGGTGTAGCCCAGTTCCTCCCCCTGGGCCACCCGCAACTGCTCGGCCACGAGGTCGACGCCCGTCACCCATTCCGTCACCGGGTGCTCCACCTGCAGGCGCGTGTTCATCTCCATGAAGTAGTAGTTCAGGTCCCGATCCACCAGGAACTCCACCGTGCCGGCGTTCCGGTAGCCACACGATTCGGCCGCGGCGATTGCTGCCGCGCCCATCTCGCGCCGCACCTCGGGCGTAAGAATGGACGACGGCGCCTCTTCAATCACCTTCTGGTGGCGGCGCTGGATGGAGCATTCGCGCTCGAAGAGGTGGATCGTGTGGCCGTGGTGGTCGGCCAGGATCTGAAACTCGACGTGGCGCGGCTCCTGAATGTACTTCTCGATAAAGACGCGCCCGTCCCCGAACGACGACTCGGCCTCGCCCTGGGCCCGATCCATCGCCCCCGCGAAGTTGTCGGGCTCGTGGACGATCCGCATGCCCTTTCCGCCGCCGCCCGCCGCGGCCTTGATGAGCACCGGATAGCCAATCTCCGCGGCAATCTCTTCGCCCTCCTCAGTGCTTGCCACGGCGTCGGTCGTGCCCGGCGCCATGGGGACGCCGGCGTCCTTCATGAGCTGACGGGCAGCGGTCTTGTCGCCCATCGCCCGGATGGCTTCCGGCGGCGGCCCCACAAAGTGAACGTCGGCATCGGCACAGGCCTCGGCGAAGTCTGCATTTTCGGAGAGGAAGCCGTAGCCGGGATGAATGGCGTCGGCCCCGCTGCGACGCGCGGCTGTCAGGATCGCTTCCGAATCGAGGTACGACCGGGCGGCCTCTGCCGGGCCGATGTGATGCGCCTCGTCCGCCCGCCGCACGTGGGACGCGGAGCGGTCGGGGGTGCTGTAGACGGCAACCGTATCGAGGCCCTGCTCGTGACATGTGCGCAGGACCCGAACGGCAATCTCCCCGCGGTTGGCGACGAGGATCTTATTGAGGGGACGAGCTGTCACGGCCGAATCCGTCATTTCGTCTTGCTGAACGTGATGGCATGAATTCTGTTATGAGGGATCCGCCCACGGGGTCCTCGTCAATCAATGATTGGGCGCGGGGCCCGGCTCGCCGACTGGTTCAACAGTGCCCCAACCGCCGCTATGCCGCAGACCGAAGATCTCTACGACGTGCTCGGCGTCGACGAAGACGCAAGCCAGGAGGAGATTAAGAAAACGTACCGCACACTCGCGCGCAAGCATCACCCGGACCGCAACCCGGACGACCCCAATGCCGAGGAGAAATTCAAGGAAATCCAGAAGGCGTACTCCGTCCTTTCGGACGAGGAGAAGCGCGAGCAGTACGATGCCCAGCGTCGATTTGGGGGTGGGGGCGGCCTCGGCGGGAGTGGCCGCGGGGCGTGGGGCCGTTCGGCCGGCGGTGGCCCGGAGGTTCGATTCGAACAGGGCGGCTTCGACGACGCCTTCGGCGGTCGTGGCGGCGGCCTCGGCGACATCTTCGAAAACTTCTTCGGCGGGGAGGCCCGAACCCAGCGGCAGTCTCCCTTCGAGGGCGGCCGGCAGCAGCAACAGGCCCACAAGGGAGGCCAGGACCTTGAGACGACCCTCCGACTGTCGTTCCAGGAGGCCCTCGAGGGCGGCCGCAAGCGTGTGGAGCTTCCCTCTGGCGAGTCGATCCGCCTCAAAATTCCGAAGGGCGTGCGGGACGGCTTCAAGATTCGCCTGCGGGGCCGCGGACAGCGGTCTCGACGGCCCTCGGGCTCACGCGGGGATCTGTACGTGACATTTGAGGTGAGTGACCATCCTCACTTCGACCGCACGGGCGACGACATTCATCGGACCGAGACCATCGACATGTTCGAGGCGGTCTTCGGTACAGAGATTCGCGTGCCAACCCCCTACGGACAAAACCTCAAGCTCTCCGTGCCCGCCGGCACACAGCCGGGCGAGAAGCTGCGCCTGAAGGGCCAGGGGGTAAGGACCAACGACGGGAGCGGCGATCTGTACGTCGAGGTCGATGTGCGCATTCCCGAAAATCTTTCCCCGAAGCAGCGCGCCGTGCTCCGTGAGGCCGCCCAGGACGCACATCTGTCGTAGTCCCTTGGTCGTTTTCTTCTGTCTCCCTCTCTGAGTCTCTCTGAGGCAGTCCAGGCTCTCCCACATCGGCCGGTGCGACGGCGCCGGTTGCACTTCTCCGGTGCTGTTTTGCATATTTGAGCGTCGCATCATTTTGGACGGAACTGCCCTCGACGCCCCCCGGCTCACTACTTCCGGGCGGGCCCCCCACGAACGAACCTCCGCGCCCCCTCCACTCGGGCGTTGAGCCTCCACCTCGGTCTGGCGAATTCGCACTTCCATGGCCCCTTGCTGTCTGGACGCCCGTCGGCCCTGCTTCTGGATTCTCCCCCGACGGGACAATTTTTCTCTGCCCGACAGCCCTCGCACGTCGACGGTCGCGTCTTCGTCCGCACTGCGGCAATTTCGGGCCCGGTCTAGGCCCATCCCACCACCATACGATGACCGCCCTGATTTCCATCTCCCATGACCGATAAGCCGAAGAACGTTTTTCGCATCGACATCGAGCCCACCGACGACAACCCCGACCGCCACCCCACCCACGGCTGGCAGGTGCGCATCAAGCGCCAGAAGGAGCAATACACAAAATACTTCTCCGACAAGCGACACGGCGGCCGGGAGAAGGCCCTCGAGAAGGCCGTTGAGTACCGGGACGAGTTGCTCGGCGAGCTGCCCGAGCCGATGGATCCGGTCCGTCGCTCAGCGGAGGCCCGCTCCACGACCGGGGTGATTGGCCTCAACTTCTGCTGGAAAGACGACGGGAGCGGCACGCCCAAGCCGTACGTGCAGCTCAGCTGGCTCGAAGACGACGACACACGCCGCAGTGCGGCCTTTTCCGTTCGCAAGTGGAACCTGCGCCGTGCCGTGTGGAAGGCCTGTGCCCGCCTGCACGAGGCCCGTGCGGAGCACGACGGGGAGGCCGAAGAGGTGAACGACATGTTCCAGACCGCCTTTCCCAACATCCGGGAGCAGTACGAGGACGGCCCGGACGGAGAGGGGCTCCCGGAAGAGGACGAGAACGTGATGGAGGCCACCGCCTAGCGTGACGCGTCGGGCGGGGAGCCCGCCGCTGTCTCCACGGGCCCGTTTCGCGGCCTACCCCGCAGCGCGCTCTTCCTGCGCACGGCGGCGGGCCTTCGGCTTGCGGTGACGCTTGCGCAGCCGGTAGGCCTCGGGCGTGACCTCCACAAGCTCGTCCTCGCGGATAAACTCAATCGCGTCCTCCAGCGACATCTCGCGGGGGGGCGGGACGTGCTCCAGCTCATTTCCGGCCGCGGCACGCATGTTGGTGAGCTGCTTCTCCTTCGTCACGTTGAGGTCGAGGTCCCGGGGCTTGTTGTTCTCGCCCACGATCATGCCTTTGTAGACGGCGTCGCCGGGCGCTACGAAGAAGTCGCCCCGGTCTTGAAGCTCCATGAGGGCGTAGGGCGTGGTTTCGCCCTCCCGGTCGGCCACGAGGGCGCCGGAGGTGCGGTGCGGAATGTCGCCCGCCCACGCCCCGAACTCTTCGAAGCGGTGCGTGAGGAGTCCCGTCCCCTTCGTGTCCGTGAGAAACTTGGACCGGTAGCCGATGAGGCCCCGGCTCGGCACCCGAAACGTGAGCCGCACGCGTCCGCTGTCCTGGTGCACCATGTGCTCCATCTGCCCCTTTCGCTCCCCGAGGCGCTCCATCACGACGCCCATGTGCTCCTCCGGGATGTCGATCTCGGCAGTCTCGTAGGGCTCGCAGGTCTCGCCGTCGATCTCCTTCGTAATCACCTGCGGCATCCCCACGCAGAACTCGTAGCCCTCGCGTCGCATCTGTTCGATGAGAATAGCCATCTGCAGCTCGCCGCGCCCATAGACGCGCATGACGTTGGCCGAATCGGTCTCTTCCACCCGGATCGCCAGGTTGTTGCGGGCCTCGTCGAAGAGGCGGTCGCGGAGCTGACGCGAGGTCACGAACTCCCCCTCTTGCCCACTGAAGGGGCCGTCGTTGATTCGAAACTCCATCGACATGGTCGGCGGGTCCACGTCGAGGGGCGTCAGGGGCTCGGGGTGCTCCGGGTGTGAAATGCTTTCGCCCAGCCCAATGCCCTGAATGCCGGCGATCGCCACGATCTCGCCGGGCCCGGCCACGTCGGCCTCTTCGCGTTGGAGCCCCTCGTACGTGAAGAGGGCCGTCACCTCTGCCTGCTCCGTACTGCCGTCGCGGTGGCAGAGGGTTACCTTCTGCCGGTCGTGCAGGGTGCCCTGCTCCACGCGCCCAATGGCCACCGGGCCCAGGTAGTCGTCGCGCTGCACACTGGTGATCAGCCCCTGCAGGGTCCCGTCGGGGTTGCCCGTGGGCGGCGGAATCTCGTCGATCATGGTCTCGAAGAGCGGGCGGAGCGTCGTCCACTCCTCGTCGTCGAGGTCCGTCGTGCAGCGGCCCTCCGTGGCCACGGTGTAGAGCACCGGAAACTCCAGCTGCTCCATGTCCGCCCCGAGGTCAATGAAGAGGTCATAGATCTCATCGAGCGACTCCTCGGGCCGCGCGTCCTTGCGGTCGATCTTGTTGAGGACGACGATGGGCGGAAGGTCGAGCTCCAGCGCCTTCTGCACCACGAAGCGGGTCTGCGGAAGCGGCCCCTCCGCCGCGTCGACCAGGAGCATGATGCCGTCGACCATGCGGAGCGTGCGCTCCACCTCCCCCCCAAAGTCGGCGTGGCCCGGCGTGTCGACGATGTTGATCTTTGTGCCCTCGTAGCGGACGGCCGTGTTGTTGGCCATGATGGTGATGCCCTTTTCCCGCTCCAGGTCCATCGTGTCCATCACGCGCTCCTGCACCTCCTCGTTGTCGCGGAAGATGCCGCTCTGCCACAGCATCGAATCCACGAGCGTGGTTTTGCCGTGGTCGACATGGGCAACGATGGCGATGTCACGAAGGTCGGTCTGCTTCATAGCGGGGCAACGGTTGGAATGGACCTGCGGGGCACTGCACCGACTCGTAGGGGCATTCCCGCGCAAATTGGTGTTAGATAGATGAGTAGTACCCACACACTGGGCAGACGTTCATTGCACAGGGGCCCCAGCGGGGCTGCAGGGCCGAATTGGAGTGGACTTCGTGGGAAACGGGCCCGAGCCCAAAGGTCAGCGCGCTCGTGGAGGCGGGCCTCATCGAGGCGACGAGCACGCCCCAGCTCCCGATGTTCGAGAGCTGGGGCAAGTTCGTGGGGTGCGACGGCATTCTGCCTGCGCCCGAGGCCGGACACGCTGTGTGGGGCACCCGCTAGGAGACCCTGGAGGCGAAAGAGGCGGGCGAGGAAGAGACGTTTGTCTTCAATCTCTGTGGTCACGGCCATTTCGACTCCCGCGCGCACGGGGACTTCCGCAACGGCGAGCTGGCCGACACTGAGTTGCCGGGCAAGAAAATTGACGAGAGCCTCGCGGCGGTGCCGAGCGTGGGGGAGCGTATCGGCGTGTGAGCGTGTTGGCGTATGGGAGTGTCGGGGTAAGACGGTGTGGACTCAGGAGTGGGGCACTCCTTCCTGACCGACCTTCTGGACCCGACACAGCGCATGAAGACGGGAGACGGTGCGGTCGAACTTTTCGGCCACGGCCTGGGCGAGACCGGCGTGCTGATCGGGCGCAAACCAGTCATCCGGCGGCTGCTCGGCAGTGAAGTAGAGCGTGGGCGCGTCGGCGTGGAGGTACAGCGCGTCGACGATGCGAAGGAGCCGAAACGCATCATCGGTATCGGCGATGGTGACGCCTTCAATAAAGAGGTGATCGAGTGCCGTCAGGTCGTCGACGAGGTTGGAATGCGCCGTCTCCGTGGTGGCCCGGCGCAGGTCGGCGAACGACCACCACCGCGAGGGGCCCGACGCGTCCGCCTCCGCCTGCCGCATCGCCCGCCGCGCCCCCTCGGGTGGCCCGATCCACCCCTGGCCCGACTGCTGGACCTCCCGGGTGCGCCGGTAGTCCTCCCCCCGCACCGGGACGACCCGGTAGGCTTCTCGTACCTCCGTCCGCAGGAACCGCTGGATGCGGCCGTCGCCGAGCTGGGTCGCCAGGTACTCCTCCGGCGCCACGTTGCTCGTCGCCAGGAGCGGGACCCCTCGGGCCGCCAGCGTCTTCATGACCCCTGCAAGGCGCATCTCGTTGGCCGGGTCGTCAATCTCCACCTCGTCGAGGCAGCAGACGGCGTACTGATCCGCCAACCGGTGGGCAAAGGCGTCCGGCGGTTCGGTTTGGCGAAACAGCGTGCTGGAGTGCAGGAAGGCGCAGTCCTCCGGGGGCCCCAGGGCGTTGTACACCGCGGCCAACAGGTGCGTCTTCCCCGTGCCCGCCGGCCCCACGAAATACAGTCCCTGCGGCAGCCGGTCGTCCATCGCGCCCAGGAATTTGCGGATCCGCTCGGTCCACGATGGGGTCCGGCGGACCCCCGCCACGAACTCACGCGCAATGCGGAGGGCCTCGGCCTGGCTCGGTGTCTGCGGCTCGTAGTTCTCAAACGTGGCGTCGCGGAAGCGGTCGGGAAGCGTCATGCGAAGGGCGCTGAATGCAGTGACGATGCCTCGCTTCCACACGCACGAGACGAATCTGTGTTGGACGACGAGGGGGGGACAAGAAAGCGAGGGACCCTCTTCATTTCGACTTGTTCCTCCACGGGGCAGTCCGCTCGTCGCCCCAGACTGGCGATGTGAACGGTGGGGCTGAAGGGTGCCCTCTGGTCCTGGAAAGAAGAATGACCGGGATCGGTTCTGATTCACGCCGGGGGCGCGTCGCCCTCCAGTGCATCTCGGTCCCACTCCGCAAGATCAGCGGCGGCCTCGTAGGTGCTCTGCAGGAACATCAGAAGCAGAGCGTCCGAGTCATCTGCGGTCCGAACGGCCTCGTGCGGCAGGACGAATTCGCCCATGTCATCCAGGTAGTAGGCCGCTTCCGGCTGGATGTTGCGATCCGTGTAGCCGTGCGGGTCCTCGAACGGAAGCGTCCGCTCGCCGAACCACAGTTCCTCGTCCTGAATCGTCACGCCGTTTTCCTGGAGGCACTTCTGCCAGTGGGCGAGACTGCCCGGAGGATCGAGTCGCCTTACACTTTTCTCCGGGCTGAGGTCGGCCACGAATGCACCAATCAGAGGAATCACATCGACGTGGACAGCCTATTTTCCAGCCGCTGCGCGTCGTGGGGGGCGTGGCCCTCGCCCGCCGTATTGTTGAAGTAGACGTACACGTCGCGGTCGTCGGCGCGCCAGTCGGCGATCTGCGCGGCCCAGTCGTCGAGCGCAGTATCGGAGTAGCGGCCGTGGTACGCCTCGCTGGTTCCATGGAGGCGCACATACACGAGGTCGGCCGTCACGGTGCGGTGCGTCGACCGGCCGCCGAAGTCGTAGATGCAGAACGTGGCGTCATGCGCCGATAACGCTTCGTACGTCTCGTCGGTAAGCCACGTGGGGTCCCGAAACTCAAACACGTGGCGGTGATCCTCGCCGAGCACCTCCAGAAAGGCATGCAAGCGCTCCAGGTTCTGGTGCCAGTTGGGCGGGCACTGGAAGAGAATCGGGCCGAGGGCGTCGCCCAGTGGCTCTACATTCCGGTAGAGGTTGTGAACGGGCTCTTCCGGATCCGTCAGCTTTTTGAAGTGGGTGATGTACTGGTTGGCCTTCACCGTGAACGTGAAGTCGTCCGGCGTTTGTCGCCGCCAGGCCCGAAGCGTGTCTGCCTCGGGGCGCTGGTAGAAGGTGTTGTTGACCTCGACGGTGTCGAACGTCTCGGCGTAAAACGACAACTGACTGCCCGGAGACAGGTCGTCGGGGTAAAAGCGACCGGTGAACGTGTCGTGCTGCCAGCCAGACGTTCCGATGTGGAGATCAGACATGGACGCGCAGACGTGTGGATGCGCGAAGGAAAACGAGGGGCCTCGCTTACTCCGGCGGGGGCTGACGCGCGGGGGAGTAGTACGCGGTGCGGCCGGAAACGGTCTCGGTTTCGAGGGGCGCACCGGTCTTCGGGCAGCGCTCGTCCCCGTACCGGTGGGGCAGCATGAAGCGATCCGGGTCCAGGGCCTCGGGGTCCGCGTCAACCGCAACGGCGGCGTCGAGCACCGTCTGGATCGCCTCATAGAGGCCCCACAGGTCGGCCTCGGACAGTGCCGACACTGTTGTGCGCGGATGGATCCCCTCCTGGTAGAGCGCCTCGTCGGCGTAGATGTTGCCGAGGCCCGCGACGACGCTCTGGTCCAGCAGCCGGCCTTTGATGGTGCCGCGCCGATTCTCAAAGGGGGCGAGGAACGTTTCGACATCGGCGCGGCAGGCGTCGGGCCCAAGGTCCTTCGCCTCGACAAACGACTCCGGCGTGTCGATGAGGCGCACGCGGGCAAACTTGCGGGGGCACTCGAACGCCAGCGCCCCGCCCTCCTCGAAGTGGATCTGGACGTACGCGTACTCGGGCATCGTGCCGTCCTCCACAATCTCCACACGGCCCGTCATGCCGAAGTGGAGCGCGAGCCAACCGGTCTCCTCGCCGTACCGGGCGAAGACGTGCTTGCCGTGGCGGTGCGTGTCCGTCAGGGTACGGTCCCGGAGCACCTTGTCGAACCGGTGCGGCTCCAATCCATCGCCGAGAATGAGCGGGTCGACGACCGTGGTATCGGCAATCGGGCGGCTGAGGGCGGCGTCGGCGAGACGCCGCCGGTAGACGACGGCGTCGGGTAGCTCGGGCATTCGTACCGGGGGGGACTTGCGAAAAATCAGAAAACGGGTGGGGGCAGTGGCCCCTGATCTTCCGACGCGGTCACTCACGGATCGTAAGACGGGAGACCCGGCAATTTTCCTTGAGGCGGCAGCCCATCCGGCTCACGACGAGAAGCGTCCTGATCGGATCTCGGGCCTCCTCCAGCACAAACGCGCCATGGTGGGCCCCTGCCCGCAGCGTACGCTCCAGCGGCCTCACGACCGCCCGCTGCCCGTCGTTTAGGCGCAGGGATTCGTTGTAGTGAATGACGTACGCGCCCAGTTCCAACGCCCACCACCCGTAGTCGTCGCCCGGATCGTCGAGCATGGGCTCAATCCGCTCGCGAGGCGCGGCCTGAAACTCTCCGCCCCCAAAGTCGAGCTGGCCGTGCCCAGTGGTCCGGAAGACCGCGTCGACCGTCAAGTCAAGACCGGTGGCGGCCCGCTGGGTGTCGAGGTGCACGAGCCCATCAATCTGAGACGCGGTTGCATTTGCAGTGCGCATGGGAGAACGATGCTGGTAGAGAGGAACGAAACGGGCGGACCGACCCGGGCAGACGTAAAACTGGCCTCTGTATCTTCAGGTTCAGCCGTTCGGTCCCGCCTAACCTCCGCAGACTCAAAGCAGCTCATCCGTCTCTTTCACACAATGCGCTCTTTTTATTTTCCAATGAGGGGTTGATGAGCTTAGGTCGGTTCATTATATTATAACATCCGAAGACAGAGGATTTTTTCTTGTCGAAGCGATCCCGTGTACCGCCGGTCGCTCCATCGCGGGAGGGGCGCCTCTCCCCTCCCTCGGTCTTTGTCGGACCGCCGTTGTACTGCGCCATTGCATTGTGGGGTGGAGCGCCGGCGTCACACGTGCGCTCGCCTCTTCCTTCACCGCCGCCAACGCTTCCGAGGCCTGCCATGCCTTCTCCGCCTGCTTCTCCCGTAGCTCGCCCTAAACATGGAAGCGCTTCCGAAAAAGAGCAAAGGCCGTACGCACCAATGCTCTACCTGGACCGTGGGGGAACCATCCAGCACGCAAACGAGCCGGCCCGGCGCGCCCTCGAATACGGGATCAACGACACGCTCGAACCCTGCTTCTTTTCTCACGTCCACGGCCGGAATCTACACCGCGTCATGCGGGACCTGGCGCACATGGTGAGCCACCGAACCCAGCGGGCCCGATGGCTCTTGCGTCTCCGCACGGGAAACGGGCGCTGGCGCTGGTACCGTGCAATTGCGCAGAACCAGCTTGACCGCGTGGAGGCCCGAGTTCGGGTGCAGCTCCGCCCCCTGTAGGCACCGTCTCCTCCGTCCCCCACTGCAAGTGACCCGGATCATTCAGGGCACAGCCCAGCGACTACTTCCTCACTCGCTACACTTCGTTCAGGGCGCACTCCACAAGCACTTCTTCATTCGGTTACACCTCATTCAGGGCACTCACGGAGGTTTCCGTGTGAATTGCCTGGACGGCGGCGGCAAACCGAGGAGCAGCGTTGCAGGTTTGCAGGCAATCGGCCGCTGCGCCCGTGAGCCGAGGGGCAACCGTGTTCGTCACGAAAAGGGCGTCGACAGGGGCCGACGCCAGTCGCTCGTTCGCCTCGCCAACGAAGAGGCCGTGAGTCGCCACGGCGTAGACGGACTCCGCTCCCTCCTCCGCGCACGACTGGAGGGCCTGGGTCATCGTCCCCGCCGTACTGACCATGTCGTCCACGACAATGGCGGTGCGGCCCTGCACCGACCCGACCAGCGTTCCCCCCGTCACCCCTTCGTCTCTCCGCATCTTCTCCACGAACGCCGTCGGCACCTCGCGGTTGAGCACGGCCCCCAGCCCCTCGGCAAATTTTCCGGCCCGCTTCACGCCTCCCTCGTCCGGCGACACCACGACCACCTCTTGTCCGCCGACCACGTCGGTCAGCCGGTGCACGAACAGCGGATGCCCCAGCAAGTGCTCGGTGCGCGCCCGAAAGGCATTCTGCAGAACTGCAAGGTTGTGCACGTCCATCGTGAGGATACGGTCAACCCCCACGGCATCGAACAAGCCCGCCACGTACCGGGTGGTCACCGGCCCGCGGGGGCGGGTCTTGCGGTCCTTGCGCTGGTAGCAGAGGTAGGGGATCACCGCGGTCACGCGCTTGGCCGAGGCATCCCGCAAGGCCCCGAGCATAAAGAGCAGTCGGCACAACTTGTCGTTGACGCTCCACGTGTCGTCCGCGTAGAGGGACTGGACGACAAAGACGTCGCGCCCTCGCACGTTCACCTCCGGACGCACCTCATGCTCCCCGTCCGTGAAGGTCTGCTCGTGATGAGCATCGAGTGTTGTGTCGAGCGCCGTGGCGATGGCCTCGCCGAAGCCTTGGCTCTCGGAGAGCGCAAATAGACGGAGGGCGTCGGGCATGGGAAACCGGGGGGGCCTGGGAAACGGTGGGACGCGCTATTCTTGGTCTGCCTTCAAGGCCCGCCGGACCAACTCGTCGGCCGACTGAATGCCGGCATTGTCGCGTAGCACCTGACGGATGGACCGTTCGGCGTCGGCCTTGCTAAGCCCCAGCTCAGTGAGGGCTTCCAGGGCGTCGGCCCGCGCGTCGGCCCGCGCATCCGTCCCCCCACTGAGCGGCGACGTATCGTCGAGCACGTCCAGGTCCGCAAGGCGATCGCGGAGCTCGACGATGAGCCGGTCGGCCGTCTTCGTCCCGACCCCCGAGATTTGCGTCAGGCGGCTCTTGTCCCCCTCCATCACGTGGTCGCGCAGCTCGGACGGACGCATCGACGAGAGGGCCGAGAGGGCCAGCTTCGGCCCCACGCGCGACACGCCGGTCATGGTTTCAAAGACCGTCCGCTCCGCCTTGGTGGCGAAGCCGTACAGCGACTCGTCGTCTTCCCGAAGGTAGTGGTACGTGTGAAGGGTGACTTCCTCGTCGGTGTCCGGAAGACGCTTGTAGGTGGAGGTGGGGACATACACCCGGTAGCCGAGCCCGTTCACGTCCACGAGGGCCGACTCCGGCGTCTTGTCGACGAGCGTGCCCGAGACGTAGTCGATCATGTCTGTGGTGGAGCGTTGGAGAGAACGGACGGCCGGAGCCCTGCACGTCCGACCGCCGTCGCGTCCGGCGGTTGATACGACACGGAAAAGCTGTCGGAGACATCGACGCTCAGTCGGCAGCCCCCGAGGGTCCTCGGGGCCGCCCCCACACGTCCGTCCGCTTCGAGCGTCCGCCGACGGCCCGCCGGCCCATCTGGGGATGGCTTGCTCTTCGGAAGTGGCGTGGCACGCCTTACGCCGCGTCTCCGTCGGCCTTCTCCTTGCGCTTCGCCTCGATGGAAATCTCAGTGTGGGGCACAGCCTCCAGCCGCTCCCGCGCGATGGGCTCGCCCGTCACGCGGCAGACGCCGTAGGTCTTGTTGTCAATCCGTTCGAGGGCCCGGTCAAGGTAGCCCACGTACTTCTGCTGGCGGGCAATCATCAGGTGGAGCTTCTCCCGCTCCATGGCATCGGTCCCTGCGTCGGCCATATGGATGCCGTAGGCGGAGTTGTCGTCGGACTGCTCCTTGGCCTGCTCAACCTGCTTGCGCATCTGTTTGATCTCGGCCTTCGCCTCCTGGCGGCGCTGAAGGATTAGCTCGCGGAAGTGCTCTAGCTCGTCGTCGGAGAAGGGCGTTTTGCGCTCGTCCCGCTCCTCGCTCGCGTCCGCCTGTGCGTGGAGGGGCGCTTCGTCCTCGGGCTGTGTGTCATCGTTCGCCATGGCGTTCAGAATGGGCCTCTCAGTGGAAGTGGCGCGTGGCGTGCACTCCCGGGCCGCTTCCGGCCGGGGGCACTCAAGCGTTCATCGCTTCGTCGGCCTCGACGCGACGAACCCCGATCGCAAGCCGCTCGTCGCCCACCTCAAAGGTCTCGACCGCCTCCCCCGTCGGCTCATCGGACGGCTGCAACTCCAGGGCCAGGGTCTCGTTCCGGATCCAGTCCGCGTGCGCGGCCAGGGCATCGGCCATCTGGGACGAGCCGTCGTAGGCCACCACGATGCGATCCGTGACCTCGAAGTTTGCCTCTTTGCGGAGGTCCTGAATCCGCTTCACCCCTTCACGGGCGAGCCCCTCGGCCCGAAGCTCGGGCGTAATGTCGGTGTCGAGCGCCACGGTCACCTCCCCCTCCTGCTCCACGAGCCACCCCTCGATGCCTTCACTCTGAATGATGAGGTCGTCGGGACCAAGCTCGACCGTCTCCCCGTCGACCGTCAGCGTAAGCTCACCGGTCTCTACGTACGCGTCGATCGTCTCGTCGTCGAGCTGACGCACCGTTTGGTTGACGTCCTTGACCAAGTCGCCGAGGCGCGGGCCGAGCCGGCTGAAGTCGGGCTTCGCGGAGCGGCTCACGACCTCACTGCTGTGCTCCACGTACTCGATGGCCTTCACGTTGACCTCGTCGAGGATCACGTCCTTCACCTGCTCGACCTCCGCCTCCGGCACGCCGGTGCCGGTGACCACCAGGAGGCGCGGCAGCGGCTGGCGCACGTTGATCTCGGCCTGGTTGCGGAGCGAGAGCGTCGTGGACGCGATGGAGCGGGCCAGGCCCATGCGGCGTTCCAGGGCCTCGTCGCGTTCGTCCTCCTTCGCCTCGGGGAAGGCGGCCAGGTGCACCGAGTCGGCCTCGCCGGCGGTGACCTCGCTGAGCGTGCGGTAGAGCCACTCCCCGAAGAAGGGCGCGATGGGGCTCATCAGTTTCGCCGTGGCCTCCAGGCACTCGTAGGTCGTCTGGTAGGCCGCCTCCTTCTGCGCCGCGGCGACCGTGCCACCCTGTCCGGCCGGCCCGTTCTGCTCGCTTTTCTTCGACGCCCAGAACCGGGACCGCGAGCGCCGCAGGTGCCAGTTTGAGAGCTCCTCCACGAAGTCCTCAACCGCCCGGGCCGCCGTGGTCGGGTCGTAGTCCTCCAGCGCCGCCTCCACCGCCTGCGTCGTGGTGTGCAGGCGGCTGATGATCCACCGGTCCAGCTCCGGGCGCTCTTCGACCGGCATCCGGTCGTTCTGAAAACGGAAGCCGTCGATGTTGGCGTAGGTGGCGAAGAAGCGGTACACGTTCTCCAGGGTGCCGAAGAAGGTGCGGCGCAGGTCCCGCAGGCCGCGCTCGCTGAAGCGGATGCTCTCCCACGGCGGCGCGTTGCTCATCATGAACCAGCGCGCCACGTCGGCCCCGTAGTCGTCGATGACCTGGAAGGGCTCGACGGTGTTTCCCTTTGATTTCGACATCTTGTTGCCGTCCTCGTCGAGCACAAGGCCGTTGACGACGACATTTTCGTAGGCGACCTCGTCGAAGACAACCGTCGCGATGGCGTGCAGCGAGTAGAACCAGCCGCGCGTCTGATCAACGCCCTCGGCGATGAAGTTGGCCGGGAAGTTGGCCTCGAAGGCGTCTTTGTTCTCGAAGGGGTAGTGCCACTGCGCGTACGGCATGGCGCCGGAGTCGAACCACACGTCGATCAGGTCCGGCACGCGGCGCATGGTGCCTCCGTCGGGGCCCTCCCACGTCAGCTCGTCGACGAACGGGCGGTGGAGGTCGATCTCCTCGTCATCGTCCGGGAGCTGATCGCCGGCCTTCTCGCGCAGCTCGTCGACGGAGCCGACGACCTCGTAGTGATCGGAGCCCTCCTTGTCGCTCTCCCACACCGGCAGCGGCGTGCCCCAGTAGCGGCGTCGGCTGAGTGCCCAGTCCACGTTGTTCTCCAGCCACTCGCCGAAGCGCCCCTCGCCGATGGCCTCGGGCTGCCAGTTGATCGTGTCGTTGAGCTCCACCATCCGGTCCTTGAGCTTCGTCGTCTCGACGAACCAGCTCTCGACCGGATAGCTCATCAGGGGCGTGCCCTTGCGCCAGTCGTGCGGGTAATTGTGGAGGTAGGTCTCGTGCTTGTAGAGGCGCCCACGCTCCTTGAGGTCGTCGGTGATGATCTTGTCGGCGTCCTTGAACCACGTGCCCGCCACCAGCGAGGCCTCGTCGGTAAACTCGCCGTCCTTGTCGATCGGGTTGAAGAGCGGCAGGTCTCTTTCCTGCCCCACTGCGTAGTCCTCTTCCCCGAAGGCGGGCGCCATGTGGACGACGCCGGTGCCCTCGTCGGTTGAGACGATGTCGGCCCCGAGCACGTACCACGCGTCTTCGCCCGGCTCGGCCCGGTCGGTAAAGTAGTCGTAGAGCGGTTCGTACTCGGCCCCGATGAGCTCGCTGCCCTCAAACGTCTCTTCGACGGCGTATTCCTCGTCGACGACGTCATCGAGCAACTCCTCCGCCAGAATCAGCGTCTCTGGGCCCCGGTGCGGGTCCTCGTGGTGGATCTTGACGTAGGTGAGATCCGGCCCCACCGCCAGCGCCGTATTGGAGATGAGCGTCCAGGGGGTCGTCGTCCAGGCGAGGAAATACGTGTTCGCCTCGCCCGCAACCGGGAACCGGATATAGACGCTTGGGTCCTGCGTCTCCTCGTAGCCGAGGCTCACTTCGTGCGAGGAGAGGACGGTGTGCGAGCCGGGGCTGTACCACTGAATCTTGTGCCCCTTGTAGAGCAGGTCCTCTTCCTCAATCTGCTTCAGGAGCCACCAGACCGATTCGATGTAGTCGGTCTCGAAGGTCACGTACGGGTCGTCAAGATCGACCCAGTAGCCCATCCGCTGCGTGAGCGTATCCCAGAGGTCCTTGTATTCCAGGACGCTCTCCCGGCACGCGTCGTTGTACTTCTCGATGCCAAAGTCCTCCACCTGCGCCCGGCTCTCGAGCTCCAACTCTTCTTCGACCTCAATCTCCACAGGAAGGCCGTGGGTGTCCCACCCGGCCTTGCGGGCGACCTGGTAGCCCTGCATCGTCTTGTAGCGGCAGAAGAGGTCCTTGATGGCCCGGGCCAGCACGTGGTGAATGCCGGGCTTTCCGTTGGCCGTGGGCGGGCCCTCGTAGAAGGTGTACGTCGGCTGCCCGTCGCGCTCCTCAATGCTGCGCTCGAAGATGTTGTGGTCCTGCCACCAGTCGAGAACGTCTTCTTCGAGGTTGGGGAGCGAGAGCTGATCGGGCGTGTCGAACTGCGCCATGGGGATTGTTGGGAATGCGGAAGTGAAGCGTCAACAACAGGCCTCAACGCTGCGACGCAGGCGGATGTTCGTTCGGGGTCGGGGGACATGGGCCTGGGTTCTCGTCCTTCGTGCCGCCGGGGCACTGGACCCAACGGGGGCCGTGGGTCCCCGGGACCCGGGCCGCGCCGTCGCTCCCACCGCGCCTCTCGCTACACCGTGTCTACTCGACCGGCTCCAGCCGGAAGAGCCCACCGTCCTCAGCATCGGTGAGCAGGTAGAGGTAGCCGTCGGGGCCCGTTGCCACGTCGCGAATGCGCCCCAGTTCGGCCCGCAGCAGCTCCTCTTGGTCGGACACCGTCTGGCCGTCGAGCTCCACGCGCAGTGCCTTCTGGTGGGCGAGTGCCCCCATGAAGAGGTGGCCCTGCCAGTTCGGAAACTTGTCGCCCGTATAGAACGCCATGCCCGAGAGGGCCGGCGAGGGATCCCAGTATTCGACCGGATCGGTGATGCCCGGCGCGGTGGTGCCGCCGATGGGGGACTGGTCGGAATACGTATCGCCGTAGCTCACCGCGGGCCAACCATAGTTGTTGCCGGCCTCCACGAGGTTCAGTTCATCCCCGCCGTGCGGCCCGTGTTCGTGCTGCCAGATGGCCCCCGTCTCGGGATGGATCGCCATGCCCTGCTGATTGCGGTGCCCATAAGCATAGACCGCGTCGAGGCCCTCATCGCTCCCCACGAAGGGGTTGTCCTCCGGCACCGAGCCGTCCATGGTGAGGCGGACCGTCGTGCCGACCGACGTGGTGGGCGTGGGGATGTCGACGGTGCGCTCACGCCGCTGTCCGCGCTCACCCATCGAGACGACCAGGGTGCCATCGTCGAGGAACGCGATGCGGGACCCGAAGTGATAATCCGGCCCGAGGAACGGCGTCTGTCGGTAGAGTTCCTCTATGTCCGTAAGGGACGCGCCGTCGAGCCGCGCCCGCGAGAGCACCGTGCCGCCCGTGTTGCCCTCCTGTTTCGAGTGGGTGAAGTAGATCCAGCCCGACTCCTCGTAGTCCGGCGCGACGCGCACGTCGAGCAGGCCGCCCTGGTTTTGGGCCCACACCGCCGGCACGTTGGACAGCTCGGTCGTTTCCCCATCGTCGACGAGAAGCATGCGGCCGGGCCGCTCCGTGAGAAGCATCCGCCCGTCCGGCAGCCAGTCCATGGCCCAGGCGTGCTCGAGGCCGCCGAGGGCCTTCACGGCGCGAAACGCTTCCTCCTCCGACTCGACGCGCTCCAGGACGACCTCCTCGTCCGACATTGATGAACGGGGCTCAGGGGTCTCCGAGCTGTTGCCAGGGGTGCAGGCACAAAGGACAAGCGCAAGGAGGCCGATGAGGAAACGCATCGGAGTCGTGGGCTTCGTGGACATGAGCGACCGGGAAGAAGACATTTGTTGTCGGTGTCTCTTCACGCTTCCCTCTTTTCACCGTTCCCACCTGTACTGCGAGGGGCACACGGGGTCCGCGGATCTCATCTCGGCACGGACGAGCAGGCATCAATCCTCCCCGCTCGGCATATACTTTACTGATGTGTGAGAAAATACCTGAACGAACCCGGCTCCTCGGGAAACCTCCGATGTCCTCGACTTTGCAGGGAGGGCGCGGAGATGGGGAGACCCGGGGAACGTGCCGTGCAGACCGCATCCCCGAGCCTCCCGATTCCCGCGTCCCAGACGCCCACACGCAAACACGCCCATACGCCTTATAAATGCCCACCACCGAACGCCTTCCCACGCAGGACCCCGTCATCGCCAACGCGTCGGTCACCGCCCGCGAGTCAGCCCAGGACCACATCGTGATCCGCGGGGCCCGGCAGCACAACCTGAAGGACATCGACCTGGACCTTCCGCGCAACGAGCTGATCGTGTTCACCGGCCCGTCCGGCTCCGGCAAGTCGAGCCTCTGCTTCGACACGATCTACGCCGAGGGCCAGCGCCGCTACGTGGAGAGCCTGAGCGCCTACGCCCGCCAGTTTCTGGAGCGGATGGACAAGCCGGAGGCAGACCTCATCACGGGCCTCGCCCCCGCCATCGCCATCGAGCAGAAGACCTCGGGCAAGAACCCACGCTCGACCGTCGCCACGCAGACGGAAATCTACGACCACCTCCGCCTCCTCTTCGCCCGCATCGGCACCACGTACTCGCCGGTCAGCGGTGAGCCGGTGAGCACGGACACACCGCACGACGTGGCGGACCGCGTCGACGACGCGCTGGACGACGGGGAGCGGTTCTACCTCTGCGCGCCCATCCCGGAGCACGCGGACATGGCCCTGCGCGACCAGCTCAAGAGCCTCCGCGAGCGGGGCTTTTACCGCATCCTGCGACTGCCCACCGAGCGGCAGGCGGAGAAGGGCGAGGCGCCCGAACTTCTCGACCTCAACCAGGAGGATCCCAGCAGCGTCAACCACTACGGCCGCGCCCGGCTGCGCGTCCTCATCGACCGCCTCAAGGTGAAGACGGGCGACGCGGACGCCCGCTCCCGCATCGCCGAGTCCGTGGAGCAGGCCTTCGACGAGGGCGACGGCTACTGCACCGTCATTCCCGCCCCACGCGGCGGCTACGACGAGGCCTCGTGCCCGGGGGCAAGCCGGCATCAGGGCCCCATCCCCCTGTTCGAGTTCAGCGCGCACTTCGAACGCGACGGGATGCGGTTCGCGGAGCCGACGCCGCAGCTCTTCAGCTTCAACAGCCCGGTCGGCGCCTGCCCCACGTGCCAGGGCTTCGGGCGCGTGCCGGGGCTCGACGAGGACTTGATTGTGCCGAACAAACAGCTCTCCATCCGCGACGGCGCCCTCGCCCCGTTTCGCGGCGACAAGTGGGGCGCCCACTTCAAGGACCTGATCGCCGTGGCGGCGGACGTCGGGCTCGACATCGACGGCCCCTACCACGAGCTGGAGGACTGGGAGCGCGACATCATCTGGGAGGGCAAAGACGACTACATCGGCCTCCACGGCTTCTTCCAGTTCCTGGACGAAAACTCGTACAAGCGCCACTACCGCATCTTCCGCGCCCGCTTCCGCGGCTACTCCGAGTGCCCGGACTGCGACGGCCACCGCCTGTGCGACGACGCCCTCTACGTGAAGGTGGGCGGCGACGCCGTGGAGCAGAAGCACATCGGCGAAATCTGCGCAATGACGACACGGGCGGCGCGCGACTACTTCGAGGCCCTGGAGCTGTCGGGCTACGAAGAGGACGTGGCCGGGCGCGTGATGGAAGAACTGCGCGAGCGGAGCCGCTACCTCGTGGACGTGGGGCTCGACTACCTCACGCTCGACCGCCTTGCCCAGACCCTCTCCGGCGGCGAGACGCAACGCATCAATCTGTCCACCTCGCTCGGCTCCTCGCTCGTCGGCTCTCTCTACGTGCTCGACGAGCCGACCGTAGGCCTCCACCCCCGCGACAACGAGCGCCTCATCGACATCCTGCAGCGCCTGCGCGACCTCGGCAACACGGTGCTCGTGGTGGAGCACGACCCGGTCACCATGGAGGCCGCGGACCAGCTCGTGGACCTCGGGCCGGCCTCCGGGGCGTTCGGGGGCGAGGTCGTCTTTCAGGGCTCCTACAACGAGATCCTAGAGGCTGAGGACTCGCTCACGGGCCAGTACCTGAGCGGCCGCAAGGAAGTGCCCATTCCGGACGAGCGCCGCCCGGTGGACCCGGACGACACGCTCGTGATCGAGAATGCCCGCCAGCACAACCTGAAGCACATCGATGTCGAGATCCCACTGGGCCAGATCGTGTGCGTCACGGGCGTGAGCGGCTCCGGCAAGTCGACCCTCACGAACCAGACGCTCTTCGAGGGCCTGCACCGGCTCAAGGGCGGCAGCGGGGACGGCAAGGTGGGCGCCCACGACACGATCCGCGGCCACGACAACGTCGACGCGGTGGAGATGGTCGACCAGTCCTCCATCGGGCGCTCGCCCCGCTCCAACCCCGCCACCTACACGAACGCCTTCGACGGCATCCGCAAGCTCTTCGCGAAGGCGCGACAGTCGCAGGTGCACGGCTACGACCGGGGCACCTTCAGCTTCAACACGACAGGCGGGCGCTGTGAGGAGTGCGAGGGGCAGGGCGTGGTGAAGGTGGAGATGCAGTTCCTGGCCGACCTCTACCTGGAGTGCGAGGCCTGCAACGGCCGGCGCTACAAGAAGGAGGTGCTCAACGTCACATACAACGGCAAGAACATTGCCGACGTGCTGAACATGACCGTCGACGAGGCCGCCAAGTTCTTCGAGGGGGAGCGGGCGGTGACCAACAAGCTAGAGGTGCTGCAGGACATCGGGCTCGGCTACCTCACGCTCGGCCAGCCGTCGACGACGCTGAGTGGCGGGGAGGCCCAGCGCATCAAGCTCGCCAGTCACCTCAACGGACGCGCCTCGGACCGCACGCTCTACATCTTCGACGAGCCGACGACGGGGCTCCACTTCGACGACATCAAGAAGCTGCTGAACGCCTTCGAGCAGTTGGTCGAGAGCGGCCACTCGGTCCTCATCATCGAGCACAACCTCGACGTGGTCAAGTACGCCGACCATGTGGTCGACCTCGGGCCGGAGGGCGGCGACGCGGGGGGCGAGGTGGTGGCGGCGGGCACGCCCGAGGAGGTCGCGGCCTGCGAGGACAGCCATACCGGACGATTTCTGAAGGACGTGCTCTAGGGCTTCTGCTCGTGCCGCGAGGCCGTGTGTCCATTCAAGGAACTGGTCCCTTAGGCCTATCCCTTTCCGTAACACTTCGGCGCGTGTGAGTCGTTACGCTAGTCAGTGGGGATGAGATTCCCTGCTCACACCGTCCGCAGCAAGAGGAATGGGGCCGGAGCGTCTTTTACTTCGCGGTCCGGCCCGGCCCTCACGATCACACGCCGGCGTCGGGGCCTCCCCACTTGGAGGGAACCAAAAATGGACCCTCCGATTGTTCGTTATGGTCTTCACGGGCGGGCAGAACGCACTGTGCCCCGTCTGCCTCGGACTGGTGTCCACAATCATCCGCGGCGCACCGGTCCTAGGACACTTCACGTCCTGGGGCGCGTCCGTCCCTCGCTGTTCCTATTCGCACCCAGCCTCTTCGACATGCACTCGCGCACGTTCCTCTGGAGCCTCACATTCGCCGCCCTTTTCGTGATCGGCTGTAGCAGCTCGGCCGAGATGGTCGACTCGTCCGCCTCGGCGCAGAAGGCGACACAGCAGACCAGCGACGAG
Organism: Salinibacter altiplanensis; assembly: GCF_002894645.1. Classification (GTDB taxonomy): domain Bacteria; phylum Bacteroidota; class Rhodothermia; order Rhodothermales; family Salinibacteraceae; genus Salinibacter; species Salinibacter altiplanensis. Next base: position 292,973 of record NZ_NCQY01000009.1, read on the forward strand.
AAAAGCGACTTCGAAAAGGCCATCGCCGAAAGTGACTCCCTCGGCGGCCTCTTCACCGTGTACCGCGACACGACCGACGGCTCGCTGCAGATGGCGCTCGACGCCGACCAGCTTGGGAAGGAGTACATCTACTTCACGCACACGGTGGACGGCGTGCTGGAAGCCGGAACCTTCCGCGGCGCCTACCGCGACAACACCATTTTTAAGGTCCGGCGCCACTACGACCAGGTTGAATTCGTGGAGGTGAACACCAACTTCCACTTCAACGACGAGAGCACACTCAGCCGCGCCTCGGACGCCAACGTCAGCCCGTCGGTCCTGCACGTCGAGAAGATTGTGGCCGAGGAGGACTCGACCGACCGCCTCCTGATCGAGGCCGATGGCCTCTTCCTCACCGAGTCGCTCACGCAGGTCAAGCCCTCCCCGACGCCTGGACAGTCCCCCACCCGCTTCAAGCTGGGGCGGCAGAGCAAGGAAAAATCCAAGGTTGACGGGATCCACAACTATCCGAAGAACACGGACGTGGTCGTCGACTACGTCTTCGAAAACCCCCGTCCCGTCAACCCGGGCTCCGACGCGGTCACCGACGCGCGCAACGTGACGATCACGCTGCGCCACAGCCTGATCGAGGTGCCGGAGAACGACTTCGAGCCGCGCTTCGCAGACCCGCGCGTCGGGTACTTCACCCAGCAGAAAGACAATCTGACCTCCACCAGTGCCACGCCCTACCACGACCCCATCAACCGCTGGCACCTGAAGAAGAAAACCCCCGACGCCGAGCTTTCGGAGCCGGTGGAGCCGATCACGTGGTGGATCGAGAACACGACCCCGGAGCGCATCCGGCCCATCATCCGCGACGCGGTGCTGGGGTGGAACACGGCCTTCCGCAAGGCCGGCTTCAAGAACGCAATCGAGGTCAAGGTGCAACCGGACACGGCGTCGTGGGACGCGGGCGACATTCGCTACAACGTGCTGCGCTGGACCTCCTCCCCCAACCCGCCCTTCAGCGGCTACGGGCCGAGCTTCGTGAACCCGCGGACGGGCCAGATCATGGGCGCGGACGTGATGCTGGAGTACGCGTTCTTGACCAATCAGGTCAACCAGAACAAGCTCTTTGACGAGGCCGGCCTCCCCCTCCAGGCGGCGAGCGAGCGGCCGGAGACCCTGCCCAAGCACACCTGCACGCTGTCCGGGTTTCTGCACATGAACACGCTCTTCGGCAAGGCCGCACTGACCCCCACTGCTGCGGACCCGAGCCCCGCGCAGAGCGGCCCCTCGGACCTCAACGGAGAAATGACCCAGCTCATGGAGGAGGCCCTCCACTACCTGGTGCTGCACGAGGTGGGCCACACCCTGGGGCTGCAGCACAACATGAAGGCCTCTCAGCTTCACCCGACCGACGAGGTGCACGACGCGTCGGCGACCCGGGAGGACGGGCTCGTCGGCTCGGTCATGGATTACCCCGCAGTCAACGTGGCCCCGCCCGACGCCGACCAGGGCCAGTACTACACGACCCGCCCCGGCCCCTACGACATGTGGGCCGTGGAGTACGGCTACACGCCGAGCGCCTCCGAGACGGAGCTCGACGCCATCCTGTCGCGCTCCACGGAGCCGGAGCTTGCCTTCGGCAATGACGCGGACGACATGCGAGCGCCGGGCAAGGCCATCGATCCCGAGGTGATGATCGGCGACATGTCGAGCGAGGCGCTCGACTACGCCGAGGGACGCATGCAACTCGTGGAGGACCTGATGGGAGATCTTCTGGACAAGTACGAGGACCCCGGGCAGTCGTACCAGGAGCTCCGCAACGCCTTCCTGAGCGTCACCGGCCAGCACGCGCAGATGGCCGCCGTCGCCTCCCGCTACGTGGGCGGCGTCCATGTCGACCGCGCGCTGGTGGGGCAGGAGGGCGCCACGGAGCCGTACCGCCCGGTGCCCTTGGAGAAACAGCAGCGGGCCCTGGACCTCTTAAACGAGTACGTGTTCGCCCCCGGTGCCTTCGAGGTCATCCCCGATGAGCTCTACCGCCACCTGCAGCCGCAGCGGCGCGGGTTCAACTTCTTCGGGGCATCGGAGGACCCGAAGGTCCACGCCCGCGTGCTGGGCATCCAGGAACGCGTGCTGGCCCACCTCCTGCACCCGAACGTGCTGGAGCGGATGACCGACACGCGCCTCTACGGCAACGAATACACGCTGGCCGAGTACATGCGCGACCTCACCGACGCCGTCTTCGCGGCCGACGCGCAGGGCAACGTGAACACGTTCCGGCAGAACCTGCAGGTCTCGTACGTGGAGTCCCTGGCGACCGTCGTGGGCGAGGAGGGCGACGCCCAGTACGACAACGTGGCCCAGTCGGCGGCCCTGCAGAGCCTACAGGAAATCGAGCGCATGGTCGAGCGCAAGCGTGGGGTCAACGCCGAAACTCGGGCCCACACCGACCACGTGCTTCACCTGATCGACGAGGCCACCTCCACGGAGTAGTGGGGAAGCCCGTACATACGGCCACCAGAGGCCCCAGGGGCTTGCGGCTCCCTGGGGCCTTTTCGGTGCGGGAAGCCTTTGCCCGCGGGTGCACCGTCCGGAAGGCACGCCCGCGTTACTCTCGTCCGGCTAGGGGCGGCCTCGTAACTCTAGGCCAGTTTTTCTCCCTCAATCAGAGGGCGGCCTTCTGCCCTGGCCCCCGCTCCGACTTGACCCCTCTGTCCTCCCCCTCGACCTGCATGGATCCCACCACCGACTCGCGTTCATCACACGCCGACCGTCCCGCCCGACGTGCCTCCAGGCGAATCGCACTCTTCGCCGGGGCCTACACCCACATCGCAGACGGGGTGTCGCTCACGCTCAATCGCCTCGTCGACCACCTGGACCAGCAGGAGGCTGAGGTACGCGTCTTCGCCCCAACGGTCGACGATCCGGCCATCACGGATCCCGCCGGCACACTCACGTCTGTGCCCTCCCTCCCCGTGCCCGGCCGCTCGGAGTACCGGCTGTCCCTGGGCCTTACGTCCTCCGTTCAGGAGGCGCTGGACGACTTCGATCCGACGCTTTACCACATCGCCACCCCCGACCTTCTGGGGCACAACGCCCTCCGGCACGCGCAGGCCACCGGCACGCCCGTCGTGGCCTCCTACCACACCCACTTCAGCTCCTACCTGAAATACTACCACCTGGGCCTGCTGGAAACGCCCGTCTGGAGCTACCTACGCTCGTTTTACAACCAGTGTCGACAGGTGTACGTCCCCACCCACGCCATGGCGGAGGTGCTTCGGGGGCACGGCATCGACAGCGACCTTCGGCTCTGGCCCCGCGGGGTGAACACCACTCGCTTCACCCCGGACCGCCGCTCCGCCGAGTGGCGCCGGGCCCACGGCATTGGCGACGACGAGACGGTGGTCGCGTTCGTGAGCCGGCTCGTGTGGGAGAAGGGGCTCGACGTGTACGCCGACGTCATCGATCAACTGGAGCGCCAGGACGTTCCCCACCACAGCCTTGTCGTGGGCGACGGCCCGGCCCGCGAGGACCTGGAGGGCCGCCTTCCGACCACCACCTTCACCGGCTTCCTCGACGGCACCGACCTGGCAGAGGCCTACGCCTCGTCCGATGTGTTCCTCTTCCCCAGCGACACCGAAACGTTCGGGAACGTCACCCTGGAGGCAATGGCCTCGGGCCTCCCGACGGTCTGTGCCGACGCGGCCGGCAGTCGCGACCTCGTGGACGACGGCACCACGGGCCGGCTCTGCCCGCCGGGCCGCGTCGGGGCGTTTGCAGAAGCGGTGCGGACCCTCATTGTGGACGATGCGGGCCGCGACCGAATGGGCACCGCCGCCTGCATGCGCGCTCAGGACTTCACTTGGCCCGCCGTCCTCAATCGCATGAGCCGGTACTACGACGAGGTGCTCGCCGACCGGTCCTCCTCCGCCCAGGCCTCGGCCTCGGTCGGCACAGTTGCGTAATGTTTTCTCAACCACTGGCTCGCCCCGTGCGTCTTCTCTTCGTCTCGCACTCGCTCCCCCCCGACGGCCGCCCACTCGCCAACGTCGGCGGCATGCAGCGCGTCGCCCTCAAGCTCCACGAGACCCTGGAGGCCCGTGCCGAGGCGAACGCGCTCGACTACGATGCCCTGCTGCTGCGCAGTGCCTGGCGCACGGTTCACCTGAAGACGCCCCTTTTTCTCGCCCGGGCCGGCTGGCGGATCGCCCAGGCCGCCCGGCGGGGCGCCGTCGACGTGGTTCTCTTTTCCTCAATGGTGACGGCCAGCCTCGCAGTACCCCTGCAGGGCCTGCTCCGCCGACACGGCGTACGAACGGCGGCCATCGTGCACGGCCTGGACGTGACGACCCCGTTCCCGCCCTACCAGTGGTTCGTCCCGACCGTGTTTGACGCCCTCGATGCGGTACTCCCCGTCAGCCGGGCCACCCGCCAGGCGTGCCTCGATCGCGGCGCCACCCCCACCCAGGTCCGGGTCGTGCCCAATGGCATCGACCCGGGCCGCTTCGAGGCCCCCGAGGATCGCGCCGCGGCCCGCCGGGCACTTGGGAAAAGTGCGGAGGCATCTCCCCCACCCCCCCCGCCCGACGGCCTCCTGCTCTGCAGCGTGGGCCGGCAGGTGGAGCGCAAGGGCACGGCCTGGTTCGTCGACGCCGTAATGCCTCGCCTTCCCGACGATGTGCACTACTGGATCGCGGGCGACGGCCCCGAGCTTGACGCGATCGAGGCCGCCATTGCGCGCCACGACTTGGCCCCTCGCGTCCGCCTCCTGGGCCGGATTCCGAACGACACCCTCGCCCGCCTCTACCGCGGGGGCGACCTGTTCATCATGCCCAATGTGTCCGTCGAGAACGACATGGAGGGCTTCGGCATTGTGCTGCTCGAGGCCGGGCAGTGCGGCACCCCCGCCATCGCCGCCCGCCTCGAGGGCATCCAGGACGTGATCGACGACGGCGTCAACGGCCACCTCGTGCCCCCGGAGTCCCCCGAAGCCTTCGTGGACGCCATCGCGGCGTACCGCAACGATCCCGACATGCTGGACGCCGCCGCGCAACGGGCCCTCCGCTACACCAAGGACACCTTCGAATGGCCCGCCGTTGCCGACACGTACCTGTCGGTCCTGCACGCTGTGTGGACCCAGGGCACGCCCCCCGACGCGGGAGACGACACGGACACCGCGGATCGGGCCGACGCCCGTTTCCATGCGGCGTAGTTGCCCACCGGGCGCCCCGTCCGCGGTTTGGAGCGGGACGGAGGACGATGCCCCGCGAGCGTTCATCGCCTACCGGCACATTCCCCCGTCTTGATCGTACGGGCGTGTCCGTATACAATCCGACGACCCGACCGGGACTTCCCATGCCGACCCGTCTCGCACACGAGATTGCCGAGCTCCGCAGCCGCCTTCTCGACATGGCCACCATCGTGGCCGAACAGTTCACCGACGCCGTGGATGCCCTGCTCGCCCACGACGTGGACCAGGCCGAGCGCGTCATGGACCGCGACCGTGAGGTCGACGCCCTTGAGCTCGAGGTCGACGAGTACTGCCAGCGCATCCTGGCCCGCCACCAGCCGGTCGCCACCGACCTCCGCACCCTCCTCACGGTCGAGAAGATCAACACCGACCTGGAACGGATCGGGGATCACTGCCGCAACCTGGCGCGCAACGCGGAGCACGTGACCGAGGCCCCCGGCGTCCTCGACGTAGTCAAGGTCCGCGCGATGAGCCAGGCAGCCCGTCGCATGCTCGACGAGGCGAAGCAGGCCTTTCTCGACCAGAACGCCGAACTGGCCCGCAGCATTCCTGACCTCGACGACGAGGTGGACCGGCTTCACCACGAGAACTTCCAGGAACTGGTGGACTACATCCGGAAGAACCCGGAGCACGCCGAGGTGGCCGCTCATCTCATCACCGCCAGCAAGGCGATCGAGCGCATCTCCGACCACTCGACCAACATCGCAAAGGGCGTCGTTTTTCTCATCGAGGGCGTCGACATCCGCCACGCCGGCGTGCAGGAGGACATGGCCCCCGGCAGTACGTCGCCCCTCCGCTCCTCCTACTCCTCATAGCCGTCTCGCCACCGGACCCGGGCGACGAGGGGGCGGTGGTCCGACACGACGGCTCCGGCCTCGTTCCCCGGAACGGGGGCCGAATCGATGCGCCACGCCGGCCCGGCCAGAACGTGGTCGATCTGAACGAGGGGCCACCACGCCGGAAAGGTGCCTCCCCCACCCGCCGCCTGCAGGCCCTGCGCAAGGTGACGGTAGGCCCACTGGTGCGGGGTGCTGTTAAAGTCGCCCGCCACGAGCACCGGGCGCGTCTCCCGCTCAATGTGGCGACGAATCCGACGGGCCTGATCGGCGCGGTGCAGCGCCTCGTCCCGGTACGTCCACAGGACGGCCTGCCAGCGACGGAGGGACGGCTCCGTGTCCAGCAGCTCCCAGGGACGGGGGCCCACCGTGTGCAGGTGTACGTTGTAGAGCACAGCCGGATGCCCCTCCCAGGTAAAGTAGGTGCGCGTATACCGGGCACGGGGATTCGTGTCCCCGGACGGGGGCAACGGATGCACGCTCATCGAGTCCAGTCGAACCGTCCCCACCACCGGCCGATAAATTCGGGCCTCGGAAGGACGCAAACGGGGAAGGGTGTACCCGATGGAGTCCCGTGTGAGCACGCGGAGCGGCCAGGAGGCAAATTCGGGGGAGCCTCTCGGGGACGCACCGGGTTGAATCCACGCTTCCTGTAATGCCAGCATGGTGGGGACCTCCCGCTGCACGAGCTCGGCCAGCGTCCACTCCCGAGCCGATCCGTGAGCAAAGGCCGGAGGCAGGTTGAACGTCATCACCCGCAGTGTCTCCGCGTCGCTTCCCGGTGCGTCTCCGACGAAGCCCGGGCCAAAGCGCACCGCAACGAGCAGGAGCAGCGCCGCGCCGACCGTCCCCGGTCCCCACGCCTGACGGTAGACGCCCTGCCCCACCAAGACGCCCCCAAGCAATCCCACCGCCCCGCCCAGTACGGGAAGCAAAACCGCAAACAGATCCGTCCACCAGAAGTGCACCGGCGGGAGATGCGGGGCCGCGTACCCGACCAGAAACGCGGCAACCAGAAACGCGGCGCTCCCCCACGCCAGGGCCCAAAGCACGCGTCGGAGACCCATCGGCACGCACCTGCTGGATGGTTCGACAGAACAGATTGTCCCCGTCTCGGGGCGCCCCCGACCGCCCCTGAAACGAGCCGGATTGGGCCGTCCGCGTGTGGCCCCCTAATCGTACGGCCTCACGCCGTCTCCAGAATCCGATCTTCCATCGGCAGGGGCGGTGTCGGCTCGGCAGGGAATTCTCGGACGGCCGCCTCCAGCTCCCGCACGAATTGGCAACGTCCCCGACGCACCCACCGCCGGAAGCGCCCCCTCTGCTCGGCCCCACGGCCCAGCGCCGTCCGCAGGCGTCCGATGTTGAACTGCGTGCTGCACACCCCGGCCCCGGCCCGTACCGCATCCACGGCGTTGCAGCGCTGCTCGTAGTGGCCTGCCACCGGCACCGCCTGCACGGGCGTGCCCAGGTACATCGCCTCCGCGATCGACTCGAAGCCGGCGGTGGACACGAGGCCGCGGCAGCGAGCCATGAGACGGAGGAATTTCTCGTCGTCGAGCTGGTGGAACGTGAGCGTCTCGTCGTAGGCCTCCACGGGGGCCGCGTCCGGGCGATCCCAGAAGCAGTGGAGCCGCACGCCCGGGTTCTGCTCGTGCCACCGGACCACCTCATTGGCGTAGCCGCTGTTGAGGATGTAGACCAGGAAAAAGGGCTCGTTCTCGCCTTGCGGCTGCCGAAACACACCGGGCCGCAGGAGGGGCGGGAGGACGCTCACGCTTTCTCGTGGACGGTCGGGGGCCGGGTAGAGCGAGAGCGCGAGGCGCCGCGACGCCCCCCAGGCCGTGAGCCGGGCAAACGCACGGGCCGCCCACCGGCGCCCCCAGCGCCCCGCCGGAAACCGGTAGTCCGGATGCAAAAACATGTACTGATGGGCCACCGCCACGACCGGCACGGACGGCGAATGGGTAACGGCGTAGAGGCCCATCAGGGGCTCAAAAAAATTCACCACCACGTCCGGATCGTGGCGCTCGACGGCAGCGTCGAGGGTGTCCAGGCTGTGCCAGAAGGTCGGCGTGCGCCCGAGCGTCCGGCGCAGCGTGGCCCAGGGCCGCACCGAGCGGTCGGCAGCGTCCGAGACGAAGCCGGGGCTCTCGATGTTCGTGACGGGGGCCTCGAAGGCTTCGCGGAAGAAGGTCGGCACGGCCTGGTTGTCGCTCTTTCCCACGACCACCTGCGCGACCTGATGCCCGGCGTCTTGAAGCATATGCCGCAGGGCCATCGCCTGGGTGAGGTGGCCGCGGCCCTCCCCCTGGACCACAAAAAGACAGCGCAACGACATGCCGGGACGGACGCTCTGACAGGCACACGACGAAAACACACAACAATGCACACAAGACCGACCGGCGCCGTTCCTCTCCCCCCCAACCCGTCCCCGTACGGTTCGTCACAGGCAACAAAAAACGGCCGGACGCCCCGAACGGAGCGCCCGGCCGCTGGAGTTTCCCTGCGGATCAGGGACGTTGCCCTGTGCAGAGAATGGGAGTCGTTACTGGAGCGTGCCATTCTGGCTAAGCAGCGTCCAGCCGCTGGCCCAGTTTTCGCTTCCGAAGGCGCCGTAGTAATCGACGCTCTCGTAGTTCGAGTTCACACCGCCCACGTCGCCGAAGACGCTCGGGGCCGGGGGCGAGTCATCCGCCGGGCCGACCGCTCGCGGATTGAACTGGTTGATTACGCCGTTGCTGCTCCGGTCCATGGACTCGATGGGCGACTGGGACAGGAGCTGATTGTTCTTGTCGCGGAGATAGGTCGCCAGGTTGCCCCGGAAGTCCGTCCCACCGTCGCCATCCCCGGTGAGCTGGATGATGTCTTCGAACGTGGTGCCGTCCGACGCTGACGGATCGACGTAGTTGGCCCCCACGTTCCACCAGAGGTTGTTTTCGTGGCGGAGCACACGGCCCTCCTCCGTGTCGTCACGCCATCGATCGCGGCTGTCCGCGCCGCTGCCGCTGGGCTTATCCTCAATCTGCAGGCCTTTGCCCGTGAAGCGGGCGTCCATGAACACTGTGTTGTAGTATGATGTCGCGTTGTTGTCGCGGTGGATCAGATACGGTTCGTTGCCGTCGCCCTGTGTGCCCTCGACGCCCGGCCCAATGCCGATGTACGTCGCATTGGCAACCTTCACCGTGGCGTAAGGCTGATCGGTCTCCGGAGTCGTGCCGCCGTCCATCTCTGAGATGCGGCCGGCTGCGTCGGTTGCCTGCACGGCGAGCCAGAACTGGTTGCTGCCCTGCCAGCCCTCGTCCATGTCAAAGGCATCGTCCGCCGCCCAGGCGGCGATCAGGTACTTCGTGTTCACCGTGCCGCCGAAGAACTCGAAGCCGTCGTCGTCGCTGGCGTACGACTCGACGTACTCGACGGTCGACTGATTGCCAACACCTCCGAGCGTGAGCCCCTGAATCTCGGAACCGGAGCCGAGCGTCGTGCCGGTGTGGCGAATCGACACGTAGCGGAACGTACCAATGTTGTGCTGGGTGTTGAAGTCCCCGTTTTCTGCGCCGTACTGGGCCCGGGTCTCGGACGTTGGGATCCCTTCGATGCTCTTGACTGAAGGCTCAGGATTGATGGGGGCATCACCGAGCAGGATGACGCCGCCCCACTGCCCTCGAATGCCGCGCCCGAGGCCTTCGCCCTCGTCGCCCTCAGCGGTGAAGATGATCGGGTCGATCGAGCCGTCGTCCCGCTCGCCGTCCGCGTTGATCTGACCGCCGCGGGCCACGATGAGGGCACTCGCGTTCTCGCCCGAGCCGGGAAGCCCCTGCACCACCGTGCCGGGCTCGATGTTGAGGGTTTCGCCTTCGTTGACGAAGACGAAGTTGTCGAGCTTGTAGATGAAGTCGCTCGACCAGGTCACGTCGTTGACCACGTTGCTGTCCGCATCGAGGTAGGAGATGCCCCGTCCCTCAGCTGCGTCACTCACGATAATCTCGTCGGGGCCTCCACTAATGGAGGTCGTGTCGTAGTTGACGTTTTCGGTGGTGGAGCTACCTCCGTCCCCGTTTCCATTCCCATTGCCATTTCCATTCATGCCGCTGTCGTTTGAGTCACAGCCGGCGGCAAAAAGGAGCGCGGCGGTGACGAGGACGGCCCCCACTCCTCGAAGGAGAGAGAACCATCCCGTTGTCGTGGTTGTAGTGGTAGATTGCATAATGCGTGTGCTGTTGAGTGAAGAAGCGCGCGCTGCTATGCGGGAGGAACGAGTTTATGACTCGGTAACACCCTCCTGCGAATCTCCGAAGGGGGCGAGCCGTCGTCGCGGCTGGCCCCCTTTTTCGTTCTCGAGTCAGAATGTTGGTGAAAAGCGTTCTGCCGAGGCCCTACCGCGGCCTCGTGTCCTCGGTTAGAATTCGTACGAGACGCCGACCGAGATCGTCCGGCCCAGCGGGCGGCGATCGTTGACAAACTCCTTTCCGCGGAACGACTGCGAGACGACCTCCTCGCTGTCGAGCACGTTTTCGACGGAGGCCTTCACCGTCACGCCGCGCAGGAGCCGCTGGGAGGCGTTAACGTCGAGCATGCTCCGTCCCTGTTCGTACAGGTCCACGCCGTTGCGCGTCACCGTCTGCAGCCGGTCGCCGAAGCGGTGCACGAACACGTTGACGCTGGTGCCGGAGTTCGGATTCTGGTAGCCCGCATTCAGGTTGACGAGGAACGGCGACTGGCCCTGCAGGGGTCGCGTGTCGCTCGGGTTCTCCTGGAAGGCGCGGAGGGCGTCCAGCGCCCGCTCAGTCCGCGAAATTTCGGACTCGATCAGCGTGAGGTTGCCGCCCACCTGCACGTGTCGCAGCCACGAGGCGAGCCCGCCCAGGTTCTTTCGGGCTTCCAGCTCTACGCCGTAGACGCGGGCACTGCTCTTGTTGTCGTAGGTTACCTCCACGTTGGCCCCCGATGCCCTCGGGTTGATGGTCCGTTCGATGGGATTGTCGAACTCCTTGTAGTAGACGCCGGCCGAAAGCAGCTCACCGGGGCCGGAGAACCACTCCCAGCGCAGGTCGAAATTGTCGATGCGCGTGCGGGTCAGGTCGGGGTTGCCGACCTCGATGTAGTCGCCGACGAAGTTGAAGGACGAGAACGGCGCAAACTCCCGGAACGAGGGCTGCGCAATGGTGCGCCCGTAGGCCCCGCGCAGGTTCATGTCGTCCCGGAGCGACCACACGAGGTTGACCGACGGCAGCAGGTCCGTTTCCGTGAACTGACCCCGCTGCGGATCGTCCTTGATCGTCGCGATGGACATGTCCGTGTGCTCGACCCGCACGCCGCCGATGAATTCGAGCGACGGAAGGCCGGGCACCGGCAGCTCCGCCGTGAGGAAACCGGCCCCCACCGTCTGATCCCCGTCGTAGTTGTTCGAGGTCTGCGTCTGATCGAGCACGTAGGTACCGAATCGATTCCGCCCGCGGTCGTCGTCTTCGACCAGACCGGCCTGCTCGTCGATGTAGCGGTCCGGATTGCCGGAATATCCGACCTGATCCGAGAGGTGGTCGAAACGGCGCTCGCGAAACTCGCGGGTCGTCGTCCGGTAGCGCCCCCCAGTTTTCAACGTAGCGGGTCCGAGGGGCACCTCTACCGACACGCGCCCCGATCCGTCGGTCTCTGTGAGATTTCGAAAGAAGCGGCTTGGCACCTTATAGATGGACTGGGCGATGGTGCAGCGCTCCTCCCCATCGCGGATATTGCAGTGGTTGGAGAAAAACCGATAGTCGGGCTCGTCCCGCTCGGCTTCTGACAGTGAGGCCTTCCAGTTCACCCGAACGCCCTCCTGCCCGGCCCCGAACTGATGGGTCCCGTCGAGCTCGCCGGACTGCATGGTCCGCTCGGTGGTGCGAAGCACGCGGGTTCGGAAGACGTGGTCGCCCGTGAGGTCGCGCGGCAGTTGGCCCTCCTGGAGCCGGGCCTCCTCTTCTCGGCTACGGTTGTAGAGCAGGCGAAGCCCGAGCTCGTGCTGAGAAGCAAGCTGAAACGAGAGCCCGGCCATGCCCCCGAGGAGGGTCTCCTCCAGGCCCCGCTGCGTGGTGTAGCGCGCCGTGGGATTAAGGTTCTCCGAGAGCGACCCCGTTTGCTCGAACCGGGCCGTCGTCCCGTCCTCGTAGCCGGAGACGGATTGGTCGTACGTCAGCGACGCGATCAGCCCGAGCGAGCGTCCGCCGAGCACGCTGAACCGATCCCCGAACGAGGCCTCGGCGCCCCAGTTGCCGAGCCGCTCCTTGCGGGTCGGCGTGACGGAGGTGGCGAACGCCCGGGTCAATTGATTGATCTGTTGCGCGCGCTGGTCGTCGTTGAACGTCTGCACGAGCGAGCCCGGAAGGTCGTCCCCTTGAGCGATGGCCGGTACGTCGTCCACCCCGCCAATCGGGCGCAGGACCTCCCCGCCGATGCCCACCTCGCTGTTGAGGGACGACGAGACGGAGAGCGTAGCGAACCGCTCCTCCGGAAAGGCCTTCGTCGTAATGTCTATGGAGCCCCCCGTAAAGCTGCCGGGACGATCCGGCGTGAAGGTCTTTCGCGTGACGACGTTGTCGATGAGGCTCGATGGGAAGAGGTCCAGCGCCACGCTGTTGCCGTCCGGATCGGTACTCGGCAGCGTACTCCCATTGAGTTTTGTGGAAACGTACCGCCCCTGGAGGCCCCGCACGTTCACGTACTTGCCCTCGGTCACCGAGGCCCCGGTCACCATGCTCATGGCCCCCGCCACCGTACCGGCACCGGCGCGCCCAATCATTTCGGCGCTGACCGCGTCACTGAGGGCGGCCGCTTCGGCCCGCTCCTTCAACAGTCCCGCCTCCGAGTCGCGCGCCGCCTCCGCCGACACGACGACCTCGTCGAGCTGCTCCGTCTCCGCGGCGAGCGCCACGTCGAGGGACGTCGTCTGCCCTGCCGTCACCTCCACCCCCGTCACGGTCGTCTGTTGGAAGCCCACGAACGAGACGACGAGAGCGTACGTCCCCGGCGCCAGCCCGTCGAGTCGATACCGCCCCTTAAGGTCCGCGGAGGTGCCCGTCGACGTGCCCTCCACCGTCACGTTCGCCCCGGGCAGCGGCTCGCCCTGTCCTTTCTCCACCACAACCCCCGCGACGGCCCCAGCAGACGCAGCGTCCTGTGCCACGACCACGTCGGGCCCGCTGCCCAGCAGCACGATCAGAACTACGGTGAACATGCTTCGCATCCAAGACTCAAGCATCAGGATGGGCAAGGCTGTGCGGATAGATGGACAAGGCTGTGCAGAGCGGAGGCGTCGGCACAAGGACCCGGTTCGTAGAGCACCGGGTGAATTAGACGACGTACTGTACGATACGAAGCGTGTGTAATGCCGCGATTACGTGTGGATCACCGTTGTATTAACTGGGCCCTTTTCTCCGTGTCTTCATTGGACTATTTCTTCCCCTTCACTCTTGCAGGCAGCCTTCCGTGCAGCCTCCTTCCCCGTTCCCGTGTGGACGTCCTCACGGAAGCCTTCCGTTGTCCATCGTGGGAGGGCAGCGAATTTCGTCGAATATTTCGGCCTGCGTTCTGCACGTGGGCCGCGTCCTCCTCATTTTAGAAGGCTGTGCTCCAGTCTTGACGGCTCCCTTCATCCGCCGCCTCTCATTCGTGCCCGACGCGAAAACCTCGAACCCCTATCTGATCCTCTTTGCGCTCTGGCTGATGATGTTCTCGGCCAGCAGCCAGCTGATCATCATGGTGCCCATCCTCCCGGAGATCGCGGCGACGCTCGGGGTGAACGCGTTCTGGCAGGGCATGCTGCTGACCGCCTACGCGCTCTCGCTGGGCGTGTCGGCCCTCATTACCGGCCCGGCGTCCGACCGCATTGGACGCCGCCTCATCCTGCTGTACGGCACCATTCTGATGGCCGTCACCCTGGCCCTCCACACGGTGGCGGAGAGCTACGTTTTGCTGTTCTCCATGCGCCTGCTGGCGGGCGTGGGGGGCGGCATGCTCACCAGCGGGTCCGTGGCCTACGTGGGGGACTACTTTCCCTATGAGCAGCGCGGCTGGGCCAACGGGTGGGTGATGAGCGGCACGGCCTTCGGACAGGTGGCCGGCATCCCCCTCGGCAAGGTGCTCGCGACCGGCTTCGGCTACCGGTGGCCCTTTCTCATGTTTGCGGTGCCCATGGCCGTCTCGGCCGTGCTGATCTGGCGGTACGTCCCGCAGCCGGACGCCGAGCTCGACGACCAGCGGCTCACGCCGGCCCGCCTCGTCGAGAAATACCGGGCCGTTCTTCAGGGCTCCGACGCCATCAACGCCGTCGCGTCGTACCTTCTCATGTTCGCCGGCTTCGGGCTCTTCACGTCGTTCCTCCCCAGCTGGCTCGAATCCACGGTGGGCGTGTCGAGCTACGAGATTGCCCTCCTCTTCGCCATCGGGGGGACCGCCAACATCCTCGCCTCTCCGCTGGGGGGCCGCATCTCGGACCGCATCGGGCGCAAGCCGATCGTGGTGTGGGCCTCGCTCGTCCTCGGCCTATTGATGGCGCTCGCCCCCCTCTACATCACGGGGTTCCTGATCGCGGCCGTGCTCTTCTTCCTGGCCATGGGCCTCATCGGGATCCGCGTCGGGCCCCTGCAGTCGCTGATCACGGCGCTCGTGCCGGATCGCCAGCGCGGCCTCCTCATGGGCCTCGCCATGAGTGTGGGCCAGGCCGGGTTCGGGTTCGGCAGCTTCGTGGCCAGCATCACGTACGGGCCCTACGGCTTCTTCAGCAATGCCGTCGGCGGCGCACTCGCGATGATCGGCATGGCCGGCCTCGTGCACTGGGGCCTCCCGGAGCCGCCGCTCGCCTCAGTGGAGGAGGCCGCGCCCGAGTCCCCGAGCGTCGCGGAGACGCCGTAGCGGGCCGCCCCTGTTCCCCGAGGACGCCAGCCCCCCAAGATCAGGCAAATTGCCAGAGGAGAAGGGCCAGGACGATCAGGGCGCTGCCCCAGAGGGCAAGGGCGATGCGGGTAGAGGTGCGGGCCTGCGCCACGTCGCACCAGTCGCGGGGCCATACGCCGAGCAACAGAAACGTGCACACGGCAGCCAGATTGAGGGAGACGACGTTGGTAACCGTGAGCAGGCCCGCCCGGAGGGCCGCGCCGGGATGCCCGGCCCCAAACAGAAGCCCCGTGGCCACGACGGGAGGAAGCAGCGCCACGGCCACCATGACCCCGACGAGGCCCGTCGCCCCGCCACGGGTCACGGCGAGGGCCCCCGCCGCGCCCGCCGCCCCGGCCAGCGCAATGTCGGGGAGGCCAATGACCGTCCGCACCGCCAGCTCGCCCGTCGTCGGATCGACCGTCATGATCGCCCCGAGTCCGAGGGCTCCGGCCAGGGCCAGGGCCACCCCCGTGAGATTGGCCCAGGCGGCCTGCCCCAGAAGATCGAGATCGCCCAGGGTCGTGCCCAGCGCCAGGGCCAGGTTGGGCCCAATGAGGGGCGCAATCACCATCGCCCCGATCACCACGGCGGTCTGGTCGCGCAGCATGCCCCCGGCCGCGACGACGACCGAGAGGGCAATGAGCGCGTAGTAGTAGCTGGAGACGTCCGTGGCGTCGCGGGCGTACTCGTAGAGCTCGGCCCGCCCCACCCGCGCTACCGAGACATCGTTCTCGTCCGCGTCGGCCGGTTCCGCGTCGGCCTCGTCCACATCGGGGCGTGGCAGGGTCGCCTCCACGGACTGGAGCACCACCCGATACTCCGTAATCACGGTGTCGTCCACCCAGTCCAGGAAGGATTCGGTTTCCTCCACCTCCAGGAGCACGCGGTCCACGCGCTGATCGTCATCAATCGCGTAGGTCCAGTGTCCGAGCACGTCGTAGGCATCGTCCGGCACCTCCAGTGCCTCATCCGTGTCCGGGTGATACACATCGACCAGTCGAAGGGCCATACGGGCGGCACACACGGCGAAAAAGAGGGGAACGACTCTTTTCAAAGGATAACCACGACGAAGATGCACATCCAGCCGATACGACGCGGATTCCCGGCTGTGTGGTGCCGTGCCCAATAAAAAAAGGACGCAGGCCGACCGGGCATCCGGTGCCGCCTGCGTCCCTAGACTGAACTCTTCGTGCCGCCAAACCGTCGGCGGAGAGTTGCTAGAAGTAGACCCCAATGTTCACATTGAAGGCCGTTCGCCACTCGTTGTCGTTATTCTCCGCCATGACACTGGAAAAGGTCCCGTCGAACGGCTGGTTGAACGGATGGCCCTTGCTGACAATCAGGTCCGTGTACACGAACAGCGGGCCGGCCGACGTGAGAAAGCCAATGTCGTGGTTAACGTTGTCATTCCAGCTGTCAACGTCTTTTGTGACCTGACTGAAGTCGTAGTACGGCTTGATTTCCGAGACCGGCCCGGCGTCGACCGGAATGTGGTAGGCCAGGCTGGACGAGTACACGTTGTGCTCACTCGCGACGCGGTTTGGAGACCCGTAGGCCCCCATCACGACGAAGCGATCGTCCGTCACACTCGGAGGATTCAATTCCTGCTGGGCGAACTCCAGCTTTGCCTCGAACCCGCCGTAACGTCCCTGAAGGTGTGCGGCGTACGCGGCATGCCAGTCGGTCTCACCGGTGCCTTCGTTGAGAAGCTGGCCACGCTGACCGGATACGCCAACCTTGGTAAAGCCGAGGCCTTCGTGATCAAAGGAGTAGGCCACCTTTGCGTTGAACTGGTGCTGCTCCGTCACGCCGCGCGTGTCGATGTAGCCAGCGCTGGTTCCCGAGACCACATCATAGGAATACCGCGCCGCGTTACTCGACCCAAAGAAGTCTACCTGCTCGGAATTCATGTAGTAGGCCCCCTGGACGTCCCAGCCGTTGGCCTGGTACATCGCCTTGATACCAGCCTCGTAGTCATCCTCTAGACCTACGTAGTATGTATTGTTGAAGAACCAGCTGCTGGAAGCATAGGGCTGAATGCCGAACGGCACCTGGCTCACGCCAACCTGAATTTGGCGGGCGTCGCTGAATTCATAGCCGACCCAGCCGTGGTGGATGTAGTTTCCGCCGAAGGACTCCGGGTAGAACGCCCACTCGGCGTCAAAAATGAGGCTTCCGTAGGACCCACTGGCTCCGATCCGGAAGGTGTCAAACGTAAACCCACCGTCCTCAAGGACGTTATCAGCTTGGTCTTCAAAGTTTCCGTTCTGCCCGGCCCCGTACGAGCGAAAGAGCGCGTTGAAGCGGAGCGACCCGTTAACACTGACGTCGAGCGTCGGCTCGTCCTGCTGGGGCGCTGCGGTTGTGTTTTCGCTCTCCCAGGCGTTGGCGACCAGGGAGGTGGCGTTGGTGCTATCGTCGGCAGGCGCCGGGTCGTCGGCGAGGGCCGAGCCGGGAAGCACCAGCCCGGCGGTGAGAAAGAGTGCGAGAACTGCGGTACAGTACCGATTCATATGGGAATGTGGCGCGCTGTGAAAAAGAGTAACAAAGAACAACGTGATGCTACGCATTAAGCCAAAGGGGACTTTGTCGCGTCATGTAGGTTCGGGGAAGCGGGTGCGATGAACGTATCAGGAGAATGCGTGGAGGTAGATCTGTTCGCTTCCTACCGGTGCGGCGTTTGGGGTGCGGCCACATGTGCTTTCGAGCCTCTTGCTCGCACACACGGGCTTCGTCCGTGACAAGATGACTCACAAAACACCCCCGACCGCCAAGCGGCAGTCGGGGGTGCTGCGTCATCATCTCCGACACCGAACGCCTACGCCTCCTGGTCGCGCGAGAAGGTCGCGTCGTCCGGAAGCGTCTCCACCGCCCCATCGGACGCAGCGCACTCTTCGGCCTGATCCGTCCACCCATTGACATCCTCCGGGTGGTCTTCGATCCACTGGTTGGCGGCCTCCCGCTTGCTCATGTCGCCGCGATCACGGAAGTTGCCCATGAGGCTTTCGATCTGCTCGTCGCTGACCTCCGACACCTTCAGGAAGCACGCGACCTCCTTCGGAAACTCCTCCGTGAACTCGCTGTCGACGATCTTGAAGACATCCTCCGGATTCCCAAACACCGGAGACTGTCCCGTCTGCGCCTCCTCAAGGTACTTCAGGTCGAACGATCCCCACTTCCAGTGCGGGTACCAGCCCGTCACGACGATGGGCTGTTCATTGTTGACGGCGTTCTCTAGCGCCTGCCAGGTCGCCGGGCCGCTCGACGCCACCACCGAGAACCCATCGAGGCCGTTGTTTTCGAGAATCTGGCGCGTCTGTTTGTTGACCGCCGCCCCGGACTCGATGCCGTTGATCTCGCCGTCGAGCTCGTCGCGGTAGCTTTCCAGCTCCGAGACACTGGAGATGTCCATGTACGCCGGCACGGTCAGTCCCACGGACGTGCCCTTGTAGGTGTAGCCGAGCTTGGCAGCATTTCCCTGCGCCTTGCTCCAGGGCTCCGAGTGGGTCGTGGGGAGCCACGCCTCGTTGAAGTAGTCGCGGTCGCCGTCGGCCACCGACGAGAAGGCGATGCCTCCGCCTCCGACCTCTCGGACGTCGACCTCCATGTCATACTGGTTTTCCATGACCTGCTCCTGAACGTAGGTGAAGGCCATGCCCTCGATCCAGTTCACCGTAACCATGTTCATGTCTCGCGACACATCCTGACTGCCTCCGCCGCCCCCACAGCCGGCGAGCCCGGTCCCAAGGAGGCCGATGGCCGCAACAGCGGCGATGAGGGAACGCAGTGATGTCGAAAAAAGCTTCATAGTGTTAGGGTGTTTCCTTGTGATGGTGAGTGTCAACGTCGTGTAGTCACGTGTGGAAGAGCGACCAGACGGGAGACAGTATGTCTCCTCGTCCGGGTCGCCGTCAGAAAAGAACGTCGTTCCTCCTCCGAAGAAGGCAGGTGTGGGTTACCCCGTGGCGGCCGGGGTAGAGGCCCCTGCCTTCTCCCCTATGGCCTGCGTGATGCGGTCCAGGAAAATGGCCAGAATCACGATGGCCAGTCCCCCCTCAAACCCAACCCCGATGCGCAGCTGCTGGATCCCCTCCACGACCGGATCCCCAAGCCCGCCGGCCCCAATGAGCGCAGCAATCACGACCATCGACAGGGCCAAGAGCACCGTCTGGTTCACCCCCGCAAGAATGGTGGGCAGCGCCATCGGCAGCTCCACCTTATAGAGCATCTGGCTCGGGGTGGACCCGAAGGACTGCGCCGCCTCGACGGCCTCTTCCGAGACCTGTCGGATGCCGAGGTTCGTCAGGCGCACGCACGGAGGCGTAGCGAAGATGAAGGTGGCGATGACCCCCGGCACCTGCCCCAGCCCGAAGAGCACGACCGCCGGGATGAGGTACACAAACGCCGGCATCGTCTGCATGAAGTCGAGGATCGGCCGCACGATCGCGTCCACCACGTCGTTCTTCGCCGCCCAGATGCCCACGGGAATCCCGATGAGTAGCGAGAGCAGCGTCGCCGTGGCGACGAGCGCCAGCGTCTGCATGGTGAACTCCCACAGCCCCATGCCGAAGGCAACCTCTACCCCCAAAAGCATGAACTCAACGTCTTCCAGGAGGGTGAGCCCAACCACCGTAAAGATCGCCACGCCACGGGACGCCACCCACCACGCGAGGAGCGTAAAGAGCAGAATCATTGCCCAGCTCGGGAGGAAGAGCAGGATTTCTTCCAGCCCGGTGATGGTCGCCCCAATTACGGACGTTACGCCATCGAGGAACGGGCCGAAGTTGTTTTGAATCCATTCGATGAGGGCCGCAAAGGCACCGCCAAGATCCAATCGCATAGGCACTCGGGAAGCATCGTTCAAAACGAGCAAGCATCAGGGAGGGCAACCCATTGCCCAGAATCAGGCCACCGCTGCCTCGGGGTCTTCGTCGGTCCGTCCGGCACGGGCGTCCCGCCGCCGCGCCCCATCGGCGTTTTGGACGACCTCCTCCATCACGGCCCCCTGATTCACAACGCCCTGAAGGGTCTCCTCCGAGTCCCGCACAGCCAGTGGGCCGTCGTTGTCCAGCAGGGTCGGGAGCAGCTCAGCAATCGGGGTATGGGGGAAAACGGACGGGCCGTCGGCGGACACCGTCTCGTCGTCCTGAAGGTCCCGCATCACGGTGTGGGCGGGGACGATTTTCGTGCGGTCCACGTTCTCGACGAAAGAGCGGACGTACTCGTCGGCAGGGTCGGTAAGGATTTGGGTGGGGGTGCCAATCTGGGCAATCCGACCGTCCTTCATGATGGCAATGCGGTCGCCCATCTTCAGCGCCTCGTCGAGGTCGTGGGTGATGAACAGGATCGTACAGGCCGGGTCCCACTGCTCCTGCAGCTCCAGCAGCTCGTTCTGCATGTCGGCCCGGATGAGGGGGTCGAGGGCACTGAAGGCCTCGTCCATCAGCAAAATCTCCGGGTCGTTGACGAGGGCGCGGGCCAGGCCCACCCGCTGCTGCATGCCCCCACTCAGCTGGCTGGTCTGACTGTCCTCGTAGCCATCCAGGCCCACGAGGTCCAAGGACTGGCGGGCCTTCTCGCGCCGCTGCGCCTTGTCCATGCCCGCCACCTCCAGGCCGTACTCCACGTTTCCGATGACCGTCCGGTGGGGAAACAGCCCAAAGTTCTGAAAGACCATCGACATCTTGGTCCGGCGCAGCTCGCGGAGGCGGTCTTCGTCAAAGGCGGTCACCTCGTCGTCGTGGACGCGCACAGCCCCGAAGGTCGGCTCGATCAGGCGGTTGACGCACCGGAGCAGGGTCGACTTCCCACTTCCCGAGAGCCCCATGACCACGAAGATTTCCTGCTCCTGCACCTCGAAGTTGGCGTCGTCCACCGCGATCACGGAGCCGGTCTCTTCCTTCACCTTTGCCTTCGACACCCCCTCTTGGGCAAGGGTGCGGGCGCGCTCGGGATCCCCCCCGAAAATTTTCCAGAGTCCCTCTGCCTCAATAACAGCCATAATGTGCGTAGCTTGTTCGCTGGGTGTAAGCGTGGGAGAGACAGGTTCAGCCTCGGGCTGGCGGACATGACACATTCTTTTCTGTCCCGAGACCTTGCTTAATTAGGTTCTTGCGGAGGGTGTGTTTAGAAAAAGAAGATTGCTCCTCCGATTCTACCCCTCTTTCATACAACCTTATAAACAATCACGTGAACGAGGTTCTGTTTTTTGTTGTGTTCTTTTTATGCCCCCATAATTTTTAAGAAGGCATGCAGGGCGGAGACCAAACAGGAAGCCTCAGCGCTCGTGGAGCCAACTGGGGCAGACGCCCGGACGGCATCGGGCCCGAACGCTCAGGGCCTCCATTCGTAGACCGACTCCTCGCGTTCTCAATCAACGAGTTCATTTCCTATGCCCGACGATCGCTCCGCCAAGGTCATCGAAACCGTCGCCGACGGCCTGCGCCTGCAGGTGGGGGATCTGCCCGGCGACCACGCCCCCACTCTCCTGAAGGCCAAGCCCGCGGCCTACGTCGTCGGGTTCACGGCGGGGGTGAGCCGCGCGCTGGACGTGCCCGTGGGCAACCACACAATCCGCACCCTGGAGCGAGGCTGTCGGCAGGGCCTCCCCCGCGACGGCGACCTGGGGCAGCGCCTCGCCGACATCGCAGCGGGGATCGTCTTCGACGGAAGTGTTACCAGCGACCCAGACCTTGCGACAATCCGTGAGGATGGGGAGGAGGAGGGTCGGGCCTTCGTTGAGGACCGGTCCCCCCCGTCCCTACTCGGCGACTTGGCCCGCAAATAAACGGCGCCGTCAGGCCCTATGGAGATGCGCGACCGTCTACGGAACAGCCCCGGAACTGCCGCCACCTGCATCTCGACCTCCGCGTCAGAAGAGGCCCGGCCCCAGAGGAACTGACGCCTTCCCCTTGGTTCGGGAGGCGCTGCGTCAGGCCGCAACCGGCTCGGTGTGCTCGATGCGGGTGCCAAGCATGTCCAGGAACTGCCGGATCCAGGCGGCGTGGGCGGGCCAGGCCGGGGCCGTGACGAGGTTGCCGTCGGTCACCGCCTCGGTCATCTCCACATCGACGTAGGTGCCGCCGGCCGCCTCCACCTCCGGAGCACAGGCCGGATACGCCGAGCAGCGTCGCCCGTCGAGCACGTCGGCAGCGGCAAGCGTCTGGGCGGCGTGGCAGACGGCCGCGACCGGCTTGTCTTCTTCGAAGAAATGCTGCGTCACCTCGATGACGCGGTCGTTCAGGCGGAGGTATTCCGGAGCGCGGCCGCCCGGCAGACAAAGCGCATCGTAGTCGGCCGGGTCCACCTCGTCGAAGGTGGCATTCAGGGCAAAGTTGTGGCCCGGCTTCTCGGTGTACGTCTGGTCGCCCTCAAAGTCGTGGATGGCCGTTTTCACCGTGTCGCCGGCCTCCTTCTCCGGGCACACGGCGTGCACCTCGTGGCCCGCCAGGTCGAGCATTTGGAACGGAACCATCGTCTCGTAGTCCTCGGCAAAGTCGCCGACGATCATCAAAATTTGCTTGGACATGACTGTCTGCGGGACGTTGTGAACAGGGCAAGGGTTGTGGATCCTTTTTGCATGCCGGACCGGCAGAATGGATCCTTTCCGCCAATCATGTGAATCTGATATGCACGAGCCTGACGGAAGCTCCGCTCCTTCAATCGTGGAGGTACGGACAGACGAGGGAAAGGGAGGCACCTCTTAAGACACGTTGTGCCAGATGTGGATCGCACCCGCGTCGTGCCTCTCCTCGACCGGAAACGGGCCTCGCCACGCCCGTGTCGCGTCTTTCCATCCGATCACTGCTCAATCCGTTCGGTCGATCGGCGCTGAATCGAGTTCCGAGCGGTCCGCAGTCCTGTCCGGGGAGGGCGCTACGCCAGTGCGGAGGCGACGCGGCGGCCCGCTTCGATGGCCCCGTCGAGGTAGCCAGGGTGGTCGGCGG
Source organism: Salinibacter altiplanensis (assembly GCF_002894645.1). Lineage (GTDB taxonomy): Bacteria > Bacteroidota > Rhodothermia > Rhodothermales > Salinibacteraceae > Salinibacter > Salinibacter altiplanensis. Next base: position 315,907 of record NZ_NCQY01000009.1, read on the forward strand.
CAGTTTCGGCCGCGGCAACGTGCAGGCGCCCGTCCCAGTGAGGACGTCGGAGGACGGGGGCCGGATCCGGGGGTGTGTGCGGCCCCGGCTTGGGCCCCGCGGGCGGCGTCGTGGCCGTGTCGTGGCGCCAGTTGGCCGTTGCGATGCCGGTAGGGGAGTCGGCGGCCTCGCCAAAGCAGTGCACGAGCTGACGAACGAGGGCGGCGTCCCGCTTGTCCGGATCGCTCGGGGTGGGGGAGTCGGGGCCTGGGGGATGCATGAACCCAACGAGGGCGGCGGGGCCGTCGGGCATCACGGCGTCGTGCCAGTCGTGCACCGGTCCGGCCGCGCTCCGCACACGCCCGGCGAGGCCCTGCTCGCGCCAGAACGGGCGGTCGTAGGTGACGGCCGCCTTCGCCGAAGGACTCATCCAGGTCGTGGTGTTGCGGAGAGCCGAAGCCAGCGCATCCGGCAGCACAGGGTCGAACTGAAGGGCATGGGCCGCCAGTCGGGGCGGAAGGGCAAGCACCACCGCGTCGACCGACGTGGCCTGCGGGCCCTCGGGCGTCTGGGCGGTGGCCTGCACCTGTCCCCCCCCACGCTGCAGGGCGCGGAGGCGGTGGCGACGGCGCAGGGCGGCGTCCGGAAGTGTGGCGGCGAGGCGCTCGTGGAGGGCCTGGGCCCCGCCCACGAGGCGCCAGGAAGGCGGCGGGGCCTCCGGCCACTCGAAGTGCTCCACGGGAGCGTCCCGGGCCCACTCCTGCACCGCCATGCCGGGCTCGTGCTGGCGCACCCGCTCGATACCGAGGCGTTCAGCCAGCGTGCGCACCCGGTCGTGCGTCTCCCAGTGCCAGGACGCCCCCAGGTCGAGACGCACGTCGTCGGGGCCGACGGCCGGGCTCCAGCACCGCCCCCCGACCCGGTCGCGCGCCTCCCAGACGCGCACCGACACACCCCTCTCGTGCAGCTCGGTGGCCGCCACGAGGCCCGCCAGCCCCGCTCCGACGACCAGAATGGAGGGGGACTCAGACATGCTCGGCCTCCTCTGCTCCTGTCGACGATCGAAAATACGCGTCGATGCTATACCGGCCAGGGCCCGTCAGCAGGAGCGCCGCAAACACCGTCGCCATCTCCGTGGCGTGCCAGGGCCCCTCCCCCGCCGCGATGTGGCTCGACGCCGCGACGAACATGGTCCCCAGGAGCAGCCCCAGGATCGGGCGAAAGAGCAGGCCCAGCATCAAGCAGACGCCCCCCACAAACTCCGTGGCCGCCGCCATGAAGCCCCAGGCGACGGGCCAGACGGTGATCCCAAAAATCTCCATAGTCGTCCCCAGCTCCGCCCATCGCGCCGGTCCGCCCAACATCTTGTCGGCCCCGTACACGAAGACAAACGAGACGCCAATGCCGATACGGAGGACGAGCAGCGCGAGGTCGATGGAGGCCCACCGGGACGAATCCATGCCGGGTACTGGGTTGGTTGGGGAGATGGGAACGCGTTTCTCAAGCTACGCCAGCCGTGCCGACCCGGGCGGACGTCAGCCCGCAAGCTCATCGACGCTGTATTTCCCCGGCCCCACAAAGACGAGGCTCAGGAACACAAACGCGTACAGGAGGGCCCTTTCGGGACTGCCGTCGATGGCGCCGGTGAGGTGGGCCGTCGCAGCCACGGCCATGTTGAGTACGAGGAGGAGGGCCGCCGGGCGCGTCAGCAGCCCGAGCGCAACAAGCAAGGCCCCCGCGAACTCGGCGAGGGCAGCCATGAACCCCCAAAAGGTAGGAGCGAATCCGAGCCCAAAGAGCTCCATCGTGCCGCCCAGCCCCGCCCACTGCTCGGGCCCGCCGACGATCTTTCCCCACCCGTGGCCGACGGCCATGTACAGGCCAAACGTAGCACGGAGAAGAAGCAGGCCCAGGTCACGGAATTTACTCAAGTGTGTCCAGATCATGACTCGACAAGCGGTTTGGAAAGGCTAGATGAACCCGCCTCAAGTATAGAAAACGGCGGGCGGTTTGTCGAGCGGCGTCGTTCTGGACCAGGGCACTTGCATGTTGAAAGGTTCGTCGAGTGATGAAGGCTGCGCTGCCGCTGATCGCAGGGGAAAAGCCAGGAATGCACGGGAGAATGAGGGAACGTGGGGGAACCGAGTTTCCGCCTCTACCGAACCGTGCAAACAGCTCCGGTCGCAAAGGTGCGATTGCCCTGCGTTCGGGACCCGGGACAACCTCGAGGGAGATGCCTCCCCACACGCCAAAGAATCGTCCAGGATACAACGGAGCGCGGCCTACTCGATCGTCCAGGTCTCCCCCGAGCGGAGCAGCGCATCGAGGTCGCCCTCGCCCTGCTCTGCCGTGACGGCGTCGATTTGTTGGTGCACGCGCTCCGCGTACGTGGGCCGCTCCGTCCGGTGGATCACGCCGAACGGGCGGGGCAGCTGTGTGCCGGTCTCGTCCAGGCGGGGAATCGGGTCGCCGTCGTCGTCCTGCCACGACATGCGGCCGAGGATGGTGGCAAGCTCCGGCGCGGTCTCGTCGTGCACGAGGCAGTCGTCGGCCGACCAGTCGCCGTGCTCCAGGTCGACCACCTCCGGCTGGAGGGTGTCGAGCCGGATGCCCCTCGTCCCGTTGGCGAACGTCATCGGCTCGCCGTGCTCCAGGAAGAGGGCGCGCTCGTCCTTCGTCTCCCGCTCGGTAAATTCGAAGAAGGCCCCGTCGTTGAAGATGTTGCAGTTTTGGTAGATCTCCAGGAAGCCAGTGCCGTCATGCTCGTGGGCGGCCCGCATCATGGCCTTCATGTGCTGCGGATCGCGGTCCATGGTGCGCGCCACGAAGGAGGCGTCGGCCCCCAGGGCGACGGACACGGGATTGAAGGGCCGATCGACAGAGCCGTAGGGCGTGCTCTTCGACACGGTCCCCTCATTGGACGTGGGGCTGTACTGGCCCTTCGTGAGGCCGTAGATTTCGTTGTTGAAGAGGAGGATCTGTGTGTCGAGGTTGCGGCGGAAGACATGGATCAGGTGGTTGCCGCCGATGGACAGCGCGTCGCCGTCGCCGGTCACGACCCACACGTCCAGCTCCGGATTGCTCATCTTGAGCCCTGTGGCCACGGCCGGGGCCCGCCCGTGGATGCTGTGCATGCCGTACGTGTCCATGTAGTACGGGAAGCGCCCGGCGCACCCGATGCCGCTGATGAACACAACGTTCTCTTTGTCCACCCCCAGGTCCGGCAGCAGACGCTGCACGGTCGACAGGATGGCGTAGTCGCCACAGCCGGGACACCAGCGCACCTCCTGGTCCGACTGAAAGTCTTCGCGGGACAGCGCCTCACCCGCCCCATCCCCGCCATACCCGGGCGGAAGCGTAGGGCCGTTGTCATCAGCGTCGTCGCCACCGGGAGAGGGCGGCCCGGCGGGCTTCTTGGCCCCGGGCGGGCCGGCCGGCTTCTTCGTGCCCGGGGCCTCCGATTCCTCGCTCTCACCACCAAGGCCCGGGGGAAGATCAGGCTTCTTCGTGCTGGGCGTTGCCTCTTCGTCGGACGCATTCGGGGCCGACGCGTCGCTCCCGTCGGCAAGGCCGGGGGGCCGGTCCGGTTTTTTGGTGCCGTCGGGCATCTGACCGTTTGGGCTGGTGTCGGGGGGGTCGGTGCTCATGGATCGGGAGGGTGGTTCCGTCAACGGGGTCCATTTCCTTTAGCAGCGTATCGCGTATCGCACGTTGTGAATCGGATCACTGCCTGACAAGACGCGCAATGCGAAACACGCAGTGCGAAATACACAATCCTACGCCGGTGTCGGCTCACTCAGCAGGGCCGTCGCCTCCTCTAGAATTTCTTCGGCCCGGAACGGTCGGCCCTGGATCTTGTGGAGGGGCGCGAAGCCACAGCGGGGGTACTGGTCGCGCAGGACGCGAATGAGCTGTCCATTGTTGAGCTCGGGGACGAGGACGTGGTCGAAGCGGCCGAGTACATCCCCGAGGTCTGCCGGCAGGGGCCAGACGTGGCGGAGGACGACGCTGCCAACGCGCAGATTCTGCTCCCTTGCGCGCTCGGTGGCTTCCTCGATCGCCCCCTTCGTGGAGCCCCACCCGACCACGAGCAGGTCGCCGTCGGCCGGCCCGGACACTTGCGTCGGGGGAATGTCCTGCGTCACGTTCTGCACCTTCTGCGCCCGCACCTCCACCATCTTCTGGTGATTCTCAGCGTCGTAGGAGACATCGCCCGTCTGGTGCTCTTTCTCCAATCCGCCGAGGCGGTGCTCCAGGTCGGGCGTGCCGGGACGGGCCCAGGCGCGGGCCAGCGTCTCCGGGTCGCGCACGTAGGGCAGGAACTGGTCGTTGCCGTCCTGGTCCTTGTGCATCGTGCGCTCGGTGGCCTCCGTCTCGAACTCGACGTTGAACGCCGGGAGCGCGTCGGTATCGGGGATGCGCCATGCCTCCGAGCCGTTGCCGAGGTAGCCGTCGGCCAGCAGGATGACGGGCGTGCGGTATTTGGTAGCGATGCGACACGCCTCGTAGGCGGTGTGGAAGCAGTCGCCCGGCGAGGTGGCGGCGAGCACCGGGAGCGGCGCCTCCCCGTTGCGGCCGTACACGGCCTGCAGCAGGTCGCCCTGCTCCGGCTTGGTGGGCAGTCCGGTAGAGGGCCCGCCGCGCTGCATGTCGATGATGACGAGCGGCAGCTCCGTCATGACACCGAGCCCGATCGTCTCCGTCTTGAGGGCCACGCCGGGGCCGGAGGTGGCGCACACGCCGAGGTCGCCCCCAAAGCTGGCCCCGAGCGCCGAGGTCGCGGCCGCAATCTCGTCTTCGGCCTGAAAGGTGATGACCCCGAAATTCTTGTGCTCACTCAGCTCGTGGAGGATGTCCGACGCCGGCGTGATGGGGTAGGAGCCGTAGAAGAGGCGGAGGTCGCTCTTCACACTCGCGGCCACCAGCCCCAGGGCCAGCGCCTCTGCCCCCCGCACCGCCCGGTAGGTGCCGGGCGTCATCGCGGCCGCGTTGACCTCGTACCGCGTCCCAATGGCGTCGACGGTTTCTCCGTAGTGAAATCCTTTTTCGAGGACCTTTAGGTTCGCATCTCGAATCGCCGGCTTGTCCCCAAACTTCTCTCGGATCCACTCCTGGGCGGGCTCAACCGGCCGGGAGTACATCCAGAGGGCCAGCCCAAGGGCGAACATGTTTTTCGACCGGTCGACCTTCTGCAGCGACAGGTCGGTGTCCGACAAGGCCTTCCGGGTGATGTCGGTGAGCGGCACTTCCTGCACCCGGTAATCGTCCAGCGTGCCGTCCGTAAGCGGGTTGTAATCGAGGTCGGCCTTCGTGAGGTCCTGTTCCTCGAAGGCATTGGTGTTGACAATAATGGTGCCGCCCGGTCGCACGCGGTGCAGGTGCACCTTCAGCGCCGCCGCGTTCATGGCCACGAGCAGATCCACCTTTTCGCCCGGTGTGCGTACCTCCTCGGCGCCGAAGTGGAGCTGAAAGGCACTTACGCCGAAGGTGGTGCCCGCCGGGGCCCGAATCTCGGCGGGATAGTCCGGCAGCGTGGCCAGGTCGTTTTGGGCGTAGGCAGAAGCAAGGGTGAATTGTGACCCGGTAATCTGCATTCCGTCCCCCGAGTCCCCGGCAAAGAGAACTGTGGCCTCGGGAATTTCCTTCGTGTCCGTCGTGTCGCTGGGCGCGCTCATTCGTATCGCTTAGATCCATTCTAAATTGGCGGCCATTGCAACGGGGGCCCCTCCCTAGAGGTTCAGGGGCGGGGGTGCACACAGGGTCTCCGCTCCGCTGCTTTCAATGGGGGTTCACGCCGCCAGGACGCGCCGGTCGAGGTCGCCTCTGCCGGTTACGACCCTGGCGCGTGCGCCTCCTCATCCTCGTCGGGCGACGTGTGGAGCCCGCATTCCGTTTTGTCCCGGTCGCCCCAGCGGCCCTCTCGCGAGTAGCCGTCGGCCTGGTCCACCGGCTCGGTGCACGGCACGCAGCCGAGGCTGGGGTAGCCCTGATCGTGCTTCGGATTGTAGGGCAGGTCGTGCTCAAAGAGGTACTTCCACACCTTCTTCTGCGTCCAGTTGGCCAGCGGGTTGATTTTGAACACCCCGTACTGCCCTTCCCACGACAGGATGTCGGTGTCGGCGCGGCGCTCGGATTGATCGCGCCGGACGCCGGTAATCCAGGCCCGGCGGTCGTCCAGGAAGTTCTGGAGCGGCTTCACTTTGCGGAGGAAACAGCAGCGATTCGGATTTCGGTTCCAGAGCTCCCCCCCTTCCTGCTCGGCCTGCTCGTCGAGCGAGAGCCCCCCGTGGACGCGCGTCACGTTCACATCGAGCCGCTCGTCCAGGTCATCGGACAGCTCATAGGTCTCCGGGAAGAGCAGGTCAGTGTCGAGGTAGAAGACCGTCGTGCCGGGCCGAAGGTCGGCCAGCATGTGCATGATGACGATCCCCGACGGGCCGAATCCCGTTCCCTGCGCGAGGTCATCGCCGAAAGTGTGCGCGGCCCAGTTGAGAATGGGCCTCGGGCCATGGGGTTCAAACTGCGCGTTCAGGGCCGCGAGCCGCGAGCTCGACCAGGCAGACGCACCGTCGTCGGAGGAAAAGGCCATCGCGGCAGGCAGGAGACCGTTGACACAGAGCAAGAACACCGGGAATGGCACCCAATTTGCGCCAGTACCGTTCAAAACAAGGGGCTGGCGTGATGGTCATCAACCCCCCAGGCACGCACAAGCAGTTCTATGAAATCCAGAGGGCCTCCATTGCACATTTCTTTGCTGGCCGGTAACAATGTGGCCGTGTGTTTTTCGAGGCCTCCCTCGTTGTTGTGACCCTCTGACTTGGCTCGGCTTTTTCCGGAAATGGTCCTTGACGCCATCTATGATTAGCTACGCCTCCACCACACGCGGCATCACGGTCACCGTGCGTCCCATTTATCTGGACGAGCCGTCCGATCTTCTGGAGCGTGAGTTTGCGTTCGGATATGCCATCCGGATCGAAAACGACAGCGCAAACGAGGTCCAACTGCTCCGGCGCCGGTGGATCATCGAGGAGAGCAATGGCAGCCGACAGGACCTGACCGGCGACGGCACGCTTCGTCCCCACCCAGTGATCGCCCCCGGGGACATGCACGTCCACGACGGATCGTGCAGGATCGAATCATTCAACGGAACTGTGCAGGGCAACTACCTCGTCCAGCGGGCCGACGGGGAGCAGTTTCGCGTGTCGGTGCCTCCCTTTCCCCTGCACGCCGCCGCGAATTAGGTTGAAGGGGGCACGTTGAAGGTGAAACAGTGGGGCTTTCGACCTTCAAACCTTGCCCCTTTCCGGCGCAGTCAACTGGCCACGACCTCAATCTCGATGTCGTACTCCTCGGTCGTAAGCGTGATCGTCTGGTTTTCGTTGGCGAGGCCGTAGTCCGTAATCGCGTCCGGGAAGACATCGTCCGGCGCACTCATGTTGAACAGCGCGTCGGCCACCACCTGCCAGTCCTCCGGCGTGAGGTGCACTGTGGCGTCACGCCCCTCGGCCACCATGGGGGCGTAGTCGAGCACCTTCCCAAGGTGGTTGACCGCCTGCTTGAGGTGCTTGTTCTCGGGGATGTCGGAGTCAATGTTGGCCATGTCGAAGCGGCATCATCCGAAAATACCGAGTGGACGCGGTCAACGAGGGGGCTTGGCGCCACGTTCCCGCGGGGGAGCGTGCACGCCCCGGTTCTCGTCGGGCCCGAAGCCGGCCCGTACGGCTCGTGTCGGCGATTGACTTTCGCCCCCTCTTGCAATCCACAACCTGCACCCTAGCCGCCGCGTATAGAACCGCACGGAAGTGTTCTTCGCTCACTCATGCTCCCCACCCGCGCCCCCGTGCCCCCATGCAGCGCTACCTCAACTACCTTCAGGACATTCTCGACCACGGCACGCGGCACGCGGACCGCACCGGCACGGGCACCATTCGCGTGTTCGGGCGCCAGCTGCGGGTGGACCTGTCCGAGGGCTTCCCGCTACTCACCACGAAGCGGGTCTGGATGCGGGGCGTGACGGAAGAGCTGCTCTGGTTCCTGCGGGGCGAGACCAACATCCAGTCCCTGGTGCGGGCCGGCGTGTCGATCTGGACGGACTGGCCCCTGCAGCGATACCGCGAAGAAACGGGCACCGACATCTCGCAGGAAGACTTCGAAGAGCGCATCGTCGGGGACGACGCCTTTGCCGAGCGGTGGGGCGACCTCGGGCCGGTGTACGGCAAGCAATGGCGCGACTTCGAAGGGCCGGGGCGCCGCGTGGATCAGATTGAGCGGCTCGTGGAAGGGCTCCGCGAGCAGCCGCACTCGCGTCGCCATCTCGTGAGCGCCTGGCACCCCGCCCAGATCAAGGACGCCGCGCTTCCGCCCTGCCACTACGCCTTCCAGTGTGTCGTGGACGGGACACCGGGCGACGGGCGGCTGTCGCTGATGTGGCAGCAGCGCTCGGTCGACAGCTTCCTCGGCCTGCCGTTCAACATCGCCAGCTACGCCCTGCTCACGCACATGCTGGCCCAGCAGGCCGACCTGGTGCCCCACGAACTGATCTTTTCAGGCGGGGACTGCCACATCTACCTCAACCACACGGACCAGGTGAAGGAGCAGCTCGGCCGCGAGCCGTACAGTCGCCCAACGCTTCACCTCCAGGAGCGCGACTCGATCTTCGACCATGCCGCGGAGGATGTCTCCCTCGAAAACTACGAGCACCACCCGGCACTAACGGCACCAATCGCCGTGTAGCAACCAAGCCGCCCTTAGAACCTGTTTCAATTTCTGTCTCGGGGCTCCGAGCGGCAGTGAGGGCCTGCAAATCGCCTCCGATCTCAGGCGGTAGCACCCTGAAAGCACTTCACTGCACGGCGGCACTAGCTTCGCGTCGCTTCGCTGGCGCTCAGGGCGCACCACGACAGCCCTCGACCATGCGCCGATGTTCGGCTCATCGATGCTCGCTCCCCCCATCCGATCCAAAATCAACACAGGTTCTTAGAATGCAATCTGCATTCGCGTGAGGACCAGGGTCTCAGCGTCGGGGGGAGACGCCCCCCCGGCGGCCTCGAACCAGGTGCGCTCCACCCCTAGCATGAAGCGCACCAGAGCGTTGGGGTACCAGCTGACGGTAAGCCCCCAGGCGGTGGCCTGGGACGCCGCGGTGGGGCTTGCGAACGTCGGGAACGCCTCGTCGTCGAGGGTTGCGCCGTGGAGGCGCGCGCCCAGCTCGATCGCCCCCGTTCCGCGCTCGGCCCCAAACGGGTCGCGCGGCGCCACCGTCCCCTCTCGGGCCTTCTCTCCTGTCACCACCACGGCGGCACTGGCCTGCCACGCACGGTGTGTGAGTGTTTCCGTCGCCGGCCCGTGCCGTACCGCCTCAGTCGTCAGTGTGTACTCCCCCAGCAGCTCCACCGGACCGGTGTAGAACCGGGCCTGGGGGGCCAGCCGCCACCGCCGCCCGTCGGCCCGCACCCCATCCCGGTATCCGAAAAACGACTGCCGGCCGGTCGTGCTCAGTCCCGTGAGCGCCGGCGTTGCCTCTGTGCCCGTCACCGTTCCCACCGTGCCGGCCACCCCAACGCCGAGTCCCTCGAGCCCCCCGCCTGTTCCCGCAAACGGCGTCGCAAAGAGCCGCCCGACCCCCTCCTTTGCGTCGTCGACGTCGGCCCCCGGCTCCGACGCGCCCGGAGTCCCGTTGAAAAGCCCAACCGCATACCGCAGCCGCTCCGTCCCCACGGTGCCGGACAGCGAGATGCCCACGTCCCGCCCCGGCACCAGGCCCGCCGGGAAGCCCCGTTCCACGTGCATGAGGCCGGTCGTGGACGACAGGGTCTCCAGCCCCACCGGCACCTTGAACCGCCCCATGCGCAGGGTCAGGGCCGGGGCGAACCGCGCCTCGACAAACGCATCGTCGATCTCGGGACCCCCGGTCCCAAAGTCGCTCCGGATGCTGAACGCAAACCGATCGTACACGCGCCCCTGAAACCGGGGCCGCACGCGCCGAAGGAGAAACCCCTCCGCCCCGGGCGGGGCCGTCTGCTCCAGGAAGAAGCGCGCGTCGGCGTAGAGATCGCCCCGCATGCGAAGCGCAAACGCGCCGTCCTCGGAGGCCACTCGAAAGCCCTCTTCGCCGACCTGCACCGCCCCACTTGCCCCTGGCTCAGCGACCGTCTGTGCTCTCCCTTCGTGTCCGAATCCGACGAGCCCCATCGCTGTGAGAAAGACGACGAGCAGACGGGATTGGGCGGCAGTCATGGAAAACGGCAAACCGAAAGGTCAGACAGCGACAGTGAGGTTACGAAACTGTTAACCGAACCTATCGGCCGCGTCCGAGAATGTTGCCCGTCCGCGTCTGTACACAGAACAAAAAATTTCAAGGACGACTCAGTGTTAAAATGGAAATGCCGTCTGCACGCGGTAGTAGAGGTGCACACCGTCACGCGTCCCGAGTTCGGCGGCGGGCTGTGCCACCCCCAGGGCATGCCCGACGCGCACGCCGAACAGGCGCAGGGCGTTTTTCACCTCTGCGCCCGTTCCGAGCTGCTGCACACCGCCCCGTAGGTCTGCGTTCCGCCATACCATTCCCCCGTCCACGAACGCCGAGAGCGTCGTGTGCCCGAGGGCGACGAGCCCGAGCACGTCCGTCCGCAAACTGGAGGCGAGAGGCATCCGGTACTCGGCGCGCCCAAAGGCCACCCGGTTGCCCAACACGTACCGTCGGTAGCCGCGCACCCGCTCGGCATTCCCCAACGAAAACGGCACGGTGCCCGGCAGGGGCAGGTCGACCGCGTCGTAGCGCGAGAGACCGACGTAGTCCTGAGGAAACGACGCCCCGGTCTGGGCCTGTAGCCGTCCATAGAGGGAGAGGCGATGCGCCCCGACGCTCGGGAGCACCGAGTACCCCGCCACGTCGCCGCGCAGAAACGAGGTGTCGCCGCCCAGCACCTCGGCCGCACCGGTGGCACGGAGCCGGAGGCCCCATCCGTCCAGCGGATGCACGAGCGCGTGCCGGTACGGGGGCCGCTTGCGACGCGTAAACTGAAGGCGCAGGCTCGCCTGCTGGCCGGCCTGGGGCGGTGAGAGAGGGCCGAGCGACGTGAAGTCGCCGCGGTCGAGCGGGTCAAGGTCGGCGTAGCGCAGCCGGGCCGACACGGACGTGGAGACGTATGGACGCACCCGCCAGTCGAGCGGCCACCGCGCCGTGAGGTCGCCCCCCGTCCGGTCCTCCACGAGCAGGTCGTTGCCGTAGATGCGGGCCGATGACGACGCGCTGAACACTGTGAGTCCGAGCGTGGGAGCCAGTTGCCGGTTCAGATACGACGCCACCCCCTCGCTTTTCGTCCCCGGTTCTGGGAAGGAGAGGCGTCCGACCGCGTTGAGCGTATGTTTCCCTAGGGGCTCGGTCCAGGACGTCCCCCCCGCAATGCCAAAGTCATTGGTCGACGAGTAGTAGGGCAGCCCCAGCGAGGCCCGATGCGTGAGGTTGGAGAGGGCATCGTACGCCGATCGAGCCTCGATGAGCGACGGGTCTGGATCCATCTGTCGCGGAATGGTGCGGGGCGGCTTGGTCGTGGTCCAGTCGGCATACGGCCCCGGCACCGAGGGCTCGGCGGCCCGGGCCGTGCGATTCGCGGGAATCCGAAAGGCGCCGTCGCGCGCCTTCGTGAGGGTCGTGGAGGTGACGAGGGCCTCATCCGCCGCAGACTCGGCGGCATTGGTTCGGAAGGACGAGTCGACCGGCACCCAGTCGTGAACGGTGGCGCCCCGGACGAGGCGGGTGGCGCGGCGGTGCGTGTCGGTCGGCAGGTCGTACACGAAGGCATTGGGGACGCCGTCGCGGAGCGAGGTGTACGCCAGCTGGGCACCGTCAGGGCTCCAGATCGGCCGCCGCTCATCGGAGGCCGGATCGGTGACGGCCGCGGACGCGCCGGTGTTCAGGTCGTAGACGACGAGCTCGCGCTCTCCCTCCGCAATCCGGGCGAAGGCCAGGGTGTCCCGAGACGGGTGCCACTGAAGGCCCGTGATCTGTGTGTCGTCCTCGTGGTTGGTAACTCGACGGGTGCGCCCCGTCGCCTCGGTTCGCACGTGTACGTCGGCCGTGCCGTCCGCCGTCGCGACGAACGCGAGGCGCTTGCCGTCCGGCCCATACGTAGGCGCCGACGTGCGGCGGCCGTAGGTGAGGCGCCGCTCGTTGTCTCCATCGGCACCAACCACGAACAGATCGTCCGCGAGCGACCCGTGGGCGGCCCGCGTCTGCCGGCTGAAGGCGATTCGCGTTCCGTCGGGATGCCACGCCACGGACGGCTCAATGGCCCCCTCCGCCACGTCTTTGATCCTGCCCGACGAGCGGTCGATCACGTGTAGCCGTTGCACCGGATGCTCCGAGGACAGGCGGGAGAGCACGGCGACACGCGACGTATCGGGGCTGTACGCGAGATCTTCTACGTACTGCCCGGGCACGTTCAGCGTGTCGGTCCGGAGCGAGTCGAGCGTTTCGAGCTGGCCGGCGAGCGTGTTGTAGTAGACGTTCACGTCGCGCCGCCATTGCTCGTAAAATGCCTCGTAGGACTGCCCGACGGTCGCCTGGAAGGCATCCTCGAAGTCATGCACCTTCGCGAGGCCGAACAGCGCGTCCCTCTTGTGGTGGAGCAGGTCCGTGAGCGTCGAGTCGCCGTGCTGCTGGGCGAAGTAGCGCACCTGACTGTGGCCAGAAGCGTACAGGAGCTGTCCGTTCCGGAGCGACCGGCCGTCGTCGTAGGCGAGGGCATCGTCGAGGACGGCGGCGCGGAGCCAGCGCTCACCCCGCTGGGCGTTCCAGGTCTCAGCCTGGTACTGCGCGAGCCCTTCGGTCCAGACCCGTGGGAACGAGCCGCCGAGGGCGAAGGCCCAGAGTCCCAGGTCCGTCCGGACGGCCTCGTAGTGAAAGAGGTGCGTCAGTTCGTGGGCCAGCACGAGGCGCAGCCACGGGGAGGGGCCGGTGAAGGCACGCGCCCAGTCGTTCGTGTTCACCCAGATGTCGGTGTATCCGGTCCCAAACGGCACCGCAAAGCCATTCACGAGGGCGTCCTGGTCACTCAAGTACACGCGGATCCGCTCGTCGAACGTCACGTCGAGGGTGGCCGACAGGGTGTCGTAGGTGGCCTCCGCAATCGGTGCGGCCTCGGCGGCAATGTCGTCGAGGCGCGCAGGGTGCATGATTTCAAAATGCTCCGTTGCCGCCACGCGCCAGTCAATCTCGGGGTGGTTGCGGCCGGTCACCGTGCTGAAGCTCTGGGCCTGCCCGGGGAGCGTCACGCCCCCGAGGAGCAAAAGACAGCAGAAGACAGTGCGGATCGTCATCGCGTGTCTGGGCGTGGGCGAGCGGGAGATTAGCAAGCGGGCCACAATGGGAGGGCGCATCGGCACCTGTCCTCGCAGGGGAAAGCCGCAAGGACGAGTCACGTCAGACGAGGCACACGAGGGGCCCATGAGGGACAAGCAGGAGCTCGGTCGGGATGATCCCGACTCTGAGTCGGGAGGCCGTCTTGCCCTCCCCCATTCCCTCATTCGCTTCTCAACGCAGCGGGCGGCCCCGCCCCTGCTCCCTGCACCTCGATACGGCCCCCAGGGACTCATAGGCGCAACTGCTCACGGAACGCCCGGGACCGACGGCGTGACAGCTCCACCTCGGTCCCGTCCCCCAGCGTGGCCTTCAGCTTGTCCTTCGCCCCCGGCGTCACGTCCTCAACCCACCGCAGGTTGAAGATGTGCTGGCGACTGGCCCGGAAGAAGCGGTCGGGGTCAAGTCGTTCCTCGAGGTAGTTGAGGGAACGGTGGATAAGCGGCTCCTCGCCGTCGAAGTAGAGCCGCGTGTAGTTGCCGGCCGTTTCAAACAGGCGCACGTCCGCCAGCTGCACGAACCAGCATTGCTCTCCATCCTTGACGAACACCTGATCATCGGCCGTGAGGGACGCTCGGGACGCCTCGCCACCCACCGCTTCCGGGACGGGTTCGGCGGCTCGTTCTCGTACCGTCCCGATCGCCTCCGCGAGCCGCTTCGGCTCCACCGGCTTCACGAGGTAGTCCAGCGCATTCACTTCAAAGGCGCGGATGGCATACTCGTCGTAGGCGGTCACAAACACGACGTGCGGAACCGCGTCAAGCCGTTCCAGGAGGTCGAACCCGCCCCCGCCCGGCATTTGCACATCGAGCAGGAGCAGGTCCGGATCGTCTTCGTGGATGGCGGCCTCTGCCTCCTCGGCGGTGGCGGCCGCCCCAACCACTGTGACCGCCCCACGGGGCTCTAGCAGGCGCCGCAGCTCCCGGCGCGCCAGGCGTTCGTCGTCGACGATGAGGGTGCGGAGCAATGAGCGAGGCGCCATGCCGGGTGCTACAGGACGATGTGGGAGTGCGCGGGCGTGCGGCCCATTGGGGCCGGCCTCCATTTTCCGGTCAGCCGCGAGCCACGAGCGTGACGTCTTCCTGCGCCGCGGGCGGGTCGGGGACGACCCGGATTGGGAGCATTGCGGTGGCGGAGACGGTCTCGGCCCCCGTGTTTTCCACAGTCAGCGACGCCTCCGCCCCAAAAAGCAGTTCCAACCGCTCGCGTGCGTTGTCCAGCCCAGTCCCGCCCTCCTCTGTATCGAGGGTGCCGGGGTTGGTCACGCAAATGCGGAGGGCTTCGTCCACCACCTCAGCGCGGACTGTAATGACGCCGCCCCCTCGACAGCACGCCACCCCGTGCTTGATCCCGTTCTCCACGAGCGTTTGCACCAGCATGAACGGGACCGGGTGGGAGCGCGCCTCGTCGTCCACCTCAATCTGGTGACGGAGCCGGTCTTCGAACCGGACCTTTTCGAGCTCCAGGTAGGTGCGCACGGTCGACAGCTCTTCCTCCAGCGACACCGTTTTCATGTCGTCGGCCTGGAGGGTGCCTCGCAGCAGGCGCGCCAGGCGCGTCACCATGCGCTGGGCCCGGTCGGGGTCCTCGGCGATGAGGGCCCGCACGCTGTTGAGGCTGTTGAAGAAGAAGTGAGGGTTCAGCTGCAGCTTCAGGGCCTTGAGCCGAGCCGTCTCGGCCTGGGCCTCCAGCTTCCACTTGTCCACCTCCGCCTTCCGGTAGCTCCAGAAGTAGTGGACGCCGAAGTAGATGAGCGACCACAGCATCAAAAGAATCCAGCCGTTCACGACCGAGGCCAGCAGCACCCCCATCTCCGAGTCGATCTCCTCGTAGAAGTCCAGCTCCAGGACGTAGCGCCCCATCGTATCCATGGTAAAGTGCAACACAACCGAGGCCACCAGGGTGGCGGCCACCACGCGCGGTGCCAGTTGCCCCAGCGACATCTGCGTCCATCCGTGCCGCTTGGCGAGGCGCCGATAGAGGTGGGTGTACAGCACCCCCGCCCCGATGAGGACGACGTACGACGCGGCCCGCCCCCAGGTGACCGTCTGGAAGAAGGAGGAGAGGGTGATGCGCATCCCCGCGTACGCCGTCCACCCGCCGATCTGACAAAGCCAGTAGGCGTATCTCCGAGCCATCGTCGGGAGAAGGTCATCAGTGTGAGCGTGGAGGAGCACAAACGGACCGGACGGCCCGTCAGGTTCGGAGCGCCGTCAATTCCACGGGACGAGGTCAGCATGCCAGCGTCTCGTGAAGGCTGGCCGCCGTCTTCGACGACTGGCCAACGGTTCGCCGAGTGAGCACTGCGATGCACGACCCATCCGCCCTCCTGCTTCCGGCCACAAGGGAACATGGTGCGCAGGACTGCCCGAGGCCTTTGCGCTCATCAGCCTCACGGCCCGTTTGCAACACGTAGCCTCCGCTCGTCAAAAGGGCCTTGCGTTGACCAGAGCCGGAACGTATGCTTGGAAAAAAGGTCGCCACTTCGCTCTGCACATCTTCAATGTCATTCGCGGAAGGCCCCCAGCCGCCCTCTCTGCACCGACCTCTCTCCGGATCGTCGCGGTCGACCCAACGCGCCCCGTCGCCGGCGATGTCTTCTCTTGAAGCAGCGCGCATCCCCCCACGCGCAGGCCAAGCGGGCCGAACGCCTCTATACAATAGATACCATCAAGCCATGTATATCGCCAACTCGGGGGCGGGAAACCGATCTCGGCCTGCCGTCCGGCATCGGCCCACGACCGGTGAGGCGACAGATCTGGAGGGCATTCATGCCATCGCGCGAGCTGCCTCGCTCCAGCACGGATCGGCCTCGCCGTCTACGCGGTAGTGCATCCGCAGCAAAACGGTCCTTCCCCCCACAGAATCGTTCACACAGACCTTCAGAGCGGTGGGGCCCCGACGTGCTCCGGGGAAGTTCACCCGGGGCCTTCGGGCCCTTTTTTTGTTCCTTGAGCGGCGGATTGTCTTCTGAATCCCACGCCCCCTCCCGTCGTACGAGCAGACGTTCGAGTGTTGTCTGTTCGTCCCCTCCACAGTGTGCCCGCCCTCACGTCTTGCTCCGCCGTCGAGCTGGCCCGCCGCATCCGCGCCCGTGACGTCTCTGCCGTCGAGGTCTTGGAGGCACACCTCGATCGCATCGAGCGCTGGAATCCGGCCGTCAATGCGGTGGTGACACTCGATGTGGAGCGGGCGCGGGCCCGGGCGAACGCCGCCGATGCGGCCCTGTCCCGCGATGAGGTGTGGGGGCCGCTGCATGGCGTCCCGTTCACCGTCAAGGATCAGTTCTCGACGGCGGGCCTGCGCACCACGTACGCCCTGCCCCACTACACCAGGTTCGTGCCCGACGCGGACGCCCCGCAGGTGGCCCGGCTGAAGGCCGCCGGGGGCATCCTGCTCGGCAAGACGAACCTGCCGTTTGCGGCCTACGACTGGCAGTGCCACAACCCGACGTTCGGGCGTGCGAACAACCCGTGGGCGCTGGACGCTACGCCGGGGGGCAGCTCCGGGGGCTCCGCGGCCGCCCTGGCGGCGGGCTTCACGCCGCTGGGGCTGGGGGCCGACGTGGGCGGCTCCCTCCGCGTGCCGGCCCATTTCTGTGGGGTCGCCAGCCTGCGGCCTACGGAAGACGGTCCCCTCCGCGGCATCCGGCCGCCCGCCCGGCCCGCGACGGTCCGCCACATCGCCGTGGCCGGCCCGATGGCCCGCACCGTCTCGGACCTGCAACTAGAATGGGCCGCCCTGTCGGGCTCGGCGGCCCCAATCGACGTGCCCGTGCCCGCCGCCGCCCCCTTGCGCATCGCCGTCACGCCCGAACTGGGCGGGGTGCCGGTCGACACCGACACGCAGCGCGTGCTCCGGGACGCCCTTGAGGCGTGGCGCACCGCGGGCTGCTCCGTGGCCCATCGCCCCGCCCCGTTCGACGTCGAGGACGCGTTCGACACCTGGGCCCGCATCCAGGGCTTCGAGATTACGGCCGGCCTCCCTGCTCCCCTCCGACACACGCCGGTCCGGCAGCTGGTGTGGCACGGCTACGTGCGGTCCCAATACGGCAGCCTCGCCGGGCGCATGGCGGAAGGGGCTGAGCTCAGCCCGCGGGAGTACTTCAATGTCCTCGACCGCAGAGCGACCCTCGCCAATACCGTCGACGCCTTCTTCGACGACTGGGACCTGTGGATCACACCCGTCGCCGCCACCCCCGCCTTCCCGCACCGCCGCACCGGGGCCGACCTCCAGATCGAGGGCGTCTCGGTGCCCTACGCCCTCCCCATCGCGCCCTACAACTGCCCGACGGCCGCCCCGGGCCACCCCATCCTCACGCTGCCGGCGGGCCGATCTTCGGACGGCCGCCCCATCGGCCTCCAGGTGCACGCCCGGCGCGGGGCCGATGCGGCCCTGCTCGCGGCGGGACGGCGCCTGGACGCGGCACTGAGCTACGATTCGTCCCCCGCCCCACTGGGGGCGTGATTGCTGCTGCCGGTGTGGGCAGCCCCGACGCCGCCCGTTTTGAATTGCCGCCCCACCACGGCACTGTGTGGCGAGTTGTCACCTGCACTCCTGAGACGATGTACGGACAGCTCTGGGAAGTCTCACTGACACCCTTCCACTCACAAATCACAGCGTTATGATCCGCACAGACATCGGGCACAAGAACGCTCAGGAGAAGTTCGACCAACCGTAGGACATGCTGCGACAGCAGCGTAAGCAGCTTGAAGGGATCGACCTCTCGGACGAGGAGGTCGAGCGGGCCCTGGAGCCGATGATTTCGTTTCGCAACCAGCTCCGAGAGGAGATTGAGACCTGCAAGCAGATGCGACGTGGGGGCCTATCGCGCCTTCAAGACCTGCGCGGGATTGGGCGGTGGCTCATCGGGGCGCGTATCGCGAAGGGCTGGTCCCTGAGCCGGCTTGCCGACGAGCTCGATGTATCCCTCCAGCAGGTGTCCCGAGAGGAGCAGAACGAGCATGGAGGTATCACGACGTGTGGCACACAGCGCATTCTAGACGCGCTTGGCGTTCACTTTCGATTAAAGCGGCGACGGTTGGTGAAGACGAGAGTGATCGAGAGGCGATCCACGCAAGGTCGAGGACCTCTGCAACCTATACCAGATACCGAGGATCTTTGCGCATATCACCGCAGCGCAAAGGACGGAGAGCCGTCGCGAGTGCGCGGCTCCTCATTCGAGAGCACACCGGACGCCGGCTGCCGCATGTTGAAGACGTGCCGGATCTGCCCAAAGGCCAGGAGAGAACCGAAACCGTGACCACGCCTCCCCGTCCAGTCCCAATCCGTGGGGCGGCTGCCGCATCCCTCTCCGCGCACTTGCGCACGGGCGTGTGACCGTTCATGCGAGTAGACGGCCACGCGTGTCCGCTCTTTTCTGCACCCTCGCCCTTCCCTCTTCCCTTCATGCCCGAACTCGTCATCATCGCCGCCGTCGCCGAGGAGAATCGCGTCATCGGCAAAGACAAGGACCTCCCCTGGCACATCCCGGAGGACCTTCAGCGCTTCAAGCGACTCACCACCGGGCATCCCCTCTTGATGGGCCGACGCACATTCGACTCCATTGTGCACCAGTTCGGCGGCCCGCTGCCCGACCGGAAAATGGTGGTTCTCACCACACAGGACGGCTACGAAGAGTATCCCGCGGTCGAGACCCACGCGTCCGTTGACGCCGCGCTGGACGCCCTGGCCGACGAGGAGACCGTCTTCATTGGCGGGGGCGAGTCCGTCTACGAGCAGTTCCTCCCCCACGCCGACCGGCTGGAGCTGACCCTGGTGGAGGGCGCATACGAGGGCGACACCTACTTTCCTCCCTTCGAGCACCTCGTCGGGGACGTATTTGAAGAAACCGCCGTGGACGCGCGGGACGGCTTTCGGTTTGTCACCTACGAGCGGGCAGACACGGACGCCGACTGATCCACCGGTTCTCGTGCAAAGAAGGCCTCGATGCGGTCGTGCTGGCGCCGTGCGTCGTTGTAGCCAATCTCAAGGAGGCGGTCCAGGTAATCGGGGTGGAAGAGCAGCATGCTCCACCAGTCGGGCGGCGGGTCCCCACGCCACTGCACGGCGGACAGAAGGGCCCCCATGGCCCCCCCGAGGTCCATCCGGTAATCGCCCGCCAGGGCCCCGAGGTCGACGGACGGTCGCAGGACGAGCAGGTCGACGGGCCGGAGCGGGTCACGCTGCTCCGGGCGCAGCCGGCGCACGAGCCGGTTGATGCGACGCAGCACGGCGGCGTCGTGCTCCAGCACATCGAGCAGGAGCACGTTGGCAAGGATGCCCATCATCTGGAAGGGCGACGGGTAGGCCGGCGTGCGGGCCGCCCGGTTGGCCTCTGCCTGGGACCGCTCATAGCGGGTGGAGACGACGAAGAGACGGTCCGCCCCGAGGTGAATGGCGGGGGCGAGCGGGTCGAGCATGCGGAGGCCACCGTCCCCGTACCAGGCGTCCTCCAAACGGACGGCCGGAAACACCATCGGCAGGGCCGTGGAGGCCATCACGTGATCGAGGCTGAGAGTCGCCCGGCGCCCAATCCGGTTGGGGCGGTTCCAGTCTTGCATCGAACACCCTTGCACCCACGTCACCGTCTGGAGCGTGGCGTAGTTGGACGTGGTGATGGCGAGGCCCTCCAGGCGGTCTGCCTCCAGGTTGTCGGCCACGCCCGTGAGCCGTCCCTTCGCATCCGTGGGGAGCCGCCGGTCGAGGTAGGCGCGGAGGGGCGCCGTGTCCAGGAGCGTCTGCGTTCTGTTCGGGGTTCCCCACAGAATCGACCGCGCAATTGTCCAGAGGGAACGCGGCGCAAACACATCATCCGCCGTCAGGTCCTCCCAGTAGCTCGTGAGCCGCGCCGTACGGTCCTTCCACGGGCCGGGGTCGGCCGCGAGATGGGCGGCATTGATGGAGCCCGCCGACACCCCCGTCATGAACGGAACGGAGGCCGACGGGAACGCCTCCCCGACGTAGCACAGCACGCCGGTCTGGTAGGCCGCCCGGGCGCCTCCGCCCCCCAGCACGAGGGCCGCAGGGGCGTCTTCCGACCCGCTGGCGCCCGAGTCCGTCGTGCCGCTGGACGACATTCCGCTCATTGAAAGGGATGTGTTGTGTAGGTGTACTTCCGGACAGCCGGATGTCTGCGGCGGGGCCCACGACACTTTGCCCTCCGCCGTGTCCGCCCGTACCACGCTCAAGATGTGTGCCAGCGGTGCCGTCGGAGCACTTCAGCGTCTTTCGTGCGCTCGATGACCGTACCGCACTCTTCGCAGTAGAAGACCACTTCTTTTACCGGCGCCGACACCCCAAGCATGAAGAAAAACCCAGCGCTCCATCCGTACCGGGGCTCTGCCGTCACCCGGGGATGCGAGAGATCATATCCGCACGCGCAGGGCTCACTGTTCACCTGCTCGGCGAGGGCCTCCTTCGTGCCCGTAGCCGACGCCACGGCCACTCCGCCCCCGTCTCCGGCGGGCTCGGGGACGGGCTTCTGCTCGAAGTCGTCGTCCCGCCACCAGAGCTCCGAGGGCTCGTCCTGCAGCTCCGGCTCTCGTTCAAAGACGTAGCAGTCGGCGGCCCACTCGCCCGGCCCGAACACAAAGACGATCACAAGGAGGACAAA
Source organism: Salinibacter altiplanensis (assembly GCF_002894645.1). Classification (GTDB taxonomy): domain Bacteria; phylum Bacteroidota; class Rhodothermia; order Rhodothermales; family Salinibacteraceae; genus Salinibacter; species Salinibacter altiplanensis. The sequence goes on from NZ_NCQY01000009.1 coordinate 336,861, forward strand.
GACAAGGGCCGAGAACTCAAGGGACTGATCGGCCGTCAGGAGGCCCTGCTCCAGGTGCACCAGGAAGACGGCCCCGGCAAGGATGGGGATCTGGACGAGCGCCGCGAGCCGGGTAAGGAGGCCTGCTGCTAGCAGAAGCCCACCAACCAGGTGCGCGAACGTGACGTAATGAGTGAGCGCCGCCGAGGCCAGCGAAAATGCGGACAGGTCCACGAGGGCCTCCACGCCCTGGCTCTCATAGGCAAACAGCACGCCACGGACGAACAGCCCGACACCAAGGTAGATGCGAACCAGGTCGAGGGCAACCGTCCGGTGCTCGTTGATCCAGTCGACAAGATCGCGGTAGCGAGTCATAAGTGGCGTGGAGGGTTCTGTGCGGAGCGAAAGCGACACTTTGCTCAGGAAACATCTGTGAATGTGCCCCCACGTCCGTTTCGGTTCTTTTTTTCTTCACATGACATGTGACGGCGGGCAGACGCCCTCGTTCCTCGTCCCCCGTGGTGCGGAGAGACGGCTTTCGATCCAGCGACAAACAAATGACCGTTTCCGACTTACAAGAATCCCGCTCAATGCTTCTCTGCCCACTGCCACGCGCCACATGGCCCACCCGCCCGCCTTCTCCGCCCTTCCGAACGACGCCCGTCTCTGGATCCACGCGGCCGCCACGCCGCTCGACGACGACACCCAGACGGCCCTACTCGATCGGCTCTCGGCGTTCACGGAGGGATGGACCTCCCACGAGCGCCCCGTGGACGGAGCCGCAGTCGTTCTTCACGACCGGTTTCTCATCGTCGCCGCCGCGCCGGGGGGAAGCGGCGACATTTCGGGCTGCGGCATCGACGACCTGGCCCGCACGGTCGATGACGCAGCTGCCTCCCTGGAGATCGACTGGGTGCCCTCGCTCCACGTTCTGTACCGCGCCCCCGACGGGGCCGTGGCTGCAGTCTCCCGCCGCACCTTCCAGCAGCACGCGGCGGACGGCGTCGTGACCGCCGAGACGCCCGTGTTCGATCCGAGCCTGACGTCCCTGGGCGCCCTTCGCGACGGGGCGTTCGAGCAGCCCGCCCACGAGTCGTGGCACGCCCAGCTGCTGGGCACACCGGCCGAGGCGTAGCGTCCCTCGAGACCGAGGCTCCGGAATCCCCCCTCCGGCTCCCAGCAGGCACGGCCCACGCCGCAGTCCCTGCTGCAGACCTCTCCGTTCGTTTTTCCGCCCACCCCCGACTGCCTCATGGCCCTCTTCCGGACGCCCTGGGAGGCCCTGATCTCTTGGCTCGCGCGCATGGAGCCCTCCCGCCGTGAGGTCTTCCTGGCGGGCTTTGCCCTCCTGTCGTTGTTTGCCGTCGGCACGGCGGGCTACGTCGGGATCGAAGGATGGTCGGCGGCCGACGGGCTGTACATGACGTTCATCACCCTCTCGACAATCGGATTCCAGGAAGTGAATCCTCTTTCGGACGCAGGACGGTTTTTCACCTTCGGCCTGGGGGTTACCGGCATCGGGATTCTCAGCTTCGTGGCCGTCCGCTCCGCCCAGCTTCTCCTCGTCAGCGATCGCCTCCGTGAACGCCGCATCATGAAACGAATCGACGAGCTTTCGGACCACTACATCGTCTGCGGATACGGGCGCGTGGGGGAGCGGCTCACCAAGGATCTCATTGAGGAGGGAAAGTCGGTGGTGGTCGTGGACATCGACGAGGAGATTACCGCGTCGCTCTCCAAAGACGAACGCCTGCACGTGCGGGGCGACGCCGAGAACGAGGAGACCCTCCGCAGCGCGGGCATCGACCGGGCCCACGGGCTGATTCTCGCCCTCCCCGACGACAGCAGCAACGTCTTCGTGGCCCTCACGGCCCGGGAGATGAACCCGGATCTCTTCGTCCTGGCCCGTACCATCGACCACGACAACCGGAGCAAGCTGCGCAACGCCGGGGCCGACAAGGTGATTGCCCCGAGTGAGGTGGGCGCCGACCGGATGGCCCAGGTCGTGCTGCGCCCCCACACCGACCACTTTCTGGAGCGTGTGCTTCACACCAGCGCACTCAGCCGCCAGATCGACGAGGTGCAGGTGCACCAGAACGCCCCCCTCGCCGGCAAAACCCTAGCCGAGAGCAACTTTCGGCAGGAGTTCGAGGCGATCGTCATTGGCATCATCGACGCGGACACCGACACGATGACGTTTAACCCCTCGCCCACCGAACGCATCGACGCCGGGGACATCCTTATCGTGCTGGGGGAGACCGACATCATTGACGCCCTTCGCGAACGCGTGTGTCTTCCGTAGCCGCCGCCCTGGTCTTCGAGAAACGGACCAGAGCGGCGCAGGTACACAGCTTGTCCTTTTCGACACAGCTCTCCACCGACGATGCGCACGTACAGAACGTTTCTCTGGGCCGCCCTCGGCGTGTTTCTTCTCACGACGGGTCTGTCTTCGCCCGCCGCGGCGCAGGGGTACTTCGACCAATACGCCCTCGAGAGCCTTCTCGCACGACGGGCCGACAACCTCGACGACCTGCCCGAGGTGTACTACGAGTACGCCGTGCTCGACGCCCCGAGCGGCAACAGCGTGGTGGCGCGCAATCGGTTCTACCAGCGCATCGGGGACGGAGACACCGAGACGGGCCGCAAACGGTCTCAGCTTGTCGAGTTGCTCAACCGACAGACGACCGAAAACACGCCCCTCGGCGACACGCTGGTCGTGCCCACCGAGTTTGGTCTCGACTTCCGGGCCTACTCGCCGTTCCCCCGCTACTACCCGGAGGCCCATCGCGTCGAAAAGCTGTTCGTCATTCACAAGACGGTGCAGGCCTTCGCCGCGTACGAGTACGGCCGGCTCGCGCGCTGGGGCATCGTCAACACCGGCAACCCCGACTCGACGGCCACGCCCACGGGCCGGTTCAACTTCAACTGGAAAGAGAAGAAGCGCGTCTCGACAATGAGCCCGCCCGGCGAAGAGTGGACGATGCGCTGGGTCTTCAATTTTCACGCCGCCCGCGGCATTCACCTCCACCAGTACTCCATGCCCACGGGCGGCCCCACCAGCCATGGCTGCGTGCGCCTCGTCGACATCGACGCCAAGTGGATTTACGACTGGGCCGAGCCCTGGCAGACGACGCAGGGACACATGGGCCCCTCTTCCGGGCAGGGCAAGCTCTTGGAGCCCGGCACCATGGTGCTCGTCGTGGGGGACGACCCGGAGGGCACCCCGAGCCCGTTCGAGTACAAGGCCCGCTATCCGGTGCTGAAGCGCATCGACCTTCCGACGCATCCCTACGACGTGCCGGCCGGCACGAACCAGCAAGAGATGTGGGACCGGCTCCGGGAGCAACGCGCCGCTCGCTGAGGGGAAGCCCCCACCGGCCAGTGTGGGGCCCAAGTGTGGACGTCAGGGCGTCTCCCGACGGGTTTCCGTGCGGGACGGCGGCCCCGCTGCGACCGGCGGCTGGACGGGGGAGGACGAGTCGGCGCGGGGGAGACCGGCCGTTTGTGCGTCGGGACGCTGGTCTACGACCGGCTGCTCACGAAACACCTCGTCGTCCGCAATGGGTCGCATGATGCGCCCGAAGCGCGGGAGCCACGCCTCGTGGTCCCACGAGAAGTACGTGAGGACGGCCTTCCCCACAACGTGATCCATGGGCACGAAGCCCCAGAACCGGCTGTCCTGCGAGTTGTCCCGGTTGTCCCCCATCGCAAAGAAGTAGTCCTGCCGAAACGTGTACGTGGTCGTGCGTGCCCCATCGATGGCAAAGGTAGAGTCGGTCATCTGCCGGGCGGCGTGGCCCTCGTAGCGCGTGATGACGGGCCGGTAGAGATCCCAGTTCTGGGCCGTTAGCTCCACGGTCTCCCCCTTCTGGGGAATGTGGACGGGCCCGTAGTTGTCCGGCGTGTACCCCTGTCCGGACGGGTACATGAGCTCGCCGTACTCGTCGCTGTTGAGAACGTAGGGCTCGATGGAGCGCACCCACGACCGCTCGCGGATTTGCCGGGCTCCCTGGGGCGTCGCCAGCACACGCACCGTCTCGGCCCGATCGGTTCGCCGCACCTCGCTGATGCCCATCTCCTCCATGCGGCCCCGAGGAATCTGGTAGCGCGCATCGCTCTTGGTGACGGTCCAGTACTGCTGCATGCCGCGGCCCAGGGGCAGGGAGGCCCCGTTGATGTGTACGAGCTTGCTCTGCACCGAGAGCGTGTCGCCGGGCATGCCGATGACGCGCTTCACGTAGTGCACCTTGCGGTCGATCGGCTCATCGTCCGGCGGGTAGTTGAAGACAATTGGGTCTCCCCGTTGCACCTCGGCGAACCCGGGCAGGCGGTGGTACGGAAACGTGACGCCCGGAAGGTGAATGGACGTGAGCGGAATGCCCAGCGAGACGGGCGTCCGGGGCCCGTAGTGCAGCTTCGACACGGCGAGGTAGTCCCCCACGAGCAGGTTCTCTTCCATCGAGGGCGTGGGAATGCGGAAGAGGTCGAACAGAAGCGACCGCACAATGAGGACGATGATGACGGCCACGACGAGGGACTCGCCCCACTGTCGAAGCTCACTCTTGCGCGGTTCGGCGTCCCGGCTCGAATCGTCGGTCGACATGCTGGTGTGTAGGTGGAGAAAGGAGAAGGGTGGAGTGGCCTCACTGCCGGATCACGGCGTTGAGGAGTGCGACGCAGCGGGTGTCTCAGAGGTGTGCACCGTATCGAGGCGGGGGCGGCGCCCCGGCACGATGTCCCCGCGGGACATCGGACTCAGGAAGAACGACCGGCCGTCGAACCCGGTGCGGTACCACCGTTCGCGACGCTCGTCGTAGTAGTAGTCCACGTGCGGCGCCGTGTCCGCTTCCCGGAGGGGCGCAAGCAAAGCATCCCGCAGGCCCCGAAGCCGGTCGCGATACGCCCGGTCCGCCGCCACGACGAGCCCACGCCCCTTGGGCCCCCGTCCGTCCATGACCTGCACCGGGATCGAATCGTTGACCACGAACCAGTACTCGAACTGGGGCCGGCCTGTCAGGGAGTCGTCGAGTGGGGCGTCGGCGAGCGTCTGCGTTGGGTCTCCAAACTCGGCCTGCAGGCGGGCCCGAAGGGTCGGGGTGCGGGTCGTGTCGAGGAAGGTGTGATCGGCGCCGGCGCCGAGGAAGGCCCACTCCGTGTCCGCGAATTGCTCTCGAAACCAGCTCCGTTCCAGGTGCCGCACGGGCCGCACATCGTCGAGTGCAAACGGCGGGGCGTCGGCCGCGGGGGACGAGGACGCGGGACGGACGAGGCGAAGCGAATCGGTAGGGATCGGGAGTCGCGCGGGCGGATGCGCGGGCCATCGCCCCTGCTGCCGCAAGTGCCGGCGCGCCAGGGCGCGGGTCCGCTCCGCCTGGTAGCGCTCGATGAGGGGCCCCTCCGCCCCGGTCGTTTGGGCGGCCGCCGGCCCCACGAGCCCCGCCCCCGAGAGGCTCCATCCCAGCACGCAAACGGCACACATGACGCCGGAGAGAAGGCTGTTCTGCGGATGCCGTCCGGGCGGGTGATTCATGCTCGGGTCGTCGTGCCGGGGCGAGAGGAAAAGTGGCGCTCTGCCCCCCGAGGACCGGTGGCCGGCACGGGGGCCTGCAGGGGACGAGGACTCTCAGTCTTCATCTACCGAGAGAATGGCGAGGAACGCCTCCTGCGGGACGTCGATCTCCCCCATCTGTTTCATGCGCTTCTTGCCCTCCTTTTGCTCCTCCAGCAGCTTTTTCTTGCGGCTCACGTCCCCGCCGTAGCATTTGGCCGTCACGTCCTTGCGCTGCGCCTTGATCGTCTCGCGGGCTACGATGCGGCGCCCAATCGACGCCTGGATGGGGACCTCGTAGAGCTGCCGCGGAATGACGTCCTTGAGCTTTTTGGCGAGCTTGCGCCCCACCTCGTGGGCCGAGTCGCGGTGGACGATGGTGGAGAGGGGCTCGGCCGGCTTCTCGTCGATCAGAATGGTGAGCTTTACGAGGTCGCTTTCGCGGTACTCCAGCAGCTCGTAGTCGAACGACGCGTAGCCGCGGCTCGCGCTCTTGAGGTTGTCGTAGAAGTCGAAGACAATCTCCGCGAGGGGCAGCTCGTACTCCAGCTTCACCGTCTGCCCGTCGAGCCAGCGCTGGCTCCCGTACTCCCCGCGCCGCTTCTCACAAAGCTCGATGACGTTGCCAATGTAGTCGCTCGGGGTGATGATGTCGGCCTTCACGTACGGCTCGTGCACCGCCTCAATGTCGCCGTAGTGCGGCATGTCTTCGGGCTTGTCAACCCGCACGGTCGTGCGCTCGCCCTTCTCGTCGACCTCCACGTTGTACTCCACATTGGGCACCGTGGTGATGATGTCGAGGTCGAACTCGCGCTCCAGCCGCTCCTGGATAATTTCCATGTGGAGCAGGCCCAGGAAGCCCACCCGAAAGCCATATCCGAGGGCGGAGGAGCTCTCGGCCTGGTACGTGAGCGAGGCGTCGTTGAGCTGCAGCTTTTCGAGCGCGCCGCGCAGCTCTTCGAAGTCGTCGGTCTCGGTGGGGTAGATGCCGCTGAAGACCATGGGCTTCACCTCCTCGAAGCCCGGAATGGGCTCGTCGGCGGGGTCGTGGGCCTTCGTGATGGTGTCCCCCACGCGCGCATCTTGAATGTCTTTGATGGACCCGATGATGTAGCCCACGTCGCCCGCCGTGAACGTGTCGACCTCCTGCCGCCCCATCCGCAGGATGCCCATCTCCTCGGCGTCGTACTGCTTCTTGTTGGACATGAACTGCATCGTGTCGCCCGCCTCCAGCGTGCCGTCGAAGATCCGGGCGTAGACGACGGACCCTCGGTACGAGTCGTAGATGGAGTCGAAGATAAGGGCGCGTAGGGGCGCGTCCGGGTCGCCGGACGGCGGCGGCACTCGATCGATCATCAGGTCGACCATCTCGTCGACCCCTTCGCCCGTCTTGGCACTGATTTGGAGGATGTCCTCCGCGGGCTCGCCGATCAGGTCCTCCAGCGCCTGCGCCACCTCGTCGGGCCGGGCCACCGGCAGATCGATCTTGTTGATCACGGGGATGATCTCCAGGTCCTGCTCCAGGGCCAACCACAGGTTGGAAATGGTCTGCGCCTCGATGCCCTGCGCCGCGTCGACCAGCAGGATGGCCCCCTCACAGGCCTTGAGCGCGCGGCTCACCTCGTAGGTGAAGTCGACGTGCCCCGGTGTGTCGATCAGGTTGAGGGTGTACTCCTCCCCATCCGCGGCCGTGTGCCGCATGCGCACGGCATGGCTCTTGATGGTGATGCCCCGCTCGCGCTCCAGGTCCATATCGTCGAGCGTCTGCTCCTTCATCTCGCGCTCGGTGATGGTTCCGGTCCGCTCCAGGAGCCGATCGGCCAGGGTGCTCTTCCCGTGGTCGATGTGCGCGATGATGCAGAAGTTGCGGATCGTCGAAAGGTCAGGCATGAGGCACGAAGGGCCATCGGGTGGGCGTCCAGTGAAGGGCCACGGGACGGCCGGGCCAGTGGGCTAGGCCCGGACGGGGCCCTCAATTCACGGTGCGTGTAACGGGCCACCGTTCCTCACGTTGCACGACGGGTCGCCCGTTCCGCTCGCCGGAGCGACTAGAGTTGCGTTTCCGAGACGGCCGACGACCGGGAGGAGGCCGACGCGGACCCGTTTCCGGAGGCCGCCTCGTCGCGCGACGCTGGGGCGTCTGTCTGCATCAGGGCCGAGGGGGCCGGCGGGGGGGCATCCAGGTCCAAGTCCGAGAAGACCGCCGCGGGGCGCCGCCACGTTCGCCCGCCGGCACGTGCCGCCCGGCGCTTCGCGATCCGGCCCTCGTGGAAGGACTGGTGAAAGGCCATGACCCCGACGACCCCGAGGACGATCGACATGTCGGCCACGTTCCAGATGGGAAACAGCTCCATGTACGCTCCCCCAACGACCGGCACGACCCGGGGAATGAAGCCCTGCCAGAGGCTCACGTGAATGAAGTCGACGACGCGCCCCGCGAAGTAGGGGCCGTAGTCGAGCAGCACCCCGTAGAAGACGCGGTCGATGATGTTGCCCAGGGCCCCGCCGAGGATAAAGGCCAGGCTCCAGCGGTAGGGCGCGTAGTCGTTGCGCACCTGGTAAATGTACGCCCCCACGAGCACAGTGGCCACGAGCGAGAGAACCGTCACGGTTCCGGTTGGCCCAATCGTGATGCCGAACGCCATGCCCGGGTTTTCCGTGAAGGTCAGCCGCAGCCAGTCGCCGAGCAGGGGGATGGACTGCTCGCGGTACATGAACTGGAGCACCGTCGCCTTGGCGGCCTGGTCGAGGAGCACGACGGCCCCAGTGATCCAAAAGACACGCATCAATCGGGGGAGAGGTGTGGAAGGGGAAGGAGTCAGTCTCAGCATCACGACGGCCCTCCAATACTACAGGTTCGAGACGGGCTCCTCGCCGGCGAGCGCCTCCATGGCCTCGCGGTCCCATTCCATGACAATGGGAATGCGGCGGCCGATGCCGAAGGCCTTCTCGGTGACCCGGAGACCGGGGGGCGCCTGGCGACGCTTGTACTCGTTCTGGTCGACCTGCCGCAGCACGCTGCGCACGAGGTCTTCGTCGAGGCCCGTCTCTCCGACGATGGTGCTCAGCTCTTTCTTCTGCTCCACGTACCGCTTCAGGATGGCGTCGAGCGTTTCGTAGGGCGGCAGCGTGTCGGTGTCCTTCTGGTCCTCCCGCAGCTCCGCGGAGGGGGGCTTCTCGATCGTGTTCTGCGGAATCACGTCCGTCCCGGCCCGCGCGTTGATGTGGTGGGCCAGCTCGTAGACGCGCGTCTTGAGCACGTCACTCAGCACCGCCACGCCCCCATTCGTGTCGCCGTAGAGCGTGACGTACCCGATGGCCACCTCGCTCTTGTTGCCCGTCGACAGCAGCAGGTGGCCGAACTTGTTCGACAGGGCCATGAGCGTCACGCCTCGGGCCCGAGACTGGACGTTTTCTTCGGCCACGCCGGGCTCGGTGTCCGCGAACTCATCGGCCAGCATCTCGTCGAACGCGTCGACCGCCGGCTCGATCGGGATCTCCTTGAACGCGATGCCCAGGTTGTCGGCAAGCGCCTGAGAGTCGGTGACGGACCCCGCCGACGAGATGTGGGAGGGCATGGTGACGCCCACCACGCGCTCCGGGCCCAGGGCCTCGACGGCCAGAGCACAGGTGACCGCCGAGTCGATGCCCCCTGAGAGGCCGATGAGGGCCTTGTCGAAGATGCCGGTCTTCTCGTAGTAGTCGCGGATGCCGAGGACGAGGGCCTCGTGCAGGTCGGCAGTCGTGTTCCGGTCGGTCGTGCAGGCCTCCGGGGAGGACTCGGTGTCCCAGACGAGCAGGTCTTCCTCGAAGGAGGCCGCGCATTTCACCTGCGTGCCGTCGGCGGCGTGCACGCGACTGTCGCCGTCGTGGATAATTTCGGTGTTGGCCCCCACCTGGTTGCACAGCAAAAACGGGCGCTCGTGGCGACGGCAGATGTGCTCGACGAGCTTGTCGCGGACCTCGTGCTTCCCGATCGAGAAGGGCGAGGCGCTGATGTTGATAAAGAGGTCCGGGTCGAGGGCCGCCAGCTCGGACACCGGATCGCACTCGTACCGCTCGCTCTGGTCGACCCCCTCGGGCTGGTGCACGTTCCACATGTCCTCGCAGACGTGAAGCCCGATGCGCACCCCGCGCCATTCGAGGAGGCGCCGCTCCTCGGCGGGCTCAAAGTGACGGTCCTCGTTGAAGATGTCGTAGGTCGGCAGGAGGGTTTTGTAGACCCGATCCTGCACGGCCCCGTTCTCCAGAAGCAGCGCGGCGTTGTGGAGGGGCTTGCCGAACCGGTCGCCGTTGGGCACCGGCGCGCCGATGATAACGCCGAGGCGGGGCGGCAGGGCCCCGGCCAGGTGATCCACCGTGCGCTGGACCGCGTCCTTGAAAAACGGATTCTCCAACAGGTCTTCGGGCGGATACCCCGTCACGCAAAGCTCGGGGAAAGCGACAAGGTCGGCCCCGCGGTCGTCCGCCCGCCGGGCATAGTCGAGGATTTTCTCGCGATTGCCCTCCAGGTCCCCGATGGTGGGGTTGATCTGGGCCAGAGCAATATTCATGGGCGCAAGCGACACTGTATTGGAATGATCCACAGAGGAATGGACACGCTCGGTGCTGATGGTGCGTTCCGCCCACAGGCCCGGCCCGCTATCTCGGTTCCTGTTGCACGTCTGTGAGCAGGACGTCGTCGATGGGCGGAGCGTCCGGCGGGGCATGGAGCACGGACACGTCGCCGGTCGACTCCATCACGACGGCCCGCACCTGCTCCAGCTGCGTCACGTTCGCCGCGCGGAGCTTGGCCCGCAGGTCGGTCTCGGTCACATTTGCACGGCGCAGGTTGTCGCGCAGCACCTCGGGGCCGTCCATGAGGAGGAGCGGCGTGTTGTCGACGAGGGCCGTGGCGCCGGGGAGTCGCTTTCGGAGATTGCCCACCACGAATTGCAGCCCAAAGAGCACGCCCAGCGCGACGGCGCCCTCCAGAAGCGTCGGCTTTTGCCAAAGCGTGACGCTGGCGAGGATCGACCCGATGGCAATGGTGATGGCAAAGTCGAAGCCGCTCATCTTCGAGAAGCTGCGCAGCCCCACGAGCCGGGTGTACAGGATGAGCAACACGTACAGCGCCACCGCCGAGCACACGATCATGAGCGGCGCGTCTTCTGCTGCTCGGATCCAGGTCCAGTCGATCATTGGTGTGTCGAGACGAGACGAAGGGACGCGATGAGACGCTACGCCGCCGCGTCGCGCAGCGGTATCGACACGGGGACCTCGGACTCATTCTGGCTCACGTTGAGGATGGAGACGCCGATCACATGCCCGTCTTGGTCGACCTTCTCCATGACGGCATCGTTGTCGGTCTCCTGGGCCTTCTTGGTGGCATCGAGGATATCCTCAAGGGGGTCAACGGAGGACCGGGCGGTCAGATTGGCTCGGCCGCCTCCTGTACGCGGTCCCCAATTCGGGACTTGAGGGCGTTCTCCGTAACGAGGTCCACGGACTGCCCAAGGAGATCACTCAACGTCCGCTCAAGCTCGATAAAGGCGAGCAGCCCGGGCGGGTCGTCGAACGTGACAAGAAGGTCGATGTCGCTGTCGGGGTGTTGCTCACCGCGCACGTACGACCCGAACACGGTAAGGGACTCCACTCCGTACTCCTCGCGGAGCGAAGGGAGGTGTTGGCGGAGTGTCTGCCGAATTTCGGCGACGACGGCATCGCGGTCGTGCGCCCGGCGGGCACAGTCGAGAATGAGTTCTCGGTTGTCCTCAAGGTTGCCGAGGTGGGGTTGATCTGGGCAAGTGCGATTTTCATGGGCACGAGCGAAGCTGTTCCAAAATTATCGGCAGAAAATCACACGTACCCGGTGCTAATGGTGCGTTTCCTTCCCTTTCAGAAGCGCGAATCGTACTCGGTGAGGGTTCTTTGACAGACAGCACTATACTTGTTCGTAGTTGCTCTTTTGTCAACCCATGAAAAGGGATAAGGGGATCTGTTTGTAGCCTCAAAAGGGACTATAAGAAATTCGTCAAAATACTGGGTGGCATTGGACTTTAGCTCAGATATAGCCTTGGACGCCTCCTTAGACGGAGCGGGGCCACTCCCGGGTTTGTCGTATGTCCTATCACCCTCATGTGAGGTATACTTAGATGAGTGGTTTACCCCTACGACTGCTACAGATATCGCGTCACTTGTTACTCGCTCGAACTCCCTAGCCTGCTTGAACAGATCGTTAATAACTCTATCTATCTGTTTAATCATTGCAGTCGCAAGAATTTTCACCTCTACTCCAATCTGCACGTTCACAGTGGGTCCTTTCGCAACATTAAAGTTTGTCTTTTTATTAGCATTAGAAGAGGCAACTTTTTCTCCGAAAGTTCCATCTCCACGACGCATACTTTTTCCAGTTACTCGATTTTTTGTATTTACAACACAATTTTGGTTGTTGACTCGTTGATTAAACTTGACAGAACGACCAAGATTGTAGAGGTCTTCGTAAAATTGGCGGGATAGTTTGTCGCCGATGGTCGACGATCGATGTCGATAAATACCTCCCTCGAAAACATCCCTAAACTTGCTTAGAAGCAGCATTGTAATGTATAACTATGGGTCCGCTAAAAAAAGGTCTGTGTGACGCAGAAAAGACCGGTTTGTGGCGTTTGAATGGGGTTGAAGTCGTCCGAAATCGGCTTTTTTCAGTGCAGCCAACTATGGACTGCTCGCTCGGTAGTGAACCCGCCTCTACTGAGGTAGACCCGGGAAGTTGATGCGTGCTGGCGTCAAGGCCTCTGTCTGTGACAACCGTTCCTTCCCCGTACGAAGATACTCTGGCTCGATTTCGATTCCGATGCTCGACCGAACCGTCTTGATGGCCGCGGCGGTGGTCGATCCTGTCCCCCAAAATGGATCGAGGACCGTGTCGCCGACAAAGCTGAACATTTTGATGAGCCGATATGCTAGCTCGGTGGGAAAGGGTGCCGGATGACCCAGTGTCCGACTTTCTCCTCCAATATCCGTCCACATAGATCGGTACCACTTCCGGTGGTCTTCGGGATCAAGCAGGCTCAGTGCACGCTGCGCTGTCGTCGGCTGCCGATAGCCCCCGGGTTTTCGCAGAAAAAGAATGTACTCAACATCGTTCTTGATGATGCCGTTCGGCTCGTACGGCTTTCCGAGAAAGCGGGCAGGACCGTCTGCTTCCGTTGTGACATTCGCAATTTTCGACCAGAGGATCGGCGTCAGGTAGTCGAACCCAATCTCCCGGCACCGGGTTGCAATGTCGGAATGGAGCGGGAGAACCCGGTGCCGTCCCGCCTCGCGCCGCGAGAGGCAGACGTCCCCCACGACGACGCACATACGTCCCCCCGGAGCCAGCAATTCAAAACATTGCCGCCACACCTTGTCCAACTCATCGAGAAAAGATTCATATTCCTCCCGATGCCCAAGTTGAGCATTTCCCTGCTGGGTGTCCTCGTAGTCGACGAGATTGAAGTAGGGCGGAGAGGTGACGACGAGCTGTACCGGCGATGAGACGATGTCCAGGACCTTCCGCGCGTCTCCGTCGTGGATGGTGTGGGTCGTCTCATCGGGCTGCTCCCCATTCGACCACGCGAGCTCTTTTGCCCGTCGTTTCTCTTCGAGCGACGGCTCGCCTCCAGACATAATTTCCTCGACGGATCGCTCATCCGTTTTGCTGGCGGTGCTCATGGTGCTCCAAGTCGTGTGAGAGAACAGCAGAAAGGAGCTTTGCTCCAGATATGTTAGAATAATGTGTGGAGCCGAGAAATGAAATGGACTCCATTTTTACACCGCCTCTCCCGCCTCCACGTCTTCGAGCGGGACGCCCTTCAGCCCCATCGCGTCGTAGGTGGCCCCCTCGAAGGCTGCCATCGTGGACTGCACCTCGTCCATGATCTGCTCCGGCCCCTTCGGATAGTCCATGTCCGTGCCGTAGCGCTGGGCGATCTTGGGCAGCATCTCCCAGCTGGGCTTGCAGTTGATGCGGTTCTCGTCGTTGTGCCAGCGGTCGAACGGCGTGCCGTGCTCGTCCTCGCGGTTGGTGCCCATCTCCATCATGAGCGTGCGGTTGACGCCCTGAATCTCCTTCGCGGGGCGCACGCGCTGGGCCCGGCCGTCCTGGTTGACGTAGGTGCCCACCGTCTCGACAACCATCGCCGCGGGGAGGGCCGCCGTGGCGCGGGACAGCGTCTCATTGGTCGTGTTGTAGTAGTGAAGCACCACGTCCGTGTCGGCCAGGTCGTCCGCCGTGCAGAGGCCGGCGCTCACCGGATCGTCCTCCAGCACGTAAAGCAGGTCGTACTCGTCGCCCTTAATTTGTGAGCCCACCAGTTCTTCGTCGACCGGGCGGATGCCGAGCCGTTCACAGCCCGCGGCGTTGGGCGTCTTGTCGTCGGTGATGAGCCAGTCGTCGCCCGCTCCGGGCTCCACGTGCGGGAGGTAGCGCGGCGCGTCGGCCCCCACGGCCTCGGCGAGTTGGGTAAGCAGGTAGTTGTCCTCCACCGTCGCGTAGGCGGAGCCGAGGAAGAGGATGCGCTCCGGGTCGGCGCTGCCGAGCAGCGAGGCCGCCCGGGCGTAGACCTGCTCCCAGTTGCTCTGCGTGCGCGCATCGTCGCGGCGGATGTGCGGGCCGGGCGGGCGGTTGTCATTAAATTTGTTGTAGACGAGCCGGTCCTCGTCGGGCAGCCAGTACTCGTTCACGTCCATGTTCTGCCGGGGCGTGATGCGGAGCACCTGGTTGTCGCGCACCCAGTAGTGGCAGTTCGCGCCCGTGGCGTTGGTCGTCGTGATCGACGGCGTGGAGCTCATCTCCCAGATGCGCGCCTTGAAGCGGAAGTCGGCCGACGTCAGGGCCCCCACCGGACAAATGTCGATCGTGTTCATCGAGTAGGGGTCGTCGAACGTCTCGCCCGGAGCGGTAATCGGGTGGTTTTTGACGCCCCGGTTGGCGATGGTGAGCTGGTTGCTCTCCGACACCTCGTCGGTGAAGCGGGTGCACCGAGTGCAGTTGATGCAGCGCTCGGCGTCGAGCGTCACGCGGGGGCCCAGCTTCACGCGCTTCGGCTTGTGCACCTTTCGGAACTCGAAGCGGGAGCCCTCCGGCCCGTACTTGTAGGACTGGATCTGGAGCGGGCAGTGGCCGGCCTGGTCGCAGATGGGACAGTCGAGCGGGTGGTTGGTCAGCAGAAATTCCAGGTTGTCGGTCTGCGCCTGGTCCACCTCTTCGCTGGTCCGGTGCGTCTTCACCACCATGCCGTCCCGAAGGTCCACCGTGCAGCTGGCCTGCAGCTGCGGGAAGTACTGGATTTCGGGCTCCCCCTCGTCGTCGCGCACCACCTCGCCGCTTTCGCGGTCCTCCTTCGGCATGCCCACCTTTACGAGGCACTGCCGGCAGTTGGCCGGGATGGACATGGCGGGATGGTAGCAGAAGTGCGGCAGCTCGATGCCCTGGTTCAGGCAAAACTGCAGGAGCTTCTGCTCTCCCTCGTACTCGTAGGTCGTTCCGTCGACGGTGACGATCGGCATGTCGGCGTTCGGGGTTGGGCGTTGGGGAGTTCGCGGTCAGCGTTGGGGGACTGTCTGTTACTCGGCCTCTGAGGACTCGTCCTCCTCGAACACGTCAAGATAGACTTCGGAGAGGGAAAGTTCAGCCTCGACCGACGGCAGCGTGATTGTGGCGTCGAGCCCGTCGGTGTCGGTAAGGCGCCAGCTCCCGTCGTCTTGCCGGACGTAGTGTTCGGCGTGGGGCGCGTCCTGGGCGACGAGGAGGTATTCCTGGAGGGTGTCCATCTGCCGGTAGCGAGCAAATTTCTCGCCGCGGTCGTAGTCCATTGTGGACGGCGAGAGCACCTCCACGACGATCTGGGGATTTAAAAGAAGGGTGCTCTGGTCAGGATCGAAGGCAGGGCCTCCGCAAACAACCACCAGATCCGGAAACGCGTTTTTGTTGGCGGAGGGAAGTGCCACCTTGAGATCACGGGAGGCAGTGCGACAATCCGTATCCAGTAGTTGGTTGCCAAGCGTTCGATCAATGTTGGAAGTGATCGTGCTGTGGGGCCAACTCGCGGCACCCATACTGATCATCCATCCGTCAACGTATTCGCAGCGTTCTTCACGCTCCTGCTCGCGCGTGAGGTACTCTTCCCGCGGAATTGGTTCGTCGTTGACGACGCGATGGGCAATCGACGGCGGCGGAGCAGGCTGGGTCGCAGCCCGGGGACTACTTCCTCCCTGCGGTCGGGGTGCGGTCACCATGAGACTGTATACTGGAGATTAGGGATCCGGATGGGAAGCTCGAACGGGCGTCACCCGCACACCGTTCGCGGACAGGCGGAGCGTATCGCCCGTGGCGCGGAGTGTACCGGCGGCCACAGCAAAGCCGTCGGTCTCCGGAGGCACCTGCCACGCGCACGTGCCCTCATCCGGGCGAGTCGTGTCCACGCGCAGCGGCGGGCCATCGCCGGTCATCAGGTACAGTGTGCAGCCGTCTGGCATTACGCTCGCGACGCGGCCGTCCACAGTAACTGGGGGTCCCGTGTAGAGGGTCGCCTCGGCGGCGACGGCGGGGGCAGGAATGGCGTCGGTCGCGTCAACAGGACGTCCGTAGCTCTTCTGGGCCTGGGAGGGATCCCCAGACGGTTCTGTACACCCGCCCGCCAGAAGGCCAACGGCTGCACAGCAAAGTACCGAGAGGCGGGAGAGGGACGTCATGCGACCTCCACGACGGACGATTGGGGAACCGTTTCCGTTTCAGGCACACCGCCGATCCGGCGCAAGACCTCATACAGCTGCTCGGCGCGATCGCCGTAGGAAAGTTTATGAATGCCGCCCCCCGTCAGAGCGGGAGCGCCCAGAAGAAGAAAGCCAACGGCAAATTCTACCGGCCATCCGAAGAGGATGCCGAGACAGACAAACGCGACGGCAACTCCCGCGAGGCCGAGCATTCCCCACGCGAGTTGCCGATCTCGACGGAGCGACTCCAGGCGTTCCGCGACGACGGAGGGTGGGTAACACGGATCGTCGGAGGCCGTGCGCTGGGCGTAGCTCAGGGAGTTTCGCTCTCCAAGCTCATCGAGCGCATCCACGATGGAGCGCCTAGTCAAAGTCTCGGTGGACATGGCAAAGGGACGAGTTCAGTCGACGAGAACACGCGTGCTATTCCGTCGCCGCCACGGCCGACTCGGCCCCGGCGGACACGTCGGTGCTGACGGGGTGGACGGACGCCTGGCACTTCGCCGCGAACTCGTCACGGAAGCGCTTGACGGTGGCCCGTACCGGCCCCACGGCGCCGTCCGCAAAGGCGCAGATCGTGCGGCCGCCGTCCATGTTGTCGCAGAGCTCAAGGAGGAGGTCGATGTCCCGCATGCGTCCCTCGCCCTCGTCGATGCGGGCAAGAATCTTCTCGAGCCAGCTCGTTCCCTCGCGGCACGGCGTGCACTGCCCGCAGGTCTCGTCCTGGTAGAAGTGCGCCACGCGGCGGAGGAACGACACCATGTCGGTCTCCTCGTCGAGCACGAGCGGACAGAACGTGCCCGTCCGCGACCCCACCTCGCCAAGGCTTTCGTCATTCATCGTGAGGCCGTCGATGTTTTCGGCGCGGATCGGTGGCGTCGATGAGCCCCCGGGGACGAAGGCCTTCATCGCTTTGTCGCGCGCCATCCCGCCGCACACGTCGTGGATCAGGTCCGTGAGCGGCATGCCCGTCGGAAATTCGTAGACCCCGGGCTTCTTCACGTGGCCGGACATGCCGTAGAGGGCCGGCCCCGGCATGTCGCCCGCCCCGATGTTCGAGTACGCCTCGCCCCCCTGCTCCACGATGAGCGGGACGTGGGCCAGCGTCTCGGCGTTGTTGATGGTCGTGGGCGAGCCAAAGATGCCACTCTGGGCAGGGAAGGGCGGCTTGTAGCGGGGATATCCGCGCTTGCCCTCCAGGCTTTCCATCAGGCTCGTCTCCTCCCCACAGATGTAGGCCCCGGCGCCCTTGTGGAGGACAATGTCCATCGTAAAGCCCGAGCCCATGATGTCTTCGCCCACGTAGCCGGCCTCGTAGGCCTTCTGTAGCTGCTTCTTCAGGTGCACAATCCAGTCGGTGTACTCACCCCGGATGTACACGTACGCGGTGTCGATGTGGAGGGCGTACCCGGCCAGGAGAATGCCTTCGAGCATCAGGTGCGGGTTGTACTCCATCACCTGGCGGTCCTTGAAGGTACCGGGTTCGCTCTCGTCCGCGTTCACCCCGATGAAGCGCGGGCGGTCGTCCGGCTCCGGCATGAAGGTCCACTTGATCCCGGTGGGGAAGCCGGCGCCGCCGCGCCCGGTGAGCCCGGAGGCCTTCACCGCATCGGTGACGTCCCCCGGGGCGAACTCGTCGTCCTCTAGGACGCGCCGAAGGCGGTCGTACCCCCCGTGCTCCTCGTATACGTTCAGCTCGTGGAGGTCCTGAATGGGCGGCAGGAGCATCCGCTCGTACGAGCGCCAGTCGCCGGCCGGACTTTGGGGCATTCCGTTCGTGTCCATGTGCAGTATCGAATTGCGAGTGTCGAATGACGAATGAGACGTGATACGTGAACCGTGAAGGCGTGAGGCAAGCCTCCTCTCACGCGTCCCCCTTCACTTCCCACGAATCATTCCATGTGCTCTCCTCGCGGCTGGGTCTGGTACGTCTCTGTATTCTCGACGTCGGTGCGCCGATTGCCGTCCAGCTCCTCTTCATCCTGCGGCAGCGTCATGGACGTAAACGAAGGCACCTCCCCCGCGCGCAGGCTCTCGACGAGGTCGTCGATCTTTTCGGGGGTGAGGTTGTGCACGTAGACGCCGTTCGTGATCTCCATCATGGGCGCCGAGCCGCATGCCCCGAGGCACTCGGCCTCCTGGATCGTAAACATCTCGTCGTCGGTCGTCTCCCCGGCGTGAATGCCCAGCTTCTCCTCCAGGTAGTGGAGAATGTCGTAGCCCCCGCACACCTGGCACGTGAAGCAGGTGCATACGTCGAATACGTAGGTGCCCTTTTCTTCCTTGAAGTACTGGTGGTAGAAGGTGGCGACGCCGTAGGCCTGCGTGAACGTCATGTCGAGGGTGTCCCCGCACAACTGAATCACCTCCGGCGCCAGGTAGCCGAACTTCTCCTGGGCCAGCCACAGCACCTTCATGATGGCGGCCTGATCCTCCGGGTACTGGTCCTTCCAGGCCGCAATCTGCGCCTCTTCCTCGCTGGTCCACACGAGCTCCTCGTCCGAGAAGTCCGGGTCGGGGTTCTGGTCTGGGAGCTCTACAACGGGCTGCTGGACGTCGAAACTAGACATGTTCGAGGATGGATTTTCGAATGGCGAATGCCTGGGCGCAAGTGAAGTGGCGCGTGCCGAGCCCCTCCCCGCTCGGCCCCCGCCGGGAACCATAGGCTAAAAAAACACAGACGAGAACCGTAGACTACTTGTCCGCCTCCCCCATCACCGGGTCGAGGGAGCCGATGATGACGACCGTGTCGGCCACCATCTCCCCCTCGAGCATGTGCTCCATCGCCTGCAGGTTGGTGAACGACGGGGCGTTGATGCGCACACGCCAGGGCCGCCCGGTGCCGTCGGACGTTAGGTAAAACCCGAGCTCGCCCTTGGGGGACTCGATGGCATGGTACGAGTGGGCGCCCTTCGGCGGCACGGTGCCCACGTCGGTGTACATGAAGTCGTGGATCATGCCCTCCATCGAGTAATAGACCTCTTCCTTCGAGGGATAGGCCTCCTTCGCGTCGTCGGAGCGGATGGGGCCCTCCGTCATGCGGTCGAGGCATTGCTCGATGATGCGCACGCTCTGCTTCATCTCGTCGAGGCGCAGGAAGTACCGGGCCAGGCAGTCGCCCGCCTCGCGCACCGGGATGGTGAAGTCGACCTCGTCGTACTTCAGGTACGGCTCGAAGCGGCGCACGTCGTAGGCCACGCCGGAGCCGCGCAGGTTCGGGCCCGTCAGGCCCAGCTCCAGCGCCTCCTCCCTCGTGACGCGCCCCACGCCCTTGTTGCGCTCCACCCAGATGCGGTTCTTGTTGAGCAGGCCCTCCCAGCCCGCAATCCGGTCCGGGAACGTGTCGACGAAATCGCGGATCATCTCGATCGCGCGGGCCGAAAAGTCGTTGGCCACCCCACCGATGCGACTGTGGCTGACCGTAAAGCGCGCCCCCGCCACCTCGTCCATGATCGAGTAGATCTCCTCTCGCTCCTGAAAGGTCCAGACGAACCCGGACACCGCGCCCGCGTCCATCATTCCCACCCCCAGCCAGAGGCAGTGCGAGGAGATGCGGGCCAGCTCGCTCATGATCATGCGAATCCACTGCGCCCGCTCCGGCACCTCAATGTCGGCCAGCTTTTCCACCGCCAGGCACCACGCCACGTTGTTGGAGTAGGGCGACAGGTAGTCCATGCGGTCGGTGTACGGCATGAACTCCTGGTACGTCTTGTGCTCCGCGAGCTTCTCGATGCCGCGGTGCAGATACCCGATGTCGAGGACCGACTTTTCGATGGTCTCCCCGTCCATCTTCACGACACAGCGCAGGACCCCGTGCGTGGCCGGGTGCTGCGGCCCGATGTTGAGGATCATCTCGTTTTCTAGGGGGTCCTCCGCCGGCGGCTGCGCCGTCGCCGGCTCTCCGTCGCCCTGCGCGGCGGCCCGCTTTTCCTCGAGCCAGGCGTGCTTGTTCTCGAGCCGCTCGTAGATCTTCTCATTGTGCTTCGGCCAGAACCGAAACTGGTCGCCGAGGTCGTTTCCCGGAAAGTTGGGCGTGTGTGTCTGAGGCATGCTGCGTGTACGTCTGTGCGCTGGAGCGGGTGACCGTTCGCCAAGGCGTCCCAACGCCTATTCGGAATCGGTGGCGGGCTCTTCGTAGCTCTTGACGGGCTGCGAACCGTGGGCGGCAGCAAAGGGGTCCATCGTGAGGTCGCCGTCCGGCGTCTGCGGCGGCAGCGGCAGCGAGCCCGGCACGCCCAGCTGCGGAAACTCTTTGCGCAGCGGGTGATAGTCGAAGTCCTCCGGCATGTACATGCGCCGGGGGTCCGGATGGTCGACAAACTCAAACCCAAACATGTCGTAGGCCTCCCGCTCGTTCCAGTTGGCCGCCCGGTAGACCTCCGTCACGCTCGGCACCCGCATGTCCGCCTCGTCCACCGGCACCTTCAGGCGAATGCGCTTCTGCCGCTCGGTGCTTACGAGGTTGTAGAAGACCTCGTAGCGGTCCTCCGCAGTGAAGTTGTCCATGCCGCCGAGGTCGACGAAGTAGTCGAAGCTCTCCTCCTCCTTGAGAAAGCGGCAGATCTCTCGAATGCGATTCTTCTCGACGTGGACGGTGTCCTCGTTCGCGTAGCGCTCCACGCTGAGCACCGCCGCCCCAAACTCCTCCCGCAGGGCATCGATGACCGCCGGGACGCGGGTCGTGTCCTTCGCGTGGGTGTTCTCGGTTTCCTGCTCGGGCCCGGGCTCGTCGGCCGGGGTGTAGTGAAACCGAAGCTCTTCGGGGTCCTTGGGGGTCGAGTCACGCGGGTTGTCGGGCTTGCTCATCGGCACTCCATCGTGTTGAAAGGATCGCGGGCACTCGGCCGCCGGCTTGCGGGGACACACGCGGCGGAAGCGGGAGCGCCAGGCCTACGCGGCAACGGGCTCCGACGCGGAAGCGTCCTCCGGGTCGTTGGCGTCCGGGGCCTCCAGGGTCAGGCTCGAGGTCTTCGGCTTCTCAAGCTGCCCCGGAAATTTGTTCGTGTTTGCCGGCCTGATGGGGGCTCGTTCCCGCGCCTTTCCAAACTCGTAGTCCTGCACCACCGAGTACTCGTTGCGGATCTTCTCTTGGATGTCCATCAGCGCGTGCAGCACCGACTCCGGGCGGGGCGGGCACCCGGAGATGTAGACGTCGACCGGCAGAAAGTTGTCCACCCCCTGCACCACCCCGTAGCAGCGATGCATGCCGCCGGTAGAGGCACAGGCGCCCATGGCGATGCACCATTTCGGGTCGCCCATCTGGTCCCACACGCGGCGGATGGCGTGGCTCATCTTGTAGGAGCACCAGCCGGCCACAATCATGAGGTCGGCCTGGCGCGGGGAAAACCGCATTGCCTCGCTCCCGAAGCGGGCCGAGTCGTACTTCGGCCCCGCAAAGCCCATCATCTCGATGGCACAGCAGGCCAGCCCCATCGGCATGGGCATGAGCGAGTTTGAGCGGGCCCAGTTGAGGAAGGTGTCCACACGCGTCGTGAAGAAGCCTTGCCCATTGGTTCCGGAGGATCCAGCCATAGCAGTAAGGAGTCGGGCAATTCGGAAGGATTCAGAAACGGAGCACACAACCCACCCAATTGGGATGACAATGCCATGTGCCGTGGATGCACCGCGTTAAATGATATGGGTCCCCCCCTGTTTCAGCCTTGCGTCCTCGCGCGGGAACGTGCGCAAGACATCACGTTTCTCGACGGCACTGCCCGGGATGTGCAAACGTCATTTTGCACGAGCTCCACGAAGCCGCAGCCGGGGGGCGCAGTGCCGGGCGCAAAGCAACCGAGTGCTTTCAGAGTGCGCTGGGAGCAGGGCGACCGAGTGCTTTCAGAGTGCGCTGGGAGCAGGGCGACCGAGTGCTTTCAGAGTGCTCCCGAGTACTCGGCGGGACGGCCACAGGACGTCCGCCAAACAGCTTCTCACTGCTCAAAGTCCAGGCCGCCCTTCTTTACGTCATAGAGCAGCCCGACGAGCAAAATGAACGTGAACAGCGAGAGGACAGCAATCACGCCCAGTCCAGCCCCACTCTCGACGAAGCTGTGGAAGCTGGCGGCCCACGGCCACATAAACACGACCTCGACGTCAAAGACGATGAAGATCATGGCCACGAGGTAGAACTTGACTGAGTAGCGCTCGTGGGCGCTGCCAACCGGGTCCATCCCACTCTCGTAGGGCATGGTCTTCGTCTCGCTGGGCCGACTCGGCCCGATGTACGCGGCCGCCGCCAACAGGGTGAGGGCCAGCCCCAGGGCCAGCGCAATCATCAGGAACAGCGGCACGAAATCGCCAAACATGGCCGGGTGCGGTTAAGCGAACGAAAAACAACGGAGCCCTTGATGTAGGGAGTATGTAGGATAAACACGCTACAGGTCAGGGGTTGCGGATGCAACGATACGGCCGCTCGGCCGCCCAAAGAGCCGGTGAACTATCTATTTCGAATCACACTACACGGCAAAAATTCTGAGCGGAGCGACGTCGAAGGACCTCTGTGGCGTCAGCGGAGACAAGACCCGGGACGACGTGCCTTTTTCTGCAGATTCCGCGCTCTTCGAGGAGATTCTTCCGTCGCAGGCTTCGTCAGAATCACCCGTCTTGCCTGTGATTGACGTGTAGGGCACTGGCCCTTTGAATTTTTGTTGTGTGGCAAGATTTCGAATATATGGTCGGGCGGTCGCAATCGGGTCCGCAAGGTGAGATGAGCACCATTGCCCCACACGCCCTGGCCCCCTGCCTTCATATCCGGTTCCAACCTCGGCGTGGGGACCGGCAGCTGCGCGCTGAGCAGGGTGTAGGGGTAGGCATTTCCCCACAGGGCCCGCAACGGAACGGAGGGCGGTCTGCGCATTGCGCATCCCGTGGCAAAAATCACGTCTCCCCGGTTGAGGCCCGGAGCTCCGGGCCAGCAAAGGCACGCGCCGTCCCCGATAGGAGAGACGGGGGCGACTTGCCTGATCAGAAAAATCGTCTCCCTCCGGGCGTTGTTGAGGTTGAGGTGGGGGGAAAGCCCCACTCGTTCCCGACAGTCGAGGGGCAAATGTGACCTGCCCTCCACACCGGGTCCGTGCCGTCTTCTACCAGTCCAGGCGGTGGGCCATCTGTACGGGGCATCACCACCGTGAACGTCCCCGTTCTTGCACCAGCGTTCTTCCGAAGCGACGTCTCGTCCCGGGACTTCCTTCCGTTCGTCACTCCTCTCACTCGGCGCCCGGGAGGGTCTGCCGCAGCACGCGGACGACGTTCCCTCCCATGATCCGCTCGACCTCTCGGGGAGAAAACCCCTCGTCGAGGAGGGCCTCCGTGAGGAGCGGAAGGCCCGTGGCGTCGAACGGAACCGAGACGGTGCCGTCGAAGTCGGTGCCAAGCGCCACATGCTCCACCCCCACGCGGTCGGCCACGTGCCGCATTGCCGCGGCGGCCGCGGCGGGGCCCGTCCCGCACACCGCCGTCTCCCAGAGCCCCACCCCGATGACGCCCTCCCGGGCGGCGATGGCCTCAAGGTGACGGTCACTCAGGTTGCGCGGGCTGTCGCAGGTGGCGCGGACGCCGGTGTGGCTCACCACGACGGGCCCGTCGGTCCGCGCCAGCACGTCGTCGATGAGCGCTTCGGAGGCGTGGGCAAGGTCGATCGTCACGTCGCGGGCCGCAAGCCGGTCGACCACCGCGGCGCCGAAGCCAGTGAGGCCGCCGTTGCGGAGCCCGGTCGAAGACCCGCCGAGCGCGTTGTCGTGCAGATGGGTCAGGCTCATCATGCGGTAGCCGTCGTCGACGAGCGTGTCGACGTTTGCGACTCTTCCCTCTAGCGCGTGCAGCCCTTCGACGGACAGCAGGGTGCCCATGGCGGACGGTGTCTCGCGCCGCCGCCCCAACAGAGAGTTCAGGTCGGCTCGGGTGCGGAGAAGCACCAGCGCCTCGTCGCGGGCCGTGGCCCGACGGAGCTTCTGGGCCTGATACCGGGCTCGTTCGAGGCGGCTCGTCCAGGTGCGCACGGGCCATCGCTGGGCGGCCGCGAGGAAGGGAAGCTGGTCGAGGGCGTCGGCGTCCGTACCGGCGTAGCTGCGCCCCATCGGCACCTGCGTGACGGCGGCAAAGACCTGCAGGCCCATCCCGCCCTCTCGCAGGCGGGGTACGTCGGTGTGGCCCCGCTCGTGGCGCGTCCGCGGGTCGCGGGGCCAGAGGAGGAGGTCGTTGTGCAGGTCCGCGACCATCAGGGCATCGTGCACCGCCTGTGCTCGCTCCGACGCGTCGTACGGAGGCTCGGCCTGCACGGTGTTGTAGCGCGCGTCGGCGATGGGGGCGGCCGCGGCAAAGTAGCCGACGATGGCCAGGACGAGAAGCCCGGCGAGGGCGTACAGGACGAGGCGGAGCACGGATGCGGGACGGGTTGGGAACGGGGACGGGCAGTCTGAAAGGGACTGCCTCTACATTCTTGTGTCCCACAACGTTCAATATGAGGCGACGTGGACGGCTTTGGGCGCAATCCGCCGAATTCTTCTACAACAACCCTCCCCCCCCGAGCGGGTAGAAGAGCCCAAGCAGAATGCCGTAGACAATGTGCCCGACGACCGTCAGCACTGGGGTGCTGCGGCCGTAGTTGAGCGCCAGGAAGCCGGGCGGCTCCAGCTGCCGGGTGGGTGTGGGGCCGTGGTGCATGCTCGCCATGCGGGGATGGAGATCCGGCAACATCGGCATGAGCACGGCGAGCAGAAACAACCCGTGGAAGATTCCGAGCCCCCCGCCGAGCCACCACGTGGCCCACTGCCAGCTTTCAAACACCAATGCGTAGAGGAGTGCGAAACTCATTCCGAGGGCAAGGTGCACGACGAAGCCGATGCCCATCGCCCGCCCTCGGTGAGACGTAAACATGCTCCCAATCATGTAGGGAAAGCTCATCCGGGACCATCCCAGGCCCTGGCTCGCCGACATCATGAGCGTGAGCATGCCTGTGGCGAAGAGGCCCCACAGCAGGGCCGAGCCCGTATTGAGGGCGAGCAGGGTCATTGTGGAACGGAGTGTTCGTACAGAGCCATGGCCTCCTCCTCGGCCTTCGAGATCGTGATGGCGGCATTGATGAGCCCGACGTGCGTGAACGCCTGGGGAAAGTTGCCCAGGAACGTTCCGGTCTCCGGATCAATCTCCTCGGCGAAGAGCCCGAGGTCGTTCGCGTACGCAATCGTTTCCCCGAGCTTCTCGCGCGCCTCGTCGAGCCGCCCCAGCCGGGCGAACATCTCCTCGTCCCAGAAGCTGCAGAGGCCAAAGGCCCCTTCCTCGGACGTGAACCCGTCGTCGGTGTCGGGCGGGTACCGGTGCAGGAGCCCGTTCTGGGCCAGCTCCTCGTGGATGCGGGCAAAGGTCGATTGCATGCGTGGGCTCGTCGCCGCCTCGTACCCGTAGGTGGGAAGCAGGAGTAGGCTTGCGTCCAGCCGGTCGCCGCCAAACGTGGCGACGTAGCTTTCGCGTTCTTCGTTGTAGCCGTGCGCCTCCACCGCGGCCCGAATCCGGGCGGCCTCCGTCCGGTAGCGGTCGGCCGGCACGGTGACGTAGCCCTCCGCGTGCAGGGCCAAGAGGCGTTCCAGGGCAACCCAGCACATCGCCTTCGAGAACGTGTGGTGGTGGCGCCCGGAGCGCACCTCCCAGATGCCCTCGTCCGGCTCTTCCCAGCGGGCACACACCTCGTTGCCGAGGCTCACCAGGAGGCGGCGGTGCCAGTCGTCCAGCGCGTGCTCCCGCTGCACAAATTCGTAGGCCGCGCTGATGAGCTCCCCGTACGTGTCAAGCTGGAGCTGGTCGTGGGCGCCATTGCCCACCCGCACCGGCGGCGACTGCCGATAGCCCTCCAGGTGCGACAGCGTCCGCTCCGTGAGGTGGGTATTGCCGTGCACGTCGTACATCACGTGCAGGGTCGGCGCGGTCGGCCGGGTGGTGTGCAGAAGCCATGAGAAGAAGGCGCGCCCCTCGTCCTCGTAGCCCAGTTCGTAGAGGGCCCGCAGCGTCAGGGCGGCGTCGCGGAGCCAGCAGTAGCGGTAGTCCCAGTTCCGCTCGCCCCCAATCGCCTCGGGCAGGGAGGTGGTGGGCGCGGCCACGATGGCGCCCGACGGGGCGAAGGTCATGAGCTTGAGCGTGAGGGCACTCCGCATCACGGCGTCGCGGTAGGGCCCCTCGTACTCGCACTGCCCCGCCCAGTCGCGCCAGTAGTTGATCGTCCGGGCCAGCTTGCGCTGGGCGTGGTCGCCCAGGAGGGGCAGCACGGCCGGCGCCTCGTCGTCATAGGTGAGGGACAGAAACCGCCGGTCGCCCGCCCGGAGCGTCTGTTCTCCGTGGAGCACGTTCTGCCCAGACGACGCCGTGAGGGGCACCTCGCTCCGCACGACGAGGACCGCTCCGTCGTAGTTGTAGAAAAACCCGTGTTTCCCCCGGTCGTCGAAGGACGGAGCGAGCTGTGCGTACTCGACCCGCGGCTCACACACCACCTGAACGGTCACCGTGCCCTCCACACACTCCACCCGACGCAGGACCTCGTGGGCGGGCCACAGCTCGCGGCGGTACGCCTCGGGGGCGGCCACCGGCATCAGGTCCGTCAGCCGAAGCACCCCTGTGTCCGTCGTGAAGGTGGTCTCCAGCACATTCGTGTCGCCCATGTACCGCCGCTCGACGGAAAACGCTCGCTTCGGCCGCACCTGAAAGCGCCCGCCGCGCTCCGCGTCCAGAAGGGCGGCAAAGACAGACGGACTGTCGAAGTGGGGCCAGCAGAGCCAATCGATTGCCCCGTCCATGCCCACGAGAGCCGCACTCGCACAGTCGCCGATGACGGCGTAGTCCTCGACCGGGGCGTAGCGGGCATCCGTGGCGGGCATCTAGAAGACGTAGTAGAAGGCGCAGGTGCGGACGCGGGACAAACAAGTCTTCTCTTCGGCCTCCGGCGCGTGGAGAGGCCGCTCTCGAATGTATCCCTGTCACAAGATCTGTACCATCGCCTTCGATGGCAGGCCGGGGCCCGCCTCAGCGGCCTGGTCCCGGCGGAGAGACAACCGGCCCGGAGCAGCCCGTGGCGGCGGGCCGTCCACAGGGGAGCGAGGGAAGGGTTGCGGAAGAATGGTGCCCCCGGTCGGAGCCCTTCACTCCTCCAGCCCCACCCGCCGAAAGATGCGGTCCACGTTGCGGACGTGGTACGTCGGGTCGAACGCCTCTTCAATCTCCTCGTCGGACAGCACCGCCGTGATGTCGTCCGACGCGGCGACCACGTCCTGAAACGGGCGCTCCTCCTCCCAGGCCGTCATGGCAAGGGGCTGCACGCGGTCGTAGGCGTCCTCTCGGTTCAGGCCCTTGTCGATCAGCTTCAGCAGGAGGCGCTGGCTGTTGTAGAGGCCGTAGGTCTCTTCCATGTTTTCGCGCATGGTGTCCTCGTAGACCACCAGGCCGTCGATGATGCCGCGGAAGCGACGGAGGGCGTAGTGGAGCAGCGTCGTGGCGTCCGGCAGCACGACCCGCTCGACCGACGAGTGGCTGATGTCGCGCTCGTGCCAGAGGGCGACGTTGTCGAACTCGCTGTTCATGTAGCCGCGCAGCAGCCGCGCGCAGCCGGTGATGTTCTCCGAGCCGACGGGGTTGCGCTTGTGCGGCATGGCGGAGGAGCCCTTTTGCCCCGCACTGAACGCCTCCTCGGCCTCCCGCACCTCGCTCCGCTGCAGGTGCCGCACCTCCACGGCCATCTTCTCGAGCGTGGCCCCGATGCCTGCAATCACGCTGAGGTAGTTCGCGTGCCGGTCGCGCGAGAGGATCTGCGTGGAGATGGTGGCGGGCTTGAGGCCGAGCCGCTCACACGTGAGGCGCTCCACCTCCGGCGGGATGTGGGCGAACGTGCCCACGGCCCCGGAGAGCTTGCCCACGCGCATCTCCTCGGCCGCCCGCTCGAAGCGCTCCTTCTGGCGTTTCATCTCGTCGTAGTAGCGGGCCATCTTGAGCCCGAACGTCGTCGGCTCGGCGTGCACCCCGTGCGTGCGCCCCATCGTGAGCGTGTGCTTGTGCTCCCGCGCCTTGTCCGCCAGCGTCTCGATCATCCCCTCAAGCTGGGTGCGGATGAGGCTGTTTGCCTTCTTGATCCGCACCATGTAGGCGGTGTCCACCACGTCGGTGGACGTGAGGCCGTAGTGCACCCACTTCTTCTCCTCCCCGAGCGTCTCGCTGACGGCCCGGGTGAAGGCCACGACGTCGTGCTTCGTTTCCTTCTCGATCTCGTGGATGCGGTCGACGTCGAAGGCGGCCTCGTCGTAGAGCGTCTCCACGTCCTCCGGCGGGATGGCGCCAATCTCGCTCCAGGCGGCACAGGCGGCCAGCTCGACGTCGAGCCAGGACTGAAACTTCTGTTCTTCGCTCCAGAGGTCGCCCATCGGCGGGCGGGTATAACGGTCGATCATCGGGGGACGAAACGTGGTGTAGGAGTGGGCGTGAGGATGGCCGCTTCAAAAAGTAATGGAGGGACGGCGGCGAATGCCAGTACTTGGCCCAAAACACAAAACGGCCGATGCCCCGTGGAGGGACACCGGCCGCTTCAGAAGCTGTTTGGTGAATTGATGTTCAGCCGAGACACAGTGGGCGAAGCTGCAAAATGGCGCCCAAATGAGTCTCTGTAGCGGAGCTACCGGGCGAATGCAGAAGCCCTTTTGCGCGAGATCCACGAAGTCGCAGGCCACAGAGTGTACGCCAAACAGCTTCTCAGCGCTCAAACGAGATCCATCGGCGTTAGAACGTCTCCAGGTAGCGGTCCAGCTCCCACTGCGAGACCGACGCGAGGAACTCGGTGTACTCCTGCGTCTTGGCCTGCGCAAACTTCTCGCTCACGTGCGGCCCCAGCGCGTCGAGGACCACATCGTCCTTCTGCAGGGCCGTGACCGCCTGGCCGAGCGTGCTCGGGAGCGTCTCGATGCCGCGCGCCTCGCGGTCCGCCTCGGTAAACTCGTAGATGTTTTCGCGGACCGGATCGGGGGCCGCGTTACCCTTCTCGATGCCGTCCAGCCCGGCGTGCAGCATCGTCGCGAGGGCCAGGTACGGGTTGCTCGACGGGTCCGGCGAGCGAAGCTCGATGCGGGAGGCCGCCGGGACGCGAGCCGCCGGCTTGCGGACGAGGGCCGAGCGGTTGACGTCGCTCCAGGCGACGTAGATCGGAGCCTCGTACCCGGGCACGAGCCGCTTGTAGGAATTGACGGTCGGGTTGCAGATTGCCGTCAGGGCCGGCGCGTGTTCCAGGATCCCCCCCAGAAAGTCGTAGGCGGTATCGCTCAGGTTAAACTCGTCGCCCCCGTCGTGGAAGGCGTTCTCCCCATTCTCGAAGAGCGAAAGGTGCGTGTGCATCCCGGACCCGTTGATGCCCGCAATCGGCTTCGGCATGAACGTGGCGTGCACGTCGTGCAGCTCCGCGATGGCCCGCACGACCGACCGGAAGGTGGCGATGTTGTCCGCCGTGGTCAGCGCGTCGGCGTACTTGAAGTCGATCTCGTGCTGGCCCTGGGCCACCTCGTGGTGGCTCGCCTCCACCTCGAAGCCCATCGCCTCGAGCGTGTAGATGACCTCCGCCCGAATCTCCTGCGCGAGGTCTTTCGGCGCGAGGTCGAAGTAGCCGCCCGCGTCGTGCGTCTCGGTGGTGGCGCGCCCATTCTCGTCTTTCTCGAAGACGAAGAATTCCGGCTCGGGCCCGGCGTTCAGTTCAAAGCCCATCTCGCCCGCCCGATCGATGGCGCGCTGCAGCACGTAGCGCGGATCGCCCACGAACGGCTCGCCGGTGGAGGTGTCGATGATGTTGCAGATGAGGCGGGCCGAGATGGTGTCGTCGCCCCGTTGGCTCCGCCACGGAAGAACCGCAAAGGTGTCCGGATCCGGGTCCAGACGCATGTCGGATTCTTGGATGCGGACGAAGCCCTCGATGGAGGAGCCGTCGAAGTAGATGCCTTCTTCGAATGCCTTCTCGGCCTGATGGGCCGGCACGGAAACGTTTTTGACGGTTCCCAGAATGTCGATGAACTGGAGACGCAGGAAGTCTACGCCTTTGGCTTCAATCTGCTCAAGAACGTCGGTTTTGGTTGGCATTGATGATCGGAAGGATTGATTTGCGGGGAAGCGGAGTGGCAGAGGCCCGAGCCGCACCGGCCGGCCCCCTGGGAGAATTCACCGCCGGCCGATCCTACTCGTCGGATGCCGCGTCGTAGTCGTACAGCTCCATCGGCTCGGTGGGCACGGTGCGCTCTTCTTCAAAGGTGCTGAGCACGATGCTCGTGGTGGTCTTGCTGACGCCGGAAATGGCCTGGATGTCGGAAAGAAACCCCTCCAGGGCCGTCGTGTCCGCCGTCCGCACCTTCATCAGGTGCGAGCCGTCTCCCGTGATGGAGTGGAGCTCCAGGACCTGCTCCATCTCCTCGACCTGGCCGACGAAGTTGGGGTAGTGCTCCGACCCATCCACGGACACGCGAATGAAGGCCGTGATGTCGAGGCGAAGCCGCTTGGCATCGACGACGGCCCGGTACCCCTCGATGACGCCTCGTGCCTCGAGCTTGCGCATCCGCTCACTGACGGCCGAGATGGAGAGGTTTACCTCCTCGGCCACGTCGCTGCGCTGCATGCGCCCGTCGCGCTGGAGCAGCTCTAGAATTTTCGCGTCGATTTCGTCGATGCGGGGAGCCATGGCGGTGCTGATCTTATCTCTTTTTCTCACGCCTCCACCCTACGCGACTTTCTTTGGTTTGTCAAGCCAAACGGGCAAATAATTCTACAAAACCCGTAAAGATCATTGATGGAAGCGCTTCGCGTATCGACCGAAGCGGCGGCGAGCCGATGAAAGCGGTTCCGAACGCAAGGACTTGCGGTCCGTAGATTTCTCGTGCTGAGCCAACATCTTCATTCTTCCGGCGAAAAAGCCCTTCGGAGAAACTGCACCGAACCCGCCGTTTGGGGGCAAGTAGGAGACGCCTTGCATGGGGGCTCGTCCAATTCTCATTGCACACGTCCGATCATATGCGCATCCTGGTCACTGGCGCCAACGGCCAGATTGGAAGCGAACTCGTCGAGGTGCTGCGCGAGCGGCACGGGACCGGGCAGGTGGTGGGCCTGGATTTAAACCCGCCCCCAATGGCCACCGATCAGCCCTCGCGTGCCCCCTCTTCGAACGCCCCGTTCGAGGTGGCGGACGTGCGCAACCGGGAGGCCCTGGCCGACGTCCTCGACCGCCACGAGGTTGGCTCGATCTATCACCTGGCAAGCCTGCTCTCCGCCACGGGCGAGCAGCATCCCGACCGCGCCTGGGACGTCAACATGAGCGGGCTCAAGACCATTCTGGACCTTGCCCGAAGCCGCCCTGTGGAGAAGGTGTTCTGGCCCAGCTCCATCGCCGTGTTCGGCCCCACCACCCCACGGGAAGACACGCCTCAAAATACGGTGCTCGATCCCACCACCATGTACGGGGTGACCAAGCGGAGTGGGGAGCTGCTGTGCCGCTACTACCACCGCCGCTACGACCTCGACGTGCGGAGCCTGCGCTACCCGGGCCTCCTCAGCTACAAAACGGCCCCCGGCGGCGGCACCACCGACTACGCGATCGACATGCTGACGCAGGCCGCGGCGGGGCGGGACTACACCTGCTTCCTGAAGCCCGACACGCGGCTGCCCATGATGTACATGCCGGACGCCATTCAGGGGACCCTCGCCCTCATGAACGCCGACGCGGACGCCCTGTCGGTGCGGGACAGCTACAACACAGGTGGCCTCAGCTTCTCCCCGGAGGAGCTGGCCGCGACAATTCAGGCACGCGTGCCGTCGTTCAGCTGCAGCTACGCGCCGGACGAGCGGCAGCACATCGCCGAGAACTGGCCCTCTTCAGTCAACGACGACGCGGCCCGGACCGACTGGGGATGGGCGCCGGAGTACGACCTGGAGGCCACGACCGCAGACATGCTCGACCACCTGCGAGAAGGCGCACCGGAGCACGGAGACATTGCCGAGGGAGAGCATAAAAGTGCCACGGCCTAGGGGCGGGCCTTCTCCCCTCAACATCCGGCCCCGCTCCTCCCGCTTGCCACTCCTTGGCAGCCCCCCAACTGCTCGTTTGGACCCCAACCCGATTCTCCCATACCGCCATGCCCATGACCGACGACGTTGCGGCCGACTTCCGGCAGACCCTGCAGGAAATTAAAGACGCCGGCACCTACAACGAGGAACGCGTCATCACCTCGCAGCAGGACGCCGACATCGAAGTTGAGGGCGGCCAGCACGTCATCAACTTCTGTGCAAACAACTACCTTGGGCTCGCCAACCACCCGGAGATTATGGACGCCGCCAAGCGAGGCGTCGACCGGTACGGCTTCGGCGTGGCCAGCGTCCGCTTCATCTGCGGGACCCAATCGGTACACAAGGACCTGGAGCACGCCCTGTCCGACTTCCACGAGACGGACGACACGATCCTGTACAACTCGTGCTTCGATGCCAACACCGGCCTTTTCGAAACCATTCTCGGGGAGGAGGACGCCATCATCAGCGACGCGCTGAACCACGCCTCCATCATCGACGGCATCCGGCTCTGCACGGCCGACCTGCACGTCTTTGACCACGGCGACATGGACGACCTGGAGGCGAAGCTGCAAAATGCACAGGACGCGGAGACCCGCTTGATCGCCACCGACGGCGTATTCTCGATGGACGGGGACGTGGCCAAGCTCGACGAGATGTGCCGCCTGGCCGACACGTACGACGCGCTCGTGATGGTCGACGAGTGCCACGCCACCGGCTTCATGGGCGAGGGGGGCCGCGGCGCCAGCGAGGCGAGGGGCGTGCTCGACGAGGTCGATATCATCACCTCCACGCTCGGCAAGGCCCTCGGCGGCGCTACCGGCGGCTTTACGACCGGCCGGCAGGAGATCATCGACCTGCTGCGGCAGGAGTCCCGCCCCTACCTCTTCTCCAACGCCATCGCCCCGATGATCGCCAACGCCAGCCTCAAGGTGCTGGAGATGCTGCAGGAGAGCGGCGAGCGGCGCGAGCAGATCTGGGAGAATGCCCGCTACTTCCGGAACGAGATGGAGGAACGGGGCTTCGAGATCAAGTCAGGCGACCACCCCATCGTGCCCATCATGTTCTACGACGCGAAGACGAGCGGGGCCATCGCCGACGAGCTGCTCGACCGCGGCATCTACGTCATCAGCTTCAGCTACCCCGTGGTGCCGGAGGGCGAGGCCCGCATCCGCGTCCAGATGTCCGCCGCCCACTCGCAGGACCAGCTCGACCGCGCCATCGACGCGTTCACGGAGGTCGGCCGCAAGCACGACGTAATTGACTAACTCAGGTGCACGTTGAAGGTTAGGTAGCATGTCGGTGCTGTGAGAACTGCCCTTTCAGGAGGGAGAAGCCATGCCTTCTGACTGCTCCCATCAAAAGTTTTGAGGACCGACACATCAAGCCCACGCCTTAAGAGTCCATAGTTGAATTCTCACGCTACTGTCAGTGCTCGTATGGAATCGGATGAGACCGAGACTGTTGAACTGTCCCTAGATACGACGGACGACGCCTCCCCGGTGAAAGTGAGACTCAAGCCTTTGACAGTCATCTTAGGTACGAATGGAACTGGAAAATCCACACTTCTTCGACAGATGGCAGGTTCTGAGAATCCTCGTCGTGGCGGGGGGAAGTTAGAGGCGGCTGGCTTTGAGCCTGTCACATTTGTGGAAGGGGGTCGCATTGCTGACGTACCCAATAATTTGCGGATACGTAGCCACGACTCCTTTGATGAAGGACTCTCAGAGTCTTGGGGAAATGATATTCGACGCGCCAAGCGGGGAGAGTTACGCTCTCGAACCAATCAAATATTTGACGCTCTCAGACGTGAGACCAGAAAAGTTAAAGAGCAGCATTCTGATCAGGTGAACGAAGCTCAGAGGAAAGGGCTCGAAGCTCCTGAAAGGGAAGAGCCCCCGTTAGATAGAGCATTCAGGCTCTTCTCCGATATATTTCCAGCAATTGAGCTAAAAGCAGACTCGGCTTCAAACGAACTCAAAGCATCGAAATACGGAAATACATATGACGCTTCGGACCTCTCAGACGGTGAAAGGCAGGTGTTAACCCTTCTTGCAGATCTCGCCGTTCATGGGGCAGGAGAAGCGGTACTCGTAGACGAACCAGAACTCAACTTGAATTCAGGATTGGCAATCAGGGTCTGGGAGACGATAGAGAAGGAAGTGCTCACCCGTTTCCAGGAGACATACTTTGTGTACGCAACTCACTCATTGAGCTTTGCCTCCCGACCAGCTGTAGACCAAGTCATAGTTCTGGACAACAGAGCAAAAGTTGCTGCCTGCGTTGATTCCCCATCTACCCTTCTGAAGAATGAGACGATTACCTCTGAAGATTATCTCGGTGCTTTAACTACCATCGTGGCTACCCCAGCTGCCCTGATTACGGAAGGAGAAGATGAGTCCGTGGATCGGGCGTTTTACCAGTGGATTATAGGAAAAGAGTGGGGGCGAGAGCGGAACGGGGTACCGGTAGTTCCTATGCAGGGCAGTTCAAGCGTGAGAGGCGCAGTCAAGCAGGAGGGAGTCTGGGATGAACTCCGAGGCAACACTCAACTAGTAGGCATAACTGACCGAGATTACTTAAGCGACTCTCAACTGAGGGACTTGGAGGGTGGAAACCTAGTGGTTCTTGATTTGCACGAAGTGGAGTCCCACTTCTGTCTTCCAAGAGTCCTCTGCGATTTGGCAGAGGAGCGCGTTGTGGAAGACCAGCCTACCGAGGAGGATATTGAGGAGAAGATTCTGGAGTACGCAGCAAGCGAAAAAGTGGCTGTTGCCGCGAAGCGTGTATCGGAAAGCACAAGATTGTCGCTTTCTGTTTCTGTAACGAATGAGCAGCTCGACGAGGCGGACTCTACCGAAGAGGTAGCAGACATACTGTTAGGAGCCGCAGAAGATAATCTCGAGGCCGCAGAGAGTCGGCTCGGTAGTGACCAGACGAAGGATACTTTCGAGCAAGAGCTACACAGGCTGGATGAGGCTATTGAAAACCGCAATGTGGAAGAAATCCTCAAGCTGTGTCCGGGGAAGGAACTGCTCAAGCGTTTAGCACACTTTGCAGGCTGTTCTTCCAACGATCACATCATGAGAGCAGCTGAAGAGCATCTTGACCCATCAGACTATCCGAATCTCAGGGGTCTAAGAGACGAATTGCGCACTGCACTCGATGTGACACCTTCAGTCCCTACATCTTAGGAGGCTGAGCCCTGGAAGTAGTTTGGTGGGCCAGTCTCGGTTTGCTTCTGCTATGTAACCTACCCCCAATACTTTGACCTTTGACTTTCGATTCACTCTGATTTTATGAGACACACTCACCGGCTTCCCTCAGTTCTCTGCATCCTCACTGCCCTGCTGCTCCTGGCCGTTCCGGTGAGTACCGTCCACGCCCAAGACGAAAACTCGGTCGGCCCTACACGCACCCTCCCGCCCGACACGGCGATCACAAAGACCGATCGCGTGACGGTGAAGGGCCAGGAGGTGCCCTACGAGGTGACGACCGGCACGCAGCCGGTGTACGGCGACGACGACAGGGCCACCGCCTCGCTCCACTACACCTACTACCGCCGCTCGGACGTCGAGAACCGTGCGGAGCGCCCGCTCATGGTCTCCTTCAACGGCGGCCCTGGCTCCGGCTCCCTCTGGATGCACCTCGGCTACACCAGCCCCAAGCACCTCCTCATCAGCGACGAGGGATACCCCGTGCAGCCGTACGGCGTCGAGGACAACAACCAGTCCATCATCGACGTGGCGGACATCGTGTACGTCAATCCCGTCAACACCGGCTTCTCCCGCGTGCTCGGTGAGGACACGGACGCGGAGCAGTTCTTTGGGGTGAACGCCGACGTGGACTACCTGGCGGACTGGATCGACACGTTCATTTCGCGGCACGACCGGTGGCGCTCCCCGAAGTACCTGATTGGGGAGAGCTACGGCACCACCCGCGTCGCGGGCCTGGCCGGCGAGCTCCAAAACAGCCACTGGACGTACCTGAACGGGGTCATCCTCGTCTCTCCTACCGGCCTTGGGATGGAGCCGGCCGGCCCCTCCCCGCGCTCCGAGGCGCTCAAGCTGCCCTACTACGCGGCCACGGCCTGGTACCACGAGCAGCTGCCCGACGCCCTCCAGAACCGGGACCTCTCCGCCCTTCTGTCCGAGGTCGAGGACTATACCGTCGAGGAGTACATCCCGGCCGTCACGCGGGGCGGCTTTATCGACGACGCCCGCCGGCAGACCGTGGCCCAACAGGTGGCCCGCTACGCGGGTCTCTCCGAACAGTTTGTGCGCAACCACAACCTGGCCGTCCCCTCGGATGCCTTTTGGAAGGAGCTCCTCCAGGACGAGGGCCACACCGTGGGCCGCCTCGACTCGCGCTATAGGGGCGTGGACGTGAAAAATGCCGGGGACAGCTACGACTACCCGGCGGAGCTCACCGCCTGGAATCACGCTTTCACCCCGGCCATCAACCACTACCTCCGCGATGAACTGGGCTTTGCGACGGACCTGCAGTACAACACATTCGGCTCCGTCTACCCCTGGGACGACGACAACAACCGTACCGGGGCCCAACTCCGCGAGGCAATGGCCCAAAACCCGTACCTACACGTCATGGTGCAGTCCGGCTACTACGACGGGGCCACGGACTACTTTTCGGCCAAGTACGTGATGTGGAATCTCGGCACGCGAGAGACGATGCGCGACCGGCTTCGCTTCGAGGGCTACCGGAGCGGGCACATGATGTACCTGCGCTCGGAGGACCTGGCGGCCTCCAACGAGGACATCCGCACGTTCATCCAGAACTCGATTCCGGACGAGGGGACACCTGCCCGATATGGTCCGGATCAGTAGGACGAAGGACCGTCAGTGGGCTCACACTGCCCTTCTTGGCTACATCTCCGCCACGACCTCTAGCATGTCGAGCGCCGTGATGACCCCACGCACCTCCCCCTTCGTGGTGACGAACACCCGGTGGATGCCCCCGCGGTGCATTACCTGCGCCACCTGCTGAATGGAGGTGTGCTCGCTCACGTCGTAGACCTGCGGGGTCATGACGTGCTCGACGGTCGTCTCTCCTCCGTCACTGATCTGTAGATTCTCGAGGTCCTCCTCAGCGTACTCGGTTTCAAGCTCCGAGCGGTAAAACGAGGCGGGCCGGTCGGAGGCCGGCTCGCCCGCCGTGCCGTTGTACCGCGCGATGTCCGTCAGGGAGACCACGCCGACGAGCTGGTCGTCCTTCACGACGGGCGCGCCGGAGATGCCGTGGTCGGTCAAGAACTGGGCGACCCGGTCGATCGGCCAGCTGGCATCAACGGTCTGCACGTCCGCCGTCATCAAGTCTTTGGCGCTGTTCCACTTCATGAGAGGCGAAAGAACGGTTGTGGGAAAGAGATCCGAGCGCGTATGACAATATCCCTATTGGTCGCCCACCCCCGTGTTGCATGGGCCGCGTGGATCGGCGGCGAATTCCACTGCTCCCTGCCCCTGTGCTCGTCCGACAAACGGAACCCGATGGGGCCCCACTTCGTGCGCACGGCTACGACGAGAGGGCCCGTAGCTCAGTTGGTTAGAGCCGCCGACTCATAATCGGCTGGTCGCAGGTTCGAGCCCTGCCGGGCCCACTCTTCGCGCCCGGCAAAGCCCCAGGGCCCCTCCGGTCTGCCTCCCCTTCGCGTGTGCGCCTCGCCCATGTCCCGCCCGATCCAACCATGTCCCGCCCGATCCAACAGGTCAAGTGGAAGCGTGCATCGGACGATTCGTACACCGATATCACCGACGCGATCGACAAGGGCGTGCTCTCCGCGACGCCCCATCCGGAGGAGGCCATCGACCGCCCCAAGGGCTACTCGGTCCAACTGACCCTGGCGCCCGACAGCACCGACCTTGCCGAGGCACTTCAAGAGGCCCTGCTGGATCTGGACCCGGCCCGGATGGTCCTGCACCTTGAGGGCGTCGAGGAGCCGATCTCGTCCCTCCCGGTCAGTGTGAGCAAGGTGCCCCACCTGGGCACCCAGAACACGGCGGAGCTCGGCGTTCCATCAGAGGGACACGACAAGCTCCACGGGCACATTTGAGCGTTTGCATCTTTTGAGCCGGGCGGCGGCCCACGAGCCTTCCGGGACTGCGTCTCGCACCTGTCCGGGTCGCCCTGCTCGCTCTTCCCAACCCTTTTTCCTCTATGGAGCCTCCTCAGAGATCCTCAACCGGCGATGGGTCTGCCCGGCAGCCCTTTTCGTGTCCGGAGTGTGATCGGACCGTCGGGCACGCGAACGTTCTTACCGGGGACTTTGCCTTCGACGACGTGACCCCCAGAACGACTCGCCCGGACGGGTCGCCCGAGTTTCAAAAGACGGGCATGGAAGGCGGCCCCCAGAAGGCCATCGAGTTGCGATGCGACTTCTGCGGCGAGGAGTTCATGTTGGGGGTGGAGACCGGCGACGCAGATTAGCCCCTCACCGCGGCGATTCATCGGGGCTCGACGGGGTCGTTGCCCCTGACGGCAACTCGGCGCTGTAGAACCAGGAGAACCCCCCTGCGATGACGATAAACGCCAGGGCAAGGCCTCCCATCTCTCCGAGCGAGGTCTCCGGGGCCCCAATTTCCGGAAGGGCCACCAGTCCCCCGACGAAGACGACGAACGCGAAAATGAACAGTCCGAAGTATTCGACGATCACCTTCATTACGCAGCGGCGGTCTCGGCCTGGTCAACAAGATCGGCTAGAATCCAGAGCGACGGGACCCACAGGCCCACAAAGATCGCGGCTTGGTCGCTGCCGCTGAACCAGAGGTAGAGGGAGAGGGCGAGTGCGACTACGCCGGCAGCGAATATCCACCCTTTGCTGTTGGTCATGAACCGATTGGGATTCTGGGAGACGCAATGTGCGGGAAGCACGTGAGAAACCTGGCTCACTGCTTTTT
This sequence comes from Salinibacter altiplanensis, assembly GCF_002894645.1. GTDB lineage: Bacteria > Bacteroidota > Rhodothermia > Rhodothermales > Salinibacteraceae > Salinibacter > Salinibacter altiplanensis. The sequence continues at coordinate 376,086 of NZ_NCQY01000009.1, forward strand.
GGAGAAGTGTCTCATTCCTCTAATTTTAGTACGGCGGTCGACGCACACAGGATCCGCCCCCGCAGATCGTTGCAGCCGTTCCACATTGTGCCGGTCCACGGGCCTACTCGGTACTCCCCCCGACAGCATCCTGGTGGCGGAGGGCCAACACGCTTCCAATCCCGAGGTTGATGGCGGTGCCGAGGGCCGTGTACCAGGGCCAGCCGATCGTGCGCAGGCGTGCCTCTTCTATGCGGACGTCCGACGGGTTCAGCACAAAGATCCACCCTTCCGCGGGGCTGTGCCACACGCCAAAAATGACGAGCACCATCCCTCCAATCGAGGCGACAAACGCCACGAGCGCATCGGCCTGGCGGGTGCCGTTGTGCCACAGGCCGAGCAGGAAGGCCCCGAGCAGCCCCCCGTACGTAAACGAGGCAATCGACAGGCCCAGCTCCACGACGGGGTTGTTGCTATCCTGAAAGAGGCTCGCGAAGCCGACAAAGACGACGCCCCAGAACAGCGTAAGAAGTCGCGAGAGGAGCAGCCCGCGGTCCACACTCACGGAGCGGCCTGAGATGCGCTCGTAGAGGTCATTGACCGACGAGGAGGCCAGTGCGTTGAGCGAGGAGGAGAGGGAGCTCATGGCCGCCGCCACGATGCCGGCCAGAATGAGCCCCGAGAGGCCTGCCGGCAGGCCCTCGATGATGTACTTGGGAAACACCTCATCGCCCCGCTGAAGCCCAAGCGCGTCGACGGACGCCCCGTCGTAGTGTCCCCACAGGAGCAGTCCCACCCCCAGGAACAGGGCAAACTGCACCATCACGATGAGGGCGCTCCCGACAACCGCCTTCTGGCTGTCCGCCTCGGTGCGGCAGGCCAGCAGGCGCTGCACGATGAGCTGGTCGGTGCCGTGGGAGGCCATCGAGAAGATGGCCCCGCCCACCACGGCCGTGCCCAGCGTGTAGGGCTGCGTCCACCAGCGCCCGAACGACTTGTCCAGGCCGAGGTCGATCAGATTGGTCTTGCCGGCCGCCACCGCCTCCCCCCACCACCCCGGGGGCACATCGCCCAGCAGGAAGCCGATGGCCGCGAGCGCCCCGCCCACATAGAGCCCCATTTGCACCACGTCCATCCACACGACCGCCCGGAGGCCGCCTACCAGCGTGTAGACGGCCGTCACGACGCCGATGATCAGGATGATCTGGACGTAGGTGGCCTCCACGCCCGCCATGTTGGCAACTACCTTCAACGGGATGGCCGTCGCGAAAAGGCGCACGCCGTCCGCCAGCAGGCGCGTTCCGAGGAACGTGACCGACGCGGCCCCCTGCATCGCGGACCCGTACCGGTTGCCGAGGAAGGCGTAGGCCGTTTCCAGTTGGCCCGCATGGTAGCGGGGCAGGAGATACACCCCGACAAGGATGCGCCCCACCAGGTACCCGATTGTGATCTGCAGAAAGGCAAGCGTCCCCCCGTACGCCACGGCCGGCACGCCCACCACCGTGAGCGTGCTCGTTTCCGTGGCTACCACGGAGAAGCACACGGCCCACCACGGCAGGTCTCGCCCCCCAAGAAAGTAGTCCTCGGTAGACTCCTGCGTCCCGCCCGCCCAAACCCCGAAGGCCACCACGCCGAGCAGGTAGGCCGTGAGGACGACAAAGTCCAGCGTTGTAAGCATAGACGGGAGCAACAAGTTGGAACCCAGCATCCGTGGACACAGCGTCCTCCCCCACGCGCACAATCTCCCCATGCCCAAACGAAGATCACGACGAGGACGCAGAAGCGCGAACGGGCCCTCCGCCTTTCGTCTCTTCCGTGCTCTCCCACACTACACGGCAAAAATCTCAGCGCAGGGCCGCACGGTCCCGTCGGCATGGTCCCGAAACCGGAGCAACAAGCGGAGGGATGTACGGTCCTGCCCCCACGAAGAGAAACAGGACTCCTCCACCTGCCCGTGACGCTCCCAGGCAATCACAGACACCGAGGAAAGCGGGGCACATGGCGGTTTCTCATTCGTCCAGGCGACGAGCACGACGCAACGCCCCCACGACCGGCTCATGCCGAAGCACCTCTACAGACCAGTCGGGGATCTGGTCGGCAAGGACGCGACGAAGCACCCCTGCGTAGTGTTCGTTTCGGAGCATCCCCCCAAGCAGCGCAACTCGGGGCGCTACATCGTCCGTCTCGCTGAGCAGCCATTCAACCTGCCGCACCAGCCTGGCAACCTGGGCGTCCAGGATGTCTGTCGCCACCGCGTCCCCATCCGCGGAGGCCTCAATCACAAGCGGGGCCACGTCTTGGAGGGCCGGCCGGTCCTGATACACCCAGTGGATGAGGGCGGCCCGTTCGTCAACGTCATACTCCTCGGCGATGCGGGGACGAAGAGAGGTGTCGGCCCCTCCGTCGAAGGCCTCCGCGACGGCCCGCAGGCCCGCCTGTCCCACGGCGTACCCGCTGCCCGGATCCCCCAGAAGGTGCCCCCACCCTCCAACCCGGTGGGCCGCCCCCGCCCGCGTCCGGGCAAGCACGACAGAGCCAGTGCCCGCAATCACCACAAGCCCACTCTCCGCGTCGAAGGCCGCGTCCAAGGCAATACAGGCGTCATGCACAACCTCTACGGAGACCGACCCCGCGTCGTCCCCGAGTTCGCAACGAAGCCGATCGGCGAGCGCCTGCTGTTCGTCGGGGCGACCGGCCCCGGCCACCCCCGCACAGACCGACAGGTGGTCGACGGGCCGTTGGGCCCGAACAGTCTTCTGCACCAGGCCGGACAGCACCTGGACCGACCGGTCCACCCCTACTCGTTGCGGGTTTGCGGCAGGCCCATGCCGGTCGATTCGTTCCGGAAGGGCCTCGCATTCGGCGAGCAGCAGCGTCTTGGAACCGCCGGCATCGAGTCCGGCGAAGAAGTGATTTGCAGGCACAGAGACAGAGCCGGTGTCGAAAATGGGGTGCGGGATGCATGCGGGTGTTTCGCCCACAGCCGCCGGTTGACCAACGGCTTCGCTACGGCGAGAGTCAGTATAGGAACTGGAGGACAGAACTGGAACGCGTCCCCGGAAGATGGAAGCGGTTCCACCCCCCCCTTCCCCCAGTGGGCTGCTCGTATCGGGGCACACGGGACCCAGCGGCCAGATCGGGACCGATTCCAGGCAAAAAAGCGCCCCTGGCGAGCGGCGCCGTCCCGCCGGACAGCGACCGCTGCGCGAACCCGCTCGGAAAAGGATCACTGCTTCGGCGCAGGCCCGGGGAGCAGCGGACGAGGGGGGCCTTTCAGTGCACGGTGAACCACGTTGGCCGCCCGGGGACGGACCTGCGTAATTTGATCAGCGGTGTCGTCCGGGTACACGCGGTTCGTGAGCAGGACAAAGAAGAGATCCTCCGCCGGGTCCACCCAAAACGAGGTGCCCGTGTAGCCGGTGTGGCCGAAGCTCGACGCGGAAAATTCACCCCCCGCCGAGGAGTAGCCCTCCGGACTTTTCGTGTCCCACCCGAGTGCTCGGGTGCTGCCCGGCACATCGGTCTGTGCCGTGAACGTCTTGATCGTTTCCGGCTCCAGGAATTGTCGCCCATCGATCCGGCCCTCGTGGGTCAACATGTACCCGAAGCGGGCGAGGTCCTCGGCCGTCGAGAAGAGCCCTGCGTTTCCCGACACCCCCCCCATGTCACGGGCCATTGGGTCGTGCACGCTTCCGTGGCGCCGCGTCCCCGCCGTGTCGGTGGTCGGGGCCACCCAGTCACGGGTGGCGCCGGCGTCGTAGAAGCCGGTCTGGTCCATCCCGAGCGGCTCGAAGATGTGCGTCCGGCAAAAGGCATCGAACGACCGGTCGCTGACCGTTTCCACGATGCGCATGAGCGTGATCGCGTTGAGCCCGCTGTACGTGGACTGGGTGCCGGGCGTGTACGTGAGCGGCTGGGCCATGAGGGTGTCGAGGAGCGCCGCACGGGTGGGCCCGCGCTCACTGGGGCCCAGGTACGACTTCAGCCCCGACGAATGAGCGAGCAGTTGGCGCACAGTGACCGCCTCCTTGCCGTTCTGGGCAAACGCAGGGAGGTAGCGGGCCACCGGGGCGTCGAGGGCAAGCGAGTCGGCCTCGTAGAGCTTCATGACGGCCGTGGTGGTGGCCACGACCTTCGTAAGTGAGGCGAGGTCGTACTGTGTGCCGGTCTGCACGGGCGTGGTTTCCTCGTAGGTGCGGTAGCCGAAGGCGTCGAGCTTGGCGAGGGCGGGCCCGCGCCCCACGGCGACGGCACCCCCCGGGAATGCCTCGTCAAGCATGGCCGACCGGAACAGCGTGTCGAGGCGGGCCAGGCGTGGGCCCTCCATCCCCACCGATTCGGGAAATCCTTCGCGGGGCGAGACAGGGTCGAGGCCGAGGCCGTCGCCCCTCTCGGCCACGCCCGGAATGGTGACGGGCAGGCGCCCGGGCGTGCCGGTGCCCCCGCCGAGCGCCTGGGCCGCGGCCCGCTGTGAGGCGTCGCCGGAGCCGTAAGCGGTCAGGATGGCGTCCGGGGTGGGCGCCAGGTCGGTCGGGGCGTAGGGATTCCCGAAGGCCACGAACACGACCGGCGTGTCCGTGCCCGCCAGGTCTTCGAGGAAGTCGTGGTGCCTGTCGCTGAGACCGATGGACCCGCTCCACGCCTGCACGCGGAGAAAAGACGGCACGATTACGATGTCGTGGTCCGACGCATCCGCGAGGTGGCCCTTTACATCCGTCGAGTCGGAGCGCGGGTCGAGGCGGCGTGTGTCGAGCGATTCGATGGCGGGCTGCTCTCGGAGCCGGTCGACGAACGTGTCGCCCGTGCCGGGGTACTCGCTGTCGCTAAGCGTAACGGCGAGGGCGTCGTACTGCTCCGGCGGCGTGAGGGGAAGCAGCGAATCTGCGTTCGCGAGGAGCGTGAGCGACTCGCGGGCCACCGTGCGCGAGAGCACCTCGTGGGACCGTTGTGCCACGCGGTGTCGGGTCGTGTCGAGCGAGACCGCTCGGGTCTCGTGGAGACCGAGGTCCTGCTTTATGGCGAGGAGCCGCCGGACCGAGTCGTTGATCTCGGTCGTGTCGATGCGCCCGTGGGTCACCGCCCGCCGGACGGCCTGATGCGCCGCGTGCGCGTTCGTGGACATGAGCACCAGGTCCGCCCCGGCCTCCAGCACGCGCACCGCCGTCTCGCCGACGCCGAACGTGCGGGTGACGGCCTGCATGTTGAGGGCGTCGGTCACCACGAGCCCATCGAACCCGAGCTCGGCCCGCAGCAGGCCGTGGGTCAGGGGACGGGAAAGGGTGGCCGGCACGCTGTCCGCCGCGATCTCGGGCAGGGCGAGGTGGCCGGTCATGACGCTCTGCACTCCCGCATCGAAGGTCTGCCGGAACGGCGCCAGTTCGAGGGAGTCAAGGCGACCCCGGTCGAACCGGAGGATGGGCAGGTTGATGTGGGAGTCGACGTCCGTGTCGCCGTGGCCGGGAAAGTGCTTTACCGTCGCGAGGGTGCCGCCCCGCTGCGCCCCTCGCGTGAAGGCCGAGGCCATCGTGCCCACCAGCGAGGACGACGCGCCGAAGGAGCGAACGTTGATGATGGGGTTTTTGGGATTGTTGTTGACATCTGCCACCGGCGCGTAAAGCTGGTGCACGCCGAGCGCGCGGGCCTCGCGGGCCGTTGCGTAGCCCACCCGGTAGGCGTGCGAGGCGTCCCGTGTGGCCCCGATCGCCATGGCCGGCGGGAACGAGGTCGCCTCGTCGATGCGCATGCCGACACCCCACTCCGTGTCCTGCGCCACGAGGAGGGGCCGCTCGGCCTTGGCCTGCAGGTCGTTGGCCATCGCAATCTGGGTCATGGGCGCACCGGGCCCAAAGATGAGCCCGCCCGCCCCAAACTCTTCGACGAGGGTGGCAGTCTCGCGGTAGGAGGGGGCGTTCGCGTTCTGAAATTCCCCGTCGATCCGGACCACGAAGAGCTGCGCAATCTTCTCGTCGAGGGTCATGCTCTGAAGCTGCTGCTCCGCCCAGTCCGCCTCCGTGCCGTCTGTCGTATCGGGCGCCCTGGAGGGCGAGCCCAAGAGCCCCGCCGCGAGGGGGGCAGAGCCAGGGGCACCGACCGTGACAGAGACAACGACAGCCGCCACCGTAAGGCCCGCGGCCATAAGAGAACGACGCAATGAAGCCGTCATGGGAAGATGCAGCCTTCAGAACATACAGACATCTCTCTCCCCCCCGTTTCCGTTACTCTTTGTCCATTCCGATCAGCGAGATTTCGTCCCGCTGCAGATCCCGCCACAGGTACGTCGCCGCCGTCAGCGCAACCGCGACGCAGCCCGCCCCCCAGAGCGTCTCCCCCAGGATGAGATAGCCCGTGCCGAAGAGGGTGCTGTACACGAGCACGACCCCGATGAGCCAGTCCAGCGCGAGGCGGCCGAGGCCCGAGTCCGGCGTCACGTCGGGGTGACGCGCCGCCACGGGCGCCCAGCCGGGCCCGCCGGGATGGACTTTTCGGTAGAACGCATCGAGGGTCTCCGCGTCGGTCGGGCGGGTGAGGAAGGTAACCGCGAGCCAGACGACGGTCGTAAACCCGACCACCGAGTAGAGGTTCAGGGGGAAGTCCGCCTGCAGGCCCGGCACCTGGACGCCGAACGCGTTGAGCACGAGGGCCCCCACGGTCAGTCCGATCGGGGCGATGGTGGCCGCCATCTCGCTCCACGCGTTCACGCGCCACCAGTACCAGCGCAGGACGAGGACGAGCCCCAGCCCGGCGGAGGCGGACAGCAGCAGGCCCCACGCCTCGGCGATGGTGTCGAGGAAGAGGGTTACGACCAGGCTCAGCAGGGCCACCCCGAACGTGAGGACCCGCGAGACGAGCACGTAGTGGGCCTCGTCCGCCTCGGGCCGCACGAAGCGCCCCCAAAAGTCGTTGACGAGGTACGAGACGCCCCAGTTGAGCTGGGTGGAGACCGTGCTCATGAACGCCGCCAGGAAGGACGCGAAGAGGAGCCCGAGCAGTCCGGGGGGCAGCACGTCCTTCATCACCAGCACGAACCCGGCGCGCGGCTCATCGAGATCCGGATAGAGCACCAGCGCGGCCAGCGCTACAATGATCCACGGCCACGGTCGCAGGCAAAAGTGGGCAATGGTGTACCAGAGCGTCGCGAAGAGCGCGTTGGGTTCGTCCTTTGCGCTCATCATGCGCTGCGCGATGTAGCCGCCGCCGCCCGGCTCGGCCCCCGGATACCAACTGGCCCACCACTGCACCCCGGCGTAGGCCGCGAAGGCCAGCGCCGAAAGCGAAAAGGTGGCCGCCCCTTCCGCCGCGCCCCCAATCGTGGGCAGCAGGGTGAACGTCTCGTCCGGAAGTTGCGCGCGGAGCCCCGCCACCCCGCCGACCTCCGGCATGTCGAGCACAAGAAACGCAAGCGTGATGGTGCCCCCCATCGCCACCACGAACTGGAACAGGTCCGTCACCATCACCCCCCACAGGCCCGAGAGCAGGGCGTAGACGGCCACCACCAGAATGAGCCCCCCGGTCACCACGAGCGCGGCGCTCATCTCCCGCCCCAGCACCGTGATTGCCGAGTGGCCAAACAGGGCGAGGTCGGGGAAGAGCCGGTCGATCACCGTCTCCATCGCCAGCGACACCCACCCGATGATGAGGATGTTCAGCAGGAGGCCGAAGAAAAGCGCCTTGAGGCCGCGCAGCCAGGCCGCCACCCGCCCGCTGTACCGGAACTCGACGAACTCGACATCGGTCATCACGCCGCTGCGGCGCCAGAGGCGGGCAAAGAAAAAAACCGTCAGCATGCCGCCGATGGCGGCGTTCCACCAGAGCCAGTTCCCTGCGATGCCGTTCTCCGCCACGATCTCCGTCACCAGAAGCGGCGTGTCCACCGCAAACGTGGTGGCCACCATGCTCGTCCCGGCCAGCCACCAGGGCATCGCGCGGCCCGACAGGAAAAACTCCGAGGTGTCCTCCCCGGCGCGCTGGTAAAAGTAGAGCGCGATGCCGAAGGAGAGGATCAAGTAGGCAACGACAAAAAACCAGTCGAAGCGTGTCACGTGCAGGAGGGGGACCAACCAGAAGAAAAATGGACGACAGACGGGGGCAAACGGATCAGGCGTTCCCCGCGGCACAGGCCTCCTCATTCGGGCGGATCCACGGCGGCCACGCAGAGGCCCACCGGCCAACGCCCGCGGCTCACCGGTTCGTCTCCCCACCCACATTCGTGCACCCGGAACGGTCCAGGATCTGAGATTCGCCCCCGGGCCGGGCCCGCAGTGGATTCCAAGAATCGATGGCGACTAATCATGGCGGACAACGAAACGGCTGCTTGATTTGACGTGTGACCGAACGTCCCTCCGCCACGCGTGACGGCTCCCGCAAAAGACAGCGGCGGGTGCCCGTCGCCTTCCCCCTGCGTCACTTCCCGGTCACCCAGACCCTTCCGTCCTGGCGGATGTGTACGGTCGTTCCTTCCACCCCGGGCGCCGAGATTTCGTACATCGTCTGGGTCGTCCGGAGCGTGGGCGCAAAGTCGCGTTCGGGAAGCTGAACATCCGAGGCGTTGAGGGCCGAAAGGGCAGTGGCGTACGTGCCATGCTCGTCGTGGTGGGCCCGCTGACGATGATAGAGGCACCGCAGGGCCGCCTTAATGCGCCGGTTGGGCCGCTCGTCCACGGACACGGACGCGGCGGTGCCCACCTCGGCGTCCGCAAACTGCACGATGCCCCAGTGCTCAGGCCGGTGCATGTCGATGGCTCCTTGTGACGACCACACCCAGTTGCCCTCCGGATGGGCCTCAGTGGTGTCGATGTCTTTTTCGTAGCGGCCCTCGACGACCGTGGTGGGCCACTGCACCCGCGAGAAATTCAGGCGCCACTGTTCCCCAGGCCGCGGAGGCCGCCCGTCCGGCGCCGCCTCCTCCAGCGCGCTCCAGGGCAGCGCCAGCTCCACCGTCCACCCCTCGTCGGTGTCCGACGGATCGTTGAGCGTCCCCTTCACGTCGACCGCCGCTTCGAGCTCCTGCATGTCCCAGGCGTCGAGGGCCGGCCCGCCATCCCGGTAGGGCTTCAGGAGCATCAGGTCCCAGACCGTCTCTCGGGCATTGATCTCCACCTCGTAGTAGTTGTGCGTCGTGCCGGTGGGGTCGATGAAGACTTCGAAGTCGTTGTCGTAGTACACGACCGTGTCGCGCTGGGTGAGGGTGGCCCACACGTTCGGCTCTTCAAGCGTGGCCGCGACGTAGAGGGCCTCGTCGTCCCACAGCATCTTGGCCCGCGTCCGAAACCGGGGCGTCGGGGCGTCCTGCCCACGGATGTCCACGAAGTCGGCCGTCCACGGCGCCGCGGCCCAGCCGCCTTCGTCGAGCTGCCCATCCACGGTGATCGGGCCCGACGCGCGGTAGATGGCGTAGGTGCGCGGGTCCGTTTCGGCCGCAGTGTTCCTCCCCGCAGTACGCTCCGACCGGCCCATCAGGGCAGAACCCGGCTCGCCCCCCACGAGAGCAAAGACGAACACCCCGAAGATCGTACTCAGGAGGATGCGTTGCATGGAACCACGGGCCGACGGGGAGAGCAGCGCCTCACAGAATAGAAGGCACAGGATCGGTCCGCAACGAAAACCGGAGATCGGAACCGCTTCCAAACCCTCATCGGCAGTACGTCCCTGCGGTCTCTACGGCGGAGAGCCTGGCGTTCGCCCCCCCGGAGACGTGTCCCGCCCGGGCCTCGGATGGCAGACCCATTCCTAGCAGCAGCATGCCCCGCAGAGGTGGGATGTCCGCCTCCTCCCCGTCCCCTTTCGTTCTTGGGCGCAGCAACGCTGCCGACGGCCGTGGGATGGGACGCACCTCGGGCTACGTTTCCTGCTGGGCCCCGCAGCTCTGCCGCACCACGAGCTCCGGCGCAAGCTCCGTGTGAACAGGGTCGGTCTCGGCGGTCTCGATTTGGTCGACAAGCAGGTCGATCGCCGCCTGGCCCTTCTCGTACACCGGCTGGCGGACCGTCGTGAGCGGGGGAATGGCGTACTGGGCTGCGGGTAGATCGTCGAACCCGACGATCGCGACTTCCTCGGGGACCTTGTATCCACACTCGTTGAGCGCAAGCAATGCCCCCATCGCCATTGTGTCGCTCGCACAGAACAGGGCCCGGGGCATCTGCGCCCGCTCCGCCCACGCCTGGACGATGGCGTGCCCGCTCTCTTGGGAGTAGTCCCCCTCGGCCACGTGCCGGTCCGCCACCGCAACACCGGCCTCCGACAGGGCCCGTTCAATGCCCCGCCGTCGATGCGTGGATTCCTCAAGGTCTCGACTTCCCAGGATCAGTCCAATCTCTTCGTACCCGAGGTCGCAGAGGTGGCGCCCCGCCTCGTATCCGCCCTGCGCGTTGTCGATGTCGACGGAGCTGAAGGCGTCCCAACTGGAATCCTGGCCAATCAGCACCGTCGGGGCCCCATCCGCGTCGAGCGTAGAGGCGACGAGGTCCGTAACTTCCGTCGTGACCAGAACGTACCCGTCGAATCGCGCGTCCCGGGCCCGGTCTTCGATCTCGTCTTCGACCTGATCAGAGACCATCGACAGCGACACGAAGTACCCCCGCTCCAGGCCTCGCTCAAAAAGCCCCGAATACAGCAACGGCCAGTAGCCATTGGCCAGGGACTCGTCCCCTCGCCGGGGCGTAAGGACACTCACTTCGAAGGATCGATCGGTGGCCAGGCTCCGGGCAACCGAACTGGGGCGGTAGTCATGTTCTTCGATCACCCGCAGCACCCGCTCTCGGGCCTCCGCGCTTACATTCGGATGATCATTCAGCACACGGGACACCACCGACCGGGAGACGTACGCCAGCTCAGCGACCTGGTCAATGGTCATGTCGTCTTCCATGGCGGGATGGGGCAGGTGTTGGGAGGTCGACGAGTCCCCCGCGGAAACGGAGTCGACGGGGACGTAGAGGTATGCCTCGTAGGGGAATCTTGATGGTTTGAAAAGATACGGTGTTGCGATGAAGGAGACAACCTGTGAGCTCCCTCATCGTCTCCGAAAGAGGCCCCCGCCTCCCCCACGAGCACTCTTTGCAGAGGCGGCCCTGGGCCGAACGCACCCCCCTCCGGTCCTCCGACGGTGGGGAGATCCTCCCCTAAGAACCTGTTTTAATTTTGGATCGAATGAGAAGCGCGAGCATCGAGGAGCCGAAAATCGGCACATGGTCGAGGGCTGTCATGGGGCACCCTGAGCGCCAACGACGCGAAGCTAGTGCTGCCGTGCCGTGAAGTGCGTTCAGAGTGCGACCGCCTAAGCCCAGAGGCGATGTGCAGGCCCTCACTGCCGCTCGGAGCCCCGAGACAGAAATCAAAACAGTTCTCAGGCCCCCACGGAGGCATCTTACGGGGACGTGGGAACCGTGACGGTCCGTCCGCCCCGGCCACGCGTATCGAAGGTCCGCAGCCGGACGGTCGCTCCGTCTGGGACCGACACCGGACCGGTATATCGGGGCGACGTGGCGGTCGGACGGGTGCCGTCCATTGTGTAGCGGATCGGCAGGCCCGGCAGGCCCACGTTCGCCTTCAGGGGGCCGTCCGCGGCCGTGCCTCCAGGCGGCGGCAGACGGTAGGACCAGTTCGGGTGCCGGACGCTCAGACGAGGAAGCTCGCGGCGGCCCAGTCGATTTGCAAACGCGGTCCAGGCGTCGGCCCGGCGGGCCCGCAGCGCCTCCGTGTCGTTGATCGTTGCCCAGCCGGACCGCCGAGCCCAGGCGCGCTCGGCGAGCCCCAAGAGTCGAGGGACAGCCATGTACTCCATCCGGTCGGGGTCGCGCAGGGTCTCCCCCCAGAGCTGCCCCTGCAGGCCATGAATGTTTGTTCGGGCGGAATCGGCGAGCCGCACCCGATCAGCAAAGGCCGTGTCGGGATCGATTGGCCGCCCCATGGCGGTGCGGTCGGCACTCTTGTAGAGATCGAAGGGGACAAAGGCGAAGGGGGCCTTCGCATCGACGAAGCTCGCCCAGTAGTAGCCGTCCTCTCGGGGGTGCTTGCTGTAGGCCATGTCGAAGTAGAAGTTGGTGGCCTGCGCCATCACCACATCGTAGCCCGCGTTGGCCAGCCGGTAGGCGCGGTCCTCGGTCCCACCGCCCCAGATGTTGCTCCAGACGTAGGGACGAACGTTTTCGTCGACCAGGGCCTCGTTCGGCGTCGTGGTTGCGGACCGGTGATCGGCCTCTTCCAGCCCCACCTCTTCCCACCCCGCCATGGCAATGCCCCGTGCGGCCAGTGTGTCCTGAAACCGGCCCAGAAAGTGGCCGAAGAGGGCCTCGGCCTCGTCGACCCCTTCGGTGCGCGCGATGTAGTCGTCACAGAGGGGGGAACCCGCCCACACGCCCTCCGGCACCTCATCGCCCCCCACATGGAGGGCCGGGAGCGGCGCCCCCGCCGTCTCGTGCAGGCCCCGAAGCTCGTCGACGACCGTCGACAGGAACCGGTAGGTGGACGGCCGACACACGTTCATGACGTTGTCGTCCCACCCCTGCACAGACTCGTAGCTGGACGTGTCGGCCGGATCCCGAAGCCGGTACGCATGGGCCGCCGCCGTATCCCCCGCGGCCCGGAGTCGGCGTGTCCGGGCCTCCATGGCCTGGATAGCGGCGCGGGCGTGGCCCGGCACATCGATCTCGGGCATGACGGTAATGTGACGCGCATTCGCGTAGCGCAAGATGTCGAGGTAGTCAGCCCGGCTGTACCAGCCGCTTCCACGTGAGGCCTCGGGCGCTGGATTCGGCCCCGACCCGTAGGACGGCATCAGGTGCTCCCGCTCATCGAGCGTGTGGCCGCGGCGGCCGCCCACACGGGTCAGCGCGGGCAGGCCCTCGACGGCGAGGCGCCATCCCTCATCGTCGGTGAGGTGAAAGTGAAAGGTGTTCAGCTTGTAGAAGGCCATGACGTCGAGGAGCCGCTTTACCGCCGCTACCGACTGGACGTTGCGGGCCACGTCGAGGTGCAGCCCCCGATAGTCAAATCGGGGCCCGTCGACGATGCGGGCGGCGGGCACCGCCACCGGCGGCGACGGCACCCGGTAGGCCGCCACGGGCAGCCAGGCCTCCAGGCTCTGCACGCCGTAGAACACGCCGGCGTCGGTCGTGCCCGTAATGGTGATGCCCGTGTCCGGATCGACCGCAAGCCGGTAGGCCTCATCCCGGACCGAGTCGGCCGCGGCCGGCGTCACTGGGGCCCGGCGGAGCGTGATGGCGGCGGCAGAGTCCGTTTTCGTCGTGCGGGGACGTCGTCCCAGCGCCGCGGCCAGTCCGTCCGCGAGCTGACGGGCCTCGGCGGCCAGGCCTTTCTCGTACCCGATGGTCGCGTCTGCCCCCAGCAGAAACGATCCGGGCCGCCGATCGACCGAATCCGGAGTAGGGACGATGCGTCCCTTCGCTTCGGGGGGGCGCGTCGACACGGCGGTGTTCTCGGCGTACCGGGCCGCAGGGGTCGGCATGGGCCACACGTCGTTCGGGCCTCGTGTCGTCTGCTCGGGGCGCGTGAAGGGCTCGATCGTGACGTCCGACACGGCGGCCGGCGGCGTGGGCCGGCCCTCCCCGTCCGCAAACACGACATAGAAGCCCGCGGGGGCATCAATGCGCTTGATGAGCGATCCCGGGGCCTCCACCGTGAACTGCAGCCGGTCGCCGGGCCCGATTGGGGAAAAGTTGTCGTCCGGCTCCAGCTTGTAGAAGTCCCCGTTGATGCGCGTGATGCGCACCGGCGCCGTCACACTCTCCGGGGCCATTTGACGTGAGAAGTTGAAGTAGAGCGTCCAGTTGGTGCCACCCAGCGCGGCGGCTCCGTGATTCTCGATTGTGAACGACGCCCGGAATCGGCGGCCGTTGTCGACCTGATTCGTCTCCCCCCCCCACCGGATCGAAAGGTCGGCGGCGGAGGGATGCGCGGAGGCGGGGTCGGGCTGGGCCTTCGCGGTCAAGGCCCCACCAACAAGCAGTAGCAGGGAAAGTACGACGGTGCGCATAAAACGGACGGAGCACAGGGGCAAAACGAACACAAAAAAGGAGGGCCGACCTCGGCCCTCCTCCATGGATTCTTTTAGGAAGCAGTGGAGAACGCTTCTGAACTTACTCGGCGCACTGTTCGGCGTACGCCCCGCAGTCCCACCACACGCGGGCCGTAAGGCGGTCTGACTGAGAAATGTTCTGTCGCTCACGGGCCTCCTGGTAGTTGTCTCCGTTGAGGTCCCGCTCACTCTGGGGGTAGTCCAGGCGGCGGATCAGTTCTCCCCCTGTGTCCCCCTCCTCCGGCGCGGGAGTCAGCTCCGGATAGCCCGACCGCCGCCAGTTCGACCAGGACTCAATCCCGTTGAAGAAGGTGGCGGCCCAGTACTGATTGTTAATGGCCCGTAGACGTGCCTCTTTGCCGCCGGGCAGGGGATTATCGGAGAGATACTGCCCAACCTCCGACTCGCTGACGCTGGTGTCGTCTCCGTACCGGGTGATCGAGTTCATGGCCGCCCGCACTCCGTCCTCGTAGTGGGCCTCCGCCGACCCGGGGACGTTCCAGCCCCGCACCTTCGCCTCCGCGAGCATCAGCTCCACCTCCGCGTATGTCTGAAAGAACATGGGGGCGTCGAGCCCTCGCAGGTTGGGATGGATGCGCGTGTACTGGTCGAGGTCGTCGGTGTACTCGTCACTGTCGGCGAGCTCGTTGTTGTCGAACCCGTTGGGCAGGCCGCGCTGCTGGGCCGGATCTTCGACCAGCGTGCCGTCGAGGCCTTCCGGCGCAAGCACCCCGTACTCTGTGAGGCGCGGGTCCGCTTTGTCTTGCAGCCAGTCCACGAACGTTTCGCTGAGCCACTGTCCCGGGAAGTTCTGCATCACCTCACTATTGGCGTTCGTGTTAAAGCCCGCAGGGCCGCCTGACGGCCCCGTTTCGTGGGACACGTACGCATCATCGTCGATGCTCTTCATGACGCCCCCGTCGGCACGGACGGCCTCCTCGGCCCAGCTCTGGGCCAGGTCCGGACGCACCTTCACGAGGCGCAGGGCCAGGCGCAGCTGGAGCGAGTTGGCAAACCGTTTCCACTGCTCAACATCGCCTCCGAAGAACAGATCAGCCCCCCCGAACGTCGGTTGCGACGCGTCGAACTGGTCGACCGCCCCTCGGAGCTCGTCGTGCAGGTCCCTGTAGATGCTATCCTGTTGCGTGTAGTGAGGGGTAAATTCGCCTTCCAACGTGCCCTTTCCCGCCTCGAAGTACGGAATGTCTCCGTAGACGTCGGTGAGGCGCTGAAAGGTAAGCACGCGCATGATCCGGGTGGCCGCCAGCCGGTTGACCTGCTCGGGCTTTCCCTCTAGCTCACTGATGAGGGTATTCGTGTTGGTGACAGTGCGGAGGAAGTTCGACCCATTGGGCCCTCCTCCGTATCGCGTGTCAAAGAGGGACGCCGACCATGCACTCACGTATTGGTTGAAGTTCCCCGCGTAGAAGCCCGGGTTCGCGATGTGCTGCACGATCGGCATCGCATAAATCAAATTCGTGCGCCACACCTCGAACCGGCTCCCCGACACCCCGAGCTGAAGGGTGGTGAACTCAAGGTCCGGGTTTGGATCGTTGGCGGTCGTGGGGTCCTTGTTCATGTCCCCAAAGTCTCCAACCCCGTCACAGGACACGAGGAGAAGCGCGAGGACTCCGACCGAGAGAAGAGACGTGAGGCGAGTAGCTTTCGAGCAAGTCGACACCATGGCGGACGTAGGTAGAAGTACGTGGGAGGGCAGAGGAGGTCGGTTGGGCCTGGGGTCAAAATTGGAGATTGACCGACGCACCAATGCTTCGGGACTGGGGAACCCCCGCCTGCTCAAAGCCCGGGGTGGCTTCGCTGTTGTAGCTGGACTCGGGACTGATATTCGGCACCGAGTCGTGCAGGTAGAACAGGTTTCGCCCCACGACCGAGACGCTTGCGCTGCGCGCCGGCACACGGTTCATCACGCTGCTCGGCAGGTCGTAGCTCAATCGGAGCTGACGGAGTTTGATGAAGTTCGCGTCGTAGACAAACTCTTCGGCAATCTGCCCGGCGATCTCCCCGTAGTACTCGGAGGGGCGGACGCCGACATCGTTTTCCCGATCGACGTCCACCTCTCCTTCCCCGGTAACGCTTCCCACGACGCCCTCCCCGACGAAGCAATCCTCCGGGTATTGCCCGTTCGGGCCGGCCTGCTCGTCACAGGCGGCGCGGCCGGTGAGCGTTGCCTCGTGCAGGCCGTTGCTGTAGGCATTGGCGTTGGTCCCGGACAAGACCTTGCCGCCCCACTTCGCGTCGACCAAGAAGTTCAGGCTGACGTTCCGGTACGAGACGGTGTTCGAGAAGCCGAGCGTCCAGTCGGGCGCGCCGGTGCCCAGCACCTCTTTCTCCCCGGACAGGGGAAGCCCATCTTCCCCGTGGACGATGCGCCCCTGATCGTCGCGGACGTATGTGTTCCCGTAAATGGCGTTGGCGGGCTGCCCCGCGACCTGGGCAATGTTGGCCGTGCCGATGCGGTTTTCCGCCCCGACCCGCACATCGAGCCCTGGGGCGAGGGATTCGACCTCGCTCCGGTTTGCCCCGAAGTTGACCCTCGAATCCCAGTTCCAGTCCTCCGTCGAGTAGGGGACCGACGTCAGAAGCAGCTCCACGCCTGTGTTCTGAATCTCGCCACTGTTGGCCGTCCGGGCCGTGTAGCCCGAGGTCGGCGAAACGGTCACGTCCAGGATCTGATCGACCGTGCTTCGGCGATACCAGGTAAAGTCGATGCCAAACCGATCATTGAGAAACTGCGTCTCGAATCCAAGCTCCACCTCTCGCGTCGAGGTTGGCTTCAGATCGAGCAACGGAACGCTCAGCTGCGTGATCGTCTCCAGGGCCTGTCCCTGATGCTGCCCGAGGATGCCGTAGGTGAGACTGGTCCGGTACGGATCCGTGTCGCCCCCGATCTCGGCCCAGGACGCCCGCACTTTTCCGTAGCTCAGTACGTCCGGCAGGTCGAAGGCATCCGTAAAGACGAAGCTTCCGCTCACCGCCGGGTACACGAACGGGTTGTTGTCTTCGGGGAGGGTGGACGACCAGTCGCTACGCGTGGTCAGCGTGAGGAAGAGGTAGTCCCGATAGGTGAAGGCGGCCGACCCGAAGAAGGACCGAATCTGCTCTTCTGAGAAGTCGTAGTTCCGGGTCGGGTTGGCCGTGTTTGAGATCGTTTCCAGGTCAGGAATGCTAAAGTCTCGCCCGAAGACCCCCACCTGCTCGAACTGCCGATGCCGCAGGCTGCCCCCCACATCGAGCCGAAGCAAAAGGGCGTCGGTGAGGGTGGGCGTTGCGGTGGCCAAGAGCTTCGAGTTGCTCTCCCATACCCGGTAGGTATCCTCGGTCATGGATCCTCCCGGTTCGAACGCAGACCCGAACGCGTCCACGTTCGTCCGCCGGAGCGAGTACCAGTCGAGCCCCGTCTGTCCCTGCAGGGACAGCCAGTCGTTGACCGAATAGGTGAGGTTGACGTTTCCCAAAATGCGGTCCTTGTCGTCGTCGGCGTCCAACTCATTCACGGCCCAGTACGGATTGGTGGGAAGGCCGTCGGACGTGAATTGCTTCTCGACCCCCTCCTCGGTTTCCCCCGGCCGCAGGGCACTTTTGGGAACGTTGTTCGGCAGAAACGAAATCAGATAGTTCGGATTCCGGGCCGTATCGTTTAGGAACGTTCGGTTGTCTGTGAGCTCATTCTGGTACGTGACGCTCGCATCGGCCGTAAGCCCTCCAAACTGGGTCTTTCCCCGAAGATTGAGGTTGGTTTGTTCGTACCCCGAGTTCGGAACGACGCTCTCGGTGCTTTGGTGCGACCCGGACAGGCGGAGCGAGGCGTCTTCAAAGCCCGCATTGATCGACAGCGAATGCTTCTGCGACAGCCCCGTTCGGTAAAACCCCTGTCGGTCGGCCACGGCGGCGTACGGTCGCACCTCTCCGTCAAACTGCGGGGCCTCATCGACCGCCCCGAGCGGTGCTCCCCAGCTCGAGAGGCCGGCGCTAACCGCCGCGTTCTCGTTTGACGGCGCCCGGCCCTGTGTGCCCTGGCCGTACTGGCTCTGGAAGTCCGAAAACCCACTGATTACATCCTCAGCCGTCACCGTCGAGCTGTACTGCACATTTACCTCTCCCGGGGCCGACGTACGGCCCGTCTTCGTCGAGATCAGCACCACCCCGTCCCGGGCACGCGTCCCGTACAGGGCGGCGGCCCCGGCCCCCTTCAGCACGGAGATGTCTGCAATGTTCTCCGGATTTACGACCGATAGCGCACTTCCCCCATCCCGCCCGCCGAATTTTCCGGCCCCGCCAATGACCGTGTTGTCGATGGGAATCCCGTCTACGATGAAGAGCGGGTCGTTATCCCCCGCAATCGACGAGACACCCCGGATGTTGATGCTTGAGGACGCGTTTGGGCCGGAGGCATTTGAGCTCAAAACAAGTCCCGGCACGTTTCCCTGCAATAGGGTGGCCGGGTTGGATTCCGTGACGTCGACGAGGTCTTGCGCCTCAATACTGCTCGTCGCGTATCCCACGGAGCGCTGCTGCCGCTCGATGCCGAGCGCCGTCACGACGACCCCCTCAAGCTCCTGCGACTCGGTCTGGAGCGCAACGCGAATCTCTGAGCGCCCGTCCAGCGAAACCGTTTTTGTTTGGTACCCGATGAAGGAGAATGTGAGTGTGTCCTGCGAGCTGTCCACCACGAGGGTGAACTCTCCGTTCGGATCGGTGACCGTTCCTCGATCGCTTCCCACCTCTCGGATGTTCACTCCAGGGAGGGGAGACTGGGTGTCGGCGGACACGACGGTGCCGGTCACCTCAACGTCTTGTGCGTGCACGGCCTGCACGCCCCCAAACAGCCCGCCGCCAAGAAAGGCCCCGAGGACGGCCGCGAACATGAGCTTGCGAAGCGAGCACGAAGGGATGACGTCAAACATGACAGTCCGGCCTACAGTCCATGGGGAGGGGCGCAGCAGAAGCAGGGTCGACGACACTCCGGCCCCTCCGTGTCTGGACGAGCCGTTGCTTCACGTCGACGCTTCTTCTGTTGGATGCGCTTCCATGATACTCTGACGGGGTCTGTTAGATCAAGGAACTGTTATCTTTTGGGACCGCTTCCACCTCTTTTTTGGAAGCGCTCCCAGCCCCAAAGACGGGACATTTTTTCCTCCTCGCAGATCTGCCGTCGCGGAGGGTACGTCCCAAGGGGCAGAGGCATACGGCGGGACGCGAGGGCGTTGTCAGCGCGGACGCCATCGGCCCCAGCCCGCCTCGTCACGGCGACGGCGCCCCCGCCCCGTCCAGGTCAGCCCACCGGTCCCGGCGCACGGCCAACCACGCGCTCAGGCCCGCCCCGAGGAGGGCGATGCCCGCCAGCACGCCGAACAGAAGCGAGGGGCCTGCGGCCTGCAACAGCGCACCGGCCAGGGCTGCCCCCGCCGCCCCGATGCCGAAAATCGCAAGGTACGTGTACCCGTAGGAGAGCCCACGCGTGCCGGGGGGG
>NZ_NCQY01000009.1:395675-574219 GCF_002894645.1 Salinibacter altiplanensis
AAGGACGAAGCCGAGGCCGGCGCTCACCACGAGCAGCGCACCGGTCCCCCGTTCCGCCACCGGCAAAAAGACGGCGGCCAGCCCGGCCAGTGCGACCAGCGCGCCGGCAAGGACCCGCTCCGTGCCGTCCTGGTCGGAGAGGCGCCCCCCTACATACTGCCCCGCGATGCCCACCGCCAGCAGCCCAGCGTAAACGTACCGGCCCGTCGACACGTCGATGGGCAGGTCGACCGTTACCAGCGGCGTAAGCAGGTCCGGCAGGAAGGTCAGCACGCCGCGGTAGTAGAGCCCTGAGAGAGCCACGAGCACGAAGACCCCCGCAAACCCCGATGCGAAGAGGTGCCGGGTTTCCGCCCCCAGCGCAGCGAGCCCCTCCTTCTCGGAGGAAGGCGACGACGCGTCCTTCCCCGTGGCGCCGTGCGTTCCGACAGCCGCGGTCTCGTCGACGGAGGCCCGCCACGCCGCAACCGCCGCGACGAGGGCGGGCAGGCCGAGCAGCATCGCCACCGTCGCCCAGTCGAGCGCGAGCAGCAGGAGGGCCGTGACGAGCGGCCCCCCCGCGATGCCCACGTTGCCCGCGATCCCGTGGTAGGCCAGGGCCCGTCCCCGCCGTCGCACGCCCGTGCTGATGAGCGCAAGCCCCGCGGGGTGATACACGCTGGCCGCCGCCCCCCATGCCAGCAGCGCCGTCCCGAGCCCCCACACCCCTGGCAGAAGGCCCAACAGCACGAACGCGCCCCCCATCCCCACGAGCCCTCCGGCAATGAGCCGCCGCGCCCCGAAGCGGTCCACAAGAATACCGCCTGGCAGCGCCCCGGCCCCGAAGAGAAAATACCCGCTTCCCACGATGGCCCCCAGGGTTGCCTCCGCCATCCCCAACTCTGCGAGCCACACGGTCATGAAGATCGGGATCGACAGCTCGTAGGTGTGGACCAGCCCGTGGCCCGTCGTTACGAGTGCGATAATGGAGCGGTCGTTGGCGTTCATCGAGGCAGAAATGGGGCGGAGAGATTCAGTGGAGCTCTGCTCACCCGCCAAGGGGAGCGAGAGAGAGCGGGCGATTCGTGTTGCGTGGGACGTATTGCGTACAGGCGTCTCGCGATCCACGGTACAGAACACGAAAGGCGAACCACGCACCCTCCCCACAGCCCTCGCAGTACCGGCCTCGCGTCCCAGGTCTACGTCCGAGAGTACCCCCAGTCGATGCCCATCGGCAGGGCGGGCGGATCGGCCCCGGAACGCCTCCCCCCATGTCACGATCCGAGCGGGCGACTGATCGAACAGCCACTCGGCCGCGGCGGGAGCGCCCCAAAAATTCAGAAGGCGGCTGTGTGCAGGAAACGGAAAACGCCTCCTCCCTCTTTTTCGTCTAGCATCATTTACGTAAAACAACCCTTCTCTCGGTCCTGCGGTGTCGCTTTTGTC
The DNA here is from genome assembly GCF_002894645.1 of Salinibacter altiplanensis. GTDB lineage: Bacteria > Bacteroidota > Rhodothermia > Rhodothermales > Salinibacteraceae > Salinibacter > Salinibacter altiplanensis. The sequence goes on from NZ_NCQY01000009.1 coordinate 397,101, forward strand.
TTGGTGCCACGGAGACGAAGCGGCCACGACCACACGGGACGTCCTGGAAAGGGCCCCTTCGGCTCGCTCTCTCCTCCGGTCGTCGGTCACGTAGAATCACGCGTCCCCTGAGCCCTCATGCTTGTCGTGGAGAGCATCGCACAGCCCGGCCTGGGGCATACACTCCGGGTCCCGGGGCGTTCGTGGCCCCGCGGATCGCATGGAGGCGAACAGGGTACCATGAAAAGGAATCATGTTCGACCTGTGTGCTTCCCTCTACGTTTTTGTCCTCAACGCCAGTCCCCGTCATGCGACACCGTCTGCTCACTCTTCTCGTTGCCGGGGTGGTCGCCCTTTTCGCCCCCACGGCCGCCGCACAGTCTTCGAACATCGAAACGATCGAGGGCTCAAATCCCGGGGAGGAGATGACCCTTACCATCACGCCTCACGTTCTGAACGACGACGTATCGGCCCGCGCCGTCGGGATCGACAGTCCCGGCGGCACCCGCTGGGCCCTCACGCTCATCGGCATCCGCCGGGCGGACTCCGTCGGGCTTTCCTTGGGAGACGAGACGCTTCCCATCGAAGACATCAGCCGCCCCGGAGAGGACGAGGTGGGGCCCACCCGGGTGTACCTGTCGCAGAAGACGTTCCTCACGGCGGCCGAGCAGGATGGGGTACACCTCCACGTGGGCGACGCCACGCTGTCCCTCCCCGCCTCGATGCGCACCGACATGCAGCGAATCTTCGACGCCGTCCTCTGACGCCACGCTCGGGCGCTAAAGAGCCGGCCGGCCCTGAATCGGCGGTCGGGCGAATGCAGACTTTGCTGTAGGACTCGGGCATCGGGCCGGGATTGTGAACGGCTACCCATCGACGGCCTGAACGCCATCGACGCGTTCCGGATCGACGATCTGGAGGAGGCCTCAAAAACAAATGGAGGCGAGCCGACACCGGGCCGACTCGCCTCCATCACGTAGTTTCAAGACCGATGGAATGCTTCCCTCTCTACGACAGTGAGCCACCCATCAGCTCCCATCATATCCTGGATTCTGCTCCAGGTTGTCGTTGACCTGGAGTTGAGATTCTGGAATGGGATACAGGTCGCGGAAGCCCGGCGTGGTGGTTCCGTCAATGTCGCCTCCTTTGCCCGCCCACGTTCCGTTCTCCGTGAACTGGTTGGACCGAATTAGGTCGGAACGGCGGTGTCCCTCCCAGATCAGTTCGCGGCTTCGTTCATCCAAGACGAATTCGGGCGTGAGCTCACCGGAGGTAATGGTTCCGCTCTGATCCCCGTAGGCCCGCTCACGAAGGTCGTTCACGAGGCCCACTGCCTTGCTCATGCTCCCATTTCCGGCCCCGCGGGCCACGGCCTCGGCATACATCAAGTACGCGTCCGCGAGCCGAAACATCGGGTAGTCTGTGTCCGGGAAGGTACTGTTCGCCCCCGTCTCCCCCTCCGTAGTGATGTTTTGGTATTTCGGCAGGGCGTATCCGTCCGTGAATTCTGTGAGACTGCCAATCTCCTTGGATTGGCCCTGCGTGAAGAAGATGGCCCGGGCGTCCACGTCCGTCGAGTCCGTCGGGTAGCGTCCCACGACATTCGACGTCGTGCGAAGCCCCCACCACCCACCGCCGAAGCCGTATGTCCCAGCACTCATGGTTCCTCCGCCAATGGCGGCATGACCGAGGAAGGTCGTGCCCCCGAACGTGCGTGTTTGTTCTCCGTCCTGCGGCACAGCGAAGATGATTTCCGGCGACGTATGGTTGTCGGCCTTAAAGTTGTGCATGTACTCATCCGCAAGCTCGTAGCCGGAGCCGATAATTTTGTCGGTGTACGTGACCACGTCCTCGTAGCGGGCCTCTCCAACGTATACTTCGGCGTTGAGGTACAGCTTGGACAGCACCATCCATACCGCCGCCTGATCCGCTCGGCCGTACTCCGCGCTGCCGGGCGCGGGCAGCCGAGCCTCAATGTCCAGGAGCTCCTGTTCGACAAAGTTGAACACCTCTTCTCGCGTGTTCGACGTCGGGGACTGAAGCCCAATCTCGTCCTCCTCCGTCACGATGGGCATTCCGCCAAATAGGTCCACCCCGTGCCAGTAACTAAGCGCGCGCAGGAACCGTGCCTCGGCCCGGAATTGCTGTATACGCTGCCGCATGTCTTCCGCCACTCCCCGTTCGTTCAGCTTTGCCTCCGTCGTCTGCCGGAGAAACTCGTTGACCATCGAGGCCTGGAAGAAGATGCGGTTGTACATGGCCTCGACGAAGGGATTGTCCGGGGTCCACTGTTGTTCATTGAGGGGTTGGATTCCCTCGTCGCCCCAAGCGAGGACCGCTTCGTCCGTCGGGAGCTCTTGGAGTTGCCAGTACGCCCGAACGTACTGGGAAAACCCCTCATCGATGAGCTCAAGGTCCGGATTGCCCGCCGGACCGTCCTGTCCCGTCAGGACCAATCCCCCGTACAGCTTCCCGAGGAAGGCCCGGTACGAAGATTCATCTTGGAAGGCCGTCTCTGGAGAGGCGGAGCTTTGCGGCTCCACCCCGGCATCACATCCGATCAGCCCAACGGCCAGGACCATGAACAAAACGGCTCGAAGCGCTCGCTTGATAGACATAGTTTGATCGGTTTTGGGCATTTCGTACGGAGGATTTCAGTTCTGCGGAGAGACTAAAACTGGACATCCAGGCCTCCCGTGACGGTCCGTGTCCGGGGGAAGACATCGTTGTCAATCCCGACCCCACTCGTCTCTCCAATTTCGGGCTCCGGACCGCTGTAGCCGCTCAGCACGAAGACATTGCTCACACTTCCGTATAGACGGAGCCGATCGACGCCAGGAATCCGGTCGAAGCTATACCCCAGCGTGATGTTGTCCATCTTCAGGAAAGAGGCATCCTCCACGTAGTGGTCGGAAAAATACTGGGGCTGATCGAAATTCGTCTCCAACACCGACTCGTGGAGGTTCGAAGGCGCGAATTCGTCCGCACGATTGTACGTCCCTAGGTTGGACGCAATGTTGTTGTACACGTGGTTTCCGAGCTGAGCCCGGAGAGAGAAGCTCACATCAAAGCCATCGTACCGCACCTGGGAGGTATGCCCAAACGTCCAGTCGGGCTGGGGGCTCTTGTAGGCCGTGCGGTCTTCGGACGTGACCTCGCCGTCCCCGCTCGTGTCCTTGTACATGTCCGCCAAGTTGACCTCTCCGTCCCCGTTGTGGTCCACGTTGTCAGTCAGGGGGTCGCCATTCTCATCCGTCTTGTGACGGAATACGTAGAAGGAATTGACCGGCTCTCCCTCTTGGAGGATTTGGACCTGGTTCCCAACCCCTCCACTGATTCCTCCGGTCCGAACCCCGGAGCTGAAGTTCGTGAGCTTCGTGAGTTCGTTGTCGTTCGTGGAGGCGTTGAACCGCGCGTTGTAGGAGAAGTCCTCGGTTTCGTAGACGGCGGCGTCTACGCTGAACTCAATTCCTGTATTCCGGACGGATCCTACGTTCGTCAGCACCTGATCCGACAGGTTGGCGCCGGCCGGGACGATGCTCGAGAACAGCAGGTCGTTGGTCTCCTTTCTGTAATACTCGACCGACCCCGTAATGCGCCCCTCGAAGAGCCCGTAGTCGGCCCCAATGTTGTAGGAGGTCGTCTCCTCCCACTTCAGGTTCTGATCCACGGCGCTTGGACGGATGGTCGTGAGGAACTCATCGCCAAACTGGACCCGCGCTCGTTGATTGCTTAGCTCGAAGAGACGCGAATACTGGAAGTCGCCGATCTCCTGGTTTCCGGTAATGCCCCAGGACCCTCGAATTTTGAGGCTCGTGAGCGTTTCGGAGAACGGCTCCATGAAGTCCTCATTGTGAACGCGCCAGGCGACGGCCGCGGAGGGAAAGGTCCCCCACCGGTTTTCAGGGCTAAACCGGGACGATCCGTCTCGTCGGACCGTGGCCGTAAGCACGTACTTGTTGGCCAGCGTGTAATTGACGCGACCGAAGCCGGAGATCAGGCGGCTGGGGGTCTCACTAACGAAGGTATTCACCTCAGAGGCAGGGAGCGTGCTGTTCTCTCCGAGCAGATTCGAGGACAAACCAGACGCCGAGATCTCCGGAAATTTGTTCAGGTCGTCCTGATACGAATACCCTGCCGTGACGTCTACCTGACTGCTGAGACCCTCAAACTCGTTTTGGTAATTGAGCGTCGCGTCCAGCAGTCGCGTGAACCGGGTAAAGTTCGCCCGGTCCACCTGGCCCGGATTCGCGGCTTCGACCTGCCCTCGCTCGTTGGTCGGAATGAACCGCTGCCGCTCTCCCGTCGATACGTCGTAGCCCAGATTCACGTCGGCACTGATTCCGTCCACGAACGCCGGGTCGTAGGTAAACTTGAAGTTTCCGACGCTCCGGTACGTATCCCCCGTTTCGTCCTGCAGATCGAGTGTCGCGACGGGGTTGTTCTCTGCTTCGTTTGAGAATTCCCTCCACTCAAAGTACCCCGTCTGCTCGTTGCGTTCGGAAACCACCGGCTGCGTGGGGGCAAAAACGGCGGCCGTCTCAATGACGCTCGGCGCGTACTGATCGTCCGTTCTCGATCCCCGAACGTTGATGTCGAGGTCGAGCCGGTCGTCGAGAAACGGGCGATTGTACTTCACGGAGGCGTTTACCCGCTGGGTCTCAGACGTCCTCAACACGCCTTCCTCGTTCTGGTACCCGAGCGCGATTCGGTATCGATCCCCTTGTTCAGACCCTCCCGAAAAACTCAAAGAGTGCTGCTGACCGAGTGCTCGCTCGAAGATCTCGTCCTGCCAGTTTGTATTGGCGTCCCCAAGATCGCCCGTCAGATTCGGAAACTGCTCACTGATGACCTCGCGGTATTGCCGGGCGCCTAGAACGTTTCGGGTTCCCGTTGTATTGGTGGACGATACCGATCCACTGTAGGAGATTCGGGTCTGCTCACCGTCCCCCTGTTTGGTCGTGATCAGGACCACCCCATTTGCCCCACGGGCTCCGTAGATGGCCGCGGCGGATGCGTCCTTCAGAACCGTGATGTCCTGTATTTCATTCGGGTTCAGAAAATTGAGGGGGTTTCGCCCTTCCGAAAGGCCACCAGGGCTGTGTGGAGTGTCATTCAGCGGAACACCGTCGATCACGAAGAGGGGCCGGTTACTGGCGTTTATGGAGGTGCCTCCCCGAATCCGAATAAACGTCTGTCCGCCCGGCCGTCCCGAGTTGGACTTGATGTTCAGACCAGCAACCTTCCCCTGTAAGAGTCGGTCCGCGCTGACCGTGGGCACTTTGTTGAAGTCCTCACTACTGACCTTATTCACGACGCCCGTCACGTCGCCCTGCTCCTGCTGTCCATACCCGACGACCACCAGCTCGTCGATCTGCTGGGCGGCCGGGGCCAGGGCCACGTCAACCGTCGTGCGCCCCGCGATGGCGACGGCCCGTGACTGAAACCCGACAAATGAGAAGCGCAGCGAGTCCGTGTCAACGGGCACCGCCAGGCTGTACTGCCCCTGGGGCCCCGTGGCCGTCCCGACGGTGCTGCCCGGCACAGACACATTCGCGCCCGGCAGTGGCGAGTTGTCGTCCGCCGATGTGACAGTGCCACGAATCTGTTGCTCCTGCGCATGGGCCGTCCCCACACAGAGGGCCAGGCCCAAGACCGCGAGCGTCAGGATCGAGTGTCGGCATTTCATAAGTCGGATGTTGGGTCGGTGATTCAGGATCGGATCAGGGGGACAGCCGCCTCGTCGGTCCCTGGAAGTAAGCGCTTACACGAAAGCGCTTACATTGAAACAAAAAAGCCAGTGTCCTGGGGGGCATCGTTCCTCACGCCTCTCTCCACGTGAAGCCGGCCGATGCGGCTTCCTGTTCGGGATGGCCGCCGCACGTCCGCCGCACGACGAGTTCCGGGGAGAACACGGTGCTCGACACCGGTCCCGCGTCCGTATCGTCGATGCGTCGCAGGAGCGTTCGGGCCGCCCGGGCGCCCATCGTGCGGGCGGGCTGGCGGAGCGTCGTGAGCCCGGCACACCGGCTCAGCTCAAGATCGTCGAACCCGACGATCGCGAGGTCCTCCGGCACGCGGAGGCCCTGTTTCCGAACGGCTTCCATGGCCCCCAGTGCCTGCATGTCCGACGCGGCGAACACCGCGTCCGGCCGGGGATCGCGCTCAAGAAGGGTCTTCATGGCCCGGTAGCCGCCCTTTTCGGAAAACGCGAATGGCCGTTCGTTGCTCGCAGCGATCAGGTCGTCCCGCACCGTCCGGCCGTCGTCCCGCAGTGCCTGTTCGTAGCCTTTTCGTCGGGCACGGGCCGGAGGCGGGTCGTACTCTACGGTGATGTGCCCGATGCGCTCGTGCCCCAGGTCGATCAGGTGCTGCGTCGCCTTGTATCCTCCCTCTTGGCTGTCCACGACGAACGACTCGAACTGTGGATGGTCGCCATCCGCGAGAACGACCGCCCGGTTGGTCTCCGCCAGGCGATCGGCCCATTCGCCCGTCAGCGGCATCGAGAGCAAAAAAATACCGTCGTTTCGTCCAGGCTGGAGCGCCCGAGCCATGTACGTGTTGAGGGACTCCGGATCGGGCTGCTCATGAATGCGGTCCTGAGGGTTCGCGGGCGCATGAATCGTGAGATCCATGTCCCGGTCCGCGAGGGCGTGCTGGATGCCCCGCATCACGTGCATGTAGAAGTAGTTTGCCACGACCGGCGCCACGACCGCAATCTGGTTCGTGTGCTGTCGCGCCAGGTTCTGTGCCGAAGCATGGGGCCGGTAGTTTAGGGCCGTCGCGGCGTCGAGTACATGCTGCCGCGTGTCTTCACTGACCCCGGATTCGTCGTTGAAGACCCGAGACACCGTCGCCGTCGACACGTCCGCACGCTCCGCGATGTCGTAAATGGTTGTCGACACGGATGAACTGGACGGAACATGGTGCAAGGTTTGATTTCGTAAGCGCTTACACCGTAATACTTTCATAATGCAATGTCAAGTCGAAGCGCTTCTACAGTTTTGCGAGCCGCGTGTGGGCCGTCTCCGATTTGCGGTTTTCTAGGCGGGCGGGCAAAGCAATTTCTAAAAGCTGTCATTCCGAGCGGAACGCTGGGAGCAAGGGCGACCGCATGCTCCTGAGGGACGAAGCGAAGTCGAGGTACTGGGAGCGCAGTGCCCGAGTGCTCCTGGAGTGAATCTCTCAGTACACTGACAAAACCGGCCTCTACGGGCGGTTTCCGCCCGGTCCAACGAGATTTCCAGAGGATGACCCTGCGACGGAAGAGTCTCCTTGAAGAGCGCGGAATCTGCAGAAAAAGGCACGTTGTCCCGGGTCTTCTCTCCGCTGACACCAGAGAGCTCCTTCGACGTCGCTCCGCCCAGGATGACCTCTGCTCAGAAGTTTTGTCGTGTGGTGTGGCACTGCCTGCATCGGGGCGTGTGCTGTGGAGGCAAGGAGGACGCCGTTCTTTTTTCGTCTTGCGTCCCTTCGTCGCCCTTGCTACTTTTTCGAAACCGCTTACATCGGCAGCACAACCGCATGGGAGTTTCCTCGGCGGGTGACGGATCGCCCCTGCCGCAGCGTGTAGTGCCCCCCCAGACGCCTCCTCTGAGTTTCCCGACTCTCATCCCGTCCCATGTCCCCCGACTTTCCGCTTGCAACTCTGGACCTGGCCATCATCGTCGGGTATTTCGCCCTTGTTGCGATCATCGGGTACGTCGTGGCCCAGCGCGTGGAGAGCGGGGAGGACCTCTTTTTGGCCGGGCGCACGCTCGCATGGGGCACCATCGGGTTTTCGCTCTTCGCGTCGAACATTTCGAGCACCACGATGATCGGACTCGCGGGGGATGCCTACCGCACGGGCATCGCGGTGTCGAACTACGAGTGGATGGCCGGCGTGGTGCTCGTGTTTATCGCTGTCTTTTTCGTGCCTTTCTTCATCCGGTCGGGCCTTACCACCATTCCGGAATACCTGGAGAAGCGGTTTGACGTCCGCTCCCGGAAATACTTCTCGGGGCTTACGATCTTTACGAGCGTCATTATCGACGCGGCAGGGGGGGTGTACGCGGGGACCGTCGTACTGCGCACCTTCTTCCCGGAGTTGCCGTTCGTGCCCACAGCCCTCGGCCTCGCCCTCGTCGCGGGTGTGTACACGGCGGCGGGCGGCCTCGCCGCGGTCGTCTACACCGACATCCTGCAGGCCATCATCCTGCTGATCGGCTCCACGTTCATCGCCGGCATCACGTTCGCCGAGTTCAACTTCTCGTGGGCAAACGCCACGGCGCAGTTGCCGGAAAACCACCTGTCGCTCATGCGGCCGATGGACGCGGAGGGCCTGCCCTGGCTCGGCACGCTCGTGGGGGTGCCCATTCTCGGCTTCTACTACTGGGGCCTCAACCAGTACATCGTGCAGCGCATCCTGGGTGGGCGCGACCTGAATCATGCCCGGTGGGGGGCCATGCTCGGAGGGATTCTGAAGCTGCTGCCGCTCTTCATCATGGTGCTGCCCGGAGCGTTCGCGCTGCAGCTGTATCCCGACCTTGGCAACCCCGACCAGGTCTTTCCCACGCTCGTGACGGACCTGCTCCCGGTGGGCGTTGTGGGGATCGTGATGGCCGGCCTCATCGCCGCCATCATGTCCACCATCGACTCCACGCTCAACTCGGCCTCCACCCTGGTCACAATCGACTTCATCAAGCCCGGCCGCGAGGACGTGTCGCCCGAAGAAACGGGGCGCATCGGGCGTGTCACTACCCTCGTGCTTATGCTCGTGGCGGCGGCCTGGGCCCCCATGATCCGCTACTTCCCGGGCCTCTGGAGCTACATCCAGTCTGTCTTGTCGTACCTGGTCCCGCCCGTCGTGGCCGTCTTTTTGCTCGGCGTATTCTGGCCACGCACGAATGCGAACGGGGCGTTTGCCACCCTGGTTGGGGGCCACGCGCTTTCGCTCACCGCCTTCGTCCTGAGCCAAATAGGGGTCATCGACCTGCACTTCACGATCATCGCCGGCCTCCTCACAGCCCTCTGCGTTGGGCTCCTCGTGGTCACCTCGCTTGCCCTGGGCGACGCTCCCGCCGAGGCAAAGACCGACGGCCTCACCTGGGCACATCGTGCATTCGAGACGGGCCCGGCGATGACCTGGTACAAAAACTACCGGATCCACGCGGCCACGGTGCTCGGCCTGACGGCAGTCATGCTCGTCGTCTTCTGGTAGCGGCCGTCGTTCCGCGTCGCTTCTTGGCCGTCGGAGCAGACCGGTAGACACAACGCCGGCCCCTTTTTACGTCAGCGGCCGATTACGTCAGCGGCCGAAGCCCTGGGCCCAGTGGCCGGGGCTCCGGTCCCTTTGCCGAATCGGGCGCGCCTTTCATTGCGAGCCCGGTCGAAGCGCGTCCCCTCCCGAGCGATTGCCCATGGCCGCAACGGCCTGGGAGACGGACGGGCCGGCCGCCCCGTTTCCCGGTGCAGTGCGCACCTTATCCTCCCCGGGTGGTCGCTGGCAATCGGACGGTAAATCGGCTCCCCTCCCCCTTCTCGGTATCCACCTCAATCGTTCCGTTCATCTCTTCGGTCGTCTTTTTCGTCACCGCCAGCCCCACCCCCGTGCCCTCATATCGACGGCTGAACCCCTCGGACGCCTGTCGAAACGGGTCGAAGAGGACCTCGGCCACCTCCGGGTCCATTCCGATGCCGGTGTCTTCCACCTCCAGCCGGACCCCCTCTTCTCCCCGATCGGTCCGTACCCAAACGGTTCCGCCATCCTTCGTGTATTTGATCGCGTTGGAGAGCAGGTTCCGCATTATAATTTGCACCCCTCCCTCGTCGGCCTCCGCCCGAGCGCTTCTCGCCTCCACCCGCAGGTCAATGTCTTTCTCTCGGGCCTTCGGAGCAAGTTCCTCCACGGCCCGCCGGGCCTCGGTGGCCAGCGCAACCGGTTCGGCGTCGAGCTCTAACTGCCCCGACTCCAACTTTGAAAGGTTCAGCACCCGCTCGAGTGTGCCGAGCAGACGCTTCCCGCTTTGTTCAATCCGGTCGGCACAGTCGGGCAGCGGGCTGCCCATCGGCAGGTCAATCTCGGTGGCCTCCGTGCCGGCCACCTCGGCAAACCCGATGATCGAAGTCAAGGGGGTCCGGATCTCATGGCTCATGTTTGCGAGCAGGGCCGACTTCATGCGGCTCGCCTCCTCGGCCTCCTCCTTCGCGTCACGGAGGTCCGCCTCCCGCTCCAGACGATTAAGGACGAGGGAGGCGTACCCGGACAGCACCTCAATCAGGCGAAGATTGAACGGATCGAAGGCCTCGACCTTCGTCCTCCCGATGACCACGACGCCCCGTTGTCCGATGGGAACCGCAGCGGCAGTGCGAAGCTTTCCGTACTCAACGTCGTTGTCGAGGGCCCTCACGTCCTCCGCCACAACCGTATCGCCGGCACGTAGGGCCCGCGCCGAGAGGCTCCCTCCGCCCTTCGACCGACGCTCGGGCGAAGGCACCCCCAGCGCATACTCAGCCGTGGTCTGATCCGGGACGATGCTCTTCCCGTCCACGAATCCCGTGCTGCGGAGAGCGTAGTCGAAAATATTCCCAAGCAGCTCGTGAATGCGGGCAGACACCTCCTTCCGATCTTCGGCGGGGAGGAGACGGCGGGTGGCTTCGTAGAGGGCCTCAATCTTATCTCGACGCGCACGGAGGGCCTTCTCCTGCTCGAGCTCGTCGAGAACCACCGCCGCGTAGCTTCCAAGCACTTCTACCATGTGTCGGTCGAACGACCCGATTGCCTCGGGCTCCTGGGAGGCAACCGTGAGGGTGCCGTGCCGCCCCATCGGCACCACGACCCCGGATTGGAGGTTGCCGTAGTGGCTGGGGCGGGAATTCTGGGGGGCTTCGTCCTCGCGCCTCACCCCCACGTCCTCAATCAAAAGCGTCTCGCCGGACCGATACGCCTCGGCGACGGGGCTCCGGCCGTCCACACGGAACGCCGGACGCTCGGGCACAAACTCGAAGTTCGTCTCGGACACGTGGCCCACCACCAGGTCCCCGTCCTCCACGAAGCGCACCGATACGGCCTGGTAGCCAAGGGCCGTCCGGATGAGGCGAACGAGCACCTGCCCCACGGCCTCCTCGCTGGACGCCCGGATGAGGCGATCGGCCGTCTCGTACAGTGCCTCGATCTTGTCCTGCCGTTCGCGAAGGACCCGTTCGCGTCGCTTCTGCTCGGTCACATCGGTCGCGTGGCCGACGAGCTGCTGCACGTCTCCCTCCATCATCACCGGCGCAATCCGGGTCCTCCAGTAGGTGATGTTTCCTTCGAGGGGAATTTTCTCCTCGTATTGCAGGGCCTCGCCCCGACGCACGCACGTCTCACACTTCGCCTCCATAAACCCCCCGAACTTCTCTCCGAAGATCTCACGGGGAGATCGCCCGGTCACACTTTCCGCAACGCGCCCAAACTTCTCCTCGTAGGCCGGGTTGACGCGCTCAATACGAAACTCGCCGCCGTCCCCCTGAACGTCGAGTAGGAAGAGGGGCTCCTGCGCGTTTTGGAACAGCGTCTCGGTCTGTTGGAGGCGATGCTCCCGCTCCTTTCGCTCGGTGATGTCGCGGATCGTTCCCCGGACGCAGACCACCTCCCCTCCGTCTCGCTGCGGTTCCCCCCGATCACGCACCCACCGCTCCGTGCCCTCATCGGTCCGCAGGCGCAGCTCAAGGTCGTACGGCTCCCCCTCCTCCACGGCCCGGGTGACGGCCTCCTCGAGGGCGTTCTGGTCCTCGGGGTAATACTGTGCGAAGGCCTCTTCGGCCGTAAGCTCGTCCTCCACCGGGTGGTCGTGGATGCGGGAGGTCTGACGGGTGCCCCGGAAGTCGCCCGTCTTCGCGTCGTACTCCCACGCTCCAACATTGGCAATCTCTTGGGCCCGCTCGAACAGGTCGTTCTGGCGCTCCAGTTCCTCCTTGCGGCGCTTCCGCTCGGTGATGTCTGTCGCGTGGCCGACAATTTGTTGGACCTCCCCGTCCACGCGCACCGGTGCAATTCGTGTAAGCCAGTAGGTCGTTCCTCCGTCTAGGTCAATCTCTTCCTCGTACTCGAGGGATTTGGACTGCCGGGCGCACACCCGACACCGGGCCTCCATGAACTGCCCGGATTGTTCCCCGATGACCGATTGGGGCGAACGTCCCCGCACCTCTTCTGCGGTGCGTCCAAGCTGTTGCTCGTAGGCGGGGTTCACACGCCGGTACGCAACCCCAATTTCTTCCTCTGTCCGCTGGACATCGAGAAGAAAAAGCGCATCCTGTGCGTTCTGAAACAGGGCCTCGGTTTGCTGGAGCCGACGCTCCCGTTCTTTTCGGTCACTGACATCGCGGCCAATGCCCACCACCTGACGCCCCCCCTCCGGGTGCTCGATCGAGTTGCCGACAAACTCGTAGACGACGGTCGTCCCGTCCCGGCGCAGAAGCGGGACTTCAACCTGCGCACTGCCGGCCGCGAACACTTCCGAAATCGTGCGTGCCAATCGCTCCTGGTCGTCCTCGGGCACAAAGTCGAGGGCACTCATCTCTGCAATCTCTTCGTCCGAGTAGCCGGTCACCTCGGCGGCGCGCTGATTCCACCGCTGGGGCTGAGCCTCTTCGTCGAGCGCAAAGAAGAGGTCGTCGATGTCATCGAGCAGTCGGTCGGTGTACTCCCGATAACGTTCAAGCGTCTGTCGGCCTTGCTCTCGCTCGGTTACGTCGCGGGACGAGACGACCAGCGCTTCGACCTGTTCTTTGGCGGTTTGCCCCTCCCCAGTCATGGGTCGAATCGTCCCTTCCACCCAGTAGGCCCGCCCCTCCCCGTCTGTCGACCCTGCTTCGTACTCTACGTACTCTCCCTCGGCGGCTCGTTCCACCCACTCGCGCACGTCGTCCCGGTCCTCCTCGTCCCACCAGGGGGTTTCCCAGAACAGCTGCCCGATGACCTCGTCTTTTTCGGCCTCAACGTAGCGGAGCGACGTCTCGTTGGCCTCCAGCAGTGTCCCGTCGGTTCCGAGCACCCCCACCATCATGCTCGGGTCCTGCAGGATTGCCTCGAATCGGCGGGACATTTCTTGCCGCTCCAGGGCAAGACGCTCGTGCTGGTGGGCGCGGCGACGGCGCCCCAGCTTCTCACTGATCATCTGCCGCAGATCGTCCAGTTGACGCTTCTGCGTCTCGGAGAGCGACCGCGGCTCGCGATCCACGACGGAAAAAATGCCGATCGTCGTCCCCTCCGGCGTTCGAATCGGCATCCCGGCGTAAAAGCCCAATTCGCTCTCCTGGGGCAGTGCGCCCGGTCCCGCCTCATTTGCGGCGTCCTCCACCACGAAGAGGCCATCCGTTTCGAGTGCGCGGGTGCACCACGACGCCACGGCACGGCCCTCGGCGCGGCCAAAGCCGGTACGGTCCCTGAGCCACCGCCGGTCGCTGTTCAGAAAAGCCACAAACGCCGTCTCAACATCCAACAGGTCAGCGGCCAGCCGCATCATCCGGCCAAACGCCTCTTCCGCCCGGGCCCCACGAATGTCGTACTGACGGAGAGCCTCGTCTGTCTCTCCCTCCACAGTGTCTTCGAAGATGGGGGCCTCCCCGTTCTGCCCTAAACTCGGAGATGAGAAATCGGTCATGGGGACTCACCTGGAGTCGGAAGAAGCACCGGTGCATCCCCAACATATTGGTTCACGGAAAGTTTAACAACAGCCCTGACCGCCCCTCTCGGGAGGTAGCCTTCGTTTTGGGAGTTGGCTTGCTGATGAGGCTCCCCCCACGGACAGCGACGGAGTTGGGGCAGCCGGGCCCCGATTCTCTGTTGTCCCAGTCACGAGGTGCCTTTCCGGTTTCTGGTCGGTGCTCGACCAATGGACCCGGACGCCCCCAATCAACACGGCGGCGAGGCACGCCCCGGGCGTACGTTTTCGGTGCAATTCGGGGCAGTGCTCCTCGGGTCGGGACCCAGTGTGGTCGTCTCCGGGAATCATCCGTGAGGCCGCGTGGGGAACAGACATCAGGCCCCCAATCAGGGCCGTGCGTACTCGATCGTGTTCTCGTGGGTGCGCTCCGGCATGTCGGCCACGTCGCGTTCGATCATCTCGTTGGGCTCGCTGGGCCGCTTCACGAGGTCGAACGCGTCGTACGGTTCCCCCGTGGCGGTGTAGGACCGAAACGCCAAAGTGTCCCGACTGATGTGGACGACTTGGTAGAGCTGCGTATTCTCGGCGCCGCGCTCCATCTCGATTCCCTCGAACCGCTCCCAGCGGTCCGGCTTGATCTCGTACATCTTCGCCCCGCTCACGGAGTTGACGTAGACGGTCCCACCCTCGGGGGAGCGCGCGCTCACACCCTGCGTCAGGTTTTCCGCCTGGCCTCGGGCGTAGGTGTGGTCGTGGCCCTGCATCACGAGGTCGACGTTGTGCTCGTCGAAGATCGGCCGCCATTCTGTCCGGAGGGCTTCGTTGGTGCGTCCCTCGCCGGACGAAAACATCGGGTGGTGGAAGGTGGCAACGACCCAGCGGATCTCGTCGTCCTGCCGGGCATCCTTGAGCGTCGACCTCAGCCACTCGGTCTGCGTGGCGCGGACGTCCTCGTCGTTGCGGGCGGCCTCCGAGTTGAGGCCGAGGATGCGCATGCCCTGGTGGTCCAGGTAGTAGACCGTCTCCTTGAGGCCCCCCGGCCCGTTCTGCGGCAGTGTAAACTGCGGGCGCCAGTGGACGGACAGCTTCTCCGTGCTCTCCTTCTCCACCTCCATCAGGAACGCGCCGGTGAGCGTGGTGCCGTCCACCGACACGTCCCGGATCGGGTATTCAGTACCGTCCTCGCCGACCAGGGTGGCGGTGTAGTCGGGCGAGCCCTTCTCAATCGTGAGGGTGCCCACGTACTCCCCGTTGTCGACGTTGTAGGCCCAGGTGCCGACCAAGGACGCATCGCTGGACGACGAGGTGGCCTCACTGGTGGCCTCCAGCGGCTCGGGGTTGCCGTCCGGCTCCACGATGGTCCCCGTCATCTCTTGCCCAGAGGCCTCTACCTCCACGTCGAAGGTGTCCCGCGCCGTCCAGTGCTCGTAGCCCTCGTACTCGTGGTTGCCCGGCACGGCGATGTTGGGGATCATGCCCTGGATAAAGCCGCCCCCCTCGTTCCAGTGGCCCCACTCGACGTTGCGGTGGGCGTTGTTGACGAGGTCTCCGGCGTGGAGCATGAAGCTCACGCCGGAGGCATCCGCGTAGGCCTGCCGGACCAGGCGCGACCAGTGGGAGCGCACGTTGTTCTGCGCGTCCCCAAGGTAGATGAAGGAGAAGGGATCCGACCCGTCGGCGGCCGTCTCGGCGTGGATCCACTCGCTCCAGCGGGTGCCGTCGCCGACGCGGTAGGCGTAGAGGGAGTCGGCTTCTAGCCCCTCGAAGGTGACGGAGTGATACTTGGCCGGCACGTTGGCCTGATCCACCTGGTCGGCAGGGAGCGGGGTGGTCTGGGCGGGGACTGTGCGGGCCTCGGTGTAGAAGGAGGGCTCGGCGCGGGCCGGGGCAATCTGGGCCTTCGCGCCGGTGACCGTGGTGTCGGTACGCCAGGTCACGCTGAGGGTGGAGGCCGGGTTCTGGGCCCAGCTCAAGACGATCCGATCCGGGTAGGCACTGGGGGTCGCTGAGGGCAACTCGGAGTGCGAGTGGCCCGTGGCATGGCTGTGGGAATGAGAGGCAGTCCCCGACGTGGCGTCGGTGCACGACACCAGCCCGAAACACAGCGGGACGAGAAGAACGGCGAACACAATGAAGAACGAGGGAGCCTGGCGCATTTGAGAGTAAGGATGGGTCGGAAGAAAACAATCACGCCCCTCCATCCCCGAGACAGGAGGAGGGGCGCGTGACGGCGCGAATGGGCTACGGTGCCGAGGGCCGGGTTAGAACTCCGCCGAGAAGCCGATCGTGACGGTACGGCCACTCAGGAAGTGATAGCCAAGGTTTTCTTCCTGCCCTTCGTACTCCACCTCCGGCTCATTGGTGACGTTCTCGATCTGGACCATCAGGGTCGGCTGCGCCAACACATCGTTGAATTCGTAGCTGGCGTTGACGTCCACCGTGGTGCGCTCCTTCACGTACGTGTCCTCCACCGGGGTGTCGCCCAGGTCCAGCAGGTAGTCACCACGGTAATTTAGCGCGACGCGCGTCTCGAAGCCAGCCTTCTGAAAGTACGGAACGGCGTTGTACACCAGGTCCGCCTGCTCGAAGAACGGGAAGTCGCCCTCACGGCTGGGCACGTCGACCTCCGAGTCGGTCACCGTCAGGTTCGAGTTGAGCCCGAGGCCGTCGAAGGGCGCCGGCAGGAAGACGAACGGCTGCTGGTACGTGGCCTCCAGCCCGAGAATCGTGCCAAGGTCGGCGTTTCGCTCCTGCTCTCGCTGCACCCGATCGAAGGTGCGTCCGTCCCCAAAGGGGTCCTGGACGTTGCGCTCCTCACTCTCGAACTCGTAGATCGGGTTGTCAATCCGCTTGTAAAACCCAGCCACAGACGCCAGCCCGCCACCTTCGAAGTAGTATTCAGCAGTGAGATCGAAATTCATCGCCCGGTAGGGCTCCAGATCCGGGTTGCCCTCGTTGATGCTGGCCCTGAGCTGATTGCCCGTGTCGTTGATCTCCACCTCGCTAAACGACGCTAAGTCGTCGTAGTCCGGGCGGCCGATGGTGTTGGACCAGGCGCCCCGGAATTTGAGATTGTCGCGGGCGTCGAACGTGAGGTGCACGGACGGCAGCACGTCGGTGTAGGCGTTCTCGAAGGTCTCGCTACCAGTCTCGAACTCTCCACCTTCGTCGAACACCAGCTCGAATCGGGTCGAGGAGGTCGACGTATGTTCGAGGCGGACTCCTGCCAGTGCCGTCAGCGCCCCAAATTCGGCCGACGCCATCGCGTATCCCGCGTAGATGCTTTCCTCGTTTTTGGAGTCGTTCTCCGCGTCCTCTTGCGCAACCTCTTCCTCATTGAGGACGAAGGGGCTGTCTGAGTTCCGGCAAGAGCGGTCACCGGAAAAGCGCCGGTTCGACGGAGGGTTGCAGATTTCGTTGAGGAAGTCGCTGATAAAGGCATCGGTGTCGGCAAACGGCATGAGGGAGTTGTCGACCTGAACCGTTTGGACGCGGGGAGCTTGGTAGTCGCCCAGCGTGAGGCTTCCGTCGCCCTCGTAGATGTTTTCGATATCGGCCCCTTTCACTACCTTGTCCCGACGACTGAACTGCCCACCGACCTTGAGGTAGCCCGGGACCTCACTGAGGGTGAACGGCACCTGGACGTCGGTCTTGGCCGAGTAGGTGTTTTCCGTGTTCTCCTCGTATTCGAGGTCGATATCGTTGGCCGTGTAGTTGCTTCCGTCCCGTATGTATCTGGGATTCTCCGGGAAAAAGTCGAAGAGGAAATTAGACATGTCCGCGACGCCAGCGGCCTTTTCGGTTCCCTCTTCAAGCGCAAACTCCCCATCCGGCGAGAAGCCATCGAGCACCCCGCGGGAGTAGGTGCCACTGGCCGACCAGGCAATCGAGTTGTCGAAATCGTGCTCGAATCCGGCACTGGTGCCCCAGAGCGACTCTTCTTCTTCGGTAAAGCTGAGGTCGACCTCTGCGAAGCCCTTGGGAAACCGTGCGCCGTTCTCAAATCCTGCGCCTGCCTCCAGCTCCTCCGGCTGCCCGAGCAAGGCATACTCCATTTCATTGTCGAGCTTCTCTTCGTCGGTATACGTGTAGTAGGGCCGCACGTAGACCGATGTTTGTGCAGAAGGACGCCAGTCGACGCTTGCGTTCAGAGCATATCGGCTTCGCCGGTTGGACTCGACGATCTGTTCCTGGGCCTCCGGAACGTTAGTGGTCGGCAGGCCCTCCTCCAGTGCGTATTCCCAGCTTTCGGCCTTGAGCCCAGAGGTTGTGAAGTCTCGACGGGAGCCGCTCGCGGACACAAGGACGCCGAACTGATCGTCCGCCCCGAACTTGATACCACCAGTCAGGTTGGCGCGGAACGGAGATTTGTTGTCCCGCAGCCCGCTAACCTGCTGGTCGTGGCTGAGTCCACGCACCGAGCCGAAAGCAAACCTTCCGTCGCGGTCGAACGCCGAGAGCGTGGAGATATTGACCGACCCGCCGATGGCATTTCCCGGCATGTCCGGCGTCACCGCCTTCGTGACCTCGACGTTCGATACCATCTCGGCCGGCAGCAGGTCGAGCGCCGTGGCGCGCGACCCCGCAGTGGAAGCCATCGAGTTGCCGTTGAGCGTCACGTTGTTAAGGTTGGCGGCGCTTCCGCGAATCGAGACGAAGCGGCCCTCCGTGCGGTCGTTGCGCATCACGATGCCGGGCAGGCGCTGGACGGCCTCCGCCACGTTTTTCTCCGGCAGGTTGCCGATGTCGTCGGCCGAGAGGGCGTCGACCACGTTCGGGGCCTGTCGTTTCTGATTCACCGACCGCATCTGGCTCTCGCGGAGGCCAGTCACGACGACCTCCCCCGCCTCGGTGACTTCGCTCCGCAGCTCAAGGGTCCGGGTAGCCGTCCGGTCGCCGCGTACCTCCACCGTGACGGTGGTGTCCTGGTAGCTGACGTAGGAGACAACGAGGCGTCGCGTGCCGGTGGGAACCGCGCGAATCTTGAAGCGGCCCTCCGCACCCGTGGAGGCGCCGGTGGACGTGCCATCCACGATCACGTTCGCACCGGGCAGGGGCGTCCCGTCCCCCGCATCGACCACCCGGCCGGCCACGACGCCGGTGGACTGCGCCGCGGCGTTGGGCACGAGCAGCGAGGAGAGAGCAACGAAAAGGAGTGTTAGGAAGAGGATGTATCGACTTTGGTTGGGCATGCGTGGGGGGCGTTGCTGAGGCATGTGCGAGGGATAGGTCCACTGGGAGAACGAGCACCGACGAACAGGACTGAACACCGTTCATGTCCACCCACATAAGTACCAAGTCCAGATTACGCTTGTAGAACCCTCGTATTTCGATACATTGACGGTTCTGTTGTCGAAATGTAAACCCCTGAGCTCAGGCCCTCTTCCTTCCCAGATCTACTTCGAGAGGCCCCGACCGGACGACGTCACCCCGCGGACGACTGGACCGGGCAGTCCCTCGTCAGGCCCAGCGCCTCCGCAATGGCTGCCCAGGCGACGGCCACGGTGCTTCGGTCGTTGTGCACCGCGTAGACGGCCCCGTATTCGAAGTCGCCAAAGGCGCGCTCCGTTACGAAGATGCCGTCGGTGTTGGTGACCGTTTTGCCCTGAAACACCCCGATGTGCGACAGGTCGGTACGGTCGAAGACGTGAAAGGCGTTGCTCTCTTCGGACTGGTCGGTTGCGAGCCAGTACCCGCTATCCCCTCCGCACTCGTAGAGCATGAGGCCCTCCGCCTCGTGCCGAAAATAATCAGACGAGATCGTCGTCCCGGTGAAGGTACCCTCCAGGGTGTAGACCTTGATTTGGGCTTCCCCCTCTTTTTCCTCCGCGATCAGGAGCCGGTCGTGGGCGGGATCGGCCCAGATCGACTCCACCACCTTGAGCCGACCGGGGCCGGACGTGGCGCCGATGTTGCGCACGTGCTGGTGCCGCAGGGTGCCGTCCTCCACGGTAAAGCGAAACTGCTTGACGCGCTGGTCCAGTGCGGACGGTGGCGGGACGCTCCCATCCGGCTCGGAGAAGGCATCGGTGACGTATAGGATGTACGTCCCGTTGTCGCTTTCGTAAACCGTGAGCCCGTACGGCAGCCGAAGGCGATCCTCTCCTTCGCCTGCCGCTCGGTGCCAGTCGAGCGGTGCCCCGAAGGCCCCCAGCGGCTCGAACGAGGGCAACGAAACCACCTGTACGCGGCGGTTGTCACGCTCGACGACAATCATGAGGTCGTCGATCACCGCCACCCCATTGGGACGATCAAATTCACCCAGGTCGCTCCCGGAGCCGCCCACGCGTCGAAGGGGGGCCCCGGTGGTTGCGTCGTGCACCCGAATGACGTCGCCCGACTTTGCGGTCGAGAGCAGCCAGTGCTGGCCGTC
Organism: Salinibacter altiplanensis; assembly: GCF_002894645.1. GTDB lineage: Bacteria > Bacteroidota > Rhodothermia > Rhodothermales > Salinibacteraceae > Salinibacter > Salinibacter altiplanensis. The sequence continues at coordinate 417,078 of NZ_NCQY01000009.1, forward strand.
CGGCCCGTGCCACACGGCCGGCGTGTCCACGTTGTCCCACGCGTCGCGCGGCGTCTCAAACGCCTCCGCCACCACCGCCGTGTCGCGCACTGCCGGCTGCCCCCTTGCGGCCCACGGAAGCCAGAGGAGCACAGCGAGGAGTAGGGCACCCAGTGCTCGCATACGAGAGGACGAGAAGAGGGCGGAACGCAACATTGGCCGAGAATGAATCACGACGGAGGGAGACAGTGCGAAAAAACCATTTCGCAATGTACGGGTCGGCCTCAGCGAGCGTCTTTTCCGTAGGATTATTTTTCGATTATAGAACCATAACCATAACCGTCAAGGAGACCTCCGTCCGTACGGATGGTCTCTCGTGGGTCGCTCCCTTCAGGTCAAGGAGCCTGTGCGGGCCTTCCTCGCAGGTCCTCGGCTTCGATACGGACGCATGACAATACAGTCATGCTTCGCGCAGGGGGGCTCGTGGGTGCCGCTACGTCACGGGCATGCGGGCCGGGAAGAGCCGGCCCCGCCTCGACCACAAGCGTTGAGTGAGTGCCCCCGCCACGATTGCGACGCCGGATGCGCTCAACGCCCGTGCACTCGACGCCCGCTCGGAGACCCCGAGACGGATCCGGATGTCCCTCCCTTCATCTGGGGGCGCCCACGCACGCGGTCGGACGCTAACGTGCCAGCGTTGAGGCCTTTTCCTCGGCGGTGCCCGGTCATCGCGGGCAGGGATTCGGGGCTGTCTGTGGCGCTGAGCCCGTGGCGGGCGGAGCTGTGCAGACAGGTCACGACCACGGAGGAAGCGGACGGGCCGTTTCACTGGACGGTGCGCAGAGGCGACAAGGCCCGCAAGACCCCTGGATGGTCTTGCTGCGTCGAGGCCGTTCGGGGGCTCGTGTCGCCGCGATGCCTCTCCACGGCACGACCGTTCCCCCAGCCTGCCCCCTAGAAAGCATTGCGCTCCGAAAAAATTGTCAACTTGCAAACCATTCGACGACTTTAACATCTAAACAAGGCCCCACCGACCGCCAGCTTCCAAGCTGGCATCTTTCATCACCGTTCCTACTGAAGACATGACCGAATCGAACGCCCCTTCCCCGATCGAGAAAGAGCTGATCGAAAAGTTCGGCAACATCTACGAGTCCTACGGCCTACGACGCCTGCAAGGGCTGATCGTCGGGCTCCTTCTCACAAAGAGCGAGCCGGTGTCCCTCGACGACATGGTCGAGATTCTCGACCGCTCAAAGGGCCCGATCTCCATTTCCGTGCGGCGACTCGACGACATGGACTACGTGCGCAAGGTGGAGGGCCCGAACAATCGGCGGAACTACTACGAGTCTCACCCCAACATTTTCTTCAACAACTTCAAGTTCAACATGAGGACGGTTCGGGAGAACCGTTCGCTCGCGGAGCGCTTCCTGACCCGGATTGACACCGACGGCGACGAGACCGAGAAGACCCGACGAAGCCTCGAACACATGGAGGCGTTCTACAACCTCATGGAGTCGTTCTTCGAGGACTTCGCCGAGCGCTGGTGGGAGGTAAAGCAGGAACAGCTCGATGCAGACTCCAACCAGGAAGCGGTGCCCCCTCGGTAGCGTCGTTTCAGGCGCGGTCCCGGCCTTCGGGGAACGGGCCCGTGGGGCTGTACGGGCATCCCCCCCCCGAGTAGCTCGTCCGTTCTTCGGGTCGCGAGCCCACCGGGACGGCACTGTCCCTGGCGGACGCGCCCTTCTTCCGTCCCTTCTATGCTTTTCCGTCCATGCGTAGCTCCCTCCTGCTTGTTCTTGGCATTCTCCTCTTCGCCGGGTGCACGACGGTGAACGTCCGCCCGGACGACACGGCCGACGAGCCGACCGCTCCTGCGGCCGAAGCGCCGTCGTCCGCCCCCGATGACGCGGCGACAGAGGGGGACGACGGAGACGACGATCCGTTTGCGTCGTGGGACGACACCCTGGAGGACACCCGGGAGATGGACGGCTTCCTTCCCCTGCACGAGAAAGACGACGGGACGCTCTACGCCGAGATTTCGTCGGAGCGGATGGGAACGCCATTTGGACTGACCCTCCACATCAGCCAGGGAGTAGGGGTGTTCAACCTGCACGACGGGCTGCCCCTCAGCGACACGCGCCTGATGCAGTTCCGCCGCGTGAATGAGACGGTGCATCTCGTCCACCGCAACGTGCGCTTCCGGGCGGACACGGGCCCGATGCGCACCTCCCTCGAAGACAACACGGCCCATTCCGTCGTGGAGGCCTTCGACATCGTCAGCCGCAACGACTCGACCGGGCACCTGCTGATTGAGGTGTCTGACTTCCTCGTGTCGGACTACCCCGAAATTGGCGACCGGCTCAAGCTGTACTTTGGCGGCGCCCCGGCCACGTTTCAGCGGGACAAGAGCCACGTGACGAAGGCCCGGGGCTTTCCCGAAAACACGGAGATCGACGTGTCGCTCACCTATCAGGGCTCGTCCGCGCCCCTGATTGGGGGGGAGGCCGTGCCCGACTACCGGGCCGTGCCCGTGGGGGTGCGGTACTCGCTGTTTGAGCTTCCGGAGACGAGGATGCAGCGGCGCCGCGCCGACGATCGGGTGGGCTACTTCGTCGAGGCGGTGAAGGACTTCTCCCGCGATCCGGCCACCGACCCTCATGTGCGCTACGTGCAGCGCTGGCGCCTGGCCCCCAGCGACACCGCCGCCTACAAGCGAGGCGAGCGCGTGGAGCCGGCCGAGCCGATCGTGTACTACGTGGATCGGACCGTGCCCGAACGGTACCGCAAGTACGTGCGGCAGGGCATTGAGGCCTGGAACGAGGCCTATCGCGCCGCCGGGTACAAGAACGCCGTCGAGGCCCGGATGGCCCCGGACGACTCCACGTGGAGCGCCGAGGACATTCGCTATTCCACGGTCCAGTGGACCGCGGCCCATCAGATGGGCTACGCCATCGGCCCCTCACAGACGGACCCCCGAACGGGCGAAATTCTAAACGCCGATGTCCTCATCTCTTCCTCGCTCGTCCGCGGCTGGCAGGACACCTACAGCCAGGTCACCCCGGGCCCGGAGGCGGAGACCAAGACGGTTCCCCACGGGCCCGTGTCGTCTCATACGCCCGAGGCCCTCCGCGAGATGCTCTCGCCGGAGCTGGCCCGACGGGCCTGTTGGGCAGAGCGGGGCATGGCGCAGCAGATCAACCTGCAGCGCACCCTCCTCCTCGCCCGGGGAACGATTGCGCCCGGAGAGTCCATGCCGACGGACTACCTCGGCGCCGCGATCAAGGATCTGGTGATGCACGAGGTGGGCCACACGCTCGGCCTGCGCCACAACTTCAAGGCCTCCTCGGGCATCCCCAGGGACGAGCTCCACGACGAGAGCTACACCGACGAGCACGGGGTGAGCCTCTCGGTGATGGACTACGCGCCGGTCAACGTGGCCCTCAACGAAGAGAAGCAGGGCCACTACTGGAACCCGACCGTGGGCCCCTACGACGAGTGGGCCATCCAGTACGGCTACATGCCCATCGCTGACCAGTCCGAGGACGGGCCCCTCACGCGAGACGCCCCGCTCGCCGACACAATGGCGGATGAGGTGGCGGGCCTCAGTAAAATCGCGGCCGAATCGAGCGATTCCATGCACCGCTACGGGACCGATGAGGACAACTGGCTGGGCGGCTACGCCGTGGATCCGCTGACGAACGCGTGGGAGCTGGGCAACGACCCGAAGGCCTTCGCCGCGACCCGTGCAGACCTCGTTCGGCAGGTGATGCCGACGCTCGAAGACCGCCTCGTCTCCGAAGGCGAGCGCTACCATCCCCTCCGTCGGGCCACGACCGCCCTCCTCATGGAACGGTACCGGTCGCTTCTTCCCGTCACGAAAACCGTGGGCGGCAGCTACGTGGCCCGCGACCACAAGGGGACCCCCGACGCCCGTCCCCCACTTCGGCCCGTCTCGGCGAAGGAGCAGCGCGCAGCCGTGCAGCTTCTCGTGGAGGAGGCCTTCGCCCCCGATGCCTTCCAGTTCGACCCGGACCGGCTCAACAAGCTGGCCCCGAACCGGCGCTCGCATTGGGGCACCTCCCCGAGCCTTCCCGTCGACTACCCCGTGCACCGCCGCGTGCACATCATACAGCGCAGCCTGCTCCGTGAGCTATTCCACCCGGCTCGGCTGCAGCGCATGATCGACGCCCAGGCCCGCACCCCGGACGGCGCGGGATACACACCGGGGCCCCTTTTTCAAACGATGACCGATGCCATCTGGAGCGAGCTTGGCACGGACGGGGCCCCACCTGCCCCCATCAATTCGTTCCGGCGCCCGCTGCAACGCACCTACGCCGATGTCCTGATCGAGCTCATGATGGGCACCACCAGCTGGATCACCATCACCACGGCCGGCATCGATCAGATCGATGCCCCCGAGGACGTCCGCTCGATGGCGCGGCTGGAACTCACCGAGTTGTCATCCCAGCTCGACGCGGCCCTGGAGGCGCCGGATCTTGAGACGGAGACGCGAGCCCACCTGGCCGAGACGCAGGCCCGGATTGATCGGGCCCTGAACGCATCGCTGACCCTGAGCCCCTGAGCCAACGTCGACGAGCAGTCCCCGTCGGCCCACACTCCGGCGGTTCTCACCTCCCCCCGCCAGTCATCGCCGCACCTTCCAGGAGCGGGGCCCCTGCCCGTCTCGGCGTCCCGTATGGGTCTCCACGCCCGAGCCCCCATCCAGGCCGAGAAAACCACGGGTCGAGGGCATCGTTACTACGTACGACTGGGGACCGAGGCCCGCCTCCCCCTACAGTGCACGGCACCGCCCATCTGTTCTGTTGTCAGGTCTCCCTCACGCTCATGTCGTTCGACTCGTTTCGCCCCGAGACGTCCGCGCTTCACACGGACCTCTATCAGCTCACCATGCTGCAGGCCTACTGGCGGGAGGACATGAAAGCGCCGGCGGTGTTCGACCTCTTCGTGCGCCGGCTGAAGGACCGAAATTACCTGCTGGCCTGTGGGCTGGAGCAGGCCCTCGAGTTTCTGGAGACGCTCTCGTTCTCGGAGAAGGCCCTCGACTACCTCGCCACGCACGACGCATTCGACCCCGCGTTCCTCGACTGGCTGGCCACCGTTGAGTTTACCGGCGACGTGTACGCCGTCCCGGAGGGCACACCAGTTTTTCCGAACGAGCCGCTCCTCGAAGTGGTGGCCCCCATCGGAGAAGCGCAGCTGGTGGAGACGTTTCTGCTGAACCAGCTCACCTTCCAGACGACGATTGCCTCGAAGGCAAGCCGGATCGTGGCGGCCGCCCGGGCCGATGGCACCGACCGGCTCGTGGCCGACTTCGGGATGCGCCGCACCCACGGCACCGACGCAGCGATGAAGGCGGCCCGGGCGGGGTACATCGCGGGGGTCGACGCCACCTCAAATGTGGCCGCCGGGCAGGCCTACGACCTGCCGATTACCGGCACAATGGCCCATAGCTACATCGAGGCCCACGACTCGGAGAAGGAGGCCTTCCGGGCCTTTTCGGACCTGTACCCGGAGACGATCGTGCTGGTCGACACCTACGACACGCTCGACGGCGTGCGCAAGGTGATCGACCTCATGGACGAGACGGACGACGACGTGCGGGTGCGCGGCATCCGGCTCGACTCCGGCGACCTCGGGGCGCTGGCCGAGGCGTCCCGCAGCCTGCTCGACGAGGCGGGCCTCACCGATGTCCTGATCTTCGTCAGCGGGGGGCTCAATGAACACAAGATTGCGGACCTCCTCGACCGCGGCGCCCCGATCGACGGCTTCGGGGTGGGCACCAAGATGGGCACCTCCGCCGACCAACCCGCGCTCGACACCGCCTACAAGCTGTCTGGCTACGCCGGCACGCCCCGGATGAAACTCGCCACTGACAAGTCGAACCTGCCGGGGCGGAAGCAGGTCTTTCGCCAATACGAAGAGGGAACGGCCGTGCGGGACGTCATCGCGACCGAGGACGGACAGGCGAGCGGGGCCCCGCTGCTGGAGCGGGTCATGGCCGATGGGACACGGACCGAGGCGGGTGCCCCCCGCCCCCTGGGGGCCGTCCGGGAGCACGCGTCGGTGCGGCGTGGCGAGCTGCCGCCGCGCCTTCACTCGCCCACCGCTTCGGCTCGGGACTACGACGTCGTCCTCAGCGATGCACTGAAGACCCGACTCGACGACACCCGCGAAACCTTGACGGAGGCGATGGCCGGGGAAGCCACATAGCGGCGGTCGGACGCTCTGTGCCTCCCATCGGCCTGCGTCCCCGCGGAGGCTGCTCCCCCGGACGTTCGGCCCTCTGACTCGGAAGCCCCCCCGAGCGCCTGCCGGTCCGGGGACGGCACTGGGACACGAAGGAGAGACGCCCTCCATGCGAATCGGGACACGACACATCCTCAAGAGCCGTCCGGGACCGCCTGTCTGCGGCCGTGCAGCCACCGACGCCCCTCGGCGGCAACTTCAGACTCGAACTGCCGTTGATAAGAAATCGCAGACGGACCCAGGCACCGCGGGTCCCTGCGTTCTTCTCTACCCTCTTCCCTTTCATTCTTCCTGCTATCACCATGCAGTCCATTCGTCCCTCCGCCCCGTTCCTTCTTCTCATCACGGCCCTCTTCCTCGGCGGGTGCTCGTCGCTGAGCAACACGCAGAAAGGGGCCATCATTGGCACGGGGGCCGGGGGCGCGGCCGGGGCCGCCGTGGGGAAGGCCGCCGGGGGGACCGCCGAGGGCGCCATCATTGGGGCGGCCGTGGGCGGAGCAGCAGGCGCCATCATCGGCAACCGCATGGACACCAAGGCCGAGGAGCTCGACGAGGAGCTCGAGAACGCCGACGTCGAACGGGTCGGCGAGGGCATTAAGGTGACGTTCGACAGCGGCCTCCTGTTTGACTTCGACTCGTCCGCCCTCCGCGACGAGGCCCGTCAGAACCTGACCGAGTTCGCAGAAAGCATGGAGGAGTTTGAGGAGACCAACATTCTCGTCGTGGGCCACACGGACGCCCAGGGCGCAGAGGATTACAACCGAGAGCTTTCGAACCGCCGTGCGGAATCGGCGACGAGCTATCTGGGGACCCTCGGCGTTGCCGCGAACCGCCTGACGTCCGTGGGACGGGGCGAGACCGAGCCCGTCGCCTCCAACGAGACAGAGGAGGGACGACAGCAAAACCGGCGCGTCGAGGTGGCCGTCTATGCCAACGAAGAGTACCGGGAGCGCGTGCAGGAACGGACGGACGCCAGCGATGGCCGGTAGCATCCTCGTCCTCCTCAACACCGGGTTCTCACCGCCGAGCGCCTCTTCCTCCGATCGCCCTCTTCCTTTCCGCGAACCGCATCCGCCGCGATGCAGGTCGAGACGCGCCATGCCGACGAGACACTGGTCCTCGCCCCCGTGGGCGACTGGACGCTCGCCTCGCCTCTGCCCGACGTGCAGGCCGTCGTGGTGAACGCCGCCCCATCGAGTCCCGTAACGGCGATTGCATTTGACACCTCCGAGCTGGGCGACTGGGACAGCAGCCTCGTCACCTTCCTCTTCGAGGTTGCCGACTACGGCCGGGCCCACGGCCTGGAGGTGCAGACCGGTACGCTCCCCGCTGCCCTCGAGCGGCTCGTTGCGCTCTCGCAGGCCGTGCCGGAGGAGGACACGACGCCGGAAGCGGAAGACACATCTCTGCTCGCCCGCCTCGGCCACTGGGGCCTAGCCGCGTACGATGAGGCACACGCACTCGTCACGTTTCTGGGGCGGGCCGTCCGCAGTGTGGGGGCCGTCCTCACGGGACAGGGACGGATGCGCTGGCGCGCCTTCGGGGAGGCCCTGCAGGCAAGCACCGCGTCGGCCCTGCCCATCGTCACGGTCATCAGCCTCCTCGTCGGCCTCATCGTCGCGTTTTTGGGGGCGGTGGTGCTCCAGCGGTTCGGGGCCGACTACTTTGTGTCCTACCTCGTCAGCTACGGCATGCTGCGGGAGCTGGGGGCCCTCATGACCGCCATCATCATGACGGGGCGCACCGGGGCCGCGTTCGCCGCCGAGCTCGGAAGCATGAAGGTGAACGAGGAGATCGACGCGCTGGAAACGTTCGGCATCTCGCCGATCGACTTTCTGGTGACCCCCCGCATTCTGGCGGTGGTGCTGGCCCTGCCCATGCTTACGCTCTACGCGGACGCACTGGGCATTCTCGGCGGCATGGGCGTGGCCGTAACGATGCTCGACCTCACGACCACGCAATTTCTCATGGGCCTTCTGGAACCGGTCGTGCTGTCCGATGCCCTCGTGGGCATCTTCAAAGCCGTCGTGTACGGGGGCATCATCGGCCTCGCCGGGTGCATGCGCGGCCTCCACACCGGAGACGACGCCTCCGCGGTGGGCCAGGCCACCACGTCCGCCGTCGTCACCGGCATCCTCCTCATCGTCTTCGCCAACGCCATCATTGACTGGGCCGCCGCCGTGCTCCAATTTTAAGGGGGGGTACGAACGGCCCGCCCGACGAGCGCGGCCGAGCACTCGCCCTCCAGGCCTCCCGTTCCCAACTCGCATTCTCCGGTTTCGCCGTGTCGTCTCCTCCGTCCCCTCCCGCCATTTCGGCCGAGGACCTCGTGCTCGCCTTCGGGTCCTTCGTGGTGATGGAAGACCTCACGTTTGACGTGGAGTCGGGGGAAGTTTTTGCCATCATGGGCGGGAGCGGGTCCGGCAAGAGCACGTTGCTCAAGCACCTGTTCGGGCAGATGCACCCGTCCGCGGGCACGATTCGGATTGAGGGGCGCGACCTATGGGCCATGAACGCCGACGAACGCGCGGCGATGCTCCGTGAGGTGGGCATCCTCTACCAGGCGGACGCGCTCTGGAGCACCATGACGCTCGCCGAGAACGTGGCCTTGCCCCTCGAAGAACACACGGCCCTCACGGCCCCGGACATCGACCGGATCGTGTCGCTTAAACTGGCCCTCGTCGGCCTGCGCGGCTTTGAGGACTTCCGTCCCCACGAAATCAGCGGGGGGATGCGGAAGCGCGCCGCCCTGGCCCGGGCCATCGCCCTCGACCCCGACCTGCTGTTCTTCGACGAGCCCACCTCCGGCCTCGACCCGATCAGCGCCCGGCGCCTCGACGACCTGATTCTGCAGCTGCGCGACAGCCTCAACACGACCGTCGTGGTGGTGAGCCACGACCTCGAAAGCATCTTTACGATCGCCGACCGCGCGCTCTACCTCGACATTGAAACCAAGACGATGACGGCCCTCGGCCCGCCCGAGGACCTGCGAAGCAACCCACCCAACGAGCGCGTGTACCAGTTTCTGACTCGGTCTCTCGACAATGAATAGTGCCGGGCCCCCGCCCGCTCGACGCTCCGATCTATGAGCCAACGTGTCAGCCCGACCCTTATCGGCCTCTTCGTCGTCGGCGCCCTGGCGCTGGGCGTCGTGGGGGTGGGGGCCTTCGGCTCCGGACACTTCTTCGAGCAGCGGACGACGTTCATCAGCTACTTCGATGAGTCGGTCAACGGGCTCGACGTGGGCGCCCCGGTCAAGTTCAAGGGCGTGCCCATCGGCGAGGTGACCGACATCAATCTGCGCGTCGACCTCGAAAACGAGACGTTTCAGGTGCCGGTGCAGTACGCGATCAACCTCGATCCCGTAACGGACACGACCGGGGCGCGCCTCAACCTTGACGACCCGGCCCTGCTCCGCGACCAAATCGAGGACGGACTGCGCGCCCAGCTGCAGCTTGAGAGCATCGTCACCGGCAAGCTGTACGTCGAGCTCACGTACATTTCCAACCCGGACTCGGCCGTGCTCGCTCAGGGGCCGCCGTCCCGACTCTCCATTCCGACCGAGCTCTCGCCCCTCGCCAAGCTCGGGGAGGGGGCGTCCGGCCTCGTCACGAACCTGCGCCAGTTCGACGTGACGCAGATCAACGAAAACCTGGTCACGTTCCTCGTCAACGCCAACGACAAGCTGGAGGCGCTCGACGCCGAGGCGATCAACCGCTCGGCACTCACCACCATCGAGTCGGTGCGGGAGGTGGTCGAGTCCGAGGAGGTGCGCACCACGCTGCAGGACATGCCGAAGGCCACCGAGCGGCTCCGGGCCACCATCAAGGACGCGCAGTCCCTCATCCAACGGCTCGACCGGGGCGTGGAGCCGACGGCCGACGAGCTCGAAACGACGAGCCGGCAGCTCCGCAAGACCCTGAAGCGCATGCGCCGCACGATGACCGAGGTGGACCAGACCCTGTCCACCGACTCCGGCATCGGCTACCAGATGAACGAGGCCCTCTCGAACCTGTCGGAGGCCACGGAGGCCCTGCGGGTGCTCATCCAGTCCCTGGAGCGAAACCCCAGCATGTTCCTCCGCGGCCGCGAAGAACCCCCTCCCTCGAACGAACAGTAGTCGCATGACCGTGTCTTCCGCTTCCGTTTTTCTGCGTCGGCTCGGGCTGGGGGTCTTGGCCATGGGCCTGGTCGGGCTCGCCGTGGCGGGGTGCGTGCGCCTGCTGGAGCCGCGCACCAGCGACGCCACCTATCATCTCCTCGACGGCGCCTCGTCTCCGGATACAGTCTCGGCAGAGGGATCTTCCCCGGACACAACGGGCCTACGCATCGGACTGCGCACCCCGCGCCTGGCCTCCTACCTCGACGAGACCCGCATCGTGACGCGCCACGACGCCAATACGATCGAATTTTCCGAGTTTCACCGGTGGGGCGAGGACCTGGACCAGGGCATTGGCCGCTCCGTGGCGCGCGCGCTGGAGGCCCGCCCGGGCGTCCGCTCCGTGGAGATGGTGCCATGGCCGCGCGGCGCAACGTTCGACTACCTTCTCCAGCTGCACGTTCTCCGCTTCGAGGGCGTCGGCCCGCGTCCCCCGGGGCCGGACGCCGACGACCAGGCGTCCCCCCCAGAAGGGCATGTCCGGACGCGTGTGCGCTGGACGATCCTCGACCCGGCGGACGAAACGATGCTGGCCCGCGACCGGACCGAGCACCGGACGGCCGACTGGCCGGTTACGGACTACCGCGCCCTCACCACTCGTCTCGGGGCTTCTCTTGGCGTACTGGCCGACAGCATCGGCGCCCGCCTGGAGGCCCTCGACCGTCGGTGACGACCTACGTGCTCTCCCAGTCCAGCCAGCCGGAGAGGCCAAAGTAGAAGGCCGGATAGAGGAACGACACCCACAGCACCCAGTCGCCCCCCCACGCCGGCAGCTCGGGAAAGGTGGGCAGCAGCGCCAGCAACAGCCCGAGCCACGCGAGCCCCCCCACCGTAACGATGGCGCGCCACGGGGACGGAGCCGCATTCGGGTAGACAAACCGGACCGGCACCAGCGTGAGGACCGTGAGCGCAAGCACCGACCCCAGCGACATGTAGGCCCCGACGACGCCGTACTCGACGGCGAGCAGGCCCACGTAGTACGCCACGACGTTCCAGTACGACGGAAAGCCGAGGAAGAAGCCCTCTTCGCTCTGCTTCGCCGCGGTGTTGGCGAACCCGAGGAGGCTGGCCACCATCGCAAGCGTGACCCACAGGCCGTCCCACCCCGGCAGCCAGTCCATCCGCCACACCAGAATGAGGGGGATGAACGTAAACGTCAGGTAGTCGACGATCAGGTCAATGGTCCGGCCGAGAATGCGGGAGGCGTAGAGCTTTACGTCCCAGAGGCGGGCCAGGGGCCCGTCGGCCGCATCGATGAAGACCGCCAGCGTGAGCCACCCGAAGACCCATCGCGGGTCCAGATCCACCCGCACGACCTCCCGCATGGCCAGAAACGCGAACGCCACCCCCGACGCCGTAAACAGGTGCACAAGGTAGGCGCGCACCTTGCGGCCCAGCCGGATCCGTTCGGACCGGTCCTTCAGATCGCTCAAATCGGTGGATCCCATGCGGATCGTGGCCTCTGCGGCGCCGGTCTTGGCGGCCGCACATGCGCAGGAGTGACGATGAATACACGTTATCTACAGATCAAGCCCCGCAGGTGTCCATGACGAACCCGCAACAATAAGCGCGATCTCTCCCCAATTCCGAAAGGGCTCGTGGCCACGACGGGTGCCGGCGCTTACTTCTCCTTGAAGACCAGCGTCAGCGGCACGCCTTCAAACCCGAGCGCGTCCCGCAGCGTGCCCTCCAGATACCGCTTGTAGTCCGTGCGGATGCCCTCGGGGTGGTTGGCGAAGAAGACGAACACGGGCGGGGCCGTGCGCACTTGCGTGGCATAGGTGATGTTCACGAATGCCCCACTGCTCGTGGTCGGAGGGTGCTTTTCGTCGAGGGCCGCCTGGACCACGTCGTTCAGATCACTCGTCTGCACGCGCCTCTCCCGCTCCTCCGCCACTTCCAGGGCCGTGTCGAGCAGCTTGTACACCCGCTGCTTGGTGACGGCCGACACGTACACGAGGGGCACATGGTCGAGCGTACCGAGGTACTGCCGAAGGTACTTTGTGTACTGCTTCATCGTCCCGTCGTCTTTGGGGACGAGGTCCCACTTGTTGACGGCCACCACCATGCCCTTCTTGTGCTCGTTGACCTCCGAGAGCACACTCAGGTCCTGCTTGTGCAGCTCCTCGGTCGCGTCGAGGACGAGCACGCACACGTCCCCCGCCCGGATGGCCCGCTCGCTGCGAACGGTAGCGTAGAAGTCCACGCCCTCAACCTTGGAGCGTTTCTGCATGCCGGCCGTGTCCACGAGCATCAGGTCGCGTCCCTCATACTGCACCACGGACTGCACCGTGTCGCGCGTGGTGCCGGGCGTCTCGGTGACGATGGCACGGTCGAACCCCAGCGTGGCATTCACGAGCGACGACTTGCCCGCATTGGGCTTGCCCACGAGTGAGACGCGCACCCGATCCGTATCCGCCTCCGCCTCGGTGCCCGGAAGCGCGTCGACGAGCGCGGCCATCATGTCGTCGACGCCCCGCTTGTTGGTGCTGCTCACGGGAAAGACCTCCCCAAGGCCGAACTGATAAAACTCGCTCGCCGCCCACTCACGCTCCTCGTTGTCGGCCTTGTTGGCGACGACCATCACGGGCGTTTCGGTCGGGCGGAGTATGGCCGCAATCTCTGTGTCCATCTCCGTGGTGCCGGTCGTCACGTCCACCACGAAGAGGATCACGTCGGCGTCCTCCAGCGCAATCTCGGCCTGCTCGCGGATCGCCCGCTCGTAGGGGTCGTCCGAGCGCGGGACGTAGCCGCCGGTGTCGACGAGGGGGACGGTGTGGCCCTGCCACTCGGCCTCCCCGTAGACGCGGTCGCGCGTAACACCGGGCGTGTCCTCGACGATGGCCTGGCGCGAGCCGGTGAGGCAATTGAAAAGGGTGGACTTGCCGACGTTCGGCCGTCCTACTATTGCTACAAGCACGAGCGTAGGGGAATGGGTGCGTGGGAGAATGGGGGCATGAATGATGGTTCTCCCCCTTTCGCCCATTTCTCCACGCTCCCACTCCTATCGTCGTTCCTTCCAGTCCAGATACAGCGCCCGGGTGCACATGAAGGCCGACTCGGCGGTCTGGGTCGTGAACCAGTAGTTGACGCCCGCCCCCACGGCCGCTCCCGCCAACGGAACCGTCTGTCCCAGCTTGCGCTCCAGGAGCGTCTTCGCAATCTCGCGCGGGAGGTGCCGGTTCTGGTCGCGGAAGGTGCCGGACACGCGCCCCGCGTAGTCGAGGTCGTCGGCAAACGCGGCCGCGGCGACGCTCACCTCGCGCAGCGCCTCGTTGCGGGCCTCCCGCCCCCCGGACGCGGCGACATTGAAGACCGACAGCACCAGCGGTCGAAACATGGGCCCCTCCAGCGAAAAGCCGTAGCTGGCCGCAATCTGCTGGATCAGGCGCAGGTTGATGGTGAAGAGGAGCGGAATGTCGGCGGCGACGAAGGCCGTGCCGGCGAGCCCCGTTCCGCCGCCCCCCAGGGCCGCGAGAATGGTGTTTTGCCGGAAGCGGCTGCGGGCCAGCGCGTCGAGGTCGTCGATGGGACGGTTGCGCAGGTCCTGAACGGCCTCGGCAGGCAGGCCCCGGTCCTCGGCGGCGGACAGGATATCCTCGGACGCGTGGGTCCACTCCGACGCGTCGCTGAGGGTGGACAAGAACTGCTCGATCCGCTCGGTCACCTGGTCCATCTGGTCGGGCGACACGACCTGCTCCACGGCCCAGTCCACCGGCCGCATGGCCCAGTCCATGGCCTGCGACGCCACGGAGGCGTCCGCGTGCTGCCACTCTTCAATCTCGCGGCGAACGGCCTTTTCGTCGTCGGTGAGTCGCATAGCGTTGGACATAGGGGGGAAGAGAGGCTAGCTGCTCCTATAACGGGAGGCGCCCTGAAAAGATGCAGGAGCCCCTCCGTGGAGTACCTCAGGGGGGACGAGAGGAGCACGGCGATTGTTACGAATCAGCCCCCTCCATCACCGGCGCATCTACACCAGCGCTTTCTCCTGAACGATGTTCGAGGAGCCCCCTCTCCCCCTTACCCCTCTTCTCCGCGTTCCAGGACCCCCGCGTCCCAGTCCATCCCCCACCCCACGAGCGCGGCGAGGGCCAGCACGAGCGGAATCGGCGTGACGATCCACAGGATCGGCGCAAAGCCGCCCAGAAAATCCGGCCCCAGCGCCAGCACCGCCGGGCCGATGGCCGTGCCGCCGATAAAGACCGTGTTGGCCAGGCCGCGGATGGTGCCGTGGTGCGCCCGCCCGAAGTAGTAGGCGTAGGCGCTCCCGAGGAGCGCCCCCTGCATGCCCTGCGCGACCCCAAAGACGCCGCCGTACGCCCACACCTCCGCCGTCGTGTCGACCGCCGGCAAGAGCGCCATCATCGCGCCGAAGAGCGTCAGCTGCCCCGCGAGCAGGAGGCGCGGCGGATAGCGGTCCACGAGCCACCCCGTGCCCACGTTGAGAAGGCCCGTCACGACGCCGAGCGGGACGAAGAACTGCGCGGCCCGGCCGCGCGCCACGCCCACCTCTTCCAGGATCGAGAAGTGGTGAAAGAGGAGGCCCGTCCCGAAGCCGGCCGTACAGACGCCCGCCCCCGTGAAGAGCCAAAACGTCCACGTCCGGTAGGCCACCGCCGGGCGAACGCCCCGAATCGCCGCGTCTTCGGCACCGGTCGTCTTCGAGGAGGCCGCACCGGAGGCCATCTCCTGGTTGGGGGACGCAACAGGCGGATCGGGCGAGAGGCCGTAGCGCTCCGGGGCATCGCGGTAGAGGAGCGCCCCGAGCGGCAGCATGATCACCACCAGAAGCCCGCCCATGATCAGATACGTCGTCTGCCACCCATAGGCCTGCAGCCCCATTTCCATGAGGGGCGGGAAGAGGGCCGTGGCCCCGGCCATGCCGACCCCCAGCACGCCCACCGCCAGCCCGCGGCGGCGCTCAAACCACAGGTTCACCGCGTGGTTGTTAACGAGACTGAGCGCCCCCTGCCCAAAGCCCCGCAGGCACATGAACCCCACGAACACGCCGACCCAGCCGCTTACCCAGCGCATCCCCACACAGCTTATCGCCAGCAGGGCAATGAGGGCGACGGCCACCCGGCGCGGGCCGTAGCGGTCCAGAAGCCGCCCCGCGAGCGGCAGGGCGAGGGAGCCAATCACCGTCGCGGCGGTGTAGAGCCACGAGACGACCGACCGGGACAGCCCCAGGTCCTCGATGAACGCGTCGATGAAGAGCGAGATGCCCGCCGTCTGTCCCGGCAGCGTGGCTGCCATCCCGAGGGTTGAGATGCTGAGCACCACCCACCCGTAGTACACCGGGCTCCGCTCCACGAGCACAGACGACACGTTCGAAGACGCCATACTTCAGACCCTACCGACACGACAGCGAGACGCTCTTGCCCGTTCCCTCTCCTCCCTTCTCTCATACCCTCCTAGAGCAGCCACAGCCCCACCCCGCCGACGAGGAAGCAGTAGTAGGCAAAGTACTGCAGATTCCCCCGCCGCACCACGTCGAGCACCACGTAGATGGCCCCGATGCCGGACCCGTACGCCGCCACGGTGCCCAGCAAAAGGGGCACTCCTGCCGTCCCGAGGCCCTGCTCCGCAAGCTCTAGGCCCTTGAGAAAGGTGGCCCCGAGGACCACCGGCAGCAGCATCAGAAACGAAAAATTCGCCGCCCGCTCCGGCTCGACATTCTGGTAGAGGGCCGTGCAGATCGTGGCGCCCGACCGTGAGATGCCCGGGATCATGGCAAACGACTGCGCCCCCCCCACGATGACCGCCTTGATGCCGCTCAGACCCCCGTCCGGGCGCGGCCCGATCCGCGTGAGCAGGAGCAGGACGCCCGTCACCAGCAGCATCGCACTCGTGAGCCAGGGACTGTTAAACGCCTGCTCCAGCGGCTCCCGAAAGAGCACATACGCCACCCCGGTGGGCACGAGCGTGACGAGGATGAAGACGCCGAGGCGGAAGGTGTCGTTCTCGGCGTAGCGCGTAGGAACGGCGCTCGGCGCCCGCAGCCCGGCCCAGGCCTCCCAGAGAAGCTCCGCCACCTCGTCCCAGTACACGGTGAGAATGCTGAGCACGGTGCCGAAGTGAACAAACACCTCGAACGTCACATCGGCGGTCCCCGTGTCGAGCCCCAGCAGGTACTGCCCCAACACGAGGTGGCCGGAGGAAGAGACGGGAATGAACTCGGTGAGGCCCTGGATGAGGCCGAGGAGCAATGCTTCCCACCAGGTCATCGTGGCGACTGGGAATCGGAGGAGAGACGACACTATTGCGAAGCCAACCTACAAAGCACGTGGGCTCCGCCCAAGCCCACGGCGTGAAGCCAGGATGAGGTTGTGGGGGGGTCCCTGTCTACGAGAGCCGGGGTCGTGTGGACATCGATGGTGAACGGCTGCCTGCGCCGCGATTTTCCAGCGTCTATGCCCCCATGCTCTTGGGTTAGATTGGGAGTTTGACCGAAGCGCGAGGCTCCTCTCTGAACGGCGAGACTTCCCACACGGACTGCCTCCGCGTTTCGGACCTTCCCCTCTCCGTGAAGTGAACCGTCTCCACGCCCCTTTCCTCCGTCAACACTCGGTCACACTTCAACACTGTGCGTTGAGCGCGGACGCAGCCACCTTCATGTGCGAAAACCGCAGTCGACGGACGGCAGACCGCCGAAGAACGCCGAGAAGCGGTCATCCGAGGTGGGCACACGCCGAAGACACGCGCCCGCAGGCCTGCAATGCTACCCAACGTTCACGGGTTGGGGGCATCCTCAGTCGCCTGCGACATCGCCCCTGATGGAATCTCGCTGCTCGCTCACCCGGGGCCACCACTACGAGAGCGGCAGGCGGCACTCCACCGCCGTCTCCCCGTTGCGGGTGGCGAGGGCAAGCGAGGCGCCGATGAGGTTCGCCCGGTAGCGCATGAGGTGGAGACCCAGCCCATCATCGGGCGGGTCGTCTTCGTCCCACCCCACCCCGTCATCGCGAACCGTGAGGACGAGATCCGAGTCCTCCCGTCGCAGGTCGACCGCAATGCGGGTGGGGTCGGCGTGCTCCCGGGCATTGGCCACCGCCTCGTGGGCGATGCGGTAGAGGTTCATCGCGGCGCTCTCGTCATCTAGGCGCATCTCCGTCTCGTCGCCCACAAAGTCGCACGTGAGGCCCGAGAAGTCTTCCTCGTCCTCCACCAGATTAACGAGGGCCCCCGCTAGGTGACCGTTCTGGAGCGCCTTGGGGACAAGCATATGGGAGAGGGACCGAATCTGGTCGGCGGCCTCTTTGGTTTTCTCCGTGATGGTGTGGAGGTCTTCCGCTTCCACCGCAGTCTCTTCTTCTTCGAGCTTGTGGGCAAGGGTCTCCGCGCGCATCGTCACGCCCGTCAGCCCCGAGCTGATCACGTCGTGCAGGTCTGCCCCGATGCGGTGGCGCTCCCGGTCGCTGATCTCGATGATTTCACGTTCGAGCTCGCGGTGCTCCGTGACGTCGGTACCGGTCACGATGAAGTGGCGCACCGCTCCGTCGGGCCGCGCCAGGGCCGTAATGGACCCCCGGATGATGCGGAGTTGGTCGCCCTCAGTGATCCACTCCATCTCCACGTCCACCCGCTCGGTGGCTCCGTTCCGGAGTGCCGTCAGGTGCTCCGTCACGGCGTCTCGGTCGGTCGGGGCCACGAGGAGGTCACGCAGGTCTTCCCCCTCCGCTGTCGCAGCCGCGTAGCCCATCTCCTGCTCACACGCGGTGTTGAAGCGGACGATGGACCCGTCTTCACTCAGCACCACGATCAGCGCGCCGGCGGTGTCGACGAGGGCCGACACGAGGTCGCGCTCCTCCCGGAGGCTCTCGGCGGCGTGCTTCTGGGCAGTGATGTCCACGAAGGTCACCACCACCCCGTCCACGTCCTCCATCGGGCTGCGGTACGGCCGGAGACGCATCAGGTACCACGCTCGGCCCTCCTCGACGGAAAGGCCCTCTTCACCCCGCACCTCGCGCTCGATCGGCGTCTGGTCGCCCAACACGCGCTTGGCATCGTCCACCAGCGAGTCGCATTGAATCTTGGGGGTGAAGTCGGTGATCGGGCGTCCCACATCCGACTCCCGGAGGCCGTAGATGTCCGTGATCGGTGGGGTGTAGCGCCGGATTTCCAGGTCCCGACCCAGGAACAGGGTCGCCACCTCCGTCGCCTCCATCAGGTTCTGGAGATCGTTTTTGGCCCGGTCTAGCGCCTCTACCTTCGCGTTGAGCTGCTGGTTGGTGGTCGTCAGCTCCTCGTTGACAGACTGCAGCTGCTCCTTGCTGGTCTGGAGCTCTTCGTTCTTGGCCTGCAGCTCCTCGTTCATCGACATGAGCTCCTCGTTGGCCGTTTCCATCTCCTCGGTGACCGTCTCGTACTTCTCGGTCGTCACTTGGAGCTGCTCCTTCGTGTCCTCCAGCTCCTCCTCGAGGTCCCACTCCCGCGTCGTCGGCCCGGCCTCCAGCTCCGGATCTGCCTCATCCTCCGCCAGGGCCGGCGAAGGCCCGTCGACCTCCTCGAAGCGCACCTGCACGAGGGAGCGGCTCCGGTCGGGATCGTCGACGGGATCTACCTGCACGCGAACAGGCCCCGGCGCGCCGGCCGAGCCGGACATCGGGAGAGTCCGCTCGGTCGTCTCGCCCTTCTGGAACGCCTGGTACAGGGCACTTCGCAGTTCCAACCGCAGCGACGGGGCCGCCTTGTCGAGGAGATTGTGGGTGGGCGTCCCGCCCTCCTGCTGCAAGAATGCCCCGGCGCGCTCCGTGAGGTGGACAATTTCGTGGGTCTCGTCGACGATGACGCTCGCCATCTGTTTCTTCAGCAGGCGCTGGTGGAGGCCCGCCAGGTCCTGCCCCGCGGCCCGAGAGGTCGTGGGCTGCGGGCTCGGCTCCACCACGGTCTCCGAGGGGGGGAAGAGGGGCATGGGCCGATTGCCGTCGGCCCCGGTCGTTCTCTTCAGAATGCTCCGCGTCTCATCGGTCACCGAAAAGAGCGACTGGGCCGGCCCGATCGCCTCCGACGGCCCGAGGAACAGAACGCCGTCGTCGTTCAGGGCATAGTGAAAGAGCCGGAAGACGTGCTCCTGCATCTCCTGGTCGAGATAAATGAGCAGGTTCCGGCAGCACACCAGGTCCAGGTTCGAAAAGGGCGGGTCTTGGGTCAGGTCGTGCTCGGCGAAGACCACCGAGTTGCGCAGCGACCGGGTCACGCGGTACTGATTGTCCTCGCGCAGAAAGAACCGATCGAGGCGGGGCTCCGACACGTCGGCCTCGATGGTGGGCGGATAGACCCCCGTCCGGGCCGTGTCGAGGCCCTCGGGGTCGACGTCGGTGGCAAAGACTTGAAGCTCGGGCGGCACGTCGAGCGTGCGGGCGTGCTCGCGGAGCAGCATGGCGAGGGAGTAGGCCTCCTCCCCCGTGGCACACCCGGCCACCCATACGCGAACCTCTTCGTCGGAAGATTTACCGTCGAACAGCGACGGAATGATGGTGCCGGCAAGCGTCTCGAAGGCCTCCGGCGTCCGGAAAAACCGCGTGACGCTGATGAGCAGTTCCTTGTAGAGGGCCCGGGCCTCCCCCGGCTGGTCCTGAAGAACCTGGAGATAGGCACCGAGGGTCTCCACGTTGGTGACCTGAAGCCGGCGTTCGAGCCGCCGTAGCACGGACGACCGCTTGTAGTGGCTGAAGTCGTGCCCGGTGTGGGCCTGCAGCTCTGTGAAAATCTTCTGGAGGGTGGTCTGATCGCCTGTGGGGAGGGCCTCCTCGGACTCCGGAAGCTGAATGGCATCGGCATTCTGCCGGTAGGCCACCAGGCGCTCCGCGAGCTCATCCGCAGGGGCCACGAGGTCGATGACCCCCGCGTCCAGCGCGTTGCGCGGCATCTCCTTGTGCTCGGCGTCGGCCGGCTCTTGGACCATGGCAATGCCCCCGTAGGTCTTCACCGAGCGGAGGCCGAGGGTCCCGTCCGCTCCGGTGCCCGACAGAATGATGCCGATGGCTTGGCCCTGGTAGTCCTCCGCCAGAGACCCCAGCAGGGCGTCGATGGTGTCGGGCCGGTGGTTCAACGAGCGGTCCGACAGCCGAAGCGTCGCCTCGTCCACTCGCATCTCGTGCTGGGGCGGAATGACGTAGACGTGACCCCGCTCCAGGGGACATTCGTCCGTAGCCGCCTGCACTGGCAGGTCCGTCTCGTGCTGGAGGATCTCGGTGAGGTTGCTCTCGTGGTCGGGCGAGAGGTGCAGCACGACGACGAAGGCCATGCCCCCCTCGCCCGAAAGGCTTTCCTCGCCGGGAAGATGACGGAAGAAGCGGCGGAGCGCCTCGACGCCCCCGGCCGAAGCACCGATGCCGACAACGGGGAAGTCCGGCTCTTCACGGGTCGCAGTGGGCACGGAGGAGGACTGTGGAACCTGATCGACCTCTTCAGGGGACCCTTCGGGAAACGAGGGACTCATGGGACAAATCTTTGATGGCTTTTGCGACGGAACGCCGAAGGCAATAATATGAAAAAACAATAATCCAATGTAGGATTTTTCTTTACCAGGACCGAGAGGGAATGTTGAGCGGCTCAGCCTGCTCTCCTCGATCTACAGGCAACGGGTCCAGGCTCCTACGATTCCTCTGTGACGCAGGCGAATCGAGAGGGGGCCACCGGCGTTGCATATACGGTCAAATTGTTCACCCTTTTACTTTTTCCCATGCCCGCCTGCACCTACTGCGACGCCCCGACCGACGCCCCCGTCACGGCCGACGACGTGGACGGCGTGTTCTGCTGCTCCGGCTGCCTGGAGGCGCACCGCGTCGCCGACGAGGCGGAGCACGAGGGCTGCTGCCACCACGGCGACGGCCACAATCACAACCACGAGGCACACGGGGCCGAGACGGAGACCGCCTTCCTCCACGTTCGGGGCATGCACTGCACCAGCTGCGAGGACTTTATCGAGACGGTCGCCGCGTCGACGGACGGCATCCACGAGGCGGAGGCGAGCTACGCCTCCGACATGGCAAAGGTGGCGTACGACCCGTCCCGGCATGACGAATCGGACCTGCCGGCCCTCCTCAGCCAGGCCGGCTACGAGGCGCACCTGGAGGCGCCGGCGGACGAGGCCGCCGACCAGAACACCGCCGCCCGTCTCATCTTCGGCGGCTTCTTCGGCATGATGGTGATGGCCGTGTACATCGTCCTGCTCTACCCCGTTCATCTCGGCGGCGAAGGCCTCGTCGACCTCGGCGCGGACGGTGGGACGTACATCCTGACGAACGTGTGGGCGTTTACCACCTTCGTCCTCTTCGTGACCGGCTGGCCCACGCTGCGGGGCGCCGCGGTCAGCCTGCGCGTGCTCCAGCCCAACATGGACCTGCTCGTGGGCCTGGCCGCCGTGAGCGCCTACCTCTACAGCACCGGGGCCGTGCTCACGGGACAGACGGACGTCTATTTCGACGTCACGGTTGTCATCATCATGGCCGTCTCGCTGGGCCACTACTACGAGGATCAGGTCAAGCGCCGCGCGACCGATCTGCTGAGCACGCTCACCCGCGAGCAGGTGGACGAGGCACGGCGCACCACCGAGGGCGGCGGGACGGAGACCGTTGCGGTCGACGCCCTGATGCCGGGCGACCGGGTGCAGGTGCGGGCCGGGGAGCGCATCCCGGTGGACGGCACCGTGGCGGAGGGCCGCGCCGCGGTGGACGAGTCGCTGGTGACCGGCGAGTCGCTGCCCGTGACGCGCACGGAGGGCGACGACGTGATTGGGGGCGCGGTGGTGACCAACAACGCCCTCACCATCGAGGTGGGCGACGCCGCCGAGAGCACGCTCGACCGCCTCGTCCACCTCATGTGGAACATCCAGTCGAGCCACCCCGGGGCCCAGCGCGTGGCCGACCGCATCGCGGCGGTGTTCGTGCCGCTCGTGCTGGTGCTGGCGGCCGTCGCGTTCGGGGGGCAGTGGATCAGTGGAACCTCCGCCACGACGGCCCTGCTCACGGGGCTGTCCGTCCTGATCGTCTCGTGCCCCTGCGCGCTCGGCCTCGCCACGCCCCTCGCCGTGGCCTCGGGGCTGCGCACCGCCCTGGAGCACGGCATCGTCATCCGGGACGTGTCGCTCTTCGAAACGGCCCCAGACATCGATACGCTGGCGGTGGACAAGACGGGCACCCTTACGACCGGCGCCATGCAGGTGGTCGACGCCGTCGCCGACGCGACGACGTGGCGGCGCGCCCGGGCCGTGGAACAGCACGCCGCCCACCCGGTCGCCCGCGCCATCGTGGAAAACGGAGAGGCGGTCCCCGCCGGCGACGGCGCCCCCATCGTGGCCACCGACGTGCGCAGCCACCCCCGGGGCGTAGAGGGTCGGATCGACGGGGACCGTGTGCGCGTGGGGCACCCCGAGTGGCTCGCCGCGGAAGGACTGGACATGGGCACCCAGCTGGTCGAGCGGGCGGAGGCGGCCCAGCAAAATGCACAGGTGCCCGTCGCCGTGGGATGGGACGGCGCGGTGGAGGGCCTCATCGTGGTGGGGGACACGCTGCGGGACGAGGGCCTCGACGTCCTGGCGGCGCTCCGGGGCAGTGAGCGCGAGGTCGTGGTCCTCACCGGGGACAGCGCCGCGGCGGCCCGTCCGCTCCGCACCCACGACGCCATCGACCGCGTGATCGCCGAGGTGCAGCCCGCCGAGAAGTCGGACCTCGTCCGCGGCCTGCGCGACGACGGGGCCGTCGCCATGATCGGGGACGGCAGCAACGACGCCCCCGCCCTCGCCGAGGCCGATGTGGGCGTCGCCTTCGGCCCCACGGCCCTCGCCGCCGACTCCGCCGACGTGGTGATCCTGCGCGGCGACCTGACCCATGTCTCGACGGTGTTCTCCCTGGCCCAGGCCGCACGGCGCCGCATCCGACAGAACCTGGCCTGGGCGTTTCTCTACAACGCCGTGGCCATTCCACTCGCCCTGGCCGGCCTCATCAATCCCCTCTTCGCCGCCCTCGCCATGGCCGCCAGCAGCCTCGGCGTCGTCGGCAACTCCGCCCGCCCCCTGCCAGTCCCGGCCCACTCCGCCGATCGGGACACCCCCTGACGGGCGTTCCCACACGACGACACAGGGGGCTCGGCATCGCGACACGACGCACAGCGCACACCGCCAGACGCCCTGTCCCCAACGCCCGCCTCAAACATGAAGCTTCTTCTCTTCAGCGACGTGCACGGCGACCTCGACGCCTGCCGCGAGCTCGTGGACCGCTCGTCCGAGGCGGACGTCGTCGTGGGCGCCGGGGATTTCTGCCAGATGCGCCAGAATCTCCAGGCCCCACTCGACGTCCTGTCCGCCATCACCACGCCGACGGTCCTCGTGCCGGGCAACGCTGAGACGGAGGACGAGATCGCCGGGCAGCTGTCCGCGATCGGCTGGCCCGAGGCCCACGTGCTCCATGGCACCGGCGTCACAATCGACGGCCAGCCGTTTTTCGGGATTGGGGGCGGCATTCCGGTGACGCCGTTCGGGCCCTGGAGCTACGACTTCAGCGAGGAAGAGGCCCGTCGGCTCCTGGCCGACTGCCCGGACGGCGCCGTGCTCGTCTCCCACTCGCCCCCCAAGAACGCCGTCGATCGTGACTCGAAAGGCCAGTCGCTGGGGAGCGTCGCAGTGCGCGAGGCCGTCGAAGCGACAGCGCCCCTCCTGACGGTCTGTGGCCACATCCACGGCAGCTGGGGACACACCGCGACCATCGGACCCACGTCGGTGTTCAACGCAGGCCCTGATGGGGCCATTTGGAACCTCCCTGGGGCGGACGAAACGTAGCTGGCCTGCACGCCTCGGAACGTTTATCTCCGACAAAATTTTAACAAGGTGTGGGTATACATCTATTTGAAGCACATTTATCTCTCTCAGGAAGGCCCGTCTCACATCTTAGGGGCCTGATGATCAGTACGAGGACACGGAGCGGAAACAGTTGTACCTCGACATAGCACCCTATCCCCGTATGGAAGACTTCGGCCAGCCTTCAGGGACGTTCTTTTCCGTACACGGAAACGGCGAGGCCCTGGCGGCCACACCTTCCAACCGGGCCTGTCGGGCCCGTCTCCGCAAGCTCCGGACCGACGAGACGCGGCGGCCCGCCGAAACACTGCGCGCCCTCCTTCGGCTCGGGACCGAATGGCTCGGCGTCGAACTTGGGTATCTCGCTCGCGTCGACGCGACCGCATCGACGCACGAGGTCGTAGAGGTGAGCGGGCCACACCCTGCTGTCACGAAGGGCGATACCACGCCCTTGGGACAGGCCTTCTGTCGGCACGTGATTGTGCGCAACGACGTCCTCGCCGTCGCAAACGCGCCGGAGCGGGGCTGGCGCGACGCCCCCGCACACGAGGGGCCTCAGTTGTCCGCGTATCTCGGGATGAAGGTAGTCGCACAGGGGACCCTGTACGGCACCCTTTGCCTCGTGGACCAGGCTCCACAGCAGCCGCCCTTCGACGAGTCGGACGCCGCGGCGCTCGCCCTCCTCGTGCAGGCCGTAGAACAGACGCTGGAGCGCCGCCAGCACAACAACCGGTCGTCGCAGGCCTCGCCCCGTCTCGAGGCGCTGTTTGAGGAAACGCCCGACATGATTGCCTTCCACGACGCCGAGGGACGGCTTCTCTCGCCCAATCCGCGGCTCTGCGAAATGACCGGGCACGGCACGGACGCTCTCACCGATATGTGCATGTGGGAGCTCGACGTCTCGCTGGACCCGGAAGCGACTCGCGACCGATGGGCCACCATGGCCCCTGGCGATCAGCATCAACGAGAAGGCCGGTACCGGCGAAAAGATGGATCGACGTTCCCGGTGGACGTAGACGTCCGATGTCTCGTCGTCGACGGGGCCCGACAGTTCATGGCGACGGGGCGGGACATTACCGGGCCCAAGCGGGCTGAAAACGCCCTCCACGAGAAGGAGGCCCGGCTGCGCGGGCTCGCCAACAGCCTGCCGGGCGTGCCCTACCAGTTTTACGCCCGCCCCAATGGGGAATGGGGGTACCACTTCGTCGGGGAGAAGGCCGAGTCCGTTCTGGGGCTCTCTTCCAACCCGGACGGGTTTTACGACCGGTTCGTGCAGTGCCTCCCGCCCGAGTACCGCGAGCGGTACGTGGCCAGCACGAGAGAGGCGATCACTGAGCACCGCCCCGCCCGCATCGAAATGCCGTTCGACCGGCCCGACGGCACACGCATCTGGCTGCTCTGTTCTGCGGTGCCCGAGCGCAGGGAGGACGAGACTCTCTTCAATGGAGTGCTTCTCGACATTACCGATCGGAAGGAGGCCGTGCAAGCCATGAAGGCCGAGCGCGACCGATTCGAAACGCTCTTCCACAACCTGCCCACGCCGGTCGTGCACGGCCGGCCCGACGAGGCGGGCCGCCTCCAGGTCCAGACCGTCAACGATACGTTTGAGGCGATCTTCGGGGTCGGCGAAGAGCAGAGTCGGATCGAGGACCTCCAGGCCCACATCGTGCCGCCCGATGCGCGGGACGAGGCGGACTCGACGCGTCGCCGGCTGCTGGCCGGCGAGCCGGTGGACCGGGAGGTGCGACGCGAGACGACCGACGGCGTCCGAGACTTTCGGGTCCAGGTGACTCTCCGGGATGACGGGCCGGGCCCGACGGAAGGATATGCCATCTATACCGACATTACCGAACGGAAGGCAAGGGAACGTGAACTCCGCGAGCGGGGCCGCCTGCTGGAGCAGCTCCGTGAGAACATCACGGACGTGGTGTGGGTGAGCCCGGCGGACAAGTCGGAGATTGAGTTTATCAGCGACGCCTACGAGGAGATCTGGGGCCGCCCGATCGACCAGCTACAGGATCACCCAAATGCCGTGGTGGAGGCGATTCATCCGGCCGACCGCAAACGCGTTCAGGCAGCCCTGCACACCCAGCGCGAAGACCCGGACGCCTACGAAGAGACGTATCGGATCGTCCAGCCCGATGGCGCCGTGCGGTGGGTTCACGACCGGGCCGCGGGGGTATACGACGAGAACGGACGGCTCGAACGCATCATCGGGGTCGCCACCGACATCACAGAGCGGAAGCGTCGCGAGGAGATCCTCCAAGAGCGACGGGAAAAGGTGGAGGCCCTTTACACCACCACGAGCCAGGTGCTTCGTGCCGAGAACAAGGCCGCGGTGGGCCGCTGCATTGTCGATCTCGTCAACGAGGTGTTTGGGGACCCCGTTGTCACCGTTCGTTTCCGCAAGAACGACCGGCTCGTCCCGATCCAGACCTCGCCGAACGCGTCCGACCACCTCCCCGAACCGTCGTCCGTCGGGATCGCGAGCGAGAACGTGGTGGCCGCGACATTTCGGGACGGGCACACGACGGCCTTCGACGACGTGCGTGCCGTCGACGACTCCTTTCACCACGAAGCGGTGCGGGCCACCATCGTCGTCCCCATCGGGACGCACGGCGCCATCTCCGTCGCGGCCCTGGAAACCGGGGCCATCGAGGACTTCGACCGCCGCCTGGTCGAAATCCTGTCGACCTACGCCGCCCTCGTGCTCGACCGCCTCGAATACGAAGGGGAGCTCGTCTCCGCCAAAGAGGAGGCCGAGCGCCTGAACCGGATGAAGAGTGCCTTCCTCGCGAACATGAGTCACGAAATTCGCACCCCACTGACGTCCATCATCGGATTCGCCGAGGTCATTGGGGACGAGGTCGCACCTCTATCGGAGCACTCCACACCGGAGGACTCTTCCGTTGCCACTCTGCATCAGTTTGCCACCCTCATCGAAGAAAGTGGCCACCGTCTACTGGGGACGCTCGATGCGGTGCTCAATCTCTCGCGACTGGAGGCGGGCGAGATGAAACTCGACTGCCTCCCCCTCAACCTCACGGAGGAGGTGCGGGGGGCCGCCGACCTGTTTGAGCCCCAGGGCCACACCGAAGACATTGACCTACGGGCAGAAATACCCGACACTCCGCTCTGGGCCTGCGTGGACGAGGGGGGCCTGCGGATCGTCCTGCAGAACCTGATCTCCAACGCGCTGAAGTACACCGAGGCGGGCGGCGCGGTCCACGTCCGGGCCGGCAGCGAGGGAAGCGATGTGGTCCTGGAGGTCGAGGACACCGGCGTCGGCATGGATCCGGACCGCGTGCCGGAGCTCTTCGAGCCGTTCCGCCAGGAGTCGGAAGGCCCCGGACGGACGTACGAGGGCACGGGCCTCGGCCTGGCCGTGACCAAGCAGGCAACCGAGCAGATGGGCGGCACCATCGCGGTCGAGACCGCCAAGGGAGAAGGCAGCTGCTTCACCGTGCGGTTTCCCGCAACGGAGTCTCCGGCCCAGGACTCGTGACACGTCCCCAGATCCTCCAGAGAAAAGGGTTGTGGAAAGTTCTTCGAAACCCCCCACCGGTTTTCACCAATAGGGTCGACGCTTTCCGCTCTCTTGCGTATCGTTTGAAACGAAGCTAGGGGTGTTCGGCGCCGCACGGCGGCCGGGCTGAGAGAGTCCCTCCGAACCTGATCCGGGTCATGCCGGCGCAGGAAAGCACACGTCTCTCCCGTCCGTCCCTGGGCCTCGGCGCCCCTGGCTTCGCGCCCGTTTCGTCCCTCCTCCCTTTGCGAAGCCACGCCCATGGACCTGACTGCTCCCCTCGACGCCCGCGCCTTCTCACTCCCGCCCTTTGCGAAGGCCTGCCTGGACCACGCCGACGAAACGTGGACGGCGGCCTTCGACCACCCGTTCGTCCACGCTCTCGCCGAGGGCACGCTGGACTCGGACACCTTCGGGTTTTATCAGATGCAGGACGCGCGCTACCTGGAGGCCTTTGCGGACGCCGCTTCCCTCCTCTCCACCCGCTGCACAGATCCGGACGACACGCTCTGGTTCATCGACGCGGCCCGCCTCGCGATCGTCGTCGAGGGGGAGCTCCACGAAGGCTACGGCGAGGCGCTCGGGTACGGGCCGGAGGACATCCGCCAGCTCCAGCTGACCCCAAACAACCGCGCCTACCAGAACCACATGATCGAGCGGGCCCAGCGCGGCACGCTCGTGGAGGGCACGGCCGCCCTCACCCCCTGCCCCTGGCTCTACGTCGAGCTCGGCCAGCGGCTGGAGCGCGAGATGGGCGAGATTCCTGAGGACCACCCCTACGCCGAGTGGCTCGCCATGTACCGCGACCCCGAGTTCAACGAGTACATGGACAACCTGCTCGAACTCCTGCAGCGGTTTGCCGACGCCGCCGACACAGCCGCCCGCACCCGGGCCAAGACGGCCTTCACCACCAGCGTCCGCTACGAGTGGATGTTCTGGGACCAGGCCTGGAATCAACAGGAGTGGCCGGTGTAGTGTCGATCGTCGGCGGACCGCAGACGGCGAACGGGCGCATCTATCTTTTTCTCTCGCCCCTCTTTCCCGCGTGCGCCACACCCACTAGCGCTCCATCTGCACCGGCACGTGCCCGAACGAAATGCGCCGGCGCACGGTGCGAGTGGAATCGCCGTCGTGCTGCAGCTCCGCCTCGGCGGTGAGGGACTGCGGGCGGGCGTTGGCCCCCATCGGCCAGGCGGCCCTAAGCTGCGTCGAGTCGCCAGCGGGCCATGCGGCCGTCTGCACATCGTCGAGCACCGTGCCGTCGTCCGTCTCCAGGGCCCGCAGGGTGAGGCGGTAGGGAGCCCCTGTGCGGTTGTCCACCGCGATGGCGAGGTGGAAGGTCCAGGGCCCCGACGAGTGGGCCCGGATCTGCATCTCCGCCACACGCTCCGTCACGGCGGTGGCCGGCAGGAGGTCGTCCCCGACCCGGAGGGGGCCGTCGGACCGGGCGCTCGGCGCACCCGCGCCCTCTTGCTCCGCGGCAACCGGTGCCGCCTCGTCCTCTCCGCTCAGCAGGTAGCCGCGGACCAGGGTCATCCCCTCAATCCCGAACGCCAGCCCGAACGCGAGGATGAGAAAGAGGCGCACCACCCAGGGACTGGCTGCATCGGCCTCGTCGGGAGCAGACGGGGACGAAGCATCGTCTGGCTTGGGAGAAGTGGAACTCATCGAATAGGGGACCAGGAATCGTCGCGGGTGCTACTGGATGGGGCGACTCCACGCCTCGGCCCCCGCCCTCTCTTCTCCAGAAGTAACGGGCGTCTCCTCCTCAGCGCTCACGCGCGCCTACAGCGCCTACATCGGCGCCGGGAAGGCGCCGGGGGAGAAGAGCCCATCCATGACCATCTCGGCCAGTGGCAGCGAGTAGGCGATGAGGACCAGCACCACGGCCACGCCCATCCACAGCGTCAGGTTGTCCAGGATCTTTGGCGAGTGCTCTGGGCCGGAGAGGGCGGGCGGGATCACGTCGTCCACGTCGGTGGCCGGAGCCCCCTTCCACCACGTGCCCCCGATCACCACGAGAAAGAGAACCATCGAGACGAAGAGGATGGTACCCCCGATGGCCACCTGCCAGTCCATCTCCGCCATCGTGCCGAACGGCACCTCGTAGTCGATGCCCGCATACTGGGGCTCCGCCACACGGCGCGGCACGCCCGCCAGGCCCTGCCGGTGGAGCGCATTGGACATCAGCGTCATCCCGATGAACCACGTGTAGGGCTGGGCCAGGGCGAGATTTTTGAACTTGAGCGCCTTCCCGGTCAGCTGCGGCAGCAGCCAGTAGGTGATGGCCATGAACGTGAGGGCCACCGCCGTGCCCACCGTGAGGTGGAAGTGGCCGGGAATCCAGGCCGTGTTGTGCACCAGCATGTCGATGTTGAGCGAGGCGTTGATCATGCCACTGAAGCCGCCCGCGGCGAACATGATGCCCGCCAGCGCACACCCCACGAACGCGGGCTGCCCCCACGGCAGCGCCCCCATCCAGGCAAAGTAGCCACTGCCCCCCCGCTGCCGGGCCCCGTGCTCCATCGAAGAGATCACCGTAAAGGCTGTCATGAGGCTCGGCAGCAGGATGACAAGCGTCATGATGAGCGCCCACATCTTGTAGACCAGGGTGATGCCCGGGTCCGCATACTGGTGGTGGTAGCCGATGGGGGTGGACAGGAGCAGGAAGAAGATGAACACAATTCGGGCCAGCGGATCGCTGAAGAGGCGCCCCCCCGAGAGCTTCGGCAAAATGGTGTACCACACGAAGTAGGCCGGCAGCAGCCAGAAGTAGACCACCGCGTGCCCGAAGTACCAGAAGAGCGTGCGGGGCAACAGTGGGTCAATCTTCTCGACGACCCCGAGCGACCACGGGATGAGAAGCACCACCACCTCCAGCGCCACGCCCAGCGAGCAGAGGTACCACATGAGCCACGTGAAGATGACCATGTAGGTCTGTAGCGGGATGCGGGCGTCGGGGTTGTCGGCCCGCCACTTGCGGTACGTCCAGAACCAGTCAGCCCCGGCCAGCCAGGAGCCGACGATGAGGAGCGCCGCGCCGATATAGAAGAGCGGATGGGCCTGTAGCGGCGGATAGAACGTGTAGAGGACCGCCGCGCTCATTCCACTGCCCGGCACGAGCCCGCCGAGGATGGCCGTGGCCGTCATGGTCGTCCCCCCCACCATCATCCAGAACCATGTCCACGAGAACGCAGAGCTCTCCGGCTCGCGCTCCAGGGTGCGCGTCACGCCCCACTGGTACAGCCCCGTGATGAAGAAGGTGGTGAACACGAGGCCCAACAGGACACCGTGGCCCGTGAGCACATCGTAGTATTGCACCGAGGACACGAAGCCCCGGAAGACATCCGTGCGGTGTAGGGCCTGAATGAGCCCGAAGAAGCCCCCAATGCCGAGGGCCACGAACGCCACGATCAGGTTGGCCTTGACGATACGCGCCGCTTTCGGGTAGTGGTCGACAAACGTCATTGTGCTATCAAGTTGCTCTCATCAAACTCGGATGGGGGGACGACCTCAATTTCAGCCTGCATGTTGTGGTGGGCCGAGCCACAGTACTGGTGGCAGAGGACGCCGTAGGTTTTCGCCTCCGGGAACCGGGTCGTGAGGGTCGCAACCTGCCCCGGAATGACCGTCGTGTTCAGGCCGCTTCCCGGCACTTCGAACCCGTGCATGACGTCCGGACTCGTCATGTGAAACGTAATCTTGGTCCTGGCCGGCAGGGTCAGGGGCTGGGCGCTTCCCGGTCGAAAGAGGAACTGCTGGGCGAGCATGTAGACCTCATAGTGGTCGTCGCTGATCTTCCGCACCCCCGGCTGGGCAAACGGCCCCTCCGACAGGACGGTCGCGGGATCGACCGTCTCCCCCGTCTCCACACCGGGCACCTTCAGGTCCATTACCGTGAACCCGAAGAGCACGATGCCGATGAAGGCGGCGATCAGGACGAGGGAAAGCCCGATCCAGAGCTTTTCAAAACGATGGACGTGCATGGTCGATCAGGACTTACTCAATGATGTGAGGGGCATGCGTGGCGAACTCGACAAAGTACAGCAGCGCGTACAGCACGAGCAGGAGGACGAAGTATGCCCCCGTGACCGCAAGGGTCCCGTAGGGCTGGAACTCGTCGAGGGGAAGGTCTCGGGCCTTCCCCGACGCTTCGTCCGTCGTGCCCCCCCCGGTCGAGGCCTCGGGTTCATCGGTCGGCATGAGAAGCAGGCACACAGTTCGGGAGAACAGCGAAGGGACGCAGCTCGCGTGGCTCCGGCGGGCATACGTACCGCATTTCTCACAATTATGGTACTACTCAGCGCTTCCGTCCACAACCCTGCCCACTTGAACGACTGGGTGGGGGGTTCCCCCACGTCCCCTTTGAGCACCTGTCTCTACGCCGCGGCCGGGCCCCGCTCGACGCGCACACACCACACACGGGGCCCCTTCGTGAGCGCCCTCCACCGGACCTCTCCTGGCCGCACCTGCTCGATTCGCAGAGACATCTCTCCAGGGTCCACGTCGTCCACGAGCACGAACGACTCCCCCACATCGAGTCCGTCGAAGACCGAGAGGACCGATTCGAGCTTCCGGTCCGCCCGCAACGGGCGAACATCGAGGGTCGTCCCCCCATCACAAGTACGGCTGTCCAGGCGGGCAGCCACGCCAGGAGGTCGGCCATCCACGCCGCCTCTCCGGGGGCCCACGAGGCCTTCCCGTAACGATGTGCCGCCCCGACCGTCCCCATAATACTGCTCTGGCCGCCCACGTTTGTTCTTTCCTCCCCCCCGAAGAAGTCCACACGGTCGCTCTGTCACACCTTCCCCCATCCGCCATGCGATCTTCTGCCCTGATTGCCTCCGTCCTCGCGGTCCTTTTTGGTGGCCTCTTGCCCGTCGGCGCGCCGAGTGCCCAGGCGCAGTACTTCGGGCAGAATAAAGTCCAGTACGACCGGTTCGACTTTCGGACCCTGGAGACGGAGCACTTCGTCTTCCATTTCTACCCGGAGGAAGAGCGGGCCGTGCGCGACGCCGCCCGGATGGCCGAGCGCTGGTACGACCGCCATACAGAGCTCTTCCTGCACCGCTTCGACGAGAAGAAGCCGATCATCTTTTACGCCAACGACGCGGACTTCCAGCAGACCAACGTGACGCCGCAGCCCATCAGCCAGGGCACCGGCGGGCTCACCGAGCCGCTGCGGGAGCGCGTCGTGATGCCCCTCTCAGCGTCGTACGGAGAGACGGACCACGTGCTGGGCCACGAGCTGGTGCACTCGTTCCAGTTTGACCTGGGCCTGAACCAGGACAGCCTCGGCATTCAGCTTCAGAACCTGCCGACGTGGCTCATCGAGGGCATGGCGGAGTACCTGTCGGTGGGCCGGCGGGACTCGCACACGGCGATGTGGATGCGGGACGCGGTGCGCCGGGACGACATGCCGTCGTTCGAGGACCTGTCCAACCCGCGGGAGTACTTTCCCTACCGCTACGGGCAGGCCTACCTCGCCTACCTTGGCGGCAAGTACGGGGACCCGGCCGTCACCGACCTGTTTAAGCGCGGCGGACAGGTGGGGCTCGACTCCGCCTACGTGGAGCTGTTCGGCGTCTCGCCGGACTCGCTGACGAAGGAGTGGGGCCGGGCCACCCGCGATGCCTATCGTCCGCTCATGGAGGACCGCACGCCGCCCGATTCCGCCGGCCAGACGGTGCTCGCCCCGGAGACGAATGGCGGGCGCATCAACATTGCCCCTTCGCTCAGCCCGGACGGGCGCTACGTGGCCTTCATCTCGGAGCGGGAGCTGTTCTCCTTTAACCTGTACGTGGCGGATGCCAAAACCGGAGAGGTGATTGCGGAGCTGGATCAGGCCGGCATGACCGGGCACTTCAACGCACTGCGCTTTATCGACTCGGCCGGCACCTGGTCGCCCGACGGCCGCCGCCTCGCCTTCGTCAGCTTCGAGGACGGGGACAACCAGATTACGATCTGGAACATCGTCGAGGAAGAGATCGAGCAGAGCTTCTCGGTCGACGGCGTCACGTCGATGAAGAACCCGGCGTGGTCCCCGGATGGATCAACGCTCGCTTTCGCGGGCACGGACGGCGGCATCAGCGACCTCTATGTGCTGGACCTGGAGACGGAGTCGGTGCGGCAGCTTACCGACGACCGCTACGCGGACCTCCAGCCGACGTGGGCCCCGGACGGTGAGACCCTCGCCTTTGCGACGGACCGCGCGGAGACGGACTTCGGAACGCTGGCCCCGTCGTCGAACATGGATCTGGGACTGGTCGACGTGTCGAGTGGGGAGATCACAGTGCGCGAGCCGTTCGGCGACGCCCTGCACCACAATCCGCAGTTCGCACCGGATGGGCAGAGCCTCTACTTCATCAGCGACCAAGATGGATTCAAGGACGTGTACCGCATGGACCTGTCGAGCGGGGCGCGCTTTCGTGTGACCCGCCTCAAGACGGGCGTAAGCGGCATCACGGCCCGCTCCCCGGCCCTGTCCGTGGCCGCCCAGAACGGCGACATGGTGATGTCGGTCTTTGCCGACGGCAACTACACCGGGGTCCGTCGTCCCGCCAGTGCGGTGCAGGGCACCCGCCTCCGCCCCCCCACAGCTCGCGCGGCCTCATCGGGGAAGAGCGGGCGGGCGCCAGGGGCCGACACGACAGACGACGGAGCGACCGGCCCCGCCGCCGACACGTTGCGCACCGCCGGTCTCTTGCCCTCTCCTACGGCTCCCACTGACGGCCTCGTCGCGGCGAACCTCCGCGATTCCGAGACCGGCCTTCCGGATGCGTCCACGGACTACGAGGCCGAAGATTACGACCCGACGCTGTCTCTGGAGTCCATCTCACGGGCCAGTGGCATCGGGGTCTCCGTCGGCGGGCCGTTCGGGGGCGGGCTGGCCGGCGGCATCGGGCTCCGATTTGGCGACATGCTGGGGCACCAGACCCTCGGGATTGCCGTGCAGGCCCAGGGCTCCTTCCGCGACATCGGGGGCGGGGTGTCGTACATGAACCAGCGCAACCAGCTCAACTGGGGCGGCTCTCTCAGCCACACCCCGCTCGTCTTTTCCGCAAACACCGTCCCGGTCAGCGATGAGTCGGGACGGCTGACCGGCGTTGCGAGCGTGGTGCAGCGGGCCTTCATCACGTCTGCGGCCGGGCGGGCCTCCTACCCCCTCAGCCAAACGCGGCGCCTCGAATTCTCCGTCTCCGGGACGCGCTACGGCTTCGGAACGAACGTGCGCACGGCGGGCCTCGTCGGCGACAACACGACCGATCAGATCGAGGAGGCCTTCGGGGACCGGGATCCGAAGTACCTCGCGAGCGGGAGCGCAGCGTACGTGCGCGACTTCACGACGAACGGCCTCACGGGGCCGCTGCAGGGCGGGCGGTGGCGGCTGGAGGTGTCTCCCACCCTCGGCTCGCAGAATTTCGTAACGGCCCGCGCCGACCTGCGCCGCTACTTTTACGCGGAGCCGTTTACGTTCGCCCTCCAGGCACTCCACGTTGGCAATTACGGGGCCACGTTCGACGATGAATTCGGCGTCGGCAACGAGTACATTGGGGATTCGTACAGCCAGGGCTTCGTGCGCGGCTACAGCGTCCAGAGCATCGCGAACGGCATTCGCGAAAACGGCGGCTGCACCCGGGTGTCCGACGCCTCGACGACGTCGCAGTGCGCCGAGATCGACCGGCTCTTCGGCACCCGCGCCCTCACGACACGGGCCGAGGTTCGGATTCCCCTCCTGGGGCCGGAGCGCCTCAGCCTGATCCCGTTCCAGTACCTGCCCACCACCCTGGCCCCATTCGTGGACGCGGGCGTCACGTGGACGAACGACCAAGGCCCGGATTTCACCTTCGACACGGACAGCGCCGACACCACGATTCCGGTGGTGAGCACCGGCGTGGCCGCCCGCTTCAACATCCTGGGCAACTTTCTGCTGGAGGCCTACTACGCCCGCCCCTTCCAGCGTCGCGACACCACCTGGGAGCTGGGCTTCCGCATCTCGCCCGGATTTTAGCGTTGACACGTTTGACGTTGGAACGTTCACCGCTTCACTCCGGAAGGCCCGGCTCCACCATGAGCACGTCCTCGCGGTCGACGCGCACCACGCCGGGGTCTGCGCCGGTCGGGCTGGTGACGTACTTGCGTTCGGTGATCATGACCGGGGCCACGGCACTGCCTTTCGACTTGCTGTAGTGGGCGGCAATGGCCGCGGCGACGTGGCGGCGGCGCGGGCCCGGCTCGGCGTCGCGGTTCGGACGGTGGAGCACGGTGTGGGCCCCTGGCACGCCGCGGGCGTGCAGCCACAGGTCGTACGGCTGGCTGGCGTGGAACGTGAGGTCGTGGTTCTGGCGGGCGTTCTTGCCGACCCACACCTCGAAGCCCTCCCCAAGGGCGAAGCGCCGGAACGGGAAGTCGTTCACGGCCGCATCGTCCCGCCCCACGAACGGCGCAAGCTCGGCCTCTCGCTCGCTCCGGAATTGCTTGATGCCGTCGAGCGTGTCGATCGCCCGGAGGTCTTCGAGGAGTGCCTCCGCCCGGTCGGCCCGGTCGATCGTGTCGTTCAGCCGCGCCTCCGCCTCTTCCCGCGACCGCCGCGTGCCCCGAGCGCGGTCGTAGTAGTGCTCCGCGTTCTCGACGGGCGACTTGGCGGGGTCGAGGGAGATGGTGACCGGGGTCCCGTCCTCGAACAGGTCCGGCAACTCCACCTCGTCGGCCCCGTCCGGCACCCGGTCCTGCTGGGCCATGAGCAGGTGGCCCCACCGCTCGTAGCGCCCGGCCCGGCTCTCGCTCTGAAGCTCCTCCATCATCCGCTCGGCGCTCCGGCGCGCGTGTTTCACGGCCGACTCGAGGGCCTCCTCCAGCGGGTCGTAGAGGCGGTGGAAGTGCTGCCCAGCCAGCGTACGCCGCACGAAGTCGGTCACCGCAGCGTCCACCGTCTCGAACTGCTCGGTGGGAGCGTCGGCGCGGTGGCGGAGCGGAAGCAGCGAGAACACGTCCGGAAACGGGCCCGTCCCGTAGATCGCGGGCTCGGGCATGTCGAGGGCCCCGCGGATCTTCAGGGAAGCGTCGAAGAGGGCCCGCCGCTCCACATCCGTGCAGTCCTCGGGCGCATCCGTCGCAACGCCGGCCCGGTGCAGGGTCTCTCGGGCCAGGTCGCCCCCAAAGAGCGACACGGCCGACTGGACCGCCTGACGGGTCTTGTTGCGGCTGTTTTTCCACCGCTCCTCAAACGCCTCGACCGTATCCGGCATCGGTGCCGGGTACGGCTCGGGCGCGTCGGTCCCCACGAGCTCGTCGTGACGCTGGAAGGCCGCGACAATCGTGCCGTCGGGCGCGACGTGAAAGGCGTTGGCCCGCGCGCCGAAGAGCTGCCACAGGATTCGCGCGCCGTCGTCTAGGACGAGCGACACCAGTCGGTCCCGCTCCGCAATCGCGACCCTGGCCACCGTCTGCCCGATCGCGTCCTCGAACAGGGTGGCCACGTTGCGCCGCGCCTTGTGGTACCCGGGGCGGCGGGAGAGGTAGAGAAACGGGCGCTGCACCGAGCCGCGCACCATCCAGTCCTGCTCCGCATCACTCAGCGCGACGGTCAGCTCGTTCTTCGCCTGCGAATAGACATCGCGGACCGTCGTGCCCTCGAGGTCGGGCTGCCACTCGCGGACGAGGGCACGGAGGGTGTAGTAGTTGTTGACCACGGGTGTCGTCGGCTCGTCGAGAAGTTTAGTCTGGCACGACCAGCTAGCGGCAACGGGCCCTCACCGTGCGTTCGTTCCTGCGCGCGGCTCTTCGCCTCCGTTCGTCACCCCACTTCGTGAGTGGCCCCCACGGGAGAGTGCGTTCCTACGCGGTGACCACCGGCAGTTCGTCCCACCGCGTGGTGTAGCGGGGGGAGGTGTGGTCGCGCGTCATCGTCCAGTCCCGCTCGCCCGGCAGGCCCGCCGCCGTAGTGACCCCGTGCTCGCGCAGCGTCTCCTCGCAGCTGACGTAGAAGGCCTGACAGTCGATGAGGGCGATGACGGGATCCACGGGCAGGAGGCAACACAATGGATGGGCCAGCACGAGGAGGCGTAGGGAGTAATACCAGTTGCGAGGGATCACCATGCACCGGACGTCTCGGAAGGCCCGTCGCGAGGCCCGCCTCGCGACGTTCTCTTCCCGTATCATCCACATGAATGTACACAATGACCGTCGGCATTTGGCATAAGTACCCTCACGACACCTCGTGGATCACGTGCCGCACGACGTCTCCATCCGCCGGCTCCACGGCCCGGTCGACCACCAGGACGTCCCCGTCGGGAATGCCCGCCCGTGTCATCGACGTTCCCGAGACCCGCAGGTAGTAGGTCGCCGCTTCGGGCAGGACCGTCGGGGCTGGAGGGAGACGACATGGGCACGGTGAGGTATGCTGAGTGGGGCGTTGCGTCGATGCCTCACCACAATACAAACCATGACACATACCTCAAACATGTATACGCCCCCTCCCGCACCCCTTAGTTGCCGGAGATGACGTCACCGAGGAAACCGGTTCCCCCCGGGCCCTTACTTTCCCCGCGGCTGGCAAACTCGCCGGCCACGATGCGGTCGGCGAGACGGGAGAAGGGGAGGCTCTGCAGATACACGGTGCCAGGGCCGGTGAGTGTGGTGAGGAA
This sequence comes from Salinibacter altiplanensis, assembly GCF_002894645.1. Classification (GTDB taxonomy): domain Bacteria; phylum Bacteroidota; class Rhodothermia; order Rhodothermales; family Salinibacteraceae; genus Salinibacter; species Salinibacter altiplanensis. Next base: position 455,453 of record NZ_NCQY01000009.1, read on the forward strand.
CAGGCCCTCCCCGCCGAAGAGCGCATTCTTAAAGCCACCGACGAACTCGATGTCGTAGTCGACCCCACTGGAGAACGCCGCGAGACAGCCGGTGTCGATCCGCAGCGTCTCGCCGGCAGCGAGCGTGCGCTCGACGACGGTCCCGCCCGCGTGAATGAACGTCCAGCCCTGTCCCGTAAGGCGCTGTAGGATAAATCCTTCGCCCCCGAAGAGCCCCGCCCCCAGGCGCTTCGTAAAGGCCACCTCGATGTCAACGTTGGCGTCGGCACAGAGGAACGCGTCCTTCTGGCACAGGAACTCGCCGCCAAAGTCATCAAGCTGGATCGGGATGATCTTTCCCGGGTACGGAGCCGCAAACGCAACGTGACTCTTTCCCTGTCCTTCGTGGACGAACGTGGTGATAAAGAAGCTCTCTCCGGAAATCATCCGCTTGAATCCCTTGAAGAGGCCGCCCCCGGTATTGGTCTGCATGCGGATGCCGTCGTCCATCGAGATCATGGTGCCGGCCTCGGCGCGCACTCCTTCCTGAGGGTCGAGCTCCACCTCCACGAGTTGCATGTCGTCGCCCAGGATGTCGTAGTCGATGCCGTCGGTGCGGATGGTACTCATGAGATTGAGGAGTTGGTGTGTGGAAGATGAACGGTCGTGGCACCACGAGCCGCAGCTCGCTCGTTGCCCCAACATACGAACCGGCGGGCACGGAGAGAAGCGCCGACCCTCAGAGTATGGAGGGGCCGGCGCAGGTCTTCGGCTCGGGGGATCCTTCGTCTTCACCGTTTGCTTCACGAATGTTGACGCTTTCCAAGCCGCCCCGAATGCCATGCCCACCCCCAAAACGCGCGCGGAGGAGCACCAGCAGCAGTGGCAGGAGATCGTCGCCGATCCCACCCTTCGGGACCTTCCGTACAGCATCGAAACCAATCGTCGTGGCCAGATTGTCTTGCCCCCGCATAAGAATCGTCATTCTGCCCTCCAGGAAGAGACCCAGAACCTTTTGCGAGCCCACGCGCCCGAGGGACGTCAGCCCCCGGAGTTTGCAATTGCCACGTCGGAGGGCGTGAAGGCCCCAAATGTGGTCTGGTACAGTTCTGAGCGGCAGCACGAGATGCAGAAAACAGGTGATCCAACGACGCTCGCCCCGGAGGTCTGCATCGAAGTGATGAGTGCCTCGAACGACTGGGAAGAGATGGAGCACAAGAGGGCCCTGTACCGGACGGCTGGCGCCGAGGAGGTCTGGGGGGGTGGACGAGGAGGGCACGGTTCGGGTCTTCGGAGAGGAGGAACTGGAGCAGTCCGCTCTGGCCCCCAACTTCCCGGACACGCTTTAAGAGTCTGTTTTAATTTATCTCTCGGGCCCCCCGGGGAGTACTTCCTCGCCCTGCTCGGGGCGCTCCGAGCGGCCTTGACGGGCTGCAAATCGCCCCTTTATTCGGCCGGTAGCACTCTGAAAGCACTTCACTGCACGGCAGCACTAGCTTCGCGTCGCTTCGCTGGCGCTCAGGGCGCACCACTACAGGCCTCGTTCAGGGTGCGATTTTCGCTCCGTCGATTCTTGCTCTCGCGATCCGACCCAAAATCAAAACAGACTCCAAGGCAGACCCGACGTGTCCTCGGCACCACCTGTTTTCTCCATCACGAACCGGGTCCGTCTGTCTCAGCATCAAGTATCGTCTCGTCCGCAGGTGGGCGCAGGTTGTAGCGGTTGCTCATGCTCGCCCCGTAGGCGCCCGTCGTCGCCACGAGCAGCGTGTCGCCCGGCTCGGTCGGCGGCAGGCGGCGGTCGTGGCCCAGCACGTCGCCGGTTTCACAGACCGGCCCCACCACGTCTGCCGTCATGGTGGGCGGCTCGTCGAGGCGGCTGAGGTTGACAATCTCGTGGTGGGCGCCGTAGAGGGCCGGGCGCAGGAGGCTGTTCATGCCCGTGTCGAGCCCCACGTACGCCGCCGCGTCCTTCGTTTTCGTCTGCGTGACACGGGCCAGCAGCACGCCGGCCTCCGCCACCAGGTAGCGCCCCGGCTCCATCCAGAGGTCGTACTGCGGGTGCCGGGCGGCGGCCTCCGCCAGGGCGGCGTCGAGCGTGTCGAGAGCGAGCGGACGGCCGCCCGAGGCATTCGGCACGCCCAGCCCGCCCCCCACGTTGAGCGTACGGACGGCTGGGAACTCGGCGGCGAGGCTGGCCAGCAGGTCCACGAGGCCGGCCCATGTGCTTTCATCCGTAATGCCGCTCCCGACGTGCGCGTGCAGGCCCACGACCGTCGCCCCCGCCTGGTCGACGGCCGTGTGCAGCCGCTCCAGGTCGTCGGGGACGACCCCAAACTTCGACTGGGCGCCCGCCGTGCGTACCTTGCGGTGATGCCCTTCGCCCTGTCCCGGGTCCACCCGCACGAACAGCTCCTCCCCCGCAAACACGTCCGGGTGGTCAACCAGGGGCTGCACGTTGTCGACCGTCACGTGCACGCCCCGCTCGAAGGCGTCCGCGTACTCGGACGGGGCCGCAAAGTTGGGCTGGAACAGGACACGCGCCGGATCGACGCCCGGACACGCCTCGAAGACACGGTCCACCTCGCCGGGCGAGACACACTCGAAGCCGACCTCCTGCCGCTCCAGCAGGCGGAGCAGGTCGGGATGCGGATTGGCCTTCACCGCGTAAAAGGCTCGGTCGACCGAATCGACCCCCTGCACCTCGTCGCTACGGTCGATCACGACTTTCGGATCGTAGACGTAGCGGGGCGACTCGTCGTCGGCCAGGCGCAACAGGGCCTCGCGGCGCTCTCGCCACCACACGTCCGGCGGTTCTTCCGGCGCGCCGTCTTCAACCAGTTCTTGCCACCGCGGCCCAAAAACCGCGTCCGGCGCCCGGTGGCCGAAGAACTGCGCGTGCAGTTCGCGGACGAGACGCGAGGCCTGATCCTCGTCCACCACGAAGCTCATGTTGAGGTCGCTCGCCGCCTGGGTGACGAGGTGGACCTTCTGCTCCTCGAACACCTCGAATGCCGGGCCCAGCTCGCCGAGCAGGGAGCGGATGTGGCGCCCCACGAGGCTGACGATGGCGCACGGGTCGATCAGCTCGGCATCGCAGTACCGGTTCAGGTCGTGCAGCAGCCGGTCGAGGATGTCCGGGTCGAGGGCATTGGCCACCGGGTCGAGCGTCACCGTCACGTTCGACTCCGAGGTGGCCATCAGGTCGACGGACAGGCCGTGGTGCTTGAAGACCTGGAAGACGTCGGCCAGGAAGCCCACCTCCTGCCACATGCCCAGCGTGTCCATGCTAACGGCGGTGATGTCGGTCTTGGCCGAGATGGCCTTCACCTGGGGCCCTACGTCGGGCCCCTCGCCGCTCACGATCGTGCCGTCGAGGGAGGGGGCCTTCGTGCTGCGGACGTGGAGCGGGATCCGGTGGCGCCGGGCCGGGTCGAGGCACCGGGGATGAAGCACCCGCGCCCCCATCGTTGCCAGCTCCTGCGCCTCGTCGTAGTCCAGGCGGCGCAAGAGACGCCCCGACGGCACCTCGCTCGGGTTTGCCGTAAACAGGCCCGGCACGTCGGTCCACACCTCGATCCGTTCGGCCTCCAGCTTCGCCGCGAAGTGAGCCGCGGAGGTGTCCGAGCCGCCCCGGCCCAACAGGACCGTCTCGCCGAGGGCATTGCTCGCGATGAAGCCCTGTGTGAGATACACCGTCTCGGAGGTGTCCGCGAGGTGCGCCTGCAGCACAGGGTCGGCGTGGGACGTGCACGACGCCTGCAGGTACTGTCGGCGCGGGGGGGCGTGCGAATCGCCATTGGCCCGCAAGAACTCGCGGGCGTCGAGCCACTCGGTCGGCAGCCCCCGTGCCGACAAGCACGCGGCCCCGAGGCGGGTCGACAACAGCTCCCCGGTGGCCAGGAGGGCCGCCTGTTGCCGTGGCGACGGCCCCCCGGAGGCCTGAGCATCGTCGACCAGCCGCTGCAGCCGCGCAAGCTCGTCTGCCAGCACCGACTCGGCCTCCACGCCGAGCTCTTGTCCCAACGCCCGGTGCCGCTCCCGGATGGTGTCGAGCGTCGACTCCGGGGCACCCGGCTCGGCAGAGGCAAGCTGTGTACACAGCGTCTCCAGCTGATCGGAGATGCCCTGCAGGGCCGAACAGACCAGAAAGGGACGCCGTCCCTCCGCACGGTGCGTGCGCACCACGTCGGCAATCGTGTCCCACCGGGCCCGGCTTGACACACTCGTGCCCCCAAACTTACAGACGACCCACGGACGACCTGACGTTGCCATTGCACTCCAACTCTTTCCACAAAAAACGACGCGACGCCCTCCACACCGGAAGGGCGTCGCGAAAGACATGTTCGCATGTCCCGACTCCATGTGAGGAGCGCACTTCGGGCGGGGTTCGTTCCACCCGTGGCGTCCCTCTGCCGTCGGGGCGTACGGCTTAGCTGCACCGCGAGTGCCCGCAGTCCGCGCACTCCATGCAGCCCTCGACGTGCCGCACGTTCGCGGAGCTACACTTGTCGCAGGTCACCTCGTGGTCGGTGGCGTGGGCGCGCAGGGCCTTCGCCATCGACTGCCCGAAGGATGCGATCGAGCCCTCGGCCTTCTCCAGCTGCTCCACGAGGAAGTCGATCTTGGAGCCGTGGCGCAGGGCCGTCGACACGAGTCGCGTCTCCACACGCACGTTGTCGGACGGCATGTGGCTGGTGATGTCGCCGATGACGACCGTGCCGTTCGGGCCCAGGAGCGAGTAGTGGCGGCTCTCGTTCTTCCGGATGTAGCCCTCATCGACCCGCTCGCTGGTGTCGCCAAAGAGCGGCGCCTCTCCCTCCGACTTGAAGGCAAAGACTTCGTAGGGATGGTCTTCCAGGAAGCCGACCAGAATGGTCCAGTGGTCGCCCTGATACCGCACGCGGTGGATGGCGCACGGCAGCGTTTCCGGGCGGTCGGGCGCCTCAGTGCGGGGCACCGTCTGGTCGTCCTCGTCCTCGTCGCCGCCCCCGGAGAGCACGGCACTCATGGTGCCGGCCCGGTACGTCGTCACGCCCTTGATAACGCCCGTGTCGTGGGCCTTCTTGTAAAGCTCCTTGAAGTCCTCGAAGGGATAGTCGTTGGGGACATTCACCGTCTTGGACATTGCGGAGTCCACGAACGGCGCCAGGGCCTTCATCTGGGTGAGGTGATCGTCCACGTCCAGGTCGCGGGTCGTGACGGCCCAGTCAGCGTCCGGGTCCCAGGTGCCGTCTGTCTCCATGTGGCGGACGGCGTAGTCTTTGACCTCCTGGTCCTTACAGATGTCGCGCGTCGGGTGAATCTGCCAGTGGGTGTGGCCCGCTTCCTGGCAGCGGAGCACCGTCTCGTCACCCTGCTCCTCGGCGGTCCAGGCCGTCCCGTCGGCGTCGATGTCCTGGCCGACCTCGTAGGCGCCGGGGGACATCGGTGGGCGATTGATCCCCTCGGGCAAGGCCGGCTGCTCGGAGGTACGGATGTAGCTGTGCATGAACACCGGCTCGATGCCGCTCGACGGGGCGTTGCCCAGCGTGGACGTGTTGCCCGTCGGCTGAATCGAAAGCAGGTGGCTGTTTCGGAGCCCCAGGTCGCCGATCATCTCCTTCGTCTTGTCCGAGAGGCGCTGGACGAAGGGATTTGACAGGTACTCGTCCTTGTCGAAGAGCGGGAACGCGCCCTTCTCATCCGCGAGCCGCGCGCTGGCCTGATAGGCCTGGTTGGCAAGGCGCTCCTGGAATTCGCGCATCACGCGGGCCCCCTCCTCGGAGCCATAGCGCGTCTTCATCATCATGAGGGCCGAGCCGTCGCCGTAGTGGCCGAGGCCGATGCGGCGCTTCTGCTGGAGGTTCTGCTGCTGCTCCTCGAGCGGGACGTAGCTGAGGTCGTTGACGTTGTCGAGGAAGCGCACCGCAAGCGGCACCAGGTCGTCGACGAGGTCGTAGTCGATTGTGCCCGCCTCCCGGTCCACGAGCTGCGTCACGTTCAGGTTGCCCAGCAGACACACGCCGCCCACCGGCAGCACCTGCTCGCCGCAGGGATTGGTGGCGTTGATGTGCTCGATGTAGCCCAGGTTGTTTTCCTTGTTAATGGTGTCGACGAAAATGACACCGGGCTCGTTGCGGTTGTAGGTGGAGTCCATGATCCGATTCCAGATCTCCCGCGCCTCGTAGACCGCCGGCTCCCCGGTGGCCGGGTCTTTCCACGTCTTCACCGTGCCGCCCTTCTCCTGGTAGGCCTTCAGGTTGCCGTCCCAGTGCTCCTTGTAGAACTCCTTCTCGTTCTCGTAGTCGGGGAAGCGGAGCGCCCACGTGTCGTCGTTCTTGACCGCCTCCATGAACTCGTCGGTGATAAGAACCGACATGTTGAACTTGTGGAGGCGCCCGGGCTCCTGCTTCGCCTCGATAAACTCGATGATGTCGGGGTGCCAAATGCCCATTGTGACCATCTGGGCGCCCTTGCGGATCTTGTCCTTTACGTCGTCGCGGTCGGACGTCATGCCGGAGCCGGCGACAATCGTGGCGGCCTGCTTGTTCCAGACGTCCAGCATCTGCACTGCGCCCGGTGTCATCGAGCCAACGCCGCCGATGCGCGCCCCGCGGGGCCGCATGATGTGAGCGCAAAACCCGTAGCCGCCTTCACTGGCCAGGATCTTGGCCTGGCGGGTCAGCTCCGCCTGGATCTCATCCATCGAGTCCTGGTCGTGGCCCTGAAAGCCCGACACGAAACAGTTGATAAGCGTGGCCTTGCCGAGGCCCGTGCCCGCGTTGGCGAAGATGCGGCCGCCGGGGGTGAACGGAAACGGGCCGGTGCCCAGGCCCTTTCCGCTCAGGAGCTGGTAGAAGCGCTGGGTCCACACGTCCGTATCGTCTTCGACCTGGGCCATGGCCCGCGCGTTGCGGTACCAGGAGTCCGGCACCCGGTCGTCGGTGCCATACTGGTAGTTTTGCTCGTAGACCTCTTCGGAGATCTCGGTCTCGAAGATGTCGTCGCTCGTTCGGTCGTCGGTAATGAGGTCGCTGTTGGAAAGCTGGTACTGATGCGACCCGTTTCGTCCCGGCCGGGTCTTGACACGATGACCGTTGGAGGCGTGCCCGTTGGTCGATTCGGCCGGGGCGGCCACGTCGGCCGCTGAGGATTCTGCAGAGGAGGGGTTCTGGGACATATCTGAGCGCTCGGTTGGTAGAAAAAGGACCTCGGACGGTTGGCGCGCGTCACGAAGGTCGGGGCGCGCTGAGAGAGGCGGTTCAATGCAAGCCTGCTCCGCGCAGCAGGAGCGAATTGCCCGGAGCGGCCCTGGTCAATGCCATCAATCAACTCGTACGCCACGGACCACATGCCCTTAGGACGCGCAGGGCTCCCCCTCTGGCACAGCGTCCAAGGGGGACGTGATCGCTCTCCAAGCGGGCATTCGGGCTGGAACCGTTGCGCGACAGCACCGGACTTTCACCGGGCTTTCCCCGTAGCAAAAGCCCACCTGTTCGATGGGCTTTTGTCCCATGCCACGACAGCACGACCTTGCAGAGCGCGTGCCTACTAGACGTGCCTTACACGGTAGGTTTCTGGCACCAAAGTATCAAATGGCCGCTGCTCGCTTCTGTTATTGTCTCACTGCTAAACCCCTTCTTCAGCGTCGATGCGTGGAGGTATTACGGGAACGCAGCTTTGTGAATTCCTTGATCCGTATACACTCGGTCTGTGCCGCCGTGGAATCTCACGGAGCCTAGGTCTCCTCTTCGAACGGGCTCCACACACGAAAAATTCTCGTCTGGATCGGACGGGCATCTAGCTTCCGCGCAGGTGAGGAGATGCCCTCGATCCTGGACCTGTTCTTGGAGGCGGGCGAAAGGGGATGGGCATCGGTGGGCACCCCGAATTGGGGAGTCCCCCCACCACGCTCAACCGGGCACCGCACAGAATCGGCGGTCGCTTCTCCTTCTGCCCGGGTGGGAGTCAGGGCTCCCCTCTCTTCCGAAGGGCCACACCTCTCTTTGGCGGTGGAAGCGTCGGGACACCAGGAGACTGAGTGGCCGCTGCTTATTACTGTTATTGATCACTCTAGGAAGTTCTCTCTCGATGCTCGTCCGAACAGGGAGCATGCGGGGACGTCTCGTCGCGAATCATGAGCTGGCTGCCTCCTGTCTCTTGCCCTCTCGACGGCCCCTTTCTTACTTCTCTTTCCCGCCGCCGTACCGGAAGTTGTACGAGATGCCTACCTCGGGCGTCCCGTGCACCACGTCGACCCCGCCGTAGAGGATCACCCGTCCGAGGTTGCCCACGACGCCCGCCGAGACGACGGGGCCCCAGTCGCGCCCCTCCTGTGGATCGATGTGGGCGCCGAGCCCCAGCGCCGGCTGGACGCGCGACTCGAACACGTCGTAGAAGCCAAGGGCCCGAACGCTGAGCTTCTGGTCGGGGCCGTCCTCCAAGACGGCCCTGTTGACGGCCGCCTGGAGTTGGACGCCGCCCCGTGGGTGCGTATAGCCGGAGGCCAGTCCGACGGGGGTATCGCCCCGCCCGTAAAGGCCCACCGTCCCCCCCGCGAAGGCAAAAAGCCCCACGGCCGCCGCAGCCCCAAGTGCGGGAACGGCGAGGTCGGTCTCTTCGTCGTCATCCTCGTCGTCCCCATCGTCCGAGAAGATGTCTTCTGCCCGAGAGCGGCCCTCCGTGTCGGCCTCGTCCTCGCCGTTTTCTCCAGAATCATCCCCGTCCCCCCGTCGCTCCTCCGGTCGTTCGTCTCGGTCGGTGGTCCCGGCCCGCTCCCCATCGGTCGGCGAGCGGCCCACCGGTTCGCCTCGGGGCCGTCGGGTGCGGTCGTCGTCTTGTTCTCGCCCCCCGACGTAGTACGGCTGCGGCGTCCCCCGCCCGCCAACGTAGATGCGTGACCGGGGCGTGTAGATACTCGGCGATCGGGGCGGCTCCGGCCGACGCTCACGGGAATCTTCGTCTCCGGTACGGGGCCGACGTTCGGCGGCGTCGGACACAAAGCCCATGCGCTCCACGACGAGCCCCTCCAGCGTCGCCCCCTCCGAGAGAATGCGACGCGCCTCCGTCGGGGAGGCGTCGAGGAAGACGCGGTCGTGGGACACCGTCACGTTGAACGCAAACCGGTCGGGGACGGGGCGGAGCGCCATGCTGTCCACGCCGACGATCATCTCGGCGCGTTTTTCGCCGTCCACCCGCACGTTGGCCCGGAGCTCGACGTTCGTCATGCGGGTGCCCCTCGGCCGCTCCCGCCAGGGCAGCACCTCCCCCTCATAGAGCACCCGCTCGGCGGGGCGCCAGTTGACGACGAACGACCACCGCGACGTGGTGTCGGTCGCGGCGTACCGGTAGTCAAGGGCCATCGAGTCGACGCGGGGCAGTAGGTATGGCGCATCCGCCCCCATCTCGTCCAGGAGGGTGGGCAGGGAGCGGGGCCAGCCCTCAAGCGCCGCGGTGCCCTGCCCGGCCCTGTTCGGCGCCTGCGCGCGCCCTTGCCCCGACACGGTACACAACAGTACGCCGACGAGCAGCACGAGCCGATGGCCAACAGGCATGATCCGTTGCATGGGCCTCTGATGTCTAAATTTGAAAGCTGGCTCTGGACCTCGTATGGCCGCACAGAGCCATGCATTCGTCACACAGGTCCCGCTACGAGCTCTCCCCCGCGCAGCCCCGCCGCCCTACGCCTGGGTGTGCTCGCGGATCGTGTCGAGGAACGGAGGGCCGTACCGCTCCAGCTTCACGTCCCCCACGCCGTGGATCTCGTGGAAGGCGCTTCGGGTCTGGGGCCGATGCTCTACCATCGCCCGCAGGGTCTTGTCGTTGAAGATGACGTAGGGGGGGACCTCCTGATCCTTCGCCAGCTGGGTGCGCCGCTCACGGAGGGCCTCGAAGAGATCCCGCTCTGGCCCGTCGGCGGGGAGCGGGTCGTCGGAAGCCGTCTTCGGAGCACTGGACGACCCGGGCGAGGCCGCGGCCCCGTCGCGGAAGGCGATCGTCTCACGGCCCTTCAGCACCGGGCGACAATCTTCGGTAAGCGTAAGTGCGCCGTACCCCATCACGTCCACCTCCACCATCCCCTTCGCCACCAGCTGCCGAATCACAGAGCGCCACTCCGCCTTCGACCGGTCGGCCCCAATGCTGTACGTGGAAACGCCGTTGTGGTCGTGTCGCCGCACCTTTTCGGTGTCGTTGCCCAGCAGCACGTCGGTGACGTGGCCGCTGCCGAAGCGCTGGCCGGTGCGGGCGATGCACGAGAGAACCTTTTGCGCGGCCGTGGTGCCCTCCCACGTGTCGGGTGGGCGCAGGCAGTTGTCACAGTTGCCGCACGTGTCCCCCTCCATGTCCTGCCCAAAGTACTTCAGGAGCACCTTGCGGCGGCAGTCCGGGGCTTCGCAGTAGCCGAGCAGGGCGTTCAGCTTGTGGCGCTGGGTCCAGCGGTGCTCGTCGTTCTCGGCGGAGTCGTCGATGAGCTGGCGCATGCGCACCACGTCGCCGCGGCGGTACGCCATCCAGGCGGTCGCGGGGCGGCCGTCGCGCCCGGCGCGCCCGGTCTCCTGGTAGTAGGCCTCCAGCGTCTTCGGCACGTCGAGGTGGGCCACGAAGCGCACGTCGGGCTTGTCGATGCCCATCCCGAACGCTACGGTGGCCACCACGATGAGGCCGTCCTCACGCAGGAAGCGATCCTGGTGCTCGCTGCGCTCGTGGTCGGCCAGGCCGGCGTGGTAGGGAACGGCGGTGTGGCCGTGGTCGGTGAGCCAGTCGGCGGTCGTCTCCACGCCGTTTCGGCTGAGGCAGTAGACAATGCCGTTCTGGCCGGGATGCTCCCGCTCGATAAACTCGTGCAGCTGCCGGCGGGGCCGGTCCCCCTTCGGCTCCACCACGTAGCGGATGTTGGGACGGTCGAAGCCGGCCACGAACCGGTCCTCGTCCGTCATGCCGAGGCGGTCGAGGACGACCCGCTGCGTGGGCGGGTCGGCAGTGGCCGTGACGGCGATGCAGGGCACCCGCGGAAAGTCGGCGCGGAGGTCGGCCAGGGCCAGGTACTCGGGCCGAAAGTCGTGTCCCCATTGCGAAATGCAGTGCGCCTCGTCGATGGCGAGCAGGGACGGACGGGCCCGCGAGAGAAGGTTTTTGAAGCGGTCGCGGGTGGCCCGCTCGGGGGCTACGTAGCAGAGGTCGAGCTCGCCCGCCGTAAGCCGATGCTCCACCGCTTCTCGCTCACGGCGATTCAGGCTGGAGTTCAGAACGGCAGCCGCTACGCCGACCTGCTGCAGGGCGTCGACCTGGTCCTGCATGAGCGAGATGAGGGGGGAGACGACCACGCCGGGGCCGTCCCGCACCATCGCCGGGATTTGGTAGCAGAGCGACTTCCCCCCGCCCGTCGGCATCAGCACGAGCGCGTCCCCACCGTCCACGAGCCGCTGCACCACGGGCTCCTGGTACGGGCGGAACGTCTCGTACCCGAAGACGGACTGGAGGACGTGCGTGGGATCGGCGCTGGTGACGTCCATCGGGCGGAGGCGGCTGTGGTGAAGACGGAGGCGGAGGCGCAATCAGCCCCGCCCCGCGGCGGTGCACGGTGCGGAGGGGCCTGTGCTACTCAGGCGTCCCTAACGAGCGCCGCGTCCCGACGTGCCCGCCCGCAACTGAAAATCGCTTGCTCTTGGCGCCCTGCTGGCCTGGACGGGGAGCTCCACGGCTCCTCCAGGCTCGGGCGGTAGCCCCCACTACAGCCCTCGACCATGCGCCAATTTTTGGCTCATCGATGCTCGCTCTCCCCATCCGATCCAAAATCAACCTACCAGGTTCTTAGCCAAAATGAGCCAGCAAGCCCAAGAAATCGGGCTTGATCAGCGACTGCAGAATTATCAGGAGACAACCTGGAGGGGCTACCTGTCAATTGTGCGGTCCCTGCCCCCCTTCGTCTCTACACGGGCCATGCCTGCCGCGTCCAGGCCTGATCCCAGAACATCCATTCGTAGCGCACGCTCGTCCGGAAGGCCTCCATGGCACGCCCGCATGCGTCCTCCGACTGGCCTTGCGCCCACCGGTCGAGCCGCCCGAGCAGCTTGTCGAGGTCCATCGTCTCGTCGGGGTCCGGGTCGGCGTAGCGGCGGATCCAGTCGGCGTAGGGATGATCGTCGGCCACCGCGCCGCCGAGCTCGTCCCAGATTTCGGCGCCCAGCTCGCGGTAGAGCCACGGGCAGGGCGCGACAGCGGCCAGCGCCTCCAGCCTTGTGCCCCGCTGTGTTCGTTCCAGCATGTGGTTCTGATAGGCGCGATTGGTGGGGGTCAGTTCGAGGCTGCGTAGGTCTTCGGGGCCGTAGCCGAGACGGTCGCCATAGTGGAGATGAAGGGACCGCTCGGTCCGCAGGGCTCGCGTGGCGGCCTCCGTGAACCAAAGCTTGTCGTCCGGGTCTGCACAGCGGGTGCCGATGCGCACGAACGCGTCGGCGATGGCCTCCAGGTAGCGGGCGTCCTGCATCTGGTAGAATTTGAATTTGTCCGAGTCCAGAGAGCCGTCCACCAGCGCACGGACAAACGGGTGGTCGAACGAGGAACCCCAGGCACCAGCAGCATGGTCTAGACAGCGCTGGGGAAAATCGGGAATCCGGTCTACGAGATTGGACATAGGACGTTGTTGTTGAGAAGAAGAACCAGAACGCATCGTGGTTCGCAGCGCGCGAGGATGCTCTACTCTCGCAGATGACGCGTTATCCATCAATCACGTACCCGTCTCACTCGTCGATCGTCGTCACTTTCGCTTGGAGCGTGCTCAGGTCGAAGGCGTCGTGCGGAGCGAGCAGCAGAGAGGTCCCCATCACGAGGGTCGGGACTACGAGTGCAGTCGCAAAGGCTGGCAAGAGGTCGGGCTGGGACGCGCCCGGGGCGGGAAACAGAACGCCTCCCAAGACAAGCCCCGCACCGGTGGCGAGCACGGCTGCCCAGTTCGTGAGGCGGCCGCTTAGAAGCCCCCCGAACACAGGCGCGACGGCGGCGGCGCACACGAGGTCGGCCACGAGGAAGAGATAGAGCACGCTGATGCCCTGTGCGGCGATCCCGAACACCGGCACGGCGAGCGCAGCCGTTGCCCAGCGGGCCACCTGCATGAGAGTACCAGCGGAGACGGTAGGCACGGCTTGTCGCAGGTCCACGGCCACAAGGCTGGCGAGGGCGTTGAGGACCGTGTCGGCACTGCTCATGACGAGGACGAGGCCAAGGAAGACGAGCCCAAGGCCCCCCCCGGACGGGGCCGCGTCGAGCAACAGCCCAAAGAGGGCGGTCGAGGGCGGGTCGGCCACGCCCTTCCCCACCGCCGCCAGCCCGAGCAGGCCCGTCCCCAGCACGGTGATGGCCATGGTCCCGGCCACGGTCGCAAAGCTCACCCGCAGCGCCGCCATGCTGTCGGCCGCGTAGACGCGCTGCCATGTGCCCTGGTTGAAGAGGCTCGCCGCCGCGATCCCGATGACGAGGGCCAGGCCGCCCTTTACGCCGGGCGGGTGCGTCCAGCGTAGCAATTCAGGCGCCCGATCGGCCACGCCTGTCACGAGGGGCGACGTGCCCCCGACCGCCGCGACTGCCGCCACCGCGCCCCCTGCCAGCAGCGGCAGCAGGAGCAGCGATTGCACGCCGTCGGTCACGATGGAGGCGCGCAGCCCCCCGACCGCCGTATACGCGACGGTGGCCACAAGGACGATGCCCGCCGTGATCCACAGCGGCACGTCGGCCACGAGCTGCAGGATGAAGGCCATGCCCGTCACCTGTGCGGTCAGGGCGATGAACAGGTAAAACGTCATGATGCCGAGCGTGAAGACGTGCATAGCCCGCCCGTAGCGGTGCCGCACGAACTCGGTGAGGGAATGCCCCTCGGGCATGAAGGTCCGCAGGCGCTGCCCGAGGGGAATGTAGAGGAGGGGCGGCAGTGCCGACCCAAGGGCGTAGCCCACGATGGCGGGCAGGCCGCCCCACGTCGCCGCCTCCGGCGGGCCAAACAGGATCCACGAGCCCATTGCCGAGGCGAACAGAGTGGCCGTTGTCGCCGTGGTGCCAAACTGGCCTCGGGCCGTCACGTAGTCCTCCAGGCTCTGGCCCGCGCCTGTCCACAGGACGTACCCGAGGCCTACGGCGGCAAACAGTCCGGCACCGACGATCAAGGCAAGAAGCATGGATGTATGGACGGCTGTAGGCGTGGGGGTCTGGAAGTGACGGGGGGACATCTGCGCATCCGCCCCTCTACACGTCTATTCCCGAAGCGTCAACGAAGCGTGTACCGCAGTTCGACGAAGAGGCTGCGGGTCGCGGCGGGGTAGAAGCGCGGGCCGCCCGCTCCCCGAAAGCCGTGTTGAAGAACCTGAGCGTCGAGCAGGTTGTCGACGTTCGCTTGCACCTCTACTCCATCGAAGGCCGATGAGGAGGGGGCCTCGTAGCTCAGCGATACCCCGAGCAGAGCGTACGGGTCGATCGTGTGCTCGTCGCTCTCCTCCTCCACGACCGTTCCGTCCCGAACCGTCGCCGTCGTGCCCCCCGAGTTGTCCACGTACTGCCGCCCCACAGCCTGCACATGCGCCGACGCCGTGGCGCCACGCCACGTGTACGACGTGCGCAGATTGGCGAGCTCTTCGGGCGACGACGCAATGGGATTGCCGTCACGCTCCAGGACCACGGTCATGTCCCCGCGGGTTCGGAATTCTGTAAAGTCCACGAAGCGAGTGCGCGCCAGCATCGCGTTGCCCGACACCGTCCAGCCCGGGAGCACCTGCGCGGAGCCCTCCACCTCCAGCCCCACGTGCCGCGTGCGGTCGGCGTTGCCGGTGCGCGGCGCGCCGAACTGGTTGACGGCCCCGCTGGGCACAATCTCGTCCCAGAACTCCATCCAGAAGAGGTTGGCTGAGAGCCGGTACCGCGGCCGCTCCAGCCTGGCTCCCAGCTCCAGGTCCACGAGCTGCTCAGGCTCGATGAGCGGGTCGTCGTAGTCGAACGAGCCATCCGGGGTCTGCTTGAACTGCGGCGTGGCACCGGCCGGCCCCTCCTGCCCCTCGTACAGCTGCGTGCGCCGGGGCTCGCGGTGGGCCCAGGCAAGGCTCGCGTACGCGCTCAGCGGCCGGTCGGGGTTGAGGGTGACCCCGATCCGCGGGTTGACGAAGAAATACGGCGTTGTAAACTCGTGCGACCGCATGTCCTCCCGGTCGAACGTCTTCTCGTCGTAGAGGCGGTAGCGGCGCCACGTAAGCTGGAGGTCGGCCTGCACGGCCAGCCGATCGACCGGCCGAAACAGGTGGGCCCCGAAGGCTGAGGCGATGATCTTCTCGTTCCGGAACTGCCAGAGGCGCCGGTCGGCGCCTGCCCCCACGATCAGATCCGGAATCTGCGGCCCGGCCTCTTGAATGCGTCCCCATCGCAGCGACCGGTGCAGGCGCGCCTCCAGCCCGAGGGTCGTCTTCGTCGTTCCCTCCTCGTGGACCACCGTCGGAATCCAACCCACCTGATTCTGATCAAGATTCCCCCGGAGAATAACATCGCCCGGCGCGACGTCCCCCACAAGAAAGAGCGGCAGCTGGCGCTCATCGTCCGTAAGCGGATCGCCGCCGAGGCTGAAGTCGTCGGGCAGGCGGAGGAAGTCGGCGGAGCGGAAGGTGCCGTCGAAGTCGAAGTAGCCCTCGCCCTTGATCCAGAAGGCCGTCTGGTCCAGGGCCCAGTTCGGGGAGAACCGCCATTCGTGACGCAGGTGCACCTGCGGAGGATGGAAGCGCTCGGTGTCGCCTGAGGCCGCGCTTGGGTTCTGTCGGCGGGCCTCATCGTCCTCGTTGGCGTCTTTCGGGATGCCCTGAAACGCCAAGCCGTCGTTTTGAACGCCCGCAAAGGCCTGAATTTTGAACGTCGAGCGGTCGCCGTAGCGGGCGAGGCCGCCGAAGAAGCGGTTGAAGTCGGTCCACGCGTTCTCGCGGTAGCCGTCCGAGCTCACGCGGCTGTAGCGGGCGTTGACGACGTAGCGATCCCCCAGCAGGCCGCTGTTGGCCGCGACGGAAAGTCGTTGCGTACCGAAGGAGCCGGTGCCGACACGGGCCCGGGCGTAGGGCTCCGGCTCAAAAGGATCGGTGACGATGTTGATGGCGCCGCCGATGCCCACGGAGCCGTAGAGCGACGACCCGGCCCCGCGCTGCACCTGCACGTCCTCGATGGAGGATTGCAAACCGTAGAGGTTGACCCAGAAGACGTTGAAGTCCTCCGGATCATTCTGCGGAACGCCGTTGATGGAGACGGCGAGGCGGCGCTGGTCGAACCCCCGGATGCGCAGCGCGGAGTAGCCGATGCCGTTGCCGTTCTGGCTGTGGGACGTTACTGAAGGAGTCTCCGACAGGAGCGACGGCAGGTCCTGCACCCCAAGGCGCCGGTCGATCTCCTCGGTCGTGAGGTTGCTAATCGTGACGGGATTGACCCGGGGCTGGGCCCGCCGTGTGGTCACGACGACCTCGTTCCCCGACAGGGCGCGGCGCCGCAGCGCAATCGTGTCGCGCACCGTTTCGCCGGCGGGCAGCGTGAGGCGTTCGGTGTGGCGGGCGTATCCGACGAAGCGGACGACGAGGCGGTACCCACCGGGCTCTACGTCGCGGAACGCGAAGGCTCCGGACGAGTCGGTGGCCGTGCCGTATCGGCGCTCGCCAGACGCCGGATCTTGGAGAAGCACGGTGGCACTCGGCAGGGGATCGCCTGTAAGGTCCTCCCCTACAGGGGCTTGCTCTACGCGTCCGATGAGCGCGGCGCGGTCGTCAGGCTGGGCATGGACGGATTCCCCCCTCCCCATGCCGAAAAGAAGAACGAAAAGAGCAACGAAGAATCTGACGGGAAAGCGAGTCATCGGTCGCGCCCTGCATGTGTGAGCGAATGCATCAAACAGCGGGCGCCGACGGACGCAACAAAAGCAATAAAAAATGCCACCTCCATCGGCGCAGATGGGGGCGGCCCGGAAACTGGAACTGGACACAGGCGCACGACTGAAGGCGCGTGCCAGCATTCCCTACGCCGGTGTGAACCGGATCAGGTTCGAAGGGTACGGTCTCAGCCCCAGACGCGACATGCGCGTCGGGACGCCCCAATAGTAAACTACTCAAATGTGCTTGCCTAGTCACTTGAAGCGAAGCGAGGTGTTTCGGTCGTCGGGTGCCCGCCAGCACAATCGCATCTGATGTTCGGCAGTAAGCACCTTCAGCAGGCAGTCTGGACCCCGGCCTGCCTCCTTCCGCTTGAGTTCCAGCCCAACCGCTCGGCCCGTTTCCTGCTTCCGAAGACTGAGCGCCAGTCGGCACACAACGCCCAAGTTCTGCGCCGCGTATCCGGCTCGCACGCGGCTGTCGTTCTCCAGAAAAGCGACATCGAGCGTCCAACGGAGCTTATTTCAACATGCCAGTGATGGACGACAGACGGACTGCCGCAGGGGGCGCTCCAGATCGGCCTCGAAGCCGGACAGGAACAGCTGGTCTTCGGGTTCGGTCGTTCCGTCGGCGTGATGGTGCTCGGCGCGCACCGGCCGATGACGCGTCGACGGAGAAATTTCTCCAGACCCTACGCCGCATGGTCGCCCAACTGGAGGACAAGAAGCAGTACATCTCCGGCTCTCCGCAGTGGACGGAGGGTGGCGCACCGCGGCAGCTCAGGCGCGGGGAGCCGGACTCGACAGCTGCCCTTGCCGTTCGTCAAGCGGGAACAGAGAAAACGTGTGAGATGACCCGTCCCGACCGACGGATCCGGGCGCTGGACGCTTCCGCCTGAAAAGCCGCAGGTTCCCGGGGGCGTGGCGTTCCTGACCGGGGCGGGCGCCATCAGCTACGCCGAGAGCGTCATGGGCATCGTCGAACACCACGACCTGGGCACCATCGTCGGCCAGCCGACAGCGGGCACGAACGGAAACCTCAACCCCTTCGACCTTCCCGGAAGCCACACGATATCACACGATATACTGGACCGGCATGCGCGTCCGCAAGCACGGTGGGTCCCAGCACCACCTCCTCGGCATCCGGCCGGGCGTGCGGGCCGAACGCATGATTGAGGGCGTGCGGGCCGGGCAGGGCGAGGGGCTGGAGACGGCAGTGGAGGTGCTCCGGCAGAAGTAAGTTAAGCGGGCCCCTTCCGAAGTATTCCCGAACCGTCACGGCCAGGCCTTGACAATCGCACCCGCAGTCCCCTTGCTGTAGTTATCCCCGACGACCGCAGTGAACTGTTCCCGGCCTGCGTTTCTCCCAACCCCTCCTCCCCACACAAAATATGACCGCCAGACTGGGCATCGTCGGCGCCGGAGCCGGCGCCGCGGCCGCTACGTACGTCGTGGACCACGCGCTCCCGGACGCCGACCTCACCGTCTTCGAGAAATCACGCGGGGTCTGTGGCCGGGCTGCCGCGCGGCGGCGCAACGGGCTCGTGTACGAACACGGGGCCAACTACCTTACGGACGACGACGACCGCGTCAACAACCTCGTTACTGAGGAGTTTGACGACGGGCTCGTGGAGGTGAACGGCCCGATCTGGACGTTCGACGCTGCAGGAACCGTCTCGGAGGGCCGCGACAGCGACAAGCGACGGTGGACCTACGCAGACGGCATCACGCGGCTGGCCAAGCACCTCTTCGGGGCCACGGGCGCGACCGTCAAGCGGACAACACGCATCGTCGACGTTCACCACGACGGGGGCTGGCGGCTCACCGACGCCAACGAGTCTACGCACGGCCCCTTCGACACCCTCCTGCTGAACCCGCCGGCGCCCCAGACCGCCGCCCTCCTCGACGAAACCGGAATTGAGGCCGTCGACCAACTCGGCAACGCCGCGGCTGCGGTCGACTACCGAACGGTCTGGACCGCCGTCCTCGGATACGACTTCGAGATCGACGTGCCCTACTACGCGCTTGTAAATGCCGACAAGGAGCACGCGGTCGGCTGGATCGGGCGCGAGGAGTGCAAGCCCGGGCACGTGCCCGACGGCGAAACGGTTCTCGTCGTCCAGGCGAGCCCCGACTGGTCGACCGAGCGGTACGACGATCCGCCCGAGCAAAATATCGCTGTCCTTGCCCAGCACGCCGCGGAGATTGTTGGGGACGAGCGCCTGACCGATCCCGACTGGACCGACCATCAGGGCTGGCGGTACGCGTTGCCGGAGGCGGGCGTCCGGGCCGATGCGGTGCGGGCCGCTGCCCAGAAGGACGTGTACGTGACGGGCGACTGGGTGGCCGGCGAGGCGCGACTGCACGCTGCGGTCCGGAACGGCCTGGGGACCGGCGACGCCGTGGCCGAGGCCCTCCGAGGGAGGTAACGAAAGAAGGAAACGGGGCCGACGAGTCGGAAACGGATTCTCGCCGAACGCCTCCAGACATGGGTCGTATCAACGGCATCAGTTTTTCTTTTCTTCACGCCGATCCCGCTCTGCCATGGACACCAACGTCTACACCTACGAGGGCGACGACGTCACTGTCACTTGGGACCAGGAGCGCTGCATCCACGCCGCGGCCTGCGTGGAGGGCCTGCCGAGCGTCTTCGACCCAGAGCGCCGCCCCTGGGTTGAGCCCGACCAGGCTTCCCCCGACGCTTTGGAGGCCGTCGTGCCGCAGTGCCCCACCGGCGCGCTCCACCTCACCCGAGACGGCGAGGACCCTGAACCGGTGCCCGATGAAAACCGCATCTCGCTGTTTCCGAACGGTCCCCTCCTCGTCCACGGCGACGCGGAGCTCATCGACAGCGACGGGGAGACGCTGCTCACCGATACGCGCATGGCCCTCTGCCGCTGCGGCAAATCGGCCAACAAGCCGCTCTGCGACGGGAGCCACGACGAGGAATTCGAGGACGCCGGGCACATCGCAGTGGATCACCTCTCCCCGCCCGACGACAACGAGACCGACACTGCCCTCCGCGTCCGGGCCACCGAGGACGGGCCGTTCGTGGTCGAGGGGCCGGTTACCATCGAGGGCGCCGACAAGGACACGGTGTCGGGACACCGGGGGGCCCTCTGCCGCTGCGGCGCCTCCGGCAGCACACCCTTCTGCGACGGAAGCCACGCGGAGATCGGATTCGAGGCGGACTGACCCGGGCCCGATCGATTCCGCGGTCTTCGACAGAGATCGCCCCTCATGACTTAGAACGAGAGCGTGGGAGCATGGGAATCAAGCCCCTGTCTCCCTCACGCGCTGCTGGGGCTTCGTCTCCCCCCACTCGCCGGCCCCCGCCCTCCCTTCGCTCTCGCGCTTTCCCCTTCCGCGCGTTCTGCTTCCCCGTCCCTCCGCACGAATGGCCTCGTCGAAGAAGGCAATCTACGCCGCCATCCTCGGCAACTTTGCCATCGCCGTCACGAAGTTCCTGGGCGCCGTCGTGAGTGGCAGCTCCGCCATGCTGGCGGAGGGCATCCACTCGCTGGTGGACACCGGGAATGGCGGCCTGCTCCTGCTCGGCATCCGCCGCAGCAAGCGCCCACCCGACGAGCAGCACCCGTACGGCTACGGCAAGTCGCTCTACTTCTACACCCTCGTCGTGGCCGTCTTAATCTTTGGCCTCGGCGGCGGCGTCTCGCTCTACGAAGGCATCCTCCACACGCTCGCCCCCGGCCACGGCGGCGCCACCTCCGCCTCGATCTTCGGCGTCACGGTCGGCGGCCTCACCCTCAACACGATCGTCCTCGGCGCCGCCATTGTGTTTGAAGGACTTGCCCTTCGCACCGCCCTGCAGGAGTTCAATAAACAGCGTGGGGACACGCCGTTCTTCAAGGCCATCGTGACGAGCAAGGACCCGACGACCTTCACGGTCCTATTCGAGGACACCGCGGCCATCTCGGGGCTCGTGGTCGCTCTGGTTGGCATTCACCTTGCAAGTCTACTCCACATGCCCGTGATCGACGGGATTGCATCCATCATCATCGGGCTCATCCTCTGTGGCGTGGCCGCCTTCCTCATTTGGGAAAGCAAAAAACTCCTGATCGGCGAGGCGGCAGACCCCGAGATTCGGGACGACATCCGCCGGATGGCCCGCGAAGAGGCAGATGGTGCGTCGATCGAGCGCCTCCTCACGATGCACATGGGGCCTCGCACGTTGCTCCTCAACATAGACCTGCGGTTCCGTGACACCCTCGACGCCGACGCCGTGGAGGGCGCCGTCGACCGGCTCGAACGAGCCATTCGGGAGGCGCACCCTTCCATCCGGTACATTTTTGTGGAGGCGGGCTCGATTTCGCGCACCCCAGCCATGGGCCCGGACCCTCCTCCGTCCTCCGATCCCTCTTCGTAGACAATATTCACGGTCGGCGCCGAGGGAACTCATTGACGATGGGCCCTGAATTCCGTATTCATCATTTCTGGTCTCCATCGCCCCTCCTGTCCGCTGTTTCTCGTTTCTACCGCCATTTCTATGTTGACTGCCTTTCCCCGCGCCCTCGTTCGTGGAGCCTGCGCGGGCTTCGTCCTGCTGATCCTTACCGGCTGCGGGGGCCTGCTCTCTTCGCTGGCCCCTCCTCCCGCGCCGGAGCGCGTCCCTCAGGACACGATTCTGGTGGCGGACCAGGACACGACCGCCCTCAATCCGGAGGTCGCCCGGCTGTACGCCCTGGAGTCGGAGCTGCTGGCCGCGGAAGACAGCGTGCGCCGGGCGCATCTGCTCAACCAGGCCATGGCGGAGCTGGCCACCCTGCTCCGTACCCGGCCGGAGGCCCTCGAACGGGGCGTCGTCCGGTCGGTCTACGGGGGCCTCACGGCCGAATATCGGCGCTTCCACGGCTACCCCAGCGACCCGGACTCGACACTCTTGGCCCGGGGGCAGATTTTCTCCGTCCGCGCTCGCCTGTTTGCCTCCCTCGATGACGTGAAAAACCCGCTTCTGGAGGTGGAGCCCGCTCGCCCAGAGGCCACGGTGCAGGACGCCGACATTCCGATGACCTCGAACCGGCTGGTGAAGCAGAGCACGACCGCCCTCGAAGAAGACCCCAGCCAGCACGTCGATCACTGGCGGCGGCGCGTGCAGGTGTACGGCCCCATGATCGAGCACATCCTGGCGGAGGAGGACGTGCCCCAAGAGCTCGTGTACCTCGCCATGATTGAGAGCGGCCTCAACCCCGACGCCCGGAGCTGGGCCGGCGCTGTGGGCATGTGGCAGTTCATGGCCAGCACCGGTCGGCGGTACGGCCTCACCGTCAACGCGTGGGTCGACGAGCGGCGCGACCCAGAGAAGGCCACCCGGGCGGCCGCCCGTCACCTGCGCGACCTGCACGACGAGTTCGGCGACTGGCACCTGGCACTGGCCGGCTTCAACTGCGGGGCCGGCTGCGTGCGCTCCGCCCTGCGCCGGGCCGACGCCGAGGCCCCGTCGTACTGGGACGCCCACGAGTACCTGCCGCGCGAGACGCAGGGCTACGTGCCGATGTTCATCGCCGCGGCCCGCGTGATGGAGAACCCCGAGGCGTTCAACCTCGACCCGGCCGAGCCGGCCTCGCCGCTCGCCTACGACTATGTGCCGGTGCACGGAAGCCGTCTGTCCCTCCACACCGTGGCCCGCCTCGCCGACACGACGCACAGCGCCATCGAGTCGCTCAATCCCGAGCTGCGGCGGGGCCGCGTGCCGCCGTCGAAGGAGCGGTACTACGTACGCATTCCGCTGGGCAGCTACCCGCGCTTCGCCTGGAACTACGCCGAGCTGCCGGACGCGAAGAAGCAGCCCGCCACCACGTACGCCGTGCGCCGGGGCGATACCCTCTCCGAGATCGCCGTGCGCTTCGGCACCTCCACCGCCACACTGAAGCGCCTCAACGGAATCGACGGCGCCATCATCCGCCCGGGCGACCGGCTGGTCGTGCCCGTCCAGGAGTATGCAAGCGCCCTGAGTGCCGCCGAGCAGCAACGGCCCCTGCGCGTGCAGTACGACACCTCGCCCCCCACCCGCCCGCTCGACGCGATTGAGACGGCCCAGGCCCCGCCGGACACGGCATCCGATCCTGCCGACGCGCCTGCTGCCTCTGACGGTCCCGAGACGGCCGCCTCCGCCCCCCGAACCTACCGCGTCACCCGGGGCGACACGCTCGGCGAGATTGCCCAGCGGTTCGGCGTGTCGATCCGCGAGCTCCAGGCCTGGAATAGCCTCGACGGCACCCGCATCCGGCCCGGCCAGCGCCTCCAAATCCGAGATTAGCGCGCCGGAGACGAGACGGCCGAACGTTGGCCCATTGACTCAGCCCCCTTCTCCTGCCCACCGTTCGCGGACGTAGCTCCGTCACGACCACGGTCGGCGGGCCGCCGTCGGCCATTCCTGAACGCCCCAGCCCACAGCTTGGAGGCCTACACGTCCCCCGACTCGGAGGCGCCGTCGTACACCTGCCGGACCGTCTCGGCCGTCTCCAGCGCCACATCCCGATTGTAGCGGAGGGCGAGGTCTTTGTACTTGATGACGTCGTAGATCGTCCCGATGACGCAGAGCCCGCCCGTAAAGAGGTAAACGAGCCCCAGGGCAAACTCTTCCAGGTAGAGCCGGTGCAGCCCGCCGGCCCCAACGAACCCGATGGCCGCAAGGAGTAGGATGTGCACGGGCTCGCGGCGGCGCGAGCGGTAGATGCGAGCGAAGTGCCCGGCCTGCGCGTCGCTCATGTCGTTCAGCAGGCGCGCGACTTCGACCTGTTCGTCGCCGTCGAGTTCGGGGAGGTGGCGAAGCACTTTGGACATGGGGCAGGGGCAATCGGTGCAAAAGAAGACGGACGCCTCAGCGAGCCGGGCGACGCGCCGCCCGGCACAGCGACACGACATGTGCTACGAGCACACCGACGACGGGCCCCGCCAGCGGATGGGCGTTCCACGACGCCGCCCAGTGGCCGCGGGCCAGGTGCGCGATGGCCGTCCCGAGGCCGTCGCCCGGGCACGGCAGGCCCAGGTGCTCGATCAGGCACAGGTTGATGCTACCGGGGGCCTTCGGGGCGATGCTAGCCGCGGCGAGGAGGGCCGCCGCCCAAAAGACCGCTTCGAGCGGGACGGCCCGGAGCCGCTGAATGACGGGCCCGATTGGGTCCTGAGCGGTCGGCATAAAAGCAGAACGGATCGAAGGAGCATTCCAAGGTCTGTCCCTGTCACGCATCGGGCGCCTCAACTGTTACGCACCGCTGCTCTCTCCCCGCTCCAAGTGATCGATGAGCAGCCGATTGACAATCATCGGGGCGTCGTGCTGGACCCAGTGGGTCGCGTCGCCGAGCACCCGGAGGCGACCGTCGGTGGACATCGCCGCGCTAGGGGCCGCCATCTGCCGGCTGAGGGCCACGTCCCGTGCGCCCCACACCACGAGCGTCGGCACATCGATCGGAGCCGAGGGCGGAGTGCTCCGCAGGGCGCGGCGGGCCGCGGCGCGGTACCAGTGCAGCATGCCACGGAGCCGGCCCGGCCGCCGCCACGCCTGCCGGTAGATCGCGAGGTCGGTCTCGTCGAACGTGCCGGGCCGCCCACTCCACCGCAACATCGTGGCGAGTCCCTGCCCGTCATTGCGGCCAAGCAGCCACTCGGGCACGCCAGGCACCTGGAAGAAGAGGGCGTACGTGCTCCGCAGCAGTTGCGTGGGGCTCGTCCGGAGCGTCTTCCGAAAGACGTGGGGATGGGGCACGTTGAGGATCGCGAGGCGCCGCAGGCGTTCCGGATGGGCGTGGGCGAGGTGCCAGGCCACCATCGCTCCCCAGTCGTGCCCCACGACGGCGGCCCGGGCGCGTCCCATCGCGTCGATGACGGCACAGACGTCGTCCACGAGCACGTCCAGGTCGTAGGCGGCCACGGCCCGCGGCGCGTCGCTTCGGTTGTAGCCGCGCTGATCCGGCACGACGACGCGGTAGCCCGCCTCGACGAGGGCGGGAATCTGGTGGCGCCACCCGTACCAGAACTCCGGGAACCCGTGGAGGAGCACCACGAGTGGCCCGTCCTCGGGCCCCGCCACCGACACGTGCAGCCGCACGCCACGTCCCTGAACCCAGCGACGATCGAGGGAGGCTGGAATTTGTTCGACGGGACTCTGCGGCATCATGGAGGCATTCGGAAACAGGCACCGCGGATGTCTACTCAGCCATCGGACTCGCGTCCGGGGCGTACACCTCGTTCTGATGGTGCTCCTTCAGGCACTGGTACGCAGGGTCGTCCGTGAGGGCCCGCCACGCGTCGCGGAAGACGACGGCCGCCGCCCGCTTTTCGGGGGCGGCCCACTGCTCGGGGTCCCGCTTGGTACCGTCATCTTCGTACTTCCGCCCGCCCGAATACTTCGCGTACCGCATGGCCCGCGTGAAGCCCATCCGTAGGTACTTCCGCACCATGTCCATCCCCACGAAGTCGTCCTGGGACCGATACGTCTCGTACCGCGCCCGGAGCGCCTCCACCGACGCCTCCGCGGCGGCCTCGTCTTTGAAGCCCCAGTCTGGGAGCAGCTCGTCCTTGTACGGCTGCACCTTGAACACGCCCTTCTCACTGGAGTCGTACCGGTAGGCCTCCGGATGGGCCCGAAAGTCGGTCTCGTACGCACCCGCCATGGATCAGACGACTGGTTTAGGGGAGTGCCGCGCGGCCCCTCACTCTGCAGATGCTGAGCTCGGGTTGGGAGACGTCACCTGTCGGGGGTGCGTGCGCTCGGCGACGAGGCGGGACCACGTGCGCTCGGCAAACTGCTGGAAGGCGTGCTTCTGGTGAAGCCACCCAAAGTGAAGCGCATACGGCGTCAGTTCCATGTACTCCCCAACGCCGGGAAGCGACTCCGCGAGCCCCAGGAGGGCACTGCGAAGCCGCGTGCTCGAGATCCCCCGGAGGCTGTATACAAACCGGTTGGTGTACAGGCGATACGACACCTCCTGGAAGTCCGGATCGTGGGTGGTCAGGCTGTCAATGTAGTCGAGCTGCGGGCTGTTGCGGCCCTGCAGCCACGGAAAGACGTGCAGGTCGAGCTTGCTCATGGCGAGGGCCAGGCTCCACTCGCAGGTTTCTTCGCTGCGCCCCTCGTCGAGCCGACTTCGGAAGTGCGTCTCATCCACCCGCTCGAGGAAGGCCGCGGCGGCCTCGTCCACCTCTCGGGTGCAGGCCTCGTCCTGGGCGTAGATCACCCCCGCCTGCACGCGCGGAAGCCGGGTCAGGCCGAGCCGACGCAGCGTGCGACGGCGGCGCCCCAGCAGCACATCCGCGACGACCCCAAGTCCCTTTGGCCCCCCGAAGAAGTGATCGGCGTTCTGCAGGCCCGTGGCGGTGAAGGGAAAGGCCGCAAACTGCCGCCAGAGGGGATCCGGGTTGCGGCACCACACGATGTCCGCGTCCACGAAGAGCGACCGCTCGAAGGCCTTAAACCGGTGGAGGTGATGCTTGAACCCGACGATCGACCGGTACTCACGGGGCAGGTCTTCGAGCACGTCGAAGTGGGCGTCCAGTCCCCGCCGCTCCAGCAGGTCTCGGTGGTGCTGCGGGCAGAACAGGGCCACGGGCCGGTCGGGGTCGTGTCGGCGGAGCGTGTGGACCGACGCCACGACGTGCTTGACGTACCGGTCGGGGCCGTAGCTGTGAAGGACGTAGCCTTCGCGGGGAGAGGACATGAAGACGAAACGGGCAGACTCACTCGATGGGGCATACTCTTCAAACCACAGGCCCCTTAATTGGTTCATTCCCCGTGGGGCGGCCATACGAGGCGTCACAGGGGCGGAAGCAGTTCGATGTCGTCAATGTCGACCTGTGCCTCGTCGCCAGTGGTGTCCGAGTCACTCCACAGGGTGATCGACACGGGGCGGTCGGGGGGGGACCCGCCGAACACCTGCCGGTAGTCGTCCCGGATGCGCCGCTGGACCGTCTTCCACGCGCCCGTGTCCGGTTCGCGGGCCGAGTCGACCACGATGACCTTCAGCGGGCCGAAGGACACCGTCGTGCCCACCGGAAGCGAGGAGCTGTAGGTGTATTTGATGCTTTTCGGCCGCCCCAGCCAGTCCGACCCGAACGTCACGTACACGGCGCCCCCCGCGTCGTTCTGGTCCTTCTCGCTGGCCTCCTCGGGCAGTGTGTGGGCCCGCCAGTGCCACCTCAGGCGCGGGTGGTCCTGCAGGTTCCACTCGAAATCGACGCCGTTGCGTTTTGTGTAGCGGAGCGCCTCGCCCTTCGTGATCAGGCGCACAAAACGATTTCCGTCCGCTTCCCGCACCTCCATGGTTTCGCCGTCGTCCCGGGTCTCTTCGTAGGACCGCACTTCTTCGTCCTCGTCCACGAATACCCATCCGTTGGGGAAGGCCCGGGGGGGGTCGTCTTCAAAGTTATCGACGACGATCGCACCCGTAGACCCGCTCTGGGCGATTCCGGGAAGCGGGACACATAAGGCCAGCCCCAGCACCGCCCCGATCCAAATTCCGGGATGGTGAACAGTCCCTCTTCGCAGGGCAGAACAGACAGACAAAACAAGGCAGACCATAAAAAAGAAATGTTTGGAAAACGAAATGGGATGCACCCCCGTGCATGCTTTCGAAGGGATTCTTTTTGACACACCATCCGAGACGCCGCGCTTTCCCGACCGAAAGTAACCGTTCTCGCCTCCTCGTCCTTCTGCCTTCGTCCCTCCGTACACTTCTCTATTTTTCTTTGCTCTCCTCATAGCACAATCAACACACCAACCTCGCAACCAGCCCCCCTACCCCCATAGGGTTTGCACCAAATTCCAAGACCAATCGGGGGCTCTCGTCATAAGCACCTATCCATACGGGTTCAGGCAGGACGAAATATTTGCGTTCCGGACGTCGTTCTGTCTACTTTCGAAGACGCTCCGTGGTTTGCTTACCAGGCAGTCCGTCCTCACAGTGGATCCGTCTCGTGCGTCTCTGGGAATGCACTTTGTTGTCCCAGCGACGTACGACGGTCTCTTACAGGTCTTGTCATACGATCAACGCTCTGTCCCATGCAGTTTCCGAGCCGTGCCCTTCGGGTCGTCGGCGGGATACTGGTGGCCTACGCCCTGCTCGTAGCCACTCATCTCGGCGAGTTCTGGCCCTTCAGCATTTACCCGATGTTCTCGCAGGCCGGCAATCCCTGGACCCGCGCCGTCGTCCGTAAGCTGCCGTCCCAGGCCGACCCCGACACGCTCTCCTGGGACGCCGTATCGCTCCAGGATCTTCCCGGCACCTCCTACCCGGTCGCCCCGAAGGGCATTAACCAGAACGACGTCGCCAACTACGTGTCCAAGACCGACCGGTGGACCGACGAGCGCGTGCAGGGACTGCGCAGCCTCTTCACCAAGGGCCGAACGCTCTCGTCGCCCCTGTTCGTCTTTCGGGTGCGGGGGACACTAGAGACGGATTCTGTGGCGGTCACCGCAACCCCAGTGCTCCTCTTTGCCCCCGACACCACCCGCCTCCACCCGTCCTCAACGGCCCGCACGGTCGCCTCGGCGCCTCCATCGTAAGCCGTGCTCGCATGTGATCGCCCCTGCTCTCGTGACCTTGCCCTGTCGTTCTCATGTCTGCACTTTCTCGTTTCTCCCACACCCTCCGTCGCGAGCTTTTCAGTGACTTCGCCGCGGACACAACGGGCACGCATGTGTATTTTCGGGGCCTAGAGCTCTTCCTCCTGGTCTATACTGTGTACTTCTGCTGGACCTGGGGCGGCTACATCCAGCAGAACATCAGTTCAGTCCTGCTTCCCTTGGGCCTGGCTAATTATATCGACGTGTCGTTCATGTTCGCTCACAACGTGGCGCTCCTCAATGCCGCCCTGATCGGCGTTCTCGGCCTCGTCGGCTTTTTTCGGCTCTGGCGGCCAGCCTACCTGCTGGCCCTATTCGCCTTTCACCTGCAGTATGTTGCCCGGTACAGCCTCGGCGAGATCTCGCACGGATCGAACCTCGTCGGGATGGGGGTGCTTGGACTGGGTCTCGCCCTCCTGTTCTTCCGAGATGAAGAGCACCGGCGTCGCTTTACCTTCGGGTTCCTCTACTTCTTTATTGGCCTCGGCTACACGTCCGCCGCCGTCTGCAAGCTCATCGGAACCGGCATCACGTGGCCCGACGGCCGTCACCTCCTGATGTGGATTGCCGAGCGCAAGGTCGACACCCTCTCTAAGTTCGGGGCCTTCGAGCCCTCACTCTTACAGGAGATGACCCTGCAAGATTACCGGTTCGGCACCCTGTTTCTGGTGTTCGGCCTCCTCACCGAAGCGATCAGCTTCCTGATGTGGTGGCGGAAACTCCGGTACGTGGTCGTTCTCCTCGTGATCGGAATGCACATCGGCATCTTCCTTACGATGAACATCTTCTTCCACGCCTCCACGTACTTGCTCCTTCTGCTTGGCCTGCCGTGGCACCGCATCATCGACGCCGTGCTGGAACGGTCCCGGACACTCGCTTTTTCGGGGTAGTCGGAAGAGGCCGCGCCCGTTTTCCTTTCTGCCCTGTCCCCCTGTATGCGGTTGTTGTTTGTGACCCAGGACTTCCCCCCCGACGTGGGAGGCATCCAGACGTATTCCTGGGAGGTGGCGACCCGGCTCGCCAAATGGGTCGAGGCCCTCGAAGTGATTGCCCCCCACCGCCCGTCCGCCGCGGAAATCGACCAGGCCGCCCCTGTCTCCATCATCCGCGTGCCGGGCCGGCCCGACTGGCTGCCGGCTACTTCCCTCCCCACCGTCGTTCGGCGGTCGGCTCGTCTGCGGCCCGACGTGGCCGTGCATGCCCAGTGGCAAACTGTGGGCGCCTCCGTGCTTGCCCGCCAGCTCACCGGTTTTCCACGGCGCATCGCCTGTGCCGCCCATGGGCGCGAGTTGCTCTTCAACCCGCTGTCGAGCCTGCCGGGGCTTGGGGCTGCCTACGATCGGCTCCGGCGATGGGCCTTGGCCCAGCCCGATGTCCTGCTGCCTGTAAGCCGGTACACGGCCCGCCTTCTTCGGGACCGAGGCGTTCCGCCAAACCGCCTTCACGTGGTTCCCAACGGCACGAACCCGACCCGCTTTCGGCCCCACGGTGGAACAGCCGTTCGGGACCGCCTCGGGGTCGGGGAACGCCCCATGCTGCTCACGGTGGGGCGCCTGGTGCCCCGCAAGGGCGTCGATACCGTCCTTCGGGCCCTTCCTCGACTCGCCGCCTCCGTGCCGACGGTGCAGTACGTGGTGGCCGGCACTGGCCCTGATCGGGACCGCCTGGAGCGGCTGGCCCTGCGGCAGGGTGTGCGCGACTGGGTCCACTTCGTCGGGCACGTGGCCGACGAGACCCTCCCCCTCTACTACAGTGCCGCCGACCTTTTCGTAATGCCGGCCCGTGAGGCCCCGCCCAACGTTGAAGGATTCGGCCTCGTCTTCCTTGAGGCCAACGCCTGCGGAACGGCGGTGGTTGGGGCCCGATCTGGGGGCGTTCCCGACGCGATCGTGAACGGGGAGACGGGCCTGCTCGTCCCTCCATCCGACCCGAGAGCCCTCGCCGGAGCCCTCACCGACCTTCTTCAAGACCCGGCGCGGCGCAACAGGCTGTCCCGTCAGGGCCGCACGCGTACCGTCCGCACGGCCAACTGGAATCGCGTAGCGCAGAGCATCTACGCCCTGTTATCGAACGAGGCCTAGCGCTGGTCGCCGCTCATGTGCAGTCCTTGGGCTCAAGATTGGCGAGTCGCATTCAGACTTCGTTCCCTCACACGGTCGTAACGTTTCAGAGAAGATGATTGCGTTCGTGTCTAAATTCTGCCTACTTTTGTTCCAGAACTACTAAGCTTCAGCCAAGCGTTTTTCTTTCCTCTGTCTCTTTCTGGATGCGAGCAGCTTCGAAGATCTGGTTCGTCGTTTCAGTTGCACTGCTGGCCTTTCTGGTCGGATTCGCGATCCGGGCGACCCGGGTGCCCCCGAATGATTTCTTGAAGCAGGCGTGGATGCAGGCCCGGTCGACGGTCGAGCCTCCTACCTTCTTGAAGCCGAGGGTGCACGATCGCAGCGGCGTCCGGTTCAAACAGCCAGACGCGATGCAGGACGGCACAACTCTGCTTACCTCCACCTGGAAGGGACCGGAGGGATGGTCCCCGCGGATTCGCCTCATCAATCGGACCGGCGACGTCCTCCACGAGTGGCGGGTTGACGAGACGGCTCTCTTCGCCGACTCCCTCGCCGTGGGTCGGAAGCATTACCTTCACGGATCCCACCTGCTTCCCAACGGCGATGTGCTGTTCAACGTGGAGCACGGGGGGACGGCACGCGCAGACGCCTGTGGAGACGTGAAGTGGCGATTGCCCATCGGCACCCACCACTCGATCGACCGGGCTGCGGATGGATCGTTTTGGATATCCGACATCACTCAGTCTCCCCGTCAGACGGACCGCGCCGTTCCTGGCGAGGCCCCAGGCCTCAAGACGGCGTATCTCGACCGGCTCACGCGCGTTTCCGCGGACGGACAGGTGCTCCGCACCATCAACGTACTCGAGGTGCTCTACGCCAACGATTTGGCCCGCTACATCAGCAAGTCTTTCATCGGTGGTCAGGTGGAAGACTCTGCGGCTCGCCTGCCGGGAACAGACCCAACGCACCTTAACGATGTGGAGCCGTTGTCCCCTTCCATGGCCGACGCGTACCCGCTGTTCGAGGCAGGCGACCTGCTGGTCTCCCTCCGCAACGTCCATCTCGTGTTCGTCCTTGACCCCGAGACGGAGACGGTGAAGTGGCACGCCTCGGATCCGTTCATCATGCAGCAC
Source organism: Salinibacter altiplanensis (assembly GCF_002894645.1). Classification (GTDB taxonomy): domain Bacteria; phylum Bacteroidota; class Rhodothermia; order Rhodothermales; family Salinibacteraceae; genus Salinibacter; species Salinibacter altiplanensis. The sequence goes on from NZ_NCQY01000009.1 coordinate 487,061, forward strand.
GACCCTGACTTTATCGGCGACGGCTGGATTGGGGTCTTTGATAACAACCGAGACCTCACGACCCGGGGCACCATGCAGGGGGGAAGCCGCGTCTGGGCCATTCAGCCCCATACGGACTCCACAGAGGTGCTCTTCCCAACCCCGAAGTCCGATGCCTTCTACACAGAAGCTGGGGGGGAAATGGCAGATGCTGAGCAACGGGAATTTGCTTTTAACCGAAAGCCACACGGGACGAATAGTGGAGGCTGCCCCGGATGGCCGTACGGTTTGGGAATGGACCCATCCTCCTCATAACGAATCGATGGTCCCGGCGGTACAGGAGGGCACCCGGTACGACCTGTCCCCCAACGAGATTAACGACTGGCCCTGCTCTTCGGAAGACTTCGTTCGAACCCCAACACCAGAATAGCTCAACCGACATTGCTATGACCCTAGCATCGACGGCCCGATTTCTCGTCGCCCTTGTTGGCTTCACGGTCCTGTGCCTGGCGATTCCGGAAAGCGCGTACGCTTACGGAGGCCCGGGGAGCGTCATCTCAGGCATCGGGGCCCTGCTCGCAGCGATTGTGGCTCTTCTCGCCTCCCTCTTCGGCTTCATCTGGTTTCCGCTGAAGCGTCTTTTCCTGAGCACGACCGACGAGGAAGAGCAGACGGCCTCCGCAACTTCCCCTTCGGACAAGCATTCGTCGACCGAATGAATATCGTCCTCGCCGCTGGTGTCGTGGTCGGCTTTGCCGCCATCCTCGAACGCCTCGGGCTGCCCACCTGTGCCCGTGAAGTAGGAGAACACAGCACCACCTGCCTCGAGGTGCTGCGGGACGACTCCTTGAGCGACGCGGCGAAGGAGACCGCCCTGCAGGACCGTGCCCGGCAGCTGTTCGGCCTTTTCGGCCGCTTGACAGGGGGGAGTGTCTTGGCCCTCGGCCTTCCCTTGGGAGGAGTATGGCTTCTCGGCTCCGCCGGTGTGGGGTCGTTTGGCGAGACCCTCGCCACCCTACAGCGGGTCGATTTTCTCATCGTCACGACGGCCGTGGGGCTGCTCGCATACGTCCTCGCTCCGTACGCTCGCGCATCATCATGACCTTCGAGGACCGCTACGGATGGCTCGATCGGCTCCTCCACCGCACGGCCTTCCGGGCCGGCACGGCCCAGCACGCCCTCTCCGACGTAGAGGAGATTCTATACCGGGACACCCTCGACGGCATTTCCATCGACGACCCGGTCTTCATTACGGCGCTCCCCCGCTCAGGCACGACCATTCTGCTGCGTCTGTTGTGGAATACGGGTCGGTTTGCGGCGCACACGTACCAGGACATGCCGTTTCTGCTGTGCCCCTTGTTCTGGGACCGGTTCTCCGACCAGTTCGACGGGGGCACCGAAACGACCGAACGGGCCCACGGCGACGGACTTGAGGTCTCGGGCAAAAGCCCAGAGGCCTTCGAGGAGATGATCTGGAAGCACTTCTGGCCGGACGCGTACCGCGGAGACCACATCCAGCCCTGGTCGGCCGACGACCACGAGCCTGCGTTCGACGCGTTTTACGAGTCCCACATGTGCAAGGTCGTGGCAGTCCGGCGGGACTCTCCCTCGGCCGATCTGCGCTACCTCTCGAAGAACAACCTCAACATCGCCCGCCTCGGGGCGCTGCCCCGGCCGCTCCAGAGCGGCACGGTTCTGGTTCCTTTTCGTGCCCCCCTCCAGCAGGCGGCCTCCATGCTCCGGCAGCACGAGCGCTTCCTCCAGCTTCACGACGACGATGATTTCGTGCGGGAATACATGGAGGCCATCGGGCACCATGAATTTGGGAAGGGCCTCTGCCCCATCAATTTCGGCGGCTGGGTCGACGACGCCCCCGAGCCCACACGTCTTGCCTTCTGGGTCCAGTACTGGATCGCTGCCTACCAGCATGTGCTGGCTCACACTGACGAAGATACGATCCTTCTCTCGTACGACCGTCTCGTTGACGAACCGCACACCGCGCTTTCTCGTTTGTCCGGCCTCTTGTCTCTCAAGACGCCCTTTCTTTCCGACCAGGCTGACCAGTTGCGTCCGCCCCGCTCTCATTCTGTCGACACCACCACACTCTCTCCCGAGACGCGCCAGCGCGCCTCCGCGCTGCACGAGAAGCTAAAGCAGCGTGCACTCTCTCAATCTCGGTAGCCCTCTCCTCTTTCGTTCGGCTCTTCGGGCCTTCATGCTCCAACGGTTTTCCGATGCCCTCTTTTCCCTCCGTGCCCGTTGGACTCGGTTTGCCAATAGCAGGATAGGAACGTGGATCTTGACCGGCCTCCGCTGGCTGTTCGTGGGCGGGATCGTGGCGTATCTGGGCTACGAGCTCACGACCATCGGATGGGGCACGGTGGCACGGTCCCTCCCCACGACGCCCTGGTTCTACATCCTGCTGCTTCTCATGTACGGCACCCTACCGCTCACGGAGGCGGTCCTTTACGGCACGGCCTGGGGGGCCCGCTCCCGTGATCTCCTGCCGGTCCTCTTCCGAAAGCGGGTGCTCAACAACGATGTGCTCGGCTACTCCGGCGAGGCCTACTTCTACCTATGGGCCCGCCGCGAGACCAACCTGGGCACCGGCACGGTGCTCCGGACCGTGAAGGACAACGTCGTCATCTCCTCGGTCGCATCCACCAGCGTGGCCTTTGGGCTACTGGCCGTGTTTTTCCTCACCGGCCAGATCGAGCTGCTCCGGCAGTACCTGCCGTCGGAGGCCTATACGCTCGGGGCCAGCGCTGCAGTGCTGATCATCCTTGCAAGCGTCGTCGTGGCCTTTCGGCGCTCCCTCCTGTCTCTCCCCTCGTCGTTGCTCTGGCTCTTCGCCGCCGGCCACTTCGCCCGCTTCGTCCTCAACAATGGCCTTCAGGTCACGCAGTGGGCCGTGGTGATCCCCGAGGTGTCGGCCGGCACCTGGATCACACTACTCGCGCTGTACATCGTGGTCCAGCAGGTTCCGTTCGTGCCCTCCCGGAGCCTCGTGTTCGTAAGTGCCGGGGTAGGCCTGTCCGGCCCCCTCCAGATTCCAGAGGCGCCCCTCGCCAGCATGCTCCTTGCCCAGAGCCTGCTCGACCGTGGACTCAACTTTCTCGTCTACACGGGCACGACCGCCGCCGAGGCGGTGGGGGACGATGCGGAAACCCTCGACGACCTGTCGATCCCCAAAGAGATCCGCTGACGCCTCCAGGTCCAGGCATTCGAGGCCACAGGCGCTTTCCCACCGCCCGCCCACATCATCGAGGCGCCGTACGGGGACTGGGGGCGAGGCGATCGCTCGAAGGCAGGCCGCCGCTCCACGCACCAACGGTCGGGGGGGCAACCTCCTCGCCTGCAACTGTCAACGGGGCGTCTCCACCGTGCACCTGGCATCTGGGGCTGCACCGCTGTTTCGTCCGCCCCAACAGAAGGGGGGCTCCTTGCGCCTGCGCCTCGGAAGCACTTTTTTGGAGGCGCTCGCCCGCAGTCGAAAGCACGCGCCCACGTCTCGCCCCCCGTTCCACGACCGAACACGGATGCATGGACTCCGCCGCCGTCGCGTTTACGACGCTGGATTACCTCATCTTCGGCGTCTACCTCGTCGTCATCGTCGGGCTCGGCCTCTGGGTCTCTCAGGAAGAGGAGGGCGAGGAAAAGGACAGTGCCGACTACTTCCTGGCCGGCAAGGCACTTCCGTTCTGGGCGATTGGGTCTTCGCTAATCGCGGCCAACATTTCCGCCGAGCAGTTTATCGGCATGAGCGGATCGGGCTTTCGGGTGGGCCTGGCCATCGCGTCCTACGAGTGGATGGCCGCGGTCACCCTGCTGGTAATCGCCTGGTTCTTTCTTCCCATTTACCTGGAGAAGGGAATCTACACGATGCCGCAGTTTCTAGAGCAGCGCTACGACGGACGGGTGCGGATGCTGCTTGCCATCTTCTGGCTGCTGGTGTACGTGTTCGTGAACCTCACCTCGGTGCTCTACATGGGCGGCCTCTCGATCAACGTGATCATGGGCTTACCACTCTGGGCATCGGTCCTCGGGCTCGCCCTCGTCGCCACCGCCTACAGCCTGTACGGCGGCCTGAAGGCCGTGGCCTGGACCGACGTGGTGCAGGTGGTGGTGCTGGTCGGCGGGGGGCTCCTCACGACCTGGGTCGCGCTCGACGCCTACGGCGGGAGTGATGCCGGGGTCATCGGGGGGCTCACTCAGCTCATGGGCGACGCCTCAAGTCGGTTCAACATGATTCTGTTCGAGGGGGAACTGATGTACCGCAACGACGAGGGCCAGCTGCAGGACGCCTATCAGCTTCTTCCCGGCCTGAGCGTGCTGTTCGGAGGCCTCTGGGTGGCCAACCTGTTCTACTGGGGCTGCAATCAGTACATCATCCAGCGCGCCCTGGCGGCCAAGAGCCTGAGGGAGGCGCAGCGCGGGCTGGCATTTGCCGGCTACCTGAAGCTGCTCCTTCCCCTGATTGTGGTGGTGCCGGGCATCGTGGCCTACGCGCTGGACGCGCCGATCCAGCGGGGCGACGAGGCCTACCCGTGGCTGCTGGGCGAGTACGTGGGCTCAGGCTTCCGCGGGCTGGCCTTCGCGGCCCTGGTGGCGGCGATCATCTCCTCGCTGGCCTCGATGATGAACAGCGCCTCTACGATCTTCACGATGGACCTCTACCGCAACTACACCGGCCGGGAGGCGGTGTCCGAGCGGCGCCTGGTGCGGATCGGGCGGATCGTGGCGCTGGTGTGCATCGTGGTGGCCACGGCCCTGGCCCCACAGCTGGCCGACCTCGACCAGGTCTTCCAGTACATTCAGGAGTACACCGGGTTTGTGAGCCCGGGAGTGCTGGCCATCTTCGTGCTGGGGCTGTTTTGGAGCAAGGCAACCCCGAACGCGGCCCTGGTCTCGGCGGTCCTGAGCATTCCCCTCTCGGCGGCTTTCAAGGTCTGGACGCCAGGAATTGCGTTCCTGAACCGGATGCTGATCGTGTTCTTCGTCTCGGGGGCCTTGATCGTCGCGATCTCCCTACTGGAAAACAAAGGCGAGGACCACCCGAAGGCGATCGACGTCGGGGACATCGAGCGCGGACGGGATCCAGTCTACAACGTGGCGGCCTTCGGCATCCTCGCCATTGCCGCCGCCCTCTATGCCTTCTTCTGGTAGGCCCCTCGCTCCTGCATGGCGCGTGCGCGGAAGAGAATTGTCCCAAGATGTCCCCGCGGGCCCGCAGCGCGGTCGTAAGCGTATCGGCGGGCCGTCGGGGACGTGCGGGATCGTCCTCTATGCCGTCGTGGTCGCGGGCTCCTCTTCCTGGGTTTCCTTGTAGTCCTCCCAGTCCGCCAGGAAGCGCTCCAGCCCGCGGTCCGTCAGCGGGTGCTCCAGCAGCTTCGTCATCGTCTCGAACGGCATCGTCGCCACGTCCGCCCCGGCCAGGGCCGCGCGCTTCACGTGGGTCGGGTGCCGAATCGACGCGGCGAGGATGTCGGTCTCGAAGGCGTAGTTGTCATAAATCGCTGCGATCTCCTCGATCAGGCCCATCCCGTCGGACGAAATGTCGTCGATGCGCCCGATGAAGGGACTGATGTAGTCGGCCCCGGCCTTCGCCGCCACCAGCGCCTGCGTCGGCGAGAAGCAGAGCGTGCAGTTGGTCCGGATGCCCTCCTCGTCGAGGGCACGCAGCGCCTTGATCCCGTCTTTGATCAGCGGAATTTTGACGACGACGTTGTCGTGGATCTGGGCCAGGGTGTGGGCCTCCTCCATCATGCCGTCGAAGTCGGTCGCCGTCACCTCCGCGGAGATGTCTCCGTCGACGGTCTGGCAGATCTCCAGCACGCGCTCGTGGAAGTCGACGTTGCCCTCTTCTTTGACGAGCGAGGGGTTTGTGGTCACCCCGTCGAGCACGCCCATGTCGTTCGCTTCGCGGATCTCTTCTAGGTTGGCGGTGTCGACAAAAAATTTCATACTGGGTCGGGTGTTGTTGATGTAGAAACGTGTCGTTCTGCGAACTCGGGCAACGGAACGTGGACAGGAGGCCGGCCCTCGCTCCACCGGGGGGCAGCCGGGCGGCCTCGTGCCCCTACCCCTTCACCAACGAACGGGCCTCCTCGGCGACCCGCTCGGCGGTTAGGCCGTATTTTTCCATGACGGTCTCGCCGGGCGCCGACGCCCCGAACCGGTCCACCCCAATTGCTCCCCCCTCGGGGCCGACATACCGGGCCCACCCCTGGGTAACTCCTGCCTCGATCGAGACGCGCGCCCCCACCGACGGCGGAAGCACCTTCCGCCGATACGTCTCCGACTGGGCCTCGAACAGCTCCCACGAGGGCATCGACACCACTCGCGCCCCAATGCCGTCCTCCTCCAGCTGTCGAGCCGCCTGGAGGGCGTGCTGCACCTCGCTCCCCGTCCCGATCAGCACCACGTCCGGCTGCCCCGTCGCCTCCCGCAAAATGTAGGCGCCCCGGTGCAGCCCTTCCGCCGTCGTCAGCTCCGCCCGGTCCACAGTCGGGAGCGTCTGCCGCGTCAGGACCAGCGCCGTCGGCCCGTCCGTGCGGGCCACCGCCGCGGCCCACGCCTGCACCGCCTCGTTTGCGTCGGCCGGCCGGATGACCGTCACGCCCGGGATTGCCCGCAGCGCCATCAGGTGCTCCACCGGCTGGTGCGTCGGCCCGTCTTCACCGAGCCCAATCGAGTCGTGGGTAAACACGTACACGACCGGCTGCTCCATCAGGGCACTCAGCCGAAGGGACGGCCGCAGGTAGTCGCTGAAGATCAGGAAGGTCCCGGCGTAGGGCTGGATGCCCCCGTGCAGGGCCATTCCATTGGAGATGCCCGCCATCGCGTGCTCCCGCACCCCGAACCGGAAGTAGCGCCCCTCCGGACGGTCCTTCTGGAAGTCCGCCCGGCCCTCCACGTCGGTCTTGTTCGACCCGGTCAGGTCCGCCGACCCCCCGATCAGGTAGCCCACCTCCGGGGCCAGTTCCTCGAGGGTGAGGCCGCTGGCCTTGCGGGTGGCCATCTGCTCCCCCGTCTCGGCCGTGGCCTCGAAGGTGGGCAGCGCCTCTTCCCACCCCTCCGGCAACCCCCGGTTCATCCACCGCTCCAGCCGGGCGGCCTGCTCGGGGTAGGCCTCCTCGTACTCTTCGAGACGCCCCTCCCACTCCTCCTGAAGCGCCGCCCCCTCTGCAACCGCCTCCCGCATGTGCTCACGGGCCGCGTCGGGAACGTAGAACCGCTCGTCGGTCGGCCAGCCGAGGGCCTCCTTCGCCAGGCGCACCTCCTCCTCCCCCAACGGGGCCCCGTGGGCCGCGGCGGTGTCCTGCTTGTTCGGGCTTCCGTAGCCGATGTGGGACTTGACCCCGATCAGGGACGGCTTCTCGGAGACGGCATTGGCCTCTTCAATTGCGGCGTCGACCGCCGAGAGGTCGTTGGCATCTTCAACGTAGGTGACGTGCCAGCCGTACGCCTCAAACCGACCGGCCACGTCCTCGGTGAAGGCCAGGTCGGTGGACCCGTCGATCGTGATGTCGTTGTCGTCGAAGAAATAGGTCAGCGTGCCCAGCCCGAGGTGGCCCGCCAGGGAGGCCGCCTCCTGGGAGATGCCCTCCATCAGATCCCCATCGGAGCAGATTGCATAGGTCCGGTGGTCAAAAAGCGGGAAGCCCTCCTCGTTGAACTCGTCGGCCAGGAGCCGCTCGGCGATCGCCATCCCAACCCCATTGGCAAAGCCCTGCCCAAGGGGACCGGTCGTCGTCTCCACCCCGTCTGTCAGATGGGCCTCCGGGTGGCCCGGCGTCTGGCTCCCCCACTGCCGGAAGTTTTTGAGCTCCTCCATCGGCAGGTCGTAGCCGGTCAGGTGGAGGAGGCTGTACAGAAGCATCGAGGCGTGGCCCGCCGACAGCACGAACCGGTCCCGCCCCGGCCATTCCGGATCGGACGGATTGTGCCGCAGGTGGCGTTTCCACAAGACGTAGGCCACCGGCGCCAGCCCCATCGGCGTCCCGGGGTGCCCACTCTCGGCCCGCTGCACCGCATCGGCCGACAGAAACCGGATGGTGTTGATCGTTTGGGTTTCGATGTCTGTCTCTTCAAGAAGGTCCGTGGCCATGAAGTGCTATGCTGTGTATCAGGGTGTGTCGTCAAACGATGCCTCCGGAGAACGCGCTGTGCCTCGACGTGTGCTGCCTGGGTGTGTGCTGCCTGGGTGCGGGGAGACCGCCTCCTCTTTTCACTGCGGACACGCGTACGGGAATGCACTCCGTTCTGTCCCGTTCGGCCTGGAGAGGTTACAAAAGACGAGCGCTCCCGTTCTCCGATAAGACCGGGCAGTCGCCCGATTCCGCCCCGGAAAAACATCTCCGGGGGCGAATGGGCCTCAGCCCGTCCCTGCCGGCATGCGGCTCACCATGCCGTTCGCGGTCCGCATCGGGCCCCCAGGGCATCCCGGACGTGGCTTCGTGCCGACGTTTGTTTGCACGGGACAGGCATTGGACCGGTGGTATGATACGGGTCGGACCCGTGGAATTCGATTACTTTTCCGTGATCCGTCCGTCCGCGGGCATCTCTCGCAGGGCCTCTGGGGCTCGGGACCTGCCATCCCCTTGCCTCGTTTGTGGACAGTGAGACCCAGGCAGACTGCCCGACGCATCCGGTCTCCACATCCACGTGCGCCTCTCTTCCGCCCGGTTCTCTTCCCCAATGCCCTGCTTTCGTCCCGCAACACTCTCTCTCCTCACGGGCCTGTTCGTCCTTTGGGCTGCTCTGCCTCAGCATGGAGCCGCCCAGACGGTGGATCCCCTTCCCCCGAGCCTGCAGGAGGAGTCTCTGGCCGAGTCGGCCGTCATCTCGGACTCGGACACCGTTGAGAAGGACGCCCCGTACGTCTCCACATCACAGCGCGTCGTCAACCAGATGCTTGAGGCGGCCAACGTAACCAGCGACGACGTGGTGTTCGACCTCGGAAGCGGCGACGGACGCATCCCGATTGCCGCCGCCCAGCAGCACGGGGCCCGTGGCGTCGGGGTCGAGATCGATCCGGACCTGATCGCCAAGGCGCGTGAAAACGCAGAGACGGCCGGGGTGTCCGACCGGGTCGAGTTTCGGCAGGGGGACCTGTTCGAGGCCGACCTGAGCGACGCGACGGTCGTGGCCCTGTATCTGTGGCCGGAGATCAACGTGAAGCTGCGCCCGAAGCTGCTTCGGGCGCTCGACCCTGGGGACCGGATCGTCTCACACGACTTCCGGATGGGGGACTGGGAGCCGGACCGCGTGGTCGACCTCGGGCCGGGCAAGATCGGGCAGGAGACGGTCTACCTCTGGGTCGTCCCGGAGTCGATTCCGGAGGACCTGCTGGACATCAGCGACGAGGTGGAGGTGCAATAGCCGACAAAGTGGCGCGGCCGACGACGGCACCACGGCCCCGCACGTTCGTCCCTCCGCGTTCCTTCATCCTGTTTGCCCGTACGGCGCTATGGGGCTACACTCGTTTTCGCCTGCCGTCCCCCTTCTGCCCGCTCCCATGCTGCCTCGCCTCGCACTCCTAGCCGCACTGCTCGTCGGGCCCGGTCTCCTCGGGGGTGGGGCGAGCTGTGGGGCCACCGCTTCTTCTTCCCCTCCATCGGCCGTCACAGGCGATGCGTCCGCCCTCGACACGGCCCGGGTTGGCCGGGTCGACGTGCCCGCCCGGATCGCGCCCTCCGACACCCTGCAGGTTCACCTCTCCGGCACCGTCGGCCCCAACGGCTGCTACGCGCTCGCCCGCATCGAGACGGTCCGCACGCCGGGCCAGGTGACCGTGACGCCGCTGGTGCAGCCCCCGACGGCGGACGACCAGGCGTGCACGATGGCGGTCGTGCCGCTCGACACGACGTACGCGGCCAATCCGCCGTTCGAGCCGGGCCGCCTCTCCATAACAGTGCCTCAGAGAGACCGCTCCCCCGTAACGGACACGATTACGGTCACGGATCAGCCGTGACCGTGCCGGCACCCTGCCCGGTCGACGGCCGCAGCGCCGAGAGCTGGAGAGTATGGTCGAGCAGCGTCTCGTTGCCAATGCCGCGCACCTCAAACCGAAGAGAGACGGGCTCGGCCTCCCAGCCGATTGTCACGAGCCCGTAGTTGAGCGCCGCGACGAGCGGCCCCACCCGATGGGGGTTCGGCTCGTCGCCGGGAGAAGCATGGTGCGTAAGCCCGCTGGAGGTGAATTCGTAGAGGGGGTAGTCGAGCGCCTTGTCGTGGCGGGAGAGCTCGGCGTGGTGACGATCCCCGCTCAGCAGGACAACGCCCGGCACGTCCGCACGGTCGAGGACCCGGAAAAGCCGCTCCCGGGCCCGAGGGAAGTTGGCCCACTTCTCCCACGGATGCTGGTCGGACACGGCCTGGATGCTGGTCCCGATGAGGTGCACTTGCGCGGTGCTCCCGCGGAGCTCCTCCTCCAGCCACGCCCACTGCTCATCCCCCAGGACATCGCCCCCCTCGTTCGGAAAGTAGCGCTGCTCGGTGAGCGGGTCTCGCGTGAGCGGGGCCCGGTGGTAGCGCGTGTCGAGCAGGATGACCTTCACGCGCTTCCCGGGCGGCCCGTAGGTATGGGCGCTGTAGACGCCCTCCCGCTTTCGGCGCGGGTGGTCCTCCGGCACACCCATGAAATCGAGGAAGTGTGCCTGACTGCGGTTCCGCTTCGGGTAGGAGCGGCCCGCGTCGTTGGCGCCGTAGTCGTGGTCGTCCCACGTGCCGATGACTCGCGTCGACTCGCGGAGCGCCCGGTAGCCGGGCTGGCGGCGCTGGCGGGCATACATCGAATCGAGGGCAGCCATGTCGGCCGTGTCCCCGTAGATGTTGTCGCCCATCCAGACCCAGAGGTCGGGCTCGACGGCCTGGATGGGCTCCCAGAGGGATTGCGGGCGGGCCTGGTCATTGCACGACCCGAAGGCAATGCGCGTGATCGGCGTCTGGGTCTTCACCTCATCGGTGGACGAGGAGGGCTCCGACTCGGTGCACCCAACCCCGACCAGTCCCCACCCCAGGAGGATGAGAACTCCGACGAAATGCGCCCGTGAGATCGATCGTCCGTACATGCGAGGAAGGGGGGGTCGAGAACACGGCGAGAGTTCTTTCGAAGAGTGGAGCGCTCATCCCCTGTCCGAGGAAAGGCGGGCCACGTAGGTGCGCCCGAAGGGGTCGGTGGCCTCCACGCGGACCCGATTGGCGTCCGGGTTGGCGGGGGCGTAGTACAGATGGGCAGTCGGCTCGGGCTCCACCCACGTGTGGGGGGTCGGCTGGTCGTCGCCCGCATGGAGGCGTCGGCTCATCGGGTCGAGCCCCACGCGGCGGGCCATGGGGCCGGTGCGAATGCCATCCTCGTACCAGACGACCGTCCAGTCCTCGGTGGCATCCCAGACGTTGGCGACCCACTCGTCGGGCGCCTCGGGGTCGGCCCCAACCGGGTACGTCCGCATCTGGTAATCGGCGGCCCCGCCGGTGGTCTTGTAGCGCCACTCGACGGAATCGCCGTTTACCTCGTACACCGCGTAGCCTTTGGGCGTGCCGTCGTAGCAAATCGGGCCGGTCCACCACGCGCCACACACCGTGCCCACCACGTGCTCGTGCGGCCCGTCGGCAGAGCGGTGTTCGTTCTCGTGGACGTGCCCGCTGATGATGTGGGCGTCGAAGGGGGCGAGCAGGTCATAAAGCGCGGCCCGGTTCCCGATCCGCCCCCGGACCGACGGGCTCGCCTCCCCGCGCCGCTGGTAGGTGGTGCTCAGCGGCGGAATGTGCGTAAGCACCACCACCGGCCGGCCCTCCTCGACGAGCCCGAGGTCCTGCTCCAGCCACGCAAGCTGGACGGCGTCGAGGTGGCCGTGGTAGTCGTCCGTCTTGCGCCCGAAGCCGTCGCTCCCCGGCCAGTACACGTCGTCGAGCACGACGTAGTGGACGGCCCCGCGGTCGAACGAGTAGTACTCGGGGCCGAAGTGCCGGCGGAAGGTGGCCGTGGAGCCCGGATCGCCCGGCGCGTCGAAGTTGAGGTCGTGGTTGCCTACCGCCTGGACGAACGGGAGGCCCATCTGCCGAACCGCCTGTTCGTAGCCGGAGAAGAGCGACAGGTCGTCGAACACGAGGTCCCCCCCGCCCACCCCGAAGACCGGGCGGTCGCCGAGCGCCTGCACAGTGTCGCGCACGTCCGGCACCGTCTCGTCCCGAAACTGCTGCATCTCCGCCTCCGTCCGGGCCTGCGGGTCGGCCAGAAAGAGAAACGCGTGCTGCGTGTCGTCGCGCTCCAGCGGCGCAAGCCGAAACGACGCCGTCGCCGTGTCCCCGCTCGCTGCGTCGAGCGGTTCGTAGAAGCGCGCGGTCCCGGTCTCGTGGGTGGGCAGCCGGTACCCGCTCGGCACCGACAGGTACACGAACGGGCGACGGGGCGAGGCCGCCAGTTCGTAGCGCCCGTCGCCGTCGGTCTGCGTGACCGTGACGCCGTCGGTGACAGGCACCCCCTCGATGCCGCCCTCCGGCCCCGTCACGCGGCCGGTGACCGTCACGGCCCGTCGGTCGGGGCCCAGGCGGGGCGAGGCGGCGGCCACGCCGGGCACGCTGAGGGCGGCGCCGGTGAGGCTCAGGTACTTGAGGAAGTCGCGGCGGGACGGAGGCATAACCGTGGAGGTGAGGCTAGACAGCAATGTGCTCACAGAGTGATGCCTGTAAAAGGCACTTACAAAATGTAGGCTCGCGGCGGGAAAATCATTATCGCAGCGTTATCGTCTGCCCTGTGGTTGCCGTGTGCCGTGCTCTCGGGAACGCCGCCCTACGATCAGTGTGAGAAGGAACGCACACATCATTTGCACACCTGCCCGCTCCTGAATGAGTGAAGAGTTTCTACAGCAGGACGTCCGCTACGTCAAGGGCGTCGGCGAGAAGCGGGCCGACGTGTGGGCCGAGCAGCACGGCGTGCGCACCGTGCACGACCTGCTGCGCTTCTACCCCCGCCGCTACCTCGACCGCACGACCGTAACCCCGGTGCGGCGACTCCAGGAAGGCCCCAACCCGATCACCGTCGTCGGCACCGTGCAGTCCGTCAACGTGGTGCCCAGCAACAATCAGAAACGCCTCGAGATCATCCTAGAGGGGGAGCAAGGCGGGCGCATGAAGGGCACCTGGTTTCAGGGCGTCTGGTGGGTGCGGAAGGCGTTCGACGAGGGCGACCGCGTGGCCTTCCACGGCACGGTGGAGAAGTACGGCCGCTGGCACTCGATGACCCACCCCGACTTCGACCGTCTGAACGACGAGGGCCCGCTGCTCGACACCGGCCGCATCGTGCCGCTCTACCCGGGCGGAGAGGCAATGAGCAACGTCGGCCTCACGAGCCGAACCGTGCGGCGCGTCCTGTACAACCTGTTCAAGGAGCACGGCCTGAAGCTCTCCGAGACGATGCCCGACTGGATCGTCGACGGGCACGACCTGATGGAGGGCCGCGTGGCGCTGCGCGCAATCCACTTCCCGAAGAGCCAGCAGGAGCTCTCGCGGGCGCGGCGGCGGCTCAAGTTTGAGGAGCTCTTTTTCATTCAGCTCCTGCTGGCCCAGATGCACGAGCGGCAGGACGAGGTGGCCGGCCCCGCGTTCGACGATCCCGGCGAATACACGGAGGGATTTGTCCGCGAGGTGCTGCCCTTTGAGCTGACCGGCGCCCAGAAGCGCGTCCTGCGCGACATCATCGGCGACGTGCAGACGGGCACCCAGATGAACCGCCTCCTCCAGGGCGACGTGGGCAGCGGCAAGACGGTCGTCGCCGTGGCGGCCATGATGCACGCCTACGACAACGGCTACCAGAGCGCCTTCATGGCCCCCACCGAGATCCTCGCCGAGCAGCACCACGCCAACCTGCAGGACTACCTCCGCCCGCTGGGACTGGAGCCGCGCCTGCTCATTGGGAGCCAGACGAAGGCGGAGCGGGAGGCAGCGCTCCGGGCCGTCCGCAGCGGCGAGAGCCCCATCGCCGTCGGCACGCACGCCCTCATCCAGGACGCGGTCGCGTTCGACCGGCTCGGCCTCGCGGTGGTCGACGAGCAGCACCGCTTCGGGGTGGCCCAGCGGGCCGAGATGTTCGAGAAGGGCGAGCGGCCCCACATGCTCCTTATGACCGCGACGCCCATCCCCCGCTCCCTCGCGCTCACGCTGTACGGCGACCTCGACGTGTCGAAGATCGACGAGATGCCCCCGGGGCGCAAGCCGGTCGAAACGCGCCTGCGGGCCGAGAAGCGACGAGGAGAGGTGTACGCCTTTCTGCGGGACCGGCTGGAGCAGGGCGAGCAGGCATTCGTGGTGTACCCGCTCGTGGAGGAGAGCGAGAAAATGGACCTCAAAGACGCGGAGAGCGGCGCGGAGGAGTTGGGAGAAAAATTTCCGGACTACACGGTCGGCCTTGTCCACGGCCAGCTCTCGGCCGACGACAAGGACGCGACGATGCGCCGCTTCAAGGCGGGCGAGATCGACCTCCTCGTGGCCACAACGGTGATCGAGGTGGGCGTCGACGTGCCGAACGCCACCGTGATGCTCGTGGAGCACGCCGAGCGCTTTGGCCTCAGCCAGCTGCATCAGCTGCGCGGCCGGGTGGGGCGGTCCGACCAACAGAGCTACTGCGTCCTCATGGCCAGCTACAAGCGGAGCCAGGAGGCGAAGCAGCGCCTGGAGGCGATGGCACGCACGAACGACGGCTTCGAGATCAGCGAGACGGACCTCCAGATCCGCGGGGCGGGGGACTTCTTCGGCACCCGCCAGAGCGGCATGCCCGACCTCAAGATCGCCGACCTCACCGAGGACGATGAGATCCTCGAGGATGCCCGCGAGGCGGCCTTCGCCCTCATCGAGAGGGACCCGCACCTCCGGGCCGACGACCACGACCGGCTGCGCCGACGCTACGAAGAGGACTACGCCGAACACGGCCTCGGCTTTGCGCGGGTGGGATAAGGAGCGCCCAAGGACCAAACGCCGAGCCCCGCCTCCGCCGTTACGCGAACTTGGGGCTCATCTGCCCCGTCCCCGATTGCACAAACAGGCCTCGGTCTCCGGTGTCCCATTTGGCAGATCGCTTCCCCAAAGTGTCCTTCAGGGACCCTTCGTCCACGTACGAGGTAGGACCCGAAAACATCTCTTGAACGAATGTCGCAGTTGGCACACGGATGGCTGGTGACGCACCGTCCTCGGAGGAGCCGTCTTCTCCTCGATCGGGCCAGGGCTCTCCATCTTGGGAACCGTACCGGCCGCCCCAGAAAGGTGGGGGCAGCGTCCTGCGCCGGTACGCGTTCTCGATTACAGTGGGGATCGCGGCCCTCGCGGCTGGGGCTCTCATCTATTTCGCCCCCACGCGCCTCGCCCCCGAACAAAGCGCGTCTTTACCGACCAGCGACGAGCGCCGGGCGACCCTGTCGGTGTCCTCCGAGCCCCCCGGCGCCGTGGTGATCGTCGGGGCCGATACCGTTGGCACGACCCCCGTCAACAATCATCGCCTCTCACCGGGCGCCTACCTGGTGACGGTCGACCAGCAGAACTCCGGGAGCCGCGATACGGTCGTCACGCTGTCCCCCGGCGAGTCCACGGCGTTTACGTCCCGCTTCTCTCAGGGAGAGCCGTCCCCGTGACCCGACGTGTGGGGGTCGCATGTGTGGGGGTGAGCCGCGGGAGGCTCTGCCTGCGCCGACATCGCAGCCCGGGACGCCCAGGCGGTCGTCTTGCATCTGCATAAGCAGCAGCGCGCTCGCACAATAATCAGCAGCGCGCTCGTACAGGGGCCTCATCGGGACGTCTCCTACCGAACGACCGTCAGTTGTCGCGTCTGCCGGAACGGCCCGGCCCGCATGCGCACAAAGTACTTGCCGCTCGGCAGCGTGCCCGCGCCCACCCGGGCTCGATGAACTCCGGTCTCGTGCTTCGCGTCCACCAGCTGCGCAACGCGTCGCCCGAGCACATCATAGACGACAATTGAGACGTCCGACTGCTCTGGGAGCGTATACTCCAGCTCGGCGCTTCTGCGAACCGGATTGGGGCTGGCCTTCCCAAGCCGAAACTCTTCCGGGGCTGGGGCGGCCGTGACGCCGATCCGACCCGTCGACTGCTGAATCTGGGCGGTGGGCTGTGCCGCCGACAACACGTGGCGCTGCGTCCCGGCCGAAATCTCGAGCCGTCGGTCGCCCCCGTCGGTCTCCAACTGCACCTCTACCGGGAAGGCCGCGCCCTGAATCTGTACGGCGTGCTCCGTCGACGACGCCTTGCCCGACGCAAGCGGTGCCGCCGCGTGCCCGCTCGCAAACCGTACGTCGAACACCTCGCCCGGGGGAACGGGAGGCAGCTCCGATCGGCGGCGCTGCGGGTCGGTCAGTCCTTCCCTCAACCGAAGCGTAGACTGCCGTCCCCCAGCGTCTACGATCGAGAGGCGCGTCACGTCCGCCGGACCGTCGCCGGAGGTCTCCGGACCATCCACCAGCGTCCCTTTGGCCCCCGAGACGTCGATCGTCCCGGCCTCGGCGGCCTTGACCCAGTACCCCTCCCCCGGCCGCAGCACCGGCGTGGACGTGTACCCCTCCCCAGCCGGAAGACGAAAGACCTCCGACGTCAGAATGGCGGCGGGAGACGTAGCCACCGCCGCCACGGACACCGTGTCGTCGAGCCCCCCAATCAGGTTCCAGCCCGCCTTCACCTCGATGGAGGAGGACGCCACCTCTCCCGTCACAGTGGTGCTATCCGGCTGGCATTCCACCGCGGCCCCGGTGCCCGCAGCCAAAGACTCCCCGCCCGCAATGGACGTGTATCCTTCCCCAGGGACATACAGAAACCCCCCCGAGCATTCTGGAAAGAGGGTGTCGAACGACGCATCCGACGCCACCGGGACCGAGACAAAGTTCCACCCTTCCGCCAGCGTGATTGCCCGCGTCACTGTCTCAACGGGATCGGGCTGAAAGCTCGTCACCGTGTGGTACGTCCCGTCCGCGTAGTCTCCCTCGGCACAGACCGACACGCCGACGTCCTCACACGCGGCAAAGGCGGCCGGGCCCAGGTCGACGGCGGTTTCCTCCGAGACATCAAACACCTCGAACTGCAGCGACGCCCCGGACGCGTAGCCGTCCGGGGAGACGTCAATCGAATCCGACCCCGCAGCAGCGAGCGTGGCCCCCTCTCCGTCCATCCACACCCCGTAGCCCGCACATGTCCCCTCATCCGTGTACACCGCGATGGTGTCCCCCGCCGCCACCGGCTTTTCATCCGGAAGAGACGGAGCGGGCTCCGCCGGAACGTGGACCGTCGCGTTGTCCACGTTCGTGACGCACTCCACGGCGTAGGTGAACGACTGGCCCAGAACCATGTCGGGCAGCAAGGCACCGGCCCCGAGAAGGACCACCAACGCCGAGACAAACGGACGAGCAGGCATCTCTTGTTGTGAGCCTATGGATTACTTGTTTTGCTCTTTAGACTCACAATATTCGTTCCCAATGCTCTCTTGTAGGTGAGAAAAGCTCTGTGATCGCGGGGTAGGCGGACCGTTCCAGGATCCCAGACGCCCTACTGATCAGCGCTTACCGGCCCGAAAAGCCCCCTGCGCCGACGAGAGCACGCCTGTGGGACACGTCGAAGCCTACGCTTCTGACACCGAAATTTTAATCTTTAGGAGTATCTATTTCACGATTCTCGTTTCCTATTGCCCGACGTGCTTTCGTTTCGAAATTCCGCCCTCGTCGGAGCGACGCCTCGGCGGGGGAGCAGGCCTCTAGGAACGGCCGGCAGGGCGACACGCCGTCCCCTTGCGCCGCCCCCTTCGTCTTTTCACCGCCCTTTTTTGCTCTTTGGGCTGATTTTGTTGCCGTTGACAATCCAGATGTACCCCACTTGAGGTAGTATTTTGATACTCTTCGTGCTCCAAAGATAGGCGCACGTCCCCTCTGGATGCTTATCTGCTCTCGCGCGTGGCTCCCTATTCTTGTAGGTGCTTGTTTCAAGCGAACCTCGACCGGACAGGCAACACTGGGACGCGGGTGCGTCCCGAAGCACACGTCTTCGTTGCCGTCGGTCGTCCGCCTCGCCTCTCCGAGTTCGCGCCACGCGATTCATGGCCACACCTCTGGTTTTTGGACTTGTCGGAAGCATGGTCGCCGGGGGGCTGGTGACGGTGTTTCTCACCGGCTTCGTGTCCGAGCAGGCCCCTCGCCTTGGCCTGCTGGACCGCCCGACGCAGGCCCGAAAGGTCCACACCCGCACCACGCCGACGGGCGGCGGGCTCGCAATCGCAGTGGGACTGACGACGGGGCTCGGGCTGCTCTGGGGCTTCTGGGGGGCGTTTCCCGAGGCCGTTCAGTCCCTCTCGTTCTGGGGCGGGGCGGCGGTGATGCTCGCCACAGGATTCTGGGACGACCGGCACGCTCTCGACGCAAAGGGCAAGTTTGCCCTCCAGCTCGGGGCCGCCTACCTGCTCCTCCACTCCGGCACGGTCCTGCCGCTTCCAGGCGGGGGGCCCGACTCGCTCACAACCGGCGTGGCTGCCAGAGCGCTTCCTTTCACCGAGGCCCTTTACGTGATCCCACTGTCGATGCTCTGGGTCGTGGGCATCATCAACGCCATCAACCTGATAGATGGCCTCGACGGCCTGGCGACGGGCATTCTCGGCATTGCGTTCTTGTCGTGCGCCGTTCTCTTCGGGTTCAAAGGAGAGGTCGGACTCATGGCCGTCGGCGTCGTGACCGCGGGGGCCCTGGTCGGCTTCCTGCCGCACAACTTCAAGCCTGCCTCCATCTTCATGGGGGACGCCGGGAGCCTCTTCCTCGGCTACCTGCTGGCCGGGTACACGCTTCAGGGCCCCCTTCATCCCGATCCCGCCCTCGCACTCCTCATCCTTCCCATTCTTCTGGGCGTCCCCATCCTGGACACCGGAACGGCGATTGTCCGCCGCGCCCTCTCGACCCGTACCATTTTTGCCCCGGATCGTCGCCACGTCCACCACTGCCTGGTCGACCAGGGCTCGGAGCGAAGCGCCGTGCTCACGCTGTACGGCGTTGGGGGCTGGTTTGGGAGCGCGGCCGTGCTGATGGGCGTGCTGCCTGCGGTGTGGGGGTACCTGTTGGCAAGCAGCACCGCAGTAGTCGCCCTCGTGTGGGCCTGGCATCTCGGCTGCCTTACCCCCATGCCGGCCGCCAGCGACGAGCGCACCCCCCCACGTCCCACCGGCGTGCTTGCCGAGAAGCCGCTTTCCATGCCGGCCGACATCATGGACCCGGAGCACGCGGCGTCGATGGGGGACGATGCCCCCTCATCGGACACCGACCACGCCCCGCCGGCCCGTGAGCGGGATGCGGAGGCAGCCCCCACCACCGTCCCGTAGGCGGCCCCAACTCCTTCTCACCTTCTCACTGCAGGGCGTATGGCGACTTCCCTGTTGTCTCCCTCGACCAAGACCGCTATTCTAGAGGATCCATCCTCCTCTAGTGCCCAGGCCGTTGCGTCTACGGAGATGTCCGATTCCGACGCCTACGCACTTGTTCGGACCTGTCTTTCGCACCGGTGCAGTGCAGCACGGCGCGAGACGGCCCAGTCGCTCCTCGAGTCTGGTGTGGATTGGGGGGCCGCCCAGCGCCTGGCGCGTTGGCACCGCGTGCTCCCCCTTTTCCTTCACAACGTGACGGAGCTGCTCGGCCCCGAGCTTCCTTCTGCGATGCGTGAGCAGATTCGGGACCATCGACGGGGCGTTCGCATCCGCAACACATTTTTGGCCCAGGAGCTCAGCCGCGTATGTCAGCGGTTCGACGACGCAGGGCTCCCGCTTCTGGTCATGAAAGGCCCCGTGCTTGCCCAGGCCGCGTACGGCGACATTGCCCTGCGGCACTCCGTGGACGCGGACGTGGCGATTCCCAGCGATCAGTTTTCCGAGGCCGACCGTCTCCTGAAAGACCTCGGGTACGAGCACGCGTCGAAGCGCACCGGAATGTGGGAATGGCAGGCGTCTCTGTCTCGCTACCTCGACGGCCAGTGGGAATTTACGCGGGGGGACACATTTACCCTGGACGTGCACACGCGGCTGATGCCGCCGGGGTACTCATTCCCCCCCGACTTTCAGTCCTTCTGGGAGCGAGCACGGCCCGTTCAGCTCGGCGATACGGGTTCGGTTCCGGGCTTCTCCCCGGAGGATCGGCTCCTGGTGCTGGTCCACCACGGGATCAAAAATCAGTGGCGGGCCCTGCGCCACGTTGCCGACATTGCCGCCGTTGTCCAGCGAGAAGACGATCTACAATGGGAACGGCTGCTCGCCCGGGCAGAACGGATGGACGCCGCCCGTGCCCTGAAGCTGGGTCTGTACATGGCCCACGACCTCTTGGGGGGGATGCTCCCGGACCGGGTCCACGACTGGGCCTCAGGGCCACCGGTGCAGAACGTCGCCGCTCCTCTACAAGAGTACCTGGCGAACCGGCCCGAACGACAATCCCTCCCATACGGGGCGCGCGTGCAGATGCAGCTCGCGACGAAAGACACCCTTGCGGGCCAGGTCCGCTACGGCGCCCACTCGCTTCTGCAACATTTGTGGTCCGCAGTGCTTAGGTCTTAAGCCCATTCTTTGCTTCACAAATTGTACACACTCATGGAGAGCACGACACTGACCGAGTCGTCCATCGTCGTCGCGGCGGAGCACCTCACCTCCACCGAGGTAGATGGAGAAAGCGTCATACTCGACCTTGAAGGGGGCATCTATTACGGACTCAATCCGACTGGAGCTCGGATCTGGAGTGAGATTCAAGAGCCAGTGACAGTTCAGGAGATCGTCTCGGCAATTACCTCTGAATATGACGTGAGAGAAGAAAAGTGTCTGGAAGATATCACCTCTCTGCTCACTGATTTGCGAAAAAATGAACTTATTAAAATTAATTGAAATTAGAAAGAATTATTCATTTTTTAATTCTTATGTATGAACATCTAAATGATACATTATGTGTAGCAAAAGGCACAATTTTTACCTATCCAATGGTCTTACCATAAGATCAAACCTAGCTCTACCGGAACTACATGAGCATGTAGAAACAGAGAACCCAGACATAAAGGTAAAGGTTAAAAAAGGAAAGGACTACGTAGAACTAAGTAAAAAGGAAAGTTTAGAGGCCCAACGTGAAGAAAAAAAGTTAATATATGCTGTACCGGATGTAGCTTATATAAGAGTCAAAAATGGAAAAAGTATAGATGTATACCCCAGAAAAGAAGCCGAAGAAAAAGTATTAAGACTTTTCGTACTAGGAATTGCCTATGGTGCACTTCTCCACCAAAGAGGAAACCTTGTTCTTCACTCCAGCGCTATATCGACATCTGATAGAGCATGTCTATTCATGGGAGAGAAAGGGGCTGGAAAATCAACAACAGCCTCCATTTTTGTTAGAAGTGGATATTCCCTTCTGTCAGACGACTTAGTCGCTATCAAGGACGGCATTTCACCTACTGTACAACCAACCACGAGACACCTTAAGCTATGGGATGACGTAAATTCTATTGCGGAAGACATATCGGATAGGTGCTACCAGTCTCACCCCGATGTAAAAAAATTTACTTCTCTTTTGAAAGGCAAAAATAACTCGTATAACTTCAATATTTGTTCTTCTTTTGTTCTAGAAAAGAGTAGGTCGCTGAGAATACGCCGGCTACGCCCATCGGAGTCCTTTCAAGAAATAATAAGGCATTCTTACATTTCTCCAAAAGTTATGGAATGCAAAAAAAGAAAGACAGAGCACTTCAGAATATCAGCCAACTTTGTGGAATCAGTTCCTATGTATAAGCTTTATCGCCCCAACGACTTTTCAAAGTCATCTGCTCTGGTCAAGCTAGTCGAAAGTACCCTAAATGGCAAGAAATTATAATGAGCGGAATTGCTGGAATTGTAAGCCTGGGGGGGCGAGGGTCTGTTCGCCGAGACATAGAGACTATGATTCAGGGAATCCGTCACAGGGGTCCCGATGCCCATGGTAGCTGGGTCAACTCGAAAGAGACGGTTGGTTTGGGACATTCGCTACTGGAAACAACTCCACAAGCAGAACTCGAAGACCAGCCCTGGCGCGGTAGGAACAAGAGAGTATATCTCGTGGCTGATGCTCGACTTGATAACCGAGACAAGCTGACCCAAATACTGGACTGTAAAAACCGCCGTATCTCATCCGTCACCGACCCCGAAATTATTACCCTTTCGTACCTCAAATGGGGAAGAGATTGTGTAAATTACCTGATTGGCGATTTTTCGTTCTCGGTGTGGGATGAGTCCAATCACTCATTTTTCTGTGCCCGAGACCCCATGGGCGTGAAGCCGTTTTATTACGCGAAAACCAGTTCTTCATTTGCATTTGCATCGGAATCTCGCCCGATTCTTTCTCTTCCTTTTGTAACAGACAGCATCAATGAGAAGCATGTAATTACATTTCTTTCTGGGGGATACGGGTCCCGCGCAGAAACGTCCTTTAAAGAGATTCAGAAGCTAAAACCGGGACACACACTACATGTAACACATGAGCTATCAATGACCTCCAGAAGATACTGGAACCCGGCAGACCATATTGAGAGGGCAGATCGTTGGAATGATCATGAATACGAGCAAGGATTCAAAGACGTATTGAATGAAGCTGTACAGGCACACCTCCGAAGTAATACCGGAGTTGGAATTCGACTCAGCGGTGGGATGGACTCTTCATCAATTGCGTCGCTCGCGAATGCCTCTAGTCCTGGCTCCTCTTCTTCAATCTATACCTTTTCCGGCATCTTTCCCTCGCTTCCTGAAGAAAAGAAGCACCGAGTCGACGAGCAAAAGTACATCGATGCCGTCCTAAAAGGAGCTCAATTTAAGTCTTTCTTCATTGATGCCTCCAAGTTGAGTCCTTTTCTCGGACTGGATGAAATGGTTGAGATGCGCGGGGAGCCATTCAATTTACATGCCCATTATCTGCTATACAAAACCCTGGGCATAGCTCAGCAACACAACGTTCGGAACCTTCTGGACGGCTCAGAAGGGGATGCGGTCGTTGGATATGGACATGACTTCTTCATTGAGTTGGCTCGGGCTGGCGAATGGGAGAGATTCACCGAGCTCGCTGTTCGGTACTCCGAAAACTGTCGTCAGGCAGGTAGACATTATCCACCCGAGAAAGCGTTTTGGGACCACGGACTTGAGCCGCTTCTGGAGTATCTTCGTTCAGGACAACCGGGCAAATATTATGGAAATGTCTGCCGTGTCACAGATCTCTTCGACATACCCCTTTCAAAAGTCCTAAAACGATCTATGTACTGGGTCTGGCCCAGCCAGTGGAGAAAGCGAATAGATCGTTTTCGAGGAAAGAGTGCTCTCGATGTCATTTCAAGCCAAAAGCTGCGTAGACTCGGTGTTGATGGAGAAGAAAATCGTACGTCGACCGCTCCCACACACGTTCGGCACGCGCGCACCTTGCAGAAAAGTGCTGTGCTCACGAGTGCAATGGAGGCAGTAGATCCGATTTTTGCGGCTCACCATGCCGAAGCACGACATCCTTTCTTCGATCGCCGAGTTATCGAATACTGTCTTTCACTCCCTGCCGAACAGCGCATGAAGGGAGGATGGAGCCGCAGCATTTTGCGCAGGGCATTACGCGATGTGCTTCCGGATAAGGTGCAAAATCGCCTGGGAAAGGCGATGCTCGGGATTAATATCAAGCACAACTTACTTCATCACGAACAGAACAGGCTCTCTGAATTGGCTCGGGATGAGATACTTCAACCATTTGTAGACCGAGACGTAGTCGAAGGCCTCTTGAATCGATTTCAGGAGTCGCCCTCCAAACCATACTCATACGCTGTTGGACCTCTGCTGAGGGTCGCTGTTCTTGCGATTTGGCTCCGAAAAAGGAGGAATGGGAAGCTTGAAGGACCTTTGGAAACAACTCATGCTCCAAAAGAGAAAGAGGAGCAAAACCAATAGTGCTTGATAGTCTGCCTGAGTTACCCTCCTTTTAAGGTTGAGGAGTTCATTACTCACAAGATCGTACTTTCTTTCATCAAACCTCTAGTATCATGAACCAGAAAGCTTGGAAGTCTCCAGAGTTAGTCGAACTTGACACCGTCGTCAATGCTACGGCTCAGAATGACAAAGTTGGGAGTGTATCTGACAGTGTTACTCCCACTTCGGGCCTTGATGGAGAAATTCAGCCTGATCAGTGATGAGGTCGCCACAGTCCGCTCGTGAGTGGACTGCTCCATTGAGACAGAGTGAAGGGGAGGTCTCCTGGAGCAGTGTTTAGCTTGCTCAGGTGACCTCCCCTTTTTCTGTGTTGCGTGCAGCAACTGGCTTTACGGCCGCAGCCTCTCGGTGCAGTATCAAAGCATACCTGTCCTGGGAGCCGTCAGGGGATGCACTCAAACTGAAAGAGATCTGAACACTGCTGGTACCCAACGAGCAAGTCTGGTGAGATCTCTTGCCGAGGTAGAAAAGGCGTCTGTCGGCCCAACGGGGCCGTAGAGGTGACCTTCAACCCGTTTCGTAAAGCTACTCTCTTTTTCGTGCATGAACGGTTTCACTACTTACCTTGCAGCTGCGTTTGTTCTTCTACTCCTGATCGCCGTCATTATTGTAGTTCGATCGGGACATCTTGGGAAAAGCAGTTTCATAGACCAACTTACCTACGAATGGAAAACAGTAGAGTTGGTCGATGCGTCCGGCAAGCGACTTGCCGAGGTCGATGCTAGAATTGCCAACACGCCAAAAAAACAGTACATTGGCCTTTCTAGAACGAAATTCCTTGGTTCTCGGGAAGGAATGCTCTTTATTCACGACTCAATGGATACACAGGTGTACGTCATGCGCCAAATGGACTTCCCCCTCGATATCCTCTTCATTGCACCAGATGGCGGGATCACGACGATTCACCAAGCAGAGTGCTCTTCTGGGGAACCCCCCGACTCTGATCTTCCACGCTTCCATGGGGAGGGGAAATACGTTTTAGAACTCTCGCTGGGAACCGCCAGCGAAGTTGGGCTTGATGAGACAGGACGGGTCGTCATTCCTGACTCGACTGAATCTTGAATCGAAACGGTTTCTCAACTCCGGTCAGCGAGTCCTTCCGACGGAAGAAGTTTTTGTACTCTTCTTCTTCCCTTTGGGTAATCCGGGAAAATAATTGTCGTTTTCACGGCAAACAGCTCCAGCTCCACGTACAACGGACGAGATGACTGACCGAAGCCTACCGACTTCCAACCAAGGTATCCAAAATGTCAGGCGTTTGCTGGCGTACGTACCTCGTGCATTGGAGCTCGTCTGGCAAGCGTCTTCCCGCTGGATGATCGGATGGGGACTTCTCTTGATGATTCAAGGGCTTCTCCCGGGTGCTAGCGTCTACTTAACCAAGTGGGTGCTGGACGGAGCATCCGAGGCAGTCGGAAATGGTCTAGCATGGACAAACGTCCAACTCATCGCCGTTCCGGGCGGCCTCATGGCACTCGTTTTGCTCCTCCAGCAGGTCACTCAATCCGCCAAGGGTTGGATTCAGACCGCCCAGTCCGAACACGTTGAAGACTACATTCAGAAACGTATTCATGATCAGGCAGGCCGTCTCGATCTCGCCTTCTACGAGTCATCCGACTATTACGACACCCTTCACCAAGCTAGCACGCGGGCCAGCAGCAAGTCTCTGGAAGTGCTTCAGCAGCTGGGAAGCCTTCTGCAAAATGGTATTACCCTGGGTACGATCGTCATACTACTAGTTCCGTACGGGCTTTGGATTCCACTAGTGCTCATCCTAAGTACGCTGCCGGCGCTCTACGTGGTGGTTAAGCACAACCAGAAGTACCACGACTGGTGGGAGAAACGCACTATGGAGCAGCGACAGGCCCGGTACTACGACATGATGCTGACATACGACTTCGCGGCTCAGGAAATTCGAGCGTTCGATTTGGGAGACTACTTTGCCGAGGCGTACAGCGACCTACGGGAGTGGCTCCGCCGTGAGCATATTGATTTAGAAAAAAACAAAAGTTTGGGCACTATCGGGGCCGGGCTGACGGCCCTTGCCGTCATGGGAGCCGTCATGGGAATTATGGTATGGCGAGCCATGCGTGGATTCGCGACGATCGGAGATCTGGGACTCTTTTACCGGTCGTTTCGAGAGGGGCAAGGCCTGATGCGGAATCTGCTCCAAAACGCAGGGAAGCTCTACACGAACGCCATGTTTCTTGAGCACCTCTTCGACTTCTTATCATTAGAGCCGACGATTCAAGATCCAGCTGATCCACGTGAGGGACGCTCCATTCCCAAGAAAAAAATCAAATTCAACAACGTCTCTTTCCGGTACCCAGACACAGATTTCTATGTGCTAGAAGACTTTTCTCTTTCCCTGTCTGCTCAAAGGGTTACCGCTGTCGTTGGCGAAAATGGAGCCGGCAAGACGACATTGTCGAAGCTCCTCGGGCGCCTCTATGATCCACAGGACGGACAGGTGCTCATTGATGGAGTTGACATCCGAGAGTATCGAATTAAAGACTTACGCAAGCAGATCACGACGTTGTTTCAGCAGCCGATGCGCTATCAGGCAACGGTGGCCCAGAACATTCGGTTCGGCGATGTGGACCGCGAGAAAAATAGAGAAGCGCTGGAGGAAGCCGCCCGCCAGGCGATGATCCACGAGACCATCCAGAATCTCCCAGACGGATACGACACCCAGCTCGGCCACTGGTTCGCAGGGGGGACGGACCTGAGCGGCGGGCAGTGGCAGCGCATCGCCCTGGCGCGAGCGTACTACCGCGACGCCCCCCTCGTCATTCTCGACGAGCCGACCAGCGCGATGGACTCCTGGGCGGAGAACGAGTGGCTCCAAAGCTTCGGGCGCCTCGTGGACGAGGGCCGGACCGCCTTCATCATCACCCACCGCTTCACGACCGCCATGCACGCAGACGTGATCCACGTCATGGACGACGGCGAGATCATCGAGTCGGGCACGCACGAAGAGCTCGTGGACCAGGACGGGCACTACGCAACCTCCTGGCGGAACCAGGTAGAGCATGGATGGCGGGCCTCGGCCGATCCGGACCCGGAAAACGCACCCGTCTCTCCACCGGTCTCGTCGGGCAACGGCAACCCCCTACAGTCCTGACGATCACTTTCCTGGTTGACCTCCCGAACACCCCCCTGACATCAACCTGACATGGCCTCCCTCGAGGACTCCATCACGGCGACAGATTCGTTTGCAAGCGCCGAGGTAGACGACGAGCGCATTCTGTTGGACCCCGAAACGGGAACCTACTACGGCCTGAATCCGGTCGGCGACCACGTGCTCCGTATGGTGGAGAGGGCGGACGCGGAACGCGTGTCGATCCGCAGCGTCGTCGATGCTCTGCACGATGCCTTCCCGGACGAGGACTACGACCGCCTCTCGGAGGACGTGTTGAAATTCGTCGATGAGATGGAAGACTTTGACCTTCTTCTCGTGCACGATTGACCCTTGCACCCGGCAATTGGGCAGAACGGCGACGTTCATAGTTTCATCCTCCCTCGTTTTGCATGAGCGGCATCGCCGGCCTCTACCACACGGACGGGCGCCCCGCAGACCGGCACGTCCTTCGTCGCCTTCTCGACGCCCAGTCGCATCGGGGGCCGGACGGCGAGGGCCGTTGGGACGGCTCCTCCATTTCCCTTGGCCACCTTGCGCTGGACACGACCCCCGAGGCACGCTGCGAAGATCAACCCCTGACGCACAGCGGCGACGACCTCGTGCTGACGGCCGACGCCCGCATTGACAACCGCGACGAGCTGACCTCGAGGTTGGAACGCGGGCGCGACGACGGTCCTCCGGCAACGGACGCGGAGCTGATCCTGCGTGCCTATCGTCGGTGGGGCGACGAGTCTCCCGAGCACCTCCGAGGCGCGTTTGCCTTTGCCATCTGGGACGCCTCTCGGAATCGGCTCTTCTGCGCACGGGACCGGATGGGGCTGCGGCCGCTTCACTACTGCTGGTCTGAGCCACACTTCGTGTTCGGCTCCGAAATCAACACCGTCCTCGCCCACCCGGCGGTGTCCCGCGAGATCAACGAGACGCGCGTTGCCGATTTTCTGGCCCGGATCCACCTGAGCAAAGAGTATACGTTCTACGAGGACATTTCGCGACTGCCTCCAGGGCACCACGCCGTAATCAATCGTGCCGGGATGCACACCAGCGCGTACTGGACGCTCACGCTTCCCGACGAGCGGAAGCTCGGCTCCGACGAGGCGTACGGCGAGGCGTTTCGGGAGGTGTTCGCGGGCGCGATAAAGGATCGGCTGCGGGCGGACGGAGATGCAGGGACGTTCTTGAGTGGGGGCCTCGACTCCTCCTCCATCACCGCCATGGCCCACAAGATCTCGTCGGGCCCCCTCCACACGTTCTCGGTCACCCACGAACAGATCCCAGAGGTGGACGAGAGTGCGTACATTCGGGCCGTCCTCGATCGGGGCGACTACCGGCCTCACCTCGTCGCCGGGGGCAACCACGACCTCCTGGCGGACTTCCCGGGCCACCTCGCCTCTCAGAACAAGGCCCCCCTGGCCCACACGCCCTCCCTGATGCAGCTCCTGCACGAAGCCGTACACGATGCGGGGCTCAACGTCGTGCTCGACGGCCACGGGGGAGACGAGGTCACCTCCCACGGGCACGGCTATCCCCGCGAGTTGGCCCGCAACCGTCGGTGGGGGGCACTGATCCAAGATCTGCGGGGCAGCCTCCAGAACAAAGACCCATCCTGGCCAGGGGCATTTGCCGCGTACTGGCTCCGCTATGGGCGACTGCCGAATCGGATTGGAACGGGGCTGCTCCGCCTGCTCCAATCGGTCGGGCTGTCCGTTGGGAAGCGGGAGCCGCCGCGGCTGATAAGCGCGGACCTGGCCCGCCGCACACAGATGGCCGACCGACGGCGTCGCCACCGCAGGCAGGCCCCCGCGGCCGCCCCGACGGAACGCCAGTGTCATTTTCGCCAGGTATCGGGCACGATGCAGCCGGGCGCCTTGGAAGAGCTCAACCAAATGGCCAGTCTGCGGTCGGTGGAGCCGCGATTCCCCTTCTGGGACCCGCGTGTCGTGGAGTTCTGTCTCTCTCTTCCCTCAGACGTGAAGCGGACGCGGGGGATCGGGCGGCAGATCCTGCGGTCCGGACTTCGGACAGTGCTTCCCGAGCGGATTCGGGCCCGCACGGACAAGTCCGAGTTTCGTCCCAGCGTGATTCAGGCCCTCACCCGTTCCTCCCTCGACGTGCAGACCGTCATCGAGGGAATGGAAGACGCGCTCGCTCCGTATGTGGACATGAACGTCGCTCGCTCCACAACGGATCGGTTCGCCCAGGACCCATCAGGGGCATCGCCGGCAGATGTCGTTTCAGTCTTACAGCTCCTCCGTTTAGGATTCTTCAGGATTAAAAGCAGAAATCCAAAAGATTATCAGGAGCCTCAGACAGCTTCGTAGCATAGAGCAATCACACACGTTTCAGAAAACCCAAACCAAGCGAAAAAGTATGGAATACGTGCCCCCCACAGTAACAAGGTATGGGAATGTAGACGAGATGACCAAAGCGTCAGGACACGGGTATGACCTAGACATTTTTATACATGTGAGTAGGGGACACATAGAAGATATTGATGCTTCTTGGGGGAACCACGACCCTTCCGGCTGTTAGCCCTGCGCGGGTCCGGAAGAACACGGCTCTGGACGGGCGTACGCGACGCGAACGCTGCGGGGAGAACAGTTGCAAACAGAAATAGGGTAGGCTCTCAAATCTGGAAGAGCGATGTTTCTTTTCGCGGAAAACGTACCACCGGGCAATCCCGGAGGAATTTCCCTGCCGTCTTGGGACATCCTTCTGAAAACTCAACGTTGAACTTCACTGTGCACGAAGTTTCTCGACATACATTCGATTATCGTGTTCATGGATTGCGTTTGAGATCAGGCTTTCGGCTTGGCCGGATCAACCCCCTGACGTCTTGTTCCCAATTCGGGCTGTCAGACGCGACCTATCTTAGAAGCGAACCGATAGAGGCGACTGAGAGTGAGACAACACGAATCGATGTTTCCGAAGGAAAAGTTCGAATTCGTTCTCAATTTGGCAGCATCGCAGTTAAACGAAATGAGGTAAAACTGCACCCAGTCCGAGAAAGTGGGGCTAAATCTCTGTTCTCCTACTACGCCGTATACATTCTCGGATTTCTACTCTATCACCGAGACTACTTGACCCTGCATGCAAGTGCCGTGGAGGTGGACGGGGGAACAGTTGCATTTGTCGGGCCCAAGGGTATGGGCAAGTCGACCACGGCCTCGATGTTCTACGAACGGGGGCACAAGCTTCTCTCCGACGACCTCATTGCGTGCCGGCCGTCTTCGACGGACGCCCCGCCGCGCGTCGCCCCCGGATTCCCGTGGATGAAGCTGGGCGAGTACTCGCTCGGCGAGGTCTTCGAGCGCAGCGGCGACGGGCTGGAGCGGTCGGTGCCGAACTCCTCGAAGCGAATAGTGCCTACCCACGAGCGCCAGCCGGATTCTCCCCTGCCCCTGCGACACATTTACGTGCTCGGCTACCACGACGACAATCAAGGCCCGCAGGAGGTGAAGATCGAACGGGTTGGGGCCAAGCAAGCGTGCCTGGTCCTGCTCTCCAACGCGTTCGTGCAGATGTTTCTGGAGGAGGCGGGCGCGGACCCGGAGCACCTCGACCGGTGTGCGGCATTGGCCCGGCGGGTCCCCGTGTCCGTGCTCGTCCGCCCACAGTCGAGGGATGCCCTTCCCTCCATCTACGAGGCCGTCCTTCGGGACACTGAGTCCACGCGCTCCTCGAATGCCCCTGGGAACGTTTCACAGTAAGGAACCGATGGGAAAAGACCCTTCGCCCTTGCCTAGCGGTTCCGCCACACGCGGAGATTGTCCTGACCGGCTTGGCCCCATCGTCACCACGAGCCGCGCTTCGTCCCTCAGCAGACCTCGATGCCTTCTCAGCTTGCCCCGGACGCCCCGTGAACGTCATCGTGCGCACGTTTCGAAAGTTGTGGCAGCACCCCTGGCAAAACTGGGGACTGCTCCTACACGCCGCGGCGTTGACGGTCGGCATCCGGACGGGTCTCGCCGCGGCCTCCCTGAGCCACATGACTCGGGGGCTGCGGCGCGTGGCGACAGGCCTTCCCCAGACGCGAGACGCTACGCCCCGGTACCGCAGGCGCGCCGCCTGGGCGGCCCACGCGGTGGGACGGCGCCTTCTCCCCGAGCGGCCCTGCCTCACGCAGGCCCTCGTCCTGCAATACCTGCTGCTCCGCCGTGGGGACGACGCAGCCGAGCTCCACATCGGCGTCACGAAGGATGAGGACGACACGCTTCAGGCCCACGCATGGGTCGAGCGCAAGGGACACGTTTTGATTGGAGGGATGGACGCGCCCGGGACCTACGAGCGCTTCGAGGACCTTGGGGAGAAGATGGAGGCCGCAAACGCCCCCTAAAGCCGCTCTCCAAGACCGGTGGAGTAGATGCTATTCTCGACGCCAGGGCGTGCATCCTCCCCAACGGAGTCTGTTGGGGAAGCCCTTCCATTCGTTCTCCTTCACCGATCCAAAGGCGTACGACGGAGATCGAGACGGGCGTCACCTTATCGAGGGCCCCCGCTCGAACAGCAATTGCCGCCTTTCACGTCAACAAT
Source organism: Salinibacter altiplanensis (assembly GCF_002894645.1). GTDB lineage: Bacteria > Bacteroidota > Rhodothermia > Rhodothermales > Salinibacteraceae > Salinibacter > Salinibacter altiplanensis. The sequence continues at coordinate 518,692 of NZ_NCQY01000009.1, forward strand.
CGTTCGGTTCCCCTCCACATCACTCCAGGGAGGATGCAGCTGTCCATCTCACATGGCTTCCGACCGCCGTCCCTCATGCCCATGTCGTTGACTGTCGCTTGTTGGTCGCTCCTTGGCCGCGCAGGCCGTGCCGTCCGTGGATCCCTCTTTTTCGGGGCAATTGTCTTTGCCGTCCTGCTTGGCATTGCGGCCGCGTGCCCCGTCCAGGCCCAAAGCACACGGGCCGGGGACACGTTCTACGTGAAACTCGGCGGCGGGCTCTCCGACTACGCCGGCGGGAACGACGGGTCTTTAGGCCTCGACCGGACGACCGAGCTACGAGAATTTTTTGACACCCGCAAGTTTACCGACCGCGACGCGTTTCCGTACGTGCTCGTCGGCGAGCTGGGCTACCAGTTCTCGCCGGGGCTCGGAATGGGGCTGGGCTACCAGTTCGGACAGTATCCCTTTGTCGACGGGGTGCCCTTTACCACCACCCCGGGCACACAGGGCGAGGGCGGGGACCTCGGCCAGACGCGACACACAGTGCAGGTGCTTGCCCGATACACAGTTAGGGCGGCCGAGTGGACGCTCAGTCCGTACGTCGACGCGGGACTCAACGTGTCGTTGGGGGGATTCTCGACGGGGATCGGCCCTCTCGTGGGGGTCGGGGTGGACGCCTCTGTGACCGACCGCACGTCGCTGTTTCTTGAGGGCCGTCTCAACTTTACGTTCGAAGACGAGGCCGTCGACGGCATCACCACCGCAACCCGCGCGGATGCGCTCAGCGCCCTGCCGGCCATCGGGCTCAAGTATACGTTCGACCGGCCCGCGGTGCCGCCCCGCATTCTGGCACTGGACGGCCCGGTCGACGTGGTGGCCGGCGAGTCGGCGGCCTTCTCGGCCCGGGTCAATGAGGAGGAGGCGACGGCGCCCCTGACGTACGAGTGGGCATTTGGCGATGGGCGCTCCGCCTCTGGGCTCACGCCGTCCCACGTCTACAACGAGCGCGGCACCTACACCGTCGCCTTCACGGCCCGCAACGAGGCGGGAACGGCCCGCGACTCTCTTTCGGTGAACGTCCTGCTTCCCCCCCGCATCGTGTCCCTCGACGCCGCCCCCCGTCCGACCTCGGAGGGCGAGCCGGTGCGCTTCAGCAGCGAGGTGGACGGCGCCCGGCCGATTGAACGGCGGTGGACCTTCGGGGACGGCACCACCGGCACGGGGCGCTCTCCCACTCACACCTACGACGAGCCGGGCGAGTACACGGTCCGCCTCCTCGCTGCCAACGAGGACGGGAAGGCCACGGACTCGCTGGCCCTGCAGGTGGAGCGGACCCTCCCGGCGCTCTGCCAGACGGTGGAGGAGTTCAACACTGTGTACTTTGCCCTGGGGGCGAGTCAGCTCAGCCCCGAGGCAGAGCAGAAGCTACAGGAAAACGCGGAGGTGCTCCGCACATGCCCGAACCTGTCGGTCCGCGTGGAGGGCTTCGCGTCCCCGGACGAGCAGACCCCGCAGGCGCTCTCGGAGGCACGGGCCCAGGCAGTCGCCGCCTTCTACGAAGAAGGCGACATTGCCCCCGATCGGGTCACGACGAGCGGCGAGGGGGCCGTTGGCGATCCGGTCGGCAAGAAGGGCGCCGGCGACCAGAACCGCCGGGCCGACTCCCTGCCGCAGCGCGATGACGACCAGTAGCCGCGCGAACAACGGTTGTCCTGCCCCCGTCGGCAGGACGACCGCCTCATTTCTCCGGGGGGCCGTCGTTTTCGCCGGACTCGTGCTCCGCTCCGTCGGAGTGCATTTTCGGCTCTCAAAGACCAACCCGCGCACCTGGAGCCCTCCACTCTGCTCATTGGGAACGGGCCACAGGAGCAGTAGAGGCAAGCCAAAATTTTTACGAAGCCTAGCGGAGCCCTATCATTTTTGTATTGCAAAATAATCAAACGATAAGAACTTTTCATTTCGAAATACCGCCGTCGACAGGAATTCGGGCCCGGCGTGCTCTTCTGCCTGGTCGATTCCGCGCAGCTTTCTTCTTCGGACTTTCTGTCTCCTCGACCCGACGAGACCATGAGGCGACCACACCCCACGAGACGTGCGCTTTCCCTTGCGCTGCTCTTCGCCCTCTTTCCCTTCGCGGCCTCGGCCCAGACGCCCAACGCCTGGGTCAACGAGCTTCACTACGACAATGTCGGGGGCGATGCCGACGAGTTCGTTGAGGTCATCATTGAGGACGCCGGCAGCGTCGACCTCCGCCGATTCCAGGTGCTTCACTACAACGGCGCGGACGGCGACCCCGACGCCGCGGCGCCGGTCGCCCTCAATGAGTTCACGGCGGGCGCGGCCGTCGGCGGCTTTTCTCTATATTCGTACAACTACACGGACAATGGGGAGACGCTTCAAAACGGCACGGAGGCCCTCGCGCTCTGCTTCGACAGCAATGACGACGGCACGTTTGATGCGCTACTGGCCAGCGGCGGCACCGATCAGTTTTTGAGCTACGAGGGCACGCTGACCGGGACGACCGGGGCCGGATGTGCGGGCGGCGAGACGAGCACTCAGATTGGGGCCGACGAGTCTCCCCCGTCTCCCGTCGGAGAGTCCGTACAGCTGGAGGGATCCGGCACCTCGTACAGCGACTTCGCCTGGACGGGCCCTCTTCCGAGCACGCCGGGGGCCGTAAACACGGGACAAACCCTGGGCGGCGGCCCCATTACCGTCGACGACGACGGCCCGGCCGACTACGCGTCCATCCAGGCGGCCATCGACGCGGCGGATGCGGGGGCGACCATCGAGGTACGGGACGGCCTGTACGCCGAAGACCTCACCGTGGACAAGACGCTCACGCTCGAAGGCGCAAACGCAGCCCTTCCCAGCGGGGCCCCTCGCGGGGACGAGGCCACCATCGAGGGACAAGTGATCGTTTCCGCCAGTGAGGTGGTCGTCAACGGGTTCAAGATGACCGGCGGCACGCCCTCGGCGAATCCCAACGCCACCGTCGGCCTCTTCCTACAACCCGGAACGAGCGGACACACGATTGCAAACAACGAGCTCACCGGCCCGGGCGCCGGCGGGGAGGTGCGGGGCCTCGTGACGAGTACCGGGCCCGTGACCGACGTCACGATCCGCCACAACGGGGTGTCCGGGTGGACCTCCGGCCTCTTTCTGAACCCGGGAGCGGAAGCCTTCAGTATCGAAGGCAACGAGATCCGCGACAACACCACGGGCATCGAGGCCAGCGACGTGGGGCCGGACGTGACGGCCGCGCAGAACTGCATCACCGGCAATGCCACTGCGGGCATTGAGGCATCTGGGGGGCACATTCTCACCGCCACCAGCAACTACTGGGGGGCCGCCAGTGGGCCGGGCGGCACCTATCCTGGCAGTGGCGACGCGGTGCTTGGCCCCGTCACGGTCGACTTCAGCCCCGAGCCGGTGGCGGCCTGCCCGAGCGGCGACCCGACGCCCGACTGTGAGGCCACCACGCTGAGCGAATCCGTCACTCCGCCCGAGGGCAGGGATCCCGGCGTGGTAACCGCCACCTTTGCCAACGCAGACGGCCTCGAGGAGATCGAGTATACGAGGCTGGACAACTTCACCGTCACCGGCGAACCGGACGGCTTTACACGGAACGGGGACACGTGGACGGCGGACGACCCCCAGGATCCGCCCACGACAGCCGGGTTCGACCTGACCCAGGCCACCATCGGGGACCCGTCGACGTACTTTGCCATCGCCGCCAGCACGTGCCCCACTCAGGACGACGGGCAGCTGGAGGTGAACTTCGACCCCATCCACGAGCTCTCTCCCGAGGCGCCCGCCGCCATGCAGTTCGCGGGCAACGCCCCCAATCCGTTCGGCGACCGGACGACCATCGAGTTCGCCCTGCCCAGGCCGACGACCGTCACCCTCACGGTGTACGATACGATGGGCCGGCGCGTGGCGACGCTCGCGGACGGGGCCCAGCGGGCCGGAACCCACCGGATTGACTGGGACGGCCGCACCGGCACCGGGCACGCCCTGGCGAGCGGCGTCTACCTGCTGCGTCTCACGACGGACAAGCAGACCTTCACTAGGCGGATGACCCTCATTCGCTGACCGCCGCGTGCAGGTCCCGCCTTCACGCCACTCGACGTTGTACATCTTGTTCTCTGCAAACACCGCCCAACCTGTCATGAGCGCCCCCCCGTCTTCCTCCGACCCCGACGCCAATCCCTCTTCCGAGTCTTCCAACCCCGACACGTCCCGGACGCCGTTCGTCGAGCCGGAGCTGCGACGCGAGACGGACCTGATCCGTGGGACGGGCGACCGTCACCACTTCGAATCGACGGCCAGTTGACCACCGGCGATGCTTTCGCTCCCTTGCCCTTTCGTTATGCGGTGCACGACACTTCTTCTGGTCTTCAGCCTCTTCTGCGGGGCCGCCTCGGCGCAGAACGACTTCGTCGTAGAGCAGTCGGCCCCGGCCCCCGGCACGGCCGACAGGTCCCTCACCGATACGGTGGCGTTTTCGTTCAGCAAGGAAGTGGACGTGAGCACCGACTGGGACTCGCGGTTTGTGGAGATGCCCGGTGGGGCGCTGTCGATCAACGGGGTGTCCCTCTGTCTCAACTTTCAGGGCGAGTGCGGTGGGGGAAACGACGTCCCCCGGCACGTCCGCTTTCGGGTCACCCACCAGCCGGACACCGACTACACATGGCTGGTGTACGCGGTCCAGAGCGCGGCGGGCCCATCAATGACGGCCCCCTACGCCCTGCGCTACACGACCGCCTCGACAATTGGTCAGGGCGCAGTCACCGGCTCCGTCGACGCGCCCGTGCCCAGTCAGACCACCCTCGCCTCCAAGACAGCGTCGGATGTGCGCCCGGCCCTTCGCACCCTGGCCGAGGGCCTGCGACACCGCGACCGGGGCCGCCCCATGTTCGATTCGCGGGATCCCCACCCCGACTCCGTCGGCCCGGACGAGGGGCCATCTTCTTCTGCTCGCGTCCGCACCCTGGGCCCCAAAGACGCCGGGCAGGGCCCGTTCACCCAGATCCTCCTGCTCGACGAGTTCTCGGTGGACGAGACCGACTGGACCGTCCAGGGGGCCGACGTACTGTTCGGATCGTCCGGGGCCTACGCCGTCGAGTCCGTGCGCCCAGGCGCCTACGTACCGGTCGCGGTGCGCTATACCGACGGCACGAACACCACCATCGACGCGCTCGGCTTCCACGACCCCGATGAGGACGGGACGCCCGACGCAGTGGACGTCGACGGGGGCGAGCTCACCGGCATCGATTTGCAGCTGTTTTCGTTTCCGCGCACCACCGCCCGCGCCGAGTCGACCCTCCCCGTCGCCCAAGACTCGGCGGCCCACTACGCCTCGGACCAGGAGCTCCGGTGGCTGCAGGCCGGGGGGGGCCTGCGCCCCGACGGCGCCGCCCACGCGTGGACGTACCGGTTCTACTCGCCGTCGAAGGACCTGAAGACGGAGGTGACGGTCACCCCGCTGGACGTGACGGTGGATACCACCTCCGGGCCCGGCCTCCTGGCGGCGATGAGCCCCATTCCCAGTGGCTTTATCGACAGCGACGAGGCACTTCAGATTGCCCTGGGCGCCGGGGGCCAGGCATTCGCCGACTCGTACGCCCCGGACAACCTGACGACGCTCCTCTCCGGGGGACATCTCTTCTGGACGAACCCGCCGATGCCGGGCGAAGAGTTCTGGCACGCCCGGCTGATCGGGCGCACGAGCTCCACCACCGAAACGTTCGAGCGCCACATCGACCTCGAAACCGGCGACGTGTTGCCGGTCGAGCTGACCCGCCTCGCGGCCTCGACGACCGATGACGCCGTGCATCTCCACTGGCACACGGCCAGCGAGACCCACAACGCGGGCTTCGAGGTGCAGCATGCCCCCGGCGACTCGACCGTGGCGGCCGACTGGGAGGCGCTCGGTTTCGTGGAGGGGGCCGGGACGACGCAACGACCGCAGACCTACCGGTTTCGGGCGACGGACCTGCGCCCCGGCGCGCACCGCTTTCGCCTGGAGCAGCAGGACCTGGACGGCACCAAGACTCGCTCTCGGGTCCTCACCGCGACCCTTGGGAGGGACAGCCCCCTTCGCCTCACGCGGCCCGCTCCGAACCCCGCGCGCCAGTCCGCAACCCTGCGCTTCGGGGCTCAGGACGCCTCGTCGGTGACCCTGACGGTGTACGACGTGCTCGGCCGGAAGGTCGCGACGCTCTACGACGGCCCGCCGCCGAAGGGCCGGCTGGAGGCCGTTCGCCTGGACGCAGGCCGGTGGCCAAGCGGAACGTACTTCGTGCGCCTCGCCACCCCGCACCGCACCGCCACCCGAACGCTGACGGTCGCCCGCTAGCGCAATCGTCGGGGCCGCATCGCCGGATTTATACGGCGTCGGGCGTGCTCTCCTTCATCAGTGGCGCCAGCAGCTCATGAACCCTTCCGGGGTCCTCAAGAACATCGTGGCCTGCCCGGAACCGATAGGCCCGCGTCTGCTCCACCAGCCGGCGGAGCACGGTGAGGTGACGATCGGCGATGCGGGGCGTGGGCGACAGGAAGAAGGCCCCCTGCGCGAGGAGCTGGTCGAGCGCCGGCTTGGGGCCTATGGACTCGACGTGGCTGTCCGGCCCGCCATCAATCTCAGGCAGCACCAGCAGACGGGGCGTGCACGCGGGACGAGAGGGGCCGAGGGAAATTTGCTCCGCGTCAACCGCCCACTTGGCCGAATTGCTCAGGGACGCCGGCCAGTCCGGCCCCATAAGCTCGGGGAAGTGCTCCATTGCCTCCGGCCCCACGCACACGGGACCCCGAAACGAGTGTGCCACCGCCCGCCCCTCTTCTTCTCGGAGCAGCACCGTGTCGTCGGACACGTGTGCCCATCCGTTCCGCAGCAGGCTCAGCGCAACAGTGGTCTTCCCCTGCCCGCTCCGGGCCGGACACAAGAGGCCGCGTCCGTCGTGGGCCAGCGCCGCGGCGTGCAATGGAAACCAGCCCCGGTGCCGACACAAGAGGCCAAGGCTGAGCACCACGAGGTGAAACAGCGGATCCCGCGCTTTTTGCGTCCGGGCGTCGAGCAGCGCCGGCCGAACCGTCCCGTCGGCCCGGCCGGTCTCGAGACGCACCGCGACCGTGGCGTCCTCGTGGCGCAGGACCATGTGCTCCGGGGCGTTCCAGACCTCGATCCCGCAGCGTGCGCTTGTGCCCACGTGCCGGGCCGCCCTGGGCCGGTCGAGGGGCGGCCGGCCGACACAGAACGACAGCGTGAGGTCGGCGGGCTCGTCGGCCGAGTGGGGCTCCGCCCCCTTGTAGCGCAGGGTGCGGCGAAGCAGGTTCTGAATCCCGGCGTCATCGCTTGCGGCCCGGAGACGGAGTCCATGCAGGCGGTAGGAGAGCGACATGGTCCTTCACACTGGCTGTCGCGGGATGTGGAAGCGGGCCCCAGTGCATTTCAGGCCACGTGATCGACCACTTTTTTATAACCACAAAACAAAGACATGGATTCGTACCGTTCCCGCCCTGACGTCGTGTCCACCAAGATCGACGAGAAGACGTCGGTACTGCTCCACCTGGAGGCGCAGCAGTACTACTCCCTCAACGAAACCGGCACCCGCATCTGGGACCTCCTCACGCGGGGCCACGACGCCCAGGCCATCGCCGTCGCCATGACGGAGGACTGGGACGTGTCCCGGGGCAAAGCACTGCGCTCCGTGCGGGCATTTCTCCAGACGCTACGCGAGGCGAATCTCGTGGAAACCACAAGCGATGGCACCGCCGGGTCATAGAGAGGATTTTTATTCCGCCTGGGTGACCGCCGTTAGGTTGTCCTCAGGCTCGCGGTCGATGAGCAGCGTGAAGGGACCCACACCGGCCCGGGCGGGCTTCCCGTCGACCGTCACGGGGATGTCCTGCGTCCCGCTCGTGAGCCTGCGTGTCTTTCGGCAGAGCGTCCGCTGGTCCCCGGCGCCCACGTCGCTCTCCTCGGCGAAGACGCCAATCTCGACCGGGAGATCCATCGGCGCCTCCGTAGGGACGGTTCATTTCGATCGGACTCAGTTGTATCAGGCATTCGCCCCGGGCCTGTCTGGGCCGTTCGTCCACGGAGCCCCCCGTAGAGCCGGTATCGTCGGCAACTCATCGACTGCCCTCACCGATCCACCGAGCGGGCCGAACCGGTCGCCACAAGAAAGGCATTGTTTTTTCTGGCAACGCAGGCCGGGCCACCTGTCGGCAGGACCGGCCTCAAAGCATCGGCGGGTCGCAGATTCCCGTCGCACTACTTCGGCAGTCATGCTGCCTCAGCACGTGCGCACAGGACACACAAACAGGACAGAGACGCACAGTCATGCTTCAGGATCGCTCCCCGACCAGCGGGGCTTCTCCAGGCAGAATTTCTACAGGTCCTCTCCTAACCGCTACGGCGTTTCTAGTGGTGCTCGGCTCGCTTTTGATCGCGAGCCCCGCCGCTGGACAGGGCAACATGGGCACACCCGGGTCCGAGGCCCCAGCCTCCAAAGACGCCAGCCCCGGCATCGACGCGCAGGCCAGCCTCCAGGTCATCGGGGCGGTCCCCCGAGGCGGCCTCCGGGACAATATCAGCTTCGGGGGCGGCCTGCAGGGCTTCATTGGCGGCTGGGTCGGCCAGGGCCCGCTCATGCTGGGCCTGGACGTCGCCTTCCTCGGCTACGGCCACACGACCGACCAGGTGCCCTTCAGCTCCACGGTCGGGCCGCGGGTGCCGGTGGAGGTTTCCACCAGCAACAACGTGCTGGAAACGCACCTGTCGGCCCGGCTTCAGCACCGAAGCGGCCGTTTTCGCCCGTACGCCGAGGGACTGGTCGGCTTCAAGTACCTCTTCACCCGCACCCAGATCGGGGACGGGGATTTCGGGGACGGGCCTGGACGGGACCTCAAAGACGAGATCGCCAGCTCGACCAACTACGACGACTTTGCCCTCAGCGGCGGGGCCGGGGCCGGCGTCGACGTCCGGGTCTTTCGGCAGGAAGAGGCGGCGAAGACGGTGCAGGCGGTGAGCCTGCGCCTGGGCGCGCAGTACCTGCTGGGGACGGAGGCGGAGTACCTCGCCGAGGGGACGCTGGCCGACGAGGACGGGAGCGGCCAGCTCGAAGCCGACGAGCTGGACGTGCGACGCTCGCGGACGACGTTCCTGCAGCCGCAGTTCGGCGTCACCCTCCGGCTGGGCGGCACCGATTAGCGGACGGGCGACGGCCCTGGTCTTCCGACGAGCATATCGTCACGACTGTGATTTCCAGCTATGCGCTCTGCTTCTCACGTTCATGCTATTTTACTGAGCATCACTGCGCTTCTGCCCGCGATGGCTGCTGGCGCCCCGCGGGTCTGCAGCCAGCCCGGAACGGGTCTTACCCGAGGCCCGGCCTGGAGGCAACCGGCAATCGGTACACCCAAAACGTGATCTATCGCCCTTCCGAAGCGGGCTTCCGGATGTGGAATGGGGACCGGTTCGATCTTATCTTTCAAAAGGACACCCGAAATGAAGCGCGGCATATGAGGGAAGCTCTACGATCGACGTGGCCCCGTGTCGGTTCTCTCGTCGGGCCAGTGACTTCCGGTTTCGAAACGCCGATCATCCTCACCGACTACAGCGACCTTGCGACCGGGTCTGGAAGAGCACGGCGTCGGCCTTGGCCTGCGCCTGCCTGTTGCCGTAAAAGATGTCTCCTCAGAAGGTACCTCCTTGGAGGGTGACTGCGGGGTCTCTGCTGGAACGTTCTGAACTTTTTTACAGTGTACGCCATTTGAGCTTGTTTCTTGACGTGCTTTCCGGAAGCAGGTCCCACTCCCATGAAATCTAAGCTTACGCTCCGCCTCGACGAGGACCTAAAAGAGCGCACCAAACGGCTCGCCGACAGGCGGGGGACCTCCGTCTCGAAAATCGTCGAGCACTACTTCAAGCTTCTTCTTCGGGAGGACACTTCCGACACCTCCGGCGAGGATGCCTCCTCGAACGGAGGGCCCACGAATGGAGACCAGTTAGGGGCTGCTGCGGAGGAGACGACCCTTTCCCCGCGAATCCAGAAGCTCAAAGAGAAGCTTGGAAAGCCGGCTCCGGAGATCGACATGGACGGGGACACCCGGCGCTGGGTCGAGGCCGCCGCCGAGAAGCACGCGTAGGTAACCTGGCGGTCTACACCTGGCGGGCTGCATGCTCTGATTGGCGCACCCCCACTTCTCCGTATCTGCGGTCGTGTTGCTGGGCCGAGTTGCGTTGCCGGGCCGATGAGACCTTGTGGCCCTTACTCTCCGTGCTCCTTGTGCAGTGCCTCTGTTTTCGCTTTTCTCAACGCGGTTTTCCCTCCCCACACGGTTCTCTGCCCCCAGCGGGCAGTTTCCTCGATGCGAGTTCTGTTCGATACCAATATCATCATCGACGGAGCCGTCCCGGGGCGCTCCTACCACGAGGAGGCTCTCCAGCTTCTCTCCTACACGAACCGCGGCGCGATCACCGGCCTGGTTGCCCCAGTCTCCTTCTCTACATGCTGGTACGTGGCGACGACCCATCACGACGTAGATCCTCGGCCCCTCTTCGAAACGGTGGAAACGGTCTTTGAGCTCGCGCCGATCAGCAGGGCGGCTCTGCGCGAGGCCCTTCAGGCCAAAGGCCAGGCGGACTTCGAGGACGCCTATCTCGCCGGGGCCGGAGCCGAAGCAGGAGCAGACATTGTCGTGACCCGAAACGGGCAGGACTGCGCGGGCGGCCCACTGACTCCATACTGCCCAGAGGCCCTTCTGCGGATGCTACAGTAGTGAGCGCTCCGGGAGCTCACATCGTTACGCTTCACCCTCTTTTAGGTGAGCCCGGCCTTACCGCTGATCTCGCAGGATGGAGAAGGAGCAGGGAAGACAGCAGATGAGACTGGCTTTCTGTCGGAGTAGACCAGTTTCCCGTGCCTGCCTGAACCCAGTCTTGTTTCAGGGCATGCCTTCGCCAAAGGTTTCCAAGCACTTTCTCCCTGGGGGGTAGCCCTTCTTCAATGATCGTCTCTCTTTGGCAATCATTTCTTTTCGGCAATTGCCTCCCGGGCCATGCTCTCTCCAGAAGACAGAAATGATTCTGGCGAAGATGCCCCCAACAGGAGCGACTCCGACAGGGACACTTCCGGGGAAGACGCCTCCAGCGGTGGAGATAGCAGCTCCACCGGGAATGCCCAAGCCATCGAGCGCGTAAACTGTGGACACAGGTTCACGGGCAACTTCTGCCCGGGGTGCGGGCAGGAAGCTGATCTGTCGGTCTCGGTGATTGGGGTGATCGGGAGCTTTTCCGGACGTTTATCGACCTGGAACGCGGCCCACGGCCGACGATGGTGGGTCTGACCGTTCGCCCCGGGGAGGTTCTTCGCCAGCACCTGAGCGGAGCCCAGGCCGGATTGATCGGCCCGGAGCGGTACCTGCTGGCGGCAGCGGTCGTCGACTACGGCGCCAACCGGCTTTGGGGCTGGATCGGGACCACCAAGCCGCTGGTCCGCTCAGACTCTTCTTCAAGCGGGACAGGAGAGAGACTGGAATGAACCCGATTTGACTTCTCCCCTTGATGAATCGAAGGGAGAAGTCAACCCTCAAGGCAGAGCAGAGTCACGGCAGCCGGAGACTCGTCCCCACGCTCAGGGCAACCCGATCTCCAAACGTGTGCGTACCGAGCACGCTGACCCAGGCCGGCGTGATCGTGATGGGAATCGGGCCCGGCACGACGGCTTGGTCCTGTATCACCAAGATCACGCCGTGCGTTTGGGCCGAACGACATACTCACAGTCGTACCTCGTGGGATCGGCCCTTTGCGGAAGACGCTAGGGAAATTGCATGCTGAAAGCTTCGTCGAGTGACGGAGGCTCCGCTGTTGCTGATTGCATCGTGGTGGATAGCAGTCACGTGAGTCCCTCCTGCTTCTTCCCTTCCTCTCCACCGGGATTGTGCCGGGCCCCAAGCAGTGGCGCTCGAGGAGGCGCTCTGCTCTGGGCCAGGTACCAAACGTTCAGTGTCACCAGCCCGCATCCGATTCCGCTCCAAAAGATGAGGACTCAATTTCATACTTTGGGTGTTTTTGTGGCGGAGCTCATTCTTCTACAGTTCCGACGCTTCAAGACATCTCTGTGGACGGCGTGCAAGCATGGGTCGCGTTTGCGCTCACATTCCCAAAACAACCGCTTTGTGTCTGCTCATACTTCTGGTCGGTACAACGTGGGGGTCACTGCCAGCACGCGCACAGCCTCTGAGAAGCGGCGACACGTTCTACTTAGAGTTCGGCGCAGGGCTCTCCGATCTTGCCGGCGATGATGATGCATCTCCCACTCCCGATACCAATGGGTTGGTCGGAGACTTCTTCGACGTCAAAAAATTCAGAGACGGAGGGGCGTTTCCGTACGTCTTCGCGACGGAAGTCGGCTATCGGGTGCTGCCTGAGGTAGAGGTCGGGCTCGGCTACCAGTTTGGCCGGTATCCCTTTGCCTCTGGGCTTCCTCTAACCACCCGGAACGGCCTTCCAGGAGAGGGCGGAGATTTGGGAACCGCTCGTCACACGATTCAACTCGTCGGGCGTTACATGCACCGCGCTGAGAGGTGGGTCGCCAGTCCCTATGTCCACATGGGAGTCAGCGGGACGTTTGGCGGATACCAGACTGCACTCGGCCCCCTTGCCGGACTGGGAGTGAGCGTGGCCGTGGCCGACCGCATGTCGCTTTTCTTCGAGACCCGCCTCAATTTCACCTTTCCTGACAGAGCGGTAAACGGCATAGAAGGAGGAGAGCCGTTCGATGTGGTTAGCGCATTGCCTCTAATCGGCGTGAAGCACACCTTTTGATGTTCGGTCTTCGTGACACGCTCGACCAACTCAGGCGGTACTTTCGACTGAAAGACGCGCATCGGCACGGGCGGGCGTGAGGGGATTGGGAAGGCACGGGCACCCGAAATGAGCAGTCGACTCCTGAGGACCGAGTGAGCCCCTCCGTGGAACTGCCTGAAGCGGTTCAGGCCTCTGCAGAGACGAATGGACACGTGTAGGTTGATGGATTCGCAGGCCGCCAAGACGAGATGATTTCAGCCCCGCAGGAATTTTGGAATCCGGTGGGACTGTGTGGGAGCATAGAGAGCCAAGTGCTTCTTGAACAATGCCACCAAAAAGAAAACGCCCGCTCCTCCAGATAGAGGAACGAGCGGGATTGGTTTCTGGATGGACCCACGCTATACAGTAAAGGCCGATGCTGCACAACAAAAATCTGAGAGGGAGTGGGAGCCCCTCAATCGCAGGAGAACTGGTCATTCAAAGGGAGCCAGCGACCGAGGTGGTGGGAACAAAGTTACTGAGTGCCCTGGGGACAAGCCTCCTCAATGTGGGCGTAAACGGAATTCATTGGCAGTGTTGCCTTGGCCTGTCTCCGCTTCAAGGAGATCCTTCGAGGGAGATCCTTCGGCGGTCAGGCATCAGCCTCAAAATGACCCCAGCCTCAAAATGACTCGGGCCGCAGAATTTTTACCGCGTAGCAAGGTCGCCAGCACCAGATGGAACCTGTCTGCCCGCACAGAGCCCACATATGAGAAGATGCCGTCGCGTGCAGGGAAATATTGCACACCGGCGCCCACACTCCATGGTGGCTCTCAACAATGTACCGTAATGTCAGTCTTCTACTGGATTACTGCAGGGGATAGCTCAGGGTGACTGGCGTTTCCAAGAGGATCTTGTACGCCGCCCCGGGCTTTAGGGAGTCGATCTGGGTGGTGCCCTGGCTGGGGCGGTACACCCGGCCCGTTTCGTCTTTCACCATAACGAGCTCGTTCTGTATGGACTCCAAGGCTTGGTCGATCGCGACGCTGGTACTGCCTGGGTAGGGGAGCCAATTCAAGCCGACGTCGAGCGAGACCGATATGGAATCGAGCGCCGTGCCCTCCATGACGAAGGACGTCGGGGCCTTCGCGTAGATCTTGTACGCCGCACTTGCATCCCACGTGCCGATCTCGTCTGTGCCCGTCTCCGGGTCAAATACCTGGCCGTCTTCTGTTTCGACCTGGACGAGGGTGGAGATTGCATCGCCGAATATCGTCTCCAGATCAGGATCGGAGGGCTGGACAGCCGTGGAGACGAGGTTCCCCCCCTTCTGAAGATCAAGGACCTGACTCGTTGTACTTCCCCCTCCCGGAGACGCATACGGCCCCATATTCTCAAATTTGTTTATCATCGGAAGAGCCACGTAGAACGTGTTCGTGGGTCCTAATCGAACCAGGACACGGACTGATGAAAAGTCCCCAGTTTCAAATGTCTGTCGGTATTGCGTCCATCCATCTGGCTTAGAGACCAACCTTGTCAGTCGGCCCGATTTATCAGGAGTCCACACCGAAATATCCGCAGCACCCTTCGCCCAGTAGCTGAACGTATACTTCGTGTTCTTTTCAAGTTGAACCTCAGGACTGAAGTGCTCGTTTGCTCCGTTGGTATTTGGATTGTCAAGTTTTATTCCCCTGCTCCCTCCTTTTGGATCTGACAAATCGAAAGTATACGTGACTGCATCGGGAAAGTCCACGTCCCACGTTCCCGTTCCGAGTCCCTGCCAGTCTTTTGAGGAATACAGATTTTCGACTGGTGGGTGCGTGTAGCTGAAGGTCAGATTTGGTTCATTGGTACCAGACTCATACCACGCGCCAACCTCCCCGCCGGGAATCACGAAGGAGTCGCCATTCGAGACGTTCACGGTAATGTCACGGCTGTCGTTAGGATCTACCCGCATCACTGTCACACGCCATAGGAGCCGACCATTTGCTTCTACTGCTGTGACGATGGGGTTCTCCAACCACCCGATTTCCTCGGTCGTGTGCGTCGTGAACGAGTCGTCATTGAGTTGATTCCTAATTCCCTGAAATACATTGCTCACGTTGATGTCATTCTCATCACTTCCTCCGCCTCCACTCGCACCACGGGCATTGAAGTGAAGTAGAGGGACGCCAGTATCAACGTGAAGAACAACGTGTCGAATGTACTCGTTATAATAGTTCGGCGTTTCATCTAGGTCGCCCTGAAAGAAGTCGTTAATGTTCGGATAGGTAATCCATGGCTGGACGTGTCCATCGGTACCCCGGTACATCGTACGGGCCAGCTTCGTCATGTACCGGACCGTCGCTATCGGAGACTTTCCGTAGGCATATCTGACTCCTATTTTGCCTCGACTGGACCGTTTAGATAACCCTCGAATTGAAGCGTAAAGCGGTTTTGATCCGTGCGTCCCGAATATTTTGTATCTGTATTGAAGCCGCCCGTCTGAGTTCGGGGCATTGGTGCGTTCACTCTTTGGAACGCCCGTGTTTTCGTAATTGCTTCCCCTTGCATTTGGAAATTCGTTTGTAAGAGGGTCAAAAATCGCCTCGTTGAGGGCAACCGCTAACTGCGCCTTCGAAATTTCAGCATCCCATTTGGGATTGCTTCCCTGCTGGTCTATAACGTCGTCAATCGTCATCGGCGCAAGAATTTCCTTCAACGATTCCCCGTTTCTGCCGAACTCAGGGTCGTCCCACCGTGGATCGTGCTTAATGGCTTTGTTTGCTCCAACGTGAATCTCCACGTCTAACACGACCCCATCCAGATCCCCCCCCGCGTCGGTGAAGCCATTCAGAAAGTCCTGCATCCACCCGTTCATCTGGGTGGCAGCGTGCGTAAACCATGGGCTTTGCCACTTGCTGAGGATGCGATCTCCCTGTGAAGCAGTAATGGTCACTGGGTTTCCGCTGCCGTCGTCAATCGAGATGCTGGTGTCTCCCGCCGTGGCCCCACCATCCACGTACACAAACGTGACGTCGTCCCACCCAAGAGGTGGATTCGACGGATCCCCCGTCTGGATGGCAAGCTCGTGCCCGTCGCCAAGATCGTACGGTAGTGCCTCGACAGTAATCGACGTGCGGTTTTCCCCTGAGATGTTCTCAGTTAAGGTCGTTGCAATGGTCCGGTCATTCGGGTTATCCCGATCAGGCGAGAAATTATCGTGAGCAATGTAAAAGGAAAACGCGTTCGGGAGAAGATAACGCCTCCCCTTTAGACGATCTAAGCTCTTCGGAGCTAGGGTTTGTCCGGTCTCGAATCCGAACTCATTTCCCCAA
Organism: Salinibacter altiplanensis; assembly: GCF_002894645.1. Classification (GTDB taxonomy): domain Bacteria; phylum Bacteroidota; class Rhodothermia; order Rhodothermales; family Salinibacteraceae; genus Salinibacter; species Salinibacter altiplanensis. The sequence continues at coordinate 534,787 of NZ_NCQY01000009.1, forward strand.
TCGCTTGTCCGGATTAACTCCGATATATTGTCAGCTTCCGATGGAGGTTCGTTCCACGCAGCAGCGTGAACGGGCCCAGCGGATTGTGCCTGCACCTCCCCCCCAACCAGGACATGTGCAACGGCAAATGCGACGAGTAGAGGGAGGAGGCGAGCCAAAATGTGGAGCCGAACCGGATGACTCATAGGCAGATCTGCACGGTGGCTGCGGATTGTTTCGAAGATTTACGACCAGTAACCCGCCAATGAGGATAATCAATCCTTTGAGTAGGCAGGAATGCGGTTTGTACCGTAGGAGCAGTAACCGTGCCAGTATGCGGCCTATGGATCACATTCCCTACTTCCCTTCAATTTCCCCGATGGGCCGGTCCGCCGGTCGTCAACACATGCCGACTGCACCTGTCATCGGGAAGATGCGAAACAGGATTGGGTAGACGCTCCCTACGCGACCGGGGTCAGAATTTGTAAAGGCCTACTCTTTCTCCTCTCGATTCAGTTCGTACATTTTGGCTCGCACGTTGGCGATATAATTTCCCCGTATCTGACTTGCAATCAGCCCTGGATTTCCCTCCAGAAATCCCAACTGAAACACGTAGTGGTACAGAAACCACAGGAGGGGCTCGAAGGGAACTCGGATGGCAATCTTCTTGAGGAAGCGCCGTCGCTCCTGGGCGTTGCCGAAGAAATTGGCTCTAACGGAGTCCTCCCCGTAGGTGCCGCCATCAAGGTATGCCCGCCGCAGATGGGCCTCCCACGTCGAGTACCGGTTGTGGCGAGCAATGTACGCCTCCAGCCCTTTGAAGTCCTCGTGGATCAGATCCGTCTCCAGGGTCCCGACCGTCCCGTCGACAATGAGCCGCTCGTGAACCTCCATGTCGAGCCCACTGGGATCGTCGATGAGGCGTTCGAACCGGGCGTGCCCCCTGCGAAAGAGAAGGACCGCCTCGTGGGAAAACCCCCCGTACTGGAATTCCTGTCCCAAAAAATGGAACCCCTTGGTAATTAGGTATGCGTCTTCGGCGTTTTCCCTCGAAAGCGTTCCGCGGATCTCGTCCCAAAGGGCCTCCGGGACCACCTCATCGGCGTCGAGGAGAAACACCCAGTCGGTATCGATGTCAAGGGTGTCGAGGGCCCACTGACGCTTCTTCGGATACCCGCCGTCGTAGTCGAACTGCGCGACCTCTGCGCCACGCTCGCGTGCAACCTGAGGAGTGGCGTCCATGCTCTGGGAGTCGACGACCACAACGCGTTCGGCCGGGCCGAGCGCCTCCAGACAACGAGGCAGGTTCACCTCCTCGTTTTTCGCCGCAATGAGAACGGTAACGGGGAGCGTCACGGGTTCAGGTTATGTGCTGCTCAGTTTGCGCTCTTTGAGAGGGCGTGCCGGGTTTCCTCCCGCAATCGTCCAGTCGTCGACATCGTTCACCGCCACCGCCCGGGCCCCCACGACGGCCCCTTCCCCGACCGTCACGCCGGGCCCTACGAAGGCGTCCGCGCAGACCCAAGCCTGGTCTCCCACGGTGATGGGCGGTTTTAAAAGGGGCATCGCCGGGTCCCTATGGTCATGCGTCCCCGCGCAGAGGTGGGCGCGCTGCGAGACGGTGACCCGCTCACCGACCGTCACAGGCCCGAGGTTGTAAACGAGGGCGTCCTCCCCAATTGAGCTCCAGTCGCCGATGGTCAGGTTCCACGGGTAGTAGATCGTCGCCGTGTTGTAGATATGGACCTCCGTGCCCACCGTCGCCCCGAAGAGGCGCAGCACAAAGCGGCGCCACCCGAACGCCGTGCGGGGACTCCACCGAAACGCATACTGCCCGATCATCCACAGCACACGGCGCAGGAGTTCACTGAAATCGTATTTCTGAGCCTGACGATTTTCCCCGATACTCAGTTGAGCACTGCGCTCTGTCGATGCCCGTTCTTGGTTCATCTCACGGCGATCTTTGATTTGATCTCCAGTCGAGGCTTCTCATGTTGATGCTTCTCATTGGGAAAACAGTGCAGAACGGCGTCTACCGCTCCTTTATGACCGAACGGCGTCTGGCCGTTTCTGACGTCCCAACGTCCACTTATACGTTGCCGCGAGGGTACTGGCTACCTGGGACCACGTGTATTTCTGACGGACGAGTTCTCGCCCTCGCTCGCCCATGGCCCTGCGTTCGGCGGGTGAAAGCTGCGTCGCCTCTTCGAGAGCCGCCACCAGCGGCTCTACGCCAACCTCCACCCACCACCCGCACTCGTGCTCTACAAGGTCTTGCCAGGGGGCTCCTTTCGTCGTGATGACGGGCACGCCGTAGGACAATGCTTCGGCGACTACGATCCCAAAGTTTTCACTGTGGGTCGGAAGCACAAACGTGTCTGCCCGGCGAAACAGATCCTTTTTTTCCTTCCCCTCCACGGGTCCCACGAACTCGAAACGCGCGGTGAGGCCCTGTGCCCGGACGCGCTCCCGCACCTCCTGCTCGTGGCCGTCTTCGTCGGGCCCAGCCACAACCACTTTCCATTTGTCAGGGTGAAGCCGGGCCCAAGCCTCAACCAGGTTCGGAAGGCCTTTGACCTCGTGGATCCGGGACAAAAACAAGCAGACCCGCGGGCCATCGGAATCCGGCACCTCCTCGTTCGGGGACGGGGGAAGGTCGACGCCGTTCGGGGCTACGACGATCGGGTTGTCGAGGCCAGCGCTGCGAAGCGTACGGGCCTCGGCGTCGGCCGTGGCGTGGAGCACCTCCGCCCGTCGCAGATCGCGTCGCTGGTAGAGCCACCAGGCGACCCGTTTTCTCAGGGCCTTGTGCTGGACCGACCACGGCTCCAGCATGCCGTGCGTGCTCACGACCCGGGGAATCTCGGCTCTCTGCGCTTCTCTGGCCACGACGTGATTGACCGGCAGCCAGAGCCCGTTGTCGTGAAGCACCGTTTCCGACGGAGCAGCTTGAAGACACCGGCGAAGGCGCGTTCGAAATCGCTTGAGGTTGCCCCATAGGTGCCAGGGCTTTGGCCCTGTCTCCACTCGTTGTACGGTAAGTGAGGAGGACGAGGGCACCGGTACCGACGCACGGTCCGACGCAAACGTAAGGATCGTCACCGTACATTCCATCTCAGCGAGGTGCCGGGCCGTTTGGGCCACCGTCTGCGACGTCCCCCCACCCCGATGGTCCAGGCTTGCAATGGTTAGAAGGACATGCATCGCCAGTGGCTGTGTCGTTTAGGAAGAGGCGACCTTCTCACAGTCGCCCGCGACCGTGCGGAGGAGGGCTTCCAGTGTGGCAGCATCTTCGTCAACGTCGTACGAGTTGCGAACGATCGCCTTCGCCGCCGAACTCCACGCCGGGAGTTGGGTCCGCCGCTCAAGGATCCGCCGAATAGCTTCCCGCCAAGCCCCTACGTCATCCACCGGCACAATCCATCCGTTCCGCCCAGGCTCGACAAACTCGAGGGCCGACATGACCTCATTGCTCGCAACGACGGGCCGTCCGGCGGCCAGTGCCTCCATGGTAACCATCCCGAATCCGTCGTGCCGGGAGGGAAAAAGCACCACGTGTGCGTCGGCCATGACGCGAGGGACCTCTTCGTACGGGACCGTCCCCAAAAACTCGATGTGATGCGGGTCACAGCGCCTGGCGTGTCGTTCAAGCCAGGCACGCTCCGGGCCCTCCCCCAAGATCTGTAGCTCGACAGGTTCGGAGACCCCTTCCAGAGCACGCAGGACAACCCCGATGCCCTTGGCCCTTGTTAAGCTGGAGACAATCAAGAACCGGAGCCGTTCGGGCGCCTCCATGAGACGCGGCAGGGCACGGAAGGGATCCAGATCACGATGGTACGGGACCGAACACATCGGGCCGTCGAAGTGAAACGCCTCTTCGTAGAAGGCCACAGTGGCCTGCGTCGACCCGACAAACCCCGCGGCCCGATTCAGAATCCACTGAATTGGAAACCGACGCACCCGATCCACAAGCCACGACGAGAGCGGGGACGTACGCTCCGCCCAGAAGACAAACGGTACGCCGTCGCGCCGAAGACGCCAGATGATGCCGTACGTATTCAGGGAGGCATAGGACGTACTTACAACCGCCACGTCCAGCGTGCCGCTCGACGCAGTACGCATGATCTCCGAATCCCAAAACTGTCCCCATCCCAGCAGGTCGCGGCTCTCCAGGCAGACGTACGGCGCCTTACCAAAGGCCGGTGTCCAGTCTCGCCCCGGAAGCTGCTCACGCTCATAGACAACCTCGAGTTTGACGGACGGCCGACGGTGAAGCGCATTCAGCACCTCAACAAGGTGCGGGCTGGGACCGATCGTGTAGAATTGTACGTTCATCGTGTCTCGCAAAATCTTCCCGGCGTCCGGGTGCGGCGGTGCTCTTGCCGGATGGAGAGGCGCCCGTGCCTCCGATCCGGAGACACACTGGCAACGATGATTCCAACCGCCATCCAGAACACGAGGTGGCCGAACGAGCCCGGACCGAGCATCCAGGGCTCCCCAGCCGTGTGTACCGCCAGGCTAAAGAAAAGCGATATCCCATACAGGGCCAGGTCCCAGTCGGTCCATCGGGTCGCCGCTGCTGCCCGATAGAGAACCCCCTTCCCAAGGGTCCACGCTACGACACCATAGAAGGCAATCAACATCCCCACCCCCACGACCCCGACGGACTCCAGTACTCCAAAGTATCCGGACCCATCCCGCACAGACGAGACCGCGCTCGCAAATCCTGTCATCCGGAAGTCATCCGTCACACCGTACCCGTGGCCGAACCAGGGGTACTCCCTCCAATTCCGGAGACTCGCTTCCCAAACGTTATCACGGGAGGCCGTGAGGGTGTCCTCCTGCATACGCTCCGCCATCACGCCGGCGAGCTCAACCAGCGTGGCGTCCATGCTCCAGACCCAGACCCCAAAGCCCAGCAGGGCACCCAACCCGAGGCTCCAGCCTACCTTTCGGGTCGCGACGACCCAGATCCCCGCCCCTACTACAAAGGCCGCCAGCGAGGTGCGGGAGGCCGTCCACATGATCACAAGTACAGCCCCAATCGCAGTCGCCCACGGAACGTACCGTTTCCAGGGTCCCGCAAACGCGGGCCAACGGCCTGCCCAGAGCGCGGTCACTCCGCTAACCAGAGCCACCATGCCGATTGAGTTTGGATTGGCGAGCACGGCGAGGCGGCCCTGCACGTAGGTTCCCCACCCCGTGGCGATGAGCGTGATGCCGGTTAGCGCCGCGAGCAGGATTACTCCCATGACTCCCGCGAGCAGGAGAAAAAAGGCTTCAGCCAGCGCGTACCACTCCTCCCGCCCCAGCGCGCAGTTGGCAACGAAGACGAACACGTAGATCTGCGTGGCCAGCAGGATCCACTTCAACACCGAGAGCCGCACTGCAAATCCCGCGAGCGCTGTTGCCAGGTACATCATCAGAAGGGCAAGAATGGCGGTTGTGATTCCCCCCGTACGGGCCGGAAACGAGACCGTCTGGCCCGAAAAGGCGAGGAGCCACGTTCCCGCTCCGGCCACGCCGAACAGCACGATCCACCGCCCAATCCCAGTTAGGCTTGCGGGAACGCCAACATCAATCTGGGCGGCCAAGTAGATAAAAACAGTCCCGAACAGAAGGTGCCAGTAGCGCATCGGGACGAGAGTATTAAGATTTGCGTGTAACCGAGATGCTGTTTTCCCCAGGACGGTGCACGGTGGGCTGCCCAAAGCGGTATATCCTCGCTTCAATCATCTCCACAAGCATGGTACGATTCGACGGGCCGCAGTCCGTGGTCCGTGGTCTTTGAGGCCGAACGGCTCCCTCCATAGCGTAGATTACCGCCCCTCAAGCAAGCGGCACGCCGACGGTCCTCTTTTCATCAGGAAGAGTGCCCGGTGCCAACAGCCGCCACTGGCGACGCTCTTCCAACCTCTCGCAACATCCGTGCCCACCGCGTTGCCCACTGCTCCGCCGAGTAGGGCATCGCGAACTGCTGGGCGCGGCGCCCCCATTCGGGCAGGGCATCGTATGTGCCGTGGGTCCGCGCGAGCGCATCAGCCAGCGCCGCGGCGTCCTCGTCCGGCACCCGCACGCCGTTGTAGCCGGAGCGCACAATCTCGACGGCCGACCCGCAGGCGTCTGAACAAACCACCGGAAGGCCCGCGGCGGCGGCTTCGACGAGCGCCAGCGGCCACGGGTCAAACCGACTGGGCAGCACGAATGCGCCCGCTTGCGCCCAGACATCCGCCATGTCGGCCGGCTGCACGAAGCCGCGGTTGTCAATGCCGGGCTGACGGTCCAGCCGGCCGGCCATCGCGCCCTTTCCGCAACATACGAGGGGCCAGGGCGCTTCGACTCCTTCTCGATACCGGGCGTACCCGTCGACCAGCACGTCGACGGCCTTCTCGTCGGCAAAGCGGCCCACGAAGAGAAATTGCTTCGGCCATCCGCCGGCCTTTCGCCGCTCCCAGAGGGGCTTGAGCCCGGCCACGTCGACCCCGTAGAGGCCCCGCACGATGCGGTCGGGGGACACCCCCAGCCGGGACGCGTACTGCCAGCTGCGCTCGCCGGTGACGACGACCCGATCCATGCGGGACACAAACGGCCGTAGGCCCCATCGGGCCACCTGTTGGCGGCCCGTTTCCTCCCAGGGCGTGTCCATGCCCATGACGAAGGGAATGTCGCGGAGGGCCGATCGGAATGGGAGTCGCCGGTACGCGGAGTGGAACCAGCCGCTGAGAACCACCACGTCCGGATCCTGCTCGGCCACGAGGTCGCGGACGAGACGCGCGTTGCCGCGTTCTGTCTCGTCGAGGAGGCGACGCGGAATGCCGGCCATGAGCTCATCGTTGAAGGCCGTGCTCTGCCCCGCCTCAAACGCCAGCACGAAGGGATCAATCCCCTCCTGATCCACGAGTGACCGCCAGCAGGCCGCCATGTACCCCGAAATGGTGGCCCAGCAAAAGACCACGCGCAGAGGGCGATCCTCAGGGGCAGTACGGTCGGGCATTGGCTCCTTACGTTGTCTCTTGCATTGTGATGTTCTGGAAGGCGTCGACCAGCCGATTCACGCACCGATCCCACGTGTATCGCTGCGCCCGCTTGCGCCCAGCCTCAATATGCCGGCGGCGGAGTGAGGAATCGTGCCGAAGCGTGCGGACCTGTTCTGCGATGGCCTCCGTCTCCTCCGGCGCGACGACCATTCCAGCGTCGCCCACCACCTCCGGCAGGGAGGCCGCGCCGGAGACGATTGCCGGGGTACCCGCCGCCATGGCCTCCGCGGCCGGGAGGCCGAAGCCCTCGTAGCGCGAGAGAAACAACAGGGCCAGTGCGCCCCGCATGAGCCGCGGCACGTCCTCGTCCTCGACCCAGCCCAGCAAGTGAACGTTATCGAGATCCTGAGCTCGGGCCTCGTATTCCTCTCCGTTCGGGCCGGCCACGACGAGCTGCACGTCGGAGCCCTGTCGCTCCAGCTCTTTCGCCACGGCCAGCAGCGCATTGCCGCCTTTTTTCTCCCGGAGCCCGCCAATCATGAACAGGTAGGGCGCCTCGCAGGGGCGCTCCAACGTATCCCGGGGCTGCTCCGCGATCTCAAAGAAGCGCGCATCCACCCCGTTTCCCACGACGACAATGTCGTCTGGATCGGCCCCCAGCAGCTCCACTATGCGCGACTTGCTGAACTCCGAGACCGTAAACACGACCTCGCAGTCGCGGAGCGTGTCGTAAATCCACGTGCTCCACCTCCACCGGAACCACCGATGGGACCACGTCTGCGACCAGGGCAGCTCCGTCTCGAAGGCCTGGATGTCGTGGATCGTGACGGCGACCGGGCATTTTTCGACGGGCAGGTAGGTCTCCACCGGCGCGTAGATCAGGTCCGTGTCGTCGGGCACCCAGCGGTCCATGCGGGGTCGCCCCAGAATCTTCCAGCCCCGCTCCGTCAGATTTTCTGGAAAAGGAAACGTTCGGTACGGCAGGTCTCGCAATGGGGTGGAGGAATCCAGTTGGTCGTCCTTCTGAAGCCATTCCGCCGCGAAGAAGAGCTGCTGCCGAACGTCCTTCCGCTCGGCGAGCCGGAGCAGAATGCTGTTGGCGTGGCGCCCTACGCCTGAGCAGGGCAGGTACGTTCGAACGGGGTGGATAAAGGAGAGAAGATTCATGCCGCCGCCCCCACATCTGATGCCGGGTCAACCTTCTTCAGGGAGAGGGTGTCAAATGACCATAGGCCTCGAGACCGCTCACAGTAGTCCAGCATTCGCGCCGCATCCGGGGCGAGGCGCTCTTCGACTCGCCGACGCATGGCCTCGTCCCAGTCCGGCTCCATTTTTCCATCCCGGCGAAGCACCTGTTTGCCGAGACGGATAACTGAGTCGGGCAGGATCCCTTTGAGGCTCCAGAAGCCTGACCACTGCCGCAGGCGCTGAGCCAGCCGCGTATCGGTGCGCTTGTCGGCGGTCTGATTTTTCGGCGTGGCGGCCTCCCCAAAGTCAAATCCATCCGGATTCACCCCGAGAAACCGGCCGCAGTCCCGAAAGAACGCCCGAGAATCGGCCTTCAGGTCTTCGAGGAAGAGCACCTTGATCTGGTCGTCATCGAAGTGCGTGCGGTAGCGGGAGAGTTGCCGCCAGTGGAGCGACATCTCAATAAGGCGATCCACTTCCTGAACCGCCTCGTTGATCGTCCCCCACGACTGCCCGTTGCCGATCCCCCAGGCCCAGTGAGACTCGACCCGCTCTACAGGATGCCGGATGATGTACAGGATCTTTGCCTCCGGAACGTCTCGCCCCATCCGCTCGGCCGTATCCTCACACCAGGAGTCCCACGCGTAGAAGCCACTACTCTCTCCTACGACCGCCTCGGCTCGACCCTCGAAGAGAGAGAAATACTGTTCAAGGCCCTGTTCGTCGTACCGGTCACTGTGGAAAAACCTCGGCTCTTCCGGCACGACGTGTATTTCGTCGTGGGTGTTCAGATTCTGTTTGAGGCTCGTCGTTCCGCACTTCATAGCCCCAATGAGGATAAAGTCAGGCGTCCTCGGCATACGATCAAACTCGTGAAATTGAAATGTCATTGCGTGCTTTTCGCACTTTCCACCACGTGCGGACCGGATCAAGGAGCCCGTGTGCCCACTGGACCGGCCAGTACCGCACCATACTGCGGAGCTGATACCGGGCCTCCCAGGCCCACGTCCCGCCTGCAACACACGCCTTCATGTCGTCCACCCAGTCCTGCACAAGGCCATCGGTCATGGAGTTGAAGGTTTTCGTTCGGCTGAGGTACCGGCGCGACAGGTAATAGCGAACGTACGCCGGCATATTGACTTCTACCTTAGATCGATTGGGCACAGACGCATCTTTACCATAGGACTGCATCCATTCATTATCCACGTCTATCCCGAGAAATTCCAGGACCCGGGCCACCGTATTGTCCGGGTCATTTTTCATCTGACCGAAGCGGACCAGAAGGATTCGGTCCTCATCAAAAACGGACGACCAGTTCCGATAAATGGCGCGGTAGTCTCCAAAAGCATCGTTGAGTCGTTGATCAGCATACGTCAGCACCGATGAGATATCTTTCCCCACCTCGGCCACGTCGTCAAGGTAAGAGTACGTCCAGTGCCGCCGGAGCGCTGACCACATCCGATCCACCGGGTGCCGTACGAGGAGAATGAGCTTGAGGTGAGGGAAAAGATAATGCACCATTTGAATCTCTTTGGGACGCATGATAGCGTAATTGGGGCTTATTTCACCACGGGCCTGAATGTCTGTCTCTCCCTTATCCTGAAAGTATTCAAGATACCAGCCCAGTTCCTTCTCCCGCACATTATGGTTAAAGAACTGGCACTCTTTCGGCGCCATCTGAACTTGAGGATGAGCATCTAACACCTGATTTAAATATGTCGTGGCACACCGCTGACTTCCAATCCCTAAAAATGTGGGCTGATTAGTGCTTTCCACCAATAACCACCGCGAGTGATTTGGACTTAACTCAAGGACCGGACGCACCTTTTAGCGAAAGCTACAAACCGAATGGTATATCTGATTCAAGTGGCGCTGCGACCTAAGGGCCTCCCATCCCCTTCGGAATGGATACACGCTGAAATCCTGAATCCTTGCCCGTATGTAGTTCAAAAGAGAGGATTGGCCGTATAGAAAATGAACGAACAGGCCTCGCTCTGGCATCGTCGAGGTCTCCGAGATTCCTGCCCAGTGGAGAAGAAAGAGACTCTTTTTGTGGTTCAGCCCCCCGTAATTCCAGAGATAATAGCTCCCGCCTTGTTCGTATACGGATCCCGGCTGATTGGCCCATCCCTGCTGACAAATGCCGCCCATCACCTCCGCAAAGTGGCCGTAATTGACCGGTTTCATGTCACAGCAGTAGTTGATAAAGGCTTGGTCCGTATTCCGCGGATTCATCTGGTCTCGGATTTCCAAGGCCTCCCCCGCCAGCGCCTCAAAGTCATCCATCGTAAAGAGCCCCTTGCGCGACGCCCACCGCCCGGAGTTAAACCCGCGTGCCCGGTTTTGGCGCAGCATCTCTCGCCGAAACGGCCCTGGCTCGTAGACCTGATCGAGCGCACAGTCGTAGTGCATGAAGTCAAACCCATATTCGCGGGGGGCAGTCACGAACGGCTCTAAGTCCGCCAGGACAACCTGCCGGACGTCGAGGTACATGAATTCATCAAGCGGGCCCCAAAACGCGGCGTACCGCCGAAACCAATACGGGCCCACGCCCTCTGCGTGACCAAGTTCGAAGGCTTTCCCAATTTCTTCCAGCCGATCGAAGTCCGGATCGGCGTAGATCTTAAAATTATACTCCGATTGTAGATCGAGGAGCCGGTCACACTCCTCATTAAACGGGATGAGGTACAGGGGGAGATCGGGATTGAACCACCGGTAGCTGTTCAGAAATGCTACCGCCCATTCGTACACGGCATCATTTGCCGAGAAGTATACGCCGTGTGCTTGTTGTTTGGACATTTATCCGCCAGTGAAGGCTTTTACGCTGGATACAATCTTCTCCGCCGCAACCGGACCGCTCACCCAATTCAAAACTCGGTACGGCACGCTCCCAACCGTCGGACTCTTCCCGTCCGCCAGCGCACGCGCCCCCTGGAAGTATGTCTCCGCAACTTCCCGGTGTCTCTCCCGCAAAATTGCCCGCCCGTGCCTCCAAAGAGCACGGGCGAGGACTGTGCGGACCTCACCAGGCAGTGGCTTTCCCTGCTTCTTCTCAATGAGCCGGCGGTATCGTTGAATCAGATCGTAGTGCGTCATGAGTCCCTGTTCGGCGTACGACCGCCCACTGATGCGGTCCGCTTCTTCGTGCTGCCGAAAGTGGTACGTCGGCGTCGGCTCGTACACGAACTCGACCCCGGCGAGGGCCAGTCGTAGGTGAAGGTCATGCTCCTGGCTGCGGGGGAGGGAGGTGTCAAAGCCCCCCACCTCCAGCAGGTACTCTTGGCGGTGTAGTGGGCACGATGTGAGGGGATTCGAGAAGAGGAGATGCGTCACCGGTTCCTCGTCCGGTTTCCGCCCGCGCAGGTCGTCGTACCCGTCGAGCTCGTACCCTTCCTCGTCCACCCAGATTGCATCGCCGAACACCACTGCGTCCTTCTCTTCCGGCAGGGCCTCTGCCTGCCGCACCTGGCGTTCAATGCAGTCCATCACCAGCACGTCGTCGGCGTCGAGAAACTTGACGTACGTGCCCTCCGCCATCTCTACTCCGCGGTTTCGGGCCGCCGGGGCCCCTTGGTTGGGCTGCTGTTCGCACTGAACCCGGTCGCCGAACGACTGAATTACGTCCCAGCTGTCGTCTGTGGAACCGTCATCGATAACGATGGCCTCCAGGTGCGGATAGGACTGATTGAGGACGCTCTCGATGGCTTCTCTTACGTACGCTGCGTCGTTGTAGCAGGGCGTGACGATTGAAACCAGAGGCTTCGAACCAGACTCTGCAGCTGAGGGCTGGCTATTGAATGATCCGGTATCGCTCACGGCTGATACAAGGGAGGGCAAACAGAAATTCTTGATTCCTGCTTTTGACGCTACGCAGCGGATTCACAGGACTGCCGAAGGATTCTTTTTCCGATCACATTTTCCGCTACCCGCTTTGCCGCTTCTCGGTATCGCCCCGCTCGGAGACTGGAGATCTCCTTCTCATTAGCAAATTCCTCGTAGTGAGATCCTTCCAGAAAGGGATCGGTTCCTGCTAACTCAGAAGTCCACCCTCTCGTCTGCTCATAGCCGAGGGCCAGCAGATCCTCCGTGATATCCCCATGCAACTCAATTTGGCCGGCAACGCGTGGGCGGTGATCCTCCCATCGTCCTACACTTTCTGCGGAAATGGGACGCACGTCCCCCAGCGCGTCCTCCGCATCGTCGGAAACCTCTGCGTGATTGTGGTAGTCGCCAAAATGATGTTTTCGCTCTCCCAATGGAAGTGCGCGCTCCAATACATCTTGCACCGCATTCGGATGCTCTACAAACTTCTCGTACTTCAGAGGCACAAACCGCTCGTGCTTTCGTAGTCGCCGGCACACGGGAAGAAACAAATTCCAGTACTTCAATCCCACCCAGTAGGTGTCGTTGTCTTTTCCGTGACGGCTGCAGATTATGTCTCGCGGATCGCGAATTAGGTAGACAACATACAGGTTTGGATCGACGTGGATAGACGGCTCGATGCGGAGGGAATCGAGCGGATATTTTGTGAGGTATGTGCCCACCGGACGCGATGGTCTCCCTACAAGACTCTCCTCGTGCCCGGAAGAGAATTCTAGCCCATAGCACGTCTTTAGCACCTCGAAAAGCAGGGTGCTTCCTACTCGAGGACTGACGCATGTGATGTGGATTCGGCGCATCGGAGGTGATCCGGTGCGAATAAGATGAGACCTGTTGCAAACAGCCTGGCTGATTGCTAACTAGCGGACGCCGCTTTCTCAAGCACTGTGAGGTACTGTTCGCCAGTGTGTCGCCAGTGGTAGCGACGCTGAAATCGATCCCGCGCCCGCTCAGCTAGTGCACACGCACGGTCAGGCGAGCGTATCAGACTCGTCAATTTCTCCGCGATGTTGTCCGGATCTTCAGGATCCGATAGCAGACCGGCGCGTCCATCGTCGAGGATCTCGCGCCGCACGGGCGAATTGTCTGCCACCACCGCACACCCTGATGCCATTGCTTCCACGTACACGAGGCCGTACGAGTCTTTGAGTGTGGGCATACAAAAGATGTGCGCCCGGCGAAAAGCCTCAATGACATCTTCGCGAGGAAGATAATCGTGCGTGTCGACGTCGAAGTTGCAACGCGGGAGATCGGTACGGGTGACAATCATCACCTCGAAAGCGGAGCGGAGGTCCGGATGCTCAGCGTAAATCCGGTTCAGCGCCTCAACGAGATTATGAACCCCCTTCCGTGACCCGTCCGAGCCGACGAACAAGATGCGAATCGGTCGAAGCTCCGAAAACTTTTCATCGAGAGCGTCAGGCCCGATGGCCCCAATCTTGGGCAAGAAGTATGGTACGTGGTGGACCGCGTCGCGGACGCTTTCGCCCGTTACGGCGTTGACCGCTTCGACAAACCGCTCGACGGACTCTTCAGTTTTGAGAATGTAGGTGTCAAAGCGGTGGATTTTATGGAGCTCATGCTCGATCTCCTCTCGCCGATCCGCGTAATTCGACGCACCGACGTAGTCGTTCGGGACAAATGCGGTCTCGTAAACAACGGGAACGTCACTCCGCAACTGGACGGGCAGCAAGTCGCGCGCCAGAATGACGTCCACGTTCCGAGCGATGGATGGCGGGATGACAACATTCTCGCGCATCCACGGCCAGAACGGAAGCGGAATCCCGGACCGCTCCTGAACGCGCTTCATGTAGTACCCTAGGTCGTACAGCGTGCTCGACAGGTGGCTGTCGTTAAGTGTTACGCCGGTTCCGGAGTCGATCGACGTAAGACCACGTAAGTTCTTGACGTATTTATAGTCCGTGTTGTCCAGCTTCTTCAGGACTCTGCTATTCGACATGTAGTTGGTCAACACGTTCATGGGACGGATAAATCGTTCCCAAACAGTAGTGTCTGAGCAGATGCGCAGGTCCCCTTAGTCTCGTATTGCGCGGCAGGTGCTCAGAATCTGATCAACACCTGGCCTACTGAGACGGCCCTTTTCGCGGTTCTCAGCTCCGTGCACGTCGGCAGCTTGAAGGTAGCGATAATCTAGGTCGTTGAATCGGGACAACAGCCAGTAGAACATCGGACGTTTCCGAAAGAACACCTCAAATACGGTCGTCCCCTTCTGGCAAAACAACAGATGGGCCAGGCCCGCCCCGTGAGCCCCCACGACAACCCCGGCGTTCGAGAACAGCTCAACCTGTTCGCGGAAGGTCAGGTCCTCCAGAAACACGTCCTCGAAGCCCTGTGCCCGAAGATCGCCGAGAAAATCATCCCGGTTTAGAAAAACACGCTTCTTCGCCTTTCACTTGATGAATACCCACTTCTGAGACGTCTTGGCAATTCCAGTCTCCTTCGAACGGTTCAGAAACGCTTGCCGCAACCACCAGACATTGTCAAGTGAATAAGCGGCTTTTTTCTCATTATTATTTTAATTTTACTATTTACTTATTTATTATTTTACAGTACTATATTTTTATACTATTTTTTACTTTTGCATGTTAGCCTAATATGTGTATAAATTATACTCAATATTTTTGCTATCCTATTGTAAAATTTCATGTCTCTACTAAGAATAAATTCGCCGTTGTTTGGTGGATAATAAACTCTTTTTCTAATTGTCCTATTTATTTCCCTCTCAGTACTTTCCACGTCTTTACTTCTTCCATGTATCATTCTAATTTTTCCGTGAGCGAATCCGCAGAAGTTCACTCTAAAATTATATTCAGGTGGTAGTGTGGCTATTCTTACATCTTTTTTTTCGTACAATACTTCTCGTAATATGGGCTGATCTTGTAGGGGTTTTTCTTTCTTTGTGTTTTCTTTTTCGTAAGCACGCTTCCACTCTTTAATAAATTTTTCTGTTTTATCGTTACTCTTGTATGCGAAGAGACCGGAATTGTAGGCCGAAAAGGAGTCCGGTACATCAGGATGATAATTATCCCAACCACTACTATTTCCAAGAGACATTCGCCGCCCTGGGGCATGACATGCAGCCACGTCGAACCGATCGAGGAGCTCAAACACATCCCGTAGATCCTCGGTCACGTACGTGTCCGTATCGAGAAAAATCGTGCGCTCGAAGGGAGACCTCATCATCGCGCCGATTTTGTCTGTTCGATCGTGTGCTGGCGGGTCCAGGGCATATACCTCGGTGAAGGGCCCCCCCACGTCCGCCCTGTCACTAAAGAGCACGACACCTATGTCTTCATCATGGACCTTTCTCACTTGGCGCGCAGACTGAATTGCCTCCTCTACATACTGGTCCCCAGTCGCAGAGTACACGAATCCATCTCGTGGTACACTTTTCGATTCTGCTTCCATCTTAGCCTCAGTTCATTCTGCTTCTAGTCCGCACTTTTGTAGTACTCGCTCACAAACTTTTTACGCTCTCGCCACTCCAAATAGTCCTTCTTCCATTTCTGTCCAGTCACTCGCCTTGTCACCCACCGAAGCCACGACACGACAACTCCCTTATATAGCCCTAATGGCATTCCGAGGAGCGTCGATGGCATGGACACCTCCGAGCCGGAATACACATCCTCAAAGCGTGCAACGCGCCGCGAGGCAACGTGCTCTAGTGTGCATTTTGACTCTGGCACAAAATGTTTAACCTCTGCATTTGGCACATACCAGCCAGCAAGCCCGCTTCCCTGAAGCCGTTTCATCATGTCTGTTTCCTCTCCAACTAGCACCTTGCCGGCTGCCGGATTCAGGCCAATCTCTTCGTCAAAGCCGCCAACCTCCTGAAAGTGTTTGTAGGGACAAGCCCAGTTAGGTCCTATGAATAACTGCGAGACTTCTTTCTCTCTCCCCCCGTAGTTTAAGCCCGCAACAGAAGGCTGGGCTATTTCCAGCAACTCCTTATCAGGAGGCTCGCCCTCGTATTTACTTTCAATCGGGCCACCAAAATAATACCCTTCTGGCCTGCGCCGATACGCCTCCCAATAGGCCGTAAGCCAATACCGACTGGGCTCCACATCGTCGTCAGTAAAAACGATGAGCTCCCCTCGGGCTGCACTCAAGCCCGAATTCAGGGCACGACTCTTTCCCTGTTGCGGTTCGTGCACGTAGGTGATCGGCAGCTGACCGCTGAACGACTTGATGACTTGTTTCGTGCTGTCCGTGCTGTTGTTATTCACAGCGACGAGTTCCCAGTCCGCATCCTCGGGTGGTGCCAGTTTACAGAGCGCCCCAAGCGTGATACGCAGGCGCTCAGCATTGTTGTAGGTACAAAGAACGACGGAAATGTCCATGTTTTCATCCTCTGAGTGTGGTGCGCCTTCAGTAAAAGAAGGACAAGCTTATCCGATAAGCCCCTCAGGACTTTTCTTCAGGAAAGGCGCCGGCCAACCGCTTGAAGTGCCCAAGGAAAGATTTCCCGAACCGGTGCCATTCCCCTGGCCCGTACTTTGTGTCGCATCCCTTCCACCCATCCCTCGCGCTTGGCTATCCGAGCAGCGATTTGATCAAGCTTTACCAAGGCGTGCTGGCGCACCCGAATGCTTCCCGTTTTTGGAAGTAAGCGGCGCACACAGGCTTCGTAAATGGCACGCAGGTACTCGTGTACACAAGCAAGATCCTGGATACTAGTCTCCGCAGCGGCACGGTCGACCCCTTCTACCTCCATCCAAACGAGAAACTCCGATATCCACTTTCGGGCTTTTTCCCTTAAAAGAACACGATGAAGATTGCCGGCCACCTTTTCACACAGTCGAATTTGCTCCGTTCGCTTCGACACGGTCACCGACCCATCGTGACGGCGGAGTTTGAGCAACGTATCCGGTATATTAGATAATTGGGACACCTGCACTGCCCGGGTCCACAGCTCATAATCTTCAGCGTGTTTCGCCCATTCCGCGTAGCCACCTAACGCCTCCAAGAGGGACTGCCGGATCACGACACTCGGATGACACAAACAGGTATTAAACAGCAACTTCCAGGAGACAATTTCCGGCTCGGTCGGAGGAGACCAAGAGCCCTTAAATCGTCCCTCCGCGTCTATTTTCTCGACATTCGTTCCTACTACTCCAACATTCGAATGTCTATGCAAAAACTGGACTTGGTACTCTAAACGCTCTGGGTAAGATATATCGTCTCCATCCATTCGGGCAATATACTGACCTCGTGCCATGTCAACCCCCCGATTCAAGGACTTGATCAGACCTCTGTTCTCTTGGTGAACGACCCGGATCCGCTCATCTTGGCCTGCAAACTTGTCTAAAATGTCTTTGGAACCGTCCGTTGAACCATCGTTGATGATTATGAACTCGAAATCTTCAAATGTCTGATTTAGAATACTTTCAACAGCCTGTTCAAGATGTGGTCTTTCATCATACACTGCCATTACTACACTCACTAGTGGATTTGACGGTAATACCATCTTGACCTCTTCAGATCAATGAAGAACGACCGGAGATGTCAGCCGTGAGTATCCGTTTTGAAACGCTGATCTAATTCGACGTGGAAGAAGCGAGGTACTCTACCATACTCGCATAAGCCGTTTCCGAAGCGTCGATTTGTCGCTCAGCCTCCCGAATAAGTTGGGAACGGTACTCCGGAGCCCGACTCCATGCTTCTCGAATCGCCTCATCCAGCGCCACCTTAAAATCTCCCCGATTAGTACGGAGTACTGTACAACCAACTCCAAACATCTCGGCCAAGCCATGAAATTTATTGTGGTAATACTTCGAGTTAGCAAGTCCAACGACAGGTACCCCTTGGCTGAGTGCAAACACGCCTCCATGGTAGCTTCCAGTTACTACGACCCGGCACTTTCCAGCCTTACGAATCACCTCTTCGGGACTTGTTAGAGAGGCCCCACCATCTGTTTTCTTTCCTACCGCTTTCAAGATCGCTCGAATAGATGCTACGTCGGAATTTTCTCCTCTGTATGCGATCGGAACTGGCAACAGAGGGGCATCATATGTGGCAGATGCTTCAGAGAGTACTTCTGCCACTGTCTCCGTCAGGTCTGCAGAAATGTTGGAGTAATAGGCAACTCGCAAGTTCACCCCAATCCCTTCACCGAGTGCTTGCGGACGCTCGTTGTGCGCTAAGGTAACCGCGTCGTCTCCTGTCACAGTGATTCGATCATCCGGTACCCCAAGGTCACGCAAGAGCGGATACGAAAATTTTTTCTCACGCAGGGCGATGGACTGGACCTCTGGCAATGCACGCCTCGCTTTGTTTCGTAGACGTGAGGAGCGAATCGGGCCGATCCCCTGCCCGAACATGAAAACCGGTACTCCTCGACTGTGAGCGAGCATGATGAGGTTGCACACTCTTTCAGCAGAAGCGAAAAGATCCGTCATTAATCCGCCTCCGCTCACGAATAGAATGTCCGCCTTCTCAAATCGCTGCACAAATTTATTCCTCGCCTCCACCTCATTTCCTCTTACATTGGCCTTGGCTTCCGTAAGCCAGTCTTTAATTCTCGGCCATCTCATTGAAAAGAGATCCACAAGATTCGGAATAGCTTGATCAATTCGATGCCACAAAGGTCGCTTGAGAGCCCAACTCTGTATTTGCCAATCATCTACATCCTCAATTTTGCCATCCCCGCACACAGATTCGTAGTTGGGGTTTTTTTCTATCAGTTGGATTTGGGGATCGGAGAGTATTCTTGATATTCTTTTAATTGCAACATGAAACATCGAAGCATCCCCTAAGTTATGACTTGTATTATTACTTTGGACTATTACTTTCATGTTTGATTTTTGATTTCGTAAGTTAAACTACAATTTTAAGTGAAGTGTACCTCCGAATGAAGCGGTGGAACCTCAGCCATTGGCTAGAACACTACGGCTTTCGGGGATGAAAATTAGGAATTCCTCAAAAGGCAAAATAAAGAGGATTTCGGGTAGCTTTGCCGAGTCCACTTCACACCTCTGCCCCCTCGGAGCTGCTCGTCGTCGCGTCGTTGCGAGAGTGAAGCCGTCCTTGTGTGGTAGTGCCTATGCGCTGGTTTTCATTTTTCTACTCTTTAAGATATAAACTTTTCCTCAGCTGTGGGACATAAATGAATTGGCAATCGATCATCAGTACACTTGCCTCTCGCCATCCTGATTCAAAAAAAAACGTGGAGTGTAGTTTACTCCATACAACTCTTTTCTTTACTGATTGAAGTAGGGTTGGACGATCCATAAAGGAAGATATTTACATATTCTTATTTTTTCTCATATATTTTTACCTAAAACATAAGTGTTTCTCATGTAAAAATACTACTTCAACATATTCGAAATATCATTTTTATTGTTTATTTTTTTTTGTATATTGGTTTGTGTTACTTTTCGATTATTACTGCACTTTTCTTCTATAACTTGCCATAAAAAGCGTCGAATTTGGGCAACTGCTTGTGGTTTATTTTCCATCGTCCTTACTTCACAGCCGGGAAGTCCTCCTATTGCCTCCGAGACGCCTCCCTGCTTTCCCCCAAGGACGGCACACCCGAACCACGCGGCCTCGACCAGGCTAATGCCAAACCCTTCAAAGTCGGACTCTTCGCAGGAATAGTTCGGATGCAAAAACCCATCGCTTTTGGTGAAGAGCGTCTTTTTCTGGCCTTCCGAGACATACCCGAGAAAGAAGATCGAACGACCATCCTGATCCCCTGCAATTCTTCGGAGGCGCTCCTTCTCGGGGCCTTTCCCGGCGATCATATAAACAGCATCCTCCAGCAATCCCTCTGCCTTGGCCTCCCGAAACGCTTGAACGGCGCGGTGAAGGCCCTTCCGCTCGACGAGCCTGCATACCGAGCTGAAGACCACGCTTCCCTCAGGGATCTCGACGGGCAGGGGCTCAGGATCAAGGGACTCCAGCTTATCGAAGTCAAGGCTTGGATGAAGAATAGTACTGGGTTGAGGACGTCTTCCCGTCCGCTGCGTGTATAGCTCTCGCGTGGCCTCCGAGTTGAAGACGAAACGATCAGCCCTCCGGTGGGCCCGAGCAAGCAATTCTGGATACTGGTCCTGTAGCTGCATAATTTCCAGGCCATGAAACAGGATCCACAATCGGATGCCCGTCTGCTCACAGAACCGAAGAATAGGGGGCCCGAACAACGCATCCAGATAGGTTACAAACAGGATGGGCTGCCGCCCCCAAGCCTGCTGCCAGGCGAGATTCCCTCCACGGCGCAACAGGGCGCCCCACATCCAGGCGGCCCGAAGCTTCCCTAGGGCCTTCGTATCGACATTTTCAGAAAGCCACTCGGGGGGCGAGGGCGCATAAACCGGATACGGCAACGCGCCGTTCTGTTGTTGGGACGTAATTACGGCTCCCAGCCGCCCTAGGTCGTGCACGGCCTTCGCGATCTGGTGAGTGAACTCCGCGACCCCGCCGGCTTTCGGCTTGGCATCCGCCGAGAAAATGTAAACGTTCGAAACGCTCATTGGGGTCGGAAGAGAACCTGTCGACTTGCCTCAATGCCTGCGTTCTCGGCGGCCTCGTACCACCGCGCGTCTTCTTCTTGAAAGACGGACTTTGATGGCTTCACGTCGGGAAGACGCTCCAGGTCCAGCGAAAGACCCGTCCGTTGCTGGATCTCCGTTAATACCACCTCGGGCTGCCGGCTGAAGCGCTCGTACGAAACCGACATGTAGCGGTCCCCAAAGGCAGATTCCCCGGCCTGCTCGACCCTCTCGTACGCATCTTTCCAGAAGTACATCAGTCGGGTGTGCGCCGTCCACGAATAGAACCGCTTTGCCAACCCTTCGTCCCCCAAGATTTTTACCCCGTATGCCGATTGCGGGCCGCACCCGGTGATCTCTTCCACATTCCAGTAATTGAACCCGCTTTTCATCTCAAAAAAGCGGCGGCGGCGCTTGAACAGCTGCCACCGGCCCGGGAGCGAGGATGTAAGCTCCGACGGGAGCAAGTGCGAGGCCGCAAATCCAGCCGGCGATCTGTGGAGATGGATAACGTACACATCGCCGTCGACAACCTCCGCCAGGCGCCCCACCTTGTTCCAGCACCGAGTTGTGTCGATCACCACTTCATCGTTGCGGCGCAGAAGCCACTGAAGCCAGGCGGCCTGGCCCTGAGGAAAGGTATTCGACAGCTCGTCCAACGAATAAATCGGGGCATATGAGTCCCAGAACGCTGTACTATCCGTTTCCAATGCGTCAATGTACTCGCCGTATACGTCTTTTTCGTGGGACTGGGGAAGCTGTATCAGTGTGGGATTGAACGGCTCGTCAAAGCAGAGCGCCCCCGACGCCTGTCGGAAACAGCGCCAAAAGATGGTGGAGCCCGAACGTCGGAGCGCCGAAATGATAATTCGCTTCCTGCTCACAGTACGGTGTGTCCTTCGATCTTCGGCAAGGGGAAGATTGCGGGCGGGATATCTCTCACATCATCTGACGTAATCGTAGATCTCTATGTCTCCGCTGGCTAACTCCCGGAGCCTGTCTACATTTACTGCTTCCTCGAACTTCTTCAGAACCTTCATCTTCGTCTGTTCGCGCGTCTCGGAGTTTGCTTCGCTGGTATGGCGAAGAGGTGCTCCTCAAGGGGGAAAGTGGCGGTAGATGAACGGAACGCCGCGGTCAGCGTGAGCGCGCAAGAGCGTGAGTCGGATTTGAAAGAGTCGCGCCAATCCTTCTGCACGCTCGCCGTCCGGCAGATCGAAGCGGGCCCACTTCCGCGTCTCCACCAGATTGATAAACCCCTCTATCCCCGCTCCAAGAGTCTGCCGGAGGCCCGTCGAGATGGATGTGCCTTCGCACTTCGGCAGATGAACGAAAATCCACTTCTGCCCCCTCATCTTCTCCTCCAGGCGGGACAGCAGATTTTCCCCCTTAAAAGCACTCGTCGGATGGCAGGACGAAATCCCATGCTTACGCTCGCTTCAGCGTCGGATCGAATCAAAGACTCTGCATCTCCACCATCTCGCGAAACGCCCCCTCCTCCCGGTGACGGAGCTCATGGTAGGTTCCCTCTTCAATCACCCGTCCTTGGTCGAGCACGTAGACCCGATCCGCGTTTTTCACCGTTGAGAGCCGGTGCGCGATAATGACGACCGTCACTTCTCCCTGCAGCGCGTCGATGCTGGTCTGAATGTGCTGCTCGGAGGCGCTGTCCAGGTCGCTCGTCGCCTCGTCGAGCAGCAGCAGGTTCGGCTGCTTGAACAGCTCCCGCGCCACGAACAGGCGCTGCTGCTGCCCGCCGGAGAGCCGCACGCCCCGGTCGCCCACCTGCGTCTGGTACCCGTTCGGCAGGTCCTGAATGAAGTGGTGGGCGTGGGCCCGCTCGGCGGCGTGCATCACCCGCTCGCGCAAGGCCGGGTCCTCCTCAATGTCCCCCTGCCAGAGGCTGATGTTGTTGGCCACCGTGTCGTCGAACACGACCGTTTCCTGCGAGACGTACCCGATCTGGTCGCGCCAGGAGGCCAGGTCGATCTCATCGTGCGGCACTCCGTCGACGCGGACTTCGCCGCGCCGGGGCTTGAGCATGAGCGTCATCATGTCGACCAGCGTCGACTTCCCGGCGCCGGACTCGCCGACAAGGGCAATCGTCTGGTTGGCCGGCACCGAAATGTTCACGTCGCGCAGCACGTCGCCCTCCTCGTCGTCGTACGTGAAACGGATGTCCTGCAACTCGAGGCCCTCGCGGAGCGGCCCGAGGGCCTGCGTCCCGCTCTGTTCCTGGTTGTTCAGCACGACGTCAAACTCGTCGTCGACCATTTCCACGGAGCCAATCTTATTCATCGTGCGCTGCCACGCACCCTGCACGGCCATCATCGCCTGCATGCCACGGTGGAAGAACAGCAGCGCCACAAAGATGGGGGCCACCGGGTCGTTGAAGACGCCCACCTGCAGGGCAATGAGCCCCACGATGAGAAGCACCGACGCCGGTTCCTTGAGGGCATTCGTGAAGGCACTCGCTACGTTCTGCCGGAAGATGTACCCCGTCAGCCGCTGCACGCTGTCCACGACGCCCGAGCGCAGATGGGCCGTCTGGTTCGTCCCCACAATGTACTTGAGCGACTGCAGCGACTGGACGAGGAGCTTGTTGAGGGTGCTCATCTCCGCGGATTGGTCCCGCGAGAGGCGGCGTACGTAGGCGTTCAGGTATTTAAAAAAGAAGAGGAGCACCAACCCGACCCCCAGCGCCATGCTCGCAAACCGCCACGTGATCGCAAACGCAAATGCGAAGTAGCTGAGCGTCGTGACGATCTGCGTCAGAAACTGCACGAAGCTCTTGAACGAGCTGAAGAAGCGGTTGACCTGCTGGTTGATGACATTGATGAAGTGGCCGGCGTTCTGCTCGATGTAGTGCCGGTAGTCCATCCCACAGTACGCGTCGAACAGCTGCGTCTTGAGCTCCCGCAGGAGCTGGGCCTGCAGGTAGCCCTGGTAGCTTCCTTTCGCAAACTGGAGCGCTCCCTTCGCAACAAAGACGATTGCGATGAACGCCAGGATGCCGACCATCGAGTCGGCAATCCCCATCGTGGCCAGCAGGTCGTGCAGCAGCTGTTCGGCCCATCCCATCTCCTCCGTGCTGCCCGTGGTTTGCGAGGCGCGCAGCAGAGGCAGCAGCAGCGCGATGCCGAAACCGGACGCAAGCGCCGTGGCCACGGTCAGCACAAAGATCAGGTACATGCGCCGGCCGAGGTAGCGTCGGTAGATCTTCAGGTACCCAAGAAGGTCGGCGAAGGTGTTCATGCACTGTCGGATTCGGTGCGGGGAGGTCGGTTCGTAGACGACGGCGGTCAGGACGCTGCCATATTCAGGCGGTATTGCTTAGAACGGGACGCCGTCGTCGTATCCAATCGTCTCCTCTCGAACGGACGTGTCGGTATCAAGGGAAGATCGAAAGGCTTGAAGCTTTGCAAACAGGGTCTCGCTCTCTCGATACGCTTCGCGCAGAAATTCAACATCGTCCAGATACTCGCGGCGCTTGACAAGGTGGAGGGTGGCAACTGTCTCAAGCAACGAACGAACAGCGATGCGGAGGAACCGGTCTTGCTCGGCATCACTTAATCCGGTCGAGCCCTCGGCTACGTTTAGTGCGATGCTGTTGGCGGCACGGGTCATCTGGTCCGCCAGGTTGTAGCGCTCATGCTTCGGAAGCTGCTGGGCGATGTCGTGCACCTGGTCACTATAGTCTAGCGCCCGGGTCCAGACCTCTAACTTCTCGAATCTGTAGGCCATTTGATCGTCCGCCCGATTTTGCAGGCTCCCTTAAGATGCATTGCGGTCGGCTGTCAGCCGTCCGCGGGCCGCGGTCCACCCTCCTTCTCACGATCTCGTCATGACTTTCGTGTGGACGGACGTGTCCTCCTCCAAGCACCCATTCAGGTACCGATCCAGGAGGGACGCCCACGCCCGGCAGCACACCTCCCGCTCGAAGTGCTGAAGGAAGGCGCGCCGGGCGTTTTCCCCGAGTCGGGTGCGCTCGTCGGCATCGCGGTAGAGGGCCATCAATTCGTCGCGGAGGGCCTGGCCAGCCGTCTCCTCCCGGGATGGATCCACCACGCGCCCGCTGTCCGAGAGCCGGATCGTTTCGCCGGACTCGGAGTCCTCCGGCCCCACCATCAGCACCGGCCGCCCGGCCGCCATGATGCCGTAGAGCTTTCCCGGCACGGCGATGCCGGCCATCTCCTCGCGGAGCGTCAGCAGGTGGACATCGGCCATCGGCAGTGAGTACTGAAGGTCCTCGCGGGGAAAGTACGGCAGGTACCGGACGTTGGACAGGTCGTGCTCATCGGCAAACGCTTGGATCCGGTCTTTCTTGGGCCCCTCTCCCACAAAGACAAACTCGATGTCCGGGTGCCCGTCGAGCGCCTTCGCGACAGCGAGCACCTCGTCGAAGCGGTGGGCCACCCCGGCGTTGCCGGAGTACATGACGACGAACTTATCGTTTAGCCCGAGCTCCTCGCGGAGCGGGTTGTCGGCGTGGGAAAGGGGGGCGACCTCCTCCTTGCGGCTCCACACCGGAATCGTGTGGAGGCGCTCCTCCGCCACACCTTTTTCTGACAGCCGGCGTTTCATGCGGCTGCCCAGATCCACGACGAAGTCCGCGGTGCGGTAGCTTACGTCGTTGAGGGCATGCAACAGGCGAGCGGGGAGGCCGCCCTCCGCAAACATGCCCGCGGCCACCTCCGCGTCCGGGTGCAGGTCCATCGACCAGATGCCGTAGGGCTGCCTTCGGAGGCCGTTCGCCACGGCCCCGACGAGCGGCAACAGCGGGGGTGTCGTGAGCGTGACAATGGTGTCGTAGGACGGCCCTGTGAGGACGCGGGCCAGCGCGCTCGCGCCGAAGCTTGCATAGTCGGTCAGGCGGCCGAGGGTCGTTTCGCGCCCGAAGGCCGTTGCCCGCACCCGGTGGATGTTGACGCCGTTGTGGGTTTCCTCGGCCGGCACGTCCATCGCGCCAGACAGGTAGTGCCCCCGGCTGCAGAGCACGTGCACGTCCATGCCTTCTGCCGCCAGGTACTCGGCCAGATCCGTCAGCATCTGGGCCGTCGCCGCCCAGTCCGGCCAGTAGTGCTGGTTGATAAAGAGAATGGACGGCTCATCGCCCGCCGCGGTGGGGTTCATGTTGAATGTGTGTTTGGGATGTTCACTGCTGGCCGCTGGGAGCGAGAGCGAGGGCCGAAGGTCATGCTTTCTGTAACACGAGTACTCCCGGGGTGCGAAGAATACCTCCAAACCGTGGCGGAAGCGAATGTAGTGATTTCACTGTTCAGGGAGCAATGTCCGCTGATCTCAAAAAGACTTTTCGGTCATTGACCGACTCTCGCTACTCATCGGAGAGATTCACTCTGAAAGCACTTCTTCGCTGACACTCAGGGCGCTTCGGTCGTTCCACTCCCTCAGAATGACGTGTTAGTGACAGGGAATGCTCGAACTCTGCGTTCTGAGGTCATCCTGAGCGAACGTAGAGAGCGAAGGATCTCTTCGATGGATGGCAGAGACGATTCCGGAGCTCATGCGACCTGCCGTCGTCTCCGCTGTATTCGAAGAGATCCTTCCGCCGACAGGGGTCGGCTTCAGGATGACTCGTTGCCAGAACGTTCTTTCGTGCAGAAAGGCTCGCAGCATTCATCTACCCAGGGGTATTCACCGTGCCTCCTCCATTACTGCAGGGCCGAGGTCATTCCAGGAAGGGTTTTTCTCTTCGATCAGCGCCGCCTTTTTCTTCCGAAGCCAGCCTTTAATCTTTTTCTCAGCCGCAATGGCATCTTGCGGTCGCGGGAATGCGCGGTACCAGACGAGGCGCGTAACGTTGTACCGGGCGGTGAAGCCGTCGGCGTCCTTCTGCTTGTGCTCTCGGACGCTCCGGGCCAGATTGTTCGTCATGCCAACGTAGAGCACCCGCGAGCGACTGGCCATGATGTAGGCGTAGTACCGTTCTCCCATCGTCTCGGACGGCTTCCGATAGCTCTAGAGTCATTCTGAGCGAAGCGAAGAATCTCTCCGACGGGTAGCAGAGCCGTACTTTCCAAGCACCGTCCCATCCGCGGCTTTCGTCTTCTACCAAAGGGACTCTTCGTCGATTCGCTCCTCAGAGTGACGTTTCAGAAAAGGCAGTCGGCAGCTCAGCTGGCCCGTTCTTCGTCATGACCCCGAGCAGAAGGTCGGCCCGGCGGCAGAGCACGGGTACGTCCATGCCCGCATCACCACATTTGGCCAAGTCCGTCGGCCCCTGAGCCGTCACTGTACAGTCTTCTTAACAACCAGGACGGATAGGATGCATGGAAAGCGCAACGTGGAACGCGCAACGCGAGCCACCTGCTGCGTTTACTGGTGGTTTTGGACGGTGACCTCCTCGCGGGCGTCCTTTAAGTCGTGTTCGACCATCTCTCGGGCCATCGCCTCCATCGAGGTCGTCGGCGTCCAGCCGAGCTCTTTCCGTGCTTTCTCCGCGTCGCCGAGGAGGATGTCCACCTCCGTCGGGCGGTAGTAGCGCGGGTCGACCTCCACGACCGGCCGCCCAGTGTCCGTGTCGTACCCGATCTCGTCTTCGCCGTCCCCCTCCCACGCGAGGTCAATGCCCGCCGCCTCGAAGGCGAGCGTCGCAAACTCCCGCACCGTCGTCGTCCGCCCGGTCGCCAGCACGTAGTTCCCCGGCTCCTGCTGCTGGAGCATACGGTGCATCCCCTCCACATAGTCGCGGGCGTGGCCCCAGTCGCGCCTCGCGTCCAGGTTGCCGAGGTAAGTCTTCTCCTGCAGGCCGGCCTTGATCCGGGCCGCCGCCCGCGTGATCTTGCGCGTCACGAACGTTTCTCCTCGGCGCGGGCTCTCGTGGTTGAAGAGGATCCCGTTGGAGGCGTGGATGCCGTAGGCCTCGCGGTAGTTGACCGTAATCCAGTAGGCGTAGAGCTTCGCCGCCGCGTAGGGGCTTCGGGGCCGGAAGGGCGTCTCCTCATTTTGGGGCGTCTCGGCCACCTCCCCGTAGAGCTCCGAGGTGGAGGCCTGGTAGAAGCGGGTCTTGTCCTCCAGGTCTAGAATCCGGATCGCCTCTAGAAGGCGGAGGGCCCCGACCGCATCGACGTCGGCGGTGTACTCCGGGCTGTCAAAACTGACCTGGACGTGGCTCTGGGCGGCGAGGTTGTAGATTTCATCCGGCTGGGTCTCCTGCACAATCCGGACGAGGTTCGTCGAGTCGGTCAGGTCCCCGTAGTGCAGAAAGAGCCGGACGTCGTCCTTGTGCGGGTCCTCGTAGAGATGGTCGATGCGGCCGGTGTTGAAGCTGGAGGCCCGCCGCTTGATGCCGTGCACCTCATAGCCCTTCTCCAGCAGGAGCTCTGCGAGGTAGGACCCGTCCTGGCCGGTGATGCCGGTGATTAGGGCCACGGGCACGTCTCCACGGGCCCCGGGCCGGTCGTCCGGAATCTTGCTCGTGATCTCTTTGTCGGGGGGCATTCTTTGCGTGGAACGTGGAACAGAAAATGTGTAATGCGTTGCGCGTGCAACGTTGAACGTGTAACGTTTAACGCGAGGTGTATTCAGGGGGAATCTCACGGACCTGGTCGGGACCGTCACGCTGCTCCAGGTGTCGGATCAGGTGGTACAGCTGGCGGGATACTTTGTCGGCCGACTCAAATATGTCTTCGAATTTTTCTTCGTCGAGATAGCCCTGATCCTGTGCGATGTAGAGCTGAGACCGCCCCCCCGGCTGACGCCTTGGCGTGCCCCAGATAATTGATGAACTGGGGGCGTGTCCAGCTCTCAAAGCCTTCTACGATATTGGACATGACACTGGTTGACGCCCATCGGATCTGATCCTTCAACGTCCAATCGGACTCACATCCTCTCTTGCTCGTCAGACCGTAGACTTCATTCGTAAGCTTTCGGGCCGTCTGCCATGCCCGAAGGTCTTCGAAACACTCAGTCATATTTGTTGCGGTGCAGAACGTGCGGTGTGGAACGACAAACGTTCTACGTTCACCGTGTTACGTTCAACGCCTCTTGTTGTCGGTACCAGTCGTAGGTTGTCTCGATGCCCTCCCGGAGCGATGTCTCCGCCGTCCAGCCAAGGGTGTCCATTCGGTTCGTATCGACCAGCTTACGGGGCGTGCCGTCCGGCTTTGATCGGTCGTGCTCGACGGGGCCGTCGTGGCCGACCACGTCCTGTATGAGAGCCATCAGCTCTTTAATCGAAAGGTCTTCCCCCACGCCCACGTTGAGCATCCCGTCGGGGGCCACCTCACGGATCTCCTCTTCCGGCGTCTCTAACGTGAAGCGGACCGCATCGGCCAAGTCATTGACATGCAGAAACTCCCGCTTCGGCGTGCCGGTGCCCCAAAGCGTCACCGGCGCGTCGGACCCATCCGGCGCGGCGCCTTTTGCCTCGTGGGCCTTGCGCAACAGCGCCGGCAGAACGTGGGCCGTCTCCAGGTCAAAGTCGTCGCCCGGCCCGTAGAGGTTGGTCGGCATGAGCGTGAGCATGTCGTCCTCGTGCTGCTCGCGGTGCGCCTGACACAGCTTGTGCCCCGCGATCTTGGCAACCGCATACCACTGATTCGTCGGCTCCAGCGGACCAGTCAGGAGACTCTCTTCCGGCATCGGTTGGGGCGCGTGCTTGGGGTAGATGCACGTCGACCCGAGGAAAATCAGCCGGTCTACGCCTACCTCATGGGCGGCGCGGATGACCGATTGCTCGATCGCAAGGTTGTCCCCGATGAAGTCGGCCGGGTACGTGTCGTTGGCCACAATGCCGCCGACCACCGCCGCGGCCAGCACCACGAAATCCGGCTGCTCGGCCGCAAAGAACGCTCGGGTGGCGTGGGGGTCGCGCAGGTCAAGCTCGTCGGAGGTCCGGCCCACGAGGTTCGTATAGCCAGTGTCCTTCAGCTCTTCCCAAATGGCCGAGCCCACCATGCCGCGGTGGCCCGCAACGTAAATTTTGGCGTCGGGGTCGTTTAGATGCATTCAGGGAAACCGTAGAACGTGGAAGGTAACATGTTGGACGTGGCACATTGAAGCGAGAGCTGAGGACCTTCACGTGGCTCCCCTCATAGGCTCGACGCTCGTGCTCAGACCTTGCATTGCGCATGATACACCTGACCAGCAGATATAGCTCCGCCACGTCAGTCACACGGCCTGTTAAAACCCTGTGACCTAGTGGTGCATCGACACCAGCGCAAACGATGGGGGCCTCCGTTCTGGAGCGGCCGTCAGCAGGCCCCACCGGATTCTCTCTCATGAGCCCTGCCCCTGTCTTCAGGCCGCCGGGCATGGCTCTCCCTTCCCTCTTTTCTCCGTCTTGCTCCCGCGCACTCTCTCCCGACACGGCCGTTTTGTTCGGCGAATCATCTTCCGACGTCGAAGATGCGCAGGACGGTGAACGTCAGGGAGGTCACGGCGGTTGTGATCTGAAGCACCTCGCGCCACCCCCATCCCTCGCTGGTTTCCAGCCGCACCACGTCTCCGTCTTGAAGCGGGGGATACTGGGGGCGCTCCGCAAACGCGTCGAGCCGTTCCTCGAGGATGCGGGTGCGCTCTCCTCCCTCGCGGCGGTAGAGGTGCACGGTCACCGTGGCGTCTCCACCGCCCCCGCCACCCCCCGCCAAGGCCATCAGCTTCCCCAGGTCGATGTTCTCTCCGATCTCGTACACGCCCGATCGCCCGCCCCCGAGCACGAGCACCTCGATGGTGTTCTGGCCGGGGCGCGCAAACGTGTAGTAGGCCGTGCCGCCTGCCTCTCGCCCCCCCGGGGCGCCCTGCTGGGCCCACACCGGCCCAACGACCAGCATCAGGCACAGGGCGAGTCCCAGGGTGCAGTGGGGAGTGACGGAGCGGAGACGCAGGGTGTGCATGAAGCGGGGCGTAGACGTGAAATCAGTGAGGAGAGAGGCAGAGGTCCCCGGAGAGGTGGAAGGACCGGTTCCCCGTCGCCGCTATGCCGTGGCATCTTCCGGCAGCGATCGGTACTGGTCGTAGGGGCCGTACTGGCCGTAGTGGCGGTAGCGATACTTGTAGCCGTACGCCATCGACAGGTCGAAGCCGTTGAAGACCACGCCGGCCACGTCCGCCCCCACCTCCCCAAGCACCTTGAGGGTGTCGTTCAGCTCGTCCTCGGTCGTCGTGCCCGCCCGGGCCACACAGAGGGTCGTGTCGCACAGGTCCGACAGCATCGGCCCGTCCGCCGTCGCCAGCACCGGCGAGGAGTCCACGATGATGTGGTCGAAGTATTGTTCGGCCTCGCCCAGAAACTCGCGGAAGCGGGCCGACCCGAGCACCTTCGCCGGGCTCTCGACCTCTGTTCCGGCCGGGAGCACGCATAAATTGTCGGCCAGTGGCCGCTTCATTGCGTGCTCTTCGAGATCATTCTGCAGCGTTTCGGTGAGCCCAGGGTCCCGCGACACGTCGAACACTTCGTGCAGGCGCGGGCGGCGCAGGTCCCCGTCCACGAGGAGCGTCGCGTGGCCGGCCTGTGCGGCAATGACCGCCAGGTTTGCCGCCGTCAGGGACTTGCCGTCGCCGCTGCCCGGGCTGGTCACCAGAACCGTCCCGCTCTCCCCGTCGGGCCGACCGAGCTGCAGGTTGGTCCAGACCTTCCGGTACGCCTCCGTGGCCGCGGAGTACGGCTTCAGCACCCCCACCAGGCCCGTCTCCAGACGGTGCCCGTCCCGTTCCACCGTCGCCTGCCCGCCGAGCTGGTCCTCAATCAGCGGCGTCAGGTTGGGAATCACCCCGATGCCGTGGTAGCCCATCTCGCGGATCTGGTCGGGCTTGTACAAACGGTTGTCCATCTGGTCTCGCAGCAGAGCCAGCCCCGCGCCGCCGAGCAGGCCCAGCATCAGACCCAGGATCAGGTTTCGCTGCGGCCGCGGGCGAACCGGCCTGCCGGGCAGGCCCGCCTCCGAAATGTTCGTCGCGTAGCCGAGTTCAGACTTCTCGCGCACCCGGGCCTGCTGCAGCTGCTCGGTCACGAACCCGTACATCTGCTCGGCGTACTTCTGGTCACGCTTCAGCTGGGCCAGGTCCATGGACTTTTCGGGGATCGCGTCCAGCTCGCGCTCAAACTCTTGGAGCCGCCCCTCCAGCACGTCGACGCGCGACTCCAGGCCCGTAATTTGAATTCGCTTCTCGGCAATTCGGCGCTTCAGCTCGTCGACGCGCCGGGCCCCCTCCTCCGGGCTCAGCCCGCCCCCCATCACCTCGCCCACGTACCGGTCCGAGAGCGTCTCGATGCGGGCGCGCAGCTTCCGAATGCGGCGGTCGATCTGGGCCGCCTGTGCGCTGTCGGCCGCCGTCGTGCGGCCGGACTGAAGCTCCACCTGTTGCTTCGAGAGCTCAAGATTGGCGATCTCCGACTGCAGGGAGGCAAGCTCTTCCTCGACGGTCGAGGACAGCCGCTGAGACAGCTGGTCGGGCTGGATGGACTCAAGCTCCTTCTGGAGCGATTCTAGGGACGACCGCTCCATCCGCAGCTCGATGCGTGCCTGCTCGAGCTCCGACTCGGTGGTGGCAATTCGCTCCGTCAGGGAGCCCTGGCGCTGGTCGAGGCTGACCGCATCTTCACGTCGCTGGAACCGTTGGATCCGGGCCTCGGCGGTTTCGAGCTCCCGCTCGAGCTTCTGGGACCGCTGCTCCAGAAACGTCCGGGACGCCCGGGCCCGGGCCCGGCTCGACTCCTGGGTCAGCTTGATGTATTCCTCCGTGAACAGGTTGGCGAGGCGCCGCGCAACCGCCGGGGCTTCGTCCCGGGCAACGATCTGTATCACGTTCGTCTCCGACCCCGCCCGGCCAAACCGGACGCGCCCGGACAGGGCCGGGGCGACGGAGGCCGCCGACAGCTGCGTGGTGTCCATCCGCGACGTCCCGCCCGCAGAGGTCCCTTCGCCAGCCTCGCCGGGACGGGGGCCCACCGACGCCCACACCCGATCCAGGAGAGTCCCCAGCGGCGAGGCCCCCTGCGACGCCAAGAGGGGCCGGGCCTCCCCCTGCTCGAGGAGCCGGGCGGCCACCCGTTCGCGCAGGGTCTGCGAGTTGCGGAGAAACATCAGCTCGTTCCGCAGCGAGGAGCTGCTCGGCAGCAGCCCCCCTCCTTGCGACTGGGCCTGCGCCCGGAGGCCGGACTCGGAGGCGGACTGCTGGTTCTTCTCCACGAGCACAAGGCTGCTCGTGCGGTAGACGGGCACCTGCGTGTACGTGTACAGCGCCGCCCCCGTCATCGCAAGGAGGCACACCGCAACGATGAGCCACTTCCGGCGCCGCAACAGATCGAGCAGCTCTTCCACCTGCCCCTTGACGCCCGGCCGCCCCGCGGACGCTCCGGGGGCACCCGTGGTGCCGGCCTCCCACGAGCGGACGATGTCCCCCTGGCCGTTCTGGTCTGGATCGCGCCGCTGAAGATGAGCCATGTACGAGGGGATGGGATCTCGTGTCCGAAAGACGAGTGTGCCGCCGCTGCTTTCCGGCATCCGGCCGCAACGGCGGAACAGAGCGCGGCCGCTCCCGCCCCGTCATTGATCTTTTTTATACGCCGCCAATTTCAAAGCGTACGGAAGGATGCACTCCATAGTGTGCGTACGCCCTCGCGTCCATCCGTCATCAATCCGCCCACAGGGCTTAATCTTTCGGAGCAATGACTTTCAATCCGACGATCTGAACGTTCCAGTTTTTAGAAATGAAGTCGGGACGCGGCTCAGCGTTTCGGTTCGTGGCCGCTTGGGTCCCACGCCGCGATTTTCACGCCGCGATTTTCGGGACGTTCGTATCGGGCGCAGGTCGGTTAGTTCAGGCAGATGGGGGTCCTCAACGAGCCCGGGGCGGTTTCCGCCCTGCCGCGGCGGGGAAGGGGGCGAGACGACCGGGCCTGCCCGGCCCGCGGTGGGCCCTCCCCACGGGAAGATCTGTCGCTCGTGGAGGGAGCGCTGACCGTGTCGTCAAGGGCCGGAATGAAGTGGGGCGCTCCGTTGATGGTTCCGGCCCGCACGACCTGTCCCCCCTCCACGTCGGGCGCGGCTGGACGTCCGCTTCGGAGCCCGGCCCATCCCCCGAGTAGAAAGGCGGCGCCGACGACGTAGATCGATCCGGCGAGCCCGAGGATGAGGATCTGACCGACGGTGAACATGGCAAAGGGCCCGGCAAAGGAAGTGAGCGTGGGAACCGCATCCGTTTGTGAAGACAAGAACCATTCCACGAGGCCACACGTCCGTAGATACGTTTCCTCGGCGCTCAAGGGCCTGTGTTCCGGGCGACCCGGGTTACGTTTCGAAGGGAAACGGGTCATCCTACCCCCCTGGGGCATCGATCCTGTGATGCTCGCTCTCTTTGCGGAGTACCTGCCCGAATCGGTCCCAGCTTCGGACATCCTCGGCCGAGACGGACACGCGGAACGCTGCGCGCGCGGATTCCAGTCGGCTCTTCCCGAGGAGCCCTCCGGCGCACCACGCGATCATCAGGGCGCTCTCCGTCGCGCGTCTCGCGTACTGGTCCCCGACGCAGCCAGTCGCCGAGGGAACGGATACGTGTGCCCGCTGCAGTTTCTTCTCCTGCCGGTCAAGGAGCGTATCCCTCGCATCCTCTGCAGCCCGGAGGGCGGTCCGGAACGAGTCGAACCGGACCCTCCGCTCGAAGAACTGGTCGGAGGCAAACATTTCCCCGAGCGACTCGGCCAGGACGTAGGACTCCTTCGCGAGCTCCTCCATGTCGGCACCGGCCTCCTGTGCGCGCTCCAGGGCCGTTTGGTACGCCTCTCGTGCGTCCTTCCGCACCTTCTTCTGGTGAACGTCCGGGCCGTCCGCCGGCGCCTCCGGGCGGGGGTTCCCGGTTCTCCTTTGGGGCACGCCCGAGCGTTCGGGCTCTCCGCCGCTGAAAATGTAGTAGCCGAGTGCGGCCAGCACGGCCACGAGGACGAGCAAAGGCAGCATGGGGACGAAAAAAGTTGGGGCTGTCGAGACGAGCCGGACCCTCAAGGCGTCGCGTCCGGGCTTATGGTTTTTATCGGCCTGTAGTCCTCATTTTTTTGCACGACATTTTTTGGGCACGACACGCGCGTCTTCTCTGAGGTACAATTCGCGTGCCGTAGAGCACAGGGCGCCCCTGCTGGCCTCGCCGCTGCGTTTTGCATTTGGCAGGGGCACGCCCTTAACTAAAACGCAACACAATGCACGGAATTCGAGGGCCGTGGATGAGGCGGGCGCCTCGCGGCTCCTCCCCGGCACGCTCACGTCACCGGCACACCGCTCCCACATCCCATGTCAGGCGCCGAGGCCGACGGGTCGTTTGTTCAGAAATCGTCCCCTGGCGGGCCCTCCGTCTTCCGTCGCATGTACCGGATTGCCGCCGACCGGGAGGCCACCGTTGAGGAAAAGATCCATCGGCTCATTGACCTGGGCCGGACGCACCTCGAGTTGCCGTATGGCTTTTTGACCCGCGTCGAGGGGCCGGACGGGGGCACGATTTACGTGGACGACGAGGAGGCGCCTGCCTTTCCGGTGAATGCCACCGGCGCCCGGCAACGGATCCTCTATGCCTCCGGGGAGCACGCTTTCCTTCAGGCCGGCAAGACCTGTCCCCTGTCGGAGGCCTACTGCCGAAAGACAGTTCGCCGGGAGGAGCTCTTGGCGATCCATCGGGCCCCCGACGCCGGATGGACGTCCGACCCGGCCTACGAACGGTTTGGGCTCGGGGCGTACATTGGGGCAAGGATCGTGGTCGAAGGGGAGCTGTACGGCACGTTCTGCTTCGCCTCTCGGGAGCCGAGGGAGTGTCCCTTCAGTGAGAAGGACGAGGCATTCGTGGAGCTTCTGACCCGCTGGGCCAGCTACGAGCTGGAGCGCCAACGCTCCCGGGAACAGATTGAGCAGTTTGCGGAGCTGGTGACGCACGATCTGCGGAACCCGCTGACGGCAGCGCAGATGAGCCTCCACATGGCCGATCGCCATCTGGACCCGGGCCGTGCCGAAGGGCAGGGCCCCCGCGACGACGCGGCCTGCGGGGATGCCCCCGGCGCCGACGACAGCGGGACGGAGAAGCTAGGGGCGCACCTGGACAAGGTCGAAAATGCGCTTGTGCGGATGGAGGCGATCATCGCCGACACCCTCGCCCTCGCCCACGGAGACCAACGCCTCGGCCCCGACGACCTGGAGCCCGTGCCGTTTGAGGCAGCGGCGAAGGCGTCCTGGAACCAGGCCGGCCGTGAGGCGGCCACCTTTCGGATCGAACACGACCGCGGAGGGAGCAGCGCCGCGGGCGAATCGCCCTCGGGGAGACGGCTGTGCCTCCTCGCCCACGAGGGGCGCCTGCGCCAGCTCCTGGAGAACCTCTTCCGAAACGCCATCGACCATGCCGGGCCGGGCGTCACACTGACGGCAGGGCGCACCGACGGCGGGTTCTTCGTGGCGGACGACGGGCCGGGCATTCCACCCAAAAAGCGCGCAACGGTCTTCGAGGCGGGATACAGCACCCGCAAGGCGGGGACTGGGCTCGGGCTTCCGATCGTCCAGTCGGTGGCGAAGGCCCACGGATGGTCCCTGTCGGTCTCTGAAAGCGCAAGCGGCGGGGCCCGCTTTGAGGTGACCGGTGTGGAGCGGCCCACGTCGTGACTGCCCCCCAAGGCCCTCTGCGCTCAGGGCGCTCCGCCACAAGGTGCATTCGGGCACAAAAGGTGCATTCGGACACAAGATGCATTCGGGCGACCCATCGCCCCTTCGCCCGGTGTGCCTCGGCTTTCTATCACCTCGCACTATCCATTGCCTCGCAACACAGGTTCCGAGGCGGCGGTTGATTGTGGCGGGCCGTCTCCCTGTATTTGAGAACGGCCACCGTATTTGAAGACGGCCACCCGCCTGGGCCCCTCGCGATTCCTCCCCTGCGCGTCCCCATGTCCGCGTCCGCGCCGCCGGCCCCAGACGCCCCGTCCGCGATCGGCATTGATGTGGGCGGCACGTTCACCGACTTCGTCGTGGCGACGGAGGCGGGGCTGGAGGTCCGCAAGGTGCCCACCACTACGCCCCAGCACGAGGCGGTGGGCACGGGAATGGACCGGCTCGACGTCCCCGCAGCGGCGCCGGTCGTGCACGGCACCACGGCGGCAACAAACGCGCTGTTGGAGCGGCGGGGCGCCCGCACGGCCCTGGTCACCACCGAAGGATTCGCCGACGTGCTCGCCATCGGGCGGCAAGACCGCCCCGCCCTCTACGACCTGCAGCCGACGCGCCCGTCCCCGCTGGTCCCTGCGGCCCGGCGCCACGAGGTGCCGGAGCGCCTGAGTGCCGAGGGGAACGTCCTCACGCCCCTAGACGAGGCCGCCGTGCGGCGCGTGGCCGGGGCGCTCACTGAGCAAGACGTGGAGAGCGTCGCCCTGTCGTTTCTCTTCTCCTACCGGAACGCCGAGCACGAACGACAGGCCGCCGAGATTCTGCGGGGCGCGTTGCCGGAGGGCGTACCGGTAACGCGGAGCAGTGCCCTCTTGCCCGAGCACCGCGAGTACGAGCGCACGGCCACCACGGTCGCCAACGCGTACGTCCGCCCTGTGGTGGAGCGCTACCTGACCCGGCTCGACGCGGAGGTAGGGAACCGACCCGTGCGTGTGATGCAGTCGAGCGGGGGCACGATTGGCCTGGAGACCGCCGGGGCACAGGCCGCCCGCCTGGCCCTAAGCGGCCCAGCCGGTGGGGTGGTCGGCGCCCTCGGGGTGGCCCGGCGCGCCCTGGACGCCGATGCGCCGCCCATCATGACGCTCGACATGGGCGGGACGAGTGCCGACGTGGCCCTCTGCGACGGAGAGGTGCCGCGCACCTCCGAGCACACCGTCGCCGGCCGGCCGCTGCACCTGCCCGCGACCGACCTCCACACCGTCGGGGCCGGGGGCGGCAGCATCGCCCACGTCGATGCCGGGGGTAGCCTGCGGGTGGGGCCCGAGAGCGCCGGGGCCGAGCCCGGGCCCGTCTGCTACGGGCGCGGCGGCACCGCGCCGACGGTCACCGACGCACACCTCGCTTTGGGCCACCTCGTCCCTAAGCACATGCTTGGCGGCGACGGGGCGCTCGACATGGCCCCGGACACTGCCCAAGAGGCGGTCGCGGCGCTCGGCACTCGCATCGGCCGGTCGCCCGAAGAGACGGCCCTCGGCGTCCTGCGGGTCGCCAACGCCACGATGGAGCGCGCCCTCCGGCGTGTGTCGGTGGAGCGCGGGCACGACCCTCGCACCTACACGCTCGTTCCGTTCGGGGGCGCCGGTCCCCTCCACGCGGCGGCCCTGGCCGAGGCGCTCGGCATGTCGCGCGTACTGGTGCCTCCCACGCCCGGCGCCCTCAGTGCCCTCGGGCTGCTCATGGCCGATGTCACGTACGACGCCGCCCGGACCATCCTGGGCCGCGCCGACGCGCTTCGGGCCGACCTGTCCCGCCTCCACCGCCCCGCCGAGGCCCTGCGCGAAGAGGTCCGGGGCGTCCTGGACGCACACGGCCCCGCGGAGGTGGCCTTCGAACTCGACCTGCGCTACGCGGGGCAGAGCTACGAGGAGACCGTCCCCCTGTCGGCGCCGATCACGGCGGCGTCCGTCGCGGACACCGCGGCGGCCTTTCATGAGCGGCACCGCCGGCGCTACGGCCACGCGGATCCCGGTGCCCCCGTGGAGGTGGTTGCCCTGCGTGGCCGCGGGACCGTCGCCGTCTCCCCCCCGGCGCTCCCCCACGAGCCGAAGACAGACGCCCCGCTCGACGACGCCGTCCTCGGCACCCGCCCCGTCTGGTTTGACGGCGGCGGCCCGACGGAAACAACCGCCTACGCCCGCGACGCCCTGCACCACGGGCACACGCTGAAGGGCCCCGCCGTCCTCCACCAGTACGACACGACCGTCGTCGTGCCCCCCGGCTGGCAGGCGCGCGTCGACGCGCGCCGGAACGTCTGGGTCGAGCGGTAGCCCGTCCCAGCCGTTCTGGTCATTGCCCCTGGTCATTGGCGGGCCGACGCGTGTTCGAACTCACACGGGGCCCCACGCGCCGGATTCGGACTGTCTACCTTGTTCCATGCCCGATGCACCTCCATTCGACGAGTGGTGCCGGCGCCTCAAGGCGTCGGACCGGGCGGCGTACGCCGAGCTGTTCGACACGATGTATGATCCGCTCTTCCGGTACGCCCAGTCGATCACCGCGTCGGTGGCAGCGGCCCGGGACGTGACACAGGACACGTTCGTTCGGCTGTGGGACGTGCGGGAGTCCCTCAGCCCCGGCCAGTCGCTGAAGGCGTACCTCTACCGCATCGCCCGCAATCGGGCCTACAACCATGAGCGCAACCAGCGCACCCGGACCGCAAAAAAAGACGCGGTGCGTGACCAGACGGCCGCCCAGCCGGCCCCGCCGACCCGTCCGGATGCACAGGCCGACGCCGATCAGCTCGAGGACCGGCTCTGGCGGTGGATCGGCGAATTGACGGACCGGCAGCGCGAGGCCCTCGTGCTGACCCGCTTCGACGGGCTGAGCCACGAGGAGGCGGCCGACGTGATGGACATCTCGCCCCGCACAGTGAACAACCACATCGTCCGGGCCCTGAAGCACCTGCGGGGCCGCATCCACGACTACGAACCCAACCTGCTGGATCGCGATGAGCTCTGACACGCCCCCCCTTCCCGACTTCCTCGACAACCGCCTTCAGGAGGAATCCCCGGAGGCGCGTTCGGACCTCGGTGCGGTGTGGGCCCTTCTGGAGGACGCGGACGCGCCCGCCACCGAGGCGGCAGCCCCCGACGCCGCCTGGACTGCCCTTGTGGAAGACCACCCCGAGCTGGATGCCGCTCCGGCGAACGGGGCCGCCTCTGCCCCTGGGCCCCAGACGGAGACCGATCCGAAATCGCGACGCGGCCAGCGCCTGCCCCGCCGCTCCCGGCGCCACTCGTGGCGGGGG
>NZ_NCQY01000009.1:574274-591789 GCF_002894645.1 Salinibacter altiplanensis
CGCCGCCGTCGTGCTGGTGGGCGGCCTCTGGCTGTGGCGCCAGCCGGTCACGGTCACCGCCCCGCCGGGGCAGCAGTCCACGGCCACGCTGCCCGACGGATCGACCGTTGACCTCAACAGCGGCACCACCCTCACCCACCGGCGAGACTTCCAGGCCTGGCCGTTCCTCGACGCCGACCGGCGGTCCGTGCAGCTGGAGGGGGAGGCCTTCTTTGCGGTGGCCGACGAGGCCCGTCCCTTCGTCATCGAAACGGCCAGCGCGGAGGTGGCCGTCACGGGCACCCGCTTCAACGTGCGCTCTCGCCCCGACGACAGCGCAGCGCGGACCGAGGTCACCCTGATCGAGGGCCGTGTGGAAGTGGCCGCCCGGACGCAGTCGAACCGGCGCGTGGTACTGTCCGAACCCGGAGAGGCAAGCCGGGTGGCCGGCCCGGGCGCCGCCCCGAGTGCCCCGGAGTCAACGGCCACCACACACGCCCTTGCCTGGCGCACCAGCGGGTTTGCGGCGCGGGCCCGGCCGCTCGTTGCGGTGCTCCACGACCTGGAGCGCCGCTTCGACGCGACCCTTCGCCTTCACGACTCTGTGGACCGAACACGGGCGCCGGTCTCCCTCTACTACCCGGAGGCGCCCGACCTAGAAACCATTCTTCACGACCTCTGTACGGCCCGCGATCTGAACTACCGCCCCACGAGCCGAGGCTTTGAACTCTTTGCGGCGCCGGACGATCGGTAGCTCGGGCCGATCGGATGGGTCCCTACGCCTCTTCTCCGTTCATCTCTTCCTCGCCCCGCTCCGGCCGCCATGACCGACATGGCCACGACCGACATGCTGGGTGCATTCCGTGGGAGCGGGCTCCTGGTGGTGCTTCTCCTCTGGGGCCTCGGGGGCCGTGCGGGGGCCCAGTCCGGGGCGGGCATGCCTGCGTCGCTCGGCATCCAGGACGCTCCGCTGGGCCAGGCCCTGGAGCAGATGGCCACGGCGACCGGCATCAGCCTCGTGTACGACGCGTCCCTCGTGGCCGACCGCCGGGCGTCCTGCGTCACGGAGGACTCTCCTCCGGACGCCCTCCTGCGCTGCCTGCTGGAGGGGCATCCAATCGACTACGTCCAGACCTCCAGGGGCACGTACGTCTTGCGCGCACCCGTCCGGCGCCCGCCGCAGGAGGGCCGGCTGGCCGGCATCGTGCGGGACGGCGAGGCGGGCCGCCCCCTGGCGAACGCCCACGTCCGACTGCCGGAGGCGCAGGCGTTTCGGGGAACGGCCACCGACTCGACCGGCCGCTTCCGCCTGCCGGGCCTGCTCCCGGGCCCGCACACGGTCGTGGTGAGCCACCTCGGCTACCGCCGCCACGAGGCGACCATCTACGTCCCCCCGGACGGGACGGCCCGCCACGAGGCCACGCTCGCCCCCTCGCCCATCGCGGCTGACTCGCTCGTCATTGATGCCGACCGGTACGGCCTCACGTCCGCCCGGCCCGACGCCGACCGCGTGCCGACCGCCCCGTTGCGGGCCGGGGGGGCCGCCGAGGGACCCGACGCCCTCGACGCGGCCGGGACCGTGCTCGGCGTCACCGCGTCGCCGCCCTACGCCGACCTTCACATACAGGGGAGCCCCACCAGCGGGCACACGCTCCGCCTCGACGGCATGCCCGTGCGCAACCCGGCGAGCGCGGGCCGCCTCCTCGGCGCCTTCAGCCCGCTGGCCCTGGAGGGCCTCACGGCCCGGAAGGCCGGCTTTGGGGCCCTCCACGGCAACGCCCTCTCCGGCACCCTCGACCTGCACCACGCCCTCTCGGCCCCCGGCGGAGAGTACGGCACCGTTCGCGCCGATTCGCGGAGCCTCGGCGCCCGGCTGCAGGGCACCACGACAATCGGCACGACGCCCGTCTCGGCCATGGTGGCCGGCCGGGTGAGCATGTGGGACGTGTACCAGGACGCCGGGCTTCACGCCCTGATTGACCGCTGGTCGACCCTCGACCCGATGCTCACGGCGGCCCGACTTCCCCCCGACGCGCCGATTGAGGGCGGCTCGCTGGGGGCCCGCACGCAGCCGAACGCTGGGTTCTTCGACCTGCACGGCGCGGCCCGCTTCGAGCTCGGCCCGGCCGAGCGCCTCACTCTCTCGGCCTACCACGGCCGGAGCACCCTCGGGGCCGACCTGGTGCTGGGCCAGCCGGTCGGCACCGGCCAGGACCAGACCGGCGGGAACGAGGATCCTCCCTTCAGCACCACGTTGTTCAAGCTGCCCACCCGCGACGAGTACGACTGGTCGAACACGACCGCCCAGGCCCGCTACGAGGCCCCAATCTCCGGCCGCACGACCGGAAGCCTGCAGGCCGGCGTGAGTCACTACCGGAGCGCGACCCGCTCCGAGACCGGGGAGATTCAGTTCACCTCCTCGTTTGCGGAGCCCAATGCGGCCACGGCCGCGGCCCGTCAGGCGGCCCAGGGACAAGAGGGGGCAAACGAGGTCACGAAGGCCCTCTTGAAGGGGCAGGTCGACTTCGCCCTCGGCCCCCGCTGGAGCCTCGTGTGGTCCGGCGGCCTGACGCACCAGCGAAGCCGGTTCCGCATCGGAAACGCGTTTGCGCCCCGCCTCCAACACCAGGCGCGCTCGACCCGGCTGGCGACCGCGGCCGAGCTGACGGTCGGCCTCGGGCCCCACGCCCAGCTGGAGGGGGGCTTCGGCTGACGGGGCGCCCCGCCCAGGGCCCCGTCTTTGCAGAGCCGCGAGGGGCGATTCGCTACGACCGGCCGGTGGGTCGGCTCGGCACGGTGGCCCTGAGCGTGCGGGGCGGCCTCTACCGCCAGTTTACCGCGCAGTTTGACCTGAGCCGCGACGGCGCCACGGCGGTCGTTCCCACAACACAGATGTGGCTTCCTCTGACCGGCTCCCTCGCGCCGCCCCGTACCTACCACCTGGCGGCCGACCTGACGTGGGCGCCCGCCCCTCGCTGGCAGATTGACCTGGAGGGGTACCGGAAGTGGCAGCCACACCTGCTCGCCATCGACTATCCGGCCCTGCGGGCGGCCCCCGCCGGCACGAGGGCCGCCCCCGATCCGGCTCAATTCATCGCCCCGAGCCGCGGGGTCGCGTACGGCGGTGGGCTGGACGTGACGTACGAAGGATCGGCCCTGACCGGCTCGCTGCAGTACGCCTACAGCCGGGCCGAGCGCACCTTTCCCGGCCGGTTCGACGGGCGGCAGACGCCGGTGCCGTGGATCGAGCCCCACCGCCTTGCCCTCAACGCGGAGGTGCCGCTCGGGGCCGGGGTCGCCCTGGAGGCCACCGGCGAGGGCGTGTGGGGGCGCCGGTGGGGCTACCGGCGGGCGTACTACGCGTACCTGACGCCGTCGCCCCCCGGGAAGGAATGGGACGAGATTCGGCTGGACCGGCCCGGCACCCATCGGCTGCCGCCGCGGTATCGGCTCGACCTCGGCGTGCGCCTCGCCCACTCCTGGGCGGGCGTGGACGTCGAGGGCCGGCTCGGCGTGGCCAACGTGCTGAGCCGCAAGAACGTGGCGGACTGGGGCCTGGAGCCACAACGAGACGGGTCGGTGTCGCGGTGGGCCCGCACCCTGCCCGGCCGCCGGATGACTGTGTCGATCCGCCTCCGGTACTGATTCGCCTCCGGTACTGAGTGGCCCGCTCGTATCCGGCGGCGGTGGGCTGTCTTTCCGTTCCCCCCTGCGGGCGAACGTCGAGACGAGCCCCGGCTCGGAGGCCCTGTCCTCGCAGGCCCCTCCGGCCCGCGTCCCCGGCGCAACTGAACATTCTTGTACCAAAGTCGTCGAGGCCGCCGGCCGGAGAACCTCCACGCCAGAGGTGTCCATTCGTAGATCGAAGCGCTTCCGTGGCACCAGCGACCTGGCCTCGCAAGAATACACTTCTCCAAGGGCTCCCCGCGAGGAAGGAGCGGCCCCTTCGGAGACGGTTCGTGTGCGGCCCGGCTTCGCTGTGCGCCCCTACAGCTTCTCCGCAGCCTTCCTGCCCAACCTCTCTCCTTTGTGCACCTATGCCTGACAGTCCCGCCACCGCCGACCTCGACGCGGACGCCCTTGCCCGCCTCGACGAAAAGGCCGACGTGGACCAACTCCTCGGCGCGCTGAGCACCCTGGACGAAGAAGACCTGGACCGACTGGCCGATGGGGCCCGGCCCCAGGCGCCGCAGCGCCCCTCCCCTCCTCCGCCGGTGAACCCGGACGTCTACGATGTTTTCGGGGACCTGACCGACGCGCAGAACGCGACGCGGGAGACGGTGCGGTCGTTCATGCAGGACGAGGTCGAGCCAATTGCCAACGAGATGTGGGAGGACGGGACGTTTCCGAAGGCGCTCATTCCGAAGGCCGGCGCGCTCTTCGACGAGGTCGTCGGCAGGGACGCCTACACGTTCCCGTCCAACGACCCGGTGCGGACGAACCTCATCAGCTTCGAGATGTCGCGGGTCGAGCCGTCGTTCTGCACGTTCTGGGGCGTGCATGCCCTGCTGTGCATGGGGTCGGTGGCGCTCTTCGGCTCCGAGGCGCAGCAGGAGCGGTTCCTCCAGCCGCTGGCGGCCTTCGACATGATCGGCTCCTGGGCGCTCACCGAGCCGGCCCACGGCTCCGATGTGTCCCAGGGACTGGCAACCACCGCCCGACGGAAGGGCGACACGTGGGTCCTGGACGGCGCGAAGAAGTGGGCCGGCAACGCCACGTTCGCCGACGTGACCGTTGTGTGGGCCCGCGACGAGGCCGACGGCCACATCAAGGGATTCCTCGTCGAGCAGGATCGGCCCGGCTACCACGTGGAGCAAATCGGCGGCAAAGTGGCCAAGCGGGGCGTGGAGAACGGACTCATCGAGCTGGACGGCGTCGAGCTTCCGGAGGCCAACCGGCTTCCCGGCGTGTCCCACTTTGGGGACGTGAGCGCCCAGCTCGCGACCTGCCGCGCCAGCGTGGCCTGGGAGGCCGCGGGGCTCGCCACCGGGGCCTACGAGAAGGCGCTCGCCTACTGCAACGAGCGCACCCAGTTCGGCCAGCCGACCTCCTCGTTTCAGATGGTGCAGGACAAGCTCGTCACGATGCTCGGCAAGGTGACGGCGCTGCAAACGTTCGTGATGCAGCTCGGCCGGCTGGAGGCCGGGGAAGGAGCGATCAGCAACGAGCGGT
Organism: Salinibacter altiplanensis; assembly: GCF_002894645.1. Lineage (GTDB taxonomy): Bacteria > Bacteroidota > Rhodothermia > Rhodothermales > Salinibacteraceae > Salinibacter > Salinibacter altiplanensis. The sequence goes on from NZ_NCQY01000009.1 coordinate 579,426, forward strand.
CCAGCCTGGCCAAGGTCTGGGCCTGCGACACGATGCGCGAGGTCGTCTCCATCGCCCGCGGCATCATGGGCGGCAACGGCATTCTGCTGGACCACGACGTTGCCCGCCTCTTTGCCGACGCGGAGGGGGTCTACTCCTACGAAGGCTCCCGCGAGATGAACGCGCTCATCGTGGGCCGCGCCATCACGGGCCAGAGCGCATTCGTGTAGGGGCCCGCAGCGGCTACCGAAGCACCCGTTTCGCCTGCTCCAGCAGGTGGTGCGGCGACTTCCCGGCGTGGCGAGACGCAGAAAGCTCCAGCGCGTACAGCCGACGGGACTGTGGCCTGTCGAGGTCTTCCGACGCGTCGGTGTGGAGCTTCCTGACCTCGCGTTCGCACCCCGTCCACGACAACTCGCGGCGGCTGGAGGGAGACTGAACAGGGGAAGAGGAGACACTGCGGGACATGACGATCACTGCTTCGTGGTGGGCTGACGATTGCGCTTCGCTCACGTTATCGGCAGCGGGGCGGGGGTCCCTAAGTCGGGCACTGCACTTCATTCTGTGCCGGGCCCGGGGCCGAACGACGTTTTGGGGCAGGGATGCCTCTCCCAGCGGCGAAGACGGCGGTCGTCTTTTCGGCGGGCCTGCCCCGAACGGCGCCGCGGGCCGACAGCACAAACGACCAGCGATCGTGCCGGGGCTCCACAATGTCGCCGGATGATGACCAACACTACGTCCGCGTTGACGCAAGTCGCCATTTAGGAGCAAATCGTCATAAGCAAATCGTCATTTATTAGCGCTTTGATAACGGGGACGACCCGCAATGCGGGAACGAACCGACCGGCCCTGCGAGTTTTTTGTCCTGCTTGCAGCGGTAGCTGCGGCCCCCCGTCGGCCGTCCCTTCCACGAGACCAGGCCGGCGGGGCTTTTCGTTTCTCGCTCCGATCGGAAGAACCGATTCGGAACTGAACCTCGTGCTGCCGAGTCTCCACGGACTCGGCTCGACGGCCCCCACGACGGACGAGAGGGGAGGCCCACTTCGTCAGGTCCCGTGCAGTGGCATCCTTCCGGTCGACGAGGACTCCTCCGGCGTGGCAAACGGTTACGCTCCCCCGCTACGGAAAGCAGTGGCCCGCACACGGCGAGACGCTGTGTTTGGGCGCCCTCCACGCAACCGGAACGAAGAGGGACACGCCGCGTCTCTGCGCTCCAGGTCCACCGCGGCATTTTCCACGCGTTCAGGCGCGCTCGCATGCCCGACGCCGACCCCATCCTGCTGGAGCTCTACCGCCACCGCTTCGAGGGCGTGGCCGACGAGATGGGCGTGACGCTCCGGCGCACCAGCCACTCGCCCAACATCAAGGAGCGGCTCGACCTCTCCTGCGCCGTGTTCGACGGAGACGGGGCCCTCGTGGCCCAGGCCGCCCACATCCCGGTCCATCTCGGCGCCATGCCCGCGAGCGTCGGGGCCGCCTGCGCCGCCGTCGACACTTGGGCCGAGGGCGACGTGGTGGTGCTCAACGACCCGTACGCGGGCGGCACGCACCTGCCGGACGTGACGATGGTCTCGCCCGTGTTCGTCGGCACGCGGGACACGCCCTCGTTCTTCGTGGCCAGCCGCGCCCACCACGCCGACGTGGGCGGGATGACACCGGGGTCGCTGCCCCTCGCCACCGAGCTGGTGCAGGAGGGCACCATCCTCCCGCCCGTCAAGCTGTATGACGGCGGCACGCGCAACGACGCGCTGCTCCAAACCTTTCTCCGCAACGTGCGCACCCCGGAGGAGCGGCGGGGCGACCTTGCGGCGCAGCGGGCAGCCCACTCGGTCGGTGCAGAGCGCCTGCAGGCCCTCGCGGAGGCGCACGGCACGGCGGAGGTCACCGCCTACGCCCGCCACCTTCAAGGCTACAGCGAGCGCCGCGTGCGAGCGGCCCTGTCCGGCTGGCCGGCAGGAACGTACCGGTTCGCCGATGAGCTGGAGCTGCCCGGCGGCAACACTGCTACGATCCGCGTGGCCGCGACGGTGGCGGACAACACCATCACGTTCGACTTCAACGGGACCGACGACGCGGTGGACGGTAACCTGAACGCCGTGCTCCCGATCACCGAGTCGGCCTGCTACTACGTGGTGCAGGGCCTCACCGAGGGCACGATCCCGGTGAACGCGGGCAGCTTCGCCCCGGTGTCGGTAAGGGCCCCGGAGGGCTCGCTCGTGAACGCCGTGGCGCCGCACGCGGTGGCGGGCGGCAACGTGGAGACCTCCCAGCGCATCGTGGACGCGGTGCTCGGGGCGCTCACGCAGGCGCTGCCCGACCGGGTCCCCGCCGCCGGACAGGGCACGATGAACAATCTCACCCTCGGCGGCACGCGGCCCGACGGGTCCTCCTTCGCCTACTACGAGACCATCGGCGGCGGCATGGGGGCGGGGCCGGACGCCGAGGGCCTGAGCGGCGTCCACGTGCACATGACAAACACGCTCAACACGCCCGTCGAGGCGCTGGAGCAGGCGTATCCGTTCCGGGTCGTGGCCTACCGGCTGCGCCCCAGCAGCGGGGGCGCGGGCCGCTTCCAGGGCGGGGACGGGCTCGTGCGCGTCTACGAACTGCTCGTGCCGACCACCGCGACGATGCTTAGCACGCGCCGCCCCACGGCGCCGTGGGGACGCGACGGCGGCACGCCCGCAGCGCCAGGCCGTGCGGTACTCGTTCATCCCGACGGGCGTACAGAAGAGCTTCCCGCGCACTTTTCCCGGACGCTCCCGGCGGGCAGTCGGCTCCGCGTTGAGACTCCGGGCGGCGGAGGGTTTGGCCCCCCGACGGATGACGGCGCCCCGTAGGATGCCACCTCCCCGTCTCGGTATTCGTTCACTTGGATTCCGGCTCGGCGCCGTGCGTCAGGGCATTTTCCAGCATCTCACGGACGTGGTCGTCGGCGAGCCGGTAGTAGACGTGCCGCCCCTCGCGTCGGTGCGAGACGAGCCGGGCGTCGCGGAGCACGCGCAGCTGGTGGCTGATGGCCGACTGGGTCATGCCAAGCGCCTCCACGATGTCGTGCACGCACACCTCCCGGTCGCGAAGCAGGCACAGGATGCGCAGCCGCGTCTGGTCGGCAAAGCCTTTGAGGAGGCGGACGGTCGCGTCGGTGACTGCGGCCGTGGGCAGCGACTCCGAAAGCGCTGCCTCTGTTCCGCAGGCCCCGTCGCGCGCTTCGGCTGGGGCGTCGGAGGCGGTGTTTCCGGACATGGGCGTGGATCTATGGCAGGGAGAACGGCCGAGGCAAAACCAGATGTTTCTCTGCAGGTCAATGCCCTCATAGGACGGCGGGTCGAGTCCAGTTCCGTCGCGGTCGTCACGCGTCGTACCGGAGCAGCCGCAGCGCATTGCCCACCACGAAGAGCGTCGCCCCCTCGTGCAGCACCACGGCCGGGCCAATGCTCAGGCCGGCGATTGTTGCGGGCACCAACACCGCCACCGTGCCGAGCGCGATCCAGAGATTTTGCCGGATGATGCGGCGCGTCTGGCAACTCAGCCCGAGAGCAAAGGGAAGACGAGAGAGGTCGTCGGCCATCAGGGCCACGTCGGCCGTTTCCAGCGCCACGTCCGACCCGGCCGCGCCCATCGCGATGCCGACGGTGGCATTGGCCATCGCCGGGGCGTCGTTCACGCCGTCCCCAATCATCGCCACGTCTTCCTCCTCGCGGAGTGCCCGCACCGCATCGACCTTGTCGTCAGGCAGGAGATCCCCACGGGCCTCGTCGAGGCCGAGCTCTGCGGCGCCCGCGTCCACAACGCGCTGGTGGTCCCCCGAAATCATCACCATCCGCCGGATGCCAATCTGGCGGAGGCGCCCGATCACATCTGCGGCCCCCTCGCGGGGCTGATCCGCGAGTCCAATGACCCCGAGGTAGTCCCCGCCCCGCCGCACGATCACCGTCGTCCGGCCCTCCGATTCCAGCCGTTCGGTTGTTTGGCGCAGCTCGTCGGGAAGGGGCGGTCCCTCGACCTCATCGAATAGCTCCTTCTTCCCGACATGGACCGGCAGCCCCCCGACGGATGCTTTGACGCCCCGTCCCGTAATGCTCTCTAGGTCGTGGGCATCATCGAGCGCCTGCCCCTTCAGTTTCTCAGTTCCATACTCTACGACGGCTTCGGCCAGCGGGTGGTCGCTACGCTGCTCCACGTCGACGGCCGTGCGGAGCAGGTCCCCCTCGGCGGTGCCGTCGCAGGGACGCACGTCCGTCACGCGGGGTGCGCCCTCCGTAAGGGTGCCGGTCTTGTCGAACGCAACGGCCCCGAGCCGCCCGAGCCGTTCGAGCGGGCCGCCGCCCTTCACGAGCACGCCCCCCTGCCCGGCCCGGCCGATCCCGCTCAGCACCGCACTCGGCGTGGCAAGGGCGAGGGCACACGGGCTGGCGGCCACCAGCACCGCCATCGCGCGGTAGAAGCTATCGGCAAACGTCTCATCCAGGGGCACCCAGGCGAAGAGCAAAAGCACGACGAGCCCTAGGACCGAGGGCACGAAAATCCGCTCAAAGCGGCTGGTAAATCGCTCGGTCGGGGACTTTTCCGCTTCGGCCTCCGTGACCATCTGCACGACCCGCGAGAGGGTCGACTCATCGGCCCGCTTCGTCACGCGCATTTCCAGCACGCCGCTTCCGTTGATCGTGCCAGCGTAGACGCGGTGCGCGGGCCCCAGGTCGGCCGGGTTCCCTACAGCCTCCGGGTTGTCCACTGGCGTTTTGTCAACGGGAACGCTCTCGCCGGTCACCGGCGCCTGGTTGACGGCGCTCTTGCCTCCGGTCACAAATCCGTCCGCGGGAATGCTCGCATTCGGTTTTACGACAACGGTGTCGCCTACGGCCAACTCGCCTACCGGCACCTCCTGCTCCTCACCGTTCCGGCGGACCAGTGCCCGATCGGGCGCGAGCTCCGCGAGCGATTCGATGGCCCGGCGGGCGCGGCCCATCGCGTAGTGCTCCAGCGCGTGGCCCAGCGAGAAGAGGAAGAGCAGAAACGCGCCCTCCAGCCATGTCCCCAGCGCCGCCGCTCCTGCCGCGGCGACCAGCATGAGAACGTCGACCTCAAAATCACCAACCCGGACGGCATCGAAGACGTCCTGCACCGTGTAGTATCCGCCGAAGACGTAGCCCCCGACGTAGAAGCCCCATGGGATCCACGCCGAAACGCCGGTAAACGAGAGCCCAACCCCCACGGCCACGCACAGCCCGGCGAGGATTGAGAAGATCAGTTCTGTTTTCTCTCCGAAGACCCCCTCATGGTCGTGCCCTTCCGCTTTGCCCTCTCCTTCCTCGTGGTGACCGGATTTCTCGTGGCCGGACTCCTCTTCCTGGGCTGCTGTTGAAAGATCGCTTACATCGAGCACGTCCCCCCGAGGCCGGACGTTCATCCCCAGGAGGGCATCTCGGATTTTCTCCCCGTCGGTCTCGGAACGGTCGTATTCGACCCGTACGCGTCCCGCGGCGCTGACCGCCGCCTCCACGACCCCGTCGGCGCGCCGCAGTCGCTTGGCAATTGTCCGGGCCCGCCGTGGCCGGGATCCTCCCTTGATGTCCCAGACAAGGTGGCCGTACCGGTCGGCAATTTCGGAGCCGCGGCTCTTTGCGAGCCGTCGAATGCGCGGCAGCGAAAGAGTCTCCGGATCGTAGTGAATGCAAAAGGGATCCGGCTCTCCGTTTTCGGCCGGAACGACATGTGCATGCTCGATCCCTTCTGTGCGCTGGAGGCTGCTCGCCAAGCGCTCTACGCACGTGTCCTTCGCGCTGGGGACGTCGGGAAGAAGGATCGGCAGGTCAAGTTGGGTCCGGGCGGGCATGAGAACCGTCGGGTCGTTTGGAAAAGGCGTTCGAGCTCTGCGGGGGTTAATCAAGCACGAGAGCAGGGCGGCGGCAGATCGGAATCCATCGAGGGACGCGGGCCCGATAGCGCCGATAGGCATCCCCATACCGTGTTTCCAGCCACGGCTCATCGGCGAATGGGACAAGAACAAATCCCAACGCGACCCCGGGAGCAACGACAGCGAGGAGGGCAGACCCGCTGAGAACCGGGAGCCCCGCGGCGAGGAGAATGTCCCCCACGTACTGCGGGTTGCGCGTGAACCGGTAGGGCCCGCTCACGACGAGCGCTTCCTCCACCCCCAGGCCGGCAGGCCAACTGAGCGTGTAGATTCCCCAAAGCGCAAGGCCCGTTCCCACCGCGACTAGCCCCGTCCCGGTGCTCAGGTGCCCGGCGTGGCCGATCCACTCGTCCAGGGGAAGGGTCCCCCAGTTCAGACGGGCGACCCCGAGGACGCCCGGAAGCAAAAGACTGTAGAGCGTCCACACGAGCCGGCACTGCCACGTCCGGCGGCCGGGTGGCGACCAGAACTGCACCGAAGGCACAAAGAGCGTCGCGATGAGGAGCACGTCGAGACTCGTCGCTACGGCCATCGTCGTCCAGAAGACGATTCCAGTGGCAGTCATTGCCCCTGCGGTATTTTAATCATGATTACATGAGCAAGTGTTCATACGTACATCCAAAGAAAAAGATTTAGGGGCAGACTTTAGGGGCTCCGCCAAATGTAGCCAGACTCATTCGGGCGTGCCGGTTAAACGTCTTCTTCGAGTCGCCCCACAGCCTCCCGTACATCTTCGGGGACCCAGTCGTTGCCCCGCCAGAGGCGCTGCACCCGTCCCTCCGGCCCGATTAGGGCCGTCGTGAGGTTGTGCGTAATCTCATCCTCCGCCGTCTTCCGTGCCGAGACGCCAAACAGCTCCGTGGCCCGCTGCACCTGGGTTGAGTCGCCGGTTGCGAAGGTCCAGGTGTCGAGGCGGTCGGTGTATTTCGCGGCGTACTCCCGGAGCACTTGTGGCGTGTCGTAGGCCGGGTCGAAGCTGATCGACAGCAGCTGCACGTCTTGCCCGTACTGCTTCCGGAGCGTCGGCTGTAGGGCCGCAAACTGCTTCGACATGAGCGGGCAGTAGGTCGGCAGCGGGCACCGGGTGTAGATGAACGTCAGGGCGAGCGCCTGCCCGCGGTAGTCGCTCATCCGGATGGGCTCCCCGGCCTGGGTCGTGAGCGTGAGGCCCGCGGGGACGCGGTCTCCCTCCTGGAGCATCTGCGGTCCGTCACTCCCCGCCGGCTTGATCGGCGTGGTCGAGCGGGCCGGATTTCGGGCGACCGCCGTGTCCGGAAGGGGGCGGACGGCGATGATGCTCGCGCTGTCGCCGACGGCGAGGCGGAACTGGATCGCTTCTCCCTTTTCCAGCGGGGCGGTCATGCTGGAGTCCGCCACCGGCAGCGGCATGATCATCGGCGGCATGTAGCCGGGGATCTCCTCGTGCTCCACCACGAGGGTACGCCCGTCCTCCTGGATGCCGGCCACGCGGCCGTTGACGGTGTACGTCTGCGTGCCGAAGAGATACAAGAGGAGGGCGCCCGCAACAAGGAGGAAGGCGACGAATCCAGTCCCGAGAAGAAAAAAGCGCCTATTGCTCATGACGCGGCCTGCTGTGCTGAAATTGGGAATGTCGTGTTCAGAAACGCCCCCGGCACCAGTCTCGAAGATTCCTGCAGAAATGAACGCGTTTCGTCCCCGAGCGGTCCGTCTCCGCCGAAGGTTCAGACGCGATGGCTATTCGGGGATATCATTCACCCAAAGTCCCATGAGGACAAGCCCGCCCCGGATTTCGGCGCGGCGGACCTGTCCCTGGTTGTATCCGACCCGAACAGTTCCGGCTTTTCTTGCCTCCACGTCCACGACGCCTGTCATTCGGCGGAGCCCTTTCTCAAGCCGTCGGGCGTGCTCAGCGTCCCAGATCGACGGCGTCTCCCACGTTTCGTGGCGGAACTGCTCCGTCTGCCGACACCCGGTGAGGGCATTCTTCCGAAGCAAGACCTCGCACGTGCGCTGCGGGGGTTGCCACTGCGGCCCGTAGCCCTGTGTTTCACAGAGCCCCCACTAGAGAGGAAACCGCCCCTCGAAGGTACTGCCCTCCTTTCGACCAGAACTCCAGGCTGTTGCCGTCCCCCCGTAGCTCTCTGCAATTGCCTGCACGATGGGAAGCCCGAGCCCACCTCCGTCAGCGTGCTGCTCCGCAGGGTCCGTGCGGTAGAAGCGCTCAAAGAGCCGGTCGGCATCCTTTTCTCCAAATCCAATCCCTGAGTCCGACACCCGCAGAACGACATCGCCGCTCTCCTCGGCGACCTGGACCGTCACCGTTCCCCCCTCGGGGGTGTACTTGAGGGCATTGTCGAGCAGGTGATCGGTAACAAGGTCGAGATCCTCCGGCGAGATGAGGGCATCGACCCTGCCGGAGGCTTCCCATTCGAGCGTGATGTTTTGTGCTTCCGCCCGCTGCCGAACGCGAGAGATCCGGCTGCCGATACGGCTGCTTGCGTCAATCGGGGAAGAGACCGCCGGACCGTCGCGGGCCTCGATTTGGGAGAGGGTCATCAGTTCGTCGAGCAGTGACGAGAGGGTTTCGGTGTGCTGCCGTACCGCCTGGAGCGCCTCTCGGTATTCGGTCTCGGAGCGGGGACTGCGAAGCGTCACGTCGAGCTCGCTCTGAATAGCCGTGAGGGGGGTGAACATGTTGTGGGCGGCGTCGGCCCGGAAGCGTCGCTCTCGCTGGAGGGACGCGCGCAGCCGCTTGATCAGGCCGTTGAACGTCTCTGCGAGACCGGTAAGCTCGTCCTCGACGCCGAAGTCCGTGGGCAGGGTGCCGGTGGGCCGGTCTTTCATATCGTTGGCCGCGTCGGTGAGGGCAGCGACCGGGCGAAGGGCGCGGCGGGCCAGCCCGTATCCGACGAGCATAGCAATCCCGACGCCGACGCCGATCCCCAGCACGAGCCACCAGCGCAGGGCGTGGAGCTGCCGGTGAATCGGCGACTTCAGTTTTGTGACCTCCAGCCAAGCGGCGGGCGCGTGATCGACGGGCATGTATAACGACTGTGCAGTAGTCCCCCCCATGTTCTCGTTTTGACGGTAGATGCCCGCGAGGGAGGGAGCTCAGGCGAAAGCGGCGGCCGCACCTGGAGAGAGGGACTTGCCTGGACCACCTTTCCTTCAGGGCCGAGCAGACGGACGAAGGTGCCGGGGGTAGACTGAAGCTCATGGGACGCGATTGGCGAGGCCTCTCCCGCTCCGTCGGGACCGTGGGCCTTATGATGAGCCTGGATCGCCGTTGCCTCCTCGCGCAGCCGCGCCTCCAGGTCGTCGTGCAGCCCCAGGTGCACGCTTATGTAGAGCCCCGCAACGAAGAGACCTAGCAGGACCAGCAGGCTGGTCCCGAACCAAAGCGTAAGCCGCGTTGAGATCGAAAAACTGGAGACGACGGCACGAGCGTTCATGAACGGCGAGGACTAAACGGAGTCGCTTGTGGCGGGATTGCTTGTGGTGGAGGGGCCCTCCGAGGAGGAATCCTCTGGAGAGGAATCTTCCGAAGACAGGTTTCCCGAAGATGGATCCCTCGAAGACGTGTTTTCGGCAGGCGGGTTCTCAGCAGGCGGATTCTCAGCAGGCGGGTTCTCAGCAGGCGGGTCACCGTTGGGCGGGGAAACGGTCAATCGGTAGCCGATCCCCCGCTCCGTCTCGATGGCCACCTGGGAGAGGAACTCGCCCGTGAGGTCCGCGCCCGCAAGCGCCTGTCGGAGGCTCGACACGGTCACGTCGATCGCGTTCGCCGTGACGTCGTACGGGGAGCCCCAGACGCGCTCGGCGATGGTGGTCCGGGTGACGACCGTTCCTTTCTGGCGGAGCAGAAGCTCAAGCAAGCGATACGCCTTCGGGCGCAGGTCCAGGGCGGATGCTCCGTATCGCACCGCTCGTCGGGCGGTGTCCATCGTGAGGGCGCCCGCCTTCAGGTGTGTCATCTGGGTGTCCGGAGAGGAGGATGCGCGGTCGGCCCGCCGCGCCAGAGCACGAAGGCGGGCCAGCAGCTCCTCAAAGGAGAACGGCTTCGTCAGGTAGTCGTCCGCCCCCGCGTCGAGACCCGCCACGCGGTGGTCTACGTCTTGCAGGGCCGTAAGCATCAACACAGGGGTGGAGTTCTCCTCGCTCCGAAGCCGCTCGATGAGCGTGCGTCCGTCCATGCCGGGAAGTCGCCAGTCGACAATGAGAATGTCGTAGGAGCCGGCAAGCGCCTCGGTCAGGCCTTCTTCTCCCTCTGTCGTCCAGTGGACACGGTAGCCCTCCTCCTCCAGGCCCCGTTTGATCGGCCCAGCCACGCCGGTCTCGTCCTCGACAAAGAGGAGTCGTTTGGGAGACATCGAGGCACTTGGCGAAGGCATAGGTGACGAGAAGAGAACCTTTTGGATTTTTCAGGTGGCCGACAACCTCCTAACAGCCGCCGTCCCATACATTCCTAGATGGATTCGGCGTCCCTTCGATCAGAGCTTTCCTCCATGTGGCTTTTCGCTTCTGGACTGGCGCTCTGGACCGCGTTTCTGATGTGGGCATGGATTCAAGTTGGACGCTCACTCGGCGCTCCGGTTCAGAAAGAAGACCAGTCTCAGGATCCCTCCCCCACCGGGGAGGAGCCAAGAGGATTCGCGCCCTAAAATCCGCCCCGTCAATGCGCTTAAAACGACGCTCAAAACGACGTGTCCCGCAGAATGTCTTCCCTCCACTGCCGTAGCGTCCCCGTTGCCCTCCTTCTGTGTTGGCTCGGAGGGACGGCCCTTGCGCAATCAGCTCGTTCTCAGCCGGCTCGTTCTCAGCCAGATCGTTCTCAGGCGGATACCCCTCCGTCGGCTACGCCCCACCAAACAGGCGAGCTCGATCGCAGCGCGCTCGCGGGACGTTCGGCAGACTCGCTTCGGACCGTCGGGCTTCGCGAGGCGCTTCGCCTCTTTCGGCAGAACAACTTGTCTCTGCGCCGCGCCCGGTCGGAGGTGCGGGCCCTCCAGGGGGAGGCCCGACAAGAGGAGGCGTACCCGAACCCAACCGCTCAGGTTACACACGAGCCCCTTTGGCGCGGTGGGACCCACCAGTCGGAAACCTACCTGAACCTCAGCCAGAAGATCGAGTGGAGCGGCCGCTCGGCCCGAATTGCGTCCGCGCAGCAGGAAGCAGCGGCGGCCCGATCCCGAACGGCCGCGGACAGCGCTCGGTCGGCCCTGGAAGTGGCCACGGCCTACATCGAGGCCGCCACCGCCGAGACGCGCCGCCGTCGCTTAGGGCAGGTGACCGGCGTCTTTCGGCAGGCGGACTCCAGCGTGGCCGAGCGGGAGCGCGGAGGCGACGCGTCCGGCTACGCCGCCCGCCGCATCCGGCTGGAGCGGGCCCGCTACGAGCAGCGCCTGGCCGCCGCCCAGTTGGAGGCCCGGAGCGCCCGGCGACAGCTTGCCCTCCTGATTCTTCCCAGCGAAGCATCGTCGGTCGCGGCCCGGCCTCTTCCGACAGCCTCCCCGCCGGCAATCTCGAAGCAGAATGCCCTCCGTTCGGCCCTCCAGCGGCGCCCGGAACTGGACCGCTGGCAATCAGAGGTCAATGCGCAGGAGTCGTCCCTCCGCGCCGCTCGCCAAGAAGCGTGGCCCGATCCGTCTTTCACCGCTGGGTACAAGCGCCAATCCGACGGCTTCGAAGGGGCGTTTCTCGGTGTGGGCATTCCCCTGCCGTTTTTCGATCGCAATCGAGGGAACGCAGAGGCAGCCTCGGCCCGCCTCCAGGCCACTCGGACCCAGAAGCTCCTCGCCCGCCGCGAGATCCGCAATGAAGTCCGCCGTGCCCAGTCCGCATACGCCTCCACGCGCCGCCAGGCCCAGCTCCTCGGGGACGATCTGCTACAAGGCACAGGCGACCTGCTTCGCATTGCACGGGCCAGCTACGACGAGGGCGAAATGTCTCTCGTCGAGCTCCTCGATGCGGCGGATGCGTACCGCGACGCCCGCCTCACTGACATTGACCTTCAGGCCGACCTCTGGGGGCGCTACTTTTCCTTGCTTCGCGCAATGGGACGGCCTCTCGACCTCCCGTAATCTGCAGTTTCGCTCGGCACGCTCAATCACAGATAATCAATGCCATGAACCGCAACTGGACCTCTTCGATGTTCACCGTCCTTCTTGCCGTTGCGCTTCTCCTGGTGCTTCCCGCATGTGGAGGCGAGAGTGAGGGTGGCCACTCACATGGCGGCGACAGCCACACCCAGGAGCAGGCTGCCAGTCATGAAAACGGCAATCATGCTCACGACGGCGATCACGCCCACGAGGATACGTTGAGGACTCGACTCGACACCTCCGGCATGAACGCCGACAGCACCCACAGTGGCGAGCACGGCCGCAGCGGCGACACCGAAGAACATTCCCACGACGGCGACGAGCATTCCCACCAGTAAGTCGCGGGGATTCTCCGGACTGGACAAGCCATTTTCGATCAAAAAAAAAA
>NZ_NCQY01000009.1:591878-608795 GCF_002894645.1 Salinibacter altiplanensis
TCGCCGCTTTGCTTGCCTTCGGAATCACGCTCGCCGGATGTGCAGACGACCCGCCCGGAGGCGACTCGCACGGAGCAGGAGACAGCCACGCTGCGTCTGAGGACGGCCACGGCAGCGGGATCACCACGACCGTGTGGTCCGACAGCATCGAAATTTTTGCCGAGCATCCTGCGATGATTGCGGGGGAGACGAGCGCTCCCTGGGCCGTCCACGTGACGCGTCTCGACGGCTCTCGCCCGTTTACGGAGGGGGCGCTCACGCTTCGCTTCCGCCGTCCGGACGGGGCGGCGTATGTCCATGCCGTCGATGGGCCGTCGGAACCCGGCATCTTCACGCCCCGGCCCTCGATTCCAGAATCTGGGACCTTCCGGCTTTTCATGATCGTGGAGGGGACGCAGCTGCAGGACACCATTGAGGTTGGCGACCTCACCGTTTACGAGGATGCCTCGGCAGCACCGACTCCGGAGGCGAGTGAGGCGGAAATATCGTACCTCAAAGAGCAGCAGTGGGAGACGGCGTTCGGCGTCGCGGAGGCTCGGAAGCAATCGGTGCGGCAGTCGGTCGAGGCGCCGGGGACGGTTGAGCCGGTGGCAGGACAGCTTGCGAAGGTGTCGGCGCCAGTAAGCGGCCTCACTCCCGCCCGGCCCAACCTGGACATGCCCGCGCCCGGCGACCGGGTTCGCGAGGGGCAAACACTGGGAATTCTCAGCCCGTCGGGCGGCGACGGGTCGTACGCTAAGCTCAAGAGCCGCGCCCAACGGCTGCGTCGAGAGGTGGGGCGGGCCGAACGGCTCGTGGAGGCAGAGGCGATCCCCCGAAAGCGCCTCGTGGAAGCGCGCCACGACCTAGAACTGACCCGAGCCGCCCTTGAATCGATGGGCGAGAGCAGTGGAGAAGCGCCCTCACAGATGACATCACCCTCGCAGATGAAATCATCCTCGACCGAGGCGTCTGAGGGCGACTCCGAATTCACTTACTCCCTGAAGGCCCCGATTAGCGGTCGGGTCCAGGAGCGCCATCTTGCGCCGGGAAGCCGCGTGGAGGTCGGGTCGGTGCTCTACACAATCGTTGACCCGAGCCGCGTGCGGATCCGCCTCCGGGTGCCCGCCGAACGCGCAGCCGCTGCAGGCCGGGCCACCGGGGCCGTCTTCACGGTCGAAGGCAGCGACACCGCCCATGAGGCGAGCCGGGTGGTTTCGACGGGAGCATCGATCGACCCGGAAACGCGGACGCTCCCGGTGCGCCTCGAAGCGCCCAACCCGGAGGGCACGCTTAAAATCGGCATGATGGCCGACGCCCGTCTTCTTCTCGAACGCGCCCAGTCCGGCATCACCATCCCCAGCGAGGCCATCCAGACCGAGGACGGGCAGCTGGTCGCCTACGTGCAAACGGGAGGTGAGTCGTTCGAGCGGCGGCCTCTTCAGCTCGGCCCGACCGACGGGCAGTATGCCTTGGTGGAGCGTGGCGTCCAGGCGGGCGAGCACGTCGTCACCGCCGGGGCCTACCAGGTCTACCTCGCCTCTCTGGGCAGCAGCCAGACCGCGGGTCACGGGCACGCGCACTGACCGGCAGTTGGAACCAGCATTCGGCGCGCTCTCGCCTTCTCCTTGTACTTTTCCTTTCGGAAGCGATGCTCGATCGCACCATTCAGTGGGCCCTTACGAATCGACTGACAACCCTCGTCGGCGCGGTGCTTCTGCTCGCGGCGGGCGGGTACGCGGCCCTCACGATGCCGGTCGACGTATTTCCGGATCTGACGGCCCCTCGCGTAACGGTGATCACCGAGTCGCACGGGATGGCGCCCGAGGAGGTCGAGAAGCTCGTGACCTACCCGATTGAGACAGCCGTCAATGGCGCGGCGAACGTGCGCCGCGTCCGGTCGAGCTCCGCTCAGGGCTACTCCATCGTGTGGGTCGAGTTCGAGTGGGGCACAGACATTTATCAGGCCCGACAGATCGTGAGCGAAAAGCTCCAGCTCGTCGGCGGGCAGCTCCCAGGCGGCGTGAATGCCCCCGTAATGGCCCCCATCACGTCGATCATGGGGGAGATCCTGCTCGTCGGCCTCACCAGCGACGAGCACTCCATGCGGGAGGTGCGGACCGCCGCCGACCGGGTCGTGCGGCGGCGCCTGCTTGCCATCGACGGCGTGGCACAGGTGATTCCGCACGGGGGGGAGGTGAAAGCCTACAAAGTCACGGTCGACCAGGAGCGGACGCGCACGCTTGGAATTTCCCTCTCGGAGGTGATGGAAGCGGCGGAGGGGTCCAACGAAAACGCAGCGGGCGGCGTCTACCAGCAGGACGGGCGCGAAGTGCTCATCCGCGGCGTCGGGCGGACGCAGGAAATTGAAAAGATCGGGGCCACGGTCGTCACCAGCCGCGATGGGGCGCCGATCCGACTTCGGGACCTGGCGGACGTGGAGGTCGGCACGCAGCGTCCCCGTCTCGGCACCGGATCGGTCAACGGCGAGTCGGCCGTGGTCGTCTCCATCCAGAAGCAGCCCGGCGCCAACACCTTAGCGCTCACCGAACGGGTCTCCGCCGAGCTCGATCAGATCGAGGGGCAGCTTCCCGCCGGGATGACGGTGAACCGCTCAATCTTTCGGCAGGCCGACTTCATTTCGCTGGCGGTGAGCAACGTGATTGAGGCACTGCGCGACGGGGCCTTCCTCGTCGTCGTAATCCTGTTTCTGTTCCTCTGGAACGTGCGGACGACGACGATCTCGATCCTCGCGATTCCGCTCTCCCTCTCGGTGGCCCTTGTGGTGATGTACGGCCTCGGCATCACGATCAACACCATGACCCTCGGGGGGCTGGCCATCGCAATCGGCGCGCTGGTGGACGACGCGATCATCGACGTGGAGAACGTCTTCCGTCGGCTCAAGGAAAACGCCCAGAAGCCCGATAAGGACAAGAACCCGGTGCTCCGGGTCGTCTACAAAGCGTCGATGGAGGTGCGCGGGCCTATCTTGAACGCCACGCTCATTATCAGCGTGGTCTTCGTACCGCTCTTTTTCCTCTCCGGCGTGCAGGGGCGGCTCCTACAGCCGCTGGGGCTGGCCTATATCGTTGCGATCCTGGCCTCGCTCTTTGTGGCCGTCACCGTGACGCCCGTGCTCTGCTACTACCTGCTCCCGACCTCCTCGACCGTGCAGGCAGGCGAAGACACGTGGGTCGTGCGGCAGCTCCACGCGGCCTACCGCACCACACTGGACTGGGTGCTGAAACGCTCCCGGTTGGTACTGGGCGCTGCCGGTCTGCTTTTTGCCGTCACGCTGGGGGCACTCCTATTCATGGGGCGCGGCTTCCTCCCGGACTTTCAGGAGGGCACACTCGTCGTTAGCGCCGCCACGGCACCGGGGACCAGCCTACAGGCCTCCTCCGGCATCGCCCGGGAAATCGAAGAGCAGCTCCTGGGCCACCCCGCCGTGAAGGCCACCTCCCGGCGCACCGGTCGCGCCGAGCTCAGCGCCCACGCGCAAGGGGCCAACGCCTCCGAGATCGACGTGCAGGTGGACCTTTCGGAAACGGAAATGAGCGAAGTGACCACCGACGTGCGCGATCGCCTCTCGTCCATTCCAGGAACCAACATCACGATCGGCCAACCCATCGGCCACCGCATCGACCACATGCTCTCGGGCACGCGGACCGACATTGCCCTGAAGATCTTCGGGCCCGACCTCTACGAGCTTCGTGACCTGGCGGGTCAGGTGCAGGGAGCGGTCGAGGGCACCCCCGGTCTCGTCGACCTGTCCGTCGAGCAGCAGGCCGACGTGTCTCAGCTTCGCGTTTACGCCCAGCGGCAACAGATGGCCAAATACGGCGTGACGCCCGGCCGCCTCAACCACAGCATCGAGGCCCTTCTTGGGGGCGAGGCCGTCTCCCAGGTGCGGGAGGGACAGCAGGCCTTCAATCTCACCGTGCGGCTCGACTCGGCCCGCCGGGCGGGGGCCGAGTCCATTCGCGACGTGCTCATTGACACGCCAGCAGGCCCATCGGTGCCGGTCTCCCGTCTCGCGCAGGTGCAGCACGAGCGCGGGCCCAATACCATCAGCCGGGAGGACGTGCAGCGCAAGATCGTCGTCTCGGCCAACACCAGCGGGCGCGACGTAGGCAGCGTTGTGGCCGACCTGCAGCAGCGGATCGAGGGGCAGGTCGACCTGCCGGAGAACTACTACTACGAAATCGGGGGCCAATACGAGAATGCGAAGCAGGCCTCTCGGCGAATCGGCTTGCTGTCGCTGGTCGCGCTTCTGGTCGTGTTTCTTCTTCTCTACCAGGAGTTCGGCAGCGCCCGGGCCGCGACGCTCGTCCTCGTCAACCTTCCGCTTGCGCTCACCGGCGGGGTGGCGGCGCTCTTTCTCTTCCTCGGCGGCACGCTTGACATTGCGGCGATGGTCGGGTTCGT
This sequence comes from Salinibacter altiplanensis, assembly GCF_002894645.1. Taxonomy (GTDB): domain Bacteria; phylum Bacteroidota; class Rhodothermia; order Rhodothermales; family Salinibacteraceae; genus Salinibacter; species Salinibacter altiplanensis. Next base: position 596,286 of record NZ_NCQY01000009.1, read on the forward strand.
CACACTCTTCGGCATTGCCGTTCGGAACGGCATCCTCCTCGTGAGCCACTACATCAATTTGCTCCAGGAAAACAAGTCGCTCCGTGAGGCCGTCGTTCAGGGCTCGATGGAGCGGCTCAATCCCATTTTGATGACCGCCCTCACAGCGGGGCTCGCGCTCGTCCCACTGGCACTGGGCGGGGGGGAGCCGGGCAAAGAGATTCAAACGCCCCTCGCCATCGTAACGATCGGCGGACTTCTCACCTCGACATTTCTCAACATGGTCGTCGTGCCGGTCCTCTTCGACCAGTTTGGCGATGCGGAGCAGCTTCGCCAGTCGACAAAGGAAAACCTCGCCTGATCGCGGTTGGATCCCTCCTCACCGGTCTGCGGCCTCTGTTGCCGGACCCGACTACGCCTCCAGCCGAAGTCCCATGAGGGCGAGCCCACCCCGGATTTCGGCGCGGTGGACCTGTCCCTGGTTGTATCCGACCCGGACGGTGCCGGCCTCGCTTGCCTGCACGTCCACGACGCCTGTCATGCGGCGGAGTGCCTTCTCAATCCGACGGGCGTGCTCAGCGTCCCGGATCGACGGCGTCTCCCACGCTCCGTGACGGAACTGCTCCGTCAACCGGCGCCCGGTTCCACACGCCGCCTTTCGGAGATGGGTCTCACCCGCCCGGTCCGAGTCGTAGTGGACGCAGAGCTTGGCGGCTTCGCCGGGGGCCGCCTCGGTCACGTGGGCACGAGTCACCCCTGTGTGCTCGCCGAGGCTCGCCGACAGGCGCCGGGCGCAGGGATCCTCCGCGGAGGGAACGTCTGGGAGCACGTCGGCAAGGTCAATCTGAAGGGTAGATGGCATCGGGACGTAGGGCATCTCAGAAGTCGCTCTCGCAAGTCGCTCTCGCAAGTCGCGTGGCAGAACGTCGAGCTGCCATCAGTCCCCTTCCGGCTTCTCGAACACCGAGTGGACCGCCGCTCAGTCGCGGGCGCCGTTCCGGATCCGGATCGCGTCGGTGACCTCGCTTACGTAGATGGCCCCGTCCCCGGAGCGGCCGGTCTGGGCGTGCTCCAGGATGATGTCGACGACTGGCTCGGCGTCTTCGTCCCGCACCACGATCTCCAGCTTCGCGAGGTGGCTGCGCTCCAGCGGGTCACTGTCGTCGGGATGGCCGTAGACCCGGAGTTCGGAGGCCGCGATGCCGGGCGAATCGGCAGAACGGTCCTCCATCATATCGATCACGTGGTCGGCCACAGCGGGCCGGACGTAGGCTTTGATCTGTTTCATGGTGGCGTGTGTCCGTAAGTGCAATGGAATGAATGGTCTAAGCTCGGATCCGTGTTGCATATCGCACAGCACGTGATACGTGAAGAGTGACGCGTGAGCGCCGACCTCAGCACCTCACGCATCACGTCTCACGCATCACGCTCCCGCTACATCGCCGCCGCGTCAGCCTCCTCGGCGAACCAGCGGTAGATGCTCGGCAGCACAAGGAGGGTCAGCAGGGTCGAGGTGACGAGCCCCCCGATGACGACGGCCGCGAGGGGCCGCTGCACGTTCGACCCGACATCGCTCGCCAGAAGCAGCGGGAGCAGGCCCAGCGAGGTCGTAAGCGCCGTCATGAGCACCGGGCGTAGGCGCAGCTCCGCTCCCTGTATCGCCGCCTCCTTTATTGAAGCTCCCTCCGCCCGGAGGTCGTTGATGTAACTGACGAGCACCACTCCGTTGAGTACTGCCACGCCGAAGACGGCGATGAATCCGACCGCCGCGGGTACAGAGACGTACAACCCGCCTACCCAGAGCGCAAAGATGCCCCCGATCACGGCAAACGGCACGTTCAGGAAGATCAGCGACGCGTAGCGCGCGCTTCCAAACGTCAAAAACAGCATCAGAAAGATGAGCGCCAGCGTGATGGGGACCACGACGTAGAGCCGGTTCATCGCCCGCCGCTGGTTTTCGAACTGGCCCCCGTACTCGGTAAAGTAGCCGGGCGGCAGGTCCACCTGCGCCTTCACCTTTCGCTGGATCTCGTGCACCACCGAGCCCATGTCCCGCCCCCGCACGTTCAGCTGCACGAAGGAGCGGCGGCTGGCCTTGTTGCGGGAAATCTGCTTTACCCCGGTGAAGACGTCGACCGTGGCCACCTGCTCCAGCGGGACGACCGCGCCCTTCTCGGTGCGGATGGGCAGCTGTCGAATCTGCTCGACCTTGTCCCGCTCTCCCTCCTGCAGCCGGACGAACGTGTCGTAGCGCCGGATGCCCTCGAAGACCTTTCCGGCCGTCGATCCGCCAATGCCGGTCTCGACGGTCTCAAGGAAGTCGTCGATCGAAATCCCGAGGCGGGCCAGCTCGTCCCGGGTGGGACTCACGAGTACCTGCGGCTTTCCGCCCTGCTGCTGGGGCCGCACGTCGACCGCTCCGTCCACGGTGCGGATCACCTCCGCCATTTGCCGGGCTTTTGCAGAGAGGGTGTCGAGATCCGGCCCGTAGAGGCTGGCCACCACCTGCGACCGGACGCCACTCAGAAGCTCGTCGGTCCGCAGCTGAATGGGCTGGGTGAAGTTGGCGGCCAGGCCGGGCACGTCCTCGCTTAGCTGCTCGGCCATCGCCGTCTGGAGTTCTTCGTAGTCCCGGCCCTGCTCCCACTGCCCGAGGGGCTTTAGGTCCACGACGTTGAAGAGCACGTTGACCGGCTCGGGGTCGCCTCCCACCTCCGCCCGGCCGACCCGCGTGAAGACCCCATTCACCTCCGGAAACTGCTTGAAGCTCTCCTGGAGGCGCTTCGCGTAGTCGTTGGTTGACTCCAGATTGGCCCCCGGCGGCATGACGGCCCGCACGGCGTAGGTGCCCTCCCGAAGCGTCGGCTTGAACTCGGCCCCCAGGAAGGGAAAAAGCGCGAGCGTTCCCACCAGCAGGGCCAGCGCCCCGCCCACGATCATGCGGGGACGCTCGTAGGCCCACGCCAGGATCGGCCGGTAGCGCGCCTTCAGCCACGACACGAGCCCCGGCTCCTCCGGGACGCTCTCTGTCGAGAGCAACACAGACGCCGCTACCGGCGCGAAGGTGACCGCCAGCACCACGGCCCCCAGCAGGGCAAACGTGATTGTGTAGGCCATCGGCGAGAACAGCTTCCCCTCTACGCCCTGCAGCGTAAAGAGCGGCAGAAAAACGATGATGATTATGCTCGTGGAGAAGACGACCGGACGGCTCACCTCCTGCGCCGCCTCGCCCACGATGCGCGTTATCGACACGTTGCTCAAGTCATCGCGCTCCTGGAGCAGTCGGTACACGTTCTCGACCACCACGGTCGCCCCGTCCCCGATCATGCCGATGGAGATCGCCAGGGCGCCCAGCGTCATCAGGTTCGCCGAGAGGCCGGTCCAGTACATGCCGATAAATGCCACCAGGAAGGCGATCGGGATCGTCGTCATGATAATGATCGTCGATCGCACATCGCCCATGAAGAGGTACAGGACCAAAAGCACGAGCACCGCCCCGATCCCGAGGGCATTCGTGACCGTCCCGACGGCCTTGTTTACCATGTTGCCCTGCGAATAGAAGGGCTCGGCGGTCATCCCCTCCGGCAGCGACTCATTGATCGACGCGATCTGCTGCTCCACGTTTTCGAGTACCGCCTGCGTGTTCGTATTAATCAGCTTCTGCACGAACCCGCCCACCGACTCCTGGGCCTTCGTCGAGTCGGTGCTGGTGATGAGCGATCCCCGCCGGATCTCCGGCCCGAAGGCCACCGTGCCCACGTCCCCCACGTGGACGGGCGTCCCGTCGTGGCTTCCGATTTCGATGTTGCGGATGTCGCTGAGCCCATCCTGGCCGGGCCGGATCCAGCCGTAGCCCCGCACGATGTACTCCTCCCCGCCCCGCTCGACGAACGACCCGCCCACGTTGCGATTGTTGGCGCCGACGGCCGTCCGCACGTCCGAAACCGTCAGGTCCCGCGCCAGGAGCTTGTCCATGTCGAGCTGGACCTGGTACTGCTTCACGTAGCCCCCCAGTGAGAGCACCCCGGTCACGTTCGGGACGGTCCGCAGGCGGGGCTTGACGATCCAGTCCTGCGCCGAGCGGAGATCGGTGAGGGAATGATCCGCAGTGCTATCGCTTTTGACCTCGTACATCATGATGTTGCCCAGGGCCGTCGTAATGGGCCCGAGTTGCGGCGTGCCGAGGCCCTTGGGGATGCGGTCGCGGGCCTTCTGGAGCCGCTCCATCACCAGGCGCCGGGCAAAGTAAATGTCGGTCCCCTCCTCGAAGTAGACGGTGACGCGGGAAAGGCCGAAGATCGACTTGCTCTGCACGCGCTCCAGGTTCGGCAGCCCGTACATCGCGATCTCGATGGGGTAGCTCACCTGCTTCTCCACGTCGACCGGCGAGAGGCCCGGGCTCTCGGTGAAGACGCGCACGAGCGGCGGGCTCACGTCCGGAAACGCGTCGACCGCGATGTTCTGCACGACCCAGTACCCGCCCCCAGCCAGGCCAATCACCGCAACGAGCGTCAGGATCCAGTTTCGGAGCGAGGTGTTGATGAGGCGATCAATCATAGACCTTCATCTGGCATTGAATCATTGAGACGTTGCGGGGACGGTGTCCCGATTGTTAGGCGACACGCGTCATTGTTGGGCGACACGCGTCCGCTGGTAGCATTGCGAGTCGTGAGGGGACGCGGGCCGCGTCGGTCCGCCGCCATTCTCACACGATGCGGCAGTGCTCTCCGCGTGTTGGTGGCCACGCGTTAGTGGCTGTGGGAGGCGCTTCGAGACTGGGACGTGAGGGTCGCCTTCAGGTTAAAGGCGCCCTGCGTGACGGCCCTGTCCCCGGGCTGCAGCCCCGCGAGGAGCTCCACCATGCCGTCCTGTGACTCTTCACCGAGGCGCACCTCGACGGCCCGGAAGTGACCCTCCTGGTCGCCGGGCACGAAGACCATCGGGGTTTCACCTATGGTCTGCACGGCGTCGGTCGAAATCAGCGCCCGCTCCACCGTGGTGTCCGTCGAGATGTGGGCCCGCCCGTACATGCCATCCCGAAGGCGCCCGTTGGGGTTGTCCACCACTGCCCGCATGCGGAGGGTGCGGGTCTCCTCCTCGAGCGTCTGGGAGATGAAGTCGACCTGGCCCTCAAAGCTGGCGCCCGGCATGCCGCTGACGGTGAGCCGCACCGGCTGCCCCTCCTTCACGACGGGCACGTCCCGCTCGTAGCCGTCGATCATGACCCACATCTGCGCGCCGCTCGCGACGTGGAACGGCGTATCCTGCGTGCCGACGGTCTGGCCGATCTTGACGTCCCTCTTCTGGAGGGTGCCGGTCACCGGGCTGGTCATGCGGAAATCCGAGAGCGGCACTTCCCGCTCCCCCGCCGGCTGGAGGGTGTCGGGGGCGGCGCCGTAGATCCGAAGGGTTTCCCGGGCCGACTGCAGCCGCGCTTTCGCTTCTTCAAACTGGGCCTTCGCTTCCAGGAACGACGCCTCACTGGAGATGCTGTCCCGGAAGAGCGTCTGCTCCCGCTGGTAGGCCTGCCGGGCCGTCTGGAGGTGCGCCTGCGCGGAGAGATACTCCGAGCGGGCTCGCCCCAGCTCCACACTCGACAAGACGGCCACCGTCTCGCCCTCCTGCACCTGGCCCCCGAGGTCCTTCGTCACGCGGACCACTTTGCCCTCCACCCGAGGGCCAATCATCGCCACCCGATCCGGATTGAACTCTACAGTGGCCGGGCGGCTAACCGTCGAGGTGGCACTGCCCGCGGTCAGCTCGCGGACCTCAATGCCGAGCGACTGGGCCTTTTCCGCGCCAATCTCGACGGCGCGCGGTGAGTGTTCTCCCTCATGCTCCCCCTCGTGTTCGCCGCTGTGCTCGCCCTGATGTTGTTCGCCTTGATGTTGCCCGCCCCCTTCATCGCTGTGCTCCCCGCCGTTCCCCTCCTCGTGTCCGGCGTGCGAGGTGTCAGGCTGGGCCTTGGAGATGTCAGGCTGGGCCTCGGCTGTCGCAGATTCTAGGTTCGGCTGCGCCTGTCCTCCTCCGCAGCCGGCCGAAAGCACGGCCAGGGCGAAGAGAACGCTGATAAGAGCCGCATATCGGGACGCGAGGGAAGAGAACGTAGACGAACGGTTGTCAGGTGGACGGTTGTCAGGTGGACGGTTGTCAAGTGGACGGTTGTCAAGTGGACGGTTGTCAAGTGGATACATGGGGCAATTCGGGACGAATGAATGGGCAAAGCGTGGGAGAAAACGCAAACGGTCAAGTGGAGGCCTGCTCATGGATCTACTGGAGCGATTCGAGGGGCGTGGCGACGAGGCGCTCAACCCGGGTGCGGGCCTGGTAGTAGCTGCTCAGGGCCCGGACCCGCTGGCGGCGCACGTCGAAGAGGGTGCGCTGGGCGTCGAGCACCTCCAGGTAGCTGAACTTGCCCTGCCGGTAGCCCTGGCGCACCGACTCAAAGGCCGACTGGGCCGCGGGGAACGTCTCCCCGGCGATCGTCTGCGCCTCGTTTTGCGTGGAGACGAGCGAACGGTACGCGCGGCTGAGGGTCGTGTCGAGGCGAACGCGGACCTCCTCGCGCTGCGTACGGGCTCGCTGGAACCGGTACTCGGCGCGCTGGACGGCCCCCTGATTGCGGTCGAAGAGCGGGAGCGGAAGCGCGATTCCTGCCTTAAAGGCCGTCTGGTCACTGCCGCTGCGCCCCCCGAATCGCTGCCACCCGGCCGTCAGGGACGGGACGGGAAACCGGTCACGCTTCTCCAGGGAGAGAACGGCCTCCGCCCGCTCGATCTCATCGCCCTGGCGGGCGAGGGCTGGGTTTTGGCCCAGGGCGTCCTTCACTGCACCGAGCGGGGGCACCGGATCTACGGGGCCGAACGTGCCCCGAACCGCCGAAAAGGCCGTTGTGTCGGGGCGCCCCCACTGCCCAGCGAGCGTCGTCCGGGCTGATTCCTGAGCCTCCTGCGCCCTCCGCAGCCGAATGCGGGCCTGCGAGAGTGGGACTCGGGCGCGCTCCTTTTCCACAGGGCTCACCTCCCCGATCTCCACCTGGCGGGAAACCGTCTGGAAGACCTCCTCCGACAGGCGCACCAGCTCGCGGGCGAGCTGCACGCGCCGCTCGGCGGCCACGAGCCCCACGAAGGCCCGCGTGGTCTGGCTAACCACGTCGAGCCGGGCCGCCTCGTAGTCCCAGCCAGCGAGGGCACGGTCTTGCTCGGCCACGTCGCGCCGCTTGCCGGGCCGCCCCCAGAGCTCGATCGGCTGGCTCACCTGGACCAGCTGCTCGGAGTCGACAAAGTCCCCGATGGGCTCCTCGGTTGAGAGATCTTCGGTCTCGGTGCCGAGGACGGGGTTGGGCCAAAGGCCAGCCTGCAGGGCCCGCGCCTCTTGGGCCCGCACCTCCCAGTTAAAGGACTGCAGGCGCGAGTTATTGGCGAGGGCGAGGGCGAGGCTTTCCTGGAGGGTAATCGTGTCGCCGGGGGCCTCCGACCACCCGTCCGGGCGGCGCAGCAGGCCCTGCGTGGGGCTCGGCCCGTCGCGGGGCGCCTCGTAGGCCGACAGGGTGTCGCTCAAAGGGCGAGGCGCAGGCAGCGTGCCGGGACGCGTAGATGCGCATCCGGCGAGAAGGAAGGCAAGACCGACAGCGCAGACGTAGAGAAGGGGCGTTCGCATACGGGGAAGGGAACTCAGGTGGGGAGACCGGAGGGTGTAGAGATGCGGGTACCCTCGCGTCCATCCAGCTTTGACCTACAGGAAGACCCGCAAGCCGGACGGATTGGGCGGACCCACCGTCGTCGTTCTTTCTCGTAGCGCAAGCTCCTCACAATACGAAGAGGAACCTCCGCTACAGAAAACTCCGCTACAGAAAACTCCGCTACAGAAAACTTCGCTACAGAAAACTCCGCTACAGAAAACTTCGCTACAGGGAGGGCAGGGAAAAGAGGCAAACCGGCCTCTCAACGAGGTCCTGCACGACGACAATCTGTCCACCCGGCGAGGGCGCACAGGCAGGGAGATACTACACCAGCAGCACGACGCTGCCGAGGGACGCGTCTGGGCCCGACTCACTCGGGGCCGACGTGGACGCTTGGAGATGTGAATGGGTTGCGCCTTCAACTGCGGCAAACGGCTTTTCCGCGGGCCCGGTGGAGACGAGAGACAACTGCTCGCCGGTGCCATCAAGAGCGGTGGTCGGTGGCGTGATGGCCGTCCCGCAGGGATCGTCCGCCTCCGTCAGGTGGAGCGGGATGTCCGAACACCCGGAACAGTGGTCCCTCTCTCCGGCGACGAAGACCTCTTGCTCTTTTGAACCAGCGATTTCAGGACGGTCGGCACACGAGCCCGCCTCGGCAGACTCCACATTGACCTGCCCCGTGGGCTCAAGACAGAGCACGAGCTCCGCGGCGTGCGGACTTACCGGAATCAGAAGCAGCAGTCCCAACACTGCTCCACAGACCGTGGACGCCCAGTGCTGACGAATAGAGGAGATTGATCTCACAGGGACACTGCTTCGCTACTAGGAATAATCACTGGGTTTTTCGGCAGGTGCGAGGCAATTGATCCTCTACTTCTTTGAATATATTGTCATGTGCTCATATAAGTGTGAGACATATTAAGGGTACTGGGGCGGTGCAGGGGCGAGAAGTGTACCCGTCCGCACAGTGTTCTCCCGAAGGAACTCCCTCACTGCTCCCGCCCCTCGGATTCCTTGTGCCCCCCATCCAGATCCCCGTTTTCTAGGCACGACCGGCCATTTCTTCGAGGCGGGCGATGCGCTCCTCCGTGGGCGGGTGGGTGGAGAAGAGCCGCTTTATCCCGCTCAGGCCGCCGCTGAACGGGTTCACAATGAACATGTGCGAGGTCGTCTGATTGGCCTGCATGGGACGATGCTCCGCGGCCCGTTCCATGCTCCGCAGGGCACTGGCGAGGCCGAGCGGGTTTTTCGCAATCTCGGCACCCTCCCGGTCGGCGGCGTACTCGCGGCTGCGCGAGATGGCCGACTGAATGAGCATGGCGGCCATCGGGGCGAGGATCATCATGAGGAGCGACACGAGGAAATTGTTGTCCCGCCCGCCGAAGAAGAGGGCAAACCGGGACAGCATCGTGATCGCGCCGGCCAGCGTTGCCGCGACGGTGGACGTCAGCATGTCGCGGTTCTTAATGTGGGCCAGCTCGTGGGCAATCACACCCGCCAACTCGTCGCGCTCGAGCACGTCCATGATGCCTTTTGTCACCGCCACCACGGCGTTGTCCGGGTTGCGGCCGGTGGCGAAGGCATTGGGCTGATCCTGCGGAATAATGGCGACCTTCGGCATCGGCAGGTCGGCGCGCCGCCGCAGGCGGTCGACGAGGTCGTGCAGCTCCGGCGCCTCGGCACGACTCACCTCCTCGGCCCCGTACATGCGGAGCACGATGGAGCTGCTGTACCAGTAGCTGACGCCGTTCATGCCCACGGCGATCACGAAGGCGAGCAGCATGCCACCCGTGCCCCCGAGCGCCTGCCCGATGAGGGCAAAGAGCACGAGCATGACCGCCATGAGCGCAGTGGTGCGGAAAGTGTTCATAACGGGTCGTGTTGGGGCGATTGAGACTGACTGAAATTCACTTTTTGTATGAGCAAGGGGTGTGCCGCGGTCCTCAGACCTGCCGCAGTGTCAGGGGGGGCGCAATCTGTATTGCGTAGTTCGCAGTAGCGTAAAGTTGTTGGCGAATCGGTAGGCAACCTCCTTTGGTGAGGGGAGCAGACCTGGTTTCGCCGTCCCCCGAAGTCATTCAGCACGCGGCATGCGCTTCGTTCGGCTACAGGTGTCCATTTTGATGGCCCCAAAACGGACGAGAAGGGCTTGGCCCGGCAGAAAATGGCCGGGGGGCGTTGAGCGGACACGGGGGCCAGGTTCGGTGGCAAAGGCTCCTCCAAATGAGCAACTTCACACTGTTGCGTAGTTCGTGCTGCGTATCGTGTAGAAGGCTCACCACGAAATACGCGATACGAAATACGCACTACCCGAGCAGTCCCGTCACCACCATCACGTCGTAAAGCGCGTGGGTCCAGGCGGCGACGCCGAAGCCGCGCCACAGGAAGAGGGCGTTGAGGACGAGCCCAAACAGAAGCCGGAACGTGAACGACGGGAGCGCGAACGGATCGCCCACGGGCCCGACGTAGTGGGCAAGGCTAAACAGTGCGGCCCCAAGCAAGGCAGCGAGGACGTACGCCCGGACGGGAGATTCCAGGAGCCGTCGCAGGAGGAGGGCCAGCCCGCCCACGAGCAGCACACGGAAGACCAGTTCCTCGTAGAGCCCGGCCCCGATCGACAAGGCGAGTTGTGTCCAGAGCGCCCCGTCGGGCGGAGGCACCGCGGCAAAGAGGGCCCCGACGGCCGACGAAACAGCAGCCGCTCCTCCGATCGCGTACGCCGCACTCTCCCCCACCAGCCCCATGAAGTAGCGCCCCCGAAGCGGGATGGTGCGGTGCCGGTCCAGCAGGTACGCGGCCCCACCGCCCCCTGCCACGAGCAGCGCGAGGACCAGTCCCCCGGACGCCCCGGTCATCATGAGTAGTTCTTTGATCCACACACCCGCCTCGACCCGCACCGGCCGGGTGGCGTCAAGGTTTACGAGCACGATCATCGTCTCGTAGAGCACGAAGAGCGGCAGGGCGCTGAGGAAGCCGTACGTGGCCGAGCGGGTGGCTCTGTGGTAAGTGCGCCAGCCGGTTGAGGCCATCGCGGCACGGAAGAAAAGAAACGAAGGGAAAAGACCGCAGGGGGAACGCGTGAGGGGTGAAAAGTGATGCGTGACGTTTGACCTCACGTATCAGTATCACGCGTCACTCACCACTTACCCACACCGTCCGCAGCTCTACAGTCGGCGTCGCGTCGGCGTCGATGCCGAGCCGGTCCGCCACGGCCGCCGACACGTCGAGCAGCGTTCCCGCCTCGATCGGGCCCCGGTCGACGACGCGGGCAAAGGTGTGGCGGTCCGCCTCGGGACGCGAGAGGACCACGACGGAGCCGTAGGGGAGCGACGGGTGGCTCACCACGAGGGCGTCGGGGACGTACGGCGTGCCACTGGCCGTGAGGCGACCGGCGAACGGGTCCGGGTAGACGGCCACGGCCCCCGTCGAGTCGGGCGCGGCCCAGTCGCCCGGAGGCGGCACCTCCGGGGCCTGCCGGCCCGGCAGGCGGAGGCGCTGGCCCGGCTCCAGCGCGGTCGTGTCGAGGGCGTTGGCCATCCGGAGGGCCCGGGTGCTCACGCCGTACGTGCCCGCAATGCCGTAGAGGGTCTCCTCGGGCTGGACCACATGACTCGGCGGGGCAAAGCGCTTGGGGAGCCGGAGGGGCTCTCCCGGCGCAAGGGGCGCGGTGGTGCTGTCGTTGAGGGCGTAGAGCGTGTCCGCCGTGGTGCCAAGGCGAAGGGCGAGAGTGACGAATGAGTCGCCCTCCCCGGCCGTGTGACGACCGTACACCGGCGGTTCTGCGGCGGCCGTGTCCGAAGGCGGTGGGTCCGGAGGCGGTGGGTCCGCGGCGGCCGAATCCAGCGGGGCATTCGTCGTGTCGGGGGACGCCTCTGTACTGCCAACGGGATGGGGCGGCCGCACGCGGAGGGCCTGTCCCACCCGCAGCGCCGTGTCCTCCAGGTCGTTCCAGCGCCGCAACGCTTCGACCGACACCCCCGCGCGCCGGGCGATGCTGTAGAGCGTGTCGCCGGACTGGACCGTGTAGACCGAGTCGGCTGGGGACTGGGCGTGCCCCACCGGGGCCGTGCCGGCCCGCATCAGCAGGAGGCCCAAAACGAGAACGACAGTGCGCATCGGCGGGCGAGAGGGTCAGTCAAATCCAATGCCTTCGGCCTTTAGCTTCGCGTCCTTGAGCTCCGACAGGTCCTTCTGGGTGCCCTGCTCGCGGGCCACCTCAATGCCCTGTGCGTACGTGTCAATCGCATCGTCGGTGCGGTCGAGGCGCTCATAGAGCTTGCCAAGGTGGTAGTACGTCCCCACGTAGTCGGGGTCCGTCTCCACGAGCGCCTCGAACAGGTCGAGGGCCCGTGCGGCATTGTCGTGCTTCAGGTGCTCCTGCGCGAGGGCGTAGCGCGTGAACGGGTCCTCCGGGTCTTCTTCGTGGAAGGCCTTCAGCTGATCCAGTCGGTCGGTGGGCATGGGAATGCGGGGCTACCAACGTGTGAGCAGGACTCTAAACAAAACCGACGCCTCGGGAGAATCTCCAACCTCCTTGACGCTGCAGGAAGGACGCGGAGAGGGGGGACCGCGGAGAACCTGCCATGGAGGGCACACTCCCACGCCCCCCGGTCCCCATGTCCCGTACGCCCACAGGCAAAGGCGGTTGCCCCCCGCACAATGGGTAAAAACGGTTCACAAAATTCCCCACACATCAGTCGGAGAAGGAGGATCGGCGTTTTGATCGGCTGCGGGGGCATCATGCGTCACGTCATCACGCATCATTCCTCACCACGAGCCCCCGGCACCGCCGCCGCCGAAGCTGCCGCCCCCGAACCCCCCGAAGCCGCCTCCACCCCCAAAACCACCCC
>NZ_NCQY01000010.1:0-83955 GCF_002894645.1 Salinibacter altiplanensis
TTCGCTACACCTGACGAAAAGTAGATGCCGTTTTGCTTATCTCTGACGCGCGGAGCCCTTCCTGTGCCCTCCGCACTCGTGATGCCCTCACTTTTCGCAGGTGAGCTTTCCGCTATGCAGCCTGTGGGGAGTGATGTGAACTGAATCGTTCGCTTCGGCGTACGTGCTGTTGAAGTGCAAATTCTTCTGTATCCTCCGTCTCAAACCATGGACGTTGCCGAGAAGATCAACAAGCAGGTCCGGCGTCTCCCGGAGCAAACGCAGGCCGAGGTGCTCGACTTCGTGAAGTATCTGCTTACGAAGACCGAGCGGGAACAGGCTCGGGAAGACGAGCAGGAATGGACCCGGCTGTCGCTCGCTTCTGCAATGCGGGAAATGGAGGAAATCCCCGAACCTGAGTATACGAAAGAAGATCTCGAAGAGCGGTTTTCGTCATCGTGAAGGAATCTGGTCAGATCGTTCTCTTTCGATTTCCGCGAACGGATTTGGCGGAGGGCAAGCTTCGTCCCGCATTGTTGATGAGTGAAGCGCCGGGTCCATACGACGACTGGCTGATCTGCATGATCTCCTCGCAGCTACATCAGCAGATCGAGGGATTCGATGAGTTGATCGAGGAAGGGGACAGCGACTTCCAGCAGTCGGGACTGAAGAAGACGAGTGTTGTGCGAATCAGTCGCTTGGCGGTTGTGGAGGGAGAAGTCCTTGAGGGAAGAATTGGACGAATCAGTCCTGATCGGGTGCAGCGGATTCGAAGGCGACTCACAGAGTGGATTAGAGAAGGCAAGAGGAACTGAGCGAGGGGGTTGCGGCTGGATACCCCCCGTTAGAGGTGACGGAGGACCGTTGCTGTAATCAGTTGAGGTCTGATAGGCAGTTTCGGCGTCTCTGAACGGGAGTAGATAGGCTAGAGAATGGAAGCTCCCTGCCAACGCTTTCACTTTCGCTGGATCGAGTTCTGATTGGCGTTTTCCTGCCCTCCGCACCTCAGCTACTACGATACGGCGCTACCGTCGTACGCTCTCTCCGCTCCATATCGTGGCGAGCTGACTGTGTCACGCGGCTGTTGTGCCAGTACGCATAGGACTTGCGATCGGTACGGCTGGCGATTCGTGTGCTGCCACAACTCCCCATTGCTTTCAGATATCAGGACCGTCATGTGGGAAGCAGTACTGTTGATCGGAATTATTGTGATCGGACTCGGCATCTTAAGGAGAACAACGAGCTGGGGGAAAGGGGTTGCGCTCGCGGGTGCGACTGGCATCGTGGTCGCGTTGGTCGTTGCGGGACCGGAGATGATGAACGCTGCTCAGCAGGCGTACCAGGAAGGCCGGGCGGCCGGGCAGGGGTGGCCGGAGCAGTGAGGAAGCCATTTGTTGCGCATCGTTGCGCGTGAGGACCTCCCACCATTGCACTTTCCACACGCCCCGGCCCCCTCCGAGGCAGGTGGTACACCAGAGATGGGATCGGGGGACAGCACAATCGACACCCCACCTGCCCCCGGACTGCTGCTGGGGATGTGAGGCGCTGACTGCACGGTTTGGGGTCCCGGCGCTCCCCGGCGCTCCCCGGCGCACCGCTCATGGCGCGTCGTCGGCGACGGTGTTCGCACCCGAGCCCCGCAGGACTCATCGCGTCGGGCGGGGCCGTCGTTCCTCCGTCCGGGGGTCAACGTTAGTCAGGCGGGCGCAGGCGGAACGGGATCGTTCCCCACGTCCTCCCCCGCAGACGGCGAGGCGCCATTCCCGGTCCCCGATCGAACCTCGGCCCACGTATCGTTGCCCGCAAGGAGCCGCTTTGCCTCGGCAAGGGAGACGTCAAGGATATCCAGAATCAGGCGGAGGGCCTCCAGGCGCGAATGGCCGTCCCGGCGCAGCCGACGGAAGGTGGTCTCGATCTGTTCGTCGCCCAGCGGGGCCGGGCGGCGCGGGGGGCTCGAGCCGGACGACTGGCTATGCGCCCTTTCCGATCCGCACGTTGGACGGGCCCTTACCGCCATGCACGACGACCCGGCCCGTTCGTGGACGGTCGACGCGCTTGCCGGAGAGGCCCTCCTGTCCCGAACGGCGTTTGCGGAGCAGTTCAATCGTTTCGTGGGAGAGCCTCCCATCGAACACCTCACCCGGCTTCGGATGCACCGGGCGCGACAGGTGCTTCTCGATGCCGACCGCACGGTCGGGGAGGCAACCGCCGCCGCTGGGTACCAATCGGTGTCCTCGTTCAGCAAAGCTTTTAAGCGGTGGAGCGACATGCCGCCAGGGGCGTTCCAGAAGTCAAACGCTGAAGATAGGAGATCATAACACGCCACGACAGCCAACGACGGGCCGACGCTGTTTTCACAGGGGGGTGTCTCCTGAGCACTCCTCACAGGTTTTGAGGCCCGTCGCGGCTGAATTTGACGTTACAGCGACTCAAGATGAGGACGAGTCTCTTATGCTAGCGCATCTGAAGGGAAGGCCGCTCTGGTACAAAGTGTGGGCAGTCACGACAGGACTCGCCGCATCATTCGTGGCGGTCCGCCTGTTCTACACCGACGAGTTGCAGCAAGTTGATCATGCGCTGCTGGCTTTCGCTCTGGTATCAGGTCTTCTCAACTCGTTCCTGGTTCCGACAGAGGACGCAGACACGCACACATCGCGGAAAAGGAGAGCGACCATCATTGCCGTTTGCTTCGGAGCTGGACTTATCGCTGCGTTGATCCTCTGAGGGCCGACGATGTTTGCAGGGGGATGCGCGCTATACCCCTGTCCTATGGCTGAAAATGGGCACGAGCCGCTTTCAGACAAGGTGGGCTGGGCGGGTTCGACTTCGCTGGTCGAGAGTGGCGATGTGGGGGAATGGATACTTCGGCGGGCAGAGCCGTTTGGTAAAATGGCTTCTGCTTAGGAAAGCCCCCCTTGCACCTGAGCTCAATCGTTATGCGGCGCCCCCCACCGGCGGAGGTGTAACCCCCGAGATCTAAAATGATTGCAGAACAATTCGACGTCATTCTGCTCGATCTCGACGGCGTTGTATACGTGGGGGACACTTTACTTCCAGGAGCGGACTGGGCTCTCCGGCGTCTGCGCGAACGTGGAAAGACCCTTCGCTTTCTGACGAACGATCCCCGTCCAACCCGAGATGGGGTCGTCGCGCGACTCGAACGCCTTGGCGTTGAGGCACGCGTGCAGGAAGTAGTGACCTGCGGGTGGGCGACGGCTGTTTCCCTGCGTGAGGCCGGGCTCGAATCGGTGTACGTCGTAGGAAGCGAAGGGCTCTGCCGCGAGCTTGAGCGTGCAGGGCTGCGGTTAACGGACGACGGCGCAGACGCGGTCGTCATCGGGTGCGACAGTCGCGTTTCCTATCCGCACATCAAGCGCGCGGCCCGGCTCATTCGAAAAGGAGCACAGTTTGTAGCGACGAACGAAGATCCGACCTTTCCGACGCCGGAAGGCCCGGCTCCCGCCACCGGGACCATTGTCGCGGCGGTCCGTACGGCAGCCGATGCTACTCCCGATGTTGTGGGGAAGCCACACCCAGAGATGTTCGAAGCTGCCCTGAACGGCCGGAACCCAGCAGCGGCCCTGATGGTGGGCGACCGTCTGACGACCGACATCCTCGGGGCGAAACAGATGGGGATTGCAGCCCTCCTTTTGCGGCGTGAAAACGGCCGGCCTCTGGAGCAAGAAACAGCGGCAACGCCGGACCGAGTGATTTCTTCGCTCACTGATCTTCTGCCCGAGGATTCTTCTTAGGATGAGTAGCGATTCGCTCGCCATTCGACCTGGCGTCGCAGGGGTGGTCTTCAACCCAGACGGCGATATCTTAATGCACAAGCGGCGAGTAGGGCACGGGTGGGCTCCACCGAGTGGAGCCGTCGAACCGGAAGAAGACGTCCGTTCGGCACTGAAGCGAGAACTGGACGAAGAGGCCTCCTTGGAAATCGAAATCACTCGGTTCGTCGGGCTCTACTCAGACCCCACGTTTCAAATTGTGGAGTTCCCCACCGGAGAAGCCATCCACTTCGTTACGAGCCTCTTCGTCTGTCGTGCGTCAAGCAGCCAGTTTGAAGGATCCGAGGAAGGAATCGCGTGGGGATGGTATGCCCCAGAGGAGCTGCCAGAACCGCTGCTTCCATACGCCGAACGGTGGCTGGACGACACCATCGCGGAGCATCCTCAACCGATAGTTCAGTGAGCGCCGCATAACACTACAGACGGCTTGACAAGGGGCGGGTGCCGGGTTCGATTGAAGAGAGCTGAAACGGGTTCGGCATCATTGACCGAGAGTGCTCACGCAAGCGGACGGACACTTCGGCGGGCGAAGTCATTTGGCGCAGCAGACTCTATTCAGCGAAGAAAGAGTCCCTTGCACCCCAGCTTCACGTTGTGCCGCGCGAGATCTTTTGGAACCAGCCATGAATGAGTTCTCTTCTCAAACTGGATCGCTTTGTTTCCAAAACAAAAAAATACGATGGCAGCACTTGAGCCGAACAAGTTTCTCACTACCGCCGGTCTAATTTTGGGAGCTGTTGGCACAATGTCTGGCATTGCCCTGTCTTCGGCAATTGCCGCTACCTCGTTGACCTACGGAATGGCCACAGGCGTGTGGTCGGCCATCACGGGGACAGTTCTTACGATCGTAGACTTTGGTGAATCTTAGCCCTCCAAATCATTGCCAATCGACAGAACCTGATTTGTTCGGCCGGGCGGACCATGGGGAACTGGGCTCGATCATCACTCATGTCAAGATTTGCTCTTTGTCTTCCTCGTGTTGAGGATGCAGGCATACCCCCGTTGCAGCCGACGAGGAGCAGGGGCCAGATTCAGCCGGTAGCGTCTCTCGTCCCCCTTTAACGTTGCTCGTCGCAATTGAATTCTACCGTTATCCCCACACCAGTTGAATAGAGTTTTCTAAATCAAATCGAGCGTGAAGTATGAGATACCTAAAATCGGTCACTGCTCTTGTGCTGCTTCTCACGTTTGCAGGTGTTGCCTCTGCTCAGGAAACTGACAGGGATGCGAAAGCAGAGCTGCGCCAAGCCGCCAAGGAGTATCTGGAAGTGCAACCAGTCGAGAAGATGATGAGCGACGTTGCTGAGAAGACGACCGCACAAATGCCTGGTGAAAGGAAAGAAATGACGCAAGCACTGATGGACGAAGTGAGGTACGATACCCTGCGGACCGCTATGATTGACGCCATGACAGCTACTTTTACGGTCGAGGAGATAGAAGCCCTGACACAGTTTTACAGCACGCCAGAGGGACGCTCAGTTATGGAAAAGATGAGCACCTACATGGCCGAAGTGCAGCCTGTCATAATGAAAGAAGTGCGGCGGTCGATGAAGCAGGTGATGCAGACGTATCAGGAAGAGAAGCAGTAGCGGCAAGGTGTGGGGAGCACATCCCGCCACTGCACCTGACGCTTCACGTATCCGCCTCTTTCTTCTGCCTACAGCTCTGGTGGATGGTTGGTGACTTTCGGAAGCCTCCATGCGTGAGGGTCAGCGCAGGGTAGCTCTCAAGGTTATGATCACTCCCGCGCCTCTTGCAATCCTCCCTTGAACTTCACTGATCAGAGGGGCACTCAAGCGAGTGCCCAATTCTAGCATAATCCCTTTCCCAGACCATGCCCTTCCCACGCTATGAAAGTCAAGGTTGGTGAGAAGGGCGTGACTGTGCCCCGTCAGATGCTTGGAGAGGCCAAAGAGGTAGAGATCCGAGACGAGAATGGCCGTGTTGTCATTGAGCCAGTTCGAAAGGCTAAGCAGAAGGACGAGGATCCGATCACCGGGCTCAGTCAGGATCCAGTCTCGTGCGGAGCAGAAGATGCTTCGGTAAACCATGATCAGCACCTTTCCGGGGAATGAGCCGAGGGTCTGTGGATGCCGGATATCTCATTGCCCTGGGAGCCTCCGATGACCAACACCACGAGGAGACGATTCAGCACTGGAGGCAATCGGTGCCTGACAGTTCGTCGATTGTCACGACCACCTACGTCCGCTTGGGACGTGCCGGCCACCATGGACCGCGCCTGAGTTCCCCCCATCCGGGGACGATCCGGCGCTCGACTCATCGTGCGTCGTCGGCGACGGTGTTCGCACCCGAGCCCCACAGGGCCCTGTCGCGTCGCTGCGGGGGCTGCCGTCGCCCACCTCCAATTGATCAGCCGGGTGCGGGGGGAACGGGATTGCCCCCTACGTCCTCTCCCATGGAAGACGGGGCGCCGTCCCCCGTCTCCGACCGGACCTCGGCCCAGGTGTCGTTGCCCGCGAGCAGCCGTTTCGCCTCGGCGAGGGACACGTCGAGCACGTCCAGGATCAGACGGAGGGCCTCCAGGCGCGAATGGCCGTCCCGGCGCAGCCGACGGAAGGTGGTCTCGATCTGTTCGTCGCCCGGCGGGGCCGGGCGGTCCGAGTCTGTGGTCATGGGCGGGGCGCGTCCGATTCGTTCACGTCGATGCGACCGGCGTCTCGGAGGATCGCACGGAGGCGATCCAGCGGCAGGGCCTCCTGCGTGTGCCCGTCGCGCCCCGTTACCGTCGTGGCGGCCGTGAGTGCGTTGTAGACGGCCTCCTCCGTCGCCTCCACCGTCGCCAGGAAGAGCAGGCTCATCCGGGCATTCGGCAGCAGCGAGTCCGGGCGCGGCGTGGCGTCGCCGGGACGGCGGTTCTGCGTCGAGAAGGCCACGACGAAGTCGCCGGAGCCGTTGCTCGCGTAGCTGCCGGTGCGGGCCAGCCCCAGCATGGCGCGCCGGGCCATCCGCTCCAGGTTGCGGGGCGAAACGGGGGCGTCGGTCGCCAGCACGATCATGCAGGAGCCCGCGTCGTCGGGCTCCGGCGTCTCCTCGTCCCCCGTCTCCTCGACGACCGAGCGGAAGTCGTAGCGGCCCAGTCGTTCGCCCACCGGCACCCCGTCGATGCGGAGCACACCGCCGTAGTTCGCCTGCACGAGCGCCCCGACGGTGTACGCCCCGTACGCGTCGGGCAGCAGGCGCGAACTGGTGCCAATGCCCCCCTTCCACCCCAGCGCACGGGTGCCGGTGCCCGCCCCTACACTCCCCTCCGCCACCGGACCGCCCGACGCCGACTCGATGGCCGCAACCACGTCGTCCCCCGTCACGTGCTGCCCGCGGATGTCATTGAGGACACCGTCGTTGGTCTCCCCCACCACAGCGTTCACCGAAGAGACCTCCTCGTTCCCCGGCTGGTCGAGCATCCAATCCACCGTCGCCGCCACAGCGGTGCCCACATCGAGCGTGTTTGTGAGCACGATGGGCGTCTCGATCGTGCCCAGCTCCTGCACCTGGAGGACGCCCGCAGCCTTCCCGAAGCCGTTGCCCACGTGCACCGCCGCCGGCACCTTGTCGTGGAAGAGATCCCCCCCGTGCGGCCGGATCGCCGTCACGCCGGTGCGCACCGAATCGCCCTCCACCAGCGTGCGGTGGCCCACCTGCACGCCGGCCACGTCCGTGAGGGCGTTGTGCGGGCCGGGCCCAAAGAGCCCGGGGGCCAGCCCGAGGTCCCGCACACGAACAGACTCGGACTGGGCCATGCCAGTGATGGGAACGATGCAGAGCAGGAGCGAGACAGCGAGCCAACGAAGCGACATACCGGTCAGTCGAGGGGCCAGGACAGAGCGGGCACGCAGCGTGTCGTCAAAATCTTATCCCCGTGTTAGACTTCTGTGATAACTCTATGCCGGGGCCAAAGTAGGCTTAAGGGACGACGGAGACAAGAACTCATGCCTCTTCCACCCGCCCAGTCTGTTCTTATGGAGATGCCCCAGCCCTGCACCGCCAACGATCCGACAGTCGAGGCCCTCAAGGCCGGCAGCGAGCACGCATTCCGGTGTCTGTTCGAACAGGAACGCGAACGGCTCCGACGCTTCGTGATCAAGCTGGTCGAGGACGCCGACGAGGCCGAAAACATCGTTCAAGAGACCTTCGCCGAGGCCTACCGCCAGATCGAGGACTTTCGGGGCGAGGCCGCGGTGTCGACGTGGCTCTTTTCCATTGCGAAGCACCTGTCGTACGGCCACCTCCGCACGAGCGACCGGCACAACTACCTCGAGCACGAGACCATCGAGTTTCTGCAGGTCAACCGGGACGAAACGACCGGGGGAACGCGGGCAGAGGTGGAGCGGTCCGAGCGAAAGGAGATCGTGCACGATGCCCTTCAGGAACTGCCAGACCACTACCGGCGCGTGGTGCAGTTGCGGGATCTACAAGAGAAGTCCACCGCGGAAGCGGCCGAGCAACTCGACCTGACGGAGGTGAACGTGCGGGTTCGGCTCCACCGGGCCCGAAAGTCCCTCCGCGAACACCTCTGCGAACGGATGGAATGCTAGGCGCGAATCCGGAGGACTCACAGGATTTCCGGCGCAGGATGCGCGTTTCTGTATGCACGCGCCGAGGAAATGCGGGATGCGGCCCTCTTCCCCGTGGAGGGATAGGATGCCACTAGAAACAGCGACGTAGGCCCTGTCCCCTATCGCCCCAGACACGGCCTCCGCCCGGATGCCACAGCCGAAGGGCCTCAGACGGCGGCATGACCAGAATTGAGCCCCCCACTGACGTACTAACCAGACACAGAGTCAGAGGAAGGTCCCTCGCCCCCCGAAACTGCATCGCGTTCGGCGTCCGGGGAAGTGGACTCCGGGCGCAGGCAGTAGCCCCATCCGATCCAAAATCAAAACAGGGTCTGAAAAGCTGACGCTGAAAAAACCAGGGACGAAAGAAGAAGTGGGACTGACCCACGAGATTGTTCTAATGATCTACGCGTTCAAGGCCGGAAACTCGTGGGCCTTGGCAAACGCACGGGCCTTCTCGGCCTCCCGGAACAGAGTGATTTGCGGATAGCGCGGTGTGCCGATCCAGGCGTGCTGGCCGGAAACGTCGTCCTCCACGAGCACACGGTTGGCCTCCGCGTCCTCGAACACCGCGACGTACTCGCTCATCTCCAGGTCCGCGAGGGCCGCACGAAGCGCATCGACGGTGCGGTACCGCCCCACTTCGTCTCCGTCGTCGGGCCCGTCCACCTCCGCCTGAGCCGAGTGGGCCTGGATCGAGAGCCGCTCCTCAGACGGGGCCCGGACGACCAAAAACAGGCCCGGGGCAGGCTGCGCCTCGGTCGCGTTCGGGTCCGGCCCCGTGGGAGAGCGGACGGTCTGCCCCGTTTCCGACTCCGGATTGTTGCCACGGTGGGTACCAACGCCACTCAAGTCTTCGGGAAGGGCAGCCATAGAGACGGACGGGGTGTGCTTCATTTGTAGTTCACGAAAGGCAACACTATGATTACACCCTGCCTCCCCAACAGCACGGCCCTGAACACCGTTCAGGAATGCAACCAATGGGGGCACCGAACGTCGGGGCAATCCCCGCAACACAGCCAGTGGCCATGGCCCGCATCGTCTGTCTTGTTCTGCTCGTCGGGACGATCGGGGCCGATCTACACCTCGCGAGCGCGCAGACGAAAGAAGGAGTCCCACCGGGGTCGACGGGAAAAACAGGGATCAATTTATTCGAAACCCTCAATCCGAGTTCCCCAATCGACGGGGTCCGTTTGCAGCTTCCAGAGGACTGGACAATTCAGGAGGTTCACCTCCTCCGGTATGGAACGTCGTCCGTTGCGGTTCGCCTCCAGTCCGGCCGAGACCCAGGGACTGTATTTCTGACGACGAATTCGCCCTTTGAAAGCCCGCACGAGCTGGTCGTGCGGGTGCAGGTCCCCTCCCAAACGGGCCCCGAACGGTGGCGGCTCACCCCGTTCGTCACGCCGGGCCCCACCCGGGATTCACTGGGGCGACGGATGCGCCTTGAGGACCGCCGCACCCGGACCGTCGAGGCCGATTCTCCGTCTCGGGCGAGTGGGTCGAACCAGGCCCTCGTCCTGACCGGCGCGACGGCTTCGCCGACCCTTCAGGTCCCCCCCGACCTCGCCCCACGCCAGAGCCGCTCTTTCACCGTCGAGTTCTGGGTACGAACCACCGGTCTCGACCAGGTGATCTTGTCCTCGTGGACGGGCGACGAGGCGACGTCCTACCCGCTCGAACTTGTGACCGACCAGGGCGGGCGACTTCGGTTCTACTGTGGGCAAGGCGGGCGTCATCAGGCCCTCCGCAGCACGGCCCCCATAGCCGATGGCGAGTGGCACCACGCCGCCGTCGTCCACGACGAGGCCGAGGCTCGGCTCTACCTCATGCTCGACGGGGAAATGGCCGACTCGCTCCAGACCGAGGCCCTCCCCCGACGTTCCGGCCCTCTTTCCCTCGCTCTGGGGGGACGCCCACGGGCGGGCCCCAACCAAGGCCCTCTTGCACCTGCGCAGCGCTTCGTGGGACGGCTCGACGAACTTCGGATCTGGCCCACAGCCCGTGCGGCCTCTACCATTCGCCGGATGCGAACGCGCCCCTTCGCCCCTCCCGCCAACGAGGAGGCACAGCCGTTTCGACTCAGCTTCGACGGCGAAGCGCTGCCCCCTGGGCTGGCTCGGGCCGAGAGCCCCCGGCGGGCCCCTACCTCCCTCTCGTTCCAACCCCCCCTCCAAAAGTTGCGGGCCCGCACCGACGGGCAGTCCGTCACGCTCCGCTGGAACGCCCAGAGGGCCATCGATGCGACGGGTTCCCCCGGGCAGTTTGTCGTCGAGCGCTCCCCCGATGGCACGTCCTTCACACCTGTAGACCGCCTTCCAGCATCCGAGGCCGAAACGTCCTCCGGGCAGGCGCAGGAGTTCACATATACGGACGAAAGCGTCCCCGGACAGGTCGTCTTCTACCGGATCCGATACGTTTCGTCGGCCTCCGACGTCGAGCGCAACACAAGCACAATCAAGATCGGGCTGGGGGGCGAGCCGGCTGCCGAGCGCAAGGTCGACCTCGTCGGCAACTTTCCAAACCCCTTTCGAAAATCCACCACGATTGCGTACCGGGTCGAGACCTCCCAGCCCGTCACCCTCACGGTCTGGAATCTGTCTGGGAAGCGCATCGCCCGCCTCGCGGGCGGCGTGCACGAGCCTGGCTACTATGAACGGACGCTGACCGCGGACGGGCTGCCCAGCGGGACGTATTTTGCCCGCCTCGAAGCGCCCGAGGGCATCCAGTCCGCCCGGATGGTGCTGCTCAAATAGCGGGCCGTTCCGGCACACGCCTGCCCCCCTCCGCGAAACAGGGCGGGTGGCCTCCTCCGTTCCATCACGCAGACTCGTTCCGTCCTCCCAATCATGCAAGACGACACCGACCGTCATGGACCTCACGTACTTCGGGCACTCCACCTTTCAGATCGAAACGGCGGACGCCACGCTTCTCTTCGATCCGTTCTTCGCGGAAAACCCGCACACCGAGACCGATCCGGGCACGCTCGACCCCGATGTCCTCTTGATCACACACGCCCACTTTGATCACTTCTCCGACGCGGAGGCGGTGCTGGACACCAGCGATCCGCTCGTCATCAGCAACTTCGAGATTACGCAGTACGTTCAGCAGGAGTACGGCCACGATGCGATTCAGCCGCTGAATGAGGGGGGCAGTGTGGAGTTTGACTGGGGCTACGTCGAGTCCACCCACGCGCGGCACAGCTCCTCCTTCCCCGACGGCTCCTACGGCGGGGTGCCCAACGGCTTCGTGCTGGAGCTGGGAGACGATGTGATCTACAATACCGGCGACACGGCCCCCTTCGCAGAGATGAAATGGGTGGGCGATCTGTGGGACGTGGACGTAATGCTGGCCCCGGTCGGCAACGTCTTCACGATGGGCATCTACGGCGCGCTCCACGCCGCCGAGATGGTGGAGCCAGAACGGGTGCTTCCGCTGCACTACGACACCTTCCCGCCCCTTGAGACAGACCTCGACGCGTTCGAGGAGGCCTTCGAGGAGGCCGGATACGCCCCCCGCGTCTTCGGGGCCGGCGAAACGGCCGCACTGTAAGAAGCCAGTGCCTGGAACACCGCCCCCACAGGCCCGATCGGACTGACGGTCTGCATGGTGCCTTCCGTCCCGAGGCGGGATGCGTGTTCGCGGTGCGTGCAGCGAGAGGGCCGACGACTGCTCGTCCCTCACGCATCGCCCCCCACGCCTCAGGGCTTTTGAAATGCGCACAGGTTTGAATTGCGCACGGGTTCCGGGTGGCGCCGCGCCTTCGGTTCCTGTTCCCCTTCTCCCCTCCTCCCCGTGACCACGCTCGGCCTCCTCTCGGACACCCACGGCTACTTTCATCCCAACCTCGCGGGCGACCTGTCGGGCGTAGACCGGATCCTGCACGCCGGGGACGTGGGCGACCCCGCGATCCTGGATGGGCTGGAGGCGGTGGCCCCCGTCACGGCCGTCTGGGGCAACGTCGACGACGCCTCCATTCGCCGCCGGCATGCCGAGCACGAACGCTTCACGGTGGCGGGGCTCGATGTGTGGATGACCCACATTGCTGGGCGGCCCGGGCGCTGGCAGGAGGGCATGGGCGCGAAACTGGCGGCCAACCCGCCCGACATGCTGGTCTGTGGGCACAGCCACATCCTCCGGGTGGAGCGCGTGGCGGCCCTCAACGACATGCTTTACGTCAATCCCGGGGCCGCCGGCAAGCAGGGCTTTCATCAGACGAAAACGTGCCTCCGGCTGACCGTGGAGGACGGCCGCGCCACGGAGGCCGCGGTGGTGCACCTCGACCCGGACGCCTCACCTGCCCCTGCGTCCGACGCATGACGACACGGGACCCGCGACACCGAGGCCGCCGCTACGACGGGGCGGTCGGCCGACGCACGCTTGTCCGGTGGCTCATCCGCGGCATTCGTGTGCTCGCGGTGCCCACGGTGGGGCTAAGCCTGCTGCTGGCCGTGGACCTCGTCCTGCCCGGGACGGAGGAGGCAGGCATCTCGTACCGTCGTGCCCTTCCTCCCTCCTGGGTGCGTCCCGACGGCGTCGAGGTCTCAGTGGGCTGGCCCGACCGGCCGGGGTGCCTGGAGCAGCGCGGCGAGTCGGGGCGTCGCCTCCTGTTCACGACCCGCCCCGGCTGCGCGGGCACGGTGACGGTCGGCATGGAGCTCGGGGCGCGGCTCACCGGGAACGCCCCCCCCTGTTCGGCCGGATTCGCGCCGCCTACCGCCCGGCCGACCCGGAACGGGACCGGCGTGCGCTGTGGGACCTGGGGCTCTCCGTCGCGCTCGGCCTCGTGCCCCTGCTCAGCTTTGGACGGACGTTCGGCGTGTACGGCGGCACAGCCGACGCGCCACGCTATCATTTGGTTTACCTGCTCCCCGCCCTCGCCGCCGAGGCGCTCTACGCGTGGCTTCTTGTGCAGGCGGTCGGCGGCTAGCCGTGCCGCCCCCTCAGCTGTGGTGCTCGGCCCGCTCGTCCTGAGTGCGCTCGAACAGTGCAGTGAGGAGCGCCCGGTCGGCGTCGGTGAAGGGCGTGTCGCGGCGCCCCATCACGCGCTCGGCCACCGCACAGGCCTTGTCGAGCCGGTACGCCGTGAAGCCCGACGCCCCACCCCACGAGAACGGCGGCATGTAGCGCGGCGGGAAGTCGCCCCCGAACAGGTTGCAGTTGGCCCCCACGATCGTGCCGGTGTTGAACATGGTGTTGATCCCGCACTTGGAGTGGTCGCCCATGAACAGACCCGCAAACTGGCGGCCGGTGTCGACGAAGCGCCCCTCGTCCGGCGCGTAGGCAGACACCGTCCCGTAGTCGTTCTTGAGATTGGAGGTGTTGGTGTCCGCCCCCAGGTTGCACCACCGCCCGAGCACCGAGTGGCCCAGGAAGCCCGGATGGCCCTTGTTCGAAAAGCCCTGCAGGACGGCGTCGTGCACCTCCCCCCCAATCTTGCACCAGGTGCCCGTGGCGACCCCCTCCATGTTCGCCCCAATTTTGACCTGCGTCTTCGGCCCAAAGTAGCAGGGCCCGCGCAGGACGGCCCGCTCGTGGACGGTCACGTTCGCGCCCAGGACAATGGGGCCGTCCTCCGCGTTGAGGATGGCCCCGGGCTTGATCGTAGCGCCCGTCCCCAGATGAATCTGTTCCTCGCGGAGGCTCGTGGCGCTCTCGTGCGTCGTGGCGTGGGGGCGGTCCACAAGCGACGCCTGCACGGGCGGGCCAGCGAGCGCCTCCGCGTCCCGGGCGAGGGCAGGCCGCAGGGTGTCGAGCAGGTCCCAGGGCCGCCGCAGGAGCGTCGCGTCGTCGAGATCGGTGACAGGGAGGTCGCGGACGACGTTCGCCGTCAGGGCGGGCCGGGCGAGCACGTCGTCGGGCAGGCGGGCTGATGCCTCGGGCACCCACGCCGCGACCAGCGATCCGTTCTGGACGAACGCACGGGCCTCCGTCCGGGCCGGGGCCTCCGTCAGGTGCCGGAGCGCCTCGCCGGCCCCCGCCACATACCGCCCGTTGACGAAGAGGACGTCGCCCCCATCTGGCAGCACGTTGACGGCGGCCGACGAATGCGCATGGCGCGTGACGTCAGCGACGATCGGACGGGCGTGGAGCACCAGCCCGGACGGGCCAAAGGCATCGCAGGCCGTCTCCAGGAGCGTGCGCCCTCCCAGCCGCAGGTCGTACACAGCCCGCGTGTCGACGAGGGGACGGAGGCCGGCGACATGGGGATCTTCGAAAAGGCAAAGATGCATTGCGGACATGACCTTTGTGAAGCGTGAGGCGAGGACATTGGGCCGTGCGCACCGGATGTAACGTAGAAAACAAACCCCGCGATGTCACGACAAACAGCTTCACAGGGACTGCCCTCCCGGTTCTTTTCAGAACTGTATCTAAACTCCATCATCGATTGCTCGTTGAGAGCCTTTCCTTCGGGAACTGAGAAATTTCACCTTGTACTGCTTAGCCCACCGATCAGCGCTGCCTCATCTATGCAGTTTTTTGTCGATACGGCCGACCTAGAAGAGATCCGCGAAGCGAACGACATGGGCGTGCTCGACGGGGTGACCACAAACCCCTCGCTCGTCAAAGAAGAGGGCAACGTCGACTTCCACGAGCGCGTGCTGGAGATCTGCCAGACCGTCGACGGAGACATCTCCGCGGAGGTGACGGCGACCGACTTCGACGGCATGATGGAGGAGGCCCACACCCTGGCCCAGATCCACGACAACGTCGTCGTCAAAATTCCGCTCATCAAAGACGGGATCAAGGCGCTGCGTGCCCTCGACGAGGAGGGCATCCCCACAAACTGCACGCTCTGCTTCTCGCCGACGCAGGCGCTGGTGGCGGCGAAGGCCGGGGCCGACTACATCAGTCCCTTCATCGGGCGCATCGACGACATTTCGTCCGACGGGATGGGCCTGATCGAGGAGATCGCAGCGATTTATGACAACTACGCCTTCGAGACCGACATCCTCGCCGCGTCGATTCGGCACCCGACCCACGTGAAGCGCGCGGCCCTGGCCGGGGCGGACGTGGCGACGATGCCGTTCGAGACGATGACGAAGCTGCTGGAGCACCCGCTGACGGACCGCGGGCTGGAGCGCTTCCTGGCGGACTGGGAGGACTACAAGGATGCCCGGAAGGCGGAGGCCGGCCTTGCCTAGATTCCACGCGCTCCCTCCCCCCCGCTGTCCCCGTCGGCTCTCCCGAAAGGGCCGCCCTCTGTCCCCGCGTCCGTCTGCCTACCCCCCAACGGCCCCGCTTCTCTCTTCACTCGCGACCTTCGACTCGTACGTCCCACATGAAATTTCTCGCCCTCGGAGACACAGACGGCATTGGTGCGAGCTGTCATTTTCTCGACCTCAATGGCACCGGCCTCGCCCTCGATGTCGGCACCGATCCGCAACGCGACGGTCCCGACTCACTTCCTCGCTTCGACTGGGTGAGCGATCGGGCCGACAGCTACGTCGATCACACCCTCGTCACGCACGGCCACCACGACCACATGGGCAGCCTGCCGGTCCTCGTGCGCCGGTTTCCGCACGCCATGGCACACATGACCGGCGCGACGAAGAAGCTGCTCGACATCCTACTGCCGGCCTCGGCCCGCCTCCAGGAAAAGCGGCGCGATCGGGGCGAGACGAGCCACGAGCCGCTCTTCACCGAGGATGACCTGGAGGCCTTGAAGCACCTCTACCTCACGCACGACCTTGAGCAAGGGTTTGACCTCACAGGGCCGAAAGGAAAATCATCCGTCACGGGGCGCTTCTTTTCGGCCGGTCACATCCTCGGTTCGGCCGGGGTGGAGCTGCAGTTTGAGGAGCGGGGCCGCGAGCGGCGGCTCTTCTACACCAGCGACACGAACCTGCAGGCCCAGACCATCATCCCTGGGGGGACGTACCCGGACACAACGGACGTGTTGATGCTGGAATCAACGCAGGGGGCCGAGCCCGAGGCCTCGGCCACCAGCCGTCCCGAAGAGCGGGCGCGATTCCGAAAGACCCTCGCCCGGGTGCTCGCCCGCGGAGGCACAGCGCTCATCCCCGTGTTCGTGATGGGACGGGCGCAGGAGATCTTGGTGCTGCTTGGTCAGCTCAAGCGGGAGGGCGCCATCCCGACCGATGTGCCCGTCTACACAGCCGGCTCCATGCGGGCCATCGCAGAGGTGTACGACGACACGCGCGATACCACGCCCCGCATCGACGCCAGCGACGAGGTGTATGCCGTCGACCAGAAGCGAGTGCCCTACGAGTCGGAGGCAAAACGTGAGATCTTGGAGGGGCCCGGGATCATGGTCGTCAGCAGCGGCATGATGATCGAGCCGACCCTGTCGAATATTCTGGCGCGTCGCATCGTGGAGAACGAAGACGACGCCGTGCTGCTGGTAGGCCACCCCGCGGAGGGCACCCCCGCACGCCGGCTGCAGGACGCCGCCGCGGAAGAAGATGGCGCACCGGTCATGCTGGCGGACGGGCACGGCCCCCAGCCGGTGCACTGCACCGTTGAGCGGTTTCGCTTCTCCGGCCACAGCGACCGGCGCGAGCTTCTCTCCCTCGTGGACCGGATGGATCCGGAAACGGTACTCCTGATTCACGGCGACCCCGAAGCCAAGAGCTGGATGGCCGAGCATATCAGTGAGAGTCACCCCGAAACGGAGGTGCACCGGCCCGACTGGGGCAGCGTGCTCGAAATTTAGCCGATGCGCACTGGTCGATGCGCCCAGGCCGCCGGGACTCGATGTCGGACTTGAGGCGTACGATCCACCGCCCGACCGCGAGGCACACAACAGGCTCCTCGCACCGGCACGACCACGTTCGCATCTGTACCGTCCGGCCTGCACCATAGAACCGGAATCACATCATCTTGAAACAATGGGCCGTAAGAGGGATCAGCCGGTTGCACCTTCCATGAGAGATACAGCACTGGACCCCCGGTTGGGCTTTGCAGCGGATTGGGGCTCCGTTTCCACATTGAAGCGGGTTCTGAGTCCTCAGAGGACAAAGATCGCGACGGCTCAAGACTGGCAGCCAGGAAGGGGCCAGGACAAAAAGGCCGACAGCACAGACCTACTGTAAGTCCCTTCTCCATTCCCGAAAGCGGAAGCCCGTATTCCCCTCGGACTACGTCCTACTCCCACATGCCTGCTCCTTCCGCCCCGTCCTCACAAACGGCCGCACTTGCCGAGGACCTCCGTCCACGCATCTCGGGCACGATTCACACCGATGAGATGACGCGGGCGCTCTACGCGACGGACGCGAGCATGTACACGATGGTGCCCGTCGCCGTCCTCGTCCCCGAGGCGAAAGCAGACGTGCAGACGGCCCTGTCGGTCGCGTGCGAGCGGGGCGTGCCGGTTCTGCCTCGGGGCGGCGGGTCCTCGCTCGCTGGACAGGGTGTTAACGAGGCCCTGGTGGTCGACTTTACGAACCACCTCAACCACGTTCTGGAGATCGACCCGGAGGCACAGACGGCCCGCGTGGAGCCCGGCGTGACGCTGGCGGAGCTCAACCGCGCCGCCGCCGAGCACGGCCTCATGGTGGGCCCCGACCCGGCGAGCGCCAACCGCGCGACCCTCGGCGGCATGCTCGCCAACAACTCCACCGGCACCCACTCCATCGCGTACGGCAACTTCATCCACCACGTCCGCGAGGCCGAGGTCCTGCTGGCCGACGGCACGAAGACCTCCGTGGGCCCCACCGATCCGGCCACCTGGCAGGACAAAATGCGGGACGATGGGCTGGAGGGCGCCATCTACCGCGGCCTGAAGGCGCTGCTGGCCAATGGCGGCCGCGAGACGATCCGGGAAGACACCCCAAACCATTGGCGCCGCAACAACGGCTACCGCCTGGAGGCGCTGCTCGACGACGCCCCCAACCTCGCGAAGCTCCTCTGCGGCAGCGAGGGCACGCTCGCCGTCACGACCGAGTTGACCTGCGGCCTCGTCGAGAAGCCCAACAGCACCGGCCTCGGGGTGGTCCACTTCGAGTCGCGCGACGACGCGCTGCGGGCCGTGACGACCGTCCTGGGCACCGACCCGTCGGCCGTGGAGCTGTTCGACGGCGTTGCGATCGAGCGCACCCAGCAGACGCCCGGCTACGCCGAGCGTCTCACCTTCTTGGAGGGGGCGCCCGGCTCGGTGCTCATCACCGAGTACTCCGCCGACACGGACGCCGACGTCAACGCGGCCCTCGATGCTCTCGAACGAACCATGGCGGACACAAACCGCGGCTACGCCACCGTTCGCGTGACCGAGCCGGACGCGGTCGAGAACGTCTGGTCCATCCGAAAGGAGGGGCTCGGCCTGCTGATGGGCGTGGACGGGGACTACAAGCCGTGGGCCTTCATTGAGGACGCCTCCGTCCCCGTCGAGAACCTGGCCGACTACATCGACGAGCTCTCCACATTCGTCGACGCCACCGACACGCGCGCCGCCTACTACGCCCACGCCTCCGCTGGCTGCCTCCACGTGCGGCCCTTCGTTAACACCAAGGACGAGACGGAGGTAGAGAAGATGACGGACATCGCGAAGGCGTCGCTCGACCTCGTCCAGAAGTACGGGGGCGTCGTCTCTTCAGAGCACGGGGACGGCATCGCCCGCGGGTGGGCGAATCCAGACCTTCTCGGGGAGGACCTGTACGCGCTCTGCCGGGAGACGAAGGCGCTCTTCGACCCGGACGGCATCCTGAACCCCGGCAAGGTCGTGGACGCGCCGCCGATGGACGAGAATCTGCGAATGGGCCCGACGTACGAAACCGACCCGTTCCGCACAGAGCTCGACTTCTCCGAGGACGGCGGCTTTGCCGGAGCTGTAGAAAAGTGCAACGGCAACGGCGCGTGCCGCAAGCTACGCGCCGGCACCATGTGCCCCAGCTTCATGGCCACCCGTGAGGAGCCGGATTCTACGCGGGGCCGCGCCAACGCGCTCCGGAGCGCCCTGGCCGGCGACCTCTCAGAGGACGCGATGACGGGCGACGACATGCACGAGGTCATGGACCTGTGCATCCAGTGTAAGGCCTGCAAGACGGAGTGCCCGTCGAACGTCGATATGGCAAAAATCAAGACCGAGTGGCTGCACCACTACTGGAACGACAACGGGATGCCGCTCCGCACCCGCCTCTTCGCCCGTCAGCCCGACGCGGCCCGCTGGATCAGCGGCACGCCCCTGGCATCCCTCATCAATTGGGCAAGCGAGCAGTCGGCCTTCCGCAGAGCAGGCGAGGCCATGCTGGGCATCAGCGCGGAGCGCCCCCTGCCCCCGTTCGCCCGCGAGACGTTTCGTCAGTGGTTCCAACACCAGAACCAGCACGCTCAGGTGGGCGGGGACGGCGTGCGCGAACCGCGCGTCGTTCTTTTTCCGGACGCGTTCAACGCCTACCACACACCGGCCCCGCTCCAGGCTGCTACCTGCGTGCTTCAGGCCACCGGGCACCGCGTTGAGCTGCCGCCAGCCTCCGTGGGCAGCGCGCGCACGCTCCTGTCGAAAGGGCTCGTTCCCCAGGCGAGGCGCCGCGCCCGCCGGACGGTCGATGCGCTGCGCCCGTACGCCGAGCAGGGCGTGCCCATTGTGGGACTGGAGCCGAGTTCCATCCTGACCCTCCGGGACGAATTCTTAGACCTCCTCCCCGACGACGCGCGCGCGGAAGCCGTCGCCGAGGCCGCCTACACCTTCGAAGAATATTTGTCTGAGCGGGCCGAGGACGGTGCGCTGGACGAAGGGTTGTGGCAGGGCCACGGCGAGGTGTTGCTGCACGGACACTGCCACCAGAAAGCCCTCATCGGGACCGCGGCGACGGAGCAGGTCCTTTCTCTGGCCGGATACGACGTGACCGCCGTCGACGCCGGGTGCTGCGGCATGGCGGGGGCCTTTGGCTACGAGGCCGAGCACGTGGACGTCTCGAAGCAAATGGCCGAGCTCCGCCTCGCTCCGGCCGTCCGCCAGACCGGCTCCAACACCCGGATTGCCGCCCCCGGCTTCTCGTGCCGCTCCCAGGTCAAGGACGTTACCACCCGTACCGCCCAGCATCCCGCCGAGCTGCTCTGGGATGCACTCGCGGATGCCCCCCGAAAGTGATGGCCGCCGCCTCCCGACCCGCCCGCTGGCACGCGCCGGCGAGCAGATTAGACCTCCGGCGGAGCGCACTAGTTCTGGCGGGTCGTCGTCTTCGAGTGGTAGGCCGCTAGGTCCTGCGAGGAAGGCCACAGCGACATGGCCTCTTGAAAAATCGGATCGGCCCGGTTCAGGATGGGACGTGCCACTCCCCGCCCGTACATCAGGCGCGCAAGGTAGCCCTTCACCCGCGTCGCAACGAAGTCTTTCTCCTTCTGGGCCGTCTGTGCGGCGTAGACCCGCTCCGAGGTGTTCACCGAGTCCGGGTTCTCCGTAATCTCAACGCCGTTGTCCTGGGTGAACGACCAGAAGGAGTCAATCATGTCTTCGGACGGCTCGAAGGAGGACTGGAAGTCCTCGGGCCGCTCCTGCCAGGCCTCCCGGAGATCGGTCTCATTCTCCGTAAAGTACTTCCGCGCGAAGGCATAGTCGAGGCCGCTCTGGACGAGGTGGGTCAGCGCCGTGGTGTCCGGCTGCACCACGTAATCCGGGAGGATGCCCCCCCCGCCGAAGACCGTTCGGCCGTGGTCGGTCCGGTACGCCAACGAGTCAGGAATGCTCTCGCGGTACTCGTCGAGATGGTAGGTCGCCTGGCTGATCGTGGAGAACTTCTCCCGGTAGTAATTTTCCTGGTCGCCCCGCTCGTAGGGCGACTGGATGAGACGGCCCACCGGCGTGTAGTAGCGTCCCACGGTCATCTGCAGCACGCTCTCGTCCCCGAGGTCAAACTGCTTCTGGATGAGCCCCTTGCCGAACGTGCGTCGGCCCACAATGAAGGCCCGGTCGTGGTCCTGCAAGGCCCCACTCAGAATCTCGCTCGCCGATGCCGATCCGCGATTCACAAGGACAATGACAGGCTGATCCGCGATCATGCCGCCGGGCCGTGCCGAGATGGTCCGGTTCATTTGCTCGCTCCGCCCCTTGGTCTCCACGATTGTCATCCCCTCTCCCAGCATCTCGTTCGCGATCTGCCAGGAGGAGCGCATGACGCCGCCGGGGTTGCCGCGGAGGTCGAGGACGAGCCGTTCCATGCCCTGGTCGAGCAGCGTCGACGTGGCCTCCCGGAACTCGTCGTGAGTTTTCATGGTGAACCGGGTAATGTTGATGTACCCGGTCTGCTCGTCCACCATGTACGGCGACCGCACAGACTGCGTCTCAATCTCTTCGCGCGCGAGGGTGAAGTCGAGACGATCGTCCATCGTCGGACGGTACACGGTGATCCGCACCTCCGTCCCGATCTCTCCCTTCAGGCTGTTTTGAATCTCGTTGGACGAAAGCCCAACGGCCGACGAGTCTTCGATGCCGACAATCCGATCGCCGGCCATCACGCCCATCTCTTCACTAGGGCCGCCCGCCACCGGCGAGATCACCCGGGCCGTGTCGTTGGGCACCTCAAAGACGATCCCAATGCCCCCGAAGGAGCCCTGATACTGATCCTTCACGTCTTCGGCCCGGTCGGCCGGGATGTAGGTGGAGTGCGGGTCGAGGCTGCCAATCATTCCCTCGATGCCTTCCTCCGCCACGTCGGCCGCGTTCAGCGGGTCCACGTACTCCTTGTTCATGACGACGAGGGCCTGCCGCATCTTGTCGAACTGCGTGCCCAGATCCTCATCGGTCAGATACGTGTCGAGCTGCACACCGAGCACCGCCCCGAAGGCGATAAGGAGGACGGCAGGGAGAATGTGGTACGTGCTGAGGCGCTTCATGGAATCGTCGGGGAGATCCGTGTCAAACGACAACGCAAGAACAGTACGGGCAGCCCGAAGGATCCTGAACAATCTCACCGTGGCGGGACACGCTCTGATGAGGATCCCCGGAATGGCATCAACAGTTTCCTCATATTTGGACCGGGCGGCTTTGTTGCAGATTTCGCCGTTTTGTTACCGGCCAGCGAACGTTCTTTGGGGGTTCGCTTATCAATAGGTGCTAGTTTGCACAACAAACAACGTGCAATCCACCCTCCTCAAGACCAGGACGGGGGCCACCTCCCTCACAGCCAGAATGTCAGACGCGAAGGTAGGCCAGTACTACTACATTTTCGACAGTCGCACCCACCGGCCGCTTGTGCTCGACCGAGCAACGGGGGAACACCATCCTCCCAGCTCCGACTCGCGGGGTCCGCTCATCGATCACGTCTCGACCCGGCAGGGGCCAGCGGTGGTGCGTCAGTTCGCACGCTGGTGTGCGCGACGGGTGAACCCCGGGGCGGTGTCGGCCCACACTGCCGCCGGCCGGCTCTGGGCTGCGGCCCAGCGGGATGCCCCGGACGCCTGGCAGCGCGTCCGGCGCGACACCGCCGACTCGGTCATGTTGGCCATGTCGCTCGGCCTGCCCCAGCGTGAACCCCAGGCCGCACGGCTTCTCACGCTTCAGGCCTGTACGCACCCAGAGGCCCAACAGGCAGCCCATGATGCCGCGCACATGAGTGAACGATGGGCCGAGTTCAGCGCACCGTCCGCCCCGGCAGAGGAAGCTCATGGGATGCGGGCCCGACACGTTGATTGGCTTCTCGACCGATTGTCCTCCGCGTAGGTCAGGAGGCCGCATCGGTTTCTCCGGCCGGGCCTCGTGGACCGGTCGTATGCAATTTTTTACCATTGAGGGCGGGAGACGCCCCCGCACACAGCTTCTGTCTGCAGGAGCAGGGGGCCTGCCTCATGCATTCTTCTCGTCCTCGTCTACCAGCGGCACGAAGCGGAACGAGTGAAACTTCTCCTGCGCGCAGTCATGGGGCCCTGAGCCGGTGCGAGTGACCCGCGTCATGGTCTGTCCCCCACGCTCCCCAAGTGGGATCACGAGCCGCCCCCCGGAGGCGCCCTCCTCGTCGGACGGCTCGCAGAGCTGACGCAGGAGCGGGGTGGGGATCTCGGGCGTTCCCGCCGTCACTACGATGCCGTCGTACGGCGCAAAGGCAGGCCATCCCCTCGTCCCGTCCCCGTGTCGTGTCCGCACATCGTAGCCGAGCCCGTCGAGCACGGAACGGGCCCGCCCGAGAAGGGCGTCGTGTCGCTCGACCGAAAAGACGCGCGCCTCCATCTCGCAGAGCACAGCGGCCTGAAACCCACTGCCCGTGCCCACCTCCAGGATGCGATCGCCCGGCCTTACGTCCAGCAGCGACGTCTGATACGCCACCGTGAAGGGCTGGGAGATGGTCTGGTTGAGCCCAATCGGAAGCGCCTCGTCGGCGTAGGCGCGGTCGCGAAGGGCCGGATCCACGAAGGCGTGGCGGGCCACCGACCGGATCGCCGACGACACCTGTTCGTCGTGGATGCCCCGCTCCCGGAGAGTCTCGACGAGCTGTGTGCGTTGGTGGCGGTATTTCCGGTCGTCCGACGGAGTGGCAGCCATGGTGGGCGGAGGAGCAGTATGAAGAACAGCGTCTCTCAGACCGAGGCAGGAACCGAGGCGCTCGCCTGTGAGGTGGACTGTCCCGTGAGGGCGCTCGTGAGGTATGTCCGGAGCTCTTCGGGGGTGATGTTGGAGATGAGGGCGCCATCGCGCGAAACGCTGATGTCCCCGGTTTCCTCCGACACGACCACAACGAACGCGTCGGTTTGTTCGGTGAGGCCCACCGCGGCACGGTGGCGGAGGCCGAGCTGTGGGCTCAGCTTCATGCTCGTGGAGACAGGTAGAATGCACCGGGCCGCCTCCACGCGGCGGTTATTGACGATGACCGCTCCGTCGTGCAGGGGATTCTGCCCGTAGAAGATCGTGAGCAACAGGTCGCGCGACATTTCCGCCTCCAACGTCTTGCCGGTCTCGATGTAGCTCCGCAGGCCGGTGCTGCGCTGAAAGGCGACGAGGGCCCCGATCTGCTGCTGGCTCATCTCCTCCACCGCCCCCACCGTTTCGTCGATGATCTGGCTCTGGTCGGTTGTGCTGACAAAGCGCCGCACAATCGGATTCTTGCCCAGCAGCAGGAGCAACCGCCGAATTTCCGGCTGAAAGATGATGATCACCGCCAGCACGAAGACCTGATTGAAGTAGCTGAAGACGGTGGTCAGCACTGTCATGTCGGCCAGCTCCACCACGAACTGGATCAGAAACAGGGCCCCAAGGCCGAGGGCGATTTGCACGGCAATCGTCCCGCGCATGAGCCGGTAGAGCTGATACAGGATGTAGGCGACGACAACGATCTCGATGGCGTCGCCAATCCCGAAGCCGATAATCTCGAAGACCTTCACGGAGCGAGTCGGCCGGATGCAAAGAGACGACAAGGTCGGGGGATGCGGGCGGCACGAGGGCGCTAGCGCTGACGAAGCGTGGCCCCGAGGACCTTCAGCATGTCGACGGTGGGCGCAACGTCATGGGTCCGCACAATGGTTGCCCCTCGGGCCACGGCGGCGGCTGTGGCCCCAAGCGACCCGAAGAGCCGCTCGTCGACGGGGGCAGGGGTATCGGACGTGCCCAGGGCCGCACCGATCGTGCTCTTGCGGGAGACGCCCACAAGCACGGGGCAGTTGAGCGTCAGGAGCTCGTCGATCTCGTTCAGCAGGCGAAAGTTCTCAGCGTCGGACTTGCCGAAGCCGAAGCCCGGATCGATGATGATCTGTTCTACCCCCGCCTGCTCCGCCGTCTCCACCGTCCGGGCCAGCCCATCGCGCACCTGAGCCGTCACGTCGTCGTATTCCCGGGGCCGCGTGAGATCGCCCGGCTCGCCCACCGAGTGCATGAGCATGAGAGGCGCCTTCCAGTCGGCCGCGGCCTCGGCCATCTCGGGATCGTGCCGGAGGCCGGTGACATCATTCACGATGTCCGCCCCCGCAGCGAGAGACGCCCGGGCCACGTCCGGCTTGTAGGTGTCGACGGACACCACCGCCTCGGGAAACCGGTCCGTGAGGGCGTCGATAATGGGCACCACCCGATCG
The DNA here is from genome assembly GCF_002894645.1 of Salinibacter altiplanensis. Classification (GTDB taxonomy): domain Bacteria; phylum Bacteroidota; class Rhodothermia; order Rhodothermales; family Salinibacteraceae; genus Salinibacter; species Salinibacter altiplanensis. Next base: position 25,301 of record NZ_NCQY01000010.1, read on the forward strand.
CGCTCGTCCTCTTTCGAGACCGGATCCGCCCCGGGCCGGGTCGACTCGCCCCCTACGTCGATGATCGAGGCCCCTTCACTCAACATCTCGGCGGCCCGTGACACGGCCTTCTCGACGGTTACGTACTGACCCCCGTCGGAAAAGGAGTCAGGGGTCACGTTCAGGATTCCCATCACGTGGGCCCCCTCGGCGTCTGGACTGCCGGGCCGGCAGTCGAGCGTGTAGTCGTCCCCGCGGAGCACAAACCGGTCGACGGGGAAGGCATCGGGGGCTAGCGATGACGTTGAGCGCGACGTGCGAGGCATGGGGATGGTGCGCGTTTTAAGAAGTGGCGATGCACAAACACTTGCCGGGGCAAGGTATACACAGAGCGCTGTCGGAACGAGATCCATCGCCCGTTTTTGTGGAAACTTTCCGGCCGTTCCGTGTATCCTACGGCACGTTCCACGAAGCGGCCCACACGACCTGCTTTTTCGTCGCCTGCTTTTTGTCGATGGACGACATTGTACGTTCTGCCCTGCAATGGATGGGTCCCCTCCGACGGGTTCAGGAGTTCACGTCTCGCCCCGTTGCCACTCAGCGATCGCTGCTTCGTCGCCTGCTCCAGCGGGCCGCCGACACTGAATGGGGACGCCGGTTCGATTTTTCCGAGATCGCCGACGCATCCAACGTCGTGCAGGCCTACCAGGAGCGCGTGCCGCTGCACACCTACGCGGACATCGCGGACGACGCGGAGCGGGTTCGGCGGGGCGCCGCCGACGTGATGTGGCCCGGGACCATTACCAACTTCGCCGTGTCCAGCGGCACCGTCTCCGACGGCAAGGTGATCCCCATCAGCGACGAGACGATCGACCACAACCGATCGTTCAGCGTGGGCACCGGCATAAACTACCTCAAGGAGAGCCTCGACCCCGGCTTTCTGGGGGGACGTCACCTTACCCTGCCGGGGCGGGTGGAGGAAGATCCCAACTACCCGGGCACGAAGGCGGGCGAGATCAGTGGCATCCTCGCGGAGAACGCCCCCGGCTTCTTCCGTGCCCTCTTCCAGGCCGTTCCGAATGAAGTGACCTTTCTCCCCAGTTGGGAAGAAAAGCTGCGGGCCGTTGCCGAGCGGACGGTCGACAAGGACATTCGTCTTCTCGTAATGGTGCCCACCTGGGCCCTCAACCTGTTCGACCTGCTAATCGACCTGCACAACGAGCGACACGACGACACCGCCACGACCGTGGGGGAGGTATGGCCGAACCTGCAGGTGTTCATCTCGGGCGGAGTCGCCCTTCGATCGTACCGCGACCTGATCGCGGAAAAGGTGGGGCACGACCTCGACTTCGTCGAGACCTACGGCGCCTCCGAGGGCTTCTTCTCTTTTCAGAACGAGCTGGACGACCCTTCGATGCTGTTGCATCTCGACAATGGGGTCTTCTACGAGTTTGTGCCGCTCGACGAGCGGGGCACCGACAATCCGACCCGCTGTACAATTGCCGACGTGGAGCCGGGCGTGCGCTACTCCCTGCACGTCACCTCCTGCAGCGGGCTTTGGGCCTACGAGGTAGGCGACGTCCTCCGGTTCACGCAGACCTTCCCGCACAAGATTACCGTTGCGGGCCGCACGAGCGATATGATCGACGAGTACGGGGAGGCCATCTATGGAGACGAGGTTCGTGCCGCCCTGCGGAAAGCCTGCGAGGCGACCGGGGCACACGTCTCCGACTACCACGTGGCCCCGCGCTCCGCGACGAATGACACACAGCCCGGGCACGAGTGGCTCATCGAGTTCGAGCACGCCCCGGACGCCCTGACGGCCTTCGAGCAGGCCCTCGACGAGCACCTGCAGGAGGTCAATCGACACTACTACATTCGCCGCGAGGGCGAGGCGCTGGACGGCCCGGACGTGTCGGCCCTTCCGGAGGGAACGTTCTATCACTGGCTCCAGGCAACCAACGACGACATCAGCGGACAAACAAAGGTCCCACGCATGAGCGACACCCGCGAGGTGGCCGATGGCGTACTCAAAGCCGCTGAGCAGGATCTATGAGAACGTTCCCCCGAGGATTTCCCCGCCGCTAGCGCTGGAACAACCGGTCACGTGACTCGTGATGACTTCGCGGAATGCGGATCGGATCCTCCACAGACTCGGTCTCGGTTGAGCTTCGGCACTTTCTAACCCTGGTTGAGAGCGTCCGTGTCCCCGGGAGGCCCGCACCCGGTCCCGGGACGTGTCGTCCGCTCCATCACTGTCACCGCTCATCACCCACAAACCCGACAGGACCATATGCAAGTTTCTCGCGAACAACGCATGCTAGACCAATACCTCCAGGAGATCGGGAAAATCGATCTTCTGGAGCCGGAGGAGGAGGTCGAGCTGGCGCGACGCATCGAGGATGGTGACGAGGAGGCCCTTCACAAGCTCTGTCGCTCCAACCTCCGCTTCGTCGTGTCGGTCGCGAAGAAGTATCAGGGACAGGGCCTGTCACTGGCCGACCTCATCAACGAGGGAAACTACGGCCTCATCAAGGCCGCCAAGCGGTTCGACGAAACCCGTGGGTTCAAGTTTATCTCCTACGCCGTCTGGTGGATTCGGCAGGCCATCCTTCAGGCCCTCGCCGAGCAGAGCCGCGTGGTGCGTCTTCCCCTCAACCGCATCGGCACCATCTCGAAGATCCGGAAGGCCAGCGCCCGCCTGCAACAGGACCTCGACCGCAAGCCCAACATCGAGGAGCTGGCCGAGGAGCTTGAGATCGATGTCCAAAAGGTGCGCGAGGCGATGAAGCACACCAGTCGCCACCTGTCGATGGACGCTCCCTTCAATGAGGAGGACGACAACAGCCTCCTCGACGTGCTGCCGGACGAGGACAACGACTCGCCGGACGAGGAGATGCTCTCCGAGTCGGTCAAGATCGACATCGAGCGCGCGCTCAGCGCCCTGCACGACCGCGAGGCCGAGATCACACGCCTGTACTTCGGCATTGGGCGCGAGCACCCGCTTACCCTCGAAGAGATTGGCAAACGCTTCGACCTGACCCGGGAGCGGGTCCGCCAGATCAAGGAGAAGGCCCTCCGGAAGCTCCGCCAGCGCCACAGCCGCCAAGACCTCCAGCCCCACACTGACTAGTACTGATACTGATTGGTACTGACACGGCCCCGTCTCCCGATTCATCCTTGTGATGAACGACCCGGGCGCGTCTCGACTCCTGTCGGGGCGCGCCCGTTTTCGTTGGGAGCCATCGTGCAGGAACGATTGGCACTGACCGAGCTGCCCACCGTCTGTCCATGTCCATTTCATCACTTGCCCCTCGCTGCGTCCTCCAAGCCACGGCCCAGAATCGAGTGGTCCTGGGATACGCGGTGGATCCGGACCGGGTGGCGCCTCTTCTGCCAGACGGTCTCGTCCCCGCACGGCACGAGGGAACAACATACGTCAGTCTCGTGGGGGTCGAACTCGCAGACGTTCGGGGGCTCGGCCTCGCAGTCCCTGGCGTTCAGCGGGTGCCGGCGGTGGAGCTTCGGATTCACGTACGCCCCGCGGAGGCCTCGTCGGGCCTCGTGGGCACCTGGACGGCCCAGGCGCACGTGTCGCGGCGTCTCGTCGCGTGGGGCGCCCGCCGGCTGTACGGCGAAACGATAGCGGTAACGTCCATGCAACCCATACGGCGAGAGCACGCCGACCACGTGGAGGTCACGTATCGCTTCGACTGGCGAGGCCGAGAACAGCGCATCCGGGTGCGGGGCGAACGCGCCCCCGTCCCACCGCCCCCTGACGCCCGCGCCCACATCTTGCTTAGCCCCGACTGGCGCTTTGGCACTGCCCGGGACGGTACACTGCTCCAGGCCCGCATCAAGCGTCCCGCAACACCCGTCCACCGCGTACAGGAGCACCACGTGACCGTACAGTGGCCCGCCGTTTACGGCGACCTCGGCCAGCTTCTTGCCAACCGCTCTCCCACTCTCGTCCTGTTGTCGTCCAGCGCACCGGTGACGCTACACTGGCGCACACGGGGGCAGGGATAGACCGCTCCTATTGCATTTTGCCCCCCGCGTTAATACACTTTTTACGTAGAGAATCCACATTGGTGCTCCGACGGCCCCTCACATGCTCCGTCCAGGCGTCGATGCACAGGCCTTTCGGGAGCGCTTCCGGCTGCGCTTCTGCACCATGTCGCTCGTCCCTCATCTTCTCTCGTCTTCGGTTCATGCCCTCATTTCTCCCCCTCCGGTTCCTCTCTGCCGTTCTTGCCCTCCTCGTGGTCGTCGGCCTGGGGAGCACCCCCCACACGCTGGCACAAGGGTTTGGCGTCTACGAACAGAGCTCGTGCGTGATGGCGCGGGCCGGCGCAACCGTGGCGGACGGCTGCGGCGACGGGTCCTCCATCTACTTCAACCCGGCCCATCTTGCAGGGGCCGACGGGGTTACCGCATCGGTCGGCGCCACGCTCATCGACGTCGGCGGCGACTTTACGTACGATCCCGGCACGCCCCGAGCCACGACGCAGGAGGAGGTGGACCTAGAAAACGACGTCATTCCCGTGCCGCACGCCTATCTCACCTACGGCCTGACCGAGAAGATCGGCCTCGGCCTCGGCACGTACGTCCCCTACGGACTGGAAACGCAGTGGCCGACCCAGCTGTCGGACGGGGCTGTGTTCGACGGCGCGTTCGAAGGCTTCGACAACCAACTGCAGTCGTTCTACGTCCAGCCCTCCATTGCCTACCAGGTCACACCGAAGCTGAAGATCGGGGGAGGGCCCGTCTTCGTGGTTTCGTCCGTCGAGCTCAACCAGTTCCAGGACTTGTCGCAGACGGAAACGCCCGGCGGAGGCCCTACCTTTGGTCAACTCGGCGTGCCCTTCCACACGGCCTTCGCCCGCACGAAACTGGACGCCGACAATGAGTTTGGGATTGGGGGCAACATTGGGCTGTCGTACGAGGCGACCGACCGCATCAAGGTCGGACTCCGCTATACTACACCCGTTACTGTGGAATACGAGGGCGAAGCGACGTTTGAGCAGGTTGAGACCGGACTCGTCTTTCCCAGCAGTAGTCCACTGGCACGTGATCTTCCGACGGACGGAAATCAAGACGGAAATCCAGATCCTACCCCAGCCGACTTGCTACTTGCCAGCCAGTTTGGCGGCAACGGGGTCCTCGAGCAGTTCAGCAACCAGGCCGATGAAGGGGGCGCACTGAACAGCCAGTCCGTCGAGACCGAAATCACCTTCCCGATGCAGCTCGTGGCCGGCGTCAGCGTCCAGGCGACCGACAGACTGCTGCTCCTGGCCGACTACCAGTTCACCGGCTGGTCGAGCTTCGACGAGCTTCCGCTCGAGTTCGGGCGTCTGGAGGACGATGCTCGCATCGAAGACTACGAGGACACGCACGCAGTCCGAGTGGGAGCCGAGTACGACCTCCTCGATCCGCTTACCGCTCGGGTCGGCTACCTGTTCAACACGGACGCCGTCCCGGACAAAACGGTGACGCCCTTGCTTCCGGAATCTGAACGGAACCAGTTCACAGTTGGCCTCGGCTGGCACGCCACCGACACGGTGGAGCTCAACATATCGTATCAGCGGCTTGAGCAGAACGACCGACGAGGCCGCGTGCGCGGAGCTCGACCGGGGGAAGAGCTCTCGACCGATCTCAACCAGGGGCTCTTTAGCTTCAACGCGAACCTCATCGGCGCAACCTTTACTTTGCACCTGTAAAAACCCATGAATCACTCCAGCACATTTCGTTCCGCCCCGGCGGGGCTCCTGGTCCTGTTGGCTTCGGTCTTGCTCCTTGTGGGGTGTGACGACGAGTCGATCATAGCACCGGACACCGAGAACGAACTGTTCACGAACTACGTGGCCCTCGGCAACAGCATCACGGCGGGGTTCCAGTCGGGCGGGATCAACGTGCAGACCCAGTCGGAGTCGTACGCAGTGCTTCTCGCCGAGCAGATGGGAACTCCTTTCGGCATTCCAGCACTTAATCCACCGGGGTGTCCTCCCCCTCTGCAGTCGATTCCACCGCAGCCTCCCGACACGCAGTGTGGACTGCGATCAGGGAAAACCTCGCAAGTTAAAAACGTAGCCGTCCCAGGAGCCGCACTATTTGATGTCCTCTCCAATGAGGATCCCAATGGTCCTGACCTACCCCCGGGACCGAACCAACTCACTCAGTTTGTTCTTGGAGGACGAACTCAGATACAGGCTGCCCTGGATGCCAATCCAACCTTTGCGACGGCCTGGATCGGCAACAACGATGTGCTGGGGGCGGCAAATGCTGGAAGCGTCGACCTAGCCACTTCCCCCACCGACTTCGAAGCACGCTATCGTGCAATTGCTGATAGCCTCAACGCTGCAGAGTCACTGCAAGGCGCCGTCCTGGTTGGAGTCGCTGACGTAACTGCCGTCCCTGGAATCTTTCCCGGTCAGGTGTACTTAGGGCTTGCCCAACAGGCCGGAGATCAGCTTCCAGGCAACTTCAGTGTATCATCAACGTGCGCACCGAATGACCAAGGAGGCCAGGGCTCGACCAATCAGCTTTCGTTTCTCTTTGCTCTCGACCTCATCAATCAGGCGCGCCAGAATCCGAATGGACAGTTTACCCTGAGTTGTCTCAATGACGATCCGGGTGTCTTGACGCCGGGCGAATTAGACGCATTGTCGAGCCGTACGACCGCCTACAACAACATTATCTCGTCCATTGCAGACGAGAACGGGTGGGGGTTCTATGATCCGAACGGTGATTTTGAGGCTCTCGAAGAGGCAGGCGAAATTCCTCAAGTACCGGACTTTGAGTCCAACCAGCCCTTCGGCCAGTTCTTCAGTCTCGACGGCATCCACCCAAGCGCCTCCACCCACAGGGTGGTCGCTGACCAACTCGTTCCGGTAATCAACCAGACCTACGACGACGCAGACCTGTCGCGCTTGGAGAATGTGCCTCCGCTACCGGCCAGGAACGACCAGTAGACCAGTTTGGCCCAGCGTGGTCCTCTGCGCGTCGACTCGGCTTGATTTACGGTCGGGTTGAATCCGCGGCCGTCGTGTCCGCCGTCGGCGTACTGCCCTCGATCGTATCGGGAGCTGTCGGCGGCACCGTATCGGAAACTGGTTGGGGGGCCACAGTGGTATCGGACAACGGGATGGTGACCGGGGCCGACGTGGTGTCGGTCCTGCTCGTGTCGACGGCCTCGATCAGAATATTCCCGTTCTGGGTTCGAAGCTCGACGGTCGGGCCGCCGTCGCCCACCTGAGCGTCATAGCGTGCCCCGGCGTTGATGGGAGAAAACTGCTCAGAACCAAAGGAGAGCCCGCGGGTCCGAATGGTGCCCGCGTCCGTTTGGGCATCGACCTGAACCGCCGTCGCCGGCGGAAAGCGAAGACGAAGGTCCCCGTTCGCGGTCTCGATCAGGTGCGTTCCGTCCGCGGGAAGGGCGTGGAAGCCAACCTCCACGTCCCCGTTCTTGATTGCCACCTCTGCCGGCCCCGCGGCCCCCTGCACGGTGACATCGCCATGCGCGTGCGAAATGGTCAGCGCCCCCTCCACCCCGGCGATGCGGACCGGTCCGCTCAGCCGGTCGATACGAAGGGCCGTTCGACGCGGCACCTGCCCCTGCACGTCAACGGCGGCGGGGACGTCCTGATCGGCCGCCAGGGTGTAGGTGTACTCGGACGCAGAGCCGCTCTCCGTAATCGAGAGGCCCTCCAGCACGGCCTGTGCGTCGTCCCGCGAGTCGCCCCGTCCGCGCCGCACGAACGCGAGGTCCGTCGTCGACCGGTCGGCCCCCGTCAGACGCACCGTCCCCCGCATCCCCTCCAGCACGAGGGGGCGATCATTCGGGGCGACGGCCCGCGCCACCGTGTCGACGACCTCCACAGTGCCAAGCCGAAGCACTCCGTCGCTCGTGCGGGTCACCTCCGACTCTTGAGACCGTTGACACCCTGCCCCGAGCACTCCAATTCCGAGCACGCCGAGTACAAGGAGAATCGCCAGAAGTCGCTGCATGGTACGTTCGGAATTAGGAAGCCGAGCACGAATGTTCTCAGTGAAGCTCGATGTTTTGGATAAACCGGCGGGCGGCGAAGTACGACCCGAGCCATCCCAGCAGAACGCCCCCCCCGACAAGGCCCCCGAAGAGCAGCAGCTCCGTGTAGAGCGAGAGAGGGGCCCGGTCGATTTGCTGGAAAAACAGGCGGTAGAGCCCCCACACGACGCCTCCGGCAATCGTCCCCCCAGCGAACCCCTGCACGATCCCTTCGACGAGAAACGGGCGCCGCACGAAGCGGTCCGTGGCCCCCACCAGCTTCATTGTCCGAATGAGCAGCCGCCGGGCATAAATGGTGAGCCGGATCGTATTCGCCACGAGAAAGAGGGCCGCCAGGACGACAATGCCCCCCAGGGACAGCCCGACGGCGTTGATGAGCTGCCGGTTCTGCGCCACCCGGGTGAGCAGGTCTCGGTTCAGCACGACCTCCTCCGCCCCCCGCCACTCTTTCATCATGTCCGCGGCCCGAGCCATGCTGTCGGGATGGGCGTGGCTCGGGCTCATCTCGATCTTGATCGACGCGGGGAGAAACGTTGGGTCTTCAAAGGCAGAGGCTCCCTCCCCAAACTCCTCCCGAAAGACCCTGGCGGCCTCTTCGTGGGAAATAAACTCGGCCCGTGCCACGCCCGGCAGGGTCCGGACACGAGCGTGGAGGGCCTCTTCAATGTCCTCGGTGGCATCCTGCTCGATGAACAGCTCCATCTGACTGGCCTGCTCGCGCAACATGTCCGACACGACCGTAGCCTCGTACCCTACGATGCCGAACACGCCCACGAGCACCAGGGCCACCGCGATGGCGCTCGTGGACGCCACGGCCGAAAACGTGGCGCGCTGAAGGTTGGCAACGCCTTCCCGGATGACGTACGGCAGCACAACGAGACGGGTCAAGTGGAAAGAAACGATTGTAACGGCAACCTACGAAGGCCGTGTCGGAAAGAACAAGCGGAATCGTGAGATGGAGTAAGACGGTGCCCGGGCTGCAGACCATTCCTCCTTCTCCGATTCCGAAGTCGTCGCCTGCAGGCTGCCTACCGTTCCGCCCCGTCCGGATACGTGGCCCCGCGCGGGTAGGTGCCAAGCACCTGCAGGTCCGTGGTGATTTCTCGGAGGTGACCCAGCGCCCGTGCCACCGCCTCGTCCACCACGTCGCCGTATACGTCCAGATAGAACCGATAGCGGCCCGGATGCCCCACCAGGGGCCGACTTTCAATCTTGGCTAGGTCCAACTCGCGCAGTGCAAAGACGGCAAGGCTCTTGAAGAGAGCCCCCGGCACGTTGTCCTGCAGGACGAAGGTCACCGATGTCTTCGGCTCGCCCTCCCCCACCCGGTCTGCGTCCGTGTCGTTTGGGGCAAGCACGAGAAAGCGAGTAAAGTTTTGCTCGTTGTCCTGGAGGCCCTCGGCGAGCACCTCAAGGCCGTACCGCTCGGCGGCCCGCCGGGAGGCCACCGCCGCCATCGTCACGTCTTCGGTCTCCGCCACGGCGCGGGCCGCCCCGGCCGTGTCCGGCGCGGCCTCCGGCCTCGCATCCGCAGCACGAGCCCGGAGCCAGTCCCGGCACTGGCCCAGCGCCTGCTGATGGGACCGCACGACCTCTAGCCCGTCGATCGTCGCCCCCGATGGCGCCCATGAGGCAGTGGTGGATGCGTAGCTGTAGCGCCCCAATAATCGTCACGGCGTGGGTGCGAAGGTGATCGTAGTTAATCCGCACACTGCCGAACACTGCGTTTTCAATGGGGACCACCGCCCGGTCGACCGCGTGCCCTTCGACCGCCTCGAAGACATCCTCGAACGTGGCGGACGGGTGCAGCTGGGCGTCGTCGAAGACGCACCGTACGGCCTCCTCGCTGAAGGCACCGGGCTCTCCTTGAAAGGCGACGTGGGACGGCATCGTTTTGTGTACACCGTTGCGGGAAAGGACGTAGGACTACGAAAAAGTGAATCGGCTGTCCCACGCCTCCGGGGGATCTGCGTTCCAGTCTCCCGGAACAAAAAAATGCCCGGCCGGACCGATGGCCCGACCGAGCCCCACGATGCGTCGACACGTCTCGTTCGGCAGCACGGCAAGCACTTTCATCCCTGCCCCTGCACCGAACGTCCCGCCGACGAGAACGGCAGGGAAACCAGAGACGTGTGCTACTGGATCTCAATCTGACGGCGCGTGCTTGTCTTCGTCTTCGGCACATGGATCGTCAGTACTCCCTCGTCGTGGGTGGCCTCCACGCTTTCTGGATCGACGGCGTCCGGCAGGGTAAATGTACGGTGGAAGTTGCCGAAGGCACGCTCCACACGCACATACTCTTCGCCCTCCTTTTGCCGCTCACTGGAGCGCTCGCCACTCACGGTGAGCGTGTTGTTCTGGAGGTTAATCGTAATGTCGTCCTTCGTCGTGCCGGGGACGTCGAGGCGGAGGCGAAACGCGTCGTCCGTCTCCGAGAGATCCGTCCGGGGCGCCCAGACCGTCGACGCATCGTCGTTGCTTCCGCGGCCGAAGAACTGATCGAAGATGCTGTCGACTTCACGCTGCAGGTCGCGAACCGTGCGGTTGGAGGTACGGCGTGTGAGCTGTGTCATGGGTAATCACCTCTGTGTCGGTTGGGTTCGACAGTCGTGCGAACGTGTCGACCAGGGCGTCTCGCGACGCCCCGTCGCCTATCGGTTCACTTGCTTAAAGCATCAAGGCGCGTACCAGCCCGGGGACACGCCGGTCTCGACCGAAATTTCGGCAAGCCGCCACTGTCGTCGTGACAGTCGACTGTAGATGTGACGGACCCGCGATGTCTCCTCCGGTCTCTACCGCGGGGCCACGTCAATTACGACGGGGAGGTGGTCGGACGCCGTCGGCGTGTCGTCCGCCCGCAGTCCGTGGGACGTCCGCACGTCGGTCGGCAGCGCCGGGGTGTGGAGTACAAACTCATGGACGACCTCGAGTACGCTGTCAGTGACGAACGCGTAGTCGAGCCGCCCCGGCGGGAACGAGCTGCCCGGTGCGATCCAGGTGGTATGCAGGGGCGTTCCTACCTGGCGCGGCCTCGTGTCGAGCAGCGCCGATCCGTCCCAGTCCGGCGCCGCCGGCGGCCCATAGCGGTCGGTGTTCACGATCTCTCCCGTGCGCAGCGTCCGTGGGTGCTGAGCCTCGCCGACAAAGTTCATGTCTCCAAGCACAACGATCGGGGTCTCCGTGGGCACCCCGAACGGCCCCTCTCCTTGCTTCACGTCCCGCAGAAAGGCCACTACGCCGTCCACGACCCGCTGTCGCTGTGCGTTGCGGGAGGGCGCATCGTCGTCGGGACCGTAGTTGCAGCAGGGCGGGTGCATGTTGACCACCAGAAGATCCGTTCCCAGCGCGTCGTCCGCGTCGAGCAGGAAGGCGCCGCTTACGTTGTTCTCGTACCCTGGGATGGTGTGGGTATCGAGAATGGGGTAGCGGCTGCCAAGGATGAGATCCTGACCAGTCTTGGCCCACGTCCACCCGCCCGTCCGCCCGAGCGCCTCGTCGGCGACCCTCGCCACCTGGTCAGCGGTCTGGTCGTAGACCTCCTGAAAGGCGATGACCCCTGGGTCAGTGGCGTCAAAGATGCGACGGAAGCTCGGCTGTCGGTCCTCCAGGAAAATTGCGCTCCGCCCACGGTCGAAGTCGTTGACGGAGTTGTACGAGAGCATCCGTAGGGCCGAGGCGTTCGGCGTGTCGATGGACAGCGCATCGCGGGGCGTGTCGGCGTCCGAAAGGACGTACCCGAGTCCTCCGTCGGCGTCCGGCAGCCGATCCCCAGCGGTCGACAGACCCACCCGGAGGCTGTCTCCCTGAAACAGGGACCCGTCGTCGGTAGGGACCGCCGACCGGTCGAAGGCCACCTCGAACGTTTCGGACGTGACCGTGGGCAGCGACGTGAACCCGAGGGCCGCGTGGGTCACCTCTCGCTCTTCTCCGTCACGAACCACCTGCCCGGACCGCTCCCCGAACGTCCAGGCAAGCTCCGCCCCCAATCCCAGGGCCTGCTGTCCCGTATCGGGGTCGTCGTCGGTGTCGAGGTACAGCGTCAGGTCGTTGTCTTCCTGAAGGTTGACGGCCCGGCCGAGTTCGATCCACAGGAAGAGGTACTCCTCGTCGTGGGCGACCCACACGCGTTCGAGGCCCACGGTCCCGCCGTCGTCGGGGGTGTCGGTGTGACGAGCCGAAAGCGCTGCCCAATCGTCGGCCTCTCCATCCACGGAGATGCGGGCCGGATGAGCGACGTAGCCATCCACCGGCGGGGCCGTTGGAGACGCCTCTCCCAACGGCGGCTCGGTGTCGCCCTCATCGGTGAGTCCGTTCGCCCCCCCACACCCTCCGGCGACGAAAAGGAACGACAGGGCAACAGAGAGCAAGAGACACCGAGACATGGGAAACGCAGGCATTGGGAACGGACCACGCGGACAGCCGAGACGCTATATTGCGCGCCTCGGGGGATGTTCGGGGAGCGGAACGGACACAAGACTGCGGGCGCTTCAATCGTTGTGCTTTTCATATCCGTCACTGTCGAGCACATGCAAACCGTCTCCCCCGCCCGCCACGCCAACCGCTAGGACTTCGCAGATCCGGACCAGACAGCGCCCTCTAATGCCTCACGGCTTCCCGACTGGACAAAAAATAGCGGATCTCTGCGTTGATCTCGGATCCTCCGTTCGCGGTTCGAATGCTCTCGCTCCCAACGGCTGACTGGAGCCCAGGCCCCCTCGAAGGGGTCTCCTTGAAAGCGCCTCTCGCGCTGAAGCCCTCGAACAGACAAACACCCTGCGATATGCGGCACTGCCGTAGGGTTCGCCTGCCCCGTCGCTTCGGAGTCGGGACCTGGCTCCGCGCTTAAAGCTTAAAGGCCCCAGACCCGAGGCATTGGTCGTCAAAATGAGACTGAACAGCCCTGTGGGCCGTAAAAACTTCTTGAGCGAGAACAAGGGATTGATCGCTTGCCCGCGCCAAGGAGCATCCGCTCCGTGCAGGGAAGACTGCTCCTTCCCATGGTTAACGGAGCACCGGATCGTTTTTCCGCCGCTGGCGACAAGCTTTCTATTGGGACCGGATTCCGCCTGCGACTGGACCCACGCGGCACAACAGTCCTCAAAGGCCTCTGCATCGATCAGGCCGCCCCCCCGGTCGAACCTGTCGTGGGAAGGAATGCCGTCTTTCAAATCCAGAAATCCAGTGTGCCAAGACTTCTTGCTCGTCCCGTAGAAATGGGTGTCCTCGTAGCTCCCGGCCTATCTTGGGACCTCAGACCCGTTCGCCTTCACACCAATCTCGTGCCTTGGCCCTGGTGCGCAGCGGCAATGCGACTGACAATCTGGGGCGGGTTCGCCCCCTAGCCCTCCCGGCGCTGAATCAGGACGATCAAATCGACGGGGGAACGGAGACAATGCGGCTTCGAGCGGGATGGGATGCCGAATATCTCCGACACCTGCCTGGTCAACTGTAGCACAGCTGCGATTGCCCTGTTTTGAGTCCCTACGGTTGTTTTTGCGTTGCACTCGGCAGTCGCACAGTAAATCGGCTTCCTTTTCCTCTCTCCGTGTCGACCTCGATTTGTCCGTCCATCTGCTCGATCGCTTGTTTTGTGACGGCCAGGCCTACCCCAGTGCCTTCATACAACCGCGTGGTTCCTTCCGTCGCTTGTCGAAACGGCTTGAAAAGATCTTCGGCCAGTTTCTGGTCCATCCCAATCCCGGTGTCTTCAACTTCCAGCACTGATTGGTCCTCATCTCGGTAGGTTCGAACTCGCACCTCCCCCCCGGATTCGGTGTACTTGATCGCGTTGGACACGAGATTCTGAGCGACGATTTGCACGCCCCCCTCGTCGGCCTTCGCACAGACCGGGGACTCAGGACTTTCGATGATGAGGTCCACGCCGGCGTCCTCAGCTCGAGGATGGTGCTCCTCGGCGACCGCCTCGGCTCCATCGGTGAGGTTGACCGGCCTTCGGGCCAGCTTCATCTCGTGGGCCTCCAGCTTCGAAAGATTCAGGACTGCGTCCAGGGTCTCCAGCAGGCGCAGGCCGCCTCTATGGATTAGATCGGCGAACCGAGTCACTGACTCGTTCTCTTCGGAGGCCTCTTCGCCGATTACCTCGGCGAAGCCGATAATCGAGGTGAGCGGCGTACGAATCTCGTGGCTCATGTTCGCCAGGAACGCACTTTTCAACCGGTTGGCCTCTTCCGCCTCCTGCCGCGCCGAAATCATGTCCTCCTCCATCTGCTTCCGCTGGAGCGCATTGGCAATCGCCCCGCTCAACACCTGCAGAATCATCACGGTGTCCTGCTCCCATTCTCGCTCCGTCTTGATAGCATCGAACCCGACAAACCCCACCAGGGCGTCGCCCTGCGTCATTGGGAGCACGACGAGCGATTCGATGTCCCCGTCCTCCAGAATCGACTGTAGCCTGAAGGCCTGGTCCGGCAGGTCGTCAACCGCCGCCATGAGCGGCGTTCGGTGGTGCATCCGTTCCATGAACCAGGGCATCGCGGCGTACGGAATGTCCTGAAGGTCCGGCTGATGGGACTCAGTGCCCTCGGCACACCACTCGTGCGTGTTGCTCGTGGTCTGCGCCTCTTTGTCGACGAAAAAAACGTAGCTCCGATCCGCTCCTACGAAGCTGCCGACGGCGCCCAGGGCCTGTTCGATGGCCTCGTCGATCTCCTCGGCGGGCGTGTTGATGAACTGTGTGGAGACATCGACGATCTTGCGCTCCAGTTCGTAGCGGTAGGCCAGCTGTTCCTCGTACTCCTTTCGCTCCGTGATGTCCGTAATGAGGCCGTCGTAGTACTCGACGGTGTCCGCTTCGTCGCGGCCTGATCGGCTGCTGAGCAATCCAACGAACGTCGTCCCGTCCTTTCGCCGGAACGTGACTTCCGCCTGTTCGAGCACCTCGCCGTCGCGACGGAGAAGGCGCTTCCGCTCGTCGGGATCGGCGTAGAGGTCCGAGGAATCCAGCTCCTGAACCTCCTCCAGGCTGTCGTACCCAAACATGTTGACGAAGGCCTCATTCGCGTAGACGATGCCCCGCTCGGGATCCGACCGGTAGATGCCCTCCGAGATGTGATCGGTGATTGAGCGGAGCAGCACTTCCCGCTCTCGGTGTGTCGCTTCGGTCTCCTTCCGTTCGGTGATGTCGGCGTAAATGGCATACAGCTCGGGCGGCCCGTTCTTCTGGACGCGCCCCGCCCTGTGCACCTGAAAGTCGCGCGGCCCCTCCGCCGTCCTCCGCCGCACCTCCGCCCGCAACAGACTCTCCTGTTCGAGGGCCTGCCGGTCGTACTCGACGGTTTGATCACCCTCCTCCTCCGGGACGATGAGGGTGTGCAGATTTCGGCCTTCAATTGCGTCGGCGTCGTAGCCAAAAACCGACTCGAAGGCCCCGTTGACGGTCAGAATGTCGAATCGACCGTTCCGCAAGACCCCGTGTACGACCGGAGTGGGGAGGCTGTCGAACAGCGTTTCGAACCGGTTGCGCTCTTCGCACCGAGCGTCCTCGGCCTCTTTTTGTTCAGAGAGATCGACGCCCACTCCCACGAGGTGCGGCTCCCCCTCAACCTGAGTTCGCTCGCCGCGGAAGAGCATGGGAACGCGCTCTCCACCGCTCGTCAATAGGTCGGCCTCAATCGCCGACGAGCCGGAGGCGAATGCCTCTAAAACGGTTTTGGCAATCTGCCATTGATCGTCTCCGTCGAAGAAGGAATACGCCGGGCGGCCTTCGAACTCGTCTGTGTCGTATCCCGTGGTCGTCTCGAATTGTCGATTCCAGTGCTTCAAGCGCCCATCGGGCCCGAAGACGTAGAACAATCCCGGCAGATGGTCGACAATCTGCTGGGTCAGCTCCGGCCGACCGGCCACGGTGCACGGGTGCCGTTCGAGCGCCTCTGTAGCCATGGCGGCCAGCCGTTCGAGCTGCTCGACAGTTTCGGACGGCGGCATGTGCGGCGTCGTGTCCAACACGCTGAGAACGCCGATGCGGTGCCCGTCCGACGTGGTTAGCGGAGCCCCGGCGTAAAACTGGAGGGCTGTCTTCGAGGACAACGGCTCGTCGTCTCCGGCCACGAGGGAATGATCCGAGAACTGATCGTGGGCGTTCAGATCTTCGAGGACCGTCGTCCCGTCCGTTTCCAGCGTTTGGGCGTGCACGGGGTAGAGCGAGTCGGTCTCTCCCTCTCCAACCAGTCCCTCCGTCCCAGTCCGCGCGAGCACCCGCCCCTGTCCGTCCCCAACGAGTTCCAGCGTCGCTGCGGACGCATCGAACAGGTGGGTCGCGAGACTCGTCAGCCGGTCAAAGTCCTCCTCCTCTTGGGCTGCCTGGACGTTGTAGCGGCGACGGACAGAGGGAGGCACTTCCTCCTCCCTTGGAGAAGAGGAGCTGTTCTCGAAAGAATTGGATTTGGCAGCTGGGGAGGAGACCATCCGTTTCGAACATGCAGCCCAAAATACCTGAGGTCTTCCGCCGAAGGGCTTCTATGTGTTGTTCCAGGAAGCTGTTCAGAAAGGAGGATTTTCCGGCGAAATTTGTTATCTCCTCTCCGAATCGCCCGTGAGCGATTGTTTTGATAGGGGTTTTAGATCTGACTAACACTTTTTGAACGCTGTCTTGGACATTGCCTTAGCGATTTTCGGCGGGCTTAGAGTCTGTTTTGATTTTGGGTTGGATCGCGAGAGCGAAAATTGACGGAGCGAAAATCGCACCCTGAACGAGGCCTGTAGTGGTGCGCCCTGAGCGCCAGCGAAGCGACGCGAAGCTAGTGCTGCCGTGCAGTGAAGTGCTTTCAGAGTGCTACCGGTCGAGTAAAGGGGCGATTTGCAGCCCGTCAAGGCCGCTCGGAGCCCGGGAGATAAATTAAAACAGACTCTTAGGCCCCAAAGAGCAACCACCACCGAAAGCCTTCGTGCGCTGGCAATGAGGGGATGAAGACCAACAGGTCCCCCTCGCCGATCAAGAAGATTTTGACCGGGGCCTCCGGAAAATTGAGCCTCCTCGTGGGCACGGACGTGCCCGATTCCGGGTGCCCCCTCGCCAGCCTCACAAAAGGGGAGCGGCAGGGCGGAGCCTGGAGCGCTTCCCTCCAGAACGACACGACACACCTCGAAAACGGCCCCCATGCTCCCGACCGACTCGCCTAGTTTGGCGGGGGTTAGGGCTCCGGAGCCGCACACGCGACCTCTCGGCACGCCCCCCGTCTTTTCAGGAGCCCCCGGACAGGGCGATGCGCGTCCAGAGATCTAGAGTCGGCCGTTCGGGGGCCGGGGCCGAAGGCTGCTGCCGTTGCTGTCGCTGGCGCCCTCGTCGCCGCCCCCGCGGAGAACGGCGCCCTCCCCCGCGTCCCGTCACCGAGGGGATGCCCTGGGAGGACGGGGTCACGAGATCGGTATCGTCCGGGTCGGGGACTTGAAGCCCAACCGCAACGGTGCCGCCCGGTCGTGCGTGTAGGCCGTGCTCCCAGCGGTCACTCGTCGTCGCCGATCGGGACGCGGACACGGGCACGGCCATTTCGTAAATGAGCGATCCGGTGTCGAGCGTGGCCTGTGCCTTCAGGGCCGACGACAGCCCTGCAGGCATTCGGTAGCGGACCGTGTCGTTCCGGATCACAGCCAGGTCCGACGGAAAGAGATCTTCGAGAAGCGCCCCCTCTCGGGGCGCGTCGGCCCCGGACGCCCCGCCCCTCTGGTCCGCTCCGGCCTGCTGGGCGCGGCGCCCGAGCGGATACCGGACCCCGTAGGTGTGCCGTTCCTCGCCCGCCGGGTCGACCCACACGATGAGCCCATTCTCGGCCACGGACCGGATGAGGGCGCGATCCGGAATCACGACGGCCAGGTACAACAGACTATCGGTCGGCGCGGCGCTCATGGACACGGAGCGGCCGTCCACTCGGGTAAGCGCCCCGCCCCACTCCGAAAGCGCCCCGTCCACGGCCGGGGCCTGAGACAGCGAGTGTGACTGCAACGTGGTCGGACTGCTGCAGGCCCCCACGGAAACACTGGCGAGAACCATCAGGGCGAGGCCGAACCAGACTCTGGACATAGATGCGTTCTTTCGATGAAAGAGATGCGGGCGCCTTGCCGGCCCGAAATTCTTTTCCGCCCGGACGCAAAAAGTACCTACACCGATCGCGAATTGCCAGCCGCCACGGGCATTCGAATTTCGCCGCTGCCTCTCTTTGCCGAGGACTCCCCCCACGGACGACGGCCAGCCCCATCACCTGAACAGAAGAAGCGAGGAGCAAGCGACGCGTTCTCGAATGCGGTTTTCCCAATGCCACCCTCAACTAAAACAACATTTTTTGGTATCATATATATCAACCAGTCCCGACTTGTAACCAATAGGGATGCCGTGTCGTCTTGTCGATGGTATAACCTGAACAGAGCAATCGTTCGTCGCCTTCCCCGGTACAGAATCCCCGTGTCGCCATGCTCTATTCTCGAACTTTGAGTTGGGTTTTGATCCTCCTCTTGTCGGTCCCGTGTGTCTCCGCCCAACCCACGACCAATTCCTCGCCGTCCTCTCCAGCTCCCCACGCGGCCCTTGATAGCACCGAGTCCGATGCTCCGGCCTTCGAGGAGGCCCCATGGGACCGTACCGAAGCGTATGTGGACGACCACGCAGGAGACTACGTCGGCACAACCGAGGGCTGGACGGGCCCGTTTGGTCAAGAATCGGCCGTCGCGCGGCGCCCCCGCTCCGCTACAACGGCGTCGAGGGCCTCGTCCTCGGCCTACGGCGCACGCCACTCTCGCTCCGCGACCCGGACGACACGGCGCGCATCTACGGCCAGCTCGACTACGCCTTTGCGCTGGAGGATGTACGGTACACGATCGGGGTCGAATCGAAGCTGATTCGCGGCGAGGAGACGGGGTTGAAGGTCGGGGTGTCCTACGAGAAGCAAACCCGGACGCCCGACCGCTGGAAGACCTCGTACGTGGAGAACTCGCTCGGCGGAGTCGGGCTCGGGTATGACTTCTTCGACTACTACGAGGGCGAGGGGCTCTCCGTCTACGCGGTCCAGGCCTTCTCTTCCACGTTCCGCCTGACCGCTGGCGTTCGCTTCGAAGAACACCGCCCGCTCTCCCGAAATACCGGCTGGTCCCTCTTCGAGGCCACCTCGTTCCGCTCGAACCCGGCGGCCGAGGCGGGCCGCCTGCACGCTGGAACGGTGAGTCTCGAGGGGGGGCACGTCGAGGACCGCGACGACCTTCCCACCGGCGCCGCCTTCCGGACGACAGCCACGATTGGGACCGACTTCGGCGGTGACCTCCGCGCCAACCGCTACGAGGTGGACGGGCGCGCCTTCCTCCCCCTCTCGGCCGACACGCGCCTCGGGCTCCGGCTTCGCGGCGGATACGCGACGAGCGACGCCCCGACCCAGCAGCAGTTTTCGCTCGGCGGCATCGGGTCCGTTCGGAGCTACGACCAGAACGCCCTCCGGGACACACGCATGCTGCTCGGCAACGCCGAGTACATCATCGACGGCGCCACACTGGACGACAACTTCCTCGACGACCTCTTCCTCGTGGGGCTGTTCGACGCGGGGTGGGTCGGCGGTCCGGACTCCCGGTTGCGGGTCGGGGACGTGCTCCCATCCGCCGGATTCGGAGTCGGGCTCGACGACCGAAAAGTGCGCCTGGACGTGTCCTGGCCCCTTCGGTCCGTGCCCGCCACGGGCTCCCGGCCATCAATGTGGCTCCGCATCACCCCAAACTTTTAGGGAGAGCCGAGCATCACGCGAGGAAGCGAATCGCTGAATGCCTCCGGCGACACGTCTGGGAGGCGCTGTGCTCATGCCCGCCGGAGTGCCCTCTTTCCCGGCCTACTCGGTCCCCGTAGAACCAAAGCCTCCGCCGCCCCGCACGGTCTCCTCAAGGGCCTCTCGGCGCACCCAGTCCACGCGGGCGTGGCGGGCCACCACGAGCTGTGCGATGCGCATGCCGCGCTCGACCACGAAGGGCTCGGGGCCGTGGTTGACCAGTAGCACCTTCACCTCTCCCCGGTAGTCGGCGTCGATGGTCCCGGGGCTGTTGAGAACAGTGACCCCATGGTCGTGGGCCAGCCCGCTCCGCGGTCGCACCTGGCCCTCATGGCCCTCCGGCAGCGCCATTTTCAGGCCCGTATCCACGAGGGTACGGGCCCTCGGCTCCAGCGTCACCGGGGCGTCCGCCGGGACGGCCGCCCGCAGGTCCATGCCCGCACTCGCGGACGTCTCGTAACTCGGCAGGTCGAGCCCCTTAGCGTGGGGCAGGCGCGTGATGGAAACGTCGATCATCAGGGCGTTCAGGGAAAAGGGGAAGAAAAAGAAAAAGGAGAAGAGGCAAGTACGAAGGGGACCCGTGCCCGTCGGTCTGTCACTTCACGTCGCCCATGAGCCGCTTCACAGACGGTGCGGCGAGCAGGGCCACCAGGCCACCGCCCCCGATGATGATGGCCACCGTTGTGAACAGCCCGGAGGGGTCGAGGGCCTCCAGCTGGCCGGCAATGAGCCCGGCGAACAGGTTGCCCAGGGCCGTCGACACAAACCAGACGCCCATCATCTGGCCCACGCGGTTCTCAGGCGCGAGCTTCGTCATCGACGAGAGACCAACGGGGGAGAGGGCCAGCTCGCCACAGGTGTGGAGGAAGTAGGTGACGACGAGCCAGTGGGCGCCCACGGGAGTATCGGCGGTCGCCTGCGAGGCGCCCCACGCAATCACGAAGAACCCGGCGGCCAGGCCAAGGAGCCCAAGCCCGAACTTGACGGGAATTGAGGGGTTGGCGTTGCGGTTCGCAAGCCACGTCCAGAACGACCCGAAGACGGGCGCAAGGAGGACAATGAACGTCGGGTTGATGTTCTGCAGCATGCTGGCCGGCATGGTCCATCCGCCCGCAATCTGGTAGGCGAGGTAGCCCAGGAAACCCACCACGAGGGCGCCGAGCAGACTCACGCCCGCACGTCCTACCCACCAGAGGTTCTCCCGTTGAAACATGCGATAGCCGACGTACGCCGCCGGCAGCCCAATCAGGACGAAGGCCCCCACGAGGGCCGAGGTCTGCGAAAGCGCAAACGGGCCAAAGTCGCGGGCCGTGAGGTCGCGGGCAAACAGATTGAGGGAGGAGCCGGCCTGCTCGAAGCCCGACCAGAAGAGGGCCGACAGGAGAAACAGCCAGTAGATGACGAGATACCGCCGACGCTTCAGCGACACGTCGTACTGTGGCGCCACGAGGCGGGCAATACTCACCAGCACGAAGAACAGCACCGTTGCGCCGACCCCAATTTGGGACGCCAGGGTCGCCCCCTCCACAAATTGACCCGCCGCGAGACTGGCCACCACGAAGAAGGCCGTCATCGCCCCTACGCCCGTCCATTCGAGCGTAAGGTAGGCGAAGAAGAGAAGCGTCACGAGGATGATGCCCACGCCCACCGCCTCGGCCACCTGGGTGAGCGTGACAGCGATGGCCCCGGACGTAGCCAGAAACCCGAATGCAACGATGAGGGCCGTCACGAGCGCCGTGAGGAGGTAGAAGGTGCGGCTCTTTCGGTGCACGGCCTCCTCATCGTCGGCGTCGAGCAGCCCGGCCTCCCCAAGGTTGGGGGCCCCCAGCTTGTAAGAGATGAGTCCCACCAGCATGCCGAAGCCCGCCAGCGAGAAGCCCCAGTGCCAGCTGTAATTCTCTGCCAGCCACCCGCAGAGCGTAGGGCCCAAGATGGCCCCAAAGTTGATTCCCATGTAGAAGACCGAAAACCCTGCATCACGGCGGGCCCCGCCCTCCGGGTAAAGGTCCCCCACCATGGTGCTGATGTTGGGCTTGAGCAGGCCCGTGCCCACCACGATGAGAAAGAGCCCGAGATAAAAGGAGGACACACCCGGAAAGCCCAGGGCCGGCATCGCCAGGCTGAAGTGCCCCGCCGCGATGACACAGCCCCCGACGAAGACCGCCCGCCGTTGCCCCCAGATGTTATCGGCGACCCAGCCGCCGGGCAGGGCCAGCAGGTAGACAAAGGCCGTATACAGACCGTACACGGCCGTGGCCTTCTCGGTGCCAAAGCCGAGCCCTGGGTTCGTCGCCGCCGCGCCGGCCGGGGCCGTCATGAACAGGACGAGGAGCGCCCGCAGTCCGTAGTAGCTAAATCGCTCCCAGAGCTCCGTGAAGAAGAGTGTGGCGAGGCCGCGCGGGTGGCCAAAGAAGTCCCGCCGGTCGACGGCGGCCACAGGTTCTCCCCCGGCCGGCGCTCGGGCTCCTCCATTCTGCATTGACTCGTCGGACGAGGGACCGCTTGCTGCCATTTGGGGCCTGGGAATCAATAGGAAAGATGCGTCGGGCGCAAGAGAAGCGTTGCTCAGCGGGACGGTTGTAGAGTCCTTATGAACGCTGAGAATGTAACGGATGCCTACCGCTCTGTCTAATTCTGTGTCTAAATTCACGGTGAGGACGAACCGGGGATTGACTCTGCCGTTCGGGCTGGTACATTGATTCATCTCCTCGTTTTGGCTCTTCTCACCCGAGCACCCACGTCCACTATGGAACGCTCCTCTCGCGCCGACCTCATTTCGGAGGACACCCATCCCGCCCGCACGCACACCTGCGGCGACCTCCGTGCCGACGACAACGAGGAGGCGGTCGTCCTGAAAGGATGGGTCGACACCCGGCGCGACCACGGCGGCCTCGTGTTTGTGGACCTGCGCGACCGCCACGGCCTCACGCAGGTGGTCTTCTCACCCCAGGACAATCAGACGGCGTACGAGGTCGCGGGCCAACTGCGCCGGGAGGACGTCATTAGCGTGAAGGGGACGGTGCGCCCCCGCGGCGAAGAGGCCGTCAACCCGGACCTCCCGACCGGGGCCATCGAGGTGAGTGCCGACGACCTGGCAGTGCTCAACACCTCCGAGACGCCGCCCTTCGTCGTGAGCGCCCACGAGGAGCGGCAGATGAACACGAGCGAGGACCTGCGCCTGGCGCACCGATACCTGGACCTTCGCCGGCCGGGCCTGCAGGAGAACCTCGAACTGCGCCACCGGCTCTACCAAACGACCCACCGCTACTTCGATGCCCACGACTTTCTGGAGGTGGAGACCCCAGTGCTCATGAAATCCACCCCGGAGGGCGCACGCGACTTTCTGGTCCCCAGCCGCCTCCACCCGGGCCGCTTCTACGCGCTCCCCCAGTCGCCGCAGACCTACAAGCAGCTGCTCATGGTGGGCGGGCTCGACCGCTACGTCCAGATCGTAAAGTGCTTCCGCGACGAGGACCTGCGGGCCGACCGACAGCCCGAGTTCACGCAGATCGACGTGGAGATGACGTTCGCCACCGAGGAACAGGTCTACACGCTCACGGAAGGGCTCATGGCCGACCTCTGGGAGACCCTGGAGGACACGACGCTGGAGACGCCCTTCCCCCGCATGACCTACGACGAGGCGCTGCGCACCTACGGCACCGACAAGCCGGACACGCGCTTCGGCCTGGAGCTGCACGACGTGAGCGAGTGCTTTGCGGGAAGTGGCTTCCGCGTGTTCGAGTCGATCGTGGACGACGGCGGGCGCATCGTCGCGATTCGGGTGCCGGGCGAGGGCGACCGGGGCCGCGCCGCGATGGACCGGCTGGAGGACTACGTGACCGACGAGATCGGCGCCGCCGGGCTCATCTACTTTCAGCTGCCGTCCGACGGCTCCGGCCTGGAGCAAAACCTGAGCGGCGACGCCCTGCCCCACGAGTACGGGCGGGCCGCCGCCGAGCAGGTGGGCGCCGAGGCGGGCGACCTGATTCTTACTCTGGCCGGCAATCCGCCCACCGTGTACGAGCAGGCCGGCGACCTGCGCCTCCACCTGGGCGAAGAACTGGGCCTGCGACCGCCCGCCGACGAGGGCGCAGACGCCTTCCTCTGGGTCACCGACTTTCCGCTCATGGAATACGACGAGGAAGCCGGGCGCCCCGTCTCGATGCACCATCCCTTCACGGCCCCGCACCCCGACGACGTGGATATGCTGGAGGAGGACCCCACCCAGGTGCAGGCGCGGGCCTACGACCTCGTGCTCAACGGCAACGAGATCGGCGGGGGCTCCATTCGCATCCACAACCACGAGACGCAGATGCAGGTCTTCGATGTGCTCGGGATCGACGAGGACGAGGCACAGGACCGATTTGGGTTCCTGCTCGACGCCCTCCGCTACGGCGCCCCGCCGCACGGGGGCATCGCCCTGGGGCTCGACCGCCTCGTGATGCTGCTGGCCGGGGCCGACTCGCTCCGCGACGTGATCGCCTTTCCCAAGACGCAGAGCGGCCAAGAGCCGATGGTGAAGTCGCCCGACTGGGTCGACCCCGAGCAGCTAGAGGCCCTGGCGCTCCGCCTCGACCTCCCGCCCGACGTGGAGCCGCCCGCCCGCATCGCCCAGCGCAAGCGCTTGGCCTCGTAGGCCTGCCCCATGCCCACACCCCTCTCCCCACCCCTGGACCTCCAGGCCCTCCGCCCGGCGGTCCGTGAGCACCTTGCCTGGACGACGTGGGCCCGGTGCATCGAGACACATGGCCTCACGGTCGAACGGCCCCGTACGACGGCCCACCCCGAGCATCCGTCTATTGTCTATCCGCTCGACTACGGCTACGTGAACGGCACGCGGGGCGGCGACGGAGACGCGCTCGACGTGTTCGTGGGCCAGGGCACGACCGGACTCGTGGGGGCCCTCCTCACGACCGACCACCGGCAGCGGGACCGGGAAGCAAAGCTGCTCTACGACTGTACCCCTGCCGAGGTCTATACCGCACACGGTTTCATCAACTACGACCGGACCCTGCTGGAGGGCGTACTCGTCCTCCGCCGAGAGATGCGAGCGCTCTGGAACAGGGCCGACTGAACGGGCCCCGTCTCGTGCGCGCAGTGGACCGGACACCGTGCCTGTCTATCGTCGCCGGACCGTCTCCGTCGCGTCGACACACGCGGCAAGCACCCGGAACTGAGACGGCGTAACACCGATGTGGGTCGTGCTGCATTCTGCCTCATCGCCGCTGTACTCGGTCGTTTGCATCAGCAGCGGACGACGCCGACGCGACGGTTGTTCTTGGTTTTCTCTACCGGGTGGGGCCGCCCGGTTCGCCCCCCACTCCGCGCCCTAAAAAGCGAGCAGGTCTTCGACCGTCGGCCGTAGGCGAGCCTCCGCAGAAAAAATCTCGTCCTCCAGCGGCTTGGCGTTGGGCACCGGCAGGTCCTCGGCCGCCACCCGCGTGATGGGGGCGTCGAGCAGCTCAAAGCCGATCTCCCCAAGCTCCGCTGCCACCTCGGCCCCAAAGCCGGCCGTCCGGCTCGCCTCGTGGAGCACCAGCAGGCGGTTCGTTTTCTTCAAGGACTGGCGGACCGTCTCGCGGTCCCAGGGCACGAGCGTGCGCAGGTCCACTATCTCCAGCTCCACCCCGTTCTCGGCGGCCTGGTGCTCCGCCTCCTCCAGGGCCCAGTGCACGCCCACGCCGTAGGTGACAATCGTGGCGTCGCTCCCCTCGCGCGCCACCCGGGCTTCCCCAAACGGCAGTGTGTACTCGCCCGTCGGCACCTCGCCCCGAATGGACCGGTAGAGCTTCTTGTGCTCGAAGAAAAGGATCGGATTGGGGTCGGCGAGAGCGGTGCGGAGGAGTCCCTTCGCGTCGCGGGGCGTGGCGGGCACCACGACCTTCAGGCCCGGCGTGTGGGCGAACCAGGCCTCTCGCGACTGGGAGTGGAACGGCCCGGCCCCGATGCCGCCGCCGAAGGGCGCCCGAATCGTCACGTTGACCGGCTGCCCCCACCGGTAGTGCGTGGTCGCCAAGTTGTTAACGGTCTGGTTGAAGCCGCACGAGATGAAGTCCGCGTACTGCATTTCCACCACCGCCGGAAGGCCTTCGAGGGCCAGGCCCATCCCGGCCCCAAGGGCGCCGTCTTCGATAATGGGCGTGTTGCGGACGCGCTCGTTGCCAAATTCGTCGACGAAGCCGTCGGTGACCTTGAAGGCACCGCCGTACTCGGCAATGTCTTGCCCCATCAGGACCACGTCCTCGTCGTCTTGCATCGCGTCCCAGAGGCCGTCCTGGAGGGCATCGATGAAGCGGGTCTCTTCCGTCTTCACGTCGGAGGACGGAGGGTCGGGGTCAGGGGACGGCGCAAAGACGGCGTCGCGCTCGGCCTCGGGGGTGCTGCTCACTTCCGGCTGGCCGAGCGCCCACTCGGCCAGTTCGTCGACCGTTGATTCGAGATCGGCCCGAATGCCCTCGATCGCGTCCGGCCCGAGCAGCCCCTCCCCCCGCACCCGATCCGTGAAGCGGTCGATCGGGTCCTTCTCGGTCCACTCCTCGATGAGCTCGTCGGGGACGTAGGCAGTGCCGGAGGCCTCTTCGTGCCCCCGCACGCGGAACGTTTTCAGTTCTAGCAACACCGGCCCCTCGGCGCGGGCGTGGGCTCGCGCCTCCCGGACGGCGTCGATGACGGCAAACACATCGTTGCCATCTACCACATGTCCCGGCATGTCGTAGCCCGCGGCCGCATCGGCAATGTCGTCGGGCGCCACCGCCTCCTCCGTGGGCGTCGAGAGGCCGTAGCCGTTGTTCTCCACCAAAAAGAGGACCGGCAGGTCCCACACCGACGCCAGGTTGAGCGCCTCGTGGAAGTCGCCCTCGCGCGTGCCCCCGTCGCCACAAAACGCACAGGCGACACGGTCCGCATCGCGGTAGCGGATTGCCTGCCCCAGCCCGCACGCCACCGGCAACATGGCGGCCATGTGTGAGATCATGCCCACGAGGTTCTTCTCGGGCAGTCCGAAGTGAAAGGTCCGGTCCCGCCCGTTCGTAAAGCCCCCTTCCTTCCCCATCAACTGACAAAAAAGGCGTTCTCGGTCCACGTCGCGCGTGGTCCATACCCCCAGGTTGCGGTGCATCGGAAGGAGGTAGTCCCGGTCGTCCAGTGCCCGGGTGGTCCCCACAGAAATGGCCTCCTGCCCGTACCCGCTGAACCACTTTGCGATGCGGCCCTGCCGGATGAGCGTCAGCATCTTTTCTTCGATAATACGGGGCTCCAGAAGCGCCCGGGAAAGCGCCTCGGCATCAAGGTCGGGAACCGTATCGACGAGAGACTCTGGGGGAGACATGGAACCGGTGGTTCGAGAAGCAGACTGACGATGATTTCTGTGAACAGGGCGGCAGACAGAGGGGGGCGACGGCCGCGCTGTCCCGATGAGTTCCTACTCCAATCGGAAGGTAAAGGTGACCGTACCGGTCTGGTTTTCCTGAGGCGCCCCGGGCGGCAGGGCGTTGAAGCGCCACTGTTGCAGGGCATCCATGACGGCGGCCTCCAGCTTGGGATTCCCCTTCAGGAGGGGCACGCGCCGCACGATGCGCCCGTCCGGATTGACGGTAATCTGAACCCGAATGCGGGCGTTCACCTTCTCGGCGTACTGCGGAAGGGGGGCACGCTCCGGGTCCCGGTCCAGCCCCTCAATGTCGTAGGGCGCGGCGGCCTCTTCCTCCGTCCCCGATCCTGGGTCGCCCGATTCCTCGCCGGGCTCCTCGCTCGGCTCCTGCTGGTCGGCCTGCTGGTCCGTCTCGGGCTGGGCCTCGGCCTCCGGCACGGTCGTCTCCTCCTCGGTCGGCGGCACGGACTCCTCGCTTTGCTCCTCCTCCGGAAGGTTGACCGGCTCCGACTCGGGCGCCTCCGCCGCTTCCTCGGGCTCGGTCTCCGGCTCGGGCGCCTCCTCTTGCGGCTCCGGCGTGGTCGTCGCCTCCACCTGCTCGGTGGCCTCCACCGGCTGTCCGGGCGAGAACTCGCCAAACTCCACCTCGACGTAGCCGAGCTGGGCCGGCCGGGGGCGCGACGCCGTGAGAAACGCAAAGAGAAGGGCAAGCCCCCCGTGCAGGAGGACGGTACTGGTCAGCCCAATCCAGTCGCTGCGGGACATGGGACGCGCGAAGTTGTGGAAACAGGAGGACGGGTGGCGGTACCGTCAGTAATCACGTTGGACGGCCCCGGCCCGCCAAAAGTTCGTCGTGCCGTTCTCCTCCGTCGGTCTCCGACCACCGTCACTCTGTGTGGTCGAAGCGCGTCACACTGTCGTGGACAAAGCGGCCCTCCTCGGGGACGTACCGTCGCTCTTCGATAGAGAAGGCATCGGGCCCGACGGAGACAACGTTGTAGACATTGATCGGGCCCATTGGCTCACGCCAGCGATTGCTCGTGGCCGTGCCCGCACTGGCGACGACGATGCGCGGTGTGCCCGGGATGGTTTCAAAGGGCTGGATGGCAGAGATGTGGAGGTGCCCACAGAGAACAAGGTCGACGCCCACTTCTCCGGCCACCGCAAGGGTCTGCTGTGCCTGTCGGGCCACGGGGTGCGGGCTGATGGGCCCGATGGCCGCAGGGTGAAGCTGGTGGTGCACCACGAGAACCTTGATGCACTCGTCCCCCATCCCCGAGAAAAACTCGCGCATGGCGGCCCGGTCGGCCGGGCCGATGCGTCCGCCTTTGATCGACGGCCCGTAGGCAGACGTGAGGCCGAGCGCGGCCACGCCATTGGCCTCGAAGGTGGGGGCGAGGTCGTCCGTAATGAACTGCTTGTACCGCTCCAGGGGCACCCGGAGTCGCTTCAGGGGCCGCCACCACGGGTAGACGTCGTGGTTGCCCGCCACGACGAGGGTGGGCGGCCCCAGCGCGTCGAGCACCGTTTGGGCGGCCGCGTACTCGGTCGGACGGGCCCGCTGCGTGAGGTCCCCGCTCACGGCCACAAGGTCAACGTTCGTCTCGTTGATCTCCTTCACCAGCGCCTCCACCACCCCCGAGTCGGCGATGCGTCCAAAGTGGAGGTCGGAGATGTGAGCAATCGTCATGGCGTTGCAGATCGGAACGTCACGCGCTCAACGTTCGCACGCTCAACGCTACAACAGCAGGTTCATCGGTTCCTCCAGGTACGACTTCACCGTATCGAGGAAGCGGGCCCCCTTGGCCCCATCCACGACGCGGTGGTCGCAGGAGAGGGTCACCTTCATGCGCGTGCCGGGAACCACCTCGCCATCCTCGACGACGGGGGTGTCGCGGATCTCACCGATGGCCAGAATGGCCGAGTTGGGCGGATTGATAATGGCGGTGAACTCCTCGATGCCGAACATGCCGAGGTTGCTGGTGGTGAAGGTGGCCCCCTCGAACTCCTCCGGGTCCAGATCCCGGTCGCGGGCCCGCTCGGCCAGCGCTCGCGTCTCGCGGGCGAGTTCGGAGAGTCCCTTCCGGTCCGCATCACGAATGACGGGCGTGATCAGCCCCTCGTCGATGGCCACGGCAATGCCGATGTGCACGCGGTTGTGCTTGTGAATTTCGCCCTCGTCGGGCCGGTAGGCCGCATTGACGTACGGGTGGTCGTGCAGGGAGAGGGCGCACGCCTTCGTGATGAAATCATTGAAGGAGATTTTCGCACGGCCCTGCTCTTCCGCCAGCTCGTTAAGGTCTCTGCGGACCTCGATCGCCGCCTCCACGTCGACGTCGACCGTGAGGTAGTAGTGCGGGGCCGAGTACTTGCTCTCCGCCAGGCGCCGGGCAATCGTCTTCCGCATCTGCGTGATGTCCTCCGACGCGTACGCGGCCTCTTCGCCCGGCATCGCGTAGGACGGCGCCTCCGGAACGGACGGCTCAGGCTGGGGCGCTGGCTCGGGGGCAGTTTCGGGCTCGGGGGCAGGGGTCGGCTCCGGCGCGGGCGTCTCCTTCTCGAGGTGGGCCTCCACGTC
Organism: Salinibacter altiplanensis; assembly: GCF_002894645.1. GTDB lineage: Bacteria > Bacteroidota > Rhodothermia > Rhodothermales > Salinibacteraceae > Salinibacter > Salinibacter altiplanensis. Next base: position 55,030 of record NZ_NCQY01000010.1, read on the forward strand.
CCGGCGTACGATGCGGCCCTTCGGCCCCGATCCGTCGACCTGGGCCAGCTCCACGTCGCTCTCCTGCGCGATGCGACGGGCCAGCGGGGACGCCTTGATGCGACGCCCCTCCGCATCGGTCTCGGCGGGCACCGGCTCCGGCGTCCGCTCGGCCAGCTGTCCGTCGCCGCTGGGCTCCGGGGCGGGCTCTGGATCCGGGGGGGACCCGGCCGCTGCGTCTTCGGCTCCGGCCTCCGCGTCCGGCTCCGGCTCCGCGGCTGCGGCCCCGTCGCCGCTCCCCTCGCCCACGAGGTCGGAGATGTCCTCTCCCGCCTCTCCGATTACGGCAATCAGCTCTCCAATGGGCACGGCGTCGCCCGCCCCGATCACCTGTTTGAGCAACACCCCCTCGTCGAACGCCTCCAGGTCCATCGTGGCCTTGTCCGTCTCCACCTGAGCCAGCACGTCGCCCGCCGACACCTCCTCCCCCTCGTCCACGAGCCAGGCGGAGAGGACTCCCTCCTCCATGGTGTCGCTCAGCTTGGGCATTTCGATTGGAATCGCCATGGGTCAATGTCGAAGTTCAAAGTACAGTACAGAAGTCGAATGCGGGGGGCACAGGTCTCGACGACCGGCCCCAGGCGTCGAGACCGGCAGTGCGCTACTCGGCGTAGAGGACCCGAAGGCACTTGTCGACCGTCTCGTCGACGCCCGGCATGTACGCGTCCATGAGGTTCGGCGCGTAGGGGGCCGGCGTATCAGGGGGCGTCACGCGCAGGATGGGCGCGTCGAGGTAGTCGAACGCGCGGTCCTGCACCTGGTGCGTGATTTCCGACGCCACGCTGGTAAAGGGGGTGCTCTCATCGATCACGACCAGCCGATTGGTCTTGACGACCGACTCCACGATGGTCTCAATGTCGAGCGGCTTGATGGTGCGCGGGTCGATGACCTCCGCCTCGTAGCCCTGCTCGCCGAGCGCCTCCGCGGCGTCCATGGCAATGTGGTAGCTCTTGCTGTGCGCCACGATCGTCACGTCGCTGCCCTCCCGGGCCACACGGGCCGAGCCGATCGGGATCGTGTAGTCGCTTTCCTCGCTCACCTCCCGCTTCATCCCGTACATGAGCTCGCTCTCAAGGAAGACCACCGGGTCGTCGTCCCGGATGGCCGTCTTGAGCAGTCCCTTGCCGTCGTCGGGCACGGACGGCGACACGACCTTGAGGCCGGGGATGTTGGAGTACAGGGCCTCGGTGGAGTTGGAGTGGGTGGCCCCGAGCTGGCCGGCCGCCCCGTTGGGCCCGCGGAAAACAATGGGGACCTCAAACTGGCCGCCCGACATGTACCGCATGTTGGGCGCGTTGTTGATGACCTGGTCGAAGGCGACGAACGAGAAGTTGAACGTCATGAACTCGACGATGGGTCGGAGTCCATTCATCGCCGCCCCGATGCCGAGCCCCGCGAACCCAAGTTCGCTGATGGGAGAGTCGATTACCCGGTCGTGCCCGAAGCGGTCGAGCATGCCTTCGCTCACCTTGTAGGCGCCGTCGTACTCGGCAACCTCTTCTCCGATGAGAAAGATGTCATCGTCACGCTCCATCTCTTCGCTCATTGCTTCTCGGAGCGCCGTGCGGAATTCCAGCGTAGCCATGAATGGTGTTGGGTTGGGTGTTGACGGTTGAACGTTCGACGCGCAACGCTCCCCTACGCGATAAAGGGGTAGTCGTCCTGCGTGTAGATGTCGTCGTAAATCGCCTCTTCGTCCGGGAAGGACGCCTCGTTCGCCGCGTCGATGGCGTCTTTGACGCGCTGCTTCACCGCCTCGTCGATCCCTTCCATGTCGGCCTCGGTGGCCAGGTCCCGTTCAAGAATGTAGTCCTGCAGGCGATTGATGGCATCCTGGCTTTGGCGCTGGTCGAGCTCGCCCTCCCCTCGGTACTCGGCCGGGTCGGTGATGGAGTGGCCCTGGTAGCGGTACGTGCGCACTTCGAGAAGCGACGGCTGGTCGTTGCGGGCGTAGTTCTCCACGTGGTCCTGCACCGCCTTGTTGACGCTGAACACGTCCATCCCACTGGCCAACGACGCGGGGAAGTCAAAGTTGTAGCCGTGCTTAAAGAGGTCGGGCTTGCTGAAGGCCCGGTCCACCGCCGTCCCCATCGCGTACTGGTTGTTTTCGCAGACGAAGACGATGGGCAGCTCGTAGATGCCGGCCAGGTTGCACGCCTCGCGGAACGCCCCCTGATGCATTGCCCCGTCCCCGAAGAAGCACAGACACACGTTGTCGTCGCCCCGATACTTGTGCGCGAACGCGAGGCCCGCCCCGAGCGGCAGGTGCGCGCCCACGATGGCGTGTCCGCCCATCATCTTCTTCTCGGCGTCGAAGAAGTGCATCGAGCCCCCCTTCCCGCTCGAACAGCCCGCCTCTTTTCCGAACAGCTCCGCCATCCCTTCCTCGGGCGTGATGCCCATCGCCAGTCCCATGCCGTGATCACGGTAGGCCGTGATGACCGAGTCCTCCCCCAGATCGATGGCGTTGACGCTGCCCGTTGAGACCGCTTCCTGACCAATGTACAGGTGCAGGAAGCCCGAAATCTTCTGCCGCTGATACATCTGACGGCATCGGTTCTCGAAGCGTCGCTGCAACAGCATGTTGCGGAGCAGGTCGAGCACCTCCTCGTCCGCGAAGCCGATCTCCTCGTGCCCGTACGTGTCGGCGGGATAGGTCTCGTACGTGACCGTCTCTTCGAGCGGCCCCTCCGGAATGTCGGTGGTCTGCTGGGTGGCCGCCCCGCCCACGGGCGCTTCGGACTCCTCCTCCGAGAGAGGGCTTGGGCGCTTCTCAGTGGTCGCGGCCTCGGGGGAGGCCCCATTGGCGGCCTCGGCAGCCGGCGCGCCCACGTCAGACTCCTCAAGGGCATTCTGGATGTCACGTGCGTAGGCCGGACCGATGCCGGCCAGATCTTCCAACGACTCCAGGTCGTGCAGGTCGGCAAGGCTCGTGATGCCGGCCTGTTTCAACTGGGACGCGTGCGGGAACCCCTCCGGAAGGTCGGCGCCCCCGTTGAGGCTTCCATTCGAACCGGAATTGGGATCGGGGCCCGAGGTGTCGTCAGCCATGACGTGCGGCGAGGATGGATGAATAGAACCGTGCGTCGGCGAGTGCCGGCCCCATCAGTCAGGGTCAACACCGGACAGTCGCCGCGGAAGGCTGAACAGTGTCAGCGATATCAGCCAAAGAAGCAATTTTGCCAAGCCCTTGTATCTCAACATCCCCCCTCGGTTTCGAGCCCCCCACGGCTGCTGAAACCCGTTTTTCATTAAAACCTGCCGGTGGATTCGGAAATGCCCTGTCCCATCACTTATACGTTCTTCGTGCTGGCGGCCCAAGTGCCGGCGGCCGCCCCGCGCTACGGACCGTCTCCATGATGTCATTGCCCCTCCCTTCTTCCCTCGTCTCCGGTGTCCGCCCCCTCTCCCCCCATCCCCGACGCCTTGGTTGTCATCCCCACCTACAACGAGGCCGACAACATCGGCCCGGTGATCGATCAGGTGCTGGCGCAGTCGCCGCCGATTGATGTTCTCGTCGTGGACGACAACTCGGCCGACGGAACCGCCGACGTGGTGCAGTCCCGGAAGGCGGACGCGCCCGAGCGGGTTCACCTGATCGAGCGAAGCGGCAAGCTGGGCCTCGGCACGGCCTACCTGCGCGGCTTCCGGTACGCCCTGGCCCGGGACTACACCTACATCTGCGAGATGGACGCGGACCTGTCCCACGACCCGAGCGACCTCCCCCGTCTCCTCGCACCGGTGCAGAACGGAGAGGTGGACCTCGCCATCGGGTCGCGGTACGTGGAGGGCGTCCGCGTGATCAACTGGCCCCTCTCCCGGCTCGTCCTGTCGTACGGCGCCGGCGTTTACACCCGGGCCATCACTCGCCTGCCCCTGCTGGACGTAACGGCCGGGTTCAAGTGCTTCCACCGGCGCGTCTTGGAGTCCCTGCCGCTCGATCACGTCAACTCCGACGGCTATGCCTTCCAGGTCGAGATGCACTACCGCACCTGGCGGGCGGGCTTCCAGTTTAAAGAAGTGCCGGTCGTCTTCACGGAGCGGACCGAGGGCGAGTCGAAGATGCGACGCGAAATTGTGGTGGAGGCGGCCCTGAAGGTATGGGAGCTCCGACTCCAGGACCTCCTCGGGCGGCTCTAGACCGCGGACGCTCTCCGGGCCGGGGGCGTCCTCGTTTCTTCGGTCTCCTACTGGAGAGAGTCGGTGCCACGCCTTACGTTAACCAAATGCAGTGTCAATATTCCCACCGCGTCCGCCCATTCATCCTCTTTCTTTGATTAACGCACCCCGACCATGACCACCGGCGAACGCATTACGGTGGAGGACGACACCCTCCACATTCCCGATACCCCCATCATTCCCTACATTGAAGGCGACGGCGTGGGGGCGGACATCTGGGCCGCCGCCCGTCCGGTCTTCGACGCCGCCGTGGAGACGGCCTACGACGGCACACGCGCCATCGAATGGACCGAAGTGCTGGCCGGCGAAAAGGCCAAGGAACGCACTGGCGAGCTCCTGCCCCAGAAGACGGTGGAGACCCTCCGCGAGCACCGGGTCGGCATCAAGGGCCCCCTCACGACCCCCGTCGGCGCCGGCTTCCGGTCGCTGAACGTCGCCCTGCGCCAGAAGCTGGACCTCTACGCCAACGTCCGCCCCACCTACTACATCGACGGCGTGCCCTCGCCGATGAAAAATCCGGAGCAGATGAACATGGTCACGTTCCGGGAAAACACCGAGGACGTGTACGCCGGCATCGAGTGGGAGGCCGGGACCGAGGGCGCGGAGCAGGTCCGGGCGTTCGTCGAGGAGCAGATGGGCTTCGACGAGACCATCCACGACGGCCCGGTGGGCATCGGCATCAAGCCGATTACGGAGTTTGGGACCAAGCGGCTCGTCCGCGAGGCCATCGACTACGCCCTGGAGCACGACGACAAGCAGTTCGTAACGCTCGTGCACAAGGGCAACATCATGAAGTTTACCGAAGGGGCCTTCCGCGACTGGGGCTACGAGGTGGCCAAGGAGGAGTACGGCGACGAGGTGATCACCGAGGACACCCTCTGGGAGGAGCGCGATGGCGACCCGCCCGCAGACGCAGTCGTGGTGAACGACCGGATCGCGGACAACATGCTGCAGCAGGTGCAGACGCGAACCGACCAGTACGACGTGCTGGCGATGCCGAACCTGAACGGCGACTACCTGTCGGACGCCTGTGGGGCCCAGATTGGCGGCCTCGGAATTGCGCCGGGTGCCAACTTCGGCGACGCCGCCTGCCTCGCCGAGCCCGTGCACGGCTCCGCCAACAAGTACGCCGGCCAGGACAAGGTCAACCCGTCGGCACTCATGCTGTCGGGCCGCCTCATGTTCGAGTACATGGGCTGGAACGAGGCCTCCGAGGTCATTCTCGAGGGCCTGGCGAAAACGATCCAGCAGAAGCGCGTGACGTACGACTTCGAGCGCAACCTGGAGGGCGCCGAGCTGCTCCAGTGCAGCGAGTTCGGGCAGGCCGTGGTGGAGAACATGGGATAATTGTTCCGAGTGCTTGGAACCTGTTTCACTTTCTGTCTCGGGGCTCCGAGCGGCAGTGAGGGCCTGCACATCGCCTCCGGTCTCGGGCGGCCCCATGACAGCCCTCGACCATGCGCCGATTTTCGGCTCATCGATGCTCGCTCTCTCCATCCGATCCAAAATTAAAACAGGTTCTTGGAGGCGGAGCTGCCCCCTAGACGCTCTTCTCTTTCCCTCTCGGCAAAAGAGCGGCATCGTGGCGGCCCCCACGGTGCCGTTTCTCTGTTTGCGTCCCGTTCGTCCAGCATATTGCATCCGCTCATGGCCGTCTCGCTCTCCAGCCTTGCGCCCCGTCTCACCGAACGCCTGGGCGATCCGCTGCCGGGCCACGAGGCACATCTTCGCATGGCCCCGCGGGATTCGGCCCGGCAGGCCGACCTCTCGGTGAACGCGCGAGCCTGTCGGGAGGCCGGGGTGCTCCTGCTCCTGCACCCAGACGACGCAGGCCCGTCTGTGGTGCTAACGGTCCGGCGCGACCACCTCTCCGACCATGCGGGTCAGATTTCGTTTCCGGGGGGCCGGCGGGAGAACGGCGAGCCGCTGTCCGCCACGGCCCTGCGGGAAGCGGAGGAAGAGGTGAATCTATCTCCCACGTCGGTGGACCTGCTCGGCGCCCTGACGCCGCTCTTCATCCCGCCCTCCAATTTTTGCGCACATCCCTTCGTGGGCTACGCTCCATCCACCGCCTCCCTTCGCCCCACCGACGCGGAGGTCGGACGGATTCTGCAGGTCCCCCTCCCTCGCCTTCTAGACCCGGCCCCCCGCACGACCGAGACCCGCCTCCTCAACGGGAGGAACGTGGACGTGCCGTACTACGACGTGGCCGGACACACCGTATGGGGCGCCACCGCCATGATGCTGGCCGAGTTCTTGGCCGTGGTGCGCGACGCGACGGCATCGGCCGACTAGCCGCCCGTCCCTATTCAGTGACATCGGGATTCGATGCCGCCTCGGCCCCCATTAGGGAGCGCCAGCCTACCGCTCCCCATTGCTCTGGCGCGTAGCGCTGGATCCACCGCCGGTCGATCCAGTGCTTGAGCCGAAGGAACCCCGAGCGAGCCGTCCACAGGGGACCCGCCGTCCAGATAGCGCGGCGCGCTCCGGTTGAGAGCAACAGCGGCGCAACCGGGTACGGGCGAAAGGCCGTCAGGTCCGATGCGACCGGGGCCGAGCCGTCCTCGGCGAGTCGACGTAGCGTGGTGTCGAGATTCGCCCGGAGGTCCGGCCCCTGCTTCACGGCGTGCACGCCCACCTTGTCCAGGTCCAACTCCGGAATGGTCCCACAATCGCCGGCGGCAAAGATGCGGGGATGGGTGGGAGTGCGCAGGCGACGGGTCACGTGCAAGAAGCCCCGATCATCGGTCGACAGCCCGCTTTCGCGTAGCAGAGGCGGAGCAACGGCCCCGGTGCTCCAGAGCACCGCGTCGGGGTGAACCGTATCGTGTTCACCCGTATCCGTCCGCATGTCTACCTGGGTGCCGTCTGCATCGGTTCCGTGCACCGCGTCGACGGTGGTCGCCGTCCGAATGGCCGCACCTCGTTCTCGGAGCAGCCGGGACGCATAGGCGCGCATGCCTTCAGGAAATCCCGGCAGGATCTTCCCCGACTGCTCAACAACCGTCAGCGAGAGATCTGCCGCCCGTCTGGCCCCCACGAACCGTCCCGTGATGTTGAGGCCCACCTCTACCCCGGCCGCACCGCCCCCTACAATCGTCAGGCCCAGCGTCTCCGTCGGGGCGTCGAGCACCTGGTTCAAGTGGGGACGGAGGGCACGAACGCGATGGATCGGCTTGGTGCCCACCGCGGCGTCGGGCAGGGCCGGATTTACGCCCCCGACATCGATCGCCAGTACGTCGTAGGGGATGGTCTTCCCCTCCCCCGTCGTGACCACGCGGGTCTCCGGATCGAGGGCCGTGGCCCGAGCCGCCACGTGCGTAGCGCCTGCCTTACGGGCCATTCGCCGCAGATCGATGCGAATGTCGTCGACCGCGTACACCCCGCCCAGGTGCTCCGGCACCATGCCCGAGTAGTAGAGCCAGCGTTGGGGGTCGATGAGGGTCACGTTGATCCCGGCATCGGTCCATTCCCGCGCATGGGCGAGGCTGGGCAACATGGCGTGTCCCCCGCCGACCAAGACGAGGTGCAACGGCTCAGACATCGAACGGTCATCCATTGAGAACGAGAGGCAGAAAATCTCCCCCACGAGGCAAGGTCTCCCTTGAAGTACAAAGCCCCCATCAGCTTCGCTGCCCGTGCCGCGTCGAGAGGCCGATAGGGCAGAAACGGTGAGTACCGTCTCGTTGGGAAATACAGCGTTGTGAGTGATTGATCACTCATTGTTGGCATTGGTGCCTAACCCGGAAGGTTCCGATGGAGACGTACTGACCGTTCGGTACGAGGACGCCTCCCTCTGTATTTGAACTCCTCGCGAACCGATGAACCCATACTGGCAATCGCCATAGAACGACGGTGAGTGATCACTCACTCACAGTTTTTCGGGTTGAAAATGGGACCCATCCACAGCACCTAGGTGACGCCCTTACTGAAAAGGCAGTCTTTCCTCCGACGTTCATCAGCTTCCCCCAGACGGGTCTTTTCCCCCATTCGCCTCCCCCCATGACCAAGCGAGACGACATTTCCGAGGCCGCCCTCGCCCTCTTTGCCGAGAACGGAATTGAGGCCACGACGACTCGTGAAATTGCGGAGCACGCCGGGGCGGCTGAGGGGACGCTCTACCGCCATTTCGACGGCAAGGCGGACCTCGCCCAGTGGCTCTACCGCCGCTGCCTGAGTCAACTCCGCGACACTCTCACGGACGCCGACGAGGAGACCTCCGCCCCGACCCATCGGCTGGAGGCGCTCGTGCGTGGTGTCTTTGACTTTTATGCCTCCAGGCCCGCCTCGTGCACCTACCTGCTTTCGGCCCGGGAATCGGGCATCGTGAGCGGGAGCGGGAACGACTCCCCGCCCTCCCCGATCCGGCTGTTCGCCCGTGTGCTCGACGAAGGCGCGCAACAAGGCGTCTTTCGGGAGACCTCGTCCCTCCTCGTTGCCGGATGGATTCTCGCGATGGTTCAGCGTACCGTTCTTTTCCTGAAGACCGACACCCTTTCTTCAAGCACACAGGACGCGATCGACCAGACGGTTGACGCGGCCCGCCGGCTGGCGGCGGCTCGCCCGAGCTGAGCAACAAGGGTGCCGCACCGATTTCTACACTCCGAACCTGTCTAGGTGATCATGCATCCCCGAGTAATCATGTATCTCCGAATTGTGAGTGAACGATCACTCATATCTAGAGTCCAGACGAGGATTGTGCCGTGGATGCTGATGCTCGGCCTAATTGCCGTTCTCCCGATGCGTGGGACGGCGCAGCCAGCGTCCATCGTCAATGACGACACGTCCGCCGTGCTGTCCCTCTCCCTGGACGAGACGCTGGCCCGTGCCCAGAAGGAGAGCTTCCCCGTCCGGTCTGCAGACGCGGACCGCCGCGCGGCCACGGCCCGCAAGCGGCAGTCGCTCGGCGTCTTTCTCCCCCGAATCACCGCCCGCGAGCAGGGACTGTACACGACCGATCCCGTCAACGCCTTCGGCAGCAAGCTCCGGCAGGAGCGCTTCGCGCAGCAGGACCTTCAGTTAGGCGCCCTCAATACGCCGGATCGGGTGGACTTCTACGGCACGCAGGTGGAGGTGGAGCAGCCGATCTTGAACCTGGACGGCATCGTTGAGCGGCGCGCAGCGTCCGACGCAGCCCGCGCCGCCGGCCACAAGGCCGAACGCACCAAGGCTGTCGTTGCGTTTCGGGTCAAGAAGGGGTACTACGGACTGCTGCTGGCCGAACGGCAGGTGGGCGTCATCGACTCGGCCCTGGCCGCGGCGCGGGCCAACCGCGATCAGGCCCAGGCGCTTTTCGACGAGGGCATCATCAACCAGGCGGACCGGCTGGCGGCGGAGGTGCGCGTCTCGGAGCTGGAGAGCCAGCGCAGCGAGGCCGTCGCCCAACGCGACAACGCTGCGGACCGGCTGCGCTTCCTGATCGGGCTCGACGAGAACGTCCGCATTGAGCCGACCGATTCGCTGACGCGCGAATCTACCCTGGTGGGCGACGTGTCGCTCGAGGCCGTCAACCAGCGCCGCTCCGACATGCGCGCCCTCCGCGCCCGGGCCGACGCGGCCCAGGAGAAAACGCGGGCCCGCTGGCTGGCCTTCGTGCCCACCCTGAACGCCCGCGGCACCGCCGGCTGGTACGACGACGCCCCCTTCGGCACCAGCGGACAGAGCTGGACGGCCGGCGTCTCGCTGTCGTGGAGCCTGTTCGAGGGCTTCCAGCAGATTGGGCGCGCCCAGGAGGCGGAGGCCCGGCAGCACCGCGCCGAAATTGCCCTGGAGCAGCAGGCCCTCGAGAACGACGTCGAGATCACGTCCGCCCGCCGCGACCTTCGGGCCGCTCGCGAGCGCATCGAGCAGGCCCGGACGGCCGTGGCCCAGGCGGAGGAGAGCCTGCGCATCCGGACGAACCGCTACGGGGAGGGCATGGCCCGGACCACGGACCTGCTCCAGGCCGAGGCCACCCTCGCCGAGCGGCGCCTCGCCTCCCTCCGGGCCCTCTACCAGCACAACGTGACCGTCTACCGCCTCGAGCTGCTCACGGAGCAGTCGATGACCCAATAGCCACCGCGCTCCCCCCTTGCCATGCCTCTATTCATCGCCCTTCCGATTCCGATGCCAACTCGTCGTTCTCTCGCTGTTCCTCTTGTTCTCGCTATAATCGTCTCCGCGTGCGGGGGGGAGCCCTCTGCGCCGACCGCCGATGAGATGGAGCCCGTGACCGTGGCAACGGCTACCGCCCGGGCCACCGGCACGGCCCAGGCAGGCCAGTACAGCGGCACCATCCAGGGCACACGCCGCGTGCCCCTCGCCACCAAAATGATGGGGACCGTCACGCAGCTTGCGGTAGAGGAGGGTGACCGCGTGCGACAGGGCGAAACGCTTGCCCGCATCCGGAGCCAGAACGTGGAGGCCCAGCGCGCGCAGGTGCAAGCCCGCCTTCGCGAAGCCCGCGCCGCCCGCGACAACGCCGAGACGCAGTTCGATCGCATCAAGGCACTGCGCGAGACGGACAGCGCCACGGAGCAGGAGTTCGACAACGCGCAGACCGCCTACGAACGGGCCCAGGCGCAGGTCGAGGCCCTCGAGAGCCGCCTCGCGGAGACCGAGGACATGCTCACGTATGCCACCCTGAAGGCCCCCATCGACGGGTACGTGGTGGAGAAGCGGTCGGACGAGGGTGCCCTGGCCGCCCCAGGCCGGCCCCTCCTGGTCGTTGAGACGCTCGACGACCTGAAGGCCGTGGTGCAGGTGCCGGCGGAGGACATCAATCGGTTCGCCGTCGGCGACAGCGCGACCGTCACGGTCGGCGCGGCCGCCGACGTGCGCACACAGGGCGTGGTCACGCAGGTGAACCCGTCCGGCAACGTCGTGAGTCGCCAGTTTACCGTGCAGGTGCGCCTCCCGCGGGGGACCCCGAGCGAGGCCTCGGGCACCACTGCCATCAAGTCTGGCATGTACGCCGAAGTACTGCATCAGACCGGCACACGCTCGGCGCTGATGGTCCCCAGGAAGGCCCTTGTTGAGCGCGGCCAGTTGACGGGTCTCTACGCCATCAGCGACGGCACGGCCCGCCTCCGCTGGGTCCGCACCGGCACGATGCAGGGTCCCCGCGTGGAGGTACTCTCGGGCCTCCGCCCCGGCGAGAAATACGTCACCGACGCCACCCCTCGCATTGCGGACGGCCAGCCCGTGCGCACCGAGTAGCCGTCCGCCTCCACCCTGCCCCACCGTTTTCCGCACAGCAGTCTTCTCGCTCTCATGGCTACCGCCTCCGGCATCGCGGGCCGCATCGCCCGCGGCTTCATCAATAGCAAGCTCACCCCGCTGCTCATGGCCGCCTTCCTGGGCATCGGGCTCTACAGCGCGTGGATGACGCCGAAGGAAGAGGACCCGCAGATCGAGGTCCCCATGGCCGACATCGCCGTGCGCTACCCGGGGGCCACACCGCAAGAGGTCAAGAGCCGCGTGGCCGCGCCCATCGAGCGCCTCGCCTCCAATATCCAGGGCGTCGAGTACGTCTACTCCACCGCCCTCCCCGGCTGGGCGATGGTCTCGGTCCGCTACTACGTGGGCGAGAACCCGGAGCAGAGCATGGTGAAGCTCTACGAGGAGATTCTCAAACACATGGATCAGATGCCCGAGCGGGCCAGCCCGCCGCTCATCAAGACGCGGGCGGTGGACGACGTGCCGGTCCTCACGCTCACGCTCCACAGCGACAGCACCGGCGACTACCGGCTGCGGCGCCTCGGGGCGGAGATGGCCTCGGACCTCAAGACGACCGACGGGGTGGCGGACGTCGAGGTGCACGGCGGGCGGCAGCGGCAGGTCCGCGTGACGCTCCAGCCCAGCCAGGTGGCCGCCTATCAGCTCGACCCGCCTTCCATCGCGAAGCAACTCCGGGCCGCCAACCAGCAGACCGACGCGGGGACGTTTGAGCAGCGGGACACGTCGTACCTCGTGGAGACGGGCGGCTTTCTCACCTCGGCGGAGACGGTGCGCAACCTCGTCGTGGGGGTGCACCAGGGCAGCCCCGTCTACCTGAAGCAGGTGGCCACTGTAACCGACGGCCCGGCCGAGCCGGACACGTACGTCGCCTTTGGCCACGGCGCGGGCCACCACGCCGAAGGCACGCCCCCCCCGGGCCTGCAGTCCGCCGTTACGGTCTCCGTCGCCAAGCGCAGCGGGCGCGACGCGATGACCATCGCCGAGCGCTCGCTCACGAAGCTGGAAAGCCTCGAGAAAACGCTGATTCCAGAGACGGTCTCCGTCACCACCACTCGCAACTACGGCCGGTCGGCCTCGGAGAAGGTAAGCGAACTGCTACTCCACCTGCTCGCGGCCATCCTCGCCGTGACGGTCGTCGTAAGCCTGGCCATGGGCTGGCGCGGCGGCCTGGTGGTCTTTCTGTCCGTGCCCATCAGCTTTGCGCTCACCCTCTTCGTCTACTACTTCTTCGGCTACACGCTGAACCGCATCACCCTCTTCGCCCTCATCTTCGTGACGGGGATCGTGGTAGACGACTCCATCATCGTGGCCGAAAACATCGAGCGCCACTTTCAGATGGGGCGGCTTCCCAAACTGCAGTCGGCCCTGGCGGCGGTGAACGAGGTGGGCAACCCCACGATCCTGGCCACCCTCACGGTGATCGCCGCCGTCCTGCCGATGGCGTTCGTGTCCGGCCTCATGGGCCCGTACATGAGCCCGATGCCGATCGGCGCGGCGGTGGCCATGGGCTTCTCGCTGATCGTGGCGCTGGTGATCACCCCCTACCTGGCGTTCCGGCTCATCTCCTGGGGGGAGGATGAGGAAGACGGGGAGCAAGAGGAATACAGCCTCGAAGACACGCTCATCTACCGCGCCTACGCCGCCACCATCGAGCCCCTGCTCGACAGCGCCTGGAAGCGGTGGGCCTTCATCGGCGGCACCACGCTGCTCCTGCTGGGATCGGTCTCCCTCTTCTACTTCCGGGCGGTGACGGTGAAAATGCTGCCGTTCGACGACAAGAACGAGTTCCAGGTGATTGTAAACATGCCAGAGGGCACCCCGCTGGAGCGCACGAACGCCACCCTGCGCGACCTCTCGGCGTACCTGATGGACCGGCCTGTGGTGACCGACGTGCAGACGTACGCGGGCGACGCCGCTCCGGTCAACCTGAACGGGCTCGTGCGCCACTACGACCTGCGCTCGGCCCCGCACCAGGGGGACATTCAGGTCAACCTGCGGGCCGCCCACCACCGCGACCGCCAGAGCCACGCCATTGCCAAGTCGATGCGCGACTCCCTCCAGGCGATTGGCGACGACCACAATGCCGTCGTGAAAATTGCCGAGGTACCCCCCGGGCCGCCGGTCCGCGCCACACTCGTCGCCGAAATCTACGGGCCGGATTTTGAGACGCAGCGCGCCCTGGCCGACAGCGTGCGGCGGGCCTTCGAGGCCACCGAGGGCGTGGTGGACGTCGACTGGCGCGTGGAGGCCGACCAGACCAAGTACACCTTCGAGGTGAACAAGGAGAAGGCCATGCGCGCCGGGGTGCCCACCGCCCGCATCACCAAAACCATGCGGATGGCGCTGGACGGGCAGGACGTGACAACCCTGCACCAGCCCGCCGAACGCTCGCCCGTGGGCGTCCACCTCCGGCTCGGGCAAGACCACCGGTCCAGCCTGGCGGACCTCAAAAACGTGCACGTGCAGTCCCAGGCCGGTGCCACCCTCCCCGTGGCCGACCTGGTCACAGTGAAGAAGGGCGTGCGCGACAAGCACATCGACCGCAAAAACCAGCAGCGCGTCATCTACGTGCTCGGCAACGTGGCCGGGGCCATCGAGAGCCCGGTGTACGGCATGCTCGACATGCAGGAGCGCCTTGATGCGATCGAGGCACCCGCGGGCTACTCCTTCAACCAGCTCTACACCGACCAGCCGGCCACTGGTACCGACTACGCGCTGAAGTGGGACGGCGAGTGGCGCATCACCTACAAGGTCTTCCGCGACCTCGGGATCGCCTTCGCCGCCGTACTGCTGATCATCTATATCCTCATCGTGGGGTGGTTTCAGGACCTGACGGTGCCTCTGGTGATGATGATCGCGATTCCGCTCTCGCTCATCGGCATCGTACTGGGGCACTGGCTCCTGGGGGCCTTCTTCACCGCCACCTCCATGATCGGCTTCATCGCCCTGGCGGGCATCATGGTGCGCAACGGGGTCTTACTGATCGATTTTGTGAACATCAGCCTCGAGGAAGGGGCCTCCCTGCGGCAGGCCGTCATCGAGGCAGGGGCCGTGCGGACACGTCCCATTCTGCTGACGGCCGGGACGGTGGTCATCGGGGCGACGGTCATCCTCTTCGATCCCATTTTTCAGGGGCTGGCCATCTCGCTGATCGGGGGCGCCATTGCCTCCACAGCGCTCACGCTTTTGATCGTGCCGCTCGTCTACTACATGATTGAACGGCAGCTGGCCGATCCCTCGGTCATAGACACGTCCGACGACGCATAAGCACGCCGCATTCTCGTTTCCAAACCGTCCTCATTACGCCATGAAACTCGTCGCCATCATGAGCCTCGATGCCTACCGCGACGACATCCACGGCCTGCTCCGCGACCGAGAGATTGAGGTCTTCAGCGAGCTCGGCATCAAAGGCTACCATCAGTCATCGGCCGCCGGAGCCGCTCCTGCCTGGTTCGGGAGAGATGCCCCGCCGACCGCCTGGTCGAAACCATCGCCGACTTCAACGAACGCCGCGAGGTGGAGCGCCCCGTCCGCGCCTTCCAGATGAGCGTAGACCGCACGGTATGAACTCCCGGCGTCCCTCGTTTTCTCTTCAAGCCATTCCCATGTAGACATGGCCACGACTGCGAACCCACCCTCCCCAACCGACTCCCCGGACAAGCCCACGACGGGCATGTGCCGCGTCCCCTCCACGCAGGAAAAGCTCGTCCGTGTGCTGGCCGGGACCGTCTCGCTCACCGGCCTCGGCCTCGGCTTCTTCGTGAGCCCGTGGTGGTACCTGCTGACGGTCTTTGCCGGGCTCAACGTGATCCAGAGCGCCTTCACCGGCTTCTGCCCGCCGGAAATTGTGTACCGCTGGCTCAACTGAGCCACCTTCGGACCGCGAGCCCATCAAAGACGCGTGAAGCATCCGTTCCCGGGGATCATATATTTATATGTGTCTATATACAGGCTCAACGGATTAGCAATGACAAACGCTGCCGATTTACCGTCATGGCCGAGTCGTCTTCGTCGTGCTCGTGCACAACCGCCCCCGAAGACCGCCTTCCCGACTCGACAATCGAAAGCCGGGCCGAGCAGCTCAAGGCCCTCGCGAGCCCCGTGCGACTGCAGATGGTTGACCTCATCTACTACGGGGGCGGCGAGGTCTGCGTCTGCGAGCTCCAGGAGAACTTCGACCTAAGCCAGCCGACGATTTCCCACCACCTGAAGGTACTCCGCGAGGCCGGGCTCATTCAGAGCCGACAGGAGGGGACCTTCGTGTACCACCGGGTCGACGCCTCGGCGTTCACCGACCTATCCGCGTTGATGGACCGGCTGAGCACCATTCGAGAGTCTAACGAAGCCGCTCGGGCGGTGGCCTAGGCCATTCCCCGGAATTCCGATGCACGCTGGTCTTTTTTTCCCGCATTACATAGACACTCTTCAATACAACCCGTTTCCAACCATGGACATCAAAGTACTCGGCACCGGATGCTCGTCCTGTCAGACCCTCGAACGGCGCGTCCGCGAGGCGGTCGAGCAGACCGGCAGCGACGCCTCCGTCGAGAAAATTGAAGACATGCAACAGATCATGCAGTACGACGTCATGAGCATGCCCGCGCTCGTCGTGGACGACGAGGTGGAGGTCACTGGGCAAACCCCGTCGGTGAAGGAGCTCACCGACCTCCTGGGGGCCTAAGGAGGACGGAAGCCTGAGGAGGCCAGAGTTGCTTCGTTTTTCCAAACCCTGATTTCCACACCCACCCCGACCGTTCATGCTTGAGTCGTTTGCTGACTGGCTGATTTTCAGCCTCGCCGGACTGCCCGCTGGGGTCCAATGGGCGGACGCCGTGCACTTTTTCGTCTACGAGACGATGAAGATCGGCTTCCTCCTGATCGTCGTCACCCATCTGATGGGCCTCATCAACGCCTACCTGCCGGTGGAACGCGTGCGGGAGTGGATTGCCTCCGGCCGGCTGCGGGGGAGCGAGCACCTCGTGGCCTCGGGCTTCGGGGCGGTGACGCCGTTCTGCTCTTGCTCCTCCATTCCGCTTTTCATTGGCTTCCTGCAGGGGGGCATTCCCCTGGGGGTGACCTTGTCGTTCCTCATCACGTCGCCCCTGGTGAACGAGGTGGCCCTGGCGCTCTTCATCGGCCTTTTCGGATGGCAGGTGACGCTCGTGTACGCGGTGACCGGCATCCTGCTGGGAACCACGCTGGGGTGGGCGCTCGGGAAGCTTCGGCTCGGGCGCTACGTGGAGGACTGGGTCTGGGACATTGCCGAGGGACAGGCCGAGCAGGCCGACGGTGACCAGAAGTCCCTGTGGGAGCGGCTCCCGTCGGTGTCGAGCGAGGCGATGGGGATTGTGACCGACATCGCCCCGTACGTCCTCGCCGGCCTCGCCATTGGGGCCGGCATCCACGGCTACGTGCCCACCGGCTTCTTCGAGCAGTACTTGTCGGAGGGCAACCCGCTGGCCGTGCCGCTCTCGGTGGTTCTTGCGGTGCCGATGTACGCCAACGCGTCCGGCATCCTCCCGGTGGTGCAGGCCCTCGTGGCGAAGGGCGTGCCGCTGGGCACAGCCATCGCCTTCATGATGGCGGTGGTGGGCCTCTCGCTGCCGGAGGCGATGATGCTGAAGAAGGCGATGCAGACGCGCCTCCTGGCCACGTTCTTCGGCGCCGTCGGCGTCTCAATCATCGGTCTTGGCTACCTCTTCAACCTGGTGCTGTGAGCGCAGAAGACACAGAAGGACTTTCCCCCGACCATTGCACCGGCCCCGGGAGGGGCTTCCTAAACCCAACACGGATACCAAGCGACCATGGTTGACATCAATGCGTGGACGGTGGTCCTGGCCGCCGGCATTACGGCCGTGGCCACCGGGCTGGGGGCCCTCCCGTTTCTGTTCGTCCGTGACTTCAGCGGCTGGTGGCTGGGTGTGTTCAACGCCGCGGCAGGTGGGCTCATGCTGGCGGCCAGCCATAGCCTCGTGGCGGAAGGGACGGCCCTCGGGGCCGGGCGCACCCTGGGCGGCATCCTGACTGGACTGGTCCTTATCCTCGTGGCCAACACGCTCATCAGTCGCGAGGAGGATCACGACGTGGCCGAGCTGGCCGGGGCCGACGCGCGCAAGGCCCTGCTCATTCTGGGCGTGATGACGGCCCACTCGTTTGCCGAAGGGGTAGGAGTCGGCGTCTCGTTCGGGGGGAGCGACGAGCTGGGCGTTTTCATCACCGCGGCGATCACCATTCACAACATCCCCGAAGGCCTCGCCATCAGCCTCGTGCTCGTGCCGCGCGGCACGCCCGTGTGGAAGGCCGCGGGCTGGAGCATCTTCACGAGCCTGCCCCAGCCGCTCATGGCCCTGCCCGCCTTCCTGTTTGTGCTCGTCTTCGAGCCGGTGTTGCCCGTTGGGCTGGGGCTGGCCGCCGGGGCCATGATCTGGATGGTATTTGCGGAGCTAATCCCCGACGCGCTGGAGGAGATCTCGGGCGCCACCGCCGGGGCGGCGGTGACCCTCGCCTTCGCGGCGCTCTTTGCCTTTCAGCACTTTGGGCTCCACATGTGACCCGCCGAACGGAGAGGCTCTCACACCCCATGCTTTCTTTCCTCGTACCTCCCGCTCTTCATGAATCGTGTCATCGACTGGTTTGCCCGCAACGGCGTCGCGGCCAACCTCCTCATGGCACTGCTTCTCTTGGGGGGTGGACTGGCCGCCACGACGATCGTGCAGGAAAACTTTCCGGAGTTTACCCTCGACGCGGTGGAGGTGCGGGTGCGCTACCCGGGGGCCTCCCCGGAGGATGTGGAAGACTCTATTATCCGGCGCATCGAGGATCGGGTGGAGGCCGTCGAGGGCATCGACCGGATTCTGGCGACGGCGGCGGAGAACGTGGGCGTGGTGACGGTGGAGCTGTACCGCGGGACGGACTTGAGCCGGGCCCGGACTGACATCAAGTCGGAGGTGGATCGCATCACGGCCTTCCCCGACGAGGCCGAGGAGCCGGTCGTCACGGAGGTCACCAACCGCGAGCAGGTGCTTCAGGTGGCCGTGCACGGCGACGCTCCGCTCCGGACACTTCGGGAGGCCACCCAGCAGGCCGAGGACGATCTCGCCCTCACGCCGGAGGTCTCGTACGTCCGGATGGACGGGGTGCCCGACGAGGAGCTTTCCGTTGAGGTCTCCCGCCATGCGCTCCGAGCGCATGGGCTCACCCTCGGGGAGGTAAGCCGGCGGGTGCGCGAGGGAAGCCTCGACCTGCCGGGCGGGAGCATCGAGACGACAGGCGAGGAAATTACCATCCGCACGGAAGGGCAAAACTACACCCAGTCGGAGTTTGAGGACCTCGTCCTGCTGAGTCGATCGGACGGCACGAACGTGCGCCTCGGCAACGTCGCGACGGTGGTGGACGGATTCGATCAGAACTCGGACCTCGTCACCCGCTTCGACGGGGAGCCGGCGGTGCTCCTCAACGTCTTCCGTACCGGCGACGAGCAGGCGTTGGGCGTGGAGGAGACGGTCAAGGGCTACCTCAACACCGAGCTCCGTCCCTCACTCCCTCCCGGCATCGAGGCCACCGTCTGGCGCAACAGCGCCGACGACCTGCGCACCCGGCTCGACATCATGATCGAGAACGGGCTCCTGGGGCTGATGCTGGTGCTCCTGGTGCTCGGGCTCTTCCTCACCCCACGGAAGGCGTTCTGGACGGCCTCGGGCATCTTCCTCTCGTTCCTGGGGGCGCTTATCCTCATGGAGCTGCTGGACGTCTCCATCAACATGCTGTCGGTCTTCGGCTTCATCATCGCGATGGGGATTGCCGTGGACGACGCCATCGTAGTGGTCGAGAACATCTACGCCGAACAGGGCCGAACCGGAGAGCCGCTCGCCGCGGCGATCCGGGGCACACAGCGGGTGGCGACGCCGGTCGTGTTTGCCGTCCTCACCACCATGGCGGCCTTCTCGCCCCTGCTGTTCGTGGGCGGCACCATCGGGAAGTTTCTGGGCGACGTGCCGACGGTCGTCATCTTCATTCTGGCGATGTCGGTCCTGGAGGTCCTGCTCATCCTGCCATCCCATCTGTCCCACCGTTCGGGACAGGAGGCGCCCACGACGTGGATCGGAGCGGTCCTCGGCCGCGTGCGGACCTGGGTCGGTGATCGGCTCCGCGCCTTCATCGAGGGGCCGCTGGAAGGGGCCCTCGCGTTCGTGACGCGCCACTACGGGGTTGCAATTTCTGGGGGCCTGGCACTGCTGATCGTCACGTTTGGCCTCCTGGCCAACGGGTACATCAAGAACGAATTCTTCCCGAGCATTCCGGGCAACGTGGTCACGGCCCAGGTGGAGATGCCCCCCGGCACCAACGCGGCGGCGACCGAGCGCATGGCCCGGCGGCTGCGGGCACAAGGACTGGAGGTCCTTCGCGACCTGGAAACCCAGTCCGGGGAGCGTCTTCTCGAAACCAGCTACACCACCGTGGGGCGGCAGCCCGTCGCCTCGGGGGGACGCACGCAGGCCGGGTTTACGGCGCAGCGGCCGAACGTGGCGGAGGTGAGCATCGAGATGGTCGATGCGGAAGAGCGAACCGTGCCTTCCCCCCAACTGGAGGACCGCTGGCGTCGCGCGGTGGGCACTCCCGGGGGGATCCAGTCGCTCGCCTTTACCAGCAGCGCCGGCGGTCCGGGCGGCGATCCGGTGTCCGTGAAGCTCTTCGCCCCGACCGTGGAGGACATGACGCGGGCCGCCGCGGTCGTCCAGGACAGCCTGCACCGCTACGCAGGCGTCCTGGACGTGACGAGCGACTGGGAGGAGAAGCGCGAACTTGAGCTTCGCCTCAAGCCCGCAGCCCGGTCACTAGGACTTACGTTGAGCGACCTGGCCCGCCAAGCGCGCGCGGCCTTCTTCGGCGTCGAGTCGTATCGGCTGCAGCGGGGCCAGGACGAGGTGCGTGTCTACGTGCGCCTCCCCGACGATCAGCGCAACGCCGTGGAGGACCTCCACGAGTACCGGATTCGCACGCCGGCCGGGCATGCGGTGCCACTCGAAGAGGTGGCGACGGTGTCGCTCGGCACCAGCCCCACGCAAATCCAGCGGCAGGATGGGCGCCGCGTCGTCACGGTGAGCGCCGACGTGAACGCGGCCATCACCACGGGGGGAGAAGCCTCGGCGCAGCTCGAGCAGGGGGCCCTTTCGGCCCTGCAGGCCCGGATGCCCCAGCTCGAATATCAGTTTGGCGGGCAACAGCGGGAGCAGCGCAAGGCCCAGGGATCGCTCCAGATCGGGTTTCTTCTGGCCCTGTTTGCGATTTATGGGCTCCTGGCGATTCCCTTCCGGTCGTACGTGCAGCCGCTCATCATCATGGCCACCATTCCCTTCGCATGGGTCGGGGCGCTGCTCGGCCACTTCGTGCTCGGCTACAACCTCATCGTGCCCAGCCTCTTCGGCATCGTCGGGCTCAGCGGTGTCATCGTGAACGACGCGCTCGTGATGCTCGACTTTGCCAACGAGGAGCGGGACAAGGGCACCTCGTGGCGAGACGCGCTCATCCACGCCGGCCAGGTGCGCTTCCGCCCCATCCTGCTCACGTCGCTGACGACCTTCTTCGGACTTGCCCCCTTCATCCTGGAGCGGAGCGTCGAGGCCCAGTTCCTCGTCCCGATGGCCATTAGCCTCGGCGCGGGCATTTTGCTCGGCACTGTCATCCTGATGCTCCTCGTGCCGGCCCTCGCCATGCTGCAGCGCGATGCGACGCAGTCGATCGGGTCGTTCTTTTCAGGCAGCCCGGCGTCTGGTGCGTCCGAATAGGAGCCCGCTACCCGTTTCCCCATCCGACTTCCCAACAATACACCGCAGTGTTCCGCATGACGGGGTTCCGGTTATACATTCTCGGCATTCCCCTGGGCCTGCTCGCGCTGGCAGGATGCTCCGTGACGCCGTCCCTGGAAGACCCGGAGGCGGAGCAGGAATTGCCGGGCAGGTTCAAGGCCGCGCCGGGCGATACCACGCTACCTGCCGCGGCGGCCGACACGGCCGCCTACGACGCCACCCGCTGGTGGACCGCCTACGAGGATCCGGCCCTCACGGCCCTCGTCGACACCGCCCTCGCAGCCAACCTCGAGTTGGCTTCCGCCCGGGCCCGCGTCGAGGAGCTGGCCGCCCGGTTCCGCATCGCCCGCGCGCCGCTCTTTCCCAGCGTGAGCGCCGACGGGCAGGTGAGTTATCAGAATCAGCCTGCCAACACGGGCATCAGCAGCGCCATTGGTGGGGACCGGGGCCCAGACCGGTTCGAGTTTACTGACTACCAGGCGTCCCTCGGCCTCTCCTACGAGATCGACTTCTGGGGCCGGGTCCGCAGCCAGCGTGCGGCGGCCCTCAGCCAGTACTTCGCCACGGCGGCCGATCTGCAGACGGCCCGCCTGTCGGTTGTGAGCCAGACGATCGCGACATACGCCCAGATCGCGTCTCTACAGCGACAGGTGCGCCTCGGTCGGCGGACGGTCGACCTCCTGGAGCAGCGCCTGGCGGTGACCGAAGACCGCTACGACCGCGGCCTGGTCCCGTCGTTTCAGGTGTACACCGTACGCCAGAGCCTGCAGTCTGCCCGGGCCGAGCAGCCGGACCTGGAGAACCGGCTCTACGACGCGCAGGGCCGCCTGGCGGTCCTGCTCGGCCGCTTCGCGGGGGCGGAGCGCACGCTCCTTCCCGACTCGATGGCCATCCCCCTGGCCCCGGAGCCAATTCCGGCGGGCCTGCCGTCGGATCTACTCATGCAGCGGCCCGACGTGCGGGCGGCGGCCCTCCGCCTGGAGGCAGCCCGCCAGGAGATCGGGGTGGCCCGGGCGGAGATGCTCCCGAGCCTGTCGCTGACCGGGCAGGGCGGGACGCAGAGCAGCGAGCTGGCCGACCTGGTCGACCCCGGGCAGGCCTTCGCCACCTTCGTGGGCCAGCTAACCGCCCCGCTGTTTCAGGGCGGACGGCTGCGGGCGAACCTGAGCGCGGCGGAGGCACGCTACAAGCAGCAGGCGGCCGCCTACGAGCAGACGGTGCTTACTGCCTTCCAGGAGGTCAAAGCGGCCCTGGTCGCCTACGACAAGCAGCGCCGGCGCTACCGCGAGGTCCGGCGGCAGGTGGAGACGGCCCAAGACGCATTCCAGACGCAGCGCGGTCGCTACCGGCGGGGCGTCGGCGACGTGCTGTCGCTGCTCGACGCGGAGCGCACCCTGGCGGAAGCCCAGACGCGACTGGCGGGCGTCCGGCAGGCCGCCCTGAACGCGCGCCTGGCCCTCCACCGGGCCCTTGGCGGTTCGTGGACTGAGGCGCCCGCCCCCGACGACCCGCGTCTGTTTGAGTAGGCACGAGCCGACGCCCCGGCGTTGTCCCACACGATGGCGTTTCATGCGATGGGGCCCCGTGGAATTTGGTCTGACCGCCGGTCAGCCCTTGAATCGCCGGCTAGCCTTTGAAGACGTTTGATTGAAACGACCCCGACTTATGGACTTCGGTGACTACAAATGGTACTTGGTGGGGGGCGGCTTCCTCGTGGGAGCTCTCCTCGTTGCGTTCGTGCTGGGGGTGTTCGCCCCGGCGCCCGAACAGACCGACCCCCCGCCGCAGTCGCCCCTGGTGTCGACGGCGCCGGTGGAGGCACGGGCCGGCAGCCTGCTGGTGCGTGGAACCGGCACGGCGAAGCCCGCCCGCGAGATTCAGCTCACCGCTGAGGTTGGAGGCCGCCTTGTCGATGTCGACGAGGCGCTGGTGAGCGGGGGCCGGTTCGAGGCCGGGGAGATGCTCGCCCGCATCGACCCGGCCGACTACCGCAGCGCCGTCCAGCAGGCCAAGGCCCAGGTCACCCAGGCAAAGGTTCGGCTCCTGCAGGCCCGCGAGGAGGCCGGCGCCGCCCGGGAGGACTACCAGCGCCTCCAGACCCAGACCGGCGAGGCTCCTGCTCCCGACAGCACCGAACTCGGCCGGCTCCTCTTCAACGAGCCGCAGGTGGCTCAGGCGGAGGCCAACCTGCAAAGCGCGGAGGCCGCCCTCGAGACGGCACGGACCAACCTGGGGCGCACGCGTCTACAGGTGCCCTTCGATGGCCGGGTGCGCCAGAAGCAGGCCGACCTCGGGGCCTACGTGGCCCCCGGCACGCCGGTCGCCACCGTCTACGGCACATCGGAGGCCGAGATCGTCGTGTCGCTTCCCTCCCGCAAGGCGGCCCTCATTCAAAA
The DNA here is from genome assembly GCF_002894645.1 of Salinibacter altiplanensis. Classification (GTDB taxonomy): domain Bacteria; phylum Bacteroidota; class Rhodothermia; order Rhodothermales; family Salinibacteraceae; genus Salinibacter; species Salinibacter altiplanensis. The sequence goes on from NZ_NCQY01000010.1 coordinate 78,668, forward strand.
CCTGTGGTCCACGATTGGGACACAGTCCGACGCCGAGGTGCCGGCGACGGTGCGGGCCACGTACGGCGGGGAGACGTTCTCCTGGCAGGGCCGCGTCCACCGGGTCGAGGGCGCGATCAGCGAGCAGACCCGCACCATCGACGTGGTGGTGCGCGTGCCGGATCCGTACAGGCAGACGCCGACCGTCCAGTCGCAAATGCCGGAGCAGGGCTCCTCCTCCCCTAGCCCGGAGCGGCCGCCCCTGGCCGTGGGCACCTACACGACAGTCGACATCGAGGGGCGCCGAGGCGGCTCCTACCACGTGGTGCCACGCCGGGCGGTGCGCGCCCGGGAGGCCGGCCGACCGCCGGTCGTCTGGGCGGCGGTCGGCGACTCGATGCTCGTCGAGCGCCCCGTCGAGCCGATCCAGACGGTGGAGGAGCAGACTTACCTCGCCCCGACCCTCGACGACGACACCCGGGTGATTACGACGGACCTGCGCGTCCAGTCCGACAGCATGCGCATCCGGGCTGCCCGGCCGTGACGAGACGAATGGCACGCCCGTGCAATTGTCTCGGCTGGGGCCCGTGGGCGTTCTCCACCGGATCGGCCATCGTGAAGCCGGTCGGGACGCACCACCGCACGGATGGGTCAACGGCGATGCTTATCGTAGAACAGCCCGGTGGTCTGCTACCGGGTTGTTTCGTCGACGCGGCCCTCGCCCCCGCTATTCACACCAGCAGCATCGCACCAATGGCGTCCCAAGACACACCCCCGTGCCAGTGATTCGTTCGTGATGGGCATTGGGCACACTCAATGACATTAGCATCGAATTAGAGCGCATCCTCCGTGGGCACGACTGAGAAGGGATGCTGTACAAAGTCATCCTGATTCCCAATCAAGAGACGAGACGGATGGAAGAGAGTCCTACGTTGCTACTGGTGGAAGACGAGCCGGACGTGGCCTCCTTCGTCCAGCAGGGCCTCGAAGAAGAAAGTTATGCAGTGAGCTGGGTCCAGGAAGGACAGCGGGCCCTGGAGCATGTGCAGCAGGCCCCCGTTGATCTCGTGCTGCTGGACATCCGCCTGCCGGATCGTTCCGGCATCGAGGTGTGCGGGCGGCTCCGACTCCACCAGCCGAACCTGCCGATCATGATGCTCACGGCCCTGGACGCAGTGGAGGACCGCGTGAAGGGCCTGCGGGCCGGGGCGGACGATTACCTTCCGAAGCCGTTTGCCTTCGACGAACTTGTGGCCCGCATCGAGGCGCTTTTGCGCCGCGTGGACGCCCCCGCGCAGACCGAAACGCTCCGGGATGGCCCGCTGGTCGTCGATCCGGCTGCCCAGGTCTGCACGTACGAGGGGAAGGATGTCTCCCTTACCCCCACCGAATTCGATCTCCTCGTGTACCTGATGGCGCGCCGGGGGCAGGCCCTGAGCCGGGACGCGATTCACCGGGACGTGTGGGGCCACGACTTCGAGCGGGGCACCAACCTGATCGACGTGTACGTCAACTACGTGCGTGAGAAGCTAGGCGAAGCCGGGTGTCCCTCTCCGGTTGAGACGGCCCACGGGGTCGGGTACCGGTATACCGCCTGCACAGAGAGCGCCGAACGACATGATTGAGCTTACCGGACAGTCGAGCCCCTCCGTCGAGCGTTCGTCTCCGAGCCGCCCCTCCTTCCGGCGTCGGTTGCTTACGGTCGTCGGGCCGGCCCTGGGCGGTGCGCTCCTGCTGTTGGCCCTGCTGGCCTGGGGGGCCGTCTACGTGGCGCTGCAGCAAGGGGCCGTCGACGTCCTTCAGGCCGAAGGGATCGAGGTAACGGCGGACATCGAGTACAACGAACGGGGGAACCTGGAGGTGGACGGACACGGGTGGGAAGAGGTACACCACCGCCTTGCCGACAAGCGGGTCGATCCTGTGTTTGTACAGGTGTTCGACCGGTACAACCGAATCGTTCGGGCGTCCGCCAACATCGACTCGCTGAGCGCCCGGTACCCCGAACAGCCCCGTGCCTCCCCCCGCTCATCGGCCTGGATGCCGACCCTTCAGATCTTCGAGACCGGGGGCCGCACCCTGTACTATCTCGTACGCCCCATCACGCGGGACGGACAGGCGGTGGGCTACGTCCAGGTCGCCCGCCTGCTTCCGAAGTACAGCCCGGTCCTGCAGCGGTATGGGGCCGGACTTGCGCTCGTTGTTGTCCTCTTGTTTGGGGGGCTGCTTGCGCTCGTCGGGTGGGCGGCGGGGCGCGTGCTCCGACCGCTCCGCCGCATCACCGCCTTTGCCGAGACGACGACCTCGTCGGACCTTGGGGATCGAATCGACGTGCCGGAGACGGCCGACCACGAGACCGCCCTGCTGGCCCGAACGATCAACGACCTCCTCGACCGGCTTGAAGAGAGCTTCGAGGCCCTGCGCACGTTCACCTCGAACGCGGCCCACGAGCTTCAAACGCCCCTGACGGTGCTTCAGGGACACGTGGAAATTGCCCTGCGCCGGTCCCGCTCGGCCGAGAGCTACGAGTCGACGCTCCACCTCCTCGACCGCCGGCTGGGCGAGATGGTGCGGACCGTGCGCTCTCTCCTCACGCTTACGCGCCTGGACCAAGGGGAGGAGCTCTCAACTGAGCCGGTCGACCTCGGGGTCCTCGCCTGCGAGGAGGGGGAAGCAGCCCAGTCGAGGGCCGAGGACAAGGGAATTACCGTAACCGTGAACACCGACGAGGTATGGGTGGACGGGCAGCCCGACCTGCTCCGCGAAGCCGTGCAAAACCTCGTGGACAACGCCGTGAAGTACACGGAGGACGGCGAGGTGCGAGTGTCCGTCACCGAAGAGGAGGGACAGGCCGCCCTTCGCTGCCGAGACACCGGCATGGGCATCAAGGCAGAAGACCTGCCCCATGTCGGCGCTCGCTTTTACCGGAGCCAAGAGGCCGGGACTGCCGATTCGGAGGGAAGTGGGCTCGGCCTTGCCCTGGTCCGGCGAATCGTGGAGGCGCACGACGGGGAGCTCCGTGTCGAGTCGATCCCGGGAGAGGGGAGTCAATTCGAGCTCTCCCTACCAGCAGTGCCTGCCCCGGCCTCGGCTCAGGCAGTGGACGCGTCCTGAGGCCGCGTCGCCACAGACCGGCAAGGTGCATCCAGTTCCGAGGCTGCCCTGGAAGGAAAAGGCTGAAGACGATCAAGCGCGGGGGCGTACGACCGGACAAGCGTTCGAGTCCGTCCTGCGGGGAACTCGTGTCGCCATTGCGACGGACAGCATTCTCTAATCGTCCTCTAATCCGTTTCTCATCGTTCCCTAAGATCCCTCTGTAGGGGAGGGGCGTCTGACCCATATGCCTGCCGACGACAGGCCACCGGGACCGGACCGACAGGTCCTGCGACGACGGTTCAGACGAACAACGTCTCTCCTCGAATGCGTATCGACGGCGTCCGCGGGGCAATTTTCCTGCTTCTGATGGCGGGTGGGCTGTTTCCCACCGTCCTGAACGGGCAGTCCCTGCCCGACACCCTCACGTTCGACCGCACCCGCGAACTGCTGCGGGCCCACAATCCGCAGCTCCGGGCCGCCGGTGCCCGGGGAAAGGCGCAGGGACAGGCCGCCCGAACGCGGGCCCTCTTTCCGAACCCGACGCTCAGCGTGTCGGAGGAACGGACGAACCTCGAGGGCGACGGCGCCGACGACCAGTGGTACCTGTCGGTCACGCAGCCCCTCCGCTACCCCGGCGAGCACAGTGCCCGCACCGCAGCGGCCCGCGCCGCGGCCCGTGCCGCGGAGGCCCGGGCCCAAGAGACAGCCGCCAAGCTTTACCGCATCGCCCGCCGCCGGTATCTCGACGTGGTGGTGGCCGAGCGCCGGCACACCATCAATCGCCACTTTGCAGAGGCCATTCGGAAGGGAGCCCGGGCCGCTCAGGTACGGGTGCAGGAAGGCGACCTCGGGACGTTTCAGCAGGCCCGCATTCAGACGGCGCAGGCACAGTACGAGGATGGACTGGCGGAGGCGAAGCGCGCCCTTCGGACGGCCCGCACTAATCTCTACGCCCTGCTGCACCCCGACAGCTCCCAGGAGGCTCCGGCCGACACCGCTGCGCTGCCGGAGTTCAGCGTCGCGGGGACCCTTCAGTATCGCCCCGTCCGTGTCTCGCAGGGAGCGGCCCTTCAGCGGGCCCTTCAGCGACGAGGACAGCTTCGAGCGGCTCGCGCCACGTTTGCGGCACATCGAAAACGGCTCACGACGGCCCGATACGGGCGCCTGCCGAACCTCAGCGTCTCCGCCGGACCCAAGACCCAAAGCCTTCCCGGGACCGAAACCACGTTTGGCTTCACCGCCGCCCTCAACGTCGAACTTCCGATCTGGAACGGCGGACAGACCAACGTGGACGCCGCTCGCAACCGCCGCTTTGAGGCACAGGCCCGCCTGGAGGCGGCCCGTCGCCAGGTGCAAACCGATGTGCGCACGGCGATTGAGGACCTCCGCAGCTACCGATCGCGCATTGAGACCGTCTCGCAGGGCGTACTGGCCGACACGGACTCGCTCCTCCAGAACGCCCAGTACGTCTACCAGGAGGGCGACATCACCCTCTTCGAGCTACTCGACGCGATTGAGTCGGCCCGTGCAGCGGCGCTGCTTCGAACGCGTCTTACGGCCCAGTACCTGCGCGCGCTGCACGACCTGGAATACGCCCTCGGGGTCGGCCCTGCCGATTCCCCCGTCGTGATCGAGGGGGCCCTCGATCCCCAAGACGCCGATCTGAACTGAACCGCCTGACCTGCCATGATCCACCGCTGCTTTCCATGATCCACCGCCGCTTTTCGTTCATTCTCGCTCCTCTCCTGATCGCCGCCCTGCTCCTAATTGGGTGTGGGGAACAGGGAGCCTCCCCGTCTTCTGCCCAGGCCGACACCACAGCCGACACCAGGGCCGACACCACAGCCGCGCCGAACACAATCACCCTGTCCGACGCGCAGCTTCAGGAGGTCTCGGTGGAGACCACGACGGTGACCGAACGGCCCGTGACTACGACCCTCGAGCTTCCGGCCCGCGTGCGGCCCGGGGCCGACCAGCAGGCCTACGTGACGACCCTGGTCAGCGGGCGCGTCGAACGGCTCCGCGTCTCGCCCGGCGATCGGGTACGGCAGGGCGCAGTGATGGCCGACGTGGCGGCCCCGGACCTGAGCGGGATGGTGGCAGGCCTGCGGCAGGCCCGCGACGAGCTGGATCGCCAGCGGCGGCTCGATGAGCGCGGCGTGGCCGTCGAGAAAAACCTGCGGGCCGCCGAGCGGCAGTGGCAGGCGGCCCGCCAG
>NZ_NCQY01000010.1:84010-102912 GCF_002894645.1 Salinibacter altiplanensis
CGATCGGCGTGCGGCCCGGCCGGATCCAGCGGGTGGCCACGGGCCAGGAGGATCTCTCGACCCTGCCCCTGGAGGCGCCCCTCACCGGCGTCGTCCTCGACCGGATGACGGTGCTTGGGGCGCCGGTGGCCCAGGGCGAAAAGCTCTACCACATTGCCGACCTTCAGCCGATTCGCGTCGTCGCCCGCGTCTTTGAGCAGTCCCTGGATCAGGTGCAGGAAGGCCAATCGGTCACCATCACGGCCTCGAGGGCCCCCCGCACCTACGAAGGCATCATTGATCGGGTCACGCCCCAGGTGGAGGAGGAGAGCCGGGCCGCCAGTGCTCGGGTCGTCCTCGACAACACGGAGGGCCTGCTGCGGCCGGGCATGTACGCCACGGTTCGCGTACGGCGCGCCGGCGCTCCCCAGCCGGCCCTCCCGGCCGACGTGCTCCTCACCGACGCCTCCGGCACCTACGTCCTTGTGCAGGAAGGCCCCCGCACCTTCCGCCGGGCGCACGTAGGCGCCGACGCCAGCGCAGACGGCACCGTCGCGGTTCCCGACCTGGCCTCCGGCACCACCGTGGTGTCCGCCGGCGCCTACCAGATCGTAAGCGCCCTGAACCAGCGCTAGAATCGGTCTGAGGTGTACCCCTTGGAGACTATTTGACTTTTGATCCTCGCCACTTCCCATGTTCGATCGCCTCGTTACGTCCGTTGTCAAGAACCGCGTTCTCGTGTTGCTCCTCCTGGCCGTGCTGGCCGGGTGGGGCATCTACAGCTGGCAGCAGGTGCCGGTCGACGCCTATCCGGAGCTTACCAACAACCAGGTGCAAATCCTGACGCGCGTTCCGGGCATGTCCCCGGTGGAGGTGGAGAAGCTGGTCACCTACCCCATCGAGATTAACATGACCAACCTCGAGGGCGTGACGAAGAACCGCTCGCTAAGCCAGTTCGGCCTGAGTGTGGTGACGCTCGTCTTCGAGGAGGACATGGATCCGTACTTCGTGCGGCGGCTCGTGTCCCAGCGGCTCAATCAGGTGAAGGGCGACCTGCCGGAGAAGGCCGAGCCCTCGCTGGGGCCCTTGTCCACGGCCCTCGGGCAGGTGTATCAGTACGCCCTCGTCGACAAACCCAACGATGAGCGGACCTATACCCCGCGTGAACTTCGGACGATGCAGAACTGGATTCTGGCCCCGGAGCTGCGCACGGTAAGCGGGGTGGTGGAGGCCAACGCGCTTGGGGGCTTCGTGAAGCAGTACCACGTGCGGTTCAATCCCGATCAGCTCGTAAACTATGACCTCTCTCTGGAGGAGGCCTACCAGGCCCTCCGGGAGAGCAACCAGAACTCGGGGGGCAACTACATCGTCCGCAACGACCAGCAGTACGTGGTTCGGGGCGTCGGGCGCGTCGGGGCGGGCGGGAAAGAGGAGATCATTCCGGACATCAAAAACACGGTCATCGCCACCCGAGACGGGGCCCCGATTCTCGTCGACGACATCGCGACGGTTGAGGTCGACCACGCGGTGCGGCACGGGGCCGCCTCGATGAACGGGCGGGGCGAGACGGTCATCGGCATCATCATGATGCGGCGCGGGGCCAATGCCCAGCAGGTGGTGAGCGACGTGCAGGCAAAGATGGAGGACCTGAAGCCGGCGCTGCCGGCGGGGGTGGGCGTGGAGGTCGTCTACAACCGCAACGAGCTCACGAGCGCGGCGATCGGCAACGTCACGACGAGCCTCCTCATCGGGGGATTGCTCGTTCTCCTGGTGCTTTTGAGCTTCCTGGGCGACTGGCGCTCGGCCCTCATCGTGAGCCTCGTGCTGCCGATGACGGCCCTGATTACGTTCATTTTGATGAACTACTTCGGGTTCAAGGCCAACCTGATGAGCCTCGGCGGCCTGGCCATCGGGCTCGGCATGTTTGTGGACGGGGCCATCGTGATGGTGGAGAATATCTATCGCCTGCGCAAGGAGAATCCGGACGCGCCCATTGGGCTCGTCGTGGTGCGCGCCGGGCGCGAAGTGGCGCGGCCCATCGCGTTCTCGGTGGGCGTGGTGATCGCGGTCTTCCTCCCCCTCTTCACGCTCCAGCAGATGGAGGGTCGCATGTTCCGGCCGATGGCGTTTACGGTCTCCTTCGCGCTGATGGCGTCGCTCTTCCTGGCGCTCACGATGGCCCCGGCGCTCAGCTCCTACCTGCTCGCCTCGGTCGGGGATTCGGAGGCTGAAAGTGCGGACTCCGAGACCGACAATTCCGACGAGGCGTCTCCCTCGAAGGGAAATCTTCCAGAGAACGGGGATCTTCCGAAGAATGGGAAATCGGCCGGCGGAGCCGTGGAGTCCAACCGGCTGGTCGCGGGGCTGAAGGCTGCCTACGAGCCGCTTCTGGACACGGCGCTCCGCCATCGCTGGGCGACGGTTGGAGCGGGCGTGGTGCTGATGGGACTTGGCGCCGGGCTCTTCACCACGCTCGGGACTGAGTTCGCGCCGGAGCTGGAGGAGGGATCGGGGGCCCTCCAGGTGGCCCTGGAGCCGGACGCCGCCCTCGAAACGACGAGCGAGGTGCAGACAAAGGTCGAGAACGCGCTCGTCTCGTTTCCGGAGGTGACGAGGGCGGTGAGCAAGATCGGGCGCCCCGCCGTGGCCTTCGACCCGATGGGGCAGAACCTGACCGACATGCTCGTCGGGCTCGCCCCCCGCGACACCTGGCGGTTCGACTCGAAGGAGGCGCTCGTCGACTCGCTGCGGACGCGCGTCAACCAGATCCCCGGGGCCAACTTTGCCTTCACCCAGCCGATCGCGCTCCGGCTCGATGAGATGGTGAGCGGGGCCAAGAGCGAGATCGCCATCAAGATTTTCGGTCCCGACCTGGACAAGCTCAAGCAGCTACAGTCCGAGGTCTCCGACGCAGTCTCCGACATCCGGGGCGCCGCGGACGTGCTTCCGTCCCAAATCGCGGGGTTCGGCTACGTAGAGGTGGACATCGACCGCGACGCGGCGGCCCGCTACGGCCTGAGCGTCGGCTCGATTCAGCAGGCCATCGACGTGGCGATCGGCGGGGATCAGGTCAGCACCATCCTGGAGGGAGATCGCCGCTTCGCGCTGGTGGGTAAGTTTCAGGAGACATCCCGCAGTTCGGTCGAGGCGATTCGGAACGTGCCGCCCACAACGCCCAATGGGGGTCGGGTCCGGCTCCGAGACGTGGCCGGCGTAACGCTCACGGAGGCCCCGGCCGAGGTGACCCGCGAGAACGGCAAGCGCAAGATCACCCTCGGCGTTAACCTCAGCGGGCGCGACGCCGGCAGCTTCGTCGCCGAGGCACAGGAGGCGGTGCGCGAGCAGGTATCCTTCCCCGCCGGCTACACGGTCGACTGGGGCGGCCAGTTCGAAAACCAGCAGCGCTCCCAGAAGCGGCTGATGCTCATTTTGCCCATCACGCTGGCGATCGTGTTCGTCCTGCTCTTCATGACCTTCGGGTCGATCAGCCAGGCGGTCCTGATCTTTCTCAACATTCCGGTCTCCGTTGTGGGCGGGACCGTGCTGCTCTGGGCGATGGACCTCTACATGAGCGTCCCGGCATCGATCGGGTACATCGCCGTGCTTGGCATTGCGGTGCAGAACGGCGTCGTGATGGTCAGCTTCATCGACAACCTCCGCGAGCGAGGACGCTCCCTGACCCAGGCCGTCCGCGAGGGCGCCCTCCTGCGCCTCCGTCCCATCCTCATGACGACCCTGACGAGCCTGCTCGGGCTGCTGCCCCTGCTGGTGGCGACCGGCATCGGGGCCAACGTGCAGCGGCCCCTGGCGGCGGTGGTGGTCGGCGGCATCTTTACACTCGTCCCGTCCACGCTCCTGCTCCTGCCGACGCTCTACGGCTGGTTCAACCCCGAGACGCAGGCCGAGCGTCCCATTGTCCAGGAGGTGGAGGCCGACCGGCAGCACGAGCTCCGCGGCAGCGTGACGGCCTAATTGGCAGTTCCCCTACAGATGATTCTCCTGCCATGAGGATGATTACATCCTGCATCCGACCCGTCGTGCAGGACGAGGTGGTGGAGCGTCTCCGAGACATGGAGGTGCCCGGGGGCAGCCTGAGCGAGGTCGAAGGGTTTGGCCTCGAGGCCGACCCGGAAGGCGGAGAGTCGTACGGCCCGCAGGTCTCGCCCTACCAGCAGGTCGTACGGCTCGAAATCGCGTGCTCCGACGAAGCGGCACCGACCATCGCGGAGGCCATCGCCGACGCGGCCCGGACCGGGCGCCGGGGCGACGGAAAGGTGCTTGTCACCCCCGTGACCGAGGCCATCGACATTCGCTCGCAGGAGACCGGAGCGAGCGTAATATGACATCGTTTCGGCTCCGCCGCCGCCCCACTCGCAGACGCCCCCCAACCTTACGCCCCCTCATCCTACGCTCCCCAATCCCATGAGTGCAGCGCACTGGCACCTCGTCCTAAACCACATTCCCCTTCTGGGTCTTCTCTTCGGCACTGCGATGTTGGGCTACGGCCTCTGGCGCAACCAGGCAGACGTGCAGGAGGCCAGCCTTGGGCTCTTGGCCGTGGCGGGGCTTGCCACCATCGCCGTCTACCTGACCGGGGAGCCGGCCGAGGAAGTCGTCGAAGGGGCAGTAGGGGTCTCCCACGACGCCCTCGAAGCCCATGAGCATTTCGCGTGGTACGGGCTCGTGGCCGGCATTGCGACAGGCGTCGGGGCGCTCGGGGCACTTCTCTATGGGACCCTTCGCGGCCGGATCGTGCGCTGGACCGTCGTGGGCACCCTCGTGCTGGCTCTGGCAAGTGCCGGGCTCATCGGCTACACGGCCAACCTTGGCGGCAAGATCAGCCACCCCGAGCTGCGGGCCGACGTGCCTGTCCAGTCCCAAGGCGACCCCGGAGGCAGGGGCACCAACACCGGAGAAGCACAGGCACACGAGAAGGAACCCGAAGGGTAGAGTCGGCTCCGCGTTTCCGAGGGAACTCGAACGAAGATGGTGCTCTCCTCCGCCGCCGGAGCGAGCTGCTTCCAAAGATGAATTGCTCAAAGGTAGGGGACTACCCGTGGAAGCATCAGATTGCTGCCGAAGTTGAGAGCCTTTGGGAGCTGTCTTCTCAGTGCATCACGCCAGTTCCCATGCGGCCGGTGACCGCTGCGTGACCTTCGGAGTTTGCCGTCGTGTCCCCGACAGACGGGACGCGCAATGGGACATGGTTACGCCGGACGCCGCCACACGAAGCGGACAGTGGCACCGGGGCCCTCGTGCATCCCTTCGTCGAGCACCGGCTCGGCGATCTCCAGGTGTTCGATGCCCGACTCGGCAAAGTGATCGCGGAGCTCTTCATCCGTGACCATCATGTCGACGTCCGGCGGCCCGCCACTCGTGTAGCCCTCGGTGCGCTGCTCGGGCCGGAACCACTCGGCAATGAGGAGCCCGCCGGGCCGGAGGCTGTCCTGAATGAGGCGGTACAGGGGCAGCCGTTCGTCGGGCGGCAGGTGCAGAAAGGTCGTCCCCACCGCGTCCCATGTCTGTGGTGGTGCCCACGATCGCACGTCGGCCTGCATCGTCTCCACGGCCACCCCCGCCTTCTTGGCGAGACGATGCGTTTTGCGCAGTCCCTCCGCGGCGTAGTCGACGGCCGTCACCGCGTGGCCCTGGCGGGCCAGGTGAACGGCATTGCGCCCTTCTCCCGCCCCGAGGGTGAGCACCTCGGCGGCGTCCGGGAGCCACGTCTCAGCGGCAGAGGCGACGAATTGGTTGGGCGCCTCGCCGTACACGTACTCGTCTCGGGCGAAGCGGTCGTTCCAGAAGGCAGCGGGCTTCGGCATCGGCGGAAGGGAAAAGGGAAAAGGGCAGGCGAATCTATTCGGCATTGAGGGACGTCGTCGCCATTCCAAAGTTGACTCGGTCCGCATCGGTCGCCGTGACGCGCACCTGATCGGCCCCCGCACCCGGCACCGACAGAGCGCCCTCGTACTCGTTCGTCGTTCCCGCAAAGGAGAGGGGCCCCTCGGCCACGACGGCTCCCTCCCGCAGGAGCTGCGCACGAATTGTGTAGCGGGTCGCGTCCCACAGCCCCCCCGGCTTCGTGGGGCAGCCGCACATCATCTGCACGCGGGCCCGGACAGAGACCTCTTCTCCGGAGTCCACCTCGGAGGCCGACGGCTTCAGCACCTCCACGATGAAGCCATGCAGCGTAAGCGTAATCCCGTCGCCCGCCACGTCCTCGCCCGGCATGAGGAGGACGGTCTTTGAGGTCTGTTGCATCGCGTGCGGGTAGTCAAGCGGGCCTTCGGCGGCGACGCGAACACGAGTGGGCTCCGCCAGGTCGAGGGTGGTCTCGTACTTCGCCGCGCCGGGGGCCTCGTAGATCGAGGCGCCGCGCTCGTGGGGCTGGCGCATGATTTTCTCGGTGCTGCCGGAATCCCCGGACTGACGGCCCTCGGCCAGCACCTCGCCCGTCTCGGCGTGTTCGATGGTGATGTGGGCCCCGCCGACCGGGTCCTGAATCAGCTTGGCGTCGTTGGAGACGGCCCGCACGGTCACCTGCGTGGGCACGGCGTCCTGGGCAACCGTCGGGACGGCAAGCAAGAGCAGCAGTGGGAGAACGGCGAGAAATCGGACAGAACGCATGGATAACACTGGAAAGGTGAAGAGACGAGGCACCTATTATGTATATGTATCCGCGACTCCGAGAACCGATCCTCTCAGGGAACCCATCGCGCCGCTGCGCTGCCATTCCAAGGATGTACTACGACCATGCCGGGAAACCCCCCACAGTGAGTGTGCCTGAAGTGTGATAAACTAGCAACACACATTGTTCTCAATTCCCTATTGGAGGCATTTCTCATGGATCGTGTAGGTGGAAAAATTGTGCTCATTACGGGGGCTGGACACGGCATTGGCCAGAAGACCGCCGAACTGCTGGCGAACGAGGGCGCGCGGGTCGCCGTCACCGACATCGACGAGAAAGCCGGCCCGGCGACGGTCGACCGCATTGCGGACGCTGGCGGAGAGGCGGCGTTCTTCCAACATGACGTGACCTCGGAGACGGACTGGATGCGCGTGGTGGAGGAAGTGCAAGCCACTTTCGGGAACCCAGACGTGCTCGTGAACAACGCCGGCGTTTACCACATCGAGCCGGTCGACGAAATGGACGTCGACGACTGGAGGGCCCTCATGGACGTCAACGTCACTGGCGTTTTCCTGGGCCTGAAGCACTGCACGCCCCTCATGCGAAAACAGGGACGGGGCTCCGTCGTCAACCTCTCGTCCGTCGCGGGCCTCGTCGGCGTGTCGGGCCACACCTGCTACGGGGCCAGCAAGGGCGCGGTGCGCACAATGACAAAAGACGCGGCCATCGAGCTTGCGGATGCGGGCGTCCGGGTCAACTCGCTTCATCCCGCCTACATCGACACCCAGATGGCCGACTACGGGGCCGAGACGCTGGGGGCCCCCAAGGAGGAGCTGGATGCCATGCACCCAATCGGGCACATGGGCGAGCCGGAGGACGTAGCGTACGCGGTGCTCTACCTGGCGTCCGACGAGTCCAAGTTCATGACCGGCTCGGAGATGGTTCTCGACGGCGGCCTCACGGCGCAGTAGTCGAGCGGTCCCTCCAGTCCCCTCTTTTCCACTTCTCAGTCTGCTCACAACTTCCCGCTCAGCCATGCTTTCCATCCAACGCGTTCTCTTTCCCACCGACTTCTCGGACGGATCGAAGCGCGCCTTCCCACAGGCCGCCTACCTGGCCGACTGGCACGATGCCAACCTTCATATCCTGAACGTGACGGGGCGGCATTACCACGATCACGAAGAGGCAAGGGCAAATTTCCCCATTCCCGTCGACGCCCTCACCGAGTGGCTGCAACACCCTGAGAAGTCCATCACGGGCGCCAACTGGCCGGACCTGGAGACGCTCTCCATCACGCAAGAGCAGGTGGAATCGGCGGAGCCGGCCGAGCAGATTGTCGCCTACGCCGAGGACAAGGCCGTCGACCTAGTCGTGATGGGCACCCACGGCCGCCGCGGGGTCGACCGCATGCTGTTTGGGAGCGTAGCGGAAGAGGTTGTTCGAAAGGCGCCCTGTCCCACCCTAACCGTCCGGAACAACGCGGACCGGGCACCGAGCAAGGCTGTGCGTCGCGTGCTCGCCCCCATCGACTTCTCCGACGCCTCCAAGGTCGCTGTGCAGCACGCAAAAGAGATTGCCCTGACGTACGGCGCGGAGGTCGACCTGCTTCACGTCGTGGAAGAGCCGGTGTACCCGTCGGCCTACGGCTACGAGGCCGCCGCCTTTCCCACCGCCGAGGTGCTCGAGAACGTGGAGGCCCAGCTTGCCGACCTGGCCCGGGAGAAGATCGGATACGAGCACATCATGATCGAGGCCCGCACCGGCGAGCCGTCGCGAGAAATTCTCGACTACATCGACAACAACGAGGTCGACCTCACCGTCATCGCCACCCACGGCCGCACGGGCTTGGACCGCATGCTGATGGGGAGCGTGGCCGAACGGGTACTCCGACAATCGCCCACGCCGGTGTTCGTCGCGAAGCCCGACCGCACCTCCCTCGTGTCGCCGGACGCCCCGGAGGCCCCTGCCGTCCAGAACTGACTCAACGGGGCGACTCGCAGCAGCACGGTCAAGGACTTGCCCGGGGCCGGCTTCGCCGGGCAGTAGGCGAGCGTCCTCAGTGTGCGGGGAGAGGAGGCAGTGCTGGACACCTGCACGAAGTGTTTCGCCGTCCTGTTTTTACAAGCAGTCACTCGGCATCCCCCAGCGCGCCATTTCCCCTGTCATCGATCCCTTCGCGATCAAGAACAAGGAGCTAATCGAGGCGGAGACCGACGAGCGCCTGGGCCACTCGCGGTGCAGGTCCCGCGGTCCCCCCTGGAAGGATCCGACGGGCACAAAGGGGTACGAGCCGCTTCTCGACCGGGAAGAAGAGCGGATCCGCATTCTCAGCGTGGAAGACACGGCCCTCGTCAATGCTTTACAGCGGCGTGCGGCAGTGGTACTGCAGAAGTCGCTCCGGGAAGGCTTCGGGCTGACCGTCACCGAGGCCATGTGGAAGGGCACCGCCGTCATCGGGGGCACCGTGGGCGGCATTCGTCACCAGGTTAAGGACGGCACGAATGGGGCCTGGTCGACTCGGTGGACACAGCCGCCGAGCAGATCTGCAAGACGGTTCGCGAGTGCTCCCTGCTGCCCCTTTCGGGCGCTTCCAACCATCTACCGGCTTTCTGACTGACCCACCACTCTTCGTCGCTGCCGACCAGCGAGCAGGCTGATGGGACTCTTGGGCGGTATGTGGTGAATGCCGCGTGACGTTCGCCCCCGTGTCCTCCGTCCGAAAACCGCGGCGTCCGGCAGTGCGTACGGGTGCTGATCGTTCTCCTCTCAATCCAGAGCAGGATCCGTGCGCCGAATCTTGTTCGTCTTCCTGGATGGCGTGGGCCTGGGCCCAGCCGGCCCGGCAAACCCCCTGTCGCCTCCCCCCGGCACGGCGTTTCGACGACTGGGGGCTGGGGCGCCCTGGACCCGCGCGCTGCCCGAGACCGCCACGGCCCGGCACCTCGTTCGTCCCCTCGACGCCACCCTCGAGGTGGACGGACTGCCCCAGAGCGGCACCGGGCAGGCCACCCTCTTCACCGGCGTGAACTGTGCCGAACGGGTGGGGCGCCACTTCGGACCGTATCCCCACTCGGCCACCCACGACGTCTTGGACCACGAGAACCTCTTTCACCGCGTCCAGGCCCTCTCGTTCGTCCCCGACGAGGCTGTGGCGTTCGCCAACGCCTTTCCCCCCCAGTTTTTCGACGCCTCGTCGCGGCGCTGGACCGTCACGACGCGCTGCTGTGCGGGGGCCGGCGTGCCCCTCCGCGACCTCGACGCCCTGCGGGCCCACCGGGCCGTGGCCGCAGACCTGACCGCACAGGGCTGGCGGGACACCCTCCAGCTCGACGTCTCCCTCCGCACGCCCGCCGAGGCCGCCGAGGCACTGGTGGCGACCCACCGGGACCACACGCTCACACTGTTCGAGTTTTTCCAGACGGACAAGGTGGGGCACGAGCGGATCGACCTTCCCCCGAGTGTCCTCCTGGCCCGGCTCGACAAGTTTTTGGGCCGGCTGCTCGCCCTTCTACATCCCGACCACGACACGCTGATCGTCACGAGCGACCACGGCAACCTGGAAGACACCAGCCACACCCAGCACACCCGCAACCCAGTGCCGCTCATCGCCTTCGGCTGGGGCGCCCCCCACCTGGCCGACGCGCAGACGCTGGCCGACGTGACGCCTGCCATCGTCGAGGCGCTCCGGACCGGCCTCGGCGGGCAGTGACGCCTTACTCCTCGGGATCCCTCTCGTCCGTCGTGATCTCCTCCACGAGCCGATCGGCGCCATAGACCGTCCGGAGGGCCTCCAGGATGCCCCGTGCATCCACCGCCACCGCCCGGGCCCCCTGCCGGCGGTAGAGGTACTCGTTGGGGAGGGCCTCCATGTTGCTATCAAAGACGACCCCGACCACCTCAAGGTCCTCGTTTAGTAGCGCCGACCCGGAGCTGCCCCCTGCAATGTCGACGGTCGAGACGAGGTTAAGGGGCGTGCCAAGGTCGATCGAGTCGACCGCCATCCTCCACTGCGCGGGAAGCGCCCACGCTGCCTCGTCACGAGAAAAGTGCCGGTCGTACAGCCCGTTGAAGGTCGTGAAGGACGGGGCTGTCGTTCCGTTGTACGAGTACGACCGCACGCGACCGTCCGAGAGGCGAAGCGAGCGGGTGGCATCCGGCGGAAACGTCGGCCCGTACACCGAAAGCCGGGCCTGAGAGAGACGCGCGTTGAGGGTCCGTTCCGAGGCCCGCACGTCCTGCATCTGCCGGTTTGTGTTTAAGAACATGGGCGCCAGCGCCTCGATGACCGGCACCGACGGGTCGTCGCTCTTGCGGTAGCCCTCGTCCAGGAGGCTGAGAAACCGGGTCGAGTCCATGAGCGCGCTCTCCTCCACCAGTCGCGTGGCGACCTCTTCCGGCGTGCGCGTTCGGAAGAGCCGTTGGACGGTAGGGTGATCGGTACCGTAGGCCGATCGGATCTCTTCGAACTGTGCCACCAGGAACTCCTTCTCAAGGCCGGGCGGCCAGTCGCTCACCTGCTCGGCATCCTCTCGAATGGCAGCCAGCCGGTCGGGGGGGGCACCGCGCGTCCGGAGGAAGTCATAGTAGTAGCCGTGGAGTGCCCGCACCAAGATCCGGGCGCCGAGCTCCAGGTTCGCAAAGGTCACGAAGGCCCCGGCCTTCTCCGCCATCACGACCTTGGACTGCTGAAGGCCCTCGATCCGGCCTACGATCTTTCCGTACGACTGCCGCAGCGAGTCAACGGCGAGGATGGAGTCCTGAAGGGCCTGCACAGCCGCGCCGCGCCGCGCCAGGAGATACGAGTCTTGAAGCCCTCGGAGCTGGCCTGTCTGTCCCTTGATCGTGTTCTCGATCGAGAAGTAGATATTCCGGAGGTCGTAGCGGTCGGACGAGTCGGGACGACGGCGAATGTACCGATCGAGCAGGTCGCCCCGCGTCCGGAGGGTTTCGAGCCGACGGGGAAGCTCATGGTCTCGCTGATACTCAAGCTGCGACACCATGTCGAGACGACTCGTGGAGCCGGGGTGCCCTACGGCAAAGACCGGCTCATTGGACCGGGCCCCCTCCTCGTCCCACGAGAAGTGATGCTCGGGGCGAAGGGGCTCGCCGTCCGGGGCATAGACCCGAAAGAAGGCCACGTCGAGCGCGTACCGGGGATACGTGAAGTTGTCTTCCGTCCCCCCGAAATACCCGAGCTGCAGCTCCGGGGCCATCACGAGCCGGACGTCCTCGTACCGGCGATACGTGTAGGCCGTGTACCGGGCGCCTCGGTACAACGCCTTAATTTCCACCCGAAGCGAGCTGTCTCGCTCGCTCGCCTCAGCCGTCAACTTCTCTTGGAGCGACTCGACCCGCTGCTCGCGGGCCTGGGCCCCAGCCGCTCGTCCCTCACGGAGCCCGCCATAGACAGTGCCGGTTACATTCTCCGTCCCCACGAGCTGATCGACGTACAGGTTGGGGGCCGGGCGCTCCTCGACGCGGGCCGCCGCGTAGAACCCGTTCTTTAGGAGCCCCTCGCCGTCCCGGCTGACGTCCGTGATGTGCTCCCGCGCACAGTGATGATTGGTCATCACGAGTCCTCGCGCCGATACGAAGGACGCCGAGCACCCACTGCCAAACCGCAGCGCCCCCCGCTTGGCCCGCGTGCGCCACTCCTCATCGGGGGCGAAGCCGTAGGTGTTCCGGAAGTACGCCGTGGGAACGTTTTCAAACGTCCACATCCGCCCGCGGTCGAACCGCTGGGCCTGAACGGTATCGTACGCCGATGGAATCGACACTGCCGCCGGCGTGGCCGTCGCTTCCAGCGTGTCGTCCACGGGCTCGGATTGTTCAGGCCGCTCCACGACAGGCACCGATGTGGTGCCCCCACTTCCCCCACACCCTGTGAGGAGCGCAGCCCCGACCCCAAGAATAACAACGAAACGCCCAATGGAAGTGCGCATGCAGACGGATTTCAAAGCGCGAAAAAAATGCGATGCCCTTGCCAGAACAGTCTCCTCACCGCGACCGGTCGGACAGACCGTCCCCGAACAACTCGTCGACCAACATATCGGCCTCGTACACGGTCGCCAGGGCCTCGCGGAGGCCGCGCACGTCCGTTCCCACGGTCCGCATTCGCCCCGGCAGGAAGAGGTAGGTGCCCGCCGTACCCTGGATGTTGGGGGCGACGGCCACCCCCACCAGCTCCAAGGATGGGTTGAGGAGCGGCGCCCCGTTGTTACTGACGGCCCCATCGACGGACGCCACGAGGGTAAGGGGCACCGAGCGATCCAGGTCGTTCGCCGACTCCTGCCACGCCGCCGGAAGCCCCCACGGCTCGGCCGCGCCGAACGCCCGGTGCTGCTCATAGAGGCCAAAAATCGTGGTGACGGGTGGGGCGGTTGTGCCGTTGTACGGATAGCCCCGGACGCGCCCATCCGTCAGCCGGGGGGCGCCGTTGCTTCTCAGTGCAGGGGCCGCCCCGACGGCCTTCCGAGCACGCGCAAGGCGACGAGTGAGGCGACGCTCGGCCTGCGTGAGGCTCCGCCACTGCTCGTGGACCGAGCGAGCCCGGGGGGCAACCACGGCGGCAACCTCGGCCGTGGGGCCGTCGGCGGGGCGTTTTTGCGCCTCGTCCTCCGGCGACAACGACGCGAGCTGTTCCACGACCGAGGCGGCCCGCACAGCGGGTGACTCTCCCCCGAGAAGCCGATCCACGACGGCGGTGTCCGGGCGGAGGTGCCGCTGCACAGCCTCGAGCCGGGCGGCCAGGAGGGCCGTTTCGACCGGCGCCGAGGAGACCCGGGCCGCGTCCAGAGGCTTGAGAAAAGAATCGGAGGAGTCCCCGTCGGCAATGCGTCCGTCGCGGCCCTGCTTCTCCGTACGGAGCATTCGACGGTACGTGGACGAGCCGTACGGGCCTCCCTCGGCGTCGCCGAAGGCCCGGTAGGCCGCCCTAAGCCGTCGCTTGTCGTCCTGAATCGCAGCCAGGCTGTCCAGCAGCCCCCCGAACCGCTCCTGGAGGGCCGGATCCTGGCGAAGTCCTCGCCGAACCCGAGCGTCTCGCTGCTCAAGACGGGCCTGGATGTGTTCATTACGAAGGGCCTCCAGGCGCGCTCGGGTCTGCTTTAGGGCTCGCTCGGCGCCTCGGAGCGCCCTTTGCTGGGGGGGCGTTGCCTCGGCGGTGTCGAGATGGGATCGGAGGGCCCGCGTCCAGGTGACCAGGCGGTCACGCCGCTCCGGAAGCACCAGGTCTCGGCGCACGGCAAGCTGGGCCGCACTCTCCGCGCGCCGGGTGGCGGTGGACGGGCCTGCCGAGAGTACAGCGTCGCCGGGACGAGCGCCCTGGGAAGACGGCTCGAAAAAATGATCCGGGCTCAAGGGTTTTCCCTCCGACGTGTAGACGCGAACCAGGGCAACGTCGAACGCCGGGCGGGGGTACGTCCGTGCCGCATCGAGCCCCCCGAATGCGCTAATCATCCGGGTTGGGAGAAAGGCGACGCGTACGTCTTCGTGCCGCCGATACGTGTACGCGGTATACGTCCCGTTTCCATCCGCCACGACCTCCACGTGCCGATTCGCGTCGGTCTCCGACTGGAGCCGCCGCTGGACCGACGGCACCGCGGCCGCCACAGCGGTGTCCTGCCGGGCCCCTCGCACCTCCGTCGTCACGTCGCTCGTCTGGACCAAGCGGTCCGCGTACAGGCCCGGCACGGACCGCTCCTCGGCGGGCCGCTCGGCCACGACGGCGTCATCGCCGCGTTCGTCCAGGTGTCGCCGCACGCAACGGGCGGTCGTGAGGGCCAGCCCCTCGGCCGAAACCAGCGCCCCCGTGCACCCGGACAGCCGGAGGACGCCCCGACGCACCTGGGTCGCCCAGGTGCGGTCTATGTCCATTCCATACCGTTGTGCAAACCGGTCGGCCGGCGGCGTCACAAGGCTCCAGACTCGCCCCGCGGTCGACGTCTCCGCCGCGGCCGTGTCGCCCAGTGCCGCCGGGCCGAAGCGCGGCGCCCCCCGGTCCTGTGCCTGCACCGCATGTCCCCCTCCGAGACTGCTCCATAGCAGGAGCACAATGCCAGTGAGGGTGCGCGCAGTGTCTCGACGCGTCATAAACCAGAGGAGAGACCGGGGAAGAAGCAGCTGTCGGGCATCCGTACAGCCCGACGCCCAGGCAGATCCGCAGGAACCTCGGCCCCATGTTACGATTCGTGCTTTTGGGTTTGCAAACGTCCCAGTGCTCCACATGCGAAAGTGGCGGAATTGGTAGACGCGCGAGACTTAGGATCTCGTGGGGCTTCTGCCCCGTGGGGGTTCAAGTCCCCCCTTTCGCACCAGCCGAATTGCCCCTCAGCCACCGTTTTCGGACACTGAGGGGCACCTTTTGTTCGGGACGGCTTCGGCCCTCCCCGGGGGCGTGTCGGGACATTTCCTCTTCCCGTACAGCCTCCTGGTTCCTGTCGGAGACAAGCTGCCCTGGTGCTACGCGGCCTGCAGGACGTCCGAGCGGGCATGCCCTAGATCGCCCCCCTCACGCAGAGAAGTCTCGCCGATCGAGAATCGCCCCGTTGGCGTCAAGGGCGTCGAGGTAGCCCTCCAACTCGGAAGAATGGGTCGCCTCGGCAATCCGCCGGAAGAGGCCCAGGCCCACCACTCGGAAGTACAGGTCGGCCAGGTACGAGGCGTGCGTCCACTCAAGGCGGCCGGTCTTCGCTCCCAAAACTCGCGCTGGGTCGTCATAAAACGATTCGAGGTGCTCACTGGCCCTTGCCTCCGCGTCTTCTCGGGCCAGTTCGAGGAAGTAGGAGAGGTGGAGGTCGTCTCCCTCTAAATCGACCGTCTCCGGAACAGTTCTCAAGGTCCGGAAGGCACGAGCGATCAAGGTATCGGGGTCCCGAGTAAAGAATACGAAGTACTCTAGACGAACAAGTGGATCCGGCGGCAGGCCATCCTCGGCCCGCCCCATCACCACGGCCACCGGGCGCCCCTTCCGGAGGAACCGTGGGCCTTTGCAAACGCGAAAAGTGGAGGTCGGAAGATCCATTGAGGAAAGACGACGGCTCTCGTCGAGGCGTCGGTTGTGAGCATCTCAGATCCGCACAAACGCAGACCTGTGCGAAAACGGGAGGACCGGGGGCCGGCAGGATACGAACCTGGAAAAACAGCGCAGAACTCGTCGATGCGGGGCCGTCTCCGAATCCGGCACGAAAGACGCAGGTTCGGTTGATTCCTGTGGGGCCCCGCCTCGACAGGTCGTGCGGCACTGCCCATCCCAAACCTTCGCTTTATGGACGCCCGGTACACGCTCCGCCACCGGAACCGTGGAACGCTGTTTAGAATTGCCTCCGAAAAGCTTCATCGGCGGCTTCAGTACCTTGATCGGGTGGTAGAGGGCGGTGTCTCTGCCCACCAGCGTCCCGATACCCGTCCGGGCGTCGAAGCGTCTGAGACGATCTACGTCCTGGACGGACTGAGCGAGCCCACCGAGCGCCTTGTCGCCGTTGAGCGCCGGGACGAGGCCCGCCTTCAGGGCCACGCGTCCTTGATGTCGGAGCCAGCCGCGATGCCGGTGCCACGCGGCGCCGAAGACCTGATTGCCTTCGCCGAAAAGGCCAAAAACGGCGGCCGTTACGCTGCGGCCAACGCGGCTTTTGCCCTCGCACTGCACGAGTACTTCCCGAGCATCGAGTGTTCGCTGTCGGTCCGGGAGCGGCCCAAAACACCAACGGGCGGTATGACCGACGGGTACTATGACCTCGCCTACATCCAAGACGGCGAGGAAGAAACCTGCATTCCGATTCCGAAGCTCCGGGGAGCGGTGGCGTACTGGTTTGCGGCCCACGCCGACCGGCGGGAGCCGATCAGTCACAACCGGGACACCTCTGGGGCGGGCCCGACCATTGCGGACCTGGAGGCGGCGGTCGGACGCACAAGGGTGCGGAAGGCGGCCCTCGCCATTTTGGGAAACGACTCCGTGCGGGAGCGCTACGCGAGCCAGGCGGAGGCCGAGGCACAGAACGGACCGGCGTAGCGGCCCGAGCCCGGAGCGATCGCCCACGCGGCTCCGGGGACCGCCTCCACGTTCTGGTCGCAGCCCTACGCGTCCGGCGCCTCACGCTGCACCGCGACGTGATAGATCGGCTCCTCGTCCAGCGCCGCGTCGACCTCCTCCTGGCCCGCGCCCGTCTCGTCCTCGGTAACGGGAATGACCTTCCACTCCATCGTGAATTCGGAGCCGTCCTTTCGGTAGTTGGTCGCCCGACCGTGGAAGACCTCTCCAGCCCCGAGTTTTTGGCCGAGACGGTCCAGCACCTCCTGTTCGGTTTCGGGGCCCTGCAGGACCCCGGGTGTTTCCCCAATCACCTCGTCGGCCTCGTAGCCCGTCAGGTCCACGAAGGCGTCGTTGACGTACACAATTTCACCGGGCTCCCCCGCACCGGTCGCACGGGTGATGGTAAGGGCATTGAAGGCGTGGGCGGCCACAGTCGTCAGCAGGTGCCGGGCAAACGCGTCGGGAAGATCGGGATCAAGCATACGGGAAGCCGTCAGGTTGATGAGAGAACAAGCCGGCACAGGAAATGGGTGGGCGGCTTTGGGGCGTTTCCCGCCACGCGAGACCTTTCCTACGGTTTCCTTCAACGGTCTTCTCCCAGCGGATTTACCGTATCGGAAGATTCCCGGATGCCAGCCGCGGCACAGGCCCCCACAACAATTTTCCTGTGGGCATAATGGGACGTCGATCGTCGGCCCGCAGGCACACGCGACCTCAACAGTCGCTTTCCGGCACATTTTCCCAGGCGAGAGCGAGCGCCCCCTTCGGAGACCCCTTCGTCAAGCAGCCCTTCACCGACGCTCAAGGCAGCCTGCCTTGGAATTGGCGCAGCGAGGGTCGAGCGGGTCCGCGAACCCAAGCACCAGGGAGAACGTGAAGGCACATACCACATCCATCTTGGACTAAGCACAGCACGATCATGGCGAAGCAAAACGGACACGATGCGTCTCGGGGCCGGTCTCAGTCGGACCACGAATCCTCGGCCCGTACAAATGTAACTGAGCAGGAATTTTCCAGCGAGCGCGTCGTGCTCGACGGAAAGCATTTTGAAGACTGCACCTTCGATACCTGCACCCTCGTGTACGGGGGCGGCAGGCCCCCCAACTTCGTATCGTGCGACTTTGCCGCGCCGCGGTTCGTGTTCGAGGACGCTGCGCAGAGCACCATTCAGCTCATGAGTGCGATCCACAACGGCATCGACGAGCGCATCATCGAGAAGACCTTTGACGAGATCAGAAAGGGATTCGGCACCGAGTAGCCCATCTCCGGCCCACGGGCAGGCGCGGAACACAGCCCAGCACGAGCGGCGGCGTGCACTCAGGAGTCTTCGACGGGGTACTTCTTTTTCGTTTTCTCCAGCTTCGTCCCAAGTGCCTCCAGCGGGTCAATTCCCACCCGCTCGCAGAAGAGGAGGGTTGAAATCAGCACGTCTCCCACCTCGTCCTCGACCGCCTCCCGTCCCTCTTCGGACCGGAGATGCTCCGCGACGTCACGGTCGTCTTTCCAGAGAAACTCTTCTTCCAGTTCACTGGCCTCCACCGCCACGGCCCGCGAGAGGTGCCGGGGCGTGTGGTATTGATCCCAGTCGCGAGCCTCGCGGAAGCGGGTGACTCTAGCGATGGCCTCCTCGATGGAGGCCGGGGGCATGGGGGCACTGGGCATGAGGGATCTTTTGCTTCGAGGAAGGAACGAAGGTCTTGCAAGATACGGTCGACCGCCTCCCTTGATCGCTCGCTGTCGCGGCGTGTCTTCGTTTTGCGAGCGACGACGGGATCTCAGCAGGAGAAGCGCCCCGCCCCCTGCGCGTAGGAGCACGCGAGGGGAAGCCCCCCGACGACCCGGGACAAGCCCGCGTCCCTCCCTTCACGCTGCCGGGATGTGGGGATCCTGAGGGACAACATCTCGTGGGGACAACGAGGCTTCGCTTCATATTTCTTCCGCCCGTGGATCCTCTTCGGAAGTGAAGCGCCCGCTGATTGCCTCGCCCTGTTCTCTCGTCAGAATCACAACGGTCCGATGTCGTCTTCCCCGGCGGCCAACGCCGCCACGCCCGTCGACGCGGCCCAATCGGCGGCGGACACGGCCCTCTTTGGAAAGGACCCGATGCCCCGCCTCGTGGACGTCCATCCGATGATGGATCGTCCGTCGGGCGAGCCCGCGCGAGTGCGGGTCTACCAGCGGTCGGCGGACTTTTCCTCCATCCACGCACAGGAGGACTGGAGCAAACCCGGTACGATGGACGTTCCTTCACTTTCCAAATCGATA
>NZ_NCQY01000011.1:0-66866 GCF_002894645.1 Salinibacter altiplanensis
GGAGCCGCTTCCCGGACAAGGCGGGGGCCAGGGGGGAGGGGGGCAGGGCGGCAGTGGGGGCGGGAACTGAGCGCCCGTTCCTTGGCAACTTGCGACAAAGACCGACATCACAAAATGGCGAGGGGCATCCCCCCTCGCCATTTTTGCATGGCTGCGGGCGGCTCGTCAAAACAAAAAAGCGGCAGCCCCGTCTTGGGACTGCCGCTCGTATCCAGGCGGATCGTGCAAGTCTGTAAGCCGAATTTGGTCTGCTCGCCCCCGGCGCCGTGGCCGGCCGACGAGGAGGCCATCATCTATCTGGGACGGCCGTTGCCGGTCGCCTCAAGCGGCCTACCTGCACCAAGGAGGCGGGCAGCCTCCGGTCCCGATCGCCGGGGCCCAGTGCCACTTGGCCTTACACCCCGTGGGGTTTGCCGGGCCGCTCCGATTGCCCGGAGCGCCGGTGCGCTCTTACCGCACCCTTGCACCCCTTACCCCGACGGCTGCCGGGGCGGGACTGCTCTCTGTTGCACATGCCGTCGTGCCGGGGAGGCCCGGCACGCCTTCCCGTTAGGAAGCACGGTGCCCTGTGGTGTTCAGACTTTCCTCACCGCCGGCCCAGTGGTGTACAGCTGGGGCGCGACGGAGCGATGGCCCGATTCGCACGTCCTTTGATGTACACCCGTGCCGGTGGAGGAAGGTCCCATGCGCGCCAGCGGCCTAGGGCCACGCAAAAAAGCGCAGCGGCCTCGGCGGACAGCTGCGCTTTACAGGGCGAGTGCGTCTTTCATGTCGTCGACCGTCTCGTTGTAGAGGTCCTGGTCGACGATGATGCGTCCGGTGTGCTCGCAGGCGACGATGGTCTTTCGCTTCCGAATTTCGACCTGCCGCTGCGGCGGAACGGCAAAGCCGGCGGCAGCGCCTCGCTTGAGCGGCACAACGGCCCGGCCGTCGCGAAGGCGGTCGCGGAGCTTCGAGTAGGCCTTGACGTAGCGGCTGTCGACCTTCTCGGATGCCTCTTCCCGGAGCTCCTCAAGGGTCTTCTCCTCGTCCTCCGTGTCGTCGACGACTTCTTCGAGCTCGTCCTGCTTCTCGTCGAGAGCCTCCTTGAGCTCGTCGAGGCGGTCCTGCGTGTCTTCAATGGCCCCCTCGTTCGACTCGATGGTTTCTTCGGCCTCCTCGATGGTCTCTTCGGCCTCGGCGATGCGCTCCTCCTGACTTTCAATCTCTTTCGTGAGCGCGTCGAACTCGCGGTTGTTGCGGACTTCAAGCTGCTGCTCTTCGTACTTGTCGATGAGGCCTTCCGCCTCCTTGATGTCGAGCTCGGCCTGCCGCTTGGCCACCTTCTGCTCCTGAACCTCCTCCTCGTAGTTCTCGAGGCGCGTTTCGAGGCCCGCCTTCTCGTCCTCCAGGTCACGGATTTCGGCGGGGAGGTCGCCGCGGAGCTTCTGAATTTGGTCGATCCGGTTGTCAATATGTTGGAGCCGGACCAGGGCACGGAGCTGGTCCTTTACATCTGTCTTCTTCTTTCGAGCAGTCGGCATAGACTAGCTGTTTTGATCATTTGAGCGCAGATGAACACCATTCAATAAGTACATCCAGACTGGACGGAGGTTCGTACCTCCATATGGGACTTCTTTCATTTCGTGCAAAAACATCGAGAGTCGGGCCGTCACTCTGTTGGGGACCCGGGGGGAGCGCTCCTGAGAATCTCGCGTTGTGCGTCTCGTGTGGCGGGAGGGACGGCGTCAGGTCGAGACGAGCGGCTGCGCAGCGTGCATCACACGACGCGGCGACTCCCAAGGCGGCCTTCAATTTCGCCGCGGGCCCTGGTGCCTACGACGGTTCGTCCCCTGCGTCTCCGGAGGGAACGAACGTACGCACGGGACTGGTGGTGGTGTCGGTCCGGTGCCAGTCGACCCGGGGAAAGTGCTCGCGGAGCCGGTCTCGGAGCAGGGCCTCAGTGAGGGCCTCCGTCTCGTAGTGCCCGGGGTCGATGAGGGCCATCTCAGGGGCCCCGTCCGTGCCGAGCACGTCGAAGAACTCGTGGTACGTCACGTCCGCGGTGACGTAGGCGTCGGCCCCGGCGCCGCGGGCGGTGCCGATGAAGTCGCTGCCGGCCCCGCCGCAGACGGCCACGCGCTCGACCGTCGCGTCCGGGTCGCCCACGTAGCGCAGGCTCCCGGCATCGAGGCGGGTCGCCACGCGGTCGAGGAACGCGGAGAGGGGCAACGGATCGTCGAGGTGGCCCAGCGCGCCGAGTCCGGCCTGCGAATTCTTCTGCTTGACCGGATAGAGGTCGTAGGCCACCTCCTCGTACGGGTGGGCCTCCTGCAGAGCGGCCCTTACGGGGCCCAGTGCCCAGCGGGCCACCTCTACCTCCAGCTTCCGCTCGTCGGCCGACTCCACGTTGCCCCCGGCCGTGCCGATGTGCGGGTCGGTGTCGGCCCCGGGCGCAAAGAAGCCGGTGCCCTCTGTCGCGAACGCGCAGGCCTCGTAGTCGCCGATCTGGCCGGCGCCCGCGTCGGCGAGGGCCTGCCGCACGTCGTCGACCGCGTCCTCCGGCACAAAGACGGCCAGCTTGTAGAGCGTGTCCGCGAAGCCGTCGAGAAAGCCGACGTCGGTGAGGCCCAGGCGCTCGGCGAGGGCAAACGAGACCCCCTCCGGCGCGGCGTCGAGGTTGGTGTGGATGCTGTAGAGCCCGATGCCCGCCTCCGCGAACCGGAGGGCCAGGTTCGAGACGTACCCGTCGGCCGTCACCCCGTCGAGCGGCCGAAAGAGGAGGGGATGGTGGGTGACGACGAGCTCGGCGTCGTGGGCCTTCGCCTCCGCCAGCACCTCCGGCGTGGCGTCGAGGGCCAGCACCGCGCGGGTGACGCCCCGGGCCGCGTCCCCGACCTGTAGGCCGACGTTGTCGTAGTCCTGGGCGGAGCCGGGCGGGGCCCAGGCCTCGAGGGCCGTGGCGATGTCGGCGATGGTGGGCGTGTCGTCCATGGCAGACGCAGGGGCGTAACGAGAGGAGCGTACGCCTCTTACATGACCGAGCGGGAGGGCGGATTCGTGAAAGACGCCCCAAGGCCGTGGGCCCCCACTACCCACGCGCCGAAAAACGCGTTGGCCGCTCTGGGCAGGCCTACTCCAGCGAAAGGGGCCTGAGGGCGTCCCGGCGGATCACCAACTCGATGCCGGTGCCGTTCTGTTCCGGACGTCCCGCTGCTCTGCCTGTCCGGGCTCGTCACCGCCCGTGAGGGAACGAGGCGTCCCCGGCCCCGGCCTGGACCGCCAGGTCGTCCACCCCGAAGGACGTGCCCACGTCCAGCCCGGAGGCAATCAGCGGATGGTTCAGGGGGACGGTCCGGGTCTGTCCCGCAATCTCGTCGAGTGGGACCTGTGTGAACGTGTCGTCCTGGACGGCGACCATGACCCCGGTGGTGCCGTCGGCGACCAGGGCGGCGGCGCGGCTACCCAGGGTGGTGGCCAGGTTGCGGTCGTAGGCCGTGGGGGACCCGCCGCGCTGCATGTGTCCCAGGACGGTGGTCCGGATGCTGGTGTCCAGGGGCTCCCGCAGTTGATCGGCGAGGACGCGGCTGATGCCGCCGAGGCGGATGGAGTCGGTGTACTCCTGTCCCCGCTCCTGCACCACGTAGTCTCCCTCCTCGTGTCGGGCCCCCTCGGCCACCGCGACGATCGTGAAGCGCTGGCCGCTCCGTGCGCGGTCCCGACACACGCCCGCGACCGTTTCCACGTCGTACTCAATCTCGGGGAGGAGAATCACGTCGGTGCCGCTGGCGACCCCTGCGTGCAGCGCAATCCAGCCCGAGTACCGCCCCATCGTTTCGACGATCATGACCCGGTGGTGGCTCTGGGCCGTCGTGTGGATGCGGTCGATCGCGTCGGTCGCAATGGTGACGGCGGTGTCGAACCCGACCGTGCGGTCGGTGCCCACCAGGTCGTTGTCGATTGTCTTGGGCACGCCCACGATGCCGACCCCGAGGTCGGTGAGGCGATGGGCGATGGACATGGTGCCGTCCCCGCCGATTGCGACGAGGGCATCCAGGTCGAGGGTGCGGTAGGTCTTCACCACCTGAGCGGAGACGTCGGCCCCGCCCCGTGGCAGGTAGTTGAAGGGGTCGGCCTTGTTGCTGGCCCCGAGAATGGTGCCGCCCCGGGTCAGAATGCCGCTCACGTCGCGGTAGTGAAGGGGCTCTACGTTTCGGTTGACGACGCCGCGAAACCCGTCGCGGAAGCCGAGGACCTCCGCGTCGTGCTGGAGGGTGAGACTCTTCGTGACGGCGCGGAGCGCAGCGTTGATGCCGGGGCAGTCGCCCCCGCCGGTGAGGACGCCGACGCGAAGAGAGTTGTTGGGCATGGGGCGGCGCGGAGATGGGAAGGGAATGGTGGGATGGGGGCACGGTGCCGACCGCCCATCTAATGAGCAGGGAGCCGAATGTGTGTGGAGGAGATGCGAAAAAGAGATTCGTTCGGGCGAAACGAAGTCTCTCCGTCTCGGCACAGGCGTTTGGAGGTGCGCTCGGGGCGGTCCGGAGCCGCCGCGGTTCGACGAAAAACTCCGCCCCCCCCCACGCACGTTAGAAGCTGTCCAGGGTCTTTCGACAGCTCGCCAGCGTGCTCCCAAATCAACCCGTCTCATGAAGGTGCAACAATCCCAAAATGTTCTCGGCGGCGTGCTTCGCGCGTGCTCGATGGATCCCGAGACTGGGTTCTACCGAGATGGCCACTGTCGGACCGGGCCGCGTGACGCCGGCAGCCACGTCGTGTGTGCCAGGATGACGGAGGCATTCCTGGAGTACACGAAGCGCCAGGGCAACGACCTGATGACCCCGCGTCCAGAGATGGACTTTCCGGGGTTGGAGCCGGGCGACCGGTGGTGTCTCTGTGCCGCACGGTGGCGGGAGGCAGTGGAGGACGGGGTGGCCCCGCCCGTCGTACTGGCAGCCACCAGCGAGGCGGCCCTGCAGGCGGTCGACCTGGAGACGCTGAAGGCGCACGCCATCGACGCATCGTCGCCGGACGACACCACGCCCCAGGACCCGTAAGTGCGCCGTGTCAGGAGCGAAAGTCGGGCAGCGGAGCGTCGGCCGGGACGAAAGAGAGGGCGAGGCCGTTGTTGCAGTAGCGAAGGCCGGTGGGGTCCGGGCCGTCCGTAAAGATGTGGCCCTGATGGCCGCCGCAGCGGGCGCAGTGATACTCAGTGCGGGTGTATCCCAGCTTCGTGTCCTTCTTCGTGTCCACCTGACTGTCGAGCGGGGCCCAAAAACTCGGCCAGCCCGTTCCGCTCTCGTACTTGGTCTTCGACGAAAACAGCGGCAGGCGGCAGGCCGCGCAGATGTAGGTCCCGGTCCGGGGCTCGTTTAGCAGTGGGCTCGATCGTCGCGGCTCGGTTTCCTCCTCGAAAAGAATCTGGTACTCGCCTTTTGTCAAGAGGCGTCGCCACTCCTCCTCAGGCTTGTCCAGTGGAGGAAAATCCTCGGGAAGCGAATGCACGCCGAGCGTGTCGGGGGCGGAAGCAGACGCGGGGCTCGACCGACCGGGCGTACATGCAGTCAGCGCCAGGGGCGCCATGGCGGCCCAGCCCAAGTGTTTGAGAAACGTTTTGCGGTCCATGGGAATGTAGGAATGGAGTGCAGCGTGGGCGCAGGATTATGGAAAGTGCATCGTCGAGATGTTTCAGTGCGTCGCCAAACTCCACGAAGATACGCTGAATGGCACGAAAACGAGGGGCACAGGTTGATCTCCGGAGATGAAAAGACGTAACGATTAGTACTCATTTCCCCAGCCGCGTCCGCGATGCGTTTAGGACTGCATACATTCCGGTGTCCCCAGTGGGGGCGGACCCTGTCCGTCCTGATCGTCGGGGCTCTGTTGATGCAGGGGCCTCTCCAGGGCCTCGTGCAGGGGGCCCATGAGGCGATGGGGACCCATCAGTGTGCTCACACTGCGCATGACGTGTGTCCGCGCAACCCCGATGGGGCGTGCACCTGTGCCCACACCGAATCCGATGGGGAGACGGAGGGTCCGACCATCCGGGCGTGTCATGGCGGATCGGAGGTCCTGGGGCCTGTGTCCACATGGCAGTTGCTCCGTGCCCCCATCTCTGTTCCGGGCCCTCTCGTCTCTGAGGCGACGTTTTTGTCTTCGTCGCCGTCCCGGCCGCCGCACCGCTTCGGCGATGATATCTTTCGTCCTCCTCGACCGGCACCTTCCGTGCGCCTGCGCTGACCGGCAGGCGTCTTCCCACTTGTGTCGTTCGGACTTCTGCGCTGACGAGGTCATCCGTGCATCTCTCAAGACTTGGAGGACTTCTTGTTATGGATACTATGCATCGCTACATCGCTTTTGCATGCTTCTCGTGTGCCTTTCTTCTACTCGTTCCCGCCGCTTCGGCCCAGTCGACCGGCGCCGTTGAGGGGCGTGTCTTCGACGGGGAGACGGATACGACCCTGCCGGAGGTAAATGTTGTGATTTCCACCCTGGACCGTGGGGCCGTCACGGACGAGGAGGGGCGCTTTGCACTTCGGAATGTGCCCTCCGGAACGTACCAGCTACAGGCCCGCTTCGTGGGCTACGAAACCACGACCCGCACCGTACAGGTGACGGCCGGTAGTGCCACACAGCTTCGCCTTCGCCTGTCCCGCTCATCCGTCGAGATGAGCGGCATTCAGGTCACGGCCCTCTCGCCCGACCGGGAGCCCACCGGCTCGCTCGACGCGGAGCAGATCCGGACGGCGGAGGTGGCCGACCCCGGCGCCCTGCTCCGTGACCTGCCGGGCATCAACTCGGTGCGGCGGGGCCCTGTGGGGCTCGACCCCAATGTGCGCGGCCTCTCGGAGACGGAGGTTGGGACCTACATCGGCGGGATGCGCACCTTTCCCGCGGGGCCGGCCCGCATGGATTCGCCCATGAGCCATGTTGACCCGAGCACCATCAAGAGCATCGACGTGGTGAAGGGGCCGTACGCCCTTACCTGGGGCCCTGGCAACATGAGCGCCATCCAGGTGACGCAGCGTGGCGAGGATCCGCCCCGCACCCCGCTGACCGGAACCGTCCGTGCCGGCTACGACACAAACCGAGAGGCCCGCGAGGCGACGGTCTTTGGGATGGGGCGGCAGGGCGACTGGTTCTACAGCGTCAATGGCGCCTGGCGGGGGGGCAGCACCTTCGACGCCGGAAATGGACAACCGATCCCGGCCGACTATGAATCCGCCGAGGGGCGGGCCCGCATCGGGGTGGAGCTGACCGACCGGTCCACCCTCTCACTCAGCGGCAGCTACCAGGATCAGGAGGACATCGACTATCCGGGCCGCCTCCTCAACGCCGACTTCTTCGAGACCGGCATGGGGCAGCTCACATACGAGTTTGCCCAGAATGAGAACATGCTCCGGGGCCTGACGGTGCGCGCCAGCGCCCAGCAGACGCTCCACGGCATGACGAACGAGGGCAAGTGTACGTTTGAGAAGAACGGTTGTCCGGACGGAAAGCCGCCCGCTCCATTCCGCATTGGCGTCGACTCGGAGATTCAGAACGTCAGTGGACGTGTGGCGGCCGATCTGGTCCTTGGGGCCTGGGACCTCACGGTCGGGGGCGACGTGGTGCACACCTTCCGGGACGCCACCCGGCCCCTGGAGGCGGTGATGCCGAATGGGAATCGCGTCGTGCCGCCATTCTACAGGAGAGGGGACGAAATTCTCGATAACGCCTGGCCCGGCGTGACGATCACGCAGGAGGGGGTGTTTGCCGAGGCGAGCCGCGCCCTCGGCGATCTTTTGACCTTGACGGGCACCACGCGCCTCGACCTGGCCCAGTCCGATGCCAACGACCCGACCCAGCCGTTTCTGGAGAATGCTGGCGTTTCGGAGGCCGGGCTGGACCAGAGCGACGTGATGCCGAGCGGGGCCGTGACGGCGTCGCTAGTCCTCACGGAGCGATGGACCCTTTCGCTGGGAGGCGGGACGGTCGCGCGGCCGCCCAGCGCCCTAGAGCGCTATGCAGATCGCTTCCCCGCTAGCAAGTCTCAGATGAGCGCCGAGTTCCAGGGCATCCCGTCACTCGATCCGGAGCGCAGCACGCAGGGCGACCTCTGGCTCGAAGGGGACGGGCAGGCCTGGTCGCTCAGCGTCAATGCCTTCGCTCGTCGCGTCGACGACTACATCACCCTCGCCCCCACGGGCATCGATCCGATTCTCCCGCTGAGCAAACCGCAGACGGTGTTCCGGTACGTCAACGGGGAGGCCACCTTCTACGGGACGGAGGTGGACGCGACGGTGTCCCTCGCGGAGCCGCTCACGGCCCGGGCCTCCGGAAGTTATCTGTGGGGCGAGGACGAGACGGCGGACGAGCCGGCTTTTGGGGTGTCTCCCGCGTCGGCTGCCCTTGGCCTTCGGTGGACACATCAACCCACCACATCGGCCGTAGGAGAAGTCTTCGTAGACGGAGGTGTGGAACTCGTGGCGGAGCAGGACCGCGCGGCCACCACTCGCAGAGAGACGGAGACCGACGGCTACACCACGGTCGACCTGCGGGCCGGCGCGACCGTACTGGAGCGCGTGCGACTCGACGTGAGCGTCGAAAACCTGTTCGATGAGACATACGTCAACCACTTGAATGCCAAGAATCCGTTCTCCGGCGACTCGCTGCCGGAGCCGGGCCGCGTCGTGTCGACGACGCTGCGCCTGCGGTTCTAACCGGCGTGGCAGGACGCACATATCGACGGGGGGAGGATTGCTCGGATCGCAGGGCGGTCCGGCCGTGGAACTCGTGGAGACACACACGGCTGGGCCGCCCTGTCGATTGGGGGGTCGCATCGGGGTCCGTCGCAATGTTGATCGGCACACCGGAGGACGTGAAGGGCGGCACGGGCAGAGGACGAAGCTGTGACGAACGCCACAGGCAGGCACTCACGGTGCTATCGCACGTTGCCCCAACACGCCATCTCAAAAAGGGTGCGGAGGAAGAGCGCTCCGTTTCCCCCAATCCGTAGCCCAGTCGTGGCGTCTGGAAAGCCCGCGTACGTCCGGTGAACCGCCCGCGGAAAGAGAACCGATCCCCAAGTTGTTCGGCGGGGACGCTGGGGCCGAGAGACAGAGTCCCCCGCCCGGCTTCCTTGGGGCCCAACCCCAACGGGCAACTGCTGCCGATCAGAAACAGTGCACGGACGGAGTCACATTCAGTCGCCAAAGGGAGGCGCAAGGCAGACTCGTGAAGGGGCGTGGGCAGAGGAGGCAACACAGGTTCACCCTGCCCCCGTCCGACGGCGGTAGTGAGGGTGGCGCCGTGGAGGTTCTCGTCCGGCGGTGCACGCGTCCTGGTTCTGTACTCGGCATCTGGCGTGTGTTTTGCAGATGGAGGAATCCCAGGCGGAAAAGGTCGTCCCGACGGATTTGCACCGCGTGCAAGAGCAGGGGCGATTGTTGGGGCGCCGTGGTGAACGAACGCGACGTTGCCGTGCATGTATGAAGTACAACGCTGCAACAAAAACAGCTGCACCCGAGTGGACCGACGAGGAAGTTGAGGAGAGGAGAGAGAGGTTCATCCCTGGGGCTCGGCTTTGTCACGAATAGATGTCCGAGGTGGAAAGGGGCCCGTCCTTCTTCCGTGCCGCTCGTCTCGACACAGTGACAAGGAGCGAAGCAAGCCCGTTTTAGGACGGTACGCTCGCCGAGTACCCCCGCGAATTCCATCGAAGTTCTGCCGCTCGATCTTTCCCATAAGCGTTAAGGTTTGGCGTAAATCCCCTAGGATTCAGCGGAAAGCCGCTTGGGGCTTTGGCTTGTTGAACGCCATATCGTATGTTCTATTCGCCTTGGAACTGAATCTGAAGACGAAGGATCTCGGTGGGGCTGTTTGCCCGGACGGACAGCGGTGCCCGATTACTCACTGTCGAATGATTCGCTAGTATGCCGCAATTTTTTCCCAAGAAGGCCAACACGCTCCCCTTTCTTTCCTTGGGGGCCTCGCTCCTTGGGGGCGTCCTTCTGGTGTTTTTGGTCTGGTACTACTTCTCGCCCGAGTTTAAGGTGGTGGGGTACCAACCGGAGCAGCCGGTGCCCTACAGCCACGAGACCCACGTCGAGAAGCTGGGGATGGACTGCCAGTACTGCCACACCAACGTGGCAAACTCGAAGCACGCCAACGTGCCGTCCACCCAGACGTGCATGACGTGCCACAGCCAGGTGAAGACCAACTCGCCGAAGCTGCTTTCGGTGCGGGAGAGCTGGGCCAACAATGAGCCCATCGAGTGGACCAAGGTGCACCATCTGCCGGACTACGCGCACTTCAGCCACGCGTCGCACGTGAACAAAGGGGTTGGGTGTGAGACGTGCCACGGCCGCATCGATCAGATGGGAGCAGACGGTGTGTATCAGGCCGAGCCCCTGTCGATGGGATGGTGTCTGGACTGCCACCGGCAGCCGGAGAAGTACCTTCGTCCCAACGACCAGATCACGACCATGGGGTACACCCAGCCGGCCAGCTTCGTCGAGCGAAACCTGGAGCGCATCGAGGAGCAGGGCATCCAGCCGCCCACCAACTGCTCGGCCTGCCACTACTAATCGTCTCGGGAAGCGTCGAGCGTCGTGCCTGGAAAGGCGGATCGTCTGCGACGCCGGATGCTGAGCGCGCAGCGCTCGGGACTGTCCCCTCAACCCGCAACGCCACAGTGTAGTATGATCGAACTAGACGTCATAGATTCGGAGACGGCCGCCCGCGACGGAGAGGCGACTGCTCAAGATGCGTCGTCGGGGCCCACCTTTTGGCGCCACTGGTCCGAGTCGGAGGCCGACGAGGACGGCGACGACCTGACGGAGTTTGTGCCGGGGGACAGCGAGCCCCCGAGTGGGGCGTCGCGCCGGCAGTTCCTGCAGCTGATGGGAGCGGCCATGGCCATGGCGGGGTTGGCTGGCTGCCGGCGGCCGGAAGAGAAGATTCTTCCGTACGCCCGGGAGCCGGACGCGGTGACGCCCGGCATTGCGGACCACTACGCCACGGGCATGCCGTTCCGGGGCGTGCTCCGGCCGGTCGTCGCCAAGAGCAATGAGGGGCGCCCGACCAAGATCAAGGGCAACGACGACCATCCGGCGGGGCAGAGCGGCACCAGCCCCTACGAACAGGCCTCGGTGCTCAACCTGTACGACCCCGACCGGTCCCGGTCCGTTCGGCAGGAGGGACGCACGGCCTCGTGGGACGACTTCGTGTCGTTTTGTCGCCAGCTCGGCAACGAGGCGGACCAGCGCCGGGTGGCGGTCCTGATGGCAGAGACCTCCTCCCCGACCGCGCAGGCGATGCGGCAGCGCATGGCGGATCGCTTTCCGAACCTGCAGTGGGTGCCGTACGCCCCCACCGGAACCGATCCGCGGCGGCTCGGCACGCAGCAGGCCTTCGGTCGCCCCCTCCGGCCGCGCTTCGAGCTTGGGGAGGCGGAGGTGATCGTGAGCCTCGACGCCAACTTCCTCGACGGGCGCACCCCCGACTTCGGGTACCACACGCAGGGGTTTGCGGAGGGGCGGCGCCTGGACGGCGTAGAGGACACCATGAGCCGGCTCTACACGGTGGAGAGCCGCTACTCCACCACGGGGGGCAGTTCGGACCACCGGCTCGGGATGCGGGCCGGGCGCATTCCGGCTCTTGCGGCGGCCCTCGCGGCCGAGTTGGGCGTGGGGGAGGCGCCGGACGTCTCGTGGAGCGAGAGAGAGCGGGCGCACGTCCGGGAAATGGCCCGGGACCTGCGCGAGGCGGGCGAACACGGCGTGGTGATGGCGGGCGAGGCCCAGCCGCCCGAAGTGCACGCCCTCGCCATGGCGGTCAACCAGCGACTCGGCGGCCTCGGCACCACCGTTACGCTTTTCGACACCGGAGACGACGAGATTCAACCCCAGGACGAGGCCCTGGCCGACCTGACCGCGTCGATGCAGGCGGGCGAGGTGGACACCCTCTTCATGCTGGGCGTGAATCCCGTCTACGACGCCCCGTCCGAGTTGAACTTTGAGGAGGCGCTGTCGAACGTGCGCGACACGGTGCACCTGGGCCGCCTCCGCAACGAAACAGCCCAGGCGGCCCGCTGGCACCTGCCCCGCACTCACTACCTGGAGCAATGGGGCGACGGGCGGGCCTACGACGGCACGCCCTCGGTCGTCCAGCCGCTCATCCAGCCGCTCTACGACGATGCGCACTCGCTCATCGAGGTGCTCAACCTGGCCGCGACGGGCGTGGACGCCAGTGGGCACGACCTCGTCCGCGAGCAGTGGCGCGCGCAGCTCTCGGCGCCGTTCCGCGAGCAGTGGCGCCGGACGCTGCACGACGGGTACCTGGAGGGGGAGGGGTACGACGTTGCCTCGGTGGGCCCGGCGACCGTGCCGTCCATCGACGTCCCGGCGTCCGAACCGGACGAGATTGAGGTCGTCTTCCGCACGGACTCGAAGTTGTTGGCGGGGCGATTCTCCAACAACCCGTGGATGCAGGAGCTGCCGGATTCCATCTCGAAAATCGTGTGGGACAACGTCGCCGTCATGAGCCGGGCGACGGCGGACGAGCTGGGAGTGGACGTCCAGCGCCGGGAGGGCAGTTTCTACGCCGACCGGGTGGAGCTGGCCCTCGACGGCGAGTCTGTGGAGCTGCCCGTGTGGGTGCAGCCCGGGTATCCGGACGGCTCGATCGGGGTGTCGATGGGCTACGGGCGCACCATCGCTTCGGCCCGCGAGTCCGAGAGCACGCCGTTCTGGGACACCAGCGATGAAACCAACATCTACAACGGAAGCCCCATTGCGGGGGGGATCGACGCGTCCGGAGAGCCGATGGACGTGGTGGGGGGCAACGTGGCGCCGATGCGGCCGAACGGAGGCCGCGTGGCCACCGGGGCCGAGGTCACGCAGGTCGACAGCGGGTATCTTCTGGCAACGACGCAGGAGGAGGGGAGCATGCAGGGCCGCCCGATCGTGCGGTGGGCCACCCTGGAGGAGTTCAAGGAGGACCCGGAGTTCGTCAACGAGTCGCAGCCGCCGGTTCCGAACCTGGGGCACGAGGAAGAGGGCCACGGCGGGGGGAATGGCCACAGCGGGGATGGGGCAGCCCACGACGTGTCGGAGCAGGGCTTGGAGGCGGGGCCTGGGGCCGATGCCCACGGGGCGGACGACATGCCCGAGCAGGCTGCTCACGGAGGCGATGGTGCCGGTCAGCACGGCGACGCCGGCTCCGACGAACCGGGCGCGGTGGAGCAGCAGCAAGAGTACCCGATGGCTTGGGAAGAGAACCACCCGAAGGACCAGGCGGCGTCCAAAAACAACCCCTACTACCAGAACCAGTGGGGCATGACCGTCGACCTCAACACGTGCACGGGCTGCAACGCCTGCGTGGTGGCCTGCACGAGTGAGAATAACGTGCAGGTGGTGGGGAAGGAGGAGGTGAGCAACGGGCGGCACATGTACTGGATTCGAAACGACCGCTACTACGTGAGTGAGGAGGAGGGGGACGACAATCCCGAGATGCTCACACAACCGGTCATGTGCCAGCACTGCGAGAACGCGCCGTGCGAGTCCGTCTGCCCGGTGGCGGCGACGGTCCACTCGCCGGATGGCACCAACCAAATGGTGTACAACCGCTGCATCGGGACGCGCTACTGCCAGAACAACTGCCCGTACAAGGTCCGGCGCTTCAACTTCTACGACTGGACCAAGACGCTGCCCACGGAGGTGCAGATGGCGCAGAACCCCGACGTGACCGTGCGCACTCGGGGCGTTATGGAAAAGTGCACGTGGTGCGTCCAGCGGATCCGGAAGCAGCAGCAACAGGCCGACAACGAGGAGCGCGACCTCCGTCCCAACGAGGTGGAGACGGCCTGCCAAGAGGCGTGCCCCACTGACGCCATCACGTTTGGGGATCTCAACAACCCTGAAAGCGACGTGGTGGAGGAGAAGAAAAACCCGCGCCGCTACGAGTTGCTTTCCTACCTCAATACGAAGCCCCGTCTTTCTTATCTCGGGCGCGTGCGGAACACAAATCCCCGCCTGGAAGAGGCCCTCTCGGGCGCCGACGCGGAGGGAGAGGCGCCGGTGGAGGCCTAGTGGCCAGAGAAGCCCCGCTCATACGAACTCGTCGAATTGATCTGAGCCATTCGTGGAGACATCCAAGAAGCTTCCAACGGACCCGTCCGAGTCGCCCCCGTCGCCCGCCGGGGACGGCGCAGCCGACCCGGAGCGTCTCGTCCAGGGCAACCTGTCGTTTCACGACATCACCGAGATGGTGTCGCGACACGCGGAGAAGAAGGCGCCGCTGGCGTGGTACGTGGCTTTTGGCGTGTCCCTGTCCGGGGCGCTCCTTCTGATTGGACTGCTCGCCTACGTGGTCTGGAACGGGATCGGGGTGTGGGGCAACAACCAGCCCGTCGGCTGGGGCTGGCCGATCGTCAACTTTGTGTTCTGGGTGGGGATCGGCCACGCCGGGACGCTCATCTCCGCGATCCTCTATCTCTTCCGGCAACACTGGCGGACGGCGATCAATCGGGCCGCGGAGGCGATGACGATCTTCGCGGTGATCTGTGCCCTCATCTGGCCGACCTTCCACGTCGGGCGCGTCTGGGCCATCTACTGGACGCTCCCGATTCCGAACCAGATGGCCATGTGGCCGCAGTTTAAGAGCCCACTGCTCTGGGACGTGTTCGCGGTGTCGAGCTACTTCATCGTCTCGACCCTCTTCTGGTACGTGGGGCTCGTGCCCGACCTCGCAACGCTCCGCGACCGCGCGAAGAACTTCTGGCGGCAGCGCATTCTCGCCTTCTTCTCGCTGGGGTGGACGGGCTCGAACCGCCACTGGCGCAACTACGAGAAGGCGTACCTGCTGCTCGCAGGCCTTGCCACGCCGCTCGTGCTGTCGGTTCACTCGGTCGTGTCGTTTGACTTCGCGGTGTCGGTCATCCCGGGGTGGCACACGACGATCTTTCCCCCCTACTTCGTGGCGGGGGCCATCTTCTCCGGCTTCGCCATGGTGGTCACGCTCATGGTAATCACCCGCGAGATCTACGGCCTGAAAAACCTGATCACGATCGACCACCTGGAGAAGATGAACATCATCATCCTGCTGACCGGGTCGATTGTGGGCTTTGCCTACATCACGGAGTTCTTCATGGCCTGGTATTCGGGGGTCGAGTATGAGCAGTATGCCTTTATCAACCGGGCCTTTGGGCCGTACGCCTGGGCATACTGGATCATGATGACCTGCAACCTCATCACCCCGCAGCTCTTCTGGTCGAAGCGGCTGCGGCGCTCCATCCCGGTCATGTTTGCCCTGTCGATCGTGGTGAACATCGGGATGTGGTTCGAGCGGTTCGTGATTACGATCACGTCGCTCCACCGCGACTTCCTGCCGAGCTCGTGGGGCTACTTCACGGCCACCTGGGTCGACATCGGCACGTTCGTGGGGTCGTTTGGGCTCTTCTTCACGCTCTTCCTGCTCTTCCTTCGGTTCGTGCCGATGGTGGCCATGGCGGAGGTGAAGGGCGTGATGCCGGAGGCCGATCCGCACCACTACGACCCTGAGGGCAACGGCCACGCCGAGGGCGACGGCGAGCCCTACATCGCACCGGCGGAGCCGGCCCTGGCGGAGGCGTACCGGAACGACGAGACCGACGCCCCTGAATAGGTGGGTCCCCCACGTTGTACTCATCGCTGTTCTCAATCGAGCATCGCGCGACGCCATGTTTACGCTGATCCAAGACCTGAAGGCGCAGGTGGGGATCTTTGAGAGTGACGCCGATCAGGTCCACGGCCTGCTCGCCGAGTTTCCGGACCCGGGGGCGCTGCTGCACGCCGCGGAGGCGGTCCGGGCAGAGGGCTATCGCCACTTCGACACGCACAGCCCGTTTCCGATCCATGGCATGGACGAGGCGATGGGCCTGGGCAACGCGGTCGGCGTCGGCGTGCTCACGTTTTTTGGGGGGATTACGGGGTGCGTGGTTGCGTACCTCCTGCAGTGGTGGACGGCTGCGGTGGACTACCCGCTCAACATCAGTGGAAAGCCGTTCTTCGCGGTAGAGCCCTCGGTGCCCATCATGTTTGAGCTGACGGTGCTGTTCGCCGCGTTCGGGGCGGTGGCGGGCATGTTCGCGCTGAATGGACTGCCGCGGCCCTACAATCCCCTGTTCTACTCCGACCGCTTCAGGGGCGCGACGGACGACCGCTTCTTTCTGCACATCGCCGCCAGCGACGACGAGTTTGACGTGGAGGACAGCGCTGCGATGCTCCAGCGGCTCGGGGCGCACCACCTTGAGCTCGTTAAGGATGACGGCACGGTCGATGCGTGAGGCCGCCATCGGCCCGTTCCGCTCACACTCTTCTTCGACTTCTCTGCACGACCAATGCGACGCCTGTTCGTTACCGGCTTGATGCTCGTCGCCCTGCTCCTGGCGGGGTGCCGGGGCACCCAGTCGGACAATCCGCCCTTCCACATGAACCTGGACATGGACTTCCAGCCCAAGTTCGGGCCGCAGGAGGCGAACCCGTTCTTCGAGGACGGCGCCGCCATGCGGGCGCCGGTCTCGGGCACGGTGCCGCGGGGCGAGCTCCGGGATAGCTCGGCCCTCTACCAGGGGCGGACGGCGGACGGGGATTACCTCGACCAGATTCCCATTGCGGTCAACCGGAAAGTGTTGAAACGAGGCCGAGAGCAATACGAGATCCAATGCTCGGTCTGTCACGGGAAAACCGGAGACGGGAACGGGGTGATCATGCGGGGGGACTACGGCTACACCCCGGCCTCGAGCTACCACATCGACCGACTCCGGGAGTCGCCGGACGGGTACCTCTACGACGTGATCGCGAACGGCGTGCGCAGCATGCCGGCCTACGGACAGAAGGTGTCCGTGATGGACCGCTGGGCAATCGTCGCGTACATCCGCGCCCTGCAGCGCAGCCAGAATGCCATCCCCGACGATCTGCCACCGGGAGAGCGGGCCGAGCTGGGCGCAGGGCCCGGGGACGGCGCCACGGCGCAGGCCAGCACGGAGTAGTGCTTGGCTTCGCCGCATCCCCACGGCCCCATTGCCCGGACTTCCGAACCGACTTTTCGAAGGGCCCTTGTGGCTCCGAATTGACGTCTCAACGCCATGCCCGATTCCATCAATCGTAGTTCCCTTCTGAAGTGGCTGGTCGATCCGGTCCAGTCAACGAGCGGCGTCGCAAAGCGGGCCTATCGGTTCGTGGGGGACCGGCGCGCCTGGCTCGTGCCGATGGCCCTGGGGGTTGCACTCCTGGCAATTAGCCTCCTGGGGCTCTGGGAGAGCCCGGACGACTTCTTCTTTGCCTACCTGGTGGGGTGGTCATTTCTGCTGACCACGGCCCTGGGGGGGCTCTTCTTCCTGGTCTTCAACCACCTCACGCGAGCGCACTGGAGCGTGGTCGTCAATCGCATCAATGAGGCCCTGGTGTGGGCATTCCCGTTGCTTCTTCTGTTGGGGCTGCCATTGCTGTTTGGAATGCACGACCTGTACCACTGGACGCACGCGGGGCTCTACGACCCGGGCAGTCCCCAGTACGACGAAATTTTGGCGGGGAAGCGGGCGTACCTGAACACGCCGTTCTGGTTGGTCCGGATGGGGGTGTACTTTGCGGTGTGGACGTTCATCTCGTACCGCCTCTACACCCTCTCGCTCCGGCAGGACGTGCGCGCTGATCCCGAGATTCCGGCGGCGCTGCGAAGCACCAGCGCCTGGGGGCTCCCGCTCCTGGCAGTCACCACGGCCTTCGCCAGCTACGACATTCTGATGTCCACCGACCCCCACTGGTTCTCGACCATCTTTGGGGTCTACTTCTTCTCCGGAGGGGCCCTGGGGGCCGTCGCTACGATTACGCTCGTTTCGCTTTTGCTGCAACGAACCGGAGGGCTGCTCCAGGGCGTCATCACGCCGGAGCACTACCATGACCTGGGCAAGTATCTCTTCGGCTTCGTGATCTTCTGGGCGTACATCGCCTTCAGTCAGTACATGCTGTACTGGTATGGGGGCATTCCGGAAGAGACGGTGTGGTTCCAGCACCGGCTACAGGGCGGCTGGGCCTGGCACAGCGCCGCCCTCGTGGTCTTCCACTTCCTCATTCCGTTCTTGATGTTGCTGCCCCAGGCGACGAAGCGGGCCGGAACGGTGATGGCCGTGCTGTCCGTGTGGCTGCTCGGCATGCACTGGTTTGATCTGCACTGGGTGGTGCTCCCGGTGCTTCGGGAGAGCGGGGGCTTTCACTGGCTCGACTTTACGTGCTGGTTGGGATTGACGGGAATCTTTGCCGGGGGGTTGATGTATCGGCTCAGCCGACACCCCCTCGTACCCCAGGGCCACCCGTCCCTGCACGACTCGCTCCAGTTCGAAAACATGCAATGACTGAGGTGTGGGCTCGTCTTGACAGGACTGGGAGCGGAACGAATAGGCTTTTTCGGCGATTTCACTCATCCAGGTGATCCTCCTCCGACTCCCCTGCGTTCGCCCCAAAAGATCAACATAACCATCCCCTTCGTCACATGGCTTCCGACGATACACCGTCCCTGATTACTCCCGTAGACGCTGTTTCGGTCGATGGGGATGAGGTGGTGTACGTCTGGTCCTCTACTGAGGCGGCCGACGCATACCGCCTGCAGGTGGCCGAGACGGCAGGGTTTGACTCCCTCGTCGTGGACGCCGAGGTGGGCGACAAGACCGCGGTGACGGTGGGCAACCAGTTGCCCACAGACGGGCGGACGTTCTTCTGGCGTGTGCTCGTGAAGATGGAGGGCGAGTGGAGCGCGCCGAGTTCTGTGGAGAGTTTCGTTGCGACCACGGCGGCGGACGCCGAGCAAGGGCCTCCCGATGCGTCCGACGAAGAGCCCGTCACGGAGCTTGCCCGCGCCGCTCGTCGAGAGGCGACCGCCACCGAGACCTTCGACCTTGAGGATCAAGTCGAAAAGGAAAAGGAGCGCGGCGTGGCGTACGAAGGCGTGGCCGCAACCCAAATTATGGGCGTCTCGGCCTCAATCATTACCGTCGTCCTCGTCGCCATTGCGATCCTGTTCGGGTGGTTTGGGCAGGTCACTCAGAGCGAAGAGCGGGCGTCGGCCAAGCGGATGCAGTACCGCGACATCAAGCAGGCCGAAATGGAGGCTGCGCAGCAGTTGCAGCAGTACGGCGTCGTGGACGAAGAGGCGGGCACCTACCGGATCCCGATCGACCGTGCCATGGATCTCGTCGCGACAGAAGAGTATCGGAAGCGGCAACCGTCGGAATGATGAGTCGGGCGGCAGGCATGGGGCACGAGGGCCACTC
The DNA here is from genome assembly GCF_002894645.1 of Salinibacter altiplanensis. Classification (GTDB taxonomy): domain Bacteria; phylum Bacteroidota; class Rhodothermia; order Rhodothermales; family Salinibacteraceae; genus Salinibacter; species Salinibacter altiplanensis. The sequence continues at coordinate 19,268 of NZ_NCQY01000011.1, forward strand.
TTGCACAGCGGTGCGCGACACCTTATCGGCCGCCCTTTTGACATGAGGCAGCGATTCGTCTCCACCAACGACCAATCACGACATGGGTGATTTTTGGCTTCCCGAAGCGGCGTCCACAATGGCGCCGAAGATTGACAGTCTATTTACCTTCGTCAACGTCGTGAGTGGGGTTCTCCTCGTCGGCGTGGTCACGGCGATGCTCTGGTTCATGTATCGGTATCGCCGTCAAGACCCGGCGGAGCGGCCCAGTCCCGTTAAGGAGAGCAAGCTACTTGAGATCTCCTGGATTGTGATCCCCACAATCCTCGTCCTGCTCGTCTTCAACTGGGGGTTCAAGTCGTTCGTGGCGCAGAAGACGATTCCGGACAACGCCTATGAGATTCAGGTCCAGGCACGATCGTGGGGGTGGTCGTTCGAGTACCCGAACGGCGTCACGACGGACACCCTGTATGTGCCGGCCGACGAGCCGGTGAAGACCACCATGAGCAGCCAGGACGTGATTCATAGCTTCTACGTCCCGGCGTTTCGGGTAAAGCAGGACGTGCTGCCCAACCGGTACACCTCCGTCTGGTTTGAAGCGACCAAGGAGGGGGCCTACGACCTGTTCTGCACCGAGTACTGTGGCCGGAACCATTCTGAAATGGACGCGGAGGTGAAGGTTGTCTCGCGGGCCCGGTTCGACGAATGGCTAGAAAGTGCCGGGACGCCGGACGACATTCCGCTGCCGAAGCTGGGGGAGAAGCTCTACACCCAGCAGGGATGCCAAGGGTGTCACAGCCTGGATGGCTCCGAGATGGTGGGGCCCTCGTGGAAGGGGCTTTACGGAAAAACGGAACACAAAATGGCTGATGGATCGACGGTGACGGCAGACGCGAACTACCTTCGAGAGTCCATCCTGCAGTCCGGGGCGAAGGTCGTGGACGGGTACCAGAACGTCATGCCGTCGTACGCCAGTCTCTCGGAGCGCGAGGTGTCCGGGCTCGTTGAGTTCATCAAGGAGCAGAGCGACAAGGAGCTGTCCGAGGAGTAACGATGAGAGCCCGTTGGGCCCTTGCTGCGGCCCCACCGTCATCGTGTATGCTTGTTACACATCAGACTGAGACGCTATGAGCACGACCACACAAGACGCCCCGGTCGAGCAGGCAGGGCCCGATGAGGAGGAAACCAACTACCTCAACCACGAGACGAGCATCTGGTCGTGGTTGACGACGAAAGACCACAAGCGCATTGGGGTTCTCTACTGCATTTCTCTGGCCGTGGTCTTTCTCGTGGCCGGGGTGCTGGCGCTCCTCATGCGGGCTGAGCTGTCGGGTTCCGGGCAGACCCTGATGGGCAATGACACCTACAATCAGGTGTTCACGATGCACGGCATCCTGATGGTCTTCCTCTTTCTGGTGCCGTCCATCCCGGCGATTCTGGGGAACTTCGTGCTGCCCCTCCAGATCGGGGCGAAGGACGTGGCCTTTCCGCGGCTCAACCTTGCCTCGTGGTACGTGTACTTGGCCGGGGCCGCCTTCACAATCACGGCCCTTCTGACGGGCGGGGTGGACACCGGGTGGACGTTTTACACGCCGTACTCTGCGTCCACGGGCGGGGGGGTGCTCTGGATGACGTCGGCCATCTTCGTCGCCGGCTTCGCCAACATCTTCACGGGGCTGAACTTCATCGTGACGATCCATAAGATGCGGGCGCCGGGCATGACCTGGAATCGGCTGCCCCTCTTCGTGTGGGGCATGTACGCCACGAGCATCGTGCAGGTGCTGGCGACCCCGGTCATCGGCATCACAATGGTGCTTCTCATTCTGGAGCAGACGCTTCAGATTGGCATCTTCGACCCGGCCCTCGGGGGCGACCCGGTGCTGTTCCAGCACTTCTTTTGGTTCTACAGCCACCCGGCGGTCTACATCATGATCCTGCCGGCCTTCGGCATCCTGTCGGAGCTGATTGCGACCTTCTCCCGCTCGCGGATCTTCGGGTACCGGGCGATTGCCCTCTCGTCGGTCGCGATCGCGATGCTCGGCTTCCTGGTGTGGGGGCACCACATGTTCGTGAGTGGCCAGTCCGCCATCTCCTCCATCGTCTTCTCGCTCATCACGTACCTCATTGGCATTCCGTCTGGCATCAAGGTCTTCAACTGGGTGGCGACCCTGTACAAGGGCTCTATCTGGCTGCAAACCCCGATGCTGTACGCGTTGGGCTTCCTGTTCATGTTCACGATCGGCGGCTTCACGGGCATCATGGTGGGGGTGCTCTCGGTGGATGTGCACCTGCACGACACCTACTACGTGGTGGGCCACTTCCACTACGTGATGATGGGCGGGTCCGTGGTCGCCCTCTTGGGGGGAATGCACTACTGGTGGCCGAAGATCACGGGCCGCATGTACAACGAGACGCTCGGCAAAATCGCGGCCGGGCTCGTCTTCGTCGGGTTCAACCTGACCTTCTTCCCGCAGCTGGTGCTTGGCGCGCGCGGAATGCCCCGCCGCTACGCGAACTACGCGGAGCGCTTTGCGGGCCTGCATCAGCTTTCGACCGTCGGGTCCCAGATCCTGGGACTGGGCCTCTTCCTGATTCTCGGATACGCCTTGTGGTCCCTCGCGTACGGAGAGAAGGCCCCGGCCAATCCCTGGGGGGCGACCACGCTCGAGTGGACCAACACCACGGCCGTCCCGATCCATCACAACTTTGAGCGGATCCCCCTCGTCACGCGGGGCCCGTACGACTTCCACCTCGCCGACGAGGTGTTTGGCGGCGGAGACGGAGAAGCCCTTAGCGATGACGTGCCCCAGATTCCGGACCCGGCGCCCTCGGCCCCGTCCGAGACGGACCCCACAGAATCGGCCGGTGTGTAAGTAGCGGCCCTACGCTTGTCTCACGACACCTCCCGACCCATGGCAACGGAAACAGCCCCGGCCCCCACCGAGAGGGAAGAGGCCGAGCACGATCATCACCCCGAGCACCTGCAACACCACTTTGTCTCGTCGAAGCAGCAGTTCGACTCGGCGAAGCTTGGAATGTGGGTCTTTCTGATTACTGAGGTGCTGCTCTTCAGCGGCATGTTCGTCGCCTACGCCGTCTTTCGCCAGTGGAACCCTGACGTGTTTGCGGCGGCCAGTGGAACGCTTGACCAAGCGATGGGGGCGGCCAACACCGTCGTGCTCCTTACCTCGTCCCTGACGGTGGCCCTCGCCATTCATGCCATCAAGCAGGACAGGGTGCAGCGGTGCATCTACTACCTTCTGGGGACGCTCGGGCTCGCAGGGGGGTTTATGGTGGTCAAGTACTTCGAGTACATGGCCAAGTTTGAACACGGGGTCTTCCCCGGTGCGGCCTTCGACCCGCACGGGGCCCACTACGAACACCTGGCCGAGATGACCGCGGCGCCTCAATTCTTTAGCATCTACTTCGTGATGACGGGCATCCACGGGGTGCACGTCATCATCGGCATGATCGTCATCGGCGTGCTCGCGCTCATGGCGTGGCGCGGCTCATTCAGCAGTGAATGGTACACGCCCGTGGAGCTTACAGGGCTCTACTGGCACCTCGTAGACATCGTCTGGATTTTTCTCTTCCCGCTTCTCTATCTCATCTAGAGGAGACAGCTCGCGTTTGCGGTTGCCACGTCGACACCATCGAGTTTTGAAGCTTCCTTTGCATCCATGGCTCACGACGGCCCCCACATCGTTCCCAAGTCCATTCTCCTGAAGGTATTCGGGGCGCTCATCGTCCTAACGGGCCTGACGGTGGGGGTGGCCTACGTTCCCCTTGGGCCCCTGACGGTGCCCGTTGCCCTCGGCATCGCGGGACTCAAGGCCACACTCGTGGTGCTCTTCTTCATGCACCTGAAGTACGACAACCCGGTCAACGCCCTGACCTTCACGATCGGAACGATCTTCGTCGTCGTGTTCGTCACCATCACGCTGCTCGACACGGCGTTCCGGGGCGACCTGGGGAACGTGACGGCACAGACGGTACAGGAGATTCAGGCCGAGCAGGAGCGTGCACAGCAGCGCCAGGATGCGATCCCGTCAGACTCGCTGCGGATTGCTCCCTCGGACTATCCCAACCAGGACCGAGGGGCGAGTATGGAGTCCGATGAGGGGTCGTAGGTGCAGCAGTGCCTTCCGCTTCGAAGGCGTAGATATGTGACACGACGCACACGAACTTCTTCGGTCCTTTAGGGTATCACGAAGCAGAGCAGTCTAGAGGGGGGCAATCCGCTGGGGCTTCGGTTTCGTTTCGACTACACGGGGCTGCCGCCACTGCCCATGGTTCTTCTGTTCGCTGGACTCGTCGGGGTCACCTTCTTCGCGCTGCTGGTGTGGGCCGGTACCATGGTGTATCGGCTGTACAACCCCGAGCATCCCCGCCCTTTTCATGAGCATCCCGTTGTGCAACGGGAGCGAGCCACCGCAGAGGGGGAGCACGTGTCGGTCGGGGTGCGCGAGATCCGGGCCGATCGGCGTCGGGCCCATCGGGACGCAGAGACCCAGCGTGAGTATGTGTGGGGACGATCAGAGGACATCCCGGAGGCGTGGCGCGAGGATCTGTGGACCCGTCGCAACTGAGCGGAACGGGCTGGACGCGCTACGACCCGGAATCCATGTGTTTCTGTAGACACGTGGCAACGGCCCGGTAGAGCGCCTGCTGGTCCGTGGAGGGGGCCGCGTCCCCGTGGGCCCGGCCGGTAATGCCCTTTGCGATGTGACACGGGGTGCCGTGCTGGGCTGCCACGTAGGCCACGGCGTATCCGGTCGCGTCCCGCATGTCCGCAATGCGTTCCCAGTAGCCTGGCTCGTCGGCGTCCTCCCGCACGTGATCCTGGGAAACGAGGGTGCCCTCTGCCTCGAGGTCGAAGGGAGACTCGAGTGGCATGCGGGGATAGTCCGGCGCTTCCAGCTCCACGCGGTCGCCCTCCAGGACGAACGTTGCGCCCACCACCGTCCCTACCTCGAGCTCGTCGGCAAGCGCAACCGCCCCGCCCGCGTGCACGAGCGTGTCGAGGTCGTGCTCGTGGAGAAGACGCCTGGTCCCGAGGGCAGCCTTGATCTTGCCCGGACCCACCACGGCGATGACCTGCTCCTCCGTTTCTAGATGGGCTCCCTCCTCCAGTTCTCCAAACCGTTCCCCAGTGTATTGCTCCACAAAGGGAGCTGCTTCGTGAGGTGTAGAAAATATAACTCCGAGCATCGAACACCCTTCATTTTGGAAAGTATCACGGCTAACGCATAGCAGCGTCCGGGTCCAATCAAGCGAATTTGCAAACGAATGTCACGGATCGCATGAAGGTTACCGAGCATTTCGATCATGAGTCCGAGCCACTGATCTCCTATGAGATCATCCCTCCCAAGCGAGGCGGGTCGGCAGACCAGATGCTGAACGTAGTTGAGGAGCTCATGCCCTACGACCCGCCGTTTATCGATGTTACCAGCCACTCGGCGGAGGCAGAGTACAAGCAGAAGGACGACGGAACCTGGACCCGCTGCGTGAAACGGAAGCGGCCAGGGACGATCGGTCTCTGTGCCGCCATTGAGGCGCGCTTTGACATCGATACGGTGCCTCACATCCTCTGCAAGGGATTTACACGGGAGGAAACGGAGGACGCCCTCATTGAGCTTAACTACCTCGGGGTCGAGAACGTGCTGGCCATTCGAGGAGACGACAACGGCTACGAGAAGTCCATCACGGGCAACCGGTCACGCAACGAGCACGCGGTTGACCTCGTGCGGCAGATCCAGGACATGAACGACGGGGTGTACCTGGAGGACCTCATGGATGCCGAGCCGACGGACTTCTGTGTGGGAATAGGGGGCTATCCGGAAACGCACTTCGAAGCCCCGAATCTGGCCTGGGACATCATGCGGCTTAAGGAACAGGTGGACGCCGGGGCCGACTACATCGTGACGCAAATGTTTTTCAACAACGAGTACTTCTTCAACTTCGTAGACAAGTGCCGGGAGGTGGGCATCGACGTGCCCATCGTGCCCGGCCTTAAAATTCTGAAGCGCAAACGTCACCTGCGCCTCCTGCCGAAGCACTTCCACACAGAGATCCCGGAGGAACTTGCCGCGGAGGTGGACGCGGCCGATCCCGACGATGTAGAACGCATTGGGGTCAACTGGGCAATTCGGCAGGCTCGAGAGCTGATGGAGGCCGGGGCCCCAGGCATTCACTTCTACATTATGTCGAGTGCGGACACGGTCAAAAAGGTCGTGGAGCCCATGCGCGGAGAAGTGGCGTAGATGAGTGCTCCCATCACGCCTTCTGATGGACACTCAGACAGAAAAAACGGGCTCAGCGGCCGAGGGCCGTCGCCGAGCCCGTCTTCTCATGGTGACTATCGGTGTGCGTCCTTGTCTTTGCTACGGAGCTTGGCCTTGTATTTTTCAAGCTGCCGGCGCAGGTGGTCAATGCATAGGTTGATTGCCTTCTCGTGGCTGCTTGCCGAGTCCTCGGCCGAAAGCCGTTTCTGGTACACGTCGATGTTCATCGAGGCGGTCTTGTTCTCGGCGGGGGAGTTGTCTTCTCCAAGGATGACGTGGGCGCTCGTAATCCCGTCGTAGAACTGCTCCAGCTTGGCAGTTCGCTCCCGAGCGTACTCCTGGACACGGTCGCTCACGTCAACGTGACGCGTCGTGACTTGGGTCTGAAAGGCCATAGGACGGTCCCTCTGTTGTGAGTGGGTAGACGAGACAGCTCCCCGCCGCTCCCCAATGCCTGAGGGGATATTTTCACATTCTGAGATGCGGGGAATGGTTCCATGAACTCGGCCGACGAAGGTGCCGGAAGGCTGCCCGGCGTGCCCTCAGAGGCGAGCCCCTCAAGGGCGAGTGTTAAACGGTCAGGAGGACGGCGTTGACAGGACGGCATCGAGGTACCGGTCTTCCTTCTCCCGCATTGTGGACTGTCCCGACGGCTGTGCGTCGTCGTACCCGATGAGATGCAGGAGGCCGTGGACGACGTACCGATAGGCCTCGCGCTCAAATGAGGTGTCGAACTCGTCGTGGCGCTCGGCCGCCGTGTCTAAATCCACGTACACCTCCCCTTCGACTTCATCGTCGGAGGAGGCAGCAGGCGCGGGGCCCTCGTGGAGCGAAAACGAGAGGACATCCGTGTCGTAGTCGTGATCAAGGTACGACCGGTTCAGGCGCCCAACCGTATCGTGGTCGGTGAGCACCAGACTCAGATGCGCCAGTGACGCCTCCTCCGCGGTCACCACGTGGTCGATGATACGCCGAAGGGTTTCGGCGTCGAGCTGACGGGCGGGGTGGTCCTGCTCAATCGAAAGCGGCTCCGGATACTCGGGGGACACAGTGCCAGATGGGGGAGGGGACGGAAGAAACGAGCGAGGGGCTACCACGAAGATCCCGAAGAGGATCCGCTGCTGGACGGGGACGGGTCGACCGTGGCGGTGGGGTCCACATCCGCGGGTGTGAGCGCCGGCTCGTCCTCGGCCTCCGGGGAAGACGCTTCTTCTTCGTCCAGTGGCGTCACCTCCAGGGCGTGGAGGCCCTTCGGTCCATCGTTCAGCTCAAATTGGACGTGCTGATCGCTCTTCAGGGTTTTGAAGTCGTCGTCCGACTGGATGTTCGAGTAGTGTACAAAGACATCTTCGCCATCGCCGGGATGGAGAATAAACCCGTACCCCTTCTTGGCGTCGAACCACTTGACTGTGCTTGTCTTCATGATGTCGATTCAATCGTAATGACTGGATCGTCCTAAACGATGCGTCCGCGTCGGGCAAGAGGTCGTATGAAGCCCCAACACTGCGTCCCGGGACGTTGGCGGACGTGTCGCAGAGTGTGAAGAGAGTCCCAGGGAGAGTCGGAACCGGTCATACAAAGCCACTCGCGCGGTTCCTCACAGGGTGAACGACGGGTGCCACAACGCACTCACTGCCGCTAAATATAGTCTGGGACGGTCCCTCTGTCAAGGCACGGTGGATTTCTGAACGAGATGCGGCCGTAGCGAGGGGGGCTCCAGGTGAGGAGCGGCCGGTGAAGCTCGGCCCGCGCAAATCCCGACCCGGGAGGGGCGGGCAGGAGGGGCTCCGGCCCGGGGGCATCGGGCAGAAAGAAGGCCCTCCCTACTCGCCAGGGGGAGACGAGGGCAGAGCAGGCTCCTGAGACGGAGCGCTGGAAGGGGCGCCGGGCACTGCGGGCATCTGCGACGGTCCGCGGGCCGAGTCGCTGGCTAGGCCGTACGCCTGACGGACCCGGGCGGGAACCTGGAATGATGCGTTGGCCAGCACCTGTTCAAGTTTCCGGTCGAAGGCCTCCACGGCATTCGTTTGGTTGGCCTTGAGGTACGAAGACCGCACCCGACCCGCGTACTGGAGGGCACGGCTGAACCGACGACGAGAGCCGGCCGACCGGAGCTGGGCCAGGACCATCGGCTCCGCATCGGCCAGGAGACGGGCCACCCGGTCGGTGCTGCCCAGGCTCTGGTACGCCTGAGCCGTGAAAAAGAGCGTCTGCATGTCGGCCGGAATTGTGGCAAACGGAACGGCCTCCGTAAAGTCGTTCAGGAGCTGTTCGGCGGTATCCGGACGGTCCTGCTGGCCCAGTTGCTCAGCCGCATGGGCGTAGTGCAGGCGATAGCCATCCACCATCCGCCGTGCATTCTCGTTGTAGTAGACGGTTGAATCGTTGAGGTTCGTAAACCGGAAGTTTGCCAGGCGCTCGTCGGTCAGGCCCGGGATCACCCGCCCCAGAGGCTTCTTGTGCTTGATGGGAAGCACGCGGTAGGCCTGGCCCTCCAGCTGAAAGTAGTTGCTGAGGTTCAGCTGCCCGGAGCGCGCCACCGTCACGGCAAAATAGAGGGGACGGTCCCATCCGTTCTGCGCGTTGGTCCGCAACATGTCGTAGGTGACCACGTCGGCGGTCTGCAGGATGCGCGTGTCCTGCTGGAACGGACGTCCCTTCAGTGTCCATGTCATCGGGCGTTCGAGGCGCGAGGCACTGGCCGAGTCGGGAAGGTAGGCGGAGAGCTCGGACTGGAGGGCGTCGGTGTCCACCGGCAGTTTCATTTGCTTCGGCTTCCAGCGCCGGTAGCCCAACTGGTCGATCTCGTCCTCCGACAGGGAGATGGGCAGGGGCGCCGACTCGTATGCGGTCTCGTTTTTGAGCTGGCGCACGTACCACTTCGTGTTCAGAAGTGATAGGTTGACCACCCGGACGTCTTTGCGTACTCCTTCGACGGTCTGCAGGTACCACAACGGGTAGGTGTCGTTGTCCCCGTTGGTAAACAGGATGCCGTTCTCCTCGATGCTGGTCAGCATGTTGTGTGCGTAGTCGCGCGGCACGTAGTTCTCGGAGCGGTCGTGGTCGCCGTAGTTTTCTAGCGTCATCCAGCCGGGGACGGCCAGAAAGAGCAGCAGCCCGGCCCCGAGGGCGGGCATCAGTCGGGCCATTTGTGAAAGCGAATCTCGGACCGACTCGTAGGCCATCTGCATCAGGCCCCCGGCCCCGATGCCGATCCAGAGGCTGAAGGCGAAGAAGCTGCCGACGTACGAGTAGTGCCGCTCGCGCGGCTGCATCGGCGCTTGGTTCAGGTAGATGATAATGCCGATGCCTGTGATAAAGAACAGCACAAAGACGCTAAACGCCCGTCGCCAGTCGCGGCCGAAGTGGTAGAAGGCGCCGAACAGCCCCAAGAGGAGGGGAAGGGCAAAGTACACGTTCCGCGACTCCTTCTCGCTCGGCGTCTCTAGGGATTGGGGGTTGGCGTGCTGGTCGAGCCCCGGGATGCCGGTGATCCAGGGCGCCCCCTGCACGTCGCTCGCCCGCCCGGAGAAGTTCCAGAGGAAGTACCGGACGTACATGTGCCCCACCTGGTAATCGAGAAAGAACTCCAGGTCGGAGTCGTATCGCTCGTAGACGTTCCAGTGCTGGGGGTCTACAGAGTGACGTCGCGGAAAGAGCGTCGATTCACCGTTGCGGCGACTGACCTGCCCGGATTCGTCGTCGAACGTCACGCCCTGCAGGAGCGGCGTATTGCCGTACTGCTCCCGCTCCAGGTACGAGATGAAGTTTTCGATGGTGTCCGGGTCGTTCATGTCGATTGGCGGGTCGGTTGCGCTCCGGACGAAGACGAGCGCATACGACGCGTAGCCGATGAAGATGACCGTCACGCACATAAAGGCCAGGTTCGCCGCCGGCATGCGCCGCTGGTGCGTGGCGTAGATCCCGTAGGCCAGAATGAGGGCGAGCACGGTTGCGGTCAGGAACGGGGCCCCGACGGAGGCGAAGAGGCTGGGCAGCCCCACGATGAGGCCCGGGTAGATGGTGAAGAACAGGACAGAGGCAAGGGCCCCGGCGCCCACGATGCGAAGCCAGCGCTGGCGGGAGGTCCAGTGCTCGCGGTCGAACTCGGTGAAGAAGACGATGAAGGCGACGAAGAAGAACGCGAGCAGGCTCAGGAGGTGGACCCCGGTGGCCATGCCGAAGAGGAAGGCAATGACGACGAGGTAGCGGTTCGCGTTGAGCTGAAACGGCTGCCGGCTGCCGCCCTGCCGGGCTTCCTCGGCGCGGGCCACGCTGCTCCATCGCAGGACGAGCCACACGACCAGCGCGGTAAAGAAGGTGGAGAGGGCGTACACCTCGGCGATGCCTGCGTTGAACCAGAAGGAGTCGCTCACCGAAAAGGCCACGGCGCCGATGACCCCACTGGCGAGAGAGATGGCGTAGGGCCCCGTGTCGAGTTCGCTCCGGTCCCCCTGCCATCGACGTACGAGGCGGACGATGACAAGGTGGGCGAGCAGGACGGTGCCGGCGCTGGCCAGGACGGAGAGCAGGTTGACGGCCAGGGCGACGGTTTCCTGCGATGGGGCCAGCATGGAGAAGAGCCGGCCCAGGAGCAGGTAGAACGGCGCTCCTGGCGGGTGCATCACCTGAAGTGTGTAGACGCTCGCGATGCGCTCCCCAGGGTCCCAGAACGAGACGGTCGGCGCAACGGTCGCCAGGTACAGGCCGAGCGCCCAGAGAAAGACGAGCCCGGCGGTAAGACGGTCGATCCTCTTCCGATTCATCCTAACGGGAAGGCACTGGTGTCGAGAAGCACGAGAATGCAAGAAGGTACAGGGGAGCGTCGTGGTGAATCAAAGATCGGGGCTACCAGTCTGCGCTCGTCGCGTCGAGGAGCCCCTGAATGGTGTCCATTTCCATCTCGCCGTAGTTCAAGGCGAAGGCGAGTTCTCCGTTGCCGTGGAAGATCCAGGTGGAGGGGACCCAAGTGACCGGGAGCCCCAGGAACGAATGGCGTCGGTTCTCCTCCTGGTCGCTGGGGCCCAGGTCCGGCTGGGTCACCTCGGCGACCCGATCTGGAAGGGAATGCTCGTTTAGCGTCGCGGCCCCGCTTTCGTTGTCGTTCCACACGGTGACGAACGTGAAGGTAACGGCCGGGTTGGCCGCCACGAGGCCGGCCCAGCCATTGTCCAGCTCGTTTTGAGAGTTGGAGCACCAGGGCGCCCAGAAGTGGACCACGTGGAGCCCCTTCTCCTGGATGCGGTCCTGCACAACGGCTTCCGCCTCCGTCGTGGGCGACACCGACACGGCGGGACGTGGGCCAGCAACGGCGGACCGCCTGGCGCGTGCGGCGGACGAGTCGGTCCCCCCGCTCTGGGAGGCCGTGGACGACGGTGTGTCGGCCTTCTCTAGCTGGCCAACCGCACACTCCCCTGGCTCCTCCTGGGCCTGTACGGGACCAGTCGCCACGCAGGCAAGACCTAAGAGCACAAGAACAAGCGATCTCATGGGACGACCGAACCCGGTAGGGTACAGCTTTAAGAATGGGAGTGGATCGCCGGGGGCACTCGGGACGAGTGGGGACGTCGGAGCATTCACGACTTTCCCTGAACAACAACAACGCACTCGCCCCGCACTTTCGTATACCCCGCGAAATACGACCGCACCTCTTCGAGCGTTCCTCGTTCGATCTCTTCGTACGCCTTGGTGATCTCTCGAGCCACGGCGGCCATGCGGTCGGCCCCGAAGTGTTCGATGAGGTCCCCCAGGGTCCGAAGCAGCCGGTGGGGCGACTCGTAGATCACCATGGTCCGCGGTTCGGTTGCCAGCGTGGTCAGGCGAGTCTGGCGTCCCTGCTTCTTGGGCAGAAAGCCCTCAAAGACGAAGCGGTCGCTGGGCAGGGCGCTGGCAGTGAGCGCCGGGATGAGGGCCGTGGGCCCGGGGAGGGCCTGCACCTCGATGTCCTCCGCCCAGCAGGCCCGAGCGATGTAGAAGCCCGGGTCCGAAATGCCCGGCGAGCCCGCATCGCTGATGAGGGCGACATCGCGCCCCACACGCATCCGGGTGATCAACTCCGGGGTTTTCTCGCGCTCATTGTGTTCATGGTAGCTCGTGGTGGGGGTGTCTACGTCATGATGATCCAGAAGGTGGCCGGAGGTTCGAGTGTCCTCACAGGCGATCAGGTCCGCCTCCCGCAGCACCCGGAGGGCCCGCAACGTGATGTCGTCTAGGTTGCCGATTGGGGTGGGCACCAGGTAAAGCATTGGGGACAAGTTGTGCGGAGACGTGTCGAGCGGGGCGCCCCGAGACGGCTCACGACCGAAGGGATCGCAGCCAGTCCCAGAGGCGCCGACGAAGAGGCGGGGTTGCGCCCAGGTCAAGGACGACGTACAGAATCAGCCAGAGCCCTGCGCCGGACATCAGAAAGTTGGCGATCCACATGCCCAGCCACGGCGGAAAGAAGCCCCGCTCCGCCAGCTTTTCCCCCTGTACGAGGGTAACCCAGTAGAACATAAAGATGCCGAGTGCCACGGCCCCGATCGTGGCGAGGCCGCCTCGGCGCAGGGCAAGGCCCAGCGGTGCCCCCACGATCATAAAAATGAGGCAGGCGAGCGCGATCGAGAACTTTTTGTAGAACTCGACCTGGTAGCTCCGAATGCGCTGGGTTTGCCACTTCGTGTCTCGCTGGATGTTTTGGATGGTGGACTGGGCCGACCGGGCGTTCTGGACCGCGGGCGAGACCACCGAGCGGCGCGCACCGTCGTCGAGGTCGGCAAGGGCGAGATAGGGGGACGAATGCGTTGGGGCAACGGGGGCCGGAGCCGACGTGTCCGTGGCGGCCGAGTCGGGGGGCCACGGGGACAGCTGGTCTTGGGTCTGCTCGTACAGGGACTGGTACTTCTCGTCTCGCAGTGCCTTGAGGGAATCGAGTGTTGCGAGCAGCTGTGGGGTGCGCATGGTGCGGGTGGAGCGGGAGGTCTCCCCCGACGTGGAGCGCCGAAAGACGGCGTTCGAGAGCGTGAACTGGATGCGGTGACGGTCGAAGGTAAGTCGCTCGTACCGCTCCGACCGGTTGCTCGCATCCGCCGGCAAGGGGCGGTGCATCTCTCCGTTCCGCAGGGTGAGAGTAAGGCGGGCGCCCCCGTCATTTGAGGTGATGACCCCCCGTTCAGCCTTGATGACCGCCTGACGGTCCCGCCCCTGAGTGTAGTCGTAAATGGTGACGTCAATCAAGTCGTTGGTTCCGGACGGACGGTCCCGAACCAGAATGCTGTAGTCCTCCAGGTCCTCGTAAAAGATGCCCGATCGGAGCTCAAAGCCGGGGCGCTTTCCCCGAATGTCGCTCCAGAGCTGGCGGGCCCGGTGGTTGGCCTCCGGCAGCATGACGTTGTTGAAATAGAGCATTCCGCCCATGAGAAGAAGGGCCACCACGAGCGTCGGCCACACGATCTGCCCGAAGGAGATCCCGGTGCTCTTAATGACGGTGTAGTACTGCGATTCGGCCAGCTCGCCAAATGCCATGAGGGCGGCCAGCAGCACCGACATCGGCACTGCCAGCACCACCATGTACGCCAAGTTGTAGGCAATCAGTTCGATAATGACCGGGACGGGGATGCCCTTGCCCGCAATCTCGGGCAGCCATCGAATCAAGAACTGCATCAGCAGCAGAAACATGAGCGTGCCGAGCCATCCGAAGAAGGGACCCGGCAGCCGACGCAGTACGATCCAGTGGAGGCGGCGCAGCATGTAGAGGTGTCGTCGTGGGGAAGCCCCAAATAACAGGATGCACAAACGCCCGGTGCAAATCGCATGTTCGGGGACGGGGGCGCGGCGTCGGCGTGAGCCCACCGCCGTTGGATCTTCCGAGGGCCGTGGGAATTGAGAACACCTGCTCAATGTACCCCCAATGCTCTCTCACACTCCGGATGCAGGTCGAGCCGTTTACGTGTAGCTCCTTCATGACGAACTCTTATCTCTGCCACGACCAGGGGGAGGCCGTGCTCGTCGACGCGAGTTGCGAGACCGAGGCTGAATGTGAGCAGGTGATGCAGGTCATCGAGGAGCATGATCTCGACGTACGCCACCTGCTGCTGACCCACGCACACATCGACCACATCTTCGGGTGCACGTTCTTCGAGGAAGAAGTCGGCCAGCGATTTCAGGCCCACGAAGCCGCGGTGCCGTTCATCGAGCGGGCGGAGGAGCAGGCCACGGCGTTTGGGGTGGAGGTGGAGCCGCCGTCCGTGCCCACGACCCACCTCGCGGAAGGAGACACCGTCTCGTTCGGCGACGTGACCCTCGACGTGCTGCACACGCCGGGCCATTCGCCCGACTCCATCTCGTTCGTTCACCGCCCGAGCCGACAGGCCCTCACGGGAGATGTCCTGTTCCAGAACTCGATTGGTCGCACGCAGGGCCTTCCGGAAACGTCCCGCCCGCAGCTTTTGCACTCGGTTACCGAGAAGCTCCTTCCCCTCGGCGACGACGTTACGATCTACCCCGGCCACGGCCCCTCGACGACCATCGGTCAGGAGCGCACGCAGAATCCGTTCGTGCAGGAGGCCCTCCGGGCGTAGTCGATGCGGGCCGAGTAAACCCGCAGAGATACATGCATTCGAGCATTCTTCTGAGAACCTGTTTCAATTTCTGTCTCGGGGATCCGAGCGTCCTCGGAAGTTTCCCGATCTCTCCGGGAAGGTGCCCCTCTCATGAGGGAAAGTCAACATACCAGGTTCTGAGGGACGGACGACCGGAGGAACGAACGAACCCGAGAAACTGCAGGGGGATTTCCCAGAACTCCCCTCGGGAGCCGGTGCGCACACTGACGTGAACCCACCCCGGCCTGCCGGTCCTTCTGCGGGCCTCTAAAACGACTCATTCCCGGGGCACGCGGTACCGGGGGCTCAGCGCGGGTTTTCAGTGCCTCGACTCCGCGTCGCCCTCCCGGGCGTGCTCGGTTGCTCTCGCCCCCAGCGCTGCGCCCGGAAGGGTGCGTCCTCAAGATTCCCTTGTGTGTCTACTCAGGCACTGGGAGACACCGTGCCGGCCCGGATGCGCTCGTAGTAGTCCTCGTACAGCGGCACGACGTGGTCGATGTCGAAGGTCTCGACCGCTCGCGTCCGGGCTGCCGCCGCCATCTCGTCGTGCAGCTCCTCATCGTCGAGAAGCGTCCGGGTGCATTTGGTGAACTCGTCGATGTCGTCGAGTGGACAAAGGAAGCCGGTTTCTCCGTGCACGATCAGTTCCGGCAGCCCGCCGACCTCGCTGGCCACGACGGGCACCTCACAGGCCATTGCCTCCAGGGCGGCCAGGCCAAAGGTTTCCGAGCCGCTCGGCATGAGAAACACGTCGGCGATCGATAGAATCTCCTCGATCGGGTCCTGCTTGCCGAGGAAGCGCACGTCGTCGTAGACCCCGAGCTCCCGGGCCTTGCGCTCCGTGGGCACCCGCTCCGGGCCGTCGCCCACGAGCAGGAGCTTCACGTTCGAGGTCCCGTTCTGCAACCGGTGGAAAACCTCCACCACCTGATCGGTGTTTTTGACAGATCGGAAATTGGAGACGTGCACGATGACCTTTTCCCCATTGGGACAGAGTGCCTGCTTAAAGTGCTCCTTGTCCTGGCGCACGAAGCGGTCGGTGTCAATAAAGTTGGGAACCACCTCAATGTCCTGAGACACCTCGAAGTGATCGTAGGTCTCTTGGCGGAGGTAGTCGGATACGGCCGTCACCCCATCGGACGCGTTGATTGACCACGTGACGACGGGGGCGAACGAGGGATCCCGGCCGATGAGCGTGATGTCTGTGCCGTGGAGGGTGGTGACGACAGGGAGGTCCAGGTCCTCTGAGTTGAGGATCTGCTGGGCCATCACGGCGCTCGACGCATGGGGCAGCGCGTAGTGCACGTGCAGGAGGTCCAGCCCCGCGTGCTTGGCGATGTCCACCATCTTGCTGGTGAGCGAGAGGGTGTATGGGGGGTAGTCAAAGAGCGGATAGCTCTGAACGTTGACCTCGTGGAAGAAGATGTTGCCGGCCACGTGAGAAAGCCGGAAGGGCAGATCTGAGGCGATAAAGTGAATCTCGTGGTCGCGTTTCGCGAGGGCCTTGCCGAGTTCGGTGGCTACGACCCCACTGCCGCCGTAGGTGGGGTAACAGGTAATGCCGACTTTCATGGGAGGGGGAAGCGATGGCTTTAACTGAACAGAAAGGTGCAAAGGGAACGCCTGGATGTTGGCGGGATCAGTGACCCCTACTCGTGCTTTGGAGGGAGGTTGCAGGCATCACGGCCGGTGCTCCTTCCAGGAACACATCGTAACGGCTCAGCAGTCCGCATCTCGTCCGTGGCTGTTTGACTGAGATCGGTTCTCCGTCCCGTCTGGAATGGCCGGTGGGCATACTTTCCTGAGTCCCCGCTGCCAGACAATGGATGACTGGGCATCGGTCCGGAACTGTCGGGCGGTGGCGGAAGTGCCTCGTGAAGCGGCCACTACAGATGGCCGTTCCGTGTCGGAACCGTTACTTTCCGCCTCCAAGACGCGTCTTCCCTCGTGTAGAACCGGGTCGAGGCTGGCGGCCCACGACACGCATCCGCATTCTCGCTGAACGAACCCGCTCTTTCATGCACACTTCTACAAAACAGACCCCGTATTCTGCCCTTTTCGCCCTTCTTCTGCTCGGGCTCACGGTCTCTCCCGCGCAGGCTCAGTTCGGCATTGCCGCTGGGGCAAACTTCGACTCCGTAGATGACATCCAGGATGCCGAGAACGTACAGAACACATCCACTGGATACCACATCGGAGCTGTGTACGATCTCAGTCTCGGGCCTGTGAGCCTGCGCCCCGGGCTGTTCTACCGAAAAATTGGAAGCTACGATTTTTCAGACGTTTCGGGCTCGGACGTTGGGGACCTCGACGTGACCGCGTTCGAAGTCCCTGTCGATGTCCGGGTTACAGTCTTTCCGTTCCCGTTCGTACGTCCCTACGTGATGGGAGGGCCGAACGCCTTCCTTCCCCAAAGCAGCGAAGACGACTTCGACGACAACTTTGAGGACGTCTCCTTCACGTTCAATATTGGCGTCGGGGCGGACGTGTCGCTTCCCGGGGTTGGGGTAACCCTTCAGCCGGAGTTTCGGTACGAGTTTGGGGCCTCGGACTACATTGACGACGCCTTTGAGGTTGGGGGCAAAGACTTCTCGCCGAGCGACCAGACCCTCAGTGCCTACGCGCTTCGGTTGAACGTTTTGTTCTAGCGCCAGACAGGAGACTCATCAACGCAGAGCCGCTTTGTACAGCCCACCGTCCGTTTCGTCGGGCGGCGGGCTGTTGTGCTGCGGAGGCCCAGGTCAGTCTAGATCCCTACGAGATCTGCTTAAAGAACCGAAAGCGCCGTTCGTCGATCGCGTATTGGTCGTGCTCCGGAGCCACGACTCCGCTTCTCTCTGCCCAGTACGGCACTGCCCGGCCCCGCATCGACCGTTCGCTGTAGAAATGCCGTGTCTCGACCGGGAACGGCCGATAGGCTGCCCCCTCCGCGTGCCGCACGTAGCGGGCGACCCATAGGGCCTGGCGCCACTGCGGGAGTGGCGCCTCCGGCCGGAGGCGCAGGTAGTGGGCGCGCTTCGAGGCCCCGGGGTTGAAGGCGCTGAATTGGTAGGGGTCCAGCACCACTGATCGGTAGGTGCGGTGGCCGCGGTAGGCGGTCTCGACGCGGTTGCGGATGACCCAGGCGACCAGCTCCTGCTCGTGGGGCAACTTTGTTTCGGAGTAGATGGCCCGGGCCAACCACACGGTGGACTCGTCAAGGTTGGTCGGGGCCGGGAGCAATGTTGGGGACTTGCCTCGGGCCGAGGCGGGTGGGGCGCCGGCTTCCAAACTTGTGGTCCCTCCCGAAGCTCGTGGCGTGGAAGGGGCGTAGGCGGCGGACAACTGTCGGGCAGAAGTGGTCTCCCGACCGTCGGCCTCAACGTGTTGCACTTCGGGGGCCGACGCGTGGAGGGGGGCGTCCACTTCGGGCCCGGGTGCGGACGAGGGAGACACTGTGCCCGCCGAAAACATGAGGGTCCCGACTGATGCACAGAGAAGAACCGTGCGCTTGCTCATATACCGGTGTATGCTATCCAAAGCCCATCGAGACGGCGTCGGGGCCACAAAGAACTGAAGCCTCCCCGGCCGATTTATTGTACTCTCAGTATATACCTTCCCACAGTCATCTTGTGACTGTGCAAGGAGAAACTATAGAGGGTCCATCTAAGTTTCCGGTGGGTCGTTCCCGTAACCTTCTGAAAAAGCAGGTACTTGTAAAGGTAAGTCTCTTCTTCACTCCCGATTGTCCAGTCATTGATCGTTCATTGCTTTGTGTTTAATCAATTCTATGTGTTGTCTTAACAGAAGCGCTCTTTGAAAGCGTGTCTCGTGCATCGCCCCCATACACTCACGCTGTGATTACACCTGTGTCCCCCTTGAACATCCTTGCAGATGCCAACATCCCCCGCGTAGAGGATGCCTTTGGACCGTTCGGGACGGTGCGCCGGATGCCCGGACGAGAGATGGAACCCTCGGACGTTGCGGCGGCAGACGTGCTCCTCGTGCGGAGCGTGACGCCCGTCGGGCCAGAGCTTTTGGAAGATACGGACCTGCGGTTTGTTGGATCGGCCACCATTGGGACGGATCATGTGGACCGAGCGCATCTCCGGTCGCGGGGCATCCCGTTTGCGCATGCCCCGGGGTCCAACGCCGACTCGGTTGCCGACTATGTGGTGGCGGCACTGCTCGCGCTTGCCCGTCGCCGCGGCGTTTCGTTGGAGGGACGGACGGTCGGCATTGTGGGCTGTGGCAACATTGGAGGGCGCCTTGCCCGTCGGCTCCCGGCGCTGGGGATGGAGGTTCTAAAACATGATCCCCCCCAGGCCCGCGCTGCGGAGGCCGCGGGAAAGCCTCATTCGTTTGTGTCCCTCAACACAGTGCTCGACACGGCCGACGTCGTAACGCTGCACGTTCCACTCAAAGAGTCCGGGCCCGACCCGACGCATCATCTGGTGGACGAGGCGTTTTTGGATCGGCTTGGCGACGGGGCGTGGCTGCTGAATACCTCCCGGGGGGCAGTCGTGGACGGAGGGGCACTGCTCGAGGCCCGAAGGCAAGGGGGCCTAGGGGTAGCGGGGCTGGACGTGTGGGAGAACGAACCCTCGCCCGACCCCGCGCTCATTGAGGCTGTGGACCTGGCGACGCCCCACATCGCGGGGTACGCCCACGACGGCAAGGTGCGGGGAACAGAAATGCTGTACCGGGCGCTTTGTGAAGAGCTGGGGGCCGAGGCACGATGGGAGGGAACGGCCGCCATTCGTCCGTCCTCGACGGACGCACTGCGGTGCCGGGCCCCGGACCCTCGGCTGCCCGTCGCAGACTGGGGCTTCCAGCTTGCGCGACAGGCGTACGACCCGACGGTCGACGATGCATCCCTCCGGGATCTGGTCGCGCTGGAACCGGGTGCACGCGGGGCGGCGTTCAGGCGGCTCCGGGCCCAGTACCGCCGGCGACGTGAGATGCAGCAGCATACGGTGCCGGCGACGGCCGTTCCCTCCGCGCACGAGCGGATCGTCGCGGAAGGGTTGACGATGCAGATCGGATAGGTCCCTGTGTCGCTACGACCGGTAGCCGTAGGAGCGGAGGAGGTTCTTCCGGTCGCGCCAGTTCTCTCGCACCTTCACGTGGAGGTTCAGGTACACAGGGCTTTTGACGAACGCCTCGATGTCTTCGCGGGCCGTCATTCCCACCTTCTTGAGGGCCTTGCCGCCCTCGCCGATGAGAATGCCCTTGTGCGACTCCTCCATGACGACGATTTCGGCGTCGATGTAGTCCTTCGTCCCCTCCGGCCGTTCCTCGTAGGCCACGACGTTGACCTGCACGGAGTACGGGATTTCCTGGTGGTAGTGCTTGTACACCTTCTCCCGAATCATCTCGGCCACGAAGAAGCGCTCCGGGTGCTCGCTAATCTGATCCTTTGGGTAGAAGGGCGGGCCCTCCGGAAGGGTGTCAAGGAGGAGGTGAAGAAGCGTTTGCAGGTTGAAGCCCTCTTTGGCGGACGTGGGCACCACCTCGTCGAAGGCCCGGAGGTCCTCGTAGGACTCGACCAGGGGAAGGGTCTCCGTCTTCGAAATCAGGTCCATCTTGGTAAGCACCAGGAACGCCGGCGTATCGCCAATTTGCTTCAGGCTTTGGGTGTCCGGCTCGTCCTGGGTCGCTTCGTGCAAGAAGAGGAGAAGATCCGCGTCCCGAACGGCCCCCTGTACCTGCCCCATCATGGTCTCGTGCAGCGCGTATCGCGGCTCGATGATGCCCGGCGTGTCCAGAAAGATGGCCTGGTGCTCCGGCCCCGAGTGGATGCCGAGAACGCGGTGCCGGGTGGTCTGCGGCTTCCGGGTGACGATTGACAGTTTTTCGCCGAGCAGGGCGTTCATCAGTGTGCTCTTGCCCACGTTGGGCTTGCCCACAATGGCCACGTAGCCGCTGGTATGGTCGTCGGAGATGTCGTCGAAAAGGGGCTCGGAATGCTCCATAGAGAGAGGAAAGAAGAGGTGATCAAGAACGTGGGTTCTGCGGTTCGGTGCCTGCAATCGTTGTACGCATGTCACGGACAGCCCGGTCCATGCCCACGAGGATGGCACGGGCCATCACCGCAAAGCCGATGGACACCTCCGCGACCTGGGGGACTGTTTCTTGGAAGAGGGGAAAGTTTTTGTAGTTCAGGCCGTGCCCGGCGTGTACCCGAAGATCGGCCTCGTGGGCCGTCCGGGCAGCCGCGGCCAGTCGCTCGGCCTCCTTGCGCTGGGCCGCTTCTGTGGAGGCGTTCGCAAAGTCGCCGGTGTGGAGCTCAATGCAATTGGCCCCCGCTGCGGCGGTGGCTTCGATTTGGGCCGGCGCGGGGTCTACGAAGAAACTCACCTGGTCCACCCCGGCGTCGTAGAGGCGGTGCGTGACGGATTCGAGGCGCTGGCGGTTCGCTGTCACGTCAAGGCCCCCCTCCGTGGTGACCTCCTCGCGCCGCTCGGGCACCAGTGTGGCGAGGTCCGGTGCCACGTCGCAGCAGATGGAAACTACCTCCTCCTCTGTGGACAGCTCAAAGTCAAGCTTGCCGTTGACCGTCTCGGTCAGGATCCGCACGTCCCGCTCCGTGATGTGACGACGGTCCTCCCGAAGGTGAAAAACGATGCCGTCCGCCCCGGCCTGTTCGCAGCGCGCGGCGGCGTGCACCGGGTCGGGGAAGGTCTCCTCGCGGGCATTGCGGAGGGTGCCGATGTGATCGACGTTGATGAGCAGGTTCGTCACGAGGGACACAGGGCTGGTCGAAAGACTAAAAGCGCGCCTACCCCAACACCGAGATAGGGGCTCTTGTTTTTTGAAGGGTGTGCAGGGAATTGCATTTCGCAGAAGAGCCCCCTATTTTCGGATCCGCTACCACATTCTCCGCCTTCCCGTGTCTCTTCAGGTCGCGTTGGGCGGAAAACTCACCCGGTCATCTTCTTTGCCAACACGAACGAACGGCTCCCATGGCTACGAGCAGCGGAACGATCCAGACTGCCATTCAGGCCCTCCTGGTGGTCGCAATTGTCGGCCTTGCATACTTCCTGTATCAGTCGATCACCGAGCCCTATGAGCGCATCGAGCGGGAGCAGCAGCTAACAGAGCAGACGCGCCAGCGCATGGAGAATGTTCGAACGGCACTCGTCGACTACGAGCGCGACAGTGCCTCCTACCCGGACTCGCTGCACATCTTGCTCCAGCACGTTCGCGACGATTCGATTCTCTCAACCAGACAGGACAGCATCTTTGGGGGCTCAATTACTCCCGACTCCCTGCCGTTCTCCCCCCGGAGTGGCACCCCGTTTCAGTACGCCGTGAGTGACACCGGACGAGTGGAAACCTACCTGCTCGAAGACCCAGACACCGACGATCAGATCGGCACCTTGACCGGTGATCCCACGCAGTCGAACGCGGCCAGTTGGGAGTAGGCCCGACGAGGAGGCGGCAAACGGAGTTCCTGGAAGCAGTCCGGCGTGTGTGCACGCAGAGAGAAGTCACTATGCAGTCGATCTCGGCCGCGGTTCACATTCAGGGCTCGACGATCCGGTACGCCGAGATCGAGCGGGACGGCTCGGACCTGGACCTCCGGCGGTGCGGGGAGGAAGCCTTTGAGGTGGACGTGGCGCGTGTCCTCTGGGGAGAAGAACGTCCCGAGGCCCTCGACGAGATCGCGGCCGCCCTGGCCCGAATCTTCGATGACGCCGACACGTCGGCGGTGGGACTGGTGGTTCACCCGCAGGACGCATACAGTTTTTTCATGCCCCTCCCCGAGGGGCTCTCGCCGGACGAGCGCGACCGGCGGGTGGCGTACCAGGCGGCCCTGGTTACGAACACACGGTCGCCCAGCGCGCTCCACACCGTATCGAAGTCGGTACGCACGACCACGGAGAAGGGCGAGTCGATCGAGTGGGTGCACGTCCTGGCCGTGCCTCAGCAGGTGAAGGCACGCACGGATGCCTTGTTCGCGGAGGTGGCAGCGGAGGAGACCACGGGGCGCGTCCTCAGTGCGGAAGCGGCGGCCCATCTGATGGGGCCATTCGAAGAGGGCGGGGCGCTGGTAGCACCGGCGGACGGTGAAGAGACGTATCGGCTCGCTATTGGACAGTACGCCGACCACACCGAATATGCCTTGACGCGAGGCGGTAGGTGGCACCATGCCCACGCGGCCCAAGACGCCCCGACGGCGGCGGACCAGGCCTACTACGCTGCGGGAGTGCTCAATCGGATCGGGGCGGCGCCGGACGCGCTCGACGCCCTCGTCGTGTACGGAGCGGACGCAGATGCCGTGACCGATGAGCCTTTCAAGTCGGTGTTTGGGTGCACACCCGCCGTGCTCGATCCGTTTGAACAACTGCATCGCACCTGGGAGCCGGACGCAGAGAAGCCCGGGGAATATGTGCCATGCATCGGGGGAGCCCTGGCGCTGTCCGTGCAGTGAGAGCGAAAAGAATGGCTCCACCCCCCGCTGACGCCGTCGTCCGGGATCTCTTCCTCGAAGGCTGTTTACCATTTCCGGGGCTCGTACGGCCTCATTGCGTCATCCGCTCACCCATCGCTCCTGGATCATTATGAAACTCATCGCCGGCCGGTTTGGGGGACACGGCCTCAAGACGCCCTCCGGCCACGAGACACGCCCATCCACGGCCCGGACGCGGGAGGCCCTGTTCGGGCTCATCGACGCCCGCATCTACCTTGAGGGGGCGGAGGTGCTCGATCTCTTCTCCGGCACCGGCGCACTCGGTCTGGAGGCCATCAGCCGGGGCGCGGATCTCGTGACGTTCGTGGAGAAGAAGCGGGATGTTCTCGAGTATGCCCGGGAAAACGCCGAAAAGATTGGGGTGGAGGACAAGTGCATTTTCATTCAGGGAGACGCGGTAGAGTACCTTCGGTCCTACCAGGGACCGGCGCTCGATCTCATTACGGCGGACCCGCCCTACAAGCTGGACACGATGACGGAGATGCCGGACCTTGCGGTCCCTCATCTTCACACCGATGGCGTCTTCACGCTCGAACATAGCTCCCACGACTGGTTCGACGAGCATCCCCGGTTGATGACGAGCCGCTCCTACGGGCGCACCATCGTCAGTCTGTTCCGCCCCCCGCTTCCGCCTGAGGAGGAGGCCACGGATGAGACCGGATCGGCCCCGGAGTCTTCGTCGGAGATGTCGTAGTCCGCTGCGCGCTTTGCCTCAATCCCTCGTCTCCGTATGGACCCGAATTTTGCCCTGTATCCCGGCACGTTCGATCCCTTTACGTTCGGCCACCGGGACGTTTTGGAGCGGGCCCTCCGTGTCTTCGACCGGGTGGAGGTAACTGTGGGCGTCAACCTCGAAAAAGAGACCCTGTTTTCGACCCAGGAGCGCACGGCGCTCGTCCGGCGGTGCACCGAAGGACTGGATGGGGTGGAGGTGGAGGCGCACCAGGGACTGATCGTAGACCGGGCGCAAGAGAGGGGGGCGGTGGCCCTGGTGCGCGGACTCCGTCAGGTGAGCGACTTCGACGCGGAGTTCCGCATGGCGTTTGCCAATCGGAAGCTCGCACCGGAGCTAGAGACCGTGTTCTTCATGACCTCCGAGGAGTACGCCCTCATCAGTTCCTCGATGGTGCGGGACGCCCACCGGTGGGAGGGAGACGTCTCAAAATTCGTACCGCCCCCGGTCGTGGAGGCGTTGGAACAGAAGGGCGTGCCGGCCCAGTCGTGACCGTGTACAGCACACGTCTCGAAGACGAGGGGGGCTTCCGATCCGTTTGGCGAATCAGCGGTTGAAGGGCGAATGGTGGCGTGCACGGTCGGGCGCGAGGTCTTTTGATTCGCCGCTGCGTCCTGTATCTTTGTTTGCACATGCATCCCTCACTTACCCTTACGCGACGAATGGACACGCCGGACGACCTCTACTACACGGACGACCACGAATGGCTGCGCGTCGAAAACGGCACAGCCACCGTGGGCATTACGGATTTTGCGCAGAGTGAACTCGGCGACATTGTGTTCGTCGAGCTGGAGCCGGAAGCGACGGAGCTCGAGCAGGACGACATTTTCGGAACCGTTGAGGCGGTCAAGACGGTATCGGAGCTCTACATGCCCGTGGACGGCACCATCACGGCGGTCAACGATGAGCTTGAGCTCTCGCCGGAGGTCGTGAACGAGGATCCATACGGGGACGGATGGATGATTGAAATCGACCTCGAAGCGCCCGGTGACGCGGAAGAACTGATGGGGGCGGACGCGTACGCGGACGTCACATGACCCCCTTTGCTCACGCTGTGCGCCGCGCACGCCGGTCGCCCCAGTAAGAAAGCCTCCCGAAGCGACCAGTTGCCTCTACACGCTGCCCCCCTCTGCTCCTCATCCCTGCGTCGATGCACGACAAGATCATTGTTCTGGACTTCGGTTCGCAGTACACGCAACTCATCGCGCGGCGGGTGCGCGAGGCCGGCGTGTACTCCGAGATTCGTCCCTGCACCGTGGGGGCGGAGGAGATCGATGCCCTGGGCCCGAGTGGCCTCATCCTGTCTGGGGGGCCGTGCTCGGTCTACGATGAGGAGGGGCCGGCGCTGGACCCCGCGCTGCTCGACCTGGAACGGCCCGATGGCGCCCCGGTGCCGCTGCTGGGCATCTGCTACGGCCTGCAGGCGATGGCGCATCAGTTTGGGGGCGCGGTGGAGCGGGCCGACCGGCGCGAGTTTGGGCGAGCGCAGCTGCAGCTGCCGCCGGCCGGGGCGGAGAAATCGCGTCTCTTCGACGACGTGCCAAGCGGGTCCACCGTCTGGATGAGTCACAGCGACCACCTGACGGACCTCCCCGACGGCTACGAGGTGATTGCCCGCACCGACAACGCCCCGGTGGCGGCCGTCCGGGACACAGATGCGCCCTCCTACGGCGTACAGTTCCATCCGGAGGTGGTGCACACGGACTACGGCCGCCAAATCCTGGAGAACTTCGCGCACGAGATCTGTGGGTGCAGCGGGGACTGGACGCCTGCCTCGTTCGTGGAGGAGCAGACCGCCGCGATTCGGAAGCGGGTGGGCGACCGCCATGTCATTCTGGGGCTCTCCGGAGGCGTGGACTCGTCGGTCGCCGCGGCCCTTCTGCAGCGCGCTCTTGGGGAGCAGCTCCACTGCATCTTTGTCAACAATGGCCTCTTGCGGAAGGGGGAGTGGGCCCAGGTCCAAGAGACGTTCCGGGGCCACTTCGAGATGGACCTGCGTACCGCCGACGCCACGGACCGCTTTCTGGAGCGGCTCGACGGGGTGACGGACCCGGAGGAAAAGCGCACCATCGTGGGCAATACGTTCGTCGAGGTCTTCGAGGAGCAGACCGAGGCCATCGCCGCCGACCTAGGGCACCGGCCGACCTACCTTGCCCAGGGCACGCTCTACCCCGATCTCATTGAGAGCGTCTCGTTCAAGGGGCCGTCCGTTACCATCAAGACCCACCACAACGTCGGCGGGCTGCCCGAGGAGCTCGACTTTGACCTCATCGAGCCGTTTCGGGAGCTGTTCAAGGACGAGGTGCGCGAGATTGGGCGCCTGCTGGACGTGCCGGATCAGATCGTGGGGCGACATCCCTTTCCCGGGCCGGGCCTCGCCATTCGCATTCTCGGACGGATCACGCGAGAGCGGCTGTCCCTGCTGCGAGAGGCCGACGCCATTTTCATCGAGGAGCTGCGCGCCAACGACCTCTACGACGAGGTGTGGCAGGCCTTTGCCGTCCTCCTGCCGGTACAGGCGGTGGGGGTGATGGGGGACGAGCGCACCTACGAAAATGTGTGTGCCCTGCGCGCCGTGACCAGTGTGGACGGCATGACGGCCGACTGGGCGCACCTGCCCCACGACTTTCTCGGGCACGTCTCGAACCGCATTGTCAACGAGGTTCCCGGCATCAACCGGATGGTCTACGACGTGAGCTCCAAGCCGCCGGCAACCATCGAGTGGGAATAATGCTGCGAGGGGCGTCTGCGTTGGGATGAGGACGACACAATCGTTTTGGCATCGGGGCCTGTCTGGCGGATGGGGGCGACCGCCGAGGCGGTAGAGTGCATGCACACGAGCGGCGCCCGCAGGCGCTCTGTGGCGAAGGCCGTGCATGAGTGAGATCATGCGCCTTGAGCGACGGGGCGAGTGCAAACGCCGCTCTGCGTGAGCCCCGGAACGTCGCCGCGCTGAGCATGCGGTTCCTGGACGCTCCTCGGGAGCGTGGACAGCCCGTCAGGCACATTCTCAATTCCCTAACAGTGTCTCTCGTCTCCATGGTGACGCACCGCGCCGGATCGGCTTACGTATTTGGGCTTCTTCTGCTTCTTGGTGTCGGGCTGTCGGCGGCACCGGGGCACGCTCAGGAGGCAGCCCCCATCCCGAACATTGACAATGCGGAGCTGCTGTTTGAAGAGGGCGTCGCAGCGTTTGAGCGGGGCGAGTACGCGACGGCGCACGAACGCTTTCGGTTGGTGAGCGAGTACGAGCTCAATCGAAAAACGACGGCCGCCCTGCTCATGGAGGGCAAGGCCCTCGTGCAGCTGCGCCGTTACCGGGACGCCATCGACCGGCTTGAGGCCCTCCTCAACCAATACGCGGAGACCACGTACCGGGACGAAGCGGAGCGTCTCTTGGAGCGGGCCCGGAGTCGGCTTCAGGAAGAGACGCAGGCCCAAGATACCCTCCGCGTTGGCGTGACGCTTCCGATGGGGGCCGCGGAGGTGCCCCTCTCTCAGGCCCTGTTCAACGGCGTCCGGCTGGCGGTCGACGAGCACAACGGCCTGCGGCGGCGGTACATCCGTCCGCCGGGACTGCGGACAGAGGCCGACACCTTCGAGGTCTACGACACCGCCCGCCTCTCGGGGGACAGCCTGGCGACGACGGACGGGACGACCACCGTGGCTGCCCCGTCCGACACGGTTCGTGTCGACTCGCTGCGAATCGTCGCGGAGCAGGTGGATCGGCCAGATTGGGTTGCAAAGATGCACTTCCGGCGGGCGGGCTCGCGGCCCGAGGCGGCACGGGCGGCCGTCGATTCGCTTGTGCGCCTCGACAATGTTGACGTGATCCTCGGGCCCCTCCGGAGCCGCGCAGCGCGCCCGGCGGGCGCGCGGGCCGAGGCCGCCCGCGTGCCCCTCGTGGCTCCGATGGCCACGGACGAGAGTGTCTCCGAGGGAAAATCCCACGTGTTTCAGGCCAATGCCACGATTCCGGACCGGGGGCGGGCCATGGCACGGGCCGCCAAAAATGCACTTCTCATCGACCGCGTCGGGATCATTTACGAAGAGGCCGGGGGCCTGGGGGCGCGCATGGCCGAAGGCTTTCGGACGGAGGCGCGTCGGCAGGACTTGACAGTGCCGCTGAGCATTCTGCTTCAGGGGGCGCGGGACTGGTCGCGGCTGGCCACCCTTCTCGAAGATTCAACCCTCGTTGAGACCGACTCTCTTCGCACCCGGCGGGACTCCGCCGCCATCGATTCTCTGCTGGCCGAGACGGAGGCGCTCTACCTCCCCGTGTCGGGACGCGGGACGGCGGGCAAGATCCAGAGTGCCCTCACGGGCCTCCGGCAGATCCTTCCCGGACGACGGGTGCTCGGCAACGCCGAGTGGCACGATCTTCCGTTTAGAGAGGCGGCCAGTGCGGTCACCGCCACGTACACGAACGGCTTTTACGTGCAGACGGATCGACCAGCCGTACAGCGGTTTGTGCGCCGGTACCGCCTGCTCACGGGCAGTTCCCCGGACGAACTGTCGACCAACGGCCGGCGTCTGGCCTACGTGGGCTACGACGTCGCCCGCTTTCTACTGACCACTCTCTCGCCGTCTGAGGCCGGCTCCATCCCCCGAGCACTCCGCACGGCCCCGACGTACGAGGGGCTTGGGATGCGCATTGGCTTTCAGGGAGAAAACGGAAATCAAGCGCTGTTTATCCATCGCTATCGGGATCAGCAGACGGAGCTCCTCCGGTAGGGGCCGAGGGCCGCGCAGGGCGGTGTGATCCATCCGGGCTTAAAGCCACGGAGAGGAACAGACCCTTCCCCCTGCCGTTTCGGCCCCGCGTTATCGTCCCCGCTCCAACTCTCGTATCGAAGGCCGGGGCGGCCCTCTCGTCGACTGCCCTTATCGTAGCGGTCCCTTCATGCGTACGTCGGCTCTCGCTCCCGTTCTGGTGTTTTCGCTTCTTGGGGCCCTCGTTGGGTGCTCGAGTGGCACCCAGCTTACCTACAGTGGGCCCGAGGAGGCGTACGAGAAGGGCGTCGCAGAAATGGAGGAGGGAGACCCCCAGCAGGCCATCCGATTCTTCCGCGCTGTGTTCGAGTACGGGCGGGGCAACGAGTGGGCCCCCGACGCGCGCTTCAAGCTCGCCATGGCGCAGCGCGAGCTGAGCAAGCACCTCGTGGCCGCGAACGAGTTTCAGCGCTTCACACAGCTCTACCGCAACGACGACTTGCTTGCTCGGGCCGAGTTTGAGCGGGCCAACTCGTACTACCTCCGATCCCCCGCGTACCGGCTCGACCAGTCCGACTCGGAGCAGGCCATCTCCCTCTTTCGCCTCTTCATCGACCGGCACCCCAACCACGAGCTGGTGCCGAAGGCGGAGAAGCGGATCAATGAGCTCCGCGCGAAGCTCGCGCGGAAGAAGTACGAGGCGGGCCGGCTCTACGAGCAGCGGAACATGTGGCAGGCCGCCACGACGGTCTACGAACGTGCCTTCGACCAGTACCCGGACACGCGCTGGGCCGACGATGCCCTGCTCGGTGCGGTTCGGGCCTACATCCGGTACGCGGACCGAAGTGTGGAAAGCAAGCAGGCCGAGCGCTACCGGAAAGCGATCGAGAACCACAACCGGCTCACGCAGCTCTTCCCCGAGAGCACCGTTCTGGGGCGGGCGGAAGACTTGTACAGCGAGGCCCGAGAGAAGCTCGACCGCGTGCAGGCCCGGGAGGGCGAGCAGTCGCTGGCGCAAGAAGACACGTCTCGCGGCTCCAACTGACGGAGGGATTCTGTAGGCCCATTGTGCCCATGACTGTTGGTCTTTTTGGGGGGTCGTTCAATCCTCCCCATGTTGCTCATCTGATCGTCGCGGAGGTCGTCCGCGACCAGTTCGCGCTCGATGAGGTGTGGTGGATCCCCAATGCCACCCCGCCCCACAAGCCCAACGACGAGTTGGCAGCTGTGAAGCACCGACTGGCAATGACCGAGCGGACAGTCGAGAGCAACACGGCCTTCCGAGTGTGTGGCGTTGAGGCACACCGGGAAGGGGTATCGTACACGGTCGAGACACTCCGTGTCCTGCAGGACCAGCATCCCGACACAGACTTCGCCCTCATTCTTGGCAGTGACAGCCTCGACCACTTTGCCGATTGGCACCGGCCCGACGAGATTGCCGAGCGTGTCCCGTTGGTCGTGTACAAGCGCCCTGGCGCCATCGAGTCGGTGGCCGCCCCCCGCTTCGCGAACCATGTTCAGTATGCGGCGGCTCCCGTCATGGAGATCTCGGGGACCGAGGTCCGTGCTCGCCGGCGGGCCGACCGGTCCATCCGGCACCTCGTGCCTGAGGCGGTGCGCTCCTATATCGAAACGCATGACCTCTACCGGCCACCCGACTGATGAGCAAGGGCGGGAGCATCCACGGTCGATGCATCGGCGCCTGAACCTTGTGTCGGACGGTGCCGTTCTAAAATGTTAGGCCAAAGGACGGACCGAGGATCCGCTACGTTTTCCCAAATGCTTCCCCCCCGCCCATGGCACTCACCGAGTCGACGATGATGGAGCTGGGCCACTCGGCCCCTGACTTCTCACTGCCCGCGGCCAATCCTGAGGTGGATGACCGGGGCGACGCGCAGCGTTCGCTCACGGACTACGACGAGGCGGAGGTGCTCGTCATTGTATTTATGTGCAACCACTGCCCGTACGTGAAGCACATCGAGGACGCTCTCCTCGACGTGGCACGGGCGTATCGGGAGGAGGGCGTGCAGGTCGTGGGCATCTGCTCGAACGATCCGGAGCGCTACCCGGACGACTCGTTCGACCGCATGGCCGAGCGGACCCGCGAGAAGGACTACCCGTTCCCGTATCTCCAGGACAAGACGCAGGACGTGGCGAAGGCCTACAAGGCCGCCTGCACGCCGGACCTCTACGTCTTTGACGACAGTCGTACACTCGCGTATCGGGGACGCTTCGACGACACGCGCCCCGACGGGGATGAGGCCCACGGCGACGATCTCCGCCGGGCCCTCGACGAGCTTCTCACCGACGGCACCGTGACGGTAGAACAGATTCCCTCTGTGGGCTGCAACATCAAGTGGGCGCCCGATGCGAAGCCCGCCCACGCGGCGTAGCGGATTGTGCACTGAGTGGGGCCCGCCACTGGGCAACGATGGGCGGCCTTCCGTACTCCCCTGGGGGCATC
Source organism: Salinibacter altiplanensis (assembly GCF_002894645.1). GTDB lineage: Bacteria > Bacteroidota > Rhodothermia > Rhodothermales > Salinibacteraceae > Salinibacter > Salinibacter altiplanensis. The sequence goes on from NZ_NCQY01000011.1 coordinate 50,475, forward strand.
TCCTGACTGCCATGTTCGGCGGACAAGCATTTCGAACCTGGACACATGTCATCGCGGGAGCCTGCAGCATCTCCGTCCTCTTTCTGGGCGTGATGGTAATGGCCGAAACGGTGGTAGGGGACGGCGCCCGCGTCACACGGGCGGGTCTTCTGATGAGCGCCGCGGCCTTCCTCGGGTATCTCGGGGTCGCCTGGCTGATTCGCCGCGACGAAGCCCGGTCGTGATCAAGGTCCTGCACAGGGGCCCGACCGAGAACGCGAGAACCACGGACGGGGGGACGTTCCGTTAAGGAAGGTCATCCCGTAGCCCTTTCGACCCGCATCGGATCTGGGAGCGCTTCCGACCTGTACGAAGCACAGTTCCGAGCCGCCATTCATACGTACACAACCCCTGAGGTGATACCATGAGCAGCGACGCCGTCGAGAGCACCCCGGACGAAGAGCGATCGGCCTTCGAAACGGCCCAGGAAGAGCAGGAGGACGTTGACCCGCGCACCATTCCCCAGACGTTGGAGGAGCCCCCGCCAGTGGGGGACGAGATTGAGTATCCGGGCTACTCGGAAGAGGACCACGAGACGTGGCAGATCCTCGTGGAGCGTCAGATGGAGCAGCTTCCGGGCCGGGCCTGCGAGGCGTACATGCGGGGGCAAGACGTGCTGGGGCTGGAGGGAGACCGGATTCCGGACCTGGCACACTTGAGCCGGCGCCTCAACGAGGAGACCGGATGGGAGGTGGCCAACGTGCCCGGCCTCATCCACGAGAAGAACTTCTTTTCGCTGTTGTCGCAGCGCAAGTTCCCGTCCACAAACTACGTCCGTGGGCGGGAGGAGCTCGACTACACCCCGGCGCCGGACTGCTTCCATGACATCTTCGGCCACATGCCGATGCTCACGCAGCCGGAGTTTGCGGACTTCTACCAGCTCTATGGCCAGGCGGCACAGAACGCGGAGGGGGCCGACCGCCCCCGTCTGGAGCGGTTCCACTGGTTCACCGTCGAGTTTGGTCTGATTCAGGAACAGGATGAGAAGCAAATCTTCGGGGCGGGCATCGTGTCGTCCAACGAGGAGGTGACGCATGCCCTCTCCGACGAGGTGACGCTTCATCCCTTCGATCCCGAGCACATCGTCGAGAAGGACGACTACGAGGTGTACAACCTCCAGAAAGAACTCTTTGTCCTCGACTCCTTCGAACAGCTCGTGGACGGCTTCCGGGACTGGACGTCGAAGAACGGGCTGCTGTAGTCGCCCCGTCCCCCGCCCATTTGAAGAGTGAGCACTGCGCCCCGCCCTGCCGGACCTCCGGCGGCGGGGCGCTTCCGTACGGTGAACAACAGGGCCATGGAAAACATCTATGGGGCCGTCGGTTGAAAACGTGAGTTGAGCTCTCAAATCAGTCTCTCACACGTTCTCATGGAGACAGGGACGGAAAAGCGGGTGTCCGCACGAATTACAGGGCGCGTGCAGGGCGTCGGGTTTCGCAACTTTACGCAGCGGCGAGCCCGGCGGCTGGACGTCAGCGGCTGGGTGCGCAACGAGCCCGACGGGTCGGTCCGGTTGGAGGCCGAGGGGCCAACCGATGCGCTCGAGTCGCTCGTCGAGGCCGTACACGAAGGCCCGCGAACCGCGCGCGTCGAGGAGGTCGACGTGGACTGGTCCGACGCCGACGACGCGTTTGAGATCTTTCAGGTACGTCGCTGAGGCGATGGGACGCGGCCGCCAATCCATCAAGAAGAACTGCTATGGAGCATCTACCCGGGGCAGAAAAGAAAACCGCCGGAGCATCCCCGACGCGACTCGAACTGATCGATCACGCGGCCCGGCGCTTGACGGCGGCGGACCGATCGACCCCACGACGGACGGCAGAGTGGCTGCTGACAGAGCTGCTGGGCTGCGACCGGGCGCATCTGTACGCCCATCCAGATCGGACAGTCGCCTCGTCGGCGGCGCGGCAATTCCGCGAGATGGTGGAGCGTCGCGTGCAGGGGGAGCCACTGCAGCACATCCTCGGGTACGCCTCCTTTCACGGGCTGCGAGTCCGAGTGTCTCCCGACGTGATGGTGCCGCGCCCCGAGACCGAAATTGTCGTCGATCGGGCACTGGCTTGCCTTGAGGCTGTCTCATCGCCCCAAGTGCTGGACGTCGGCACGGGAAGCGGGTGCATCGCCCTCGCCCTCAAGCACGAACGGCCCGACGCCGAGGTGCATGCCTGCGACGTCAGCACGGACGCCCTCGGGGTGGCCCGGGACAATGCTCAAGATCTGGATCTCGACGTGCAATTTTTCAACGGGGATCTGCGTTCAGAGGCCCCGGACGCCGCGCCCCGAGACGTGGACCTCCTGGTCTCCAACCCGCCCTACATTCCCGACGCGGAGGCCGGGTCCCTACCGCCCGTTGTGCGGGAGTACGACCCCGACCAATCCCTCTTCGCCGGGAGCGATCCGCTTCGCTTCTACCGCGCCCTCGTTGGGTGGACGGAGGTGTTGTGCGCGCCAGGGGGCTCTTTTGTCTTTGAGGTCCATGCGGAGTACGCCGCTGCGGTAGAGGGACTGTTCCGTGGAGAAGGGACTGTGGAAACGGTCCATACCGAGGAGGACCTGAGTGGGCGGCCGCGGATCGTGTGGGGGCGGACCGAGCGGGCAAAGGCTAGTTGACAGTGGAAGAGCGTGGTGTCTCGAAGACGTGGGCAGCTTCCCGGTACATGATGGCGTGGAGGTCGGCGGTGGCCTCGGGGGTGTCGGCGTACCCTCCCGAGAGGAGAAGGGCCACCGGACGGTCGTGGGCCTGAATCTGCTCCAGCACGTACCGGTCGCGGGCGTGAAGGCCTGCCCGGGTGAGGGAGAGTCGCCCGAACCGGTCGTCCGTCGCGACGTCGATGCCCCCGAGGTAGAACACCAGGTCCGGCTGCACGGCGTCCAGGGTGCGAGGGAGGTACGACTGCAGCGTGTCCAGGTACGATTGGTCGCCCGTTGCGTCGTCGAGGGGAACGTCGAGGGAAGACGGGGGCTTTTCGAACGGGTAGTTCTTCGCCCCGTGCATCGAGAACGTAAACACCGACGCGTCGTCCGCGAAGACGGCCGCGTTGGCGTTGCCCTGGTGCACGTCCAGGTCCACAACGAGGACGCGCTGGACCCAGCAGGCGGCCTGCAGCACGCGAATGGCGACGGCCACGTCGTTAAGCACACAGAAGCCTTCGCCGTGACCGGGAAACGCGTGGTGGGTGCCGCCCGCAAGGTTGCCGGCAACGCCGTCCGTGAGGGCCATGAGGGCCGCGTTGATGGTGCCCTGCACGGCCAGTCGGGACCGGTACACGAGGCGCTCCGACCACGGGAGCCCCATGCGCCGCTCGGCATGTTCGGACAGGCTGCCCTCGGCAAGATGCGTCAGGTAGTCGGCCGTGTGGACGCGCCGCAGGTCCGTCCAGTCGGCCTGGCGGGGGGCGACCACGTCGGGGGGGCGAATCACGTCCTCGTCGAGAAGCTGCTGGTGGAGGGCCGGGAACTTGGCCATCGGAAACGGATGCCCCTCGGGAAGAGGGAGATGGTAGCCGTCGCAGTAACTGACGCGCATCTAGGGCCCGCGACTTCTGACAGAGAAAAGAATGACACGCAAAGAAACCGGTAGCTTGTACGCAGATGCGCAGCCAGGGTCCAATCGTTGCCCCGAGGGACATGAAAAAGCCGGCACACATAGAAGCACACATAGAAAACGCCCGGTCGGGAAGGCCCGACCGGGCGGTGCTCGATGGGACGGTGGATAGACCCTACCTCGAACGAGGCGAGGTCCCGCCGAAAACGGGTCTACTAGTCTTCGTCGGTGGTGTTGTGTCCTGCCCTTGGATCGGTATCGCCATCGCCCATGCTGTTGTGTTCCGCCTGCTGTTGGACCGTCACGTCTTCGTCGGCCTGCTGCGGACCGGTGACGCTGTCGCTGCAGCCGCCCAGCAGCAGGGTGCTGGCAACCAGAGCGGCGGTGAACAGGGACGCGAGGGTGGAATACGTAGAACGGTTCATGGAAATACAGGGTTGATTCACAGGGCTGTTGGCACGAAATTCGCCGTGTAATACGAGTTCTATTATATGTCCTCCGTTTCCCCGTTCCAACCCTGACCCATGTTAAATCAGCTATATCCTTGTGTTCGGTAGGTACTTATGACACACAAGTGTATAAAAATTACCTTTTTTCTCTTTTCTGTCGTCCACCTCGCCGCCGCACAACCGGCGGGCCTGGATGAGCGTGGGGTGCCCTTCCCGAGCGAGCACCACGCGCCGCCGGAGTACGGGCATTCCTCCCAGAACTGGGACGTCGTGGAGGACGACCGGGGGCTCATGTATTTTGCCAATAGCGACGGGGTCCTCCAGTACGACGGGCAGCGGTGGCGCCTTATTCCGACGGCCTCCGGAGAATTCGTGCGGTCCCTCGCGGCTGACAGCCTCGTATATGTTGGAGAAAAAGGGGATTTCGGCTACCTAGAACCCGATTCGGTGGGGGTCCTTCGCTACACCTCCCTTTACGACCGCATCCCGAAGGACGAGCGGAATTTCGAGGACATATGGAGCACCCACGTCGTTGAGGACGTCGTGTACTACCAATCCAACCAGCGTCTCTTCCGGTGGGACGGATCGACGGTCACATCTTGGAGCAGCGACGGTGGGTTCCATACGTCCTTCGTCGTGGACGGCACCCTCTACGTACGAGAGAAGGAGAAAGGTCTTCTCCGGATGGAGGGGGACTCCCTGAGCCTCGTGCCGGGCGGAGAGATCTTCCACGGGACGCCAATCTACATGATAGCGCCTCATCCGAGCGGTGACCTCCTCGTCGGCACGCAGAACAAGGGACTTTTGCGGTACGACGGGGAAGAATTTCGGTCCTTTGGACCCGGAGTGACTACCTACCTTCAAGAGAATGACTTCTATCACGGACGTTCCATTCCGGGAGACCAATACGCACTGGCGACTATCGGTGGGGGGGTTGTTCTCATCGATTCTCAAGGCCACGTGGACCGGGTCCTAGACAGGGCGTCCGGCCTCCCCGACAACGTAGTGAATCACCTCCACGTGGATCGGGGGGGACAACTCTGGATGGCCCTGAACAATGAGGGAATCTTCCGGGCTGATCTCAATTCTCCCCTCACGGTTCATGATGGACGGACAGGCCTGAATAGCACCGTTAAGGCCATCGAGCAGCACAAGGATACGACATATGTCTCGACGGAAGCCGGTCTTTACGTACTCAGAGACGGAGAGGACAACCTGATTGGGCAGTCGGCCTCTCGCTTTGAGCAGTGGGGAGACGGAGATCTGCCTACTGTCTGGGACATGGTTTCCGTTGGGGAAGAGCTTCTACTTGCCGTCGACGATCGGGGGGTTTTGAAAATCTCCGATGGCAGGGAGAAGCGCATTGCAGAAGACTGGGTATTTACTTACAGTCTTCTGAAACTAGGGAGCAGCGACATCGTCTACGCCGCAACGCGCTCGGGATTGAAAGGCCTGGTACGGTCCGAAGACACATGGACCTCCTTCTCGATGGGCCAGATAGAGACAGAAATCAGGTCACTCGTGGCGGGTAAAAACGGGAACATCTGGGCTAGCACTGGGAGCGGCGACGTTCTCCGAATAGCTCTCTCATCCAGCGGACGCCAGGTAGAAACGATAACTCAGTACGATGAAAAAGACGGTCTTCCGGATGGATACAAAGCCTTAGCTTCTATCCGTGAGCGAGCCGCTATCGTATCAGAGGAGGGCTTCTACCAGGTGCAAAACTTGGATCAGCCTCCAGAGTCCTGGCGGTTTGTCCGCGAGCAAGTCGTGCCCCCCAAGATCAGCGGCACCGATACCCTCAAGGTTCAGTCCGTAACGAATGGTAAAAACAGCCTCTGGGTCGTTGCGGAGAACCGAGTGTTTTTTGGTCGAGCGGATGCCGACAGCAGTCAGGAGAGCTCAGCGTATAGGTGGAAATCCGTCAAAGCTCTTCACTTTCCGAAGCCGGACGTGACGAGAGCATCCGTGAATCCGAACGGTACGTTGTGGCTCAGTCACGGATCGGACCTTTTTCGCTACGACTGGGACGAGGGCTCGGGGGGCCCGCCGTTGACGCCGCCGCCCTCGCCGATCGTACGGCGGGTCTCTCTGCTTGAAAGTGGGCGGACGCTACACGGAGGCACCGGTCCGGTGTCCGGGGACGGTCCTGCACTGGTCCTTTCGCACGGCCGAGACGTTCAGGTGGAGGTCGCGGCGCCCCAGTACAGCACCGTGGAACCCCACCAGTACCGCTACAAGTTGGCCGGAGACGCATGGAGTGACTGGACGACCGATGCGAGCCAGCGGTACCGAGGCCTGTGGGAGGGCACGTACCAGCTCAAAGTGCAGGCCCGAAACGACCGTGGGCAGGTTAGTGAGGCATCGACCTTCTCCATTCAGATTCTCCCGCCCTGGTACCGCACGCCCTGGGCCTACCTCGCCTACGGCCTCGGGTTTATTGGCCTGGCCTATGGCTACCGGCGCTACCGCCTGGTGAAGAGAGAGCGGCGGCAAGCCCGCAAGCGGGTGCGGGAACTGGAGCGGGAGCGCGTCGTCGCGGAGCGGCTCAAGAAGGCCAACGAGCGGCTGCGGGAGGCCAACCGGCTCAAGGAGGACTTCCTCGCTACCACCTCGCATGAGCTGCGCACCCCGCTCACCAACATCCTCGGCTCCCTGGAGGTGCTCCGGGACCTGATGGAGGGGGAGGAGACCGAGTTTCTGGACATGATCGAGAAGAACGGACAGCGCCTCAAGCGGACCCTCAACGCCCTTCTCGACCTGTCGATGCTGCGAGCTGGGGAGGAGGACCTGGGGCTCACGCCGATGCCCATCGACGAGTGCGTGGCGCGCGTGGCGTCGGACCTCCGCACAGATGCCGAAGAGAAGGGCCTCTCGTTTCGTGTAGACACCTCGGGGCCTCCCGCGCGGGCCGACCTCGACGAGCAGTACCTTGAGCAGATCCTCCGGAATCTGATCGAGAACGCCATCAAGTACACCGAGGAAGGAGTCGTCGCGGTCTCGACCGGGGCCGCCGAAGACCGGGTGTACGTGGAGGTGGAGGACACGGGCATCGGCATCGACGAAGCGTTTCTGCCGGATCTCTTCGAGGAGTTTAAGCAGGAGTCGCGAGGACGGTCGCGCACCTTCGAAGGAAACGGCCTCGGCCTTGCCATCTCGGCACGCCTCGCGGATCAGATGGACGGCGCCATTCGGGTCGAGACGGAAAAAAAGAAGGGGAGCCGGTTCCGAGTTGAGTTCCCACGCTCGTCGGCGTCCGTGGAGGCCGGAGCAGAAGGGTAAGGCGCGAGCCGTGTCTGACTGCGCGGACATGCGCGCCTCCGAGACCGAGGGGGAGAAAATCGTCGCAATCGCTTTACACGTGCAGACGGCATTGAGGCGGGGTCCGTGGGGGCTGTGGGCGAATTGACAGAAACAATCCCCCAGGTGCGAGGTGGGGTTTTGGTCCAAATACTCATCCCATTCGCCGTCCCCAGGTCGATGGCCTCGTTCCCGAGACGTCCCGTACGACTGCTTGCCGGAATTGGGCTCGTGCTGGTGGGGCTGCTGGCCGGGGTCCTCGCAATGCTGCTGATGGAACAGGAAGCGGATACGACTCAGGTGGCCCGCATTGTGGAGCGTGTGGAGACGGCCGAGGAGGCCGGCACAACCCGGACGGCCTCGGCCCCGCGCAGCTGGGAGAAAAAGGGGCCGCCGCCCGCGGCACTCAACCGACTCTTCCGCGACGTTGCGGGCGACGTCACCGAGGGAATTGTGTCAATCCGGGTTGCCTCCGGGGCAGAGGGCAACGGAGAGAACCCGCTCGGGCAGCCGACACAGAACCTCGGGAGCGGGGTGGTGATCAGCCCGGAGGGCTACGTCGTGACGAACAGCCACGTGGTGGAAGGGGCGGATCGCATCCAGGTGCGACTGACCGACAAGCGTCAGTTTGAAGCCCGGGTGGTGGGCACGGATTCGTCCACCGACCTCGCGGTCATCAAGGTGAATGGGGAGGACCTTCCGGTGGTGCCGTTCGGGGATTCGGACCAGGTGCAGGTGGGGGACTGGGTGGTGGCGGTGGGCAATCCCCTCCAGCTTACCTCGACGGTTACGGCCGGCATCGTAAGCGCGCTGGGCCGTCAACTGCGGATCATTGAGGACCAGTTCCGGATCGAGAACTTCATTCAGACCGACGCGGCCATCAACCCGGGCAACTCGGGCGGGGCCCTCGTCAACCTGAGGGGGGAGCTCGTCGGCATCAACACCGCCATCGCCAGCCGGAGCCGGCGGACGGAAGGCTACGGCTTTGCGATCCCCTCGGCGCTCGTAGAACGGGTGATCACCGACCTCATCGCGTACGGCGAGGTGCGGCGCGGGTACCTGGGCGTCAGCATCCTTCCCGTCGATGCGGACCGGGCCGAGGAGATCGGGCTCCGCGACATCCGTGGGGTGTATCTCGAGGAGATACAGCCCGGCAGTGCGGCGGATCAGGCTGGGCTGCAGGGCGGCGACGTAGTGGTGTCCATCGGGGGAAGGCCCGTCAACGCGCCCAACGACCTCCAAAGCCTGATTGCCCGCCGGCGCCCGGGCGACACGGTCGCCGTGGAGGTGTGGCGAGACGGCACTGCACGCACGTTTGGCGTGAAACTGATGGGCGAAGACACGTCGGTCTACCAGGAGTGGCTGAGTGACCTCCAGTCGGGAGCCTCCCCCAACGTGGAGCCCCCGGAGTACCGGCCGCCCGACGACGAAGAGGAGAGGACGGCTGTGACCGAGGTGGATGGGTGGAACGTGGGGCTACGCCCGTTGTCGGACACTCAGGCCTCTGCCTTTGAAGTCGATGCTGGGGCGTACGTGGCGTACGTGGAGAGCGGAGGCCGGGCGGCGGCTGCCGGCCTGCCCCGCAGCGTCGTGATGACCCGCCTCGACGATACCCGCATTGAGTCGCCCGCCGACGTCGTCCAGTATCTATCGGAGGCCACCGGGGGGGTGCTCGTGGAGGTACAGCGCCGCGACGGCACGCCGGCCTTCTACGAGATTGAGCAGTGATTTTGGAGCGCCCTCTCTCAAAAGGGCGTGTTCTCGTTCTGTCCTCCATTTCCATTCCGATGTTTAACGACCACAGTATGCTCCGATACCTGACCGCCGGCGAGTCGCACGGCGAGGCCATCATTGGCGTTCTGGAAGGTGCCCCGGCCCAGCTGCCGCTCACATCCGACGACATCAACGAGCACCTCGCTCGGCGCTGGCTCGGATACGGGCGCGGGGGGCGGTCGAAAATCGAGAACGACAAGGTGCACATCTATTCGGGGGTGCGCTTTGGCGAGACGCTCGGAAGTCCCATCTCTTTCCGCATCGACAACGGGGCCTACGAGAAGGACAAGGCCGGCTGGCCTGAGAAAATGGCAATTGAGGGAGACCCGCCCGAAGACATGGAGACGGTGACGATGCCCCGCCCCGGCCACGCCGACCTGGCGGGCAAGCAGAAGTATGAGCACGACGACATGCGGCCCGTCATCGACCGGTCGAGTGCCCGCGAGACCGCCATGCGGGTGGCCTGCTGCTCGGTGGCGCGGCGCCTGCTGAACGAGTTTGGCATCGAGGTGGGCAGCCACGTGGTGCGCATCGGGGACGTGGGGTTCGACGCCCCCGAGGAGTGGGCCGACCGTCGCAACGCGCTCATTGAAAAGGGAAGCGACGGGGCGAGTGCGCTCTACGAGACGGCCGACCAGAGCGCCACCCGCATGATCGACGACGAGATGACGGAGCGCTGCGTGGAACACATCGACCAGACGAAGAAAGACCGCGATTCGCTTGGCGGTGTCTACGAGGTGGTCGTGACGGGCGTGCCGCCCGGCCTCGGGTCGTACGTGCACTGGGACCGGCGGCTCGATGGCCAACTCGTGCAGGCCATCTGCTCGATCCAGGCCCAAAAGGCCGCCGAAGTGGGGGACGGTTTCCGGAACGCCCACCGCCCGGGCTCGCAGGTGCACGATCCCATCGAGCCCCGTGAGGACGGCGCGCAGGCCTACCCGCGTCGCACCAACCACGCGGGCGGCACGGAGGGCGGCACCACCACCGGCATGCCGCTCGTCGTGCGGGGCTACATGAAGCCGATTCCCACTCTCATCAAGCCGCTCGACTCGGTCGACACGGCGACGGGCGAGCCCGAGCCCACCCGCTACGAGCGGAGTGACATCACGAGTGTGCCGGCCGCCTCTACCGTGGCCGAAGCCACTGTTGCCTACACCGTCGCCAATGCGTTCCTCCGAAAGTACGGGGGCGACTCTGTGCCCGCCATCCGACGCCACATCGAAGCCGACGGCCACGGCTCAGAATGACCGGGGCGGGTGTCTTCTGGTCCCTCCGTGGCATCTGTGGCGATGGGGCCGAACACCCGGTCACGCGAGTGTGTAGGGAACCCTCCGCCGAGACGCCGACATTGTGAGACAAGGTCGCCCATGTCCCCCGATCCCCCATCCAACGCGGAGCAGTGCTCCACCGGGCCCCTCGTCGAACGGCCCGGTGCACTGAAGGAATTCGTGGAGGCCACGCCGGCCCCGGTCGCCATGCTCGATGAGGACTGGTGCATCGTCACGCACAGCCGGGCGTGGCTGGAGGTTTTCCAAAACGAGGGAGACGAGACCGGCAGTCCCATCGCCCTCGATCGGGTTGAGTCCACGGGGCCAGCGTTGTCCGCGCGGGAAGCCCTCCCGGCCCCGACGAATCAGCGGGGGTTCTTCGAGGTGTTTGCCGACCCCGATGGCGAGTGGCGCTCTACGTTCCTGCGGAGCCTCCAGGAAAAGGGCAGCCAGCAGGGCCGCGAACGGCAGCTCTCCCAGCCAGATGGGCCCACGTACCGGGTGGATTGGGAGGTGCGACCGTGGCAGACCAAAAACGGATCGGAGCGGGGGGTGCTCCTGTCCGTCATTGACCGGACCGAGGAGCGGCACGCCAAGGGCCTGCGTCGGCAGGTGGACCACCGCTTCGACAAGCTGGTCGGCACGATCCGCGAAGGGGTGCTCCTCATGGACGACACCGGGGTGTTCCGGGATGGAAATGAGGCGGCCCAGGACATCCTCGGCCGCCCCCTCGACGAAATCATCGGAAGCCGGTTCGACGACGACATTTGGAACGGGCTGCGGGAAGACGGCAGTCCCCTCCCCAACGTCGAGTTTCCGTTCTGGCGGGCCCACATCGAGCGGGAGCCGGTACGGGACGAGGTCATGGGCGTCTATCCTCCCGATGCACCGCCGCGGTGGATCCGGGTAAATGCCCAGCCGCTGTTCCGAAGCGGACAGGTGGCCCCCTACGCCGTCCTTGTCTCGTTCGACGACATCACCGACGAACGGCTTAAGGAGGAGGCCCTGCAAACCTCGCGCGACCTCCTGTCGAGCGTCCTCAGCAGCTCGCTCGACGGGATCCTCGTCTTCTCGGCGGTCCGGAACGCGACCGACGCCATTACTGACTTCGAATGCGTGCTGGTCAACCCGCAGGCAGAGAAGCTCTTCGAGAGCACGGCCGAAGACATCGTTGGCATGCGACTGCGGGATGACATGCCCCGGCAGGAGGAAAAGGGACTGTTCGACGCGTACCGCGAGGTGGTGGCGACCGGCGAGCCGGCCGAGATGGAGATCCACTACGACGCCGACGGGCGAGACGCCTGGTTTCAGGTAATGGCCGTGAAGGTGGAAAACGGCGTGGCCGTCACCTACCGCGACATCACCGATCGGAAGGAGGCCGAACGCCAAATCCGCGAACAGGCCCAGCTTCTCGACAAGGCCCGCGACGCAATTCTGGCCCACGACTTGGACGGGCGGATTGTGTACTGGAACAAGAGCGCCGAACGCCTTACCGGCTGGTCGAAAGACGAGGTCGTGGGCACACAGGCCCGCGACTGCCTCTACGCCCCCACGGAGGAGGACAAGCTCCATCGGTGCCACGAGACAATGATGGAAAAGGGCGAGTGGACGGGGGAGCTTCACATGCGCACCAAGGACGACGACGAGCGCATCGTTGAGAGCCGGTGGTCGCTCGTGCGCGACAGCGCCGGAGCGCCGAAGCATGTGCTCGTCATCAACACCGACATCACCGAGCGGAAGCGCCTGGAGTCGCAGTTCCTGCGGTCCCAGCGCATGGAAAGCCTCGGGCGGCTCGTGGGCGGGATCGCACACGACCTGGGCAACCTGCTGGTGCCCATCACCCTCGGGGTGAAGGTGCTCAAGCGCCGGGTGGACGACACCGACGACAAGGTGGACCAGACGCTCTCAATGATTCAGAAGAGTGCCGAGCGCGGCTCCGACATGGTGGAGCAGGTGCTGGCCTTTGCTCGCGGCGTAGAGGGCGACCGGGTGGCCCTCCAGCCGGAATTGATTGTCGAAGAGGTCGAGGAAATGACCGAGGAGACCTTTCCCGAAGACGTGGAGGTGCGCACCCGAACGGACGCGGCCCTGCGCCCGGTCGTGGGAGACGCCACACAGATTCAGCAGGTGCTCATGAACCTGTGTGTCAATGCGCGGGACGCCATGCCCGACGGGGGGACACTCACCGTTGACGCCCACAACGTGGACTTTACCGAACGGAAGGCCCGTCGCAACATCGAGGCAGAGCCGGGCGACTACGTGTGCATCGAGGTGCGCGACACTGGCACCGGCATGCCCGACGACGTGGCCGATAAGATCTTCGAACCCTTCTTTACGACGAAAGAGGAGGGCGAGGGCACGGGGCTCGGGCTCTCCACGGCCTACAGCATCATCCAGAGCCATGACGGGTTTATGGACGTGGAGAGCGAGGAGGGAGAGGGCACGACTTTCGGGGTTTACCTGCCCGCCGCCGACGAAGAGGCAACCCCGGAGGCCGCGTCCACGACGAACGGGGAAGCGGAACCCGAACGTCCGTCGTTTGATGGAGACGGGACGCAGGTCTTGGTGGTGGACGATGAGGAGTTTGTGCTGGAGTCGGCGCAACAGACGCTGGAGGCGGTCGGATACCAGGTCCGGACTGCCCTCGATGCCGCGGCGGCCCTGCGGGTGATGCAAAAAGAAGCCGTCGATCTCGTCATCACGGACCTCCGGATGCCGGAGATGAGTGGGTTGGACCTGATTCGGCGGCTCCGGAAACGGCATCCAGATCTTCCCATCGTGGCCGCCAGTGGGGTGGCCGACGGCCTTACGGAGGAGGCCCTTGAGGCCGGGGCGCAAACCTTTCTCGCCAAGCCCTTTACCGCGGAGAAGCTCGAAGCAGTTCTGCACGAGGCCCTTCATGCGTCGGAAGAAACTGTGGCGCAGTAGGAGCGGCATCTGGACACAGGCCCGAGGAGGAAAGGCCGGCCGCAGTCCAGTGTTCTGGTCAATCGGGCTGCGATGCTACACACGTAACCAGACCGTGGTGATGGGAGGCGAACTCTCTGTGCCGAGGCACCGTTTTCCCGGTACGTATTTTTAAAGCCCTGTCTTTCCAGACGCATGAGTTGGCTCACCCGCCTCGCCCACCGCGACGACGCCTCCCTCAACACACGCGCCACGCCCCGTCCGGCGGGGCCCGACGCCCCCCACGCCGTTGTCGTCGGTGCTGGAGTAGGAGGGCTTGCGTCCGCGATTCGGTTGCGGACGCGCGGCTTCCGGGTCACGCTTCTCGACCGCCTCGATCAGCCCGGCGGGCGAGCCCGGGTCTTTGAACAGGACGGCTTCACGTTCGACGCCGGGCCCACCGTCATCACCGCGCCGTTTCTCTTTGAGGAGCTCTGGTCCCTCTGTGGACGCGACCTCGAGGACGACGTGGAGCTGGTGCCCGTCGATCCCTTCTACCGCATTCGTTTTGACGACGGGACGGCCTTCAACTACACGGGCGACACGGAGGACATGGTCGAAGAAATTGCCCGCTTCGCGCCGGAGGACGTGGACGGGTACCGCCGGTTCCTGGAGAAGAGCGAAGAGATCTTCGAGGTGGGGTTCGAAGAACTCGGGCACGTGCCGTTCGACAACGTCACGGACATGCTCCGGATCGTGCCGGCGATGATGAAGCTGCAGAGCCACCGGACGGTGCACAGCCTCGTGTCGAAGTACATCTCCCACCCTAAGATCCGGAAGGTGCTGTCGTTCCACCCGCTGCTGGTTGGGGGCAATCCGTTCAGCACGACGTCCATCTACACGCTCATTGCCCACCTGGAGCGCAAGTGGGGCGTGTGGTACGCCATGGGCGGCACCGGCTCACTCGTGCAGGGAATGGCGGACCTCCTCGCGGACCTCGGCGTCACGCAGCGCTACGGCGCGGAGGTCGATCAGATTCTCGTGGAAAACGAGACGGCCAGCGGCGTGCGGCTGTCGTCCGGCGAGACCCTTGGCGCCGACCTCGTGGTCTCCAACGCCGACGTGGGCTGGACCTACCGCCACCTCGTGGCGCCCGAGCACCGCGACACGTGGACGGACCGCAAGGTGGAAAACATGGACTACTCGATGAGCCTGTTCGTCTGGTACTTTGGGACGGACCGCACCTACGAGGACGTGGAGCACCACTCCATCCTGCTGGGGCCGCGGTACAAAGGGCTGCTCGACGACATCTTCGACCACAAGGAGCTGGCCGACGACTTTAGTCTCTACCTGCACCGTCCGACAAAGACGGACCCGTCGATGGCGCCCGACGGCCACGACGCGTTCTACGTCCTCTCGCCGGTGCCGCACCTGGACAGTGGCGTCGACTGGCGCCAGCAGGCCGAGCCGTACCGGCAGGCGGTGGAGGACTACTTGGCCGACACGGTGCTGCCGGACCTGGGAGAGCACCTCGTCACGAGTCGCATGCTCACGCCCCGCGAGTTCAAGACGGACTACAAGTCGCTCAAAGGCGCAGCGTTCAGTGTAGAGCCGAAGCTCACACAGAGTGCCTGGTTCCGGCCCCACAACCAGAGCGAGGACGTGGAGCACCTCTACTTTGCCGGGGCCGGTACCCATCCGGGGGCGGGCCTCCCGGGCGTGCTGTCGTCGGCCCGTGTGCTGGACACGATCGTGCCGGCCCCGGAGGCGTTCGGCGCGTCCGTTTCCCAGAACGGGGCCGGAGCCCGCGCGGAGCCCGTCGCGTAACAGCCAAGCCATGTCCCGCTCCGACGACGCATCGCCGCCCGACCACTACGCGCGGCTTGGAGTGCAGCCGTCGGCGTCGGCCGGCGAGATCCGGGCGGCCTACCGCGAGAAGGCCCGCGAGACACACCCGGACCACAACCCGGACGACCCGAAGGCGGCCGAGCGGTTCCAGACGATTAAAGAGGCGTACCAGGTGCTGCGCGACCCGGACCGCCGCGAGTCTTACGATCGTGCCCGCACAACCCCACGGGCACCGGAGGTGCTCCGGATCACCCAGCAAGCCCCGGCGGGGTGCGGCGGATATCTCTGGCGGGTCTTTGCGGGCCTCGCGGCGGTTGGCGTCTTCTTTGTGCTTGAGGCATTGGGCGTCTGGGCCGCGGACGTGTGGACCCTCGCGCTGGCCGTGGGCGGGGGGGCGCTCGTGGCGGGCCTGCTCACGGCCCTCGTCGCCCGTCGCTTCCCCGATGAGGCCACGGACGTCTCGTTGCGTCTCGACGCTCAGCGGTTTCAACTGCGGGCCGACGGCCGGACGGTGGTTCGCCTGGCGTGGGACCGTGTAGATCAGGTTGGGGTTCGGAACGGGGGGCCGATGGTAATGCGGGTCGACCCGGGGGCGGTTGAGGGGCTGCGCCCGGTGCCGCCCGTCCTGACGACCGTCAATCGCCGCGGCAACGGTACGGTGCTCCGGTTCGACCTCTCGGGCACCGACGTGCCGCGATCCGTCCTTGTCTCGTTCCTACGGGCCACCGATTCGATCCCGGCATCGTCGAGGGACGCGTAGGTCGGTTCCGAGACCATTCGGAGAGCGCGGGGGACTGGACAAACTCAGGGGCAGCCCCTATTCTTCTGTGGATATCGTCGTGCTCCGTTCTATCACTGGTGCCCGGTTCGATGACGCACTCCTCTGCTCCCTCCAACAAAACAAAAGGTCAGATTGAGGCTGCGGTGACCGAGGCAATTACGCAATTTGAGCGTGACTACCTGGGCCGCGGGCCGAAACAGGCGAAATCGTTCATCGTCGAAAACCTGGTCGTCGTCAAGTTGCAGGGCATTCTGAGCCCAGCGGAGCGCCAGTTGAGCCACGAGAACGGAGGAGTGGAGCTCATCAAGAGGATGCGCACTCGTCTGATTGAAAGTTCCAGCGAGGACCTCTCTGGCCTCGTGAAAGACGAGACTGGGGGAGAGGTTGTCAGTATGCACACCGACATCAGCGCCCGCACTGGAGAGCGCATCTTCGTCTTCAGCCTCGATGCGGATCTGGAAGCAGCCCTGCAGAGCCGCTGACCCCCCCCCCCCCCCCCCCCCC
>NZ_NCQY01000011.1:66948-127523 GCF_002894645.1 Salinibacter altiplanensis
CTGCTCAAAGATGGATCCTATACTTGACATCGGTTGACGAAACGGAACGCCCCTCTGGGCGGGCCAGCTCCTCAACCTGCTTATTTTGCTCCGGCATGCATGCCGCGCACACGCTCGACCCGAGCGGGTGCAACGACTGTAGGCCGACATTCAGTGCCCCCGGGCGCTGCGTGTCGGCCCTTTTTGTTTGTGGGGGGGCGGGTGTGCGGAGCAGTCCTTGAACGACAGCGTGTGCATCGGCCGTCGACACCGCATGAGTCGCTCCTCTTCGTGGCTACCGCTTCTGTTCACGCGCCTCACATGGGGCCTTTTTGCCCTCAGCCTCGGCACGCTTGTCTGGTCCCCCAATCTGGAGGGGGCCGGCGACGTGCTCCTCCGGGTGGACGGCCTGGCGCGCGTGATGGCGCTCATGACGACGTTCGTGAGTGGCATTGTGCACAGCTTTTCGCGTCGCTACATGGCGGGAGCGAAGCGCCTGAACGCGTTCTACGGTCGCCTCTTCGGCCTGACGCTGATCGTGCTGGTTCTGACGGCGGCCAACCACCTCGTGCTGTTTGCCGGGGCGTGGGCGGCGATGGGGTGGGTGCTGGCCGATCTGATCGGGCACGTCCGAGGGTGGCCGCAGGCGCGGGCGGCCTCGCGGTACGCGCGGCAGCACTTCCTCGGTGGCAGCGTTCTGTTGGCGGCCGCACTCGGGCTGCTGGGGGGAGGGGCGGAGGCGTGGACGATCAGCGGGGTGCTCGCGGCCGTGGGAACGCTCCCGACGTTTGTCGTGGCGGGGGCCGCCGGCCTCCTGCTCCTCGCGGCGATGGTACAGTCCGCCCTGGTGCCGTTCCACCGGTGGTTGCTCTCTTCGATGACGGCCCCGACGCCGGTCTCGGCCTTCATGCACGCCGGCCTGGTGAATGCAGGGGGCGTGCTCCTCGCGCGATTTGCGCCCGTCGTGTTTGAACTCCCCGTCGTGATGTCGGCCATCGTCCTCGTCGGGGGCGTCAGCGCGCTGCTGGGGCAGGCCTGGATGCTCGTACAGACCGACGTGAAGCGGCAGCTCGGCGCCTCCACGGTGGCCCAGATGGGATTTATGGTGTTGCAGTGCGGATTGGGCTTCATCCCTGCCGCCATCGCCCACTTGATCCTGCACGGGTTTTACAAGGCCTACCTCTTCCTCGCATCCGGGTCGGCGGTGAAACACACGGCACCGGGCCGGCCCGAGGCGCCGGGAACGGGCGTGGTCGGAGGACTCGTCACGGCGGCCGCGGCGATGGGGGGCGGGGTCCTGTTCGCCGTGCTTACGGGAAAGTCGCTGACGGCCCTCAACAGCGGGACCGTGCTCACGGTCTTCGTGGTGCTGGCCGTCCTGCACGCTACCCGCACGCTCGTGCGGCGCTCGTCGCTCTCCCGGCCCGTTCGCATCGCACTCGTCCCGAGCATCCTACTGCCCACCCTCGCACTGTATGCCGGGGTCTACAAGGGAATGGGGATGCTTTTTGTGGACGTACCGTCGGCCGCGGCCCCCACGGCGCTCACGCCGCTGCACGCAGTCCTGCTGGTGGTCTTCGGTGGGGCGTACGTCGCCGTGGAGCGCGGATGGCACCGGGCCAGCACGCGCCTCTACGTGGCGCTCCGCAACACCGCCCAGCCCCTGTCGACCACGCTTCTCAACAACCGCGACCAGTACAATGCCCATTGACCGATCGGTCGTGCGGGCCCGCATCGAGAATGCCGCCGAGTATGTGGGGTCGCTCTGGCCCCTGAGAACGTTTAACGCGACCAATCCGCTTTTGGGCTTCGAGGACCAGCCGTTTCACCGGGCGGTCCAGAAGGCCGGACAGCTCTTTGGGGGGCGGGGCTACCCGGGCCCACAGGTGTTCCGACAGGCGTGGGAGGACGGCGAGATCGACGCCGACGTGCTGACCCGTTGCCTCGCCGAGCACGGCATCACGGAGCGCCCCGAGGTTCTGTTGGACCGGATGGAGGCCGATGCCCCCGGCCACGACACGGTGCCCACCGACCATCCTCTCGACCGGGTGCTGACGAAGTGGCTCGCGGCCTTTCTGGACCAGGGACAGGCCGCCTGGCCCATGCCGAACCGGGAGGATGGCTTCTACGCCGCGTGGCGGACGGTGGCCCCCTACGACGGGGCCATTCCCGGCGTCGACCGTCCGTCGGACCTGCCCGATACCGTGGCCGAGGCGTTCGAGGCCGTGCTGGAGAGCTATCCGGAGGCGCGCTGGGAGCCGATCTTCGTACACCACCTGACGGCCCTGCCGGGATGGACGGGCTTTGTCAAATGGCGGTCGCGGCGTGCCGACACGGCGTGGCAGGCGGCTCATCCCATTACGCTGGCCGAGTACCTGGCGGTGCGCCTCACCCTCGCCGACCGCATGGGAGCGGCCATCGCGCCGGACCGGACCGAGGAACTGCCCACAAACGGCACGGACCAGCCCGTTCTGCCCCGCATCTGGCTCCGCGCCTGGGAGGAGAGCTACCGCACGCGCCTGCTGGACGACCTGCGGCAGGCCCCGTCGGCGGCCCCGGACGCGGACCGGCCGGCCGGGCAACTGGTGTTCTGCATCGACACGCGGTCGGAGGTCATCCGGCGTCACATTGAGCAGCAGGGGGCCTACCAAACGCACGGATACGCGGGGTTCTTTGGGGTCCCCATGGAGCATCAGCCCTACGGCACGGAGGAATGCGTGAAGTCCTGCCCGCCGATCGTAGACCCGAAGCACCGGGTTGTGGAGCGTCCCGCTGAGCAGCATCAAGCCCAGGCCGACCGCTACGACTGGTGGGCCCAGCTGGGGAGGGCGGGCACCACGCTCCTGAAAACGCTCAAGAAAAATGTCGCGGCAGTCTTTGGCTTTGTGGAAGAGAGCGGAGGCGCCTTCGGGGCCGCCATGGCGGCCCGGACGCTTGCCCCGTCTGGTCTCTCTCGCCTGGCCCAATCCCTGGAGGAGCGCCTGCCGAGCCCGGATGCCTTTTGTGAGCCCGCTCTGGACCCACCCCCTGCCGCCGACGCGGAGGTGGAGAACAGCCTGCCTGTCGGGCTCTCCGACGAGGCGAAGGTGCTCTACGCCGAGGCCGCCTTCCGGCTGATGGGCTGGACGGACACCTTTGCGCCGATCGTCGTGTTCACCGGGCACGGCAGCGAGACGCCCAACAACCCGTACAAGGCGAGCCTCGACTGTGGGGCGTGTGCCGGCAACCCGGGCGGCCCCAACGCCCGCGTGCTGGCCACCATCTGCAACGAGAACGCCGTGCGGGACGCGCTGCGGGAGCGCGGCATCGACATTCCGGACGACACTGTGTTCCTCGCTGGGCAGCACAACACCACGACCGATGAGATTATCCTCTTCGTGGACGACGACGATCCGCCCGTTGCCCCCGAGGCGCTCGACCGCCTGCGGCGCGATCTACAGTCGGCTCAGGCCGACGCGGCCACCGAACGGGTCCGCACCCTGAACACCGCCGTCGATGAGGGGCGCCCGGCGGCGGCCGTCCACGAGACCGAGCGCCGGGCGGCCGACTGGGCGGAAACGCGGCCGGAGTGGGGCCTGGCCGGCAACGCTGCCTTCATCGTGGGGCCCCGTGCGCTGACCCGCGGGCTCGACCTCGACGGGCGCTGCTTCCTGCACTCCTACGACTGGGCCACGGACGAGGACGGGACGGCCCTGGAGAACATCATGACGGGGCCGCTGGTGGTGGGGGAGTGGATCAACACGCAGTACTACTTCTCGACGGTCGACAATGCCGCCTACGGCAGCGGGTCGAAGGTGACCCACAACGTGGTGGGTAAGTTGGGCGTGGTGCAGGGCAACGGCGGGGACCTCATGAGCGGCCTGCCCCTGCAGTCGCTGAAGGCCGACGACGAGCACGTCTACCACCGGCCGCTTCGCCTCACGGCCCTTGTCCAGGCGCCCACGGACCGAATCGAGGCCATCCTCGACCGCCATGCCCCCCTCGCCCAGCTCTTCGACCACGAGTGGATGCACCTTACGGTGATGGACCCGGCGCGGGACGATGCGTTTGTGCACTACCAGTCGGGCGGAGGGTGGCACCCGCACCCGTCCCCCGATGCACCGACGCCGACGGCACCGGTGTCCGCTGGAGGGGATCCTGAAGCGATGGACCGCACCCCGACCCCTTGAGTTGAATTGATACCGTACATTCCCATGAGCGACGACACGACCCCCAAAGACACGCAGCACTCGCTTCACGCCCTTAAGAAAATCGAGATCATCGTGCGGGGGGAGAAAGAGCCCTTCGTGAAGGACCTCCTCGATGAGTCGACGGTGAGCGGGTACACGATTCACCACAACGTGACCGGCCGCGGGGAGCACGGCTTCCACGAAAGCCGTCTGCTCTTCAACGACCGGGACGGCCTGGTCATGTTTTTCGCCGTCGGGCAGCAGGAGGCGATTCAGACCATCGTAGACGGCCTCACGCCCCTCTTCGAAAAGAGCTCGGGCGTGATGTTTGTCTCCGATACCCAGGTCGTCCGGCTCGACAAGTTTCTGCAGGAGGACTGAGCGCGCCCGGCCCCGTCGGGGGAGGGACAAACTTTGACCGATCTTTGCCCGCCTGCCCTTGATCTAGGGGGGACTGTGAGATACTCTACCTTTGTAATTTAGAACCGTTGTAAATTGGGTTTTTCCCTAACGGTTTGCCGACCGCATCGAGTCCACGCCATCCACCTGTTCGTTTTGCCATGACGTCCCTTCGTGTCCTGCTGTCGCTCGTTGTCGCCGGCCTGCTGCTGCAGATGTCTCCCGCACAGGCCCAGGAACAGGTCTTTGGCGAAGAGGTGCTCGGCCCCGGGGTGAAGATTACCTTCCTGGTTGCGCCGGCCGGGGACGTGGAGCCGGCGGCCCAGAACCTGTCGGAGTCGCGCTCGGACCTGCACCTGGAGGTGCTGTCGGGCTGGACCGAGGAGGCGAGCGAGGAGGTAGGGGCGCCCGCGGGGGGCTTCGTGCCGTACCTCCGCCTCTTTGCGACCGTCACGAACGAGGAGACGGGGCAGGTAAAGAAGGCGACGCTCGTGCCTCACGTCAACCAGACCGACAACTTCCACTACGCCCGCAACATTGCTCTCCCCGGCGCCCCCGACGATCCGTACACGGTAGTCTTTAAGGTGCACCCGCCCCAGTCGCTCGAGCTGGCCACCCACAGCGACTGGCGCACGGCCTACGGCTCCCAGCTCTTCGCCCCCGCGACCGTAACGTACAACAATCTCCAACTCGAAGAGATCGCGCGGGCAACGCGATAGGTCAGTGGGCGTTTGGGCAAGGTGGCGCATCGGATAGAGAGCGCCGCACCTCCACGCCCACCCACAGCCCCACGCCGTAGACGAGAGATGCCGACCCCGCCCCGCCTCGCCCTCGAAACGAGCCTCTACGCCGATGACCTGGCGGCCGCCGAGCAGTTCTACGGCGACGTGGTGGGACTGGACGTGATGCTCCGCACGGAGGGCAACCACATCACCTTCCGGTGCGGTCCGGGCGTGGTCCACGTCTTTGATCCGGCCGCCAGCCGCCACCGTGAGTCGCTGCCGCCCCACGGCGCCGACGGCCCGGTGCACGTCGCGTTCGGGGTGCCGACCGATCAGCTGGCCGCGTGGCGGCGCCACTTCAACCGGCACGACGTGACGGTGGAGCACACGACACAGTGGGACGACGGGAAGCGGTCGCTGTACGTCCGCGACCCGGCCGGCAACAGCGTCGAGCTGGTAAGCGACTCGCTGTGGAGCACTACGACCCGGGCCGAGCGGCTGCGGCGGGTCCGGCCCGTGCTCGACCTCGACACCGCCGAGTCGCGGCCCGTTGAGCGATTCCAAAACGAGACGCTACGCCCCATCCTGAAGCTGCTGAACCCGACCATCCTGCGCCTCGTGGCCGAGCGGCTGGTGCGCTACGGGGTCGGCTTCGCGGCGATGGACCGGGTCGACCAGCGCGACCGTCTCCGCAACCTGATGAAGGAGGACGGCCGCCTCAAGCGCACGCTCCTGGGGCTGGCGGTGGGGCACCTCACCCAAGACGAGCTGGACACCTATCTCGCGCACAAGGACGAGGTGCGCCGCCGGACCGTGCCGATGCTCCTGGCCCGCGCACAGGATCAGATCGACACCATTGTGGACCAGGTGCACGAGCAGGCCAACGATTCGTAGGATCTCAGCTGACTCCTGCCGATCGGGAAGGTCCGTTCCGACGTTCCCTACGGGAGGGAGGACGGGTCCGGCGCGATGGGGCCGGTGAGTTGGGCGTCGATGCGAATCGTGTCGCCGACGGTAAAGCCCATGAAGCCGGGCCGCTCGACGTCGAACCGGGTGAGAGACACGTCGAATTCGGCCCGTGCCCGCACCGTGTCGCCGTCCACGTCTACCAATACGGTGTCGGCCAGGGAATGGGTGCGGCCATGAAAGGTGAGCTTCCCGGCGATGGCCCACCCCCCGCGATAGCCTGAGGCGCCGCGCCCCCAGGTGGCCGGCGAAAAGTCCGTTCCCCGGAAGGTGACGAACGGGTACTCCTCCGCCTCGGTGACGTCACGCATGCCGCGGTCCCGCCGGCTGTTGCCGCTGTCGAAGCTGGCCACGGGGATGCGGACGACGGCGCGGCTGCTGTCGGGACGGGTGGGCCGCAGGACGAACTCTCCCTCGACGCTCCGGCTCGTGCCCCGCCAGCTGTGGAGCGGGGCCGTGCCGGTGTAATGAACGACGCTCGTGGCCGAGTCGACCGTCGCGGTGACCTGTTGGGCGTGGGCCGGGGGACTGCCCAGCCCGAGAAGGAGACCGGCTAGCATCAGGGAGAACGCGGAGACGCGCAGTGCAGAGCACACGGAATGAACAGGGACAGTCTGTAGGAACATGGCAATCCATCCACGGTGGAGCACGAAAGACGGTTCGGGGCTGAGGCTGATGCGAAAAGGGGTAACCCGCTTTTCACCTCCGACGCTGGCGGGTGGGGGCCTTTCCGACGGGCGTGCCGGCCCAGCCGTGAGAGGATCCAACTGCGTGTGCGGCGGACAGTCGTTGGGCTGAAGAGGACACCGGCCTCAGGGCGCGAGAACGAGTAGGGACCTTGCCCGGCGGGCTTCAATGCGCCCGTTGCTCTCTCGGACCTCATGGGGAGAACGTGTCTTGGTGATTTTGCATATCACGTGAACACACCGATCGGCCTCAAGGCCACACTCGCAGTTCCTGCACGATGTGTCCCAGCTCCACTCCATGGGCGACGAGACTCAGCGCGATGCCGAGTATCACGATACGGTCTACCGGACCGTTAGTGGGCTCGATGGCAAGAGCATGATCCACGAGCACAACATTCAGAAGGTCACCTCCACGAAGGTGTACGTGCACCAGAAGCCCCGAAGTGGAGACGTGATGGGGTTTTACAAAACCCGGCAGGGGGGCACCTATGTGCTGGATCGACGGATGCTGGAGGAGGAGGGCCGGTACCAGACGGAATACGGGGCCACGCAGACGGCCTTTTATCTGGACCGATCGGACGTGGAGGAGGAAGTAGAAACGCCCGGTACCGGCAAGGAGCGCCGCTCGTCGGAGCCGGAGCTGCGCCCCGTGCCCGTGGACGCACTGGAGAGCACGGTCGTGGACTATTTCAGGCAGATTGCCACGGACCTCAATGACAACTACGACGGGGAGCTGTCCCACAGGCTTCTTCTCGAAACTGCGCTGCGGCAGTCGCTGGTGGACTTTCAGATGCACGGCAAAGACAGTCCCCTCATGCAGCAGCTCGATTCCATTTCGATGGCGAGGGACGCGGCCCCGATGGATCCGGATCTTCAGCCCCTCCCGGTCGACCGGATCCACGCCGATCTGGTTGGGTATCTGAACAAGGCCGTTGCGGCCTTGGATGCGCGCTACGAACAGGGGTTTCCCAAGCGGCGCCTCATTGAGGTTTCCCTGCGACAGGTGTTTGCCGACCTCCGGACCTACCAGCGGGAGGCGGTCACGGTCCGGTGGCTCGACGCACTCCTGCTGGAGTGAGCCACCGCCGAGTGAGGGCAGAGAGCGGCGAGGCGGCACGCATGCTCTCCGCACGGCGGCAGTCAACGGAGAGCGGCCGGACTTGGACGTGTGCGTGCGGGCGGTCGGGTCGGAGAATCAACATGAACGATTTTTGCGTGGACGATACGCACC
Organism: Salinibacter altiplanensis; assembly: GCF_002894645.1. Taxonomy (GTDB): domain Bacteria; phylum Bacteroidota; class Rhodothermia; order Rhodothermales; family Salinibacteraceae; genus Salinibacter; species Salinibacter altiplanensis. Next base: position 75,101 of record NZ_NCQY01000011.1, read on the forward strand.
GGAATGGTGTGGACCGACACACGCCTCGGTCTTCCGTTGCGTGCGTTGCCTGGGACGATCCTTGATTGAAGTCCCGACCCGATCGTGCAGAATCGTTATCCCCCATGGCGTCCTCCGCATTTGGCCTACTCTCTCGCCTCCGCCCCCAAGACGATCAACTCCCCAAAGAAACGCGGTCCCAGGTACAGGTGCACCGCCTGCTGAGCCTGCTCGGCGCGGGGCTCGTGGTGGCCTTTGCGCCGCTGTACGCCGTTGCCACGCCCGAGGCCGTGGATCCGCTGTGGATGCGCCTGAGCATCGCCGGGCTTTTCCTGGTGGTTCTCGCGGCGTCGTACGGATCAGCCCGTGTCCGGGCCGCCTACGTGTCGTGTGTGTGGGGCATGCTGTACATCCTCATGGGATGGTTCGCCGCCATTGCCGCGCTGAACCAGTTTGCCGGGGAGTACGCGGTGGGCTTGCTGCTCGTCTACGCGGTGCTGGCGGCCATCGTCGCGTTCGGGGCGGAGTCGGTACGGGCCGTCCTCGTATTTTTGGGATATGGCGGGGCACTGACCACGCTGGGGGCCCTCGTGGGAGGGCGCCCGCAGACCAGTCCGCTCATCCTGATTGCGAGCATGGGCACCATCGCCGTCGTAGAGATCGTCCTCACGCAGGGGTGGTTGTGGATCCGGGAGACCGTCCGCGAGCACGAGGCCCGGCTCCGAGGCCTCACCAATAGCCTCCCCGGTGTGGTCTTCCAATTCTTCGTGCGCGAGGACGGCACCGTCGGGCACTACTTCATCAGTGAGCACGCCGAGGACGTGCTGGGGGTGGAGGCGGACCCGGCCACCTTCCACGAGCGGTGCATGAACTGCATCCCCGAGCCGCACCGGCGAGAGATCGAGCAGTCCATCGAGGTCGCCATCGACGAACAGTCGGACTGGGAATTCGAGACCCCGTTCGAGCGCCCGGACGGAGAGCGCATCTGGGCGCTCGGGGCGTCGACCCCGGAGCAGCGGGACGGGGAAACCGTATTTAACGGGGTCATCCTCGACATCACGGAGCGGAAAGAGGCCGAGCGGCGCCGGACGACCTACGAGGAGCTGAAGGAGAGTGCGGAGGATGGGATCGTCATCGCTGACGCGGACGGCGACATTATCGACTGGAATCCGGGGGCCGAATCGATGTTTGGGTATGAGAAGGAGGCCATCGTCGGGCGTCCCATCGAGACGATTATGCCGGACCGCCACCGGGAGCCGCACCGTCGCGGAATGGAACGGGTCCGAGAGACGGGCCGCGGAAATTTTCTCGGTGAAACGGTGGAGCTGGAGGGACTTCACCAAGAGGGCCACGAGGTGCCGGTGGAGCTGGCACTCTCCAGTTGGGAGGCCGACCGGGAACGGTTCTTCGGGGCCATTATCCGGGACATCACCGAGCGGAAGAACACCGAGCAGGCCCTGCGCGAAGAGCGCGACCGCTTTGAGACGCTGTTTGAGTCGCTACCCACGCCAGTGGTACGCTGTGTGGCCCAGGACGATGGGGTCTTCGTCACGGACGCCAATCCCGCGTTCGAGGATGCCTTCGGCCTGGCGGCCACGGAGGCGGCAGGGGCGGAGATCAACCACATGCTCGTCCCGGAAAAAGAGCACGACCGGGCGCGAGAATTTGACCGTCGCGTCCTGGAGAACGGAGATGTCCGGGCCGAGGTGCAGCGGTCGACCGCGGAGGGGATGCGCGCGTTTCAGGTTCAGGCGATCTCCCGCCGTCCCGACGAGGGACCGCCGGAGATCTACGCCACCTACACCGACATCACGGAGCGCAAGCAGCGGGAGCGTCGCCTCGACGCCATCTTCAATCACACCTACCAGTTTACCGGTCTGATGGAGCCGGATGGGACGATGATCGAGGCCAACGATACGGCCCTTCGGTTCGGGGGGCTCGACCGGGCGGACGTCGTCGGCACTCCGATCTGGGAGACCCACTGGGCCCAGACCGGCGAGGCCTCAAGGCAAAGGCTCCAAGCGGCCGTGGAACGGGCGGCCGAGGGCGAATTTGTGCGGTACGAGCGCCCGATTCAGGGGGGGGACGAAGAGCGCACCATCGACTTCTCCATTCGCCCCGTGACCGACGAAGACGGAGACGTGAAACTGCTGGTGCCGGAGGCCCGAGACATTACGGAACGTAAGCGTCGGGAGGAGAATCTTCGGGCGGCCAAGGCGGAGGCCGAAGAGGCAAGTCGGCTCAAGTCGGCGGTCCTAGCGAACATGAGCCATGAGCTACGAACTCCGCTCACGTCCATCCTCGGGTTCGCCGAGGCGATCGGCGAGGAGACGGGCGGGGACGGAGGGGCCGTCTCCCGGTTCGCGTCGCTCATCATGAAGAGTGGAAACCGGTTGCTCCGGACGTTCGACAACATGCTCCACCTTTCGCGGCTGGAGGCAGAGCAGCAGGCCGAACCGGCCGAGCCGGTAGACGTGACGGCGGCGGCCCACTCGGTCGTTGACGAATTTCGGGAGCAGGCCGACGAAAACGATGTCGCCCTCCGGACGAACGAGATGGACGCGACTGCTTGGGCCCGCGCGTCCTCGGAGCAGGTGGAGATCGTGGTGCGCCACCTCCTCTCGAACGCGATCACGTACACCGAGGTGGGCGGTACCGTGGAGCTGCGCGTCGACCGGGCCGGCGACGACCTCCTGGTGGAGATCGAGGACACCGGCATCGGCATGGACCCGGACGCGGTGCCGGCGTTGTTCGAGCCGTTCCGGCAGGCATCGGAGGGACGGGACCGCGAGTACGAGGGCACCGGGCTGGGGTTGGCCGTCGTGCAGCGCGCTGTTGACCGGATGGGCGGGGCCGTGGAGGTAGAGACGGAACTGGGGGAGGGGACCTGCGTGACGGTGGTGCTGCCGGAGGCGGAAACGGCGACTGGAGGGGGGCCCTCGGCGCAGGCGTAGCGTGTTTGCAGGGATCATCCCGGCCACGCGTCTGTGGAGGGGCTGCCAGGGGCAAATGTGCCCGCAACGAGGCTCCTTGCGAGGCGGCCCTGGACCCGGCATGCCATACGCTTCCAAATTCCTCGTGACTTGGCCGTGGACATCCCGCCGCCCGAACGCGTCTCGCTCGACGTCAGGATGCAGCGGCTCAACATCGAGTGGGCCGACGGGCATGCCTCTGTCTTTCCGCTCGACGGGCTGCGCCAGGCCTGCCCGTGTGCCGAGTGCGAAGGGCAGAAGGTCGAGCGGATTCCCAAGCCGGGCTTCTTTCAGATCTTCCGCCAGACCAATCGGTGGACGCACGTCGATATCGAGAAGGCAGGAAGCGTGGGGCTGCGCATCACCTGGGACGATGGCCACAGCGGCGGCATCTACCGGTGGGACCGGCTCCGTGAACTGCAGCCGTCGGAATAAGGCGGCAGGGGCGCTCTACCCAAGCACGCCGAAGCCGAAGCGGGCAAACGGCCAGAGATAATACACGAGGGCCCCGACGACCACTGCCGGGATGGTCGTGTAGATGGTGGCGACGAGCGCCGCCTTCGGGTCGATGGCCATGAGTGGAAACAGTGCGTCTCCGTCTTGACTGACGGCGTTGGCCGCCAGGGCGGAAAACGGGATGACCTCCTCGACGGCGTAGAGCTGCGCGAAGATGATCTGAGGGGTGCAGCCGGGCACGAGGCCGAGGGCCGCCCCTGCGAGGGGAGCGCCCACGCCGGCGGCTGCGGACAGGGCCTTGAGGTCAAGGGCGAAGACGCCCATCGTGTATTCGTAGAGGAGGTAGCCCGCGAGCACCCACACCGTGACCATGGACGTCTCCATGGCGGCGTGCTGGAATGTCTCGTACGCACTCCCGAAACGAGTGTGGATGCGGCCGCCCCCGGCCTCGTCCATGTGGTGGCGACCGACGAAGTAAAGGTGGAACGAGAGCACCGTGCCCGTCACCCCGGCGACGGTAAAGAGCCCAAAGAAGGTCGGGGCGACCTCGACGGCCACTTCCGGGGCCCCTCGGACTAGGTACATCACGCCCGCCACGAGCCCCGCGATCGCTACCCCCCACCAGAGGAGGTGCACGATGTGACTGACGGTGCTCAGAACGCCGGTCGACCCGTCCGCCGTGGGGGCGGCGTGGGTCGAATCGTGGGGGGGCGGGGCGTCGGACGGGGACGGGCACGAGGGGGCCGTGCCGGCGGGAGCGGCCTCGGCGGTGAGGGGCGAGAGAGCGCCGTCGAGGCGGGCCGGATGGGACTGGGCAATCGATGCCGCCGAGCCGGGGGCATCGGGGCGGGGCTCCTGCGAAGGACCGGTCGCCGTGCCGTGCCCGCCGGCGACCGCGCTGGAGGGAGCGACGCTTCCCGGGCTCATCGCGGCCGCAACGCGCTCGACGGCGGCGTCGATGCGGCGGACGCCCAGTCCCCAGTAGTCGATGGCGTAGCCAAACGCCACGCTCGCGGCAAAGGCCAATCCGTAGGCGTAGACCCCGGCCCCGGGCGCAATCGCGAGAATTACGAAGGCCGAGTCGCCGGCGGTGGCGCCGAGGGTGGCCACGACGGACCCGAAGCTGATGGTGCCCCGAATGTACAGTGGCATGGCCACGATGGCACCCCCGCAGCCGGGCGTCAGGCCGAGTAGGGCCCCGGCGATGGGCTGCATGGGGCGGTGGTTCCGGAGGAAAGTGACGATCCGCCCGTCGGTTTGGTACTGGAGGTAGCTGAACAGCAGAACTGTGACCGCAACAAACGCGCTCACCTGCACAAACCCGTCCCGAATCGAGACGATCAGGATGTCGAAAGCGTTCTGGAGAGACATGAGGCGGGGAGGGAGGCCAAATCAAAAGAGGTGGGGCACGCCTGTCCGGGCGCCCCGGGCCGTCTCTTTATTACCAACGACAACAAAACAATTTAGTCTACACTAAATCGTTCCGCGCACCGCTGGGCTCGTCCAGTTTCTATTGCGGTGTCGATCGTTGCATGGCCCCGTCCCTTCGAGCGTCCTCGAATATTCCCCAACCCTTCGGGGGCGGTGCCCCTCTCACGAAAGAAAATCAGAACCTGTTTGGTGGATGGATGAGAAGCCCAGACACAGTGGGCGAAGCTGCAAAATGGCGCTCAAGTGAGCTCCTGCAGTGGAGCTACCGGGCGAATGCAAAAGTCATTTCGCACGAGATCCACGAAGTCGCAGGCCTTAAACAATCCGCCAAACAGGTTCTCAACGCCTCATCTTCTTACGCCTCCACCACCACCTTCTGCGCGACCGGTCGACCAATGAGCTGCTCGGTCTCATCGACGGCCACGACGAGCAGGCCATCGATCGGGCGCGTGTCGGCGACCTCGACGGTGGCGCCGGGGAGGAGGCCGCGCTGTTCGAGCAGGTCCAGCAGCTCGCCGTCTTCGTCGGCGACGTGGTCGATCGAGGCCGTGTCGCCCTCGTGGAGGTCGGCCAGCGACCGGGTGGGGAGGGCGTCCACGGAGCCGTCCCGGGCCGGAATGGGGTGCCCGTGGGGGTCCCGCTTGGGGTGATCCAGCATTTCCTCGATGCGATCCTCGAACCGTTCGGAGATGTGATGCTCCAGAATTTCGGCCTCCGCGTGGATCTCATCCCACGAGAAGCCCATCACCTCCTTCAGGTACAGCTCCAGCAGGCGGTGGTGACGGAGAACCTCAAGTGCCACGGTGCGCCCCGGGTCGGTGAGGGTGGCTCCCTCGTAGGCCTCGTACGTCAGAAAATCGAGGTCGTCGAGACGCTTGATCATGTTCGACGCCGACGCCGACGACACGTCCATGGCCTCCGCGAGGGCGCCGGTCGATACGGGGGCGCCCCCTGTGTCTTCAAGCTTGTAAAGCGCTTTGAGATAGTCCTCGGTGGAAGGGCTCCGCATGGGACGGAAAGGGGATCAAGACAGACGGCAGAAGACAAAAGCAGGTACGCTTAAAGGAGAGAGATGTTACCGAGCGGACGGGACGGCCGGCGGAGATCCAGTGGGATGGATCCGACGGTTCTCTCCCAAATTCAATGAAATACCCGACAGGTGTCCGGCATCCCTCAATCCGCCCCCCTACGTTGTGCAATCGTAGTGGGCCAACCGCCGACGATGGCCCGGCTTCAACGCCGCAGCCTGGCGGTTGGCCGGTCCCGCGAGTTTGCTGATTCATGTGTTCGTACTCCACCATGCCCGACGATGCTCCGTCCCTGGCTTCGATGAGCAAAGCCTACGACCCGTCCGACATCGAAGACAAGTGGTACGACTACTGGGAAGAGCGTGGCTTCTTCGAGGCCGACGCCGACAGTGACGCCGAGTCGCACGTCATCATGATGCCGCCGCCCAACGTCACCGGGCGGCTCCACATCGGCCACGCGCTGCAGGACGCCATCCAGGATGCCCTCGTACGCATCCACCGCATGAAGGGGGACGAGACCCTCTGGATGCCGGGCCTCGACCACGCGGGCATCGCCACGCAGAACGCGGTGGAGAAGGACCTCCGCGAGGAGGCGGGCAAGACGCGCCACGACCTCGGCCGCGAGGCCTTCGTGGAGCGGGTGCGGGCCTGGAAGGAGGAGTACGGCGACCTCATCCTGGACCAGAAGCGCACGCTTGGCGACTCCTGCGACTGGAGCCGCCAGCGCTTCACGATGGACGAGGGCTTTACGCGGGCCGTGCAGGAGGTCTTCGTGCAGCTCCACGAGGAGGGACTCATCTACCGCGGCGACTACTTGGTGAACTGGGACCCCGAGAACGAAACGGCCCTCTCCGACGAAGAGGTCGAGAACGAGGAGCGGGAGGGGCACCTGTGGTCCGTCCAGTACCCGCTCGCGGACGCCGAAGACGAGTCCCTGACGATCGCTACGACCCGCCCCGAGACGATGCTCGGCGACACCGCCATTGCCGTGCACCCCGACGACGACCGCTACGACGACCTCGTGGGCGAGACGGCCCTCCTGCCGCTCCTGGGGCGCGAGATTCCCATCATCGCCGACGAGCGGATCGACAGTGACTTTGGCACCGGGGCGCTTAAGGTGACCCCGGCCCACGACGAGACGGACTTCGAGATCGGGGAGGACCACGACCTCGACAAGATCACCATCATGAGCCCGACGGGGACCATCAACGAGAACGGCGGGCCCTACGAGGGCATGGACCGGTTCGACGCCCGCGACCAGATCGTGGAGGACCTGGAGGAGCAGGGCCTGCTGGTGGACGTGGAAGACTACATGATGAACGTGCCCCTCTCCGAGCGGTCCGAGGCGGTGATCGAGCCGCTCATCTCGCGGCAGTGGTTCGTGGAGATGGAGCCGCTGGCCGAGCCGGCGATCGAGGCGGTGCGCGAGGGCGAGATCGAGTTCTTCCCCGACCGCTGGGCGAACGAGTACTTCCGTTGGATGGAAAACATCCGCGACTGGTGCATCAGCCGTCAGCTGTGGTGGGGCCACCGCATTCCGGTCTGGTACCACACCGACCAGGACGGGGAGCCGGACCCCGAACAGGGCTACGTGGTGAGCATCGACCAGCCCGAGGAGGGCATGGTGCAGGAGACCGACGTGCTCGACACCTGGTTCTCGTCCTGGCTCTGGCCGTTCGCCACGCTCGGCTGGCCGGAGGAGACCGACGCCCTGGAGAAGTTTTATCCGACCGACGTCCTCGTCAGCGGCTACGACATCCTCTTCTTCTGGATCGCCCGCATGATCATGGCGGGCTACGAGTTTACCGGGGAGCCGCCCTTTAAGAACGTCTTCATCACCGGCATGGTGAAGGATGCGCAGGGCCGCTGGATGTCCAAGAGCCTCGGCAACGGCATCGACCCGCTGGAGATGGTGGATCAGTATGGGGCCGACGCCACGCGCTTCACGCTCACGCTGCTCTGCGCGCAGGGGCAGGACATCAAGCTCGCCCCGTCGAAGTTCGAGATGGGCCGCAACTTCGCCAACAAGATCTGGAACGCCTTCAACGTCTTCGGCCAGTTCATGGACCGGGACGACGACGGCGTGCCCACCCGCGACTACCGGCGCGAACGCTCGTTCGACGAGCTGGAGCTGGTGGAGCAGTGGATGCTGCACCGCCTCCACACGGCCATCGCGGACGTGGAGGACTCGCTCGACCGCTACCGCCTCAACGAGATTGCCGAGCGCGTCTACGATGTCTTTTGGCGCGACTACTGCGACTGGTACCTGGAGCTCATCAAGCCGCCGCACGGGGAGGAGATGGCGGAGGACAAGATTGCCCTCGCGGCCGAGATCTACGAGACGCTCCTGCAGCTCCTGCACCCGCTGATGCCGTTTATCACCGAGGAGCTGTGGTGGAAGGTGCGGCCGCGCGGGGAGGGCGAGGCCTGCATCGCCGCCGACTGGCCGACGCCCGACGCCGACCTGATGGACGCGGCCGCGGCCGAACCCTTCGAGCTGATTCAGGAGATGATCTCCGGCGTGCGTGGCATCAAGAGCGACTATGGCGTGGGCCTGGGGCAGGACATTGAGGCGACGGTGAGCGTGCCGGAGGATGCCGACGCCCTCGCCCAGACCGTGCGCCGCTACGCCGACTACTTCGACAAGCTGGCGAGCGTCACGGACCTAACGGTGCAACCGGGCGCCGAGAAGCCAACGGCGAGTGCGTCGGTCGTGGTGGGACGGTGTGAGGTATTCGTGCCGCTGGCCGGCATGATCGACCTGGAGCAGGAGCGTGCGCGGCTCCGTGGTGAGATTGAGGAGAAGGAAGACTTTCTGGCGAGCGTCGAGCAGAAGCTCAAGAACAAACAGTTTGTGACCAAGGCCCCCGACGAGGTCGTGGAGCGCGAGCGGCAGAAGAAGAAAGACGCCACCGCGGAGCTGGAGCGGCTCCGGGACAACCTCGCCGACCTGGAGGCCGTGTAGCGGTTGCGTGCGTGTTCTGCACTCCCCGCGGCCGACGAACGGGGGCGGGGATCTGGGGAGCGCTGTATGGTTTTCCCCTACGGTCACAATGACTCCCCAACCGTGTCTCTTCGCTGCATCTTTCGACCGGTCCGTTGCCCCATGTCCGTCGCCCCGCCTGTGCGTTCGCTGATGCTGTTTGCTGTTGCCGCTGGGGTGGGGGCCCTCGTGGGAGCGTGCGGCGGGAACGGAGGAGAGAGCGCCGACGCGACCGTGGTGGAGCCCCGTCTCCTGCAGACCGAAACGGGCGAGCGGATCTTTGCGGGCACGCTCGTCAACCAGGGCAGTGCCCCCATCGGCATCGCGGAGGTAGAGGTGGCGCTGTACGACGATCAGGGCTCCCGCATCGAGACGATGCGGATTCAGGTGCAGGACGTGTCCCCCGGCGACTCGGCCACGTTCAACCAGACCGTTGACTCGAACCGACCCATCCAGCAGGCGCAGGTCCAAAACATCCTCAGCCCGTAGTTCCTGAAGGTCATGTGCCCCATGAGACAAGCGCTTTCGTCTCGGGAAACACCAAACGTTGCCGCTGACGAAGACGTGCACATCGATTCGAAGTGCCGAAAAGAAGAAGTGCCCAGTCCATTCTATGGGCACCGGTCTCTTTGAAAAAAGGACGTTCCTCGGTTGTCCCCGCAGCACACAGATCCGGGCAGCTCCGATGACGTGGAGTAGCATTTGTTGTGTATACGGGCTGCTCGTTGAAGTCACGAACGTTGCCCGTATGGTCGCCTTTGGCCGTCCAGACGTTGGAGGGACGTTTCGTGTCTTTGCCCCCGAAGATGCGCACCTCAGACATTGAAGCAGGCCTCGGAGGCACGGGCACTTCACCCCACATCATGTCTATCCAGTGCGGACAGATCTACGTCAAAGGAATCCATTTCTACACGACTGATTTCGGTTGCCCTCTTGGCTGGGGGCGGCGGCCGTCATGGTGAGCGCCCGTGACCCGGTGAGTGTCCAGTCCGGATTGGATCTGTCAAAAATGTGGAGAGCGTGAGTCCTAAGAGCGGTGGCCACGGGGTTGTCGTCCGTGAGGGGCTCGGGAACGGACGGAGCACCGGGGGTGATCGGCTCACGGGGGCCAGCGTTTCTGACCGTGGCGGAAATCCGATAGAAAAGAGAGTCGGAGGTCCGGATGCCAACCGCAACGACGATAGGCAGCATCTTGCCCTCTGGCCCCTCCATTTCGTGTGCAGTCCTTCCGTGCGCGAGATGGGCCCCGGAGAAGGCAGTTCGCGAATTAGAGGGTCGTTGAACGGCGGACGCCAAAAACCCCACGGGGGGAATTCGGGCCTACCCGCGAGCAGGGTCGGCACTCAGTGCCGAAATACGCCTTTTCTCCCGCCCCGTTCTGCGCGATCATGCCGCCTCGACGCAAGGGGGGCGAGAGAGACCTTCATGAGAGCACGAGGGGCTAGAATGCCCCGCTATCCGGAAGCAGATCGATGATACAAGAGTATCCTAGAAAAAAAGAAGGTTTTAACCAGCTTATACTTCGACGAGTAAAAAGTCCCTGCCGAAAATATTTCCCGGCTCTAGCGTCGGTTGTTCCGGACGGGTCCGGTGTCTTCGGCGGGCTCCCTTTCGCCAAATACTTATATATAGGGCTTGAAATAGAGCAGTAAGATTTATCCCTTACTCGTGCACGAAGATAAATGTATCTTTGTGGAAACACTGTGAAAGCAGAAAATCACCTCTAACTCCTCCTGTCAGGGGCACAATCGTACAGGAGAAAGCAAGAATGCGGTCGCTGTTGTGCCGAAGAAGAGAGTAGGCACGTGTTTTGTTGCCTCATTTCGTGAGGCGGGCGAAGATGTCCCGCAGGCGACCCTTCCCTCAGTACCACTCAATTCCTTAATGAAAACACTGCAAGTATGAGCAAGCTACGAACTTGGCTAAATACATCAGTAATTCTTATTGCAACTTTGGGACTTGGGCTCGTCGCGAGCGGGTGTGACTCCAACGACCCTTCTCCCGACACGTCCGAGATTGGTGACGTGACTGGGGCCATTACCGGCCAGGTCATCGACAACGCGACCAACGAGCCCATTGAGGGCGCCACGGTGGTTGCGGCCGTCGGGTCCCTGGACACCGACGCTGAATCCTTCAGCGCCACGACGGGCTCGGAAGGCCGGTTCGCCATCACCGACCTGCCCGCGACGACCGCGGACGATGGCTCCAACACGGGCGAAGACCCGTCTGCCCGCTACGGAATTCGTGTAGAGACACCCGAGGGCAGCGCGTACCGCTCCGCCTACCGCGGAGAGGTCGAGCTGGCCTTCGGCAACAACGAGACCGGGGCGATCGAGCTGGGCGCGAACATTACGTTCCCGCTCTCGAAGACCAACGGCTCGCTGTCCGGGCAGCTCGGTGTGAGTAATTCTAATTCCGACGCGCCGCTCCGCAACACGGAGCTGCGCCTGTCTCAGGACGTGAACGTCGAATTTGACGCCGACGGCGACGCAACAACTGGCAACAGCAGCCTCAGCGTGGTCACGACCACCACGACCGATGAGCAAGGCGCCTTCTCGGTCGAGAACCTCGTGGTAGGTGAAGATGTCGACGTGGACGCGCTATTCGATGATGGGACTGAACAAAACGTCGGTAGTCAATCTATCCCGGACGAAGGCGATGCCGCTCCGCTGGAGGAGTCCGTGAGTGCTCCAGCCCTCGAGATCGTCGACGTCACGCCGGACCCGGAGACAGACATTGACGTCGAAGACGCCCGGCCGTCGTTCGTCTTCACGTTCAACCGCCCGGTGGCGGACAACCGCACGGTCAACAGCCTCGCTGAGAACGAGGAGCTTCTCATCACGACGCAGAGTCCGGCGCAGAAAAGTCTCACCTCGAACGGTGACATTAAGGTCGAAACCTCGTTCAACGAGGACCGGACGGAGCTGACCGTGACGCCGACGCAGGACCTGTCGGACGGCTTTCGGTACGAACACACAGCTAACGTCTCGGCGTCCGACTTCACGGATGCCCAGTACGGAGAGAGCTTGAGCAGTACCTCTGACCTGGACATCGAATTCACGGTCGGGCTCGACAACAGCGCGCCGGCCGCGCCGTCGATCTCGGTTCAGCCCTCTGCACTGAACGACGACGGTGAGATTGCTGCCGGTACGTATGGCTACACCGACGGACAGGTCGCTTCGTCGCCGCTGCACAGAAACAAACGGGCCATTGTGCCGCTGCAGGTCGACGAGGTGGACAACAGCCAGGCCGAGGTGAAGGGCTACGAGGTCTTCTACTCGAGCCAGGACATTCGGGAAAACCGTGGCGCGAATTCGGCCAGCGAGTTTCAGCAGGTCGGTGAGTACGAGCGCAGTGCCGTAGGCAGCCAACTGCCGTCTGGAGACTTTGAGGTCTCCGAAAACATTGTCGACGCCAGCGAGGCCGAGTTTAACAACGGCCGACTGACCTTCTCTGCATCCACGAACGACAATAATCCGTTCGCGGCCCAGGACGGCTCGTACGGGGACATTGAGGTCAAGGTGCGCGCCGTGAGCATCAACAACGAGCGGAGCGCGTTCTCCGAGACGCTCACGATCGCGGACACCGACTCGCTCAGCCTGGTGGAAAACTCCACCCGCTTCGAGGACACCAACGGCGATGGCGACGACAATGCGCTCGTGGTCGAGTTCGACGAGCCGGTCTCGGGAATCAGTGTCGGTGACGATGGGACCAACTACTTCGCCATCAACGACGGGTCTGGTACGGCAACCTCCCTCGGCAATGTTGAGGAGGTTGAAAATCGTGGCGTCAACACAGGTCCGGGTGCAACGGTTACGGTTGCCCTCGATGACGATGGCAGCAACACCGGCAACGACGAGTTGACGGTCAAAAGAAAGGAGTCGAACGACGACTTCGTAACCGACCTCGCCGGCAATCCGATTGAGGTTGGCGACGGAGACGAAGACGTCGATGACCCCGATGACAACCAAGACTTCACCCTGTAACGGAAGAAGTCTGAACGTCTGAGTAGGCACTCCACTCAGCGACGCACAACGAGAAAGGGTCCGGGCCGGCGACGGCTCGGGCCCTTTCTGTATGTAGGGGGAACGGCTGCGGGCACGGGGGCCACAGGAGGCAAGGTTTCGTCTGGCGAATGACCTACGGCCTCCAGCCTGGGATCAGACAGCTCTCGGGCGATTGAGGCGGTGGCCTGTTCCGTACAGCCTGAGGAAAATGAAGAGGTCGGTACTCAGCCTGTTCGAGAAGGGGAACGGGGGGAGGCGCCGTCGCATCCGGGTTTAGAAACAGTCCCGGCAAACAAAAATTCCCCGCCGGAGCACATCCGGCGAGGGAAGAGACATCGGCGGCCCATCGGCCCGGGGGGCCGAGCGGCCCTGAGTCTGAGACGTGCCGATGCCTAGTACTGCGGCACGCTGTCGTCAATCTCGTCGCTCCAGGCGAGCACGCCGCCCGCCAGGTTGGACGCGTCGTAGCCCTGTTCGCGCAGAAACTCGGTGGCTTTCGCAGAACGGCCGCCCGAGCGGCAGTGCACGACGATCTCCTCATCCGGGTCGGCGTCCAGCTCGTCGAGGCGGTCTTTCAGCTCGTCGACTGGGATGAGCTGGTCGGCCCCAATGCTTGCAATCTCGGCCTCGTAGGGCTCACGCACGTCGAGCACGAACGGGGCGTCGCCGTCGTCGCGGCGGGTTTTGAGGTCGTGGACGGAGGTTTCGGCGTTGGCGTCGTCGGCCACGTCGGTCTCGGTGGTTCCGTTGGGGGAGGACTCGTTGTCTTGCGGAATGCCGCAAAAGGCCTCGTAGTCGATCAGTTCCGTCACCGTCGGGTCGTCGCCGCAGACCGGGCAGTCGGGATTCTTGGGCACGTTGACCGTGCGGAAGTCCATGTTGAGGGCATCCACCATCAGCAAGCGCCCAATGAGCGGCTCGCCGATATCGGCCAGCAGCTTGATGACCTCGGTGGCCTGCAGCGTGCCGATGAAGCCGGGCAGGATGCCAAGCACGCCGCCCTCGGCGCAGGAGGGGACGAGGCCCGGCGGGGGCGGCTCCTCGTAGAGGCAGCGGTAGCAGGGGCCGTCCTCGGTGGCGAAGACGGACACCTGCCCCTCGAAGCGGAAGATGGACGCGTACACGTTGGGCGTCCCCGTCATCACGCAGGCGTCGTTGACGAGGTAGCGGGTTGGGAAGTTGTCGGTCCCGTCGGCCACCACGTCGTACTCGTCGATGATGCCGAGCGCGTTGTCGCTCGTGAGGCGCACCTCGTGGTGCTCAATGTCGACGTGCGGGTTGAGGTCTTCGAGGCGCTCGGACGCGGCGTCCAGTTTGGAGCGGCCCACGTCGCTGGTGCCGTAGAGGATCTGGCGCTGCAGGTTGGAGGCCTCCACGGTATCGAAGTCGACGAGGCCGATGCGCCCAACGCCCGCGGCGGCGAGGTAGGTGGCCGCGGGGGAGCCGAGGCCGCCGGCCCCTATGAGGAGGACGGACGAGTTCTTGAGCGTCTCCTGCCCCTCGCGCCCAAACTCGGGGAGCGTGAGGTGACGGCTGTAGCGTTGTAGTTCCTCCGAGGAGAGTGGGGCGCTGTTGGTACGCGAAGCAGTTGCTTCCATGAGGATCAGTTTTGTGCTGGAAAGACTTGTGTTGGAGTGTTTGAGTGCTCGGGTGCTTGAAGGTAGACCGAAGCACCAAAACACCAGAACACTACACGACCAGAACATTCAGCCGCCAGCAATCGAGGGCACGATGGAGACCTCGTCGCCCGGCTCCAGCGGGGTGTCCACGCCGTCGCCGAACCGCACGTCGTCGTCGTCGACGTAGATGTTCACGAACTGGCGCAGCTCGTCGTCCGCGTCGTAGAGGTTGTCGGCGAGGTCGGGGTAGCGGTCCACGAGGGTACGGAGGGCCGCGTCGACCGTCTCCGCCTTCACCTCGACGGTCGCTTGCCCGTCGGTGGCAGAGCGGAGGGGGGTTGGGATGCGGAGCGTGACGGTAGTCGTGTCGGTGGTAGGCATGTGTTGAGAGGAGGGTTGGGAGGTTGAAAGGAGAGGGGCTCGTGGGGCACCGCCGTCAGGTGACTTCGGGGGTACGAAGAGAAATCTCCTCGCGGTGGAATTCGGAGCGGTCGGGGGCGAGGGCCCAGGCGGTCAGGGCCTCCGGGGCGCCGTCGTGGACGGAGACGATGACGTAGGTGTAGCCGGGGAAGGGGGCCTCTTGCAGGTCCGTCTCCGAAGGGCGGGCCGGGTGGTCGGGGTGGGAGTGGTACACGCCCACCACGTCGAGGCCCTGTTCCTGGGCCGCCGCGTCCGCTTCGCGGTAGTCGTCGGCCGTCAGCTCGTAGCGCCGCTCGCGGTTCTCAGAGCGACGGTTCGTGGCCCGGTGGAGGGCCGTGACGCGATTGTTGCCGTCGTCCATCATGGTGCCGAGCAGGAAGCCGCACCCCTCCTCGGGGTAGGTGTCGGTGCCGTGCTGACGGATGGCGTCGAGGATCGATTCGGTCGTTTCCATTCAGGGTCTGCGTCGGTGAAAGGGGAGATTGACGTGTGAGACGTGATGTGTGAGGATGTCCCATCGCACCTTTCTCCCGCGTCACGCCTCGGTCCAGAAATCGTCGCTCAGGTAGCGCGTGCCGGTGTCGCAGAGGATCGTGACGACGGTGCCGGCGTCGAGCGACCGGGCCGCGTCGAGGGCCGCGGTCACGTTTGCACCCGCCGACGGGCCGACCAGCAGTCCGGCCTCCTGGGCCAGCCGACGCGTCATGTCGACGGCCGCTTCGGTGGTGCAGGTGCGACGGGCGTCGGCAAGGTCCGGGGCGTAGATGCCGGGCACGATCGCCGTCTCCATATGCTTCAGGCCCTCCAAGCCGTGCAGGGCCGTCGCCGGTTCCACGGCGACGCACTGAATCGATGGGTCGTGTGCCTTCAGGCGGCGGGTGACGCCCGTGAAGGTGCCGGTGGTGCCGAGGCCCGTCACGAAGTGGGACACCTGCCCGTCCGTCTGCTCCAGAATTTCCGTGCCGGTGCCGTCGTAGTGCGCCCGCCAGTTGGCGTCGTTGTTGTACTGGTCGGGGTAGAAGTAGCGGTCCGGGTGGGCCTCGACAATCTCCTTCACGCGCCGCTGTGCGCCGTCCGTGCCCGCCATCGGGTCCGTCAGGACCAGTTCGGCCCCGTAGGCGCGCAGCACCTTCTTGCGCTCCGCGGAGGCGTTCTCGGGCAGGGCGAGGGCCACGTCCAGCCCCTTCGCAGCGCCGATCATCGCGTAGGCGATGCCCGTGTTGCCGCTCGTGGCGTCGATGAGCGTCTGGTTGGGGTGGAACGCGCCGGCGTCGAGCCCCGCCTCGATCATCCGGAGGGCGGGACGGTCCTTGACCGAGCCGCCGGGGTTGAGGTGCTCCGCCTTGCCGTAGACAGCCACGGACTCCGGCAGGTCGGCGGCCATGTGGTCGAGCCGCAGGAGGGGGGTCTGGCCAATGTCGTCGACCAGCGACGACGCGGGGGCGGCCGCCGACGTTGATGAGAGAGTAGGGGCTGTGCTCATCGGTGTGGGGAGGGGGACAAATAGAAAACGCCTCTCGCGGCGGGGCCGGAGAGGCGATGGGCGTCGATAAAATGTCGGGCGCGGGCTACCGTCCGGACGCAGGGACAGGGAGCGGGGCGCCGACAGAACGCGGCCTCTCCGGGGGAGAACAACATCGACACCAACAACGACACCGGACGGCCTCGGGGGCCATCGCTGCGCACGCCGTAATGGGACGACTGCGTCGGTGCATGGTCGGTACGTTCCTGGAGAGGAGCGAGTCCAAAATCTGTGACCTAGTACTTGACGAAACACACGAGCGTTCCGGATTGGAGGCCGCTCGGCCCGCATCGTCACATTTTTGGGCGGGTCCGTGGCCTTGACCGAGGGCCCTGGGGTTAAATTTCGCCGGCCTTGGTGAGGGCCCGCACCTCCGCCACCCGCTCGGCGATGTCTTGCAGCTCCGCGTCGGATTTCCGCCGGACGTTGGCGAGCTGAAAGTTCATGCGGCGGTTGCCCGAGAAGGTCTCCTGATGCCGATCCAGGAAGTTCCAGTAGAGCGACGTGAAGGGGCAGGCATCCTCCCCGACGGCCTCGTCCGGGTCGTAGCGGCAGTGCGAGCAGTAGTTGCTCATCCGGTTGATGTACTTCCCGGAGGCCGTGTACGGCTTGGTGCCGACGGTGCCCCCGTCGGCGTACAGGGCCATCCCGACCATGTTGGGGGTGGAGACCCACTCCCAGGCGTCGATGTACATCGCCTCGTGCCACTCGTTCATCTGTTGCGGGTCGACGCCGTAGAGCAGCCCGAAGAGCCCCATCACCATGAGGCGGGGGATGTGGTGGGCGTACGCGTGATCGCGGACCTGCCCGGTGCACTCGCTCAGGCACCGCATGTCTGTGTCGCCGGTCCAGTAGAGCTCGGGCAGGTCCTCGGTCGCCTTCAGCGCATTGCGGTCGACGTACTCGGGGGCATGCAGCCAGTAGACGCCCCGCACGAACTCGCGCCAGCCGAGGATCTGGCGCACGAAGCCCTCCACGGCGTTGAGGGGCGCGTGGCCGTCGTAGTATGCCTCCTCGGCGGCCCGGACCGCGGTCATGGGGTCGAGCAGCTTGAGGTTCAGAGCGCACGAGAGGCGCGAGTGATAGAGAAAGGCCCGGCCGGTCCACATTGCGTCCTGGTACGTGCCGAAGTTCGGCAGCCGGTGCTCCACGAAGTCCGCGAGGGCAGTGCGGGCCTGCGCGGGGGTCACCGGCCATCGGAATTCGTTGAGCGCCCCGGGCGCGTCGGCAAACTGGGTGCGGACCAGGTCGAGCACCTTTTCGGTGATGGCGTCACGCTCGAACGCAGGGCCCTCCGGCACCATGCCCGGTCCGTCCCCCCCAAAGCTCTCCTGGTTGTCGTCGTCGAAGTTCCAGTCGCCCCCCACAGGATCGCCGTCGTCGGTGACGAGGACGTCGTACTCGCGGCGCCGCTCGCGGTAGAAGTATTCCAGCGTGAGTTCTTTGCGCCCGTCGGCCCACTGCTCGAAGGTCTCGTGGGTCGCCAGAAAGTGGTCGTCGGCATGCACACGGAGCGCGACGCCCATCTCCTCGCACACGGCCTCGATGGCCTCCAGAAGCTCGTGCCGCCCCGGCTCGGTTACGGCGACGCGCTCGGGCTGGTGCTCAGCAAGTTGTTGCCGGAGAAAGGCGGGGGCGTCCTTGGCCCTCGATGGGGCGTCGGCCGACTGGTAGTGGACGGTCCAGCCATCGCCGCGCAGGTCGTCCCGGTAGTGACGCATCGCCGCGAAGCCGAGGGCGAGGCGCTGCTTGTGCTCCGCGTACCGGTCCCGATGCACGTCCGCCTCCGTCATCGCCACGGCGTCGCGGTCGGGGGCGCCCTCGTGCAGGACGGTGGCGTCACGGTCAAGTTGGTCGCGGAGAACGAAAATCAGCGTACGCATGAGGGCGCTGGGGAGCTGGGGAGAAGCACAGGAGGCCGGCCGGACCGGTCAAATTTGCAAGGCGACACCCGCTCGCGGGGCGAGACTGCGTGCAACCGGGGGGAGCGTGCCGTCCTCCTACCCGGGCCGCACGGTGCCGAGCCCTCCGTCCACGCCGATGACCTGCCCAGTGACCCAGTCGGTTTTGGGATCGAGGAGCCACGTGACCGCCGGGGCGACGTCCTCGGGGGTGCCGACGCGGCCGAGGGCGTGCATCTTCTCGGACTGCTTCCGGCCCGCCTCGGAGCTGAGGATCTGCTCCGACATTTGGCTCGTCGACCGCTCCCCGCTCCCGATGAGCCCTGGGGCCACGGCATTTACGCGGATGCCCCGGCCGGAGTAGGTGGCGGCCGCGGCCCGCATGAGGCCCGTCACGCCGCCTTTCGCCGCGGCAATCGCCTCGTGATTCTTGAGGCCGGTGCGCGAGACGGCCGATGCCATGAGCACGATCGACCCGCCGCCGCGCATCATGGGACGCCCGGCGGCCTTCACGGTGTTGAAGGCCGTGTCGAGGTTCTTTTCGATCTGGGTGCGGTACTCGTCAATGCTGGTAAGGTGGGCGGGCTTCAGCAGGACCGAGCCGACGAAGTTGACGACCCCGTCGAGGCCGCCGTAGGTGTCGATGGCGTGGGATACAGCGGCCTGCACCTGTTCGAACTCGGTAGCGTCGAGGGGCACTGCGTCGCCGCCAGTGGCCGCCGCGAGGTCGTCAAGGTCGCTTTCCGTGCGGGATCCAAGGACGAGCTGTGCGCCATCGTCGGCGAGGCGGTGGGCCACCTCGGTCCCGATGCCGCCGGTTGCGCCAAGAAGGAGGTAGACGGGAGAATCAGAAGCCATGAGGATGGGAGGAGCTTTGAAGAGACGAACACTCTTCCAAGTCTGCCTTCACGCCCAGGTTCGACGGCACAGACACATATTCGCGGATCGTTACGGCCCCGAACAAGAAGGCTCATTCCTGTGAGTTGTCGGTCTGGAGCACCGCGTCGACGACGTGGAGGAGCCCATTCCCCGCTTCGATGTCGCCGTCGAGGATGTGGGCGCTGTCAACCGATACGCCACTCGGGGCGGCGTGAAGGGAGAGGGTATCGCCGCCCATCGTGATCACCGGGCGAGATTCTGAGGGTCCGTCTACTGAGACGCGGCGCTCCACAATGTGGCGGGCCAGAAGGGTGCGAAGCCGGCCCCGATCCTGCGAGAGCATGGTCTCAATCGTGCCAGATGGACGCTCGGCGAACGCATAGTTCGGCGGTGCAAAGACGGTGTAGGGACCCCTGGTGGCCAGCACAGAATCAAGGCCGGTGGAGTCGAGGGCGGCGCGCAGGGCCGAGAACCGATCGTCGGTTGCCAGCATCCGGGGGACGGTCGTGCTGTCCGCGACGAGAGAACGAGACGAGCGGGAGGACGGGCGCTCCGACGTCCGGGGCGCGTCTGGGCCACAGGCCGCAAGTCCGATGGCAAGCGCGACGACCAGGACGCCTCCGAGCAGTATCCGACGGCGGGACCAGCGAGGCATCCACTTCGGCACGGTGTGCATCGCGGAGATGGGGAAAGATTTGAAACGAGTGGTCCCCATCGCCCCAGGACCGGCCCTTCGAGCCGGCACGACCCTGCATGCTGCCGCCCGACACGACGCCCGCGGGCGATCCTCGGCAATCGGAGTGTGGGCAGAGACGCACGCCGCCTCTTGAGAGACCGACTGGGCACTCTCGGTGGAGTGCACTTCGCGGAGAGAACGACTCGCCCCGACAAAGAAAACGCCTGATCGGAGACCCCGATCAGGCGGTTGGCTCCCCGGGCTGGACTCGAACCAGCAGCCCTGCGGTTAACAGCCGCATGCTCTACCGTTGAGCTACCGAGGAATCGGACACGAAGTAGGAGGCGAAAGGAGTTCTGCGCCTCAAAATGTGCACACGGCAAAACGACGCGGAGGGGGGTGGGTTCCGACGAGTCCGGGCGACCCGCCCGCGGTTCTCCCCGATGCGGCCCTGCTGTGCAAGGGATTGATTTTCTTTTCACGGGGGGCGGTCCAGGGGGGCGAGCGCGTGTCGCCTCTCGGGCCTCGCGTTCATTCTACTCGCTGAGTGTGCCCCCCCCCGTGGCGACGAAACCATTCCAGCACGTGGGCCGCTTTGGCGGCCAGGCGGCTCGGACGGGCGGCGATGCCGTGGGACGCGCCCGGAACGCGGACGAGCGCCGTCTCCACCTCTTGCAGCTTCAGGGCCTGGTAGAACTGCTCCGATTCGGACATTGGGGTGCGGTAGTCCTCGGTGCCCGTCATCAGCATGGTGGGGGTTGTCACGTCGTCGACGTACGAGAGGGGCGAGCGGTCCATGTAGTGCTCTTCGTGGTTCCACGGCAGGCCGGGGAACCAGTACTTGACGCCGTAGGGGTACATGTCCGCCGTGAGCGCCCAGCTGTACCAGTTGATGACCGGCTTGGCGGCCACGGCGGCCCGGAAGCGATCGGTGTGGCCCACGATCCAGGACGTGAGGACCCCGCCCCCGCTTCCGCCCGTCACGTAGAGGCGATCCTCATCCACGTAGCCGCGCTCCAGCACGGCGTCCACGCCGGACATCAGGTCGTCGTAGTCGTGTCCGGGATAGTCGTGGTGGATGGCGTTGCCGAAGTTCTGGCCGTAGCTGGTCGAGCCCCGGGGATTGGTGTAGAGCACCACGTAGCCGGCGGCGGCGTACAGCTGCACCTCCGCGGAAAAGTACGGGCCGTACGAGGCAAAGGGCCCGCCGTGAATCTCCAGGATGAGCGGGTACTCCTGCGACGCATCGAAGCCCGGCGGGGTCACGATCCAGCCCTCGATCGTGCGCCCGTCATGGGACGACTCGTACGTGATCTGTTTGACGGAGCCAAGGTCGACCTGCCCAAACAGATCGTCGTTCAGGGCCGTGAGGACCCGCGCCTCGCGTCCGGCCTGGGCCACCGCCACGTCGGCCGGGCGCTGGGGCGTGGCGTGCGTGAAGGCCACCCGGCCGTTCGACGCGAGACTGAAGGAGCCGCTTGTGTAGGGGCGGCCGACGGACGTGCCGCCCACGTTCTCTGCCACGACGCGCCGTCCCCCGTCGAGCGCCACGCTGCCGATTTTGGTCGATCCCTCGTCCACGTACTGAAAGACGACGCGCTCCCCGTCGGCGGTAAACGTCGGGTTCTGGACGTCCCGGCCGAGGTTCTCGGTCAAGAGGCGGGCATTGGTGCCGTCGCGGTTCATTGCGTACAGCTTGGTCACCTGGTAGCCCTGCTCACGGTCGTCAAAGCCGGTATAGGCGACCGTGGAGCCGTCCGGCGAGAGGGCCACGTCGCCGTCCGGGCCCTGCCGGGTGGTAAGGGCCGTGACCGCGCCGCTTGCCACGTTCACGGCGTACACCTCGGTGTTGAGCGGATCGAGGCGTCGGTCCTCGTGGCGGTTGGCACTGATCAAAAGCGACTCGCCGTCGGGCGTCCAGGTGGGAGCGCCGCCGTGGTCGTAGGGACCGGTCGTGACCTGTCGCGGCGTGCCGCCCGACGCCGACACCGTGAAGAGCTGCGTGTGGCCCTTCTTGGTGTACCCGCCCCCGTCGGAGCGGTAGTAGGTCTGGTCGAAGACGTCGGGCCGTTCGGCCCAGTCGGCCCCCTCCGGCGGGCTCGGTAGGCGGGCGAACGGCTCCGGCTCCGCCGGGACGAACATCGAAAAGGCCAGCCGATCCCCCTCCGGCCCCCACGAGAGGCCACTCGGAGACGCGTCGAGCTGCGTGATTCGGGCGGTTTGGCCGGTGTCCATCCACCGGACGAAGATCTCGGCCCCGTCGCCCTCCGTGGACGCCACGTAGGCGACTCGATCGCCGCTTGGGGACCACCGCGGCTGCGACGCGTCTGTCTCGGGGGCAGTAATCGGACGGTGGCCCGAACCGTCCGCGCGCACCACCCAGAGCCGGGCGGCGCGGCGGTCCTCCATCTTGTCCATGATGGTGCGGGCGTACACCACCCGGTTGCCGCTTGGCGAAATCTGTGGGTCCGACGCGTACTCCAGGTCGAACACGTGCCCCAGGTCGAAGGCGAGGGAGTCCTGGGCGTACTGCGCCTGAGCCGGGGGGGCGGCCCCCGCGAGGCCGACGAGGACGAGACCGAGAACTACGAGAAGGCGCACACTACGCATGAGGGGGCCGGGACGGTTTGGAAATAAGAGCGCGGTCGCAAAGTATGAACTGGGGACGGAGAGTGCGAGTCTCCGCTCCAGGTGAGCGGGTGTGTGGTAATTTCAAGGAACATTTCAGGAGGCCATAGGCGTTGGGTGAGTCCACATTTTGATGCCCGAGTGGCGGAATTGGTAGACGCGCGTGATTCAGGGTCACGTGGCCTTTACGGCCGTGGAGGTTCGAGTCCTCTCTCGGGCACCCCTTCGGGCCGTTGGCCCCGTTCAGTTCGATCTGAGCGGGGCTTTTTTATTGCCGGTACCTGCGGCTGCACACAGCACTGTACACACCTCTGCTCACACTGCACACAGCGGACGGCTCGACGCCGTTGTGAATCAGAGAACGAACGTGCTCTCCGTCACGTCCGCCCGTCTGTGGTCGTTCCGTCTCTCACTGACGAGAGGGGGAGAGTCGCCCCCATGCTCTCGCGTCATCATGAAGGGGAGGGGGGTTCGTGAGGGTGTGCCCCTCCGTACTCACTGCAGGTACTTCAGCGCCGTTCGGTGTTCGGCCACCATCCGTTCCGTGAGTCGCCCCACCGGTTTCGAGTTCTGCAGGGTCTTCCATCCTGAGATGTGGTGCAGCCAATCAATAGACGGAGTTGTCTGTTGGCACAATTGTAGCCCAATGCATGTTGTCAAGTCTCGCTGCGACTGATCATTAGGTCAGATCGGAGTTTGCTACCCTATCACGGACGTATTTACTTAAGATATGATGCTGTTTTCTGAAAGACAGGGATATACCCCTCTACGTGATTCAGTTCAAATTGAAGAGTTAGATAAGGAATCAAGAGTAAAAATATGGAATTATTGGGTAACGAACTTCGTAAGAGAGACAGCGTCAGGAAGAGTTATAGGTGAACTGACTGATATAAAAGAGGAAATATGGAGAATATACTTTCGAAAACCTTTAGACGAAATACCTTACAATGAAAAATTCGTATACAATATAAAGGAACAAATCATTACAGAATTGTGGTATGAAGTTATGGACTTGGTAGAGTTATTGTGTAACTGCGAAAATAAACATGTAGGATTGAAAGGTGCATCGGAAACACACAATAGAATATTCGAAGAAGAAAAAATAGGATATAAAATAATAGACGGAAAGGTGACTCCAATAACTGACGAGGTGGAAGTTGAGTCAGTAGATGAAGCCATAGAAAGATCCAAAAATTTTAGTGGTGTGAGAGAGCATATTAGAAAAGCAATAGCGAATCTCTCTGACAGGAAAGATCCTGACTATGCAAACTCGATAAAGGAATCTATAAGTGCAGTGGAGTCAATATCTCAAAAAATAACGGGCGACGAATCGGCTACCTTGGGAGAAGCATTAAATAACTTGGAGGATGAAATAGAGATACATGGTGCTCTTAAGAGCGGTTGGTTGAAACTTTATGGTTATACAAGCGATGCTGATGGAATCCGTCATGCAATGAGTGAAAAGTCGAATCTATCGATGACGGACGCAAAATATATGCTTGTTACATGTGCGGCATTTATTAACTACTTGATAAGTAAGTTGGAAGAGCGGGAAGTCGGAGTGGTCGCTGAAAACTAAATCTTGGAGTTGTGAGGCTGCACCTTTTAAGATCAGTGTCGGATCGGACCCCATGCCATAGAACCGTCCGGTCTGCAAGACACAGCATTAAATTCAGATGCCGGTCGTGCGTCCCGAGAATTCTCCGTTCACCTCGGTAAACTTTCTTCGCCCAAATGGCGCGCCTTGTCGAATCTGAGCCGGTAGAGGGTACTGTTTAGATCAGTCATATCGTCGAGAACTGTGGGCGACTCTCCCGGCGGGGATCGTTTCCCTGCAGTCCCTGCGCCCGTCCTGCAAGGTTGCGGTCAGGGGCGCTTCCGTCTCCGAAGTGCTCAGACTCTTCCTTCAGTGTCCGAAGACCGATCTGCTCGACCTGCTGACCGACGCTCCATATTTTTCATCCGTCGTCGGAATGGTCGAGATCTGCTTAGTGGAGCTGTCTATGTCCTCACGATTCAGCAGGAAGGACATTTCCTGCGCGTCCAATTGCGCCCCATTGTCGATCTTCTGCAGCAACTGTCCGAGCCGCCCGTTTACCGAAGCCTTTTCGGACTTCAGGCGCTCTATTCTGCACCTTTTCCGACACTGAGCGAGGGGGTTCGTCTCGTCCGAAAGCTCCCCCCTGCACTCCCGAATCTCCTTCTCTATAGACAGCACAGCCGGGTGCTTGAAGTCCTCGACGAGTTCATCAGCCGCGTCAACGGCGGGCGTCGTGGCCGTCTTTTTGGGATGCAGGGTTCGGATCGTTTCGGCCCTTGTCTTCGGCCCTGAAACGCCCCGCACATCAGCGAACTCTCGGACGGACGGGAGTTCGTCGCTGTTGTAGTGATCTTCGAGATAGGTTTGAGCCTCCCGAGCATCGACGAGGAAGGTGTCCTGTCTGCCGAGCTTCAACTGTAAGTTCATCGTATCGGGGAAGGTTTGGGGTTGAAAAGAGCAGATCGTGAACACCGAACCGAGCGGCCCCTCTGCAAGCCTCTCTTCGGGGACCTGTAGGGGGCCGGGTTCGGCGTTCTGAAGAGTGGGTCAGTATTGGCCGCCCTGACCCTTGGCGGGAAAGTTCAGCCGGAGCGTGACCGTGGTTGTTTGGTCTTTCATCTGTTGAGCTGCGAGTCAATTTGTTCGACGAGACGAGAAAGAGCCTTTCCGGAGATTTCGACGGGGGAGAAGTTGCCCGCGCCAAAATCGGAAACTTCCGCGCCCTTCGTTGCCTGCAGTGCTCCTTTCATGCGGCTTTCGCCAATTCCAAATGCAAAGGCAAGCGCCTCCACGTCCGAAGAGTAGCCGCCGTGCGGTGCGTCATCGAGCACGTCTTCAAGTTCGGTGTCGGTGTCAAGCATGGGTGTAGGAGTAGTTGATTGCTGAGAGAAGTTGCGAGAGTGAGTTAAAGTTTTCCGCTTCGTCCGCCACCCGTAGGGCGAAGTCTCGGGGCACGAGAACCTCTCCCTTCTCCGATTTTCGATGCGGGATGAGTTCCGTGTCCGTCAGGTGGTACCGCAGTGCTTGGTAAGAGTACGGCAGCGCGTCGCTGAGTGTAGAGAGCCGGACGTAATCGAAGCGGTCCATAGCACTTTACTGCTTAGGGTGTTGGATATCGCATGCATCAAGTTGTACGGCTCTCGACCTCAATTGCTCCAAAATAAAAAACAATAATAACGCTGAGTAAACTGTGTTGTTTCATTAGGGCGCTGAGTTTTCATGCGAATTGAAACAATCACCCCCCTCTCCGCATATAAAACACTGAACCAATGCTTTGACTACCGAACCGTGAAGCAGATGGCAACAACCACCGCACGACGGCAGCGCGACGGCGAAAAGACCACCATCACGATCCCTGCTAACCGGGAAGTAGGACCCTCAGCACCCGACACGGCCCCCGCAACCGAGGACGGGCACCATGTTGCACGAGGGGTTGTAGGCAGGTCGGCAGTTGCAGGCGCTGCGGGCCGTTCTGAGAGCGAATGGCGCAGGAACGCAGAAAAACTTGCAAATGAGGACCCTCTCAGCGCCACTGAAGCCGGGTCGGTCATCCCGAGTACCCGCCGAATTGGAAGCTCCGATGAACTGAGGTCGAGGCTATTTGAAGAGTATCCGACACTGAAGGGGCACATTGGGCACCGGACGTTCATGGCGTACCTGCTCTTCACTGCGCAGCGTGACGATCGGGGACGCCCTCTCCTGCACTGCGAGACCGTCGTGCGCTGTTACGGCGTCAAGGATCGGCGCGGAGCACGAGTGTCGGCAGAGCGGCTGTTGGAGCTATTCAAACGGGACGTGCTCTCCGGTTTTCAGTGGAGCGGCTACCACCCCAAGAAAGAGCGGTGCCGAATCGCTCTCTCCGTGCCCGTCAAGTCGGAGATCAAGTCACGGCTGAACAGAGAGCTTAAGATGCGCCCCTCGTCAATCGGCAACTACGTGAACCTCATCACGGGCCGGAAGATCGATGCGAAGTACATCACGAACGTCCGGAAAGAGGCGCAGGCAGAGGTGCAGGGCATGGACGAACCGTGCTCCGAGTCGAAGCGGTGGGCGGAGTACATGAACAGCCGTCCCGCCGATCTCTACACCCGCGATGCGCAGCGCAATCTTGCTGATGCCTGGGAGAAGGTTGAGGAACTTCCGGAGGGATCGCAGGACGGGGCACGCCGCCACTTGCAGGCGTTAGAAACGCAGCCGAAGCCAATCTACAAGTACAACGATACCACGTGTCGGATCACCGCTACAACCTCCCTGCAAACGATCAACTCTACCCTGCGGGTTGCTCTCGTGGGCGACGTGTGGGTAACGTACGACCTTTCGAGCGCCCAACTTGCTATCGCATCCGTCGATTGGGGGGCAGACGGGATTGCAGAGTTCCTCCTCGACGGTGGCGACGTGTGGGACCTTTTCGCGGAGGAGACCGGACTCCCATTAAAGTACAAACCCGTCTTCAAAAAAGGGCTGTACTCGACGTGCTACGGAGCGAACCCCGAGAACATCCGATTCAAGCACATGGCCGACCGTGCCGAAGAGAAAGGTTTGGAGTACGATCCGGACGAAGAGGGCGAGCGGATTCTGAGTGTCCCGTTCTTGGAGGAGTTAATCGACGCTCGAAAGCGGAAATGGTGTGAGATTGAAGCGGAAGGTGGAGCGGTCGATTGCTTCGGGCGGCACATGGATCTCGGAGAATTGCAACGGGAGCACGGGAAGACGGAAAACGGAGCGATTCGGACCGTACTTGCCAACCTGAATCAGTCGAAGGAGATGGATCTACTGTCTCCGGCCCTTGATCTCGCAATCGAGGAGGAGGAAAACAGCCGTGCCGCATTTCAGATTGCCCTCTACGAATACGACGGCTTCTCCGTCAAGTATCACTACGCGAAGGAGCACCACCACAAACGGATCATGCGGGCGGTCAACCGGAAGTGCCGACGGGAAGGGTATCCTACGGAGTTGGAAGTGGAGTGAGCTGATACAATGATATCATTTGCGTCGGACAACATATCTGATGATGCAAATACGTGAATTCCGAAGACCAAAGAAAATATGTATCGGCTCATTACCTAAGAACAAAGATCAAATTGTAATCCCGATGAGAGTCGGGATAGGAAGAGGGGTTGCTCTCGTCCCAATGTAGGTGTGTAGAGCAAATTATCTCGATGAATCCCGAAGGTGCTTGAAGAATAAAACTAAATCGACTTTGATATCATTCACTTGCAACGAGAATGTCTATGACTGCGAACTCCGCTTCGGAATCCAACGGTATGAAGGATAGCGAGGGAGGTCTTGTTGATTTGAATTTTGAAGTTTCAGATGTACTTGGTTTGAAGGGTCCTGCTGAAGCCCTCGTTGAGAAGATCGCAGATGGCATTGGTCACCTCTATGAGCCTATACATCGAGAGCGTATGGCAGTGGCTCGCGTTGAAGAAAAGAAATTAGAAGCTCGGGGAATAGATGAGATTGCACAACTCGCAGAAAAGGAAATTGGAATTAGCAAGAGAAGAGCCAAGAAGCTAGCAGGATCTATGTTGGCTGAGAGGAAGATAAAAAAGGAAAATAGGGATGATGTAATTGAGAGATCTCTTGAGATGCTCGAAGATAATTCAAGCCCTGAAGAAATTGACGACAGTTGGCTTTTTGAGTTCTTTGACCACGTGGGTAGTGTGACAAGCGATGAAATGAAGCATGCTTGGTCAAGGGTGTTGTCCGGAGAGGCAAATAGACCCGGTTCATTTTCGAAACGTACGCTCCATACCCTTTCCACGATGTCCAAGGGTGATGCAGAAATATTTAGGAGGGCGTGCAAATATGTTGCGTCGGTAGGCGAAGACTATCAACCTATAATAACAGATATAACATTAGATATATACACTAATCTTTCGTACGACATGTTGTCACATATAGACTCTATAGGGTTAGTAAATTACGACAGAGGTGGATTTAGATCATTTTACATTATAGGGGAAGACGGAAAAGTAGTTTTCGAATACGACGGAAGAGCGAAAGTTTACGAAGAAGAAAAATTACCTGTAGGAAATGCACTATTCACGAAGACGGGTACTGAGCTGTTTGAGATAGTAGAAAGAAATCACGTAGAAGGGTTCTATAAGCATGCTACAGAGTATATAGATAAAAAGGTAGAATAGAAGTTCACAAGGGTGGTTGAATGTTAGGGATATGGCCCAAGTGATATTAATGTTTTCCAAGGCTCAGATCTGTTTGGTTCGTGTTTGGAGTAGCCGTAGCCGCTCCGAGAAGTATTTGATATGCTGCGAAGCAGACATGCCGGGAACCCCGTCTTGAAGCCGTTTAGCTTACCTTCGATATACGGGTGAACGGCAGGGGGGTGAGAAAAACGGTATCTTTCGATTTGATACTGAAGAGCAGCGCGGAAGTGTCAAGGTTGACGGCACTGAGTCAACGTCTGCAGGGATGGAGCCACTTTACTTGCCCGGTTTCTACCGCTTAGAAATGAGAGTCAGGGGGTCTCCGTTGTGAATGCCGTGGCTCCGCTATATAATGGCACAACGACAGATCGCGATGCGGAGGCTTTCTCCGTTATATTCAACCCTCTGCTTGAAAGTCAAGGGACTATCCGGTTCGGAGTCTTCCACAATGGCTGACGAAACCGATTCACCACAAAGAAGGCTACTCATGGACCGTATCATGGATTGGGCCGGAGGCGCTTTCTTCACCCTTCTTGCAAGTCTCCCGTTCTTCTACTTCACGAATGAGTCACCCGATCTGACCTATGAAGTTTTCCCGCCGTCTTCCTTTGTAAGTGAGCAGACGGAACGAACGATCTACACAGTGCGCGCTGCAAATCAAGGGGATGCGGAAGCAGAAGATGTGCGAATGGTGGTCGATTTCCCAAACGGAGTGAAGGTGCAGGACAGTAAGGTTAGCACTTCATCCGGGGCGATGACCTACACCTTCGAAGATACGTCTGCTCTGAGCATCCGTGAGTACGCCTTTCCACTGCTGAACCCCGGTGAGAGCGCCAAATTCTCGTTCCTGCTTTCAGGCTCCCCTTCTCCGCAAGCTGTGGAAGTGGACGTTCGGGGTCGTGGTGTTGTCGGTCAAGAGAGAGGGGATGAAAAAGAATCTGACGCGTGGGGAAACGTAATAGCGAGTGTGTTAGGGACATTGGTCACCGTGTTGGCAACGTTGAGGATCATTTCGCACTTACGGAAAAGAGATTCGAAAGCGTAGCATGATTCAGCCGACGCGGAAGAGGTGCCTGATGAACGGAGAAGTGCCCTGCTCACCCCTGCAGATTAATCTTTTTGCATACCTATGTGGATATCGGCGTGCGTCAAGAGTTAAAGACATCGCCGTGCAGTTCCGAACCGCCTTCTCATCACTGTTGCGGGGTTGAGACGCTCCCCAAATCCTTCTTGACACTTGCTGTCGCCCCGAGAGAGTTGGACAATAGAATCTTCTGACATACTCTGCCTCACTGCAGTGTATAGGCCTACGGACAGCCCCGGATCTACCGTTTCGCAACCGTTCAGTTTATTTCCAATAAACGGTGAACGGCAAGGGTCGAAGTGAACGGTATCGTTCGATTCATGACCGCAGAGCACCGTAAAAGACCCGTCACAGCGGGAATATTCGGGTATATCGCACGGTTCGCTCTCACGCTAACGTCACCGAGACCGATTTTCCCGTTCGTTTCGCTACTGTCTCGGTGATCGGCAATTCCCGGACCGGTAGGGGGTGTGGGGTGCCATTTCTGCCCCTGTGGACGGTGGGGTGGGGGGCGCGTGTGCCTCAACTCTCCGGCATAACCCCTTCAAAACGGCTCGAACGGTATCTCTATGAGGGTGAGTTGAATCTCTGTAGGCACGTTGAGGTTGGCGGCTCCAATCTCGGTGTCCTGCAGGTCAACGGCTCTCGGATCGGACGCCCAACACCCTTCAGAATTCCAAATCCATCGGTGCAGAGTACGGAGAGTGCCGTTCGTGGTAGCGGCAACGTGTTGCCCCCGTTGCCCCCTCTGCGAGCCCGAACCGCTGTGCGGGGCGCTGTGAGACCTGCCCGCTGTCCGCAGGGGACCGGAGAGGATCGCCCCTTCATCGCCCTGCAGAAGCGATAGCGCGTTGAGCGGTGTGGAGCTACCGCACGGAGTTGAGTCGAGCAGATCAGACAACGTCTGTGAGGGGACTTATGGGCTTGCCCATGGCACTCCCTACCGGAACGAACTGGCAGAGAGCGGTCGTATGTGGCTCGTCAAGCGAACGCGGCCTCTACCTCCGATTGCAGCCGTTTGCCCGCCATGTGCACGTATTTCATCGAGGTGCTGATGTCCGAATGGCGCATCGCTGATTTGATCGCTACGGTAGAAACTCCGTTCTCCGCAAGGCGCGTAGCGAAGCCGTGCCGGGTCGAGTGCAGAGTCAGTTCCGGGCGGACCTCTGCTTCGTCTCTCCACTCGGCGAACTTGCGGCTCACGTGCTCCCTGAACCGCCGTGCAGACCTCTCTTCGGGATCACAACCGGGCGAACGGAAAACGAAGGTGTCCCCGTTCTCTCCGTCGTAGAGACGCCGCAGCATCTCCTGTGCAGGTTTGATAAGGGGGACAGTGCTCTCGTCTCCGTTCTTCTGCCGGTAGATCGTCAGTTGCTCTCGTTCGAGATCGACGTGTGACCAACGGAGACGTGCAAGTTCGCTTCCACGGAGACCCGTGAAGTAAGCGAACCGGAGCGCAGGAACGATCCACACGATCTCTCGGGAACGGCAACCGCCATTCAGCCGCTTCTCTCGATAGTCCTTAACGGCTGCACGGCAGATTGAGCGGAGTTCGTCCGGGCGGAGCGCCTTCGGTAGCTTATCGCCTGTCTTTGGCTTCTCTACGGCGTCTATAACGCTCTCATGCCCGCACCAACGGAGGACGGCCCCGACGTGCCGGTAACGGTTCGCGCCGGTTGTGGCCTTCACGTCGCTGTCGTAGACGAACGAGCGAACGTCACTCGATTGGAGATCGTCGAGCGGCGTTTCCTCGCCGACGCGACGCCGGAAGAGCCGCCACTGTTTGCGGTAGTTGCGGATTGTGGATTCGGTGCGTCCCTGCTCCTTCTTCGCCTCACAGAACGCCTCAATCGCTTCACCGACCGTAGACGGTCCCGTCTTCTCTTCGTCGCTGTCGGAGTCCTCTGCGAACGGGTCATCGGTCCACGGGTCGAACTGCCCGTTATCGTAGTCCCGCTCGAAGTCTGTGAGCCGTCTCCGCGCTTCCTTGCGGTTCGATGTGCGGAGGGAGAACCGTTTCCGCTTCGGAGATCGGTTGGAGTCGTAGAACTGAGCGTAATAGTTGCCGGAGCGGTC
The DNA here is from genome assembly GCF_002894645.1 of Salinibacter altiplanensis. Taxonomy (GTDB): domain Bacteria; phylum Bacteroidota; class Rhodothermia; order Rhodothermales; family Salinibacteraceae; genus Salinibacter; species Salinibacter altiplanensis. Next base: position 106,969 of record NZ_NCQY01000011.1, read on the forward strand.
GAAGATGCTTGCCATAACCAAATCGGGGGTTATGGCGTCGAAAAGCCCACTGCACACAGCAACTGCACACGCGACTGTACACAATGCCCGAGTGGCGGAGGCCGGAAGGTCCGTTAATCCGCCGCTCAGCGGCGCTGAGCAAGGATTCGGACGGTAGACGCGCGTGGTTCAGGGTCACGTGGCCTCTACGGCCGTGGAGGTTCGAGTCCTCTCTCGGGCACTGCACGCAGCCCGCTTGAGATTAGCCCTCAGGCGGGCTTTCATACGTCTGTGGTGTGTGAGCCCTATCGTTTTGCACCTTTGTCAAGCGCTCCGCGCAGCAATTCCTCGCCCCCCTCTTTGAGATCGGCAGGGCAGTTCACCGTCGAGCACCTTGTTCGGGGCAGACTGAGAACCATCGTGCATCGGGCAGGCACCCCCACACGACGTCTGTCATTGGCGAGTGGCGAAGGACCTGTGCGGGGCGAGCACCGCGGGAGACAGCGCAGGCGAACCGGGACTCGCCACGGAAAGAGAGGCCTCCGTTTGCGGCTCAACGCGCCGCCCCGACGACCCGTCCCCGTGGCACGCTCGGCTCTGCTCTCGGCGGCTGGTCTTGTGCATTTAGCGGCGGGGGCTTCCCGCCTCGGCCCAGGCCCAGGTCACGATTCGGGGGGGACTAACTGGTTCGCGCCCTCGGGCCCGGTCTGGCCCTGATCCGTCCGGTCGGCTTGTGGCAGCCGCACAGTAAATCGGCTTCCCTCGCCCGCCTCGGTCTCCACCGCAATCGAGCCCTCCATTTCGCCCAGGACCTCCTTGACGACGGTCAGGCCCAGCCCTGTGCCTTCGTACTCTCGCCCGATGCCTTCTGAGGCCTGCTTGAACGCCTCAAACAGCCCGTCTGTTGCCTCGGGGTCCATCCCAATTCCGGTGTCCTCCACCTCCAATACGGCCGCTGTTGCCTGCTCGCTGCGGACGCGGACGCACACTTCTCCCCCCTCCTCCGTGTACTTGATCGCGTTGGACAGCAGGTTGCGGAGCACGATTTGCACCCCGCCCGCGTCGGCCCAGGCCCAGACCGTCCGTTCGTCCCCCTGCACGGTCAGGTCCACGCCAGCGTCTTCCGCCTGGGGGGTAAACTCATCGGCCGCCGCCCCGGCCTCCGCCGCTAGATTGACCGGACCGAAGCTGAGGTTCATCTCCCCAGTCTGTAGCTTTGAAAGGTTCAGCACACCAGTCAGGGTGTCCATCAGACGCTGTCCGCTCCGTTCGATCAGCGACGAAAACTGTGCGAGCGATGAAAGATCAAGCTCCTGGACGTCCAGCGCGCCCTCAACCTCCTCGCCGATCACTTCCGCAAAGCCGAGAATGGAGGTTAGCGGCGTGCGGATTTCGTGGCTGATGTTGGCGAGGAAGGCCGACTTGAGGCGGCTCATCTCCTCGGCCGTCTCCTTCGCCTCTACCAACTCCTGCTCGCGCTCAATGCGACGGAGAACGCCCTCAACGTTCTGGGCCAGGAGGTTGAGCAGGCGGACATCGAAGGCGGGAAGCGAGCCGGAGCCGGTCAGGCCAACGGACAGAACCCCATAGGGCCCGAGGGGGACGTAGGCGGCGCCCTCCACTGGACCCGGCGCATCGATCACGTCTGCCTCCGCGGCGGCGTCGTGGTGCAGCAGGGTGCCGGTGCGAAAGGCCTCGGCCGCAGCCTGTGGGCCGTCGACGGGGCAGTCCGTGTGCGGACCCAGGACGTCCCGACCGGTGGGCGAGACGACCGCTGGGACGAGCCGGCCGCCCTCGGCGTACCGCACTGCGCAGATGGAATAGCCCAGCGTGTCGGCGATGAGGTCGAGGAGCACCTCCGCCAGCTCGTTTGGCGTGTCGGACTGCGCCAGGGTGCTCATGGCGTCGTAGAGCTTCTCCACGCGCTGTTCCCGGGTACGCAGTGTTTCTGCGGTGCGGTGGCGCTCGATGGCGATGCCGGCCAGTGAACACGCCTGGTCGATGAGCGTCCGGTCCTTCTCGGTTGGAGCGGTGGGCTGCTCGTGGTAGAGCGCAAACGTCCCGAGTACGTCGTCGTGGGAATCAAAAATGGGAACCGACCAGCAGGCCTGGAGCCCGTGCGAACGGGCAAGGTCGCGGTGGTCGGACCAGCGCGGGTCGCGTTCGATGTCTTCGGTGATGACGGGGGCGCGTTCGTGCATCGCCGTGCCGCAGGACCCGGCGGCCGGACCGATTTCCATGCCGTCTATGGCCGCGTTGTAGGAATCGGGCACGTTGGGGGCCACGCCGTGCTGGATGCGACCCTGTGCGCGGTCGTGGAACAGAATCGACCCGATCATGTCTGGACGCTGCGCTTCGATGGCCGTGATGAGGCCTCGTAGGGTGGTCTGGAGGGGGGGGCCTGTCGCCACCTGCCGGAGCGTATCCAGTTGGAGGCGGAGCTTTTGCTCGGCGTCCTTCCGCTCAGTGATGTCCGTCGCCACGCCAGTGATTCGTGACAGCCCCCCATTGGTCTCAATGATGTCGAGTCGCGAGTTCACCCAGCGGCGCCCCCGGTCGGGGTGCTGGATGCGAAACTCTTGCTGCACGGGCCAGTCGACCGATTCGTGTTGCTGGCGGGTCATGTCTGCCAGCAGTTCATCCTTGTCGTCGGGGTGCACGTGCCGGAGCCAGGCCATTGGGGCCTCGTTGAGCGTCTCCAACGATACACCATAGATCCGTTCGACCGCGGAGTTTGCGTACTCGAGGTCCGAGTAGTCCGTGGGCAAGAGGAAAAACGCGTCCTGGACGTTTTCTGCAAACTGCTCGAACCGGCGACGGACCGTGCGGAGCTCCTGCTCCCGCTCTTTGCGATCGGTGATGTCCACGTGCGTTCCCACCATGCGAAGCGGGGTCCCGTCCTCGGCCCGCTCTACGATTCGGCCTCGGTTGAGGACCCACCGCCACGAGCCGTCCTTGTGGCGCATCCGGATCTCCTGGTCGAGGTAGGGAGTCTCGCCGCGGGCATGGCGCTCGATGTCGTCGTAGACCCGCTCAAGGTCATTGGGGTGGACGTGGCGCTCGAAGAATGTATTGTCACACTCGACCTCGTCGAGCGTGTAGCCGAGAATGGCCGCCCAGCGCTCGTTGTAGACGGCCTCTCCCGTCTGCATGTCCCAGTCCCACATCCCCGCGTCTCCCCCAAGCAGGGCCATCTCTAGACGTTCGCGTTGCTCCTCGAGTGCGGCCCGCCGCTCATACTCATCGGTTACGTCACGGAAGACCAGAACCACACCCAACAGGTCGTCTTCATCGGTGCGAATGGGGGCTGCGCTGTCGGCAATCTGGTACTCGGTGCCGTCGCGGGCGGTGAGAACCGTGTGGTTGGCAAGCCCGACCGTGCGGCCCTTGCGGAGCACTTCGTTGCTCGGGCTCTCCACCGGGGCGCCCGTCTTGGCATTTTTGATCTGGAAGATCTCTTCCAGGAGACGCCCCTGGGCCTCCTCTTGGGCCCAGCCGGTGAGACGCTCGGCGACGCCGTTCATCTCGGTCACGCGACCGCTCGTGTCGGTGGCGATGACGGCATCACCGATGGAGGAAAGCGTGACCGACAGATACTCCTCCCGCTCCCGCAGGGCCTGCTCGCGCTCCTTGCGCTCCGTGATGTTGTTGAAGCAGACCGACAGTCCGCCCCTAAACGGGGAGGCCGTAACGCTAAACCATGCCTCGAACCGGGACGAATACGTCTCGAACTGAGTGGGGTCGCCGGTCGCTACGGCGCGGTGGTATTTTTCGTGGGTCGGAAGGTCCTTCGTTTCGGGAAACTGCTCCCAGATCGTTTCGCCCAGTATCTCTTCTCTAGAACACTCAAGAAGTGCCTCGGCTCGCTGGTTGACATAGGTGAAGCGCCATTCGTCGTCCAGCGTGTAAAACGCGTCGGTAATGCTTTCGAGAATCTCTTCGCGGGGAGGCGGCTGGGCGCGGTGCGTCAGCTCGTCCATGACGACACCGGCAAGCTCACGGAGCGTCCCCCGATTGTGCTCGGAGAGGCCCTCCAATCGCGGCGCCGTATCGAGCACGCAGAGCCGCCCCAGCGCATGCCCCTCGGGCGTGGTGATGGCAGCACCGGCGTAGAAACGGACGCCCGGCTCGCCGGCCACGAGCGGATGGTCTTGAAACCGCGGGTCCTCGGCCGCGTCCTCAACGACGAGCACCTCTTCGGTCCCGAGTCCACGGGCAGAGAACGACACGTCAAGGTCCACCGTCTGGGCCTCGTGGCCCACGTGGGCTTCGGCCCATCGGCACCGGTCGTCGACAAAGTGGACGCCGGCGATGGGGGCGTCAAAAACGCGCGCTGCTAGAGCGGCCACGCGCTCGAATGCCTCTTTGGAGAAGCCGCCAGAAACGCCGTAACGACGCAGGGCGGCCAGCCTACTGGGGGCGGAAAGGAAAACAGAGTCAAGTTCGCCCATCGTACAGGGAGGGGAGTATGGATTGAAGGCAGCACCCAGCCAAATGCCCCGACGGGAGGCGACGAAAAGCGGTCACAAAAACGATGAGTTGGTAGAAAGAGAACCAACCAGAGCAAGAATATACATCATACAAATCTTACCTCTCCCTAAAAAGCCTCGACGTCCAACAAAGAGGTACCGTTTGTTCCATGAGTGAAGTTTATGTAAACGATTGCAGGGCAGTACTCAGTGCGTGCAGGAGGACCAGCCCCGGACGGGTCTCTCACTGGCCCCGGCCCTGTGCAAATTGAATGTGTGCTGGTCCCAGGGGCTGGGCGGTAGACTGATCGCGAGCCGAGATGCCCACGGGCGACGGGCACGAATGGACCCCGAATGGTCTCTGTAGCGGCGCTGATGGGCGAGTGCAGATCCCATTCTGCCCGAGATCCGCTCGGGGCGTCCGGAGAACAACGAACTCAGCCCCGGATGTCCCCGAGGCTATCGACGCTGTACACGTTGGGGCGGGGCGACGTCTCGAGCAACGGCTTCTCGAGAACCGTCAAGGGGCGGAGACGAACGCCCCGGTGGTCCTCAGAATGCCCTCTGAGGCCTGACACCGGCGATGTGGGGGGCCTCTTGGATTCGAGGAGCCGATGCAGCGGAGTCCTTCGCTGGAGAAGAGGGGAAACAGGTCGGGGACGAATGCCCGAAGTGGACGCCGACCATCTGGGGGGGCGGAATGCACCGGAGGACACCCCAAGGGCCGGCCGGCTGGCATGCAAAAAGCCCCACGCCGGATTGGTCTCTGGAAGGGACTCCCGACGTGGGGCGCCCACAGCTCCGTGGGCAAGACCCGAACAACGGTTTGGGGCTAGCTTCGTCCCAGGTACACTCAGGTCGCCACCAATGCACAGTCGAGTCGTTCTGAGGACGACGACCGTTACGATGCGCGTGGGCGGGTTGGGGACGGGCGCAGGTTTTCTTACGTTGGAGATCCCTCATTATTATCCTGGGCAAGTTCACGGGATAAGCGTGCCGCTCTCGTCTTCACAACTCTGTACGTCCGCGTGGCCGACGCACCGTGTCGGATTCTGTGCACTGGGGACCTTCATCTCGGGCGCTACCCGTCCCGCACCCACTCGCGCGACCGGGCCTGGGCGGTCGACCACGTGTGGGAGGACACGGTGTCGTACGCCGTGCAGCAGGCGGTGGACGTGGTGGTGCTGACCGGAGATGTGGTGGACGCCCAGAACAAGCGGTACGAGGCCTTGGGGCCGCTCCAGCGGGGACTCCGCCGGCTCGGAGAGGCCGGCATTCCCGTCGTGGCGGTGGCCGGGAACCACGATTTCGATGCGCTGCCCCGCCTGGCCGGGATGATCGAGGCCGACCACTTTCACCTACTGGGGCGCGGCGGGAAGTGGGGCACCCTGACCGTAGCGCCGGAGGGGCGCGCGCCTCTTCAGTTTGTCGGGTGGTCGTTTCGAGAGGCGCACACGCAGCGGTCTCCGGTCGAGTCGTTTCCGGACGGGCGCCTCCGTGACGACGTCCCGACGGTGGGGCTGCTGCACGCCGACCTGAACGCCCCGGAGAGCGTCTACGCCCCAGTGTCGCTCGACGCCCTGCGCCGACGTCCCGTATCGGCGTGGCTCCTGGGCCACATCCATGCGCCCTCGCTTCGAGACGACCGGTCGCCCCTCGTGCTGTACCCCGGCTCGCTCCAGCCGCTGGACCCGTCGGAGACGGGCACCCACGGTCCCTGGCGCGTAGAGGTGGCCCCGGACGGAGACAGCACGGCGACCCATCTGCCCCGCGCTCCCCTCCGCTATGAGCACCTCGACGTGGACGTGGATGCGATGGAGGAGGGGGCCGTCGAGGCCGCGGTGACGGATGCGATGCGTGACCGGCTCCGAGCGGCCCGCGAGAAAGGCCCCACGCCGCAGCGGCTCGTTTGTCGCCTCACGCTCACGGGCCGTACGTCCGTTCACCGTGCGGTGTGCGACCTGGTGGAGACGTGGCCGGGCGCGCTTGAGGTGCCGGTGGAGGGGTCGACCGCCATCGTGGAGTCGGCCGCCGCCCGGACGCGCCCGGCTCTCGATTTGAAACGCATCGCGGAGGGCACCGATCCGCCGGCCGTGCTCGCTCAGCTTCTTCTAGCGGTGCGGCACGGGGAGGAGGACGAGCCTGCCCAGGACGCCTGGGTCGCGATCAAAGAGGCATGCTCTGCGGTACAGGACTCGCCCGCCTACGGCCCGCTCTCCGACGCGGACGACCTGTCGCCGGATCGGGAGGCGCTTGCCGACATGGTCCAGCGTCAGGGACTCCTGCTCCTCGACGAACTGCGCTCTCAGACCGACGCTGCGCCCCACAAATGACGGATGCTTCCTCCGACACGCCGACGGCAACGGCCGACGCTGCCCTCCACCTCCGCCGCCTTGCGGTGCAGCGGATGTACGGCCGGTCGTTTGGGCTTGAGGCAGAGGGGCTCGTCCCGGGCGTCAACGTCATCGCGGGGCCGAACGGCTCCGGCAAGACCACGCTCGCCCGGGCCGTGACGGTGCTCCTATGGCCGGAGGCCCACGGGTGGGGGCGGCCTCTCGTTGAGGGAACGTTTCGCCTGAGGGACGAGCCGTGGCGGGGCGATGTGGAGGGCAGCCGGGTGCAGTACCAGAAGGGCGGCGCCCCGGCAGGCCCGCCGTCGATGCCGCCGCCTAGCCACCGGGATCGCTACCACATGTCCCTGCGCGACCTGCTCGCCGCCACCGAAGATTCGGAACGGGCCCTGGCCGACGCCATCCTGCAGGAGGCCCAGGGCGGGTACGACGTGCCGGGGGCCGCCGGGGCGCTTGGCTTCGGCGAGTACGCAAAGGGAACGCTGAAGGAGACGCGCGAGGTCGAAGAGGCGCGGGGGCGTGTGGAGGAGGCCCGGTCGCTGCACCGGACCCTGGAGCGCAAAGAGCGGTCGCTGCGGCGGCTCCGCCGCGAGCGGGACGAGGCGCAGGCGGCGGCCCGTCGACGCGACGCCCTTGCGCAGGCCCTGGCGGTGGCGCGGGCGGAGCAGGAGCGCCAGGAGGCCGAACGGGCGGTCAACGCGTTTCCCGAGGGCATGCACGCCCTTCAGGGAGACGAGGCCGAGCGCCTCGAACACCTTCGGGCCGACCGGGAGGACGCCGTCGAGAAACAAGGGGATGCCACCGCGCAGCGGGCGGCGGCGGAGACACGCATCGCCGAAAGCCGGCTGCCGGCGGAGGGGCTGCCGGACGGCACCCTCGACACGCTCCGGACGGCCCTACAGGAATGGGAGCAGGCGCGGACGACCGTCGACCAGGCGGAGCGCGAGCGAGCCCGGGCGGCAAAGACGGAGGCGACGGAGTGGGAGCGTCTGTCGGGGGACGACAGGGAGGCGGCCGCCCAGATCGACGCGCCGGCGGTCGACGCGGTCCGGTCGCTGGCGGAGTCACGCCTGGAGGTGCAGGGGCGAGAGGAGGCGCTCCGCGCCCTGGAGCGGCGGCTTGGCGAGGCCGACCCCGAGCCCCCTCCGGAGCAGATTCGTCGCGGGGTCGAGCAGCTTGCGGAGTGGCTGCGCGAGCCGGCGTCGGCTCCTGCTGAGGCAGGACGGGGACAGATCCGTCGCTATGTGGTCCTCGCGGGGACGGTCGCCATCGTTGCGTTGGGCACCGTACTGGGACTTGACGGGGCGCTCCTGGGCTGGGTCGTGGCTGGGGGGGGCGTCGTCGTGGCCGTCGCTGCGTACGTCGCCCCCCGCTCGACCGGCGTCCCGACGGGGACGCGTCGGCCGGATCTAGAACAGCGCTTCGAGCGGCTCGACCTTCCCACGCCCCCAGCCTGGTCGCGCGACGCGGTCCACGCCCACCTCGACTCGCTCCTTCACGACTGGACGGACGCGCGGCTGGAGGCGGCAAAGGCACAGGAGTGGGCCCGCCACGCCGACGAGGCGGGGGCCATCGAGGACGAACGGGCAGCGTTGGGGGAACGCGAGGCCGAGCTTGCGGATCGGCTCCAGGTAGACCCTGGGCTCGGGGCCCACTCGCTACTCTGGTTCGTGCAGCGGCTGGGGGCCTGGCAGGCGGCGTGGACGGAGGTCCGGGGGGCGGAGGAGAAGATCCGCGCGGCCGAGCGCCAGGCAGAGGCGTGGTGGGACAAGGTGCAAGCGCTCGTCGAGCCGTACGGAAAGGACGTGGAGGACATCAGCGACGGCCAGGCGGCCCTGGAGCAACTCCGGGACGACCAGCGCGTCCTCGAGGCGGCCCATGCCGACCGGGAAACCGCACAGCAGCGTCTCGATCAGGCGACGGAACAGGTTGAACGGATCGACGACAAGATCGAGCAGCTGTTTGATCGGCTCGGGCTGGACGAGGGAAGCGACGAGACGGTTGCGGAGTGGTGCGCTCAGTTCGACGCGTACGAGGCCGCCGAGGAGGCGTTGAACCGGGCCGAGCGGTCCGTCGAGCTCGAACGCGAGCGCCTCCAGGAACGGGAGGGGGGCGAGGACTCGATGCTCGCAGCGACGGCCGAAGAGCTGGAGCGGCGGAAGGAGGAGGCGACCCGGCAGGCCGAGCAGGCCGACGACCTCTCCGACCGGATCAGCCGCATTCAGCAGCAGGTCGAAGACGCGAAGGCGGACCACGGCCTTGAAGAGGCACTCGCGGAGCACCAATCGGCCCGCCGGGCGCTGCGGCGTCGAGGCCGTCGCGACCTGCGGCGGGTCGTCGGGCAGGCCCTGGCGGACGTCGTCCACGAGCGGACCCGAAATCAGGATCTGCCGGCCGTCTTTTCCCGTGCCGACGCACTCTTCCGGCAAGTCACGAGTGACCGCTACCGCCTGGACCTTGACCGGGCGGAAAGCACGTTCCGCGTGGTGACGGACGCCGGACGCGGGCTCGCGCTTCGAGAACTGTCGGGCGGCACCAAGGTCCAGCTCCTGCTTGCCGTTCGGATGGCCTTTGTTGAGACCCAGGAGCAAGGCGTCCAGCTGCCCCTGGTGTTGGACGAGGCCCTGGCCAACAGTGACGACGAGAAGGCGGCGGCCCTCATCGAAGCGATCCACACGATCGCCGCCGAGGGACGCCAGGTGTTCTATCTGACGGCGCAGTCCGATGAAGTTGCGAAGTGGCGGCGGCAGCTCGACGAAACCGACACGGCACTTGCGATCCACACGCTGTCCGGGGCCGATGGGGGGAGCGTTGCGGTTGAGAACATGAGTGGGGACGGTGCCCTCCGGTCGGGACGGCCCGCGTCGCCGGCACTCCCGCCCCCCGACGAGCGCAGCCACGAGGCCCTTGCGCGTCACCTCGACATCCCGGTCTGGACGCCCCGAAATGACGTTGCGGCGCTGCATCTGTGGCACCTGACCGACGACGGGAACCTGCTGTGTCGTGCCGTGGAGGCCTCCTATCGGCGGTGGGGACAGCTCGCCGGCCTGGCGGAGCGGGACGCCCTTTCGCTCATCGACCTGGATCCGTCGAGCTACCGGCGTTTGGAGGCGCTGGCCCGCGCGGTGGAGCATTGGGCCGCCGCGTGGCGCGTGGGACGCGGGAGCCCGGTGGGGCGGGCGGCCCTGGAGGCGACGGACGCCGTGTCCGACACCTTCATCGACGAGGTGGCCGCCCTGGCGGAGCGCGTCGACGGGGAGGCCGCCCGCATTCTCGACGGACTGAGAAAGGGGGCCGTCAAGCGCTTCCGCTCCGATAAGGTGGACGAGCTGGATGCTTATTTCCAGGCGGAAGGACACCTGACGTCGGAGACGAAGTTTCCCCCTGAGGCGTGGTGGCGCCGGGCCCTGGAGGCAGTAAGCGAGGACCTTGAAGCGGGGCGCATCCGGCGGGACGAGGTCGAGGCCGTGCTGGACCGAATCTGTGACCGTGCTCCGGGAATCGAAGACAGTCCCTCTGCCGGAACGAACGCGAATTCGACCTGACGAGGTCTTCCACGTTCTCTCCCGTCAACGGTGTGCGCGTCTCGGCGAACAGCTTCACGTCTCGTGTCTCCTCACTCCGAAGAACGGTGGTGTCTCCCACGTTTGCTCGGTTGGGGCCGTCTGACGAGAACCGTCCTGTCCCCGTCGAGCATTGCGCAGGTCACCCGGCGGCCCGTGCGTTCACCGGAGGGATCCACTCGGCCCGTCCCTCACGGGGGGATGTCGTTGTGCATCGGGAACGAAAAGGGAGCCGCGTTGGCATCGTGTTTGTGGTTCAAAAGGCACCCTCGCCGTTCTGATGTGTGGTGCCGTCGTCCCGATGAATCTCGCCGACCGACTCTCGACGCTTCAAGCCCGGGCCGACAGACAGCATGCCGTCCTCGATTGTCAGAAGAAGACCGAAACCGCGCTTGTTCTTCCGTTCTTCGACGCGCTGGGCTACGACCCTTTCGATGTTCGGGCTGTGGAGCCGGAAGCGAGCACTGACGATAAAGAAAACGGGAGGGCAGACTACGTCCTGAGACGAGATGGCACGCCGCTGGTCCTCGTCGAGTGCACGGAGGCGACGAGGCCCCTGGACGTTCCGGAGAATCATGTTCTGTTCCGGCGTGCCGCACCGACGGGAGGGCCGCTCGTCCTGTTCACGAATGGCCTTCGGTTCCAGTTTTACGCGGGCGGCGGGACCGAGGCGGAAGGGCTTGAAGGGCCGGTCCTGGACTTTGACCTTCTCGACTACACGTCCGAAGACGTAGCGGCGCTTCGACAGCTCGCCCGGCCGGTGCTCGACATGGACACTGTTCGAGCGGCCCTGCAGAGGCCCATTTGCCGCCGCCAGGTCCGAGAGTACCTGACGCGGCAGCGGAACGCCCCCGATGACGCGACGAAGTCCCCCGCGGCCCAAGAAGAGGCGCCGGGGTCGCCGAGCAAAGGAGAAGCAGGAGAGGGGACAACGACCGGCGTCTTTGGGAAGGACATTGTGAAACACGCCCTCGAAGACCTCCAGGAGCGGTTGTACGGTCCGTGACGGAGGGGGACGCAGGCGTCGAGGAAACAGCCCGCCGCCTTCCCTGTGTGGTCGTCCGACGGTTCTGCCTTGAGCAGAATCAGGGACAAGCACTGCTCAGACGAATCGGATTCTGTCCTGCATGATCGACGCGGACATCAGTATTCTCGGCTGCGGCTGGCTCGGTCGGCCGCTGGGCCGGCACCTCGTGGCGCACGGCGTTCACGTGCGCGGTTCCACCACCACTCCGGAGAAGGTCGATCCCCTACGTGGAGAGGGCCTCGAGCCGTACCTGCTGACCCTTGCCCCGGCGCTCGCCGGCGAGAACGCATCGGCATTCTTCGAGTCGCCCATCCTCGTCCTGAACGTCCCCCCGTCCCGGAGCGCCGACGACGCGGAGGCGTACTATTGTCGCCAAATCGATGCGGTCCGCGAGGCCGCCTCCGATGGGGCAGTCGAGTGGATTTTGTTTGCGAGCTCCACCGGGGTGTATCCGAACGTGGAGCGGACGGTGACGGAGGCCGATCAGCCGCCGGGCCGCCCCGGTGCCCTGCCGGGAACACGCCGCTCAACGGGGCGGGCCGTACTGGCCGCCGAGGAGAGGCTGATGAGCGACCCGTCGTTTGCCACCACGGTCGTGCGGCTTGGTGGGCTCTACGGGGGCGATCGTCACCCTGGGCGCTTCCTCGCGGGACGATCCGGCATCGGGCGGCCGGAGGCCCCGGTCAATCTGATTCATCGGGAGGACTGTGTGGCTCTGCTCACCACTCTCCTCGAACAAGACGTTCGAGACGAGGTCTTCAACGCTTGTGCAGACGCCCACCCGACCCGACAAGCCCTCTACACCCGCGCGGCGGAGGTGCTCGGCCTGGACCCGCCGGCCTTCGACGCATCGGACTCCACCACCGGAAAACGCGTCGACAGCCAGAAGGTCAAGGACCGGTGCGGGTATCAATTTCGTCGGCCCGATCCTCTGGCGGACCTGGAGGGGTAGGGCAGCGTCCCGGGCACGGCCTGTAACGATTCCCCCATGCTTCGGGGCACGCCCGCGTGCAGTTGATTTCCCGGCGGGCCCCCCATTGTTTAAGGCCAATCTCGAGTCTCCGACACACGTGCGGGTCCGAATCGGGGCCCCTGCGATCTCTTCTTGCCACCAACACCCCAGGTGTATGCCCACCTCCACAAGCATTCACCCCGTCCTTGATCAGGCGCCTACCACGGAATCCTTCCGGAAGGCGACGCTGCGCGGTCTCCGCAAGAATCAGAAACGTGTTCCCTCCAAGTTCCTCTACGACGAGCGCGGGTCGAAGCTCTTCGACGCGATCTGCGAGCTCGACGAATACTACCCCACCCGCACTGAGATTGGAATCATGCGGGAGAACGTGTCCGCCATGGCCGAGGCCATCGGGCCGGCGGCCCGCCTCGTCGAGTACGGCAGTGGCAGCAGCCTGAAGACACGCATCCTGCTGGAGCGGATGGGGGAGGACCTGGCGACCTACGTGCCGGTCGACATCTCGAAGCGTCATCTCCTCGAAAGTGCCGAGGCACTCGCCGAGGACCATCCGGCGGTGCCCATTCAGCCGGTGTGTGCGGACTACACGGCCTCCTTTGAGCTGCCCGAGTCGCCGCGCCCGGCACGCCGCACGGTGGGATACTATCCGGGCTCTACGATTGGAAACTTTCCGCGAGCCCAGGCCCGCGCGTTTCTGTCACAGATTGCCGACACGACAGGGCCCGACGGCGGGCTGCTCATCGGTGTGGATCTGAAGAAGGACGTGGACGTGATGACGACCGCCTACGACGACGCCGAGGGAGTGACGGCGGCCTTTAGCAAGAATCTGCTCCGTCGCATGAACCAAGAGCTGAACGCGACCTTCGACCTCGACGCCTTCGAGCACCAGGTGCGCTGGAACGAAGCGCGTGGCTGTGTGGAGAGCCATCTCCGAAGCACAATCGCACAGTCTGTGACTGTGGCCGGCGAGTCGTTTGCCTTTGAGGAGGGCGAGACAATCCACACCGAAGACTCCCACAAGTATACGCTCGAGGGGTTTGCGAGCCTCGCGGCCGAAACCGGGTTCGAGGTGGAGTCGGTATGGACGGATGATCGTTCGTACTTCAGCGTGCAGTACTGCACCACCAGCCCTGACTCGGCGTGAATTCATGCGGCACCGGGAGGGCGCTGTTCCTCGAAAGGGAACGAGTGGGTGGAGAGGTCCATCCGTATGGTCCCCGCTTATCACACTTCAACCGTCCATCTCTCCGCCCGATATGGCCCACGCATTCTTTCTGGGCGTCGATGTCACCCCGGCCGACGGGGACGGCGCCCCGGACGTCACCCATGCGCTGTTCGAAAAGTCGAAGGAGAACTCCGACGAGCCGGCGACCTACCGGCTCACCCGCATCCGACACCACACGGATGGGGAGTCGGCCGACGACCTCGCCGACCGTCTTCAGGAGCTCGTGGCCGACCAGCCCTATATCGGCCGCACGAGCCTCATCGTCAACCGGGGGCCCGACATCGGCGCGGCGCTCGTGGAGGCCCTCGAGGACCGGGGCCTCGATCCTGTCGCGGCAACCGTCACGAACGGAGGCGGAGCGGCGGCCGGTGATCCCGAAGAGATGGGCGTCCACCTTGAGGGGAGAAATGTCCTGCATCGGTTTGTCAACCTGCACCGCGACGAGCGACTCCGTCTCGAGAACCATGCCACCGAGGCAGCGTCCCAGCTTGCCCGAGACGTGCAGGTCCTCTCCGAGCGGCTCGACGAGATCGACGGGGACATGGAGGGACTGGGCGAGACGCAGACCGAGGGCCTCTCCTTCGACCCCGGGGCCACGCACATCACAAGTGCCGCCATTGCGGTATGGCTCGGGGCGGAGCGATCGTTCGATCCGTCCCAGCGCCTGAAGGGGGCGCCCCAAACGGATGCCGCGTCGGATGCCGGGGCCTAGGCCCGAGCCCCGCCCAGATGCTCAATCCCGGGGGCTGTATCTGTCCGTCCGGCCTTCCTGCGGTCCCCTGTGCTTTCTGTTTTGCCCACTGCCCGTAGACCCATCATGAGCCATCCCTGGCACGACATTGCTGTGGGGGCGGAGGCCCCCGACATGTTCAGCTGCATCATCGAAATCCCCCAGGGCTGCAAGGTCAAGTACGAGCTGGACAAGGAGAGCGGGTTGCTCCGGGTGGACCGGATGCTCCACTCTTCGGTCGTCTACCCGGCCAACTACGGCTTCATCCCGCGCACCTACGCGGACGACGGGGACCCCCTCGACATGCTCGTGCTGGCGCAGGAAAGTGTCGACCCGCTGAGCATCCTGCGCGCCCGTCCCATTGGGCTCATGAACATGCTCGACGACGACGAGGAGGACGCGAAAATCATCTGCATTCATCTCGACGACCCGGCCTTCAACGATTACTGGCACATCAAAGAGCTTCCCGACCATCGCCTTCGGGAATTGCGCCGGTTTTTCCAGGACTACAAGGCCCTGGAGGACAAGACCGTTCAGGTGAAAGACTTTTTCGGGCCGGATCGGGCGAAGGGGATCGTCGATGGGGCCCTCAAACGCTACGAGAACGAAATTACCGCGAAGCACGAGGAGTGATCTCTGAGCGCTTCGATGAGTCCCACGTCGACCTTCATCCGCACAAGACGGCGTGGGAGCGACGGCCTCCCGACGAGCGGGGACTGCCGCGCGGACGCCTCTCTGCCGTCGGAGACGACCGCTCGCATGGAGGGCAGTATCTAAAGCGCGATGCCCACCCCCGCGCTCACGGTGTTGTTGCTGGCCAGGGCGTAGTCGACGTTGAGCTGAACGACGGCGAGGGTGACGGACACGCCGGCGAGGGCCCGGACGCTGTTCGAGGCGTCTTGATCGAGCGAGACGGTTGAGGTGCTGCCGTCCGGCGTCTGGAACGTGTACCCCACGTCCACGCCAAACTGCTCGTACTGCAGGCCGCCGTAGAACGTGATGGGGGCGACGGGGATGCTCTTGCTCACCTGCGCGTTGAGGGCCCAGCCGGAGGCGTCGACGATCTCGCCGGGATTGGGGCCGTCGTCACTGCCGGAGAGCGACAGGCTCTGCCACGTTCCCTGCACGGCGAGCTCCACGGGCGAGAGGGGAATGTACTGGCTGATGCTGTGCCGCACGGAGAGGCCGAAGAGCGAGACGGACCCGTAGTCGCTGATGCTCGTCTCCGGGAGGAAGCGAACCTGCGCGTCGGTGCCGAAGACGGTCCCGGCGCCAATCTGTGGGACGGCCAGGGGGGCAATGGGGGTGTCGATTAACGAGGCGGGAAGGGGAACCTCGTCGACCGGAACGCCGGTCTGCTCGTCAATAACGTCGGCCGAGCCGGGGGATTCGTTCTCGCCGAAGGCCGTCGGGAGGTCCGTATTCGGATACTCGATGCGCAGTCGACGGCCGCTTTCGGTCTCGATCACCTCGTCGCTCAGACGGAACGACTCCGCTGATCCAGACGTGAGGGCGCCCATTCCAGCGACGCCTATGTACACGTCGATTCCGGGAATGATGCCCTCGCCCCCGACCTCCGCGGTGCGGAAGAGCCCGGCGTTCAGGTCGGCTCCGAGGGCGTCGGTTACCGGCTGCGTGTAGCCGTCGGCGTACTGCTGGCCGATGCTGTTTAGGGCGTCGCCAAGCTCGTCCTGGGCCTGGGCCGGTGGGACAATGAGAACGGTGAGGGCGATTAGGGACGAAAGGAGGCGGAATCGGAGAGTGTGCATGAGAAGAGGGGGAGTCAAGAACAGCGTGCGAGTTGGGGAGACAAAAACGAAGCAAGCTCTGTGCCGTGGGCTACGGCGTGGCCGTCTCGTCGGCGGAGAGACGGTGGGGGTGGGTATAGGCCCGGAGGCGGTCTCGCGCGTGCGGCGCAGTGAGGAGGCTCACCACGACAAACACGGCTACGTTCGCCCCGAGTCCGTAGAGGCCCTCGTGCAGGGGGAAGGGGTGGAGGTGCGATGCCACGAGGAAGAAGGTGTTGACCCCGATGCCTGCCAGCAGGCCCGCCAGCGCGCCGGGGCCGGTGGCGCGGGGCCAGTAGAAGGCGGCAAAGATGAGGGGGAAGATCTGCGCCACCCCGCCATAGGCCCCGAGCAGGAGCGCCACGATGCCGACCTCCGAGAAGACCGCGAAGTAGTAGGCTACTGCGCTCGTGGCAACGACGAGGCCGCGAATCCATTGTCGTTGCTGGGCATCGCTGATGGGATCGGAGAGCAGCGGCTTGATGCCGTCGCGCAGCCCGATGGAGGCCGCGGCGTGCAGGATGGCGTCGCCCGACGACATCGAGGCGGCCAGCGCCCCCGCGCACACCAGCCCCACCAGGACGGGCGACAGCTCGATCTGGGTGAGCAGGTGAGGGACGATCGTGTCGGGCGGCGAAACCTCCGGAAACGCCAGGACGCCCGCGAAGCCGATCAGCAGGATGGGCACCAGGAACAGCTGGAAGGTGGGGTACAGGACCACCGTCAGCTTGAGGGTGCGGTCGCTCTTCGCCGTGAAGGCGCGCATGAAGAGGTGGGGCCACATTGAGAAGCCGACGGCCGAGACGACGACGGCGGAGCTGTAGCCTGCCCAGCTCCAGGGCGCCCCGTCCGCCGCGAGGCCCGGCACGTCGAGCAGGGCCGCCTTGTCGCTCGCCGCAATTGCCTCGAACATAGGCTGGATGCCCCCGTGCAGCGTCTCCGGCAGGTAGAGCCCCAGGAACCAAGCGACGGCCATCATGAAGAGGCCCTGGACCGTGTTCGTCCACCCGATCGCCATCATGCCGCTGGCGAAGACGTACACCAGGACCACGCCGTAGGCCAGGAGCGCCCCGAGCCACTGCGGCACGAGCCCTTCGGAGATGGTCGACAACAGCAGGCCTGCCCCCTTCATTTGCAGCGTGAGGTAGGGCACGAACGCGACGACGCTGAGCACGGCCAGCACCACCGAGAGCGTGCGGCTGTCGTACCGGTGGGCCAGCATTTCCGCCTGGGTGACGAAGCCGAACGCCTCGCCGACCTGTCGGGCGCGCGGCCCGAGAAAATAGAAGGGCACCATTCCCACCGTGCCGTAGGCAATAATGTAAAAGGCCGCCGCCCCCCGGGAGTAGGCCCAGCCGGGGGCGCCGAGGAACGCGAACGACGAGAAGACCGATGCCCCGAGCACAAAGTAGAGCACGACCACGCCCAGCGTCCGGTCGCCCGCCACGTACCCGTCCACGCTTGCGGTTGCGGTGCGCCCCGACCAGACGCCGATCCCCAGCACCAGGACAAGATAGAGACCGCAGATGACCAGAATGACGGCCCGCTCGGGCATGGGGACAGTGACGAGAGCCAGAGAGACGCGCGAGAGAATGGGGATCAGTCCGCCGGGTCGGGCTCGTCGGCGCGGTACAACAGCACCAGGGCGATGAACACAACGATGAGCCAACCCACCGTCCAGGCGAACGAGAAGGGCAGGCCGAGGACGTAGGGCGTCAGGTCCACCGCCCAGGGATAGACGGGCCAGATGAGGGCAAGGCCCGAGAGTATGCTCACGACCAGGAATGCCAGTAGTGCCGGGCGTCGGGAGTCCCCAAGGCCCGGGACGACGAGGCCCCTGGGAATATCGTCGGGGGGATCCTCCATGGATCTAGGTCGGATGCCGCGGGGGGAGCGACAGGGAGCTAGCACTGGTCAAGGGCAACGGCCGGCCCGTCGACAGAGCGCCGGGCAGAGGCCTGGTGCACAGGAGAAGCGACCCGTGCATCCTGCACAGGCGGAGCGTCGAAGGTGGCATCGGACCGCTCGTGGTGAGGGTCGCCTCCCCCTCGACAGGAGTAGACGACGGACGCGAGGAGCAGGAGGGAGACGGCACCGATGGCGAGGCTGAAGCCCCCGGCGGCAAGCATGCGCTTCATGGGCGAACGAGGCAGTGAAAGAGAACGAAGGCGACGAACACGAGGCTGATCAGAAGGGCACCTCATCTTGATTTTCCTCATACTCAGACTCGTGCCTAGTGGTCTGGATGTCAATCTCTGTCGCTGAAAAGCCGAAGAGGTCTTCCGGGGAGAAGACGAGCCGGAAGTCGTCCTCGGTGAAGAAGGGCTCAAACTTCGTGGCAAACTCGTCGAGCCGCCGTAGGTAGTACGCCGTATTCTCGTCGGGATCCGTCGGGACCCACTCCGCCGCCAGCTTGCAGTTCTTGAAGGCGGTGACGTTGGCGCTGTCGCCGGTGATGTAGTAGCTGATGCGGTCTCCTTTCTTGATTGGCTTTCCGGTGCGCTCCTGTTTTTTCTTGGCCAGTTCGTAGGTGGCGGCGCGAGGCCGGCTTCCCGCTTCGACGTCGGCCTCGTAGTCCTCCAGGGTGTCCTTTAACGTCTCGGTGCGGGCGAAGCTGTCGATGCTCTCCCAGTCGTGCTCGATGATTTTGTCGCGGGTGTTCACGTAGAGCGCGTGCAGTCCCTCCACGTCGTGGTCGAGGAGGCGCCGGATGGCCCGGCGCACGAAGTCGCGCCCGAACGGCTCGTTGGAGCGAGAGATGAGCGAGGAGCCCTTGAACTTTAACTCGTCATCGTAGGTGAGGAGGGCGTAGTTCTTCTTCTTGTACGAGAGCATCTTCTGAAACCGTCCGTCGAAGCCCACGCGAATGCCTTCGGGCATCGCCTCCGTGAGGCCCACCGTGAAGTCGGTCTCGGCCTGCTCCCCCCGCACCCCGTCCGGCGGCACGAAGAGGACTCCGTCTGTGTCGACCTCGATCACAGTGCCGCCCCGCCCCCGAATCTCGTCGATGAGGTCGCGGAGGATCTGTTGGCCCGTGCGCGCCACCCGGTCGGCCTCCGCAAAGTCGTTGAAGGCAGAGAGGGAGAAGCCGAGCATGCCGTAGAAGCTGTTGATGAGCACCTTGTAGGAGGACTGCCGCGCATCGAGTTCGCTGCGCACCTCCTCGTCCTCGGCGTTGCGCATGTCCTCTTTTGTCTCCAGGCGCAGGTCCGTGAGCCGTTCCAGGAGCTGGGGGAAGAGGTCCAGCGTGTCGCCGGACGGCTGCACGTTGTAGTTCAGCATGATGGACGGGTACAGGCTCTCCACGTCGGCGTAGACGATGGGGCCCATGACGCCGCTGAGGAAGATGTCCGTGTAGCCGCCCATCGACTGGCTGCCCCATTTGCTGCGGGGCAGGGCGTGGCGCCGCCGGAGGTACTCCCGTACGAAGAGGCTCTCGATCTTGGTCGCCGGGCCGCGCCGCGCCGACGAGCCGTAGGTCATCGGGAGCATTTGAGCGAGGTAGAAGGTGGAGCCGGAGAGGTGCCCTGCGAGGCGCTTGGTCTCCGTGACGTCGTCGAGTGCGTAGTCGAGCAGTTCCTCGCGGTCCTCCCGCCAGGCGCGCGAGATGTCAGTGCCCTCGATGTAGGTGCGCTCCTCGGGGGCGAGGCCAAAGTAGCGGGCGGCCGTCTTGAGGCTGTAGTCCGGCAGGTCGCGGCTGAAGACGTCGAACGACATCACCTGGAAGTAGGTGTCGATCACGTGTCGCCCCACAATGTCGACGGCGGGATAGTCCACCGTCCGCTCCGCGAAGCGCATGCTGGAGTCGTACGTGCGGGGCACCGACCCGTCGCGGCCGATGGCGAAGTCGACGTCGTGCAGGGCGCAGCGGTCGAGGAGGTACGAGAGGTCAAACTCGAAGACGTTGTGCCCCTCGATCACGTCCGGGTCGCGCTCCCGGAGCACGTGTACGAGCTCCTTGAGGAGCGTGGCCTCGTTGATGCCATTGCGGAGGTGAAGGACCTCGTCCCAGCCGCGGTTGTCGGAGAGGGCGACGATAATCACCTTGTCCTCGGGGCGGTCGGCATTTGGGAAGCCGCCCTCGGTGTAGACCTCGATGTCGAGCTGCAGGCGGTGCAGGTCGTCGAGGGTCATGTCGAGCAGGCACGACCGCCCGGTCTGCATGAGGTACTGCTGGACGGGAGAGCCCACGCGGTAGAGCTCGTCGGGCCAGCCCTCGTCGCTGTCCGTGCGATCCTCGACCTGCCGGATGGCGTTCCAGTAGTCGCTCCACGTCTCGAAGGTGAGCAGGTACCGGTAAAAATTGTCGCCGGCCAACTCGGTGGCCGTGTGGACGGTCCCGCTCCGATACCGATCCGCGAGCAGCGAAAAGTCGGAGAGAAAGAAGAACGGGAAGAAGGTGTCTGGAGTGAACCCGATATAACGGACAGGTGACCGCTTTCACACTGCGGCAA
>NZ_NCQY01000012.1 GCF_002894645.1 Salinibacter altiplanensis
TGGAGTGAACCCGATATAACGGACAGGTGACCGCTTTCACACTGCGGCAAGTGGTCGACGCTCTGGGAGGAGCGTTTGTTCTTGGGAGTCGTGGATTTTCTCGTAGCCCGTTGGTGAGTGATAATCGATTGCGGAGTGCCGGCGGTGTGGGTTGTAGAAGCCCTCGATATAATCGAAGACCATGAGGCGAGCCTCCGACCTGTTGGAGAACGATTCCTGCTCGATCAGCTCACATTCGAGCGTCGCAAAGAAGGATTCAGCCATCGCATTGTCGAAGCAATCCCCTACCGATCCCATCGATGGGCGGACGCCTTCGTCTTTGCACCGCTTCCCGAAGGCGATTGCCGCGTACTGTGAGCCCTGATCGGAGTGGTGAATCGTCTCCTCCGGACTGCGCTGCTGGGCGGCCATGTCCAGGGCTTCAACCACGAGTTCGGTGCGTAGGTGAGATGCCATCGCCCAGCCGACGATTCGCCTACTGAACGCGTCGAGCACGACTGACAGGTACAAGTAGCCCGAATCGGTCGGGACGTAGGTGATGTCGGCCACCCAGAGTTCATCAGGCCCAGAGGCAGTAAAGTCACGATCGACGAGGTCCGGAGCAGGCCGAACCCCAGCCCTCCGAACTGTCGTAGAGGGCCGCTTTCGGCGACTAACACCTTTCAGGCCCGCCGCTTTCATCAGGCGAGCGACCCGCTTTTTGCCAATGCGGGTGCCTTCCGCCCGCAACTCGGCGTGGATCCGACAGGCCCCATAAGTGCCCCTTGATCGGTCGTGTATTTCCTTGATTCTCTTGGTCAATATCACGTCCTCTCGGGCCCGCTTGGAGGGAGGTCGGCTCCGCCACGCATAGTAGCCGCTCCTGGACACACCAAGAACACGGCACATGGCGGCAACTGGAAATTCGGCCTGGTGCGCATCTATGAATCGGAAGATTTTGGCGGTACATCGCCGGTCTCCCGTGCGAACCAGGCCGTCGCTTTTGCCAGGATATCCCGCTCCTGCTGCAACGCGCGGAGCTTTTTCCGAAGCTGACGGATCTCCTCCTTCTCTTCGGTGGTCGGTCCATCGGAACAGGCCCCTTCATCCCGATCAGCTTGCTTCAGCCAATTGCGGATCGTTGTCTGGGTCGGTTCGAACTCTTCGGCCAGTTCTTTGGGCGTTCGCCCATTCCGGGCAAGCTCGACAATCTTTTCTCTGAACTTCTGTGGGTACGGCGGACGTGTACGGGGCATAAGTGGTACGTATCGATTTGGAAAGTGAAGGAACGTCCATCGTACCGGGTTTGCTCCA
>NZ_NCQY01000013.1:0-33303 GCF_002894645.1 Salinibacter altiplanensis
GGGTGCGATTTCGTTACTCGTATCTGGTGTGGTCATATCCGATTGGAGTTATGAGTAGCAATTCAGTGAGGGAAAACTCTATAGATCCATTCCGTGTTGTATCACGGAAGCGTTCGGCATAACCCATAATTATACGTCGGTCGACGGGTCGTACAGACACCGATTCGCCCTAACCCATTCGCGTGCAAAACGTTGCAAAATCAAGCAATCCTGTACAGGGAGTGCCGTACAGGACCGACCGGGCGACGATGAGTCGGGGCCCGAGGACGACGGTCCTCCAACCCCCGACCGGGATGCGACACGGGCCGGGGGCGTACGGCCGTCAGGAGCGCCCGTCCTCCACCAGCGACTTGTAGAAGTCCAGCGTCTGCTCCGCGATGGCGGTCCAGCTGAACTGCGCCTCCACGCGCCGCCGCGCCGCGGTGCCCATCCGGTCGCGCCGGTCCGGATCGGCCATGAGGGCATTCACCCCGTCGGCCAGGCCGTGGGCGAAGGCCTCAGGGTCGGCGGGCTCCACGTCGTCGCCGCCCGTCGGGTCCACGTCCACCAGCAGCCCCGTCTCGTCGGGCACCACGATCTCGGGGATGCCGCCGACGCGCGAGGCCACGACCGGCGTTTCGCAGGCCATCGCCTCCAGGTTGATGATGCCGAACGGCTCGTACACGCTGGGGCAGACGAAGACCGACGCGTGCGAGTACATCGTGATCACGTCCTCGCGCGGTAGCATCTCGGCGAGCCACACGATTCGGTTGTCGGTCTCGGCCCGGGCCGTCTCTACCCGGCGTTCCATCTCGGCCCCGATCTCGTCGGTGTCCGGGGCGCCCGCGCAGAGGACGACCTGAATGTCGTCGTCGAAGTGGTGGATCGCCTCCACGAGGTGCAGGATGCCCTTCTGCCGCGTGATGCGGCCCACGAACAGGACGAAGGGCCGGTCGGGGTCCACGCCGTAGTCCGCCAGCACGGACCGGTCGGGGCGCGGGCGGTACTGGTCGATGTCGATGCCGTTGTGGATGACTTCCGTCTGGGCCCCGCCGACGTCGTACAGGGTCTGCACGTCCTCTTTCATGGCGCCGGAGACGGCCACGACGCCGTCCGCGGTCTCGTAGGCGGTCTGCTCCACCCAGGAGGAGCCGTCGTAGCCCCGCCCGAGCTGCTCGCGCTTCCAGGGGCGGTGCGGCTCCAGGGAGTGGGTGGTGAGCACCAGCCGCCCGCCGGTCAGCTGCTTGGCGAGGCACCCGGCGAGGTGCGAGTACCAGGTGTGGCCGTGGATGATGTCGGCGTCGGCCACGGAGCCGGCCATGACCAGGTCGCGCGCCATCGCGTCCATGAACTTGGCGTGCCGCTCGTCCTGGTGGGGCACCTCGACGTCGGGCGCTACGCCCCGCACCCGCAGGTTGTCGTCCGTCTCGTCCTGGTCCCCGAAGCAGAGCACCTCGATCTCGTGCTTCCGGTCGTCCAGGGCGGCCAGCTCGCGGGTCAGGTACTCCACGTGCACGCCGGCCCCGCCGTAGACGTTGGGCGGGTATTCGTTGGTGAGGATTACGATTTTCATAGGTACGAGGGGAGAGGTGCGTGGGAAGAGCAAAGATTATGGGAGGAATGGGCTGGCGAGGAAGCGGTTTAGGGGATGGGTTCCCTCTTCCCGCTTTCCCATTTCCCCTTCCCTGCAGTCAAATAATGGTGTCGTCCGGAATGTGGGTGTTTTTCGGGATGACGACGATCCCGTCCCGGATGTGGTAGAGGTCCTCCTCGGCCTCCTGCACGTTGTCCTGGTTCTTGATGATGCAGCGCTTGCCGATCGAGACGTTTTTGTCGATGATGGCGCCCTCGACGTACGACTCTTCCCCGATCCCGGGATCGGCCGGGCCCTCCACGAAGCCGCGCTCTTCCATCTCGTGCCACCGGAAGTGGTCGGCGCCCATCATGACCGTGTTCTTGAGGGTCGTGTCCGGGCCCACGTACGAGCGGATGCCGACGACGGACTGGGACACCTGGCTGTTCTCGAGGAGGCTCCCCTCGGCGATCAGCGAGTTCTGGACGCTGGAGTTTTGAAGCTTCGCCGGGGGCAGCATGCGGGCGCGGGTGTAGAGGGGGCGGTTCGGGTCGTAGAGGCTGAAGGGGGGCTCCGGCTCCGCCAGCATCAGGTTGGCCTCGTAGAAGGAGCGGATGGTCCCGATGTCGCTCCAGTAGCCGGAGAACGGATAGCTCGCCACCCGCATCTTGTCGATGGCCTTCGGAATGATCTGGTTGCCAAAGTCGTGGTCGTCCGGGTTGGCGTCGAGCAGCTCGCGCAGGGGCTCGCGGTCGAAGATGTACATCCCCATCGAGGCGTGGTACACGCGGCCCTCGTCTTCGAGCGCCGGGCGGACGGGGCTGTCCAGGCCGTCGAGCTCATCGCGGTCGGGCTTCTCGTGAAACTCGGTGATGATGTGCTCGTCGTCGGTCTTCAGGATGCCGAAGGACGTGGCATCGTCGGCGGTCACCGGAATGGTGCCGAGGGTGACGTCCGCGTCCGTCTCGCGGTGGTGGGCCAGCATCTTGCGATAGTCCATCGAGTACAGCTGGTCCCCCGACAGGATAAGCACGTGGCGGTGCCGGTGGCCCTCAATGTGGGGGAGGCTGCGGCGCACCGCGTCGGCGGTGCCCTGGAACCAGTTCTTGGACGACGGGGTCTGCTCGGCCGCCAGGATGGACACGAAGCCGTTGCTGAAGCGGTCAAACTGGTAGGCGCGGGCCAGGTGGCGGTTGAGGCTGGCCGAGTTGTACTGGGTAAGGACGAAGATGCGGGTGATCCCCGAGTTGATGCTCGTGGAGACGGGCACGTCGATCAGGCGGTAGCGCCCGGCGAGGGGCACGGCCGGCTTGGCGCGCAGCTTGGTGAGGGGGTAGAGACGGGTGCCTTTTCCGCCGCCGAGGATGACGGTGAGGATGGAGTTGTCGAGCGACGTGGACATGGGAAGAAAAAAGGTAGGGGAAGGGCCATGACACCCTGTGTAGGGCGGGGCTACGTCCTGGGGGCTTCAAGAAAGAAACCCGTCCGGTATGATGCAATGACAGTGAAACAGACCCGTCGCGGGTGAGAGCCTCCCCTGACAGACGCGGGCGCCGGTACGTCTCGGTGCCGGACAGGGGCCGCTACCGGAGCAGTCGGAGGGGGGACGGCCAACGGTCAGCACGAGACCTGACATTATCATAGTGGCGATTGGCACACGGCCCCGGTCACGGCCTTGCCCGAGGAGTAGACGAGCGCGATGCCCAGGGCGCCATCTGGTAACCAGAGCGGGCACCTTCTCGTTCGGCCCCATCGAGGACGAAGAAGGTGTGTCGACAAAACTCTCCCTCGGGCCGTGCGTGAGAGGGCAGCGAACACGATCTGTCCCCATCCGCCTCGCTCCCATGATCTTCTCCGTTCTCGTCACGCTCCACATCATCACGGCCGCCGCGTGGTTTGGGCTGGGCCTCCGTCTCGCGGGACGGGCCCGCGCAGTGCTCGACCAGGGCGGGGGGGGCGGAGTTGCGCTCGCAAACGACGGGGCGGCCACCGTGCGCCAGATGAACATCTTCGCGGTGCTGACCCTCCTGTTCTCACTCGGGGCGTTCGTGGCGGGTGGGCACTTTGCTGCCTACGGGCCGCTCTACCACACGTCCGTCACCCTCATCGTGCTGTTTGCGGCCGATCAGCTTTTCGTCATCCGGCCGGGCTGGAATACGCTCCGGGCGTTCGTGACCGGGGAGGGCGGTGGGTCGCTCGGCGCCGACGCGGCCGACGCGGCGCGAAAGAAAGTGGCCATCGGGACCGGCGTGGGCCACCTGCTGTGGGTCGTCATGCTCGTCCTGATGCTCTGGAATCGGTACCTGGGGGTGTACTTCGCGTAGCAGGAGGGCGGCGCGGACGGGGCCGACGCATTCAGTCCGTCCGGTCCGACGCGACG
This sequence comes from Salinibacter altiplanensis, assembly GCF_002894645.1. Taxonomy (GTDB): domain Bacteria; phylum Bacteroidota; class Rhodothermia; order Rhodothermales; family Salinibacteraceae; genus Salinibacter; species Salinibacter altiplanensis. The sequence continues at coordinate 3,933 of NZ_NCQY01000013.1, forward strand.
GCCACGGCGCCCTGCTCGTACTGGTCCGGGCGGCGGTGGCGAAGGAACAGCTGGCGGGCCGGGGCCTCGGCCGTCCGGGCGAGGTCGACCGAGGCGTGCAGGGTGGTTTCGTCGGCGCCGGGGGCCTGAGCGAGGACCGCCCCGAGCGGGCCCGTCACGAAGGAGCGGCCGGCAAACTGCATGTTGCCCTCCGTTCCCGTTCGGTTGGCGAGGGCCGTAAAAAACCCGTGCTGGAGCGCGGCCGTCCGAAGCTCGGCCTCGTACATCCCCTCCGGCCACTCGCCGACGGTTCCGGCCTGGGGCACCACCACGAGGTCGGCGTCCTGCAGGGCCAGGGCCCGCAGGTACTCGGGGTAGTGCCGGTCGTAGCAGATGGCCACGCCGATTCGTCCGGCGGCCGTGTCGTAGACCGGCGCGCCGGTGTCGCCCGGGGCGTAGTAGCCCTGCTCGTGAAAGCGGTCGTACGCGGTGATGTGCATCATGCGGGTGCGGCCGAGCAGCGTGCCGTCCGCGTCGAAGACGGGGGAGGTGTCGAACGTACGGTCCCCGGCCCGCTCCATCAGGTTGAAGACGACGACCACCCCACCGTCGGCGGCGGCTGTGGCCAGGGCCTCCGTGGTGGGGCCCGGCACCGGCTCGGCCAGGTCGAGGGCGCTCTGGTCGCGGTCCGTCACCGGCACCCGCGGATAGAACGGCGTGAACGAGAGCTCGGGGAAGACGACGAGGTCGGCCCCGGCGTCGGCGGCCGCCCGCACGGCCCGAACTCCCTGTTCGACCGCGGTCGAGGCCGGAGACGAGACGGCGTGCTGTACGAGGGCGATGTTCATCGTTAGCGGTGGAGGGCGTGTGAGCGAGGAGGGTGGAGCGAGGGGGGGAGTGGGAGTCGGCGTTCTTGGAGTCTGTTTTGCTTTATCGCTCGGGCACCCCAGAGAGTCCTTCCTCCCCCCGATTGGGGCGCTGCGAGCGGCCTTGACGGGCTGCAAATCGTGCCATCCATTCTCGCCCTCGCGATCCGCCCCAACATCAACACACCAGACTCTTAGGGGGCGGCGTCGGGCCGGCTGGGGGCGACGAAGGCGTCCGGAAATGCCGACCGGGCGGCGTCGAGGACGGCTTCGGCCTGCGCCTCCGTGGCGAAGGGACCGAGCCGCACGCGGTAGAAGGGCGCCTTCCACGCAATCGTGACGGGCGTCTCGGAAGAGCGGGCCTTCTGGACAAGCGGGGGACGGTCCGCCGAGGATTGCTCGCGCCACCACCGTTCGGCCCGCCCGAGGGTCTCGGCCGCTCGGGTTTTGTCCTCCGTGAGGCGGAGCTGCACGTGATAGTGGCGAGCGTCCGAGTGGGCCCCCGAAGAGGGGCCGGTCGACTCCGGAGCAGGGCCGGAACAGGCGCCGATCAGTCCCCCGCCCAGGCACACAAATCCCAGGGTCCACAACGCTCGGAGCATGGAGTCCCGCGTGGGCATGCAGGCGATGAGAGCCAGGTATGGACCAGGCGCTGTGAATCAAGGACGCGACTCGGCCTTTACGCATCGCCGCGGCGTGCGGTTCAGGGACGGAACGATCGATCCTGGCGTTTGCCCCGAGGGGGACGGGCGACGCGGCCCCGGTGCAACTCGACCGGGGGCGGGCGATTAGAGGAGTCCGACGTCCCAGCTCGTCGTCCTGTCTCCTTTCCCAGTCGCCCCCACTCTGCATGCGTCGTTTCCCACACGCTCTCCCCGCTGTGGTTTTCGTGCTTCTCCTCGGGGCCTGTACTGCTCCGGAGTCGCCGCCGTCCGCGGCCGTGGTCATCGACAGTGCCCGAGCCGCCCACGGAGCGTCGGTGCTCGACCGGGCCGTCGTTACGCTTGACTTCCGGGGCGACGCGTATCGCCTCCGGCAGGATGGAGGGGATTTTCACTACCGGCGCGCCTCCACCGACTCGCTGGGCCGGTCCGTGACGGAGGGCCTGACGAACGACGGGCGCTACCGCGTCGTGGAGGGAGACACCGTGTCGCTCTCTGCGTCCGAGCGAGCCGCCGTGGAGACGACGGTCAACTCGGTGGCCTACTTTGCCCTGCTGCCCGCGCCGCTCGGGGACCCTGCCGTGCAGCCCACGTACAGCGGCCGTGACACGATCGACGGCGTGCCGTACCATCGGGTGAAGGTAACCTTTCAACAGGAGGACGGTGGCCCCGACTGGGAAGACGTATTTGTGTACTGGTTCCGCGTCGACACGTACGACATGGACTACCTGGCGTACGCCTACGGGCAGGGCCCCGAGGAAGAGGCCGGCACGCGCTTCCGGGAGGCCTACAATGTGCGGCGTCGCGGTGGTGTCCGTGTGGCGGACTACCACAACTACACGGCCGATTCCCTGACCGCAGACCAGCTGGCCCGGTATCCGGATCTGTTGGAGAGCGGCGCCCTGGAGCGGGTGTCCGAGATTGAGATTGACAGCGTGCAGGTCCGCCCGCTTTAACGGAGGGGCCCTAAGACGTCCCCGGCGCGATGTTGCGGCAGGAGAGAGTCCAGACGGGACCATGAGCTTTGAAAAACATGTCCCAGGGATGTAACGAGGCATTACGAAACCATTATTCTGAAATTAAAGGTGTGCGAGACATAGCATCTTAAAGGAATGAGGGTGGCAAAAGTGAGAGGTGGCCTGTATCGTTTGAGTGGTTATCACTCCAAGTCTAGTCTCCTGGTTGTCCTGGGCGATACAGGCAAAAGCCGTTTCGGATCACAGGACTAGCACCCCACTCATCTACGAACCACCAACCATTCCGTCCATCATGAAACGTTGGGCTACAATTTTCCCCTTGCTCTTACTCGTGGGGCTCCTTGCCTGGCCGCCTGCCGCTCACGGCCAAGGGGTCACCTCGGCCACCATTCGAGGTACCATTCTCGACGAGACAGAAGCCCCGCTCCCGGGTGCGAATGTCGTCGCGGTGCACGAGCCGAGCGGCTCACGCTACGGCTCGTCGACTGGTGGAGATGGCCAGTTCACGATCGCGAACGTGCGCGTCGGCGGCCCCTACACCATCACCGCCTCATTCGTCGGCTACCAGTCGAAGCGTGAGACCGAGGTCCAGCTCGATCTCGGGGAGACGCGGACCTTTCGGTTCCAGCTCCGGCCCCAGACTGAGCAGCTGGACGAGGTGACGGTTGTCGGTGAACAGGGGGCTGTCTTCGACGAAAGTCGCAAGGGCCTCTCCACGAACATCTCGGAAGAAGAGGTGGAAACCGCCCCCACGATCGACCGGTCCATCGCGGACTTTGCGCGGTTTACGCCGCAGGCCATCGTTGGAAACGGCGACGATGACGGCTCGTCGATTTCCATTGCTGGCCAGAACAACCGGTACAACTCGATCTTCATCGACGGCGCGGTGAGCAACGACGTGTTCGGGCTCTCGGCCCAGGGCACCGACGGCGGCCAGACCGGAGCGACGCCGATTAGCACGGACGCCATCAAGAGCTTCAACATTGAGGTATCGCCGTACGACGTGACGCAGAGCTACTTCGGCGGCGGTGCGATCAACGCTGTCACGCGGAGCGGGACGAACGAGTATGAGGGCTCGGTGGCCTTTGAGTACCGCGATCAGAACTTTGCGGAGGACCTGCCGGATGCCCCGTTTCCGGACTTCTCCAACGAGCGGTACGTGGGACGCTTCGGGGGCCCCATCGTCGAGGATGAGCTCTTCTTCTTTGTCAACTTCGACATCAACCGGGAGTCGTCGCCGCAGCCGTTCCAGAGCACCCTTGGGCCGGACGGTGACTTTCAGGGAACGGCGATCCAGACGGAGGAGGATGTAAACAACCTCGTCAGCTTTCTGGAGCAGACGGTTGGGGACCGGTACAATCCCGGCGGCTTCCGCGGGCAAGCCACCACGCTTGACAGCGACAAGTTTCTGGGGAAGATCGACTGGAACATCAACCAGAATCATCGCCTGAGTGCCCGGTACAGCTACTCGAGCTCCGAGAATATCGACGCCTTTGGTGGGGGCAACAGTGCACTGTCCTTCTCCAGCCGGAACGAGGTCTTTCCGAACACGACGCAGATTGGCGCGCTGGAGCTGAACAGCACCTTTGGCAATGACTACGCCAACAAGCTGATTCTCAGCTACAAGGACGTCGAGGACGACCGGAATACGAATCTCCGCCAGCCTTTCCCGACCATCGACATCAACGATGGGGGGGCAGAGATTAGTCTTGGTGGTGAGCCGTTTTCGACGGTGAACTTCCTGAAGCAGGAAGTCTTCACCCTCACCAATGACTTTAACGTCTTCCTGGGGGACCACACCCTCACAGTCGGGACGCACAACGAGCTCTACGATCTGGCCAACCGGTTCGTCCCCTTCAACTACGGCTGGTACCAGTTCCCGAGCTTTCTGAATGGGGACAATGGCACCTCGATGGACGAATTTGCGCAAACCCTGTGCGCGTCGTCTGGCGCGCAGGGAATCCCGGGCAGTGAGTTCTTCGACTGTAGCCAGTATCCGAATGAGCCTGCGCCCAGCCTCTTTGCACGTGCCTTCTCCCTCGTGGACAATACAGCAGGGTCTGGGCAGTTCGAAGAGATTGTGGGCGACAACACGAGTGCAGAGGGCGCTTTCCGGGCCCTCAACACCAGCCTCTACGTGCAGGACGAGTGGACGGTGAGCGATCGTCTGACGGTGACCGGAGGCGTTCGGGTCGACGTGCCGGTCTACCTGGATGATCCGGCGTACGCCAACCGGGGCAACCCGGCCGTTCCGGATGATGCATCCCCGGAGCTGAACCCGCGCAACACCACGATTCCTGCCATTGAGGACTTCTACTCGATGAACGGAGCGCGACCTGGCGAGACGCCAGATCCAGTGCTGCACTGGGCACCGCGCTTCGGCTTCAACTTCGACGCATTTGGGGACGAACAGACCCAGATCCGAGGAGGGACCGGGGTCTTCACCAGCCGCCAGCCATTCGTCTGGCCCGGGGGCATGTACCTCAACAACGGGACCAACACCGGAAGCGTCGACTTCATCGTCGACAATGTCCCGTTTCGGTCGAATCCCGCCGAAAATGGACTGACGGTGGCCGACGTCTCGGACCGCGATCCGACGGACCTCATTCCGAGTGGGCGCCTGGAGATGTTCGAAGAGGACTACTTCAACCCGCGCTTCTGGCGGACCTCGCTCGGGGTGGACCAGGAGCTGCCGGGCGGCGTCGTGGGGACGTTTGAGGCACAGTACTCCAATACCCTCAAGAACGTCCTGATCACGAACGTGAACCTGCGTCCGGCCAACGAAACGCTGGATGGTCCGGACAATCGGCCCATTTGGGTGCCGGAGGAGTACGGTGCGGGGAACAGCGAATTTACGCAGGCCGGAGATCAGCGCATCGACACGCGGTACTCGAACATCCACCGCGTGGGCAATACGGACCGCGGGTACTCCTACAACGTGACGGCCCGCCTCCGGAAGACCTTTGAGGGCGTCGTGACCGAAAACAGCGGCCTTCGAACCGATGTGTCGTACACGTACGGCGATGCGTTCTCCGTGAACGACGGCACCTCCTCTCAGATCAACTCGCTCTGGGACGGCGTGGAGCACGTGAACGGAGCCAACAACCTTGAGCTGGCCCGGTCGGACTTCTCGACAGGCCACCGGGTGCTGGGGCGATTCTCGTACCGCCAGCAGCTTGGGGACCGTTTCGCTCTTACGACGACCCTGATCTACGATGGGCAGTCCGGACGGCCGTTCTCCTACGTTATCGGTGGCAGCGAGAATATGGTGCAGGAACGAGGCGAAGAAAACTCCCTGTTCTACGTGCCCCAGACGGCCAGTCGGCTCGAGTTCTCGGAGATTGATCGAGACAACAGCTCGACCATCACCGCTGCGCAACAGGCCGCGGCGGTCGATCAGTTCATTCGAGAGAATGACTATCTGAGCCAGAAGCGGGGCGAGTACACCTCGCGAAACGCCGACCGGTCGCCATGGGAGGGAGTCATGGACCTCAACCTCCGCCTCGAAATCTTCCAGGAGCTACTGGGACGCCAGCAGAGTGTGGAGCTTACGGCGAACGTGTTTAACTTCTCCAGCCTGCTGGGGGATGTGTTCGGCACGGATTGGGGCGAGCGCTACGCCGGGCTCAATCAGGTGAATCTGACGTCCTTCGATGAGTTTCGGGATCCGGACAACGGCGATTACACGCCGGTCTACACGGCGCAAAGCGTGATCGACAGTGCGACGGATACCAACGGCGACGGTGTGGCCGATCAGATCCGCACGCTCGATCAAGACGACATCTTTGATGAGATCCGGACTGGATCCTCCTACAGCTCACAGTGGCAGATGAAGTTCGGCGTCCGTTACAACTTCTAACGGTGCCACAGCCACCGAACCCCTAGCATCTACGGGCGGTCGTCGCGAGACGGCCGCCCGTTTTTATTTTGTGCCTTCTCCGACCAGTCGTGCAATCTCCATCCAGAATAGCGTGCCTGAAGGAAAAGCGAACTCTCAGCCCCAATCCGTTGAGGATCTCTCCGGACACGGCACTGTTGGCTTCCGAAAACACCCCTATTGCGTGTGGTCTCTCGTTGTCTCATTCTCTTCAGCTTCCCTCATGCTTCTTTGGACGTGTCGATTCGTCACCGTCGCTCTTCTCCTCCTGGGTGTGAACCCGATCGGTGCCGTGGCCCAATCGTCGGGGCTGGTCCCATCGCCAGAACCGTCGCTTGAGCGGGAGGGGCGTGTGGCCCACACTCCGGTGGATGAGATCAGCGGCATTGTCCGGAGCCGGTGGCAAGAGAACGTCTGGTGGGTCCACAACGACAGCGGCGACGCCCCGCGAATCTTCGCGATTGACAGCACTGGAAGTGTGCACATGGCCCCCTGGCACGCCGGCGACCACGCCGTTGGGGCCGGGGCCGATAGCAGTGGGAAGCCGCCGTGGCCGGGCGTGCAGCTTGGGGCCGCCGCCCACATCGACTACGAGGACATCGCGGTAGAGGACAGCACGCTGTACCTCGGCGACATCGGCAACAACGGGAACGCCCGGCGCGACCTGGGCATCTACGTGCTGCGCGAGCCCTTCTACCACGACCGCCGAACCCGGCCTGTGAGGCATCTGCCCCTCCGGTACCCGGACCAGGAGACGGTTCCGGCGCAAGAATGGCATTTCGACGCGGAGAGCCTGTTCGTGGACGACGGCACGCTCTATGTGCTCACCAAGCACCGAGAGGGACAACAGATCAATAGTCCCGAGCGAGGAACCAAGCTGTACCGGCTTGACACCGAGCACACCGACCGCGTCAACACCCTCACGCTCGTGGACCATCATGACACCATCCCGCCGCCCACCGCCGCGGCCCTCAGTCCGAATGGGGAGCGACTGGCGGTGCTCTGCTTCGGCGGCGTGTGGATCTATGCCCGGCCCGAAGGGGGCGATCGGTGGCTCTCGTCGGAGCCGCGCCGCATCGACCTGCCCGATGAGCGAACGAAGCAGGCCGAGGCGGTGACGTGGGATGATCCGCACACGCTCCGCATCGCCAACGAGCAGAGAGATGTATTCGTATTGCCCCTCCAGACCGAACAGGAATAACGAGCACGCTCCTACTTCAGTCGAAGAGGAGGCACCGGGTCCTCACAGTCCAAAAGAGTCCTTCCGACTCATCTGTGTGGGGGCCTCAATTGCTCTGCGGGCGGGTCTCCTGCAAGCAATCGGGCCCCTCATTTCTTTCCGCCTTGGCCCGCAACCCTGAATGAGTACGTCCGGCGGGGAGGGCACTCAGCGCGCCCCAGATACTACCACTGGCGTTTGTAGGGAGCGGGTAACATCAGCGTTCAGGAGGTTCAAATGCGGATCAGGGACTTTCGCGGTGCCTAAGATCCTTCCGTTCTTGTCGGTCTGTTGGTGAGTTTCCGAATCCGAAAGCATTGGACCGTGTACAACGGGGTTAAGACACGTCACGCGGCAAGCTACTGCGGTTCTTCCTATGGACCACTCCACAACCGACGTTCTCGTCCTTGGCTCCGGCATCGCGGGCCTCTCCGCTGCTCTCGGGGCCGCCCGTGAGGGGGCCTCGGTCACTGTGGCCACGAAGGCGACACAGCCCGAAGGGGCCTCCACGTGGTGGGCCCAGGGGGGCATCGCGGTGGCCCGTACGGCGCCCCGGCGGTTTAAGGAAGACATTCATACCGCGTCGAGTGGCACCAGCGACCCCGAGGCCCTCGACGTGCTCGTGCAGAACGCCGACGCGGCCGTGCGGGATGTGCTCATCGACACGCTCGAGGTGGACTTCGACACCGGAGGCGACGGCGCGTCGTTTGACTACGGACGCGAGGCGGCCCACTCCGAAGACCGCATTCTGCACGTTGACGCGTCGACGGGCAAGCACATCCACGAGCCGTTTCTAAACTGCCTCGCTGCCCACGACCGGGTCGCGATTCGGGGGAACACCGCCGCGATCGATCTGCTGGAGCGGGACGGAGCCGTCCACGGGGCGCTCCTCAAGTCCGGGGACGAGGTGCGGCGCCTCCACGCGGGGGCAACCGTCCTTGCCACCGGGGGCATCGGGGCCCTCTACGGCCGCTCCACGAATCCTGCGGGGGCGACGGGGGACGGCATCGCGATGGCGCACCGGGCCGGGGCCACGACGACCGACATGGAGTTCGTCCAGTTTCACCCCACCGTCTGCGTGGCCGATGGCGACCCATTCCTGGTGAGTGAGGCGGTACGAGGAGAGGGGGCGGTGCTCCGCAATGCCGCGGGCGACCGCTTCATGCCCGCCGTCCACGAGGACGCCGAGCTGGCGCCCCGCGACGTGGTGGCCCGTGCGGTAGAGCAGGAACACAAACGCACCGGACGGGTCGTGCTCGACGTCTCGTCGTTCGACTTCGCCGAGACCTTTCCGGACCTCACGGCGATGTGTGCAGAGCATGGGGTGGACCCGTCCGCCGGCATTCCCGTCGTGCCCGCTGAACACTTCCTCTGTGGCGGCGTCGACGTAGACACCCACGGGCGGGCGTCGCTTGATCGGCTCTACGCGGTGGGCGAGTGTGCCCGAACGGGGGTCCACGGCGCGAACCGGCTGGCCTCCACCTCGCTCCTGGAAGGGCTGGTGTGGGGCCTGCGGGCGGGAACCGATGCCACGGGGACCACGGTTCCCCCCCAACCCGTTTCGATCTCAACGACTGGTGCCGGATCGCCCCCGCCCGACGAAGCGCTCCGCGCGGCCTTCGAGCGCCTCCAGCAGGCCATGGACGAGCACGTGGGGCTTCGCCGCACGCCCGATGGCCTGCAACAGGCCCGCCACGACATCCGTTCGATTAGGGCGGACGTGGACGCCTGGATGGACCCCAGTGCCCGGCGCGGCGTCCACGAGCTCCGATCGGCCTGCACGGGAGCCCGCCTGATTGCCGAGGCGGCCGCGGCCAATGAGACGTCCGTGGGGTGCCACTACATGGAGCGGCCGGACGCCCCGTCGGCGTCCTGATCGCTCCTCCCCGAAGCTGTTTGGGGCCCGATGCCTGGCCAAACCCTGTAAGGACAAAGGGCCCTGCGCGCAGCAAGGAACCCCCGAGGGGGGCGCGGGCGGGCTGCCCGCTCGCTTTTCATGCACTGCACGAACGCTCGACCCCGCACACAGTGACCGAACCGACGTCCGTTGCGTCGCCCCGAGACCGGGCCCGACGCGCACTGCCAGAGTTCCTCCGCCGCCCCTCCGTGCTCTCTTTGCTGTCCCTGAGCATCGCAGAGGACGTGGATGCCGACGGGGCATGGCAATCGGGAAAGACGGCGCCGTCTGACCGCGACGTCACGAGTGCGGCCACGCTGAAGACCGACGCCCAACTGCACGGCCGGCTCGTGGCGAAAGAAGAAGGCGTGGTTGCGGGCCTGCCGCTGGCCGACGCACTGTGTCGGCTCGTGGACCCGGAGCTCCGGGTTGCCCCGTCGGTGGAAGAGGGGGAACGGGTCGAGGCCGGACACCTTCTTGCGACGGTGGAGGGGCCCGGTCGAGCCCTCCTTACCGCCGAGCGTCCGGCGATTAATTTCGTCGGCCGCCTGTCCGGCGTCGCCACCCTCACCCGTCGCTTCGTGGACGCCATCTCGCACACGAAGGCCGACATCCTGGACACCCGCAAGACGCTTCCGGGGCACCGTCGCCCCGATAAGTATGCGGTACGGCAGGGCGGCGGCCAGAACCACCGGATGGGGCTCTACGACATGATCCTCATCAAAGACAACCACATTGACGGGGCCGGCGGCATTGCCGAGGCGGTGCGGCGTGTCCGGGAAACCCATGGGGACACGTATCCGATCGAGGTCGAGGTGAAAACCCTCGACGAACTCGAAGAGGCGCTCTCCCTCGCGCCCGACCATCTCCTGCTCGACAACATGTCTCCCGAAACACTCCGCCGGGCAGTGGATCACACGGACGGACGCGTTCCCTTGGAGGCCTCCGGCGGGGTGACGCTCAAGACGGTTTCAACCGTCGCGGAAACGGGCGTCGATGCCGTCTCTGTGGGGGCCCTCACGCATTCGCCCAAGACGCTCGACATCAGCATGCGAATCGACTGAGACGGGTGCCCGGTGCCCGCGTCCGAGCCATCAACCAACCACTCTAGCTTGCTGCCATGATCAACGACGCTGCGACCCTGACCGACCCCGATGCGCTCTATGACGTGCTTGCGGAGCGCCTCGAAGACCGGCCCAGTGACCGAGAGCTCCGCCACAAGGCCGAGATGGCCGCCGAGATTAACGCGCTCAAGCAGGAGCAAGACGCGGTCATCCTCGGCCACAACTACATGGAGCCGGCGCTCTTCCATACGATCCCGGACTACACCGGGTCGTCGCTGGAGCTGAGCCGGCGTGCCGCCGAGGCGGAGGCGGACACGATTGTATTCTGTGGGGTGCGGTTCATGGCCGAGACGGCCAAGATCGTGAACCCGAACAAGACGGTGCTCCTGCCCGCGGAGGAGGCGGGCTGTTCGCTCGCCGAGAGCATTACGGCGGAGGACGTGCGGCGCCTCAGGGAGCGCTATCCGGGGCTGCCGGTCGTCACGTATGTCAACACCTACGCCGACGTGAAGGCCGAGAGCGACGTCTGCTGCACCTCCAGCAACGCGGCGCAGGTCGTGGAGTCGCTCGACTCGGACACCGTCATCTTCATCCCGGACGAGTTCCTGGCCCAGAACGTGGCGCAGGAGACCGGCAAGGATGTGCTCTTTCCCCAGAAGCGAGAGCGGAAGGACGTTGGGGGCGACGGCGCGCCGACGAGCGGCGACGGGGCCCCGGCCGAGGCCGCCGACGCCGACATGATCGGGTGGGAGGGACGCTGCGTGGTGCACGACATGTTTCAGGTGGAGGATGTGCAGCAGGCCCGCGAGGAGCACCCCGACACGGTGGTGCTGGCCCACCCCGAGTGCAGCCCGGAGGTCGTGGAAGAGGCCGACCACTCCGGCAGCACCTCCTCGATGATCGACTACGTCGAGAACACCAACGCGGAGAGCTACCTATTGCTCACGGAGTGCTCGATGGGGGACAACATCATGGGGGCCAATCCAGACAAGAACCTGCTGCGGATGTGCTGGCAGCGGTGCCCGCACATGAACCAGATCACGCTGGAGGACACCTACCGAAACCTCGCGAACGACCAGTACCAGATCGAGATTGAGGAAGAGGTGCGCTTGGGGGCCCTGGAGGCCGTCGAGCGGATGCTCGAAATCGGGTAACGCGTTGACGAGTGGCTCGGCTTGTGGGTCCGGGGAAGTTTCGAGACACGTCCCTGGGCGCCGCCCGATCCCCTGGTCGCTCCGAATGCGACTTACTGCATCAGGCGTCCTCTGGAAGCACCCGTTCTCGCCGGTTGCGGCGCAGCCCGTTGACTACTCGGTCGCCACTGCTCTCAACACTTCGCGGGTGTGGAACCCATGATCTACACGGCCGGATGGGGGCGGGGCAAGATCTAGAGCGACGTCCTCAGCAGAATTCTCGGTTTGGGTCCACCGGGGCCTGATGGCTCAAAGTCTGTCAAACCGGCCCGCTCCCGAACGGTGGGCGCTACTTCGTCAGCCCCGGATTCCGGTTTAGGAACTCGTCGTACAGCTTCGTGGCCCGGTTTTCGAGCGGCAGCTTGTACCCGTCGATGAAGAGGTGCTGCACGTCGGTCGCGGGCTGAAGTGGATCGCCGTTGGCGACGAAGAGGTTGGCCCGCTTGCCGGCCTCGATGGTCCCTACCTGGTCCGCGACGCCAAAGATGCGCGCCGGGTTTGTGGTAATGGCCCGGAGGGCCTCCGTCTTGCCGAGGCCGTGGGCGGCGGCGAAGCCCGCGTGAAAGACGAGGTTGCGTACGTTCTCGGTCTTGCCGGAGCGAAGCGCCACGGTGACCCCTGCGTCATGAAGCAGGGCGGGCGTGCGGTAGGCCTTGTCGTAGCGGTCGCTCTCCCGACTTGGGGGCTGCATGATGGAGCCGACCAGCACCGGCACGTCGGCCGTCGCGATCTCGTCGGCGACGCGCCATCCTTCGAGGGCCCCACTGAGAATCACCTGGTCGAGCACGCCGCGCTCCTCCGCCCAGTCGAGGGCCGTGGAAATGTCGGCCGCCGCGTTGGCGGAGATCATGAGGGGCTGCTCCCCCCGGATGACGGGCAGCAGTCCCTCCATGGCGGGCACGAACTCGGGCTGACGCCGCGCCTCCGGCTGCTCCGCCACCGCCGAATCGATCCGGGCGTACCGCTTGGCCTCTGACCACAATTCATTGAGCTTGCTGAGGGCCTTCTCCGCCTCCGTCTGGATCGTCTCGGGCGACCGGTCGTCCGAGGGCCCCTGGCGGCCCACGGACGGGAAGTTCAGCTTCGTGAGCGTCACGTCGCCCAGGTGCATCTGCTCAGGGGTGTAGCCGTGGAGCCCAATGAGGGCGGAGGTCCCGGGCAGAATTCCGTTCTCCGGCTCTGTGATCACGGAGGTGATCCCGTGGACGCGCGTCGTGGGCACGTGCACGGTGCTGGGGTTCACGGCCGCGAGGGCATTCATGTGGGCCGTGAGGTTGCCAACCTCGTTGAAGTCCTGTGTCTCCGGAAGCGAGCCGATCTCCGCGAGGCCGAGGTGCGTGCCGCTGTCAATGAACCCCGGATACACCCGCTGGCCCGAAAGGTCGAACGCCTGGGCGTCGGACGGCACCGATACGTCCGGGCCCACGGCGGCGATCGAGTCGCCCTGGACAACAACGGTGCCGCGGTCGAGGGTATCACCGGGCGCGACGATCACCTGGGCATTCGTCAGGGCAAACGGCCCCTGGTAGCCGGGCTGCTTCTGGGCGTGGGCGGGCAGGGTCAACAGGAGGGCAACGAGCAGGGTCAGCCCCGCGGAGACGCTCAGCGGCCGCGGGCGAGAGGGAGAGAGCATGAGCAAACGGATTGGTCAGCAGGCGGTCGGAGAGGCAGAGGGGGGCTTATCGGCCCGTATTTTCGAGGGTTACGCCGTTTTTGGTGGCGCGCAGCTGGGTGACGCCCTTCAGGCAACTGTGGGCGGCGTGGCGACTCCAGCCGTCGCGGGCGAGGGCCACGGTGCCCTCGGGGTCCACGCGGAGCCGCATGTCGTCGGGGTCCTGTTCGTGGTCGAAGCGCACGACCCCGTCGACGTAGGTCCGTTGCGGTTTGGTGTAGACGGACAGCGGGTGCTCGCTAAAGATCGCGAGGTCGGCGGCCTTGCCTTCTTCGATCGACCCCACGCGGTCGGCGATGCCGAGTTGGCGGGCGGGATTGAGGGTGATGAGCCTGAGGGCCTGGGTGGCGGAGAGGTCGCCATACCGTTGTGTCTTGGCGGCCTGGAGGTAGAGATCCCGCTGCTCCCCCGGAATGTCGGAGTTGATGGACGCGTTGACGCCGTTCTCGGTGAGGACGGCGGCGTTGTAGGCGGTGGAGTAGTACACCTCAAACTTGTACGACCACCAGTCCGAAAAGACCGTCGCACCGGCGCCGTTGTCCCCGAAGGCGGCCAGTTCAGGGGCAATCTTGAAGCCCTCGTTCGCGTGGTGGAAGACGAGGTCCTGAATGCCGAAGTCTTCGAAGACGTCCATGAGCATGAGCATCTCGTCGGCGCGGTAGCCGTGGGTCTGCACGAGAATGTCGCCCCGGAGGACCCCTGCGAGGACCTCCATGCGCTCGCTGTGCGCGGGCGGCCGGGCCCGATCTCCACTTTGGTAGGCCTGCTTCGCCTCCGTGTAGCGCTGTGCCTTGGTGAGGGCCGTCCGGATGACTTGTTCTACGCCCATCCGGGTGCGGGGCACCTGATCGCGTCCCTGGCCATACAGCCCCGTCGGGTTCTCCCCGAGGGCAAACTTGATTGTCCGGGGCGCGTCGTCCATCTGCAGGCGGTCGGGGTTCGTGACGCCGTAGCGCAGCTTGATCGTCTCGTTGCGGCCGCCGATGGGGTTGGCCGAGCCGTGCATCACGTGGGCGGTTGTCACACCTCCGGCCAGCGCGCGGTAGATGCCGACGTCGTAGGGGGTGAGCACATCGCCCACCCCCACTTCGGCGGTGACGGGGTTGGTGGCCTCGTTGACGTTGCTGATGGCCATGTGCTGGTGGGCCTCCACGATGCCCGGCATCACGTACTCGCCGCTGGCGTCGTACGTCTCGACGCCGCTCGGGGCCGACAGGTCTCGTCCAACCTGGGCGATGTCGCCGTCGCGCACGAGGATGTCGCCGTTCTCGATGGTGCCGTCCGTGACGGTCAGTACGGTGGCGTCCTGAATAAGCCAGTCATCGGGGGCGTCGCCGCGCAGCTGGTCCTGGGCCTGCAGGGGCGTGGCGACCAGGAGGGCGGCGGTAAGGACGCCGAGGGCGAAGCAAAAGCGGGAGGGAAAAGCAGAGAGCATAAGGGATTGGGAAGACGGAACGCAAAATATCGTCAGAGGGGGCGCGCGGAATTTACCGCGGGGCGTGCGGGTGGACACTACTTCTGAGTCGCATTGGGGCTGCTGGTGCGCTCGCCGGAGATGGGAAACGAGCCCCCGGACGTGGAGGCGGACCCGTCGAAGGTGTCGCCCTCGACCGTCACCGAGACGGAGACGGACCCGCCCTGCGGCGAGTCCACGGTGAACGAGAGGGTCGTGCCGTCGAACGACACCGACCGGAGCGGCTGTTCGTCGCCCTGTGGGCCGGTGAAGGTGCCGTCCAGGCCCGACGGGCCGCCCTCAATCGTGACCTCGCCGGAGAGGTCTCCCTGCGGGGTTTCGAGCGTGTACGACCACGTGCCGAGGACCGCGGACACGTCGCCGCTCACCTCGCCTGTGTCGCCGCCGTCCGAGCTGTAGTCGTAGAGCCGGCCGTCCACGAACACGTGCTGGACGGACGTGCCTTCGCCGAAGTAGGGCCCGTCGGTCACGACGAGATTCGCAATCTTCCCTTCCTCGACGGTGCCCAAACGGTTGTCCAGACCAAGCTGCGCGGCGGGGCGGGTCGTAAGGGCGGCGAGCGCCGTCTCCTCGGGGAGCCCCTGTTCGATCATCGTGCGGAGGGTGCTGCGGACGTCGCCCGGGTCGGCCTCGCGGGTCGTAAAGCCGAACGTGAGGCCGGCCTCATGCAGGGTGGCCGCCGTTTTTAGGTAGGCCTGCCGCTCCATGGCGTGGCGGAGCTCCAGGTTCGCCTCCTCCTCGGCGACGGTCTCGTAGGACGGCGCCTTGAATTCGGGGCTGTAGTACTGGGAGGGGGCGCTCGTTGTATCGGCCATCGTGGTGTCCGGACCGCTCGACCGTGTCGGCTCCTCCGGCAGGTCCAGGGTCAGGAAGAAGGGCGCGTCGACCCCCTGGAGGGTGCTAACGAGTTCGTGGCCCTCCCCCAGTCCGGCCAGAACGAGCGGAAAGTCGAGCTCCTGATGCAGCGCAAGGATGCGGTGGAGGGACAGGGCCTCGTCGGCGTAGAAGGCGAGGGGCGTCTCGCCGTCCAGCACGGGGAAGAGTGCGCTGTGCTCCGGGTCCTGCGGGGGCTGGGAGCGCCCTGTCGGGTCGCGCTCGTAGGCGGCGTCGAGCTGCTGGCGGCGCTCCGCCTCGCGGAAGAGTTGCCGCATCTGCGCGATCACGGCCATGTCCGTGGCCGGGTACACGTAGCCGTTGGCCGTCTGGAGCTGGGCGAAGAGGGTGGGACTGGTCTCCAGCACCATGTCGTCGGCCGTCTCGCCCCCGTAAAAGACGTGGGCGCTGGCACCGGGGAGCATCTGTCCCTCGGGGGCGACGTGGCCGAGGGTGAACCCGGCTTCCCGCAGCGACTTCAGGTCCGACTCCTCGGGGGAGAGGAACGGCCGGACGGACCGATCCGGTTGAATGCCCGCCGCATCAGGCGGAGGATTGCCGGGGTCCTCGACATCCTCGTCCTCGGTGTCCGGCATCTCGACCCCCGCGTGGGAGAAGCCGTCGATGAAGCCGGCGTAGACCACGAGGGAGTCGGCCTCGATCGTACGGGCATCGTACGGCACCTCAGCGTCGTCCCCCACGGCCTCGATCACGCCGTCCCGGACCACGACCGTGGCCGATTCGAGGACCTGCCCGGGGGCCTGCACAACGCGGGCATTCTGAAGGGCATACGTGTCGGTGACCGTCGGCACCTCGTAGTCTTGGGCACAGAGACGAGACGGCAGAACCAGCAGGACGAGACCAAGAAGGCCAAGTCCGTAGCGGCGAAATGTCGAAGCAGTCATGCGGGCGGCGGACGTCCAATGAGGAGTGGAAACCAGAGCATCTGCAATGTAAAGAGGCCGGTGGATAGTGTCATCCGGGTCGTCGCATTCAGCCGCCCACTCATCGTCTCGGGATGCAGCTCGTGAAATCAGTGCGACCAAAGGACCAGACCAGACCAGCGGGGGCGAGGGCTAATCCACCATGCGCTTCAACTGTTCGAGTCGCTCGACGACCTCCTTCCGCTTCATTGTCCGGAAGCGTTCCGGGAGCAGGTCGCGGCTTGTGCACTCCAAAACCGCGGCCATCTGCTGGAGCTCTACCTCTGTGGGGTAGGTGGGGGGGATGAAGTCGTTTACGGTTGCCTGCAGGAGGTCCGGCGTCACGGCCCCGTCGTTCGCCCCGGCGGCCCGGAAGGTGGCGCGCGTGAGGATGGCCTCCATGTCGGCCCCGCTGTAGGTGCGCTCGCCCCCCAACAGCTCGGGGGGCACGTCGTCGATTGGCAGGTCCACCCCGGTTCGGCGCATCATGACCCGCAGGAGCTCTTCCCGGTCCGCCCGGGTGTGGGGATAGAATAAGGACAGGTGCTCCTCCGCGCGGCCCTGTCGCTTGAGGTCCACCGGCATCAGGTCCGGGCGGGCGGTGACGAGGAAGAAGATGACCCGTCCGCGGTGCGCCGGGTCGCTCATGAAGGAGACGATCTGGGAGAAGACGCGCTGGCTCACGCCGCTGTCGCCCTGCATGTCGCGGTTCCCGAGGGCCGCGTCGGCCTCGTCGATCAGGACGGCCACCGGCGTCATCGCCTCCAGCAGGTTCAGAATCTTCTCCAGGTTGCCCTCCGTCACGCCCTGCCATTGGGAGCGGAAGTTCTTGAGCTTCACCATCGGGATGCCAATCTCTCCGGCGAAGCAGTTGATGAGGAAGGTCTTGCCGCAGCCCACCGGTCCGCTCACGAGGTAGCCCATCGGGAGGACGTCGTGCTGGCCGGCCTGCACCGCGTGGGCGGCCTGACGCAGGTGGTGCTTGGCTGCGGTGTGGCCCGCGATGAGGTCCAGCGAGTTGTCGGTCTCGATGAACTCGAGCATCCCGTACGCCTCAGCCTCGATGAACTCCTTCTTTAGGTCGGAGAGGGTCCCGGCGGTCAGCCGGTTCTGGTTCTCCAGCACGTCGGCCAGGATGGTCCGCAGCTGGGTGTAGTTGAGGCCCGCGGTGTTTTGGGCAAGCGCGTCCGGGGATACGTCCGAGTGGTCGCGGAACCGATTGCCCCGCTCCTCCAGCGCCCAGTCGATGTATGCCTGCCGGTCGTCTGTCTCGGGGATCGGGACGTAAATCTCGGCGGTGTGGGGACTCTGGACCAGCTGCTGGTTCAGGTCCGTCAGGTTTTCAGTGAGGAGGGTGAGGGTAAAGTCGCTCTGCAGAAAGAGCGAGTCGCGGGACCACTTCTGCAGGTACACGAGCGACTGGCGGTCCTGGGCCGAGTACGTCGACGCCTCGGCCATGGGGGCCACCGTCTCGGCGTAGTCGATCAGGCAGGCGACACGGGTGCCATTCGAGAGGCGAAGGCGGAAGTACTCTTCGAGGAGCTCGAAGACCTTGTCCGGGGCCTTTGGCAGGTTGTTTTCGTATTCGGTGCCGGCGAGGCTCGCCTGCCCGGACAGGGCGCGGCTGAAGTCTTCTCGGGACGCCGCGTCCGCGAAGTGAATCCCGGAGCTGCGGTCGTAGAAGACCACCACGTCGCGGGCGGCGAACAGGTCGTCGGTCAGGAAGCGACGGAGGGGGGGGTAGATGCGGGTTCCGCCGCGGTCTTCGGTGGGCACCACGTCCCGGATGTCCCCGTGCAGGATGAAGGTGGAGACGGTCTTCG
The DNA here is from genome assembly GCF_002894645.1 of Salinibacter altiplanensis. Taxonomy (GTDB): domain Bacteria; phylum Bacteroidota; class Rhodothermia; order Rhodothermales; family Salinibacteraceae; genus Salinibacter; species Salinibacter altiplanensis. The sequence continues at coordinate 22,432 of NZ_NCQY01000013.1, forward strand.
TGAAGTACTTTCGCGCCAGTTCCTGGGCCCACGACGGGTAGTGGGCGGTGTACGGATCGAGGGGCGGCGTGTCGGGCGTGCGGTCGGACGTCCCGTCCGCAGGAGAGGCCGCGTTGGGTTCGGGCGAATCGGGCTCGGGCATGGACACGAAAAACTTGGGGGAAAACCGACGTGACGGAGCGAACGAGAGGGGGCGGCACGAGATTCAACAGGGCGGTCAGACCGTCCGGCCGTGGAGGGGACACAAAGCCCGACTACAGCCCTCGACCGTGCGCCGATTTTCGGCTCATCGATGCTCGCTCCCCCCATCCGATCCAAAATCAAAACAGGTTCTACGTGGGGCGATGACAGAAGGAATCCGGGACCGCGTCCATCCATAGGAATGAATCGATGATTCCCCACCTGCTTGCTCGAAGAGGCTTGTATGGCTCCCGCTTTCTGTTCGCGGCTGGCCCGCTCGCATGGCGTATCGCCGATGGGCACCGCCACCGAGGCGACCCACTGGCTCCTAATTGAAGACCCCGCGCCGTGGGGCCCAGATGCCGTCGAGGAGGCCGGCTGGGGCCGCAGTGTGCACGATGCCATTGCGGCGTGGACGGAAACGATGTCTGACCTGCGGGTCCAGCTCATCCGCCGAGGGCTCAACACCTGGGACGCCCCAGGGAGCATTCGCTGCATTGCGGTTCGGACCGGTCCTCAGCCAATCGTACGCGAGTGGGCACTCGGGGCCTACGACGACCTTGCCGCCCTCGAGGTGCCCGGTGCACTCCGAGACTCCTCTTCGACGGCCGACCCGGCGCCGCTCGTGCTCACCTGTGTGAACGGCCGCCGGGATGCCTGTTGCGCCAAGTGGGGACGTCCCGTCGCCCAGGCTGCGGCCGACGCCGCCCCCGACGCCGCGTGGCAGACGTCGCACCTCGGGGGCCACCGCTTCGCCCCCACTGCCGTGGCGTTGCCCGATGGCACGCACTACGGCTGGCTCCGTCCCAGCGATATGGCCGACCTGATGAGGGCCCATCGGCAGGGCCACCTGTATGACCTCGACCGGGTGCGCGGGGCGGTGTCCCAGCCGCGGCCCGTACAGGCGGCGTGCCTGTCTCTCCGGCGACACCTGGGCACGACCGCCCTGACGGCCGTGCGGGGCGTGGGCCTGGAGAAGAACGACGAGGGCTGGACGGTGCAGGTACGGGCCGGAGACACGACACGAGCGGCGCACGTGTGGCAGGAACAGTGCGGCCCGCCGTTCCCCCGTAGCTGCGGAAGTCGCGAGGCGAAGCCGGCGAAGGCGTGGCGCGTGAGATGGAAGGACAATGAGCCAGCCGGCCCCTAAACACGAAAAAGCGTGCCCCCACCGGGTGGTGGAGGCACGCTGTGATGCTCGGCACGAAATGGTTAGATGGTTAAGGCACGCCCGACGCGGGCGGCAACCGAGGCGGGCCTGCGCCCCGACGATGCGCGGTCAGGCAATGGTGATGTCGTCGTCGAGGTACACGTCTTGGATGGCGTTCAAGACCTCGACGCCGTCCTCCATCGGCTTCTGGAACGACTTGCGGCCGGTGATGAGGCCCATCCCGCCGGCGCGCTTGTTGATGACGGCCGTCCGGACGACCTGCTGCAGGTCGTTCTCGCCGCTGGCCCCGCCGGAGTTGATCAGGCCGCAGCGGCCCATGTAGTTGTTGGCGACCTGGTAGCGGGTCATGTCGATCGGGTGGTCCGTCAGCAGCGTCTCATCGACGAGCGACGGGTCCTTCGCGTAGCCGTCGTCCTTGTGGTCCCGCACGGCCTGGTACCCGCCGGTGAGGGTCGGCTGCTTCTGCTTGATGATGTCCGCCTCGATGGTGGCCCCGAGGTGGTTGGCCTGGCCCGTCAGGTCGGCCGAGCCCTCGTAGTTGGAGCCGTTCAGGACGAATTCCTTGTTGCGCACGTAGCACCAGAGAATGGTGGTCATGCCCAGCTCGTGGGCGCGGGAGAAGATCTTCGAGATCTCCTGCAGCTGGCGGTTCGACTCTTCGGAGCCCCAGTAGATGGTGGCCCCGACGCCGACGCAGCCCTGCTCGTAGGCGTCCTCCACGCGGGCGTAGGGCACCTGGTCGTACCGGTTCGGGTACGAGAGCAGTTCGCTGTGGTTGATCTTGAGGACGAAGGGGATCTTGTGGGCGTAGTCCCGCGCCACGGAGCCGAGTACGCCGTAGGTGGTGGCCACGGCGTTGCAGCCGCCCTCGATGGCGAGCTTGACGATGTTCTCGGGGTCGAAGTAGATCGGGTTCGGCGCAAAGGAGACGCCGGCGGCGTGCTCGATGCCCTGGTCGACGGGCAGGATGGAGATGTAGCCGGATCCCCCCAGGCGGCCGTGATTGAAGATCTGCTGCATCGACCGGAGAACCTGGGGGCTGCGGTCCGAGCCCTTCCAGACGCGGTCGATGAAGTCCGGGCCGGGAAGGTGGAGCTGGTCTTTTGGAATGGTCTCGCACTCGTGGTCGAGCAAATCCTCGGCCTCGTCGCCGAGGTGTTTGGCAATGGGGGTGCGGGTTGCTTGGGCCATGGGTCGGTCGGGGAAGAATGTGGGACAGAACGAGGGGGCAAGGGCCTCGGCCGGGTGTGAGCGACGAGGGGCTACTCCACATGGTAAGAAGGAAGCAGGTCTTCGTCCACGCCGATGACGCAGTGCAGCGTCCACCCCTAGTGGAGAGTATAGGAATCTGGAACGGCGGTGTCCAAATCAACTCCTCCAAGACGCAACAGAGGGTTGTTGTTCGCGTCCCTGGGCCGAAGCAACACGCCAATGGGAGAAAGGCATCAGCTCCCGGACTCCTCCTGCACCTCCACCGCCTTCTCGGCGATGCCGAGGAAGCTGTCGGCCGCCAGGCTGGCGCTGCCAATGAGGCCCCCGTCGATGTCGGGCTGGGAGAGGAGGCCGTAGGCGTTGTGCGGCTTCATGCTGCCGCCGTAGAGGAGGGGAATGTCGTCCGCCACGTTGGCGCCGTATCGCTCCGTGAGGTCGTCCCGGATCACCGCGTGCATCTCCTGGGCCTGTGCAGGAGCGGCCGATTCGCCGGTGCCGATGGCCCAGATCGGCTCGTAGGCCACGATGAGGGCGTCTCCACTGTCGACCGAGACGCCGGAGAGGGCCCCGTCCACTTGGTCCTGGACGACCGTGTCGGCCTCCCCGGCCTGCCGCTCCTCCAGCGTCTCGCCGACGCACACGATGGGCACGAGGCCGTGGGCCCGGGCCTGCTTGGCCTTGGCGTTCACGTCCGCGTCCGTCTCGTCGTAGTATTCGCGCCGCTCGGAGTGGCCGAGAATGACGGCGTCACACCCGATCGAGGCAAGCATGGGGGCGGACACGTCGCCCGTGTAGGCGCCCTCGCCCTCGGCGTGCATGTCCTGCGCCCCCACCGTAACGGGAACCTCCGCCAGTGCGTCGAGGACGGCCGGCAGGTGAACGTACGGGGGACAGACGAGAACGTCCACGTCGCCAAGGTCGGGGGGCGAAGACGAAAGGCCCTCCGCGATGGCGTCGGCCAGCGCCCGGCCCTCCGAGACATCAGTGTTCATCTTCCAGTTGCCAGCGACCAACATAAACGGGGAGAGAATATGGAAAAGTTGAGACCAGCAGGGTGCAGGGCTACTTCTGCGCCTCGTAGGCAAACATGGTCGGGGGAATGTTGCGGGGCTCGTACTCCTTCGTGACCTCCGAAAAGTGTTCGCGGAGCGGCGCCTCCAGGTGGTTGTAGTTCTGGTAGACGAGAAACTTCCCGTTGGCCGCGAGGACGTCTCGCGTTCGGGCGAGGAGGCCTTCTCGCTCAGTCTCGTCGAGGAAAGAGAAGGGGATGCCGGACACGATGTAGTCGACGGCGTCCACCCCGTGTGCGTCGAGAATCTCAACGATGCGCTCGGCCCGGTCTTCCACCACCACGGCCCGCGGCTCGTCGGCGGTTCGGTCCTCGAGCATCTCCACGAAGGCGGGGTTGCTCTCGATCAGAAGAAGGGTCGAGTCTGCCGTCATGCGGTCGAGAATGAACTCGCTGAAGACCCCGTTTCCGGGACCGTACTCGACGATGATCTGATCCTCCTCGAAGTCGATCCATTTGCAGACACGCCGGACCAGAAATGAGGAGGAGGGGGCGATTGCCGCAACATCCCGGTCTTGAAAGAAGTTTTTGATGTAGGCGAGGGTTCCGGAGAGAGCAGAGGACACGGCGTGGACGGGACAATTTCGGAAAGACCGTTGATGGACTAGCACCAGCCAAGTACGCGGACAATGGAGTGCGTTTCAAGGTCTTCACGTCCCGACTCCATGAAGGATCGTCGGAAACGGTCAGGGAAGAGGTTGCGGGGAGGGCGTCGGGGCCTGGGGGCGGAGAAGCTGGACGAGGCGTTGCCGGAGGGCGGGAAGGTCGCTCGCCCGATAGCGGTCCACGATTGCCCCCGTGTGGTCGATGAGAATCCAACTGGGGACGTGGGCCGCGTTGTACGGAGCAACGAGCGGGCCCTGGGGCGCACCGGTGGCGATGGCCCGGTGGCCCGGAAGCCGTCGGTCTTGCAGGAAGGCGTGGTTGATGAGCGTATCGGGCTCGGTAGAAATGGAGACAAACGCGACGGAGTCGGCCCGGGTGGCGTCGTAGAGGGCGTTCCGGAGGGGACGTTGTAGCGCGTACAGGTCGAGGCCGGGCCGGTAGTATTCGAGGACGACGGGCCGACCTCGGAGGGCATGGAGGGAAAGGGTGTCGCCTCGAAGGGTCGGGAGCGTCAGGTTCGGGGCCATCATGCCCGGCTGCAGGTGGGCCGCCTCGTGCTCGGTGCGCCGAGCCCCCCGGGCCCAGGGCGTGCGTGGAAATCGGGTTCGGAGCTGTTGGGAGGCCGAGAGGGCCGCCTTCACCTGTGCGCTGTCCAGGAACGCCTGGATGCGGGCGGCCTGCACCCCGGCCCGTTGCCGCGGGCCAGAGGCACGGGCCTCCAGGGTGTCGAGCAGCGTGAGGGCCGCCCGGTGCCCGTAGAGGCGGGCCTCGGCCCGCCGGGCAATGTGAGCCGCGTCGCCGTAGCGCGGACTGTTGGGGGAGATCTGGCGGGCGCGGGCCACGATCAACGAGTCGTTCCAACCCTCCAGTAGTGAGAGGGACTCGACGGCGGCAAACTCCGCGGCGTAGGTGCCCGGGTAGCGATCGCGGAGGCTCCACAGGACACTGCTGGTCAGACGAATGTTTTGGACCTGCACGTTGGCGCTGGGGGAGTCGTCCCGGAGCCGACGCGTGAGCAGGCGCTGGTACATGGCCATGGCGTTGCGGTATGCCCGAAGAGCCCGGTTTTCCGGCGACACGGGACGAACCCCTTCTCCTCCGGTCGGGAGGGCAACGTGGAGCGAGGCAGTGTCGTCGGCGGCCACCACGTACTCCGTACTTGCGAGCTGTGTGCGCCCCCCGCGGCCCCAAATGGACAGGGAATAGATGCCCCGCTCCGGTGCGGAAATCGGTATTTGGAAGCGGCCGTCGGGGCCGGGCCGGGCGTGGCCCAGGGTGTCGAGGCGGCGTCCGGCCGGACGAAGCACGAGGACCCGAACGTCGCGGTACGGGTCCGAGGAGTTAGCCGACGGGGCGACGGTAATCCGACCCCTCAGGTGACTTTGAATCGAAGAGGAGGGCGGCTGGCAGGCACTGCCCAGAACGAGGAGGAAAAGTGCGCCCAGAATGCACCGCCCCAACGAGGCGGTGGGGGCGAGGGCAGACACGTCGAAAATCATGGAGGGCGGTTACTCGTCGACATCCGCCGTGTCCCGCCGCGCGTCGAGTTTTTTCCGGAGCAGCGACCGGACCAGTTCCGGGTCGGGGGAGCCGTCGAAGCGCTGCATCACCTGTCCGATAAAGAACCCAAGGAGGCCCTCTTTGCCCCCGAGGAAGGTGCGTACCTTGTCCGGATTGTCGTCGAGCACGTCGTCTACCACAGGAGCAATTGCGCCGCGATCCGTGACTTGAATCAGGTCCCGCTCGTCGGCAATGCGGCCCGCGCTCTTGTCGGGCTCCTCAAGCATGGCCTCGAAGACCTCTTGGGCGCCGTTGGAGCTGACCTTGTCCTCCAGGCGCAGAAACACGAGCTGGGCCAGGCGTTCCGGGCCGACTGCCAGCTCGCCGACGGAAAGGCCTCGCTCGTTGAGCACGCGCATTACTTCGGTCATGATGACGTTCGACACCGCCTTGGCCTGCGCGTCGGTGTCGCCGCCCTTGGTCCGCTTGTAGAGGTGGCGGAGGGCCTCCTCAAAGTAGTCGGCCACGGCGCGTTCCTCGGTCAAGACGCCGGCGTCGTATTCGGGCAGCCCAACGTCCTCGACGAATCGTCGGCGGCGGGCCCGTGGGAGCTCGGGAAGGCTCCTGCGGACCTCTTCGACCATGGGCTCCTCCACCTGTATCTCTACCAGGTCCGGGTCGGGAAGGTAGCGGTAGTCGTGGGCGTCCTCCTTCGAGCGCATCGGGCGGGTCGTGCCTGCGTCCGCGTCCCAGAGCAGGGTTTGCTGAGTGATGGACTCGCCCCGTTCCAGGGCGGCGCTTTGGCGGGCAATCTCGTAGTCGAGCGCCCGCTCCACGTGGCGCATTGAGTTCATGTTCTTCAGCTCGGTGCGGGTCCCGAACGCCTTGCGGCCCTTCGGACGCACGCTCACGTTCGCGTCGCAGCGCAGGGAGCCCTCCTCCATGTTGCCGTCGCTGATGCCGAGGTACCGCACCAGTTGCCGCAGCCGCTGAAGGAAGAGGGACGCCTCCCGTGGGGAGCGAAGGTCCGGCTCGGTCACCAATTCCAGCAGCGGCACCCCGCACCGGTTGTAGTCGAGTTGAGTGGTGTGTCCGGACGAGGCGTGCATCGATTTGCCCGCGTCCTCCTCCATGTGGATGCGCGTCAGCCCGACGCGGCGGGAGTCGGGGCCGGAGGAGGCGTTTTTCTGCTCGCCCGGCCGGATCTCTACGTATCCATCGTAGCAGATCGGCGTGTCGTACTGGGAGATCTGATACCCCTTCGGCAGATCCGGGTAGAAGTAGTGCTTCCGCGCGAAGGCCGAGCGGTCCGCGATCGAGCAGTGGGTTGCCAGGCCGAGTCGCAGGGCATGCTCGACCACCGTTTCGTTGAGCACGGGCAGCGTGCCCGGGTGGCCGAGGCTAATGGGATCGACCTGCGTGTTGGGGGCGGCCCCGAACGCCGCGGCGTCCGGGCTAAAGATCTTGGCGTTGGTCTGGAGCTGGACATGTACCTCCAGGCCGATGACCGGCTCGTACTTCTCGTGGGCCATGCGCGTCGGACAGGGTTAGAAAGAGAGCAGAGAGGCGGAGGTGCCCCAATCGGGACACAAGAGCAAACAACTCAACGGGCGAAGAAATGTTCGGGTTTGGCCGGCGGGTCACGACTCCGCGGCGACGTCGGGGTCCCCGTCGCCGCGGTTCAGGGAGGGGGCATTCAGGGTCCAGTCGTAGGGCCGATACTGGACCGTGTACGCCCCTCGCGCGAGAGAGTCCTGTACCGTTCCGTTGAAGTACGGGGCGAGGGCCCGTTGAATCGCGGCCGGGGTGGGGCCGAAGTCGTCCCCATACCATTTGAGGATGGGGGACAGAGCAACGGTCCCGTCGCCGTTGGGGACGTGATTTTTGCGGGGCGCGTGGAGGAACCGGTGGGCCTGCGCGTCGAGTTGCGCGTCGAGGCGGGGGCCCGTGTAGGCCTCCCGACGGAGACGCGGGCAGCTCTTGGCGGCACAGACGAGCGCGAAGTGGATGCGAGGCTCGTCGAACCGTACGCGGATGATTTCGTGCTCGATTTCGTCGAGCGTACGCACGGTGTCGGCGACGGGCCCGACCGGGCGTTCAAACGGCGTGCCGCCGCCGGGCGGCCCGTCAATGTCCCGGATGCTCGTCACCGGGTAGTGGTCGACAATCAGCTGCAGCGTGTAGGCGTTGTACGCGTTGATCCAGAACGCAAGGCGTGCCGTGCGGTCCAGCGTGGAGGGACGGGCCTCTGCCAGCGTCTGGAGGTAGGGCGCAAGGACAGAGTCGGCCTGACGTTGCAGGGCTGCGTAGTCCACGTCCCCGCGCGCGTCCACGAATCGGTCCAGCAGGTGATCAAACGCGCTATGCCGGGTCGAATCCGTCGTGGAAGAGAGGGGCGAAGAGGCCGCGGCGAGAGGAGAAGCGGCCCCTACACACAAGAGCAGTACCAACATCCACATGCGCCCAGGCATCGAGGGACCTCAGGGTCTGGTGAGACGACACGGGAGAAGGGGACGGAAAACGACGGTGCAAGATATGTCTAGACGAAGGGCGACGTTCCGGGAGAGAGAGGAAAGCGAAGGCGGTTTCTGCGATGGCGGACCGGGGCTCCACCCGAGACTGCATGGTTTGGACCTGTACGGAGTCCCTGGGGGAAGGAGAGGATGTGGTCTGCTGCACCGCGCACGACCAGCCAATGATGCCTCCGACGTAGGCCAGGATGACGAGGGCCAGGCCTGCGTATTGACGATACGGGGGGCGACCGTCGGGCACGAGAAGAGGAGGATGGGACGAGCAGGATCGAAAATCTTGCGCCGCCGAGGGGACCGGGGCGTTGAGGGGGACGTGTGCTACGTGGCGGGAGTGGAGGCCGACGGGCCGCCAGAGGGAGAGGGAGCGGCGGCAAGGGCAGGGCGAAGAAGATGCCGAAACCACGTCGTGTACCGGTGGGGGCGGGCGGCCACGTCTTCACGCAGGACGGATGGGGAGACCCATGCCCAGTCGTCTACCTCATCGGCGCTAGGGCGAACGGAGGGCGCGTCTGCCGTGCCGATAAACACGTGGTTGTGCTCGTGCTCCACGAGATTCTCCCCAACGGACAGCTTGTATCGATCCTGGAAGGCCGCCGTCAGGGACGCTGTGAAGCCGAGTTCTTCGGGGAGCCGGCGACGGGCCCCCTCGATCGGGGGCTCCTCGGGACGAGGATGGCTGCAGCAGGTGTTTGACCAAAGCCCGCCGGAGTGATACTTGTCCTCGGTGCGCCGTTGGAGGAGGAGCCGACCGGCGGGGTCGAAGATAAACACCGAAAAGGCACGGTGCAGCCACCCCTCCGCGTGGGCACGGAGTTTGTCGGCGGTCCCGAGCGGCCGGTCGTCCTCGTTGACCAGTACGACAGGGTGAGGCATGAGTCAAAGGAAAAGGGGAGACAGCGGGAAAGTCATCCGCAATATGAGTATGGAGCCGATCCGCGTTGCCCGAAGACTCCACACGTTACGGGTTTATTTCAGCGCATTTTCCGACCGGTCGGCACCGGGTCCCGGAGACAGAGAAGCGAGGGGGCGCTGTCCGGCCAGTACGGGGTCGGTAGCTCTTTTCGAGAAGGGTCTGCTTTCGTTTGACGTAATCGTCTCCGATTTGTCTCTTTATGCATCTGTCTGTGCGCTCCCTCCAAACAGCAGCTCTTTCTGTGCACCAGCTTACGATTGACGGCGTTGGCACCTGTGAGGTCGAGGAAGGCACACGCCTTGTCCGGGCCATTGAGGACTGTGGAGGCGCGGTGGGGCATCGTTGTGGGGGACGGTGTCGATGCACCACATGCCGGGTACAGTTTGAGGAAGGAGAACCTCAAGTCATGACCGAGGCCGAGCACGCCAAGCTCACCGACACCGGTCAGTTCGGGGAGGTGCGCCTTGCCTGTCAGATTGTAGTGGACCGAGACATGTCGTTGACGCCCCTCATGACGGTGGAGGATCAGGGCTGGGACGATGCGGGTCCAGAGCCGGCCCTCATGGTGGAGCCGGATGCGGAGTGGTTTTCAATCGAGATGCTGGAGGAGAAGTGATGGTTGCGGTGGGCCGCGTCGGCGGTCGGGCGAGAATGGCGTCCTGGAGACAGCGGGAGACAGGCCCGCCGGGGCCGCCTGTCCTATGATGTTCCCGTCTCGGACCCTCCATCCGCGTCGTTGGAGTCAGCGGCATTGCCCTTGGGGCCATGCTCGTCGTAGTCGTTCACATGGAAGCCTTCGCCCTTGAAGATGACGCCAGGGTTGTCGGTGATAATCCGTTCTACGTCCTGTCCCGTGTCCGGGCATGTGTCGAGGGGATCCTCGGTGATAGGCTGATCGGCCTCAAAGGTGCTTCCGTCTTCGCGGCGATACGTGTAGGTCGGCATTGTCGGGTCTGTCGGCGGTCTGAAAGAATCGGTGTACTGGAAAACACGGTGCAGGTCCGTCTCTTATACCCGTGGACCACGCCCTGTTACCTTTCTAATTCCGATTGTTTCCGGAGCCGAAAGTAGCCCCGAGAGAAATTCAAGGAGCGCCGGGGGCTGGAGGCTGGCATGGAGACGTGGGTGGAACCTGTGTGAACATTCCTCGGGTGTGGAACCCGACCGGCTCTCAAACCTAGACTTGTGTGCACTTTCGAAATGGACGGTCCGGTAGTTCAGTTGGTTTAGAATGCTGCCCTGTCACGGCAGAGGTCGCGGGTTCGAGTCCCGTCCGGACCGCTTGCCCCTCGGCTCCGATTATTCGGAGCCGAGGGTTTTATTGTTTGGGCCCTGAAGATGCTCTAGAAGATGCGCGTGGTGCTGGGCCGCCTCTTCGCGGCGTTCCCACCAGGGGGCGCCCGCGGCGGCACGGTTGTCCCGTTCCTTCACTGTCTTTGCCCTGCCTCGGTGCTCAATGTTTTCCTCTTCCTTGTCGTCGCCCGCGCGCTCGGTTTCGCCGATTGGATGGGTCGGGGCTGGACTTTTCGCCGCTGCGATGGGGCTTGCCGCGGCGGCATCGCTTTGGAAACTGCTGGTGATCGGGGCGACGGCGTTCGTTGCCATGGCGGGAGGGGCTTGGCTGGGGGCACAGTCCGAGGCCGCGAGCCGGTCCGGGGGGGGACGGCAGGCCCGCCGCCTCGCCTGGGGG
>NZ_NCQY01000013.1:33359-80166 GCF_002894645.1 Salinibacter altiplanensis
CGGAGGAGCAAGCGGGGCCATGGTCACGAGTACGGGGGCGTTTCTTATCCCGACGGCCATCGGCCACGACCCGGTCGTGGGCGGATTTGGGATTGCGGCCGGCGTGTTCGCAGGGTTCGTGCTGCACGCGGCCCAACACCAGTTGGCGCATCTGCACCTTCCGTTCGACGCCACGACGCTAGAGCTGACGGCCCATTCGCTGGCCGCCGGCTTCGTCATCGGGGCCGTCTACGCGACGATGCCGGCCCTGGGCCCCGCGCTCGGCGTCGCGATCGTGTCGCACAAAGCCCCGGCAGGCTACGCGGCCGCACGACGACTGTACCGGGCGGGCCGGTCCGTCTCGGTGCTCCTGGTGCCGGCGGCTGCGGTGGCCGCCGCGGCGGTGCCCGTCGGGTTTGTGTCTCCTCCCGGCAGCGATGTGGTCCACGCCCTCGTGTTTGGCGTCGCAACGGGCGTCTTCTTGCACGTCGCGCTCGACTTCCTCCCGCGGTGTGAGATTGGAGGCGAGGTGTCGGAGGCGGCCGGCCTGACCGATCCCGAGACGACCGCCGGGGAGTTTGACGCGCAGCATCATCTGCTCGACCGTCTCCGCCTCCACGCCGTGACAAGTGCTTTCGCTGGGGGCGTGGTTGTCTTTGTCGCTTGGTGGGGCCTCCACGCCTGATGAACCCCGCGAAGACGCGTCCGGAAGGGAGGAGGAAAAGCAGCGCCGCCGAACAGATGCGTTGACAGACGGGGCCCTGCTGCCTATTCTTACTATGAATCCCAAAACGTTGTCCCCCTTTCGCTCACGTTCTTACGACCCACGCTCCGTGTTTCTTATGCCACAGTCCCCCCGCGCCTCTCTTTCCGTGCTCTCTCTCGTGTGTGGCGGTCTTCTGCTTCTTGCCGGCTGTGGCGGCGGAGGCGGCGGGGACGGCGTGCAGATTCAGGCGGGCGATCGCTCGCCGGCCATCGATGGCGCCACGGCCCGCGTGACGGCCCCGGCCGACAGTGCGGTCGTGGACGATGACAGTGCCGCCATCACGATCGAGGCCGAAAACTTTGAGGCTGGCATCCAGACGGACACGGAGCGGGCCGACGAAATTGCCAACTCCGGAAACGGGCAGCACTTCCACGTCATCCTGGACAACCAGCCCTACATGGCCAACTACGAGGCCGGAACGCTGTTCGACCTCGGCGATCTGGAGCCCGGAGCGCACACCCTCATCGCCTTTCCGAGTCGCTCCTACCACGAGAGCGTGAAGGGAGGAGAGGCGTACGACCTGGTCAACTTCTACGTCGGGGAGGAGTCCGGCGAGTTCATGCTCGGCGCGAGGGAGCCGGCCATCATCTACAGCCGGCCGAAGGGGACGTACAGTGGCGACGGCGCCGACCGGATCATGCTGGACTTCTATCTCCACAATGTGGAACTGGGCCCCGACGGCTACCAGGCCCGCTACACCATCCGGGACGCGGAGGGCGGCGAGGTCGCATCGACGACGCTGACCGAGTGGGCCCCGGCCTTCGTAACTGGACTGGAGGGGGGCACCTACGAAGTCACCCTGCAGCTCATTGGGAGCGACGGCAACGTCGTGCCCGGTCCGTTCAACGACACGACCCGAGAGATTGAGGTTCGCCCTGGAAATTAATGCTTGCCGACCAGAGGTCTTCACAATGAATCTTGGTGTTTCGTCTTGGCGCTGGGTGCTCGTGCTTCTCGTAGGGGGAAGCGTCCTGCTGTGGGGCCGTGGGGCCTGTGCGCAGCCCGCGCCGGGCCCCGCCGCCCAGCCCCAGCCCGGCATCGACGTGCAGGACTACGACTTCTCCCTCACGCTCTCCGACACCACGGATCGGATTGAGGGCACGGCCACCGTGCGCCTGCGGGTCGAAACCGACACGCTCACGGCCGTGCGGCTCGACCTCGTCGGGCGCTCGGCCGGGGAGGATACCGGAATGCGGGTTGCCTCCGTGTTCGAAGAGGGAGCGACGGTGTCGTACCACCACACCGAGGACCTCCTGCGCATTGCCCCGTCCGTCCTCCGTGAGGGGCAGACGCGCACGTTCCGTATCGAGTACGCGGGCGTGCCCGCCGATGGCCTCATCATTGGCACCAACCAGCACGGCGCCCGCACCTTCTTCGGGGACAACTGGCCGAACCGGGCCCGCCACTGGCTCCCGGTGGTGGACCACCTCTCCGACAAGGCGACCGTGGCGTTTCGGGTGACGGCCCCGGCGCAGTACGAGGTCGTGAGCAACGGCGCGCTCGTGGCCGACTCCACGTCGGGGGACGTGCGCCACACGCACTGGCGGACCGACGTGCCCCTGCCGCCGAAGGTGATGGTGATTGGGGCCGCCGACTTCGCGGTGGACACGGCGGGGACCGTCGATGGGGTGCCCGTGCAGAGCTGGGTCTATCCAGAAGACCGGGGGCGCGGCTTTGAGGACCTGGGACAGGCCCCGCCCATCCTCCGCTTCTTTGAGGACAAGCTGGGGCCGTACCCGTATGAGAAGCTCGCCAACGTGCAGTCCACCACGCGGTACGGGGGGATGGAGAACGCGGCGGCCATCTTTTACAGCGAGACGGCGGTGGCCGACGGCGAGGACGACACGCCGCTGCTCGCCCACGAGATTGCGCACCAGTGGTACGGCAACACGGTCACGGAGGCGGACTGGCCGCACCTTTGGCTCAGTGAAGGCTTCGCCACGTACCTGACGGGCCTCTACCTGGAGCACGCCCGGGGCGAGGCGGCGCTCCGACGCTACATGACCCGTGCCCGGGAGCAGGCCGTCCGATTTCACGAACAAACCCCGGACGAGCCGCTCGTGGACACGACCTACAGCGATCCCAACGAGCTTCTCAACACGAATCCTTACCAGAAGGGGGCCTGGGTGCTGCACATGCTGCGCCGGGAGGTGGGGACCGAGCCGTTTTGGGCGGGCCTGCGGGCCTACTACGAGCGCTACCGCGACCGCAACGCGAGCACCCGTGACTTCCGGGCCGTGATGGAGGACGTGTCGGGGCAGGACCTGGAGGCGTTCTTCGACCAGTGGACGCGCCGCCCCGGCCACCCGGTCATTGAGGGCACCTGGCGCCACGACGCCACCGCGAACGAGTGTGTCGTGACGCTGCGACAAACGCAGGACGAGCCGCCGTTCGAGGTGCCGGTGGAGGTGGCGGTTGGGGACGCCCCCTCGCGCACCACGACGCTCTTCTTGCAGGGACGAGACGCGCAGGCCCGGGTCGACTGTCCCCACGTGCCGTCGTCCGTACGGCTCGACCCCAACACGGATCTCCTTGCGGAGTTGTCGATGCGCCGCGCCGACGAATGACTGGATGCCCATGGCACGTCGTGGTTTGTGCGTTCTTCTCCTGACGGGCCTCCTGGGGCCCGCGGCGCTGGCCCAGTCCGGCCCCGAGTCGGTGCCGGCCGAAGAAGAGGCCGTTCGACGCACGATTGAGGCCCTCTTCGATGGCATGCGGGCTGGAGACAGCACCGCGGTGCGGGGCCTCTTTCACGACGGCGCCCGCCTACACACCGCGGTGGGCCCGAGCGACACGGCAGCTGTTCGCCGTACCCCCGTCGATGCGTTCGTCGAGGCCGTCGGGCAGCTCCACGAACAGGCGTGGGACGAGCGCACGTGGGCGGTCGAAGTCCGCGTGGATGGACCGCTCGCGAGCGCCTGGGTCCCGTATGCCTTCTATCTCGGCGACGAGCGGTCGCACTGTGGTGTGAACGCTGTGCAACTGGTGCGGCAGGCCGATGGCTGGCGGATTCTTCAGCTCATGGACACCCGGCGGCAGGACTGCGTGGTGCCGTCCCACGTTCGTCCATCGCGGTAGGTGGATCGGGGGTGTAACACCGAAGGAGTCCCCACCGTGATGAACATGCGTGACACTCACTTGCATGTCCCATCACCCCCCTGTCCACTCATGCTCCCCCAACCGTCCGTCTGGCGAACCGCGCTATTCCTCGGCCTCCTCGTCCTGCCGCTTCACAACACCGTCGCCCAAGAGCGCGTCCGGGAGGCCCGCTCTGTGGAGGCCTTTACAGCCGTTGCGTTTCACGTGCCCGGCACCCTTCACCTGCGGCAGGGCGACGCCCGGTCCGTCGAGATTGAGGCCCCCCGAACGGTCCTCGACGAGTTCGAGGCCGTCGTCGAGAACGGAACCCTCACGCTGCCGACGGATCAGGACACGGGCATTCTCGACCGCCTGTTCGGGGACGAGGAGTCCTACGACGCGGAGGTAGACATCTACGTGACGGCCCCAGCGATCGAGTCCGCCTCGCTGGCCGGATCGGGCGAGATCGTGGGCGAGAATCAGATCGAGGCGGAGACATTTTCGCTCAACGTGACGGGGTCGGGCCGCACGACCCTGGACGTGAGCACCGACCGGCTCGACGTGCAGGTGGCCGGCTCGGGAACGACGACGCTGCGAGGGCGAGCCGGGGCGCTCTCCCTCAACATCGCCGGCTCGGGGGACCTGCGGGCCGCGGAGTTGGAGACACGGACGACAGAGGTACGCATTGCCGGGTCCGGCGGCGCGGACGTGCACGTGACTGAGCAGCTGGAGGCTTCTATCTTCGGCTCCGGGGACGTGGGGTACCGGGGCCGGCCCGCGGTGTCGACGAACATCACGGGGAGCGGAAACGTGAATGCGATCGACTGATGCCCCCGCGATCTTCTGGGGGCGCGGCGCATACGATGACTGTACCGCAGCGGGAGCGTCGCTGAATCGGTTCTTTTCGTCTCTCTCACCAATCCGATCCCCCCGTGGACCTCGAATCCTGCACCGTCACGATCCCCCGCGAAGAAGACGCCGCCAACGACCCCGAGCCCGTAGACGTGTGGCCGCTCGTAGAGGTGGCCCTCGACAAGATCGACGCCGACCCGTCGACCCGCGACGCCGCCGAAGCGGCCATCGAGCACGGCGATGGAAGCGTCGTCCTGGCCAACTACCTCAACAGCGAGGCCAAGCGGGTTCATGAGATGGACTACCGCTTTAAGGTGCCGCTCGTGGTGTGGGCCGCCGAGCGGGCCCGCGAGGACGACACCGCCACCTCCATCTACGACCCCGACGAGGGCTGTGTCTACTTCGAGACGGACGTGAGCCAGTTCTCCTTCCACGTCTACAAGGACTGGACCGTCGATTGGCCACAGGTGGCCGACGAGGTGCAGGCCGGGTACGAGTGGAGCGGGGAGGACAACCAAACCTGGGCGCTCGACTGGCTCATGGACTTCCTCGACGTGCCCACGGACGACTACATGGTGTAGTCGAGGCTCTGAACGCCTCTGCACCGGAGCCCTGTCGTCGGGCATTTCCGTGCGCCTCGTGGGAGGGCAAGGTCGCCATCGGAGGGCACGAGGGAATGGGCGCCGGTCGTGTGGACCTGTGGCGCGACGGTCACTCGGGGGCCGGCTGCACGACGAGGCGGGGCGGGATCCCATTCCGGAGCGTCCGATCCGCGAGGCGGAGAAGGCGCTGCTGTTCAGGCCACGCCAGACGGGCGGCGGCTTCCTCGGCGGGGAGCCAGGTGAAGGCGTCGTGCTCGTCGTCGAGTGTCGGGTCGGCCGGAAGGGCCGCGGCGAACGCGGGGATGAGGTTCATGCGGTCCGCTTGCCATTCGTAGAACGCGTTGACGGAGGGAATTGTCCAGAGCCGGTCGGGGGAGTGGCCGGTTTCTTCGTCCACCTCACGGAGGGCCGTCTCCCATGCAGCCTCTCCCGTGTCAATTTTTCCGCCCACCATGCGCCACTGTCCGGCGTACAGGGTGCCGGGGGCGCGGTGGAGGAGCAAAAACTCGGGGTTCACGGACGACTCGCGGTACGGGTACACGTCGACGACGCGGGGGGCGGAGTTGGGCATGACGGGCGGCAGTCGGGTCACCGATCACGGATCCGTCAATGTAGGCACCGGCGTCGAGAGTGTCGATTCGGAGGGACCGTGATGCCGTAGCGAATCGTCTGAATGAATGTGCATGTGTGGTCGTTTTTAGACGTGGAACCCCGGCAGGTGCCTGTCAATAGACAGAGTGTCTTTTGACAGTCCTCCGCTATCCCATGCAAGGCCGTCATCCCATTCTGGTCGCACTTCTGCTCGTGGCGTTCGCCACGGGTGGGGTGATTGGGCCGGCTGTACACCTTGTTCAGCATGGGGAGGCACAACGGAGCACACAGACGGAGTCGTCCTGCCACACGGCGGACGTCCACGCGTCGGACGCAGCGCTCTGGACAGACGCGACCGACGGACAGATTGTGCCGGAGTGCGACCTCTGCGCCACCCGTCTTCTGCTGGTGCCGCCGGCGCTCATGCCGGACACGGCCCCACGCGTGGTAGGGGGGCTGTCCGTCGAGGTCCGGTCGCACGCTGCGGTTGCTCCCGTGGCATCCGTTCGGTTTATCCGCGGGCCTCCATCTCTCTCTGGGGCCCGCCTCGCGTAGTCCTGTTGCCTCTGGCATTGCTCTGCCCCCTCAGACCCTGTTGGTGAGTCGCGTGTCTGCGTCTCGCCCGTACAGGCTCGGCGTCTGTCTGCATAGCAGCAGACCTGACGCGGCACAGGGCTCGTGCATGCCTGGTGTCTCTGTGGCTGCAGTGGTCGGGTCTCCCTCTCGTCTCCTCATCCCGTCTATACGGCAGGGATGGTCTTGTTTGCTCCGTTGCACCAGTGTATCCCGCTCTATGTCGACCCGTATTCTTACTGCTTTTCTCGTTTTGTCCTTTGCTTTCATTCTCCCCGCCGAGGCCCAGTCCTCCCGAGGCACGGTGACCGGTACCGTCACGGATGCGGACGGGGCGCCCCTGCCCGGTGCCCAGATTGCCGACGTGGCGTTCCAGCGGGGCACCACCGCCGGGCCCGATGGCCGGTACCGGCTTGAGGGCCTCCCGCCCGGCGACCACACCCTCGAAATCCGATTCGTCGGCCACCAGACGGTCGTCCGAGAAATCACGCTCAACGCCGGCGAAACGGCCACGGTCGACGTGTCGCTCAAGACACGTGTGCTGGAAACCGAGGGGGTGACCGTGACGGGCACGGCCCGCGCTCGCAGTACCCTCACCACCCCCCAGAGCGTCGATGTACTCAATGAGGAGGACCTCGACGTGAATCGCAGCGCCTCCCTCGGCGACCTTCTGTCCAACAGCGTGGCGGGCGTTTCGTCCATCAAAACGGGCTCGCAGGCGGGCAAGCCGGTCCTACGGGGCCTCTCGGGCAACCGCATCCGCGTGCTGAAAGACGGCATCGCGCAGGAGTACTACCAGTTCGGCGTGCGCCACTTCCCCACCACCTCCTCGAACGAGGCAGAGCGCATTGAGGTGGTGCGGGGCCCCAGCAGCATCCAGTACGGCTCCGACGCCCTCGGCGGCGCGATCAATGTCCTCACCAAGGACGCGCCGACCGCCGACCTGGGCGAATCTCGGGTTGGCGGCAAATTCCGCTCGCAGTACTTCACGAACAACGACGAGCGGGCCGTGGGGCTCGACCTTCAGGGCGCCCGGGGCCCTGTGGGCGTCCGTGCCGGGTTCGAGCGGCGGATCGCCGACAACTACACCGCCCCTGAGGAGGAGACCTTCTTCGAGGCTGCGGACAAGAGTCCTGGTCCGTTCAACGATCCCAAGTATACTGATGAGATTCCGTTCACGAATTTCGAGCAGTGGAACGGATACGCCCAGGTCGGGACGCAGGGCGACTTCGGCAACGTGCAGCTCTACGGCGACTACTGGGTGAACCGCCACAATTTTCTGCTGCCCACCGGTGGGCCTGGAGCGGAAAATGCGAACGGTCTCGGGCAGAACCTGGAGCACGGAAACCTCGTGGCGAAGGGCAATCTCATCGCCGGCGACTTCGTCGTGCGGCCGCGTCTCAGTGTCCAGACCTCCATCCGGCAGTCCGGAAATGGGGCCGGCGATCAGACGCTCGACGTCATCGAGGACAGCGGGGGCTTCGACGACTTCAACTACGATGTGGACCTGAAGACCGACATCTACACCGGCCGCCTGGAGGTGGTCCACCCCGAGATCGGGCCTGTGGGCGGCACCCTCGGGGCGGAGGTGCAGCGTCAAGACGCGAATACACGCGGCCTGGCCGAACTGCAGCCGACCGCCGACACCTGGAACGTAGGGCTCTTCGCGTTCGAGGAGATTGACCTGGCGCCATGGACCCTGAATGCAGGCATCCGGGGCGACGTTCGCACCATCGACGCGGAGCCGAACGATCGGACGACCGATTCGGATGCGCTGGAGAACGAGTACGTTACGCTGTCCGGCGCGCTGGGGGCGAACGTGAAGGTGGCCGACGGGATTGCCCTGGCTACGAATCTGAGCAGCGGCTTCCGCGCGCCCTCGATCTTTGAGCTGTATACCAATGGAGTGCATGGCGGCGTGGCGGCCTTTCAGGTGGGCGATCCGGACCTCGATCCGGAGCGGGCCTACAGCGCCGACGTGTCGGTGCGGGTCCGGCGCGACCGACTGACCGCCGAGGTGACCGGCTACGTCAACGCCATCAACGACTACATCTTCCTGGAGAACACAAATGAAAACCGGGGGCCGAATGGAAACGGTCGCCCAATATACGAGGCGAGCCAGACCGATACCGTGATTCCCGGCATCGAGGCAAAGGTAGAGACGCAGGTGCGGCCGTGGCTCCATGTGGGCGGCCAGGCGGCGGTCCTCGGGGGCACCGGCGACGGGCTCGGCGATAGCAGGGGAGATGGAGACCTGCCCCTCTTGCCCACCGACAACGTCGAGGGCTTCGTGCACCTTACGCCGGACGATCGCGGTCCGCTGCGGAGCCCGCGTGTTGAGCTTCACCTCAAGCACGGCTTCGACAAAGACGCCGCCGGCACGTTGGAGCCGTTCTCGCAGTTCGATAATACGTCGGGAAAGCCTCCTTTCGGAACGGCCTCCACGAAGGCCTACACCACCGTCGACGCTTCCATCGAGAGCCGATTCGCACTTGGCCTCGGGGGCGAACCGTCCCTCCGCGTGGCGATGCGGAACGTGTTCGACACCACATACCGCAACTTCCTGGACACCTACAAGGGCTACGCGCTCTCGCCGGGCCGCGACGTGCAGCTTAGCCTGTCGGTGCCGTTTTGATCTCAGGTTCTCTCCCGACCTTCTTTCCTCTGTGCTATGACTGTTGCTTACGTATTCAGTACCTCGGGCCACACCGCTGATTATAAGCTGGGAGAAATGATCCTACCGCAGCTGGAAGCGGATCGCCACGGCGTAGACGTGGCCGGCATGTTTTTCTTCGACGACAACACGTATGTCCTGCGCCAGGGCGATCCTCTCGGCGAACGCCTCGCCGCGGTTGCGCAGAAGAAAGAAATCCTGTTGATGATGTGCGACCGCTGCGCGCTGTCGCGCGGCTTGGCGGAGGGGGATGTGGGACCGGACGGCGAGTGTCAACCGCTGGGAACGGTGGACGGAGTGCGCGTGGGCTGCTTTCCGGATCTGTATGCTGCTCTGTCCGATCGTCCGCTCGATCAAGTCATTACGCTTTAATCAGCTACCATACAAGCTACCATGCAATAACAATCGGTAGATGTAGCGATCGTAGGGGCCGGTGCAGCCGGAGTGGGCTTCGGGGTTGTTCTTCGCGATCTCGGTCTGGATTGCTTCGCTATTCTGGAACGGGACGAGGTGGAAGCCTCCTTCGAGCAATGGCCCGAGCAGATGCGGTTTATCACGCCCTCGTTTACGGGCGAGGCGTTTGGTCACCTCGATCTCAACTCGATCGTCCTGGAGACCTCGCCGGTACACGCCCTTCAACACGAGCACCCGTCGGGGCCCGAGTACGCGCAGTATTTACGAAATGTGGCCTCGTATTTTGACCTCCCGATTGCGCGTGGGGTCGAGGTTGCGGAGATCATTCCATGAAACCGCCCACGGATGTTTGGTCCACCCGGACAAACATCTCATCGAGTTGCAAAGGAATTCGCAGGCGACGCTTTACGCGCTTTCTGAAAAGTCGGTGGGTAGTCGGTTCCGTGAAGCCAATGCCTGCTACCCCAGTGCCTGCTACATATTTGTTCAGCAATCCGCTCCCGGCAGAAGGCCCGACGGTCGTCTCTCGCCATGCCGATGAGGCGGTCGCTTCCCGAACTCGATACGATGACCTGCTGGAGGCGGCAAATGTACTATGATTCCGAGCAATTGGTATCAGTTTAGGGGCCGTTCGTCTTTCCCTCGCGACGTTCCGGCAGACCGATGAGCAATCACTTCTCAAACGATCAATCTCCAAATGACGAGCGATCTGCGCGTGGGGGCTCGTCCCGCAGGTGGATTCTGGGAGCGGTGCTGCTCCTGTTCTTTTCGTACCTGACCTGGCAGGTGGTGAATCCGTACCGAAATCAGCCGTACGAGAAAGTACCGCATGGCGATCACGTACACTACGTCCCAAAGGACTGGAAGGGGGACGTGCCGATCAGCCGCTTTCCGACGCAACCGCCGGAGGAGGGAGAGCGCATTACCCCGAACGGGGAGGTCGTTTCGGATGGCCCGGATGCCGCATCCAGTCGCTGACGGTGCGGCGGATCGCCCGCTGTGGGTTCCCCTTCATGGACGGGTCCCTGTACGGACCGGAGGCAGTCCTTCCGCCTCCGACAAGACTCGCCGGTAGCACATCGGTAGCAGGGGTCCATCGGTAGCGGGAAAGGCGCGAGAGGAGAACCAGCCCGTCGGGGCTCCCCAATCGCGCGGCAATCGCACGCCGACGCCGTTCGCATTCGACATCGCTTCTGCTCATCGCTACGATCGCCCATGGCCACATCGCCCCAACGTCCCGTTCCCGTCACGGTGCTCGCCGGATTTTTGGGAAGCGGCAAGACGACCCTGCTCAACCACCTGCTGGACGGCCTGTCGGAGCGGCGGGTCGCCATCCTCGTCAACGACTTCGGCGACCTGAACGTGGACGCCGACCTCGTCGCCAGTCAGGATGAGGACGTGCTCCGCCTGGAAGGCGGCTGCATCTGCTGCACGATGCAAGGGGGCGTCACGACGGCACTGACCTACCTGATCGGGCGCGACACGCCGCCGGAGCACATCCTCATTGAGGCCAGCGGCATCTCGGACCCTGCGTCCATCGCAGTGCAGCTCATGATGCCGGACTTGCAATCGCATCTGCGCCTCGACAGTGTGCTGACGGTCATCGACGCGGAGCGTGCCCCGTACGATGAGGACGATGCCGCCCAGATCCAGGACCTCGTGGAATCGCAGATCAAGTCGGCCAACATCGTTCTGCTCAACAAGAGCGATCTGGTCGATGCCGCACGTCTTCGCGAAGTGCGCGCGTGGATCAAGGACTGGACGCCCGACGCACGCATCCTGGAAACCGTTCATGCCGACGTGCCCGTGCCGCTGCTCGTGGACCGGCACGCCGAACCGACACGCCACGTGCACGGCCGCGACGACGACGCGCACGATCACAGTCAGGGCCACGCGGGCCACGACCATGAACACAGTGACCACGAGCACAGCGACCATGAACACCACGACCATGAACACCCCGGCCCCGATCACGAGGACACGTTCCGGCGCTGGTCATACCGCTCCGACGTGCCCTTCACAACCCTCGACGACGTGCGGCGGGCCTTGCGCGAACTGCCCGACACGATTCTCCGGGTGAAGGGGTTTTTGTTTACCGAAGAGACCCGAGACGAGCGCGTGCTGCTGCAGATGGCCGGGCGCCGGGCCGCCTTTTCCTTCGATGGGGAATGGTCCAGCCCGCCACGGACGGCCCTCGCCATTCTCGGATTGCCGGACGGCCCGAGCGACGCGGAGGTGCAGTCTATCTTCAATACGCGCCTCGCCGGCGCCGCCGGGTTTACCGCCGGTGACCTGAGCACATGATGCCGGGCATGTAGTGATGAAATTCAATCGTCGTCGGCGAGCTGGCGCAGGCGTGTCTGGACGACGCGTCGTCGATTTCCGACCCGTTTCCGTCGTGGGATTAAGCACTGGCGTAGGTGGCGCCTGCTCGCGTGTTTTCCAACGTCCGCACCCCAAACAGCAACGACAAACACCAGCAATGCCTTCTTCCTCCTCGACGTTTTCTTTCCCCTCAACGTTGATGCCCCGAGACCGGCGCGCCCGGTGGGCCGTCGCCCTCGGTGGCGGTGGCATGGGCCTCGTGACCCTCCTTGGCCTCGCGGCGGGCCTCACGAAGCTGCTCGCGATTGGCTGGACGGCCTTTCTCGTGATGATGGTGGGGGCAAAGCTAGGGCGCCGGGCGGAGAGGCAGGTCGTCGGTGCGCCGGCACAGCGGCTTCGTCGCCTGGCGTGGGCGTACGGGCTGTCGAGCGGGGCCATGGTCACGAGCACTGCCCTTTTCTTGGTGCCGAATGCCGTGTCGCGCGACGCGTCCCTGGGCGGGCTCGGCATCGCGCTCGGGATCATTGGCGGCTTCACGGTCCATACGATCCTGCACCGCGGGAAGCCCGGCACGGATGATTCTGCGAGTCCGGTCGTTTGGGTGCTGTCGATGCATTCGCTGGGGGCGGGGCTCGTCATTGGGGCCGTCTACGCCACCATGCCGGCCCTCGGGGCCCTCCTCGGGCTCGCCATCGTGTCCCACAAGGGTCCGGCCGGGTACGCCGCCGCCCGCCGGCTGCAGCGACGGGGCGCCTCCGTCTCGCTCTTGCTCTGGCCCGCCGCGGCCGTCTGCGTCGCCGCGGTGCCCGTTGGCCTGGTCGACCCGCCGACGAGCGACGTGTTTCACGCCGTCGTGTTCGGGGCCGCTACGGGGCTGTTTCTGCACGTGGCCGTCGACTTCCTGCCGCGGTGCGGATGGGGCAGTGAGCTACGCCGTGCGGCCAACCTGCCATCCGACCTTAGATCGGCCCCCATGTATGAGGGACTCGGGAACGTGCGTTACCATGCCGTGTGGAGTACCCTGGCCGGGAGCCTCCTCGTCGCGGGGGCCTGGGGGCTCCTGTAAATCGGGGGCCTGGCTGGCAGTCCGAAGGCGAACGGGATGCGCGACTGCTTTCCCATGCCAAGCGGTGATTTGGGGGCGACGGAACCCGTCGACAAACAATACAGCGAGGACGGAATTGAGGTAGACCTTCAGACTCCCAAATGGAGAGAGGCCGCCAGACGTCCGATGAATCTGTTTATGGGATGCCTGTGATTTCAGTACGAACAAGACTTTTTGCCGGCGCGCTCGCCATGGGACTGGCAATCCTCGGGCTGGGAGGGGCCTGCCGTTCCCTCGGTCTGGCGGGGTCCTCGCCGGCCGACGCGGACTCGGGGACGGTCTTGTGGGCCGGGGGCGTGACGGACTCGTCCGCCCGCGTGGTGGCGCGTCCGGCGACGCCGGAGGGGGAAGTCCGCCTGGCAGTGGACACGACCGGCACCTGGGCCGATCCGATGATCTTCGAGGGCACCGTCCCCGCCACCAATTCCGACGTGCGGCATTTTCATCTCGACGACCTCGCGCCCCGCACCACGTACCACTACGCGCTCCACCGCGGGGGGGCGATCGACACCACCGAGCAGGGTCAGTTTCAGACGTTTGGAACGGGAGCCTTCTCGTTTCGGGTGGCGCTGGGGGCCTGTGCGGAGACCGGTTCGCAGCATCCCGTCTTCGGGGCCCTTTGGCGGACGCAGCCGGATCTGTTTCTGCACCTGGGGGATCTGCACTACGAGGACATTCGTGTTCCCGCCCCGACGGCCTTTCGGACGGCGTATCGACGCGTCCATGCCTCGTCGCCCCAGGCTCGCCTGTTCCGGTCCATGGCGCTGGCGTACATGTGGGACGACCACGACTATGGGCCGAACAACAGCTCGCGCCAGGCCCCGGGGCAAAACGCCTCTCGCCAAGCGTACCGGGAATACGTGCCGCATTATCCCCTCGCCCCGAAGGAGCAACGACGCCCCATCTACCAAGCCTTCACGGTGGGACGCGTGCGGATCATACTGACCGACCTGCGCTCGGCCCGTACGCCCAACCAGGCCCCCGACTCCACAAAAACAATGATGGGGACGGCCCAGAAAGCGTGGTTCAAGCGCCAGCTGGCGCAGGCCAAGGACCAGTACCCGGTGATTGCCTGGGGCAGCAGCGTGCCCTGGATCGGAGCGCCGGGCGACTCCAATGACCACTGGGGCGGGTTTGCGGCGGAGCGGCGTGAGCTGGCCACCTACATCGATTCGCTCGGGGTCGCCGACCAACTGGTCACGCTCTCCGGGGACGCCCACATGGTGGCGCTCGACGACGGCACGCACAACCGGTACGGACAAGAGGACGGCGGGGGCTTCCCGGTCGTGCAGGTGGCCTCCCTGGGCCGACGTGGGTCGGTGAAGGGTGGACCATATACCCACGGGCCGTATCCGACTCCCATCCGGCTCTTCGGGCAAAACGATGGGCAGTTTGTCCTCATGGACGTGCAGGACGACGGGGGGGAGGAGGTATGCATCACCTGGACCGGCAAGCGATACCAGGCCGATACGGAACGCCTCGTGACCCTCCTCGACTGGCGCCGCTGCTTTCCCGCGCCCTGAGGTGAATAGAAAGGGAGGAGGATGGGGCCGCGACCGGTCAGGCCCCCACGAACGCAGCCTCGTCGGCGTCTTTGCGCGCCTCGTACTGGCGGCCCAGGAAGCGGATGACGAAGATCCAGGCCACGAGCAGGATGGCGACGGCCAGCGACAGCCAGCGGGCGTCCGTAATCACAAGCGCGGTGAGCCCCAGGTTGAGGGCCACCGAGGCCACCTTGGCGGCCCGCTGCACGAACATGTCGATGAACGACTTCGCCTTGTATTTCTCGTCCTGGGTGGTGGGCGTGTAGAGTGCCTCCTTGGCCGACTGGTTGATCGAGTAGTTGAGGGCGTTGTCGCTCACGGACATGAACCCGACAAACGCAAGGGTGGGGAGCATCACAAACCCGATGGTGCCGCCCAGGATGGCAAGCGGAAGGAACAGCAGGGCCACCTTCACGCTGTACCGCTTCATCACGAGCGACGTCAAAAACAACTGCACCCCGATTGACACGAGGCTGGTGGCCTGCCCCACGAGGCCGAAGAACGCGTCCCGCTCCGCCCCGTCTGTGATCTGCTGCTCGACCAGGACGGCCAGCTGAAAGTCGACGATGTTGGAGACCATCTCGTAGAGCCCCAGGACGGCGGCGATGCTGAGCAGGTATTTGGACTGCACCACGAGCCTGCCCCCTTCCAGAAACACACTCCCCTGCTCCTCCTCGAGCACGGCATCGTCTTCTGGGCAGCAGGGCGCCTCGGGGTCGTCCCCGCACTTCCCACACTCGCGCCGGTGGATCCAGACGGCCAGGGCGCCAATGACGGCCGTGGGGAGGATGCAGGCAAACACGAGCGTGGACCGGCCCGCCTGCTCCACGAGGCCACTCACCACCGTTGCCCCGACGAAGCCGCCCACGACGCCGCCGAGCCCCACGATGCCGTACAGGCGCTCCGCCTCGTCGCCTGTGTTCAAGTCATTCGCGAACGCCCAAAAGGTGGCCACCATGACCGTCGTCCAAATGTCGCCCGTCACGTAGAATGCCCAGACGGCCGTGTCCCCCAGCGCCTCGATCTGGTTGATGATGCTTCCAAAGAGGAGAAAGAGCGTCCCGAATATCCCGCAAAAGATGACGATCAGGTAGTGCCGGGCGTATCGCCGGACGAGCCACGTGAAAAAGCCCACCACGGCAAACGCCACGATCATGTTCAGGACCTTCCCTAGCTGCTCCGCCTGTGCGCCGGACAACACCCAGCCGGCGAGGTGGATCGGGTTGTCGCCGAAGTAGCTGATCACGAGGCCGCGCTTGATGGGCTTGAGCACCCAGAAAATGGCGATGACGAGAAAGAAGTAGGTGGAGAGCCCCAACGCCAGTGGCCACTCTCCGGGCCGGATGTCAAGGAACTCTCGGCGGAGGCGCTCGATCATAGCGGGTCCGTGCCGTGGTGGAAGAAAAACCGGATCAGTCGATCAGACGGACGATCGACTGCCCCCTTGAGTACGGGCGAGGGCCGACGTGCCGGGGGCTGGGAGTGGCATTTGTCTCGGGGGCACCTCTGCCGTTACGACTAAGAACCTGTTTCACTTTCTGTCTCGGGGATCCGAGCGGCAGTGATGGCCTGCAAATCGCCTCCGGTCTCAGGCGGTAGCCCACTACAGCCCTCGACCATGAGCCGATTCTCGGCTCATCGATGCTCGCTCCTACCATCCGATCCAAAATCAAAACAGGTTCTAAGAAGACCCCGGGGCGGCTACGGATGCGCTCGGGGCGTCGTCAGGGTCTAGCATCGTGTCGACGTCCGCGTCGGGGCCTTCTTCGAGGAGATCGGTGAGGCGCGGGTCGTCCGCCGTGCGGAGATAGTCCGTTGCCGCGTCCCAGTCCCGGAGCGAACGGTCGAAGAACTTGGCCCCCACCTCCACGACGTGCCTTCCCTCCGGATCGTCCAGGAGTGGAAGCAAGAAGCGACGCGTGTTGTAGTCGACGAGGTTATCGACGAACTCGATGGCGCTGTCACGAAGGGTGGGATCGGGACTGGTAACGCCCAGGTAGGCGTCGTAGATGTCACGCTGGTTGTACCGGAGGCCCAGCAGGCGGAAAATGCGTTCGAGGCCCTCCTGCCGGAGAGGCTGCAGTGTGGCCGGATCGATGGGGACTGGGTGCTCGGCGCTCTGCTGGAGGAGGCGCTGAATTTGGCCGAGTGCAGCGTAGTGCGCAGCCTCCTGCTTGATCACCGCGTCGAGCACGTCGGGATCCGAGGGCGAGGCGTCGACGGCCTGGTGCAGCTTGCTGAGGGCCTGGGCGATGGCGTGCCGCACTGGCACCTCCACCTTCCGGAGGCCCCGTACCAGACTCGCCACCGCGAAGGACCCGGACTGGTTTACGAAGATGGACGGGATTCGAACCCGAGCGTCCGGGTCGGTCTGAGGGTCCACGAGGTAGTCGTACAGGGTGCCCAGCACTGGGGGGTCGAAGGCTGAAAGGGCCTGCCGGGCGGTCGAGGCATAGGCGTCCTCTCCGAGCTGCCGGATCAGCGGAAAGAGAAAAGAACGGTCGTTCGTGTTGCCGGCGGCCTCGATCGCAGTTCGCACCACCTCGGGAGTATCGTCTCGCAAAAGGCGGTGGAGGAAGTCGTTGCGGTACGAGCGGTCGAGCACCCCGAGGATGCGAGCCACGTGGGTGCGGGTCTGTGTCCCTGTCTCGCCCTCCAGGTCAATGAGCCGCCGCAGGAGCGACTCGGAAACGAGTTCGTACTCGTCCGGATCGCCGTCTGTAGCAATGAGGCCGAGCGTGGCGGCCTGGATCTGGGGGTCCTCGTGGTTCAGTCCCTGACGGATTCGCTCCGTGTGGCGGTCCGTGGCCTGGCAGTAGAGGTAGCGGGCCGCCGCCACCTGTACGTCGGGGTCTGGGTCCCGAAGGGCCTCCGCGACCGCCTCCCCGACCCCCTCCACCCGGCGCGCCCGGAGCACGCGGAGCGTCTGGGCCCGGACGGCGGGAGCGGGGTGGTCGAGCAGGCAGAGCAGCGCGTCGACGGGAACAGGAGCGGATCCCTCCTCGAGCTGATCCAGGGCCTGGAGGGCGTCGGTCTCGGTGCGGCTACAGAGCGAGTCGAGCAGCTCGTCGGTGTCCACCGCTGTTTCTTCTGCCTCGTCGGGCGCCTCGTAGGAGGCCTCTTGGTTCCGCAACTGGGTGCGGAACTGATCGACGTAGGACTGGCGGGCCCGGTACGCCAGCGTCCCCCACACCGCAATGAGCGCCAGGATCACGAGACTCAGCATCTGGACGCTGAGCCCGAGGCTCGTGACCAGTCCCAGGAGGAGCACACCGCCCAGTCCCTGTGCGCCCTGGTCCACGAAGACATCGATAAAGACCTTGACCCGCTTTTTCTTCGGCAGGGGGACGGGCACGAACAGAAGCTCCCGTCCGGTCTTGTCGATCGAGTGCTTCAGGCTCTGGCCGGATCCGCGCAGGAAGATGCCCGCCAGCAGGCCCGGAACGACCAACATGCCCAGGCTCCCGAGGGCCAGAATGCCGGGCAGGACCGACAACGCCCCGCCGATCCCGACCACGCGCATCAGCCGTGGGGCGAGTAGAAACTGCACGATCAGCGCGATGACGCTCACCCCTCCGTAAAACTGCCCCATGAAGGACGTCAGGCCCGCCTCTGTGGGGTAGGCGCGGGCCGCCACGGTTTTGAACTGGTAGTCCACGAGTGTCGTGACGACCACTGTCAACGCGAGGATGCCAACGATCAGCTGGATGTGGCGCGAGTCGCGGATGATCGACAGGGCGGACGCCTCGCTCTTCGCCGCCTCTTCGGGGGCGTCTTGCGGTTCGTCGAGCGGGACGTGGCGGGTCCGAATCCAGCGGGCGAGCCCCGTGGCGACAAACAGCACGCCACTGGCGACCCACAGCAGGTTTGTGCTGCTCATGCCGACGGTCTCCACGAGCAGGCTCGTCACCTGTCCCCCCACGATGGCCCCGAGAATGGCCCCTGCACTCAGGACGGTGAACACGCGCTTGGACTGCGAGGAGGTAAACAGGGCGTTCGCCATCAGCCAGAACTGGGACGTGATCAGCAGCCCGTAGATGCTGACCCACGCGTAGAGGACGTACGCGGACCACTCGCCACTCACGCCGAGGAGGCCGCGAAGGCCCACCAGGCTCAGGACGAGCAGCAGGGAGCCGCCGTCAATCAGCCCCCCGAGGCGAAACCGATCGCCTGCCCGGGTGTGAAGGGCGGCAACGGGCACGACGACGACCGTCGTGAGAATGAAGACGAACGGCAGCTCGGCGGCCCCTCGGGACGAGAGGAAGAGACTGTCGCGGACTGGCTTCAGGAGGTACAGCGAGACCAGCAGGAGCACGTGGTAGACGGCCATCCAGAGGGCCAGTGTGCGCTCGTCACGGCGAAGCCCAAACAGTGAGCCCAAAAGGCGCCCCATACAGACAGGGATCGGCTACGGAAGAGACATCGATCACTTTTTCTCAACGCATCGGGCTCGGGATAAGTTTATGCACACGGGGCACGGCCCGGTTTCTATGAGAGGACGGCGTTCGTCTCCGTCTTCAACGTGTGCTATCCACCACGTGCTACTCCCGCTCCAGGCCCACGACCCGTGGCGGGCCGGACGAGGGAACGTGAAGGTACACGCGCGTCGGGTCGCTGATCGATCCGTCGTGGCGCGTCCGAAGCTCCACCCGAACGACGCGCGCATGGGGATCCGAGCGACCGCGATTGTCGAGCACGGTGTCGAGGGCCGTGCCGTCCACCGTGAGCGGAAGCCGGGAAGACGCCGTGGTGTCGCGCGGGCCCAGCGCCGTGCCGTCGAGGTGCATTCGGTATGTGTAGGTGCGGGCGTCGGCCCGGGCAAGGTTTCCCTCCACAGCGAGATCGTCGAACTGGAGCCGCGGCGGCTCGGCCGAGGGGGAAGAGCCGGTCTCGGCCACAGGAGGGGAAGCGGCCACGGAGAAGCGGTCCAGCGGGTTGACCCGGTCGAACCAGTATCGCCCTACCTTGTCGCGCCGTTTTTGGAGCACGTCGACCAGGTGCGCCTCGGCGTCCGGGCTGCTAATCCGAGCGGTTTCGACAATGGCCTCGATGTCTTCGTCGCTAAAGCTCATCACGAGCTTGGCGCCCCAGTAGCCGTCGCGCTCCGTCATCTTCTCAAACGCGGGGTTGGGGTAGGTGGGCACCCACTCTCCGGGCCGAAACACGTCGGCGGGAAAGTAGCCCACCGCCGAATACGAAATGTCGCCCTCGTAATGCCACCAGGGAAAGCGATAGGCGCCGAGGGCCGGAAGGGCCGTCAGAATTTTGCGCTGGTCGATGATATAGGCCTGGCCATAGATGGGCTGGTGGGGCTGGGAGGCGTTGGCGCCGAGGGTCGATCCCATATCCAGCAGGTAGTGCTTCACGTACTGCTCATCGGTGTAGACCGCCAACGTGTTCGCGTGGCGCCGGTCGGCGTCGTTCAACCACGCGGACAGGATGCGCAGGCCCCGCAGTTCGCGTCGCTGCTCGTGACGAACCCGATCGTTGGGGTCGCCGTCGCGGGTGCCCTGAAAGAAGATCGGGCCCAGCGGCTCGCCCTCCACGAACTTGCTGGCAAGGCCCCGAATGGTCCCGTCGGGGCCCCGGTCGTAGGGCTTCAGAAGAGCCCGCAGGTCCTCCTGGGCCATGGGGCGGCGCCCGTCTTGGCCGTTGACCATCGCGTCGTCGGCAATGCGGAGCTGGTCGGGAGTAAAGCGTGTGATTGTATTCTGGGGCACGTGATACCCGGCCCCGTAGAAGATTTTCGTCGAGATCACCTCCGCCGAGGTCGTAAGCTCGGGCCAGTCGGGCCCGTCCAGCTTAATCAGATACCGGTCGCCCCGAGGGTCTTCGATTTCGAAGCCGCGGGCGGCCCCCTGAAACTTGCCGCTCGTGACGGTCCAGGGGCCCTGCTGCGACGGCCCGGCGGCCACGCCCGTCGTGTCACGCTCATTGGGCCCGATGGCCAGCTCGCGGGGCGACATCTCGTCGTAGAAGTGGCGGCGCGTGTACCAGCTCGAGGTCGGGGGCTCGTCCAGCACGTTTACGTTGTCGGCCGGGTTGGCGTCCGTAATCCCCAGTGTGCGACCCACCGTGCGCCCCGTCCAGTTTAGGTTGAGCGGCTTTTCGAGCTGGTGAAAAATGCTCATGTCAATCCGGTCCCAGTACATGCTCTCGAGCGTCTCCGCCGGGCGGTCCGTGGGGCGGTCGTCCGGATCGGTTGTCTGGACCGCCCCGAGGGTGTAGGGCCTGCTGCTCCCGCATCCACTCACGACGAGCAGGACGAGCAGGACGAGCAGGCCCGTCCAGACGGAAAGGACCAGGGGGAGAGACGAACGCGAGTGGGTAGCAATGCGCATGGGGGGACACGACTGTCGACGAACGAAGCAACAGGAGGAGACGAAAGAAAGAGGGCTACCGAACGACGCGTCGAAAGCTGGGGTCCACCGTGAGAATGGTGCGGAGGCCCTCCGAGCTACCGGCCACCTCGAACCGGACGCTAAGCCCTTTTTGGTTCAGCAGGTGCAGGCCGCCGCCGTAACTCCAGTGAAACCGATCGGCGGCCACGTCCGAGAAGGCGTCGAACACCTGCCCGGTATCGACGAAGACGAGCGCGTCGACGTTCGACCAGATGGGATACCGGTACTCGGCGTTGAAAATTAGCGACCCGTCGTTTTGGAACCGTCGGGACCGAAACCCACGGAGTGTGCTCTGCCCGCCCAGGTCCGGCAGCTGGAAGAACGGGACCGCCGACCCGTCGAACAGAGGCTCCACCTGCTCAAGCCGGCCCCGGAGCGCCAGGCGGCGGGAGCTTGGGAAGAATCCGACGGGGAGGTACTGCCGCACCTCCGCCACGTAGCGCCCGTACTGGAAGCGGTCGCCGGTAAGGTCGTGGCTATAGTCGAGCTGAAGCAAGACCTCCGTGCCGCGCGAGACGCGGGGCGGCTCGTTGGTGCGGTCTAGGCCGAAAATGAGCCGGGAGGTCAAGAGATCAACCGTGCCGAGGCCCGGCGGAGCGGCATTTGAAAGTTGGGGCTCCTCCTCGTCGGTTTCCACGTGCTCGTACATGAGATCAAACTGCCCCCGCACCGCGCGGTCTGGGGGGGCGATCCGGAGACCGGCGGTGATGTCCACCTGGTCCTGCGAGAAGAAGGTCTCGTCCGCCTCCCGGGCGCTGTCGTTGCCGCCCAAGTAGAACTCACTCTCCGGATCGGACAGCAGGTTGGCTTCAAACTCAAAGCTGGAGCCCGACCCGAGCGGGGGGGGAGTGGAGTACGAGACCTCCCCTTCGAACGTATCGGGGCCTCCGTACAGGCCTTCAATCCGGGCCGCGTGGTCGCTTCCGAGCAGATGGTTGTCGTAGAAGGCCAGCCCGGCGAGAAATCCCGTGGGCCCTCCGAGTTCGACGATGGGAAGGGCCCCGCGCGGCGGGCGGCGGGACGCGAAGAGGTCGGGGAACCCCTGTTCTAGATACTGGACGCCCCAGCCCAGCGGCCGGGTCGCTCCGTGAAGGAGGTACGCGGGCGCGGCCAGCACATGGTACGCCACGCTGCGAGAGGTCGTGTAAGGCTCCGGTGCGGCGTTGCTCGTGTCCGTCGCCGCGGGCCCCCTCGAATCGGACGGGGCAGGTTGGGCAAACGCGGGGGGGATCGCCACGAGAACCATCGCAAGAAGTCCCCCAGAGACGGCCCGAAGCATGCCCTCTGCAGATCGCATTGTCCAGTCAATCGGTTCGTTCGGAGACACAAAGTCGGTGTGGTTCGTTTGGCCGCACTTGGTTCGTTCAGTCGCCTTCAGGCCCTCGGCCCCGGTGCACCGGCGCTTCGTGTGGGGCATCGGGGGGACGTTACGAAAACGATGTGCCCGATGGCCGACGTCTCGTACCGGCGTCCGGTGCAGGTACACCGCCCTTCGATGTGAACGTGCTGAACGACCGTGAATGCCGTCCCGAAGCCGTTCGCGGAGCGGCCACAGAACGCTGCCGTGCGTGGTGTCTTCGTTCATTGGGCAAGGGCCCTACAGGTCTTCACGGGACGGGGCCGACGAGAAGAATATTCCCCCTTGGGAACATGCGCCGCATGTCCAGTCTTTGGGCTGTTCCCCCGCAAAATGCGGGCCATTGGTCAGCAACACGGGATGTGCAAATGGGCGTTCCCGGATTGGGGCTTCCGGAAGCCGGTGCCGACCGTGTGCCACGATGGTCCGTCGCGACGTGAATGTGACCACCAGCGCCTCATGACTCCTCTGGCTGACGCTGTAGCCTCGCGTTCTGATCGGGCCCCGTGCGAGTGTTGGGGCCGTCTCATCGGGCTTGCCTGCTTTTTGGGGTTCCTCGCGGGCATGCCCTGTGCGCAGGCGCAGCCGACGTCCTCCGCCCCCTCAGCATCCCTGGACCAGCGCCCGGATGGATGGGTCCCGTCGTTCCGAAGCATGGGCCGGAATGCACTGACGATTGCGGAGGCCCCCTTTGCGCTCTCGCGTTCCGAACAACTTCTCACCTTGGGGGCCTCGGGGGTGATGCTCAGTGTCATGTCTACCCTCGACCGGCCCGTCTATCGACGCCTGCAGGAGCCGTCGGGACCTGCCAGGGCCACCACGGCAGGACTGGCCACTCCCGGCCAGTGGTACGACCGCATCGGGCCCGACCGGGCTGCTCTCGGAACGGCGGGCCTCCTTGCGGCCAGCGGCCTCGTGCTGGGCCGCCGGTCCTGGACCCGCACCTCGGTGCGGGTGCTTGAGGCGGTGGCGTACACCAAGGTCGTAACGGGGGTTGCCAAGGGCCTCGCGAGTCGGTCGCGTCCCTTCGTGGGGGACGGGCCGTTTGCGGGGGCGCCGGGCACGTTCGACGGCGCCCACCCCCAGACCTCCATGCCCTCGGGACACACGGCCCGTGCCTTTGCAATTGCGTCGGTGCTGGCCCACCAGGCCAACCGGTGGTACGTTTCGGTGCCGGCCTACGGGCTCGCGGCCTCTGTGGGGGCGGAGCGCATTCGGAGCGGGGACCACTGGTTGACCGACGTGGCGGTGGGCGGCGCGCTGGGCTACGCCATCGGGCGGGTGGTGGCCTCATCCTCGTCGGCATCGCAGGACGTTACGTACACCCCGATCCTCTCGACGGACCGGGTGGGACTCTCGGTCCAGTTCTAGCGCGTGCGTCTCGGGGGCGCACGGGCTGTTCGGTACGGGTTGTTTCAGTGCCGGGTGGTCGACTCGGCAGTCCGTAGTCGCTGCAGCTGGTGGAGAAAGAGGTACGCCCCAAGTGCGATGAAGAGGTAATAGCCGAGGAGGCGCCAGGTCAGGAGTGTGGGGGCCACGAGCGCGTCCGGCATCAGGGGGCCGATGAAGAGGGCGTACAGGCCTTCGAGGCCACCAGAGCCGCCGGGGGTAGGCATGACAAGGCCCACGAGCATCATCGCTGCCGCTCGGGCAAAGAGAAGGAGCGCGTCGGCCGCATGGACGCTGCGGACGATGAAGAAGACCAGGGCGTAGCGAGCAATCCAGGCGAGGGCCGTGAGGACGAAGCCGGAGGCGTAGAAGGCGAGCGACCGGCTTCGAAGGTGACGTGCCCGACGGAAGTAGGACCGCAGCTCCGGCATTACCGTCCCGCGAAAGCGGCGCAGGTAGCGCCACCGGAAGCACCAGTCCGTGACCTCCACGAGCAGACGGGGGCGCACCAGTGTGGCGTAGGCGTAGAGGCCCGCCCACACCAACAGTCCCCCGAAGTAGGCAAGCAGGCTCCACCCCCCGATCACACCGGCCACGTCCGGCAGTAGGTCGATCGTAACGGTGGCGAGGACCAGCAGTGGGATTGCCACCAGAAACCACAGCTGGTCCAGCAGCACGCAAAAGAACATGAGGGCGGCCGAGTCGCCGACCGCCATGTCCTCGTCGCGAGCCACGTAGAAGGCGGCCACTGGGCCACCGCCGACCACCGATGGCGTGACGCTGGAGAAGAAGTCCCAGGCCAGCTGTCCCCGGGTGCCGCTCCAGACGCTGAGCCGTCCCTCTGACACCTGGCTCAGGCGCCATCCCCCAAGCCCAAGGCGGGCAAACGCGACGACGCCCGCCGCCACAAGAAGTCCCGGACGGAGGTGCTGAATGAGGCGACGGAAGGCCTCCGCGTCAAACGTGACGTACCCCACTCCTGCCAGCACCAGCGCGCTCAGCAGGAGAGAAGCGACAATGTTCCGGGCAGAGCTGGCGGTTCGGGGCCGGGTCGGCTCCTGGGCCGGATCGTCATCCGTAGACGGAGGAGACGTGGCGGACGGTGGAGATGGCATCAGTAACAGAGGACCAGAAGAAGACCCTGTTGCAGTGGACGACGTGCCGAGATGGGAAGAGGCAGGATTATCGCCCGACTGTCCTTCCGTCCTACCCGTGCTGAAGAGAAAGGTTTGGGAGGGGCCGGCGCAGGCACGAAGGCCGCGTGTGGACGGGAGGTGCAGAGCGCTCAGGGAAGGCCCCTCGGCCTGGGCGTTCTTGCGGAGCGACACCCGTGGGGACTGGGCACCGTGCAGCGGATAACTGGCGGGGGACTGAGTTTTTGAGATGCCCGAAGGTCTCTTCGACTTGGTCGTTGGGCAGCCACCGCCGGACGAGTACCGATGTCGGCACGACGCAACCACGCATGGCCCGAGCGATTCATCCCCCACTTCCTACTTGATCACTTCCTGCTTGATTGCCCCGATCCTCCATTGCCCCCACGTGGCCCATCACCGGCAGTGTCAACGATCGACCCGGAGGAATGGGAATCCCGGTAGAACTGTAAAATGCATTGCAGCGTAAAGGCCACCGTTCTAGCAAACGCATTCCCAGTTCCAGAGTGATGCCGAGACAGGCGCCCCGGCCTGACTGCGCACTCACCCGGCCGCTGAGAAGGAGGCGTCGATTCCACGTGCCTCGGCCTTCTCGTGTCGTTTCTCCCTGAAAGCCTTCCGGGAGGGACGAATGAGGTTTCTAGATCGAAATTCAACAGTTCTCTTTGCCCCGTGTCTTCTCCTGGTCCCGCCGAACGCCGTAGCTACGCCCTCGATCAACTCGATGAGAAGGGACATGTGTCAGTGAACGCACTGAGCAGTGCCCTCGACGTGTCCGACGTAACAATCCGAAAGGACCTCCAATTTTTAGAGGATCAGAACCTCGTCATCCGAACGCACGGCGGTGCCATCTCGGCCGATCAGTTTGCGTATGACGTTCCCTTCGAAAAAAAAGCCCAGCGCCAAAAGGAGGAGAAGCAGCGGATTGGAAAGAAGGCGGCCGGGATGGTCAAAAATCAGGACACCGTGATCCTTGATTCAGGAACCACCACCCTCCAAGTCCTCCGTGGCCTGAAAGATCGAGACATCGAAGGCGTGACGGTCTCAACCAACTCGGTTCACATCGCACTGGAGACGACCAGCACGCCCGAGATCGATGTCTTGCTTCTCGGCGGTACCGTTCGGTCCAAGTCGGCCTCCGTGGTGGGGCCGTACGCCGAGCAGATGCTCCGGGACCACTCGTTTAGCAAGCTTTTCCTTGCCGGGGACGGAATTGACATCGGACATGGGCTGACGACCACTGACGACCAGGAAGCATACCTGAACCGGTTGATGATCGAGTCCGCCGACCAGACCATTGTCGTCGCGGACTCCTCAAAGTTTGGACGCCGCGGGCTGTGTCGAATCTGTGAGATCGAACCGATCGATGTCCTGATTACCGATGCGGTGCCCGACGACATTGACCGGAGACTGACGGAAAACAACGTGCGAGTTGTCATTGCGTGATCGGGGCCATTCCGGCCGGGACCGGCCGAGGCTTCGGGCGATGAGAAAATCACCAGAGCCCCGCGTAGATCCTGATGACTCGGCCCCGACCCTGTTGGCCGCGTCCCCAAGTTGGTCACGCGCCGCGTCTGTAGGAGCCCATTGCACGCCCGCGTCGATCCGCCCTTTCCGAAGGGAGCCTCCGCTGAATCCTGATGCGCTAGGGGGACACTGTCCGTGACGGTCGGATCGTCACTGCGCCTGTACCTGAACGTCGTGGCTGTGCCATTGATGGGCTCTCCGACGAGTCCAGCCACAAAGGGCGCGGCGGGCGGCGGGCCGGGCCTGATCCCAACTCTGAGAGGCGTGGGCTCAATTCTGAGTGAAGTGACGTG
Organism: Salinibacter altiplanensis; assembly: GCF_002894645.1. Lineage (GTDB taxonomy): Bacteria > Bacteroidota > Rhodothermia > Rhodothermales > Salinibacteraceae > Salinibacter > Salinibacter altiplanensis. The sequence continues at coordinate 59,981 of NZ_NCQY01000013.1, forward strand.
TCGTGGGCCACTCCCGCAGGGCTTCGCCACGAGCCCCGTCCGTCCAATCTACTAAACGCGCCCCCCGACGACGCACACCCACTGCCCCGTGCCATCTGGGCTGCTCGGCTCTGTGGGGCATGTTGCCGAACGCAGCTTTGTCCTCGGGGCCGTGTCTCTCCGGCCGGACCTCCAAAGACCGCAGGCTTCAGCGTCCGGGGGTTCTGATTTGCATCTCCGCCTGATCAGAGGGCGACTCCATCCACACCGATACCCCCGGAGGGAAGAGAATAATGCCGGGGGGAGGAACGCACAGGGGAGCAGCTCCCTCACAGGCCCGAAGCCCACTCGGCTTGTCTCGACCGTGGTCGAGGGAGGAGGAAGGACTTTTTCCCCGGCTCAGGGGCACGAACTGAATGCTTTCGCATCAACACCATTGTCCAGCTCATGCTTTCTGAAACTCCCTATTCCTTTCGTTTTTGTAAAGAAAACGTTAATACAGGCTATTTCGAAATCAAAAAGTTGATGATCCATAATATTTGCGTTAAAAATGACTTGTGAAGTTACGGTTGTGCTCGTGTCCGATGGCAGAAATGTGCCCCGGGCAAGAGTGCCCCGGAGCCGATTCAACGCGGTGCGTTTCGGGTTGGCAGACATCGGGGCCTTCACCACAAACGCCTGCTGAACTCATAACCGAAGCAGCTAATCATGATGGATTGTGCCGCGCAATGTCTTCAGGGACTGCCCCGATGTCTCAGCTACGGACGGGTTTTTCGAAGGAGTGGGGCGCCTCTCGTGGTCGGGGCCCTTGTCGCTCTGAGTCTTCTTTTCGGAACGCCGGGCACCGTTGCCGGGCAGAAGACGGGGCGCATTGAAGGAGTGATTGCGGACGCGGAGACGGACGAACCGCTCCCTGGGGCAAACGTCCTGCTTGCAGGTACGGACGAGGGGACGGCCGCCGGAGCGGACGGCAGGTTCACCATTGCGGACGTGGAGCCGGGCCCGTATACGCTGGAGGCAACGTTCGTCGGGTTCCAGGCCCAAGCCCGCGACGTCACGGTCAGCGAGGGCGAGACGACACGGGTGGAGTTTGCCCTTCAGCCCTCGGTGGCCAACCTTGAGGAAACGGTCGTCGTCGGGTACACGGAGAAATCGCGCCGTGAACTAACGACCTCGGTCGAAACGGTCGACGAAGCCGACCTGAAAGACATAACGGCCGGGGACGTAACGAGTCTGCTGCAGGGCAAGAGCTCAGGGCTGTACGTGACGACGGGGTCTGGAGACCCTGGGGCCGATCCCTCGATCCGCATTCGCGGGACGGGGTCCATCAGTGCTGGTGCCGACCCGCTCTACGTGGTCGACGGAACCATTTCTGGAGGGGTGCTGCCCGACCCCAATACCATCGAGTCGGTGACGGTTCTGAAGGACGCGGCCGCAAGTGCCCTCTACGGGTCCCGGGCCGCCAACGGGGTGGTGCTCATCAACACCAAGCAGGGGGAGCGGGGGAGTGAGACCGAAGTGAGCATTCAGGCACGCACTGGCTTCAACGAGCAGACGACGGGCAACTTTGGCGTTCTGGATGGCTCGCAGCTGGAAGGGCTTCACGACCAGATGGACGGATCGTCCTACGCAGGCGAAGACTTCAGTCAAGACACGGACTGGCAAGACCTTGCCTTCCGGACGGCCATGACCAACAACGTCGAAGCGTCCGTCACGGGGGGAAGTGAGAACACGTCGTTCTACCTGTCCGGAAACATGTACCGTGAAGAGGGGACTCTCGAAGAGGACGCCCTGACTCAATTCGGCGGACGAGTCAACGTTAGCCACTCCGTCACGGAGGACTTCACCGTCGACACTCGTCTCAACGGACGGTATACCGACGAGACGAACAACCCAACGGGGGCCCTCTACGAAGCGTACACGAACCTTCCGTGGGACGCACCCCGATCGGAGGACGGCTCTCTCCGCACCGGACGGGAAAGTGACTGGGTGGGGCGGGACAACACGAATTTTCTCTACCCGCTCCAATACAATGAGGACAAGAGTCGGCAGTACGACTTCAACGGGACGCTAAAGCTCGACTACAGCCTTTTGTCCTGGCTGTCGTTCGAGACCACGAATCAGGTCACCCTCCAACGAGACGACGCGGACCAGTACCGGGACATCCGGACCCAGCCCGGCAGTGAGAATGAGGGAGAGCTCTTTAATTCCTATGCCGAAAGCACGACGCTCCTGTCGTCCAGTCAATTTTCGTTCGATCAGAGCGTCGGAAAGCACAATGCAGGCGGGATCGTCGGCTTTGAGTACGAGAGCAACCACTACAGCGGGTTCGACGCCGAGGGTGGGGGCGTCTTTCCCAATCTCCGTGCCCTCGACGTGTCGGCCGAGGCCCTCGACGTTCAGGGGACGATCACAAAAAGCAACTTCGTCTCCGGGTTCAGTCAGTTCAACTACAACTACGATCGCACCTATTTCGCATCCGTTTCCATTCGTCGGGACGGATCCTCGAAGTTCGGGGAAAACAACCGGTACGGAAACTTCTACTCGATTGCCGGCTCCTGGGCGCTCGACAATGAGCCTTTTGCCGATGGGTGGGAAGAGGTTCAAGAGCTGAAGCTCCGGGCCAGTTACGGGACCACGGGAAACGCGAGCATTGGCGACTTCATCACGCGCGAGCTCTACAACTTCGGGACGCCCTACAACGAGGAAATCGGCGCGCGACCGACCCAGCAGGGGAACCCCGACCTTACCTGGGAGATCGCCCGAAAGACCAATGTCGGTGTGGATGTGAGCGTCTTCGACCGCGTCGACCTCAGTGTTGACGCCTACCGACGAGTGAACGACGATTTGCTCCAGAACGTCCCGCAGTCCTCCTTAACCGGGTACACCAGCCAGATTCAAAACGTCGGGAAGGTTCGAAATCAAGGGCTTGAGGTGTCGCTCTCCACAATCAATTTCCAAGAGGGGTTTCGGTGGACGACGGATTTCAACATTGGGTTCAACAGCAACGAGGTGCTTGAGCTGGCGGGGGGCGCGCCCGTGCCCGACGCGCCCAATGCCAATCAGCGACTGGAGGAGGGAGAAGAACTCCGGACCTGGTACATGCGCAAGTGGGCAGGCGTGGATCCGGAGACCGGAGCGCCCCTGTGGGAGAAGAAGATTACGAACGATCAGGGGACCGTGGTCGACACCGAACTGACCAGCAACTACAACGACGCCACCCTGCAGATGCTCGGTAGCGCTAGCCCTGACTTTACCGGTGGGCTGCGCAACACGCTTGAGTACAGGGGCGTCACGCTGAGCACGTTCTTCAACTTCGTGTACGGCAACAAGGTCTACCACAGTGCCCGTGAGCTCTTCGACTCCGACGGGGGATACCTGACCTACAACTACATGGAGCTCGAGGATGATTGGAGCCGCTGGCAAGAGCCGGGCGATGAGGCCACCCATCCCAAGCCGGTCGCGGGGGGGAACAGAAACTCAAACGACGTATCGTCCCGGTACATCGAGGACGGGACCTACCTCCGCCTGAAGAATGTGCGGCTGTCGTACAATCTCCCGAGCGCCTGGACCCGCTCGGTGAGTCTGCAGTCGGCGAGTGTGTACGTGAGCGGCGACAATCTGCTTACCCTCACCGACTTCTCGGGGATGGACCCGGAGGTGGGGCTCGACGGCGTTGCCGGCACAAAGTATCCGATCAGTAGGAAGGTGATCTTCGGGCTTGGGGTCAGCTTCTGACGCTACACTGTGACTGCACCTGCTGGGCATAGCCCAAATCCTGCGATGAGGGGGCTTCGCGGTGCCCTTCATCCCCGAAGCCCCTTCGGTGAACCTAGACAACCAAGAGACACGCTGGATATGATTCCTCAGGGCCAACGACTCCCTCGCATGCTGTTCTGTCTCATCCTCCTTGCGGTCGTTACCGGCTGCGACGGGCCGGGGGGCGTCGACCCGAGCGACCGGCTTCCCCCAGAAGACGCGGTGAACTCGATCGACGGCTTAACGGCGGCCACACAGGGCAACTACAACCGCTTTGTGAGCGGAGGGTACTATCACTACGCCCGTCACCTCTTTTACATGAAAGAATTTCCGGGGGACAACGTCTCGTTGAGTGGCGCGACGACGGACCCTCTGTTTTACTCGCACACCCTCGGGCACAAAAAGAATCAGACGAGTGCGGACAACGTCTGGACCCTGGGGTACGAGGTGATTTACGGGGCCAATCGGGTGATCGACGAGGTGGAGCCGGGACAATCTGCGGAGCGGGACCAACTGCTAGGAGAGAATTATTTCCTGCGTGCCCTGGCGCACTTTCAGCTCGTGAATATCTTCGGACGGCCCTACGCACAGGGGCGAGACAACCTCGGCATTCCCATTGCCAAGTCCCCCGATCCCGACGCCCAAGCCCCCCGCAATACCGTTGGGGAGGTGTACGACTTTGTCGTCGAGGATCTGAAGCGGGCGGCGGGCCTTATGACGCAGAAAAAGTCCAATGTCTACGGCTCGGAAGAGGTTGCGCAGGCATTGCTCTCGCGCGTGCATCTCTACCGGGAGGAGAATCAGAAGGCCATCGAATATGCGAATGAGGTTATCACCTCCGGGCGATACGCCCTCATTCAGGACTCCACGCAGTACGTGACGTGGCCCACCCGGTCGCCGGAGGAAAATGATCAGACCATCTTTGCCTACAAGTTTACCGAAGAAGACAACAAAGACTTCGGGGCGATCGGGTCGATGTACTACACGAGCCCATCGGGAAAGGGGTGGGGCGAAATGTATGCCTCAAAGGAGTACCGCGACCTGCTGGACCAGCATCCCGACGACAATCGCCGCGGGTTTATCGAAGCGAAGCGCGACGACACGGGCGATGTCGAACAGCGAAATGGCTATCCCATCCATTACGTCAAGAAGTTTACGGGCCAGGGAGGCAACGTGACGCTTTCCTCTCCCGTAATCTTGCGGCTGGCTGAGATGTACCTCAATCGGGCGGAGGCGCGGGCAAAGCTCGACCGAGACCAAAAAGCCCTCAGCGACGTGAACAAGATCCGAAAGCGAGCGGGGCTGAGTGGAGATGCGCTCTACGAGGTGAGTGAGCTCGGCGGGTCCCAGACGGCCCTAGACATTGTCCTGCGCGAGCGTCGTCTCGAGCTGGCCTTCGAGGGCCACCGGCCCCTTGACCTTTGGCGCAATGGGCGGGACATGGTTCGGTCGTACCCGGGCATCCATACCGAAACCAACATCGCCCCCGGCCTGAATGCCTCCACTACCCCGGCAACACAGACGATCCCGCCGGATCATCCGCGCGTGGTGCACTTCATTCCGGAACGTGAAATTGAGCTGACCGACATGCAGCAGAATCCCTAAGGGCCCTAAGGGGATGTGTGCCCGTTGGGGTTGTGTCGAGGGCCTCGTGGGTCTCTTTCATTTTGTATGCAAACTTCTCGCTCGAACGTGGATTCCCCCTCTCTCGTGGTGGTCGGAGAGCTTAACGCCGATCTGATTCTAACGTCGGTGCAGGCGCTCCCTGAGCTTGGCAAGGAGCAGCTTGCCGAAGGGATGACCCTCACCCTGGGAAGTTCCTCCGCCATTCTGGCGTCCAACGCAGGGGCGCTCGGGGTCGACGTCGGGTTCGTGGGACGAACGGGCGACGATGTCGTTGGGGAACGTGTCCGTGAAGCCCTGGACGACCGCGGCATCGATGTGCGTCACGTGCTCGACACCCCGGACGACGCCACGGGCCTGACCGTCATCTACACTCACGGGGACGATCGGGGAATGATGACGTACCCCGGGGCCATGGAGGCGCTGACCATTGACGACATCCCCTGGGACTACGTCGCACAGGCCAATCACGTGCACCTGTCGTCCTTTTATCTCCAGAAGGGCCTTCGGTCGGATGTGGACGTCCTGTTTCGGCGTGCCAAGGCGCACGGCCTGACGACCTCCCTCGATACGAATTGGGATCCCGACGAACAGTGGGACGGAGGCATTCTCGACGTGCTCGAGGCCGTGGATGTGTTTCTGCCGAACGACGATGAGGCCCGGCGCATCGCGGGCGAGGAGCATCTCGGTCCGGCCCTGGCTCGCCTTGGGCAGCGCGCGAACGTGGTCGTCGCGACGCGTGGCAGTGCGGGGGCCACGGTTCGCGCGAACGCGTCCACCCAGTCGTTCTCGCCGCCGCGGGTGGATCCCGTCGATGCCGTGGGGGCCGGGGACAGCTTCAACGCCGGATTTCTGCGACGCTACGTGGAGGGCGAGGCCCTCGCGGAATGCGTCCGGTTTGGGCTCGTAACGGGCGCGTACTCCACCCAGGCGGCCGGAGGGACGGCGGCCTTCGATCCCCCAGACGCCTTCTGGTCCTTCGCCGCGGAGCACCTTGAGAGCGTCCCGCCTCCTTCTTGACTCACGCTTCCCAAACGGGCGACGCGGTTTGGGGCCCCCGACCCCGCGCCCATTGTTCGCTACTGTTCTTCCATACTCGACCCCATTGTGCAGCACTCAACTCCCCCATCCCACGGGAAATATCGGCGCCTCCAGCGCCTCAGTGACTCTGACGGTCGCTTCTCCATGCTCGCGGTCGACCAACGAGGGTCACTGCGCCGGATGTTCGGCCGGCAGCACGGCATCGATCCGTCCGAGGTGAGTCCGGCGCAGTTGCGACAGGTGAAGCGCATTGTGACCCGGGCCGTGGCGCCGATGGCCAGCGGCCTGCTCACCGATCCGCTGTACGGCTACCCCGCGTCCGCAGGCCTGCTGCCGCCGTGCACCGGGGTGCTCCTTTCCCGAGAGCAGACCGGCTACGTGGCGGCGGAGGGACAGGAGCGGCGTTCCCGGTTGCTGGCGGACTGGGCGCCACAGCGACTTCTGGCGAGCGGCGCCGACGCGCTCAAGCTGTTGATCTACCACCACCCGGACGCGTCGGCCGAGACGCACGAGCACGAGCAGGACCTTGTGGCGTCGGTGGGGGCGGGCTGCGAGGACGCAGGGCTGCCCTTCATCCTGGAGGTCGTCACGTACCCGATGGGGGAGGGCGCACAGGAGGCCGCCGTGCAGGCACGCCGCAGGCCCGAGCTCGTCGTGGACGCCGCCCGGACGTTTTCCGATCCGCAATACCAGGTGGACGTTCTGAAGCTGGAGTTCCCGGCGGACCTGAAGTTTGTGGCGGACTACCAGGATGCATCGTTCGGGGCGGGGGAGGCCGTCTACGACCGCCGGGCCGTTGAGGGCGCCTGTGAGCGCCTCGACCAGGCCGCTGCGGTGCCCTGGGTGATCCTCAGCTCAGGGGTCGGAATTGATGAGTTCGTCGAAACCCTTAGGCTCGCCAACGAGGCCGGGGCCAGCGGCTTTCTGTGTGGGCGTGCCGTGTGGAAGGAAATTGTCGAGCACGCCCCGGACACCGACGAGATGACTCGGTTCATGGAGGAGGTGGGGAAACCCAGGGTCGATCGCCTGCTGACGGCAAACGAGGGCGCACGCGCCTGGACGGACCATCCTGGGCACCGACAACAAGAGACACAGTCTGGGACGAAAGTGCCCACGACAGAATAGCCGGACCGGTCCCCAGCCGGCCCGTCACAGAGCGCACCCGCGACATCCCTATCCACAAGTGAGAACCTAAACTTACGTGAGTGAAAATTCCCCATCGGTCGTCTCAGAGTCACAGGATGAAGTCTCGACGGGCAGTGTGCTTCGGCACATGGTCGATCATCCCAATCCGGACCGGGGCACGGTCCATACCCCCGGTGAAATTGCCCAGCAGCCCGACATGTGGCGACGGACCGCCCGCCTGGTTCGCGAGCACGCACCGTCCCTGAAACGTTTTCTGGCGACGGTGGGCCTCTATTCCGACGACCCGCCGCCTCGTGTTCTTCTCACGGGGGCGGGCACGTCGCACTACGTGGGGCTCTCGGTCGTGGACCTGCTCCGTCAGCAGTTCGGCGCCGCCTGCGAGAGTCGGCCGACCACCCGAGTAACCCCCAACCCAGATCTCTTCTTCCAGGACGGGGCGCCGTCCTTGATGATCCACTTTGCCCGGTCCGGCAACAGCCCGGAGAGCAAAGCGGTGCTCGAGGGGGCGCTGGAGTGCATGGACGCGGACGGACGCCATCTGGTGATCACGTGCAACCGGGACGGGACCCTCGCAGAACTTGCCCGGGCCCATCCCGAGCGGGTGTACCTGCTCGTGTTGCCCGACGAAACCAACGACCAGGGACTGGCCATGACCAGCTCGTACACCAGCATGGTGGTCGCCAGCCAGGCCCTTGCTCGCCTCAACGAGATGGACGCCTTCATCGACCAGATCGACCGCACGGCCGCACTCGGGGCGTCCGTTCTCGCCGACTATCCCGACTCTATCGATGAGTTCATGACCGGGGACGTGCGGCGCGCATTCTTTTTGGGCAACAACGACCTGTACGGGGCGGCGACCGAATCCGCGCTCAAAGTACAGGAGCTCACCGCGGGGGGCATTCTCGCCGGGGCGGACGACACCCTCGCCTTTCGGCACGGGCCGATCTCGGCCGTGGACGACCGCTCCGTAGTTGTGTTCTATCTCTCCGCCCGCAGGCACACGCGGCGGTACGAGGTGGACGTCATCCGCCAGTACCAGGAGGCATTCGATGAGATTGGGGCCCAAATCGCCGTTGTCTCGCCCCAACGCCCAGACCTCCGGGCCACCGAGAACCTGTCGGTCTTTGCCTACGACCCGGAGGGGGCCGTCCCCGCCCTGCAGCAGAACAACATCGCGGTGCTCTTCGGGCAGCTCGCGGGGCTCGTGGCCGCCTACCGGCGCGGGGTCAACGTGGATGAGCCCTCCGAAGAGAAAGCGCTCTACAACCGGACGGTGCAGGGGGTTCGGGTCTACGATCCGGAATCCGCCTTTGGAAAAGACGAGGAGTCTTGCTGACCTACCGACGCGTTTCTTTCGAATACACACGACGTACCCCAACAGTGGACACAGCACACTCGACATCACGGTCTGCGCACCCGCTTGTGCAGACATTAAAGACGACGGACACCCCTGTGGTAAAGGCCCTCATTCAGGTGCTGACCGACCACTTCGAGCGACAGGTCTCCCTGCTGGCGATCTGTCCCAACTCGGAGGCCGTGACGAAGGCGGCCCTTCTGGCCGCCCAGGAGGCCAATGCCCCGCTTTTGTTTACCTCCACGCTGAATCAAGTGGACCGCGACGGCGGCTACACCGGCTGGACGCACGACGAGCTCATCGAGTTTGTTGATGGGGAGGCCGACCGCCTCAACGTCGACGTTCCGATCCTTCCCTGCCTGGACCACGGCGGTCCCTGGCTGAAGGACCGTCACGTCCTTGAAGACTACACGTTCGAGGAGACGATGGGCGCCGTGAAGCAGTCCCTCGAGTCGTGCATTGACGCCGGCTACGAGCTCCTTCACATCGACCCCACGGTGGACACGCGCCGCCCGGACGGCGAGCCGGTGCCCATCGACTGGGTCGTGGAGCATACCCTCGAGCTCATCGAGCACGCCGAGACGTACCGGCGCCAGGAGGGACGGCCCCCGATTAGTTACGAGGTCGGGACCGAAGAGGTGCACGGGGGGCTGGCGAACCTTGACAAGTTCGAGCGTTTCCTCGACGATCTCGACGCGGGGCTCCGGGCACGTGGGCTCGAGGACGCCTGGCCCTGCTTTGTGGTGGGCAAGGTGGGGACCGACCTCGATACCTCGTACTTCGAGCCCGACACGGCACGGGACCTGACGGTGCGCACAACGTCCTACGGGGCATTGGTAAAGGGGCACTACACCGATTACGTCGACAACCCGGACGACTACCCGCTGGCGGGCATGGGCGGGGCCAACGTGGGGCCGGAGTTTACCGAAGAGGAGTATGCGGCCCTGATGGATCTGGTCGAGCTGGAGGCGAAGATCGGAACGTCGTCCGGGCTGAAAGAGGCACTCCGAACGGCCGTCGTCGAAAGCGGACGATGGAAGAAGTGGCTCCACGCCGACGAGGAGGGACGCGCCTTCGACGAACTAGAGGACGATCGCCAAGAATGGCTGGTGCGTACGGGAAGCCGGTACATATGGACGGACCCCGAGGTGCAGGCCGCACGGCAGCGTCTCTACGAAAACCTTGAGGGCCACCGTGACGCGGAGGCCTACGTGCTCTGGACAGTGAAGCAGGCCATGATGAAGTATTACCACGCGTTCAACCTGATCGACTTCAACGATCGCCTCGAGCGCGTTCTGCTTCCCTAAAACAAATCGCGTACGACATGGAGCTCGCGTTCGTGGACTGGGCCATCATGGCCGGCTATTTCGCCGTCTCCCTCGGGATCGGGGTGGCGGTGTACCAGCAGGCCGGAGAGGGCTTCAGCAGCTTCTTCCTCGGGAAGCAGCAGATGCCGTGGTGGCTGCTGGGCATCTCAATGGTCGCGACGACCTTCTCGACGGACACGCCGAATCTGGTCGCCGACATCGTCCGCTCGACGGGAACGGTCGGGAACTGGACCTGGTGGGCGTTTCTTCTGACGGGGATGTTCACCGTTTTCCTCTACGCGAAGCTCTGGCGCCGCTCGGGGGTGTTCACCGACGTCGAGTTTTACGAGCTGCGCTACTCCGGGCGTCTGGCGGCGCTGCTCCGAGGGTTCCGGGCGGCCTATCTCGGAATCGTGTTCAATGTCGTCATCATGGCGACCGTCACGCTGGCGGCCATCAAGATCGGAGGGGCGCTGCTCGGGCTCTCCCCGGTGGCGGTCGTCGTGGTCGCCGCGTCGGTCACGATGGTCTACAGTACACTCGGTGGTCTGACCGGCGTGCTGCTGACCGATCTCATTCAGTTTGCGATGGCGATGATCGGGTCCGTGGGCGCCGCCTGGTACGTGCTCACGATGCCCGAGGTGGGGGGGCTCGACGGGCTCCTGGCGCACGCGTCGGTGCAGGACGCGATGGCCTTTTGGCCCTCCTTTGAGACCATGACCTGGCAGCAGATAATGCCGGCCTTCATCATTCCAATTTCCGTGCAGTGGTGGGCCTCCTACTATCCGGGGGCCGAGCCGGGCGGTGGGGGATACATCGTCCAGCGCATGCTGTCGGCGAAGGACGAAGAACATGCCGTCAGCGCCACGCTGCTGTTTACGGCGACCCACTACGCCCTCCGCCCCTGGCCCTGGATCCTGGTCGCGCTGGCGTCGCTGGTTGTCTTTCCGGACCTGGAAGCCCTTCGAGCGCAGTTTTCGCACCTCCCCGACCGGGTCGTCCAGAACGACATGGCCTACCCGGCCATGATGACGCTGCTGCCCCCCGGGCTTCTGGGACTGGTCGTGACCTCGCTGGCGGCGGCGTACATGTCGACGATGTCCTCGCAGGTCAACTGGGGGGCGTCCGTCGTCGTCAACGACCTCTACACCCGATTCATCGAGCCCGACGCCACGGAACGGCAGCAGGTCTGGGTCGGCCGCATCGCGACGGCGGTACTCATGACTGCGGCCTGTGCGCTGGCCCTGCTCCTCCGGAATGCCCTGCAGGCCTTCAACATCATTCTTCAAATTGGGGCGGGCACGGGGCTTCTGTTTCTGCTGCGCTGGTTCTGGTGGCGCATCAACGCCGCGACCGAGCTGACGGCCATGGCCGTGTCCTTCGGCCTCGCGGTCTACCTTCAGGCCGCCGGGCGCTTCGGCTGGATGGGGGGCGGGCTGGCCGACTGGGAACGGCTCCTGGCAATTGTGGCAATCACGACCGGTGCCTGGGTGGCGGTGACCTTCCTGACACGCCCGACCGACGAGGACACGCTGATCGAATTCTACACCACCGTCCGGCCCGGCGGCCCGGGCTGGGGACCTGTCGTCGATGCGCTCCGCGAACAAGAACCGGAGATGGACCTGGACGCGCCTTCGGATCTGCCCTACGCACTAAGCTGCGTCCTGCTCGGCTCAATTGGGATCTACGGCCTCCTCTTCGCGACGGGGTTTGTCCTCTACGGCCGCTTCCTTCTCGGGGGCGTCTGTGCCGTCATTGCCACGGCTGCACTCGGGGGCATCGGGGCCCTCTGGCCGCATCTGTCCTTCTCTGACCCCGAAGAAGAGCCCCCCCCGGCCGACCAGACGAGGGAGCGAAAGGAGGTCTCCAGTCAGGCCTAAATGAGTAGGGCAGCCCAGCTCCGATTGATCATCGACGGACGCCCGTCCGCCCCGCAACCACCGCTGTTCGACGATCACGTTGCTTGCGCATCCCCCATGGTCGACTCTCCACCCATTCCGAGGTTTGATGCCCACACCCACCTGTTTCACGACCGGGCATTCCTGGAAAGAATCCTGAAGGAGAAGCGCCTGAAGGTCCTGGTCATCAACGTCACCGGCGAGGGCCTCTTCGACCGGCCCATGGACCAGCGCTGGGAGGCGATGACGGACATGAAGGCGCGGTACCCGGAGCGCTTTCATCTGTGCACAACCTTCGATCCGTCCTCCGTTACGGCCCCCGGCTTTGCCGACCGGGTGATCGACCGGCTTGCCCGAGACATCCAGGCCGGAGCGACGGCCGTGAAGGTATGGAAGGACATCGGGCTGGAGGTGCGAGCCGAAGACGGGGGGTTTGTGCAGATCGACGATCCTCGGTTTCAGCCGATTTGGGCGTTTCTTGCGGACCGGGACGTGCCCGTGATCGCCCACACGGGAGAGCCACGGGCTGCCTGGCAGCCCCTGGACAAAGAGAGTCCCCACTACCGCTTCTACAACGAGAACCCGGCGTACCACACGCACGGGCGGGACGACGTCCCCGACTGGACAACCGTCATGGACGCCCGGGATCGGTGGCTCGAACAGAATCCGGACCTCACCGTCGTGGGGGCGCACCTCGGAAGCATGGCCCACGACGTGGAGATGGTCAGTGACCGGCTGGAGCGGTACGACAACTTTTTCGTCGACACCGCCGAACGCTTTGGGGATCTCGTCACGCAACCGAGTCAGAAGGTTCGCTCCTTCTTTAAGACGCACGCCGACCGCATCGTCTATGGCACCGACGTCATCCTTGAGCACCCGGCCGATCAGGTGTCCGAGACACAGCGTGCCCAGGAAAAAAGAGAATACGAATCGATGCTCGCCGATCACTGGGCCTATCTGACCAGCGGGCAGTCCATCACGGTCCAGGACAAACTGGTCGAGCCCGTTCGGGTCCCTGGCCTCGATCTCCCACCGAGTGTGCTACAGGCGGTGTACCACGACAACGCGGCGTTCCTCTACGGGGGAACAACCTGATCCCCGAATTCCCGAGAGAGCCCCCTGCCGATTTTCTTCGCATTCCTTCCCACCAAGACGACTCCCCGCCAATGCCTGACTCCATGGATCGACGATCATTTTTGCAGACGACCGCCGCGGCCGGCCTGGGGGTGTCCCTGTCTCCCCTCCACGGCTTCCGGCCCGGGCCCGACCCATCCGTCCGTCTCGGCCTCATTGGGGTGGGAGCGCGGGGGACGTCCCATCTGCGGGGCCTCATTCAGCGCGACGATGTCGAAATTCCGGCGGTGTGCGACGTCAAGTCAGAGAACCTTGATCGGGCCCTCGACCTTGTTCAGCAGTCCGGCCGGTCGCGCCCAGAGGGCTACGGGGATGGGGAGCACGCCTACCGGGACCTTCTTTCTCGGGGCGACCTCGACGGGGTTGTCATTTCCACGCCGTGGCTCTGGCACGTCCCCATGGCCGTCGACGCGATGGAGGCCGGCTTGTTCGTGGGGCTCGAGGTGCCGGCCGCCACGACCGTGGACGGGTGCTGGGACCTCGTGCGAACCGCCGAGCGCACCGGTTCGCACTGCATGTTCCTCGAGAACGTGTGCTACCGGCGCGACGTGATGGCCGTGCTGAAGATGGTCCGGGAGGGACTGTTCGGAGAGCCCATCCATTGTCGCTGCGGGTATCAGCACAGCCTCCTTCCGTACCTGTTCGACGAAACCACCTCGTTCGGGCCGGGCACGGGGGCGGTGTCCAGCTGGCGCACCGAGCACTACACGAAGCGGAACGGAGACCTGTACACCACGCACGGCATCGGGCCGGTGGCCCACTGGCTCGACATCAACAGTGGCAACCGGTTCGAGCGGCTCACCTCGACCGCCACGAAGGCCCGGGGCATGCACGACCACATCGTTGAGGAGGACGGGGCGGATCACCCGAAGGCCGACGTCGACTTCGCGCAGGGCGACATCGTGACGAGCACGATCACGACGGCCAATGGGGAGTCCATCATCATGACGCACGACACCAGCCTGCCCCGGCCGTATTCCTTGGGGTTTCGGATGCAGGGCACCGATGGGCTCTGGACCGTCGACAACCAGAGCGTGCACATTGAAGGACGGAGCCCTGCCCACCGATGGGAGGACTGGGAAAGCTACCAGCAGGAGTTCGACGCGGCCCTCTGGCGGCGGCATGAGGAGGAGGCGGAAGGCGCCGGACACGGGGGCATGGACTACTTCGTCCGGAACGCCCTCGTAGAGTCGATCAAGCGGGACGTGGCGCCGCCGATCGACGTCTACGACGCCGCGACGTGGAGCGTGCTGAGTCCGCTGTCCGAGCGGTCCATCGAGCGAGGGGGCGAGCCGGTAAGCATTCCGGACTTCACGGATGGCCGCTGGCTGACCGACGAGCGCTCCTTTGACCCGGACGCTGAATTTTAACAGCGACGGCGGGCGTCCCTCGTGGGGCGCCCGTTTTGCAGCGCAGTTGTGTAAGGGAGCAACAATCAGAACGTCCGTATGCGGCCCACGGAAGGCACACGTGTTCGGGGGCACTGCGTCGGAGAACAGTACGAACCCACGGTCGCCGATGGAGTCCGCCGATTAGGCCATGGCACACCGCTCTGTGGCCGCTGAGCAGAGGGCGCGCCTGTCGGCCCACCTCCGTCGGCTCGACGCCCTCGACGTCGACTATCGAGCGCTGGACGCCGTTTGCCCCGGCGATGTCGACGATTCATTCTGACCTTGTTGCCCCTGTCCGTGGGGATCAGAACCGACGCATACTCGAATTTCTAATTTTGGGTTACCGCCATGAGACGTTTCGCTCACAAACGGACTGTTCTCGCGGTCACGGGTCTTCTTGCTCTCGCATCTCTCGGGTGTGATTCCTCCACCGAGAAGGGGAGCGGGGGAGGAGAGTCGTTGGACCGCACCGAGACGGTGTCGGTGCCGTTGGGGGGCAATGCGTATCGGACGAGTGGCAGCGGGCCGGACGCGGTCAGCCAAGAGGGAATCACGACGTGGAAAAATAGTGGGAGCACGTTCAGCGTGTTTGTAAAGCTCCGCACGCCAACGGTCGTGACGCCTCGTCTACGCGCTCGGGCTCCTGAGGGGGAGGAGAGCACCGTACGACTCCGTGTGGACGGGCACGAAGAAGAAGCCCGAGTCACCCATTCCGACTACTCCAGTGTTGCCTTCGGGGACACGGAGATTGAGGAAAGCGGCTACGTCCGCTTTGATCTGACGGGGGTAGAGAAAACGGGAGACGAGTTTGTAGAGGCGACCGATTTGAAGCTGGAGGTTCCTCGCGGCACGACGGTGCACGCCGTGCGGTCGAACGAGGACAACGCCTTTTATTGGTCTCGGCGCGGTCCCTCGGTTCACCTGAACTATGACATGCCGGACGCCACTGTAGAATGGGTGCACAGCGCGATCACGGTGCCGGAGGGAAAAGATCCGGTGGGGGCCTACTACATGGCCAACGGGTTCAATGAGGGCTACTTCGGCATCCAGGTGAACGCCGAAGCGGAGCGGCGCGTGCTGTTTTCCGTCTGGAGCCCGCACGATACAGACGATCCCTCGTCCATTCCGGACTCGCTGCGCGTGCAGTTGGTGGCCAAGGGGGACAACGTGACGGCCGATGAGTTTGGGAGCGAAGGATCGGGGGGACAGTCGTATCTGACGTACTCCTGGGAGGCAGGAACGACGTACCGCTTTCTGACGCGCGCTGCACCAGACGGGGAAGGAAGCACGATCTACACGGCCTACTTCTACCCCCCGGAGGAGGGAAAATGGCGACTCATCGCGAGTTTCAAGCGCCCCCAGACAGACACGTGGTACAAGGGGTGGTACTCCTTTCTGGAAAACTTTAATCCCAGCACGGGGCACGTTGAGCGGAAGGCATACTACCACGACCACTGGGCCCACGACACCGACGGGACCTGGCACGCCATTGAGCAGGCCACCTTCACAGGGGATGGAACGGCGAGGTCCGGTTTGCGACAAGACTTCGCCGGGGGCGTGGAAGAGGAGGGCTTTTACCTGCGACACTGCGGGTTTTTCGACGACTCCGTGTCGCTTGGCCAGACGTTTGGGGACCCCGCCTCCGGCCGTCAGCCGCCGTCCGTCAACGTCGACGCCCTGCCCAGATAAAGATGCATGGGGCAAGGCGGCACCGGGGGTACTGCTCTGCGCTAGGGCTCTTGTTCGCCGAGAGAGGGAACCAGCGTTGGCAGGGAGGTCCGCGACCATCTAGAGGGACAAAGACGACTCCTCTGGTCGACGCAATCGGAAGAGAGCTCTCTCCAGGCCGTGGCGACCCGCACGGTATCTTGCTCCAGGCTCTCCTCAGGGGGGCTCAGTGCAGTTCCACGTATGAAGTTCCCAGAACGGGGAGCCTGCTTCCCGAGCCGCTGCGAAACGGCCCACAGGCGTAGCTTTGCACGGTGTGTGAGAATGTGCCCGAGGAGGGACTTGAACCCTCACGTCCTTGCGGACAACGGATTTTGAATCCGCGCAGCCGGTCATTCAAGCCGGTTCAGACGGATTCAGAGGTTCCTGCGTAGGGCTGCGTGCCACGAGACTGTCACTCTTGTGTACAGTCGCTGTACACAGCAGAAATCGGGGCCTTCGTGCAAGATCATAGTGCGCCTGAAGACACTGTTTAGCACCAGAGACGTTCCTTCTGCGAGCCATTTCATGGTAACCTAAGGCCAGAACTCCCAATGGTTTACGTCTGTACCTGCTTTCCCGATCAACGACTGTATTCAACCTGTTCAACTGATGTATAGGAGACTCACCTATACACGATTGAAGCATACACGACTCTGGAAGTACTGACCTGGGTCAAGTTTACTATTCTGGGGACTTGTCCTCCCGGGTGATTGGCCTCCCCGGGTCCCCCTCATGCACTGCTCCATGGTGTGTGTGTGGAGTCTTGGTTGCCTCCCACAGGGTTTTTTCCCGTGACTGGGTCGCTTACAGCTGAGCGCGAAGAGATGAATGCTCAACTATTGTCCTCTGGAACTCATTTGTAAGTTCTTTATCGAGGGAGTTCAGTATTATCTCTCTGTTAGTATGGTGAAAGTCGTAAAAAGATGAAGTAATTAATCTGAGTATTAAGAATATATAATATTTTGAGAGTCGAAGGAAAAGGTTGCAGATGCTCTCGGATTCTTCACGGTTGAAAGATGGAAAGTTGGAAACGCTCGACAAGTTTCTAGTCCCCTTACTTTGATTGACGTGAACGAATCCACAAAGGTAAGAATAGTCGGATTTTATATCACTTATCAACTCCCTGTTTTTATCTTCGTGGTAAAAATTGGTGTTTTCACACCTACTGAAGAGATTTGTTACTGATGGCGTAGAGTATACAGTGGGATCAAAAGGAATAGTTATAAGAGTCAAAAAGCTTTCTATACTTCTTCGTAATACACAGTAGGCAGACTTATAAGCACCATTAATCCAAGAAAAGACGAAAGAGCTTAGGTCAGATATAAGCTCCTTGAGGTATACATTGAACTTTTTGTCGACTGACTTGTCTATAGATAATACCCTCTTAGTTCGAAGTCTTTTTTGATTCTTCGACTCATTATTCTGATTCGTTGGCTATTCTCCTTATTATTTCATTCCACCCTGTGTTCTCGTCTTTTTTGCCATCAAATATTTCACTTTCACCTTCAATTTCTTTAGTAACTTTCGATAGTGCTTTTACGAGATTCCCCAGTTCGTGATCGTCGAGACTGTTCGTCTTGCAGACTATGTGGCCTATTATCTCGTACCTCGACTTCTTTCGGTGCCTAGGTATCTTTAGATCCATTATGTCTTCTGCAAAATGAGCGACATCTTTATTATGCCGAAATACGGACTCATCGGAAAGCACCCTTGGTAGTACACCGACCAAAAAATGTTTATTCGGATTGGAGGCTGTGTAGTCGCCAACTGCTCGATCAGCTTCAGTTGCGTGTACGAGGCGGTTGCGCAACTCCTTAACACCTTCGCTGAGATTTTCACCGCCATAGGAAGACAGGAGCCAGCTAAGTTCTTCAATGAAGTCAAGTGCCTCCTTTAGTTTATCTTGCTTGGCCATGGTGGTTAGCTCCTCGATATGAATTCTCGTGTTATAAACCTGAGGGATTGCTGCAGATCGTTATCGTCTGAGTCTAAAATAGTCTCTTGATCCTCTTGTCGTCTGGCAACCTCTGTTCTTTTGGGAATTGAGTTTTTGAACAGTTTGTCTTCCCATTTTTGGTTATCCTCAAAGTACTCAAGTGTTTCTTCGTAAACTATGGTATCTTTTCTGGCTATTGTTATTACTAATCCCATGAGTGAAATGTTCAGACCATGATTATTTTTTATTGTGTTTACTACTCCATTTAGAAGCTCTATACCAGTCTTAGATATAGGGTCTGGTTTTACTGGGATGAGATATTCGTCGGAACAGATTAATGCGCTCGCCATCCAGGCTGAAGGCGTAGGAGGAGTATCTATCATAACATAGTCGTACTTTTCGCCGTCTGGAATCTCCTCCATATACCTGTCTAACCTATTTTCCCGTCCCTGTCCGCTCGCCATTTCAAGTTTATATAGTTCTAAATTTCCTGGCATTAGGTCAAGCCCATCTTTTATGCTCCATGGATGAATATCATCGAGCGATTTGGGTGTCTCTACTTCCTGTTCCCCCACTGCACTCTCAATTGGTCGAGATTTATCGTCAAAAACATCTACAACTGTTGATCCTCCCGACCTCAATTTCTCGATGTAGTCCTCACCAGATACGAGACACTGAGTAGCATTAAACTGTGGGTCTATGTCCACTAAAAGAACACTTTTGTCGTGTTCTCTCGCCAAACAGTCAGCAATATTGACGGCGAGTGTGGTCTTCGCTACACCTCCCTTCATGTTAACAACTGATACGATTTTCATGTTCTCATAGTTAAATTTATTGACAAAATGGACTTAGAAGTACACGTAGTAAATTTTTAAGTATCAATTTGCCTGGCTCTCTGATTTCAGATACCTGTAGTATTTTTGTAGGCCACCAGTTAGTGTCGACATGCGTTCCAAGATGCCCTGATGCACTTTTTAGGTATCACTTCCATGCAACTCCCCTCAAACGCCTTGCCGCTCACACTGCCGCGCTACAGGGTATGATGACCTATATATAACTATTGGCCGGTCAATATCCAAGGCTCTACAGTCACATAAAAACCGGGTAAATCTGTCAACTCAGAGGTGGCCGCTACCCCCGTCCCTTGCAAGAAGATTTTCACGCGGGGGCCAACGAAGGACTCAGGTAGGAATCCGTCCTCTCTTTAAGGTCATCGCTGACCTCACGCGGATGGTTCCAGTATCCGAGTTGACGCCGTGCGCACTTCCGGCCGACAGAAGATTAGAACATGAACGATCCTCAAGCTGGACACCTGACAGCCGCCTCCATCCCAAGCAGCAATTTTTTCGCGCGCTTCCAAAAGGGGACCAAGTTGTCCTTCTCCAGTTCGCTCAACTACCTGAGTCGTTCCAAGCCACCGTAATTGAGCAGCCCGCCGTTTCGCTCCGCACTGCGCAGGCTGAGGTTTTACACATCTCAGCTGTCAAATTAGACCCGCGTCTGTAAAACGCTCCTCTGCAATCGAGGACCTGAATTCTCCAGCACACCCGAGGCAGCGGCGCATAGGGGCTATTGCGGCGGTCTTATCCGCTGTCAAGTTTTGTACACTCGCAGCGGAGGAGACATGTGAGAGGCGGATTGAAGGGTGTCCGGGCCTCCATGTCCTCGATAGGATACGTGGCACCCTTTTGTGAGGAAAGTGTCAATCACCACCCCTTGAGCCATTAAATGGGTAAATTATACAATATAAGGAAATACGTTACATATTTACCCATTACAGAGGGCGCACGAAGGGAGGGACAGTTCGCCTACGCTCAAACAGACATCCTCAGTCAAGCTCATGTCCGATACTCAGACTGTGGAGTGAACCCGATATAACGGACAGGTGACCGCTTTCACACTGCGGCA
>NZ_NCQY01000014.1 GCF_002894645.1 Salinibacter altiplanensis
TTAGCCGTACCTAGCCGGTCAACTGGTCCAAAAATTCGGGCACATATCCGGGGCCAATAGCCCGACTTTCCCACTCGATTGGCTTTGTCTTCGTTTCCCGCAAGAATGTATACTCAACGAGGATGGGCTGCGGCTCTCCAACCTGAAACTGCTGCTGTACCTCCTGTGGAGAAAGGGCAACGGTCGGGGTCTCGCTCTTCGCCTCTAAACCTCGGAGCTTCACCTCGGATGTTAACTCATTGCTTTGCGTCACCTGCTCAAAACTTCCACCGACTCCCCCCTGAACCACCTCATCAAGACGAGCCGCAACTTCACGCGTGAATGTTTTAGAGCGGCCTCGAATCATCACGTCTAGAGACCAGCCGTAATACACTGCCGAAATGAAGTAATCCGCCTGCGACGATCGTGGAGGCGGTGAACTGGTTTCGAGTCGCCTGACCTCGGAGATGTGTCTTACCTGGAGGTGAGCGTACCGATATTGAGAGGCATCTTTCCACTGTGCACTGGCCAACCCCAGAGCACTCGCGGTCGCATTGAGCTGAAACTGGGATCGCTGGAGTCGCAGTGTCGCCTCATATGCATCTTCGCCAACGGATGTGATTTTCCCTCCGTTTGGAACGACCTCGGTTGTGCTGAAAGAAGATCCCCCGATAGGCTTCCCAACACCCAACTTCGAGTCAGAAAACCCAATCGGAGCGGGGACCCTTACCGTTTCCCCGCGCTCGTACGTCGTCGATTGTCCATTCGCCGAGCAAGGGAAAAATACCACTTGCAAACCGAAAGCCAGGACAGTCACAAACAGACTGATCCGACTAATACTTTGCATTGGACGAGGATTTGGGGAAAGCATGTGGGAACGTGAGGTTATCAGTCCCTCTAGGGGTCAATTCAAAAAACGCTCTACATCACAATCGAGGTATTGAGCAGCATAGTCGGCCGCCAGGAGCTTATCACTCAGATACGCGTGATGCTTCTCAAGTCGTTTGTTCTGCGCGTGACTCGCAAGGGCTCTCGGGTCGCCAAGCCCTGCATCTCGTAGCCGCTGAATCTCATCTCTGAGTTCGGTCACAGTGGCATCATTCGCTCGAAGGAGTACATCCTGCGTCTCCACATCAAACCCCTCCCGCTGCAATGCGAGCTCCATCGTGTTGAGTGCCCGATCTCCAATCCAGGGAAACCACACCGCATTCGTGCCCTCTTGCACAAAGGACTTCTCGTTTAATCCCATCTCTCGAAAACTCCGGCGTCCCTCGTCCAGCAACTCATGCCCCGTCGGATCAACGAATCGAGGCTCGTCATCGGCCTCGTAAACCCGCCGCATCTCCCGTCGGATCTTCCCGTGAACCATGGCGCCCATTCCCCCAAAGAGCGGGGCCCGCCCCCCCTCTGATGGCACCAGCTCTACAACCTGCTTCTCTTGATCAACATCGATGACTTTCCATCGCTTCCCTCCAAAGATGAGGTACCGTCCTTCATACAGGGGCGCCACGATGGGAAGAGAGCCGATTCCCGATCCCCCTGTCACCAACCGGTATTCGTCCGGCGTCGAGAAGGCGGCGTAGAACTCGTAGTGATTGACGAGCTGTTCTCCGTCGAGATCGAGAACGAGCGTCCCGTCATGGGTCTGTGTGATGAGATTGGCGGCCCCAAGATCTCGCAGTAGCGTCGCAAACTGATCCGAAGAGACTGTTCGGAACGGTCCCCGTTTGCACAGCACGTCGTATCCCTGCTGAGCGTCGAGTCCTCCGCGTTGAGCAATCATCGAAAGGATCTGCTGAACGAGCGTAGACAGGTGTAGAGCACCTGTCACGGGCGGCTCATTCCATCCCTCCGCCAGTAGACGAACCATCGCAATCGTTCGCACCAGCCCAATCCGAAGCTTATCGGTCGGTGGGCTCTCTGAATCGAGCTTTGCTTCCCGCACGTACACCCGTAACACCGCTGGATCGCCACGCCGCCCAGACCGCCCAAGACGTTGACGCATGCTCGCCACCGAGGGTGGAGGTCCGACCTGGGCAATGGACTCCACATTTCCGACATCTATCCCGAGCTCCAGGGTCGTCGTGGCTACAATCGTGGTAGGCCGGTTCCCATTCCGAAGCCGTTGCTCGGCCTGGTCTCGGAGGTCTCGACTCAAACTTCCATGATGAGGCAAAAACTCATTCGGCACGCCTGCCTTGTCACACCGACGCCGTAGCAAATCAGCGGTCGTCTCAACCGTTTGACGCCGATTGGCGAACGTGATGTGGCGCCCTCCGCGTAGCGTATCGAACAGATTCCCCGCAATGTCAACCAGATCTCCACTCACCTGCGGCCGCTCCGGCTCCTCGTCTTCGTTTTCTTCTGCTTCCCCCTCCGGAGCAGATTCAGCGGAGTCGTGTTCGTACCCGCGGACTTGAAGCTTGACGGTCTGCGTCTCGCCCTCGTCACTGATGTGCTTCGCGTTTTCTCCCTTTCCAGGACGCAGGAATGCACTCGCCTTCTCCATGTCCCCAAGCGTCGCTGAAAGTGCGATTCTGGGAATGCGCCGGCGAGCAGAAAGATCAACGCGGTGCAGGAGAGACTGAAGCTGGCGACCGCGTTCTCCCCCAATGAACGCGTGCAGCTCGTCAATCACCACGTACCGAAGAGGGGCTAGAAACTCCGACATCGCATACCCACGCCGGATAAACTGCGCTTCCAAGGATTCCGGTGTAATCAGTAGCAGTCCCCCCTCCTGTCGGGCCCGCTTCTTTCGACTGCTACTCACGTCCCCATGCCACCGGAAGACCGGGACGTGAAGCGGCTCAAAGAGATCACGGAGACGATCAAACTGATCGTTGATCAGGGCCTTCAGCGGACTCACGTAAAGGACGCTCAATCCCCCAACGTCTTCCTCTTCCCACTCTTCGGCAACTCGGCTGGCAATGGGCAGAAACGCAGCCTCCGTCTTTCCTCCGGCTGTTGCTGCGGCAATCACAACATCCCGATCTCCCTGGAGAATCGGTCCAGCCGCTCGCTCCTGAATGCCATGCAGTTCTCCCCACTCCTTTCTCCGAATCCATCGCTGAACGCCGGGCTGGAAGCGATCGTAGGCAGAAGATGTAGAAGAAGTACGTGAGGGCACGTCGGCCATTCGTCAATCGACCGTTCTTCTGGGCAACGGAAAGAAGCATATTCTTAGAGCTCAAACGAGGTCAACTCTTCCTCTCCGCCCTCGTCGTCCTGATCTCTGGAATCGTCGTCTACAGGCTCCAGTTCGGCGTCCTTCTCCGGCTCGATATCAACATCCCCAACCACCTCACGCCAATCGAGCCCAGGGTTCTGATCCAGGATCGAGAGAAACTGGACGAACTTCTTCACCGTCTGTCGGGGAGTCTTGAAGTACTGCTCCCCAATCTGCTCCGCACAGTGCTCCATGAACGCCTCTAATGCCTCGTCGGAAACCAAATAATTGTCTTCTTCCCCTCCGGCATGGACGTGGCGAAGATTCTGAAGCAGAACGTAGAGTTCTTCCGGCGAAAGGCTAGCGAGACGGATCACCGGTCCTGTAAGGTCTCGGTACTCTTCGTTGGCAAAAGTATTTTCCTGAAGGCGCGACCGAAGCGCCTCGTAGCTGTAGAGCCCTCGACGGCTGTCGGTTAGAAACTCCGGGGTTCCCCCAAAGAGAAACCCGAGATGTTCGACAGTCCCCTGCAAACAATCATTGACGATGCGAAGCACCTGCTCGTAATTATTCTTCCGAGCGGTACCGTGCGTGATTTGGTAGAGGTTCACCATCTCATCCATCGCGACGACGAGCCCATCGTACCCGGCCTGTTTCACGAACAGAGCAAACAGCTTCAGATAGTCGTAGACGCTGTCATCGTCGATGTATTGACGGGTACCGAGGTCTTTTCGGGCATCGGTCTTGGTCGTGTACTCGCCCCGAAGCCACCGAATGGCATTGGCCTTTTTCTCTTCATCGCCGTCGCGGTATCCTTCCCAGTACGCGGAGATAACCTGAGCAAACGCAAAACCCCCAACCATCTCCGTCAAGTTGTCGAGGCGATCATCGATAACCGATTGCGTGTCAACATCCCGCTGATTTGCTTGCTGTCGCGCCGATCCCACGAACCGCTCGATTACGCTCGTCATCGCGCCCCCTTCGGGCTTCGAACGGGTAGCCAAATTCCGCGCGAGTTCGGCGTACAGTGTCCGTGCCTGCCCCTGTGAGCTGTGCAAACGCCGGTCCGGGGCAAGATCTGCATGCATGGTTACCAGTCCCTTTTCGAGAGCGGCCGATCGTACCAGCTGGAGTAGAAACGTCTTTCCCGACCCGTATTCCCCGATAATGAATCGAACAGCCGAGCCTCCGTCCTTGATACGGTCCACATCTCGCATCAGCGCCTTCACCTCTTCAGACCGGCCAACCTGGATATGTTGAAGGCCCCGGCGAGGAACGACCCCGGCTTTGAGCGACTGAAGAATGGCATCCCGGTCCCGCGACCGAATTCGAGAACTCATGATTGCAGCGCGTCGAGTGCGTAAGAATTGAGCTCTATGGGGTCCTCACCTTCGAGAAGCGGTTCGTCGGCAACTTCGAAGGCACTGTCGTTAATCTGTTCAATGGCAAATCCGGGAATCAGGCCGTGATCCTCCGCCAGTTCTTCGAACTTGGTCCGCTCCCACTTTTCTTTCTCCTGCAAGTCCATAAGAAGGGACTCGTGCGCCTCCGTCAATCCATCAACTGAGAACGCAGGCGCCTCGTCTTCTCCATCAGAAAACACATCGTCGAGAACACGAGCCACGTCCTGGGTTTCGTCCTGCACCTCCGATACCCGTTCGAGATCGAGATTGACCCCACCGGCGTCGTTCTGAGAGGGATCTTCTTCAGAAGAAGTGGGCTCTTCTTCGTCGGGGACACGGTACGTCTCCTGCTCCTCTCCTTCGATCACCGTAACCGGCCCGTCATCCATATCGCCCGGCTCTCGAGCTGAGAGACTGTGGAGGTCTTGATGCACCTGATCCGCATCCAGTTCGAGGATGTCATAGATCTTCTCCAAGATGCTGATTTCCTCTCCATCCAGGTAGCCGTCAGCACCGGCCACGGTAAGCAGAAATGTCGCAAGAGACCGTCGCTGCTCATCAGAAAGCTCCTCAGCCCGTCGCCGGACGCCTCGCATTGACGGAGGATGTTTGAGCAGTCGCGCCAAGTGTGCTCTCAATCGGGCCTGTTCACCTTCACTCAGATCGAGAGCCTCCTCGAGGTGACGCTCGATTTGCACTTCTTCTCCCGGAGCAATCTCATCGTCAGCTCCTGCGACAGCAGCAGCGAGATGTACGAGAAGTCGAGCCGATTCGAACGTCTCGCCCGGTTCTTCTCCATCGCCCTCCATGCGGAAAATCGTGAGATGATCGCGCTTCGACGGATTCCGTGTGTACCGAATGTCGGGCTCGACCCCAAACCCGAACCCTGCGAGGAATCCCGAAAGCGCCTCCGCCTCGGTTTTTGTCAAGTAGTCCTCATTCTTAGACGGCCAGTGTTCAAGAAGTGTCTCACTCGCAATGACCGCACGGTCTTTGTCTCCCATCCAGTCTTCAATCTGCTGGACAAATTGATTCGCCTTATCTCCTGCCCGCTCACGAATGAGGATATGTGCCCGAATTTTTGGACCAGTTGACCGGCTAGGTACGGCTAAG
>NZ_NCQY01000015.1 GCF_002894645.1 Salinibacter altiplanensis
GTATCGATTTGGAAAGTGAAGGAACGTCCATCGTACCGGGTTTGCTCCACAGAGCCCTCTTCCTGAGCTCTTCGGAGGACTTCGGCTAGACGTTGGAGCTGTTCGACGGTGCGTTCGGGTCCCGAAATCAGCTCGATAGTGTCTTCGGTTACGGTGAATACGCCGTCCGGTATCTCTCCCATTCCTCCACAGACTGGGCATGGTCCGGACTTGTTGCCCGCAAGAGTTAACTGCTCGACATTCTCGAAGTAGAAGCCGGAGGGAAATACTGCACCGCAGTTTTGACAGAACGCGGGAATATCAGGCATGCTCGATTCGGACTTAGTGCAAAGCCGTCGGGTATTGTTGCCACACGAATACGACCCAGCGATTCGAAAGCCAAAGACGTAATCTGAGAGGATTTATGTCGATATTATTCATTTGACATACTTTTTATAATTTCAAATGCTTCTTTAATACTTATATCGCCGGAGGCCAAAAAAGTTACAATAAGAAAAAGAACACCCACAATAATCGTGGCTGTTTTGCTCTCATATCTTATCTGCATACAGAATAGCATCCAGCCTAAAAATCCTATATTCACTATAGTTAATACAAAAGTCACTTCTTCATTTGTGATTAGATCTACCGATAATAATAGCGTGCCTAGTGCGAACGTTACAACAGATGTGATAAACCAATGGAAATTTATATCCGTTTTATCTTCAATATATTTGTCAACCTGAGAGTCGTTATTTGCAATAAAATCGGAAATTTCCTCTGGGGATCCCTCTATACCCATTTTCATGATTCTGCCTTTGCATTTCTAATAATTTCTTTGACATCATTCATGGCTGCATTCTCTCCCCAATATTTTTCGCTATCCGATCCTTTTATCAAAATTATTCTTTTGTCCTCCAATATATAGTTTGTGCCCTCAAAGTTAAATGCATCCATATCCCCTCCGAAAGCACTCTGCTTAATACTTTTAATAGCTTCATTTACTGTACTATAATCGTCTAGGTACTTATCTGTATTCACTTCGTGCTCACCTACCGAAAACTCTAAAATAGCACCTTCTTCAACAGCGGGGTATATTGTACATTTTATACCCGCACCACTTCGTAGATATGGATAAATTTGTTTCCTAAAATTGTTTACAAAATTTTGTATTACGTTCCTGTCATTCATTTAATACTTTTGCGTTTGTGGGTTGAGAGAGACCGACCCATGTATCTGGACTCTGTCGGCCAGCTTGTGTACATCATACGGGCTGCTGCCGGTAGGTAGCAAAACTGAGATTGTCAACGGAGACAGGAGCGTTAGGCCGCCACGTGGGTACTGTCGTTGAGGAGAAATAGAAATACCTCTGGTCTCTGCAGCTCCAGAACGCAAAATAAGGC
>NZ_NCQY01000016.1:0-11293 GCF_002894645.1 Salinibacter altiplanensis
GTATCGATTTGGAAAGTGAAGGAACGTCCATCGTACCGGGTTTGCTCCAGATCTGGACTTGATACTTAGGTGCATCGATGCCGAGGGCCGGGACGATGCTTCGCCCCACGGCGACTGTTGTGTCGACCGGCAGGTCGTACTGCTCGACAAAAGCGGTGGGGAGATTCACTCCCATCCCCGGTGCCCCCGTGTCCAGCATCACCGGAATCGAGCGGTCGATCCCGTTGATGTGGCCCTCTACCCAGAGGCGGTCGAGCGGGACCGTCACCGTGTCCGATGCGGTCTTTACGTCAGGTACGGGTCGCTCGGCGAACAACTGCCCCAGCTTCGAGTCGGGCGTAAACGCGGGGTCGGTGCGGGAACGATACCGGACCGCATCGTCCCAGTCATAACTGCGCTCGTTGATGTCGCGCAATCGTTCGTACACAAACGGGCGCAGAGAGTCGGGCACCGCGTCCGTGGCCGCCTCCAGGTGGCGCTCAGCGTCGTCGAGGCGGCTGTCGATCTTAGCCTTCAGGCCCCGATAGAAGGGATGCTGGGGCGTGGGGTCGTCCGGAGGCGCGTCGAAGAAATAGTCGATGTCGACGTCCTGATACCGGGCGTGAATCACCGCAGCGTCCTCTTGGTCCCAGGCGGGCTCGCCCGCACAACCAGCGAGAACGGCCCACGCAGCCGTGACTGCAAGGAGGAGACGTTGAAACGGAAAGCGTTGGAAGCGGGGAGGCTGCGAGATGACGTGTCGAGCGAAGGCACTGTGGGTAAATAATGAGTGCTGAGCGCCCCTCCCCCCGCAACCGAAGGATCTGTCGGGGGCTGGTCAGGAAGGTTGTGCTACGGCGCCCCGTCCGTTGGAGAGGAGGCGCGACGGACGGTAATATCGCTCCCCGTCGCGAGCCGCACCTCGGCTTCCCCGTCCCCAATGGTCGTGTTCAGCTCCTCGGTGACCGTCCCCTGCACCGTAATCGGAAAGCCCACGTCAATGTCACCGTAATCCGTTTGCGCACGAAGCCGAGCCCCGATCTCCGGCGGTAGGTCAACCGTCAGGTCGCCGTGATCCGACGTCAGACGGAGGTCCCCAGTGACGTTTCGAACCTGAATGCTTCCGCTGTAGGTCTTCAGGTCGAGGGAAGCCTGTCGTGGGACCCTGAGCCGGTAGTCGACCGACCACCATCCCTGAGCATCACCTGTGGGACCGTTTGCCCGAATCGTGTCTCCTTCCAGATGGAGGCGAACCTTTGAGAGGGCTTCGGCGGCGTCCGGTCGGGCCGACTGGCGGGTTACGATGGTCGCCTCCAGCGCCACGGCAGAGGAGTCCCACGCCTCAACCACCACGGGCCCGTACGCGCCACTGCGGAGCGCGAGGGCTCCGGCGGAGGGAAGTCGGTACCTGCGCTGCTCGCAGGCCGCTTCGAACCGGGATTGCGTCGGGAGAGATGTGTTGGCCGGATCGCACATCGCCGTACCGACCTGTACGGGCTCTTTCAGGACGTTGGGTGGAGAGGCGGACGGAGTGGGCCCCGCGGCCGGCGCCGGGGAGATCGGTTGAGCGCCTCCCAGCACGACGGTGGCTGCGAGCAGGGAAATGGCGAGGAGGGTCACGCAGGTCCGGGAGGGAACGCCCCTTGGAATCGTACCTGAGAGAAGGGACTCGACCCGCTTCTTCAGGGCCGAGGGGGCGGCCATCGCCAGCGCGCCCTGAAACGGAGTCATCCCGCTGGCTTCGCGGGCCACCGACACGAGGTGATCCGCGTAGTCGATCGGGGAGGTTCCGGTCGCCAGTACCCGGTCGTCGCAGGCCCGTTCGCGCTCAAATCGGAGCCGGCGCGCCCCGTACCAGGCAAGCGGATTAAGCCAGTGGACCGCGCAGGCGAGCTGGCCCACGAGGTTTGCCAGAATGTCTTTGCGCTTCACGTGGGCGAGCTCGTGAAGCAGGACGGTCCGCCGGCGCTGTTCGTCCCACGCCTGGGCGGACTTAGGGAGCAGAATCACGGGCTGAACGACACCGAAGGTTGTCGGGACGGACACCGCGTTCGACCGGTACAGGCGGATCGCCTGCTCAACCTGAATTTGACGCCGGGCCCAGCCGAGCGGCGCGGTCCACCCCTCCGAGTCCAACGGGGTGGCCTGCCGTGTCCACCGAGACATCTGCACGATCCCCGCGACAACCCACGTCAAGGCCACAGTTGCCCCGAGTGCCCAAATGATCAGGAGCACTCGGGCCCAACCCTGCCCGTCCACTGTTCCAAGGGAAAAGAACGAGGCTGCTCCCTGGTCTCCATCCCCGGAACGGGAAGCGTCCGACTGCAACGTGCGCTCCTGGCCGGGTGATACTGGTTTCACGCCTGCCGTTTCCGTTCCCGGCGCAGGGCGCTCCGCCCGCTGCTCGGTGACGGTCACGTCCGGGGAGGGGGAAGAAACCACATTCGACCAGGAGGAGGACCATCCGGGGAGGGTCCCCTCAGCCAGGGGAAGCAGAAGGACTACCCCCAGTCCAAGGGCCCACACGGCATGCCGGTACGCTGCGGCCTGGGTGCGGAGCAGCCCTGCAAGCCCGGCGGTGAGGCCGAGGAGGAGGGCCCCTTCGATGAGAATTGAGAGCACAGGAGCAGCGGCTCCGGAAGGTAAGACAGAAGGCATCACGATGAATTGTCTTGGCTGCGGGCACGATTGATGAGGCGGGAAATTTCGTCCAGCTCCTCCTCGGAAAGATCCGCACTGGACAAGAGCGTCGACACGGCCTTCGAGGCCGATCCCTCAAAAAACGTCTGCTTGAGCTGCTCAAGGGCGGACTGGGCCGCCTCGTCCGGGGGAGTAGTGGGATAATAGACGTGCGTCCGCCCCTCCTTTTCGTGGGTGAGGACCCCCTTGTCTTCAAGGATGCGGATGGTGGCCCGAACTGCCGAGTTGCTGGGTGGGTCGGGCAGGGCACTGCGGATTTCTTCCGCAGTCGCCCGTTCCTCCCGGTACACGACCGTCATGATCTGCCGCTCTCGTCGACTGAGCTCAGGATGAAGAGACTCATCCATGGTAGCGCAGGTGACTATTGGTAATTTTTTACCACTTGTCGGTTTGCAGGCTCGGCACCAGCGGCCAGAATGTCAAGGAGTGCCACTTCCGACTTGTCAGCGGATCGTGCAAGCCGTGCCCCATCTCCAATCGTCGAGTAGCTGTGGACGCAGGGGGCAGCGCTGGAGGCGAGCCATAATATGGACGCTCACCTCACCCGGGCGTAGGAAAAGGTTTTTTCGATTCAGACCGACTGAACGACTCCGTTCAAGCAGGTTTTCATCCGCTCATTTCGTCACTTCCGACTGGCAGAAATGAACTGCTCTACCGACAGCACACGGAAACAGCAACAGCCCGGGTTCAGGTGCAGTAGTCGTGCTGTGTGCCCAGTCTATCGTGTCACGCCTCTACTCGAATCCGGCATGTTCTCGAATCCACTTGGTGAGTTGCTCTAGAACCTCTGGCGCGACGGTCGTCTCAATCTCTCTGACCTCGCTAGACTGCTCTGTTTTCGCCGGCTGCATCCGGTGGTTGAGTTCTTCCAGTACGCGAACCGACACGCGAACCGACACGCGGTCCGGCAGGCTGTCCGCAAGTGCAGCGCGCATTGGGGGCGCGTTTTGCTGAGGGGGCACCAGCAGGTCTCGCCCTCCAAAAAGCGCAAGGACTGGCACGTCCACCTGTCGAAGAGCGGGCCGGGGATCATGGCGAGCAAAATCTCTGAACCACGGAGACGTGTTGGCCTCAACCTTCAACTGGAGCCGATCACTCCGGGCACTCCCTTCCTGCCGGGCACTCCCTTCCTGCAGAATCGGCCTGAGCTGCGAGGCTACATCCGCAGAGTCTTGGTCGGACCGAATAATCTCGAACACTTGGCGCGCCTGCCTGCGGATTGAATCGACGTCGGCGGGCGAAGCCCCCGAGGCGTCAGCAATTCGCGCCCGCTGCCTGGAGAGCACCTGGTGGCCAGGCAGGCTCGGCGGGGCCAGCAGGGCGAGGAATGCTGCCTGCTCAAATTGGTTGTGGATCCGGGGAGCGATCATCCCGCCCATGCTGTGCCCGATCAGACCGACACGGGTCGGGTCAACGCCAGGATGGTTCTTCAGAAAGCGGAGGGCAGACGCTGCGTCGCGGGCAAGGTCCTCAAAACTCGCCCCCGACAGGCGTCCCTCTGACTCTCCTACACCGCGCAGGTCGTAGCGCAGGACGGCAATTCCCTGGCGGGTCAGGTGGTCGGCGAGAACCAGGAAGAATTTATGACCCTGGTAGGCGTAGTCCCGCCCGTTTTCCCCCGATCCCTGAAGAAGCACCACGGCAGGGTGGGGCCCCTCTTCTTCCGGCCTAGAGAGGATTCCCGCGAGCGTCACGCCGTCCGCGTCGCTCTTAAACGTGATCTCTTCGGTGCGATAGGGATAGGGCCGCTCTGGATGCTGGGGGCGAGTCGGAGTTGTAGAGGCGGTCTCACTGGCAGTGGCCTTCTCGACCGGCGTCAGGGTGAGAGTTGCCGAGCGCTGTCCCTGGCTCCACGTCCCCTCTATGACCCGCTGTTCGACCGATACGAGGCCCTCGAACTGAGCACTCATCCGATCGGACTGCAGAACGAGGCTGTCACTACGGAGACGAGCCAAGGAGAAGGGCGCGCCCTTCTCCTGGGCATTGTTGGCCAAGAACGCGACCAGCGATCCATCCGCGGCTCGCTCAAGTCGGATCACGGGACGGAAGTAGGCTTCCTCAGCCGACCAAACCCCAACGATAGTCGTATCCGAACTTGTCTCCTGTGCTGGGGCAGGGAGGGAGACCATAAGCAATAGACCGGCGAGGCAAAGAACGGTCCGCAACGAAAATGGGGAAGCAGTTCGCATTGCGTTGAGCTGAATGTTGTGCCTTATCGCTACGGGGCGGCGAGAAGCACATGGAGGGGGCGCAACTCGGAGCGAAGGTCTCCCTGGAGAGTCGCCAGAGCGTCCTGGAGCGCTTTCTCTTCTGAAGGACTGAAGACCAGACGCATGAGCCGCTTAAACGAATCGGAATCGCGGCCCTGATCCCTGAAGTAGTGATGGTAGCCCGGCGCGGACAGAAGTTCGTTCCACTGCTTGCGGCCTGGACTTTGCCCCTGATTCAGAACCGAGGCAACTCGGTAGACGTGATCGATCCCCGAGAAATCCATCGCAGGGGACTTGCCGCCAGACACCTTTCCAGGTTCCTGAGCCTGGACAGGATGCACGAGGAAAGCGAGAAGGAGCAGAGCTGTGAGCCGTGGAGCCATGGACTTATCTGGGCTCGCCTCAGGTTCTCTTCTGGGATTTTCTTTTGAGATAAACCAGCCAGGGGCCACATAACGGCCTGAGCTCAGCGGGCCAGAATGCTGTCGGAGCTCGCGGCTATCGCCCTGACATTCCGCCGCCCCGTGTCCGCTAAAGCGTGAGGTCACGTGACCGTGGGGTTGTGCAACCGTGGGGTTGTGCGGCCGTGGGGTTACGTGGCGGAGGATCCTGAAGTATCGGGGGGCTGCGGTCCAGAGCCTGGGTGCTCACTTTTCTGCTGTTGAACGAGTTCTTCCAACAGAGCTACCGACCTCTCATGGTTTCTGGCGATGCGCCGGAGTGCTTTGACAGTCAACACCACAGCAGCGGTCGCGCCGATGGTGAAGAGCGCGTAGAAGACAAAACTCAAAAAGAGCGTAGCATTCATGCTGGTAAGTAGCTCTGAAAAGCGCAGATATGGAGCAAACCCGGTACGATGGACGTTCCTTCACTTTCCAAATCGATACGTACCACTTATGCCCCGTACACGTCCGCCGTACCCACAGAAGTTCAGAGAAAAGATTGTCGAGCTTGCCCGGAATGGGCGAACGCCCAAAGAACTGGCCGAAGAGTTCGAACCGACCCAGACAACGATCCGCAATTGGCTGAAGCAAGCTGATCGGGATGAAGGGGCCTGTTCCGATGGACCGACCACCGAAGAGAAGGAGGAGATCCGTCAGCTTCGGAAAAAGCTCCGCGCGTTGCAGCAGGAGCGGGATATCCTGGCAAAAGCGACGGCCTGGTTCGCACGGGAGACCGGCGATGTACCGCCAAAATCTTCCGATTCATAGATGCGCACCAGGCCGAATTTCCAGTTGCCGCCATGTGCCGTGTTCTTGGTGTGTCCAGGAGCGGCTACTATGCGTGGCGGAGCCGACCTCCCTCCAAGCGGGCCCGAGAGGACGTGATATTGACCAAGAGAATCAAGGAAATACACGACCGATCAAGGGGCACTTATGGGGCCTGTCGGATCCACGCCGAGTTGCGGGCGGAAGGCACCCGCATTGGCAAAAAGCGGGTCGCTCGCCTGATGAAAGCGGCGGGCCTGAAAGGTGTTAGTCGCCGAAAGCGGCCCTCTACGACAGTTCGGAGGGCTGGGGTTCGGCCTGCTCCGGACCTCGTCGATCGTGACTTTACTGCCTCTGGGCCTGATGAACTCTGGGTGGCCGACATCACCTACGTCCCGACCGATTCGGGCTACTTGTACCTGTCAGTCGTGCTCGACGCGTTCAGTAGGCGAATCGTCGGCTGGGCGATGGCATCTCACCTACGCACCGAACTCGTGGTTGAAGCCCTGGACATGGCCGCCCAGCAGCGCAGTCCGGAGGAGACGATTCACCACTCCGATCAGGGCTCACAGTACGCGGCAATCGCCTTCGGGAAGCGGTGCAAAGACGAAGGCGTCCGCCCATCGATGGGATCGGTAGGGGATTGCTTCGACAATGCGATGGCTGAATCCTTCTTTGCGACGCTCGAATGTGAGCTGATCGAGCAGGAATCGTTCTCCAACAGGTCGGAGGCTCGCCTCATGGTCTTCGATTATATCGAGGGCTTCTACAACCCACACCGCCGGCACTCCGCAATCGATTATCACTCACCAACGGGCTACGAGAAAATCCACGACTCCCAAGAACAAACGCTCCTCCCAGAGCGTCGACCACTTGCCGCAGTGTGAAAGCGGTCACCTGTCCGTTATATCGGGTTCACTCCAATACATCGAAGGGTCTTTGCGAAGGCGGTCGGTAGCGCAGCGCCACATCGATCGAACCTAGCTCGCGAGGGGCCAGGAAAATGCCGGTAACCGGCACGACGGCAGCTCATGGCGGTCATCCATCTGTTTGGCCATCCATCTGTTTGGCCATCTATCCGTTTGATTGTGTGGTCACTTAACTGTGTGGTCACTTGATTGTGTGGTCACTTCCCACTTGATCGTGCCATTCGATCGTGTGGCCACCTCTGATCCATGAAGGCGAAGCGCTTTACCCTCAGCGGTTGAAATTTGCACTGGTCCTTCGCTGGCTACAACGCCGTGTTATGCCGTGCCTTCGGTAGAGCTGCGCTCCCGGACCTCGCCCAGGATCGTGGCCCGCCGGCCGAAGATAAGCGCCGATCCCACGACGTACGGGACGCCCCAGTAAAGCACCGCACGTGCCCAGAAGGGCCACCCCGACGGCCCATATTCGAAAAGGTGGGATCCCGTTGCCATGACGAGCCCGACATAGGAATATGCGATCCAGAAGTAGTGCTGAACCATCCAGCCCTCGTGGTGCCTGCGCCGAAGCGGGAAGTAGATGGCGATTGCAAGCGTGCCTCCGCTCACGAGTGACAGGGCGTGAAACGGCCCGAAGCCGCCGAACAGCTCAAAGATGCCGAACGAGGTGAGGATGAGGCCGGTCATCGAACCGACGTAGACCCACCCGACCGCACGGTGCCGCTTCGTTCCTTTCATGGCGGCCAGGTTCCAGGCGCCCGAGATCAGCGCCACAACTCCGAAAAGCGTGTGGATCGTCAAAATCATGGCGTCGAGAGAGAAGCGGTATGACGCAGAAGCTGAGGGGCGGGGTGCGGGAAACCGGCAGAAAAACCAGTCCGGCTGGGAATCAGCCCGGCTGGGAATATAACGCTGACCGGAGTTTCCACCTGCTCGTGTCGCCACTCCAGATGAATGAACTTGGATCGCCCGACAGTCCCCCGACTAATGGCGGCAGAGCTCAGCGTCACCTCCAGCGCAGGGCTATGCGGCGTCTTCCTTGCTGAAGGGCTTTACGGAAGGGCGCTGACGGTCATGACTACTGGCTGGTGGCATCTGTCGGGACGTCCGGGTTGGCTGCATTGTATCCGTCGTTGAACCCTCGGAGGAAGTCGCCAATCATGTCAGGTCCGGCAACAAATAGCGAGACGCCAACCGTGACGGCCCCCAAGACAGCGACCGGCTTTCCCCAATCCGTTTTCCGTTTCAAACCTCCAACAACGAGCAAGATAATCCCAGCGAAGAGAGCAATGGTCCACATATTTATAGCCGACATATTTCTTGATCCATCTGTCTACCCGAGAGAACAGCGGAGGATGGTAGCTGACGGGAAACTTATCTATGACCTCTTTTCCAGCCGACCCAGTGCCGCAAATAACCCAGTGCCGCAAACGTGGACATCGAGCCGCGACGGGCTTCAAAACGTATAAAGAAAATTGGGTAGCCACCACCTTTCGAAAACGGCAACAGCCCGTCGTGTACTGCAGTGAAGTGTTATGCCCTGCAGGGCAACCTACGGAAGTCGTCCTGGTAGTCAGTCAAGAGCGGTTTGTCAGGTTTTCGTTCTCTTTCCAGCGCTACAATCGACCACTGGTGGCGAGAATGGATGCCGATTGGCGAAGACCGACGTGACAGTTCCCTCTCTGTTCAGACAGCAGCCTACAGTACCGCGGAGAAATTCTATAGTCCAGTCAACACTTCCTACTTTCTACGAAAACGTAGCCGACACAGAGGGCGAGCAGAGCGGCGACGACCACTTTCGTGATCTGTAACCAATTGCTGCCTTCATCCATGAGGTTTGCGAATCCGGTCCCAAAAAGAAAGCCTGCGAGGACTATGGAGACGAACAGAAGAGTCTTGGAAAGCGCGCTGAGCCTAGTGGGTGCGGGTTCGTTACTTGTGTCTGGTGTGGTCATATCCGATTGGAGTTATGAGTAGTAATGCAGTGAAGGATAACGACCGAGCTCAGCTGGTTGTGTCCCTAATTTTGTGTAATTGAGCAGGCAGATAGACAAAGCCATCGCGTTCTGTCAGGTTGGAAACGAGACCTAATCGAACCAACCGACATACTGACGATGGCCACCTTTGAGATTAGCATCGACGACGAGAAGATCCAAGAGTTGCTCCGTGGTGACCGAGGCATGGCTGCCTTGCTGGAGCCAATCCTGAACCAAATTCTGCAGGCCGAAATGACCTTCTGTCTCGGGGCCAGCCCAGAGGAACGGACCGACGATCGGCAAGGCTACCGCAACGGGAGCTATCAGCGGAAGCTGACCACGCGGGTCGGCAGGCTTGAGCTGGAGGTGCCCCGAGACCGAGAAGGTGAGTTTCAGACGGCCCTCTTCCAGCGCTATCAGCGATCGGAGAAGGCGCTGGTTCTGGCCCTGATGCAGATGGTTGTTCAAGGTGTGAGCACCCGCAGAGTCAAAGAAATTACCACCGAGCTGTGCGGGCGAGAGTTCAGCAAGTCGACAGTCTCTCGGCTTACCGGCGAGTTGGACGAGCAGGTCGAGGCCTGGGCCTCACGCTCCCTGGAGGAGCAGGACTATCCGTTCTTGGTGCTGGACGCAATGCACCTGAAGGTTCGGCGTCAGGGAGCAGTACGATCGACGACCGTAATGCTGGCGGTAGGTATCAATGAGACGGGGCAACGGGAGATTCTAGGCCTTGAGACGGCCTTTGGAGAGACAGCCGAAGGGTGGCGCCGATTCATCCGTGGGCTCAAGCGTCGAGGCCTCTCCGGCGTCGAGCTCGCTACCAGCGACGCACACGACGGGCTCGTTCAGGCGCTTCGAGAAGCCTTCCCTGGCCTTATCTGGCAGCGATGTCAGGCGCACTTCCGCCGGAACGTGATTGACCAGACGCCTTCCGACCACCGCGATCGAATGCACCAGCTGTTGGACCAGCTTCTGAAGGCCTCATCCCCAAGCGATATGCAGCGACGGTTCGAGGAAGTCTCCGGAGAGATCGAGAAAAAAGCGCCGGAGGCACTCAAGGTGCTCGAGGGCGGCCTCTTCGACGCCACTGCCGTACTGGCTCTGCCCGGAAAGTATCGGCGCCGCCTCCGGACAACCAACATGGTGGAGCGCTTTATCGAAGAGATCCGTCGGCGAGAGAAGGTGATCCGCATCTTTCCGAATTTGGAGTCCGTCAAGCGGCTCGTCGGAGCCCTCTGTGCAGAGACGCACGAGGAGTGGTCCACCGGCAGACGGTACCTGACCATGGATGCGTTCTTCGAGTGGAAAGCTATCCACCAAACCCAAGAGCTGGAGGCTGAAGAACTTGCTGCAACTGCCCCCGGGGCGGTCTAACCTTGCATCCTGGCAGAACGCCAATTACACAACGTTCGGGACTTGATCGCTCAGCTGAAATGGGCAGGAAACCATCATATAGAACTCGCTCCGTTAGGACAGAGTCGATGGACGAAGTTTCCGTTCGCTGGTGACGCCACTCTCGACCAGCGAAGCCGAACCCGCTTGGCTGTACTCGCCTAAAAAAGCGTGCGCCCATTTTCAGCTGTAGCGCAGAGTTATAGTGCTCATCTCACTTCAAATATCGTCGGCCCTCAGAGGATCAGCGCCGCGATAATTCCAGCCCCGAAGCAAACGGCAATGATGATCCCTCTCTTTTTCTGCGACATCTGTGTATCCGTATCCTCTGACGAAACCAGAAATGAGTTGAGAAGACCTGAAACAAGTGCGAAAGCTAGCAGCGCATGATCGATTCGCTGCAGCTCGTCGGTGTAGAACAAGCGGACAACCACGAACAGCGCGGCGAGTCCCGCCGTGACTGCCCACGCTTTGTACCAGAGCGGTCTTCCCTTCAGATTTGCGAGCACAAGAAATTGGACCTGACCCGGTTTGGTGGACATTCCTTCACTTTACTCACCGACCGAGATCAACCATGCCAAGAACCCGTCCACCATACCCTGATGAATTCAGAAACCGAATTGTCGAACTTGCTCGAAACGGGCGGAAGCCTTCGGAACTGGCCGAGGAGCCAGTCGACCGAGCAGACCATTCGAAACTGGATAAGGAAAGCTGATCGAGACGATGGAAAGAGCGCAGAAGGGCTCTCCACCGACGAACGAGAGGAGCTTCGCAAGCTGCGCAAGAAATTGCGTCAGGTGAAGCAAGAGCGGGATATTTTAGCAAAAGCGACGGCCTGGTTCGCTCGGGAGACGGAAGATGTACCGCCAGAATCTTCCGATTCATAAGAGCGCACCAGGCCGAAT
>NZ_NCQY01000016.1:11303-18182 GCF_002894645.1 Salinibacter altiplanensis
CCCAATTAGTGCCATGTGTCGAGTCCTCGGTGTCAGCCGGAGTGGCTACTACGCATGGCAGAACCGTGGGCCTTCCAAGCGAGCCCAAAAAGACGCGATGTTGACCGAAAAAATCCGCGAGATCCACGACCGATCGAGAGGCACCTACGGCTCGCCCCGCGTGCATGCTGCTTTACGAGACAAGGGCATCCGCATCGGCAAAAAGCGCGTGGCTCGGCTCATGAAAGAGGCTGGCCTACGGGGCGTAAGCCGCCGCAAACGGCCCTCTACGACGATCCGGGAGGAAGGTGCGCGGCCAGCTCCGGACCTCGTAGAGCGCGATTTTAGCGCCGAGGAGCCTGACCAGCTTTGGGTAGCGGACATCACCTACGTGCCGACCAATGCCGGGTACTTGTACCTGTCAGTTGTTCTCGATGCATTCAGTAGGCGCGTTGTTGGCTGGGCTATGGCCTCCCGCATGCGCACCGAGTTAGTGCTCAAGGCGCTGGACATGGCCGCCCAGCAGCGGGATCCGGAAGGGACAGTTCATCATTCCGATCAAGGATCTCAGTATACGGCAGTCGGGTTCGGCCAGCGCTGCGAGGATGCAGGCGTGCGTCCATCGATGGGTTCGGTTGGGGACTGCTACGATAATGCTCTCTGCGAATCGTTCTTTGCGACCCTCGAGTGCGAGCTGATCGAACAAGAGACGTTTGCCGACCGATCAGAGGCTCGACGTTCAATCTTCAGATTCATCGAGGGCTGGTACAACCCCGATCGGCTCCATTCCACCATCGGCTACCTCTCTCCGGTAGATTACGAGGACGAGTACCATTCGCACCATCACTCGCAATCCGAGGAACCTCATTCACCCGTCGCGGCATGAAAGCCGCGCGGTGTCCACAAAAGCGGGTCAACTCCAAATCTGTTCTTGTCTTGTGTTCTTGTCTTGGGTCGCTGTAACGGGACGATTCACCTGCCGTGGGTAGCGCTGAGGTAGGAGCGAGGCAAACGGTGCACCATCGCATGAAAACTGCAGCAGCCCACGGTCAGGTGCAATGAGGGGTCATAACGCACCCCGCTTCAGGCCTCACCGCGCTTCAGGCCTCACCGCGCTTCATGAAGCGGATCCTCTCTTTCAGATACAGCGCGTAGCTCCCCAGCAGAAGGATCGCCAGAACCAGAAACATCCCTGCAGGCACGGCCCAGTCGCTTGTCTGACGTATCGGCTGAAATAGTGCCGTCCCCACATACAGCATGCTCCCCCCCGCCAGTCCCATGACAACGAGGTAAGCGGGTCGCATATCTGTCTCTCGCTCCCTGTGTCGTTTCAAGGCATGGCTGAGTCCAGACACCTTGAATGCACCCCCGGCGAGAGCCACGCCTGCAAGAAACGTCAGATCTTCAGAAGAAGGAATGGTCAAGGCATTCGTCAAGGCATTCTCCCCCACAGCACCGGCCACTTCAAACCCGACAAGCCCGACAGCGAAGTAAATCAGGGTCAGTGCGGTGCCCCTGACCATCACGTGACGATCCTCAATGTACTCCGCATACACAGAATCAATGTAGCGGTGCAACTTACTGAAAGCCATGTTACTTCCAATTTATCGTGCGTTATAACGATCTAGCTGAGGTGCGGAGGGCGGGAAAACGCCAGACAGAACTCACCCCGAACAGAATGACAACGCTGGGCGGGGTTTCCATTTTCCGGCGTTGATACGTCTGTTCAGCGAAGCCGAAACTTCCTAACAGACCACACCCGACGTAAGCAAAAGCCCTCCGTCACCTCTAGCGCAGGGTTACGCCGCACCTTTTTGATCCCCCCTCTTGAATACTCCCAGTTTCTGCAGTAGGGTGAACAACTTAGCCTTTCGCTCTGGAGAGACTTCGGTATGAGATCCGAGTAGTGCTACTCCCCCACCAGCAAGAAATCCTCCAGTGAAGGTAAGGTCGAATACGAGATAAGCCCACGTTCCCGAGACCACGAGCACTTGACCGACTTTTCGGAAGAAGGGCTTTTTACCCATAAATGGGAGAGGTTTCTCAGTGATTTGTATGATAGCGGTGTCATGCAGAGGTAAGGACCAGGTCTCCCTCTTTACGCATCCTCTTCGGCGCAACATATCTTATGCCGATCGATTCCGTCATATCCCATCATGTGGATCGGCACAGTATGTAACGGCAGGTCGGCTAACTTGGTGCGTTACAACGGACCCGCGACATAGCGTGAGTGTTATGCCGAAGCGATCCGCATAACGAAGCGATCCGCATAACAACGCCCGGCCGACTGGCCCGCGCATGTCTGCACAATACAGGTTTCTACCGTGTTCATCAAACCAAACGCATTGCGGTCTTCGCGTCGTCTCCCTCATGTGCAGCTCCTCGTCCGCCGCGAACGGCTCCTCTCCATTTTTAGGCCGCGTCCGGGCCGCCTGCTTGCCGACAAGAGTCATCTTGACTGTCCAAAAACCACGAAATCATAAACCGACTTACGGTTGCCCGTCTACCCGTCTGCACCACCAGGCCGGCCTGCCTATCGCAGATCGTTTTATCCCCGGCCCATGCTCATGTCGAAAACTACCGGGCAGTCCCCACGCGGCTGACTGGACAGCGTGCACGATGGAGTCGGGACGGGCTTTTCCGCAGCGTCACAGTTCCCATTTGACGACCTGGGGTACTGCTTTATGATTTTGGAAAACGCAAAGCGGCCCGAGAAAAGTCAGCTCGCCACGTCTTCCGGCAAGGCTGCTCGGCCAACTTTGAGACCAACTGTGCTGTCTCTGCAGGCAGAAATCCTCTGTAGAAAAAAATCTGATCTCCCTGCTGCTATGCCCCGACGCCTAGTTCCTGCTGTTCTTGCCGCCGTTCTCCTCTGCCCGCCCCCCGCCGTGGCTCAAGACTGCAAGCAAGATCCTGATGGCTTTGAGGATGCGGAAGCCAACTTCGAGGTCAACTGCGCATCTGAAGACGTGACCGTGACCCATCAGCCCGATGGCGAGGTTCCCACAGCAAAGCTCCAGGTCCGCAAGAAAGAAGGGGAGGGGACAGGGCTAACGTATAAGATTACCATGAAGGAGTCTTCCCATGTAGTCGTTGTCCCATCCTGCCTGTTTTCTCCGGCCCTTGATGCTGGTGTCCGCCTCTGAATCGCTCTTCAACAGGTTCAGGGCCATTTTCCGAAGGACCGCCCAATTGCTCGCGGCGGTTTCATCACGAACGCGACTCTGATCTTCACCGAAGGTGACGTCGAGCACCCAATGCAGACTGTTCTCAATGGACCAGTGCCTGCGAGCGGCATCTTTTAGGGCCTCGTCGTTTGCTTCTCGACTGGACAGGAAGTATCGGATTTCTGCCGTCGTTTCAGCTTCTCCTTTCACAGTTCGAATGGTCTCAATCCCAACGACAGACTGGAGCCCAGGCCACTCCGAAAGGGCCTCAAGTTCGGCAGCTTTCTCGCAGGCGAACACCCTGCGACGGACGCTCCTACCGTGGGATTCGTCGAATCCATCGCTTCGAAGTCGGGACCGAGCCCCACGTTCGAAGGCTCCCGACCCGAAGCATCTTTCGTCAAAATGGTCTTGAACGGCCCTATAGGCCGTTTTGTGATTTGCCTTCAGAGCCAGCAGGTAGTCGGCCTTCTCCTCCAGGATCTCTTCGGCGATGTCTATTTGACAACCCATCGCGTCGATCGTAACCAGCACTCCCTCCAGATTAAGGGTATCCAACACCTCTGGAATAGCAGTGATCTCATTCGATTTCTCATCGACGACCTCCTGGGCCAGAGCGAGAGACTGTTCGCTTGCCCACGCGCTGACGACGTGAAGAGGGGACTTGCCCTTCTCGTGGTCAAAGGAGCGCCGGACAGTCTTTCCATCGATAGCCACGATCTCTCCATCGGGATCATCTGCCTGTGATCTGACCCAATCAGCGAAGCATGCCTCGAAGGACTCCGAGTCGATCAGGCCGAATACCCGGCGAAAGGTGTCGTGCGAGGGAATGCCATTGTCCAGTTCCAGAAACTCGGAGAGCCAAGACGTTTTGCTCTTTCCGTACAGAACGATGTCCTCGTAGCTTTCAGCCCCGGCGATTGCCCCGCAGACGGCGATTACCAGTACGTCGGTGAGCGGATATATGACTTTTCCGGTTTCTCGCGGGTCCGAGAGGTCGGAAAATCTGCCGGTAAGCACATTCATAGGCCGGATCAGGCGGAACAAGGGAAAAACGGGCCTTCGGCCTATTACAGGACGCCGGACCCCGTTCCCTTCACACTAATCTTATACGTTTGCCCTGGGGGAGGGGACGATTTCCGTGATGCTGATCACGGTGTCGACAACCCAAAATTTTGAGGACGCGGGTGCCGTGCGCTTGGTGGCCGACGGCACGGAGATGGAAGCTCCCCTCCAGCGCACCGGTGACAGCAAGAGGATGGGGGAGGAACTCACGTTTGAGGTGAAGAGGCTCGCGTTAAGTCAACCGAAGGCCCGCCAGATCAGCCGGGCCGACAGTGTCCGGATGGAAACGGGAGAGGCCACGTTTCGGCTCGATCCTCTCCCAGGACAGCTCCGCGAGGTGCTCCGTTTGCCGAATCAGTGATGTCCCGATGGAGCTGTGGGGGGTTTCCAGTCACCACCGGACTGCCAACAAATTCCCCCCGTTTATCGGCTGCTCTGTCCGTCTCAAAAACCA
Organism: Salinibacter altiplanensis; assembly: GCF_002894645.1. GTDB lineage: Bacteria > Bacteroidota > Rhodothermia > Rhodothermales > Salinibacteraceae > Salinibacter > Salinibacter altiplanensis. Next base: position 15,969 of record NZ_NCQY01000016.1, read on the forward strand.
CGGCTTTTGTCCTTCCGGCAGTGAAGGAACGTGATGAGCCCAGTTTTCTAACGTTTGGGCAGTGCCGCCAGTCCTCTTGGTTCGACCTGCTATCGTCGAACTGAAACCACTGGTTTCTTTCGTCACGACCTCTTGTTACGACCTTTCGCTGCGACAGGCTTCGTGCCACGGCCATGTGGCACAAGCTATGTCACACAGCCGGGCGCTATGGCTGGCTCCCGACGGGCGCTGCAGGGTCGGTTTCCGACAGGCACTACGATCTCCATCCCCCGATTGAGAAGACAGTCGCTTCTTTATGCCCGGTGATAATGCCTCTGGCGAGCGAAACACCTCTACCGGCCAAGGGCAGGACGACAGTACCGAGGCGAGCGATGGCCCCACCCAGAAGGACCGGTCCCGCAGTCCTGGCGACCTAGACCGTCCTGGCGACCTAGACCGTCCTGGCGACCTAGACCGTCCTGGCGACCCGGACCGTCTTGACGACCGGGAGGAAACCTCCTCCGCGCCAGCACAAAATCAGGCGGGTGATTCGGCGAAGCGTGCTAGCGGGTCGCTGATTTCGGACCTGATTGAACGGCGCGTCCCGCAGGTCCTGGCCGGGTATTTGGGCGTGACGTGGACTGTGTTCGAACTGATGCAGTGGCTCACCAACCAGTACTTGGTTTCTCCATACCTCGGTCGCGCGATCCTTTTCGGCCTTCTGATGATGATCCCTGCGGTCGCCCTGGTCACCTACCGCCACGGCCGGCCTGGACCTGACCGATGGAAGCCGTTCGAGCGGTGGGGGACGGCCGCCAATGCATTTCTCGCGCTTGCAGGGCTAACGCATGAGATTGATGTGAAGGAAGCGGAGACTGAGAGCCCAAGATAGGCCGTACGCCCACTTTTCCTCCCGTTTCGCCTGATCCCGTGCCCATGAATCTGCTGATTGACTCCTTTTCGGGCTTAAATGTCTCCCAAGAGAAGGCCAACGTCTCCGATCCGCTGACAGATGTGCTGGTCATTGCCGTTCCTGTATCCGTCGCGGAGATGGAGACCTACCAAGTGTCGTTTTCCGCAAAGCGAGTAAAACAGCCGATCTCGCAAAGGTTTTGGAGGTCCAAACCCGCTCTGCACCTCCCAAAGAGCGATTTGGGGGTCTGGACCCGCATCCGAAGCCGCCACAAACAGGCGAGTTGGGACAACAACTATATGGGCCAACTCCTTCATAGTAATCTCATGCGTTAGCCCTGGGAATTCGGCCCTTACATTTCCTTCGCCTGAGGCAGTTGACTCTCACAGATGCCGATCAGGTGTTGAACCGCCAAATCGGTCCTAAGCCGCTGCTGAGGGCGATGCGCTTTTCGAAGAGTCCTGTTTGAAGTGCCCTCAGAGCCTGCAGACGATGATTCAACTCAACCTCTGATTCGCATCACAGACTCTTTCCATCCAAAAGTCGGGCTAGAAACTCTGCGTCGCTCCAAGTCCGGTTCGCTCGCCCAAGCCGAACGATCACCATTTCCTTAGACGGGAGGACGTAGAGTCGTTGGTTGTAGCGACCTGCGGCCATATGCATTTGCGGAGGGGCGCCGTCGTAAATGAGGCGCTTCTTGTCGTGGGCCAGTAGGATGCTCTCCGGGACCTGGGACCAGAACCTCTCGAACTGGGCCTGCGGGATCGAGTCGAGGGGCACGTTGAGCCAGACGCCCGCCCCGTACCCAGGACTCGCCTGGGTCGGTTCGGTGAGGAGATCCAGGTTCTCGGTTATGGTCTTGCCCTTCCACTGCCCGCCCTGCAGGAGCATCTGCCCGATCCGCCCCAGGTGCCGAGCCGTAAGGTGCGCACCGTCGTAGAGGCGCATGCTGAGGGGAGGCGCTTGAGGAGAACCCGCCGACGTTTCACTCTCGGAATTCTGGCTTACCCACAACCAGCGGCCTCCAGGGATGCCCAGCGGCAGGAAAAGGCGTTCTTTCATCATTGGGCTTTTTGCATCCGTCCGTTTTGCATCCGTCCGTTCCAGGACAGCGCCGAGGGCTTGTACGTCCGCATACCCGAACCGAAATTTCTCTCCCGGACTCTCAACGATTGGGGCCGCAAGGGCCTCTTCGTAAGCCGGGGCGGGTCCTCGCCCTACTCCAAACTGCTTCAGCCCGCTCGTTCGATGAAGAAGGTGAAAGAGGGTGATTTTGGATTTTTGGGGAGATGAGCGCCACCCTTCGACCACACGGGCGACCG
>NZ_NCQY01000016.1:18192-56336 GCF_002894645.1 Salinibacter altiplanensis
CGTCTGCGAGCGTCAGGGCCGTCAGGGTCGGGAAAAGCGCGCTCACCTCCGTGAGGATGTGGGGCTGTTCCGGGTCATAGCCGTTCTGGTAGTTTTCGAGGATGAGGTCGCCTCCTTTCCACACTAGCAGCGCATCTCCCGCCTTTTCGGCGGAGTAGGCCCTCGCTTGCTCCAGGCGACTCGCCTGCGGTTGCGCGCTCCGGCCCGAACCCGCACATCCGGTGCTTGCCGCCCAGGCCGTCGCACCGAGAAGGACGATCGCGATACACCGAACAGATAGTGGTGATAGCATCGCCAGATTTCTCCGATTGATTTTAGGGACGGATTCGAAGACCGGATGCTCTGAATTCGAAGAACGGACACTCCGGGGCCGGGCGCTATTCCTTCGTGGCCGATTCCTCCTCGACGATCCGCCGGAGCAGGCCCAGGGTCTGGGTGCTCTGATACTTGACCTCAGCCCCTGGATAAGGGTCGCGCTGCATCCGGGCCACGACGAGGTCAAGACCCGGAAAGACGATGCAGACATTGTCGAGGCTGCCCGTCGCCGCGTAGTTGTTTCGCTTCTGGTCGATCCACCACAGCAACCCATAGTTGGGCATCTGCTCGATGGGAGTAGTGGACCGCTCCACCCACGATGCAGGCACGACCTTTCGGCCGTTCCAGCGCCCCTCGTTGAGCATGAGCTGCCCGACGCGAGCAAACTCCGTGAGGGTCGTTTCAGCGCCGCCGAAGGTGACGGTGTTGTAGTACTCGTCCGCCATGAGGCGGGTATTCTCCATGCCCAACGGGCCGAACAGTCGCTCGTGGGCGTAGCGGACGAGAGGCATTCCCGCGGCCCGCTCCAGAATCGGGGAGAGCAGCTGGACCCCTTCGTTGCTGTAGGAAAACCGCTTCCCGGGCGGAAAATCGAGTTGGAGATCGAGAACGTATCCGGTCGTGTTCTTCTCGGCCACGACACCAGGCCCCTCCGGAATTGATGCGGCCGTCGCCGAATCGGGAGTTGGAATCGTCATAGGGTTGCCAGTGCGGTCGCTCAGGCCTGATGTCATCGTCAGGAGATGCCGAATCGTGACGCCGGCCTCCGCTCCGGCGGTCCACTCCGGAATCCACTTGGCCACCGGCACGCCGACACTGTCGATGGCGCCATCCGCGATGAGCATGCCCGCAAGAAGCCCCGTCCAGGACTTCACCGCCGAGCGCGTCTTTATAAACGGGCTGCGATGGTCTTTCCGGTACCACTCCTGGACCACGTGTCCCTCGTAAGCGACCAGACATCCGAAGGCGCCTGATTTCTTGCAGCGGTCAAGGTGCGTCTGAAGCGCCTCTGTGCTGAGGCCCATGGTGTCGGCATTGGCAGAAGGCCAGTCAGTGACAGGCGTCTCCGCCGTGCCCTGGCCGAGACCCTGTGCATCGGCGCCAAGGGGGAGGAAGAAAACGAGAAGGAGAGAGAGCAGGAGCCGCATGGACCGGAAGGGATCTGGTTGGTACTGCTTGTTTAATACTACAAAAGTAGTATCAAGCGGAATGGCAAACCGAAGGCCACTGAACAAAACGGATATATCGGCCTCAGAACCTGTCGTGTGCAGGCTGCACGTGAAAGCAACAGCTCCGGAAGCGATAGCCGGAAGCAATAGATCCGGGAGCAACAGCTTCCCAACGGCACTCTGCATGGCCGCTTGCAAAAGACTTAGCTTCTGTTTCTTACCTGCCGCTTCCCAACTGCCACCTCCCAGCCTCGGCGCTTTTCTCAGGGACCACGGATGGAAGCAAACCACGAGGCTCACAAAGGGGGATTCCCGGCACTGGATCTGCTCGACCTGTCGCGAGCCGAGAAGATGCAAGGTCTACAGGGACAAGGAAATCCAGCGCGTGGAGTTAGGCCTCGGCGACGTGCCCGGTCTTGAGGAGAGTTGAGTAAATGCTCCGAACCGGCGTTGACAGACGGGAGAAATAGAAAAGACTCGCTCTTTCCCGGAGCGAGCTGATTTTTCTTCGACTGCCTTTGTGTTACCCAAAATAATAAAATCGGCCCCCGGATTGTCAAGGGGCAGCTGTAACGGGGTGGTGATTCAGGCAGTCTGCACATGGTAGCAACGGGCCCTCGACGGCACCACCCGCAAGGCCACCCGAAGGAGGCCTAGCTGTTGCTCCCCAGCTGTTGCGCTTCTTTAGGTTTCCGATACGCATCCGCGCCGCAAGGGTCACAAGCGACTACTTAGCCGAATAGATGGAAAAGCGTAACGCGTCCTCTCGGCCAAGCGCCCGATCGGGCCAGATTACGGGGAGTCAGATTTTTGGCGATAGTGGGGGGTACCAGATTATTGGCGGCCCCCAGCGCCTCCTTACCGCCGCCTCTTTGGCAGTGGATCAGAAGCGAGATAAGCAACGGTAGAAGGGGAGTACCAGACTTTTGGCGATGGGGGGCAACTTCGTTGGCGATCCGGTCAGTTTGCCTGCCAGATCCGAATTCTCACGACCGACAAAGACCGATAAGTTCGACTTATCGGTTGTTACTTTGACCTCCGGAAATCACTCCGATTCGGCCGGGGAAGGTGCGCATCATAATTCGGTTTATGATACGCCAGCGTGCAGCGCGAAATTCGGCGCACCCTGGACACGATCAACAAAATTCAGACACGCACCGCTTTGACCCAAGCGGAAGTGGAGTACCTTCAGGCCCGCATGGCCGACGTGCTCAAAACGCACGTGCAGAAAGACCGGCGGGCCGACGCCCTCGACGACTTGAAAGCCCTCACCATACCCTCGAGCCAGCGCCGCAACTAGCGACAGCTCAAAGCGACAGCTCAAAGCGACAGCTCGAAGCGACAGCGGCACCTGAACTGATGAACGAACCGACTGGAAGCCCCGACAGCTCCCCAAGTAACAGCCCCGTAAGCCCGGGCGCTTTGGGCGAGCTCGTGGGCGGCATTGAAGAGCACATGGGCACGGCGGAAGAACCCGTGTGGCTTGTGTACGGCCCGAGGTGGGCACAGGATGAAGGGGCAGACCCGCCCCCAGACGGCCTTTCTGAGCCGGTGTGGGCGCCACGCGCCGGATGGATGGAAAAGGCCGAGGCCCCCGTTGGGGACGATGTAGACGGGCCGCTGGCACTCTACGCCCCGGACAGTATCGACCCCGACACGACCGGCCCCGAAACGATCGATTCCGACTGATGAACGACCCTGTAAACCCGAGTGCCCTGAACGACTTTCTTGGCGGTCTTTTTGACCGCTTCCGAGATCGGGAAGAGTGGCAAAAGGTGTGTAGAGTGGCAAAAGGTGTGTGAGTACAAGCGGCAGCTTGCCCGTCGAGGACAGGCGTTTCTGTCTCGCCTCCGTGGAGAGCCTACGGCGATGCCGCCGGTGCCTGATCGTCCCGACAACCTCCCGAGGCCGACACGCCCGATTGAGGAAGTTCGACAGTCCCTTGCCGACCGTGCCGCTCGACTCGGCACTGAAGAGGACGAAAAGTGAGGATGAGCACTCGCCTTTACTTGGACCGATCCCAACGACGTAACCCCATGAATCACCCTGTAAGCCCTGACGCATACGGCGACCTCGTGGCGGGAATCGAAGAGAAGACCCGCGGCGGCGGTCAGCATCACGTGGCGGAGTTTTACCCGTCTGGGGGATTGGGCACAAGCCGAGAGAACGCTTTTACCGACCGAGACGCGCTGAACGAATGGATCGACAGTCTTCCCGATGGCGACACGGCCGTTGTGGTCAAGTTCGAAACCGATTCGCCGCCGCCGGACCACGAGCGGACAGCCCAAAGCGACAACTCCCGAGAGGACAACTCCCGAGAGGACAACTCCCGAGAGGACAACTCCCGAGACGACAGTTCCCGAGACGACAGTTCCCGAGACGACAGTTCCCGAGACGACAGTACCCAAAGCGACAGCGCCCAATGAACGATCCCGTGAACCTCGACTCCCTGAGCGACTTCGTGGGCGGCGTCTCCGACCGCGTGCCAGTGGAAGACGATGGGACACCGGCGCGGTGATTACCGGTGACACAGGCGCGGCTGGAACGGCCTCCCACGAGACCATGTAGGCGAGACAAAGTCACGTATTGTCCCAGATGCTTCCTCGTTGAAGTAGTGCGCTATGAACTCTACTCTCTTCCGATCATCCCTCCTTCTGGTGATTTTGGCCGTCAGTCTGGCAGGATGTGATTCCTCTGGAAGTGGAATGGAAGACTCGGGCACTTCCCCGACTCCGACAGTTACCATTTCATCGCCGGCAGAGGCCGATACCCTCAACGAGAACGAGACCATAACTCTTATCGGAGAGGCCAGCGATCCGGAAGACGGAACCCTTTCTGGGGAGAATCTGGTGTGGACATCGAAGGTCGACGACCGACTCGGGAGCATCGAAGAAAGGCGGCTCGGAACCGGCGATACGTTGACGGTGAATCTGTCGCCCGCGTTGCACACGATAACGCTGACCGCGACCAATAGTGCGGATAGAACGGATCAAGACAGCGCCTCAGTCGCAGTGAACGGGCCCCCTATCGCCAGCATCACCTCGCCCGAAAACGAGTCAGGCGTCGACGAGGGTGCCGTCACGCTTACAGGCACCGGGGCTGACCCTGTCGGTGGGGAACTGGAGGGGGACCGCCTGGAGTGGTCTTCCGACGTGGATGGGTCTCTGGGGGTGGGAGACGGCCTGTCGCCAGCCCTATCGCCGGGTCCTCACGCACTGACGTTAACGGTCACCGACCGCGACGGCGATACGGCGTCTGCCACGGCAGACATCGTCGTCGAGCAGCCCGGGTTCGATGCTCGCCTCCGCTTCTTAAGCGACTTCACGGAGGGCCAGAAGGGAACGGTACGAGAGGCACTCGCTCCCTGGGAAGGCGCGATCACGGGAGACCTCCGTCCCCTCTTCCCTCCATCTGGCCAGGCGGCGCAATGCGAACTTCAGGAGAGAGGCATCGACGACCTTGCTATCGCCATTCAGAAGGCGAATCTCGACGGGCCCGGAGGCACGCTTGCTCAGGCGGGGCCCTGTCTTGTGCGAACGGCGGACACTGAAGACTTTGCCACCTCCGCGTCGGGCATCGTCACAATCGACGCGGCTGACCTCGAAAACCCCAAGCTGAAGGAGATTGTCACCCATGAGGTCGGCCACGCCCTCGGTATTGGGATTGGAAGTATTCAGGGATGGGGCGAAAACACCACCGACCTCAATACTCTAGATCCGTCTCACACAGGAGCAAACACCACGGAGGCCTTCGACCAGCTGGACGGGAGCAGCGCATATTTGAGTGAGGGCGTTCCCCTTGAAAACATCGGTGGGGGCGGAACGGCCGGGGCACACTGGCGACAGGGCACCCTCGGCGGGAATAACTTCGAGTCGGAATTGATGACAGGGTTCATCAACGCTGACTCTGAGTTGCCCTTGAGCCGCGTGACCCTTGCGGCACTGCAGGATATCGGCTACGAGGTGGACCTGTCGGCCGCCGATCCGTTCGACCTGCCCATGCCGCAAGAGACTCTCTGGCGGCCCGTTGCAGACGCCACGTTGAGCCGGCCTGCGTCGTCTGACGAAAACTTTGGCGTCCCGGGTGGAAACGGGCTCGCTGATGTCCTTGTAGCCGGCTCCAACAATGACATGCTCTGGTCCACGGACCCGGAGGGCGAGGTGTTTTCTAGCCTCGTACGGTTTGACGTTCCGTCCTCACTGCCGATGGGGGTCACCGTTAACAGTGCGGTGGGGAACCTCGTGGTCACAGACCGGAACGCGGAAACCACAGGTCACGACATCACGGTGTCTCCGGTTGCGGAAAGCTGGTCGGAAGGGGACGTGACGTGGAACAACCGACCCGCACTCCGGGACACCATCGATGCATTTGATTTTGAGTCCTGCGAGCGATGTACCCCGGACGTGACGGGCGTGGCCCGCAGCTGGCTCACTGGAAGCGCCGAGAACCACGGCATTGCGCTCCGAGCGCCCGACGCGCCCATGGACTCGACCTTTAGCGTCGGGTTTTTCAGTCGGCACGTCGACCGAATTCCGCAGCGACTGTTTCGACGGCCCGCCTTGTTCGTTTTCGCTGAGACCGGGTCCAGCAGCCTGAAGGCCCGTCCTCAGGTGCAGGAGGGAGGGCAGGAATCCAGGGGGCGAATTCCCCTCGGGAATGACATCCGGAGCGGACCGCTCATTGGCATTGACGCGGAGGGACGCGTCGTACGGACCGGGCGCCTTCGTCCTGACCGCCTTCGGTAGCCTGCTCGGGGACGACCCATAAACCGCCTACGAGCAAATCACTCCCCACACGTGTCATGGGATCGATGAGCAACCGCACCACTAGGCTGGCCGCCGTGCTTTGTTTTGGACTTCTGGCGACTGGTCTTGCAGTCCTACAGGGATGTCGCCACACCGAAAAGGGGACGACCTCGACGAGTCAGCGTGCCGAACAGGATACGGTCCGCATCCAACCGCCTGGATGCTTCAGGCTTCGCCTCACGGCGGAGGGTGCCGAGCGGGATTCACTTCGGGCCTGGCTGCCGGCCGGGGCCCTACCGCAGATCGTCGAGCTGGACACGACCCGGGCGTCATCGATAGGCGAAGGGGCCGCGTACGACGCATACTCCTGGTTCGACAGTCGCCGCGAGTCCCGCCCATTTTCGGTGTGGCAGCACAGAAAAGACGGGTCCATCCGGGTGCAGCGCGCCGGGGCGCTCTCCGGGACACTGCTCGACCTTCGCCCCGACCGAGGAATGCTGAGCGGAGCCGTCGCGGTCTACAGGGATGCTGGGATGAGAGGGGAGCCGACCCGGCGTGAAGGGGCAGTGGAGGCCGTGCCAGTTTCATGTCCAGACACATAGAGTTCCGGCAACTCTGTAAGTTCTAAAGTCCTGAGTGAACTCGTGGGCGGGCGGTGAAGAAAAGGTGTCCAGTGGCGGTGACACAGCCGCCGCTGGCACGGCCTACCACAAGGGCGAGACCGTGCCCCACCCGAGGTACGAGTGGCGCCTTTAGGAGCACAGAGAAGCCCACGCGCCGCCGGCTGGGGCCGCCCCAGACACGATCCGGCTCAACGTCGCGGAAACTGGCAGCAAGCCGTTCGAGCAAAAGCGGTATAGCCCTGAAGCGACAGCTACGGAGCGCCCGGGCTGAACGTGGGAGGACGGCCGCCTCACTCGAAGTCCAATCACTCTCCGAGCGACTCTCTGCGGTCGTCTGCCTCCCTCAACTTTTCCATGTTTCCCAGGTGGTCCTTGAGCCGCCGCTTGATGGCCGTGGGGTCATTGGGACCGCTGCCTCTCAGCAAGGTAAACCCGAGACCGACCGCGACGATCAGCCCTACGCCGATGATGAACTCAACAGGCATGGCTGCTCGTGGCGCTTTCCCGGAAGAGACATAGAAAAAGCCCGCCCTGAGCGACAGCTAGGGGGCGAGCGGACTCTCTCTAAAACTATCAATGCGTGGCAGTGGCCAGTACACAAAAATCGACCCCCAGGGCGTCAAGGGCTCACCGTGAAGAGGCTGCAATAATACCAAGTGCTGAGGATCATTATACGGTCTGGGCGGTTGTTGGCTCCGAATAGCACCGCCCAATGAGGAGTCGCCTGCCATGTACAACCTTCCTGAGATTGCCGAGTCAGCCCAGCAGCTCGAAGAGCTTGTTCGCAAGGAAAAAGACGCCCAGATCCAGCGCCGCTTCCAGATGCTCCGTCTTTTGAAGACCGGAGAGGCCAAAAGCCGAAGCGGCGTGGCTCGCCAATTAGGCGTCCATCGCCACACGGTTGCCAATTGGCTGTCCCTCTACGAAGAAGGAGGCATCGAGAAAATCCAGGAGGTCGAGGATCCAGGGCCCGAGCCCGGCCAGCAGTCGATCCCACCGGAAGTGATGGAGGCATTGGAAGACCGGCTCGCTGAGCCGGAAGGGTTTGGCAGCTACAAAGAAATCCAGCAGTGGCTCGCCGAGGAGCAAGGCATAGAGCTCTGCTATTCGACGGTGCACGGCATCGTGCGATACGATCTTGGGGCCAAGCTGAAGACGCCTCGGCCCTCTCATCCAAAAAAACCAGCAGGAGCAAATAGACTTTCAGGAGGAGCTTCCCGACCTGCTTTCAGGCGTTTTGGCGGGGGCAAGTCGGCCTGTGCGCCTGTTCTGTCAGGACGAGTGTCGGGTTGGACTGATGCCGATCAAAAGACACCGGATCACCCTTCCCGGCGTGAAGCCGATTCAGACCGCAAAGCCCGGCTACGAGTACTTCTATCTCTACGGGGCGGTCGAACCCGAAACTGGGCAGCGGTTTTTCACAGAGCACAAGCGGCTAAACAGCGACTGCTTCCAGGTCTTCTTGAACCGATTCGCCGAGACGTTTCCCCGGAGCCACGGGTGTCCTCGTTCTGGACAACGGCCAGTTTCACAAGGCGAACAAGCTCTCGATTCCGGCAAACGTCGATCTGGAATTCCTTCCTCCGTACAGCCCAGAGCTGAACCCGGTGGAGCGGCTGTGGCAAGACCTCAAAGACACTCTCGGGTTTGACTTCTACAAGTGCCTGGCAGACCTGCGGCAGGAGACCCGAACGGCTCTGTCCCGATATACCAACGAGGCAGTCGCGTCCCTGACCGGGTACGACTACTTGCTGGAAGCTGCAAGTGTAGGGTTATAATAAGCAATTGGTATAAGATGCTGGCGAACACATCTGAACGGTTCAGGAGGATTCTGGAGAAACGCGGCGAAGTGCGTCAGAGTGCGGCCGGTTCTGGCACTTTTGCGGCAGTCTGCGGCAAGATCCGTACGGATGCGAAGATGAGACACGGCCAGTATTTGCCCGTTACGGTGGGACCTGATTTCCCAAACTGGGAAAGCACCACCGGGCTCGCCAGCGATCTGCCCCCCTAAAGAAACGAGACATAACTGCCCTTACGTCTCGTACCAGTGCCCAGGACTTGGCTCGCCGTTCGTCATTTCCCCATTTTCTGGAAAGCTGTGCCTCTCGCAATGCCACGCCTCCCGGAAAGCCAGGTCCTTCGGTAACATGTCCCTCGGCGGTATCGTTAACAGTCCGGCTCTCTGGCCACGCTCACATGCGACCAACTCGCCCGAGACCCAGCCGCAAAATGCTCGATTCACTGCTCACCCTGCGCTCCCGGTTTGGCTCTCTGCTTGCCTCCAGGTCTACGCTCGAACGAATCGGACTTCTCGCCGGAGTTTTCTTCCTGGTTTATCCGCCCGTGGAAGCTCTGCTGGGAACCTTGCCTCCGAAGTGGATAGGTACGCCGGTCGGGGAATGGTCCACCGCATTTTTTGTAAGAGTCGGCTTCACATCGGTCCTGTGGGGGGTGGGAATGCACTACGCGGAAAAGGAAGGACTCCTCTCGTTCAAGTCGGAGAATCCTGAACCGGGGAATCCTGAGTCGGAGAGCTGAACGATTGGCCCCAATCTTCCGAACCTCCTCAATGAGAGCGGCCGTCCCCCGATCGCCAACCCCTGATCGGTCACCCGTTCGTTGCTTTTGGCGTGCGAGAACGGTAAGATAGTGGCGTCCCGAAACTTTTGGGATCACCTCTGAAGGACCTATACTCTGAGGGACCTGCACTCCGAAGGACCTGCACTTCAAAGGACCTGGACTCCGAGGGACCTGCAGGCTTGAGGCTTTCTCTCATGCGCCCTCATCCATACAGTGCAACGGGAATAGGTCGCCGTAGCAAGCACAACGATTGAAAGCCATGGCACACGCCGAAGCACATCATGACACAGCACATGAGGACACCAGCCCCTTCGACGTCGTCTTATGGGGCGCGACTGGGTTCGTCGGTCGCCTCGTCGCCGAGTACCTTGCACGCCGATGCTCCGAAGACCAACGCTCCGAAGACCGACGCTCCGGAAACGAGATGAGCTGGGCAATCGCCGGTCGGAACCGGGCCAAGCTTGAGTCGCTCCGACGCGACTTGAAAGACCAGTTTTCCTTGTCGGGAGACCTTCCGATTCTCATCGGGGACGCGCTTGACCCCGAGAGCCTAGGCCCGATTGCCAGGCAGAGCAAAGTCATTTGCACGACGGTGGGCCCGTACGCCAAGTACGGAACCAATCTCGTCGAGGCCTGCGTCGCTCACGGGACGGACTACTGCGACCTGACGGGAGAGGTCGCCTGGGTTCGAGACATCATCGACCGGTGTCACGAGGAGGCCCGGGAGGCAGGGGCTCGGCTCGTGCACTGCTGTGGATTCGACTCGATCCCGAGCGACCTCGGGACGCTGATGATTCAGGAAGAGTCTCGCAAAATACACGGGCGTCCCTGCGAGAACATCCGCCTACTTGTCACAGACGCACAGGGTGGATTCAGCGGGGGAACCCTCGCCAGCCTCTTCGGCACCTTGGAGAGGGCCTCCCGAGACGACCGCGTTCGGTCGATCCTGGCCGACCCGTATGCCCTCAACCCGCCTGGCACGCGCTCTGGTCCCGACGAGGGTCTCCAAGATGAGGGTCCCCAACTGGGCGCCCGGTACGACCAGACCGTAGGCACCTGGACAGGCCCCTTTGTGATGGCCCCTGTCAACGAGAAAGTTGTGCGGCGCGGCAATGCTCTGATGGGGGATAGGTACGGGCCTGCGTTTCGCTACGCCGAATCCATGCAATTCGGGCCGGGACTCTCGGGAGCCGCCAAGGCGTGGGGGACGGCCCTCCTGTCGGCAGCGCTCGTGGGAGTGGTGGCGGCGCCTCCCCTGCGGCGCCTCTTGGAGACGTTTGTCTTGCCCGACCCGGGAGAAGGTCCAAGCCGGGAGGCAATCGAAAGCGGATACTTCGACATCTCGCTCTACGGATGGGGACGGGACGACTCCGGGACTCGGTTTGGCGTGCGGGGAACGGTGGCGGCCGACCGCGACCCAGGATACGGCGCCACTGCAATCATGCTCGCCGAATCGGCGATGTGTCTCGCGTCGGGGGAGGCCGACTCTGCTTTGCGGGGAGGGAGCCTCACTCCGGCATCCGGAATCGGCATGCCCCTGACCCAGCGCCTACAGGACGCAGGCTTGACGTTCGATGCCGAGGCCTTCGACCTCAGAGGCTGAGTTCGATCACGGCGGCTGAACGCGACCTGTTCGACAGGCTGACTGTTTCGGTCAAATCTCCCGCAGGTGCTTCCCTACGCAGGTTCTCATGTCTGATTATCATGGCTGACTACCATGTCTGACGCTCCCGCTCTCAGCCGCACCGGGGTGAGAGGCCTTGGCTTTCAGGTTCGCGACACCGGCGAATACAAAGAGAAATACCGCCTCTACGCAACCGCCCAGTGGTCGGAGGGCAGCGTGCAGCAGCAGAAGGTCCGATCGATTAGTATCCGCGGGATTCCCCGAGCGGCCCGCCGAATCGCCAAGGTTCTCGTCAGCTGCTACCCGCCTATCAGGACAAAACATCGAGGAGATGACGGGAATCTGCTGGGAGGCCTTAGAGGGACTGATCACGCAGATCCACCGCACAGCCCAGTACCCGACGGACAACGGCCTGAATACCGAACGGCAGCTCCGGGCCGTCCGCGGCTTCGTGGAAAGCTCCCCCCTTCTTTCCCCCGAATGAGGGACCGATGGGCAGTGCAACCCTGAGTCAGTTGCGTATGACGTTCTTTACGGAAGAAATTCGTTGCTCCCTTCGCATCCGAAAAACCCCCGTGAGCACGTCATCCTGAACCTGATTCAGGATTTTTCGGCAACAGGACTTTTCGACAATGAGCACCGCCTGAAGCGAAAGAATCTCGCATTGGGGCGTGCGTGCGGCCGCCTGCGTTTTCCGGACGTGTGGTGGCCAATGTTTTTCCTTTGGCCGATTTGAGAGGGGTTACAACGGAACGGCTACAGATGGTCAGCGATGGGCAGTTGGCGATGAGCAGTTGATGGTGGACAGTCGGCGGTAGAACTGCCATGGATGCTGACACCACCATGCAGTTTGGGACGGGCGTTTCGTATTGGAGGACCGCCTGTTTGAGGGACCGCCTGTTTGAGGGAGCGCCTGCTTGGAGGAGTTTCCGGTTGGAGGAGTCTCTATTCAGAGGAGTCTCTATTCAGAGGAGTCCCTATTCAGAGGAGTCCCTATTCAGAGGAGTCCCTATTCAGAGGAGGCTCCATGCAGGTCGGGAACCTGCCCCGCTCAGCCGAGAGGTGTCAAAATGCCTCAACGGCCTGTTTCGCAGGCCTCAACTTCCCCCACATGCAGGTGGGCAAATAGAGCCGACAAGCCTGCATTATCCAATGGTGCAATTCTATTTCCACTCTCCAGTCCTCTGGTCGACTCTTTTGTTTCTAGACGCCAATCACGTTTCTAGACGTCAATCACAGAGGTCAAAACGGGAATCCCAGCGACGGAGCAGTAAGATCCTTTCACTTTTGGTGCTGTGTGCATGGTACTGTGTGCAGTTCGCATAGAAACCGTGGGCCTCACGATTCATCGCCGTCACTGACGAAGAAGTCGTTCTTGAAAGTGACATCCTGGGTGGGCCACCTCAGAGACAGACCCTCCGGCCGCTAGTTGGGACCGATGTTTTCAGAAAAAAGCCCGACTACTGCGCACCTCGCGGCGCTTCCGTCTTCATCGACGACAGGGTCTGAGTGACCGTGCGGGTGCCGCGGTCCGACGACATTTCCGTCTTCCACTTGACGTAGTAGTGGGGCGCCTCTTTTCGGAGGTGGACGGTACCAGTCACATAGCCATCACCTACGTTCAGATCCACCACGTACGTCTCGAACGAGCCGGCGGGCGTCTCTACCGTCTCCGTGCCAACCACCTCAAATTCGGCCCTCTTCGTCGCTTGGTCTTGAGGGGAGAAGACTCGGAGCGCCGCCCGAAAGCCTGGCTTCAAGGGCATCGCGGCGAGGGCGAGGACGTCGTGCACGCCGCTTGCGAGGGTTGGGCCCTCCAGTTCCGCGCGAATTGGTTTCGACTGGCCACCGGTCTCTATCTTGCCGGACACTTCCGTCTTGCCGGAGGTGGAGAGGCCGGCGTAGGTGAGGTCCATCACACGCCCCCCTCTCCGGTGCCGCGACACCGGGAGCAGCGTGGAGCGGTCCATGATCAGGGAGTCGGTGTTGGTTCCCCGAGGGGTTTTGATTTCGTTTACGAGCGTCCAGGTGTCGGTCCCGCCGGTGTCGGTCCCGCCGACATCGGCCTCGCCTGCGGAGGTGGCCGTGACGGTCAGGGCCGACGACAGGTCCACCGACTTCCCGCCCATCTTCATCGTGGCGTCGTAGGAGAGAACGGCCGGTTTTAACGCGGTGCCGTCAATGTTCTCAAATCCAGTTAGCTCACCTGGAGGCCCGGTTCTCTCCTGAGCCGCCGCCGGGACGATCATCGCTATGGAGAGCACCGCTACGGAGAGGAGCGCGGCGCAGAGAAGGATGAGAAGAGATCGGGGAATTCGTTGGGTCATAGAAGGGCTCGGGGGTGAGGCGAGAACAGCTGCAAGAACGTTGCTGGAGTGCCGCATCTTCTGGGCGGTAAAGGTCTTTAGGAGGCCAAGGGCTATCTTTAGAAGCGCAAGGGCTAACGATCAGAATTTCCCTCAGAGATGCTCTCCGGGCCGGAAGCGTCCTCGGCGTTTTCTTCGGCCACGGCCTCCCGGATTGCCTGAGCCGTTTTCTCTCCGCTCCCAACCCCGCGGCTGACGTGGAGAATCTTCCCGCCAGGGCCGACCAGGATGGCCAGCGGAAGTCCCCTGATGTCAAGCCGGCTCCGCAGCCTCTTCTGCAGGTCGCTTCCCTTCGGCACGAAGGCATGGTTCCAGGGCATCTCCCACTCGTTGGCCCGGAACTCTCCTACCGCCTCTCGGCTGTCCCGCAGCGCAACACTGAGGATGGTGAAGTTCTCTCCTCCATACTGGCGGTAGGCCTCGTGGAGATGAGGCATCGCCCGGACGCAAGGGGGACACCATGTGCCCCAAAAGTCGATCAGGACGGTTTTCCCCTCGAAGTCGCTCTTGCTGAACGTAGCCGCCGGGCCCGAGAGCTTCGGGAGCGTGAGCTCCGGGAGCGGCTTCCCGGCCTCAATTGGGCTGCCCGGGGCGTAGAGGCGCCGGGCCTGCTCGGCGTATTCGGACTCCCCGTGCCTGCCGGTGAGGCGCTTGTAGAACTGCCCTCGGGCCTCCTTCCGCTCGGCGGAGGCGGCGACCTGGATCCCTCCAAAGAGAAACTCGGCCCGTACCTGCGGGTCCGGGTGAGCAGTGCCTACGCTCCGGAAAAACGCCAGCATCGAGTCGGCCCGGGCCTCGCTGGGATATGCCAGGCGGGCCATTTGCATAAATGTCTTGGCCGCCCGGCCGCGACTGGCCGAGTCGCGGAGAGCCGTCCAGCGGGGAGACCTCGGCCCGAGGTCAGCCCTCAGAAGCCGCCGCGCCGTCGCTGAGTCGCCAGGCGCGAGAGCGGTTCCGGCCACCTGGATTGTGTCCTGAGATTGAGCCCGAGCCGGGTGAGACCCTGCCCCTAGAAGCATACCCCCAGCGGCCAGAAGCAGAGCAGCAAGGGCCGTGGAGACCGGACCGGTCCAGAAGGCTCCCGCGCCGTTCGATTCTGCAGAGACTTCGGAGTCGAGGCCGAGATCATTCATGAGTAGGTCGGCTGGACGTATTGGTCTGCGGCTCGGACGTAACTGACAGGCACATGCTTCCCTGAGGGAAACATCCCCCTCTGAAGTGTTGGAGTAGATCGGCTGGCACGTCCACAGGTCCAAGCCTTACTACCAGCCGGAAGACCGGCACGACGGGTCGGCCCAGCGGCGCGCTGAGCAGAAAGAAGTGGGGTTTTCGCCGATCAGGGCCCACTCGACAAATGCTTATGCTCGGCGCCTTGCCAGCATGTCACTCCTTCAGGGAGCCCTGTCTGTAATCCGCCTGACCATGGACGGTCAGTGTTTCGGAGCTGTCTGCCCTGAAGCATCGGCCGAGTCGAAGTCATCTGTGCGCGCACCTCATGGCAAAGGTGCGTGATGCCAAAGGCACGTGCGCCTCGTGCCAAAGACGGGTCTCCGAGCCCCAGAAAGTCAGAATTGACTCAGTCGCAGAGGAGTGTTCGAAATAGAGGAAGGCGCCATCAGTCGTAAAAGATGTCCGTGTCACTATCGGCCTCGGGGTCGAGGTTGTCCTCCAGGTTGTCGGCCACGAGCTGGGTTGTCGGCCACGAGCCGAAGGGCCGTTGTCTGGGTTTTCACGTCGGCCAGCGCCCTTCCTCAGCCACAAAGGGATGGAAGGTCTTGAAGCAAGGTTGAGGGGCATTGGTCAGAGGACATTCGGGCCGGCGTCTTGAAACCGACGACTTGAAAGATGCTCGCCCGACGTCAGAGATGCTCGCTCAGCGTCTTCAAAAGGTCAGCCGAGCCGCCAGATGCGATGTCGAGGACCTCTCCCTCTGGGCCAACGAGGGTCATATTTGGGAGCCCTCTTGCTTCCACCGAGGCCGACTCGCTCGGCATGCGGGCGAACTTATCTCCGAATTCGCCCATGAGTCCCCCACCTGCGTGTGCGTGGCTCCCCGGCATCTCGCGCTTCTCCAAAAACGCCGTTGCCTTCGACCGGGAGCGGTCGAACGAGACGTTCAAGATGGCGAGCCTTTCTGGAGGGTAGCGCTGCCGCGCCTCTCGGAGATCCGGGATCTTTTCGATGCAGGGCGCGCACCAGGTGGCCCAGAGGTTAAGCAGCACGTAGCGGCTCTCAAAATCAGAAGGTGTGATGGCACGCTCCGGGCCTCGGAGCGCTTCGATCTCGAAGGCGGGCACCTGTTTCCCAATCTCGGCCTTCCCGGTCTCGGTCTCTCCGCTCTCAGCAGACCTGGTCTGTGCTCGTGCTTCCTGCGCCGATAGGCCGAGTAGCGATGCGGCCGACAAAGCAAGGATTAGAACCGATGCTCTCAAGTGGCAGTGAGGTACTGAGTGGCAGTGAGACACTAAGCGGCGGTGATGCATCGATAGTTTGGGCATGCTCTCGGGAAATACTCCGAAAGAAAGCTTGCGAAAGAGAATTTCGAAGCCGGGCTCTCTATTTTACTCGGATGCAGCTGGGCATTTCGGAATAGTCGTTTTCGCGGGTCCTCATGTCAGTCGAGGTTCATCATAACGCCAACCGACTGGGATGCCGGTCGGGCCGGAAAAGCGACCGGCAACCTGCCGAAGGCCTAACGGTCCTTGGAGCTGCTGTACTTTGCGTTCAGCGACTCGTTGATCTCACGGAGGTTCTTCAGGGCGGCCCACACGGCCGCGAAGCCAACAGCCGACACAATCCCGGACACCGTAGCCGAAAGTCCCATCCCTCCTGAGAACGGCAAGAATGGAGCCGCTACTGCCCCCAGAAGAGAAAAAGCAGACAACACGAGAGCGGCAATCGAGACGTACCGGCCCGGCGGCCGCTCTTCTTTCCGGCGCGACCGCTGGCGGCGTTGGCGGGGAGAAGTCATTGTGGTTGACACAGTGGGCGTGGTGGGCGTGATAGACGTGGTGGGCGTTTTCGCAGGTGCCTATTCAGACCGCTCAGGCGGGAACGTCGAGACGCGTTTCCGTCGGCGGGGAGGCCGGAAGAATGCCGGCTCGTTTTGGCTACCGCTTCCCCGAGGTTTTCTCTACGTCCGGCTGAGGCAGAGGGGCGCCCTCCTTCGTCCGATGGTCGTCTCTGGATTGCTCCCTCGTCCGCCGGTCATCTTTCCACCGGTTATCCGTCCACCGGTCGTCGGAGTACTGGTCATTTGACTGGTCATTGGGGAGCCGGTATCCCTGCCTCCACACGTCTACGGTTTCCCGGTCTCCGCGTCTGTCCTCGAAAACAACCCATGCAATCTCGCCGGTCGTGTCGCCTTGGACCGACATTTCCTGTGCCCACTTCCGCGCCGTCGTGAGGCCTTCCACCTTGGCCCTGCACTGCACCTGCCACAAGGCCACGCCCCGCGTCTCTCTCCAGATCACAATGTAGCGCTTCGGGAACTCGGCCCGATCGGGCCACTTTTCGGCCAAGTGCTCCCGATCTTCGGTGTATGGCGCTTCGGGATTGGCCCGCGGATCGCCGCTCTCTCGGAGCTTTTTCAGGTCGGATGTGCTCATCTTCAGGTCGGATGTGCTCATAGGACACTGGAAGTCGAGGGAAAGCAGGAGAGGGGCGCCGACGGGAAAGCGAGACCTCTTCGCTTCGCCGAGCATCAGTGCGCGCCGGCGCCCGATTGAATTGGAACAGCCTCTGATTAGAAAGGGCTTACCCGAGAAGATCGGGGTGCTCTTTTTCCAGGTCAAACGTTCTGTTCAGCTCGACAGAGCTTACCTCCGCAGGACTACTTCCAGCGGACGTGAGCATCTCCGAGAGGCTCTCCTCGAGAGACTCGCCGGGATGGACCGACAGTAGTGTGACGGTCTCGTCTGAGAAGGTGATTTTGTATTCGGCGGAGGGGAGGGAAACATCCAGCTCTTCGAGGGTCTGCGTCGGCATAGTTCGAAAGGAGGTATTGAGGAGAGGAGGTGTTGAGGAGAGGAAAGATTGAGGGGAAGCAAGTCAGCAGCTGTTTCTTTCAGCCGGGGACGGTGTCTTTGTCCACCTTACCGGGTCAGGTCCATTGTGTGACTTGGGCTTGTGCGTGACTCGGTTCCACGATCAACCAGTGTGCGCAGTTCACGGTTGATGTGTCGTCGAACAGTTATGACATATCCTCTATGACATATCCTCGAACAGCTGAGTTAAACAGTTGATACGTCGCTATTGCGCCGGGGTGACCGGGAGATGCCCTACAGCCCGATGTCTTCTCAAAGCCCAATGTCCTCGGCGGGGTTGTCTTGAAAGGTCCCGGCCTCCTCGACGTACTGGTTGAACGTTTCCCAAGAGGAATGGCCGGAGTGCTCTTTCACGCGCCGCTCCGGCTTCCCCGCCCGGATCGCCTGCGTGATGAAGCCGGCCCGGAGGGAGTGGGCCGAGTACGTTTCCGGATCGAGCCCTGCCGTTTCAGCGTGGCGCTTCAGCACGGTCGACACATACTGGGCCGTCATGGCCGAGGAGCCAATCGATTCGCCCCGGTAGAAACGGCGGAAGATGTCTCCCTCGAAGTCTCCCTCAACTTCGGTGCCCGCGGCCCGGAGCCACTGCCGAAGCGCCGTTACCGGGCAGGTCTCTCTGCTAGACCCGTAGGGCAGCCCTTTGACTAGGCCCTCGCCCTCCTGGTCCGCCTTCGACCTCCGGACGTAGATGTTCACGCCCTCTCCCTCGATGAACTCGATGTCTTTTGCGCGAAGCGCCACCAGCTCACTTCGCCTCAAGGCTCCAGTCCATCCGACCAGAAGCAAAGCCTTATCGCGCATGGCCGTAAGTGTAAGCTCTCCGGTCGGCCCGTCGCCCGAAGCTGAATACCTAGGCAGGTGCTCGATAATGGACCGGAGGTCTTGGGCCATGAGGGGAGGAGCGCCGTCCTGCCGGCGGGTTTTCTCCCGAACGAGGCCTTTCCAAATCTTCCTCAATGGACCCTCGGCCACGGAGGCCGGCGACTCATATCCCTCTTCTTTGTGAACCGACGCAATGGCGGCGAGCCGACGTTCCAGGGTGGCCAGGCTCAGATCGTCGGCCCGGGCGCCGAGGTAGAGACCAATCGTCTTCGGCTCGGCGGGCAGCCACTCCCGACCCATCCGGGAGCACCAGTGCCGGAAGTCTTCCAGATCGGCGGCGTACGCCCGGATGGTGTTCTCTGCCTGCGCGTTGGAGGCAAACTCCTCCAGCCGGCCGAGGCTCTCCTGCAGCTCCTGCAGGCGCTCGGGGTCTTCTCCAGAGGTGTCTTTTTGAGAAGTGTCACGCCGGGAAGCGTCTTCCCGCAAAACGTCCGGGCGGGTCGGGAGGCGAGCCATCTCAAGGTTTGCTCGGGGCCAGGCGAGGTTGCTTGTCCAGACGAGTTCGCCGCCAGTGTCGAAACACTCCATCCGGCCGTTCTGCTGAACAGAAACGACCGGCGCATTGAAGTGCACAAACTGAGCGCTGCTCATCACGGCGCTCACGCCGGACCTTCGCTCAGAGGGCCAGACGAGCCACGCAGTGTTTTCGAGCGTGACTGCAGGGCCGCCGTGCCGGAGGAGCTTCAATGTGGGGGCTCCGATGGGCTCGGGCATTCGGCAATTGGGGAAGTCATTGCATTACATTTCGCGCATCCGCCCGCGAGAGGGCGCATGCTTTAGCTGCCCGGCGGGCCGTAGCTTAGGACTGTAACGTAGCGTTCAGCTCCCCCGATAACAACCGGTAACCCCGCATTATCGGTTGTTATAATTTATGCCACCAAAATGGGTACTGAGTCGGGGCAGGTTGTGTCCCGACGAGGAGAAGCGCGCGGCCTTCCGGCGGGTGCGCGACGAGCTGGCCGACTGGATCGATACGGCGTTTGGAGATGCCGCAGAGACGACCTCGTAGTTAGAGACGACCTCGTAGTTGACGTCGCGGCTGATGTCGCAATTGAGGTCATAATTGACGAAGGGCAGGGATCTTTGACGGAGGGCAGGGATCTTCAGTCCGCCGAAGGCTCCAACCTTGTAAGGAGAGGTTTCAACCCTGCGAGGAAGGGTCGCGAGATGATGGCGATCGGCAGTCCGGCCGCGCTGCCAGACGGGACCGGGATTCTATCTCCCATCGGGCCCGACTCGGTCAGAGGAAATCGCTTTCTGTGGATGCGGCTACGCATTCCATCCGTTCGGCCTCCGTCCGGCAAGCGCGTCGCACTCACTGAGGCCCGGCGGGTTAAGAAAATCAGCCCTGAGCCGCTGACAGGGGAAAGGGCGGCTGCCCTGAAATCTCCGGCCCACGGAGATCAACGGGCGCTCCTCCGTTCCGAGCAGCTAGGCGGAAGCGAGCTGTCCGTAGAGGGGTCGGGTCCGCCGCCCGTGGGGTCTCGACCGGCGACGGAATCGTGACCATCTCGGTTTCAACGTTATCCTCAGTGACCGTCACGACTCCAATCCCCTGCGCACTGCTGTCCACGTATCTCAGGTGGGAATTGTGAGCAGGGTTGGCGGCCTGTAGGCCCTGGCGGGCGCTTCCCGTTTTTGCTGCGGTGACAGACGCCTTCGCGCCGTGCAGGAAGGTCATGTTCAGCGATACCTCCTGGTCTCCCTGTATTCGGCCATCGCCCGTAACGAGGGGACGCAGCGCACTGTCGGGGCCGATGGCCTGGAGGAGAGCCTGAAAAACGCTCGGGGAACTGATGCCACAGATCGAAAACTCTGCGCCAAGGGTGGGCTCGGCCGCCGCCTCTGGGCCGGAATGCTCGTACGTCGGGCTGACTGCGCCGGCAAACGTGTTGTGGTTGTCGCCAGAGAGGGAGACAAAGTTTGTGATCTCCTGCGTCTCCAGAAAGCGCATCAGCTCCTCGCGCTCTCGGAGGTACCCGTCCCACGTGTCGGTTGTAAAGACTACCGTTTCGCCTTCTGGATCGACAGAATCGAGGTCCAGCCGCATCGGAAGCGTCGGCACCGAGTGGCCCCACACCTTCCACGTTGCCTCTGAGCTTCGCATCACGTCCTTCCACCAGCGCTTCTGGCGGGGCCCGAGCATCGTTCCGGGGGGCTGATCGCGCCGCACGTTGGAAATTTCGGTATCGCCGATCATGATCGAGTCTGGCGGATTCCCGTCGTTGTACGTCTTTCCAGCGTCGAAGGCCTCCACGGCCCGAAGAGGGGCCAGGTACCGGTCGGTGCCCCCGATGCGGCGGTTGATCTCTGGAGGAATGGGGTGCGCCGACCGATACGACCGTGTGTCTGTCAAAACCAGTTCCAGGTGGCGGCCCCACCGAAACGACCGGTAGATCGTCAGCGTGTCGACCGCTGCCTGATTGTTCTCATCAGAGTGAACCTCGGTCCCTCGGTCTGCTTCGAGCGGAGTGTTCTCGACGGCCGCTTCTGTGAAGTCCTTTGCGTGCGAGGGTTGGTCAGAGGTGCCGGGGTGGTCGGAAAGGACCGCCGGAATGAACTCGAACCAGGCTCGATTGGCGGCGACCTTTCGCTGCTGGGCCGGGTCCCTCCCGCTCTCATATGTCGCCGCGCTCTGCCACGCGTCGTTGCTAAACTCGTGGTCGTCCCAGATATTCACGAATGGGAATCGGGCCCGGGCCTCCTGAAGATCCGGATCAGACAGGTACCTCTTGTACAGGTGCCGATAGTCGGCCAGCGTCCGCGCATGACGCTCCGTCCCGTCGGGGCCGTGTTGCCCACCATCGGGAAAATCGGGCATTGTTCGCGCCTCTCCGTACCCGAGTCCTTCGTAGATGAAGTCTCCGAGATGCAGGACAAAGTCGATTTTCTTCTCCGGGGAGGCCGAAGCGTCCTCTTCCAAAAGCCATCGGTAGGCCCCGAAGTGGCCCGCCTCGTACGCTTGACACGACGCAAAGGCGAATCGAACTGAAGTGTCCTCATCCGGCGCGGGGGCTGTCTTCGTTCGCCCCACATGGGCCGGGCGGCTCCCGTCCGGGGCCTCGAACCGGTAATAGTAGGTCGTACCTGGCTGGAGGTCTTCGACCAGCACCCGCGCCGTATGGTCGCTCTCAGCAGGAGCGCTGATCTGTCGCTCAGCCACCACCGTTGAGAAGTCCTCGTCCCGGCTTACGTGGAGGGCCAAAGGAATGGATGAGCCCTGCTTGCCCTTCCCCCCTGCCTCCGCAGATGATCTCTCTGGGGGCGATTTCTCTGGGGGTGATTCGCGCGTGGCCCGCGTCCAGAGCATCACCGACGTGGGAAGTGGATCTCCAGACGCCAGTCCCTGCGGGAACTGGTAGGTCACGCCGGAGCGGCCCGGGGCAGGAGAAGCAGGCGCGCCTGTGGTCGTGCCAGGGAGGCTTGCGGCGACTGCAAAGCAACCTGCTCCCTTCAGAAACCTCTCAAGAAATGCGCGGCGGGACGTTGGCATATGGTCAAGCTATCAGTGACTGGTCAAGCTATCGGTGACAGGGCAAGTGATCCGGGAAGCAGGATACCGGCCGGCTTCGTCTGCACGTGCATTCCATCCGGACATGCACCTGCACCTGCACAGATGCACCTGCACAGATGTCTAGCACGAGCCAGCCGGGCACGCGGCTACGTGGCAAAGTGATACGCCACAGGGCGCGTCGTTACAGCTGTGCGGACAAGCGGACCCCGAGGAGTCGAGGTGGTCCCGCAATGTAGGTCGGCACCCCAAACCCCTTGCCGGTGTTGCCCGCATCGATCAAGTACTCCTCGTCGAGAAGGTTTTTTGCAAACCCCTCGATCGAGAACTGACCGCCGAGAAAGCGAACCCCAGCACGGACATTGAGGAGGCCGTATGCATCCTGGCTGATGGGGGGATTTGGGCTGTTTTCGAACTCTGTGTTCTCCTCGTCGAAGAAGAACTGCGACTTGTAGGTGTAGCTGGGCCGCACAAAGACCGACGCCTGCTCGCGGATCGGGACGGAAATGTCCGTTCCTACTGCGAAGGTATGCTCCGGCGTAAGCCGGAACCGGTTGTTGGCCAGTTCCTGCGGGTCGCCGTTCTCGTCCTCCTCGTCGAACGTCGCGTCGATGTAGCTGTAGTTACCAAACACGGACACGCCGGAGGAAAGGGCGCCGCGCACGGCCGTTTCGAACCCGATCGCAGTGGCAGCCCCAGAGTCGCGCGTCTCGGTGACAAACTCTTCATCTTGCAGCTCCGTCACGCTCGTCTGGAAGTTGCTGTAATCGTAGTAGTAGCCGTTCGCTTCGTACTCGAAGCGCTCGTTGAAGGCCCGGCCCTTGATGCCGGTCTCATAGCTCCAGACAGTTTCTGCATCTAAGATATTGCTTCCACTCGCATCGACGTTGATCACGTTCGGACGTCGTCCCCGCGAGACGCTCGCAAACGCATTCGTCTCGTCGCTGAGGGCATACTCAGCTACGAACCGCCCGACCGCAGAGGTGAACTGTTCGCTCTCGGAGAGCCGGCCGTTCGTTGGGGCAAACAAGTCATTCGGAGAGGCGCCGAGCAGGAAACCGAGTCGTCCTGGCGTTTCGCTGTTGGTGACCTCGTACTCGCCCGTGACGTCTTCGTAGGTAAACCGCAGACCCGCAGTTAGGCTGAGCCGGTCGGTGAACCGGTACGTTCCGTCGACAAAGGCCTCCAGCGCGGTCGTCGTGCCGAAGTTCTCGAACGCCTCCTCGTGCGACGGCTTCAGGGGAATGGGGTCTCCAGTTTCCGGGTTCGGAATGGCCGGCACCACGGTCGGCTCCCCATCTGGTCCGAAGAGGGGGAGGTCCGGGTTCAGCAGCGCGATGAAACTCCGCTCATCGGTCCGGAACGGGACGCGCTGCGAGCCATCTTCCCAGAAAAGACTTGCGCCCCCGAATCCGGTGAACGCTCCGTCGTTGTCATAGGAGAGACGAAGCTCTTGGCTGAACTGGTCTCCCTGAGCGTCCTCGTCAAACTGCAGGACGGGCGCTGGAGTCCCATCGGCGTCGAACCGCTCCAGCGAGTCGAACTGGCGAAAGCCCGTGATGGAGTTGAGCGCCCAGGCCCGCCCCAAGCTCTGGTCGACGAGTAGCGTCGCGCTCCAGACAGTTCGGTCGATGAACAGCTCGTCATCTTCGAGAACAGGATCCGGCCCGATCGCGGCTGGATCGGTGGCATCGGGCGTGCTGTTTTCGGGACCGAAGATCGCACTCTTAAACGAAACGCCCGGCGGAGTATCACGCTGGTAGTTGACGATCGCATCGACAACAGTCGTGGGAGTAGGAAGCCAGCGCGCAAGGCCCCGCAAGGCAAAGGTCTCCTTGCCGTTCAGTCCATCGCCGGTTCGGTTCTCCAGATACCCATCCCTCTTTTTGTAGAACCCGGCCACGCGACCGAAGAGCTTGTCTTCTACGAGGGGCACGTTGGCGTGTCCAGTCGCGTAGCGCTCTCCGTAGTTCCCCGAGCCGAGTTCCAGACGGGTAGAGGTTTCGTTCCGCGCCTTGTTCTGGATAAGGTGAACAGCCCCAATTTGCGCCCCCCGCCCGAAGAGCGTTCCCTGCGGTCCTTTCAGCACTTCAACTCGCTCCATATCGTAGAGCTCAACGACAGACCCGCGTGATTTGCTGATTGACACTCCATCTTTGAACACAGAAACTCGGGGCTCGACGCGAGAGTCCCCATTGTCACTCGTGATTCCCCGCACGACAAACCCTGGATTATTCGGGCTCTGCAGTTGGACTTCCAGACCTGGAACGTACGACGAAAGCTCATCCGCCTGGGTAATGCCGAGTTCCTCGAGAAAGTCTCCGTTGTATGCCGTGACGGCTACTGGGACCTCCTGGACGCGCTCCGCACGTTTCTGCGAAGTGACGGTAAGCCCTTCCAAAGCGACCTCTCGCGACGAGAGCTCAACAGTTACGGTCGTTGTCTCATCTGCCCGAACTGTCACGTCCTGCTCCACAGACTGATAGCCAATAAAGCGAACGGTGAGGACGTGGTCGCCTGCTGGAACGTTCCGCAAATCGAAACGGCCATTCGTGTTCGCAGAGGTGCCCCGCTCCAGCTCCATGATCTGTACGGTGGACCCGGGAAGAGGCTTTCCCTCGGTGGTGGTAACAGTTCCCTCAATTTGACCAGTGCCCTGTTGGCCAGTGCCCTGTGCCTGCGTCTGAGGGACAGGGCACAGCAATGTCGCCAGAAAAATGGCGATCATCCAACCACATGTCTGAGGAGACATCTTAGGAGAGGAGCAGACAGAAAGGGACATACGCATTTTGTAGGCTTGGAGACATGACTTGACATCCTGAATGATACCTCCTCGCCTTTCCGTGTCTGTTATGCAAGCATTATCCGTGGTTTACGAAAATATTTTGCTCGGAAGCCAGCGAGCAAGGCTGGAGGAACCCCCCTGCCTGCCGGAGAGGTCTCGCAGATCTGTGCTTCCGAAAAGCCTTTGAAGGCTGGTCTCACCTCCAGGTCTTCGGAACTGTATCCAACACTGAGGCTGTGTCTAACACCGACAGTGCAAAAATTACCAGTTGCGGTCTGCACCAAACCAACCGGGTCGCCAGTCCATCTGCCCACCTTGCCGGCCGGATCTGTGATCTCTATCCCCTCGGGAATCTGATACGCGATCTGAATGGCCAGCCCGCCGAAGTGCTAGAACTGGTCTCCAATCTTTAGTGCCGGGTCTCCCATCCGGGTTGGTGTAGAGCTAAAGGCCGCTCTCGGAGTGCCTCCTCGCTCATCCCAGTCTTTTTCAGATCCCTCATCTGTTGCCGCAAGAACGACGAATCCAAGCAGAGCGGTGTCAGCGAGTGGTCCCTAGGTTGTCTCCCTATGGCCTGAGCGAATCATCGTCGGTCAACTCCGACACGAAGACAACTCCCATACGAAGAGAAGGAACGCTGCAGCAACACCTGAGCTGGGAATTGCTTTTTGGCGACGGGAAGGCCGGCAAATGGACGCGCAACTGTTAAATGGACGCGCAATTGTCACCGGCTCGGGCCTTTCTCCCTGACACGAAGTGGAAACGTCAAACCAGCGTGCGGAGAGTCCCACGAGGAAGTGCGCTACAGGGGTGCACTACAAGGAGGTGCACTGCAAGGAGGTGTACACTAAAGCTCCACGGGTTGCAAGACCTGAACTTCCTTGAATTCTCTCCCCCAACTCTCACGAACCTCCTCGATCCCGGCCTCCAGAGGCGGGGCGTGTTCTGGCTGGGCAGCCAGCAAAAAGAGAACGTGGGAGGTGCGAACCGAGGAGATCCACGGGCCGCTGGTGATCCGACGCAGGTCCTGCAGGCGGCTTTTGGTATACGCCTCATGACCGACGCGAGGAAAATGCTGGTAGATCAATACCGAGCGGCCCGACGACCACGTTCGCTGAACCTCATCGAAGAAAAGGTATTTCGACGAGCTTTTGTGTCCTCGGTCCTTCGACTTGATCTCCAGCCCGTTGTCCGGATCGAAAAAGATGATGTCCCCCCCCATCGAGAGCAGGGCGTCGAAATAGCCGCTCCGTTCGTTCCGGCCATCCGGGATGAAGCGGCTGAAATAGGAAGCCCGGGGCAGAAGTCCTGTCTCCTCGATGGCGGATACGCCCCGGCGCTGGTCGTTTTGGACAGCCCTGCTCAGGAAGTCGAACAGCTCCGGATCCAGTGAGCGGTAGCGGTCTGGGCGATCCAGGTATGAGGTCTTGCGCCCGTCGGTACTTCCCTCGTCGGGGGTAAGCATCCACCCGACCAGCAGATCCATCGAGGCTGGCCTCAAGAGGGCCCGAAGGAGGCCGTACTTGTAGTAGTCATTGATGTCGCCGAAGTACTGGTTCTTCATGACCAGGGGTTATGTCCAAACCAGGGGTTGTGTCCAAAGTTGTATAACTGAACTGGACGTGGGCCTGCGGTTCCTGGGCCTTGATGCTGGGCCTACAGTCCCTGAGACTCGACCTCAAGATCCTGTATGTAGCCTGAAGAGTCCAGGTGTAGAGAAAAGCATGCTTCCCCCGAGGCGTCTTTCCCTGAGGCGTCTATGGGCCCCCACTCTTCATAAACCGGCTCGCTACTTTTTCCTTGCCGCTCCTCCACTGGTGGTCCTTCCCAGCTGGTAGCGACCCCGGCACATTCTCCCAGTCAGGGTGGAACGCCGGGAGTGGCGCCGGTCGTCTCTATCCCGAGCATTTTCCGTATTGATGTTCTGTCTTGAGTATTTTTGCCTCGAGCATTTCGCTTCGGTTGCCTTCCCTCCGACCGCCCAGCCTCAGTCATGCCCGAAAGCGACCACAGTCCCGGAAGCACTGGTAGCCCAGGGCGCCGGGAGGTAACCTACGATTCGGTCACGATCCACTACCGCGCCGAGGAGGAAGAGCCACTCACGGTCGAGCGGGTCCATCGCCTTGCCGACAGCTCCTTTCCCGGCTCCGGCGAGCGGGCGCTTCAGGTGATCGACGACCCGTGGAAAAAGCCGATCAGGGGTCTTTTCGAGGTGGATCTGATTCTGATTCCGCCCGAGGAGATCAGCCACCTCGTGCTTCGGGAAGGAGACAAAGAGACGACGGCGACGGTTGAGGAAGTGCTCAGTGGCTGAGGAGGTGCTCAGTGGCGACGCCCCCGACCCAGGCATCTCCTGACTCCGGCCTCTTCCAATCCCAGCGTCTCGGCACCTTCCCCGCTCGGGCTATTGCCGCGTAAGACGGAAGCTCAGGGCCGGCAGGTTACGGCTCTTTCACTACAAGGGGTTGACACCCTGGGGGTGATTTCGTTATTTTTTATGTTAGAATAATGGTCAAAGGAAAAGCCAGCTCGCTTCAGCCTCGAAGCGGGCGTTTTCTATGTCTGACCAGCCTGCTTCTGCCTACTGCACCTCTTCTGCCTACTGCACCTCTCAGGCCAGGTACAGGTACGCCAAGCCGCTCGCACGTGCCGGCGGTGGAGATGTGCCAGCGGGTGAGACTGCCAGCAGCGAAGCAGGCATGATTTGTCGGATTGGCCCGGACTGGGTCTTGGCAATGTGAATCTTGGCAGTGTGAATCTTGGCAACGTGCCTGGCCTGAAGAGTGAGGAACAGATGGGCAAGAGCAGGCTACACGACCATCCACTACCATAACCGCGCCCGTTCCCATGCCGCTTCGAGCCACGCTCCGAGAGGACAACACGTTAGAGCTCCCCGACGACGCCCCGCGTCTTGCGCGGACGAACACGCCTCTCCAGGTCATTGGTCTCGGGAGCGGGACGTTCGTGGTCACCGAGAAGGAGCCTCAGATTCCCCAAATCGCTTCGGAGTTTCAGGGCGCGATGCGAAGGGCAAACGTCACGAAAGATGAGCTCTTAGACAATCTCTACGAGGTCAAGCAGGAAATGGCAGAGGAGAAAGGCCGGGCGTGAGCCAGAGCGGTATGACCGAAAGCAAAGACCGTCTCCGGGTCTACATCGACGCCGATGTCCTTCTTGCGGGGATCGCGACGGAGAACCCGAGCGCCGCGTCTCGGGTCGTCCTCGAAGCCTCAGAGTTGACCCTTCTGGACCTTATCGCTAGCCAGAGGGTGCTTGATGAATGCAACCGAAACCTCGGGAAGGTCGCCCCGGAGGAACCGATCCTCGCGTCTCTTCGGCAGTCCTTTTCGGAAGCGGTTGACCGAGCAGTTGAGGTCGTAGATGACCCCAGTTCACTATCTGCGATCTCAGGGACAGACCCGAAGGACCTCATCCACCTCACGAGTGCAGCGGACCAGGGCTGCGATTTCCTCGTCACCTACAACCTCAGTGACTACCCCCGGAGCCACGAAGGCGTAACCGTGGTCGAGCCGGGAACACTCGTGCGGAGAATCCGGGAGCAGATCCGAAATCTGGAGTGATGGACTGGTGGAAATGCTGCCAGAGAGCAGTACTATCTTGTTCTCGTCGGAACTGGTTCCTCCGGTTTCGCCGGATCTGCCACCAGAGCTGTGCATGCGGCATCGGCTCTTCGGTCGGAATTTCCCCGTCGCGCACGTACGTTTCGGTCGCAATTTACCATAGAATAAAATTACTTATGACACGCTAATCCCACGGGCCAGTCGGCCTCTTTTAACCCTGCGCGTCGTGACTCCATACTGCTGACTGGAGCCCCGAAAAGACCGATAATCCCTCGATCCCTTCCGCATTCCATCCCTGCTGCATTCCATCCCTGCCGCATTCTCTAGAGTCGGTCGTTCCGACCAGCACTTTCGTTCCGACCGGCACTTTATCGGTCGGTGAGAGAGATCTCGTCGTACCAGTTCACGCCCGATCCCCCATTTGATCCAGCATCGTACACGTAGCCATACGCGTCTGGAGAGGAAGCCCCCTTCGAGATTGGTTGTCCTCGAACCCACTGCACATCGGCACTGTCGACCTGTAGTGTGGCGGGTGTCCAGGTACCACTCTCGGGACTACCGCTCTCGGGACTACCGCTCTCGGGACTGGAGGTGTGGTACAGGCGGCCCGTTTCCTCCTCGATGAACAGAACGTGGACCCTCGACCCGAAAGCTATGGCGTCGGCTCCCGTCTGGTCGGAGTCCACGGCATTCTGGACGACGGAGCGCTCGGTGACCTGCACCGGATCACTCATCTGCACCGGATCACTCAACAGACCGCTCGGGCCTACCCGACGCGCCCACAGGGTCCCCTCCGCCCGCCGGTAAAGGATAACAGTCGTGTTCGACTCCGACAGGTGGACGAGCGGCAGAATAGAGCCGACGTCTGTCTCGGCGGCTCCTAGCTTTGAAGAGATCTGCCAGGGCGCCGTGAGGCTGCCATCCGGCCGAATGCGGCGGTACCACGCCGTGCCGTCGCGCCGGGTGTACGCCAGGTGCACCGTGTCGCCCGATCCGCGGACCAACTGCGGGCCGGACAGCGGAGCTCCAGTCTTGCTGGGAACTGTGGTTGCCTCGCCCCAAATGCCGTCCGGACTGCGAATTTTGTAGTGAATGCGGCCTGGCCCGCCGTAGACGCCGACGAGGCTCCCGTCGGACAGTACAGTCAGGGAGGCCACCTGCACGGGCGGCTCCCCGGGCGCCGCCACGGTGTCGTCGCGGACGTGCCAGGTGTCCGGGTCGTCCGGATGAGCCGCCGTTCGGAACGAGTGATGCAGCACCCCGGCGTCGATCTGGTGGAGCATATGAATCGTCCCCTCGCGTGCGGCTGAGGCGAACCCTTCTAAATCACCGGTGGCCGGACGATGGGCGCCGTCCACCTCGTGCCACTTCTGCCCACCGTCTTCGGACTTTACTGCCATCAGCTTGTTGTAGGACTCCGCCGGCTCCATGAGGAAGTAGAGGCTCCCGCCTGAAGCCTCCCAGGGCCCGAGGCGGCCCGGAGTCTCCGGGTAGGTGCCGCCCAGCAGCCGGGGCGGAATGGTGGCCGTCACGGTCGGCATGGTGTCCGTGTCCAGCGGACGGCCCTGCGCGTCGGCGGCTAGGGGGCGGCCCCGCACGTCGACCATCCGAAACTCGAAGGTGTCCCCCTCCCCGTTCGTCACGGCGCCGTCTGCGTAGCGACGAATCACGATCGGCCACTCCCACTCGCTTTGCGCCCCTCGATCAGGGAGGGCGGCAGTCACGCCGGAAAGGCTGACGCCCACCCCACCCGCATACGAGGCCGTCGACCGGTCGAGAAGATCAGTGGTTTCTGCTCGATCCTCGTATGCTGGAGAAGAGACCACGCTCACCCGAGGTGTGATTTCCGACGTGGCGTAAGGAAAATCTGCGGGCATCACCGGTCGCCACATCTTCCCGTTGCGTCGGTACTGCAGCCGAAAGCGTTCCGCAAATGCAGCATCGAGGGGCGTTTCCACCTCGAAGCGGAGGCGGAACGGAGCCTCGACCGGCAGGGTCACAGGCTCGTTGAGGGACGCGGCCCACCCCTGATTGGCATTCAGGCCGGCGTCAACGTCGGAACGGACGCGGAATGCGGTCTGATGGGCCGGGGACACCGACGCCGACCCACTGGGCGCGTCGGCGTCACCTGCACAACCGCTCCCTACCAGAAGAAACGGAAACACCAGTAGAAGCGGCCATGAATGAAAGCAGGAGGGACACTGTGTAGAGGCCATGGAGACTGTGTAGAGGCCATGGAGACAGAAGGGGAGAACAGAGCACGTGGCAGAATCGCGCCCACGACGTGCTCCAATGAGGCTCTCGTGAGGCACGTGGGGCGCCGAAGAACAAAATACCCCGACGCCCCCCAGCGACTGCCGTGTGTCGCCGAGGGAGCCGTCGGGCAGTGGCACGGATCGGCCGCCTGTCAGAACGGTGCCTGTCAGAACGGTGCCTGTCAAAACGGTGCCTGTCAAACCCAGGAAGGGAGCCCATCTAGCGCTACGGCCGCGCATATTCGAGGGTGTTTTCGTGGGTGCGCTCCGGCGTGTTGGCCACGTCGCGTTCAATCATTTCGTTCGGCTTGCCCGGTCGCCTCACGAGATCGAAGGCGTCGTAGAGGGTGCCAGTGGCGGTGTAGGAGCGGTACTTCATCGTGTCGCGCTCGACGCGGACCACCTGGTAGAGCTGCGTATTTTCGGCGCCGCGCTCCATGGTGATGTTTTCGAAGTCGTCCCAGCGGTCCGGCTTGATCTCGTACATCTTGGCCCCGCTGACGGAGTTGACGTAGACGGTCCCACCCTCGGGGGAGCGCGCGCTCACGCCCTGCGTCAGGTTTTCCGCTTGGCCTCGGGCATAGGTGTGGTCGTGGCCTTGCATCACGAGGTCGACGTTGTACTCGTCGAAGATCGGTCTCCACTCTTCCCGAAGCCGCTCGTTGGTGCGCCCCTCGCCGGAGGAGAACATCGGGTGGTGGAAGGTGGCAACGATCCAGCGGATCTCGTCGTCTTGACGGGTGTCTTCGAGCGTCGACCGCAGCCACTCGGTCTGCGCGGCGAGGACCTCGTCGTCGTTGCGGGCGGCCTCCGTGTTGAGGGCGACGATGCGCATGCCCTGGTGGTCGAGGTAGTAGACCGTCTCCTTGAGGCCCTCGGGCCCGTTGGTCGGCAGCGTAAACTGCGGGCGCCAGTGGACCGACAGCTTCTCTTCGCTTTCCTTCTCGACCTCCATCAAAAACTCGCCGGTGAGAGTGGTGCCGTCGACCGACACATTTTGGAGCGGGATCTCCGTCCCGCTTTCGCTGACCATGGTGGCAGTGTAGTCGGGCGAGCCCTTCTCAATCGTGAGGGTGCCCACGTACTCCCCATTGTCGACATTATAATTCCAGGTTCCCACCGGAGACACATCGCTCGACGGCGACGCCTCCCTGCGGGTCGCCTCCAGCGATTCCGGGTTGCCGCCCGGCTCCATGATGGTCCCGGTCATCTCTGTGCTGGAGGCCGTCACCTCAACGGTGAACGTGTCGCGCGCCGTCCAGTGCTCGTAGCCTTCGTACTCGTGGTTCCCCGGGACCGCAACGTTGGGCACCATGCTCTGGACAAAGCCCCCGGCCTCGTTCCAGTGGCCCCATTCCAGGTTGCGGTGGGCGTTGTTCACGAGATCACCTGCGTGAAGCATGAAGCTCACGCCGGAGGCATCCGAGTAGGCCTGCCGGATCAGGCGCGACCAGTGGGAGCGCACGTTGTTTTGCGCGTCCCCGAGATAAATGAAGGAAAACGGCTCCGGCTCGGCCGCGGCCGTCTCGGCGTGGATCCACTCGCTCCAGCGAGTGCCGTCGCCGACGCGGTAGGCGTAAAGGGAATCGGCCTCCAGCCCCTCGAAGGTGACGGAGTGATACTTGGCCGCCACGTTGGCCTGGTCGACCTTCCCGGCGGGAATCGTCGTGGTCTGGGCGGAGACTGTGCGGGCCTTCGTGTAAAACGAGGGCTCGGCGCGGGCCGGGGCGATTTGTGCCTGTGCGCCGGTGACCGTAGGGTCGGTTCGCCAGGTGACGCTGAGCGTGGAGGCCGGGTCCTTCGACCAGTTCAGAACAACCCGATCCGGATAGGGACTGGGGCTCGCTGAGGGCAGCTCAGCATGCGAATGGCCCGTGGCGTGGCCGTGAGCATGGGAGGCACCGGCCTTGCCCTCCGAGGCCCTCGACGTCGCGTCGGTGCACGACGCCAGGAGGGAGATCAGAGGAAGCAGTACGAGGGAGAGAACGAGAAGTGAATGGGGCGCACGGTCAACGTGGAGCATCAGCAAGAACGGGGTCCGTGGTAGAGACACAAGGTGAACTGAAAGCTGAAATCACGCGGCCCCCTCCTTCCCGCACCGGGAAGAAGGGGGGCGTGACGAAGGAAGTGACGCGCGAGGAAGTATGAATGCTCGGTCGAGGCAGGAGACATCGTGAGGCATCGTGACCATTCCGCTACCCCGGGGGCCCGCACAGCGGGTCTCACGTCCGCCCGTCCAACCGCCCGTCCAACGGTCTACCCCGCGCATGCTTCCGGCGTGATGTGCCTGCACGCTTAGAAACTGGCCCGCAGCCCGATCTCGTAGGTCCGGCCATACTCCTCGTCCCGGTCGTACTGGCTCGTATTGCCCTGGTACTGCAGCTCCGACTCGTTGGTGATATTGCTGACCTGCGCAAACACCGAGGTGCTCCCCGCTCCTACAAGACCCTCTGTGATTGTGCTCAGATCGTACTGCAGGCTTGCGTCGATCACGCTCCGGTCGGCCTCATAGCGATCTTCGAACGGCTCGCCCCCAACGTCGATGAGGGCCTCGCTCTGAAAGCTCCACGCCACACGGGCCTCGACGCCCCATTTCTGAAAATACGGGGCCACGTTCGTCACAAGGTCAGACTGCCCAAAGAAGGGGAGTTCGTCGTCACGGCCCGGGACGCTGACTTCCGAGTCAATGTAGGCCCCGTTGCTCCGCACACCAAGCCCATTCAGGGGAGAAGGCAGGAATGTGAGCGGGACGTCTACCGTAGCCTCAAGCCCCAACAGGGTCCCGGCACCGACGTTGGTTGTTTCGGTAATCTCCGCATCGTCGAACGTTTGCCCCTCAAAGGTGAAGTCGTTCAGGCGCCGGGTATCCGAGTAGATGGGATTGTCGATCCGCTTGTAGAACCCACCGATGGAGAGAAGGCCGCCACGAGGCAGGTAATACTCCGCCGTAAGGTCCAAATTCGTCGATCGGAAGGGCTCCAAGTCGGGGTTTCCCCGCTCGATGTTGATCTGCGACGTTCCTTGTCTATCCACACTCTCAAACTGAGCCAGGAGGTCGTAGTCCGGCCGCCCGATGGTATTTGTCCAGGCCGCACGGAAGAAGAGATCTTCCGTGAGGGTATATTTCAGATGGACGGACGGAAGGATATTTGTGTACAAGTTTGACTCAGTCTCTTCGGCTATGTCCGTTTCTGCCAGCTGGAAGCGGGTCACGTCCGTCGTCGTGTGCTCGACTCGAAGGCCGCCCAGCACCGTGAGGTTGCCGGCCGTGAATTCGCCCATGGCGTACCCGGCGTAGATGTTTTCTTCGTTGTCGGAGTCGCTCTCGACAGCTTCCTCAGCCGTCTCTGCCTCGTCGATCGTGAACAGATCTGAATTGAAGTCATTCCGGCTGGCGAGATTTTCGTTGGTAAACCGAGTCACCTTCTCCACCAGACCGGTCGTGAAAAAGATTCCATTGGGCTGTGACGAAGAGATCGCCCGGCCTCGGCTGAACGGAGCCAAGGTGGGAGCAGGCCTTGTTGCCGTGGTGTCAAAGTTGACCTCTTCAAAGTCGACCACCTTGTCGCGTTGGAGAAATTTCCCCCCGACTTTGAAGTATCCCTCGGCGCCCGCCAGCGACGTGTTCCATCGCAGGTCGGTCGACACGTTGTACGTATTTTCAGTGACGTCTTCACTTTCGAGCTGGGCCGTGCGGAGCGTGTAGTTTTCTGGATTGGCCACGTAGTCTGGGTTCTCCGGCGTCAGTTTGAAAAAGAAGGGTCCCGTGTCGTAGCCGGCGGCCGCACGCGGATCGCCGTCTTTGTCTTCACTAACGTTTGGGGTTTCCCAGGTGTGGTCGTAGCGGGTCAGGTCCTTCCGCCCACGTGAGTAAGAGCTGTTCACGCTCCACTTGACGTCGCCGAACGTCTGGTCGCCTCCCAGGGTCAGTGAGTACAGCCGGTTATCCCCGTCGTCGCGCGCCACGTCTAGCTCCACCGATCCCCGCGGGAATCGTCCCGTGGTCGAGCTGGTTTGGATCGGGTCGTCTTCCGGAGCGAAGGTCAACTCGGACTCGTTGTTCTTCAGCGTCTCACTGCGCTCAGTTCCAAGTGCCCGCACGTACAGGTTCGTTTGGCTTGTTGGGCGCCAGTCGAAGTTCAGACTGCCACTAATCCGGTCTCGCTCATTGTCCTCGGCCTGCGTTTCCAGTTCGTTGGGATACGCAAACGAGGTGTTTCCTCCGGTCTCATTGTTTGCAAGATTGGAGTCCTGTCGCCACTCGTCAGGATCCAGGATGGAGACGTTGAAGTCACGCCGAGAGGCACTCAGGGACGCGACGATCCCGAACTGGTTCTCGGCACCGAAGGTGGTGCCGCCCGTCGCGCTCCCTTCGTAGCGGAACTGATCGTCGCTAAACTCCATCACATCTGGCTGCTGGAGGTTCGTGAGGTTCACGTCCAAAAAAGTGCCCCGTCGGTCAAACGCCGTTAGCGTGTTTATATTTACGGTTCCGCCGACTGCGTTAGCCTCCATGTCGGGCCGGATGGCCTTCGTCACCTCTACCGACGAGATCATGCTCGACGGAAGGAGGTCGAGCGCTGTGGCCCGCGAGCCGGCACTGGAGGCCACCGTACTACCGTTGAGCGACACATTGTTCAGGTTGGAACTGGTCCCGCGAACACGAACGAAGCGCCCTTCCCCGCGGTCGGTCTTGATCGAAACGCCGGGGAGCCGCTGGAGGGACTCTGCCACATTCCCGTCGGGGAGCTTCCCGGCTTCTGTGGCGCTGAGCACGTCTACGACCTCCAGCGCCTGCTTCTTCTGATTTGTAGACCGTACCTGTCCCTCACGCAAGCCCGTGACGACGAGCTCACCGGACGTTAGCGTCGCGCTACTCACGTCGAAGTCGACGGTCGTCGTCTGTCCGGCTTCGACCGTCACGGTCTTGCTCCGGTTCTCGAAGCCGACGAACGAAACCGTGAGGGTTTGCTCCCCAGCGGGCACGCCACGGACCTCGTAGCGGCCGTCTCCGTCGGTCGAGGTTCCGATGGAGGTTCCCTGTACGAGAACGTTGGCCCCGGGGAGAGACGTCTCGTCGCCTGCCTCCACCACACGACCCTGGATGGTCCCGGTGGACTGGGCGTGGGCACCCGCAGCGGAAATGACAAACAGCAGTGCAGCAGCAAAGACAAAAAACGTGTGGTATCTGAGTGTGCGCATCTAAACGTGAGGCTTGTGCATGATGGAGACAACGAACAGGCAGACCCGCCGAGGCCCACCGGTGGTCGGTGGTGAAATCGGGATCGGTTCTGTAGCGGCCCCGATGTGATCACTACCTTTGTATGTAAGGACCCCACGTTACCACGCCCGTAACGCAGCATTGCGATACCATCACCTTTGCATTGCGGAACTGTTAAGGCCCAACGTCTTCGTCACAATATCGGGGTGCAGCGAATATCGGGGTGCAACGAATATCGGGGTGCAGCGACCACTCGGTAAATTGGGTTTATGTCTCTCAACACTACGGTCGCCTTGAAGTCCGCAGCAGAACAAACCCGTCCACTGAAAAAACCTGGGATGTGCCTGCTGGCTGGCCCCAAACCCTGCATGGTAATCCTCCATTCAGAGTATTACGTTAGGCGTACATAAAGGACATTATGTACGCCCAATGAGAATGCCCAGCTTGAACGCCTGAGCGCCCCGACTTACGCTCGCTTCTCAGAAGCTCCTCCGCGCCTGATGCCCTCCGACGTCACCGTCCACGGCTCTAGCGAAAGCTCTGGTTCCAGCGAAGACTCTGGTTGGAGCAAACCCGGTACGATGGACGTTCCTTCACTTTCCAAATCGATACGTACCACTTATGCCCCGTACACGTCCGCCGTACCCACAGAAGTTCAGAGAAAAGATTGTCGAGCTTGCCCGGAATGGGCGAACGCCCAAAGAACTGGCCGAAGAGTTCGAACCGACCCAGACAACGATCCGCAATTGGCTGAAGCAAGCTGATCGGGATGAAGGGGCCTGTTCCGATGGACCGACCACCGAAGAGAAGGAGGAGATCCGTCAGCTTCGGAAAAAGCTCCGCGCGTTGCAGCAGGAGCGGGATATCCTGGCAAAAGCGACGGCCTGGTTCGCACGGGAGACCGGCGATGTACCGCCAAAATCTTCCGATTCATAGATGCGCACCAGGCCGAATTTCCAGTTGCCGCCATGTGCCGTGTTCTTGGTGTGTCCAGGAGCGGCTACTATGCGTGGCGGAGCCGACCTCCCTCCAAGCGGGCCCGAGAGGACGTGATATTGACCAAGAGAATCAAGGAAATACACGACCGATCAAGGGGCACTTATGGGGCCTGTCGGATCCACGCCGAGTTGCGGGCGGAAGGCACCCGCATTGGCAAAAAGCGGGTCGCTCGCCTGATGAAAGCGGCGGGCCTGAAAGGTGTTAGTCGCCGAAAGCGGCCCTCTACGACAGTTCGGAGGGCTGGGGTTCGGCCTGCTCCGGACCTCGTCGATCGTGACTTTACTGC
The DNA here is from genome assembly GCF_002894645.1 of Salinibacter altiplanensis. Classification (GTDB taxonomy): domain Bacteria; phylum Bacteroidota; class Rhodothermia; order Rhodothermales; family Salinibacteraceae; genus Salinibacter; species Salinibacter altiplanensis. The sequence continues at coordinate 55,181 of NZ_NCQY01000016.1, forward strand.
CTCTGGGCCTGATGAACTCTGGGTGGCCGACATCACCTACGTCCCGACCGATTCGGGCTACTTGTACCTGTCAGTCGTGCTCGACGCGTTCAGTAGGCGAATCGTCGGCTGGGCGATGGCATCTCACCTACGCACCGAACTCGTGGTTGAAGCCCTGGACATGGCCGCCCAGCAGCGCAGTCCGGAGGAGACGATTCACCACTCCGATCAGGGCTCACAGTACGCGGCAATCGCCTTCGGGAAGCGGTGCAAAGACGAAGGCGTCCGCCCATCGATGGGATCGGTAGGGGATTGCTTCGACAATGCGATGGCTGAATCCTTCTTTGCGACGCTCGAATGTGAGCTGATCGAGCAGGAATCGTTCTCCAACAGGTCGGAGGCTCGCCTCATGGTCTTCGATTATATCGAGGGCTTCTACAACCCACACCGCCGGCACTCCGCAATCGATTATCACTCACCAACGGGCTACGAGAAAATCCACGACTCCCAAGAACAAACGCTCCTCCCAGAGCGTCGACCACTTGCCGCAGTGTGAAAGCGGTCACCTGTCCGTTATATCGGGTTCACTCCAGGTTCTGGCGAAGGCGCTGGTTCTGGCGAAAACGCAAAACCAAGCGTGTCCTCTTCCGGAGGCGATGTGGAGCTTCCCTCCGTCATTGAGGCCGCCGGTGAGAAGGCCCGCCAGAAGTTCTTGGAGTTCTTCCTCGCGCAGATCTCCAGCGAAAACACCCGGAAGGCCTATGCCCGCGCTACCCGCCAGTTTTTCCAGTGGTGCGAAGGCCGTAAGCTAGAGCTTGGAGACGTCGGGCCAAACGCCGCGGCCCTGTACGTCCGGTCCCACGGCGGCGCCGACGCCACGGTCAAGCAGCACCTCGCTGCCCTCCGAAAACTCTACGACTGGCTTGTGACCGAGCAGGTCGTTCAGGAGAATCCCTTTTCGTCTGTCCGCGGGCCGAAGCTGGTGCGCAAGGAAGGAAAGACTCCAGCCTTGAGCTCCGAGGAGGTCCAGCAGCTCTTCTCTCGGGTCGACGAGGAGGATACGGTGGTTGCCCTTCGCGATGGGGCTCTCATTGGCAGCATGCTTTATACATTCGGGCGCGTGGGCGCGGATATGTGCCCGAATTTTTGGACCAGTTGACCGGCTAGGTACGGCTAA
>NZ_NCQY01000001.1 GCF_002894645.1 Salinibacter altiplanensis
CCCCCCCCTCCCCCCCGGGCGTCCTCCGCCGCTTTGGATCCCATGTCGTTCGGACGGAGCAGGTTGCTGAAGAGGTCGGAGGTATTCCTACCACCGCGCAGTCGACAGAAGGAGAAGCCCACTACGAAGCATTCTCTGATTTCAAGCAGGAAGAGGCCGCCGAGCTTGTCGAGAAGGCCTGCCGGTTCATCGAAGCTATTGAGGAGCGGGCTCTCTTCGGCCAATGGTCTTTTCCGCCAACAGGCCCAGTACAGTAGTATGAGGAGGTGATTGGACCAGGCCTGATACGGACGGGGGACTGCCTTCACACTACGATGGGGGGCCAGGCCGCCCGGATCGCTGGATGGGGCGGCTTGCTCCGAAGCATGTTCGATGAAGAACGGTCACCCTCAACCCTTTCAACCCTTCGGTCTTGCCAAGTTTGCTTGCGACTCAAAGCGCTGCCCTCGATTCTTCCCGTCTACTGCATTCCAAGCCCCAAAGCCCAGTCAGATGTTGGTTGCCGAAGTAACTACGACCGATTTGCGGAAGACGCGGTACCAGGTCGAATCCAGAGACGACATTAGGAAAACCCGGCAGGGGTACAAGATCGAAACGGCAAGTGGGGAGGTCGTACGCATGTCAGAAGAAGAGGTGGAGTCGATCAGCGTCACCGACGAGTAGGAACGTGCTCGCGTCGGTCCTCCGCAGTGGGGACAGGGGGCCAAGCCGAGAAGACGCCCCGGCCCAGTCATCCCAAAAAGTGAGCGGAAGCAAGTAGCGTTCGAGAAAGGCCTACCAGCCCGAATCGAAGAAGGGATGGGAGGGGCCGCTCGTCACCTTGACGGCTAATCCCTGTCGAGTAGAGTTCTACAAATCGTGTCGTCAGATGGCATTTCGTGGCAGGACCGCCAAAGAAAAGACGCCTCCCGAACGGCCGTAAGTGCCGCTGAGAGGCGTTTGAGGGGGTGGGCGGTGCTGGATTTGAACCAGCGACGTCCTGCTTGTAAGGCAGGTGCTCTAAACCGCTGAGCTAACCGCCCGGAATGGGGACGGGCTGGAGGCTGAGGGAGGAGGTCACGGGGAGCGGCCCCCGAACACGGATCCCTCAATGCAAGACGCTCCAACCAGAAAGGGGCGGAGCGGGAGACGGGGATCGAACCCGCGACCTTCAGCTTGGGAAGCTGATGCTCTGCCACTGAGCTACTCCCGCTTGGGATTTGCATGCGCTCCAAATGCGAGTACGGGTCGTCGGTTCCAGGGAGCGTGCCCGATTGCCTGCACATTTTGACCGTGTCTTCGTCATCCAGGGGCAAAACAAGGCGGTGCTCGCCCCGTTACGCTCTTTTGCACCGAACTCTTTACGCACTGACCGTGTAGCTGTTATGCCGAAGCGCACCTACCAGCCCAGCCAGAAGAAGCGCAAGACGAAGCACGGCTTCCTGGAGCGCATGAAGACGAAGGAAGGCCGAAAGATCATCAAGCGGCGCCGCAAGAAGGGCCGCGACAAGCTTTCGGTGAGCGACGAAGACTCCGGCAAGCCTGTATAACCGGCGGTGTCTGTGTTCAACGTTCCCGACCGCGTCGAACAGCGACGCCTCACGTTTCCCCCGTCGTATCGTCTGAAGCGGCGTTGCCTCATCCGGTCCCTCTTTGACCGGACTCGCAACGATGTGGAGACGGTCGCCGTGGGCTGCACACGGCTGCTGTACCGCGTCGTAGACCGCGATGCGCTTGGGCACGACGTGCCGCTCCAAGTCGGGTTCGCCCCCGGCCCGCGCGCCGAGAGCGGCGTTGAGCGCAACCGGATCCGCCGGCTTCTCCGAGAGGTCTACCGGGTGCACCAGTACACCCTGGTAGACCCTTTCGTATGTTGCCCCGAGGCGCTCATCGTCATGATGTTGTTTCGGGGAGCGCCCACGCAGGCCGATGACTGCATCGGGCGCGACCTGCCGCGTGCCCTGCGACGCGCCGCTGCTTCGCTCGACGAGCACTGCGCCTGAGGGCGCCGTGTCGGCTTTGGGAATTCTACGCCGATTTTGAAACGGCATCGGGCACGTCGCCCCCGGCTGCTCGTTTTCTGTATCGTTGCATTGCCTGTGCCGTGGCCCGGAGCCCGGCGCCGCACGTCCTGCTCCGGCCCGTACTGTGAGAACGCATTCACCAACCCGTCCCTGTCCCTTGGCCTCTCCGCTCCGCAACAATCCCGAGCCGGAAGATCAGCGCAATGTGATCATCGCGACCATCCTGGTTGCCGTGATCATGTTCGCCTGGATGTTCTGGTTTAGCCCGCCGTCCCAGCAGCAACAGTCCCCGCAGGCGGCGGGCTCGGCCGACACGACCGAGCAGACTGAACCGTCCGCCCCGGCGGCAGACACAGGGGCGGACGACGCCCCGTCCGAGGCGGCGTCTCCGTCCACCGCGGATGCCGGGGGGAGGGCCCCGGAGCCCGAGGCGGACCTGCCGGAGGCCCCCGCCGCGGACTCCGTGACGGCCGCGGCGCTGGAGGGGACCGATCGCACGATCGTCGTGGAGTCGGACCTGTACACGGTCGTCCTCTCCACCAAGGGCGGCACCATCGAGCGCTTCACGCTCAAGGAGTACGAGCAGTTCAACCAGGAAGACCCCGTCCAGATCGTCGACACGACGGCGGGCGGCACCCTCTCGCTGTCGTTTACGACGCCCACCCGGCGTCGCGTTGACACCCGGTCGCTCTACTTCTCGGCCAACACCGAGGCCGACACGGTACGGGTCGAGGACGAGCCGAAGACCCTCACCTTCGAGACACAGCTCGGGGACGGGGCGCTCCGTCAGTCCTACACCTTCCACCCGGACGACTACGACCTCGGGCTCGCCATCGAGCAGGAGCGGCCCCGCAGCTTCCTGACGAGCGACGGGTACGAGCTGACCTGGCACGGCGGCATGCCCTACTCGGAGGGCGGGGAGGAGGATGAGCTCCGGTACACGGGGCTCTTTGCCCGCAACGGCGAACAAATCCAGAGCCTCAAGCTCTCGGACGCGGATCAGAACGAGAAGCGGATCGAAGGGGATGTGTCGTGGATGGCTGTGAAGAACAAGTACTTCACCGCGGCCGTGATGCCGGACCGCCCGGAGTCCGCCCTGGGGGCTTCCCTAACTGGACGAAAAGAGGGGCGGGCGACCAGCGAGGCGGCCTTTAAGGACCTCACGGGTCGGCTCCAGATGCCCCTGCCACGCGAGAGCAGCCACGTCGACAACTTTCACCTCTACGCGGGCCCGATCGATTACTACAGCCTGGCCGACTACGGCCGAAACCTGTATGGCATGGTCAACTACGGGTGGGACTGGTTCGAGTGGATGACCAAGCCGCTTGCCGAGTACCTCTACATCCCGATGCTCACCTATCTCGGGGGCGGGCTCCCGTCGTGGCTCTCTGGGGGCGGGCTTCCGTACGGGGTGATTGTCATCCTGATGGCCGTCCTCATCAAGACGGTCGTCTACCCGCTCACGAAGTCGTCGTACCGCAGCATGGCGCAGATGCGGGAGCTGCAGCCGAAGATGCAAGAGATCAAGGACAAGTACGACGACGAGCCGGAGAAGCAGCAGGAGGAGATGATGCAGATGTACCGCGAGACGGGGGTTAATCCGCTCGGGGGCTGTCTGCCCATGTTCCTGCAGTACCCCATCCTCATCTCGCTGTACCAGTTCATTCCGAAGTCCATCCAGCTCCGTCAAGAGAGCTTTCTCTGGGCGGCGGACCTCTCGGCGCCGGACAAGATCCTGCAACTGCCGTTCGAGATTCCGTTCTACGGCGACTACGTGGCGGGCTTCACGCTCTTGATGGGGCTGGCCATGATCGTGACGATGCGGGTGCAGTCCACCGGCGGCGGCGCGGCCGGTGGGCAGGCGAAGATCTTCATGTACGCCATGCCCGGGGTCATCTTCTTTATCTTCAACCGGTTCGCCTCGGGCCTGAGTCTGTACTACCTCTTCTACAACATCGTTACGGCGGCCCAGCAGAAGTGGATCAACATGCAGCTGGAGAAGGAAAAGGACGACGACGGCAACCTCACGAACGGGCGCTCGGACGGGGAGGCCGAGGGGGAGCAGGGCTTCTTTGCCCGGCTTATGGAGAAGGCCGAGGAAGCCCAGAAGGAGCAGCGATAGTGCGTTCGAACGCTGGACGCTCGGTCGCTGGAACGTTCAACGTAAAGCGTTCCAACGTGCGACAATGAGCCAGAGCGATACCATTGCGGCCATCGCCACGGCGCGGGGGCGGGCGGCACTTGCGGTCGTGCGCACGTCCGGGCCGGCCGCCATCGAGATTGTCGACCGTTGCTTCCGGGGCGACGCCCTGACGGCGGTCGACAGCCACACCGCCCACGTCGGCCTGCTGGTGGACGAGGCGGGGGGCGACATCGACCAGGTCGTCGCCACCGTCTTTCGTGCGCCCAACTCCGCCACCGGCGAACACGTGGTGGAGGTCTCATGCCACGGCGGTGACCTGGCCCCGAAGCTGGCGCTCCAGAGCCTGCTCGACCATGGCGCCCGCATGGCCGAGCCCGGCGAGTTTACCGAGCGGGCCTTCCTAAACGGCAAGATGGACCTGACGCAGGCCGAGGCGGTGGCCGACCTCATCGACGCCACCTCCACGAAGGCCCACCAGGCGTCGCTCACCCACCTCAAGGGCCGCTACTCCGACCTGCTCGGGGACCTCCGTGAGGAGCTGCTCAACCTCTGCTCGCTCGTGGAGCTGGAGATCGACTTCTCGGACGAGGACGTCGAGTTTGCCGACCGGGAGCGGCTGGAGGCCCTGCTGGACGAGACGGAGGAGATTCTGCAGGACCTGCTCGACACCTACCCGACGGGAGAGAAGCTGAAGGACGGGGTCCAGGTCGTCATCGGTGGGCGCCCCAACGCGGGGAAATCGACCCTGCTCAATGCGCTGGTGGGCCACGACCGCGCCATCGTCAGCGAGACGCCCGGCACCACCCGCGACGAAATTGAGGCGGAGGCCGAGATCGAGGGCGTGCTCTTCCGTTTCGTCGACACGGCCGGCCTGCGCGACACGGCCGACGAAATCGAGGCGGAGGGCGTGCGCCGCGCCACCGAGTCCATCGAAGAGGCTGACGTGCTCTTCTACCTCTACGACCTCACGGTGGGCCTCGACTCCGACGAGATCACCCTTCTCCAAGGCCTCGCCGACGACGAATCGGACGTACAGCCGTTTCTGCTCGGCAACAAGGCCGACCGGGCGCCCGACCTGCCCGTCGCCACCCTCGACGGCCTCACGTCGCTCAAGCTTTCCGCGCTGGAGGCGCGCGAGAACGCCGACGAGGTGCAGCCGCTCCTCGACCACCTCACGGACACCGTCGCCGAACACCTCAGCCGCGCGGAGGCCTCGCCCGTCGTCATGAACCAGCGCCACCGCCAGCACCTCCAAGATGCGCTCGGCGCCGTGCAGCAGGCCCGTGAGGCGCTCAACGCAGGCGTCTCCGGGGACATGCTCACGCTCGACCTGCGGGCGGCTCTCCAGGAGCTGGGGGCCATCACCGGCGAGATCACCAACGAGGACGTGCTCGACCAGATCTTCTCCCGCTTCTGCATCGGGAAATGAGTGCGGGCGAATGGGCGTACGGGGGAAGAGGGGCAAGGGGCGGAGCGGTGACCTCCGAGCGGACCGACTGTGCTGAGAGGGCGTTCACACATCTCATTCTCACGCATCACGCGTCGATCCGCCATGAGCACCAAGATGAAAGAGCGGCCCGGGCTCTCGTGGAAAGAGGTCTGCGAAGCCCCGAATTTGCAGGACCTGCCCTACAAAATTGAGACCAACGACCGGGGCCAAATTGTGATGAGCCCAACCTACGCCTGACACGGAAAATTTGCCTTCCAGATTGCGCAGCGTCTCGAAGAATTGATGCCGAACGGAGAGTCTTCGGTCGAAACGGCCATCCGAACGGTGAAGGGCACGAAGGTAGCCGATGCGATCTGGTGCACCGCCGAGCGGTGGGCGGAGATCAAAGACGCGTACGACGTACCCGTGGCTCCCGAAATGTGCGCCGAGGAGGGGCAGATCACCTTCTACGATGCGAAAGGAGAGCGGGAGGCCTCTCAACGAGTCCCTTCGTTTCCGTCCCGCATCGAAGCGTAGCCACATTCCTCTCCATGCCCGATGCCCTGCGCACCCATCTCGCGACCCAGCTTGAGGCCACGGTGGCGCGCCGATCGCACGACGAGATTCTTTACAGCGTCCCGCCCGCGGCTCGTGGCATCCAGCCTGACCGTCTCCCCGAGGGCTACTTGCTCTGGCAGATTCTAGAGCACATGCGCATCTGCCAGGCGGATTGCTTCCGCTTCTGCACCGATTCGGACTACACCGTGCCCATGTGGCCGGACGACTACTGGCCCGACGCGGTCGCCCCGCCGAGCGACGACGCCTGGAACCATAGCCTTAACGCGTTTCAGCAAGATCTACGGTTGATCAAGGAGCTGGTAAATGACGCTCCGGTCGACAGTGCGGGCGAGATTCCGCACGCGGCAGCGGTTCGGGAGCAGGAGGGAGACACGTCGTACCACGGGTTGACCTACGCTGATGAGATCGTCGCCATCGCTGATCACAACGCCTACCACTTGGGCCAGTTTGGGATGGTGCGACGCCTCCTCGGCGTGTGGCCGCCCGCCCCCACAGAACCGCCGGCGTGGGCGGCGTAGCGAGAGGGGGAGGGACGAGAGATCGGCTCTGTGTTTCACACGATCGCATTGAACCATGCCGGACGACTCGCTTCGTCAACTGGGACGTTTGGAGGAGGGCGGGTTCCGTCGCCTTGCGGCCCGGCTCGCCCTCCTCCGCGCCTACGCGCATCACCGGGAGAACGAATCGCTGTCCGGTGTCCAGGCCCAGGAGGAGACCGCCGAGGCCTTCGACGAGCGCACCGCCGCGGTGGACGACTGGGTCTACGACGTGTACGACTCGGTGACGGCCCGCACGCTGCGGCGCTGGGCACGCCAGTTCCGAGACGACGGACTGCAGGGCCTGATCGACCGACATGGGCGCCGCAGCGAGCGTTCCTACGACTCGTACTTCGGCGCGGGGTCGGAGCTGCGCAAAGTTGCGCTTCACTACCTCGCCGACCATCCGGACTGCACGAGCACAGAGCTCCTGGACGCGCTGGACGAGCACGTGGACGAGGAGGAGCTCCCCACCCGCCGCACCGTACAGCGGTTTCTGCAAAAGGTGGGGGGGTGACGAGGGCGGGACCGTGCACCGGAGGAGCACGGACGAGTGCCACGACGCCGAGCGTTTGGAAAAATCATGTGTCGTGGCCCGGTCGGCCGGAGAACTGCCTGGACAAACCATGCGTCGCACTCCTCTCAGGGCCCTACGCCGCCGATCTGTGGGGGGAGAGCAGCTGTCTTCTGGGGGCGTCGGGCACACGGCAGGGCGTGTCCCGTTAGGGGCCCACACCGGTCTTCTCCGGTCTCTCCCGTAAATTTTCGCGCACGAATCCGCTTCGGATCATGCACCAGGATTACTTTGAGCACGACGTCATTGTGGTGGGCGGTGGGCACAGCGGCAGCGAGGCGGCGGCCGCGGCGGCCAACATGGGCGCCGACACACTGCTCATCACGATGAAGCTCGCGGACATCGGGCAGATGTCGTGCAACCCGGCCATCGGGGGCATCGGGAAGGGGCACATCGCCCGTGAGATCGATGCGCTCGGCGGGATCATGGGGAAAGCCACCGACCGGGCCGGAATTCAGTTTCGGATGCTCAACAAGAGCAAGGGGCCGGCCGTGTGGGGGCCGCGGGCCCAGTGTGGCCGCCGGGCGTACGCCCGCGCCATCCGGCAGGAGCTGGAGGCGATCGACAACCTGAAGATGCGGTCGGACATGGTAAAAGAAATCCGGACCGACGACGCCGGGGAGACCGTGACGGGCGTGCGGACGAACCTCGGCAAAGAGTTTCGCGCGCCCTGCGTCGTCCTTACGACGGGCACCTTCTCCAACGGCGTGATCCATGTCGGCGAGCAAAACTTTGGCGGGGGACGCATCGGAGAGAGCGCCTCCCACGGCATCACGGGCTGTCTCCACGACCTTGGCTTCGAGAGCGGGCGGCTCAAAACGGGAACGCCCCCGCGGGTGGACGGGCGCTCCATCGACTACAGCGTGATGGAGAAGCAGCCCGCCGATCCGGACGCCACGGCCTTTTCCTTTCTGACCGACGACCTGCCGCCGGTGAGTGAGCAGCTCTCCTGCTGGCTCACCGACACCACGCCCGAGACGCACGAGGTGCTGCGCACCGGCTTCGACCGGAGCCCGATGTTTACAGGGGCCCTCGAAGCGGACGGGCCCCGCTACTGCCCGTCCATCGAGGACAAGATCGACCGCTTCTCGGAGAAGGACCACCACCAGCTGTTCATTGAGCCGGAGGGGCGAGACACCACCGAGGTCTACGTCAACGGCTTCTCGTCGAGCCTGCCGGAGGAGGTGCAGTTCGAGGCGCTCCGCACCATTCCCGGCATGGAGGAGGCCCACATGCACCGGCCCGGCTACGCGATCGAGTACGACTTCTTCCCGCCGTACCAAATTCAGCACAGCCTGGAGACGAAGTTTGTGGACGGCCTTTTCTTCGCCGGGCAGATCAACGGCACCACCGGCTACGAGGAGGCGGCTGCGCAGGGCATCATGGCGGGCATCAACGCGGTGCAGAAGCTGCGAGGGGCCGACCCGGTCGTGCTGAAGCGGTCGGAGGCCTACATCGGCGTGCTCATCGACGACCTCGTGGCGAAGGGCACCGACGAGCCGTACCGCATGTTTACGAGCCGCGCGGAGCACCGCATCCTGCTGCGGCAAGACAACGCCGACCTGCGCCTCACGGAGCTTGGGCACACGCTGGGCCTCGCTTCCAAAGAACGCCTGGAGCGCACACAGGAGAAGGCGCGGGCGATCGATGTTACACGTGAAACACTGGCCGGCACGACCGTCAGCCCCCAGCAGGTCGACGACTACTTGGAGTCCGTGGGCACCTCTACGCTCGACCAACCGCGGCCCGTGATTGAGCTCTGCAAGCGCCCGGAGGTCGACTCCGAAGCCCTGCTCCGCCACGCCGGCATCTACGACGAGGTGGTGACGGAGGCGCCGGGGATGCTCTCTGCGCCGCGCCTCATCGAGATCGACCTCAAGTACGAAGGCTACATCGACCGGCAGAAACAGATGGTCGAGGAGATGGAGGAGAAGGAGCGCTGGCCCATCCCCGACGACTTCGACTACCACGCGCTCGACAACATCTCCATCGAGGCCCGTCAGAAGCTCAGCAAGGTGGAGCCGGACAACCTGGGGCAGGCCTCGCGTGTGCCGGGCGTTCGGGCGTCCGACATTTCCGTCCTGATGGTGCTCCTCAAGAACGAGGGCGTAGAGCCGCTGCCGAAGGAGCGCGACCTGAACCTCGACGCGATGGGGGGCGACGGGCAGTCGTTCGGGGTTTCACGTGAAACGGCGGTCGAAGTGGGGTAGGGCAGGATGCCGAGCGCAGCGTGTTTCACGTGAAACGAGACCCCCGTGGACGATCTTGCCTGGAACCCGTTTGGCGCCTTCTCCGCCGAGCAGCGTGAGAAGATGGAGGCGTTTGAGGAGCAACTTCTCCGCTTCAACCCGCGCGTCAACCTCATTTCCTCGGAGACGGAGGACGCCTTCCGGACGCGCCACCTGCTCCACTGCCTGACGCTCACGGCCCGCGGGTTTCCGGACGGATGCACGATTGTCGACTGGGGCACCGGCGGCGGCCTGCCCGCGATTCCACTGGCCATCTGTCATCCGGAGGCGACGGTCGTGGGCGTCGACTCGGTGGGGAAGAAGGTGCGGGCCGTCCGCACGATCGCGCGGCGGCTGGGGCTGGAGAATTGTTTCACGTGGAACGGTCGTGCCAAAGAGTGGACCGGCGAGGTGCACTACTCGGTCTCGCGCGCCACGGCCCCGCTCGCAACCCTCTGGCAGTGGCACCGGCGCGTGGCGGTGGACTTGCAGCCGCCGCCCCGAGAGGACGAATGGGAACAGGGGGTTCTCACGCTTAAGGGCGGCAATTTAAGCGGCGAAATTGCGGACCTGCGCGCTATGGATTCAGACGCCAGCGTTGCGCGGCATTCACTTGAGGATCTTTTGGGAAGAAACAGCTTCTTCGGCGAAAAAGAGATCGTGGCGGCGCACTCGTAGCGCTATGTTTCACGTGAAACGCTGTGCTCGACGACACCCTGCAGTCTCCCGCACGACCCGCTCATCTCCATGCGTCGCGCGATGATCAACACCGCCCTCGGGCTCGCCGTTGGCTACGCGGCGGTTGCCGGCCTTGCGTTTGCGTTTCAGGACCAGCTTCTCTTCCAGCCGAGCGATCGCCTCCGCGCCACCCCCGACGACGCCGGCATGGGCTACGAGACAGTGCGGATCGACACCGAGGACGGCGAGACGCTCCACGGCTGGTGGATCCCGGCGCCCGATGTTTCACGTGAAACAAGCTCTGGTGAACCGAGCCCTGGCGAGTCCACGACGCAGACGCTGCTCTTCTTCCACGGCAACGCCGGCAATATTTCGGGACGCCTGGAAAGCGTAGAGCAGTTCCACCGGCTCGGGCGCAACGTCCTGATCGTCGACTATCGCGGCTACGGGCAAAGCACCGGGGCGCCCTCCGAAGAGGGACTCTACCGCGACGCGGAGGCATGTTGGTCGTATCTTATTGATGCACAAAGAGTTACGCCGAAAGACATTGTCGTGTTTGGGCGGTCGATGGGCGGTGGCCCGGCGACGTGGCTCGCGGCACAGGAGCGGCCCGGCGCGATGATCCTGGAGTCCGTGTTCACGAACGTGCCCGACGTCGGCGCCCACCACTACCCGTTTCTGCCGGTGCGTGCCCTCGCGACTACTCAGTTCGACAACGCGTCCCGCGTGTCCCAAATCGACGCCCCGATGCTCTCTATACACAGCAGAGCGGACCGCGTGGTGCCCTTTGAGCTGGGGCGAGAGGTCTACGAGGCGGCCGCCGAGCCGAAGCGGTTCCTCGAAATTGAGGGCGGGCACAACGACGGCTTTCTCGTGTCCGCGGACGAGTACCTCCGGACGATTGACCGCTTCCTGTCCGAACACTTGGGCGAGAAGAAGGCAGGCTCTTGACTCCCCTTCAGTCTTCGCGCATGCGCCTCGGATTGGTACGGATGTAGTGCCGGATGCGGCGAAGCTCCTTGCGATTCCGCACGATGTGGTCGTGGAAGCTCGACTGCCAGACCGTTTCTCCGGGTGTCTCCCGTGTCTCGTTGATGCGGCGGGTGACGGCTGCTTTGAAGCATCCCATGATGGTTGAGAGCGTTCCCGCCCTGTGTTTTTGCAGACCAGGAGGTAGGTCTAAGAGACCGTTTTGATTTCGACCTCAGTTAACATCCGTTCTCAAAAACGGAAGGGAGTCCGCCTCGTTTTCGGGATGAGTGTACGATCTCTTCCGAAAACGATTTGCCAGAGCCATGCGCCAAAAGCGCTACGACTCCGACGTGACGGACTCCCAATGGGAAGAAATCAGCTGCTATTTTACGACCGGACGCCGCCGGCAATACCACCTCCGATACCACGTCCTGGACGCAATCTTGTATATTGTCAAAACGGGCACTCAGTGGCGCATGTTGCCCGGTGGATTTGCCCCTTGGCAAACCGTTTACTACTACTTCCGACGATGGCGAGAGGAAGGACGTATCCGGTGTATTCTGAGCATTACGTGTCGGTCGGCCCGGCGCCGGGAAGGGCGCCACGGCGAGCCCAGCGCATTGATTATTGACTGCCAGTCGGTCCCCAGCACGCGGGTGGGCGGAATCAGCAGTTTTGACGCCTACAAGAAGGTCAACGGACGCAAGAGGCACATCGCCCAAAAGGCACATCGCCGTCGATACGCAGGGGCTGCTCTGGGGGGTAGTCGTACATGCGGCTGGAGATCATGAAACGCAGTGGGCCTTGCAACTGCTGGGGCCGGTGGCCTCTCGCCTCGATCGGGTGGAAACGGTCTTTGCAGATCAGGCTTACCGGGGTCTCGAAGAGAAAATCGAAAACGAACTTGACTGGACCCTCCAGGTCGTCGAATCGGAAGACGATGAGCCCGGATTTTCCGTTGAGCCAAAGCGGTGGATCGTGGAGCGAACGTACGGGTGGTTTGGAGGATGGCGCCGACTCGACCGGGAGTACGAGCGGCGGACCGATTCCAGCGAGACAATGGTGCACTTCGCTATGCTGCGCATCGCACTGAATCGGCTCGGCTAAAAATCAAAACAGACTCTAAGGAGTCGCGAGATGCGTCGCGCGACCTTCCTCTCGAGGGCATTCCCTCGTCCGAGTGGCGGACCCAGAGGAGGCCGTGGACGTGGTCGGGCACCACGATGAAAGTGTCCAGCGAGACCTCGTCCCGCAGTTCGCCGGTCCGAGTCCACTCCTCAGCCACGATTTTGCCAAAGGCATTGAGGGACATCTGGCCCCGCTCGACCGTGCCGAAGAAGGGCACTCGCTTCCGCGTGTTTGTCGTCACGAAGTACGCCCCATCGCGGTAGTCGTGATGATCAGCTCGACGCGAGCGGGAGCCGGGGGATGAGTTGACAAACCGTTTCATGGGGAATCAGGGGACGTGGCAGGCGACGGCTCCATCCCGTAGACACCTGCTGCCCCCCTTGCATACCGTCAACGGGCGTGAACCTCGTTCTTCGTCGCCATTCCATGCACCAAAACGTACACGCTCTCGCCACCCACTGCTGGACTCTCTGTGTGACACAGCGCATCCATTCGGGACGACATTGGGGCGGCGATCGAGGCAATGGCCGAGGAAGAGGACCTTTCCATCAGCGAATTCTACGCTCGAGCAGCCGAATCGTACTTGAAGTGCATTCGCCGCCGTCCGATCGACGAACGAGGACCAACGGGCCGGGCCGGTCGAGCCTCCGTGGAGCGGTCAGTGAGGCCCCTCACAACATTTGGGAGGGAGCCCTGGACTGTTTCACGTGAAACGTCCCCCGTTCCGGCCTGGAAATTACGCCTCCACCGTCGCCACCGTCTTGGTCTCCTCCAGCAGCAGCGACTCGGTCACGCGGAGCGCGTCGTCGAGGGCGTCCACATCCTGCACGATGGCGCGCATGAGCCCGCCCTCCACGTCGTCCTTCATCACGTACTCGCGGTCGAGGAGCGTGAGCTTTTCGAGGAGCGGGTGGAAGACCTCGTCGTAGAAGTACGGGTCGGCGTCCTCGCTGGGGAGGTAGAGGAAGAGCCGCTCGTTCTTGTAGACCACCTTTGGCATGCGGAGCCGCTCGCCGAGGAGGCGGAGGCGGGCCCCGGTGAGAAGGTTCTGCACCGGCTCCGGCGCGTCGCCGAAGCGGTCTTCCATCTCGTCGAGGAGGTCGACCAGCGTCGTCTCGTCCGGCGCGTCGCTGATGCGGCGGTAGAGGTTGAGGCGCTCGGTGTTGTCCCGCAGGTACGACTCCGGGATGTAGGCGTCCTCCTCCACGTCGACCGCCGTCTCGGGCCCGGGCGGCACGGCCTCCCCGTCGAAGACGTCGTCGAACTCCTCCTCGCGCAGCTCCTTCACGGCCTGGTCGAGAATGTTGTGGTACGTCTCGTAGCCGACGTCCTCGATGAAGCCGCTCTGCTCGGCGCCCAGCAGCGAGCCGGCGCCGCGGATGTCGAGGTCGCGCATGGCAATGTTGAACCCGCTGCCGAGATCGGAGAACTGCTCCACGGCCTTCAGGCGCTCGCGGGCGTCGTCGGTGAGGCCGTGCACGGAGGGCACCAGGAGGTGGCAGAACGCCTTTCGCTGCGACCGTCCCACGCGGCCCCGCAGCTGGTGGAGCTCGGAGAGCCCGAAGTGATCGCCCGCGTGGTTGATGATCATGGTGTTGGCGTTCGAGATGTCGAGCCCGTTCTCGATGATGGACGTGGAGACGAGCACGTCGAGCTTCTCGTTGACGAAGTCGAGCATCACGTCCTCCAATTCGCGTCCACTCATCTGGCCGTGGCCCACACCCACGCGCACGTTCGGCACCATGGCGCGCACCATCTCGGCCACCTCGTGGATCGTCTTTACCCGGTTGTGGATGAAGAAAACCTGGCCGCCGCGGCTCGTCTCGTAGACGATCGCGTCGCGGATGACCTCCTCGTCGAAGGTGTGGATCTCGGTGTTGATGGGCTGCCGGTTCGGGGGCGGCGTCTCGATGAGCGACAGGTCCCGCGCCCCGAGGAGCGAGAACTGGAGCGTTCGGGGGATGGGGGTGGCGGTGAGCGTGAGCGTGTCGATGGCCTCCCGCATCTCGCGGAGCTTCTCCTTTGTTTTGACCCCGAAGCGCTGCTCCTCGTCCACGACGAGAAGCCCGAGGTCGTCGAACACGATGTCCTCGGACGTAATGCGGTGCGTGCCGACGAGGATGTCGACCTGTCCCTGTTCGAGCCGCTCCAGCACCTTCCGTTGCTCGGCCCGTGAGCGGAAGCGGGAGAGCACCTCCACGTTGACCGGAAAGCGCTCCAGCCGCTCGCGGAACGTGGCGTGGTGCTGCTGGGCGAGGATGGTGGTGGGCACGAGCATGGCCACCTGCTTGCCGTCCTGCACGGCCTTGAAGGCGGCGCGCACCGCCACCTCGGTCTTGCCGAAGCCCACGTCGCCGCACACGAGCCGGTCCATCGGCACCGGCTCCTCCATGTCGCTTTTTACGGCGTCCGCGGCCTCGGCCTGGTCCGGCGTGTCCTCGAACTCGAAGGACGCCTCCATCTCGCGCTGCCACGTGGTGTCGCTGGAGAAGGCGTAGCCGTCCGATGCCTTGCGCTTCGCGTAGAGCTTGATCAGGTCGCGTGCCACGTCCTTGACCTGGTCCTTCGTCCGCCGCTTTTTCTTCTCCCACTGCTCGGAGCCGAGCTTCGTGAGGGTGGGCTGGTGCCCCTCCTTGCCGGTATACTTGTTGAGCTTGTGGAGGGCGTGGACGTTGATGTAGAGCACGTCGTCGTCGGCAAAGTTGAGGCGCACGGCCTCCTGCTGGTTGCCGCGGACGGTGATTTTCTTCATGCCGTCGAACCGCCCGATGCCGTGGTCCACGTGCACCACGAAGTCGCCCCGCGTCAGGTTTTTGATGTCGCGGAGGTTCATCCCGTCCGCGTGCCCGTCGCGCTGCCTGGAGGAGGGGCGGTGGTAGCGGTTAAAGATCTGGTGGTCGGTGTAGACCGCCAGGCTCGCCCCGGGCCATTCGAAGCCCTCGTGCAGCGACTCCACGACGAGCCGCGCCCATCCGTGGTCGATTTCGGATTCGAGCAGGTCGCGGAGGCGCGAGCTCTGGCCGTGGCTGTCGCAGAGGATGAAGGTGTCCAGGTCGCGGTCGCCATTTTTCTGGAGCCGATTCCGCACCAGGTCCATGTCGCTGCTAAAGGAGGGCTGCGGGTCGGCCTCCAGGTCGAGGGTGTCGGTGGGGGTGCCGTTGGTGGAAGACGGGGTAAACGTCCCGAATTGGAGACGCGGGTGTCGCGCGAGGGCCGCCGACAGCTGGTCCCCAGTGAGGAAGCGATCGTCCGGCGGCGTGAGGGCGTCGGGGGGCTCGTCCGCCTCGTCGGCCTCGGCCAGCTCCGCCCGCCGTTCCTCATAGGCCGCCACGGCGTCGTTGTATTGCACCTGCGCGCCCTCGCGCACCTGGGTTTCGTCGAGGGTCGCGAGCACTACGTCGTCGGGCAGGTATTCGAAGAGGGCGATGGATCCGCGGGCCGCCGCCTCCCGCTCCAGGTTGGGGACGAGGCGGGCGGTGGTCAGGCGGCTCACCGAGCGCTGCGTCTGCGGGTCGAACTCGCGCAGGCCGTCGATCTCGTCGCCGAAGAAGTCGATGCGGACTGGGTAGGTGCCGGCGTAGGGAAAGACATCAAGGAGGCCGCCCCGCCGCGCAAACTCGCCGGGCTCCTCCACGAACTCGACCGGCGAGAAGTCCTGCTCCAGCAGCCGGTCGGCCAGCGCCTCCAGCGCAATCGCCTCGCCCGTCTCCACGGTCAGGGTCTCCCGCTGCACGGCGGCGGGCGGGGGCACGAGTTCACCCACGGCGGGCACGCTCGTCACGAGGATCCCGTCGAACCCTTCGGCCAGTCGCTGCAGGGCATCGGCCCGCTCGATGAGCGGCGTGGAGTCTGCAATCTGCTCCGAATCGTAGGGCGTTTTCTGGGTGGCGGGCACGCGGAGGATGGTTTTGTCCGGACTGCCCACGAGCTGCTCCAGGTCGCTCTGCAGGTACGCCGCCGCGTCCTCGTCGGGCGTCAACACGCAGAGGGGGGGGCTGGGCTCCCCGTGAAGGTGGGCGAGGAGAAAGGCCGGAAGGGACCCGGCGGCGCCGGTCACGTGGAGGGCGGGCGTGCGGTCGCCGCGCTGGGCCTCGGCGGTCCAGGCGCGGAGGCGCGTCACGGCCGCGGTCGTCTCGATGCGGTTGGCGAGGGTGGAGAGGGACACAGGCAGTCGTGATGTTCTTGTGCATGAGGTCAACTCGTCCCCGAGTGCCGATTCCGCCGGATGGGGGCCCTTTTCGCCTGGGAGAGAACGGGAGAATGGGGGAGAGGGCGAGGCGATTTCGACCGCTCCGATCTGTTCTCCCGTGCTCCCGCTTGCCCATCCTCGAACGTGTCAAACACCGAAAGCCCGACGCCGGGCTGTGTGCGGCGGTCGGGGGCGATGGGACGAGCCCGGGTATAGGAGGCGAACGCGTTCACTTCGGAAGGGCCAACGGCACAGGCGAACGGGGAGGTTCCGGGGACGCTGCACGTCGGTGCGGAGGGGGCAAAGAGTCGCAGATGTTTCACGTGCGGGCGAAGGAGAGGAGGGAGGAAAGTGTTTAGGGATTGAGGATGGAGAGGTGCCAAAAGGTGAGAAAATGCCTACTGTAGGCGGGGTGGGGACATCTTTCGCTCAACCCCCCAGGTCGTCGTTGCGATGCGGAACGGAACGAAGGGAGTGCGGCAAGGAGGGTGTTTCACATGAAACAGGGGCGCATCCCCTCCTACTGCTCGTTTGGCCCGGTCCCGCGGACCGTCTCCGGGAACGACGATCGCCGATGGCGACGGCCCTATCGGGCCGGGAGCTGAGTGCATCGTCGCTGAGAGGAAAACATGTACTCCTAGACTTTTGGGGCAGCTGGTGCGCGCCGTGTGTGGAGGCGATTCCGAAGCTGAAGAAGGTATGCGACCGGTACCGAGACCCAAAACTTCGAGATTGTCGGGATTGCCGCTGAGGGCGAGGCATCCGTGCGAGATGCAGCGGACCGGTTCGGCATCGAGTGGCCCCAGGTCGCCGATGAGGACGGGGGCTACAGCTCGATGTTTTTGGTCCACGGGGATCCCACGTACTATCTGGTGGGGCCCGACGGCACAGCTTTGGCGACGGGGGAACGGCTCCGTGAGGAGGGATTCGAACCCATTCTGGACGAATACCTGCGTGAGTGAGGGCCCTGTTGGCGAGTCCTGGAGGGGACGGGGGGACTTCGGAGAAGGGCCATCGACGACCGGGGACAGGTTGGGCTAGCCGGTTCCATCTCCCGCAATGGCGGGCCGCACGAAGCCGTCCGCCGCGTCGAGTCGTCGCCGCGCCTCCGCTACCTCCACGTCCGCGAGGACCACGACGATCGCGGTTTTGACGTGCCCGTCGCACGCGCCGAGCACGGCGTCGGCCTCCTCGTAATCGATCCCTGTGACCATCATCACCGTGCGGAGGCCGCGTTCCACGAGCTTCTCACTGGTGCGCCGAAGGTCCACCATCATGTTCTCGTAGACCTTGCCGAGACGCACCATCGCGGCGGTCGTGATCATGTTAAGCACGAGCTTCTGCGCGGTCCCGCTCTTCATGCGCGTGGAGCCCATGATCACCTCCGGCCCCACCACCGGACAGATGGCGACGTCCGGGGCCACATCGAGGTCCGCCCGCGGGACCGTCGTCACGAAGAGCGTCGGGCAGCCAATCTCGTCCCGGGCGTGCTCCACGGCCCCCACCACGAACGGCGTGCGCCCGCTGGACGTGACACCGCAGACAACGTCATTCTCTCTCACTCCGTGCTGTTCAAGGACTTCGGCCCCGTCTTCGGGCACGTCCTCCGCGCCTTCCTGCGACCGAAAGACCGCCTCGCGCCCCCCAGCAATGAGGCCCTGCACCCGCTCCGGATCGGTCCCGAAGGTGGGGGGACACTCCGAGGCATCGACCACGCCGAGGCGCCCGCTCGTCCCGGCGCCCACGTAGAAGAGCCGCCCGTCGTTCTCGAACGCCTCCACCACGATCTTCACCGCCTCCGCCACGTGCGGCAGCTCGCGACGCACCGCAATCGGCACCTGGTGGTCCTCCGTATTGATGACGCGCAGGATCTCCTCCGTCGACGCGGTGTCGATGTGGGTGGAGTGGGGATTCCGCTGCTCGGTGGCGAGGGTCTGGAGCTCGTCGAAAAGGGAGGAAGAATCGGGCATGCCGGAGGCTAGAGGGGGCGAAAGGGCACGAGTGTGCTGGAGGCGTTCCGATCTCGATTGAGGAGGCCCTTTGCGCCTACGGGGACGCGATGCCCAATCGAGAGCGAAACCGAACGAGGAGCCAAGCGGAGAGGACTGCGAAGAGGGCAAGTGCGAGGGGCCACCAGGAGGAGGGGAGCGTGCCGCCGGACGAGTCTAGCTCCAGGGAGTGGGGCGCGCCGTAGAGCACCGTTGGGGCCCAAAAGAAGGGACTCAGGTTCCCGCGATGGTTTTGCAGGTACATCAGTTTGGCCTGCCGGAGGGCCCGGTCTTTGGGCTGGCCCGCCTGGAGGTTCTGGTAGAAGGTCTCCATGAGCGCAACGCTGGACCGATCGGCCGTGGGCCACAGGTTGGACACCGTGGCCCTGGCCCCCATGACCCGGAAGGCATACTGCAGGCCCGACATGCCTTCGCCCCCCCGCAGCGTGCCACGGGCGGTGCTGCACCCGCTGAGGACGGCCAGGGGCAAGGACCGGTCGCGCGCCTGCAGCTCGTGGAGAAACAGAAGCCCGTCTGAGCTGGAGTCGGGGTGCAGGAGGAAGGCGTTTTGGAGCGAGGAGGAGGGGTGGACAAGGGCGTGCGAGGCCAGGTGGAGCACGTCGGCCTGCCGGCTGGCGGTGGTGAAGGCCGGCTCCGTCGCGCGCTCGTCGAGAAACGTGTCGGCGTCGTCGAACAGCCGATCAAGGGTGTTGATCTCGGACCGCACCCCTGGCAAGGGGGGAGGGCGAAACGACGAGGGAGCGGCGGTATCGGGGCGAGAGGGCTGGAGGAAGGACGACGCGGACCGCAGGGAATCGAAGGAGGACACCCCGAAGGCCGCCAGGTCGCGAGAAAACGACGCGGTGTCGCTCCGCGCCTTGGACGTGTCGGCCGCCAGGGAGGCCGACAAATCGAGTGCCGTCGGGCGCTCGTGGAGCACAAATCGGGCCCGAGCGTGGTCGTAGCGTCCCCCGGGCGTGGCCGTCGCCAGCATCGAAAAGGGCACGTGGAACATCGGCCCGTCCGGAATGACGGTCAAGGGCTGTCCGTCGGAGAGGTGCTTCGCGATGGGGGCGTAGAGGCGGTCGTGCAGTGCCCGGAGTGGACGGAGATCGAAGTGCATCGCGTTCATGTGCTGAGGTGCCTGTTGGGCCTCGAACACCGAAGAGATGCGTCGAACGTGCGCCCGGACCGAATCCTGGGACAGGTTGGGGAGGGAGACGGCCCGGAGCGTGTCCCCCGTCAGGACGAAGGCCGCAGAGCGTGGGGCCCGGTCGTACACGGGCCACGGGTCGTCGAGGAAGTACGAGACGAGGGCCCGACCCTGGCGGGCGATCGTCTCGGAGATCTCGTCCACCGACGGCCGAGCCGTCATCGCGGAGTCGAGACGCAAAGCCCGTTGGCGAGTGGCCATGAGGGTTGCTTCGCGGGCACGAAGGCTTGCCGCCTCGGCGTCGTCGAGCGCATCGGTGCCGAGCCGAGTGCGCACGTCGGTGAGGGCACGTCCGAGGCTGTCGAACCGGGCCCGTGTCGTGGGCGGAAGCTGGTTAGCGACCCGGTCCTGCGTGCGCAGGTCTTGGAGGTACCGGGCGCGCGTTCGGTCCAGGGCCGCCAGGGCCGGTCGGGGTTCGTCCTGGGCAAGAAGGGTGCGCACAAGGCCGCGGTGCACGTCGCGCCACTGGGCAAATGCCGTTGAGGACCACTGCGTAGCGGTCAGCGACTCCCGGTACGTCTCGATCACCGAAATGCCCTCCCGGTAGTACGTCTCCGCCGCCGCCCAGTCGCGCTGCAGTTCGTGGAGGCGGCCCAGGCCGCGCAGGGCACGGCGCTGAAAGTCGAGGTCCCGAAGGTCTTCGGCGAAGGAGAGGGCCCGACGGAGCGTGCGATCGGCCCGGGCCCACTGTTCGGTTTGCATGTGGAGGAGGCCCCGTTTGAGGAGGGCAAATGCCTGGCGCCGGATGTCATCGTGGCTCCGGGCGTACCGCAATGCCTCGTCGTTGAGGCGATAGGCCTCCTCAAACTTGCCCAGATACCCGAGGCTTTCGGACAACGTCATCGTGGACCGGGCGAATCGGTCCGTGCCGGGGTCGGCGGCCGATCGGCTGCGACGGGCAAGCGTCCGGGCCCGCTCCAGCGATGCCCGGTCGAACTGCGTGTTGAGGGTCTCCTCGAGGAGAAGGTCGGCCTGGCTGTACAGAAGATCGACGTGGCGCGACGGGGCCGACAGATCATGGTCCCGGTACAGACGCTGGGCCCGGTTCAGATACCGATGGGCGGACCGATAGTCTTGTGTGCGCTGATGCAGGACGCCGAGGCTCCGGAGGAGCTCGGTCCGTGCGGCGGCCTTGGGGGCTGGGGTGTGCCGGAGGGCTTTGAGGTACTGATCGAGGGCGTCCGAGAGGTTGCCGAGAAGGTAGTACAGGTAGCCCCGCTCTTGATAAAGGTGTGGGCGCTCGGTCGCGCGGAGGGATTCCCGTTCGTCGGGAGAACGTGTGCCGTCGTCGAGGTGGGCGAGGGCGTCGTCGAAGGCCGCCACGGCCTCGGAAAACTGGGCGAGGGCGGCGTGAAGGTAGCCTTCCCACTTCAAGGTGTAGAGAATTTCTCGGGAGGGGCGCTCGAGGGCGGACGCGGGCAGGCGACGGAAGCATCGACGGGCGTCCTGAAGCTGAGAAATATAGGCGCGGAGCGTATCGGAAGAAACGTCGTCGCGCCCCGACCAGACCCGCTGAGCATCCGGGAACGAGCGCACGGGAAGCTCCGAGCGCGCGGTGGCGGGCAGAAGCTCTGTACAGTCGTCCCGTTCCGCAACATCGGCCGCGGAAACGACGACAAGAAGACTCAGCAGCAGCGCAGTCACGAGCAACAGAGATCGATTGGATTTTCAAGCCCCGTACGGTTACGTTCTATCCAAACGCCGCACACATCCTTTACATTTCTCCCAATCGCCGACACGAACCATGTTCGACAATTTAGGGCAGTCCCTCTCACGCCGATATCCGCTCTCATTTCAGGGCGGAGGCTCCGATCCGGGGTCCGGGGAGAAAGAGGAAGAGATTGAAACTGAGGAGGACGATGAGGACGACGGATGACGGCGGTGGCGGTGCTCGGGAACGAGACGGTCCTCTGAGGAGCGGAAAAACGCTCGGTGGGGAGTCCCATGTCTTTTGCCGACGGAAGACGGGCACGGGGCCTCCGGCGCCTCGTCCCCCAAAGGACAGAAGCCGGGAGACACGATCCCGATTCCAGAGCCCGGCGTCATAAAGTGGTGGGGCAGACCCGGAGGGGACCGTGGCCCCAAACCTACGGACCGAGCGTCGGAAATCGCAACGGGCCTTCGGGCCCCGAAGGGGGCTACTGCGTGCGGGGCGAGGCGAGAGGGCGGGCGTAGAGGGACGCGGTGCAGGTGCACGGGCCCTCGCAGGCGGGGCAGTGGGGACGCGTGCTGGTGCGGGCGTAGTAGTGCTCGACGGTGGCGATGCGCGTGAAATCATGCTTTTCGAACAGCACACGGCTGCCAACGGGAGCAGGCCGGTGCCACGCGATGCCGAACGCGCACGGGACGTCCCGGTCGGCGAGCTGCTCGAGCCGGCGTTCATAGAAGGCCGTTCCGACCCCGCGGTCCTCCCAGTCCGCCTGCACACACGTGAGGTGAAACAGGCCGTTTCGGGACGCGAGCGACACGTCCACGTCGAGGGCCTCAAGCCCAAGGTACTGGTGGGTGTAGCGCCGGTTGCCCACCTCGAGAAACGAGACGCCCACGACGGCATCGTGTGGGGCGACGGCCACAGTCGCGGTGGCCGAGTGGGCCGGGTCTAGGGCTGCCTCCATCCACTTGCGGCGCGTATCGGGCGCCCCGCCGAACCGATCGGCCCAGAGCTGTTCGGCCGCGGGGGCGTCGGCGCCGGTAAGTGGGCGGAGGTGAACGGGTGGGGCATCGGGCATACGCAGCGTCGGGCGTGACGGAGGAGCAGAAGAAGCTGCACTGGGTACCAACGAACGAAGGCCCTGCCCCCGTCGTAATGGAAAGCCTAGGGGTCCACGCAGGCTCCCGCGCAGGCTTTCCAGAGGTGGCGCTCCGTTCATGATTCTCCACACCCTTCGCCTCCGGTCGTTCCGGGCCCACGCGGAGAGCGAGTTCGATCTCGCCCCGTCGGTGAACCTCCTCTACGGGCCCAACGGGGCGGGCAAGACGAACGTCCTGGAGGCGGTCCACTACCTGTGCCTCACCAAAAGCTTTACGGCCTCGCGGGACCGCTACGCCGTGCGGACGGACGCGCCATATTTCGAGGTCGAGGGGCGCGTTGGGCAGGTTCGGAAGGAGCCGATGACTGTGAAGCTGGCGTACGTGCCCGGAGAGGGCAAGTCGGTCTTCGTGAACGGGGCGGAGCTCGACCGGCTGGCCGACCTCGTCGGCCTCCTGCCGGTCGTGGTGTTCTCCCCGGAGGACCACGACCTGACGGCCGGGGGGCCCAGTGAGCGGCGCCGCTTCGTCAATAACATCCTCAGCCAGGCGCGGTCCGTCTATATGGAGACGCTCATGAAGTACCGCCGTGCGCGCCGTCAGCGCAACGAGGTGCTCCGCAGCTACAAGAAGCGGTCCGCCCCGCCGCCGGACGCGCTGCTGGCGCCCTGGACGGAGAAGCTAGTCGGGCTCGGAAGCCGCATCGTGCACCGCCGGCAGCAGTTCCTGCAAGCCTTTGCGGACGACCTCGAAGAGGCATACCGTCGCATCGATGCGGTCGCCGAGCGGCCCACCATCGAGTACGATACGATTGCGGACCTTGCCCCCGACGCGACGCCCGACGACATTGAGGATGCGTTCCGCGCGGCCCTCGACCGAAAACAGGGACAGGAGCGCGACCGGGGCACCACCCTCGCCGGGCCGCAGCGGGACGAGCTCATCTTTCGCCTCGACGACCTGGAGGTGCGCCGGTACGGCTCGCAGGGCCAGCACCGCACCTTTGCAATGGCCCTCAAGCTGGCGCAGTACTTCTACCTGCAGCGGCGAAACGACACCGAGCCGCTCCTGCTTCTCGACGACGCCTTCGGCAAGCTCGACGCGGAGCGAACCGGGGTGTTTCTCGATCTCCTCCGGTCGGACGCCGTGGGGCAGAGCCTCGTCACCGCCACGCGCCGGGGGCCCTTCGAGCCGGCCCTCGACGCGGAGCCCGCGTCGCACCGTGCCCTGCAGGTCCAGCCGGGCGACGGGGCGGCGGTGGTGGCGCCGGATCCCGAATACGCCGGTGGGGACGCGACGGCCTCCAACGGCGTGGCATCGGCGTCCGGGGGGCCCGACGCAACGGCGCCGACGTCCCGCAGCTGAGCCGAACCCAACGAACGTGTTTTGCGAACAAGCGCTCTCCCATCCCCGATGACTACGTCGTTTCCCACACGTCGCGCCCTCGCCCAACGCCTGCACGTCTGGGCGCTCGTGCCCATCTTGTTGCTGGTTCTGACGGTCGGGGCGGGCTGTGTCTCGACGGGCACGAACCCGGTTTCCGGCAATACCCGCGCCTATGGCTATTCTTGGCAGGAGGAGGTAAAGCTGGGCACGAAGGCGGACGAGCAAATTCAGTCGCAGTACGGGGTCTACGACGGCGAGGGGCTGCAGGAGTACGTCGACGAGGTGGCACAAGAGGTGCTGGCGGAGAGCCACATGCGGCGCCCCGACACGCCGGAGCGGTTTCGGGATACGGAGTTTGAGTTCCGCGTGCTCGATAGTCCCATCATCAACGCGTTTGCGCTGCCCGGCGGCTACGTGTACGTGACGCGGGGCCTCATGGCCCACCTTAACAACGAGGCGCAGCTGGCCATGGTGCTCGGGCACGAGATTGGGCACGTGGCCGCCCGGCACTCCTCGCAGCAGGCGGCCCGTCAAAAGTTTACGCAGGGCCTCCTCCTCGGCGGGGCCGTTGCCGGGCAGGCGGCGCTCGGGGGCAACGTCGCGGAGAACGTGATGGGGATCGGGGGACAGGCCGCGCAGCTGTTCTCTCTCAGCTACAGCCGCGACAACGAGCGGGAGTCCGACCGACTTGGGGTAGAATACGCCATTCGGGCGGGCTATGACGGGGCCGAGGGGGCGGCCTTCTTCGAGTCTCTCGACCGGGTGCGGGAGCAAGGCGGGCAGTCCATCCCGACGTGGCAGTCGACCCACCCGGACCCAGGGGCGCGGAAGCAAACCATCCCGGAGTTGGCGCAGACGTGGCAGCAGAAGGTGGACGCACCGGCCCGGACGATCGGCCAGGATGCCTACTACGGCGCCCTTGAGAACGTCGTCCTCGGCAAAAATCCCCGCCAGGGCTTCGCGGAGGACGGGGTGTTTTACCACCCCGAACTGGAATTTCGTTTCTCCATCCCCAGCCGGTGGACCGTGCAGAACCAGCCGAAGCAGGTGGCCCTGGTGCAGCCCGACCAGTCGGCCTACATGATTTTCTCGGTCTCCGACGCGGAGAGCCCCACCGCTGCGGCCCGCGAATTTGCCGGGCAGGAGGGCCTTACCGTCCTCGACCGTCAGGGCACCTCGGTGAACGGGAACGACGCCCGGCGCGTCCTGGCCGAGGGCACGACGCAGGAGGGAGAGGTCGTGCGCCTGCTGACCTACTTCATCGCCTACGGAGACAGCGTGTACCAATTCCGGGGACTCACCGCCGGGGACCAGTACAGCGCCTACCGGCCCGACTTCGAACAGTCCATGACGAGCTTTGCCCGGCTCACCGATGCGGAGAAGTTGAACCGGCAGCCCACGCGCCTCACGATCCGCCCGGCCCGCCGGGCGGAGCCTTTCCGCTCCTTCGTGGATGCGGACGCGCTGCCGTCCGACATGACGGAGGAGGACCTCGCGATCATCAACCAGCTGGAGGTGGATCAGACCGTCCCCGTAGACCGTCCCCTGAAGCTGCCGAACTGACCTGCAGATCGGCATCGGAGCTCAGAGCCCCCACTGCTCCGGGCATTGATCGGGGGCCGTCCGGCTGTCCAGGTGGCCCGCGACACGAGCCCTTCCCGTGGCATCTCCTACCGGCGGGCCCGGTGGGGATCCTCCTCTTCTTCCGTCGGGGGAATGACGCGTCCCTCGCCGCCGACCACCATCTGGCCGTCCCGATAGATGTACGTGCGCAGCTTGACGTGCTTCTTGTCCTCAAGCTTTTCCGACACCTTGACCTGGACCCGGACCTCCGAGCCGACGGGGACGGGGCGGAGAAAGCGGCACGAAATGCCGACGGCGATGCTGCCGTGTCCGGGGAAGTCGCGGCCCAGCACCTTTGAGATAAGGCCGAGCAGGAGCACGCCGTGGACGATGGGCTTGCCAAACCGAGAATGCTCCTCTGCGTACTCCGGGTCGACGTGCACGGGATTGTCGTCGCCCGTGATGTCGGCAAACTTCTGCACGTCCTCGGCCGTGACGACTCGCGTCCATTCGTGGGAGTCGCCAATCTCTATCGATTCGTAGGTGTTGACCATGGGCAGTGCGCTGTTGGAGAGAAGGGGCGAAGAAACATAGAGATGACGTCGGCGGCAAGTTAGGAAAGAGTAACGGGAAAACCTACCGACTGCCACGTGGGGGGCGGGCCTCGCTGGTTCATTTGGGCGTGAAAAGCGGCATGAAAAGTGGGCCGGGCGGCGTGTTACTCCGATGGAGCACCGGGCGGCCTGTTGGCGTGGGGAACGGGTGTTCGCTGCGTCCATCCGAGGAGGGGGGCGACATTTCTGTCTTTGGTCATTCAACGCGCGAACGTGATGGATCGTCTGTTTCGGGCCCTGCGGCCGTTCATCCGACGTGTGACGCAGCGCGCCGGTGTGGTGCTCGGGCTCGCCGTTCTGGCCACGGCCCTGGGCGGCTACGGGGCATCCCAGCTCTCCCTCGATACCAACATTGCGAACCTCGTCCCCGAAGACTACGAAAGCGTCCAGGCCCTCAACACGCTCCAGCGCACCGTGGGTGGGGAGCGCGACATGGCCGTGGCCATCACCAGCCCGTCGTTTGAGGCCAACAAGCAGTTCGCCGAGGCCCTGATTCCGGAGGCCCTGTCCCTGCGGCGAACGGGAGACACGAGCGAGACGTACCTAACGCGCGTGGAGTACAAGCGCGAGGTCGAGTTTCTGAGGGACAATGCGCTCTACTTCGCGTCCGATCAGGAGCTGCGCCAGGTCGAAGGCTTTCTGGACGATCAGATTGCGGAGGCGAAGCGGGCCCGCCAGGACGCCAATCCGTTCTACTTCGAGTTGGAGGAGGGCGAGGCGGACACGACGGAGACGACGGAGGACGGGGAGGCGCTGGAAGGGGTGTACGACCGCCTCGTCGGCACGCGCTACCCGGTCTCCGACGACAGCACCACGATGGTGCTGCGCTTCTACCCGTCGGGATCGAATACAAACATCGGGTACATCGAGGACCTGTACGCCGACACGCGGGCCCTGGTGGACCGGATGGATCCCGCGTCGTACCACCCGGAGATGAAGGTGGTGCTCGCCGGGCGCCTGTACCGGCAGCTCGCTGAGGTGAACACCATCTGGGGCGACGTGGCCGGCTCGTTTGGGGCGGGCGTCGGGACCGTTCTGCTCGTGGTCGTCCTGTACTTTTTGTACAAGGCCTACCGGGTGCGGTCGGGTCCCGGCGTTGACGGCCGGGGGCTGTTTTGGGAGCTGGTGCGGGCGCCGGTGATGGGCCTCGTGATCGGCGGGCCGCTCTTCATGAGCCTGGCGTGGACGGGCGGCGCGGCCGCCCTGCTGTTCGGGGAGCTCAATCTCATGACCTCCACTCTCGGCCTCGTGCTCTTCGGGCTGGGGATCGACTTCGGGATCCACTTCTACGCCCGGTACGCCGAGGAGCGGGCCGACGGGCACGCGGTCGTGGACGCGGTGGAGCGCACCTTCGTGAGCACCGGCCAGGCCATTGCCGTGGGGGCGTTCACGACGGCCGGGGCCCTGTACGTGCTCGTGGCGGCTGACTTCAAGGGCTTCAGCGAGTTTGGGGCCATTGCGGGCACCGGCGTGCTGTTTGCCCTCCTCGCCATGACGGTCGTGATGCCGGCCCTGCTGGCCCTGCTGGAGCGGACCCGCCTGCTCAACCTCCGAGGAGGGGCCGGCCTGGAGGCCCGTGAGGCCACGCACCGGCGGTACGCGGCGGCGCGGCCCGTCGTCGTGGGGGGGCTCGTGGCCGTGCTGGGGGCCCTGGTTCTTGCTCCGCGCGTCGACTTTCAGTACGACTTCGGGGCGCTGGAGCCCGAGTACACCGAGTACGAGCAGCGCGACCAGTACGTTGACCGTGTCAGCACGGGCGGGGACGGCGACCGGCGCAACCCGGCCTACGTCGTGGCGGACAGCGCGGCCGAGGTGCCCGCGATCGTCGAGGCCGTCCGCGAGAAGATGCGATCCGACACCACCTCCCCAACCATCCTGGCGGTGGAGAGCCTGCAGGAGCGGTTCCCGCTCCACGACACCAGCCAGGCGGCCAAGCTGCGCCGGATCGCCCAGATTCGCGAGACCGCCACCGAGAATCGCTACCTGCGCGACGAGTCCACCGACGCGCTGGAGCGGCTGCGCCGCGCCGCCCAGCCCCGCACCCCCATCCCGCTCGACCAGGTGCCCCGGTCGCTTCGCAAGCAGTTTACGACGAAAGAGGGCGAGCTCGGCCAGTTCGTCATGATCTACCCGTCCGTGGGCCTCTCCGACGGGCGAAAGTCCATCGCCTTCGCCCGGGACGTGGGCACCATCACGACGGACGACGGCACCACCTACCACGCGGGCTCCACGTCTCTCGTCGCGGCGGACATGCTAATGCTGCTGCAGCGGGAGGCGCCCTGGATGATTCTGGGCACGTTCGTCATTGTCGCGCTGCTGATGCTGCTCAACTTCCGGTCGCTCCGGTGGGCCGGGCTGGCCCTCGTGCCGCTCGGGGTGGGCCTGCTGTGGATGCTGCTGGCGATGGAGGTGTTCGGCCTCAGGGTCAATTTCTACAACATGGTCGTCTTCCCGGCCATCCTGGGGATTGGCAACGACGCGGGGGTGCACATGGTGCACCGGTACCGGGAGGAGGGCTCCGGCTCGCTCTGGACCGTGCTGCGGTCGACGGGGGAGCACGTCACGATGGGCACGCTCACGACGATGGTCGGGTTCGGGGGGCTGCTCCTGAGCTTCCACCCCGGCCTCAACTCGATGGGCACCCTCGCGGTGCTGGGGCTGGGCACCACGCTGCTCGCGGCGGTCGCCTTCCTGCCGGCGCTGTGGCAGTGGCTGGAGGACCGCGGCGACGTGCCGCACGACGTGGGGACGGAAGAGGAGTGAGGGCGAAGGAGTGCCGTAGTCTAAAACTACTTCTTCGCTTCGCTCAGGGCGAAGCGTGTGGCAGGTCGCGTGCTTCTCAATGTCCGCCGTGTCGGCGGCGGTCTTGACGGCCCGCTGCACGGCCGAGTCGGAGCGGTGGTGGCGGCGCACGGCCCCACTGCGCGGGTCTCCCGACAGCTGCGGGGAGGGGAAGACGTACTGTCACCGCCACTCGGTCGCCGCGTTCGGGGACTTCTCCGCAATCGCGCCGGGCAGATGCACGCCCCTGACGCCTTCCGCACAGTCCGTCTCGTGTTGGGCCTTCACCGTCTTCAGGTGACGCTGGAGGGGGACGTGCAGGCGTTCGGGCAGCACGGTCGTGCGGTCCTTTCCCCCCTTCCCCATCCCGTGCGTGGAGGCGGCCCCTGTCGAAGTCGAGCTCCTTGGCCCGAAGGCGGAGAGCTACCGAGAGGCGCAGGCCGCTGCCGTAAAGAAAATATGCGCGTCGAGGGTCGAGTTGAATCGGTGCTCACAGGTGTTGAGGGCATTTTGAAATAGACCGACCGAAAGGCAAAACCGTCTTGGCAGCGTCTCAGGGTAGCTTTGCCGATTCAGCTCCTGATTGGCACTTAAGGTCTTTGGATATGCAGCGATAACTCAGGAGTAGAGCCATCTAACGGGGTTTTTGTGCGTGAGTATGTCCCCTGTGCTGGCTCGACCGGTCCCCTACATAGTTTGCTAACGCTGCTCTCTCGGTACAGGATTAGGACACTGCTATGAAATACCTGACCGCTCTCTGGTCCGCCGCTACCACCCGTATTGCGGCCAAGTTTATGATTCCGATCATCCTGGTGGTCGGATTGGGCGTGGTGGCAGCGGGGGTTGCCGTGTCGATGCGGATCGGCGACGACGCCCGGCGGGCCGCACAGGAGAAAGTTGAAGCCAGCACGGCGCGCTTCACCGATCGGATGCGAGCCATCAACCGGCTCCGTCTGGAGATGGTACGCAGCGGGATACGTACGATGAAAGACGACGCCCAGCAACTGGGGACCCCTGCCCTTCGAGGGCGCACGGTGCTCAATGGGGAAGAGGTGCCGGACCTGCAGTTTGGCCGTGTCAGCCAGGTGGGCCGTTACCAACTGCCGGATCAGGTTACCGAGCAGCTTGGGGGGACGGCCACACTGTTTGCCCGCGACGGCGACACGTTCGTTCGTGTCAGTACCAACGTGACGAAAGACGACGGCAGCCGAGCGGTGGGAACCGTTCTGAATCCGGACGGCAAGGCCTACGCGGCCATCACCGAGGGGGAGGCCTACTACGGAATAGTTGACATCTTAGGGCACAAGTACCTGACGGGATACGAACCGATGTACGATGCCCAGGGCGACGTGGTGGGCATCTGGTATGTGGGGTACGAACTGAGTGGGATGACGACGCTCCAAGCATCTGTCCAGGACACCCGCATCCTAGAAAACGGATTCCTGGCCGTGCTGGACGGGGAAGGGGAGATGATGTTCAACTCAGAGCACGTTGGTTCCGATCAGCTACAGTCTGCACTTGCCAGTGAGGATGGATCGTGGAGCGTGCGGCGGTCGACCTTCGACGCGTGGGGATTTACAATTGTCGCCGCCTATCCGGAGCGCGACATCAACGCCAAGCTCGCTGGCGTGCGGCAGATGATTTTCCTCTTTGGCGGTATCGTCGTGGTTATTATCGGAGGCATCCTGTACGCGGTGGCGCGGCGGACGGTCATCAGCCCGATACAGGAGTTGGCCACTGCCGCGGATGCGGCTGCGGACGAGGACTACAGCGCACATGTGGAGCGTGACACCCAGGACGAGGTGGGGCAGCTGGCCGCTGCATTCAACGCGATGGTGAGCCAAATCCGCGAGGCCGTGACCCAGATGGAAGAAAAAAGTGAGGCAGCCCGCACGGCGGCCCGTGAGGCGAAGGCCGCCAAGGCCGAGGCCAACGAGCAGCGTGCCTACCTCAGCGAGAGCGTCGAAACGATGCTGGACGCAATGAACCGGTTTGCCGATGGGGACCTGACGGTGCAGGCGCACCTCGATGACGCCGAGGGCGATGGCGACCTCGATGAGCAGCAAGCCATGATGGCCCGCCTCTTCGAGGAGTTCAACCAGGCGGTGAAGAGCATCCGCCAGCTCCTCTCAGACGTGAAGGGGGCGGCCGAGGAGACCGCTTCGTCGGCCGACCAGATCAGCGCTTCCTCGCATCAGATGGCTGCCAGTGCCGAGGAGCAGTCCGCGCAGGCCGAGGAGGTGGCCGCGGCGGTCGAGGAGCTCAACCAGACGATTGGCGAGAACGCCGAGAGCGTCCAGCGCACCGCGGAGGCGGCCCAGACCGGCAGTCAGAAGGCCCGCCAAGGAGAAGAAATCGTGGAGGAAACCGCTGGAAAGATGGAAGAGATCGCAGAGGTGGTCGAAAGCTCGGCGGACACGATCGAGCGGCTTGGTGCCTCGAGCGAGCAGATCAGCCAGATCGTCGAGCGGATCGACGAGATTGCTCAGCAGACAAACCTTCTCGCCCTGAACGCGGCGATCGAGGCCGCCCGGGCCGGCGAGGAAGGAAAGGGCTTTGCCGTTGTGGCCGAGGAGGTTCGCGACCTGGCGGAGGAGGCCGACCGGGCGACCGGCGAAGTTGCGGAGATGATCGAGCAGATCCAGACCGAGGCCGAAGAGGCCGTCGGCCGGGTCCGCGAGGGCACCCAGCGAGTGGAGGAGGGGCGCGAACTGTCGGCCCAGACCGGGGAGGTGATCGAGGAGGTCGTCGACTCAATTGACCAGGTCGAGCAGATGACCGACGAGATCGCGGCGGCCTCCGAAGAGCAAAGCGCCACCAGCGAGCAGATCGCCCGGTCGGTCCAGTCAATCTCGACCGCGGCCCAGCAGTCGGCGGCGGGAGTCACCCAGGTGTCCGATGCGGCCGGTGACCTGGACCGGCTCATCGATCGGCTCCAACAAGGCGTCGAGCAGTTTGCCCTCGGGGAGCAAAGTGGAGCCGGACGCGACGCGGGGCTGGTAGGAACGGCCCCCGGTGGAGCGTCTGCTCCTGGTGAAAGCGAACCAGAGGAACCGGCCGACTACGGGGGCGATGGATCTCTTGCCGGAAATGGGCATCTGGGGACCGAAAGATAAGCAGTCCTGAGAAGCTGTTTGGTGGACGCTCTGTGGCCCCTCGGAAGTACTTGGTCGCTGCGCTCCCAGCGCAAGATGGCTTCTGCATTCGCCCGGTAGCTCCCCACGGGCATGACCTCGCTCCTGCTCGGCCCCCGCTACAGAGACTCATTACAGAGACTCATTTGGGCACCATTTTGCAGCTTCGCCCACTGTGTGTACTCGGCTGGGCCTCGTCAGTCGCTACGCTCGTGTCGGCTGAACATCAATCCACCAAACAGCTTCTGAGGCATTCCGGTTTTTTCGCCGGTGGCGAATGAGCTCAGGCTTCACGTCGGTGGCTATGAGGGGGATCATAAAACGGAGTGGCTCTTCCGGCCTGGAAAAACGTCCTGCACGAGGCACGCCTTTCCCAACAGAAAAGATACGCACTCATGCACTGTCGATGCCACCTGAACCCCGCGTCCTGGGCCTGTTTCTTTTTCGCAATTGCCGTCGCTCTGCTCATCCCGGGGCAGGCCAGCACGGCCCAGTCCATTGGCCTCAGCGGGTTCGTCAAGTCCTCCTACTACTACGACACCCGGCAGGTCGTAGCGGCGCGAGACGTGGACTTTATGCTCT
This sequence comes from Salinibacter altiplanensis, assembly GCF_002894645.1. Classification (GTDB taxonomy): domain Bacteria; phylum Bacteroidota; class Rhodothermia; order Rhodothermales; family Salinibacteraceae; genus Salinibacter; species Salinibacter altiplanensis. Next base: position 32,466 of record NZ_NCQY01000001.1, read on the forward strand.
ACCCGGCGGCCAACAATCCCGACGCCGACGACCTGAGCGACCGAGACAACCTCGGGGCTTTTCAGTTCTTCTCGCGGCTCGGCCTCCGTGTCGACGACTTTGAGCAGAACGTGCTGGGGGCCGACGTGTCGGGCTACGTCGAAACGGACTTCTTCGGGCCCACCGGCGACGTGCAAAACACCCTCCGCGTCCGGCGGGCCTTTGCCAAGATGTCGTGGGACAACCGCGACGTACAATTCGGGATGGAGTGGTCGCCGCTTTTTACACTTGGGGCCTTCCCGCACACGGTGGCGTCGGAGGCGGGCACGCCGTTCAATCCGTTTGCCCGGCAGCCGATGATCAAGCTCACGCTGCGGCCGACGGAGACGCTGCGACTGATCGGTGCCACGGCCTGGCAGATGGACGCATTCGTGGACGCGGGGCTGTCCAACGCGCCCAGTGGGACTGAGCCACAGGGCGGCATCGACGCGCAGCAGCAGGCCGCCATCCCGGGGCTGCACGGCCACGCGCAGTACGTTACAGATCGGGTCACGCTCGGGCTGGGCGGGTACCTGAAGGCGCTGCGTCCCTTCCCGCTGGGCGAGCGTTTCTTTGGCGGCGCCGGCACGGCGTATGCCGCCTACAGCGGCGATCCGCTGGTGGTGCGCGGCAAGCTGGTGTACGGAACCGCCCGCGATCACATAGGCATCGGCGGCTATCTTTACGACCCGGCGGCCGCAGGCAACGACGTTGGCGCAGCCGACGCGTTTCAGCAGATCAACACGCTCAGCACCTGGGTCGAGGTTGAAAAGGCCGGGACCATCGCGCCGGGCCTCTTTGCTGGATATGTGACCAACCTCGGCGTGGCCGACGCGCTCGACGGGCCGACTTCCGGCGTTGCCTTCGCCACCCGCGGCGTGGACCCGGACGGGGAAAGCCTCGCTTCGGTCTGGGAAGTCGCGCCCCGCCTCGCCCTCAACTACGGCCCCATGCGCTTCGCCCTGGAGGTGCAGGTGACCACTGCCCAGTACACCGCCCGCCTCGACGACCACTTTGCCCCGGACCCCGCCGACGCTGAGGAGCCGGTCACCAATGTGCGGGGGGACCTCAGCGTCTTTCTGTTCTTTTAGACTCGCCGCTGCGCACTGACTGCCCCACTCCTTCGACTCATGAGACTCACCGCGCAACAACAGCGAGCATGAGCCTGCGTCCCTCGCTGCTTGCGCCTCCGGCGGTGGCCTTCGACCTATCGTGTACGGGCCGAGGGGAAGTGCTTCCTCTCAGCAGAACGAAACGCGCTCCAGTACCGGTGATCAAGGCCAAGGCAATGACAACTTTAATCGGTACATTATGCAATTAAAACACTGTACGACTGGCATATCAGAAAGAGTGTCTTTCGGGAAAGGCCTCCCTTGAAAATGGACCGATCACGAAGTCTCCAATGCCTCCTCAACCGTCGCGGCCGTCTGTTTTTCTCCTCTTCGAAGGATAGGGGGGCTGATCTCCTCGGGCGGAATCAAGATCAGATTTGCCTCAAAAAGATCTATATCCGCTTCTGAACGGTAGTGGATCGTGACCGGATCATACGTGATGTCAATCAGGGGGGGACAAACCCCATCACCGCAGGCGGATTGGAAAGAGATGCCCCCAGCATCTTCTCAGGCAAGCCGCCCTTGGCGACACGGACACTGCTCTGGTGGAGCACCACTGCACTTGTTCGGGGGTACCTGTTCGTCTACCGGCGACATCGCGGGAGAATCGCCGCGGTCGCACAGCGGCAGGGTAACCGCGCTTCCCCGACGTTCACCGGTGAGGAGGGGCCGAGAATCTATGTGTTTGGACTCATCAAAAAGCGGTCGACCCCAGGCGAGATCCACCGGTACGCGGAGGACCACTTTTCGGACTGGGTTCCTGATTTCCGAACGCAGGAGCGCTACAACCGGTGTCCGGGGCGGCTCGCCGCGGCGGTCGCCTTCCTGCCGGCGCTGTGGCAGTGGCTGGAGGACCGAGGGTTTTGGGGGGAGCGTTGAGGGTTATGGGGTGAGGGTTGGTGCGTGGAGGGCGCGCGTCGGGGGGCTACGCCGGGTCGGTCGGGAGGGTGTCGAGGGGACTGGTGACGGCCTCGCCGCTTTGCTCCAGCACGTGGACGTACTGCATGGTGGTGCGGAGCTGCTCGTGGCCCAGCAGCTTCTGAATCGTCCGCACATCGGTGCCGTCCTGCAGCAGGTGCGTGGCGAAAGAGTGGCGAAGCGTATGACACGTCGCTCGTTTCTCGATCTCCGCCGCGTCGGCGGCGTTCTTGACGGCCCGCTGCACCGCCGAGTCGGAGCGGTGGTGGCGGCGCACGGCCCCACTGCGCGGGTCTTCCGACAGCTGTGTGGAGGGGAAGACGTACTGCCACCGCCACTCGGTCGCCGCATTCGGGTACTTCTCCGCAATCGCGTCGGGCAGATGCACGCTCCCGACGCCTTCCGCACAGTCCGTCTCGTGCTGGGCCTTCACCGTCTTCAGGTGACGCTGGAGGGGGACGTGCAGGCGTTCGGGAAGCACGGTCGTGCGGTCCTTTCCTCCTTTCCCATCCCGTACGTGGACGCGGCCCCTGTCGAAGTCGAGCTCCTTGACCCGGAGGCGGAGAGCTTCCGAGAGGCGCAAGCCACTGCCGTACAGAAGATGAGCGATGCGCCGGTTTGGGCCGGGAGAGAGGGACGCGAAGAGGCGCCGCACCTCCTTCCGAGAGAGCACCGTGGGGAGGCGTTTGGGCCGGTCGGCCCGGTCGAGGGGGCCAATGTCATCGAGTTCCACGCCCAGTACCTGTTCGTAGAGGAACACCAGGGCATTGAGGGCCTGGTTCTGGGTGGAGGCCGCGACGTTGCGCTCCGACGCGAGGTGGGACAGGAAGGCCCGGATGTCGTCTTCCGCGAGGTGGCGGGGGTGGGTGGTGTCGTGGAACCGAACGAAGCGGGTGACCCAGCGCACGTACGCCTTCTACGTGTGGTAGCTGTACTGGCGGCGCTGGCAGACCTGCCGCACCTGATCGAGGAGCTTGGGGGATTGTTCTGTGGGGCCGGGCATGGCCGAAGAGAGGGACTCCGTTCAGGGTGTGTGGCTTGACAATAAGATCGCCAATATTGAATATGTCAAATGAGTTAACGTATTCAGCGAGTCAACCCGGTTTGACATATGCACAGGGCATTTCGCATAACCAGAAGTGGTTCAGTGGGTTGTAGGGCTGGGGATGTGGATATGTTGAGCACATTGATATAATTATAGGTTATACGGCTAAACCGAACTGTAACTACCTTACTCTCTCAGAACTTGTGTTAAAACAATGTCAGACCATGCAGATCACCACTTTAGCATTCAAATTCATACTTCTGATCTCGCAATCTTGAACTGTCTTCGGGCACTAGCCGATTATACACAGGAAACAGGAAATAGCAGAATTACTTGGGGGGGGACGGGGGAAAATAACTGGGAGGAAAACAACCAGCAGGTAACATTCCACTTTACCAATCCTGAGTACAGACACCAATTCAAGCAGGAAGCAAGTCGAGTGCTGCCATACCAGTCCTGGAGGACGGTTCAAGAGAACGATAATGATCCTGCAACCCCCCAATCCTGAGGCCGATCACGGTGGAAAGTAGGGCCGCATAACCCATCACTATAGCTGACGAGCGGCTTTTGCCAGTTTTGAGCGATGAGGTTAAGGCAGTTCATCTCCGTTTACCGCGAGTGATGACAAGAGCGAATGATCGCTTTGCCGTCCGACTCGATTTGCCGATGTACTGGTTTCTGACCTCTTCCTGGCCGCTCGCGAGCTAAGTTCGCCCGTTATACGCACCCTTTCGCCTCCTCTAGCAACTGCAATTGCTGTCATGAAACTATCGAAGCCGTACAAGTACGCCGCCCTAGCCGGGGTCTTTATATTCAGTGCGCTGGTTGGCGCTTGGTCTTACTCAGCGGGATTACCGCAGAGGTATTTGGGAGATGCGATACCATATGTCGTGGTTATGATTGGGAGTCTGGGAGGACTGTATGCGGCGTATCTAACAAAGAGAAAGAACTCGTCCCCAAACTGCTGACGAGAAGGCTTGAGCGTATAACACGGCGCTGCACCGGACGATGGGCGTGTGCCGTTTTAAATCTGCGTCGCCATTTGGCTGCACTCTACGCTATATTTTGGCCTCGCTGCTCATCCTGCCACCGCCGGTGAGTTTTGACCGTTATGCCGATCTATCCGTTCTATTCAGTGGCCGTCGGTTTGCTATTCCGTGAGATACTACTTTTGTAGTATTAAACAAGCAGTATCAATCGGACCCTTCCCATCCATGCGACTCCTGCTCTCTTTGCTTCTCGTTTTCTTCCTCGCTCCTGGCGTCAATGCACAGGGTCTGGGCCAGGGTACGGCGGAGGCGCCTGTCACTGACTGGCCCTCTGCCGATGCCGACACTATGGGCCTCAGCACCAAGGCGCTTCAAGCCCACCTCGACCGTTGTAAGCAATCAGGCTCCTTCGGATGCCTGGTGGCGTACAGGGGGCACGTCGTGCAGAAATGGTACCGGGTCGAGCATCGCAACCCGTTTGTCGGGACCCGCTCGGCGGTGAAGTCCTGGACGGGTCTGCTTGCGGGCATGCTCATCGCGGACGGCGCCATCGACAGTGTCGGCGTGCCGGTGGCCAAATGGATTCCGGAGTGGACCGCCGGAGCGGAGGCCGACGTCACGATTCGGCATCTCCTGACGATGACATCGGGCCTGAGCGATCGCACAGGCAATGGCGTGACCGTTCCGCCTCCCGACTCGGCAACGGCCGCGGCGATTCCGGAGGGGCCCGGCGTCGTGGCCGAGAAGAACACGACAGGATATGTTTTTGACCTCCAGCTCGACTTTCCGCCCGGGAAGCGGTTTTCCTACAGCAACGAAGGGGTGCAGCTGCTCTCCCCCATTCTGGAGCGAGCCGCGGGAATGCCCCTCGCCCGCTACGCCCGCGAGCGATTGTTCGGCCCCCTGGGCATGGAGAATACTCGTCTCATGGTGGACGAGTACTACAACACCATCACCTTCGGCGGCGCTGAAACGACCCTCACGGAGTTTGCACGCATTGGGCAGCTCATGCTCAACGAGGGGCGCTGGAACGGCCTGCAGATCGCGCCCGCCTCGTGGGTCGAGCGGTCGACCACTTCCATCGAGCAGATGCCCAACTACGGGTTTCTGTGGTGGATTGACCCGAAACGAACTAATTATGCGGCGACGGGCAGCCTCGACAATGTCTGCATCGTCTTTCCTGATCTGGACCTCGTGGTGGCCCGGATGCAGCGCGACCCTCATCCAGGCGCTGAGGTCAAGTACCAGAGCACCCAGACCCTGGACCTGCTCCGGCGGATCGTGGAGGGATCGGCCACGAAGGAATAGCGCCCGGCCCCGGAGTGTCCGTTCTTCGAATCAGTCCCTAAAAGCAATCAGAGAAATCTGACGATGCTACCACCGCTATCTGTTCGGTGTATCGCGATAGTCCTTCTCGGTGCGACGGGCTGGGCGGCAAGCGCCGGATGTGCGAGCTCGGACCAGAGCACGCAACCGCAGCCGAGTCGGCTGGAGCAAGCGAAGGCCTACTCCGCTAAGAAGGCAGGAGATGCTCTTTTGGTGTGGAAGGGGGGCGACCTCGTCCTCGAAGCCTACCAGAACGGCTATGACCCGGAACAGCCCCACATCCTCACGGAGGTGAGCGCGCTTTTCCCGGCCCTGACAGCCCTGACGCTCGTGGACAACTCTCTCTTGGCTCTTGACGAACCGGTCGCCCGTGTGGTCGAAGGGTGGCGCTCATCTCCCCAAAAATCCAAAGTCACCCTCTCCCACCTTCTTCACCGAACGAGCGGGCTGAAGCAGTATGGAGTAGGGCAAGGAACCGTCCCGGCCTACGAAAAGGCCCTTACAGCCCCGATCGTTGAGGGTCCGGGAGAGAAATTTCGGTTCGGGTATGCGGACGCGCAAGCCCTCGGCGCAGTTCTCGAACGGACGGATGGAAAGAGGCCAATGATGAAAGAACGCCTTTTCCTGCCGCTGGGCATCCCTGGAGGCCGCTGGTTGTGGGTAAGCCAGAATTCCGAGAGTGAAACGTCGGCGGGTTCTCCTCAAGCGCGTTCCCTCAGCGTCAGACTCTACGACGGTGCGCACCTTACGGCTCGGCACCTGGGGCGGGTCGGGCGGATGCTTCTGCAGGACGGGCAGTGGAAGGGCAAGACCATAATCGAAAACCTGGCCCCACTAACCGAGCCGACACCAGCAAGCCCCGGATACGGGGCGGGCGTCTGGCTCAACGTGCCCCTCGACTCAATCCCGTCGGCCCAGTTCGAGAGGTTCTGGTCGCAGGTTCCGGAAAGCATCCTACTGACTCACGACGAGAAGCGGCTCATTTACGACGGTGCCCCTCCGCAAATGTACATGGCCGCAGGTCGCTACAACCAACGACTCTACGTCCTCTCGTCTAAGGAAATGGTGATCGTTCGGCTTGGGCGAGCGGACCGGACTTGGAGCGACGCAGAGTTTCTAACTCGACTTTTAGGTGGAAAGAGTCTATGAGAGTCAACTGCCTCAGGCAGAGGGCGAAAATGTAGAGGCCAGATCACCTATCTACCCGACCCCTACATCTTGGCACCATAACAAGTCGCTGTAGCTGACGAAAAATTCGGGACATTTTGCCCTTTTGCAGTCGAGACAATTTCTTATTCTCGAAACTACGGATGTGCCGCAACTTTTCGCGAGCTAAGCTCAGTCGTTATACCGCACTATGCCCCAATCGTATGACGGAAAATAAAGATAACGACTCGTCTCCTCCGGAAATCGTTGATGCTGGAGCCGACATTGCAGGTGCAGCTACCGGTGCTACGTTAGGCACATTTTTAGGTGGACCAGCCGGTGCAGCCATCGGAGCTGCAATGGGACACACTCTTCGGAAGATCGGAGCTGAGATCAATAATCGGTACATCAGTCCGAGGGAGGATGAGCGGGTTGCATCGGCACTGACATATGCTATCGAGCGCGCCGAACGAAAGATAGAGGATGGTGAAGAAATTCGTAGCGACGGCTTTTTCGATGAGGGAACGGATGACCGAAGTACAGCTGACGAGATAGTGGAGGGAGCTCTAATCGCAGCTCAACGAGAGCACGAGGAGCGTAAAGTTGAGTACATTGGATATCTGATTGCAAATATCTGCTTCGACGAGTCAGTGGGAGGCCCTCAGTCCAACGCCTTGATCAGCACAGCTGAACGCATAAGTTGGAGGCAGATCCGGATTTTAGCCTACCTCCTGCGTCCGCAAAAATTTGCCGGATCGGATAGAACAACTCCCACTTTCAGTCCCGACAGTATTCGAGATTTAGAGCCACCTCCAGACGATTTTTTACATGAGTTCTCGGAGTTACAGCAGATGAGACTCTTAATGGATCTGGAAGCCTTCATGGGCTTCCCTTTCGATCCTGACAGATATGTCGTATCGAGATTTGGTAAGCAATTGTATTCCCTGATGGAACTTGAGAGGATCGATCCTTCCGTACTCCGAGAGTTCAGTGAGTTGTGTAAGTTTGGTCGGTATGATGTGTAGAAATGTGGTATAACACGTCGCTGTAGCTGACGAAAAGCTCAGGCCGGATTGCTCTTCTGAGAACGAGATGGCTTCTTGTGCCTGAAGCGAAGGTAGTGCCGCAATTTTTCGCGAGCTAAGCTCGAACGTTATAGCGCGCTTAGTTGAACGGTCTGATCCTCTGTAATGGAGCTTTACGCGGAAGCATATCAGCAACTCGCTTCAATCAGCGCCGTGCTCGGGGGACTGGCTTTCGCTGCGGCTGCTGCCCTTCTGAACGCCGGGGCGCGGACCAGCGACGCGAGTGCGTTGGACTGGCCCGCCAAGCTTACGACCGGAACGGCGGTGGCAAGTGCGGTCCTGTACGTAATTGCCGCGATGACTTGGTCGTTCATGACGGCTGACCTCTTTCGGGCTGCTGCTGATGGTCAATCGTTTCCTCCTGGGGTTGCTCTCATGAACTTTGTTGCTTCCCTTGAAATGATCGCCGGATCCGTGCTCCTTTTCGTGAGCATCGGCGCAAGTGGATGGATCGCATCTCGAAGGATTGGAATCGCCACAAGTGGGGTTGCTCTCGGAGGCGGTATTGGACTGATGATTCTGATTTTTTGGTTCGGTGACCTATAACCCGATGGGGTCAGCTGTCATTCACGTAAGGACAGGTTCCAAATCAGATTATGAGCGGGAAGACTTGCGTTCTGGGTTCATTCGCGGCTATCCTTCTCGGCGTCCTTGCCTGTGCGAGTCCTCTCAGGGCCCAAACGCTCGACTCGATTGCCGAGCGGCAGCGAGCGGTCGAGTCGGGACTGCTTCCCGAGGTGATCGTTGCGAGCGACCCGGATCCAGGCTACGGAATTTACGAGGGCATGAGGCGGGATAGCGTGCCCGGTCTCAGCGTCGCCGTGATCAATGGTGGGGCGGTGGAGTGGGCGATGGGATACGGCGCAAAGCGGTCGGGCAGTTCAGACTCGGTCGTGGTCTCTACGCTGTTTCAGGGCGCGTCGCTCAGCAAACCCATTGCGGCCACCGCTGCGCTTCAGCTCGTCGACGACGGGCGCCTCACCTTAGACGACAACGTCAACCGCTGGCTCCGGTCATGGCGGGTGCCCGAAAACGAATACACGGCCCGGCGGCCCGTCACGCTCCGCGGTCTTCTGAGTCACACCGCCGGTCTGACCGTGCACGGGTTCTCCGGATACTCGACGGGAACGGATCTCCCGTCCCCAGTTGACATCCTTGAGGGGAGGGGCAAGACGGATCCGGTTCGCCTCGATACGATTCCAGGGACAGCGTTCCGCTACTCCGGCGGCGGGTACATGGTGGCTCAGGTTCTGATGCAGGACGTGACGGGGGACCGGTTTGCCCCAATGATGGAGCGGGAAGTGTTCGATCCACTCGGCATGTACCGAAGCACCTACGAGCAGCCGCTTTCGGAGCATCTAGAACAAGTGGCTGCCCACGCTCATCGGGACGACGGAACGCCCCTCAAGAATCGATGGGAAATCGAACCGGCGCTGGCCGCAGCCGGTCTTTGGACCACGCCTACAGACATCGCCCGATTCGCACTGGGGATTCGTGACGCTTACAAGGGAACTCCCGGGGCACTCCTTCAACAATCGACAGCTCGGGAAATGTTGTCGGAGCAGAAGGAGAACTGGGGACTAGGCCCGGAGGTTTATGGTAAAGGCGACAGCCTTCGGTTCAGCCACCGGGGCTCAATCACGGGATATCGAGCGTTCTTCGTCCTGTATCCGGAAACGGGCGACGGGGTTGCGGTCATGACCAACTCCGAGGCCGCAGGCGGTTTGATGTTTGACGTAGCACGGGCGGTTGCCACCGTCTACGACTGGCCCACCTTCCAGTCGGAAACGCGGACCGTGGTGGAGGTTCCTGCGGAGACGCTGGCGGACTATGTGGGCGATTATCAGCTTCCCTCCGGCGCGGAAATCACTGTCACCCGCGACGAAGATCAACTCTTCGTGGACGTGCCCGGTGAAGACACGGTCCCGCTTTTGGCAGAGTCGAAGGCCGTATTCTTTCCGAAGGGAGAGAAGGCCCGTCTCGCTTTCAAGCGGGACTCGACCGGTCGAGTCACCCACTTCATTTTGCGCCAGGAAAACAGTAAAACGAAGGCTGTGCGCCAAGTGCCTTGAATGCACAACTCTTACCCCTGACGTGAGCAGGAGTAGGCCACACGCGCTATAACCCTGCGCTGTAGCTGACGAAAAGTTTGGGCCATTTTGCTCGTCCTCAACCAAAACTGTTTCTTGTGCTCGAAGCTACAGGTGTGCCGCGACTTTTCGCGAGCTAAGCTCCGTCGTTATGCCTCCCTGACCCGATTACTGAAGGTACTGATGCAGTTGCCGTGTTGGAGCGGCAGAGAATGTAGGTAAACTACCCCAATTATACTGATCGACAGAAATGATATCGTAATGGAAAAGCCTTCAGACAATGAAAAGTTTTATAGGTACGTTAAGTATGTCGGATTGGCGCTCGTTTTGATCTCTGTGCCCCTAGCAGGGGTTGGGGCTTATGCAATGGGGGGAGGATTCTCAAACAACGACTGGGAGATCCTTGGCATTTTGGCACCGATACTTGGACTGTCTGGACTTGCCATGGTCCTGTGGGCCGATCCAGAATTTCCTTCAGGCGGGGAGGAAAAATAGCCTGATAGACCTACGGCAACTCCCCAGTACTGTAATATTCCGACGCGCATGGGAGTGAGAATCATCGGCAAGTGACTGCCGACGAAGTAAGAACAGTCAGCATGACACTCTGTGGAGCCGATCTAGTCAAAGTCGCTCTTCCGAAAGGAGAAGCTATTTCTACAGTAATGTGTCTGGACGTGGACGAGAAGGCATAACCCTCGATGTAGCTGACAAAGGGCGCGGGCCATTTTCAAGCGTAGCGTGTCGGGTGTTCGCCGTTGTCAATCGGAGGTGCTGACGCTGGCAAATGAGCACTTCGCGATCAGGGTCAGTTTATCGAGGTGCTGGGATTTTGAACTTTTTCCGTCCTTTGCGAGCTAATCTCTGTCGTTATGCCGCACCACCCTGCGTCGGAAAATCGAGTCGCAGCTTGAGTCCTCATGTCTCCCGTTGGATGCGTCTCTGCTTGCGCAACCACTTCAGGCTGAGTCTACCATTTTCTCTCGTTCGTTGCAAATCGAGCTATGCCGCCATACTTTTGCCTAGTGTCCACATGTGATCAACGACTTCTTCATGTTACCCGTCTCTTAGATGTCCGGTTCTATAAGTAGCCAGGATGCAGGGAGCCAGAATGGATCTACCGATCAGAACCACTCATCTGAGGTAGAATCCCTCGATGGTCAGGCCGCCGAGACAGTCACCGACTCTGTGGAGTGCCCGAGCTGTGGGCGAACCTTTTCGGGGACCTACTGCCCGGACTGCGGGGAGGAGGTCGGGGCTTCCCTCACAATGGGAGATGTGATCGGGGATGCGTTCCGGGAGGTGTCCGAGATTGGAGACGGGCTCCAAGCAACACTGGTCGGGTTTACCGTTCGTCCCGGGGAGGTGCTACAGGAGTACCTCTCCGGAGTCCGGAGGCGATACATGAGCCCAGGACGCTACCTGACGGTGGCAGTGCTCCTGTTTCTTGGAACCATGCAGGGACTGATCTGGCTTGATTTCATGAAGCCCCTTTCGGACTCGGCGATGATGATGGGACCCGGCGGTTCCAAGAAGGAAGTCACGCAACTCACATCGTCTCAATGGTATACGCTTGCCACGGTGTTTCTCAATGCGGGGATACTGGGGCTTCTGTTCTGGCGCATCTTCGGGGAGAAACTGCGTCGAGGAGCGGAGGCACTGGCGATCGGGGTTTTTCTCGTTGCCCATGCCTCGGTGCTGTCGGTTGGCGTCCGGGTGCTGCTCGTCCCCGCCGTCTCGCTTTGGAGGGGAGCTCCTGTCGACCCAGCGGTTCCCACCAGTATTGGCTCCGTGATTATGGTGCTGTATCCTGGAGTGGCGGCCTATCTTAGGTTCGGAACGGATTGGGGGAGTGCCGTCAAAGGGATACTGGGGTCAGTGTGGGCGTACATTGAGACAATTGCAACGGGAGCCATTGCAGCGTTTTGGTATCTTTTTCTGAGTTCCCCCAGTTTCCATGAAGCCTATCGGACTCACCTGAATGAGCTCCTCCCGGACGGGGGAGAGGACCTTGTAATGGTGACATTGGGACTTACAACGGTGATCTACTTGGTGCCCCTATTCCTCCACGTCGCGATGGAGGCGTACTACCGTCTGCGGTAATTTGCACCACTCAAATGCGTCACTATCGGTGGCGGCCCACTCGCAGGAGGACACACGGATCAACTCACGTGACTTATGGAAAGCGACCACGACGACTTTCTGAGACCGAGAGCAGGTGAAAGATCCACTTCTAGATCAGGATTTGGAGGGCTGGTTGGACGCCTGGGCATGCGGCATAACCCCGCGCTACAGCTGAAAATGGGCTGTAGCCGTTTTCGGACACGTCAGCCCGA
>NZ_NCQY01000017.1 GCF_002894645.1 Salinibacter altiplanensis
GTCGGCGGCCGGCGTGACGCAGGTGTCCGACACCGCCGGGCGGCTGGAAGAGCTCAGCGGGGAGCTGGAGGAGACGGTGCGGCAATTTGCGATCGAAACGGAGGGGAAGGCGGCCGCCCCGCCGGCGGAACCGCTCGCCGGGAGGGCCCCTGCTGAGGCAAGCGAGACGGGGCCGGGAAAGGAGAGGCCTCAGGAATACGGTGGGGACGGATACCCGAGCGAGGATGCTCCCGTGTAGGAACATCGTCCGCCTGAACCGGAGAGGGTTGGCCTCCCACAGTGGAGCCCCCCGCGGGACCGCTTGTCGTGATGCCGTGGCACTGGGCTGCCGGCCTCTCCCTTTGCGGCCGTTCTCTGTGTTGTGGCCCAAAGCACAGCCGCCAGGGCGCAGCCCCAACGACCGCGCACAGAATCATCCCTGCGTTCGAGCATACGCAGCGTAAAAGGGGTCGGGAGCCCCTCCTAAAAACCGCTGAGTGGGCGGCACGGAAGGGCTCTCGCGGACCGTCGCCGGCCCCTGAAAGGCCTCAACAGCCTCGAAATAACGCTCCACGAGCCGAAGGCGTCCGGGGCCAGCGGCCGTCCGCCAGGCCCGAATGGCCTTCTGGGCAAACATCCGGTTCGAGAAGCTCACGATGAAGATCCCGCCCGGACGTAGGACGCGGGCCACATCGGCAAACACCTGCTCGGCACGCTGCAAATACTGCACCGACACCGCGCAGAGAACCGCGTCGAAAGACGCAGTCTCCAACGGAAGGCACTGCGTCTCATTCAGGTCCTGCACGAAGGATCCCGTCAACCGGTCATTTGCCACCAACTCATCCTCGTTCATCCCGTGCCCGGCCACGCGTCCGAATTCTCGTTCCTCGGGCAGGTGAGAGACCCAGCTGCTCATTACGTCAAGAACATCATCCCCCGCCCGAAGATGCTGGCGATAGAGGTCGGTCAGGCATTCGCGGAACTGCTCGTCAACGTGCTGGACGAGACGCGGCTCCTGGTAAAACGACCGGTCGGACCGTTCGTCCTGCTGCGTGCGCTCCGCTTCCGAGAGTACCGAGTCAGGCATGGAGACCGAGACAGTTTCCTCGTGAACGACGGCGACATATTGGGACCGAATGTTGGGACCGACATCCCACGCGGAGATGAGTGCCATGAGACGTAGGGGGAGGCTGGACCCGGCGCCTCTTTTTCGTCTTCGAGCCTCTGGTCACGGGGCACGTCCGGCCGAGAAGAGTACCCGGGGCCTCGCGGGACCGGCAGGGCCGCCCCTGATTGATCAGATTTCTTGGGTGTCGACCTGTTCGACGGGCACTCGTTGAACGGCGTCGGTCATCCAGCAGTCCGCGTGGGGGGCTCCGTCTTGCTTCGAAAGGCGGAACAGATATCCCACACGGGTCCCCTGTGTGGTGGTGAGAATCACGCCCATACGGGCCACGGCCTCTTCAACCTCGGGCAGGCTATAGGTCGCCCCATCGTGGCCAATCATGGGTCCGTAGGCAGGCGTCTCGAAGAGTCGCCGGAATCGACGAAGCGGACCGGTCGCGCGCTTGTTGGCCGGAGAGGCAAAATTGAATGCCGCCTCAATCCCAGCGTCCTCGTGGGGCGTGTCGTTGTCCCCGAGCGCCTCGACCTGTAGGCGAACAACCTCCGTCGGGGACAGGGCCGGGGACGGTTCGGGAAGAGTATCGGCAGGGGCAGTCATGAGTACGGCATCCGAGTCAGGCAGAGCGGTGAGGGCAGCCGGCCGGCGTACATCTCCACGTACATCTTCGGGGCCCCCCGATGGAACGGCAAAGATGAGTAGGGAAATCAGAGGCAGGGCAAAGACACGCATGGCGAACGCAGCTGTCGAGGAGACATCGGCCCGACGCATGTAGCAACTGGCATCGGAATTCAGCTGTCGGGCTGCTTAATGATCCTGCACGTCCCTGTCGTTCACCTTTTCCCACTTCAACACCGGAAGCAAAACGACCGGGCAAGAGTCTTGTCGGTTTTTGAACACCTATGTGATTGCGTTAACACCCCTTGGGGAAAGTCCTTTCGGGATTGGCAGGGGGAGAGCGCAAGAATCGGAGAACCGTAACATCTGGGAGGCATCCGTCTGCCCTTCTCCCCCCATTCCCCGGCGGGCCGACGGAAGTCGCCCGGCGTACGAACGTAGCTCGACGTTCAGGTTCTGGACACTGATGCCTCGAACCCGCTTTCTCAAGGACCGTGCTAAGGGACGAATCATCCTTCGTCTCCTTCCGGCCCCCGGACGGACCTCCTTCGCACCAGAGACTCCGGATCACGACTCCTCAACGAGGAAGCCACCCGCTCCGTGCGTTGGTCGACGCTGCCGGCTCACCCTCGTGGTCGGCACCGTACTGGCCGCATTGGGCCTACTGATCGACGTGCCCCTCATCAATTTCTCGGTTGAACTGGGAGGAATGTCTGGGGGCGTTGCGACGGTCTCTCTCCACAGGGGACTCACCATGATCGCCGCTACGTCGCTGGCCGGATCCCGCTTCCTCATCGGCGCTTCCCCACCCGAGTGTGCCGGGCACGAGTCGTGAATCTGTTCGGAGTGCCCCAACATCTGAGCCTCTGCCTCCCGCTCGGGCCCGCGACGGGGCCTCGGGATGAATCGACGTTTTCGGGCGTGCCCTACGCGTTCGGGACCTCGTCAGACAGCGCATCGGCGATGTGTCGGGCCGTTTCCTCAAACGGCCGGAACGTGCAGCCGAGTTCAGTGCGGGCACGGCTGTTGTCGTAGCGGTAGGTACGGGCAGCAGTACGGGCGGTGGTGCGAGCAAGAACCGGCTGCGTGCGGGTGAGTGCGGCGACGCCCTCGGCCAGCGCCCCCCCAACGTTGAGGAGCGACGGCGGCACGGTGTAGCGCGGCGGCCTGACCCCAAATTCTTCTGCGAGCACCGTGGCGAGCGTCTTCCATGATCGATTCTCGCCCCCCAAGAAGTAGCGACGACCTGTCTCGCCCCTGTGCATGGCGGCCCGGAGGCCCGCCGCCACGTCACGCACATCGACCACGTTGGTCCCGCCCGGCGGCACGGCGAGCAGCCAGCCGCTGCGCACCGCGTCGACGATGCGGCGCGTATTGGTGCCGGGCTCGCCGACGCCGAAGACCAGCGAGGGGTTGACGAGGGGGGCGTCGAGTCCCTCGGCGATGCCGCGGTGCACCTCCAGCTCGGCCCGGCGTTTGGACCGCGCGTATGCAGAGCGGTGGGGCAGGCCCTGCCACTCAGTCGTCTCGTCGATCAGTCCGTCCGGCTCGGGCGGGCGCCCGAGGGCCGCGATGCTGGAGGTATGCACGAGCCGGTCGACCCCGGCCTCCAGGGCGGCGTTGACGACGTGGGCCGTGCCGTCGGCGTTGACGCGGCGGACGGCCGCCCGGTCGCCCCGTGCAAAGCTCACCTTGGCCGCCACGTGGTAGACTCGATCGATCCCTCGCATCGCCTCGTACAGGCTCCGGGCCTGCCGGAGATCGCCCACTGCGTGGTCGACCCGCTCGGCGTACGTGCCCAGGCGGGCGAGGGAGGAGTCGTCGCGCCGAAAGATGCGCACGTCGGTCCCCGCATCGACGAGTTGCTTGGTGAGCACGGCACCGACAAAACCGGTGGCGCCGGTAACGAGAACGACGGGATCGGAGGGAGCCATGGGGCGACAGCGAGTTTCGGTGGGGTCAGGCCGCTTCGATTTCAACCAGCAGCGTGTCCTTGTCCACGGCATCGCCGTTCGCAGCGTGGATGGCCTGCACGACGCCGCCGGACGGAGACTTGAGTTCGTTTTCCATCTTCATCGCCTCCAGCACCAGAAGGCCTTCGTCGGCCGCCACCTCGTCGCCCACCTCCACGAGCACGTCGAGCACGAGGCCCGGCATGGGCGCCCGCACCTCTCCCCCCGCCACGGCGTCTTCGCCGAGCCCAAACTCTTCCACGAGCAGGTCGCGTTCGTCTTTCACCTGCACCTCCGTGCGCCGTCCATCGATCGTCACGCGCAACGTGTCCTCCCCTGTTGGCTCTACCGACACGGGCACACTCGTGCCCTCCACGATCATCGACACGTAGCCTTCCCGCAGCACCTCGAAGGTGTAGTCCTTCGCCTCGCCGTCCACGACGAGCTGGTCGTCTTGAAGTGCAATGTCGAACGCCCGATCGTCGACGAGCGCCCGGTAGACCTGACCGTCCGAAGTGTCCATGGGAGAGGCACCTGTTTGCGGCAAAGCAACACGATTGCGGGACACAAACTCGCGCCGGTGGGCATAGTTTTACGGCGAGACGGCGGCCCCTGAAGCACCTGTCTCCGCCTGCACATACGGCCATGCGATCTACGCCCTACATTTGCTGTCCCTCCGCCCATGCCCGACGACCTTACGCCCGACCTTCTGATCCGCGCCTACGCCAGCGGCGTCTTTCCGATGGGAGACGACGATACCGGCATCGTGCGCTGGCACGCCCCCGATCCGCGAGCCCATCTTCCGCTCGATGCGTTCCACAGTCCCCACACCCTTCGTCGACGCGTGCGGCGGCGCGAGTTTGAGGTGACCGCCGACCGCGCCTTCACGTCCGTCATTGAGGCCTGTGCGGACCGGGCCCGCACCTGGATCACGCCGCGGATCATTCGGGTCTACACCGAACTGCACGAGCGTGGGTACGCCCACAGCGTCGAGTGCTGGCAGAAGGGCGACCTGGCCGGAGGGCTTTACGGGGTGGGCCTCAAGAGCGCCTTCTTCGGCGAATCGATGTTCTACCGGGTCAGCAACGCCTCGAAGGTGGCGCTCGTCCACCTCGTGCGGCAGCTGCGGGCGGGCGGCTTTACGCTGCTCGACACGCAGTACTCGACCGAGCACCTCGAGCGCTTCGGCGTAACGACCGTCCCACGGCCCGCATTCGAGCAAAAGCTCATCCGGGCGCTCGACGTTGCCCCCGACTGGTGGCCCCTCGCCGACGCCGAGGCGGCGGATCTCGATACCCCCGTGTCCGAGTTGCCCGCCGCGCCCTCCTCCCTGCCCGGAAACGAGTCCGCCCCAAACGGGTGAAATCGCACTCGACATGCCCGTCTCTTTCCCTTTCCCCATGCCCTCGCCACTCCGGTTCTCGGTCGCCGCACTGCCGGAACTGCTCATTGGCCTTGCACTGCTGGCCGGCTGCCAGCCGACGTCGGACACGACGACTGAGGCGGCCTCGCCTCAATGGCCGGACGCGCCTTCCCCCCTCTCGGACAGCGTGCTCTCCCCACCGGACACGACCGCCAATCGCTTCGAGGCCGCCCTGGAGACGGCCCTTTCGCACCGGGACGACGCCGGCTCGATCGGGGCGCTGATGCAGAACGTGGGGCGTCACTTCCACGGGCGGCCCTACCGCACCGGCACGCTCGACGCCCCCGAGACCGAGACCCTCGTCGTTCGTTTCGATGGATTCGACTGCGTGACGTTCGTCGAGACCGCCCTCGCCCTGGCCCGCAGCGCACAGGCGTCCGACACGACATATGCCGGCTTCGCAGGGCGCCTCGCAGAGCAGCGGTACCGCGACGGCGGGTCGGTGGGCTACTGTGGGCGGCTGCACTACTTTACGGAGTGGATCACCAACAATGCGAAGCGGGGACGTGTGCAGCGGCTCGGCGCGGCGTTGGGGGGGCGTCCCCTGCGCGATACGCTCGACTTTATGAGCACCCACCGGTCGGCGTACGACCGGGTCGCGACCAACGACAGCCTCTTCGCCTGCGTGCAGGACATGGAGACGCGTCTGCAGTCGAAACAGCGGCGCAATCCGGTGCGGTATGTGCCGCAGGACTCGATCCGTGCCGTATATGATCAGCTCCGGGCCGGGGACATCGTGGCGCTCGTCTCCTCGATCGATGGGCTCGACGTGGCCCACACCGGGCTCGTCTATGCGCATCCCGACGACAGGCCCAACACGTTCGGGTTGCTGCACGCCTCTCTCTCCGGCGGCGTGACGGTTTCGCCCGATCTTCAACGGTACGTTCAGACGATCGATCATCAGATCGGTATGGTGGTGGCGCGCCCGCAGCCCGTCCAGTGAGGGCCAGCTCAGGGCCATTTCCCACTGCCAACCTGTCTCTCCCTTCCGCTCACCAATCCCCTCCCGACCGACTATGCAGGACATCGAGTGCCTCGGCGTGTACACCAGTGGCGGCGACGCCCCAGGCATGAACGCCTGCCTCCGGGCCGTCGTCCGTACGGCCGTCGCCAACGACATCGAGGTCATGGGCATCCGTCGCGGGTACGAGGGCATGATTGCGGGCGACTTTGTGGAGATGGAGCGGCGCTCGGTCTCCAACATTCTCCAGTCGGGCGGTACGATTCTGAAGAGTGCCCGCTCGGAGGCCTTCCGCACCGAGGAGGGACGGCAGCGGGCGGCCGACAACCTCCGCGAGAACAGCATCGATGCGCTTGTGGCCATTGGGGGAGACGGCACGTTTCGGGGGGCGTCGAAGCTCTGTGACGAACACGGACTCGGGGTAGTGGGCTGCCCCGGAACCATCGACAATGACCTGTACGGGACCGACCAAACGATCGGGTACGATACGGCCCTCAACACGGCCATCGACAACATCGACCGCATTCGCGACACGGCCGACGCTCACAATCGCCTGTTTCTCGTGGAGGTAATGGGACGGGATGCCGGGTTCATCGCCCTCAACTCCGGCATCGGGGGCGGGGCGGAACTGATCCTGATCCCCGAAACCATCACGGAGATGAGCATGGTGAAGGAGCGCATCCTGTCCCTCATGACGGCCCAGCGGCGTTCCACCATCGTGGTCGTGGCCGAAGGGGACGAGCTAGGCGGGGCCCAGGGCATCGAGCGTGCGCTGCGGGACGACGAGGCCTTCTCGGACATCGAGCTCCGCTCCACCATTCTCGGGCATACCCAGCGGGGCGGGGCCCCCACGGCCAGCGACCGGGTCCTGGCAAGCCGCCTCGGCGTGGCCGCCGTCGAGTCTCTGATGGACGGCCACTCGGACGTGATGGTGGGCGTGACCAACAACGAGATCAAGCTTACCCCCCTGCACAACGTCTACGGCCGGCGCAAGTCGATCGACTACGACCTGTTGAAGCTGACGCAGATTCTGAGCTAAACGTATGGTGGTGATGCCTCTAGAGTGGCTCCGCACGAGCCTCAGCAGGACCCGAGCGTGGTCGTCGCTTCGTTCCCGTACTCCGTCAGGGCGCTAATCCAGGCATTCCCCTCGTTGCCCCGTGTCCGGTGCCGGACGACGTGCCCCGGCACCGCCTCCGCAAGATGCCAGATGACAAATCCCCCCCATCCCTCCTCGCAGGTCGCCTCCGCCGGCCGCGCGCCCCCTCAGTGCCCCGCGGCAAACGAAGGCCATTCGGGAGCCCCTCCCCGCTGCACGTCGGACCCTTTGTGGGCCCTGTGCTGTTCGGGGCATTGGCCTGTCTGGGCTGGCGGGGCAGCTTCCTGCTCGGCCGAGCACCCCCTCTCTCTTTGCTTCGAGCCTTCTCCGTTCCGATGTCCGAACACGCCCATCCCCCCATCGGCGAGGCCGAAGGCAAGGCGGAGGCCGTGGAGACGATGTTCGACGCCGTGGCCCCCCGCTACGACCTCCTGAACCGCGTCCTCAGTGCCGGCATCGACCGGTACTGGCGCTCCCGAGCCGTCCGGGCACTGAGGGACGAGCAGCCGCGGCGCGTGCTGGACGTGGCGACCGGCACGGCCGACCTGGCCCTCAAAGTTCAGCGCACCCTTCATCCCCGCGAGACCATCGGCATCGATCTCTCCGCCAGGATGCTGGACCGCGGGCGAGAGAAGATCGAGCAGGCGGGCCTTGCCTCCCGGATTGTGCTCCAGAAGGCGGACGCCGCCGACCTGCCGTTCGGCAACGGCTCGTTCGACACGGCCTTCGTGGCGTTCGGCGTGCGTAACTTCGAGGACCTCGATGCCGGGCTCGGCGACATTCGGCGCGTGCTGGGGCCTGGCGGCGCCCTCGTCGTGCTCGAGTTCAGCACGCCCCGCACGACGCCCATCAAACAGCTCTATGCGTGGTACAGCCGCCACATTCTGCCCCGCATCGGCGGCCTGTTGAGCCCGGATCAGGGCGCGTACGAGTACCTGCCCAGCTCGGTCGCGGCGTTTCCGGACGGCGTGGACTTTCTCCGGCGGATGGACGGGGCCGGCTTCGTCGATCTGACGTGGACGCCCCTTACGTTTGGCATCGCCTCCCTCTACACGGGGCGGGTGCCGCGGAGCCCAACGACTCCTGCGTGATGAAATGGACACGCTCGAACTCGCTTTCACCATTCCGCCCGCGGAGCACGCCTCATTTCTGGCGGCGCTGGAAGAGCCCGCCACCGGCTTCGTGCAGACCGACACCGAACTGCGCGCCTACGTGCCGGCCGATCGCTGGGCCGCCGTCGACCCGAAGCGGTTGAAGGCCCACCTGGCCGACGCCGGTCATCCCGATGCACTGTCGATTCAGTCCCTGGAATCGAAGAACTGGAACGCCGTCTGGGAGGGGACTCTCTCACCTGTCCGGGCCGGGCCGTTCCTCATCTGTCCCACCTCGGTAGACCCACCGTCCGCCGGGGACGACGCCACGGTGCTCCGCATCGATCCCGAAATGAGTTTCGGCACGGGACACCACGCCACCACACGACTGGCCCTGCGACTGCTGGCCAACGCCCTCGCCCCCGGCGATCGTGTGCTCGACGTGGGCACCGGGACCGGCGTGCTCGCCATCGCGGCCTGTCGCATCGGTGCCGAGGCGGCGCTGGGGGTGGACACCCATCCCGACGCGGTGCGCAATGCCCGTGAGAACGTCCGCCGGAACGAGGGGGCTGACTGTGTGACCGTACAGAAAGGATCTGTAGAGGTCGCACCGGGCTCCCAGTACGACCTCGTGGCCGCAAACATTACGCGGCGCGTCCTGCTGGAGTTGATGCCGGCCCTTGTCTCTCGCCTCGCTCCCGACGCCGCCCTCCTCCTCTCCGGCATTCTCCAGTCGCACCGCGACGGCATTCTCGATGCGGTCGCGTCCCACGGCCTTTCTCTCAACGCAGAGGCGGCGGAGGACGGGTGGTGGGCCGGCCGGTTCTCTCCTTCTCCATCCTCCTGACGCCCATGCGCCTCGCCACCATCGACATCGGCACGAACACGGCCCAGCTCCTCGTGGCCGAGCGGGACCAAACAGGGCTGCACCGCCTCCACACGGCCGAGCGGTTCGTACGGCTCGGGGAAGGCGTGGATGCCCGGGGCCGCATCGGTCCGGAAGCGCGGGAGCGTCTCCTCGATACGCTGCGCGACCACCTCCAGGTGGCCCGGGCGTACGGCGTGGATCAGCTCTCGGCCGCCGGCACGAGTGCCCTCCGCGACGCGGCGAACCGGGACGCCGTTCTCGCCTCGGTGCGAGACGCCCTGGGACTGTCCGTCGATCTTCTCTCCGGGACCGAAGAGGCGACGTGGAGCTATGCGGCGGCCTGCGCAGCGTTCGACAACCTGTCGGAACCGCGCCTCATCGTCGATGTGGGCGGCGGGTCCACGGAACTCATCGTCGGAACGGACCCGGCACGGCCCCGCCCGTCGCCCACCGACGCCATTCAGGATCACGCCAGCCTCGACCTGGGGTGCGTGCGCCTGACCGAGCGCTGCTTCGCCTCGCAGCCCCCCTCCCACGACGCCGTCGAGACGGTCGATCAGATCATCGACGAGGCCCTCGCGGCCCGCGCGCCAGCAGTGGGGGACGCCCCCACGCTCATCGGCACGGCCGGCACCGCCACCGCCCTGGCACTCGTCCACGCGGGCCCCGACAGTACCGGGGACGCGCTGCACGGCGACGGCGTCGTGCTCTCTTCGGAGGATATACGCTGCTGGCGCGAGCGCCTCCTCAGGCAGACCGTCGACGAGATCTTTGAGCTGCACCCGGAGGCCATGGAGGGTCGGGCCGACGTCTTCCCGATGGGCGTGATTCTTCTCGGCCACATCCTGGCCCACTACGAACTGGAGGATCTTCGCGTGAGCCCCTACGAACTGCGCCATGGCCTGGCCCTCCGCCTCCGAGCCTCGGCTCCGGCCCCCTCGTCTTAATCAGCGTCCCTCGATTGCCGTCCACCGCGCTTGTCCCGTCGCACTCCGCGCTCTGCCGGTTGATTTCTCGTCGTTCTGGGCGCCCTCACTTCTCCAACGAGGCCCTCGTTTTCAGCAGCCCGCTCCGCCCCCACTTTGAACCCGGCCCCCAACGGGCCCGGGTCTCCGCATTCAGGACTCATGACCGCAAGGCGTTCCCCTTCTCAACGCCGCTGGTGGGCACAATCCGACGTTGCAAGATAAGGGAATTCAGCGGAAATCTCCGTCGTTGAGAGGAACATCCACCCGTCCCTGTGGTGGAGTGCAGTGCTTTAGTATTCTTCCGCATCGCTCTTCCCACTCTATGTCCGTCGTCCGCGAAGACGTCCTGGATGTCCTCCGGCAGGTCAAGCACCCGAAAGAGGACAAGGACATTATTCGGCTCGACATGGTGAAGGACCTCACGATCGAGGACGGGCAGGTCTCGTTTACCGTCGTCGTGAAGGACCCGGACGGGCCCTTCGCCAATCAGGTCGAAGAGGCCTGCCGGCGCCTGCTGCACGAGGAGGTAAACCGAGAGCTGTCGGTGGACGTGGAGGTGGACAGCGAAATGATCCCGCTGGGCGACGACGTGATGGTGGGCGATCAGGGCGGCGAGAAGCAACAGACGAGCGGTGAGGACGGCGTGCAAAACACGATTGCCGTTGCCAGCGGCAAGGGCGGGGTGGGCAAGAGCACCGTCGCCGTCAACCTGGCGATGTCCCTCTCCGAACAAGGGTACGAGGTGGCGCTCGTGGACACCGACATCTACGGCCCCTCGATTCCAAAAATGATGGGCATGGAGGGCGAAAAGCCACGCGTTAACGACGAGCGCAAGATGGTGCCCCTCGAAAAGCACGGCATCAAGACCCTGTCGATGGGGTTTATGGTGGACCCCGACCAGGCCGTCGTCTGGCGCGGGCCGATGGTCACGAAGGCCGTGCGCCAGTTTCTCGGCGACGTGGACTGGGGCGACATCGAGTACATGATCCTCGACCTTCCCCCCGGTACGGGCGACGTCCAGCTCACCATCGTGCAGACCATTCCCCTGACCGGGGCCGTCATCGTCTCCACGCCGCAGGACCTCGCCCTCGCCGACGCGCGAAAAGGGAAGGCCATGTTCGACAACGTGAACGTGCCCGTCGTGGGGATGGTCGAGAACATGGCCTACTTTTCTCCTCCCGACCGGCCGGACCGCAAGTACTACCTCTTCGGCCGGGCAGGCGCCCAGGAACTGGCCCGGGAGCTCGACGTGCCGTTCCTTGGAGAGGTGCCGATCCAACAAGAGATCCGCAAGAGCAGCGACCAGGGCACGCCCATCGTTCGCTCCGCCCCGGACAGCGCTTCCACCCAGGCATTCGCCGAGATTGCCGACCAGCTTACCGAGCAGGTCGCTCTCCGCAACGCCGAGGACGACCCGACGCAGAAAATCGAAATCCTTTACGAGTGAGAGCGGGTGCTCGGCCGCCGCGTCAGGGCACTTACGGACAGCATCGTGACCTAATCGGTCCGAACGCGCGGGCTGCCCGTCCGTTACAAGTTGGCAGATGATGACGTCCGGGTTCACGCCGCTTCACGCAATCGCCCCGATGCCTTATGTCCGACGACGTGCCTTCGTCTCCCGATACTGAAGACGAATCCCCCCCTCACATCGACCCGGAGCTGCGCGACAACATTGAGGAAGCCCTCGACACAATCCGCCCTTACCTCATGGCGGACGGGGGATCGGTGCGGCTGCTGAACGTGACCTCCGACTACGTGGTAAAGTTGGAGTTGCTCGGGGCCTGTGGGTCGTGCCCCATGAGCACCATGACCCTACGGGCTGGCATTGAGCAGGCCCTCAAGCGGTCCGTGCCGAAGGTGAAGCGGGTTGAAGCCGTCAATGCGACTGCGGCCGCGTGAGCCAAACTGCGCGCCGTTTCCGTCCACGTCTTCTCTCCTGCGTCCCGCGGCTCAGAACTGCACGTCCATCCCTAGCCGAACAGTCACGTAGCGGGTCGACGTCCTCGTCTCAAGGTCCGAGTCGCCGGTGTTGATGACGACGTACCGCGGCTCGAAGAAGACGCCGTAGGTCTCGTCAACCCGGAAGTTGGAGCCGACCGCGACGTGGAATCCCCGGTTCCTCGTGGATCGCTCCGGGAGCACGTTTTCACTCTGAGGGACCCGCGCCTCCGCGAGCTTGGTCCGGAACAGACCGATCCCCCCCGACACGTACGGGTGGGCATTGCTCTGATTCTTGAGGGTATAGCGCAGCCCCACCGTCCCGTTCAGAACATTGAGGGCGCCCCCGTCCACCGACGTCCCGACCGATAGATTTTCGTCTAGGAGCGCGACGTTGTCGCTGTTCAGCGTAAAGCGGTCGTAGCTGCCCTGCAGTACGACCTCCAGGCCGTTATACACCTCTACCCCGGCCTCAACCCCCAGATCCACCCCCGAGTTCAACACGGTCTCTAGGCCCTCAGGGGACTGAAAGAACGCCGCCCCCACGTTCCCACGCAGGGAGACCGCCGGCTGGGCCGACACGCTGGTGCTGAAAACGAGGCCGAAGAGCACAAGAAGCACAGCGGTCCGTCGCATGAAGCCGAGAGATGGACTATGGGGAGGCTTTTCGACACGTCGACGGGGCGCACAGCTCGGTCGCCCCAGCGGCGGGATGCTCGTCAGACATTTTGTATCGTGTCCGAGGAAGATCTGCTTTGCACAATCTTTAACAGGGCCCGGCGCGACTAGATCCCGGCACTCATTCACTGGACGCGGAGGGACGTTGCTGCATGTGCAGGGCAGTGCGGAGCGCCTCAAGACGAGACGTTGCGTACCGGCGCAGCTCCGGAAGGGCCCCCTCGTTTGCCCGGAGAAATCGGCGGTAGTAGCGGGCAGCAGGGACCTTGTCCCTGTAGTGCTCATCGTAGACCGTCGCAAGGCGGAAGTAAAGCTCTGCTCGCCCCGGTCGCAGCCGAAGGGCCGTTTTGTAGGCCTCAAGCGCGGCGGACACCTTCCCACGTCGGCTGTACACGGCCCCTTGGTGCTCCAGGGCTTTCGTGATCGGCCCGTTCGCCTCCCGGTCAATCGTGTTCTGGAGGTAT
Source organism: Salinibacter altiplanensis (assembly GCF_002894645.1). Lineage (GTDB taxonomy): Bacteria > Bacteroidota > Rhodothermia > Rhodothermales > Salinibacteraceae > Salinibacter > Salinibacter altiplanensis. The sequence goes on from NZ_NCQY01000017.1 coordinate 13,163, forward strand.
GTGCCCGCCTGTTGCAAGCTGTCGAGCCGCAGGTACGTAACGCCCAGGTAGAGAGTCGTACGGGCGTGACTGGAGTCGCGCCGCAGGGATCGTCGAAGGAACGGCAGGGCTTGGGCGTACTGCTGGCTACGCACGTCGACGAGACCAATGCGCCGGTATACCGTCGCCGACGAGTCGCCCGTAGCAAGCGTTCGCACGTACGCCCGACGTGCCCTCTCAAGATCATCTCGCTCAAATGCGAGATCGGCTCGACGGCGCCACAGTCGAGAATCCCCTGGCTGATGGGTCAAGGTGGTGTCCACAACGCGCCGGGCTGCTTCGGGATGCCCTTCTGCACGGTGCAGCCGACTGAGAGACAGCGCTACCTCTGCGGACCGCGGCACTCGCCGGTGGGCCTCCCTGAAGTGGCGCCGCGCCCGCTCCGTGTGGTTGAGCTCACGATTGCACTGCCCGAGACGCATCCACCACCGCCCATTCGAGGAGTCGGCACGCACCAGTTGCGCGTACTGGGCCCGCGCCTCCGACCACTTCCGAGAGCGTCGGTACACCTCCCCGAGGGCCTGCCGGACCGTCCGGTCATCGGGACGCACGTCGAGCACACGCTCAAACGCCGACGTCGCCTCCGGCCACCGGTACAGCGCGGCGTAGCTGTCCCCAAGGGCCCGGTCGATCGCTACCGTCGACCGCTTCTCGTCCCCGGCGACCCGTCGGGCCACGCGGAAAGCGTCCACGGCGGCCGCGTGTCGTCCTCGTGCCTGCTCGGCCCGCCCAAGCAGGACGTAGAGCTCCTCCGTTTCGGAGGCGCGGAGCGAGTCGTGGCGTCGTCGGCTGCGGATGCGACGGACCACCGCGTCGTAGGCGCCCTCCATGTAGGCGGCGCGCAGGGCCTGCACCGGTCCATCACGACCGGATGGACGGCGCACCGTGTCCCGGTCAACCGACGCCGAGGGGGTCGAGTCGGGAGCCGGGGCAACTCGCTCCGGCAACGTTCCTCCGGGGTGATCGGGGGACGACGCAACACATCCGGCACTGCCCAAGGCGCAGGCCAGCAGGAGCCAAAAACGACCGGGGGGGTTCGACATGGCAGCAGGCCTCTTTGTTCTTTTTTTACTACTCTTATAGTAGAAATCGAACGCAAAATTTCCAACCGTCCTTCCTCAGGGGCGGATCGCTCAGCGACGGGGCCCGTGCGAGGGAGTGATCTCGCCGTGTTGTTTCCTTGCACGTGTCTTGGCTTCCGCCCCATGCCCGACGCCGCCCCGACGCCCGTCGTCACCGTTTTCCTCCGACACCGAGGCAACGTGCTGCTTCTCCGCCGCAGCGACGATGTGGGCGCGTATCCCGGCCGGTGGGGCGCCGTCGCCGGGCACGTCGAGGACGACGATCCGCCGGCGTCTGCGCTGCAAACGATCGAGGAGGAGACGGGCCTGCGTGACACCGACGTCCGTCCCCAACGGCAGGGGGCGGCGTTCACGGTCGAGGATGACGACCACGGGACGCACTGGCGGGTGCACCCGTTCCTCTTCGACGTCGACACCCGATCGATCCAGACGAACTGGGAGACCGAGGAGGTCGAGTGGGCCTCCCCCACCGCACTGTTGCGGCGCGATACGGTGCCGGACCTGTGGACCTCGTACCGCCGCGTGGCGCCGTCCATCCTCGGCGTCACGAACGACACGACGCACGGGTCGGCCTATCTCTCAATTCGTGCCCTGGAGGTACTCCGCGACCGGGCCGGCATGCTCGCCCATTCCGAGGCCTCTACGATTGAGGATGCTCGGGGGCGCCTGGTCGGCACCGCCCACCGTCTGCTGGAGGCCCGGCCGTCGATGGCGGCAATGGGAAACCGGCTGCACCGTGCCATGCACGCGAGCCTCCCGGAGCTTCCCCCTGACGCGGTCGAAACCAACGCCCATGAGGCCATCCAGGACGCCCTGGCGGCCGACGCGGCGGCGGCCGAGACCGCGGCCGCGCAGGTGCGTGGAGCCCACGTGCTCACCTTGTCCCGTTCCGGCACCGTGCTGTCGGCCCTGCAGGCCGCCGACCCGTCCCCCACTGTCAGCGTGGCCGTCTCGGGCCCCGAGGAAGAGGGGGTGGGCGTCGCCGAGCACCTCGCCGAGGCAGGCCTCGACGTGACACTTCTCCCCGACGCCGCCGTCGCTCATCGCCTGCGGGAGGGCACCATCGACGCCGTGCTCGTGGGGGCGGACACGATACAGTCTTCGGGGGCGGTGGTTAACAAGGCAGGGACGTACGGGGCTGCCCTCGCGGCGCGTCGGGCCGAGGTGCCCGTGTACGCCGCGTGCGCAGTTGACAAAATTTCGGTAGACGACGATACGTCTGACGAGTCTGCCCCGGACCGGACCGTGTACGACGGCTCTTCGGACGTGGCGGTGTGGTCGCCTCGGTTCGACACCACCCCTCCCGCCCTCATCACCGGCGGCCTGCTCACCGATCGGGGCACGCTGGAGACCGATGAGATCAACACCGTAACGGAGGAGCTTGCCAAACTCCGCACCTGGATCTGACATCTTGGTCTAAGGGGTTGGTTTGGGAGGGCCGTCCCGTCCGTGGGCCGTCACTTCTCAGCCCCTCTTCACGAACTGATCCCCCGTTGGCTCGTTGATTCAGTCCGTGTTTTTCTCTACCCTATGAACGGCGTACAACCGTAGAGCCTCACTGCCCACCTTGCCCGGTGGTCTAATGGCAGGACAGCGGCCTTTGGAGCCGTTAGTGGTGGTTCGAATCCACCCCGGGCAACCTCATCTCTACTCCCCCAACCGCTGCCCCCCCGGTGCCCCGCCCCCTCATGCGTGCGTCGAGCAATGAAAACCGCGTCGCCATCTTCGGGGGCCGTTCCAACCCGGCCCTCGCCAACAAGATTGCCGAAGCATACGGCACAACCCTCGGGGATCTCAGCATTCGCGACTTCGCGGACGGGGAGATCTACGTGCGGTTTGAGGAGTCCATTCGAGGGGCCGATCTGTTCCTCATTCAGAGCACCCATCCGAAGGCGGACAACTGGATGGAGCTGCTCCTTCTGATTGACGCTGCCAAGCGGGCCTCGGCCGAACGCGTAACGGCTGTGATTCCCTATTTCGGCTATGCCCGGCAGGAGCGAAAGGACCAGCCGCGCGTCTCCATTGCGGCCAAGCTCATGGCCAACATGCTCACCTCTGCCGGCGTGGACCGGATTCTGACCATGGAGCTCCACGCCGCCCAGATCCAGGGCTTCTTCGATGTGCCGGTGGATCACCTGTACGGCTCCACCGTCCTGACCGATCACGTCCGCCAGTTCGACCTCGACGACTTCGTCGTGCTGGCCCCAGACGTAGGGGGACTCAAGATGGCCCGCGCCTACGCACAGCGTCTGGGCGTGGACCTGGCCCTCATCGACAAACGCCGTCCCCGCCAAAACGAAGCGCGGGTGATGAATGTCATCGGCGACGTAGAGGGCAAGGACGTGCTCATCATCGACGACATTGTGGACACCGCCGGCACGCTGACCCGGGCCGCAAAGGCACTCAAGGACCATGGCGCCCTAAAGATCATGGCGGCCTGTACGCACGGGCTCCTCTCCGGCCCGGCCTACGACCGCATCGAGAGTTCCCCCCTCGAACGACTCATCATTACCGATACGGTGCCCCTCGACCGTCCATCCGACTGCATCGAGGTCGTGAGCGTGTCGAACCTGTTCGCCAAGGCCATCCGTCACATCTATACCGACCAGTCGGTCTCTACACTCTTCACTGAGTAGCAGTGTCCCCCCACCGGCGAAGGCCCCCGATCTCATCTGAAGGGCCGTTGGCGCGAGCCACAGTGCCGACCAAGGCCCTCAGCGTCTATTTTGCTTGAATCGGCGCCGCCTTCTCGGAACCAAACGTGGGGGGGAATCTAGCATATATTCTGCATAGAGAGGCGGCCGGGCATCGATCCCGGTTGCTGTCGCCCTTTTCACCGGATCGCCCTCCCATCATGGATGTCCCTGCCATCGAAGCCCAGCCGCGCGAGACCGGCTCGAAAGCCGCCCGCGAGGTTCGCAACAACAACCGCGTCCCATGCGTCCTGTACGGGCGCACCGTCGAGTCGACGCCGCTGCAGATCCCGATTGCCGCCCTCAACAAGTTGATCTATCGGCGCTCGGCCCCGGTGGCCCAGGTGAACGTGGACGGAAGCACGTGGCACTGCATCCTGAAGGACTACGACCTGCACCCGCTCACGGACCGGCCCCTGCACGCCGACTTTCAGGCGCTCGAAGAGGGCGATGAGGTGACGCTGACGGTCCCGCTGAACTACACCGGGATTCCGGTCGGCCAACAGAACGGCGGGGACACGCAGCAGATCGCCCGGAAACTCACGATCTCGGTGCTGCCCGAGAACATTCCGTCCCAGATCGAGGTGGACATCAGCGAGCTCATCATTGGCGACTCGCTCCACGTCTACGACCTGGAGACCGACTACAAGATCAAGACGTCGAACGACCAGACGCTCGTCACGGTGGTGGCTCCGCAGATCGAGACCGAGCCCACGACCGAGGCCGAAGAAGAGGAAGACGAACTCGCCGAGGACGAGATTGCCGAGGAGGGCGAAGCCGCCGAGACCGAGGAGGGCGAGGCCGTCGAGGGCGAAGACACGGCCGCCGAGGACGGCGCGGAAGAGTTCCAGTAGACGCTGGTCCCGCATCCGGGCTTTCCTCCATCCGATTCTCGAGAAGGGCGGCCGACACCGGTCGCCCTTTTCTGTTTGTCTCTCCATCCCTTCCAGCTCGCATGTCCCCCTCCCTCCTCGCCATTGGCCTTGGCAATCCGGGCGCCAAGTACGAAGACACGCGTCACAATGTGGGCCATCAGGTCATCGACGCGCTGTCCGGGCGCCTCGACATCTCGCTCCAGCACGAGTCCGATGCGCTCGTCGGCTGGGGCCGCCACGCCGATCAGAAGATCGGGCTGGCCGTGCCGCTCACCTACATGAACCGGAGCGGGGACGCGGTCGCGGGACTCCACGACTACTACGACCTTCCCCTCGACCGATTGCTCGTCATCGTCGACGACCTACACCTCCCCGTCGGCACCATTCGGCTCCGCCCTGCGGGCAGCAGCGGAGGACACAACGGCCTCGCGCACGTCGCCCAGCGGCTCGGCACCACCGAGTTTTCGCGCCTCCGCATCGGCATCGGCGACGACTTTCCCGACGGCCGCCAGTCCGACTACGTCCTCTCCCCTTTCACGGAGGAACAGCACCCGGCGGCCCGGTCGGCCCGCGAGGACGCCGAGGACGCCGTCCTGACGATGGCCCGGGACGACATAGATGCGGCGATGAATCGCTTCAACTGACGCGTCGCCGCCGGCGTGGGCCCCAAACAAAACCCCCCGACCGGAAGCCCAGCCGGGGGACAGAGGGACACAGAATGGGAGGATGCGCTAGCCCAGCAGGTAGGCGAAGAGGGGCAGGAAAATAACCGCCACCTTCCCCATCAGCTTGATGAGGACGTTGAGCGAAGGCCCTGCCGTGTCTTTCAGCGGGTCGCCCACCGTGTCGCCCACGACCGAGGCCTTGTGTGCCTCGCTGCCCTTCCCACCGTGCACGCCGGACTCGATGTACTTCTTGGCGTTGTCCCAAGCCCCTCCGGCGTTGGACATGAAGATGGCCATCAGGAAGCCGGCCATGAGCACACCGGCGAGCAGGCCCGCCAGCGCCTCGACACCCAGCCCGGGCAGTACACCAACGAGGACCGGCGCGATGAGAACGACGACGCCCGGCAGCATCATCTCGCGCAGGGCCGCGGTCGTCGTGATGTCCACGCACCGGGCGTAGTCCGGCTTCGTGTCGCCACTGCGCACACCCTCGATCTCGTCGAACTGGCGCCGCACCTCGGTGACGACGGCCGCCGCGCCCCGGCTGATGGCGTGGATGCCCACGGAGGCCAGGTAGAACGTGAGCATCGCGCCCAGAAGCAGGCCCACCAGCACAGCGGGGTTCATCAGGTTGACCCCTGCCTCCAGCGACAGCAGGTCCTGCGCGGCCGCCTCCGAGAAGTAGGTGGCCAGCCACGCGAGGGCGGCCAGCGCCGCGGAGCCGATCGCGAAGCCCTTGCCGATGGCCGCCGTCGTGTTGCCGGCCGAGTCGAGCGCCTCGCAGCGCTCCCGCACATCCTGGCCGAGGTCGGCCATCTCCGAAATGCCCTGTGCGTTGTCGGTAATCGGCCCGTACGCGTCGGTCGAGAGCACCACGCCGAGCGTAAGCAGCATGCCAAGCGAGGCGAGGGCGATGCCGAAGAGGCCACCCAGATGATACGCCAGCAGGGTCGCGAGGGCCACCGCCAGGGCTGGCACCACCGTACTCACCATGCCGGTGCCCAGACCCTCGATGATCGTCGTGGCGGCACCCGTGTTGGCCGACTCCGCAATCCGCTTTACGGGGCCGTACTCGGAGGTGTAGTACTCGGTTGCCTTCCCAATGACGACCCCCGTGAGCAGACCGGCCAGCAGAACGAGGAAGAGCGCCCACCGCACGTCCATCGTAGCCGCCGCGTCGTCGATGACGACCGCCGCCGACTCGCCGCCCGGAATGAGCCAGAAAATAAGGCCGAGGGCGAGCAGGCTCGTGAGAACGTTCGCCACGGTGGTCCCCTGGTTGAGGGCCGAGCGGGCGTTGGCGGCCTGCTGTTCGTAGGAGACGTCGGCTCCGTCTCCAGCGTTCACGAAAAAGTACCCGATGATGGAGGACACGATGCCAAGCACCCCGAACAGAAAGGCGATCATAAGGCCCAGGTTCTCAAACCCAAGGCCCGGGAACGCCGCGGCGAAGTCGACCTCCGCGCCGAGGAACATGGTCGCCGCCACCGCCGACACGTACGACTCGTAGAGGTCCGAGCCCATGCCGGCCACGTCGCCCACATTGTCGCCCACATTGTCGGCGATGACGCCGGGGTTGCGAGGATCATCTTCCGGAATGCCGGCCTCCACCTTGCCCACCACGTCGGCCCCCACGTCGGCCGACTTGGTGTAGATGCCGCCCCCCACCCGTAGAAACAGTGCGACGCAGGAGGACCCGAAGGCGTATCCGAGCCACGCGTGGCTGTGCTCCGGAAACAGGGCGTAGATGGCGGCCAGGCCCAGCAGCCCGAGCCCCACGACCGAGAAGCCCATCGTGGACCCGCCCGAGTAGGCAATGTTCAACGCCTTGGCAAAACTGGTCTGCGCAGCGTGGGCCGTGCGTCCGTTGGACTTGGTGGCGATCCACATCCCGATCCATCCGGCCAGCCCCGAGGCCCCCGTCCCGACGAGAAACCCAATCGTGGTGGGGAGGCCCGTCTCCGGCATGGAGTACAACACCACCGCCACGACGACGGCGAAGATGGACAGGTACCGGAACTCACGGGTCATGAACGTTTTTGCCCCGGCCTGGATGTCGCGGGACAATTCCTGCACGCGCTCGTTGCCGGCGTCCTGGCGGAGGATGTACCGGACGAGGTAAAAGGCAAAGGCAAGCGAAAGGAGCGAGGCAATGCCCGCGATAAGGGGAGCGTTGGCAACAACAAGCTGCTTCACGACAGAAGAGAGGCTGTGATCGGTTCTCGAACGCGACAAAAGACAGGCCCCCCGTCCAGAATGAGACACTCGGCGGCGAGCGCACAGGAGCGATGCCCGCGCCTCTGGGGGTCGGGAGCCGTTACGCTGTAATAGGCCCCTTAGAATGTTTGCTGGCGACGAAGAACGCAACCGTCAGCGCTGATTCTTCCGTTTTTTGCCATCGTTTCTTTCCGCGTCCTCCCATTTTCCCCACCCGTCAGGGCCGCCCCACAATTTGATTCGTGGGCGTCCTTGCCTACATTGGAAGTCCTTCCACGGCGTTGTTTTCGACCGCCACCCCGCACTCTCACTGCACGGCACACGACCGAAATCATGGCACACGTTGACGTTGAAATGCCCAAGATGGGCGAGAGCATCACCGAAGGCACCGTCATCGCCTGGCACAAGCAGCCCGGCGACGAGGTGGACCAGGACGAGATTCTTCTCGAAATCGGAACCGACAAGGTCGACACGGAGGTGCCCTCCCCCAAAGGCGGCGTGCTTGCGGAGACGCTCGTCGAGGAGGGAGACACAGTGGAGGTCGGGACCATCATCGCGACCCTCGAAACCGAGCCCGAGGCCGCCGGAGGAAGCACCAACGACGCTCCGTCTCCCACCGAGGAGCCAGCCGAACAAGAAGAGGCCGAGGTGGAGGCAGAGACGGAGGCGGACGCGGCCGACGCAGCCCCCGAAGACGACGAGCAAGAGGCCGCGACACCGGCCCCGTCCGCCGACGAGGTGGAGGTCGTGATGCCCAAGATGGGCGAGAGCATCACCGAAGGCACCGTCGTCGCCTGGTACAAGGACATCGGGGAGGAGGTGGCCATCGACGAGACCCTTCTGGAGATTGGCACCGACAAGGTCGACACGGAGGTGCCCTCCCCCGCGGAGGGAGTGCTCGCCGAGAAGCTCGTGGAGGAGGACGAGACCGTCGAGGTCGGCACGGTCGTCGCCCTTTTGGCCTCGGAGGCAGAGGCCGGATCGGTGACTCCTCCCGCGTCCGAGGCGCCCGACGAGACCCAGGAGGCAGCCCCAGAGACCGACGAGGCAGAGCTGCCCTCCACGTCCCCCTCCGGCGACGGCGCCGTGCGGGATCCCGACGAGCCGCAGCGCCCCCCCGAAGAGACGATCAAGCGCCGCGGCGACGACGGGCGCTTCTACTCGCCCCTCGTGCGCTCGATTGCGAAGGAGGAAGGCCTTCCCATGAGCGAACTGGAGGCGCTGGAGGGCTCCGGCCGGGGCGGCCGCGTGACGAAGGAGGATGTGCTCGCGTACCTCGAGGAGCGGGAGGAAGCACCCGCAGCCCCCGCGACCGCCCCCGAGCGCCCACCGCGCCCCAGTCGGTCCGATGAGGGCCCACCCGCCCGCGGCGACTACACGGTCGAGGACGGCCCGAGCGACGAGGCGCTGCGCCAGCAGTACGGCGACCGCATCGAGGTGCAGCCGATGGACCGGATGCGCAAAATGACCGCCGAGCACATGGTGCGGTCGAAGGCCACGTCCGCCCACGTCACCTCCTTCGCCGAGGCCGACGTGACAGGGCTCGTCCGGCTCCGAGAAGCCAACAAGGAAGCCTTCCTGGAGCGGGAGGGCGTGAAGTTGACCTACACGCCCTTCTTCGTGAAGGCCGCGGTGGAGGCACTTCGGGAACACCCCTTGCTCAACGCGAGCGTGGAGGGCGACAAGATTGTCATCAAGCACGACTTCCACGTCGGCATCGCCGTCGCCATCGGCAACAAGGGCCTTCTCGCCCCGGTGATCCGCAACGCAGGAGACTACAACGTGACGGGCCTGGCCCGCACGGCGGCAAGCATGGCCGACCGTGCCCGCAACAAGGAGCTCCAGCCCGACGAGCTGCAGGGCGGCACCTTTACCGTCACCAACATCGGCTCCCTCGGCTCCCTGATGGGCACCCCCATCATCAACCAGCCGCAGGTGGGCATCCTCGCCACCGGCGCCATTCAGAAGCGACCCGTCGTGGTGGAAAACGATGGCCTCGGCGACGCCATCTCCGTGCGCCACATGATGTACCTCTCCCTCAGCTACGACCACCGCATCATCGACGGGGCCATGGGATCCGGCTTCCTGCAACGCGTGGTGACGGAGCTGGAGTCCTTCTCCAAGGACCAGGATCTGTTCTAGAGGGCCCCTCTCGTCCAGGGCCCCCTCTCCCCTGATCCACCGGCCGGCCCGCCATGCTCGAGGAGTACAAGAAATTCGCCCTCCGCGGCAACGTCATCGACATGGCCGTGGGCATCATCGTCGGCGCGGCGTTCGGGACGGTCGTACAGTCGCTTGTCAACGACATCCTCACCCCGCCGCTCGGCCTGCTGACCGGCGGGGTCGACTTTGCAAACTTGTTCGTCGTCCTCCAGGAAGGGACGCCCGAGGCGCCCTATGCCACCCTCCAGGCTGCCCAGAACGCCGGGGCCGTCACGATCAATGTAGGCGTCTTTATCAACGCGTTGATCAGCTTCCTGATCGTGTCGTTCGCGGTCTTTCTGATGGTGCGCTACGTCAACCAGCTGCGGGAGCCCGACGAAGGCCCGCCCCCTCCGAAGTCGATCAAGAAGTGCCCGCACTGCGTCTCAGACGTGCCCATCCAGGCCACGCGCTGTCCGCACTGCACCTCGGACCTTCCGGCCCCGGAGCCCACCGAGGCCGCGTAGCCGCTGGACTCACACCCCCCAGAGCAGCCAGATGCCGCCACAGGTCACGAGGGCAAGCAGGACCTGGAGCGGCGCGCCCATCCGCAGGAAGTCGGTAAAGCGGTAGCCGCCCGGGCCGTACACCATCAGGTTCGTCTGGTAGCCGATGGGCGTGAGCAGGGCCCCGCTCGCGGCGAACGTGACCGCCAGAACGAACGAGAGCGGGTCCGCCCCGGTCAGCTGGGCCGCCTCCACGGCCATCGGAATCATCAGGATGACGCTGGCATTGTTGCTGATCAGCTGGGTGACGACGCTGGTAAAGACGTAGAAGACGAGCAGCAGGGCGAAGGCGGGCAGGCCCTCCGACAACTGGGCTACGCCGTGGGCCAGGTACGCCGCGGTGCCGGACCGCTCCATCGCCATTCCCAGCGGGATCAGGCCCGCCAGGAGCACGATGACGCTCCAGTCCACCGCCTCGTACACCTCGGTGGGCCGCACGCAGCCGGTGGCGACCATGGCCACCACGCCGCCCAGCGCCGACACGAGAATCGGCATCACTTCCAGGGCGGCGAGCCCCACCACGAGCCCGATGATGCCGAGTGCAAACGGGAGCTTCTCACTGCGGGACGAGCTCTCATTTTCATCCTGAACGACGACGAACGTGCGGTTCCGCTCGAACTGCTCCACGGCCGGGACGGAGGCCTGCACGAGGAGCGTGTCGCCCCCGCGCAGCGGCATCGCGTCGATCTCGTCGTAGAGCAGCGTCCCGGATCGGCGAATCGCCAGCACCAGGGCGTCGTACCGCTGCGCAAACCGCACGGAGCGGAGCGTCTCGCCGAGGAGCGGGTTGTCCGACAGCAGCACCACCTCGAGGAGCACCTCTTTCTCCTGCTCAATCTCGACGTCCTCCTGCGTAATCTTCGTGTGCACGACCGGCTCCAGCCGCTGCGTCTGCATCAGCTCCACTAGCGCGTCGCGGCTCGTCCGGAGCAGCAGCACGTCGCCAGAGCGAAACTGCTTGGGCCCGAGCGGGGCGGCGAACGCCTCTCCATTGCGGCGCATCTGCACGATGTCGATGTCTAAGTCCAGCGCAGCCAGCGCCTGCCGCACGGTCGTTCCGACGAGCGGGGAGCCTTCAGTAACGACGACCTCCGTCAGGTAGTCACTCATCTCAAACTCCTCAGTCAGGTCCTTCGCCGGCCGGATGCGCTCGGGGAGCAGACGATGCCCCACAGTGAGCAGATACACCACGCCCGTCACGAGCACGATGGCCCCCAGCGCCGTAAACTCAAACATCGAAAACGGATGCCCGATCAGGCGCGCACTCACATCGCTCGCCAGGATGGAGGTCGACGTCCCGATGAGCGTGAGCATTCCGCCCAGCATCGATGCAAACGAGATGGGCATCAGCAGCTTCGACGGCGACATCTTCGTCTTCCGTGCAATGTTGATGGCCATCGGAATCATCATGGCCACGACCGGGGTGTTGTTGATCACACCCGCCGAGGCACCGGAGAGCCCCACGAGCGCCCCGTATTGCTTGTAGAAGCTGCCCTTCGCCCAGTCGACGATCCAGTTGCCCACCCGCCGGAGCACCCCGGTGCGCCGAACCCCCTCGCTCAGAACAAACATGGCCAGGACCGTGATGGTCGCCGGGCTCGCAAAGCCCGCCACCCCATCCGCCGGCCCCACCCCCGTCCACGGCTCCAGCAGCACGACCGCCACGATGACCCCGAGGGCCGTCATGTCGATCGGGATCACCTCCGTGAGGAACAGGACAAGCACGACTGCGATGAGTCCCAACACGACGAGCATGTCGGGGGTAAATGCGAGCGCCGCCTGGGCGAGGAGAAGCGAGGACACGAGTGCTGGGGCCGGATCGAGATGGGGAGATGAGAACTGTGCACATGCATGGTGATGAGACCGGACTAAAGACACAACCGGTGGGCCTGCACTCCCCAAAATCCTTCCAATCTTGTGGTAATCTGGGTCCCTCGCCCCCATTGCCCCGCGGTTGCCCACGGGCACCTCCGTCTTTAATTTTGGCATCCTGTCGTTGGGCACTCCGCTTTCGAAGACCGCTCTGCTTTTCCCCCTCGCATCCTTCACAGATCTTCGACCGGACGCCATGGCACCTTCCGAGCCCGATCTAGAACCGCCCCCGTGGTGGGGCACGGTGTCCCTCGACGTAGAGACCGGAGGACGGTGGGCCGTGGGCCCGTCTACGCTCTGGCTCTACCGGACCGACCGCGAGTGGCGGATCATTCACCGGTGGTCCTCCCCCCCCGAGGCCCCCGACCCGTTGGCCGACCGGAGCGAGGTAACGGTGCCGCTTCCGGAAGACGAGCTAGCCGATGTTCTCGACACGGAGGATGAGGAGACACTCCACACCAATCGCTACAGCTTCGGCGAGACGGACCCGCGCATCTCACTGCAGCCGGCCCTGGCCGACCGCCCGGTCGTATCGCGGCCGGAGCATCCGCTGTACGTGCCGCCCGACGAGTCGGTGACGCTGTACCTGAGCACCGCCCTCTGGATTCGAATTGTGCTCCCCGATTCGGACCGGAAGCTGCAAGAGATTCCCTCGTTCCGAATGTCGGACACCTGGTTCGGAGCCACTACCACCGACGGCGAGTTTTGCTACGCGACCCGTACCGCCGGGTGGCTCCGCCTCGACCGCCTGCCCCGTCGCCTCCACCGGGCGGTCACCCCGCTCCGCATTCGAAACACGGCCCCCGACCCGCTGGCCCTAGAGCGGGTCCAGCTGCCAGTGCAGCACCTCGCCCTCTACACGACCCCGACCCATCAGCTCTGGACCCAGGGCGTCACGATGACCCGGTCGGCGGCCCAGGAAGGAGCCGACATTCAGGTTCGGAGCGGTCCACCCGCCGATGCCGACGAGGCGGAGCTTCTGCAAGAGCGCCGGGAGAGCGCGAAGAGGGGGCTCTTCACGAGTACGTTCAGCGCCGTGGGCACCCTGTTTGCCTCCTAAGCCCTCCTCACTGTCCTTCTCCCCAACCAGATCTCGTCTCATGGAGCAGTGGTGGACCCTCGCCGTCGACTACCTGACCAGCCCCCAGGCCCTCAGCGCCCTCAAGGCCCTCGTAAAAGTGCTCGTCGGCCTCGCGCTCGGCCGCCTGGCCGGGAACGGACTGGCCCGTCTGTTCGCGGAGGACGATGCGCAACGGGCCATGATCCTCCGGCGCGGCGCACTCTACGGCATCACCGGGCTCTTTGCGGCTTCGGCCCTCATGGAGCTCGGGTTCGACCTGAGCGTGCTGCTGGGGGCGGCCGGCATCCTCACCGTCGCGATCGGGTTTGCCTCCCAGACGTCAGCCTCCAACGTCATCAGCGGCCTCTTCCTCTTGAGCGAGCGGCCCTTCGCCGTCGGGGACATCATCCGCGTGAACGGCACCGTCGGCGAGGTGCTCTCGGTCGACCTCCTCTCGGTCAAGCTCCGGACTTTCGACAACCTGTTCGTACGGATTCCAAACGAGACGATGATCAAGTCGGAGGTCACCAACCTGCGGCGGTTTCCCATCCGACGGGTCGACCTGCAAATCGGCGTGGCCTACAAGGAAGACCTGGAGGCCATGCGCGAGGTGCTCATGGAGGTGGCCGACCGCAACCCGCTGTGCCTCGAAGAACCCGCCCCCCTCATCATCTTCCAGGGCTACGGGGACTCCTCCATCAATCATCAGTTCTCGGTATGGGCCAAGACGGAGCACTTCCTCGACCTCCGGAACAGCATCCCGATCGAGATCAAAGAAGCCTTCGATGAACACGGGATCGAAATTCCGTTTCCCCACCGCACCCTCTACACCGGCAGCGAAACGACGCCCTTTCCGGTACAGCAGGCGAACGGGGAGGCCGATTCGCCCGCATCCCCGACCGACTCAGAATCGCCTCAGCCCCGATGACCCTGGGGGCTCCTCCCCTTTTGGTTCTTCCTTCGGCGACCACTCGCACCGAGGTCGAGCGGGCCGGGCCCGGAATCCGTCGGTGTCGGCATCGCGGCCCAGAACGGCATCCGCCTGCACGAGCCCGCCGACGCGAAGGGCATCGCCCGCCCCCACTGTCACTCTCGTCTCGCCGGGCGACGGGGCGTCGGGACCGCGCCGCTACCGGAACTCCAACCAGAACAGGATGGTGACGATGAGGATGGTGAAGCTGATCAGGAGATTGGTGGCCGCGATCCAGCCGTCACTAATGCGGTCCAGTTTGTAGAGACACAGGTCGTAGGCGCGGTCGTACGTCCGCTTGATGCTCGCCAGGACAAGATCAGCGTTGTCCGCCCCACTGGTTTCGACCGCGTCGGTTTTGGCAAAGACGAACGAGAGCTGCTCCACATCCTGCTCGAAGGCCCGCACGGAGGTGCGCACCTCGTGAAGCTGGCGTAGGTGCGCCTGGAGCTGTCGCCGCCCGTTCCGGCTGTAGAAAGCCGGCTCGAGGTCGTAGATCGCTTCGAGGAGGTCGTCGACGTGCTCGTCCAACTCGCTTCCCTCCTGAATCAGCGCCGCGAGCCAGTCCCAGTACTCCTCCTCCGAGAGATCGTACATCCGCGGGTCCTCGGCTGTGTCTTTCGGTGACGTGAGGCCCGAGACGCCGTCGTCGGTTGACGGGGACGGCAGAATTTCGTTGAGGGCGTCGCCGCGCTCGTAGGCGGCCGGGTCGGCAGGGTCGGGAGCAGGCATCAGGAAGAAGAGATGGTGCGGAAAGACGTGTGTTTGGAGACCCCGTGCCGCGTGACGGGCGGGTCCGGGTTTCGCGGGGCGAGGCGAGGGGCGTGAAACGTGTCCTCAAATCCATTCACGGCGGCGGAAATAGAAAAGAAGTGCCCCGGCCAGCGCAATCATCAAGCCCCACACGGTAGGGTAGGCCCATTTCCATGTCAGTTCGGGCATGTGTTCGAAGTTCATTCCGTAGATCCCCGCCACGAACGTGAGCGGGATGAAGATCGTCCCGATGATCGTCAGCACCTTCATGATTTCGTTCATGCGGTTGCTGATGGACGTCATGTGCAGGTCGTGCAGCCCGCTCGCCGTGTCGCGGAGCGCCTCCACGAGGTCGAGCACCTGCACCACATGGTCGTACGTGTCGCGCACATGGGGCCGGTTGTCATCCGCCCAGAGGGACGAGTCGAGCCGTTCGAGCTGGTGGAGGAGCTCCCGCATGGGCCACGTCATCCGACGCATGAAGATGAGATCGCGCCGGAGGTCGTGAATCGCATCCTCCACGTCCTGGCCCTCATCCCCCACAATTTCATCTTCGAGGTCTTCGGTACGGGCCCCCAGTTCGTCTAACACCACGAAGTAGTGGTCGACGATCACATCGAGGAGGGCGTAGGCAAGGTAATCCGGCCCCCGATCATGGATGTGGCCCCGGCCGTTGCGGAGGCGCTTGCGGACGGGATCAAATACGTCCCCAGGGTCCTCCTGAAACGAGATCAGGTTTCGCTCCCCGACCAGAAAGCTCACCTGCTCGGCCCGAAGGGCGCCGCCCCGCTCCTCGTCGAAGTAGAGCATCTTAACGACAAGGTAGAGATAGTCGTCCTGGGGATCCAGCTTGGGCCGCTGGCCCGTATGGGCAATGTCTTCTTGAATGAGCGGGTGGACGTGGAAATGGTCCCCGATGGTTCGGATTACGGACTCGTCGTGAACCCCCGTGACGTTGACCCACGTGACGGGGGTCGTGTCCCGGTATTTGAGCACCTCATCAAGGCCTTCGTTGTCGGTCTCAACGAGACGGTCGGGCCCATATTCCAGGACCCGAAACTGAACGGGCTCAGTGCGGTCCTCTCCCACAAACACGACGGAGCCGGGGGGCAGCCCAACCTTCTGCTCCGGGGTCAAGGAGGCCAGGTCGCGGTCGGCAAAAGACATGCAGGCACTGGCTGACGAGAACAAAATGTTTGGGAAGGCCAACGGGGAGGGCTGCCCGAAGGATTCTCGTGCGTAGCGGCCCGTTCTTCCTAATGGCATTCGCTCCATCCCTCCCGGATGGACGTCCCGAGCAGGGTGAGCACCGTCAGGGGAACGGCAAATATCCACATGGCCGTGCTGAATGCGGGGAGCGCGTCGTGCTGCGTCGCAGCGAGGAAGAGGAAGCCCATGTATGCCCCGTAGTAGCCGAGGAAGAGCGCTCCCTCCCACCGGGCCACCACCTGTCCGGTGAAGAAAATGGGCAGGCAGGCCACGGCCGTCGCGATCATGACCGGGAGGTCGAACCACAGGACCGACGCAGGGGCAGGCACCCCACTGGGGGCCACGAGGGCCGAGAGGCCAAGCACGGCGAGCAGGTTGAGCAGGTTGCTGCCCAGCACGTTGCCCACAGCCAGTTCTCGCCGTCCCCGGATGCCAGCCAGCACTGAGGCGGCCAATTCGGGAAGGGACGTGCCCCCGGCCACGATCGTGAGGCCGATCACGAGCTCACTCACCCCGATCCGCTGGGCGAGATCGACCGTCCCCGTCACGATCCATCGGGCACCGAGCACGAGAAGCACGAGCCCCCCGAGGACCAGTCCGGCATTCCGCCCCCAGCGGGGCGCCTTTGAGGGTTCCGTCCCCGGCTGTTCGTTCGTGTCCGCCTCGGGGTCTGCGCACCCTTCGTAGAGGAGCAAAATCATGTAGGCCACGAGCCCCCCAATCAGGACGAGGCCGTCGCCCTGCCCGATGGTCCCGTCCATGGCAAGGAGCAGCACCCCCACCGCGGCCCCAATGCCCAGGGGGACCTCCAAACGAACGAGGCGGGCCGACACGGCGAGGGGCGTGAGGAGTGCCGTAAGGCCGAGGGTCAAGAGAACGTTGAAAATATTACTGCCCACCACGTTGCCCAGCGCCATTTCGGGCTGTCCCCCGAGGCTGGCCCCCACGCTCACCGCGCCCTCCGGAGCGCTCGTCCCGAGCGCCACGACCGTGAGCCCCACGACCAGGGGCGAGATGCCCAGGCCAGTGGCAATCTCCGACGCCCCCCGCACAAGCCCTTCGGCCCCGATCACCAGCAACATGATTCCCGCGACGAGAAGAAGGACAGCCATTGAAGGAGGAGACGGACAGTACGGGCAGTTTCGGGGCACGGAGGCCGGAGCCGGTCTTTGAAGCTAGCACCGGGGAGAAGGTTCGTAAACCGTACATTCCTTCAGGACGAGGGGCCCATTGGATTCCGTTATTGACACCGTCCAGCGTGGGCCGTTGATTAAACCACAACGGTTTCTCTTCTCCTCTGCTCCCTATCCCATGCCCGACGACACATCTTCACCCGGCCCGGAACTGGAGCTCTCTCTGCGGGCCCTGCGCGACCACCTGCAGGCCTTTCAGGACGACTACCTCGACGAGAAGAGCGACGAGACGGTGGGTACGTACCGCCGCTCTCTCCACTCGTTTGAGAAGTGGTTCGTGCAGCAGAACAACTTCCGGTTTACGGAGGAGGGCGTGCGCGAGTACAAGCGCTACCTGATGGAAGACCGCGATCTGAGCCAGGTCTCCGTGTCCACGTACCTGACGGCCCTCCGGCGTTTCTGTCAATACCTCACCGACATCGGCAACCTGAGCGAAAACCCGGCCACGGGCGTGAAGGGGAACCGACGCCCCGATACGCACTCCCGCTCGGTGCTCACGGAGTCTGACATCGAGCAGCTGGAGGCGGTCGTGGACGACGCGACACAGATCGACAAGCGCGACCAGGCAATCATCTCGCTCATGCTCTACGCCGGCCTCAGCGAGATCGAAATCGTACGGGCCGACGTGGAGGACCTGGAGCATACCCTCATGGGGCCGGTGCTCCGCGTGCAGGGAAAAGGGCGTGAGGTGAAGGATCAGGAGGCCCCCCTCGACCCGCCCGTCCTAGAGGTGGTGGAGGCGTATCTGGACACCCGAACGGACGTGCACCCTGAGGATCCACTGTTCGTCTCTCACGGCCACCGGTCGAAGGGGAAGCGGCTCCAAACCCGGTCGGTGCGGAGCCGCATCAACGGCTACCTCAAGGAGGCCGGCATCAAGCGCAAGGGCGTCACGCCGCACAGCCTTACCCATACAGCAGCCCTTCTCTGGCTCAACGACGGCATGCCGCTCGAAGACGTGAAGGAGCGCATGCGCCACGGCACGCTGGACACGACCATGATCTACTACAAGAAACAGGGCCTCCTCACGCGCGACCCGGACGAGTTGGAAGAACTGGACGTGTAGCGGCCCAGAACGCACCTGCCCGACCCCGACTTCATCCTCGGCGTGCCCGATCCGTACGCCGTGTCACTCAGTCGGCGAGGGCCCGGATGGACCGTCCGTAGCTCCGCACCGTGAGCACGGGACAGGGCACATGCCGGATCACGGCCTCCGTCACGCTTCCGAGGAGGAATCGCTCAAGCCCCGCCCGGCCCTGGGTAGACATGACGATGGCGTCTGTCTCCTCGGCCTCGACGAATTCAGTAATGCGGGAGGCGGCCGCGCCGGTTCGGACGTGGACCGCCACCGGGACGCCCAGCGCCCCCAGCCCTCGGCCCATCGCCGCCAGTGCCCGGCGGGCCGTTTTCTCGGGACCACCGTGCTCCTCGTCCGACACGGAGGATGCCTGGTCGGGGAGCGACGCCGAGCCTCCCGTCACGACGTGCAAGAGGTCGACCTGTGCGTCGAAAAAGCGAGCCCACTCCGCCGCGACCCGTCCGGCCTCCCGCGCGTCCTCCGAAAAATCTACAGGCACGAGAATGCGGTCGAGTGTGCCGGGCACGGGCGGGGCCCCAGCCCCCTCCCCACGCAGGGCGAGCACCGGGCGTTCGGCGCGGCGGATGACCGTCTCGGCCACGCTCCCCGTTAGGAACCGGCGGGCCCCCTGCCGCCCCCGCGTACCGAGGGCAATCAGGTCGATCTCTTCCTCGCGGGCGAAGCGGTGAATGGTCTCGGCGACGCCCCCATCTTTGCGGGACACCCCTTCGATGGGAACCGCTCGCAGCGCCTCCTCCGACACCACACCGGCCTGTTGCAGCCTCTCACGGACGGCCGGAAGCGCGCGGGCCGGATAGGGCGCGTCGCTCCGATCGGCAACGTGGAGCACGTAAAACCGAGCCTCCATCCTCGCGGCGAGGGCCAGGCCGTGGGGCAACACCCGGACCGACGCGGGCGTGAAGTCGTGGGGCACCAGAATTCGATCAATGACAAGCATGGCCCAGCGGGGACAGGGGCAACCGCGGCGATGATTCTCTCCGAGACGCAGCCGCCCCGCGTTGCGTAGAGGACTGTGCGTATGTTCACCTTCGAAAACTACCGGAAGAGCATCGAGTTCGGAGACCCGGTCGGTCTCGCCTCCGCCCCCGGCCTCTCTGGCCCCCGAGCCCGCCCGCCGAACGTGAGCACGCGTCCCTGTCCCCGGCCCCAGCCCGGGTGGGAACGCAACCCGGCGCCTTCCGTGACAACCGTGATGTGCTTGCTCGTTGCCCCGCATTTGGGCGGCGCCGGCGCAGCGGACGTCGCCGCTGGAGCACACGACTCGTTGTCTCTCTTCCCTGGCACGCGCGTTCCTCACACATGTTTGAGTGGATCAAGAACCTGTTCGGCGATCCGAATGAGCGGGAGCTCAACAAGCTCTGGCCCATCGTTGAAGAGATCAACGAGCACTACGAGGCGCTCCGAGACCTCCCCGACGAGGAGCTTCGGGCCAAGACCGACGCGTTCCGCACCGAAATTCGGGAGGCCGTGGCCGATCTTGAGACACGCCAGGACGAGATCCGCGAGAAGCTGAAGCGGGCCCCCGGCTCAGAAGGTCCCGTCGGCGGGGACGGCCAGGTGGCCGAGATGGAGGGGGAGCCGCTTTCCCTTGAGGAGCGCGATGCCCTCTACGACGAGTTCGACGAGCTTGAGGAGGAGTGGCAAGAGGTTGTTGAGGACACGCTGTGGGAGCTGCTCCCCGAAGCGTTCGCCGTCGTCAAGGAGACGTGCCGCCGCATGCTCGGCGAGACGTGGATGGCCGGCGGGTCGAAGATCGAGTGGGACATGGTGCCCTACGACGTACAGATCCTGGGCGCCATCGTGCTGCACCAGGGCCGCATCGCGGAGATGAAGACCGGCGAAGGGAAGACGCTGGCCGCCGTAATGCCGCTCTACCTCAACGCCCTCACGGGCCGAGGCTGCCAGCTCGTGACGGTCAACGACTACCTCGCCGAGCGGGACACCGAGTGGATGGGGCCGATCTACGAGTTCCACGGCCTGACGGTCGACTGCGTCAACCGCTACGACCCGCACACGGAGGGCCGCAAGGAGGCCTACGAGGCCGACATCACGTACGGCACCAACAACGAGATCGGCTTCGACTACCTGCGCGACAACTCGTTCGTCGTTCGCCCCGAGCAGCTGATGCAGCGGGGCCACCACTACGCCATCATCGACGAGATCGACTCGGTCCTAATCGACGAGGCCCGCACGCCGCTCATCATCAGCGGCCCGGTGCCCGACCAGGAAAACGACGAGTACCGGGAGCTGCGCGACCCGGTGGAGCAGCTCGTGGAGGCCCAGCGCCGCCTCGTGCGGTCCTTCGTGAAGGAGACGCGCGAGCTGCTGGAGGAGAAAGAGCAGGCCGAAGACAACGACGACTCACGACGGGCCCGGGAGCTGGAGGACGAGGCGGGCCTTGCCCTCTTCCGGGCCTCCCGCGGCTATCCCAAGAACAGCC
Source organism: Salinibacter altiplanensis (assembly GCF_002894645.1). Lineage (GTDB taxonomy): Bacteria > Bacteroidota > Rhodothermia > Rhodothermales > Salinibacteraceae > Salinibacter > Salinibacter altiplanensis. Next base: position 34,038 of record NZ_NCQY01000017.1, read on the forward strand.
AGCTCCAGAAGCTGCTCAACGAGCCCGGCATGGAGCGCCTGCGGCAGAAGACCGAGAACTTCTACCTGCAGGAGAACGCCAAGCGCATGCCGTTCGTCGACGAGGAGCTGTACTTCTCGGTCGACGAGAAGAAGCAGTCCGTCGAGATGACGGAGAAAGGGCAGGAGTACATCGCCAAAATCATGGACCAGACCGCGGACCTGTTCGTCCTGCCGGTCGTCGGCGACCAGATCGCCGAGGTCGAAGACGAGTACCAGGGCAAGGTCGACGCGCTGGAGGAGACGCTTCAGGAGAAGGACGGCCTTTCCCAAGAGAAGCGCGAGAACAAGTACATGAACGACAAGCGGGAGCTGGAGAAGGAGCTTCAGGAGACGAAGCGCGAAATTTACAACACGTACTCGGAGCGGGCCGAGCGCGTCCACGCCATCGAACAGCTCCTGAAGGCGTTCACCCTGTACGAGCGCGACACCGAGTACATTGTGCAGGAGGGCAAGGTGCAAATCGTCGACGAGCACACCGGACGCGTCATGGAAGGGCGCCGCTACTCGGAGGGCCTCCACGAAGCGCTGGAGGCGAAGGAGGAGGTTGAAATTCAGAACGCCACGCAGACCTACGCCTCGGTCACGCTCCAGAACTACTTCCGCATGTACGACAAGCTGTCCGGCATGACCGGCACGGCGGAAACAGAGGCAGAGGAGTTCAACGAGATCTACGACCTGGACGTGGTGGTCGTCCCCACCCACGAGCCGGTGCGGCGCGACGACAAGGACGACCTCGTCTTTCAGACGAAGCGCGAGAAGTACAACGCCATTGTCGAAAAGGTAAAGGAGTACAACACGCGCGGCCAGCCGGTGCTCGTGGGCTCGGCCTCGGTGGAGGTGTCCGAGACGATTAGCCGCACCCTAAAGCGGGAGGGCATCCCCCACAACGTCCTCAATGCCAAGCAGGACCGGGCCAAGGAGGAGGCCCAGATCGTCGCCGAGGCCGGGCAAAAGGGCTCGGTCACGATCGCGACGAACATGGCGGGGCGCGGGACCGACATTCAGATCACCGACGAGGTCCGCGAGCTCGGGGGGCTGGCCATCCTCGGCTCCGAGCGTCACGAGAGCCGCCGCATCGACCTCCAGCTGCGCGGCCGCGCCGGGCGCCAGGGCGATCCGGGCGAGAGCCAGTTCTACGTCTCCCTGGAGGACGAGCTGATGCGCCTCTTCGGCTCCGACCGCGTGGCGAAGGTGATGGACAGCATGGGCATCGAGGAGGGCGAGGTCATCACGCACCCGTGGATCAACAAGAGCATCAAGCGGGCACAGTCGAAGGTGGAGCAGAACAACTTCGCCATCCGGAAGCGCCAGCTGGAGTACGACGACGTGCTCAACTCGCAGCGCGAGGTCATCTACAAGCGCCGCCGCGAGGCCCTCACGGGCGAGCGGTTCCACGGGCAGGTGCTCAACATGCTCTACGAATACGTCGAGGCCCTCGTGGAACGCCACTACGGGCAGGGCAACATCGCGGGCCTCCGGGAGGACCTGCTCCGCACCCTCGCCTTCGACCTGGAGATGGAGCGCGAGCAGTTCGTGCAGCTCGGGGAGGACGGGGTCGTGGAGCACGTCTACGACCGGGCGACCGACTACTACCGGCAGAAGCGCGCCAACATCGCCCAGCCGTTCTACCAGACGCTGCGCGACCTGAGCCAGGAACGCGGCGACGACATGATCGACCAGGTGTTCGTCGACTTCACCGACGGGCAGGACGCGATCCGCGCCGTGGCGGACGTGGACGAGGCCCTCGACACGAACGGGCAGGAGATCAACGAGGCGCTGGAGCGCACCGCCATGCTCCAGACCATCGACGAGAAGTGGACCGACCACCTCCGCGAGCTCGACGAGCTGAAGGAGGGCATCGGCCTCCGCTCCTTCGGGCGGAAGGACCCGGTCGTCGAGTACAAGATGGAGGCGTTCGACCTCTTCTCCGACATGATGGCCGACATTGGCCAGGAGGTCGTCTCCCTCGTCTTCCGCGCCGGGCCGGTGGTCGACGACGAGGTGCAGACGGAGGGCCAGGGGCCGCGCCGCCGCCTCAGTCAGCGCAACGCCCAGACCCAGCACGACTCCGCCCAGCCCGACTACAGCATCGACGCCGACGGCGAGGGCGGCGGCCAGGAGGGCGAGGCGGCCGAGCGCGACCCCACCGTCGAGGAAAAACAGCCGGTCACTGTGGCCGACGAACCGGGGCGCAACGAATACGTCACCGTCCGCAACAATGCCAATGGCGAGACCACGGAGATGAAGTGGAAGTACGCCAAGAAGAAGATCAACCAGGGCGGCTGGTCCCTGGTCTCTTGATCCGGTCGTTCCGCCACGGGGGAGTGCCCCGTTGGTTCGGCCGGGCGCCCCCTCTTCCACTGACGGTTACAGATTGAAGATTGGCGTCTGGGACCCGCCCCCCGATCTTCAATCCGTACTCTGAAAGCCCCATTTTGCCATGCTGCAGTCGTTGTCCGTTCAGGACTATGCCCTGATCAAGGAGCTGGAGATGGAGTTCGGGAGCGGGCTGAACATCATCACGGGGGCCACGGGGGCGGGCAAGTCGATCCTGATCGGGGCGCTGCGCATGATTTTGGGCGAGCGGGCAAACACTGACGTGGTACGGGAGGGCACCCCAAAGGCCGTCGTCGAGGGCATCTTTGACGACGCGGACACCGAACGCATCCGGACGGTGCTTGAGAAGAACGAAATCCCCACCACTCCCCTCCCCCGCGTCATCCTGCGCCGCCGCATCACCGAGCGGGGCAGCCGCGGCTTCGTGAACGACACCCCCGCCACGCTCGACGTGATGCGGGCCGTGGCCGGCGAGCTGATCGACCTGCACGGGCAGCACGAGCACCAGAGCCTCCTTCACACCGAGACCCACCTTCGCCTGCTCGACAGCTTCGGCGGGCTGAGTGGGCTCGTAGAGCATTATCAGGAGAAGCGTGCCCAGGTGGCTGCGCTCGTGGAGGAGCGCGAGGCGCTGGCCGCCCGCGAGCGGGAACTGCGACAGCAGAAGGAGCTCTACGAGTTTCAGATCGAGGAGATTGACGCCGTCGATCCGCAGCCGGGGGAGGAGGAAGAGCTGCGGGCCGAGCAGCGCGTGCTCGAAAACGCCGAGCACCTCTACGCCTCGACCAAAGAACTCTACGCGCGCCTCTTCGAGAGCGAGGACGCCCTGCACGATCAGCTCGTGGTCTCGCGCAACGACCTGCAGGACCTCGCCCGCATCGACGACGCGTTCGAGGCCCACGTCGACGAGATCGAATCGGCCCGCATCATTGTCAGCGAGCTGGCCAACTTCCTCCAGGACTACAACGCCCACGTCGAGTTCGACCCGGAGCGACTCCAGGACATCCGCGAGCGCACCACCGAGCTCAAAAAGCTGAAACGAAAGTACGGGGGAAGCCTGGAGGCGGTCCTGGAGCACCGCGAAGAGATCGGCGAAAAGTACGAGCTGGCCCAGGACTTTGAGGGCAACCTGGAGCGGCTCGACGCCCAGATTGAGGAGGCGAAAGCAAACCTCACGGACGTGGCCCAGCGCCTCTCCCAGAAGCGGCGCGAGGTGGCCGCCCGCATCGAGGACGCCATCCTGGACGAGCTGGACACGCTCGGCATGCCCAACAGCCAATTCGAAGTGCGCTTCACCCGGACGGAGGAGCCCGACGGGTGGATCCAGCCCGACGACGCGGATGCCTGCTACCGGGCCTTCCAGAAGGGGATGGACCAGGTCGAGTTTTTCATGTCTACCAATGTCGGCATGTCCCCCATGCCCCTCGCCGAGATCGCCTCCGGCGGTGAGATCAGCCGCATCATGCTCGCGCTCAAGACGATTCTCGCCAAGAGCGAACGCCTGCCCATTCTCGTGTTCGACGAGATCGACGTGGGCATCTCCGGCAACATGGCCCGCCGCGTCGGCGAGAGCATGCACGCCCTGGCCCGCTACCACCAGATCGTCACGATCACCCACCTTCCCCAGATCGCCGCCCTCGGGGACTGCCACTTCAGGGTTGAGAAGATCGTAGAGGACGGCACCACGAAAACCACAATCCACCGCCTCGACGAGGAGGAGCAGGCCACCCAAGTCGCCTCCCTCATCAGCGGCGAGGAAGTGACGGACGCGGCCCTCAGGAACGCCCGCGAACTGATGGCGGCCGGGGAACGGGAGGAGTAGCTCGCACGAGGGGCAGGAGAAGCTCGGAGCAGAGCCCCTCCTCTACGGCGTATTCAGTGTGCCCCTCCTACTGGGCGTGGGCTCCTACTGGGCGTGGGCTCCTACTGGGCGTGGGCCTGTGTCTCGTCGGCGTGCGTGCCGTGCTCCGCCGCCGTGGCCTCCAGCGCCCGGCGAATGCAGGCCATGCCCGCATCGACCTCGTCCTCCGTGATCGTGAGCGGGGTGCGGAAGCGGATGGACCGGTCGCCACACCCGAGGATGATGGCCCCCTCCTCGTAGGTCTGCTGGGCCACGTGGTCGCGGTACTCGGTGCTCGGCAGCGTGAAGGCCGTCATGAGGCCCTCGCCTCGCACGTTGGACACGGCGGGGAACTGCTCTGCCAACTCGTGCAGCCGGTGCTGGAGGTGCGTTCCCACCCGTCCGGCGTGGTCCACGAGCTGCTCCGCCTCCATGATTTCAAGGATGCGGTCAAAGCGCACCATGTCCACGATGTTGCCCCCCCAGGTGGAGTTGATGCGGCTGGGCGTCTCGAAGACGTGGTCGTCCACCTCGTCGAGCTTGCGCCCGGCCAGGATGCCACACACCTGCGACTTCTTGCCGAACGCCATGATGTCGGGCTTCACCCCCAAGGCCTGGTGCGCCCAGAACTCGCCCGTAATGCCGACGCCGCTCTGCACCTCGTCGAACACGAGCAGGGTGTCGTTCTCGTGGGCCAGGGCCTTCAGTTCCCGCAGAAACGCGGGCCGGAAGTGGTTGTCCCCCCCTTCCCCCTGGATCGGCTCCAGAATGACGGCGGCAATCTGGTCCTCACGCTCGTGGAAGTGACGCTTGGCCTGTCGAAGGGCCTCTTCCTCGTGGGTCCGTACGCGCTCCCGCTCGTCGGCGTCGAGCGGAAAGTGAACCTTCGGGTTCGTGATGCGCGGCCAGTCAAACTTCGGGAAGTACATCGTCTTCCGCGGGTCGGCCGTGTTCGTGAGCGACATGGTGTAGCCGGTGCGCCCGTGAAAGGCCTGGTCCAGGTGCAGCACCTGATGGCCCACCTCGCGGCGGTATCCCTTCTGGTGGTTCTTGCGCACCTTCCAGTCGAAGGCGGTCTTCAGCGCGTTCTCTACGGCCAGCGCCCCGCCGGAGATAAAGAACGTGTACGGCAGGTAGTCCGGGATGCCCACCCGATCGAAGGTCTCCACGAACCGCGCCATGTGCCCGGTCATGACGTCGGAGTTGGTCACCTTGTTGAGGCCCGCGTCCACCAGCCGCTCCATGAACGCCTCGTCTCCACTCATCTTCGGGTGGTTCATCCCGAGGGGGTTCGAGGCGTAAAAGCCGAACAGATCGATGAGCGAGCGGCCACTTTTCTTGTCGTGCAGACGAACCCCCTGGCTCGCCTCCATGTCAAGCACCATGGGCATCATGCCCTTCGTCAGCAGGTGCTCAGACAGAAGCTCTTTGACCTCCGCAGGACGAACCGAGTTTGGGGAAACCGCTTCCATGGGTGAGGCGGACTATTGAGAGTGACTGAGTGGGATACAGAAATTCGCCAGCCCCGCGGACGTTTCCCCCGCACCGGAAACGATCACTCCTTCGTATAAACCACCTCGCCCCCCACGACGGTGTAGTCGACCGTTGCCTCTCGAAGGCGCTCCGGAGGCCCTGTGAGGATGTTGTGCGACAGCACCGCGACGTCGGACAGCTTGCCGGGCGTGAGGGTGCCTTTTATGTCCTCCTCGAACGCCATGCGGGCATTGTTGATCGTGTACGACTTGAGCGCCTCTCGAGGCGTGAGGGCCTCCTCCGCGGTAAACGTCGTGTCGCTGCCCGGGACCTGACGGGCCACCGTGCAGTGGAGGCTCGCGAGGGGGTTGATCTTTTCGACCGGCACGTCGGTCCCATTTCCGACCACGACCCCGTCCTCCCGCAGCGTCTTCCACAGGTACGCCCCCTGGTTCACCCGCTGGGCCCCGAGGCGCTCGTAGTTGTACGGAGCGTCGGAGCAGGCGTGGATGGCCTGCATCGAGGCAATCACCCCGAGGTCGCCGAAGCGCGGGATGTCGTCCGGGTGCAGGTGCTGCGCATGCTCGATGCGCCAGCGCCGCTCCGCCCCGCTCCCCTCAGCCTCCTCAAACAGCGACGCGTACAGGTCGAGCGTCTCCCGATTTGCGCGGTCCCCAATGGCGTGCACGGCGAGCTGGTAGTCCTCCTCCAGCGCGATCTCCGCAATCTCTCGGATGCGGTCCATCGACGTGACGTTGATGCCCGTGTCGTCGGGCGCGTCGTCGTACGGCTCCAGCATCCAGGCGCTGCGGGAGCCGAGGGCCCCGTCCGCCGTCACTTCGCCAATCGAGCGCACCGTTAGATGATGATCGGCGGCGCCCACGGCGCGGATCTCGGCCAGGCGCTCTTGGGTGTCGGTCGCCACCTCCCCCTGCGACACCATCGCGTACATCCGGATGCCAAGGGCCTCGTTCTCGGCCATCGTGCGATACAGCTCGATCGTCTCAAAGGAGGCCCCCTGGTCCTGAAAGCTCGTCACGCCGTTCGCGAGCGCCTCCTCGGCGGCGAGCCGCACCTGCCGCTCCCGCCGGCGGCGGCGCTGCTGAGGGCTCATGTTGCTCCGCGACGCCTCCACCGCCTCCTGCACCAGCCCCGCCGCGGTTTCCAGAAGAACCCCGGTGGCCCGGCCCTGTGCGTCCCGCACGACGGTGCCGCCGTCCGGATCGGGCGTGTCCGGACCGATGCCGGCCGCCTCCAGGGCGGCGTCATTGGCGATGGCGGCGTGGCCGCTGGCATGGGTCAGGTAGACCGGGGTCTCCGGCGCCACCTGGTTGAGCCGCTCATTCGTCTGAAAGCCGCGCACCATGCGATCCGGCGTTGCGTCCCACTTCTCCTGATGCCACCCGCGCCCCTGCACCCACGCTCCGTCAGTCGAGGCAGTAGCGGCCGAGTCGACCATGGCGACGATCCGTTCCCAAGACGGAGTGCCTAGCAGGCCGAGCTGCATTTGCGCTTCGCCCATGCCCATGTAGTGGCCGTGCCCCTCGATAAAGCCCGGGACAGCGAGGCGGCCGTCAAGGTCAATGACGCGCGTGTCTGTCCCCACATGGGCCTCTATGTCCTCAGCGCTCCCCACGGCCAGGACAGTGTCGCCCGCAGCGGCGAGGGCCTCCACATCCCCGTGCGCCCCGTCGAGCGTGGCGACGGTCCCATTCGTCAGAACGAGGTCGGCCGTGGGACCGGACGAGCAGCCAACAAGCAGAACGGCGAGGGCAAAAAGTAGGGATCGAGGCCACATGGGGCTGAGCAAGGAAGCAAAGAAAGGCGCGTGCCGGTTGGGGCGTCAGCCGGACTCACAGTCTCATGACTCGGCGCCTCGTTGTCAAGACCTCCGTTCAAAATCGGGCCGGGGTGCTCCCCTGCAGGGGGCTCTCCTCCCAGAGCACGCTCATCGTGCGTCGGTTTGTCCCTGCCCTGAATCGAACACGACCCCGCTACGATGTCCATGCCCTTCCTCCTTTTCCGCCAACCGCCCCCCCGTCCGGCCCCGCGATCAGGACGCGCTCGTGCAGCACCTGCAAGAGCGAGACCTCTGGCGCACCTCCCTTCACATTCCGTAGCCCTATACGGAGGAAGACGCCAGGACCTGGATCGAAGAGCGAGTTCGGCGTTGGTCTGAACAGTCTCCGGAAACGACCTGTGCCATCCGCCGGGCGGACGGCACACTCATCGGCATGGTGGGCGCCGACCGCCTCGACGCAAGGGCCTCCCCCCGCGCCCGCATCGGCCACTGGCTCGCGAAGCCGTACGGGAACCAGGGCTTGATGACAGACGCCGTGCGCCGGTTTGTGGACCCTGCCCTTGCGAAGCTCCAGGACACGCGCCTGACGACAGAGGTGTTTGCACGAAGCGGCGCATCGGCCCGCGTGCTGCACAAGGAGGAGTTTGTGCAGGAGGGACGACTCCGCCGCCCCCGCAACAATGGCGGCAAACGTTTGGATGTGCTCTACTTTGGGTTGCTGAATGCGGACCTCGACGACGCCTGAGCGGCCGTGCGGTGTCCAGGACCCACGCCGCTCCCCCCGGTCAAGAACAGACTGTCACAAGCACGACCCCGAGGCCTCTCGGAGGAACGGGCGGTGCGCCCCTTCGTACTCGTCTGCCCGTATTTTCATACCGGTTCTGTGACCGGCTAACTGATCTTCTGCTGTCTCTTATGTCCACCACTGAGACCCGCGACCCGGAGTCCTCGGACGACACGCCTACCATGCCCGGCGAAACGGACCTGGGCGCCGTTGAGCCCGATCCCATTGGGCCCTCGGGCGACGGCGATCCCGGATTCGTCGAGCTGCCAGTCGTCGAGAACACGAACCAAAACAAACGGGGCGAGCGCCCGGAGTGGCTCCGCGTCTCGCTCCCGCAGGGCGAGACGTACAAGGACGTGCGGGAGACCGTGGACGACCACGACCTGCACACAGTCTGTGAGAGCGCCAACTGTCCGAACATGGGAGAGTGCTGGAGCCGTGGCACGGCCACGTTCATGATTCTGGGCGATGTGTGCACCCGCTCCTGCGGCTTCTGCGCCGTCAAGACGGGACAGCCCCAGGACGGCCTTGACTGGGACGAGCCGCGCCGCGTGGCCGATGCTGTCGGCAAGATGGATCTGGAGCACGCCGTCATTACCAGCATCAACCGCGACGACCGCGAGGACGGGGGCGCCCCCATCTTCGCGGAGGTCATCGAGCGCATCCACAACCAGGGGGCCACCTGCGAGGTGCTCACGCCCGACTTTCGGGGCATGCGAGAGCCGTGCGAGACGGTCTTCGAGGCGGAGCCGGACATCTTCAATCACAACGTGGAGACGGTGCCCAGCCTCTACCGCCGCGTTCGTCCTCAGGCCAATTACGAGCGCTCCTTGAAGGTCCTCCGATGGGCAAAAGAGGAGGACCTGCGCACGAAGAGCGGCATCATGGTGGGCCTTGGCGAAGCGAAGGAAGAGGTTCTGGAGATCATGGATGACTTCGTCGAGATCGGCCTCGACGTGATGACGATCGGCCAGTACATGCAGCCGACCGATCACCATCTCCCGGTCGAGGAGTGGGTGGAGCCCGAGGTCTTCGACTGGTACAAGGAGGTCGGAGAGGAGAAGGGGATCGAGCACGTCGAGAGCAGTCCGCTGACGCGTTCGTCCTACCACGCCGAGGAGCACGTGTAGATCTTGGCCCACACACGATCGCTTCGGGAACGGCGGCCTCCGCAGCAGGTCTTGAGGGCAACGACCATGACGCGCGTGTGACGTCTAGATCGCCCTCCTGGGCCGTGGGGCTGTAATGTATCCGCCCCAGGCCTGTATGGCTCCACGGGCGAGCGACGACAGGACCGCTCCGAGGCTCCCTGCCGGCCCCTTGAGAACAGGTGCAACGGATTGTCGAATGCCCTTGTCTGATTGGGACATCCCGCGGTTCTTTCGCGGACCTTCCCGACTCCTGTTACGTCCCCCCCCTTTCTCCATGCTCCGATCTGCCTTTCTTCTCCACACCCTGTTGATCGCCGTGGTTCTCGGCCTGGGCGTCGCTCCCTTGGCCGTCGCCCAGACCCCAGCCCGAACCGTGAGGGATGCGGTGCCCCTTGCCCCAGACGGCACCGTGACCGTCGACAACCACGAAGGCAGCGTCACCGTCACCACCTGGGAACGCGATCGCGTGCGGTACGAGGCCGAGATTATGCCGACCGACGAGGCCCCCAGCGCCGAAAAGGTAACAATCCGAACCCGAACGGACGACGACCGCTTTCGGCTCGTGACCGACCACGAGGACGGAGACGACGAGTCGGTGGTGTTTGGCTTCGACGAGGACGGATTCCGGTGGGGCGGCATCGACATTCCGGCGGTCCACTACACGATCAGGATGCCGCGGTCCACGGCTCTCCACATCGACGACCACGAGTCGACCATCGAGGTGACAGGCCTCGCCGAAGAGCTCCGCATCGATACCCACGAGGGCCCGATCACCGTCGCCGAGCAGCGCGGTGCGGTCACCATCGACAGCCACGAAAGCCCCATTTCCATTGCGGACCAGAGCGGCGACGTGACGCTCGATACCCACGAGGGTCGCATGAACCTTCAAGACGTTGAGGGCCGCCTCTCGGTGGACACCCACGACGGAGACCTCACGGTCGAGGGACTGGAGGGCGGTCTCCGGGTTGATACGCACGACGGGACGATCTCCGCGTCGTTCGCGGCGGTGACCGACGACGTGTACATCGATGCCCACGACGGCGATGCAACTCTCGCCCTCCCCGCCACTGCCGGGTTTGACCTCAACACCGATTTTGATGACGACGTGGACGTGACCTCTGATTTCGACCTCTCCACGATCCGGATTGGCAATGAGGAGGACGAGCTCAACTACCGAGGCGACGTGAATGGGGGCGGATCAGAACTGTACCTCGAGGCTCAGGATGGAGGTGTTGCCCTCCGTGCCCGGTAGATCCGCGGGCCTTTAGCGGGCATCTCCAACCCGGTTGCCTTGATGTTCTCCATTCGGTGGTTAGGCTCTGTCTGAGAATTATTGTTTCAGATACTCGCCGATGAAGGCCCACTGGAGCATCGCTGTGGAGCTGTCGCTCCCGTGTGGCTGGCTTTCTTCTCATAGCAGGTCGCAACTCGCCTACGCTCCTTCAGGCGGCCCACCAGGCGTTCGACAACATTCCGTCGCTTGTATTTTTGCTCATCGCAAGTCGGAGGACGTCCGGCTCCGGTATGCATCCCGTTTCGGGCCGGAATTACCGACTCGATGTTCCGTTCCCAACACCACCGTCGGTTTTCTTTGGAGTCGTAAGCCCGGTCTCCCTTGGGCCGCCTCAGGCCGCTGCTTGGGCCGCCCGACAGGCCTCGGCACCCCCACGGCGTCCATTGCATCAGTGAAAAAGGCCAATTCGTGGCGCTGCCCAGCCGTAAGAAGAGCGGCCATCGGAAGTCCGTTGCCATCGCTCACAAGAGTGTACCAGAGGTGGAGAATCCTCCCCGGCCGTATCCGAGGGCAGAACTTACTCCCTCGTCTTCTCGGCTGGACCTGTCCCCTTTTTATCGTCGGTCGGCCCACCGGCTGCCGAGCGGCTGGCCCGGATCGTTGTGCTGTCCACATTGAACTGGTCCCAGTCGATATGGCCCTCAGCGTCGAGTTCTCCCTGAAGCTTCTCGACAATCGACTGCAAAGTGCCATCTTCAGCCCATCGACGAAATCGGTCGTAGACAGTTTTCCACGACCCATAACGCTCGGGAAGATCCCGCCAAGGGGCTCCCGAACGAAGAACCCAGAAGATCCCATTTACCACTTTCCGGTGGTCCTCGTAGGGCCGGCCTCTTCCGTCGACTTCCGGAAGAGCATCTTCAATGCGATCAAATTGCTCATCGGTCAGTTCGTAGCGGCGACGTCGGGCCATCGGCAAATCTCAGAACAAGTCCACTTACGACTCGACCTTCATACCAGCTTTTTGTCAGACAGTGCCTAGTGCATCGGCAATGATCGGGCCCGCGGGAAAACGCCGCGTCGCCCCTGCTTGCCGGCATCGGATGGTGACACTTGGCAGCAGGTCGTGCTCGCGGGCCAGCTCCAGAAGTTCTTGCGCTGCCGCCTCCGGCACCTCGTAGCGCCCATGCACGTCGCTATCGACAGCCAGGGCGTAGGCGACGTCCGTATCCTCTTCTAACGTCGGCTCGTCTTCCCACGCTGTGGCAGCCTCCACCAGGTACGTCCCGTCGTCCGGCATGAAGGACGCGAGGTAGAGCTCCCGCTCCGTCTCCGAATCGATAAGACTCACGCTGCCCACGAGGCCGTACTCGATGTCGTAGAACAGCGACTCGGCGAGGAGGCGAACGGTGAAGTTTTCGGGATCAAACGTCGGCATGGCGGAGATGGGCTGAATCGAAGAGGACAGAAACCGATAGAAAAGGCGCTTGAATTTGAAGCGTGAGAAGTGATACGTGAGTTCTGCGGTCCTGGCTCTGGTGCCGGCCATCACGTCTCACGCTTCACGCATCACGAATCGACAGTAGACTATTCACCGGCCGCGGCCTTGTCAACCGGCACTCTCCTCCTCAGCGGCTCTTCCTGAGACCATGGAAATCTACTGCCCAAAGTGCGAATGGGCGCCTCCGCCCAGCGCCACCTGGACCTGCGAGTGCGGGCACGCCTGGCACACCTTCGATACGCAGGGCCAGTGCCCGGAGTGCGGAAAGGTGTGGCGCGAGACGCAGTGCCACGAGTGCCACGCCTGGTCGCCCCACCACGACTGGTACCACGACCTGCCGCCGGTCGACGTGGATGCGATCACGGAAGGAGAGGGAGCCACCCACACTGCGGAAGGAAACCGGCGAACTGACTTTAACTCTCCTTGACATTTTATCTCTTAATTTTTTGATTTTATGATAATAAAATAACGAAAAGTCTACTCCACATCTCTCCCCTCCTTCATTTTCCCACCCAAGACGCTAACCTCCCGCCACATGTCTACCCCCTTCCGTTTATTCCCTCATATTCTTATCCTGATCCTGATGACCGTCCTTCTTGTGACGGTCACCCCGAATCTCTCCGTCGCCCAAATCCAACACGGTGGCACACCATACAGCTTTAAGCACGCGGTTCAGCGCAACGCCCTTACTGAAACAATGCGCCCCGTAGACGTGCAGGCCCTAAAGGAAGAGGACCGTGCGAATCGACAGAGTGCCAATCCGGCTCCACCCCGCTTCGGAGCAGCATTGAACGTGAGTCTGGGTCTCCAAAATGCCGGGCAGTGGACCGACCTCTCCGATGGTGGGCGTCTGTGGCGCCTTCGGATCGCGTCGAAGGCTGCACACTCGCTCAACTTCATTTTCGATCGATTTCGCCTTCCCGAGGGTGGCAAGTTATTCCTGTACAACCAGGATCACTCGACTGTGCTTGGTGCGTTCACTGCCGCCAACAACAAGTCGTACGGACGCTTTTCAACGCTCCCCGTTGAGGGCGACATAATTACGCTGGAGTACTACGAACCAAAGAACGCCCGGGGTCAGACACAATTACGACTTGCCAAGGTGATTCACGGCTACCGGGACATGTTTCCCTCAGACACTGAAAATCAATCCGACATGAATACAAATGGATTTGGGGATTCTGAAAGTTGCAACATTAACATCAACTGCTCGGAAGGAAATGACTGGCAAGAGGAGAAGCGTTCCGTAGCGATGGTGCTTCTGGGTGATGGAACCCGGTGGTGTTCAGGAGCACTAGTCAATAATAAAGGAGGAATACTCAATCCATATTTTTTAAGCGCACACCATTGTGCCGACTATATAAATCAGAACGGAGTTATTGGATCCAGCGAAAAGTCGGATATCCAGGATTGGACATTCTGGTTTAATTACGAAAGTCCCTCGTGCTCAAACCCAAACAACGAACTGTCTCATGATGGTATCTCAGGAGCCCAGTTCCAGGCCGCTCGGGACGAGTCTGACTTTCTGTTACTTGAGTTGAGTGACCAGCCTCCACTCGATTATGACGCGTACTTTTCAGGATGGGATGCGTCAGGATCTTTGAGGTGCGCCCGAAAAGTTGGACTGGTGGGTCGACTAACTGACGTTGG
>NZ_NCQY01000018.1 GCF_002894645.1 Salinibacter altiplanensis
GGGTGCGATTTCGTTACTCGTATCTGGTGTGGTCATATCCGATTGGAGTTGTAAGTAGTAATGCAGTGAGGGATAACGGTGACATTCAGGTGCGACGGACTTCAAAATGTGGAAAGGAGGTCTGAGAGACATTCCCATTCGAAAGCTGCAACAGCCCGTCGTCGGCTGCAATAAAGTGTTATTGCGCTCCCGCTATTCATTGGATGAGCGCAGCGCTCGGCGTAGCGCGTCGTTGAACGTCCCCGGGCGATCGATCCACGCGTTATGCCCCGCATTCTGAAGGGTTGTCATCTCTACGTTTTCCAGAGCGTCGGCAACTGCGGGCCACGAAACGAGGCCAAAATCGACCAAGTCGTGGTCCCCAATGATTACCCGCACCGGGACCTCCGATGTCTGGAGCGTCTCAAACTGGTTTGCTTGCAGGCGATCTGGCGTATTCTGATTGATGAGCCCGGCAATGTCCCCGTTGTAAAAGGCCCGGCCTCCTTCCATTCGGCGCCACCGCTCGACGTGGTAGATGTTGCCCGCCGCAAATCCAATCCGCCAATCGGCCGTCGCCTCTCGATCCGAGAGGGAATCTCGGTCCGAAAGGGACTCTCGATCCAGCCCCTCTTCAGCCACCTCCGCTTTTTCTCGTTTCTCCGCCCACTGGACGAACTGCTTGCGCGCCTTCCTCATCTTCTGCTTGTCCCCACCGTCGAATCCGGTTGGAACCAGCGGCCCCGCAAGAGCAAGCCGGCGGACGTGTCCGGGGTGCCTTCGGAGATACGCGTAGGCAAGGCGTGAGCCCATCGAGTGAGCGAAAATCGTGAGCCGTTCCTGCCCGAGCTCGCTCCGGAGGTCCTCAAGGTCGGAAACGAACCGCTGGAGAGAAACGGTGCTGTCGGGGGCAGGCGACCGGAGAGATCCTCGTTGGTCGTAGAAAACAAAGTGGTACCGGCCGGCAAGCGGTTCGACTGCAGGCCACAGATAGCTTTGCTCCGCGCCCCATCCTCCGTGGAGTACGACAACGGTATCACCGGGCGCAGTTGCAGCGCCGAACTCCACGACGTAGAGATCGACTCCATCGCTCGTATCCAGATACCAGTCTTCAGCACCGTCGGGGAGATGCTGCCCGCCAGCAGGAAGCGCATAACCGACGAGAAGAAGCAGGGTGCAAGACGCGTGGAAGAAGAAACGAGACATGGACTATCGTCTGAGCCACTGAGCGCTATAACGAGATAACTCAGCCGCGCTGGAAGTGGGGTGCTCTGAAAGGGGACCGATCAGTTGATGACGTTCGCACCGAGCATCCGCTCAGCGTCGGCTGTAGTGGAGGGTTCCTTTCTCTATCTTGGTCTGTCCTGCCGGGCCTCTTGGAGCTCACTCAACTTTCGATTTGCTTTCGATAGAAAACGTATTGTCATTCCGACGTTCGCAATACTGGCAAGCACCAGGGCTACAACAAGAACGACTGCTGGGGCAGGAAAGAGGAAGCTGACAATCCCACATGCGATCCACGGCGTGACGGACCAGTAGAAGAGGGGCAGCATGCGGGCATTTACTTTCTGTTGGTCTTCCTCTGACAGCGCGTCGTACGCCGTCTGATTCGGCATACTCACATGAGAGGGAAAGCGCTGTATCCACCAAGCCCCACCATAAAGTAATGCGGCACTGAGGAAGGGGAAGAGGGGAAGAATGCCCATCCGGGCCGGGAGCAGCCCGGCATAAGCTCCCCCTCCGAGGCCCATGCAGACTGCGGAGAGAACGACATTCACGGCATGGACCCGACTCCTTCTCATTCTCTTCTACCCTGTGTGCGTAACGACGTAGATCAGCTGAAATGGACAGGAAAACGCTAAACAGAATTTGATCCGACAAAACGACCTCGTCCGGCGAGGTTTCCATCCGCTCGCGTCGCCACTCCCGACCAGCGACGCCGAACCCGCTCGGGCTGACGTGTCCGAA
>NZ_NCQY01000019.1 GCF_002894645.1 Salinibacter altiplanensis
TGAGGTGCGCCCGAAAAGTTGGACTGGTGGGTCGACTAACTGACGTTGGGACGCAGGAGGCTTAGTTTTCCTGCAACCAAGAACCAATCCAACCAGATGCGCCATGGGACAACGCACCTACAGTTCCGAGTTCAAACTCCAAGTCGTACTCGAAGCGCTCCAGTCGGATGGAACCGACGCAGAGGTTGCCAGGGCCTACGACATCCACCCTGTTACCCTTTCGAACTGGAAAAAGAAACTCAAGGAGAACGGCTCCAAGGCCTTCGGCGGCTCCGACGAGCTGAAGGAAAAGAAGGACAAAATCGCCAACCTAGAGCGAATGGTCGGCCAGAAGGAAGTCGAAATCGCCCTGCTGAAGAATTTTTTGGGCGAGAGCTGACCACCACCGAAAAAGTCCGTCTGGTGGATCAGCATAGAGAGGAGCACGGACTCAACAGGTGTCTTGAGGCAATCGGCCTGCCAAAGAGCACCTACTACTACCGGAAGAACCGCCTAGAGGAACCATCCGAAGAAGAGCAGAAACTGATGAACTGCGTTCGCGAGATCATTCAGGAGCATCCCGCCTACGGCTACCGACGGATCTTGCCGGAGCTTGAGGAGCGGACCGGCCAA
>NZ_NCQY01000020.1:0-19057 GCF_002894645.1 Salinibacter altiplanensis
GAGCTGGTCGGGGAGGTCAACGACATCGCCGAGAACACGACGTTCAACGGGGATCAGTTGATCAAGGGCGGGTCGTCGGGGTCCGGTGGCAACTCGGTCGGGCTGACGTTCCAGACCGGGTCGGAGAGCGACCAGACCTTCGACGTCAACATCGCCAACTCCACTGCCGAAGACCTCGGGGTGGCGAGCGACCTGGACGTTACGTCGAATACCGGGGACGACGCCGGCCAGAACGTAAACGCCGGAGATTTCTCCTCGACCTCCAGTGCCGTTACAGCGCTCACAACGGGTGGCTTCAAGACCTTGGATGCATCCGGGACAAACTTGGCGGGGGACCTTGAAGGGGGCACCTTCGAGATCAACGCGCAGGCGACTGGGTCAGGGAGCACTGCAACGCTTACACTCAGTGCTTCGGGCACGACAGCCACATTCACGGGGGCCTCTACTGGTGCTACTACCACATTCACCGGCACTAACGACACATTGACTCTATCGAGTGATGGGAGCAACAAGATTGCATTTGATGCCAGCAATCTGAGCATCGCGACGAACCAAATCGGAGCTAGCGAGACGAAGAGCTTCTCGGTCGAAGTCAAGGACAGTGACGATATTGGCCGTCGGCTGCAGGGCGGCAGCTCCGATGAGGCCCGCGCCATCATCGACGACGTGGACAGTGCGATCAACGGGCTGACGAGTCAGCTCAGTGACCTGGGCGCGAGCCAGAACCGGCTCTCGTTCAAGGAGTCGAACCTGGAGACGAGCCAGACGAACCTGAACGCGGCCCAGAGCCGAATTGAGGACGCCGACTTTGCGAAGGAGCAGACGCAGGTGGCGAAGCTGCAGGTGCAGCAGCAGTCCGGGACCGCGCAGCTGGCGCAGGCCAACGCGGCGGGCCAGAGCGTGCTCTCGCTTCTCCAGTAATCCGCTTGACGGAGGCCCACTTTCTCCCTCTTTTGGGAACGGGTTTCGTTCCCCAAGCACAGCCGCCGGCCGCCCGCCGGGGGCTGTACGTTTTTGTAGAGGGGGTTGTGCAGGACCTTCTGCAGGGTCGTCCGCACCGTGTGGGGCTGCCGGGAGCGCCCTCTTCGACGGCGTCGGGCCGCACCGGGGGCGTCGTCCAGGGCACGCCTCCCACACGGTGCTGTCGAGTCCCCAGGGGCCCGCGTCAATGTTACGGATTCGTCACGGGAAGGAGTCGTGTGGACCTCCCTGACCCCTGCTGTTTTCGTTGCCCTAATTTTTGCTTACACTCGTAGCCCAACACAATCTTCTCCTTAGTCGCCCTGTCGACCCGCACAGGTGAGGGCCGATGAGTACGCTTCCTGCCGGTGGACCGGTGCTCGGATACATTCTCTCGTTCGTGGCCGGTGCCGCGGTGTGTCTGGTCGGGGCCTGGGCCCGGCGCTGCTTCCTGTCTGTGGGAGCGGCCAAGCCCGCTGGGGCCCTGCGGCCCGGGACGGCCGAGGTGGACCGGCTCCGCGGGGTGGCCCGGAGCCTCCCCGGCGTTGAGTTTCAGTACCGGGTGGAGCCGGACGGGGCGGGCCGCTACGCGTTCGTCGGCGAGCGGGCCGAGGCGCTGCTCGGGCTGTCCCCGGAGGCGGACGACTTCGAGGCGCAGTTTCTGCGCCGGGTGCCGGAGGCGTACCGGGAGCGGCACGACCGGTGCGTCCGGGCGGCCCGCAGCGGGGAGGCGCCCGAGCAGGTGGAGCTGCCGTTCGACCGGCCCGACGGGGAGCGGGTGTGGCTCCTGCTCACCTCCACACTGGAGCGGCGCCCGGGGGCGGTCGGGGAAACGCTCGTCTTTAGCGGCCTCATGCTCGACATCACCGACCGGAAGGCCCGGGAGCGACGCCTACACATTCTGTCCGAGGCGGTGGAGCAGACCACCGACGGCGTGGTGGTGACCGAGGCCCCCGGGTGCGATGCGGGCGGGGACGCAGGCAGTGGGACGATCGTGTACGTGAACCGCGCGTTCGAAGAGATGACCGGGTACGCCGAGGCGGAGCTCCTCGGCCGGACGCCGCAGCTGCTCCGGGGCCCGGAGACGGACCCGGCGGTGATCGAGTCCCTCGAACAGGCCATGGCGGCCCGGGAGGCGTGGGCGGGGGAGACCGTAAACTACCGCAAAGATGGAGAGCGCTACGTCGCCCGCTGGACCACGACCCCGATGTTCGATGCGGGGGGCACCCTGCAGTACTGGGTGTCCATCCAGCGGGATGTGACCGAGGCGCGGGAGCGAGAAGAGGAGCTCCGACGGCAGCGGGGCCTTTTGGAACAGGCCCAGCGGCTGACGGGGGCGTGGACGGTCGATCTCCGGACGGAGGCGGTGTCCTGGTCGGACAAGGTGTACCGCATCCACGACCTGGACCCGAACACCGAGCTACACCTGGACGCGGCGTTCGAGTTTCCGCACCCGGACGCGCAGTCGCGGGTGCGCGAGGCCTTCGACCGCTGCGTGGAGGCGGGGGAGGCTTACGACCTAGAGTATCGGATCACCACGGCCGACGGGAATCGTCGGTGGGTCCGCGCGGTGGGCGCGCCGGTTGAGGAAGATGGGGAGGTCGTCGAGGTGACCGGGGCCCTCCAAGACATCACCGAGCAGCGACGGCGGCGGACGGCCCTCCGGACGTCGAAGAGCCGGTACCAGACCCTCGTGGAAAACTTTCCGGACGGGGCTGTCTTCCTGTTCGACGAGGACCTGACGTTCCAGCTGGCCGGGGGAGAGGGACTGACCGCCGTCGGGCTCTCGCCCGAGGAGGTCGTCGGGCGCACGCTCCACGACCTCTTTCCGAACGACATTGCCGACCGGCAGGCCGCGTACTACCGCCGCGCCCTGGAGGGGGAGAAAGGCGTCCTGGAGGAGCGATACCAGGGAGGCGATTACCGCATCCAGGTCCTTCCGGTTCGGGATGAGGACGGGGCTGTCATCGCCGGCATGGCCGTCTCCCAGGACGTCACCGATGAGAAGGAGCGAGAGCGACGGCTGCGGCAGTCGGAGATGCTCGTCCAAAACGCCCAGGACGCGCTCTTCCTCGTCGACGTCGAGGAGGAAGAGGCCAGACTGACGTTTTCTGCTCAGCGAGTCAATCCCGCCTACGAACAGATGAGTGGCTTCTCTGAGGAGGAGGTCCGTGGACGGACGCCCCGGGACATCCTCGAAGACGAGGCCGGGAAAGAATCTGAGGAGCGGTACCGGGCGTGCGTCCGACGGCAGGAACCCCTTGAGTACGAAGAGTCGGTGTATCTGGACGGAGAGATGATGCACCGGACGACCCGCATCGCGCCGGTGGAGGTCAACGGGACGGTACAGCAGATCGTAGGCACGACCCGGGACGTAACGGAGCGAAGCCGGCGGGAACAGGCCCTCCGTGAGCGAGAGGAGAAGGTGGAGGCCCTGTACGAAACGACCGACCGCCTGCTGAAGGCCTCCAGTAAAGACGAGATTGGCACGGTGCTGGTCCAGATCATCCGGGAGGCCCTTGGCCACCGGGGGGTGTCCGTCCGGATTGCCCACGAGGGGGGCCTGGAGGTGGTCCACGTGTCGGAGGCAACCCGCGAGTTCATGCCTGAACGCCCGCCCTTCGACATCGACGGGGACAGTGCCGTGGCCGAGGTCTACCGGTCCGGGGACACGCTCGCGATTTCGGACCTGGAGGCCGTCGAGGTGGAAGACCCGCACGAGTATGGAGACCTCCGGTCCGTGGTGGTGGTGCCGATGGGAACGCACGGCACCTTTGCGGTGGCCTCGCCGACCCCGGGTGCCATCAGCGAGTTCGACGTCCGGCTGGTCGAGGTGCTGGGGACCTACGCGGCGGTTGTGTTCGACCGGTTGGATCGGGAAACCAGCCTTCGGGAGGAGCGCGACCTTCTGAGCCGGCTGCTGTCTACGAGCCCGGCCGCCATCGTGATGCTGGACGAGGAGGGCGCCTTCATCCGGGTCAACGAGCGGGCCGAGGAGGTGCTTGGGATCGAGACGGAGGAGGCGCTCGGGCGCGCCTTCAACGACCCGTCGTGGAGCATCACGACGGTCGACGGCCGTCCCATCCCGGACGAGGAGCTCCCGTTCCCGCGGGTCCTCCGAACCGAAGAGCCGATCCTCGGCTACGAGCACGCGATTGAGCGGCCGGACGGAACCTGGCGCGTCCTCTCGATAAACGGCGCGCCCCTGCAGGGCGCCAACGGGGCGATGCAGGGGGCCCTGTTTCACCTCAACGACATCACAGACCAGAAGGGGCAGGAGCGGGCCCTCCGCGAGCGCACGGAGAAGATCGAGGCGCTCTACGAGGCGACCCGGCGGCTGCTGCGGGCCGAGTCCCCGGCAGAGATTGCCGACGAGGTACACGGGGTGCTCCAGGACGTCTTCACGTATCCGTTTCGGCACACCGCGTTCGTGGAGGCGGATGAGATCATCCCGAGGAGCACCACCGCCGAGGGCGACGCGGATCTCCCGTCTCCCAGCCCGCAGCCCGTCGACGGCGACACCATCGCGGCCCGTGCCCTGCGGGCGGGGGAGGCGGTCGTCGTCCCCAACACCGCGACGCTGGAGAACGACATCGACTACGGCGACCTGCGCTCCGCGGCGGGGGTGCCGATCGGTCGGCGCGGGGTCATTATCGTCGGGACCCCGGTGGAGGGCGGCTTCGACCGGCTGAACCTGCGTCTCCTGGAGGTGCTGGGCGGGTACGCTGCCCTGGTGCTCGAGCGCCTGCGGCGGGAGGAGGAGCTTCGCGCGGCGAAGGAGACGGCGGAGGCGGCCCGCACCGACGCCGAGGAGGCCCGGGACGAGGCCCGGAAGGCGGCCCGGCTGAAGTCCTCGTTTCTCGCCAACATGAGCCACGAAATCCGCACGCCCCTGACCTCCATCATCGGGTTCGCCGAGGTCCTTGGGACCGAAGTGGATGCCCTGGACGCGTCGGCCGGCGAGTCGCTGGGACAGAAAGTCCGTTTGATTGAGCAAGGCGGGAAGCGACTCCTGGATACCCTGGAGGGGGTGCTGAACCTCTCGAAGCTGGAGGCCGGGCAGATGGAGCTGGAGAGTCAGCCCATCGATCTCGCGGCCCGGACGCGTCGGACGGCTGAAGAATTCATGTCGAGGGCCGAGAACGAAGGGGTGGACCTCCGGGACGAGACGGGCGGTGCTCCCATTTGGGCCCGGGCCGACGAGGGAGGGGTGCAGATTGTCGTCCAGAACCTCATCTCCAACGCGATCAAGTACACCGAAGAGGGAGGCACGGTGTGGGTCCGCACGGCCCTGGAGGACGGGGCGGCCGTGCTGGAGGTCGAAGACACCGGCATCGGCATGGAGCCGGAGAGGGCCGCGGAGCTCTTTGAGCCGTTCCGACAGGCCTCGGAGGGCCTCGGGCGAGAATATGAGGGGAGCGGGGTGGGACTGGCGGTCACCCGCCGGGCGGTTGAGGAGATGGAGGGGAGCGTGG
This sequence comes from Salinibacter altiplanensis, assembly GCF_002894645.1. Lineage (GTDB taxonomy): Bacteria > Bacteroidota > Rhodothermia > Rhodothermales > Salinibacteraceae > Salinibacter > Salinibacter altiplanensis. The sequence continues at coordinate 5,436 of NZ_NCQY01000020.1, forward strand.
AGGTCCACACCGAAAAGGGAACGGGGAGCCGGTTCGTGGTGCGGCTGCCCCGGAGCGAGCCGTCCACCGCCCCGAGTGCGTAGGCGAGGGAGCGATCCGTAGGGCCCTCGGACCCTGTGTGGGATCGCGGGCCATCGCTGCCGATCGGGGCCCCGAGACGGAAAATGGAACAGGTTCTTAAAAGAATGCCCAGGGCTCCGATAACCAGAGGTGAGCAACGAGGGCGCCGCCGTTCCGGAATGTCTCTCCGGGCCGGAAATCGTTTCCGCGGGGGGACGGAGACATCCCGGCGTTGCTCGTCCCAATTCCGTCACGCACGTTGGATTCAAATTTGCATCCATCCTCATGTACAGCGCGCGCCAGCAATACCAGCAGCAGTCGGTCCAGACCGCCTCGCCCGAGAAGCTGATCGAGAAGCTTTACGAGGCGGGCATTCAGGCCTGCCATCAGGAAAACCGAGATACCCTCCGCGACGTGCTCATGGAGCTGATCAAGGCGTTGAACATGGAGGAGGGCGGTGAGCTGGCCGAACGGCTGCAAGGCATCTACGAGTTCTGCCTCAACGAGTGCGCGAGGGGAGACCTCGACACGATCCGTGGGCTGCTCGAAGAGCTCCGGGACGGGTGGAAGCAGGGCGTTGTCGAAGGACAGCCCGCGTAGGCGGCCCTCCCGTCCCGTTCACGATTTTCCTCACTGCCCGCCCGCAAAGACCCATGGGAACGTCCATCGGCCCGTCGTCCAACCTGAGCCCGCAGTATCAGCGACTGATTCAGCGTACGCTCCAGATTGAGCGCCAGCCTCAGCTGGAGCTTCAGAATGAGCGCCAGCAGAAGAAGAACACAAAGTCGGTGGTGAGCGACCTGGACGGCAAGCTGTCGTCGCTCCAGAGCCAGCTCAGCACCCTGTCCGACGCCGGGTCCAGCCCGTTTGAAGGACGCAGTGTGGAGGTTGAGAGTGGCACAGAGGCCTTCAGCGTCTCGGCCGACGAGACCGCGACGGTCGGGAGCAACTCGCTCACCGTCGACCGTCTCGCCTCCGAAGACGGACGGGTTTCAAAGACATATGATTCTGGGAATACGGGCCTGCGTACCTTCTTTGACACCAACGGGCAGCAAACCTTTGACGTTGAGGTCGCCTCGCCCACCGACGGCACCCCCGACGCCCGTGAGCAAATCAGCGTGACGGTGGATCCTAGTGGGACCACCAACGAAGAGATTCTAGGAAACATACAGACGGCCGTGGACGACGCGGTCCAGACGGCGGTCGACGACGGCACGATCTCGTCCGATGAGCGCCCCAGTGTCTCGGTCGTGAGCCCCACGAGCGACACGGCCCGTTTGTCGATCCGCAGTGCAGAGACAGGCTATCAGGGGCGGCTCGGCTTCTCGGACTCCGGGGACGGGCTGCTCTCGGCGCTTCAGGTCAATGCGGGCCAGCAGGCGGACGACACGCAGGGTGGCGAAATCACGAAAGTCGGGGGCGACGAGGGGAGCTCGAAGCTTACCAGCGAGTTTACCCTCAACGGGCTCACCCTCACACGAAACGACAACGAGGTCGACGATGCCCTCGAGGGCGTTACGGTCAATCTGGAGAAGGCCACGGGAACCGAATCGTCCTTCGAAATTTCGGCGGACGAGGAGGGGGCGCAGAGCATCGTAGAGAACTTTGTGGATCGCGTCAACGAAGTCATCACGTTTCTCCGGGAGAAGACAGAGATCAATCCAGGGAGTGGGGAGGAGGGGGCGCTGTCTGACGACAGCACCTTCCGGCGCCTGAGCCGGCAGCTGCGCACCGACGCCACCCGACCGGTAAACGGCCAGCCGGAGGGGCTGAACACCCTCGCAGACATTGGCATTGAGGCCAATCGGGACGGCACCCTGGAACTCACCGACGAAGACGCCCTTCGCACGGCCGTTCGCGAAGACCAGGGCGCCCTGAAAGACCTATTTGCGGGCCCAGATGGGGTGGCGACGCGGATGAAAGAGCGTGTGGACCAGTATGCCGACACCGGCGGCCTTCTGGACGACCGACAAGACAGCATCGACACCAGCGTCGACCGCATCGACGACCGCATCGACCAGCTCGACGAACGCCTTCAGCGCCGGCAGAAGCAGCTTGTGGAGCGGTTTGCCCAGGTGCAGAGCACCATCCGGTCCCTCGCGAACCAGCAGCAGTCCATCAGCCAGCGCCTCTTCTAGCCGGCGTCGCCGAGTCCCAATCTGCCACAGCACGGTTCTGAGCAAATGGCTGCGCCCGTCGAACGTCTCGACGCCTTGCTCCACCTCGGGAGGCGAATCTCTGAGGCTGTGAAAGCCGACGACTGGGAGCGTACATCGACACTGATCGATCGGCGTGCGCGGCTCATCGACCGCCTGGAGACGACGGCCGCGGGAACGGACGCCGACGCGTCCGCGTCCACAACGCGAGACAAACGCCGGTCCGAAGGGAGGCTCCGGCAGAAGCGGGAGGCCCTGGCCGACCAGCACGAGGCCCTCCTGGCTCAGCTCCGCGAGCGAGAAGACGAGATTGAGGCGGAGCTCAGTCAACTGCGCCGGTTGCAGCACGCGAACGACTCGTACGACGACCACGCCACCTCCTCGCCCGCGAATGAGGGGGGGCGCCAGGGCGTACTGCCCCCTGAACTCAGCGGGTAGCCGAGCCCCTTGCGTCGTCTTCACTTAAAGAATGCCTCCGCGCCACGATAACCCAGTGTGAGACGGCATTCGCCCGTGGCACGGGGCCTTGATATCCATTTTTCAAACAGCGCTTGAGCCCATGAACATTCAAAACCCTTCCACCGGGCCGTTGCAGCCGGATTCGGCGCGCAACGAGAACATCGGCGAGGCGCAGCAGGCCGCCAACTCGGAGGGGGCGTCCTCGGAGGAGGCGGCCTCGGAGACGACCGATGCCGCCGGCACCGACCAAATCGAAATCTCCGACGCTGCCCGCGCCGCCCAGGAGCGCCTCAGTGGTGAAGACGCAGCCTTCGTGGAGCGGGGCCGACAGGCCCTGAATGAAGAGTCGTCGCTCTCAGAGGAGCGGCGCGCGGAGCTTCAGGAGCAGGTCGAAAATGGACGGTTCACCGAGCCGGACGTGACCGGGGACGTGGCGTCCTCTCTCGCCGAGCTCTTCGGCTAGGACATGACGCGCAGGCCGAACCGCCGGCCGCGGCGGGGCACGAGACGCCTGCCAGACGTTCTCCCACTTCGTCGCTCCCGTTTTGCCGGGGGCTTCTAGATCGAGAAGCCTTCGTCCCGGTACTCCTGCAGCTTATTGCGGATGGTCCGCGCGCTGACCCCGAGCTGCTCGGCGGCGTGCTTTTGACTGACGTCGTCCTGGGACAGGGTGCGCAAAATGAGCTTGCGTTCCATTTCGGCGATCGTCGGGGGGCCGTCCTCGTCCGACAGCTGGGCGAGCGTCGCGCCCGCATCGTTGCGGTGGGGAAGCGTGCCGGCCGTGTCCTGCACAAACGACGCGTTCAACACGTGCTCCTCCGTGATGACGTCTGCCTCGGCGGCCATCACCACCCCGCGGTGAATCATGTTTTCGAGCTCCCGTACGTTGCCGGGCCAGCGGTGCGTCTGGAAGCGTTGAAGCAGCCCGGACGAAAGGGACTTGTGCGCAAGCTCGTACCGGGCGGTGTACTTCTCCACGAAGTGTTCGGCCAACAGGGGAATGTCGGAGAGGCGGCCCCGGAGGGGCGGGACGTGGAGGGGAAACACGGCCAGGCGGTGGTACAGGTCTTCCCGAAAGGCCCCTTCGTTCACGGCGTTCCTGAGGTCCCGGTTGCTGGTGGCGACGATGCGCACGTCCACCTCTTTCTTGTCCGAGGCACCGATTTTCTGAAACTGCTGCTCCTGCAGAACGCGCAGCAGTTTGGCCTGCACGCCGCAGTCGATCTCCGTGATCTCGTCGAGGAGAAGCGTTCCGCCGTCGGCCCGTTCGAACGCCCCGTCCATGTCGTCCACGGCGCCGGTGAAGGCGCCCTCGACGTGCCCAAACAGGTGGCTTTCGACCAGGTCGCTCGGCAGGGCGGCGCAGTTGATCGGGACGTAGGGGGCGTCGGCCCGGGCACTCTGGTCGTGAATCAGGCGGGACAGAATCTCCTTCCCCGTTCCGCTCTCCCCGTGGACGAAGACGGGCGCTTCGCTCTGCGCGACCCGCGGCACCATCGTCTTGAGGTGCTGGATGCTCTCGTGCTCGCCCACGAAGGGGGTGTCGCTCTCCGGCGCCTCGTCCTGAGAAAAGAGCGAGGACCCGGCGGAGAGGTCCGGGTCGTCGGTGCTGCCCGTGGGGGCCCCGTCGGCCGACGTGACGTTCGGGGCGTCGGGGATCGAGTCTCCCGAAAGGCGGCCCGACGCGGCGGAGGGCGCCGGCTCCGCGAGCAGGTCCTTGACGCGGTCCACGAGCTCGTCGGTGGAGAACGGCTTCGGGATGTAGTCGGCGGCGCCCCGCTGCATCGCCCGCACGGCATTTTGCGCGTTGTCCTGGTCCGAGAGTAGGATGACGCGGACCGTCGGGTGGTGCTCCTGGATGTGGTCCAGCAGCTCCATCCCGTCGGGGCCCGGCATCTGGTGGGTGGCCAGCACGAGGTCGAAGGCCGCGTCTGCCAGGTGCTCCATTGCCTCTGTGCCGCTCGAACAGGCCGTTACCTCGATGCCCTCGCGTGGAAACAGGCGCTCGAAGACGTCATGGAGCATGACCTCGTCGTCGACGGCCAGTATGTGAGGAGATGTCGTGGTGGACGGTGCGGACGATGTTGTTTGCATGCTGTGCGGGGGCGGTGGGTGAGACGGTCTTTGGGGGGCGGCCGGACGGCACGATGGCCGGGGTGGGGACGTCGGCCGAGGCGGCTCAAATCTGGAGGGTGAAGCAGGTCCCGCCCTCCGCGGCGCTGTTGGTGGAGAGGCGGAGTGAGCCGCCGTGCTGCTCGGCGATGTGTGCCGCGATGGGGAGCCCGAGCCCGAGATGTTGAGGGCGTGCCGAGTAGAAGGGCTGGAAGACAACGGACGGGTCGTCGAGTTCAATTTCGCCGTCGTTCCACACCTCGAATGCCACCTGCGGGGCGGCGTCGGACGCCGTGTCGGCCAGGGCAGCGCGCAGAAGCACCGTCTCGGGCACGGCGGTCGCCTCGAGGGCGTTCGTCAAAAGGTTGAGCAGGGCCTGGCGAAGCAGGCCCGGGTCCGCGTCGACGGGGCCGTCTGCGTCGGGCTCTACCTTCGTGCGGACTCGCGTCTGTGCCGTGTCGTCGAGCAGGCCGATCGTGTCCCGCACCACATCCGTCACGGGCACGCGCTGGACGGACGCCTCGACGGGGCGGCTGTAGTGGCGAAGCGCTGCCAGCAGGTCATCGATCTGGGCGGAGGCGGCCAGCACGTCCATCGCACTCTCGCGCCGGCGCTTGGGGGTGGGGGCGTCCACCAGACGATCGGCGTGGCGTGCGATCGTGTTCGTGAGGGGCGCGAGATGGCGGGTGAGCACCGACGTCAAGTGCTTCAGGGGCGCGTCGTGTCTGCCGGCCGGAGACGGCGCGTCGCCGGCATCGGGACATTCCGCCCCGCCCGGACTGGATGGAACCTCCAGGGTCGGGACCGAGGTGCGCTCGGAGGAGGCGTCGGGAGACATGGACGGAAGGGGGACGATGAAGGGAGGCAGCGCGTCGGCCATTGGGGGCGCAAACCGTACGCCGACCCTGGCGGCCGGTCGTCTCGGGGCCGCCAAGTGGTCCGCAGCGCGCGCCTATAGGGATGTCGCCTGGCGGGCTCTCCGCAGTTTGGTGTAAATATTTCCCAGATCTGTCTCGGTCACCTTCCATTTTGACACGTGAGCGGATGTGGTCACGGGAGTGGCGCCCGATGGCCCCCGATTGTGGCACAGTGATTGATGACATTACGGGCCCGACGCGCTCCCCCTGCAGAATTGACTGGACCATGGAGACCACAAACGTTCGTCTTCTGCGCAACGCGATGTCCGCCTACGCCCAGCGCCGGCGGGCCGTGTCCAGCAACGTGGCAAACGTCGACACGCCCGGGTACGACCGGATGTCGGTGTCCTTCGAGGAGGAGCTGCAGGAGGTGCGCCGCCACTCGGGCAGCCTCCGGGAGCAGTCGGAGGTGGAGGCCAACACGGAGGTGGAGGACGATCCGCCCGTGCTCGAAGAGGAGCTCATGGCGTTGACCGACACCCAGATGCGCACGCGGATGGCCTCCCGGGCCCTCACCGAGCACTTCGACCTCATGCGAATGGGCATCACCGGAAACGCGCGGTAGCCGCCCGGCCCCCTGCTCGCATTTTCCTTCATTCGGATCCAACCGCTGTCCCATGCCGATCGGAACCCAGTTCCTTCCCGCCATGAAAACCGCTGCGCGCGGGCTGGAGGCTCAGCGGCGCAAGCTGGGCGCCGCGACGGAAAACCTTGCCAACGCCTCCACGTCGCGCACGGAGGACGGGGATCCGTTCCGGGTCAAGCGGGCCGTGCAGGAGGTCGACGATGCCGACTACGAGCGCCTCCGCCGGGGCGGCCTCAAGCCCCAGCTCGAGCTGCGAAACACCAAGGCCCGGCACCTGCGCGAGGCCTCGCTGCCCCCGGAGCAGGCGACCGGAGACCTGGGGCCCAGGACCGAGATCGAAGGGCTCGAAAAAGAGCGTCTCGAGTACGATCCCTCCCACCCCCACGCCGACGAGGAGGGGTACGTCCACTACCCGGACGTGAACGTGGCGCAGGAGATGGCCCGGATGACGTCCGCCAACCGCGTCTACGAGGCCAACCTCTCGGCGGTGGAGGCCACCAAGAGCATGGCCCAGCGCACGTTCGAAATCTAAGTGACCGCCTCCTTCTCACTCTTCTCGCACACGTGCCGTCTCGCCTCCCATGAACACGATCGGTTCCTCTGCGGCCGGCCGCGCGGCCTACACACAGGACGTCACTCCGTCCCGGGAATCGTCGGACGCCGCCGCGAGCCCCGAAAAATCTGCCTCGCCCCCCGAGGAATCTTCCGAGGCGCAGCGGGCCCCGGCGTCGCCGGAGGCCCCGGATCCCTCCGGGGACACGCTCACCACGCAGGAGAAAACGGCCATTGAGGAGAATTTTCCGGAGGACCCGGAGCTGTCGATGCAGCTCTACGGGCGGGGGCGGGAGTCGCAAACGGTCAATCCGAATGCCGTGGGCGGCAACCTGGACGTGACCGGATGACGCGGGTCCGTTCCCCGTGGTCCATGCACGCTCTCCCCGCGCACGCTCGGTGACACGCTCGACGACTCGGCACGATGCCCCGTACTCGACGGACAGACCCCTCTCGACGGCCATGAAGGCTTCACAGCTCCAACATTTCCGCCAGGCGGCCCTCCAGCAGACAGACGAGGGCGGGGACGACCTCCCCAACCTGGAGGAGGCGACCGATGGGCCCAGCTTCAGCGACACGCTTGAGAACGCGGTGGACGGGGTGGATGCGGCCCAAGACACGGCCAACGAGAAGGTGAGTGCCTTCGTGGCGGGGGAGGAAAAGGACCTGCACGAGGTCATGATTTCGATGAACCAGGCCCGGCTCCAGTTTGAGCTTATGAACGAGGTGCGCAGCCGGGGGCTTGAGGCCTATCAGAAGATCATGCAGACGCAAATCTAACCGCTCTGCACCCTCCGTCCCGATGGGGGAGCAGGACGGAGAATTCGCTTTGCGATAGTGCTGTTCTGACCCACGAATGGAATCGTTTTTCGCGCGCATACAGCAATTTCTGGGACGCCTCTCCACGGGGCAGCAGGTCGGGCTCGGGCTGTTGGCGGTGGGCACGGTTGCGCTCCTGGTCGGCACGGCCTACTGGTCGAGCCGGCCCGACTACGCGCTCCTCTTCGGCGACCTCGACCCTGGGGATGCTAACCAGGTGATCAGCCGTTTGAAGGAGGAAGGGGTCTCCTACGAGCTTCGCAATCAGGGGGCGGCGGTGTACGTCCCCCGCGCCTCGATGCACGAGCTGCGCCTTCAGCTCAGTTCGGACGGCACCATGGACGACGGGCAGACCGGGTATGAGCTGTTCGACCAGGGGTCGCTCGGGATGACGGACTTCATGCAGAAGCTCAACAGCAAGCGGGCGCTGGAGGGCGAGCTGGCCCGGACGGTGTCGAGCGTCGGGCAGGTGGAGAGCGCGCGGGTGCACCTCGTGGAGCCGGAGGACGATCCCTTTCAGGCCCAGCAGGTGGAGGCGAGCGCCTCAGTCGTGCTCCAACTCGCGGGCGGGTCCCTGTCGCAGGCACAGGTGCAGGGCGTGACGCAGCTGGTGGCGGGGGCCGTGGAGAAGCTGAGCCCCTCCCAGGTGAAGGTCATCGACCAGGAGGGCACCATGCTGTCCGACCCGAACGCCGCGGACGAAAACGTGCAGATGACCTCCACGCAGATTGACATGCAGCGGTCGGTGGAGGAGCAGCTCGTGGACCAGGGGCAGTCGATGCTTCGAGAAGTGGTGGGGCCGGAGAACGCGGTCGTTCGGGTCTCCACCGAGCTCGACTTCGACCGCACGGTCACGGAGAAGGACCTCGTCGATCCGGAGAGCGCGACCGTCGTCAGTGAGGAGCGCATGCAGGAGGAGGGCGGCGGCGATGAGGCAGGCAATTCAAACTCGGTGGTGCGCAACTTTGAGGTAAGCCGCACCACGAAGCGGTCGGAGAAGAGCGTGGGCGACGTGAGCCGGATGACGGTGTCGGTGGTCGTCGATCAGAAAAAGACGACGGGGCCGGACGGAGAGATCACGTATGAGCCCCGCGACCAGGGGGAGATCGCCAAGATCGAGTCGCTCGTCAAGAACGCGGTCGGGTTCGACGAGGAGCGAGGGGACCGGTTTACGATCCAGCAGACGCGCCTCAATACCGACGCGGGGCCGGGCGGTCAGGTCGCCGACGAGGGCGGCGGGGAGGGGAGCCCGATGCGGTTGTATCTGCGGTACGGGCTCATTCTCGTGGCGATCGGGGCGGCCGTCTGGGTGGCCCGCTCGCTCGTTCGAGCCCTTACCGCCACCCCGCAGGACCAGCCCACGCCGCTCCAGTCGTCCGAGGCCCGACAGGTGGAGGGGCGGACCCCGGAGTCGCAGGTCGAAGACGGAGACGAGGATCCCACTGCCCTCCAAGAAGAAGAGGAAAGCCTCGTGAAGGACGACATGTACACGGACAAGCTCTCCGACGAGGCCAAGGCGCGCCTGGAGGCTCGGAGTGAGATGTTCGAGGAGATCCAGGACCAGGTGGAGGAACACCCAGAGCAGACCGCCGACCTGATCCGGTCTTGGCTCGTGGAGGACAAGACCCTGTAGGTTCCCGGCCCGGCCTCGTCGTTCACCCCACACGATCCGTCATCCATTCCCCCATTCATTTCCCATGGGATCCTCTGCGTCCCCGTTTTCCGATGAGCCGATGACCCCCACAGAGCCGTCCGGCGTGGGGGGCGAGCCCAGCGCCATGGCCGCGGGCCCGGAGGGGCCCCCAGGCACGGCCCTCCCCGAAGACCCGGAAGACCTCACCGGTGCACAGAAGGCCGCCACGCTGCTTATCGCCCTCGGCGTAGACACGGCCAGCGATGTGCTTACGCACCTCAACGACGAAGAGGTAGAGAAGGTGTCCGTGGAGGTGGCCCGGATGCGCAATGCGCCCAGCGACATGGTGGAGGAGGTGCTGCTGGAGTACCGGGACGTCGCCCGTGCGCAGGACTACGTGACGCAGGGCGGGGTGGAGTACGCCCGGGAGGTGCTCAACGAGGCCCTGGGCAACCGCCGGGCCGAAGAGGTGATGATGCGCGTGGAAGCGGCCATGGAGGTCTCGGCGTTCCACCTCCTGCAGACGGTCGAGACGGACCAGCTCACCGGCTTTCTTCGACGCGAGCATCCCCAAACCGCCGCCCTCATTCTCGCGCACCTCAACCCCCGAAAGGCCGCGGAGATCATCTCAGGGCTGGAGGAAGAATTGCAGAGTGCAATCATGTACCGCCTCGCGACGATCGGCAATACGTCCCCCGAGATGATCAACGACATCGAAGAGGTGATCCGGAATCAACTCGGGTCCGTCATCGGCGCCGAGACGAGCGTCATGGGGGGCATCGAGCAGGCCGCCGAGATCCTGAACACCACGAGTCGCTCCTCGGAAAAGAACATTCTGGACAACCTTCGAGACCGCTCCGAAGAGCTGGCCTCCAACATCAAGAATCTCATGTTTGTCTTCGACGACCTGACCAACATCCGGGCGGAGGACATGCAGAAGCTGCTCATGGAGGTGGATCAGGAAGATCTGGCCTACAGCCTCAAGGGGGCCTCCGAGGAGCTCAAGGACAAGATTATGCGCAACGTGAGCGAGCGGGTGGCCGAGGCGCTTGAGGAGGAGGTCGAGCTGCTCGGCCGTGTCCGGGTCAGCGACGTCGAAGAGGCGCAGCACCGCATCCTCGAAATTGCGCAGGAGCTCGAAGAGAAAGACGAGATCGTGCTGTCGCGCGCCTCTGAAGAAGCAGTCATTGAGTAGGTGGCGGGCCCGGTCCGCTTCTGTTCTGTTGCACCACCGACACACACTGCATGGGACGTGTCATCAAAAACGCGGAGGCGACGGAGGCGACGTCCGTTTCGCTCGACGAGGACGTGCGCATGGAAGGGGCCGACCGGATCCCCGCCGAGCAGGTGGAGGCGACGGAGCCCGACGACGCAGGGGCCGAGCCGGACGACGTGGCGCCCCAGGGACACGTCCTTCGGGCGGGCGAGGCGGACCGGGCGCCCGAGCCGGTGACGGTACGTCCGGAGGAGGTGGCGCCCCGAACGCCGTCGGACGAGGCCCCGGCGGCGCCGTCGGAGCCCGACGACGAAGCGGCCGATGCCCCCCCGGACGACGAGGCCGACGATCCGCCCGCGCGGACCGACGCAGAATGGAAAGCGCATCTGGAGGAGAAGGTGGAGGCGGCCCGGGCCGAAGGGTACGAGGAGGGCCACGACGACGGGTACGAGGCCGGGTACGACGACGGATACGAGGAGGCGGAGGCAGCTGTCCAGGCCGAGCTCGATGACACACGCCAGCAGCTGTTGGAAGACACGAGTCGGTTCGAAGAGCTCTGGGGGACGTACATCGACGAGGCCGAGTCGAAGATCGTGGAGTTGACGCTCGACCTGGCCGAGACGATCGTGGACGCACCGTTTCCGGAGGCGATGCGACAGGCCTCGGAGGAGGCGGTCATCGAGGCTGTGACCGCACTGGCCGGCCCCCCGCCCGTGACGATTCAGCTACACCCGGTCGACTGTCAGCGGGTCCGGGAATCGGGGCTCGTGGAGCGCCTCCAAGAAAACTACGAAGGGCTGACCCTGGAGCCGGAGCCCGACTTTGCGGAGGGCGACTGGTGCGTCTCGTCCCCGACCGGCGTCATGCGACGGCTGCGGGCGGAGGTCCTGGAGACGCTCCGGGGGGAGCTCCGGCGGGTTGCCACGAGCACACCGGATGCGCCCGCCCCCGAGCCCGACCGGGCATAGCCTCTTCTCGACCTGCCTCGTTCATCCCCTCCGTGTGCCATGCCCGCCCTGGACCGCTCGCTCGATCACATTCGAGAGACGACCGTGCCGGCCCGTCGCTACGGTCGCGTCACGTCGGTCGTGGGGCTGCTCGTGGAGGCCGGCGACCTGGACGCCGCGGTGGGCGAGATGTGCCGCATCCACGTGGAGGAGCGGGGCCAGACGCGCACAGTGCGCGCTGAGGTGGTGGGGGTGAAGGAGAGCACGACGGTCCTTATGCCGATGGAGCAGACGCACGGCCTGCAGGCCGGCTGCCTGATCCGACCCGCCGACGAGGGCATGAGCGTGCCGGTGGGGCCCGATCTCCTGGGCCGTGTCATCGACGCTGAGGGGCGCCCCATAGATGGCAACGGGCCGCTCGGAACGGACGCGCAGGAGCCCATTCATCGCGACCCGCCCTCTCCCCTGGACCGTCCCCTCATCGACACGCCCCTTTCCACCGGCATTCGGTCCATCGACGCGTTCTTGAAGATGGGAAAGGGGCAACGAACCGGCATCTTTGCGGGGTCGGGGGTGGGGAAAAGTACCCTCTTGGGGATGATTGCCCGTCGGGCCGAGGCCGACGTCAACGTGATTGCCCTCATCGGGGAGCGGGGGCGCGAGGTTCGAGAGTTCATTGTCGACAACCTGGGAGACGAGGGCCTCCGCCGCTCGGTGCTGGTGGCCGTGACGGGGGACGAGGCCGCGATGAGCCGGGTGAAGGCGGCCAGTGCGGCGATGGCGATCGCCGAGCACTTCCGCGACCGGGGGCGAGACGTGCTTCTCATGATGGATTCCATCACGCGGGTGGCGCAGGCGCAGCGCGAGATTGGGCTAGCCGTGGGCGAGCCGCCAACACGACGGGGCTATCCGCCCAGTGTGTTCGCGCTGCTGCCCCGGCTGCTGGAGCGGGCCGGCCCGGCGGAAACGGGCACGATCACCGGCATCTTTACGGTGCTCGTGGAGGGGGACGACATGAACGAGCCCATCAGCGACGCGGCCCGCGGCATCCTGGACGGCCACATCGTGTTGTCCCGCGAGCTGGCAGAGGCGGGGCACTACCCCGCCGTCGACGTCCTGCAGAGCGTAAGTCGCGTGATGCCGCGCGTGGCGGATCCGGAGGCGGAGGCCGCCGCGCAGGAGGCCCGCGAGCTGCTGTCCGCCTACGAGGAGGTAGAAGACCTGATCAGCGTGGGCGCCTACGAGGAGGGAAGCGACCCGGAGACCGACCGGGCCGTCGAGGCCTATCCGGCGCTGGCCGACTTTCTGCAGCAGTCCGTAGATGCCCCCCCGCCGGACCCCGCGCCGTCCACCCAGCTCCGCCAACTCCTGGACGACATTCCCAGGTAGGAGATGGCAGGAACTTTGACTCTTGTGTACGACACGCAGGCAGAGGGCCTTGGGCCGGTGCCTGCGTCGACGGACGGCCGCTTCCTCTGCGGCCCGCCCGGCGCGGACACGCCGCCCTCGGGCGGCTGAATGCCGTCGGGTTCGCCCTCACACCGTGTTCTGTTGCCCCAGCAGCCCCAAGAAATGCCCGGAAAGAAGTTCCGCTTCTCGTTGCAGAAAGTGCTGGAATTGCGCCGGCACGAGACCGAGGAGGCCCGCCAGGCCCTCGCCGACGCTGAGCGTGAGCGCGAGCAGAAGGAGGCTGAGCTGGAGCGGGCTAGGGACCGTCTGGTAGAGTGCCGGCGCCGGGTGGATGAGGCACGGCGGCAAGATCCGGCCCGCATCCAGCAGGCCGACGCGTTTCGTCGGGAGGCGCATCAGAAGGTGGAGAAGATCCGGGCGGCCGTGAAGGACTGCCGGACGCGAGTCGAGCGGGCTCGGAGTGAGCTTCAAGAACGCCGGCAGGCCGAGGAGGCCCTCGAGGAGTTGCGGAGCCAGGAGAAGGAGCAGCACGACCGCGAGCAGGAGAAGGCGAGCGAGGCCTTCTTCGACGAGCAGGCGGTGCTCCGACATGACCGCACCGACGAGGCCCTGTCGCTACTCTGACACCGGCCATGCAGTCGACCGTGATCAAATACACGCTTCTCATTGCGGGCGCGGCGCTGGGGACCTTCGCGGTCGCCCTGCTGGGGGCGTACCTGCTGATGCCGTCCATTGCGCCGGAGATGGCGGGGGGG
>NZ_NCQY01000020.1:19137-210150 GCF_002894645.1 Salinibacter altiplanensis
GGCGTCCATGCCTGGAGACACGACCGCGGCGTCGCCTCAGGACACGACCGCGGGGTCCCCTTTGGATACAACCGCCATGCGATCGCCCCGAGACTCGACGGGGGGGCGGCCCCGAGACTCGGCACGCGGGGGGGGCTCGGTTGTCCAACGGCTTCGCGACTCCCTCAAGGTCGTCGGGCAGCTTCAAGATTCGGTCCGGGCCCTTCGGGAGGAGCTTCGCACAACTGAGCAGGAGGCCACCACCCTTCAGGAGCGGGTGGCGTCGCTGGAGAACCGCGAGGCGAAGGTTGATGAACTGAAGGACGCCCTTTTGGGCATGGGACAGCGGGAGCTCGCGACGGTGTTGACCAACGTCGACATGAAGGTCCTCAAGACGCTGTACCAGCGAACGTCGGGGCGAACACGGACCCAGCTGCTCCAAGCCATCTCGGCGGAGCGGACGGCACAGTTTGTGAATCAGGTGGTCGAGGAGGAGGATGCGGCCGCCGACACGACTGCTGGGGAGGGAGCGGGAAGGAAAAGAGGAAGGGACGCGTCTCCGTTTCGGTAGCACGTCGTCCACACACCAAATTTTTGCTCAACCGGGCCCGTGACGGGGCCGCACCCACCATGCACACGATTCACTCTGCACCACCGGCCGAGACCGCTACGCAGAAGGCCCCAGCCACGGACAAGGCGGAGACGGCCGCCACGGGCTTCCCGGCAATCTTGTCCAGGGTGCAGCCGTCGTCTGAGGGCACCGTGGAGGGGGCTGGACGCACGGTCCAGCGTCTCGTGATGGAAGGAGAGGGAGCGGCCAGACTTGAGAAAATGAAGGCCAACGGAGAAGAGGGCGGCGTCGCGGCGTTGTTTGGACGGGTGGTTTTTCGAGCGGGAAAGGGGGAGGGGAAGGGAGGCAAGACACTTCTTCCTACAGGAGCGCGCGCGAAGGGGAAGGGGAAGGACCAGTCGGCCTCGGCGGATACGCCCAAGCTGATGCCGGTCCTACACGTAGAGGGAGAGGGAAGGGTACGGCTGCTTTCCGGCGGGGCAGCTCGAGGTGGAGAGCAGGAGAACGGGCGGACCGGTACGAAGCAGGCTCGGGCAGCAAAGCAGGCTCGGGTGTCGCGGGGCCTGGTGGCCCTAGTGTCGGGCGATGGAACGGCACGGTCGGTGGCAGAGGGGGCATCGAAGGGACAGAAGACGGTTCTCCTACGGAAGACGGTTCCCCTGGTGAAGAGAGGAGAGGCAGAGGGCCGACGGGCTGCGACGCAGGGGCGGTCGGGCGGGCAGAAGACGGGAACAAACGCGCCCAGGTTGCCCGGCGTCGGGGCCGGCCGTGCGAACCAGGTGTCCGAGGGAGGGCGAGGGAGAGAGGCGACCCCAAACGGAGGGGGACGAGCACACGTGCAGGGCACGGGTTCTGAGGGAGAGAAGGGGCGCACAGGTCAGAGGAAGGGCCGACAGCTTGTTCCACGCGGGTCGAGTGCGGAGGGACCGGTGCGGGAAGGAGCCGGCCGACCGGCCGACGCTGGTTCGGGAAAGGGACGAGAGCCCGGGCGGGACGGAGCGCGCAGCAGGCAGGTGTCCCCATCGTCCGTGAAGGGAGGGAGTTCGGAGCCAGGGAGGGGGCGTGATGCAGCGGCCGATGGGCGTTCAGCCCGTATGGACCGAGACGGGGCACGCTCCGCCGAGCGGCGAGGGCAGAAGGGGCAACAGGGGGGGAAGGGCCGGCAGAAGGGCGGTGGCCAGCAGGGGCAGAATGCCGGCCAGAACGGAAAGGGCCAGAGCGGTCAGGGCCAGAGGGGGCAGGGTCAAGGGACGAAGAACGGTCCCGGGTTTCAGGCCCTTGCGTCCTCCTCCACATCGACGTCCGAGACGTCCGGGGAGTCCGAGGCCCGCACGCTCCGCGCTTCCCTGACGCGCGAGGGTGCCTCGACGGGCAGCGGCACGCAGACGGACGGGAGCGGGAAAAACACGTCCGGGGGCGGAGCGGGCACGGCGTCCAAGACGGGGGCAGACGCGCGTCCCCGAGGCAAGTCGGGACCGCCCCGCACGATGCCATCGGCGTGGCTCAATGCGGCCAAGCAAGGGCCCCTTCGCACGGCGGAGCTTGCCGGCGGGTGGAAGTCCCTGGAGATGTCGCTGGGGGAGGACAAGGGCACGATGACTGTGAAGGCCCGGCAAGGGCAGGAGCAGACGGCCGTGTCGGTCGGGTTCAGCGAGACCCGAGTACAGGCTCAGGTGGCGGCCAATGCGCGCCAGCTTCAGGAGGCCATGCAGTCCCAGTACGGCACCGACGTCGACCTCTCCTTCGGGGGGGGCGACGCGAACGAGTCGGACCAGCAGGCCTCGGAGGGGGCGTCGTCGGACCGGTCCTCTGCCCTGGCGCCCGGAGACGAATCCACTGAGGAGAGCCCCTCCGGCACGTCCACCCTCCGCGGTCGCCGCGAATGGATCGGGTAGAGTCGGCGGCATGCCCACATCCCCCGTATTGCTTGCGTCCTACTTTCCTAATGCTCCCAACCAGCCATGATCGATCCCCTCGGCCCCTCCACAGAGACAGCCCGCCCCGCCTCCGCAGCTGAGAGTGGGGCGGACGGAGCCGGGGGCCTCTCGGAGGCCACCTCGGCGAACCTCGGCAAGAACGATTTTCTGAAGCTGCTCACCACGCAGCTCAAAAATCAGGACCCCTCGAACCCGATGAAGGGGAAGGAGTTTGCCGCGCAACTGGCCCAGTTTAGCTCCGTCGAGCAGCTCAACAACATCAGCGGCCAGATCAAGGAGCAGGGAAACAGCGATGGGGCGCTCGCCCAGAGCCTCAATGACAGCATTGCCACCGACCTCATCGGGCGCCGGGTGGAGACCTCGGGCAACACCATGCAGTGGACGGGGGAGGGGGAGGCCACCTTCGGCCTTGACCTGGAGCGCCCGGCCGCCGAGGCGACGGTCACAATCCGCGACGCGGGCGGCAACGCGATCCACACGGAAACCCTCAAGGACGTGTCGGGGACGACGGAGGTGTCGTGGGACGGGACGACGGACGGCGGGGCCCCAGCGCCCGCGGGCACGTACTCGGTGGACGTAAACGCCACGAGCGGGAGCGGGGACTCCATTCAGGCGGCCGCCCAACTGGAGGGCACCGTCGACCGCGTGACCCTGGAGGACGGCGGGACGTCCCTCCGCATTGGCGGCGCGCAGGTAGCAATGAGCCGGGTGCAGAGCATTGCAGCCCAGTAGGGCCCCTCTCCCCGCCGTACACACCCGTTTTTCAATCCCTCCATGACGGTTCACCAGCGAAATGGCCGCATACCGCCGGACGCGCTCCGGCAGACACCCACACAGGACCCCTCTTCGCCCGACGGGTCGTCCACGAACACGGACGAGACCTCGTTCGAGGATCACCTGAAGGCGGCTCGAGACCCGACGGACGGCATTGAGCTGTCCGGGCACGCCAAGCAGCGAATTGCTCAGCGCAACATTTCGCTCGACGCCACCGAGCGCCAAGAACTCGACGACGCCATGACGAAACTCGACGACAAAGGGGCCCAGGACGCGGCCGTCCTCCGGGACGATGCGGCCTTCGTGGTCAACGTGCCGAGCCGAACCGTCGTCACGGCCCTCGACCAGCCTGAGATGCAAGGGCGGGTCTTTACGAACATCGACAGCGCCATGACGCTTTCGCACTAAAGCCAGCACTCCTCAGCACCCTCGTTCGAACTAGCGATTGAATCCGGCAGGACCCATGTCTCGGGGCCACTTGGGACACGGGACGCCGGGGCGCAGCCGACCGACCGACGCTGCGCGCGTTTCGACGTGTTTCTTTTTAAACCAATCACCCTGAGACCTTATGAGTCTTCAGTCCCTGAGCATCGGCGTCTCCGGCCTTCGCAGTCACCAGACGCGCCTCGACACGGTCAGCAACAACATCGCAAACTCCAGCACCACCGCCTTCAAGCGCCAGCGCGCGGCCTTTAGCGAGGAGCTCGGCCAGGAAATTCTGGGGGTCGGGCGCACGGCGGGCGGCTCGGCCATCAACCCCTCGAAGGTGGGGCGCGGCGTCTCGGTCGCCTCCATCGACCGGGATTTTGGGCAGGGCTCGCTCAACGAGACGGGCATCAAGACCGACCTCGCGCTGGACGGGGACGGCTTCTTCATCGCCAGTCCCAAAAGCGGAGCGGCGAGCGACCAGCGCCGCCTCACGCGGGCCGGCAATTTCTCGTTTAACCAGAACGGCGAACTCGTGACGGCCAACGGACTGAACGTGAAGGGCTGGGAGTTCGACGACAGCGGGACCCTCGACACGGGCGAATTGAAAGATGTCCAGTTCGACCCCAATGCCCAGTCGTCCGCGAAGGTGACGGAGGACATTTCCATCGGGGGCAACCTCTCCGCCGATCTATCAACCAACGGGGCAAGTCCTGGAGAGACGACCAGCATCTCCACCGTCGTGTATGACAATCAAGGCGAGTCGAAGTCCGTCACAGTAGAATTTGAGCGCGTTCAGAGCCGGGACGAAGGGGACCCAACCGACCAGTGGGAGTTTACGATCGAGGACGGGGAAGGGAATGTTCTCGATGACCCGGGTGGGCCGCCTAATGGATCGACTCCAAACACACTCGAGTTTGACGCGGATGGCAATGTGACCTCGGTTGACGGAACCGGTGTAAACCCCAACAATCCCGGCACGTTCGAAGCGAATTTTGACTGGGACATCAACGACGACGGAGCCCAGGAAACCCTTAGCCTCGCGTTTGGAGACGAAACCGGCGGGTCGGTCACGCAGTACTCCGGCTCCACCACCACGACCGTGACCAGCCAAGACGGGCGGTCCTCCGGGGAGCTGGCCGGCTTTCAGTTTACGCCGGAGGGGGCCCTGGAGCTCAACTACACCAACGGCGTTCAGGACCAGCTCTTTCAGCTGGCGATCGGCAACGTGAACAACCCGAACGGCCTGGAGCAGCAGGGCGACAACTTCTTTACCACGACCAGCGCCTCGGGTGACCTGCAACTCGGGCAGGCCGGCCGCGACCTGCAGACCTCCGTGGTATCCGGGTCCCTGGAGTCGAGCAACGTGGACCTCGCGAAGGAATTTTCCGACCTCATCAAGGCCCAGCGGAGCTACCAGGCCTCTTCCCAGATCATCACGACCGCGGACGAGGTCTTGAACCAGACCGTTCAGCTCAAGCGGTAGCCGGTAGGTCCGCACTGAGCCGTGTGAGACAAGGCATTTCATAGAGAACACGGGGCCCAGTGGGAGACCAAGCCGATCGGCGGCCCGGAGGGTTAAAAGTCCGCCCGGGCCGCCGATAACGAAAAGTGAGCCCATCCGACTGCCCTAACCGCCGCACGTTTCTTTCATCGCCGACTCGTTCTGTGTCCATGCGCGATCCTGACTCTCAGACCGAAGACGTCCGCCAGTTCGTCAGCTTCATCGTGGCGGAGGAAGAATTTGGGGTCGATATCCTGACGGTGCAGGAGATCATCCGCCCCGTCGAGATCACCCGTGTGCCCCACGCCCCCGACTTTGTGGAGGGTGTGATCAACCTGCGCGGGCGAATCCTCCCCATCATAGACCTGCGCACGCGCCTCGGCTTTCCGGAGCGCGACCAGGACGAAGACACCCGGATTCTCGTGGTGGAGCTGGAGGACCAGACGGTCGGGTTCATTACCGACTCCGTCCGCGAGGTTCTGCGCGTGGAAGAGAGCACGATCGAACCCGCCCCCGACCTTGCCACGAACATCGACACGCACTTTTTGCGAGGCGTGGCGAAGCTCGAGGAGCGCCTTCTCATCCTGCTGGATCTGGATGGCATCTTCTCCAAAGAAGAGGAGGAGGCCCTTCAAGGCATGGAAGGGGAGGAAGAGTCTGACGCACCCGCCGCGCAAGGCGCCGCGGCATAGCCCGTCCTCGCAGGTCCCCAACAGCTTCCCCTCGGGGAAAAACATATGAAACGGACGAATTCAAAAGAGGTGACCCTCTCGGTGCGGACGTTTGAACGTCTTCGCACGCTCATTCAAAAGCGCACCGGACTCGACTTTCCCGACGAAAAACGATACCTCCTGGAAAGTCGCGTCAAGCCGCGACTGAGGGCGCAGGGGGTGTCCAGCTTCGAGGCGTACGCGGATCGTCTCGAGACGGACAACACCGGCGAGATTGCGAACCTGGTAAATGCGGTGACGATCAACGAGACAGCCTTCTTCCGGCACCCCTCGCAGTTCGAGGCGCTGGAGGAGTCGATTTTTCCCGAGCTGGTTCGGCGGCACCAGCAGCACCGGACGGGGCCCCTCCGGCTCTGGAGTGCGGCCTGCTCGGCCGGGGATGAAGCCTATTCGCTCGCCATTCTGATTCGGGAGGCGCTCGAGCCGCGCCACCCGCGCCTGGAGTACGAGATCGTGGGAACGGACATCGATACCGAAGCGCTCGACGAAGCTCGGGTGGGCCACTACCGCAAGCGATCCGTCCGAAACGTATCGTCGGCCTACCTGCGCGATTATTTCGATCAATCGGGGGACACCTTCGTGGTGAAGCCTTCGATCCGAGACATGGTGGAGTTCCGGCCCCTCAACCTTACCGATGCCCGGGACATGCGGAAAATGCGCAACTTCGACCTCATCATGTGTGCCAACGTGCTCATCTACTTCAACAAGGAATCCAAGCGGGAGGTGCTCCAGGGGCTGTACCGCTCCCTGCGCCCGGGCGGGTATCTCTTTGTCGGGGGATCGGAGGCCCTGGGCGAGCTGGAGGTTCCGCTGGAGGCTGCCCGTTACGACGGCGCACTCGCCTACCAGCGCCCCACCAACGGGTCGCTGTCCTCCTGCGCATGAACCCGAAGACCTCCCAACGGCAGCCTTTCCTTCGCACGCGTTCGCTTTTTCCTCAACCCCTTTGTTTTCCCCATGAAGTTCTTGATCGTCGACGACTCGCCCACGATGCTTCGCATCATTCGGAATGCCCTCCGAGAGATCGGCTACGACGAGATCGTAGAGGCCGAAGACGGCGAGGATGCACTGGACAAGCTAGAGGACAACGCCCCGGACTTCGTCGTCACGGACTGGAATATGCCCAACATGAACGGGGTGGATCTGGCCAACAACATCCGGAATCATCCCGAGTACTCCGACCTTCCGATCCTGATGATTACCACCCGAGGAATGAAGGAGGACGTGAAAACCGCCATGAAGGCCGAGGTGAATAACTACATCGTGAAGCCCTTTGAGCCGGAGGTGCTCGAAGAGAAGGTCGATAGCTGCCTTGAGGCAGCTGCGTAGGGGGGCTGGGTCCCACCGTCTCCACCTCACATGTAACTCCTTTTTCTTCTAATTCCTTTTTCTGCCATGTCATCGCGTCCCCAAGTCCAAGAATTTCTGGACAAGCTGGACGAGCTGCAAGCGATCTTTGTGCTCAGCCGCCGGGTCTCCCCCTTTCTCGATCAGCTCTTCGACTTCGTCCAGGACATCACTGTACTCCTCGAAGAGGTCGATACCACGATTCGGACGCGCTCCGGACACATGGAGCGTGCGACCGAACACCTGAAAAGCGTGTCGGAGGCGACGGAGGTGGCCACGAGTGAGATTCTCGACCACTCCGACGAGGTCCTCAAGGATCTTCGAAGCATTGGGGACCAGTTGTCGACGCTCGAGGACCAGTTTGCCAAGGAGGCGGAGGCCGACAACCAGATTTTGGCCCTGCTTCGGGACGAGCTTGGGGAGGAGCACTCGGAGCTGCTGAACGAGGTGGCGCGCATCCAGGGCAAGAAGCAAGACCTGCGGGACGAGTGGACGACTGATCTCGAAGAGACCCGCGACGCCCTGTCTCCCATCCGGGATCGGATGAACCAAATCATGATGTCTCTGCAGGTCCAAGACGTGACCGAGCAGCAGCTCTCTAGCGTGAACCACCTCATCGAGACGGTCCGTGACCGGATCGACGCGCTTCTGGACCGGCTGGGAACGGGGGAGGCCGACCGGGGCCAGGCTCCCTCGGGGGTGCCCTCGCGCACGGCGGCGTTCAACATGAACGCCGAGTACGACCACAACAAGCAGCGGGTGGCCGACGATGTGGTGGGGGGCAATGGCGAGGGAAGCACATCGACGGGGCAACGGAACGGTGGACAGGCGAAGGGCTCCTCGTCGCAGGCCACCGCGTCAGGGGGGGGCGCCTCCAATGGGGCTTCCTCCAGTGGGGCTTCCTCGAATGGAGCTTCCTCGGGGGGAGACGGAACGGCGGCCTCGCAGTCCGACATTGACGATATGTTCGACGATGGGGGCGGCGGGGGCGGCTCCAGTGGCGACGATGGCGGGGGAGAGGCGGCCTCCCAAGAAGAAATCGACGAGCTTTTTCAGTAGGGCCCGTGCCCGACGCGCCATCCGCGGCCCTGGATTCTTCACACGGCGCACAATCTGTTTCCGGTCCCATGGACGAACAACATCCCCTACACGACGACGGCATGCAGGAGATTGTCGAGAGCTTCGTGGTGGAGGCCACGGAGATCTACGACGGGCTCGAAGGAGATCTCCTGCAGCTCGAAAAAACGCCCGAGGACGAAGAGCTCGTAGACAGCGTGTTTCGGGACGTGCACACGGTGAAAGGCACGGCCGGCTTCCTCGACCTCGAACAGCTCAGCACGCTCGCGCACCGGTTCGAAGAGGTGCTCGACGCGATGCGCGACCAGGAGGTCGACTTTGTGCCGGCCATGACCGACGTGATGCTGTGTGCCTTCGACCACATGAAGGTGCTCACGCAGCAGGTTATCGACCGCGAGCTGGAACCGCTCGACCTGGAGCCCCTGCTCGACGCCCTCGAGGCCATCAACGAGGGGACGTTCGAGGCCGGGGCCGTGTCGCTGCCGGACCCGGACGGCGGAGCGCCTCAGGACGTGGGCGGCGATGCCCCGGAAAGCACCGAAGAGGCGGCCGGCGGGGCCGAGTCGGGCAGCACGGAGACGGCCGCCTCCTCGGACGCGGGATCGGGTTCCGACGCGTCGTCGAGCTCTGACGACGGTGGGGGCCGTGGCGATTCCGAGCGAAAGGCGCCGGACACCATCCGCGTTGAGGTAAGCCGCCTGAATGAACTGATGGACCTGGTTGGCGAGCTGGTGCTGGGGCGCAACCGACTGCTCCAACTCATCACCGACGCGCGCACCGAACACGACGCGCGCTCCGACGCAGACGAAAGTCTCCGTCTCGACTCCCTACTGAGCGAGCTGGAGGAGGCAAGCGACAAGGTCGACTACACGACCACGGATCTGCAAAGCGCCATCATGCAGACGCGCATGGTCGAGGTGGGGCAGGTCTTCGGCAAGTTTCCGCGCGTGGTGCGCGACCTGGCCCGCGAGTTTGACAAACAGATCAACCTGACGGTGGAGGGAGAGGACACCGAGCTCGACAAGTCGCTCATCGAAGAGATCGGGGACCCGTTGCTTCACCTCGTGCGCAACGCGGCGGACCACGGCATCGAATCCCCCGAAGAACGAAAGGAAAAGGGAAAAGACCCGCGGGGCGAAATTCACCTCTCCGCGTCCCACGCCGGCAACCACATCATCATCGAAATTGCCGATGACGGGGCGGGCCTCGACCCGGATGTCCTGAAGAGAAAGGCCATCGAAAAGGAGGTGCTGACCGAGGACGAGGCCACGGACCTGAGCGACGCGGAGGCGTACCAGCTCATTTTCCGTCCGGGCTTTTCGACCACCGAGGAGGTGGGACAGGTCTCCGGGCGTGGGGTGGGAATGGACGTCGTGAAAACCAACCTGGCTGAGCTCAACGGGACGATCGACATCGACTCTACGCTCGGGGAGGGGACGCGCTTCACGCTGAAGCTCCCCCTCACGCTTGCGATCCTCCAGAGCATGCTGGTGCGGAGCGGGGCGGAGACCTTCGCGATTCCGCTCTACGCCGTGTCGGAGGCCGTGCGCCTGGAGCCCGACATGATCGACACGATTCAAGAGGGAGAGGTCATCGAGCACCGAGACCGGGTGATTCCGGTGATGCGCCTCGGAGAGGTGCTGAACGTGCAGTCCCCGGACGCCGGGGGGCAGCGGGCCGACCGCTTTTCCGACAAGAAGGATGCATACGCCGTCGTGGTGAGCGTGGCCCATCGGCGCGCCGCGGTGGTCGTCGATGAGCTGATCTCCCAGGAGGAGGTCGTCATCAAGTCGCTCGGCGACTACCTGAAGTCGGTGCCGGGGGTTGCCGGGTCCACCATCCTGGGGGACGGCCAGGTCATCATGGTGCTCGATGTTGGAGAGATGATTCAGCACGAAGAACTCACCGCCGAGGCGGAGGCCGTCGAGGCAGAGGGGTCCCCAGCCGCCTCGTCGAAGTAGACCCACGTTTGTCCAGTCGTTTTCACCGGGCCCTTTGGAATCGCTATGATCCGCATACTCGTCGTCGATGACTCGTTGGTGATGCGGAAGGCCATCTCGCGGATCTTCGAACAGGCCGACGACATGACGGTCGCAGACACGGCTACGAACGGGAAAGAAGGGGTGGAAAAGGCGCGTCGACTGGAGCCCGACGTGGTAACGATGGACGTGGAGATGCCGAAGATGAACGGCATTGAGGCCGTCCGCCGCATCATGGACACGGACCCGCGTCCCATCCTCATGCTGAGCTCCCTCACGGAGAAAGGGGCCGAGGTAACGATTGAGGCGATGCAGGCGGGGGCGGCCGACTTCCTGCCGAAGGGAGAGTCCAGTGCCACCCTCCGGGCCGACGACGTTGAGGCCAAGCTGCTCAAGAAGGTCCAGGCCCTCGCACACTCGAACGCGCGGCTGTTTGAGGACGGAGGGGAGGGGCCAGGTCTGAACTCGTCGTCGTCCGGGGCCCGCACGACGTCCACATCGTCCCGTGCCTCATCGTCGAGGTCGTCCGGCACCATCTCGTCCGGCACGGCGCCCTCCCCCGAGGCCTCCTACGAGCTGGCCGTCATTGGCGTATCGACGGGCGGGCCCATGGCGCTGCAACACGTGATCCCCGCCCTGCCCGCCGAGTTTCCGCTGCCGGTCGCGGTCGTGCAGCACATGCCGCCCCAGTTCACGCGCTCGCTGTCGGACCGCCTCGACTCGCTCAGCGCACTTTCTGTGGCCGAGGCGGACGAGGGAATGCTGCTCGAACCGGGACGGGTTGTTGTGGCTGCGGGGGATCGTCACCTCACAGTGGAACGGCGTAAAGGGGAACTTTCGGTTTGTACACCGGCGGAGCCCGCAGAGGGCAGCCACCGTCCATCGGCCAATGTTCTGTTTCGGTCTGCCGCCGAGGTGTGCCGGGGACGCATACTGACCGTCGTGATGACGGGCATGGGCAAAGATGGACTGGAGGGGGTCCGGGACATCAAAGAAGAGGGAGGAACCGTCTACATCCAAGACGAAGACACGTCCGTCGTGTACGGGATGCCCGGCGTCGTCGCCGAGGCCGGGCTCGCAGATGGGTCCTTTCCCCTCGATTCCCTTCCCGACGCGATGCAGAAGGCCGTGGGGACGCCGGCCCATCCGTAGGCGTCGGAAGGCCTGTTAGGACGAAGGCATGCAGTTTGTACCGTTCAGGAGCACATGGTCGTGGCCCAGTCCCGCTGCTCCGCTATGACGCCCAACAATCCTTCTCTCTCGGCCCGTCTGCTCGTCGCCGGTGGGCTGTTTTTTGTCCTCGTCGCCGTGGAGGCCGGCCCCGCTGTTCCGACTGCGAGGGCCCAACACGGCCCCCACGCCGACGAGCACGCACGGCAAGTCGCCCGGAATGCGCGCCCCGAGGCGCCCGCTCGCTCTACCCAGCGGCGCCTCCGACGCTACGAGTCGTATCTCCAGTATTTCTCTGGACTGGCGTATGCCCGAAGCGGCATCAACCTGAATACCAACTTCGTCCGGGCGCTGATCGCGGCCGAATCGGGGGCCCGACCACGGGTCGTATCGTCGGCCGGGGCCGTCGGGCTCATGCAAATCCGTCCCGAGACGGGGCGCCGGGCCGCTCGCGCGCTCTACGCGACCGGCTACGACTTTCGATTTGTCAACCGGCGCCGGCTTCGCAGCCTGTCGGCGGACGACCTGAAGGACCCAGCCCTCAACATCCTGATCGGCTGCTACCTGCTGGACCACTACAACGCGGAGTTCGGGGACCACCTGGCCCGGACCGTCGGGGCCTGGAACGCGGGCCCGGACCGCGTGCGCCAGTACCGCGGCACGCCCCCCTACGAGGAGACGCTGGGACTCATCCGCCGCGTCAATGCCTTCTACCTCTTCTTCCGACGACAGAACGGCCGGTAGCCCCTGCCCGTCCGTCGGCTCCCTTCGACCGTGCTGCCGGGGACGCATCTTCTCCCCGGAGCGTCTTCGCCACGACAGGCCCCTCTGTCCAGGGGCGTGTTGAGAGAGGGCTTCCGGCAAGACAAAAGGCGTAGGAACAAACAGA
The DNA here is from genome assembly GCF_002894645.1 of Salinibacter altiplanensis. Classification (GTDB taxonomy): domain Bacteria; phylum Bacteroidota; class Rhodothermia; order Rhodothermales; family Salinibacteraceae; genus Salinibacter; species Salinibacter altiplanensis. The sequence goes on from NZ_NCQY01000020.1 coordinate 31,522, forward strand.
TAAAAGTTCGGCCAAAGTCGTACAATTCCGCACCGATGCCCACACTACACGACAAAAAGCCAAATGGCCAGCTCTCTGCGTCAATCACAACAAGACGAGTCGTTCTAAGAGTCTGTTTTGATTTTGGGTCGGATCGCGAGAGCGAAAATTGACGGAGCGAACTCTGCAGAAAACGGCAGGCCGTCCCGGACCTCTCCTCTGACACCCTCGACGAGCCCCTCCGACATCGCTCCCCTCAGGATGACCCCCGCTCAGAATTTTTGTCGTGTGGCAAGACCGACGGCAGAGAGGGAGTCATTCGGCCACACGCCCCTTCGAAGTCGCATTCAGAAGCCCAGCCGACCATGTCCCCATTTCGCGACCTAAGCATCCGCGCGAAGCTCCTCGCCACCCTGCTCGGCGTTGGCGTCGTGTCGATCGGTGCCATCGGATGGGTTGGATACTCCAATGCCCGAGAAGGCCTCAAATCCGAGGCCTTCGGGACGCTGGCGAGCGTGCAGTCGAATAAGGCCAATGCGGTCGAAGACTACTTCGGGCACGTCCGGGACCAGGTCGTCACGACCTCCGAGAACGACCAGACCGTGCGGGCGATGCGGAAGTTTCGGTCGGCCTTCCAGGTGCTCGATGCCCGGGGCGCTGCGCCGATGAGAGAGGGGGCGGAGGCGGTGCAGAGATACTACGACGCGGAGTTCGTCCCCCGGCTCGAAGAACACAGTGGGACGGAGGCGTCCGCCGATGCGTACGTGCCGGAGCAAGGGCACGTCCAGTATTTGCAGAACAAATACATTGCGTCGAACCCCAACCCTGTCGGCGAAAAAGACCAGCTGAACCGACCGGACGGGGGCTGGGAGGCCTATCACGTGCCGCACGCAGAGTATCACGACGACTTCCGGCGCTTTCTGCACGCCTTCAACTACCACGACGTCTTTCTGGTAGAGCCGGACAACGGCCACATCGTGTATTCGGTGCACAAGGAGGTCGACTTCGGGACGAGTCTGCTCGACGGCCCGTACCAGGACAGCAACCTCGCCGAGGTCTTTCGGGCCGCCCGGGCGGCAAAAGGCGGGGAAGAGAGTCGGCTCGTGGACTTCGCGGCGTACGCCCCCTCGTACGGGGCCCCGGCATCGTTCATCGCCTCCCCCATCACGGACGATGGAGAGGTGATTGGGGTGCTTGTCTTTCAGATGCCCATTGGGGAGATCAACAAGACGCTCACGGGCGGTCGGGAGTGGCGGGCCGAAGGACTTGGCGAGACGGGCGAGGCGTTTTTGGTGGGGGCAGACCAACGGATGCGGAACGACTCCCGGTTTCTTCTGGAGGACAAACGCGCGTACCTGGACTCCCTCCGTGCCCGCGAGTACAGGGCAGAACCCGTTGACCGGATCGATGCCCTCGGCACGACAATTCTCCAGCAGGAGGTTCGGATGGACGCGGTTGACCGGGCCCTGGACGGAGAGACAGGCCAGACGGTGGAATCGGACTACCGGGGAGAAAAGGTGCTGAGTGCCTACAGCCCGGTTGACATCGGAGGGGTTGACTGGGCCGTCGTCGCGACGATCGGCCGCGATGAGGCCCTCGCCACCGTCGACGCCCTGACGTGGCAGATTGGTGGCTGGGGACTCGCGCTTCTCGTGCTGGTCGGGGGCGTTGCGCTCCTGTTTGTCCGCTCGTTTGCCCGGCCCATCGTGGCGCTCCGGGACGCCTCGAAGAAGGCGGCGTCGGGCACCCTGGACGTGACCGTGCCCGTTCAGTCGCAGGACGAGGTGGGCGAGCTCACGGCGGCCTTTAACGAAATGGTCGACCAAAACCGGGCGGCCCTGAACGAGGCGGCCGCGAAGGACGAGGAGGCTCGCCGGGCGTCCCAGGAGGCCGAGGAGGCCAAAGAGCGAGCCGAGAAGCAGCGGGCGACCCTTCAGCACGACGTCGAAACGATGATGGAGGCCATGAACCGGTTCGCCGACGGGGACCTGACGGTACAGCTCGATGCGGACCGTGACGATGAAATTGGGCGCCTGTTCGACGGGTTCAATCGTGTCGTCGGAACCCTGCGTCGGATGGTCGTGACGGTGCGAAAGACGGCCGAGTCGACGGCCGTGTCCGCCGGGCAGATCAGTGGGTCCAGCGAGCAGATGGCGGCCAGTGCCGAGGAGCAGTCCGCCCAGGCCGAAGAGGTGGCCGCCGCGGTGGAGGAGCTCAACCAAACCATCAACGAGAACGCCAAGAGCATCCAGCGCACGGCCGACGCCGCGGCGACAGGGAGCGAGCAGGCCCGGCGCGGGGGAACAGTCGTTGCCGATGCGGCGGACAAGATCGACGAGATTGCCGACGTGGTGGACCGCTCGGCCGAGACCATCGAGCACCTCGGGGCCTCCAGCGAAGAGATCGGCGAGATTGTAGAGACGATCGACGAGATTGCCGATCAGACCAACCTGCTGGCGCTGAACGCTGCGATCGAGGCGGCCCGGGCGGGAGAGGAGGGCCAGGGCTTTGCCGTGGTGGCCGAGGAGGTGCGCAAACTGGCGGCGCGGACCGACCGGGCCACCGACGAGATTGCCGAGATGATTGCACAGGTGCAGTCGGAGACCGACGATGCCGTCGAGGCAGTGCGGCAGGGCACCCGGCGGGTCGAGGAGGGACTGGAGCTGGCCAACGAGGCCGGAACGGCCCTCGACGAGATCGTCGAGTCAATTGCCCGGGTCGAGGAGCAGGCCGACGAGATCGCGGCGGCCTCCGAAGAGCAGTCCACCACCAGCGAAGAGATTGCCCAGAGCATCCAGTCGATCTCGACGGCCGCCCAAGAGTCGGCCGCCTCGGTGACGCACGTGGCCGACTCGGCCGCCGACCTCGACACCCTGACCGACACGCTCCACGAGAGCCTCCAGCGGTTTCAGGTGGAGCGTCACGAGCCCCGATCGGGGACCACGGGAGAGGAGGGGCAAACAGCCGGGTCCGGAAGTGCCCGGGAGTCTGCCAGACGGCCCGGTGACGACCACCGCTCCGGAGGAGCCACTTCTTTACACGAGACGGGCCCCCTTGCCGCCACGGACGGCCCGGGCGAGCAGTAAGCCCGAGTGCTGCTGGGAGGGAGCCGTGTCGGTTTAAGGTTTGCCGACCGCCGCCGATACCTAGGGTGAAGAGTGTCTGTCTTGATGTTCGATCTCCTTCAAAAGCTCCTCTTCCTGCACCATGCACACGCGCTCCCTTTCTCTCCTTTCAGTCCTTGCTGCCTTCCTCGCCATGGGCACCATGCCGACTTCTACGGGACCGTCCCCGGCGGCATCGGCGTCGGCTGACGGGCCCACGCACGCGGGGCCCAATCCGGGGGCGGGGCTGGTTCAGCAGATGTTTTTCCTAAAAAAGATGCGCTCGGACGTGAAGCGCATTGGGCTCGTCTGGAAGCGCGGCGCCGCCAACCAAGAGAAAAAGATTGAACAGGCCAACCGGGCCGTCGCCTCCATTCAGGGCAAGCTGTACGTGGGGTACGTCGAAGACGCGAGCAGCGTCGCGGAGCAGTTCCGGTTGTTGACCCGCAAACACGACGTGCAGGCGATCTGGGTGATCGAAAACGACGGCGTCGTGAATGCCTCGGCCCCCCAGAAATACCTCATCAAAAACACGATCAAGGAAGGCATTCCCCTGCTGGCACCGAGCCAAGACTGGGTCAGCGCCGGCGCGCCCGTGGCCATCATGGAAAACAACGGGTCCATTCAAATTATGCTCAACGAGCAGGCAGCAGAGGCCACGGCACTTGATGTGCCGGAGAAATACCAGTCGAACACCAAGCTCGTCGCGGCGGCCAACTGACGTGCGTTCCCATTGGGGAGCCCCAGGTGCCGCGAGCCCGTCTCCCCGTTTCCTTTCCGGTAGCTAGCACACCACTCGACCTCTCGACCCATGTCCTTGCGGTTTTCGGATCTCAACCTCGGTCCCCGGTTTGTCCTGCTTTTGTCCATTGGGGCCGTGGGGTTCATCGTTTTGTTTCTCTCATTTGTGTTCTACTCCCTCGACCAGACCGAGCTGGAGCTGGAACGACGGGGTCAGCTCATGGCCGAGACGGTCGGACAGCAGTCCGTCGTCAAGATTAAGATGTCCGACCAGGCCGGGCTCGAAGAGACCCTCAAGCGGACCGTGGAGGGCAGCTCGGCCCTGGCCGGGGGAGTCTACGGCCCCGAAGGTGCACAGATTGCCTCGCATGGACTTGAGAAGGCACTTCCCTCCATGGAGGGGACTGTCGATCAGCAGGAGGGCAAAGCGGCCCAGTGGACCGAAACGGCGGACGGCACGTCCGTGCTGGCCGCGACGTCAGAGATCATGAGCAACGGGGAGGCGATTGGGTCGGTGCTCATGGTGATGCCGTCCGAGGTGCTGCAGGAGACCAAACAGACGAGCTACCTGATCGCGGGCGGCATTGTCGTGGGCATCGGGCTCCTGGGCGTGTTCATCATCATCATCCTGAAGCGCACGGTGGCCCGTCCGGTCAACGCGCTCCGTGAGGCGGCGGAGGACGTCCGCGACGGCCACCTGGACGCGCACGTCGACGCGGATCAGGGGGACGAGATTGGGCAGCTCGCAGACGCCTTCAACGCGATGGTGACGGCGAGTCGGGAGAAGACCGAGGCCCTCGAAGAGAAGTCGGCACAGGCAGAGGAGGCCCTGGAGCGGGCAGAGTCCCTCCAGCACGAGGCCGAGGAGGAGCAGGAATACCTGCGCGAGCAGTTCAACCGCATCTCCGATGTGTTGTTGGCCGTGGAAGAGGGAGACCTCACCCAGCGGCTGACTGTAAAGAAGAACGATGCGGTCGGACAGCTCATGGAACAGGTCAACACGATGATCGGTCAGCTTGCCGGCCTGATTCAAGAGGTGGAGACTACCAGCAGTCAGCTTTCATCGGCCGCAGAGACGACGGCCTCGACGGCCGCGGAGATGTCGGCCGGCACCGAGGAGCAGGCCGAGCAGACGACGGAGGTGGCGGCGGCGGTCGAGGAGATGTCGTCGTCCGTGGCGTCGTCGTCCGAGCACGCTGAGCGCACCAACGACAAGGCTCGGGAGGCCTCCGACCTTGCGGAGAAGGGCGAGAAGGTCTTCAACCGCACCACCCAGGCCATGGAGCGCATTGTGGAGGTTGTCAACTCGTCGTCCGACAAGGTCTCGGCCCTGGGCGAGGCGAGTGCCGAGATCGGCGACATCGTCCAGGTCATCGAAGACATTGCCGATCAGACCAATCTGCTGGCCCTGAACGCCGCCATCGAGGCCCAGCGCGCCGGGGAGGAAGGGAAGGGCTTCGCCGTCGTGGCCGACGAGGTCCGCGAGCTGGCCGAGCGGACCACCTCCGCGACCCAGGAGATCTCCGACGTGGTCGTACAGATTCAGGAGCAAATCGACGAGGTCGTCGCCTCGATGGAAAAGGGCACCGACGAGGTGGAAAGCGGCCTCGCCCTTACGGAGGACGCCTCGGACGCCCTCGACGAGATTACCGCCTCCATCGACGAGATGGCGATGACGATCGACCAGATTGCGGCGGCCACCCAGGAGCAGTCGGCCACGACGGCCCAGATTGCGGAGAGTGTCGAGTCGATCTCCGGCGTTGCCGACAGCGTGTCGGACTCGACGAACCAGCTGGCAGAGATGGCCGACGACATGTCTCACCAGGCCGAAGACTTGGGAGAGCTCATCGAACAGTTCGACGTTTCGAGAGCAGGGGGGGCGGCCCGAGCGTCCCAGGACAAGACGACGCTGGAGTCCACCCCGGACGTGTCGGCCTCTGGTCCGAACGGAGCGGCGGTCGGGACTGCCTAGCGCAGGACAACTGCGCTGTTGGGGAAAGGCACACGTCCGAGGGGACGCCCCGAAAGGCGAAGGGAAATGAGAACACTGGACACTTAAGGTCCGCTCCGGCGCGCCGATAATTGTGGGTGCGCCGGAGTTCTTTTTCCCGTCGTCTCGTGCCATGCAACGCCCGGCCCCCGACATGTGGACGGTTCCCTCTGTGGGGAGCGCTGTGCCCGTCCTGGGCCCTGCGCCCAGCCGTGGGTGCATGTTCCTGACGAGTCCCCAGGACATCCCCGGACCGACTGCCCCGCCCCCCGCCAAGGGGCCGGTCGAGAGCAGACGGGTGTGGCTCATGTGCCGTGTGGGGGAGGTGGGGCTGGCCCACGCCGTCTTTTTGCGACCGGGACGGGTAGGGCGAGGGAAAAGAAGAACGTCTCTCCGGCGCCGGGCCATGCCGGCGACCAGTGTTGCCTTGCACCGCAACTCTACAGGGCGTGAGACTGACCGGTTCGGGGGCCCTGCGTCGGACTGGGTGCTGCTCTGTGGAGCCGACAGATCGCGTCGGGGACAGGGGGGCATCGCGGCGGGGCCTGATTCCACGGGGCTTGATTCCAGGAGCGACAATGCTGGCTGTGCGAGGCAGTTGCCCTGCGGGCTGCCTGACGAAACCCCGCTGCACTGTGGAGGGCCGGGTGGTGGAACTGATGAGGACCCAGTGGGCCGCTGCCACGAAGGAGACGGGCCGGGCCGTTTCGTCGAACGTGGACCCGCCGACGGACGTGTCGATCCTGGGGGCGAGATCCCCCAGCTGAGGCCGTCGTGCTCGTGGGCAGAGGGCCGAGCGGACATCGTGTAGGCGGCACGATTTTCCGTGGTGGCGCCCTGGGTTTTTTCCGGCCCGTCGTGCTTTTGCGTTGTCATTCTGAGCGGACGTACCATGAGGAAATCGACCTCGATCGGTCTGATCAGTGGGTTTGCCCTCATCACCGGGGCCATTCTGCTGGGCAACACGTGGGGGAAGTTTTTCGACCCGGCCTCGCTGCTGATGGTGGTCGGGGGCACGGTCGCGGCGATGGTGGTGAACTACTCCTTCGAGGACCTGAAGCGGGTCATCGGAATGACGCAGGAAATCTTCACGTTCGACCCGCCATCGCTTCAGCGTCGTCTCGATGAGATTACCAACATGGCCCGGACCGCTCGGCGGGAGGGGGTGCTGGCCCTCGACCGGCACATCGATGACGTCGACGATGATCTTCTGCAGTTCGGGCTCGAAATGGCCGTCGACGGGATGGGAGAGGAAGAAATTGCTGAGATGCTGGACCAACGCATCGCGGAGAAGAAGAGCCAGCGCCAACTCGTGGCGGATTTCTTCACGAAGGCGGGCACCTACGCGCCCGCCTTCGGCATGATTGGCACTCTCATTGGGCTCATCCAGATGCTGAACAACCTCGACGACCCAAGCAAGATCGGATCGGGCATGGCGACGGCCCTCGTCACAACCTTTTATGGGGCCCTGCTGGCCAATCTCGCGTGTCTGCCACTTGGCGACCGCGCCCGAAAGCAGAACAAGCTTCGGGGAAAGGCCCACTATATCATACGGGAGGGCATCCTCGCCATCGCCCGCGGAGACAGCCCGCGCATGATCGAGCAGCGTCTCGGGTTCCTCTCAGAGGAGAAGGCGGCGGACGTCGAAGACGAGACCGCAGGGGCAGAGTCCACAGAAAACGCCGCCGATCCCCAAACCGCCGCGGCCGCGGCGTAGCCCCACTGGTTGCCCCACCCCCACTGGTTGCTCCATCCCCCTATGAGTGATGCTGAGACGACCTCCGGCACCGACGAGGGCGACGGCGACGACATGCCGACGGCGCCGTTCTGGATGACGACCTACGGCGACATCATGACGCTCCTCGTTACCTTCTTCGTTCTTCTAATCTCCATGTCGGAGATCCAGATGAAGAAGTTCAGGGACGCGATCAGCAACTTTCAGCGGCAGCCCGGCATGTTCTCGGGGAGCAAGTCCGTCGTGCCGGCCGACTACTCGTCGGGGTCCAGTCAGTCCCGGGCACGAAAGCGGGCCGAGCAGTATGAGCAGTTTCTCAAGAAGATCGAGGAGCGCGGGCTCGGGGATAAGGTGCAAGCAGACTTGAAGAAGGAGGGCATTCATGTCGTCATCGCCGACTCGCTGATGTTTCGCACCGGCCGGGCCCGTCTTCTCAAGCCGTCCCGGACGGTGCTGCGCGAGCTGGCGAACTTGCTCGGCCGAGACGTCGGGTCGGTGGTTGTTGAGGGGCACACCGATGATCGCCCCATTGGCACCCGAAAATTTCCGTCGAACTGGGAGCTGTCGACTGCCCGGGCGGCGGCGTCGGTACGCTTTCTGCAGGAGAGGGCCCCCGAGTACGACGCCTCGCGCTTCCAGGCGGTGGGGCACGCCTCCACCGACCCGCGTGCCTCCAACCAGACGCAGGAAGGGCGGGCCCAGAATCGTCGTGTCGAAATTATGTTCAACTGGCGCTCATGGAACAGCAGCAAGACGACATCGACCCGCCCGCCGCCGGGGTCGACGGCGACGGGGCCGTGACGGAGGGCGATGAATCGCTCGTCGAGCGGCACTTTCTCCTGTTGCTGGCCCTGGCCCTTGGCGTGGCCGGGATGGCAGGGGTCGGGGTCACATATGCGCAGTACGACCGTGTCGGAGACACGATTCGGTCGATTCCGTACGTCGGGCAGGTCGCCAAGAATCCGGGAACGGTTCCGTATGCCGATCAGATCGCAGGGGTTCTTCCGTTCCTGGGAGGAGGGGGCGACGCGGACTCGGAGTCCGAAACGCTCGGGGCCCTCTCGACGCTGGAAGGGCTTGTGGTCAACCCCGCAGGATCTCAGGGCAACCGGTACCTGGCGGTCAGTGTCGTTTTCGAAACCGAAACCCCTGACGCAAAAAAGGAACTGGAACGGAAAAAGGTCGTCGTCAAAGACGCTGTGCTGCGGCTGCTATCAGAGCGAACGGTCGAGGAGCTCTCCGACCCCGAAAAGCGCGACGGCCTGAAAGACGCCCTGCGCGACGAGGCAAATGGCATCCTGAGTAAGGGGACGATTGACCGGCTGTACTTTACGGAATTCGTTTTGCAGTGATGCAGCCCCCACGGGCCCGGGGAGACTCGATGATCGTCTCAACTGCAGTGCAATGCCGGCATGTCGAAGCCCCTCAGTCAGGAGGAAATTGATGTCCTTCTCGGCGATGCCGAGGCGGAAGAACAGGACGACCCTGCCGGACAAGCAGGGGACGAGCAGGACGCCCAGGCAGAAAAGGAAAAGCAGGCGCAGCCGTACAATTTCAAGCGGCCCCGTCTGTTTTCGCAGACCCAGAAGCGCATCCTGAATCAGGTACACGAGTCGTTTGCGCGCGACCTCTCGGTGTACCTGTCCGCCCAGCTCCGCACCATCGTCGACATTTCGTTGACGGCCGTCGACCAGGTGCTCTACTCCGAATTTGTGATGTCGAGCGCCCCGCCGTCGGCCCTGTACGTGCTGCGCGAGGACGAACTCGAGTACAAGTCGATCTTCGAGATTGACCCCCGGCTGGTGGTGTACACCATCGAGAAGCTCATGGGGGGGGACGGGCAGCTGATGGACGAGTCCCGTGAGGTCTCCCCGATCGAGCAGCGCATCATGAGCCGGGTGATGAAGCGGGCGTACCGGAAGCTGGAAGAATCCTGGCAAAAGGCCTACGACCTATCCGTCGAGGAAGTCGCGTTCGAGTCGAACGCCGAGTTTGTACAAATCATTCCTGCGGCCGAGCCGGCGCTCGTGGCGTCGTTCGATGTGCGCGTCTACGACGAGCCGTCGTTCATTAACATCTGCTACCCGTACCTCATGCTGGAGCAAATGCTGGGGCGCTCCGGCATGGAGCAGTGGATCTCCAGCTCCACGACCGCGGTCGAGCCCGCGGTGCGGGATCGGTACGAGAACACGCTCCGAGAAACCCAGGTGGACCTAAGCGCTGAGTTGGGGCGCACTGTTCTGCCCGTGACTGAGCTGGCCCAACTGCAGGAGGGAGACGTCATTCCCCTCGATCGCAAGACCGACGACCCCGTCAAGGTGTTCGTCAACGACGAGCAGAAGTTTGAGGCCGTGCCGGGCCGCTCGGGAACGAAGCGGGCCCTGCGCATCACGGCGGTGGAGTCCCCCGAAAATGTCGATTTCGATTCTCTGACCCTCTCTCCCGATCATGACCCAGAACACGCTCACGACGCACGTACAGACGGCACTGAAAGCGCTGGAGGCGCTGCTGGAGCAGCTGAGCGGGGATGAGATTCCGCTCGATGCGTCGGCCCCAAAGAACATTGCCGATCGGTCGCCCACGGAGGCGCTCCAGAGCGACCTGAAGGACCGCTTCGTTCTGCATGCCGCCGAGCAGGGCACGGTCGTGGCCCTGGACCCGGACTGGGTGCCTCTGTTCTCGGAGGCGATGTTTGGGGAAGAGATGGATCCCGACGCAGAAGGGGCCCTGGACCTCATGCAAGAGATTTCCTCGCAGGGCTTCGGCACTGTGCAGAGCACCCTGTCCGAAGAGGGGCTGACCCTTCCTGGAATCCAGTTTGGCACGGCCGCCCCGGGCCAGGCGCCTCCGTCCCTCGATGGAGGGGGGGATTGGCTCGTGCCGTTTACCGCACAGCGGGACGAGGGCGAGCTGGACGGGTTTGCGCTCCTGCCAGACGGCGACGAAGAGGCGGCGGGAGCGGCCGAGGCCGACCCTTCCTCCCAGCAGGCACCTCAGCAGGCACCTCAGCAGGCATCTCAACAAGCATCTGCGGGGGGGGCGCAGTCGGCGGGCGCGTCGGGAAACGACCCGTCCCCGTCGGCGGAAGGGTCAGACAGTGTCGAGGTGTCGCCCGCCGCCTTCAGTGAACTGGGGCAGGAAGAAATCAGCGGGGGCGGAGAGTCGGGCAACTTTGGGCTGCTCGCAGACGTGGACCTGGAGGTGCGCGTGGAGCTGGGCCGCCGGGAGCTGCCCCTGGCGGATGTGCTAAAGCTCACGACGGGGAGTGTGGTGGAGCTGGAGAAGTTGGTGGGCGAGCCGTTGTCGGTGTACGCCAACGGGCGCCTGATCGCCGAGGGGGAGGCCGTGGTGATCGACGAGCAGTTTGGGGTGCGGATTACGAATCTTGCCTCGGAAGGACGCCGCGAGAAGGCCTTTTTCTAGGCGGAGACGCCCACAATGGACGGACCCAGTGACGGGAAGGCCCGGATGGGGAGGCGGCTGGCATCGTTTTCGCAGAAGCAGAGGGTGCCCCGCGATCCTTCGTGTTCTGCTGCTCTGACCCATCCCGCTGTTTCCCGTCCCATGGTTCCCTCCCCCCCAGACTCGGTCGGAGTCTCCACGCGTCGCCTGGCCTGGTATGCGCTGTACGCGCTCGGGGCGCTGGTGGCCCTCTGGGGGTTGGTGCAGGCCGCCGCGCTCGTGCCGTCCGCCGAGGGGGCCAAGTCCGCCGACGGAGTCGAACGTGAAGCCCCCGCCTCCCCCTCGACATCGTCGGACGCGGGCGTTGATCTCTTCACCTGGGGCAACCTGTCGGCCCTTCTAGTGCTCGTGGGGGGCGGTGGGTACGCGCTCTACATGCGCCGCCGCGTCTCGTCCAACGAAGAATCCGCCGCCCTCCGCCCGATTGGGCAATTGGCCCTTGGGCCGTCGCAGCACCTCCGCCTCGTCGCGTGCGGGGAGGAGGTGCTTCTCGTGGGGACAACGGAGGAGGCGGTCGAGCTGCTGAAGACGTACTCCCGAGAGGCGTTTGACGAGTCGATTCTCGACGCGGCGGAGGGCGGCAAGGCCCCGCCGGGCGGTGGAGGGGGCACGCCCCAGTCGGCCCACTTTGCCGACGTGCTGAAGCAGTTCGCCCGTCAAAACTCCCTGTCGTGACGCTGCACGCCGTGTCTACACGCTTCTCCGTGCCGGGTCCCTCGACCGTTCGATGGGCCGGGAGACTCTTCGTATTGGCTGCGTTTCTACTGGCGAGTGGGCCCCTCGTGGAGACGACTGCGTTTGCGCAGGAGGCCGGGGCGACGGCCGCACAGGTCGACTCGTCCGGGGCGTCGCTCGGGGGGCTCCCTCAGGTCGACTTGACCCCCGCGGAGGACGGGTACGAGCTGCCGATCCAGCTCCTCCTCCTGCTGACGGTCCTCACGCTCGCCCCGGCCATCATCATCCTGATGACCAGCTTCACGCGCCTGGTCGTCGTCTTTAGCATCCTGCGCCGGGCGCTGGGGCTGCAGCAGTCGCCGCCCCGCCAGGTCGTGATCGGCCTCTCGCTCTTCCTGTCCATTTTTATCATGCAGCCGGTGCTGGAGACGGTCCACCAGGACGCGCTCCGGCCGTACCTGGACGACGAGATTACCCAGCAGGAGGCGTTCGACCGGGCCTCCACGCCGATGAAGCGGTTCATGCTCACCCATACGCGGGACAAAGACCTCATGCTCTTCATGGACATGGGGGAGATCGAGAGCTTCGAGGGCCCGGATGAGGCCCCGCTCTATGTGATCGTGCCGGCGTTCGTCATCAGCGAACTCCGGATTGCGTTCCAGATTGGGTTCATGATCTTTCTGCCCTTCCTCATCGTGGACCTCGTGGTGGCGAGCATCCTGATGAGCATGGGCATGATGATGCTGCCGCCCGTGATGATTTCGCTGCCCATCAAGCTGCTGCTCTTCGTGCTGACCGACGGCTGGTACCTCATCGTCGAGTCGCTCATGCAGGGCTACGCGGTGGGCTAACGGCGCGGGTCGTTCCACTGCCCCTTCGCAGTCACTGTACCTCACTACGCTCCCCTCCCCCGATGAACGCAGATGTTGCTGTCTTCTGGCTCAAAGAATCGCTCCGCACCGGATTCTTGGTCCTCGGCCCCATGCTGGGGATGGCGCTCCTGGCCGGAATCGTCGTGAGTCTCTTCCAGGCCGTCACCTCCATGCAAGAGATGACGCTCAGCTTTATTCCCAAGCTCATCGCGATCGCCGTCGTCTTCTTTTTCATGATGCCCTGGATGATCGAGATGATGACCGACTTCACGGCCGAGATTCTCGCGGCCATCCCCAGCGTGTCGAAGTGACCGGCGGCCCGCCGCCGGACGCCCTCTCCCCATGCCCGTGACGCCCAACGCCGAGATCAACGGCGTGTCCCATGTCGCTGCTCGATACCGAATACATTCTGCGGGTGCTGCTCGTGTTCGTGCGGGTCAGTGGCCTGATGCTCGCGGCCCCGGTGTTTCAGCAGCAGGCCATTCCGGTGCGGGTGCGGGTCCTGCTCAGCGTGGTGCTGGCCTACAGCCTGGCGGGCATTGCGACGGGGCCCTTGCCCGAGCACGTGACCCACGACGTCGGCTTCATGCTGGTCGTCCTCGTGGAGGCGGGCACGGGGCTCGTCATGGGCTTTACGGCGCGCATCATCTTCTGGGGGGTGAGCTTCGCGGGAACCGTCATGGGGTACCAGATGGCGCTGAGCCTCGCGCAGACCTACAACCCGATCAGTGGCACGTCGAGCAACCCCCTCGGCCAGATCCTGTCGTATACGTTTCTGCTGGCCTTTCTTCTGGCCGACGGCCACCACTTCCTCCTGCGGGTCCTCGCGCAGTCGTTTGAGGTGGTGCCGCTGGGCGGGGCCCAGCTGGCCGGGGCCGGGCCGCCGATGGTGGGATGGATGGGGGACTTCTTCCGGCTCGCCGTCCGGCTCGCGGCGCCGTTTCTGGTGATCCTCTTCCTGACCGACATTGCGCTGGGCATCTTCGCACGCCTCGTTCCCCAGGCCAACCTCTTCACGCTCAGCCTGCCCGCGAAGCTGCTCGTAGGCGTTGGAATCTTCTTTGTCTTCATCCAGGGGGCCCTCCCGTTCTTCCCGTTGCTCTTTGGAGAGATTGAGCGAATGGTGCACGAGGTCCTCCGGATCATTGCGCCCGGGTAGCCGGCGGCGGGCGGGAAAAGTTTTCCGTTGCGTCCCGCGCAGTCCTTTCCCCGTGCAGGGACGGCGGCCCCTCAATCGTGCGAGCCTCCTTGAGCGCCCCCGATGGCCGAGACACAGGAAAAACAATACGACCCCACGCCTCGGCGCCTCGACCAGGCGCGCGAGAAGGGAAACGTGCTCCGGGCAACGGAGCCCGTGTCCGTGGGGCTCCTGCTGGTGGCCATGGCCACCTTTTCGGTGGGGGGCGCCTCGGCGTTCCAATCGATGCAGGACATGGCGGCGCGCATCTTTCTCCGGTCGGCGCGCATGCCCCTGACGGCACGGTCGCTGCAGAGCCTCGTCGCGGAGATTGGGGCTCAGCTCGCCGAAATGCTCGCCCCGCTCTTCATTGCACTCGTCGTCGCGGCGGTGGGGCTCAACGTCGTCCAGTCCGGCTGGAACGTGTCGTTTACCCCGATCCAGCCGCAGCTCAGCCGCGTGAACCCCTTGGAGGGACTGAAGCAGATTTTCTCTTCGAAGGGGGCCTTCGGCTTCGCGAAAACCCTCCTCAAGATCGGTGTGGTGGGGCCGATCGCGTACTTCGCCATGCGGCCGCTGATTCCGGAGATGGTGCGGGTCTACACGCTGCCGCTGCCGGCGCTGCTCGACCAGGCGGCCGACTGGTTCTTCGCGCTGATGTGGCCGGTGCTGATGGGCCTCGTCGTCATTGCCGCGCTCGACTTCGCGTACGAGCGCTGGAAGTACTACGAGGACCTCAAGATGAGCAAAAAAGAAATGGAGGACGAACAGAAAGAAACGGAGGGGGACCCGGAGTTTGAAGAGAAGCGCCGGGAGAAGGCGAAGGAGCTGGCGGAGCAGCCGCGCATGGACCACGCCGTCATGAAGTCGGACGCGGTGGTGACAAACCCGACGCACTACGCCATTGCCCTGCGCTACGACCCCGACGAGGCGCCGGCCCCCCGCGTATTGCTGAAGGGGGTGCGCAAGCGCGCGCTTCGCATCAAGGAGCTCGCCGCCGAATTTGACGTGCCCACGTTCGAAAATCGGTCCCTGGCACACGCCTTGTACGAGAATGTGCCAGAGGAGGAGGAAATCCCGGAAGACCTGTATCCCGCCGTCGCCGCCATCCTCGCCGAAGTGTACGAGCAGCGCGGCGACGTCTGATCCGTTGTGCTTTGTCATTCGCCCCCGTCGATCCTTTGTCCCGCGCTGCTGATTCCCACACGTCGTCGTCGCCCAACGGGTCGTTGGGGATTGGGGGCTTCGACAGCGAGATTTTCGTGGCCGGCGCCATCGTGGCGATCTTGTTCATGATGGTGGTGCCCCTGCCCAGCTACCTGCTGGACCTCTTCCTGGCCACGGACATCGCTCTCAGCCTCGGGGTGCTCCTGACGTCGTTCTACGCCGAGCGCCCCCTGGAATTTGCGATCTTTCCGGGCCTGCTGCTCACGACGACCCTCTTTCGGCTCTCGCTGAACGTTGCCTCGACCCGGCTCATCCTGGGGGACGCGCAGGCGGGGGCCCTCATCGACGCGTTTGGCAGCTTCGTCGTGGCGGGCAACTACGTGGTGGGGGCCATCATCTTCCTCGTGCTCGTCATCATCAACTTCGTGGTCATCACGAAGGGCACCGAGCGCATCTCGGAGGTGGCCGCCCGGTTTACGCTCGACGCGATGCCGGGCAAGCAGATGGCCATCGACGCGGACCTCAACTCCGGCCTCATCGACGAGCACGAGGCGCGCCAGCGGCGCGACGAGGTGACCGAGGAGGCCGACTTCTACGGGGCCATGGACGGCGCCACGAAGTTTGTGCGGGGCGAGGCCGTCGCGGGCATCCTGATTACGGCCATCAACGTCGTTGGGGGATTGGTGATCGGCGTGACCCAGCAGGAAATGGGGATTGGGGAGGCGGCGGGCACCTTCGCCCTGCTCTCGATCGGGGACGGGCTCGTCTCGCAAATTCCGGCCCTCATGGTCTCGACGGCGGCCGGCATCATCGTCTCGCGGGCCAGTGGGGAGGAAGGGTCATTGGCCAGCGAGATGAAGGGCCAGCTTCTCGACAAGCCGCCCCCACTGCTGATCACGGGATGCTTCTTGGGGCTCATGGGCTTTGTGCCGGGGCTGCCCATCGTTCCGTTCTGGCTGCTGAGCGGGGCGGTGCTCCTGCTGTGGTACCTGCGCAGCAAGGAAAAGAAGGCGGAGGACGAGGCGGAGGCCGAGCGCCAGCGCGAGGCCGAAGAGCAGCAGGCCGAGGAGGAGACCGAAGAGGACCCCTCCGATTTGTTGCTGGTGGACCCGCTCGAACTGGAGATCGGCTACGGGCTCATTTCCCTGGTGGACCCGGACCAGGGCGGGGACCTCCTGGAACGCGTCAAGATGCTGCGGAAGCAACTGGCCGAAGAGATGGGGCTCGTCATCCCGCCCGTCCGCATCCGGGACAACGTCGACATGGACTCGAACACATATGTGATTCGGCTGCGGGGCAATCCCATCGGGGAGGGACAGGTGATGCCGGGCTACAAGCTCGCCCTGCTTCCCGACGACATCGACGAGGCGCCGTCGGGCATCAAGGTAGAAGACCCCACCTTCGGGCTTCCCGCCGTCTGGGTGGCGGAGCGCAACTTGTCGGAGGCGGAGCAGATGGGGTTGACCGTCATCGAGCCGCCGGCCGTGATTTCGACCCACCTGCTGGAGGAGCTCCGGAAGAACGCCTACCGGCTGCTCGACCGCCAGGAGGTGCGGGAGATGCTGGACAAGGTGGAGGAGTCGGCCCCGGCCCTCGTCGACGAACTGGTGCCGGACCTGCTCTCGCTGGGCAGCATCCGCACGGTGCTCCAGAGGCTGCTGGAGGAGCGCATTCCGATTCGTGACCTCGTGACGATCCTCGAAACCCTGGCCGACCACGCCTCGCAGACGCAGACGGTGGAGGTGCTGACCGAGCACTGCCGGGCGGCCCTTGCCCCCACCATCACCCGCGAGTTCTCGGGGCCCGAGGGGCGCATCAAGGCCTTCGTGATGGACCCGGCCCTGGAGCAGCACCTGCTCGAAAAGGCCGAAGCGGGGGGGTTGGATGCCAACACCCTCGGCCTCCAGCCCGAGCGGGCCGACGCCCTCGTGAAGGCGGTGGACGCACAGGCAACTCAGCTCATCAGCAACGACCGGGCCCCAATTTTGCTGATCTCTCCTGTGCTGCGGGCCACGGTATATCAGTTCCTGGACCCGATGGTCTCGGACATCACGGTGCTTTCCTACAACGACCTTACGCCCGACGCCCCGGTCGACATTGTCGAGCAGGTCAGCATCCCGCAGGGATCGTCGTCCGGCCCCGACCTCTCCGCCATGACAGAGCCGTCGCAGGCGGCCGCCGGGGCCTCCAACCCATAACCTCGTTCGTTTGACGCGCCCACCGCCATGGACGTTAAGACCTTTACCGATTCGAGCATCCAGGCCGCCCTCGAAAAGGCGCGGCACACGCTGGGCGACCAGGTCGTGCTGGTTGAGTCGGAGCCGGCCACTGGCGACGCCCCCGCCCAGGTTACGGTGATGCTCGACGAGTCGGCCCGACAGACCGCCGCGCAGGGGGCGCAATCGTGGGGCCACGTGCCGAAGCCGTCGGAGGTCCCCGCGTCGCCCGCCCCCGACCGCCATGGGGCGGCGACGGAGGCGCCCACCGGGGCCCAGGAGAACGGAGAGACGGCGTCGGGCGGGGCCGAGCAGACGTCGCCCTTTCAATCAGAACTGGAGGCGCACTCCCCTCCCAAGGGCGAGGCGTCACAGCAGGGGCCGGGCCGGGGGCGGGTGTTCCCGGCCTCCCCCTCGGAGGACGCCCGTGCTTCGTCGACCGGGGACCACGAGGCCTGGGTCGAATCGCGTCTCGAAGAGCTTCGGAACCGCTCCGGGGACGGGCACGACCGGACCGCCCGCCTCGCGGGAACGGAGGCGGACGAGTGGACGACGCACCCCCTCTACGGGCGGCTGCTGGAGAAGGGCCTTCGCCCCCAAACGGCGACTGCTCTCTTCAGCGACCTGACCGAGCGGGGGGTCGACCCCAGCGAGAGCCCCCGCGACGAACTGCACTGGGCCCTCGCGCAGGTGGTCTGTCGTCGCATCCGGACCGACGCCCTGACCGACGAGACGGGCGTGATTGCCCTGGTGGGCCCCAGTGGTGCCGGCAAGACGTCGCTCGCCCTCAAACTTGCGGTCCACGACCGCATGCTCGCCGGGCAAGACACCGCCGTGATCCATCTGCTTCCGGAAGAGGGGCGCAACGCGTCCTACCAGAACCCGACTCCCCTGTACCGGCGCTTTGGGCTGCCGGTGCGGAGCGTGCGCACGAGGGAAGACATGGCAAAGGCGCTCCGGTGCGTCGGCGACTTTGAACAGGTGCTCGTCGACACGCCGCCGCTCCCCATGCCCCTGTCGGACGCCCGCCCGGCCCTCCGCCGGTACCGGCGCCTCCTGCGGCCCCTGCCGAGGCCTGCGGTCCACTTCGTGATGGACGCCACCCGGGCGCTGGGGAGCATCAACGACGAAGCGTTCGCTCAGCTTCCCCTGCGGCCCACGGCGGCGGCCCTCACCCATCTGGACGAAGTGCACGATTGGGGACAGGTGGCCGAGTGGCTGATCCACGTCGACCTGCCGGTGCAGATCGTGTCGGAGGGGCCCGAGGTTCCGGATGGAGCGCGGGCCTTTTCCCTGCGGTGGTTTGTGGAAGACATCATGGACCTCTAATACCAGTTGCGAGAAATCACCGGATGGCTCTGAGACGTCTCGGAAGGCCGCCTCGCGACGTTCTCTTCCCGTATCACCCACACGAATGTGCACAATGACCGTCGGCATTTGGTATAACTGTCGTGCGTCCTCCTGTTGCCTGAGTCTTGACCGATGGAAGTAACCTCCAACGTTCTTACGTTTGCCAGTGGCAAGGGGGGCGTGGGGAAGAGCGTCGTGACGACCAACCTCGCCGAGATGCTCGCACACGAAGGGCACCGCGTGGCCCTCGTCGATGCGGACCTGGGCCAGAGCGACGCGGCCGTGCTCCTCAACGAGGCCCCCGCCACGACGGTGCGGGAGGCCGTGCAGGAGGGCGCCTCGCTGCACGCAGTGCCGCACGAGACGGAGGCGGGGATAACCCTGGTCCAGGCCGCCACTCGCCCGGTGCCCGAGGCCTCGGATGAACAAAAGGCCCTCTACGCCGCGCTGGACACGGTGCTCGGGCGCCTCCGCGGGACCCACGACTACGTGCTGGTCGACGCGTCGGCCGGGACCGATGGGCCGGTGCAGTGGGCCCTGGATCGGGCCGACCTCGGGGTCCTCGTCGTTGTGGGCGAGCCCACCGCCGTTGCCGACGCTTACCGCCTTGCCAAGCAGCTGTGGACCGCCGACCCCGACTATCCGATGGGCCTCGTCGTCAACTTTGCCGAGGACGAAGCGGACGCCCGGAGCATCGCGGAGCGGTTCAAGGCAATCACGACCCGTTTCTTGGGACAGGCCCCGAAGACGCTTGGCTGGGTTCCGTTCTCGCACGCTGTACGCCGCTCGGTATCAGACCAGGCACCGGTGGTCCGTAGCGAGGGGCCGGCCCGAGATGCCTTTGCTGAGCTGGCGGACACGACCGCACGGGGGCAGTACGCCCTCTCGCCGGCCCTCTCCTGAGCCCCTTTCCGCCCGCCTCCTTGCGCCTCACGATTGCCCCCCACGTCATGCCCTCCTCCGATACGGCCTTCGTGTCCCTGTCTTCCCACACGGTCATTGCCAACGTGAGTGTGCTGTTTGGCACCGGGATTTTCCTGGCGCAGATGTGGGGCGGGGCGCCGCTAGAGCATACCCTGGTCACCACGGCCGGGGGAGGGGTGGCCGCCTACCTCATTCTCGCGGTCGGCTACGCGGCGGCCCGACGCATCGTCCAAGATGGCATGCCCTTTGAGGTCCCTGCAGAGGAGGCCTCGGACAACGCGTCCCCTGCGGAGTCGGAGCCTGAGCCGTCCGATAACGTTCCGGAGGCCCAGGCTGCCTAATCCTCCGCACCTCGTTGCGACGTCCTAATGCAGTATTGCCATGTCCCGTGACCTACAGCCCCTCGTCGAGCAGTACCTCGCCGACCCGTCGTCGTCGAACCGGGAGGCCGTCGTAATGGCGGCGCTTCCCCTGGTGCGCTCCATCATCGGCAAGATCAACGTGCCCGATCACCTGCTGGCCTCGCACGAAGACCTGGAGAGTGTCGGCATCGTCGGCCTCCTCGAGGCCCTCGACAACTACGATCCGGAGCAGGCGCAGTTTGCGACGCACGCGTACCGACGCGTCCGGGGCAACGTCATTGATTACCTCCGCTCGATCGATGTGCTCTCCCGAAAAAAGCGCAAGAAGATGGGGGCGGTGCAGGAGGCGCTCTCATCGCTCCGGCAAATGATGGGGGAGGAACCGTCGGACGAAGACGTGGCCGACTACATGGGCATGTCCGTGGGGGAGTACCACAAGCTTCTCCGAGACGCGCAGTGCCGCTTCTCCCTCTCCCTCTCGCGACCCAGCGAGAACGACGACCACACGATGCTCGACGTGCTCCCGAGCGACGATGGGACGGAGCGGTTCGAGCGATTCGAGAAGGCCTCGGCCCAGAAGCACCTCGAGGACCTCATCCAGACGCTTCCGGAGCGCCAGCAGACGATCTTGGGGTTATACTACACAGAGAACCTGACCCTGCAGGAGGTCGGAGAGGTGCTGGACCTCAGCGCCGCCCGCATTTCGCAGCTTCTCGGGAAAATTCATCTCACTCTGCAGTCGAAGGTCGAAGAGTACGCGCACTGACAAGGGCGTCTAACACGCCTGAGGCCGCGAGGAGGGATGAGGGCTCTACACGCTGGGGGCCCTACGCAGAGCCCACTGGCCGGTGATAGGGGAGGACGGGGCCGAGAGGCATCACAAAGGCCCCGACTCCCCCTTCGGATCCCGACTCGGAGGAGGCCCTGCCGGGCCCGTTTCCGGTTGAGCTGCCGTGTTGCGCCCCAATCGATCTGCAGGGGCGGGCTACGATCGCACAAAGGGGCGTTGGGGCCGGCCGTGGCGGCCCTGCAGGGGGGCTAGAAGTGGCCGACCTCGGACGCATAGAGCGATGCGTCCTGGGCAACCTTCGCAACGAGATGATCAATGTCCGCCGCGGAGGTCTCGCCAGCGGTTTCCAGCGACCCGGCAAAGTCTTCGGTGAGGTCCCGGCGGGCGAGGTCGCTCCCGTTTTGAATGGACACCCCGAGCGTCTTGCCGGGCGATTCCGGCCTGTCCGTGGGGTTGGCGGCGATCTGGAGCACCGAGCAGATCCGTTCCGGCAGGTTCCAGTGGTCGGCTGCCTGCGGGGCAAGGGTCCGGTAGTTTTCCCCGAAGGCATGGGTCTCGGCCTCGGTGCCGGGGAGGGGCCTGGTGTCCGCCTCGGCCAAGGTCGCGTACCGGTCCGGCTGAATGTGGAGCAGGACGAGGCGCCCCATCGCGTGGAGAAAGCCGGCCGAGAAGGCAATTCGGGCCCAGTCTTCTCCCACGTCGAGTGCTTCCGTGAGTCCCTGGGCAAACCGACCGGTGAAGACGGCCGAGTGGGCGATCTGACGAAGCAAGGTGGAGTGGGAATCGAAGTGATCCTGAAGCTCCTCGACTCCCTCAATCATGGCGATGGAGGAGACCTCGACGAATCCAAGGAGACGGACCGCCCGGTCTATGCTCTCGACTTCTCGCTGGAGGCCGTGGTACGGAGAGTTGACGCGCCGAAGCACGTTCAGGGAGACGGACGGATCCCGCTCCACGATCTCGACGAGTGGGGCGGGGTCTGTCTGCCCGGAGGCAATAAATTCTTCCACCTTCGAAATGGTGGACGGGAGGGTTGGAAACGTGAGCGCAAGGTCCTGTTCTAGCACGGACAACGTGTGGAGTTGGTGATTCAATTGCGCGAAGAACCCTGATGCAGCACCCGCCCCGATGCCGAACCCAACTGGCCCCTGCCCCTTGTGGGGACGAGTAAAATGTTTCCTTTTGCTAGGTTATCGACACGTGCCCGTTCATCTTAAACCCCGGGCACCGGGGCCTTGGGGGAGGCGTCTTAGCCTTCGCGCGCATGGGACCGGGGACGCGCCCTTTCCCTCCTGCTGGTCGAACCGATAACGATCCGACGGGTCTGTTCGCCGTTGGGGCGCAGGGCGGCTCGTTATCCCTGAAAGAGGCGCTTCTGCTCGAGGATGCGGCGGTCGGCCGTCACGTGGTCGCCGTGCTCGGGGCCTGCCTCGCGCAGATCGTCGGCGTGCTCGTCGAAGTAGGCCTGCAGGGCATCGCGGTCACGCACCTGGTACTGCACGGTCCAGGTCCGGTCGCCGGTCGGCTCGTCGGGCGGCGGGGCTTCCTCGCCGTCGTCGCTGGTCGCGTACCAGACGGCGGCCTCGAACCCGTCGAGCCCAAGCATTTCACGAATGTGCTCGCGCAGCCACGAGCTGTAGCGCGGGGCGGCCTCGCCGTCGACGGCCAGGGTGACTTCGTAGATCAGCATCAAAGAAAAAAGTGAGTTTCGAGGATGAACATGCGAAGGCGCAATCTAAGAACCAGCAGCGGGAATGGCAGGCGAGGCGGTTGGGTGCAGTCTTCAAGATTCGTCGTTGAGGGAGATGTGCTGCGGGGAGGGCGGTGTGGAGTGGTGGAGGGTGACGCGGCACCGGTGGCGGTTGCGGTCGAGGGTGAGCGCGCGGAACTCGGCACGTACGATTTCGGGGACGGTCTCGTCCTCATGGACGAGGTCGACTTTGAGCATAGCCCCCTCACCGAGCACGGGGAGCTGCTTGCCGGTGACGAAGTTGCCCAGCGAATAGGCCACCAGTTGCCCGTTGTCCTGGACCGCGAACGGCTGAGGGAGGTGCGTGTGGTGGCCGGTCGTCAGCGTGTAGCCGTCGGGCGGGATTTGTTCGGGGCGCGGCTGCCGCTCGTGCTCGTAGCCCCAGTGGGGCAGGGCGATGTGGAGGCCGGGGGCACTGGGGGCCCCTGGGTTGCGGCGGGCCACGCCGTCGCCCCCGCGGTTGAGCCACCAGGTCCAGGCCGTCACCGTAACCCCGTTCCCGATCTGGAGGCGGGGACGGTTGGTGGTGCCCACCCATCGCAGGCCGCGATCTTCTAAGATCTGAAGGGTGCGCCGAAGATCCTCCGGGCCGTAGTCGGTGGCGTGGTTGTTTGCAACCGAGACGACCCATCGGTCCAGCGGACAAAGCTCGGCCAGAGCCGGAAAAACGTCCGGTGCGTGTTTCATCAAGAAGGGCCACCATGCACGGTCTGAGAAGATGCCCTCGAAGTTGCCCACCACCACGTCGCAGCCCGCCAGAAAGTCCCGCACGCCTTCGCCAAACTGCGCTTCGCGCCCGAAGAGGGGGCAGATGTCGCCGACGAAGCCGATGGTTTGCGTTGGGGCTGCGTCTCGAAAACGAAGGTCCCGGTCGAGGGAGGCGGGGCGGGGCGACGGGCCGGTAAACCGCCGCCACACCATTGGGAAAAATTCGCCCCAGGAATACGGGCCGAAGGGGTTCTGCACGGTGTGGACGATCAGGATGGGTGTGTGGAAACGGCGGCTGGGTGGCGGGCTCTCCTTTCTGCAAGATCGGGGGACGCCAGTAGAGGAGCATGCGGGGCACCATGCCCAAGAGGGGGGCACCGGGGCGACTGTACGAGCGTCATGCAGGGGAAAACGGAGACGTTCGGCAAGTGCACGGGACGTGTAGACGTCCAGACGGGAGGAGTTCTCGTCTGGGCATACCGCTCTCCATCGACACGCCCGCATCGACGACAAACGGTCGTGAAGAGCCGGGTCCTGCTCAGAAGGGGCGCCGGACCTTCATGGCAGAAGCGGGACCAGGGGGGTGTAACTGGTGTCTCCCAGCGTTCACCAAACAGGCAATGCCGAAAAGAAATGGAGGCCGTCCCTGCATGAGTTTCCCGCTCGCATCTTTTCCTCTCTCGCGCACATCCACGCTTGCATGAGTCCTGTCCCGTCTTCGCCGGAGGCCTCTGCCTCTGGCGTCCTGCGCCGCAAGCCGCGTACCCTCGCTCTGCTGGCGACCGCGACGCTACTCGCGATGGCCCTTTGGTTTTCGGGGTCGGCCGTGGTGCCACAGCTGACGGCAGAGTGGACTCTGACCGGTGGGGAGCAGTCGTGGATGACGATGAGCGTGCAGATCGGGTTCGTCGCGGGGGCGGTGCTGAGCGCGAGCCTGACCGTGGCCGACCGGATCTCGGGGTCGGTGCTCTTCGCGGCGTCCGCGCTTGCTGGCGCCGTCGTCAATGCGGCGGTGGTCGTGGCGCCGGGGCCCGCGTTCGCGATTGCCTGCCGGTTCCTCACCGGCATGGCCCTGGCGGGGGTCTATCCGCCGGGGATGAAGCTCGTGGCGACCTGGTGCAAGGAAGACCGGGGGGAGGGCATCGGGCTGCTCGTGGGGGCGCTCACCGTCGGGTCGGCCCTGCCCCACCTGCTCAACGCCGTGCCCGTGGTCGGTGGCACGGGCGGACTGCCGCCCTGGCGGAGCGTCATCCTCATCGCGTCGGGGCTTGCCGTTGGGGCGGCCGGCATCGCATTCTTCTTCGTAGAAGAGGGGCCGCACCTGCGGTCGGCATCCGGCTTTCACTGGCGGCACGCGGGGGAGGGGCTCCGCAACGAGCCGCCCCGTCTGGCCAATATTGGCTACCTGGGACACATGTGGGAGCTTTACGCGATGTGGACGTGGGTCCCGATCGTCCTTCTGGCCAGCTACGAGGCGGCGGGGTGGAGCGAGCAGTGGGCTCGTGTGGCGGGCTTCAGCGTCATCGCTGTGGGGGGCATCAGTTGCTATCTGGCCGGCACCCTGGCCGACCGGGTCGGCCGCACCCGCATCACGGCCTGGAGCCTCGGCGTGAGTGGGGGCTGTGCCCTCGTGGCCGGATTGTTTTTTCAGATGCCCGGCGTGCTCACGGTCGTCTGCCTGGTGTGGGGCTTCGCGGTGGTGGCCGACAGCGCGCAGTTCAGCGCCGCGGTGAGCGAGCTGACGGACCCGCGCTACGTGGGCACAGCCCTGACCGTGCAGACCAGCCTGGGCTATCTGCTCACCCTGGTCACGCTCCGTGCCGTCCCGCCGCTCGTCGACATGTGGGGCTGGGCCGGGACGTTTCCGCTCCTCGCGGTCGGGCCCGCGGTCGGGCTGTGGAGCATGCTGCGCCTGCGCGGGCTGCCCGAGGCCACGCAGATGGCGTCGGGGAATCGGTAGCTTTGGGTATGGGCACAAGTCCGGGAGTGGGGGGCTTCTCTTCGTCGTCTTAATTTCGAGAATCTGAAAGAGTTGGTAGCATTTGGCGCTGTAGACTTCCAGATCCTCTCGGGCCTACGTGAACCGAAATTATGGATGAGCACATCGTTTTCTTCTTGGGATCAGGGGTGTCACGTCCTTCTGGAATGCCGAGCGTTGCTGACATAACCCAGAAGGTCCTGGACGCTCCTCTCGTCTACACGGAAAACAAGCGGTATGTCTTTCCAGGTAGTGTGGAGAACAACCCCAAATTTGGAGAACCCAGCGATTCATCGCACGGACGTGTTGCAAAGCTCCGCGGCTATCTTGACTTGGTTAAGCAACATGCCGAGCCGGTCCTCAGCCAATTCGGTCGGGAGGTGACATACGAAGATCTATATGCCCTCTGTGGAGTGGTGGTGAATGATCAAGAACAAAGAAAGAGGGCTCATCAACCGGTTAATCCCGAGGCACGTCAGTTCTCGGAAAAACTCGAAGATAAGATCGGAGGAGACCTCCTCAAATGTCAGGAGGACCCGCGCGGTCCCCTTGCTTTCACAGCCAACGAGGCAACTTTCCTGATTTCTGGGGTCGTCCGGGAAATGTTGAGCGATTCCCCCGATGAGATTCAGGGATTGGATCCACTTCTTGCTGCCATTGAAGAGTTGGATCGCGTAACGATTGTCACGCTAAACCACGACCTGCTCCTTGAGCAGCTTCTAAAAGAGCACGATATCGATTTCGATGACGGATTTGAAGAGAGGAAAGATGGTGACGTGCGCAGATACAGTCCTGAACCTCTCTTCGATGGCCCCAATGACGTGACCATTATCAAGCCTCATGGTTCGGTTCGTTGGTACGTCGACGACAGCGGGCACCAGTCTGAATATATTTCCTTCCCTGTCGATGAACCTGTTCCCGGTCCAACGAAATTGCTGAACCTATGGCCACGCGAACCCCGCATTCTTCACGGATACAGAAAAGCGGACCAGTATACTGCTGACATTTACGGTGATATGGTGGATGCGCTACTTCTTGCTCTCCACGATACCAGCACAGTGGTCGAGAGTGGCTTTGGATGGACGGATCCTGGAATGTACAATCACCTACACCGATATTTTCAATGGAGTCAAGACAATCGGCTTCTGTCCCTCCATCCAGAAGGAGATTTCTCCGAGCCACACCCGCGTTCCTACTACTGGAATTCCTTTTCCAATCCCCCACAGGGACTCTTATGGGACGAGTTGCAGGTCTACCTGAGCGGGACCTCCTGGAACGAAATAAAAACTGAAATCGAGTAGATGGTGGTGTGAGGTGGCCACTCAGTTTCGCCGGGGTTTACTCTACACATCTTTCAAGATTTCCTGCGGGGATTGCACGGGGGGCGGGGACCCTTCAAAGTCTTCCACATTTCGTGTGGCGATGACATCACAGGACGCACGATCGGCAAGTGCAGCGACCACGGCATCCTCGAAATCATCCATCTCAAGCTGACGGGCCGTCCGGAAATCGGGCTCACCTACCGGAGCGACCTCCATACGCTCGAGAAGTCAATCGACGGTGGTCTCCGCACGCTCTTTGGTCACACAGCTGCGCACGAGGTAGTATATCGTCGTGATCGCGTGCCCCGGCACGGCTCCATCGACAGTTCCCTCAACAATCTTGCTGAGCAGACCCGCAGAGTCCGCGTAGTGGGGCTCCCGACGCTGCACGACGTCGAGGATAACGTTCAGATCGACGAGAATCGTCATGAGCCGTGCTTGCGACGCTGATGCTGTGCATGCGCCTTCTTCGCGTCAACATCTGAGGGGATAAGCCCCGTAATTTTGCGCACTTCCGGATGAATGTCCTCCACGTTCGTACGACGGAGCGAGGCAGCAAAGCGTTGGAGGACCTCATCAACGGTGAGCCCCTGCTCTTGGGCGTACGCTTTCAGCGTCTCGGCATCCTCCTTCGAAAGCTGAACGGTTCGCTCCGGCATGGTATCGGTTGTGCCTGCGCGTTCTGGAACGGAAGCTACGCCATCGCCGGCTCGGTCGTAATCGAGTCGGTTCGCGCCGCCTCTTCGAGCGTGGTCTGTTCGAGGGCCGTGCCCAGGAGCGTACTGGAGGTGCAGTCGTCGATGCGGACCCGTACGTAATCGCCTTTCTCGTAGTCCTCGCGGTCGAAGACGACGCCCTTGTTCGTGTCCGCCCGTCCGAAGAACTGCTCGTCGCTCTTCTTGCTGGGGCCCTCCACGAGCACGGTGTGCACGCGCCCGATCTCGGCCTCGTTGCTCTCCTTTGCGTGCTGGTTTTGGAGCTCGATGATCTCCTCGAGACGGCGCTGCTTCGTGTCCGCCGGCACATCGTCCTCGTACTTGCGGGCGGCGTAGGTTTGGGGCCGCTCGCTGTACTTGAACATGTAGGCGTGGTCGTAGCGGACCGCCTCCATCAGCGAGAGGGTGTCCTCGTGCTGCGCCTCCGTCTCGCCGCAGAAGCCGGCGATGAGGTCGGTGGAGAGGGACACGCCGGGGCACAGCTCCTTCGCTCGCTCCGTGAGCGCCAGGTACTCCTCGCGGGTGTAGGTGCGGCGCATGCGGTCGAGCACTTCGGTGTTGCCGTGCTGGACCGGCAGGTGGATGTAGTTGCAGACGTTGGGCCGGTCGCGGTGCACCGTCAAGAGGTCGTCGGTGCAGTCCTTTGGATGGCTGGTGGAGTAG
The DNA here is from genome assembly GCF_002894645.1 of Salinibacter altiplanensis. Taxonomy (GTDB): domain Bacteria; phylum Bacteroidota; class Rhodothermia; order Rhodothermales; family Salinibacteraceae; genus Salinibacter; species Salinibacter altiplanensis. Next base: position 59,203 of record NZ_NCQY01000020.1, read on the forward strand.
CGCACCCGCAGCTCCGTCGAGACGCGACTGACGCGGTCCACCAGCTCGGCGAACGAGACCGACGTGCCGCTCTCGTCGGTGTAGTGGTACGAGTTGACGTTTTGGCCGAGAAGCGTGACCTCCTTGTAGCCCTCCTCCACGAGCTGGCTCACTTCCGAGAGAATCGTAGTGACCGGGCGGCTCTCCTCCCGGCCCCGCGTGAACGGCACCACGCAGAAGGTGCACATGTTGTCGCAGCCGCGCATGATGGAGACGTAGGCGCTCACGCCGTTCGAGTCGTAGCGCACCGGCTGAATGTCTTCGTACGTCTCCTGCTTCGACAGCTCCACGTTGACGGCGGCCTGGCCGGTGGCGTCCGCCTCGTAGAGCAGCTGCGGCAGGTCGCGGTAGGCATCGGGGCCGACCACCACATCCACCAGGTCCTCCTGCTCCAACAGCTTCTCGCGGAGGCGCTCGGCCATGCAGCCGAGCACGCCCAGCATGAGCTCCCCGTCGCGCTTTTCCTTCTCCGAGCGCAGCATGCTGAGGCGCACACGAATCTTCCGCTCGGCATTCTCGCGGATGGCGCACGTGTTCAGCAGAACGACGTCCGCCTCCGCCTGCTCGCGTGTGAGGCCGTAGCCGCTCTCCTCGAGCACCGAGGCCACGATGCCGGAGTCGTTCACGTTCATCTGGCAGCCGTAGGTCTCGATGTAGACCTGCTTGTCGCCGGCGGTGGCGTCGTAGCCGTGCTTCACGCGGTCGAGGTCCTCGTCGGCCTCTCCGTCCACCTCGCGCTGCCGTACACGCTCCTCGTCGAGAACGTCAAGGTCTTCAATCGGCTCCATGGGAAAAGAAGGGCTGGTGGACAAGTGGTAGGCGAACGGGGAATCATGTTGCATTCGGGGTCCGGATGAACGTTCCCGGGACGATTCCTCCCCGGAAGGGGCCTGGCGCTGGGGAGCACCGGCAACGCAACGGACGGGCCTGACGCACACCGGCAGAAGGAGGACGTACGATTTGTGCCACCAGGGACATCTAGAATCCGGGGGCACTGAAATCCGGGGGCGCGCCCGAGCGAATGCCGTTCCCGGATGACCGCGTCTGGGGCCAAACGTTGGGGCCCGTGTCTCCGGGTGCGTAGGATCTTGGAAGAGAATTTGCAGTGTCCCACTCTGAGTCTGTGATCCCCAGCTGGTCTTTCTCCGCAGGATGATCTTGCTCTGGTCCGCGAGAGTGAGCACTCTGCGCCTCCGCGGGGAGTTTTGAGCTTCTGTCCTGCCTCCGCGCTCCCGTTTATGCACGCTCTGATGCCTCGGCTTCTTCAGTTCCTCCGGCCCGACGACGAGTTTTTGTCGCGGCGGCACAGGTCGCTGGTGCAGGTGTACCGCCTGCTGTCCCTGCTCGGGCCGGTTCTGCTCCTCGTTCACGGGGCGGCTCATCGAGCCGCGGCCCCAAGTCATTACGACCCCCTGTGGTTTCGGCTCGTCCTCGCAGGGGGATTGCTGCTCCTCTTTTCCGCGTCCCTCGTCTCCGCGTCGGTCCGCCGCCGGTACGTGGAGGCGTCCTGGGGGGTGTTGTACCTGGTGATGGCCTGGACCGTCACGCTTGCCGCATTAAACCAGTTCAGCGGGGAGTATTCGCTGAGCGTCCTGTTCGTCTACGCCCTCTTCGGAGGGATTGTGATTCTCGGCGCCGATTCGATGGCCCCGGTCCTGTCGTTTCTGGCAACGGGCTTCGTCCTGCTCGGCGTGGGGGTGTGGGCGGCGCCCGCTCGCGAGACGAGCCCGCTCGTCTTGGGCAGTGGGATGGCCGACGTGGCCCTCTTCGAAGCGGTGGCCCACTGGTGGGGGTTGTCGATGCGCGACAGCCTCAAGACACAACGAGACGAACTGCGCCGGTCTCGGGATCAGCAGCGGCAAATGATCGAGCAGCTGCCGATGGAGATGGCCGTCTTCGACACGGAGGCGCGGTTCCAGTACGTCAACGAACGGGCCGTCGGGGACCCGGCGGTGCGGGAGCAGTTGATTGGGCTCACCAACGAGGGATACTGCTGCCGGCACGATCTGGACGTGGCGTTGGGCCGGAGGCGTGACGAATCGATTCGAGAGGTGGTCGAGACCAAAGCGATCAACCGCATTCGAGAGACCATCGAGACGGACGAGGGCCCCCGGCACTACCTCCGCATCCACGTGCCGATCACGGACCCGGACGGGACAGTAAGAAAAGTGGTGGGGGGCGGGCTAGACATCACCGAGCGCAAGGAGCGAGAGCGGGACCTTCGCGCGCGACAGGAAAAGATTGAGGCGCTTTACAAGGCCACCGGAAAACTTTTGCGGGCCGGGTCCCAAGAAGAGGTTTCCGACCGGATCCATTGGGTGCTGAAGAAGGTCTTCGATTACTCGTTCGTCCATACCGGATTTTTGGAGGACGGGATGATCGTCCCGGAGCGCACGGAGGCGGCGTCGGGGCTGTCGATGCCGGTCCCCGAAGCGCGTCCCCCGCAGACGAGCATGATCTCCGGACAGGCCCTGCGGGCCGGAGAGGCCGTCGTCAGTGACGACGTCCACGCCCTGGAGAATTCCATCGACTACGGCGACCTCCGGTCGGCCGCGTCTGTTCCGATTGGGGGCCACGGAGCCCTTGTGGTGGGAAAGGCGGACGACGAGGTGTACCGCCAGTTCAACCTCCACCTCCTGGAAATGCTCGGCGGGTACGGCGCGCTCGTGCTCGACCGGCTGCGTCGCGAGACCGACCTTCGAGAGGCAAAGGAAGAAGCCGAGGAGGCGAGTCGTCTCAAGACAACCATGCTCGCGAACATGAGTCACGAAATCCGCACCCCCCTCACCTCGATCATCGGGTTTTCCGAGATGATCGAGGACGAGATCGATCGTCTCGACGACCCTCTCCGAGACGCCGACCCATCTACCCTGAGCCGGTTTGCGCACCTCATCGGGAAGAGCGGGCGCCGACTCCTCGACACGCTCGACGGTGTGCTGAATCTATCGAAGCTGGAGGCCGATCGGATGGACCTTTCTCCAGAATGGGTTCCGCTGGCCGAGTTGGCGGACGGGCTGGTCGAAGAACTCCGTCCGCGGGCCGACGAGGCGGGGGTTCATTGCGAGAGCAGGGCCGCCTCCGAATCCGTTGTCGTGTGGGGGGATCGGGGCGGACTCCAGGTTGCGCTTCAGAACGTGATCAGCAACGCCATCAAATACACGGAGCGGGGCGGTCAGGTCCAGGTCCGATCCTACCGGACGGACGATGCCGCCGTGGTGGAGGTCGAAGATACCGGCATCGGGATGAATGAGGAGACGGTCGATCACCTCTTTGAGCCGTTCCGTCAGGCGTCTGAGGGCCTGAACCGAGAGTACGAAGGCACCGGGCTGGGGCTCGCTGTGACCAAGCGGGTCGTTGAAAAGATGAACGGGAAGATTGAGGTCGACACGGAGGAAGGCCTCGGAACGTGCGTTCGTCTTCGGTTCCCGGAGGGGGACATGGAGACGGCCCCGGACGCTGCGGCCCTGGACACGGGGTCGTAGCGTCGGGGAACGCGACGAACGATTGTCGTCGACGGCCGCTATAACACTGCCGCGACGCGCTGCCCACGCCCTCCCCGGCGGTGCCGTACCTTGCCGGGGGGGGACGGGCCCCTGCTCCCGACGTGCACTCTGCCATGATCCCCGACGATCTCTTCGAAAAAATCCGCCGCCTGGAGGTCCGCACGCGCGGGGCGGTGGACAGCGTCTTCCAGGGCGAGTACCAGTCGGCCTTCAAGGGACGCGGGATTGAGTTTGCGGAGGTGCGTCCCTATCGGGCCGGCGACGACATCCGCACCATCGACTGGAACGTGTCGGCCCGGATGGACGACACCTACGTGAAGGTGTACGAGGAGGAGCGGGAGCAGACCGTCATGCTGTGTGTCGACGTGTCGGGGTCGGAGAACTTTGGCTCGCAGGGCAAGCTGAAGCGAGAGGTGGCCGCGGAAATTTGCGCGGTGGTCGCCGTCAGTGCCATCCGAAACAACGACACGGTGGGCTTGCTCCTGTTCTCCGACGAGACGGAGCGGTTTGTGCGGCCGGGGTCGGGGCGGCGGCACGTGCTGCGGTGCATCCGCGAGCTGTTCACGGCCGAGCCCGAGTCGGTCGGGACGGACATCGGGGGGGCACTGCGGCGTGTGCTCCGCATCCTGCGGCGCCGGTCGATTCTCGTGCTGGTGAGCGACTTCTTCGACGCCGGCTACGACTCGATGCTGCGGGCGGCCGGGCAGCGCCACGACACGATTGGGGTCGAGCTCCAAGACCCCCGGGAAGAGGAACTGCCGCCGGTGGGGCTGATTGATCTGACCGATGCCGAGACGGGAGAGACGGTGACCGTGGATCCCCGCAACCCGGCGGTCCGGGAGGCCATTGAGGCATCGGCGCGCGCCCGCCAGAAGCGGACCCGAAAGACCCTTCGGCGGGCCGGTGTGGGACACATTATCGTTCGCACCGACGCCGACTACCTGGAGCCCCTTATCGCATTCTTCCGGGGGCGTGCCCGGCGGGGCCAGCGAAGGCCCTCTGCCCGTTGACCGACTTGGAACGTATGCAGCGACGGATGCGACGGTGGACGCGGATCAATGACCGGTTCCTTCTGGTCCTGGGGCTGCTGCTCGTGTGGGGACCGCCCGCAGGGGCGCAGCCCGAGCCTCGCGTCGAGGCCCGCGTGTCGGCCGACAGTGTGAGGATCGGCGAGCGGTTCACGCTGACCCTGGTGGCCGCGCACGCCGCGGATCGAGACGTGATTTTTCCCAGGGGGGATGCCGGATCGGTCCTGTTCGGGGACCTGCGTGCGATTCGGCGGGGCGCGATCCGGACGCGCCGCCTCTCTGGGGCGCGTCGGGTCGACAGCGTGGCCTACGAGGTCACGACCTTCGCGCTTGACTCGGCCCGCGTCCCGGTCTTTCCTGTCCGTTTCGCGTCGGGGGGCGACACGGCGGTGGTGGGGACGTCGCCCCGCATGCTGCCGGTCGTGTCGGTCGTAGGGCCCGATGCGGAGGCGCTGCGCACCCCGGCCGCGCTCGCATCCTTTCCGCGCCCGGCCTGGGTGTGGGGGCTGCTCGGGCTTCTCACCGCGGCCCTGCTCGGGGGCGGGGCCTACGGGTGGTGGCGCTGGCGCACTCACGACGCGGACGCGGCCGACGACCCCGACCCGGAACATGCGTACGAGGCGGCGTCGGCGCGGCTCCGGCGCTTGGAGCGACGCCACCCGTCCGGGCGCGAGGCTGTCAAGGCCTTCTACGTGGACCTCACCGAGGCGCTGCGCGTCTATTTGGCCCGGCGCGTCGGCATCGAGGCCCCGGAGCAGACGACCGCCGAGGTGATGGCCGCGCTGCGCCGCCGGCCCGAGGTGCGGGCGGAAACCACCCGGCGCCTCCGGGCCGTGCTGGAACAGGCCGACCTCGTCAAGTTCGCCGACGCCCAGCCCCCACCGACGGAGAGCCGGTCCGTTCTCGACGACGCGCAGGGCGTGCTCGAGGCCCTCGAAGCCACCCGGCGTCGGGACGAAGCGCAGGCACTGGACGACGCGTCGTCCTCTCCGTAGGAGCCGATCCGGTATTTCTGTCCGGCACCCACTCTTTGTTCGCGCAGGGACCCCCTCGAACCGTTTCTCCGCATCCCCCCTTTCGTCGCCTATGCCCGACTTTAGCGATACACTCGTCGACCGACTCGCTGAGGCCGATCATGTGGCCGTGCTGACGGGGGCAGGCATCAGCGCCGAGAGCGGCATTCCTACCTTTCGGGATCCGGGCGGGCTCTGGGACGAGTTCGACCCGCAGGAGCTCGCGAACGTGGAGGCGTTTCTCGACAATCCCGAGCTGGTGCAGGGCTGGTACCGGCACCGGCGCCAGGTGGTGGTGGAGGCCGAGCCCAACGCGGGCCACCAGGCCCTGGCGGACCTGGAGGCGCACGTGCCCTCGCTGGCCGTCGTGACCCAGAACGTCGACAACCTGCACACCCGCGCCGAGACTGGCACCGTCATCGAGCTGCACGGCAACATTACCGACAACTACTGCATGGACTGTGAACGGGCGGTCGGGGCGGAGGCGGTCGATGTCGCCATTCAGGAGGGCGAGCCGGCCCGCTGTCCGGACTGCGAGGGGCTCATTCGTCCCGACGTGGTCTGGTTTGGAGAGATGCTGCCGGCCGACGCGATGGCGCGGGCGGAAGCGGTGACCGAACGCGCCGACGTCTTCCTGAGCGTGGGCACGAGCGCCGTCGTGCATCCGGCGGCGCAACTGCCCGTCGCGGCGCGGGAACAGGGGGCCTACGTGGCCGAGGTGAATCCGGACACGACCGGCGTCACTGACGATGTCCACGAAACGATTCGGGGCCCCGCCGGGGACGTGCTGCCGGCCCTGGTCGACGCTGTCGCCGCTCGGGTGGACGTGTGACGCCTGCTTGCGGCGCGCCCCTCGCGCTCCTTTTTGCTGATCCCGTCGGACCGGCGCGATTGCCCCCCGTGAGTTTTGTCAACCCCCAATTGCTGTGGCTGCTCCTCGCCGTGCCGGCGGTGGGGGGCTGGACGTGGTGGCGACGGCGGCGGACGGCGGGGCTTCGCTACAGTGACATAGAGCCTGTGCGTGGTGCGCCGGTCTCCTGGACCGTGCGCCTGCGGTGGCTGCCGGCGGCCCTCCGGATGGGGGCGCTCGCGCTCGGCATCGTGGCCCTGGCCCGTCCCCAAACCGAGGAGACCACGCGGACCCGCACGGCCGAGGGCATCGACATCGTGATGGTCCTCGACGCCTCCACGTCGATGCAGGCGGATGATTTCCAGCCCACCCGCTTCGAGGCGGCGCGCGAGGCGGCGGGGACGTTCGTGGAGGGGCGTGTGTCCGACCGGGTGGGCCTCATCGTCTTTGCCGCCGAGGCGTACACACAGGTCCCCCTCACGCTCGACTACTCGTTCCTCCAGCGCATGCTCGATGACGTGGAGATCGGTGCCGTGGAGGACGGCACCGCCGTGGGCACCGCCCTCACGACGGCCGTTAATCGACTCAAGGACAGCGAGGCGGACAGCAAGGTGGCCATCCTGCTCACCGACGGCCGCAACAATCGGGGCCAGATGGATCCCCGTACGGCGGCCGAGGTTGCCCAGACGATGGGCGTACGGGTCTACGCGATCGGGGTCGGGTCGTCGGAAGACACAGATGCCCGGGAGGAAGCACTGCCCCAAGGCCCGCGGGACGAGTCGGCGGGCGTGGACGCGGAGATGCTCCGGGCCATCTCCTCCTCGACCGGAGGGCGGTACTTTTCCGCGACGAACCGGGACGCTCTGGATCGCATCTACGCCGAGATCGACACCATGGAGGCCACGCCGGTCGACGAGCGCGTCTACACGGACCGGACGGAGCGGTACCCGTGGTTCCTCCTGCCGGCCCTGGGGCTCGTGCTCCTGGAGGTCGGTCTCTCCGCGACCCTGTTCCGGCGCTTCCCCTGAATATTGGCAATCGGAGGCAGGAAATCGATTGGGGGAAAGCCGCTCTACTGCTGGCTTCGTCCAGTGTGCTTTATGAGAATGGGAGAGAGGGCGAGTGGGGAAATGGGGAGGTGCTGTAGGATAACGGGTAGGTCGCAATGAGGTCCTCTCTCTGTCAAATAGAAAGTACTTCATGCTAAATTAATCTACAAATAGGAATAATCTAGTCAAAATGCTTTATCAGTGAGCAGTGAAATTGAGCAAATGCCCCCCTCAGATTATGGAAGAGCTTGCGTCAGAGCACAGTGACATTCTGTTCCGGGACACCTCCATGGAGGAGAAAAGGTCTGTACATACCAAATTTAAGCTAAGTGAGAAGGCCTTATCAGCACGTGAACGACTGGGTGATTATTGGGAAGTGACCCAAAAGGAAGTAGCCGAGGGAGTGGCAAAAAAGACGGATCAAATCATATCGAGAGAGGAGCGTGACGCTTTCGTCCGGAATGCCAGCAGTCGTGAAGGGGAGCTCACCCGAAAGACACACGTGGTAAGTGAGAAGACCCGGAATTTTCTCGAGCGGACTGCTAGAGAACTCAATCTTACCCGCGATCAATTCTTCGATGCTGCCCTCCGCCTCGTACACACAATGGTTCAGCAGAAGCGCAAGGAACAGATCGAGTGCCACGAGGAGCTTCTTCCGGCCCTGCGCGATCTTCTAGACCACACAGATAGAGTCCACACCAAAGTAGAGAAATTAATAGATGATGAAGATCCGTTGGGGGGTACTACCATTTTCGGGAAGCTAAAGCACCTCGAGAATATTGTTAGCGCTCTAGAAGAGGAAGTCCAGAGAGGGGAGCCTTTGGAGAGTGACTTTGATTTCTGGAGTTTTCCGTCTGAAGATGATTTTGTGAAAGGCTCGTTCGATCAGAGCGAGTCGGAAAGGAAGGATGAAAGTGATGATTACGGGCAGGCTTCGCTCTCCTCAGATGTTGTCCAGGTGGAGCCGGAGGCTCCCGAAGATTTGACCCACACAAAGGTTTTGAAGGCGGAATTTGGTGGTCAAAGGGTTTCGGATCCGAACTGGAACAAGCTGCTTAAGATCGCGCACGAAAAGGCGATAGAGGAAATGGGCTCCTTTCGTGAAGTCTCCCAAGTAACGAACAGTAATATCAAAGAGGGGAAGTTCGACAAGAAGGGGTTTCAGCATTATGTGACCTCAAGAAGCAAGATTCCTGACTTTTCGATTCAAGGCAAGAAGGCACGGACGGCGTGGCCCGATATCCTTCATCTCGCGCAAAATCTCAATACCAATGTCTTTGTGCGGTTCAAGTGGCGTGACAAGGAGAAAGCGGCTCATCCTGGAAAGATCGGAATTTTGCACTGGTCGGGATAGGACGAAGGAGAAGAGGTCGACATACATTCTTTTCCATTGTGTAGATTCAAAAGCTAATGACACATACTCGACATGTGAAAGAACGGAGTCAGGGGCGGGGCATTCCGGCATCCGTCGTTGACCTCATCATCGAGTATGGGACCCCACAGCCCCAGCCAGACGGGACCTGCAAGTATGTACTCCGAGATCAGGATAAGAAGGCAGCGGCCAGTCAGCTTCGCCAACGACTTCAGCATCTCGAAAAGGCGATGGGCAAGGAGGCGGTCGTCGCCCAAAACGAGGTTATTGCCGCCTATCACCGGAGCGATTAGTCTGTTGCTTTGGCCTCTTTTTGCTATGGACGTTTCTCTTGAAGGTATCAAATCCGAACTTTCGGCTGTAAAGGAGCAGATTTCTGAGGCTGAGGGTCGAATTGATAGGTTGAAGAAACAGTACCGTGATTGGTGGGAGAAGAGGGATCGGGCGGAGATTCAGAATCAGAAGGAAGCCCTCGCTCAAGCAGATCAGAAGGTCGAACAAATTGAGAAAAGTCTCACCCGGGCGAAAAACGCCGTCAAGCAGTTGACGGCGAGAGACGAATCGCTCACCGCACGGATACGAGAAGCAAAGCAGGCTGAAGACGGGGTGCCCACCCAGTTTGCCCTTCTAAGTAGGCTAGAACAGGTACGGAAGTTGAGAAGACTCAGCGAGATAGCAGAAGAGGAATAGCCGAGCCTCTGTTTTTCATTCCACCACTCCCCATTCTCCAAACTAAACTCCTCAATCCAAAGTGAACTGGTTGCATCCGGCGTACGCGTGGGCGCTCCTGCTCGTCCCGGCAGCGGTGGGGCTTTACGGGTGGGCGGCGCGTCGGCGCCGGGCGGACCGGGCACGGTTCGGGCACCCGGCGACCGTGCAACAGCTCGCAACGACCCTGCGCCCACGCCGCCGACGGTGGAAGGCCGGCCTGGTGGTGGGGGCGCTTCTCCTCGGGGCCGTCGCCCTGATGGGGCCTCGCTGGGGCACGCAGGTGCGCACGGTGGAGCGCCGGGGCCTCGACCTCGTGGTGGCGCTGGACGTGTCGGCCTCGATGCGGGCCCAGGACGTTTCCCCGAGCCGCCTCCGGCGGGCGAAGAATGAAATCCGCACGCTGGTGGATGATCTGTCGGGCGACCGGGTGGGGCTTGTGCTCTTTGCGGGCACCGGGTTCGTGCAGGCGCCCCTCACGACCGACTACGATGCGTTCCGCCTCTTCCTCAACGCCGCGGCGCCCGATCAGATCTCGACGCCGGGGACCGATGTGGGGAGGGCCGTCGACGCCGGCCTCCAGGCCTTCGGGGCCTCCCGCCCAGGGGACGACACGACGGCAACTCCGGAGGCGCCGCGCCCCCGCGCGCTCCTGCTCGTATCGGACGGGGAGAACCACACCGGCGACCTCAATGCCGCCCGGCAGCGAGCCGAAGACGCCGGCGTCACGCTTCTGACTGCGGGCATTGGGACCGAGGAGGGAGCCCGGATTCCGGTCTACGAAAACGGGCGGCGGGTCGACTACAAGCGAAACCGCACGGGGGCGGTCGTGCGGAGCCGTCTGCGGGAGGCCCCCCTGCGGCGCCTCGCCCGGTCGGGGGCGTACTTTCGAATCGGCGCCGCCTCCAGTGCCCTGTCCGACGTGCCGGCGGCGCTCCGGCAGGTCGGAGCCTCGACATACGACGCCGACCGGTTTGCCGACTACGAGGAGATGTACCAGTGGCCCCTGGCGGCGGCCCTGGGGCTCCTGCTCGCCGGACGCCTCCTCCCGGCCCGGCGGCGCCCTCCCTCAGGCACGAGACGTGAGGAAGGGCGCGGCGGGACCCAGCATCCCGGGTAGTCTCGTTGGAATCAGCGGGCGGAACTGGCGGTACAACGGCCCTCCTGTCGCCACATACACGCAACCAAGGCCCGACCGCATGTTTGCCCGAGCGGCGCTCATTCTACTTCTTTTTGGCCTCCTCGGCGATGGTGGGGCAGAGAAGGGCCGGGATGGCAATGCCCTCTTCGACCAGGGGCGGCACGTCGCCGCGGCGGACGCCTACCAGGCGGGCCTGGACGCCCTCGACGACACGACCGGCGCCGTGTACGTGGGCCTTCAGAACAACCGGGGACTGGCCCTTCATCGCCAGGACCGCCTCGGGGCCGCCCGGACTGCGTTCCGGAAGGCCCGCCGCGCCGCCACGACGGAGGCCGAGCGCGCCCGGGTTCTCTTCAATGCCGCCAACGTCGCGGCCGAGATGAAGGACCGTCCCGGCGCCCTAAACCGCTACCGGCAGGTGCTCCTCCTCGATCCCACGCACGCGGCCGCCCGGTTCAACTACGAATACCTGAAGCGACAGAAGGGAGGACGCTCTGGGGGCGACCCGTCACCCCTCGAGCCCTCGCCCTTTGCCAAGCAGCTGAAGAAGAAGGCCGACGCCCTGGTGGCGCGGACCCAGTACACCACCGCCGCGGCCCTGCTGCGAGATGGAATGCAGCGGGACTCGACGGTCCGTGCGTACCGGGAGTTCGTCGGCCGCCTCGAAGAAATTGCCCAAATTGCACGTTCGGACTCGTGACGCGTCTGTGCTGGATCGGAGTCATTGCGGGACTGCTGTGGGGGCTGGGGGGCACGCCGGCCCTGGGCCAGTCCTCCGCCGATGCCTTCTTTCACGACGCCGCGCAGCAATATGTGACCGGCAACACGGGGGCCGCCCGCCGGGCGGTGGAGGCGGGGCTGGACGTCGCCCCGTCGGACCCGCGGCTGCGGGCCCTCCAGAAGAAACTGGAGCAGCAAGAAAAGCGGCGTGGGAGCGGACGGCAGTCCCCGCGGGGCCGGCAGTCCCAGAGCCAACGTGATCCTTCAACGGGAGACGGTGGCCAACAAGAGCAGTCGGACGCCTCGGGCAAGGAGTCTTCGCCCCAGGCCGACGACGCCTCTGGGATAGAATCGCCTCCTCGTGAAGCGTCGGGGTCATCGTCGGCGGAATCGTCTGAGGGGCAGGCGCGGGGGCGCCAGGGAGACGATCGGGCGGGCGACCGCCGGTCGGCCCGTCGCCTGAGTCAGGCCCAGGCGGCCCGCCTCCTACAGGCCCTCGAAACCCAGGAGCAGAAGCTGCTGCGTGAGGTGCAGAGCGAGTCGCAGGAGCCCGGTCGGGTCGAGAAAGACTGGTAGCCCCGCGGACGGGGCGCCCCACCGCCACGAAACGGACAAAGGGCGTATGGTCTTCTTTACCAGCGGCGCACGTCCCATGTGGACCGCACAGTCCATGCTCGTACGAATTGCGATGTCTGCCGTCGTGATGGGGGCCGTGTGTGTCGAAGGGGGACAGGCCCAGCCCAACAGAACGGTGCGGGTTACCGCCGAGGCCGATCCCACGGATGCGGCGGTGGGCGAAACAGTCCACCTGACGGTGCGGGTCGACGGGGCTCCGGCCACCGTCGTGCAGACGCCGGAGCTGCCCTCGACGACCCACCTGGAGCCCCAGCAGCGCACGCCTCAAACGCGACAGATTCGGGCGTCGAGGGGCGGGCGGCTCCGGCAGGGCGTCGTCTTTTCGTGGCGGCTCCGCCCGCGGCAGCAGGGGGCCGCACGCATCCAGCCCTTGACCGTCGTGGTCCGGGGAAAGCAATACACGACTGCCCCCCTTCGTGTCCGGGTGTCTGCACGGACGGGCGCGCCCGACGCCCCGACGCTGACGCGCCCCGACGGGGCGTCCTCGGATCCGTCCCTGGATGTCCGGGATCTCTTCATCCGTGCCCGGGCCACCGACGACCGGGTGTATCAGAATGAGCAGGTGATCGTTGAATACAGCCTGTTCTACCGACCCCGAATCCGGCTCCGCCGTAGCCGCGTGGCCGGGTCGTGGGACGCGCCGGGCTTCTGGCGCGAAGAGCTCGATGTGGCCGCTCGCCCCACCCCCCAGCGGCGACGGACCGACGGGCAGACGTACGAGACCGTTGTTCTGAAGCGAGTGGCCCTATTCCCCACGCGGCCGGGCACCCTTCGGGTCGATCCTCTCCGCATCGAGACGGAGGCCCAGGGACGAATGCGCATGCAAGAGGACGGCCCGTCCCTACGAGGGCGTTTCGAGCCTGTGCAGATTGCCTCCGAGGGCCTCTCGTTGACTGCACGGTCCCTTCCGGAAGGGGCGCCGCCTGCCTTTGACGGGGCCGTGGGGCAGTTCGTGGTGAGGACCACTGCGGAGGCCGATAGCGCGTCGGTGGGGGAGGCGGTCACGCTGACGATGCAGGTGGAGGGCACCGGAAATTTGGCGACGCTCCCCCCACCGTCTGTGGAGTCGCCCCCGGACGTGGAGGTCTACGAGCCGACCGTCGAGACCGACATTGAGCGCGACGGGTCCCGAATTCGGGGGACCAAAACGTTTGCCTACACGCTCGTGCCCCGGTCCGGCGGGCGCCACGATCTGCCAACCCTCGCATTTTCCTACTTCGACCCAGACGCGAAACGGTACAAGACGCACCGGGCCGAGCCCCCCACGCTGTACGTGTCGGGACAGGAAGGCCCGCGGGCCGTGGGACGGACGAGCGACGGTCTGCCGGTGGGCGACGTGGCGGATGCGAGGGAGGCGAGCGAGGCGCAGTGGGTGCGCACCGACCGGCGTCCCCTGTATCGCAGTGCCTGGACGTACCTGGCCCTCCTGGTGCCTGCCCTGATCGTCGGGGCCGGCGTTGCCTACCGGCGCTGGAGAGACCGTCCTGGGTCGTCCCCGGACGAGACGACTCCGGCTCTCGATGAAGACAGAGACCGGCTCCAGGAGGCGTGTCGTCACCTCCGGAGGGGGGCAGACGCGTCCTTCTACGACGCTGTGGGGCGTACCCTACGCGCTTTTCTCGCGGAGCGGCTGGGACGGGCCGGACCCAACGACGTCCCCCGGACGGTGCTCGACCGCCACCTGCTCCGCCATGACGTCCCGGCGGATCTTCGGAATGCCCTCTACGACGTGCTCGACCGCTGTGACGAGGCCCGATACGCGCCCGGCAGCGCCTCGGTGTCCCCCGAGGACGTGCTGGCCAATGCCCACGCGGTGCTCCGACGGCTCGGTCCTCAACTTCCCCGGCCAGACGACCCGGCCCCCCGCTCGTAGTTCTCGCGCCCCTCCCGGCTCGCCGCCCGTGCCATGCGCCTGCTCGCCGTTGTTCTCGGTGGACTCGGACTGGTTGTCTCCCCAGCCTGGGGGCAGCCGTTCTCTGTGTCTCAGCAGTTTGGGGCGGCCCACGAGGCCTACGCGCACGCTCAGTACGAGGAAGCCGCCGAGAGGTACCGGGCCCTCCTCGATTCCGGGCACGCGAGCGCAGCGCTTTATCACAACCTGGGCAACGCCTACGTGCGCCTCAACCGCACAGGGGAGGCCGTCTGGGCCTACGAACGGGGGCGTCGCCTGCAGTCCGAAGGGCCACGCCTCCAACACAACCTGGAGTACATTCGTCGGCGCGCAGGGCTTCCGCAGGGCGGACTGCCTCCCACGGGCCTTGGGGCCGTCGTGGCGGGCTGGTCGCCCCTGGTGCTGTTTGGGATTGGAATGCTGGCGCTGTGCGCTGGGGCCTTCGGGGCTGTATTCCGGGTCGGTCCGGGCCGGAGTGTCGCCTGGTACGCTCCGATAGTGTGGGGGCCGGTAGGAGCGGGACTGCTGCTTGTCGCCGTCGCGCTGGGGGCCTCATACGTGCAGGCCCAGGAGCGCCGGGCGGTTGTGGTGAGTGAGGCGACGCCGCTCCGCTCCGCCCCCGCGGACACAGCGTCCGTCGATACGACCCTTCGTCCGGGACGGATTGTGGAGCCGAACACGAAGCGAGACAAGTGGGCGCGCGTGCGGGTCGGGGCCGAAACCAAGGGGTGGATTGCGTCCCGTGCGCTGAGGGAAATATAGCGAACGGGGGGATCCGACCCTGGAGCGATCCGTTTGCTACACAGACATAACATGCACATGTCCCGGGTCCGTGCTGCGCGTTCTGCGTCGGGTCCGGCCCGCACTCCCTCCCCCAGCGCTTTCACGCCATGCCGACGGGTCACTTCACCATTGGCGACCTTTCCTTTTCGTTTGAGGGCTCCCTGAAGGAGCTGGCGCACTGCCAAGAGATCGCCCGCGAAATCGAGCGGGCGGAGCACCGGCTCCGTCGGGCGTCGGGGGCGGACCAGGTGGTCGTGATCTATGACCAAGACCTTGAGGGCGAACGGGGCACGTTCGACAAGATGCGGCTCCGCGCCTACGACGACGAACACAACTACACGCTTGACCTTGGGGTGACGGACACCAATCCGCTCGGCGTTTACGTCGGGTACGATCAGAACATCGAGGTCTACAATCGGGACACCGGAGAGACGGGACAGATTTCCCCTGAGGGAGACCAGATCGAAGCGGACGAGGCCGAGGCGTCCCCTCAAGACGAACCGACTGCTCGTGGGGCGGACTCGTCGCGGCAACGTTCTGCCTCTGCCGCATCCGCAGCCCCGGCATCGTCCGAGGGGCCGTCTCAGGCCGAGATTGACCGGGCCGCGGAGGTGCTTCTGAATCGCGTGCGCCGGCATCCCTCCGAGCAGCGAGTGGGAAACACGACGATCCCGGACGGCCCGCTTGGGGAGAAGGTCGTCGGGTTCGCCACGTACTGCGGGCGCAACGAGGGGTACCTGAGCCGCGTGCTCGACGTGGAGGGGGTGGCCGCGGTTGACGAGCTGACCGTGGGACAGGTATCGGGCGTGCTCGCAATGATCAAAGACGAGGAGACGCTTCGACAAAACGAGAGCTTCGAGCCCGACAACGATCTCCCGTTCTAGAACCTGTTGTGATTTTGGATCGGATGGGGAGAGCGAGCATCGATGAGCCGAGAATCGGCGTATGGTCGAGGGCTGTCGTGGGACGCCCTGAGCGCCAGCGAAGCTAGTGCTGCCGCTCGGAGCCCCGAGACAGAAATTGAAACAGGTTCTTGGACAGAAGAACGTCCGGATCGCGTCTTTTGTGTGTCTGTGTCTCGTGTCCCCGGGGGGCGCGTGCTGCATCGCCTCCGTGGCGGCCCCCTCTCGGATCGTCAAGCTTTCGTCGGGCGAGGGCGGAAGGGCAGGTGGCAGTCCGGCCCTTTGCCGATGAGGCGGTCGGCATCCACGCCCCCGTGCTGGTTATACCAAATGCCGACGGGCCTTCCGAGACGTCCCAGAGCCATCCGGTGCATGGTGATCCCTCGCAACTGGTATTAGATCGGGTTCTGGGTGAACGCATCCTGTTCGTCCGTCACGGTTTCCAAAAACCGGCCGAGCAGGGGCGAATCGTCGTCGTGACGGTGCGCGAGGCCAAGGGTGAGGGGGACGGTCGGCTCCACAATTTTTGCGTACCGCACGCCGGGGCGCTGAATCTGCACGTTCGAGGCGTGCGCAATGGAGACGCCGAGCCCAGCCTCGACGAGACCGAGGAAGCTCTCCCCCCGCTCGATCTCCTGAAGAATCTGGGGGGTGAAGCCGGCTTCGTGGCAGGCGCGCACGTAGGCGTCATGAATGCGGGGGGCGCCGCGCCGCGCCCAGATCACGTGCGGCTCCCCCGCAAGCTCCCGGAGGGGCACGGACGCCTGGTCGGCGAGCCGGTGGCCCGTCGGGAGTACCACCACCATTGGGGCCGTGAAGAGAGGCTGCACCCGCAGGCCGCGCTCATTGATCGGGAGAAACAGGAACCCAGCGTCCGTCTCCTCCTCCCGGAGGGCGTTCATCTGCTCGCGGGTCGTATGCTCGACCAGGTCGAGCTCCCCGTGGGGGCGTTCGGCCCGAAAAGTTTTGATGATGGCCGGCAGCCCGCTCCGCATCGCGGTGGCCTCGTAGGTAATGGTGAGCAGGCCCGCCAGCCCGTCCCGGGCCGCCCGCGCCACGGACTCCGCGCGCTGGGCCTCGCGGAGCACACGCTTGGCGTACGGTAGGAAGGTGCGCCCCGCGTCCGTCAGTTCGACGCCGCCGGACGACCGGTCGAAGAGAGACACCCCGATTTCGTCCTCGAACGCCTTGATCTGCTGACTCAGGGTGGACTGGGCAACGAAGACGGCGTCGGCCGCGCGGCCGAAGTGCAGTTCGTCGGCGAGGGCCGTGAAATACCGAAGGTGACGGAGTTCCATGGCGAAGAGAACCGGCGAGTGCTGAGGACAGAACGCACGGAGGAGGGCCCGCTGGCATGCCCTGTCCAAATGATCGATGGCGCCGATCGGTCCGAGCGAAAAACTCCATGAAACGGTGCCGCGGGGGCTCCTCTACCACCCCATGTGGACGCAAGAGACGGTGCATTCTGGATTACATTGCGGTAATCTCTTCCCACTCGCCCTCCCGATGTGCTCTCGAACCCAATCGATCACTACGAATAGATGACGGTGTTTTCGGCTGCTCTTTTGCTCTTTCTGGTCATGGACCCGTTTGGAAACGTCCCCGTGTTCCTTTCGGTCTTGCGTCCGGTGCAGCAGAGCCGTCGGCGCTGGGTCATCGCCCGGGAGCTGGTGATCGCTTTGGGGTTCCTGGTGGTCTTTCTGTTCGGCGGTCAGTACCTGCTCGCGGCGATTGGCATCTCGGAGTCCTCCGTGACGGTCGCGGGGGGCATCATCCTCTTCCTGATCGCGCTCCGGATGGTGTTCCCGTCGCCCGGCGGCGTGTTTGCGGAAGACGCGGAGCAGGCAAGTGACGCCCCGGTCCTGGTGCCCCTCGCGGTGCCGCTCGTGGCCGGGCCGTCGGCCCTGGCGTCGGTGCTGTTCATTATGAGCAAAGACCCGACGCGTTGGCTGGAGTGGCTGGCTGCGCTCGTCGGGGCGTGGGCGGCCACCGGGGCTGTTCTGCTTCTGGCGCCCAACCTGTCGCGCCTTCTGGGCCACCGGGGGCTGGTGGCCACGGAGCGGCTCATGGGGATGGTACTGACCGCGATTGCATCGAAAATGGTCCTCGGCGGAGTTGCGGAGTTCTTCGGCCTCTAGCCCTTCGCTCCCGTCTGCCTCTGCTCTCTGTTCGTCTCTCCTCACCAATTTCTCTACGCCTGTGACACTCTGGTCACGTCAAGGGGCCGTTCTCGGGACGTGCACCCTGGCCTTTTTCGCGACGATGGTCGCGCGCCTCGTCATCAGCCCGGTCGTTCCCTCCATCAGTGACGCGTTTGCCGTCCCCAACGGCGCGATTGGACTTGCCCTGACGGGCATGTGGCTGGGGTACGCCCTCTCACAATTTCCGAGCGGATTGCTGGCCGACCGCTACGGGGAGCGGCGCATCATCCTGGTGGCGGTGGGTGGGACGGCGGTCGCCAGCACGCTCTTGGCCTTTGCGTCGTCCTACGCGACGTTTCTGGTGGGAACGGCGGTGCTCGGAACCGTGGCGGGCCTTCACTACAGCGTGGCGACGTCGCTCCTGACGCGCACCACCGATCAGATTGGAACGGCGATCGGCATCCACACGGCGGGGGCGCCGGTGGCGGGGGTGCTGGCGCCGATGGCCGCCGGGGCCGTCGGGGCGTGGATGGGCTGGCGGTGGGCCGTCGCCCTGGGGACGGCGTTCGCCATTCCCGTCGTGGGGCTCGTGATCTATGTGGTCCGGGCCCGGCCGCCGGTGCGCCCCAAGCAATCGGTCTGGGGCCGGTTCAAGATGGGTCCCCTGGTGGACCTCCTGCGCCGTCCGCCCATTGCCCGCACGGTGATCCTCTCGGCGGTGGGAATGTTCGTGTGGCAGGCCACGGCGTCGTTCTTGCCCACGTTTTTCGTGGCGCATCACGGCTATTCGGAGGCCACCGCCGGGGCCCTCTTTTCGGCGTACTTTCTGGTTCAAGGGGCGACTCAGCCCGGCCTCGGGGCGCTGTCGGACCGCATTGGGCGGGATTCGGCCGCGAGCCTCGCCATCGCGGTGGGCATTGTGGGATACGGGCTTCTGGTCGTGGGGACGGGGCTGACCATGGCCGTCGTGTCGGTGGCCTGCGCCGGCCTCTCGATGGGGTGGGGGGCGGCCCTTATGCCAAAGTTTATGGATCACCTCGATGAGCACGAGCGCAGCGCCGGGTTTGGGCTCGTGCGGACCGTCTACATGGTGCTCGGGGCCAGCGGCAGCGTCGTGACGGGATTTGTGGCGGATGCGTTTGGGTGGGGCGTGGCGTTTCTCGGGCTTGCGCTGCTGCTCGTGGGCATGCTCGGGGCGCTGGTCCGGTTCACGTGGCGGAACCGGAGGGCCCGAAAGGCCCGGGTTGCGTCCTGAGGGGCACCGCCCACGTTTTGCTGTTCTCCACAGAGCTGCCGCGTCCGATGTACGTTTCGCCGGACACTGTCCTGTACCTTCTGGATCTGTTCGGCACGGCGGTCTTTGCGGTGTCGGGGGCGCTGGCGGCCGGCCGGCGGCGCATGGATCTGTTTGGGGCGCTGGTGATTGCGGCGGTGACGGCCGTCGGGGGCGGCACGGTTCGCGACCTGATTCTCGACCGCCACCCGGTCTTTTGGATTCAAGACCTGCGGTACCTCGCAGTGATCGCTGGGGCGGGCGGGCTCACCTTCGCCTACACCTCGGTCTTCCAGCCCCCGCGGCAGTCGCTGGAGGTGGCCGATGCGTTCGGGCTCGCGGTCTTCTCGGTCGTCGGGGCCCGGGTGGCGCTCGGCGTGGGGGCACCGCCGGTCGTGGTCGTGATCATGAGCGCCGTCACGGCCACGGTGGGCGGCATGGTGCGGGATGTGCTCTGTGACGAAACGCCCCTCATCTTGCGGGAAGAGATCTACGCGACGGCGGCCCTGCTTGGCGGAACGCTCTACGTAAGCCTGCGGGCCTTCGTCCGTCCGGACGCGGCGGTGGCCGGCCTCACGATCATTGTGGTGTCGGCCGTGCGCCTGGCCGCACTGCGGTGGGAGGCCCACTTGCCCTCGTTTCGGGTGGAAGAGGCGGGGTAGGTTGGCGTCGCCCGTGCGGGCCTTCCTCGCTTCCATACAGAGTGGGGGTGGACTTCCTCCTCGCCCCGCAATTACCTTGAAAAGCCTGTGCACGCCCTCGCACCAAGCAGGCCTCGTTCATGTCCGCGCTGGAGCCCCATATCGTTGACCGTGATCGCACCACCGGCTGGATGGAGGTCATCTGTGGGTCGATGTTCAGTGGCAAGACCGAAGAGCTGATCCGCCGGCTGCGCCGGGCCCGCATCGCTCGCCAGCACACCCGCGTCTTCAAGCCGGCCCTCGACGAGCGCTACAGCGAGGACGAGGTGGTCTCGCACAACGAAAACTCTGTGACCACCACGCCGGTGGCGACGGCCCCGCAGATCCGAGAACAGGTGCAGGAGGCGGACGTCGTGGGCATCGACGAGGCGCAGTTCTTCGACGACGCCCTCGTCCCGACGTGCCAAACGCTGGCCGACGAGGGGCACCGCGTGATCGTGGTGGGGCTCGACACGGACTACCGTGCGGAGCCGTTCGACCCGATGCCTCAGCTCATGGCGGTGGCCGAGCACGTGACCAAGCTGCACGCCGTGTGTGTTGTCTGCGGCGCGCCCGCCAACCACTCCCAGCGGATTGTGCCGGGCGAAGACCGGGTGTTGGTCGGGGCCACGGAGGCCTACGAGCCGCGGTGCCGGGCGTGCTTCGAGCCGGAGCCCGTGACGGTGACGCGTCCCCGGCCCCACACCGAGGCGCTCCGAGAGGTCTCCACCGATGACGCGGACACGCCGACGAACGAGCCGAGCCCGGATGCTGCGACGGCGGCTGCCTCCCCCGACG
The DNA here is from genome assembly GCF_002894645.1 of Salinibacter altiplanensis. Classification (GTDB taxonomy): domain Bacteria; phylum Bacteroidota; class Rhodothermia; order Rhodothermales; family Salinibacteraceae; genus Salinibacter; species Salinibacter altiplanensis. The sequence continues at coordinate 79,730 of NZ_NCQY01000020.1, forward strand.
GAACGGCGAACTGAGGAATGGGGCCAACAACCGCCCGGCAGGCGCGTACAAGCACGGTCCCGATGTAACGCGGACAAGCCATCGCCTTTGTCCCATGCCTTCCCTTCGCTCCCAGACGGGTCCGACCAACCCTCGTCGCCGTCGCACCCCACAGCGTACCCCGAAGCGCACCCCACAGCGCACGCCGCAGCGGCAGCCCACGCAGCCGCCCAAGGTGCCGAGCCCGACGCGCCGGGAACCGAACACCCCGGACCCGACGCGCCGAAAGCCGAACTCCCCGAGTCCGCCGTCGGACGTGACGTAACCGCCGCGGGCCGTAACTGGACCCGTTTCTTCTTTTTCGACCGTGCCCCCTGCTCTCATGAATGGGTCCTCCACAGACGCCTCCTCCCCCGCGCAACACGAGCGGTTCGTCGCGGCCCTTCTCGACGGCATCATCGCGACGGGGCTGACTGCGCTGCTCGGCGGGGTGCCCCTGGTGGGAGGCGTCGTCGGGGGGCTGTACTTGGTCGCGCGGGACGGAGTTGAGGTCGGCCCCCTGCGTTTCCGGTCGCCGGGAAAGTACGTGATGGGACTCGACCTCGTGCGCCTCGACGGGCGGCCCGTCTCCCTCGAAACCTCGGTCCAGCGCAACTGGATGCTCGGCCTCAGTTCCGTCGCCGGTGCCTTCATTGTTGTGCCCATCGTCGGCGGTGCCCTGGCGTCGCTTCTGTCGCTCGCCGGTCTGGGGCTTATTTTGTTTGAGGTCTACAACGTCTTCACCGATCCCGTCGGTCGGCGGTGGGGCGACCGACTGGGCAGCACCAAGGTCGTGGCCGCCGGCGACGGGCTGGTGTAAGCGGGGCGTCGCGCCGGGCATACGGTCCGCGGTCCCTTCCACCTGCGGTTGGTTTCTTCGGGGCGGCGCCGGTATATTGGCCGAAAAGCCGCTTCGTGGTGCCGCCGCCGTTAGGGGCCCGGCGCCGCTGTCCCCCCTTCCGTCTCTTTTTTACCCGTCCCCGCGGTTTTCATGGACGAACAGCGATACCTGGTCACGGCGCGCAAGTATCGGCCCTCTCTCTTCAAAGAGGTCGTCGCGCAGGAGCACGTGACCGAGACGCTCAAGAATGCGATTCGGATGGAGCGCCTCGCACACGCCTACCTGTTCAGTGGCCCGCGGGGCGTGGGGAAGACGACCGCCGCCCGCATTCTGGCGAAGGCCATCAACTGCGAGACGCCGAGGGAGGACCGGACGGACGGCGCCGAACCGTGCTGCGAGTGCGACTCGTGCAAATCGTTCGAAGAGGGCCGCAGCCTCAACGTGTTTGAAATGGACGCGGCCTCCAACAACAAGGTGGACGACATCCGCGAGCTGCGCGAGAAGGTGCGCATCCCGCCGCAGGGGGATCAGAAGAAGGTATACATTCTCGATGAGGTGCACATGCTGTCGAAGCAGGCGTTCAACGCCCTGCTGAAGACGCTGGAGGAGCCGCCGGCCCACGCCCTCTTCATCTTTGCGACCACCGAGCCGCACAAGGTGCTGCCCACCATCCTCTCGCGGTGCCAGCGGTTCGATTTTCGCCGCATTCCGGTGCCGGAGATCGTGGAGCGCCTACGCGAGATCTGCGAGACCGAAGGGGTGGAGGCCGACGAGGAGAGCCTCATGCTGCTGGCCCGCAAGGGCAACGGGGCGCTCCGAGACGCCCTCTCGGCGTTCGACCAGGCCCTCTCGCTCTGCGGGGCCACGCTGACCTACGGCGAGCTGACCCAGGCCCTCGGCGTGGTGGACCAGGACCTCTTCTTTCGCCTCACCGACCACGTGGCCGCCCAGAGCACGGCGGGCATGATTGAGCTTGTGCGCCACGTGGTGCGCAGCGGGTACGACCTGCAAGAGATCCTGGTGGGGCTGGCCGAGCACCTGCGCAACCTGCTGGTGGCCCACTCGCTGGGCGGGGAGGCCCTGGAGGAAGTTGCGGAGTCGACCCGCACCCGCTACGCCGAGGAGGCCGAGCGCTTCGACGAGGCCGACCTGCTGCGCCTGCTTACGATGGCCGCGGACACCGAGGACGACATCAAGCAGAGCCCGCAGCCACGCCTCACGCTGGAGACGACGCTCCTGAAGATGGCACAGCTCCGCCGCTCGGCCGACCTTCGGGCGGTGCTCGACAAGATTGACCGCCTGGAGCAGATGGCCGAGAACGGCGAGCTTCCTGAGACCGTGCCGGGCGACGGGGCCACCCCCGCCGAGCCCGACGCCCCGAACGCGACCGCGGAGGAGATCAGAGAAGAGCCCCCCGACGCGGCCGCCGAACCCGTCCCCGACTATGGTCCCGAGTCGATGAAGGCGGCGGAGAACGCCTCTCCGAAGCAGGAGTCGTCTGGCGAGGGGCCAACCGATGATGCCGGTGCCGAAGATCTGTCCTCGGATCCGCCGGACGACGACTCGCTAGGTGACGACTCGCTGGGCGATGATTCGTCAGACGCTGACACGTCGGACGGCGACGCAGGGGACGCGCCGCCGTCTCCCGACGCCCCTGCCGGCGGTGCGGACACGACAGAGCCGGACCCGTCCGTCGAGTACAACGACCTCTTCGGGGCACCCGCACTGGGCGGAGACGAATCTTCGGGAGGGGAGGAGGCGTCGGGTCCGACGGACGCTCGGGCCTCTGCGCCGGACCCAGGGTCGGAGGACTCGGAGGGGGCGACGGCCGCGGTGGCCGAGCCGGCCGTTGCGTCCAGGTCAGATGCCGACGGGGTGGCCACCGAGTGGCCCCAGATCGTGCAGTCGGTCAAAGAGAATCACATCAGCCTCGGCTCCTTGCTCGGCGAGGCCGAGCCCACAGAGTACGTCGACGGTACGCTCACCGTCGCTGTCCCCCGAGCCCTCCACCGCGACACCCTGCGCGACCGGCGACGCGTGCTGCTTCGCCACATCACCGACGCCGTGGACCCCGCGGTTGAGGACCTGCAGTTCGTCGTCGAGTCCACGAACGACGCTGCTGCCGAGGCCGACGCGTCCGGCGAGCTCCTCAGCCCCCGTGAACAACTGCAGCAGCTCCGCGATACCTACTCGGCCCTTGACGTGCTCTTCAGCGAGTTTGGGGCCGAGCCGGTGTGGTAGCGGCGGGGCGGCCGGACCCACCGAGAAGCGAGGCCGGGTGCATGATCAGGGATCGGTTCCGCTCGGCGTCCGTTTCCCTCCTCTGTAGACGCTGGTGGGCCCCATTCACTTTCGGCAAACGGCCCTCCCCGCACGAGCCTTTGAATTGAAATGACCCTTTAGCTATGGCCAACCCAGGAGGAATGAACATGCAGGACATGTTCGGGAAGATGATGGAAATGCAAGAAAAGATGAACGCCGCTCAGGATGAGCTTGCGGACAAGACGGTGACCGCAGAGGCGGGCGGAGGAATGGTGAAGGTTACTGCCAATGGTGCACAGGAGATTACGGGCATCGACATCGACCCGGAGGCCGTCGACCCGGACGACCTAGAGCTTCTGGAGGACCTCGTAATTGCGGGCGTCAACAAGGCCCTCGAAGATGCATCCGACATGGCCCAGGAGGAGATGAAGAACTCCATGGGCGGCATGCTGCCACAGGGCATGGACCTCAGCCAGCTCGGCCTCTAGGCAACGGCGAATGACGAGGAGCGAGTGTTGAGTGCCCTTGAGAAACGCCGCCATTTGCGTCTGGACCCTGACATTCGACAGTCGAGATCGTCGCGATGCAGTACACCTCGGAGTCCGTCGAAGCCCTCGTGGAGCAGTTTACGAAGCTGCCGACGATCGGGAAGAAGACGGCACGGCGACTGGCCAACTACGTCCTGAAGATGCCTCAAGAGGAGGTTGAGACCATCGCAAGCGCGCTGCGGTCCGTGAAGGAAGACGTGCAGCGCTGCTCGACCTGCTACGTCGTGGCGGATCAGGATCCGTGTCCCATCTGTAGCTCAGACAAGCGCGACGCCTCGACAATTTGTGTCGTGGAGGAGTCGAGCGACCTGATCGCCATCGAGCAGACCAACGAGTACCGGGGCGTGTACCACGTGCTCGGTGGGGTCATCTCACCACTCGATGGCGTTGGGCCCGACGATCTCCGGGTACACGAGCTGGCTGCGCGCATCGACCCGTCCTTCGAAGACACGGCGGCCGATGCCGCCCCGGCCCCCGAGACCATGCCCGATGGAGAGGCGGACGACGACGCGGACCCGTCGGAAAACGGGCAGGTGCAGGAGGGGGAGACGGCAGCGCCGGTCGACGAGGTGATTTTGGCCGTTAATCCCAACGTAGAGGGGGATACGACGGCGTACTACATCACTCAGCTTCTTGAGCCTTTCGATGTCCGTGTTACGCGCATCGCGCGCGGCCTGCCCATCGGCGGAGATCTAGAGTACGCCGACGAGGCGACTCTTTCACGGGCGTTGGAGGGGCGTGGGCACGTCGACTAGTGTCCCCGGCCTGTCCCGTGGGCTCTTCCGTCCGGACCCTTCCAATCCGACGACTGCCCATGACGATCACGGTTCTCGGTGCTGGATCGATCGGTGCCCCTGTTGTCCGCGAGCTCTGTGTGCGGAGCAGTGAGGTGGAGCAGGTACAGGTCTGTGACACCCGGTCGCAGGCGCTAGAACGCCTGCACGAGCAGGTTGACGCCGATCAGTCTCTGCGCTCCTTTCAGGTCGATGTCCGCGACACCGGTGTGCTGTCTCAGATTGTGAAGGGCAGCGACTGTGTCATCAGTTGCGTGCCGGCGACGTTCAACCCTGGGCTAGCAGAGCTGTGCCTCGACGCCGGGGTGCACTTCTGCGACCTCGGGGGAAACGACTCTCTCGTGGACGAAGAACTGGCCCTCGACAGGCGGGCCCGGGAAAAGGGGGTCTGGATCGTGCCGAACTGCGGGCTGGCCCCTGGCCTCGTCAACGTCGTGTGTCTGCACGGCATCGATCAGCTCGATCGGGCGGAGGCCGCGTGCCTGCGCGTCGGCGATGTGCCGCTGCACCCAGAGCCCCCATTCGACTTCCGCATCTCCTGGTCGGCCGAGCGCGTTCTGTCGGACTACACGAACCCGGCACAGCTGATCGAGGACGGACAGGTTGTGGAGGCGGACGCCCTCTCGCGCGAGGAGGAGATCCAGTTTGAGGAGCCCTTTGGCACGATGGAGGCCTTTTGTACGCAGGGGGGGCTGTCCACCCTCACCGATACGTTGGCCGGGCACGTGGAGGCCCTCGATCACAAGACGATTCGGTGGCCGGGCCACGCCCACCAGATGCGGTTTGTGCTCGGCCTCGGCCTCGCCGAAGAGCGCAAGATCGGGGTGCGCACGCACCTCACCTACCGCGACCTCCTGGTGCGCCGTATGCAAAAGCGGCTCGGCGGCGACTACGAAGACGCGGTGCTCATGCGGGTTCTGCTTCGGGGCGAGCAGGAGGGACGGCCCACGACCCTGGTCTACGAGATGGTGGAGCGGTACGACGTGGAGACGGAGCAGACGGCCGTGATGCGGTGTACAGCCATCCCCACGGTCGTCGCGGCCCTGTTCCTGGCCCGTGAGGAGACTGTTTCCGCCGGCGGGGCCGACGTGCCCGAAAAGGTGATCCCGCGCGATCAGTTCCTGGAAAAGGTGGCCGACCGCGGGCTTATCATTCAGAAGGAGCGGCACGACGACCTCCGCGAGATCACGGCCAAGCGTCCCCTTGACGGGCAGCGAGCCTGACGGACGGGCCGTTCCTGTGCTTGACGAAAGAGGCGGCGCATCTTACGTTTGCAATGAAGATCCACTGAGGCGAAGTGCAGTGGCACACCTCCAGTTCGCGATCCCTATTCCCGACCCACCGCTGCGCATCGGCACGAACCGCTACAGGTTTTTTCAGACACGCACCGGGCCTTCTCCGCACGTTGAACCGGAGCGCCGGTGCACGCCGTAGCATCTCGGAGTCTCATCGGACCCGTGCCGTTGATCTCGATCATGTCGTCGCCGTCCCGGCTCCCCTGTGCAGGGGGGGCGCGACGAGAGCGCGTGTATGTGGTGGCGATGGCGGTGCTCCTGGCCTGGGGGCTTCCCGGGCTCCTGCCGCTGGCCCGAGCGCAGGTGGTGCCGCTTCCCGATACGACCGCCCCCGACACGACCACTTCTGCCCCGACCCTGCTCCCGGATGGGCCGCCCTCCCCACTGGGAGACAGTGCGGCGGGGCCAGGGCGGATGAGCGGTGCTCGCGCATCTCAGGGCCAGCGTCTCACAGCGTCGCCCCCGCCCCCCGATACAGGCGTCGTCGGTCGGTACCTGCCGGCACGGCGTGGGCGGTCGGTCCGCCTGTTTGAACGAACGTCTCCGTTTTTGGGGCCGCGTGCCCCGACGGCCGACGCGCAGTCGGTCACGCTGGACTCCACTCAGGCCCGCTATGTGGTGACGGACGATGCACGCCGCGGGCGGAGCGTGGGGATGGACGACGACGCATACCGGCGTGAACGCTACCGTGCCAACCTGGATAAAAACTGGCGCACCCTCGTCAAGCAGCGGCAGGCGGAAAACACAGACGGAGGATTTGGGGTCAACATGGTGGTGCCGGGCGGCCAAGGAAGCACCTTCTCCACCGTCTTCGGCAAGCCCCAGGTGGATCTTCGGGTGAACGGCCAGGCCGACATCAATGCCGGATTTAAGTACCGGAAGAGCGACCAGCAGGTCAACGTCACGGGCGACGCCAGTCAGCTCAACCCCGACTTCAAGCAGGACCTGCGGCTCGGCATCACGGGCACGATCGGGGACAAGCTACAGATGAACGTCGACTGGGACACGCAGAGTCAGTTTGACTACCAGAACCAGGTCAAGCTCAACTACACCGGCTACGAAGACGAGATCCTACAGAGTGTAGAGGCGGGCAATGTGTCCATGCAGACGCCCTCGCAGCTTATCAATGGGGGGCAGAGCCTCTTCGGAATCAAAAGCGAGTTCCAATTCGGCAACCTGAGCCTCACGACCATTGCGAGCCAGCAGGAGGGGCAGTCCAACAGCCTTAGCATCGAAGGGGGTGCGCAGGAGACGAAGTTTGATCTCACGCCCACGGACTACGACGAGAACCGCCACTTCTTCCTTGGCTACTACTTCCGCAACAATTGGAACCGGGCCCACGAGGACCCGACGACGATCCGGACGTTCGAGGGGTTTGACGAGATTACCGAGGTGGAGGTATGGAAGATTACGCAGCAGGTCGGCAACCAAGAAAACACCCGGCAGGCGGTGGCCGTGGTGGACCTGGGAGAGAATCCGCGGCTGGTACGTGAGGCGGAGGGCTACAGGGAGACGGTGCTGCCCAGGCCGAACGTGGACCAGTACAACGAGGCCGACCTGGAGGCCCTCCGTGACGGAGAGCAGCGCGCCTCGTCGTACCTGAGTGACTCGGGCACCATGGAACGGTCCCTGGACACGCAACAGGACCTCCACGCGGGCGAGTTCAAGCGGCTCACACGTGGGCAGGACTATCGCCTCGACAGCCGTTTGGGCTTCCTGTCGCTTCGACAGCGGCTGCGGCCCGACGAGGCCCTGGCAGTGGCGTTTCGGTACCGGACGAACGATGGGGCCGTGCGTACGGTCGGCGACTTTACGCAGGGGGGCACCACCGGAGGCATCAACGCCGACCGCCTCGCGCTGAAGCTGCTCCGCCCCACCGACCCGGTCGCGCCGAGCCAGGAGGGGGGGAGCATCGACCCGGCCGCCTGGTACTTGCAGCTACGGAACGTGTACGACCTCTCGGGGCGGGACTTCAGTCCGGAGAATTTCGAGCTCGACATTGAGTACCAGGCCTCCGGGCAGGGCGCGCGCACGACGCTGCCGGACGTGGCGGGGCAGAGCACACTGCTTCGGGTGCTTGGGTTGGACCGGGTCGACCAGAACGGCGCCCCCAATCCGGACGACCAGTTCGACTTTCTTCCCCGGACGATCAATGCGGACCGGGGGCTGATCTACTTCCCCTATCTCCAGCCGTTTGGGCGGCGCATCCTGGACGCTGCGGCCGAGAACGGGACCCGGACGGCGGGGGAGCCCTTCGCATTCACGAATTTGTACACCAAAAAGAAAGACAACGCCCGAAAAGAAGACACGCAGAAAGACGTCTATCACGTGCGGGGCTCGTACACCGGAGGGGCTCAGCAATTCTATGATCTGGAGGCCTTCACGGGGCTGGTCGAGGGATCGGTCGAGGTCACCTCGGGCGGGCAGACCCTGCAAGAGGGCGTCGACTACCGGGTGGACTATCAGGGGGGGACGGTAAACATCACCAACGAGTCGTACCTGACCGCCGGGCGAGACATTGAAATCGACTATGAGCAAAACAGCCTCACCAACATCCAGAAGAAGACCCTGCTTGGGGCGCGGGCGGACTGGGCGATGCGGGACCAGTTTTCCCTCGGGGCCACCGTCATGCGGCTCAGCCAGCAGTCGCCCGTCGACAAGTTTCGCATCGGACAAGAGCCGATCCAGAACACCATCTGGGGCCTCAACGGCTCGATGGACCTGGAGCCGCAGTGGGTCACGGAGGCGGTCGACGCCCTGCCGCTCGTGCAGACGCGGACGGAGAGCCAGCTCTCGGTCTCCGGTGAATTTGCGCAGCTCCGCCCCGGACACACCACCACCGATGCCTACGAGCGCACCGTGAGCCGGGTGGAAGACAGCGAGACCGACCGGTACGCGTCGGACGAGCGCAATGGGGTCTCCTACATCGACGACTTCGAGGGCTTTGAAAATACATTTTCCCTCCGTCAACAGCCGGGCGCCTGGCAGGTGAGCGCGGCGCCCGACTCGACGGCCAACGCCCCGGGCCTCGATGGAGAGACCCCTGGCACCTACGACGACGTTCGGCAGCGAACCCACTGGCGGGGCCGCCTCGGGTGGTACCGCCTCAACGAAAACATTCTGGAAGCGATTGGCACCGAGGAGGGGGGCGAGGCCACCGATCTCATCAATACCGAAGAGGTCTTCGTGGGCCGGGACACGCAGGGAGAGGCGAACCCCACCCTCCGGACGCTCGACCTTCACTTCAATCCCTGGCAGCGTGGGGCCTACAACTACACGGGGAATCTGGTGGACTTCTTTCGGGAGCCGCGGAAGGTGTGGGGCGGCATCACGCGCTCGCTCCCGGAGGGCTACACCGACTTTTCGGTGCAGAACGTTGAGTTCGTGGAGTTCATCGTGAAGGTGTACCCGGAGAACGGCGAGGTCACCGACGGGTCGCGCCTCTATGTTGACCTCGGGACGATCTCGGAGGATGTGGTCCCGAACCAGCGCATCGACATGGAGGACGGCCTCTCCCTCAACTTCAACGAAGGGGACCTGGGGACCCTCAGTCGCATTCCCAATGCCGAGCCAGGTGGGGGGATCGACCTGCGGGGCAGCCGGACCCAGGACCTGGGGCTCGACGGGTTGGTGTCCTACACCGACGGCACCTACGACGAGCGCCTGCTTGAGCGAGCCTTCTATGCGGGCTTCGTCGAGCACGCGGACAGCCTGGGGGGGAGCATCGGGCAGCTTGGCCTGTCCGCCGAGCAGCGGCAGCGCCTGCGGGCGGAGATTGCACGCACCGCCGAGGACCCCTCGGCCGACGACTATCACTTCTACGAGAACGATCGGTTCTTCAACACGACGGAGTTCTTCCCGGACGGGGCCTCCGTGCAGGAGCGCCTGAGTTGGTATCAGGCGGGCCACGAGCTCAACGGCTTCGAGTCGCAGAACGCGCTGGCCGAGGAGGCGAGCGTGACGCGGGGCGTCTCCCGCTCCCCAGACCGTGAGGCCCTCGACGGGGTTGGGAGCCAGATCAACATCGACAACAACTACTTTCAGTACGCCGTCCCGCTCAGTGAACTCGACCGGCGTGCCGAGACCGATGGGGGGCCGACCGACTACGTGGTCAGCAAAGTGGGGGCGGAAGAGGACTGGTACAAGGTTCGCATTCCGGTACAGGCCTTTACGCGCCAGGTGGGCGCCATCGAGAACTTCGATGACATCAAGTCCATCCGCCTGTGGACGACCGGGCACAGAGCGCCCGTCACGATGCGGTTTGCGTCCCTGGAGCTGGTGGGCAGCCAGTGGCGCGCCTCGGAGCCGGTGGCCCAGCAGCCCGTGGAGGAGGACAGTACCGTCGATGCGGGGGCGGGGGAGCTGCGGGTGGCCAGCATCAACAACGAGGAGGACCTGCGCTACGAGCCGCCTGCGGGAGCGGTGGTGGGACAGAACCGCACGTCCCGCGGCGTGCAGCAGCAAAACCGCGAGCAGGCCCTCTTGCTGAATGTCGACCAGCTCGAGCCCGGGCGACAGCGGGGCGTCTTCAAGACGTTCGGGCAGGGGCTCGACCTGCTCAAGTATTCGAACCTGCGCATGTATACCCATCTGCACGGAACGTCGAGCAGCGCGCAGGTAAAAGACCGACTCCGCGAAAACCTGCGGCTGTTCGTGCGTCTGGGCTCCGGGGAGACCGGCGACTACTACGAGTACGAGCAGCCGATGCAGCCGGGCGACGTGCCGATGGACGGCGGGTCGCAGGCCCTGTGGCCGGAGGAGTTCGAGATGAACCTCGTCCTTGAGCGGCTCAACCGACTCAAGCTCCTCCGCGACCAGAGCGGGAGTCCGACGGACGAGTCGTTTTCAAGCAACGACGTAAACCTGGACATCGGCGACTTCGCGCCGCCGGAGACGGTGCTTCGGGTGCGGGGCACGCCGTCCCTGCAGAACGTACAGACGATCGTCGTCGGGGTGCGGCACGCGACGGATCCCAACGAGAACCCGCCGGTGCTGCAGGACTTCGAGGTCTGGCTGAATGAGCTGCGCGTGAGTGGGTTCGACGAGCAGAAGGGCTGGGCCGCCAACGCCAACGCGAGTCTCGACCTCGCGGACTTTGCGTCGGTGGAGGGCAGCCTCCAGCGCCGGACGGACGGATTTGGGGCCTTGTCCAGCACACTGAGCGAGCGGAAGCAGTCCGACAACACGAGCTGGAACCTGCGCGCCAACCTCAACCTCGACTCGTTCCTCCCCGAGGACCAGGGCTGGCGCATGCCCGTCACCATGCAGGTCCAGTCGAACCGCACGACGCCTCGCTTCGACCCCAACCGGGGCGACGTGGAGGTCCAGAGCGTGGCACGGCAATTCGACGCCCTGCCCGACAGCGACCTGGATTCGTTGGGCGCCGACCGGTACGACGGAGACCTTTCCAGTGACCAAATTCGGCAACGGCTGAAAGACAGCGTGCGCACGGCGGCCGAGACGCGCAGCCTACGCCGCACGATGACGGCCGATGTCTCGAAGCAAGGGTCCGACGCGTGGTGGCTCCGAAAGACCGTCGATGGCCTCTCGCTGAGCTTTTCCTACCTCGACCAGTCGCGACGCAACCCACAGCGCCGGATCAATGACCGGTGGAGTTGGACGGGCGACGTGCAGTACCAACTCGACTTTGGGCGGCCCCGGACCGTGAACCCTTTTGGCTTCTTGCCCGACGCGCCGGTGCTTGGCACGCTGGCAGGCCTCTCGTTCAACTATGTGCCCCGCTCGCTCTCGTTCTCGATGAACGCAGAGCGGGAGGCCCAGACGACTCGAAGTCGCCCCTCGGGGCTCCGTACCACGCAAGACCAACCCCTGCGGGTGGCCTTTCCCCTTCGGAAGCAGCAGCAGTTCGATCACCGTCGTACCTTTAGCCTCCAGTACGATCCTTTTGGCTTCCTGAGTCTCAGCTTCGACACCAACACACGCCAGAACTTCGACGACGCCGCCTCACGAAACGAAACGAATGTCATCATCAGCGGCGAACGCGTTCGGGATACGGTGCTTACCGACATTGGCATTCCCCGCGACAGCACCGCGGACTTCTTCGACAATCTGGACGACTTTGGGCTGGCCGATCGGGACCTCACCGCCGACGATGAGGGAGACACGGTCTTCTTTGAGAACCGGCTGTTCCGGCGGTCGGAGCTCGACGTGTTTCGGGACCTGCTGGCCGGGCGGGTGCGTCCACGTACGAGCGACCATGAGCAGCGATTTGCGGCCACCCTGAGCATGGGATGGGCCGACCGGGCGTGGCTCAACTGGATCGACCTGCAGGACGTCTCCTACCAGTCCTCCTTCCGGTGGTCCAATGGACCAGAGGGGGGGCTGCAGGGGGCCAGTGTGCGAAACTCGCTCACCCTTCGTTCGGGCGCGACCCTGCGGCCCAACAGGATCTGGGAGCGGTTCGGGTTCTTCGAGCGGCTAAAGCAGGCGCAGCGCCAGTCCGGCCGGGACGACCGACGGGATGGCGGGCGGTCCGGTGACGACGGCGGAGACGACGGCGACGGCGAGGACGACGGTGGAGAAGACGAGGCATCGGGGGACGACGGACTCGGGTGGGAGGACGTCCCCCTCCCGAGTCCGAAGGGCATGCTGCGCGGGCTCGCCCTCATGGTGCTCGACATCAACGACTTCAGTGTTAACTACAACGGGGACTGGAGTGCCCGCTCCTCCAACGTGGGTCGGTTGAACTCGGATTCGACCGAGGTAGACGTGCACTACCGACTGCTTGATGCGGTGCGCGGGGACGGGCCGTCCGTCGGCTACCGGCTCGGGCTCGAGCGCTCCATCGAGCCGGACGGGCGCGTGCTGGACTCGCGGTTTCAGGTGTCGGACGCCCTTAGCAACACCCACCGCCTGGAGGGGCGCACGGCCCTGAGCCCGAGCTCGTCCTTTCAGATCGACCTGAGTTGGAATGTGGAGTGGCGCACGCAGACCGACCGGACCTTCCAGGCGGGCAGTGGCGAGACCGGGAGCGGGGCGGCGGAGGGGCCCTTCACGACCGAGAGTGGTGACAACTCGGCGTCGGTGTGGGGCTTTGGGTCCGTGGTGGCGCTGGTGGAAGAGCAGGCTCGTCGATCAGCGGGGGCCGGCAACGGATCGGGGGAGGCGCTCCCGGCCGACGAGGTGCCCCTCACCAACGCGTCGGTTGCGGATGACTTCAAAGCGGCCTACCTGACGGGGGGGGGAGCGTGGGGGCCCACGGGTTCGCTCCGTTTCCCGTGCCCGGGTGGACCGTCCGCTATTCGGGACTGGCCGACTGGCCCCTGCTCGGCCGCATCGTGGAAAGTGCGTCTCTCCGGCACAGCTACAACGCGGAGTACCAGTCGAGCTACGCCACCGACACGCGGGCCGGCGAAGAAGAGGAGGCCCCGAACGGGCAGACGTTTCTGAATCCGGCGTTCAAGATTGGATCGTCCCGCGTCAGTGAGCAGTTTCGGCCTCTTTTCGGCGTCAGCATCACGTGGCCCGGCAGTGTCGAGACGAGTGTCGAGTGGAACCAGCAGACGGAGACATTCCTGCGCACGGCCAACCTGAAGGTGGAAGAGGTGCAGACAAACCAATTGTCCGGGAGCGTCTCCTATCAGAAACGGGGGATGCGCATTCCCGTGCTCGGCCTCGGGCGTCTCGAAAATCAGATCCGGTTTTCGCTCACGGTCTCCCGGTCGGTCAACGACGAGCGAAGCTACAACCTGCGCGGAGCGCTCGCGGACGTTCGAAGCGCGGACGGGTCGGTCGACCCGGATCGGATAACCGACCCGACCAACGACTACGTTCAGGTGCGCAAGCAGACGACGCGCGTCCAGGTGACCCCTGAGCTCACCTACCGCCTCAGCGACCGGGTGACGGCGGACCTCCTGGTCGAGTACGAACGGTTCGATGGCGACAGCCGACAGCCCTCCTACACGCGGGTCAATGGGGGGTTCAACGTCAGCGTAAGCATCTCCCAAAACTAGGTGGGACGTTCCAAGTACCAGGTCGGCCCCGCACGGCCTTTTGTCCACCGCGCCCCAGAAAGATGTCGTCGTCCGCCCCGAATGAGATTGTTGTATGCCATCTCGGTCGTGTCTCCTACGAGCGGGCGCAGGGGCTGCAAGAGCAGGTGCAGGAGTGCCTGATCGCGGCCAAGCGGGCGGAGCCGCCGGAGACGCAGCCCCACGTGCTGCTTCTGCTGGAGCATCCGCCCGTCTACACCCTCGGCAAGAGCGGCGACGCCGGGAATCTACTGGTGTCCGAGGAGCGGCTGGACGCGATCGGCGCCACGTTTCACCGCATTGGGCGTGGGGGCGACGTCACCTTCCACGGCCCCGGCCAACTGGTGGGCTACCCGCTCTTCGACCTCGATCGGTTCTTTACCGACCTGGGCCGCTACCTGCGCACGCTCGAGGCGATTGTCCTCCGCACCTGCGCCGACTTTGGCGTGACGGGCACGCGGGTCGACGGACGGACCGGCGTGTGGGTGGGGCCCGACGAGCGGGGCCTGGAGCGCAAGATCTGCGCGATGGGCGTGCGCTGCAGCCGGTGGGTGACCATGCACGGGTTCGCGCTGAACGTGACCACCGACCTTGACTACTTCGACCACATTGTGCCCTGCGGCATCGACGACCGCGGCGTCACGTCGCTCGCCGAGGAGACCGCCGCGTCGGTGGCCGTCGAGGACGTGCGCGGACCGGTGACGGAGCACGTTGCCGCCCTGTTTGACGCGGAGGTGACGGAGCGCCACGGGGCCGAGGCCCGGTCATTTTTGGGGGAAGTGACGGGAGAGCACATCGAGGCACTCGGGCGGTAGGGGCGTCCGTTGCGGAGGTGCACTCCGAGGCTTTCTCCGGTTCGGGTAGCCGCGAGGTGCGACCTGCGGTTCCTCATGCCGCGGGGGCCGCGTCCCTGTCCTCGATGATCGCGTCCGCATCCACCGGTGGCAGGTCGTGGTACCAGTCGTGGTGGGGCGACCAGGCGTGGCACTCTTGGCACTGTGTCTCGCGCCACACCGTGCCGCATTCCGGGCACTGGCCCTGCGTGTCGAATGTGTGCCAGGCGTGGCCGCACTCGCAGGTCCACGTCGCGCTCGATGGAGGCTCCCACGTGCATCGCGGGCAGTAAATGTCCATACGTAGATCGGCCGATGAGCGGGGGACACGCACATCTCCCCTACGCTCCCTCCGCAACGAAGTTTGCGAGAACTTCGCCCCGCAATCCGTTTTTAGCCTTGACTAACAAAAAAGTTGTTAGTAAAAACAAAACGGATTGATCTGCTCATCTTCATCCCGAGGCGCCATGGCATTTCGACGACGGACGTTTCTTCTCAGTCTTGTTTTCTTGGGACTCGCAGGGGTCTCGTTGACCGCTCAGGCGCAGGCCGTCCTGCACGGGCGCGTGACCGACGACACCGGGGCCCCCCTGCCGAACGCGAATGTGTACGTGCATGAGACGGCGCAGGGCGCGGCCACGGATGAAGACGGGCGCTATCGTCTCGCGTCGCTCCCCGCGGGGACGTATACGGTTGCGGTTTCGGCGATCGGTTTTCAGACGGTAGACAAGCGTCTGGCCCTGGAGAAGGGTGAGACGCGCACGTGGAATGTGTCGATGACCACCGACGTGATGCGGCAGGAAGAGGTGGTGGTCACCGGCACGATGCGGGAGACCCACGTGAAAGAGTCGCCGGTGAAAGTGGACGTGGTGGGCAGCGAGCGGCTGCAGAAGGGCAAGACAAGCTCAAACTTCATGGACCTGATCGGCAGCGTGGGGGGACTGACCACTCAACTCAACTGCGGGGTGTGTGGGACGAACGCAATCCGTGTCAATGGCGTCGAGGGGGCCAACACGGCCGTGCTCGTCGACGGGATGCCCATTATGGGCCCGTTGGCGTCGGTGTACGGCCTCAATGGCATCAGCCCATCGATTATTGACCAGGTAGAAGTGATCAAAGGGCCGCAGTCCACGCTGTACGGGACGCAGGCCCTTGGCGGCGTGGTGAACGTACTCACCAAGAATCCGGCCAACACGCCCACATTCTCGGCCGACGCCTACGCCAAAAGCACGAGAGAGGGGAGCGTGACCCTCGCGGCCTCCCCGCAGAAGGGACGTTTCGAGGGGTTTGTGAGTGGCACAGCCGTACGGATGGAGAATGCCTTCGATGACAACGGCGACGGCTTTTCGGACGCCCCGAGGCAGTCGCGGCTGTCCCTTTTTGGGAAGGGAACGTTGTCCGGAAAAGACGGAGAGCCTCGGGCCAGTGCAGGGCTGAAGCTCTACGGCGAGAATCGGACGGGCGGTCCCCCGAACTTTACCGACGACCTCCGGGGCTCGGACGAGATTTATGGCGAGTCGATTTACACCCGGCGGGCAGAACTGATGGCCGAGGCCTGGCCATCAGGGGTCGACCGCCGGCTCCGCTTGAGCGGCGCGCTCACGTACCACGATCAGGACAGCTATTACGGAACGGAGCACTACGTGGGTACGCAAAAGATCGCGTTCGGCCAGGCAACCTGGAGTCAGGAGGTTGCGGAGCCCCTTCAGGTGCTGACGGGAGTGAGCACGCGGTATGACGTGTACAACGACAACACACCCGCCACGACGACCGCTGAGCGGCGCTTCATCCCCGGGGTGTTTGGGCAGGGGGAGTACACCGTCGGGGCCCTGACGATGCTTGGGGGACTTCGCTTCGACCATCACGGAGAGCACGGCATTGTCACGGCCCCCCGGGTCTCGGCCAAATACAGTCCCACCGAGGCGACCACGATGCGCACGAGTGCCGGAACGGGCTTTCGGGTCGTCAACGTGTTCACGGAGGATCATGCGGCCCTTACCGGATCCCGCGAGGTCGTCTTCGAGGACGACCTGGCCCCGGAGCGGTCCCGTAGCGTCACGGCCAGTGTGGAGCACATTTTCCCTTTGGGGGCCGCGCCCCTCACCCTAAGCATCGACGGGTTTTACACCCGTTTCTCCAACAAAATCATTCCCAACTACGACCGGTCGCCCAACCTGATTGTCTACAAAAACCTCGACGGATTTTCGGTAACGCGCGGATTTTCGGTGGCCCTCAACCAGAACTTTACGGCCGTCCCTCTTGCCTACAACACGAGCGTGACGGTGACGGACGTCTACACACAGGAGCGCGGGGACCGACGGTCGGTGACCTACGCGCCGGACTTTACGGGAAGCGTCGGGGCCACCTACGCCTTTCGGTCTATCGGGACGGAGGTAGAGTACGCCGGGCGCCTCACCGGGCCGAAGCGCATGCCCGACTACTACGTCGAACGTTTTGGGCGAGACCGGTGGTCGCCGACCCATACGACACACGACCTCAAGGTCACGACGGAGTTTTTGGACGTGAACGGACCGACGGGGATGGGGGTGGAGGCGTACGTTTCGGTCGAGAACCTCCTCGACTACACGCAGGGAAGCCCGCTGGTCGACGCGTCGGCGCCTTTCGATCGGGACGACAACGGCAAACCGTTCGATACAATCTACACCTGGGGGCCCATCGTAGGGCGCACTGTTTCGGTGGGCATGCGGGTAAATGTGCGCTAGGGAGGACGGAGCGCTCGGCATCCGGTTGATCAACGCACGAGGTGCGCAAAGCAATGCCAACGTATTCTTCGAAATGGGTCGGGGTCGTGTGTGCGGTGGGGCTTCTCGTGATGGGGACGGCCGCGGGTCAACAGCCTGAGTGGCACGGGTTTGAGGAGGCACTGACTGTGGCGGACTCCACCGGTCGCTTTGTGATGGTGGCTGTCCACGCACCGTGGTGCGGGTGGTGCCACAAGATGGAGAGCGATGTATATTCCAGCGCAGGGGTGCGTCGGTGCGTGTCCGAGAGCTTTGTGGCCACGCGTTTGAACCGGGACGACACCGACACGCGCTACCGATATCGAGGGCGTCGTCGGACCCCACGGGCGCTGGCGGCCGCATTTCAGGCCGATGGGGTTCCCGCGACGGTATTGCTCTCGCCGGAGGGCGAGTACTTGCTACACCTCTCCGGCTTTGTCGAGGCAGAGGCGCTTCGGGTACTGCTCGCGTACGTGTCCACGCACGCCCACCGGGATCAGTCCTACGACGCCTTTCGGGCAGATCCAGCTGGGTGTCGATCCCAATCTGCGGGCCCACGCTGAAGACGGATGAGCAGGGGAGCCGAGACCGGTCAAGGCGCCCGAATCGGTTCTGTGATCGGACGATAGGCGCAGAGCGCTGCACGGACAACGCTTCCGTTTCCGTCCGCGGCTCCGCCGAGCAGTACAGGGATGCTCGTCCGGTTGACATGATCGGCTGGCGTAGATACCCTTCAGGACGCCCAGATCCGTTGTTGCTTTCTCCTCGTTCTTGCACGTACCTCAGAGCATCCTATGGCCTCCTTTGACCCCGACAACTTTACGACCCGACTGCTCGCCGAGTCGCTATTCTACGACATCGAGTACGGCCTCGTGGGGAGCGTGAGCCTCATCGATTCCGAGACGGAGCGGGAGCTCTACCTCGCCTCTTTCATGCCGGACGATGGATCGTACCTGGTGGAGGAGGCGACGGCATGGGAGGACGAGCCGACGCTCGACGACGAGACGGACGTGGCCTATGCCCTCGCCGTTGACAGCGACGTACACGGGCGCTACGAGGTCCCCGAGGCGGCGGCGCAGTCGCTTTTGGAGCTGGCCCGCGGGCACGATCTTCTGCCGAGTGTGACCGTGCTGTTCGAGGACGAAGAGCTGTGACAGCAAGCGGGGGGCCGGGCAACGAGGCCCCGTCTACGACCCTCCGGTGAGCGTGGCCCACGCCAGCAGGGCCCACCCCACGACAAAGGCGACGCCGCCAAGCGGCGTGATGGCGCCGAGCCAGCCCGTGTCGCTGAGAACAAGCACGTACAGGCTGCCCGAAAAGATCACGATGCCGGCGAGGAAGCAGTAGCCGGCCCAATAGAGGGACGGGCCCCAGCCCTGCGCGGCGGCCCATCCCACGAAGAGGAGGGCGAGGGCGTGGTACATCTGGTACTGCACGCCCGTGCGAAACGTCTCTACCCGCTCCGGGGACACCCTCCCTTCGAGGCCGTGTGCGCCAAACGCGCCGAGGACCACGGCGATCAGTGCCGTAATTGCACCGAAGCCGATGAACAATCGAGTCATCGAGGAGGGGGCTGTTGCCACAGGCTGTGTCACAGCAGACGCCGCGGCGTGACGAGGCAGTTCGTGAACGGTGGATGTGTTTCCCCGCACGCGGCCTGTGAACAGGGGTTCCGCGCCCGTCGTCCCCCTCCCCTGTCGACTGCCCTCCTGGTGGGATTTGAAAACGGCTTCTTGCAAGGCCGTATCGACTCCGCATCCACGGCCCGCGATCCGCGACGTACTGCGCAGGGAGGGGAAACGTTGGTCGCGACCGAATTGCGGTGGATGGGGCCGTCCGTCTCCGGCCGGATGAGGACACCTGTCCCGGCTGTCCCTCTGTGTCCGGCCCCGCGTGGCTTTTGTCCATTGCTTCGTTCATCGCTTCGCAATCGGGGGCGGACGCTCCCTGCTGATATGCCTCAACAGCGCGACCATGCGTGTGCCCCCTTCTGTCTGCTTCCGTCCGGGGCCGGTGGGCGTTTTCGCACGGCTTCTTTTTTGCGTAGGGCCCCTCATTTCTTGCCCTTTGGGATGATCTTTAAGATAATGTCCAAACCCATGATCAATTGCACGTTGGGTTTGTCTGCAAGAGCCTCTCAAGTCGCCTGTCAACCGAATGGAACTACGGGACAAGCTGTCTGCCGTACGGTCAACCGCGAAGGATCAACTTTCACTTCTTAACAGCAAGAGGAAAAGCGAAAATGCGCTTCTTCTTCCCTTTTTTGAGCTACTGGGGTACCATCCGTTCGATGTCCGAGAGGTTGTCCCAGACTACGTCATTGAGTTGGACGCCGGACGAGAGCGGACGGTCGACTACGTGCTTAAGAAAGACGGCTCCCCGGCTGTGTTCGTCGAGTCGAAGGAGGTTGGGACTGACCTCGGGGCCTGTGACTCCGCTCCGCTCCTTCGGCTGCTCAAAAAGTCGAAGGCTCCCATCGGGGCGCTGACCAATGGAATCGAATACCATTTTTTCGCAGACCTGGAGCGGTTTTACTCGGTTCTGGAGGGGGCCACCGTCCCTGACACCCGGCCGTTTTTGACCTTCGATGTCTTCCACTACGAAGACGATGAGGTGGAAGACCTAGAGTGTCTAACGAGGTCGGAGTTCGATGCCGATGGGATTCTTCCGCACGCCCACCGGCTCAAGTACAAACGCCTCTTTCGAATGTACCTCTCGGAGCAGGTCGAGGAGCCCACCGAGGAGTTTGTGAAGTTCCTTGCCAAACAGGTTCACGACGGAGAGGCCTTCGAAGACATGGGAATGTACAAGTCGTGTGCGCGAGAGGCCGTCCGTGAGCTGTTTGGGAACGGGGGGGGAGGCGAGGCGCAGGGGCAACATTCAGTTCAGGGGGGGACGAAGGAGGATGAGGACAAGAGGCTCCGGGTACAGGGAGAAGAAGGGATTCACGAACGCGACAGCAACGGCGCGTCGGAGGCCGGCCTCGTGCTCGAGAATCATCGTGAGCCGCGCCTCGAACGGGAGCTGGGGGACACGTAGGAGAGGGCACCCGCAATCGTTGCGTTGCCTCTCTTCGGCGGTCCCCTTCCCCAGTGGCAGATGGGTGCGACGATTGAGAAGGAAGAGGGACAGAGGCCAGACCGGATCCTACGGGGAGTGCCCGAGACGAGTCGCCTCCCTCTCCGTGGGGGGAGAAAAGAGCCTCCACGAGGCACTACGGGGCCGAAGAGAAACCACGTACTCTCGAAGACGCACTGCGGCCCCGCAGGACCGTTTGCGATCTTGTCGGGGGCCTCGTTCCTTTTCTTTGAAGATAAGTAAAGGAATCAAACAGAACCCTGGGGAGCTGTTTGCTGGATTGATGTTCAGCCGAGACACAGTGGGCGAAGCTGCAAAATGGTGCCCAAGTGAGTCTCTGTAGCGGAGCTACCGGGCGAATGCAGAAGCCCTTTTGCACGAGATCCACAAAGTCGCAGGCCACAGAGCGTCCGCCAAACAGCTTCTGAAAGCTGCAATGACCAACATTCGCTTCACGGGAAGCTTCGGGCACTTCAGCATCGTGTCGATCGGGCTTGTGCTACTGAGCATCGTCACCCTTGGACTTGCCCTCCCGTATCTCTCCTACTGGACGACGCGGTATTTCTTTACAGAATTGGAGGTTGGGAACCGCCCCATCGAGTTCACGGGGTCTTTCGGCGAATACTTTCTCGTCTCGCTCGGCCTAATTCTTTTGAGCATCGTGACCCTCGGTCTGGCGCTGCCGTACTATGGCTACTGGAACGTGAAGTACTTCGCATCCAATCTGCAAGTCCGGGGCGAGTTGGCGGCGTAGGGAGGCCTGAGCCGACCGTGCGCGCTGCTTTGCTGTTCAGTTCGCGGTGCCCATTCCTGGAGGTTGCACGGGAACGGTGAACCGGGGCCCTCTGTCAGGGAACGGAACGCGCAGGATTTTGGCCCCCGGCCCGGTGTAGAAGACGACGTGGAAGACAGGCACGGCCCGGAACATCTGTCTCGGCTGAACGCGATCGCCACGTCGCTCACCCCCGCGGATCGCCTGGAACGCCGTCGTCAGGGCACGGCGACCTGCGGCGGGCAGCACCTCTGATCGCTGCGGTGGTCAGTGGCCAGGTCGGGGCGGGACGCTCTTCCCGACACATCTCGACAGGGGCACCCAGAGCGGACTGTGCAGCGCGACAGAGAGCCCGCCCGTGCCTCTCGCCGGCGGACTGCCCCGGCGCCCGCGCAGGGGAATGGGAGGCGGCCGACGAGAAGGGGGCTACGTCGCATCCGAGGACTGTTGCAGAAGGGTCTGCAGAAGGGTGAGGTCCGAGGCGTCGCCGTCTTCCGGCACGATCTCCGAGTCGGCCTCTCCCCAGAGGCGGTCGATGCGGTAGTGTTCTCGTTTCTCGGGGAGGAAGATGTGCGCGACCACATCCACGTAGTCGAGCACGACCCACTGAAGGTGATTCGTGCCTTCCTGCTTCCAGGGCTGCTCCCCGCATGTTTCTGCGACCTGATCCGTGATGCCCTTGGCAATGGCCTTTACCTGAAGGTCCGACTCGCCGGTGCCGAGGACGAAGAAGTCCGCCATGCTGCTTACCTCGCGCAGGTCGATCACACTGATGTCCACGGCTCGCTTGTCGGCCATGGCATTTACGACCTGCGCGGCAAGCACAGGACTGGGATTGTCGGGGGTTCGGCGGACGGACGGGTCTGCGGAGGAGGACTGGTCGGGGGAGGCCATATGGATCAGGACATTGGTGCGGGGGATCGTGAGAGAAAACGAATACACGCCGAGTGCAGGCTAGCGGGTTTCCCGAAACGGGCGGAGCTCTGCATAATCGCGGCCGAGAATTACGGAGGCGTCGAGGTAGTACGCTGGTTTGATGTTCTGACGCACACGGGAGGGCGGAATCCCAAGGGCCTCCGCGACGTTCCGGGCGGCTTCAAGATTGCCAATCCGATCGATTACGACCGATTGGTCCTGGTCGAACGACGAGTGGTTGCCCATGTCGACCACGTCAAAGCCGCGGTCGCGGAGGTACTGCGTGGTCCGCTCGGCGAGGTGATCCACCCCGGCGCCGTTGCGCACCTCCACCTGAATAATCTGGCCCACGAGTTCCGACGTGTCGGAGGGGGGGCGCTCCGGGCGTGAGCCCGTGAAGACGGTCTGGCCCGCGAAGGCGTACAGCAGCACTGCCGCGCCCAGCCCAACCGCCATGAGCACAACGTTCAGCAGTCCGTTCGTGAAGCGGGAGGACCCTTGAGCCATAGGTGCCGGAGCAACCAGGCCGATTCGGCAGGGGGCCCGTGCACGGGCCGCTGCATCTACCGATCGGCACCGAGAGAAGAGGGCGGCTTAGTTCGGCAACAGGGGGGCAGTAGAGGCAAAAGCGCCTCGTCGGTGCCGATATCCATACGGGCTTGCGTACCGGCCGTGCGGACTCTGACGTACCTGGAAGTGAATCTTCATGTTGTCGGTCGGGGTGTAGGCCACCTCCGCGTTGCGGAGAAAGACCTTCGCCCTCTGGTCCCCAAAGGCGTTGCCGCTCGCGAGCGGATGGGACACCCCCACGTCCACCCGGGCGGCCAGGTCGGAATTGAACTGCCACATCATGGAGTTGGTGTACATGCCCGCCGAGGATGTATTGCCGCCAAACGAGGAGAACGACATCTGGTAGCTGTGGCTCATCCGAAACTCTTCGGCCCCGAACAGACTGCCGAGGGCATTGGTCGCGTCCGAGCCAGCGTCGTACAGCTGGGTCACAACCGAAGAGTTCTTTTGGGCCGTTTCACGAAGCTGAGCGTGCGCCGGGGCAGTGGCGCTCAGCACAAACACGAGACACAGGAGCGGCAAGATCGTTCGCATAGAACCCTCGTTTGTCGGTGTGAAGGCGTTGCGGAGTGCGGATCGCCGGGACTTGTGTGTACTACTTTGGAGCCATCGGTTTGTTCGCGCTTCATCCCGGGGTGGGATCCAGGCCCGAGGCGGTTCGTGCGAAAGGCGCAATCGCACGCCGGGGCCAGTCCGGCATTGCGCAAATGAAACGACGGTCCCATGCTTGTGCTTGGCATTGAGTCCTCGTGTGACGATACGGCCGCGGCCGTTTGGGAGGACGGGACGGTGCGGGCGAACGTGGTGTCTTCGCAGGCGGATCTTCACGAAGAGTACGGCGGTGTGGTGCCGGAGCTGGCCTCCCGGAACCACCAACGGCTCATCGTGCCTGTCGTGCAGCGGGCCCTCACGAAGGCCGAGGTCGACGTGGAGGGGCTCGACGCCGTTGCGGTGACCTACGGGCCGGGACTCCCCGGCTCTCTTCTCGTGGGACTCAGCTTTGCGAAGGCGTTTGCACGAGGGCTCGACGTCCCGTTGATCGGGGTGAACCACCTGGAGGGGCACGTCTGCTCAGTCGACCTGGAGGGGCCTCGTCCGGGCCGCCCGTTTTTGTGTCTCGTCGTGTCTGGGGGGCACACCGAGCTCGTACGCGTCGACGAAAACGCTCAGCACGAGGTGCTTGGGCGCACCCGCGACGATGCGGCCGGGGAGGCGTTTGACAAGGTAGCCCAGCTGTTCGGGCTCGGGTATCCTGGGGGGCCCGACATCGACCGCCACGCGGAAACTGGAGATCCGGCCTTTCACGACTTCCCCCGGAGCCGGCTCGATGGCTTCGACTTTTCGTTCAGCGGCCTGAAGACCTCGGTTCTCTACTACCTTCGCGACCGGTCTGCCGCGGAGCGCAAGCGCCTGCTCGCCGATCACCTCGACGACCTGTGCGCCGCGGTGCAGGCCGCGGTGGTGGACGTGCTCGTCGATGCCATGCGACGGGCCGTCGAGGAGACCGGGGGCGAGCACGTGGCCGTCGTGGGAGGGGTGGCGGCCAATTCCTCGCTCCGGCGGCGAATGGGCGCCCTCGGGCGCGAGGCAGGCGTGGACGTATCGGTGCCCGCCCTGACGTACTGCATGGACAATGCCGCCATGATCGCTCAGGCGGGGGCGCGGCGTCTTGCGGCCGGCCACACGAGCCCAGCGGCGCTGGACGTGCACCCGAATCTTCAGTTGTGACGCGAGGGCAATCCGTCGGGCCCCGAAACGAGGCGACGGAACGAAAAGTATTCCCCCACGCCCTCTGCCGGGGCCGGTGCCCCTTCGCCTGATCTGTCGTTCGCCCTGCCCCCTTCATGCACGCCCGCAGTCGCTTCGGACTCGTCGCTGTCGTCTTGTTCGTCGGGGGACTCGCCATCGGGGGAGGCGGCACGCTGATCTTTGGGCCCAACACGGGCGGGTACGACACACCCCGGAGCGTGTACATCGCACAGGAAGCCACGCTCGACGCCACGATCGATTCGCTGACGCAGGCCGATGTGCTCGTCGTGCCCGCCGCGTTCCGGCTTGTGGCGTGGGCGACCGGGTGGGGGCAGCAGATCAAACCGGGCCACTATCGCGTCGCGCCCGGGCGGTCCAACTACCACCTCCTCGACAAGCTGCGGCGCGGGCTACAAGACCCGGTGCGGCTCACGGTTCCCCCCGGTGTGCAGCGCGAGCGGCTTGCGTCGGTACTGGGGCGGCGGCTGGAACGAGAGCCCACTGCGTTCCGCACGGCCCTTCGCGATACGAGCCTTGCCGGGGACCTGGGCAGCACCCCCGGGCGGCTCTTCGGCTACATGCTCCCCGAGACGTATGACCTCTACTGGCAGACGCCCCCCAAGACCGTCGTTCGGCGCATCAAACGAGGGTTCGACCGCTTCTACGAGCGGGAGCTTGCCGCCGGGGCCGACAGCCTCGGGCTCACGAAGCGGGCGGTCGTCACGCTCGCGTCGATTGTGGAGTGGGAGGCCCTCCGCGACGCCGAGAAGCCGGCGATCGCAGGGGTGTACTTGAACCGGCTCGACCGCGGGTGGCCCCTCCAGGCCGACCCGACCATTCAGTACGTCCTGCTCGACACGAACGGGGAGCGCGTGGGCCGGGTGCTCCACGAGCATCTTGAGATTGACCACCCGTACAATACCTACCAGCATCAAGGCCTGCCGCCCGGCCCCATCACCAATCCGTCGCCCTCCAGCCTTCGGGCCGTGGCCGCCCCTGAGCGGCACGGATACCTCTACTTCGCAGCCGACGGGACGGGGGGGCATACCTTCAGCCGCACACTCCGGGAGCACAACCGGGCGGCAGAGAAGTACCAGCGCATGCTCGACGAGCGTCGGTAGCCTCAGAACGTGGATGCGAGGCGTCCCGGATAAGGAGTCAAAAGGAATAGCGCAGGCCAACCCGAATCTGGTTCCGGACGATGTCTTCATCCACGACCGGGATGTCAATCGCTGCGGACTCACCGGGGGGCGTGACGCTTGAGTAGGGGGCAAACTGGTCTTCCGAGCGCTCCTGCATCCAGGCGGCGTTCACGGACAGATGCTCGCTTAGCGGCAGTCCGGCGCCCGCGGATAGAAAGAGGCGCGAACGGTCGGTTTCCTCCCCGTCAGCGAGGGTGAAATCAAAACCGCGGGCGCCCGGCCGGTATGCGATTCCCCCCCGCAGGGAAAAGCCGTTTTCCGAACGATATTCGACGCCGCCCCGCCAGTTGACCACGTAGTCGTATTCTTCGAGATTCTCATTTGCCACGTCGAACGCCGTGGCGTCCGCATCGAGGCTCGTCTGTGACCAGTCGACGAACTCGACGTCGGCCGAAATGAGGAATGGAGCGCGCGTATAGCTCACGCCGGTGCTGAGACGCCACGGGGTCTGCAGGCGGTAGTCAAACGCCCCACGGGCAGCGTCCTCCCCGGAATCGTCGCCGTAGGTCAGTGTCCCGTTTCCAAACTCCGTGCGGATGAACGCGTCTGTAAACGTCTCGTCGATGGAATACCAGGTGGGCGTCTCTACCGTAAAGCCGACCCGAAGGTGCTCGACCGTGTTGGCCGAGAGGCCCAGGCGAAGGTTGAATCCGGTGAGGTCGGAGGTGAATCGCTCTCGGAAGAGCATGCTCTGGAAGTCTTCCAGCAGCCCGTCGCCCGCAACGACCGAGTACGCATCCTCCCCGTCGAGGTCTATTTCCGTCAGCTCGTTTTCGAACGCATACGTGCCGTATGAGAGGCTGGCACTTCCCCCAACCATCACGTTCGGGGCCACTTCGAGGGCACCGGCGAAGCTCAGTTCGTTCATGGAGCCGCCCCGCGTTACCGTGCCGTCCTGTCGAATGCTGCGGCCCGGCGCAACAGCCTGGAGAAATGGGTACTGGTCGTCCTGAAATCGAGAGTCGAAAAACTCGGTGGCGCCTGCCTGAAAGGCGACGAACGGGACGATGGGAATGACGTCGATGGTGGTGGTGCCGTCTTCCTCCGAAATCTCGAATTCGTCTCCGGACGGCAAAAACGTATCCGTAATCGAGCTGACAGAGTTTTCTCCGGTGTAGGTCAGCTCTCGGTCGAACGCAGACGTCCGGTTGAAGCCGAGTGCGAAGACGAGCGATCCCTGTTCTGTGTCGACGTTGTACACGCCTGTCAGGTGGCCGAGCCGCGCGGTCACATCGTCCCCTGTCTCTTGGGAGGCCGGTCCGTCGGAAAAGATCTGGTAGGTGGATTCATCTCGACTGAGCAGTCCGCTGAGGCTCCCACTGACCTCCGACGCCTGGTAGTACCCGAGGCCGGCCGGGTTGGTGTACAGGGCACTCGGGTCGGCCCATCCGCCCACCCCGCCGGCGCCGCTCATGCCGCTTGCTCGGGGGCCCACCGCCGAGAATCGGGTGGAAAAGCGGTACACATCGTCCGCTGTTTGCCCGGCGGCGATGGACGGAAGAAAAGCGATGACGAGGCCAACCAGAAGAAGTGATCGGGACCGGGGGCAAACGGGCCGTACACGCATAGGATGGGTGTTGTCGGACGGAGTGGAGAGGCGTGATGCAGGGCGAGAAGTGGACTCCCCTTCAGGGGCGAGGCAGACTACGAATCGTCCTCGTCGTTCCGGCTGCTGCGATCCGACCCTTCACGATTCGATCCTCCGCGGTCCGACCGAGAAGACCGTGTGCCCCGGGAGGCCGAAGAGGAGCGATCCGAGCGCGACGACTCGGCCCGAGAGGATGACCGCGACGACCGAGAGGTTGATTGTGAGCGGGAGCGGTTCGGGGAGCGAGAGCGCTCAAACGAGAAGGGATCGGTTCGATCAGAGAAGCGCACGGTCTCGGACTGGGAGTGTCTCCAGTTCAGGGTGCGGCGGGACGCTCGCTGCTTCCGCCGGAGGCGTTTTCGCTGTTGCTCGTAGCGGCCGGTGTCGAGGCGATTCGGGGTGTAGCGATTCAGAAGAAGCCGGTCTCCCGTTTCCCTGGAGCGGGACCGGTCGCCGCGGCTCGACCGAGAGCGCTCGTTCCCCGACCGTTCGCCCGACCGTGCCCTCCGACCGTCCGAGCCCGAAGACCGTCGTGCCTGCCGGCTTGCGTCCCGGCCCGTAGAACGATCGGACCGCTGGGCTTCCGTGTCGTCGGCCCGGCGGCTCCGTCGAGGGGTGCGCGAACGCGACCGGTTCTGCGAGGAGCGCCTTCGAGCCGTGCGGTCGCGGTCCACGGCACGGCGCCCAATGCGTCCACGCGACGATCGAGGCCGGTTGCTGCGTTCCAGGCGAGCGCGCCGGGTCCGCTCGGCACGTGATGACCGTGAGCGGCGTGCCTCCTCGCCCCGGTCGGCCGAGCGGCGACCGATGCGGCCGTCTGACTCATCACGGCGGGTGGCCACCGCGCGTCTGTCGTTCCGTGACCGTGCATCACGCCGGTCGGCGCCCGAGACGCCCCGTCCGACCGTCCCTCCCCGTGGGCGGTAGTCTCGTTTCCCTGTCACATCTTCCGACGTGCCCACATAATACGGACTGCCGTAGCCCAGCCCGTAGGCGGGGCCGACGGAGGAGACGGTGCCGTATCGGTATCCGTAAAAGGGGCGCCCGAACGGGTCGAGGTAGAAGGATCGATAGTACCGGGGCCGTACGGAAACGTACGGCGTTCCGAAGCGGAAAGAGAACGAAAACTGCGAGCCGTACGGGCGGTGGTAGAATGGCTCGTGGAAGAAGGGGTCGTAGTGCGACCAGCTATGCGTCACACCCCGGTCGTAGAAGTGGTAGTTGTACTCACGCGTCGTGGTCTCGTGCGTCTCGCCCCGCCGACGGGCCTCCCGGCGATACTCGCGCCGGTACTCATCGGCGTATTGCTGCGCACTCGCCGGTTTCTGCTCGGCGCGGGCGTGCTGGTTCGACGTGTCCGCCGTCTCCAGCTGCGTGTAGCAGCCCGTGAGGCCGAGGGCCGACACGGCGAGAACGAGCAGCAGTCCTGCGGAGCGCGATGAGGAGCGGGGAAACCAGTCGGCGTGAATCATAACGGGACACCTCCAGCCGCGGACAGTTGTTAGAATGTCGTGGAAGATCAGTACACCGTAGAAGGCCAAAGGTTGCACGGGACGTGCGCTCCAATCGGCCTGGCAACCCCATCGGGGCACTACTCAGGGCCTTCGTTGTCTATGGCCGCCGAAAGAAACCCGGAAGTAACGAACGAAGCGGAAGCAGTCCCAACACCGAGAACGGGGGCTTTTCGGACGGCGCGTGCGGAGGGTCTCATCGGGACGAGATGCGATCGCCGTGAACACCACCCTGGGTCGTTGATATCTGCGACGTGAGACGCCTATATTTCTTTGTACGGCGCCAACACCCGAAACGGCAACCCCGACGAAAAGAGACGCTGTTGTTGCCGTGGGTGCCCGTCCCTTGCTTGCTTTCCATCGGTCCCCAACGCCCCGACGACATGGCAGACGCAGTTACCCCCCGTGATGAGGACTACTCGCAGTGGTACCAGGACGTCGTGCGCAACGGCCAACTGGCCGAAAATTCCCCCGCCCGTGGGTGTATGATCATCAAGCCCAACGGCATGGCCCTGTGGGAGAACATGCGCGACCAGCTGGACCAGATGTTCAAAGACACGGGCCACGAGAACTATTACTTCCCGCTCTTCATCCCGGAGCGCTACATGGAGCGGGAGGCGGAGCACGTGGAGGGCTTCGCGAAGGAGTGCGCCGTGGTGACCCACTCCCGCCTCACGCAGGACGAGGAGGGCGATCTCATCCCCGACCCGGAGTCGGAGCTGGGCGAGAACTACATCGTGCGCCCCACCTCCGAGACCATCATCTGGGACACGTACTCGAAGTGGATCCAGTCGTACCGCGACCTGCCCCTGCTCTACAACCAGTGGGCCAACGTCGTCCGGTGGGAGATGCGGCCGCGCCTCTTCCTGCGCACCGCCGAATTTCTGTGGCAGGAGGGGCACACGGCCCACGCCACGGAGACGGAAGCGATCGAAGAGGCCGAACGGATGCTCGACGTCTACGCCACGTTCGCCGAGGAGTACATGGCGATGCCGGTGTTGCAGGGACGAAAGACGGAGAGCGAGCGATTTCCGGGCGCCGTGGACACCTACTGCATCGAGGCGATGATGCAGGACGGCAAGGCGCTGCAGGCCGGCACGAGCCACTTCCTCGGCCAGAACTTTGCAAAGGCGTTCGACTGCACCTTCACCAACGAGGACAATGAGGAGGAGCATGTGTGGGCCACCTCGTGGGGCGTGTCCACGCGCCTCATCGGCGGCCTTATCATGACCCACTCCGACGACCAGGGCCTCGTGCTGCCGCCCAAGCTGGCGCCCCATCAGGTTGTGATCGTGCCCCTCTTCTTTGACGATGATCAGGAGAGGCCGGTGATGGAGAAATGCGAACGCCTCCAAGAGATGCTGGAGGCGCACGGCATTCGCGTAAAGATGGACGACAACCACACGCAGAGCCCCGGCTGGCGCTTCAGCGAGCACGAGCTGCGCGGGGTGCCGCTGCGCCTTGCCGTGGGGCCGCGCGACCTGGAGAACGACAACGTGGAGATGGCCCGTCGCGATACGCAAGAGAAAGACGTGGTGCCGCAGGAAGGTATTGTGGAGCGGGTGTCCGACACGCTCGACAACATTCAGCAGTCTCTCTACGAGCGGGCCGAAGAACGACAGGCGAGCAACACCCGTGTCGTCGAGGACTACGACGCGTTCCGCGAGGTCATCGGGCGCGGGGGCTTCGCGTGGGCCCATTGGGACGGCACGCCGGAGACCGAGGCCCGCATCCAAGAAGAGACCTCCGCCACCATTCGGCTCATTCCCTTCGACCGCGACGAGCACGAAGAGGGAGACGACATGCTCACGGGTGCGCCCTCGAAGGGCCGCGTGCTGTTTGCACAGGCGTACTGAGGGAGGCATGGGGGATTTCGTGTTGCGTACTTCGTCCGCTCGCAGGTCATCACGCGACACGCGCCGCGCAGCACGTCCCCACGGCCGTAACATTCTCGGGCCTCGTGCGTGATTGAAGAGGGCACGGAAGACATCCCTTCTTCGATCACTGCCTATTTCCCTCGGTCGCGATGAGTGCTCCGCCGCTCGGCTCTGAGTCCGGCCGTCCCGAGGACGATCCGCTGGAAGGCCCCGGCAACGAGGGACCGTCCGGGCAGGCCGCGTCGAACCCGGACGAGGCGCGGGCCGCCGCCGAGGATGCCCTGGCGCAGATCGAGGCGATGGCGGATCTCGACGACGAGCCGGACACGAGGCGAGAGGATCGGGACGAAGGATCTGCCCCCGATTCGTCGTCCGGTCCGCCCGACTCGGACGCCCCTTCTCCGTCCGGGGCCCCCGAAGATCAGTGTGAGAACTGTGGGGCCCTCCTGCACGGGCCGTACTGTTCGCAGTGTGGGCAGAAGGCCGCCGACCGGGTCGTGCCCCTCTGGCACATGCTCAATGAGGCGCTGGAGGCCGTCATTGAGCTCGACATGCGGGTGCTCTGGACCCTGCCCAAATTCCTGTTCTTGCCCGGTCGGCTCACAAAAGAGTACATCAACGGGCGGCGCAAACGCTACATCCGGCCCTTTCGGCTGTACCTGTTTACGACGTTCGTCCTGTTTACCGTTCTTGCCCTCACCGCCGGGGGAGGGGTGCAGGTGCCCTTCAATCCGCAGATGTCGCCCCCCCAGGCGGACACGGTCCAGGCGGGAATGGGGACGGTCGGGATGGACACGACCGCCGTGGCCTCGGCGCCCTGGTTTTTCGGCAGTCTTGAGCAGCGAGAGCGATGGGCGCGGTCATTTCGCCAGAACCCAGGCACAGTGGACGTGCTGTTCGGAGATTCGGAGACGCAGGCACGTCTCGAGCCGCTTCTCCGCGCGAAGGTTGCCGATGCGATCCGGACCCCCCGAGACCTGATTGAGAGCATGATTGATCGGGGGCCGTACGTCATGTTCCTGATGCTGCCCGTCTTTGCCCTCCTGCTCAAGCTGCTTTACATCCGGCGGGGGCGTCTCTACGTGGAGCACCTCATCTTCAGTCTCCACCTGCACGCGTTTTCCTTTTTCGCCTTCACCGTCGGCATCCTCCTCGGCGAGACCGAGACCGCGTGGCTCCAAACCGCCGCGACTTGGGTTGAGTTGACACCCCTCCTGTACCTCGTCGTTGCGATGGGACACGTCTACGACCAGGGACTCATCAAATCCACGATTAAGGCGTCCCTCCTGCTTTTCGTATATTCGATCATTCTGACGGTCGGTCTCATTCTGCTCGTCCTCGCAGCCGTAATGCTGATGTAGGCGAAGCGCGTGCACGCCGACGCCCCGCTGATCTAGACGCATGTCGTCCCCCAACCCCACCGCATCCCGGACCGACGCCCCCGGTGGACTCGGCCTGTGGGTCGCTATCGTCGTGAGTTACGTGGTCAGTCCCCTCGCCCTGCCCCCGCTGGTATACGGACTGGCACTGGCCCACGTAGGGGCGCCTCACG
This sequence comes from Salinibacter altiplanensis, assembly GCF_002894645.1. Lineage (GTDB taxonomy): Bacteria > Bacteroidota > Rhodothermia > Rhodothermales > Salinibacteraceae > Salinibacter > Salinibacter altiplanensis. Next base: position 111,867 of record NZ_NCQY01000020.1, read on the forward strand.
GCGATGTCGTGTGGGGCGCAGGGATCGGGTTTGTGTTCCTGTCCATCGTGCCGCTCGTGTACGTCGGAGGGATGCGCCTGCAGAGGCGCATCGAGTCCCTGGAGATTCGGGACCGGTCGAGGCGGACTGAGCCGTTCCTCGTGGCGCTTGCGGCCAGTGGGACAGCCTTGGCGGCGGTGCTCAGCATTGACATTGCGGGGCGTCGGCTGCTGGCGGCGCTGGTGGTGTGCCACGCCCTCAATACGACCCTCCTCTTCCTCATTACCATGCAGTGGAAGATCTCGGTGCACTGTGCGTCGGTGGCCGGGGCGGTGTCTACGCTTGCGTTCGTGCAGGGGCACGTTCCGGGGCGGGTGCTTGCCGCTGCGGGGCCTGCGGTGCTGATCGGCGGGGCAGGGCTAACGGGACTTGTGCTCTGGGCCCGCGTTCGAGGCCGGGCCCACACCATGGGGCAGGCCGTGGCGGGAGCGGGGGTGGGGCTCGTGGCGCCGTACCTGGAACTGATGGCCCTGTCAGGCGCGATTGGGGGATAAAATGTGGCGTGGCGGGTTGGATCACACCGTATTGTTTCGTTTCTTAACAAACGGGCCCGTCGTCCCGACGGCCCATTCGCTGTTTTGTATAATCATTTCCCCGTGCCCTCTGACGGATTGATACCGCACACCCTGGCTCATTGAACGCATTCTGTCGCCCATGCGTCTGTCCCGTGTCTTCATCCTTGCGGCCTGTTGGGGGCTTTTAGGAAGTGCGTCCGTCCATGCTCAAACCTGGGGCTCCGTCACGGGAACCGTCACCGATTCGGTCGCCGGCGAGCCCTTGCCGGGGATAACGGTCCTGGTCCAGGGAACCGACTTTGGCACCGCCACCACCGCGGACGGGGACTACCGCCTTGAGCTGCCGACCGGTCGCTACGCCCTCCGCTTCTCGGCGATTGGCTTCGCGACGCACGTCGACTCGGTGACGGTGACGGACGGGGCGACCCGGCTGGACGTCACCCTCGCCGCCACTGTCCTAGAGATGGATGAACTGATGGTGACGGAGGGACAGGCCCAGCGGCCCGGCGTCTATGAGGTGGATCCGGCCGACGTGCAGAACATGCCCACGCCCTTCAAGGACGGCTTTCGGGCGCTGAAGACGATGCCTGGGGTGGCCACCAACAGCGAGCTTACCCAGCAGTATTCGGTGCGCGGGGGCGGCTACAACGAGAATCTCGTCTTTATCAACGGCTTCGAGATTTTCTTCCCGTTTCGGCCCCGACAGGGCGAACAGGAGGGAATGGGCCTGCTCAATCCGGCCCTCGCCTCCGACATCACGTTCTACACGGGCGGCTTTCCGCCGGAGTACGGGGGCAAGCTCTCCTCTGCGCTCGATGTGCAGTACGCCCAGCCCGGCGGCGAGGGGGCGGGAGAGAAGCCCCTCAGTGGCTCCGTCGACCTCTCTACGCTCGACGCCAGTGCTCATCTTCAATCGTCGGCCCTGGGGGGCGACCTGGGGTGGGCCCTTGGAATGCGGCGGGCGCAGCCCGGGCGGTTTTTCGGGACGCAGGACCTGAAGGGGGACTACAGTCCCCGCTTCACGGACGTGCAGGGCACCGTGGAATATCGAGTGTCCGACCGCGTCTCGGTGGAAGCCCTGGGCATCTGGGCGGACAACACCTTTGAGTTGGAGCCGGAAGAGCGGACCACCTACTTCGGGGTCATCAGTCTCGACCCGGAGCGGCCGTCGGACTTCAAGGCGCTTCAGGCATCCTTGAGTGGAGCCCGCACCGACGGGTACACCACCACGTTCGGGGGCGTGCGGCTCCGCACCGAGCTTTCCGATCGGCTCACGTTGGAGCACGACGTCGCGCACTTCAGCACCGGGGAGACCGAGAGCTTCGACATCCAGAGCGACCGGCGGGTGTGCCAGGTCGATCCGACACAAGGGGCCAATCCTGCAAACTGTTTCCTGCGGGGCGAATCCTCGGTCACCCGGTTTGCCGACAACGTCGTGAACGTCCGGCGCCGCACGGCCCGGGGGCGTTACGAGCTGGACCTAGGCCGGCAGACGCTAAAGGGGGGATGGCACCTCCGGGACCTGCGCTTCGATGATCAGCTGGAGGAGAAGACCATCATCCAAGGGACCGATCAGGGGACCCTCGATCCCGTCCGCATCCGGGTGGACAGCCTCACCGACCAGTCGGTGTTCAACGAGCAACAGTTCGGGGCTCACCTGCAGGACGCCGTCGACGTGCTCCCCACCCAGGGGCGGCTCACGGTGACTGGGGGACTCCGGGCCGACTACTTCTCGTTCAACGACGAGTGGACCGTGTCCCCGCGCCTGTCGACTCGCTTCGGGGTCACCGATCGCCTCACCCTCACCGGCGCGTGGGGCATATATCATCAGAAGCCGACCTACCGGGAGCTTCGGGGCAGTCTGGAGGGGGCCACCTCCATCGAAGAAACGCTCAACCGGGACATTGAGTCGCAGCGGTCGGTTCAGTACGTGCTCGGAGGCGAGTACTTCTTTCCCGAGCAGCGTCTCTACCTTCGGGCCGAAGCCTACTACAAGGACCTGGACAACCTCATTTCCTATACCATCGAGGACGTGCGCGTGAACTACTCCGGGGAGAACGACACCTACGGGTACACCTACGGACTGGACCTGCAGGTCCGAGGGGAGCTGGTGCCGGGCCTGGAAAGTTGGTTCAACTACAGCTACCTGGTGGCCCGAGAGCGCTTCACCGAAGGGGCGCTCGGTTCGTACACCAACCGGCTGCGGGATGCCCGGCAGGGCCGCTTGCCGCGCCCGGCCGACCAGCGCCACACCTTCTCGGCGTTCGTACAAGACTACGTGCCGGGAGACGAGTCGTGGAAGGTTCACATGCGCCTGCTTTACGGCAGCGGACTGCCGTACACGCCCACGAACCCGGGCCCAGAGGTGGCTGATGGCGTGCAGACGCGGGTGCCGGCCGATCGGATGAGCGGGCGGCTTCCGTCCTACCGGCGCGTGGACGTGGGGGCGACGAAGCGCATCGAGGTCGTCCGAAACGGGATCGGCGGGCCGGTCCACCTGGAGCTCACGCTTGAGGTGCTGAACCTCTTCGACATGGACAACACTGTCGACTACAGCTGGACGCGGGGCTTCGAGCGGGTGCCGAAGCGGCTCACGCCCCGTACCCTCAATGCTCGCCTCCACCTCACCTTTTAGCGCTCGTCCATTGATCGTCCGTCATGGATCGCTCCCTGCTCCCGTCCGATGAGGTTGAGGCCGTGGCCCGCCGTTTCGACGTGCTGGGCGTGCCGGCCCGGCTGCGGCTGCTCAGCGCACTGCACGCGAAGGGCGAGCAGACGGTAGGGGCGCTGGTCGAGGCGACCGGGTTCCGGCAGTCCAATGTCAGCAAGCACCTTGGCCGCCTGACGGAGGAGGGACTGCTGGCGCGGCGGCGAGAGGGGGTGCACGTCTACTACACGCTCGACGATCCCACGCTCGGGGCCCTCTGCATGCTCGTGTCCCGTCGGCTGCGCGACGAGGCCGAGCGGTAGGGCCCCGGGCCGCCGCACGTGCCGCGTGGGGAGAGGGGCTACTCTTCGCTGAATGCGTCCCCGAACTCGGCGCCGGCGGGCTACAGCGACCACTCTCCGCGGTAGTCCCGGCGCAGGTACCGCTCCGCCTCCGGCGCGTTGGGAATGTTCATCGAGCGCGGGTCGTACCGCACCGGCGTTCCGGCCTGGAGGGACACCACGCCCAGAAGAAGGGCCTCGGTCAGCGGCGCCGCGTAGTCGAAGGGACATGTTGCCTCGGCCTGTTCCTTGCAGGCCTCCGCCCAGTTCGCCTGATGGCCCGTGCCGACCCGGGGAAGCTCCTGAGGCGCGTCGCTGTGCTGGGCCTCCAACGCCTTGGGATAGAGGCGGGGCGTCCGGCCATAGGTATCGTGCATCAAAATCCCGTCCTCTCCGACCCAGATCGCGCCGCCCCAAGAGGGGGGCGGTCCGTCCTCGTCCGGGCCGAGTTCCCGCACCAGCGGCACGTCGTCCGGCAGGGCCTGCGGGCGGGGCGGGAGAAGGCCGCCGTCGTACCAGGTGAGCTCGACCGGATCTCGACCGCCCCGCCCGAACGTGTAGTGCACCGTCTCGGCGGTGGGCCAGGAGACCTGCTTGCCGTCGCTCGTGCCGAAGGCGTTCGACGAGCCCCACACCTCGGTCGGGGGGCCGAGGTCGAGGGCCCACATCGCGTGGTCGATGAGGTGCGCCCCCATGTCGCCGAGGGCCCCGGTTCCATAGTCGACCCATCCGCGCCAGTCGAACGGGTGGTAGGCGTCGTGGTAGGGCACCTCCGGGGCCGGGCCCAGAAAGAGGTCCCAGTTTACCCCATCGGGGGGCGACATTGAGCCCTCTGGACGGGAGCCCCCCTGCGGCCACCAGCTCGCCGGCCGGTCGGTCCAGGCGTGAATCTCGTGCACGGGCCCGATGGCCCCGTCCCACACCCACTCAATCGCACGACGTCCGTCCGGATGGGTGTGGCCCTGATTCCCCATCTGGGTTACGACCCCGGTCTCGTCGGCCGTCTCCATCAGCGTTCGTGCCTCCCGGACGGTCCGCGTGAGCGGCTTCTCCACGTAGACGTGGAGCCCCCGCTCCATCGCCTCCTTCGCGGCGACAGCGTGCAGGTGGTCCGGGGTGGAAATGACGACTCCGTCGAGGTCGTCCGCCAGGTCGTCGAACATGCGGCGGTAGTCGGTGTAGCGCTCGGCCTGCTCGTAGGCCTCGTGGAGGGCCCGGAGCCCGTCCGCAACGGTTCCGTCTTCACCGCGCAGGGTTCGGTCGACATGACCAAAGTCGACGTCGCAAACGGCCACGATATTTTCGCCGGTCAGGGCGTTCATGTTGCTGGCCCCTCGTCCCCCAACGCCAATGCCCGCGATGTTGAGGGTGTCGCTGGGGGCCTGGTGGCCGGCGCCGCCCAGAACGTGGCGGGGCACCACACTGAGGCCCGCGGCGGTCAGGGCCGATTCCTTCAAAAACGTGCGTCGGTCCATCGTGTCAGTGTCTACGAGTGAACGATCGTGGCAACGAGGAACGCGTCGGCCCCATGAGGACACGCGGCGGGGGGCTGTGCGTCCACAGGGACGGCGCGTCGCTAAAGCTCCTTGATCTTGATGTTGCGGAAGTGGGCCGTCGTGCCATGGTCCTGAAGGCCGATGTGCCCCTCCCGCGCGTCCCCGAACTCCGGATGCGTCCGAAATTTGCTGTCGCGAATCATGCGGTACCAGTCGGGCGTCCACGTCTCGTACTCCAGCACCTTCTGGCCGTTGAGCCAGTGCTCGACGTGGCTGCCCTCCACGACGATCATGACGTCCTGCCACTCGCCGGCGCCGGAGAACGTCTGGGGAGCGGCCGGAATCAAGTCGTAGAGCGAGCCGGCCTTCCGATTTCCGTTTTCGCCCCGCGCTGCGTCCGGGTGGTTGGCATTGTCCAGCACCTGCATCTCCGGGGCCGACCAGTAGATGGGCTGTTCCGGCTGCTCGATGGCGCGGTAGAAGATGCCGCTGTTGCCGCCCTCGGAGATCTTCCACTCCAGCTTGAGGACAAAGTCCTCGTACGTCTCGGTCGTGATGATGTCGCCCCCGGATCCGCTCACGCCCCCGTCGGACCCTTCGATGGTGAGGACGCCGTCCTCGATTGTCCATCCAGTGTCGGGGAATGCATCATCATTGTAGCCGCGCCATCCCTCGGCCGTCTCTCCGTCGAACAGCAGCTCCCAGCCGTCGGCCCGCTCCTCCGCCGTCAGTGTGTTGTGGTCGTCCATCTCCTGAGCGCTTGTGGGCGTGGCTAAAAGAAGGACGGATGAGAGTGCGATAAGGAGCGTAGCTGTTCGCGTCGTGTGTCTGGTCATGGGGGAAGGGGGGAAAAGAAAACTGTGTATGAGGTTGGGCATCGATCCGAAACGGATGGTCGACAGCTGTAGGGAAATGGGATGTGGGATGCGAAGTGTTACGTGTGGGGCGGCGTGTAGGAGGCGTCGACCCAGGCCTGCTTCTCGCTGCTTTCGAGCGCGGTCTGGATGAAGTGGACGCCGGTAGCTCCGTCCTGTACCGTCGGGAAGTCGCGGGCCCACGGGGGGGGAGCTTCCCCGGCCTCGTGGGCGGCGATGGCGTGGGCCACGCTATGATAGAGGTTGGCAAACGCCTCAATGAAGCCTTCGGGGTGGCCCTGCGGGGTGCGGACAAAGGGCTGCACCGAGTCGGCAAGGGAGGCGCGGCCGTGGCTGTAGATTTTTTGGGGGGCCTCGCCGTTGATGTCGGTGAGGAGCGTGAGGCGGTGCGGGTCCTCCTGGCGCCAGTCGAGCCCGGCCTCGGTGCCGTAGACCCGAAGGCGAAGGTTGTTTTCCTCGCCCGCCGCGATCTGCGAGAAGTGGATGAGGCCGCGCACGCCCCCCTCGTACCGGGCCAGGATGCTGGCGTCGTCGTCGACGGGGCGCCCCGCCACGACCGTCCCCACGTCGGCGCACATGCGCTCCAGAGACAGGCCCGTCACGTACCGGGCCAGGTGCTCGGCGTGGGTCCCGATGTCGCCCAGCGCGCCGGCCCCGGCCTTCTCCGGGTCGGTTCGCCAGGCGGCCTGCTTGTTGCCCTCGTCTTCGAGGCGCCGGTTGAGCCAGCCCTGCGGGTACTCCACCACGACCTTGCGCAGCTCGCCGAGGCGGCCCTGCTCCACCAGTGCCCGCGCCTGCTTCACCAGTGGGTAGCCGGCATAGTTGTGCGTGAGGCAGAACACCACGTCCTGCTCGTCGACGCGCCGACACAGGTCTTCGGCGTCCTCGAGGGTGGTTGTCATCGGCTTGTCGCAGATGATGTGGACCCCCTGGTCGATGAAGGTGCGGGCCACGTCGTGGTGCAGGAAGTTGGGTGTGACGATGGAGACGACGTCGATCCCGTCGGGCCGTCGGGCCTCCGCGCGCGCCATTTCCTCGTAGGTGTCGTAGACCCGGTCGGGGTCGAGGTGTAGGTTGGCGCCCTGGCGCCGGGACTTTTCGGGGACGGAGGAAAAGGCACCGGCGACGAGGTTCATCTCTCCATCCAGGGCGGCGGCGGAGCGGTGCACGGCACCGATGAAGGCGTCAGGGCCGCCTCCGACCATGCCGTAGCGAATTGGGCGATCAAGAGCCATGAAGACCGTTGAGGGACGTGAAACGAGTGCCTTCGAGAGACTGAAGGGAGTTCGAAGAAGCCCCGTGTGTGCCACCTGGCGACCGGGGCTTCTGGGCGAGTGTACGGGGGCGAGGAGACGAGAAAACGATGTGGGACGGAGGGCCGGGCCACACGAGAGACCCCTTGCCTCTGAAGAGTCGCCTCGCCGCGGTGGACGATGCATACACCGAGGCAGGGACGACCCCGTGTCGTGCAGTCAAAAGTCGTGTGTCGCCCCGTCAATCTCAAACGCTGGTCAATTGGAAACACCGAGTATGTCCCGATGCGGCAGCGGGCGTCTCATGGGGGGCGGCCCGAACCGGAGGCCTCGAGACAACCGGCGGACGCGCCCCGAATATGCCCCCGAATTTTGGTCGTCAATCCTGCTGCTCCCACAGCCGGAAGGTCTTGGTCCAGGAGCCCTGGCGGGAATTCCGCCCGATCCCGAGCCCCTCGTTGTTCAAGGAGACGCGTTCTCGAGCTGGTTGCGCACGTCGACGAGAAGCTGCTTCGTTGCCCGAATGCCCTCCCGCTCACTCAGTCCGTCGCCCTCGTATTCGATGCCCACGTGGCCCCGATACCCCGCGTCGAGCACGATGCGCATTAGCTTCGCGTAGTCGAGGGTGGCCTCCTGCCCCTGGTCGTTGAATTCATATGTCTTTGCGCTGATGGCCTGCGCGTGGGGCATGAGGGTGCGGACTCCGTCGTACGGGTCGTACGACTCCCCCTCGCGGATCTGCCAGTTCCCAAAGTCCGGGAGTGTCCCACAGCGCGCATGGTCCACCGCGTTCATCACGCCGGCAAGCCATTCTGCATCGGACGAGAGGCCGCCGTGGTTCTCGACGAGTACGTTGATCTCCCGCTCGGCCGCAAACGCGGTGAGGCGACGAAGCCCGTCTGCCACGCGCTTTTTCTGCTCGGGGGGCGATCCCTTGCCCCTCGTCTGAGCGTTCACGCGGATGGAGTGACACCCGAGGGCGGCGGCGGCCTCGACCCACTTGTGGTGGTTGGCCACGGCGGCGGCCCGCTCGGCCGAGTCCGGATGCCCGAGGGCCCCCTCCCCGTCGCACATGATGAGCAGGCTCTCCACCCCCGCGTCCTCGGCCCGGGTCTTCATTTCTTGCAGGTACTGTGCGTCCGTTGCCCGGTCCATGAAGAACTGGTTCACGTACTCGACAGCCCCGATGTTAAACGCGTCACGGGCCGCGCGGGCAAAGTCGAGGGGGGCGAGATCGCCGTCGAACAGGGCCCGGTGCAGGGACCACTGCCCGAGGGAAATGTCGTAGCGGGCACCCTTCCCGGTGGCGTCGCCCTCGCGCCCAGCCGTATCGGGGGGGCCCTCCGAGACACAGCCTCCCACGGGGAGGGCGGTGCCGAGGGCAACGGCGGCGGAGGTTTTCAGAAACGAGCGTCGGCTCGAAGCGGACATGGGAGCACACAGGAGAGAGGAGAAGAAGGCGATGCCCGACCGATTGCAGCCCCACCGCCCATCGCCCCACGGTGCCGATGGAGCGTCAGGGCATGTCGTGGGTCGTCACGAACGCCTCGGCGGCGTAGAATTCCGGGAGGCCCAGGCCGTTCAGGGCGTCGGCGGTGTCGCGGTTGCGGTCGCGGGCTCGCTCCCAGAACTCGCGGTCGTCGTAGGCCCCGGGAAACATCGCCCGATCCTTCTGGCTCTCGTGCTTGAAGATGGCCTCCACCTTGCGGTCGAGGTCGGCTTTGGAGAGGGGCACGAACACGTCGGCCTCGTGGAGCGGCCACTCCTGCCACGCCCCTCGATACAGCCACACGAGGGGCCGAGGACGGGGCATTTCGCTTGTGTCGGGGGCCTCTCCATTGGCCCCAGCTGGCACGCTGGTCTCGTCGGTGTACTGTCGGAGGGCCTGCTTGATGGCCTTGTAGCACATCCGGTGCGTACCGTGGGGGTCCGAGAGGTCCCCGGCCACGAAGATGTGTGTGGGCTCGACCGCTGTCAGCAGGTCGTGCACCACCTCCACGTCCGCCTCCGTAATCGGATCCTTGCGCACGCGCCCCGTCTTGTAGAAGGGCATGTCCAGAAACTCGGCGTGATCGGCGTCCAGTCCCATGACCTCGATCGCCGCGATCGCCTCGCCGTACCGGATGTGGGCCTTGAGGGTTTGTACCTCCGAGGGGTCTACCTCGGCCGGGTTCCGCCTGGCAAAAAAGGCCTCGATTTCGTCGCGTCGGCCGCGGAAGCCCGACAGGTCCTCTTCGCTCATGTTGAGCGTGTCGCTGCTGAGGCCGATGAAGCGGAGGTAGCGGCGCACGTCGGCGTCGAAGACGGCCACCGACCCGTTTGTCATATACGAGACGGTGACGTCGTTGCCGTTCGACACGAGCGCATCGAACATGCCCCCCATCGAAATCACGTCGTCGTCCGGGTGGGGACTGAAGATGAGGACGCGCTCGTCGGAGGGCAGGTGCTCGCGGTACGTGATGCGCTGGCGCAGGTCCTCGAAGACCTCCCGGGCCAGATCGTCGACGTCATCGTAGCGGTGCACCAGGCTGTGAAGCTGGTTCTGGTAGTAGTCGGACGCCTCGAGGCGAGGGATTGGGGTGTCGAGCGTCTCGGACAGCCAGATGACGGCGCGCTTGGCCTTCTGGTCGGTCCAGTCGACCTCGCGGACGCGCCACGGCATCTTTTCGCGCGTGAGTTCGCCGGCGGCCGCCCGGTCGAGGTAAAAGGTGGCGTTGGGGTGGTCCTGCAGGTAGCTGGCCGTGACTTCCCGGGAGGGGGGCTCCTCTACGGCCCGCTGCACGATGGGGGCCTTGTGCTCGCCCGTCGCCATGAGCACAATCTCGTCGCAGTCGAGAATGGTGCCCACCCCCATCGTGATGGCTTCCTGGGGCACGTTGGCCTCCCCAAAAAAGTCGCTCGCAGCGTCCTTGCGCGTGATCTCGTCGAGGATCACCTGGCGGGTGCGCGTCTGCCGCCCGGAGCCCGGCTCGTTGAAGCCCACGTGGCCGGAGCGCCCGATGCCGAGCAGCATGAGGTCGATCCCGCCGGCCTTCTCGATCTCGTGCTCGTACTCCACACAGTGGCGCTCCACGTCGTCCGAGGGAATGTCGCCGCGAGGGATGTGGATCTGATCCCTCGGAATATTGACGTGGTTGAAGAGGTTCTCGTCCATGAACCGGTGGTAGCTCTGCAGGCTATTCGGGTCCATGGGGTAGTACTCGTCGAGGTTGAACGTCACCACGTTCGAGAGGTCGAGCCCGTCCTCTCGGTGCATCCGGACGAGCTCCTGATACACGCCAATGGGGGTGGACCCGGTCGGCAGCCCCAGCACTGCCTGCTGCTCGACGGCCTGTCGTTCCTCAATGAGGGTGGCAATGCGCCGGGCCACGCGGTGGGCCATCTCGCCTGGGTCATCGAAGATGAGGGTCTCGACCCGCTCGTGTTGCGTGTCGGGCCGAGTGGCATGATCGGAGGCGTTGACCGGGGGGGAGTACGAGTCCATGGCTCGGGGGCGGCGGTGATTTGTAGCGGAGGAACGCGCAGGGGGGCGTGGCGCTCGGGCCATGCATGATAGAAGACGGGACCCTCTGTAACAATATCGAGGGAAGTTCGGGACCGCTTCCAGATTGCACGGCCCGCGGAACCGGTTCCAATTTTCGACATGTCGGCCCAGGCCGAGACATTTGGTTGCGTCTGAATCCGCCTCGTAATTACGTTTCAGGGGCGTTCGTCCCTCTTCACGTCTCCTTGCCTGCATGCCCTTCATTCAAGAGACCCCCGACACGTACGATGTCTGCATTGTCGGCTCCGGAGCGGGAGGCAGCATGGCCGCAAAGGTGTTGGCGGAGGCTGGGGCCGACGTGGTGGTCCTGGAGGCCGGCCCCGAGTGGAGCGTCGAGGAGGACGGAGCGATGTTTGACTGGAACTACTCCTCGCCCCGCCGGGGCGCCTCGACGACGGCCCGTCCCTTCGGGGAAAAAGACGCCTGCCTCGGCGGGTGGGACATTGAGGGGGAGCCGTACACGACCGCCGAGGGCACCAACTGGAACTGGTTCCGGGCCCGGATGCTGGGCGGGCGCACCCATCACTGGGGGCGCATCTCCCTTCGCTTCGGGCCGGACGACTTCAACGGGCGGAGCGTGGACGGCCACGGGGAGGACTGGCCCATCGACTACTCAGACCTGAAGCCGTACTACGACCGGGTCGACCGGCTGATCGGCCTCTTCGGGTCGGAGGAGGGATTCTACAACGCCCCCGACGGGATTTTTATGGAGCCGCCCGAGCCCCGCTGCTACGAGAAGTTCATCAAACAGGGCGCGGAGGACGTTGGCGTTCCGGTGATCCCGTCCCGCCTCTCAATCCTGACCGAGCCGCACAACGGCCGCGCTCCCTGCCACTACTGTGCGCAGTGCAACCGGGGCTGCACCACCCACTCGAACTTCTCGGCGCCGCCGGTGCTGCTGGACCCGGCCCTGCAGACCGGCAACGTGACCCTGGTCACCCACGCGATGGCCCGGGAGGTGACGACCGACCAGGAGGGGCAGGCCACCGGCGTCTCTTACGTCGACACCCGGAGCCGCCGGGAGCAGAAGGTAAAGGCCGACGTGGTGGTCCTGGCCGCCAGCGCGTGTGAGTCGGCCCGCCTCCTCCTGAACTCTACCTCCCGCCAGCACCCGAACGGCCTGGCCAACTCCAGCGGCGCGGTTGGGCGCTACCTGATGGACTCGACGGGGGCGACCGTCATGGGCGTGGCCCCGCAGCTGATGGACCAGCCGGCCCACAACTGCGACGGGGTCGGGGGCATGCACGCCTACATCCCGTGGTGGGCCCACGACCAGGCCCTCGACTTCCCGCGGGGCTACCACTTTGAGCTGTGGGGCGGGCGCGGCATGCCGGGCTACGGCTTTGGGAGCGGCATTCAAAACCTCAACGGCCTGTTTCCCGGCGACGAGGAGACGAAGAAGAAAGGCGGGGGTGGCTACGGCCAGCAGCTGAAGAACGACTACCGTCGCTTCTACGGCGCCACGGTGGGAATGTCCGGGCGGGGCGAGTCGATTGCCCGCCGGGACAACTACTGCGAGATCGACCCGGACACGCGCGACGAGTACGGCATTCCGGTCCTTCGCTTTCATCATTCTTGGGGGGAGGAGGAGTACCGGCAGGTCAAGCACATGCAGGAAAAGGGGCGCGAGATTCTGCGGTCGGCCGGGGCCGAGCCGCTCGGGTCGGTGCCGAGCAAAGAGGACGGGTACGGCATCACCATGCCCGGGGAGATCATCCACGAGTCCGGCGTGACCCGCATGGGCACCGATCCGGAGACCTCAGTGCTCAACGCGCAGTGTCAGGCCCACGACGTGGACAACCTGTTCGTGGCCGACGCCGGGCCGTTCACGTCGATGCCGCACAAGAACCCGACCTGGACCATCCTCGCCCTCTCGATGCGCACCTCGGAGTACATCATCGACCAGCGTACGAAGGGCAACATCTGAGCCGCCAGGCCTTCGGTCTTTGTCGCCGACAACCGGTGAGGCCGGACGCGTCCCCCGTCCCTTTCTGCACTCGTTCCCTCAACGTGTTCCCGACGCCCATGAGCGACCTCAGCCGCCGCGACGCCCTCAAACTGCTGGGCCTTATGGCGGCCGCGCCCACCTTCAGCGTGGCCTGTTCCTCCGAAGAAGTGCAGCGGGCCCGCGAGCAACAATCGCAGTCGGCCCCGACCCAGCCGGAGCCGCAGGACTACGACCGCCGGCTTTTCACGGACCACGAGCATGAGACCGTCTGCGTCCTCGTCGATTGGATCATCCCGGCCGACGACCGCTCCGGCAGTGCCACGGACGCGGGCGTGCCGGCATTTATCGACTTCATCCTGACCGATGAGGCGCTGCCGGATCGGGACGAGCAGCAGGCCGCCTTCCGCGGGGGACTGGCGTGGGTCGACTACACGTGCCTCGACCGGCACGACGCCCCTTTTATCGAGTGCACCGAGGCCCAACAGCAGGCCCTGCTCGACGACATCGCGTGGCCGGAGGCCGCCGGGCCGACGATGCGGCCCGGGGTGGAGTTCTTCAACAGCCTCCGCGACCTGACCGCGTCGGGCTTCTTTAGCTCAGAGATGGGAATGGAGGATCTGCAGTACCAGGGCAATCAGTTCGTGGCCGAATGGACCGGCTGCCCCGACAGGGTGATTCAGCACATCGGGCTGGACGCGACATGAGGGTTGAGAACCTGTTTCAATTTCTGTCTCGGGGCTCCGAGCGGCAGTGAGGGCCTACACATCGCCTCCGGTCTTGGGCGGCAGCACTCTGAACGCACTTCACGGCACGGCAGCACTAGCTTCGCGTCGCGTCGCTGGCGCTCAGGGCGCTCCACGACAGCCCTCGACCCTGAGTCGATTGTCGGCTCATCGATGCTCGCTCCCCCCATCCGATCCAAAATCAACATACCAGGTTCTGAGACACGCCCCCCAGAGGCTTGTGCCCATCCTTCGAACTCCAGGTATGGGGAAGCAAGACCGGCCTGTATGCTTCAGCGGAAGGTCGCCTCGATGGCGTTCGTGAAGTGAACCGCCGCGTCGCTATAGATGTTGACCTGATAGGGCCGAAACACATCGCCCGAGATGATTTGGGAGGCGTCGCTCCAGCTCTCTGTCGTGCGCAGGCGCTTCAGGACGTCCCGGTAGGCGTCCCGGTCGCCGTCGAAGAGGGCCTCTACGTACACCTCGCGCTTCGGCGTGTGCGACGGCCCGAACACCTCCTGTTCCAGGGCCGACAGGTCGTCATCGGGGTCGGAGACGGGCGATCGTCCGTCCGACGACGAGGATGGTACGTCGGTGGGAGATGATGTGTCGGGCTCCACGGGTTTGTCCGAGGGACTCTGTTGAAACTGGGCCCAGAGGGGCTGGGCATCCTCGTCGGACGCGTCCGTCTCGGTACGCCGTTGGCCGGCGTGTTGCTCGAACTGCTTCCACATCGGGGTGGCCTCGGGGGCGGCCTCCGACGAAGCGTTCGGGGACGGATCGGAGGCCCCGTCGGCCGACGTGTGGAGGTCGGGGTCCAGGGGGGCGTCCGGCACGTCGCGAGGCTCGGTGGTGTGGTTGGGGGAGACATCCCCGGTAGAGGCGGTGTCGAGGAGGCGTTGAAGCGTGTCGGGGGATACAGTGTTGGCGTCCTCGGTCCGTTCGTGGGTGGTGAGGCGCTCCACGAGGGGGGCGGCGTTCTTTTCCTCAAAGAACGTGCGCAGGAGAGAGAGCGGGACTTGCGTCCGCCCGGTGGCGCAACGGGCCGTCTCGAAGAGGGGATCGAGGAGGTCGAGCCAGCGGCCCGCCTCGAAGTCCGCCGTTATGCGCTCGTCGACGCGCCGGAGGACGTGCTCAAAGGCGTCCGGGGAGAAGGCGTCCCGGTCCTGCTTCTCGGCGGAGGCCTGCACGGCGTTCCGAAGGTAGGCGTACGGCCCGAAGAAGCGCATGCGCCACTGCACCTGCGGCACCGGCACCGCCCCGGCCGCGTCCTCGAAGACAAAGGCGCTCAGCGTGGGGACCGGGCGCACGAGGTAGTTCGTCGTGCGGCGGGCGGCGGTGCGAAGCGTGTCGGTCCACTGGCCGCGCGGCACCTGCAGGTGCTGTTCCGCCGCGTCGAGGAACGCGTGGGTGGCGTCTTCCATCTCCGGATGGTCGTAGTCCACCCAGTCGGTCCGGGCCCGGCGCAGCTGGCGCGTTTCGCGTCGGTGGTGGTGCCGAAGAAGATGGGACAGGTAGTGTCGGAGAGGGGCCGGCATTGCGTCCGCCGTCCAGTCCGTTTTCGTGTAGGCCCGGTCGGCGGGAAAGGCGTCGAGCAGGCGCTCCGAGAGGGCGTCGGCGAGCGAACGCGTGGACATGTGGGGCGCGGCGGACAGTGCGGAGCAGTGCATTGAACCGTGGTGTCTACGTGCAGGTTGGAGAAGAGGTTTTCGGAAGGGAGACGGCGCCGCATTTCTCTTTTCGGGAGACAGTGTGTTCGGTGCGGCCAGGGGGCATTTGGTCTGATTTTCCCAGGGGCGCATGGACACGGAGGCCTGCTTGGCAATACGTTCTCTCAACCATTGGCTCCCCAAAACCCTCTCCCGCTGTCGTGCCGTCTCGTTCCCTGCCGGCCCCGATTCGTCACGTCCGTGGGGGAGCCTCCCGGCTCGCCTACGGGCTGCTCCTGGGGGTGCTGAGTGCGGCGGCCCTGCTGCTGGCCGCTGGGGCCGACCCGGGGACGCGGGCCGCGGGCCTTCGGTTGTGGGCGCTCGCGGGAGCGGGGATGTTTGCCGTAGCGCCCCCGAACGTGCTGTTCCCAGATCCGAACGTCTCGATGCTGCAGCGGCTGAACCGGACGCCCGCGGGGCTCCTGCGCTACCAGGCGCGCCGGTTGGGGCCGCTCGTGCTCCTGGCGGTGGGGCCGGCGGTCCTCGTGGCGTACGGCGATCCCGGGGGGCCCCTTCAGTACCTCGGGGCAAAGACCGTGGCCCTGGGGCAGGCGCTCCTCCTGATTGGGGGCACGGCGCTGGACAGCTTCGTGCACTTCGCCACCCTCGGGGCCCGGTCGCAGGCCTGGCACGAGGGCCGGGCCGGGCAGTGGTATGCCCGAGCCGTGGAGGAGCAGGGACAGGGGATTAGTCTCCCGCGGGGGCTCGTGCCGGCCCTCTTCGCCACCACCCGGTGTTTCGTGGTGGGCGTCGGCGTCGTCATCGCCACCGCAGCGGCCGCCACAAACGGACTAACCGTATGGGCGTGGGTGCCCGGCCTTCTCCTCGTGGGCTGGGCCGGCGTCCGCCTGCGACAGTCGCGCCCTGCCTACGACCGGCACTTCTACCACACCACGGCCTTTTACGCGGAAGTGATGGGCGGGGGCACTGTGGCGGCCACCGATCGTGCGCCGGTGCCCTACGACGCGCTCTACTGGGTGCCTTCACGGTGGCGTCCGGCCGTCTGGGCGAGCGTGCGACAGCTCGACCGCCGTTTGCCCCTTGGCCGCCTCGTGGCAGTGGCCCACCTGGGCCTGTGGCTCTTCTGCGTCCGGGGGGTGTCCCCCGCCTTCATTACGACATACCTGACACTGATTTTCACTGGGCAGGTGGCGGCCTGCGCGGTGCTCGGGACTCCTTCGGCAGCCCCCCAGCCGTTCCAGCGGGCTCTGCAGTCGGTGGGCGACTGGATTGGGACCCGCACGTTCGTCAACCTGCGCTGGTTTGGGCCGCACATGGGGAGCCTCGCGCTCGTGGTGCTATTCGGCACCACCTACGGCTGGGCCTGGGTGGCCACCTGGGCGGCCGTTCACGTCGGGCTGTCGGGGGCAGCGGCCACGGCCGTGACCCTCGCAACGGAAGGACGGATGCGCCCCGCGGCGTAGCCCTCGCTTCGTCCCGACGACGATGCGACGAGCCGCCGGCCCACACGTTTTCTTCTCCACACCGATTTGCGCCATGGCTGTCCCACTCACGCTCGACGCCCTTTCCAAGCGGTACGGCGACGGGCCGTCCATCCTATCGAGCCTCTCGCGGTCGTTTGAGCCGGGGACGCTCACGCTCCTGGTGGGACCGAACGGCGCGGGCAAGACCACGCTCCTGCGCCTGCTGGCCGTGCAGGCCTACCCCACGAGTGGAACGGTCCGCTACGGCGAGATCGATGTGCACGACGCGCCCTACCGCTACCTCCAGCGAGTCGGGCTCGTCCATGCCGGGCCCGAACTGCCCGAGCACCTCACGGCCGAAGAGCTGCTGGAATGGATCCTGCGCAGCCGAGGACAATGGACCGACGAGGAGGGCTCGGCCCGGATCGCGGCCCTGCTCGACCGCCTCCGGCTCGACGAGCGCCGCGAAAACCTCATTGGCACCTATTCGAGCGGCATGACGCAGAAGGCGCAGGTGGCCGCCGCGTTCGTGGCCGAGCCGGCGGTCGTGCTCATGGACGAGCCCCTCCGCAGCCTCGACACCGCCACCACCGAGGCCACCGTCGATCTTCTGAACGAGTTCGTGGCGGACGGCGGGCTTGCCCTCGTGGCCAGTCACCTCACCGACGCGCTACGCCCGCACGCCGACGCGGTGGTGCGCCTCGGGGAGGAGTCGCCTGTATCCGTTTAGAATGGGGCAACGAGGCGGTCGTCGGGTTACTCCGCCGTCTGGGCGGCCGCAGGAGTCAAGAGCGGCCGCGCTGCTTCCAACCGCCCGTCGTTGGGGGCCGGTTCTACGTCAAGCAGGGCGGACATCAGTTCGTAGAGGTGGATCAGGGAGAGCTGGTCGATCGTGGTTGAGGATCGGAACGCGGGGCCATGGGCCACGAGGAGGGTGTGCATCGACTCGTGTCGGGGATCGTAGCCGTGCGTGCCGCCGCCGGTCCAGTCCGGGTTCTCATCCATCCACGCCTGTGTCCGGATGCTCCACCGGTCGTCGGCAATGGCGACCACGGAGGGAATGCGGCGGTGCCCGTCGAAGTGGAGCGTGTCGGGCAGGGTCCCCTTCCGGTACGTCGAGAGGTGCGGGGCGCGGTCCAGGGCCGTCACTACCGAGTCGACCGGTACGTCGGGCGTGGGCTCCATCATCGCCACCGGATTCCGGGCGGTGATCCGCACGTCGTCGGGGTCGATGTAGTCGTCGAGCACGATGGTGCGGTCACGAGAGATCGGACTCATGCCGTGGTCGGACGTCACGATGAGGTTGACGTCGTCCTCCATGCCGCGGGCGTCGAGGCCGTCGAGCAGGCGCCGGACGAAGCCGTCCACCTCGTGCAAAGCGGCGGCGACCGAGTCGGAGCGCGGGCCGTGGTAGTGCCCCTTCGTGTCGACGCGGCTGAAGTAGAGTGTGATGAGGTCCGGGCGCGTGTCCGCCGGGCGGTCGAGCCACTGGAGGGCCCGGTCGACCCGCGTGGTGCCGGGCACGCTCTCGTCATAGGTGAACCACTCGGCGGGCCGGGTGCCCTGGACGGGCGCCTCGGAGCCAGGCCAGAAGTACGTGGCCGCGGTGCGCCCCTGCTGCTCGGCCGTCACCCAGATCGGCTCCCCGCCCCACCAGTCCGGGTTCTCGACGGCCTCCCGGTCGCTCAGGCTGAAGGAGGCGTCCATCGCCGGGTCGTACATCGTGTTCGCGATGATGCCGTGGGCGGACGGATGAAGGCCCGTGACGGTGCTGTAGTGATTGGGAAAGGTCTTCGTGGGGAAAACCGGTGTCAGGTGCTCGACGTGGGTCCCATCCTCCGCGAGACGGGAGAGGGTCGGCGCCTCGTGCAGGTCGAGGTAGTCCCAGCGGAGGCCGTCGATGGAGACGACGATGAGCGGATCGGGGGAGTCCGCCGTCTGCGCGTTCGCCGACTGGGCCATTGAAGGGGGTGCGGCCCCGGCGACCGGGAGAAGCAGCAGGTAGAGAAGAGGGAGTGTGCGTGAGGCGCTCATGGAGCCGTGAAAACAGTGGGATTGGACAGATACGACCACCGCCAGCGTAGCCATCACGGCGGGCGGCCGTGTAAAGTGCGGTGAAAGGACGGCACTCAGTCAGCGACGTGGCAGTAGGCAGCGGTCGAGTCCGTAGCCCGGACAATCCCGGGCTCGCCGGGCCGCAGCACGAACTCGCTGGGACCCACCTCGTCGGTCGCCGGATTCCAGTCGTAGGTGTAGCCGAGGCCGGTGAAAGGGTAGCCGTCCGGGCCGTAGGAGGTTGCTTTCAGCTCCCGAAACCAGTTCTGGTGGGCATCACTGACCTGTGCGTGTGCCGCGGGGGCAGGAGACTGCAGTTCGCACTCGCGGTCCGTCACTTCGGGGTCGGGGCAGGGGCGCACGAGGTCCCGGGGCCGGACCCAGAGCTCCACGAAGCGGTCGTAGTCCGCGGTTGGCGGCAGGCCGAGGCGCTGGGCGAGGCGGAGCCGGAGGGCGTCGCCGTCGCGGTCGAGGCCGCGGCAGAACTGTCGGATTTTGGGCACGGCGGTCACCCACACGTCGTGCTCGGCCGTCACCGTGTCGCCGGCCGTTGCCTCGGGCAGCGTGTCGGCCCCGCCCCAGGTCACCATGAGCACCTGCCAGGTCGAGTCCCTTCCCGTGCGCCAGACAAGCGCGTCGTTATACGGGACGAGGGGTGTAAGGCCGGTCGTGATCTCCGACGGCTCGGCCGTGCGGGCATCCTCGACGGCGGCCCGGTACTGTGCCTCCGGAGTCGAGTCGGTGGCGGACTGGGTGCCGCCACAGGCCACGAGCAGGCCGGTCACGAGCGCAGCAACGATTCCACGGAGGAGAGGGGCCACGGCGTCTTGTCTGCACATCCACGGGTCCAGTTGCATTTCTCGTTACCCGCGGCCAAAAATGAAGTACAGGAGCACGCCGCCTACGGGAAAGAAGATGATGAGGAGCGCCCAGATGACGGTACTGGTTGTCTCTCGGCCCCCGTCCCCGAGCAGGTCCACCAGCGCCACGAGATCGAGCACAATGACGATGGTGCCCCAGAGGCCCCAGTTCGTGGCGCCGAGGCGATCGAGAAGGTTGGGCCCGCCGCAGCCGGTGAGCAGGATCGTGAGCGGGGCGAGCAGGGCGAGCGAGAGCGAGCGAAGAACGGACGGGCGGTGTTCGTCGGACATGGAGGCGAAGAGGGTTGAGGAGAGAGAAGCCGTGCACCCAACCTACGAACGCGCGGTCGGAATGGGTACAGTGCCGGAGAACGGACGAAAGGGGGGAGTGGGAGAAGGAGGGGCGGGAGAAAGACGTTCCCTCCTTCCAGTGTGCCAACGCGCTCCTGGAACCACCGCCCGTGCCGAATGTGTTTTTACACTCTTCGTAGCACGTCGTTACAATCCGGATTCGATCCCGTCCCGATGCGCATCGGCCACCTCGACTTCGACGACCGGCCCCTCTTCCTCGCGCCCATGGAGGACGTGAGCGATCCGCCGTTCCGCATCCTCTGCAAGCGGTATGGGGCCGACATGATGTACACCGAGTTCGTCTCCTCCGCGGGCCTCCTCCGCGAGCAGGAGCACGAGCACCAGAAGCTGGAAATTTTCGACGAGGAGCGGCCCATCGGCATCCAGGTGTGGGGCGGCGGCATCGACGAGGTCCGGAACGCGACGCCGATGGTCGACGCCGCCGGGCCGGACGTGATCGACATCAACTTCGGCTGTCCCGTCCGCAAGATCGTGCAGAAGGACGGGGGGGCCGGGGTGCTGCGCAACCTCGACAAGATGCGCAACATCACGGCGGCGGTGATGGAGGAGGCCACCCGCCCGGTGACCGTCAAGACGCGCCTCGGCTGGGACGACGACTCGATCCACATCGTGGACGTGGCCCGCATGCTGGAGGACATGGGCGTGGCGGCGCTCACGGTCCATGCCCGCACCCGCGAGCAAAAATACAAGGGCGACGCACGCTGGGAGTGGCTCCGAAAGATTAAGGAGGAGGGCACCCGCGACATGCCCTTCATTGGGAACGGCGACGCGCTGGACCCGGAGGCCATCGAGGCGATGTTCGAGGAGACGGGCGTGGACGGCGTCATGCTGGGGCGGGGCGCGCTGGGCAACCCGTGGATTTTTGACCGGGCCAAGAAATACATGGAGACCGGCGAGCTGCCCCCGCCCCCGGACTGGGAGGAGCGCGTGCAGGTGGTGGCCGAGCACCTGTCGCTCAAGTGCGAGTGGCTTGGGGAGCGCACCGGCGTGATGGAGATGCGCAAGAACTACAGCAGCTACTTCAAGGGCTTCCACAACGCCTCGACGCTGCGCCACGAGCTGATGCAGCCGGAGACGAAGGCGGGCGTGCTGGAGGTGATGCTCAACTTCAAGCCCGACGCGCCCGACATCCAGGTGCCGGCCGCCAAGCTGCCGGAGCAGACGGCCGACCCGGACGCGGTGGAGACCAAAAAGCCGGACGTGCCCGACGACCTGCCCACGCCGGGCGGCGATGGGGCGTCCGAGGAGGTGGGGACGAAGAAGGCGGAGCTGCCAGCCTCGATGGCCTCGTAGCGCACGGACTGCGTGGTGTCGACGCATCTCCGACGCTACATCGAGCGTCTCCCTCGTGATGACGAAGGGGTTCCCAACTACCTCTCCTCGTCGGTCGCGGTGATGCTCTGGGTACCGGAGTGCAGTTGGGAGGAGTCCGGGCGTCCACACCGCAGGGGCCAAGGCTACTGGAGGTCGAACACCGCCGCGGCCTCGTCCTCCAGCACGGGCCCGATGACCTCCACCTCGTGGTTGCCCCGGGCGAGCACGTCCTCGCAGGACAGGGCCAACTGGCGCCCGGCGGTGCCCTTCATGTCGTAGAGGCGCTCGGCGCGCAGCCCAAATACGACGTGCCCGATGCGGGCCCAAAAGAGGGCCCCGGCACACATGGGGCACGGCTCCGTGCTGGCGTAGAGGGTGGCCTTCGCGAGCCGCTCCGGCGCGTATTCGCGGGAGGCGACGCGGACGAGGTTGGTCTCGGCGTGCCCGGTGCAGTCGCCCGTGCGCCCCTCCGTGTTGCCGGCCCGATCCAGAACCGTCCCGTCCGGGCCCACCAGTACGGCGCCGAACGGCGGGTTTCCGGCCGCCTGGGCCGCGGCTGCCTCGTCGATGGCGGCCCGGACGAATTGCTCGTGATCGAGGGCGTCGACGGAGTCGGGCATGCAGTAGTGGAGCTGTGCGAAAGAGAAAGAGGTGGGGGCCAGAAGCCCAGTCCGAAGTGCCACGGCCCGATCCCGGTGGTGTGTGCCCGGTCCCGGTCGCCCCTGTGTCCAAACGTCTACGGACCACACAAACGAGCCCGAACGCGTTCGGGCGTTCCGGCTCTTCCGAGGCGGGAGGCATGCGTGGTGTGCGCTCGTCCTACGACGCCGGAGTGTCCTCCATTCTTCCGGACTGGGGGTCAGCACTTTTCGTCCACGCCATGTACACACGGTATCCGCCCATGGCGGCCAACGAAAGCAGGACCCCGGCGGAGAACAGGTCGGTGGGGGCGCCTCTTGATGTGACCCCCTCCAGAATGCCAAGCCCTACGAGCGTCGGGGTGAGGAGCAGGGTCGCATGATCTCTCGGCCGGAGGGCAGCGAGCCGTGCCCTGAACGAAAGGTCCGGGTGCTTGTCTGCTGAGGTCACGCCCATCGGCGTCCGGGACTGTCGGAGAGGGGACGACAGTGGAACCAACGTCATCGCTACTGCACATAAGCCTGCACTGAGCAGACCGTTCCTAGCCCCCCAATTGAGGCCATAGGGTCCGAGTGGTGCAGGGAAGATGGGAGGCGGAACGGTACGCCGGTCGGCGCTGAAGGGCCTGTAACAACTCCGCCCGTTCCGCCGTGAAGGGACATACGGGAAACAGCAAAAATCCGCAGACTCCATTCTCTGGCACACGGACGGGGCGTGCCGGCCTGCGGCCCGGCATTCGGGGACACGCTCTTTATACAAGCATCGATTATACAAGCATCGACCATTTCCCCATGGATTCTGTGATAGGGATTACCGAAAAGCAGGGCAGCTACCAGGAAGCGCTCCGGCGGATTGGGCAGCAGGACCAGGACGGGCAGACCATCGGCATTGTCTACGTCGGGAGCGGGATGCTCAGCTTCTTTCCGACGTTCTTTCGGGCCCTCGGCCTCGTGTTTGTCCTCTCGGTGTACTTTCTGAACCAGCCGCTCGGCGTTCTGCCGGAGGGGGTGCACTGGACGATCGATGCGCTCCATGGGTGGGAGGTGGTGTCGCTCGGGACGTGGCTGACCGCCGTCCTGCTCTATCTGCTGTACTTCGGGTTCTCGCTGGTGAAGAACAACCTCTACACCGGCCAGCCCGGGGCCGAGATTCACTTCATGAAGCACGAGAAGATCGTCAAGACGCTCCGGCCCGGCGAGTGGAGTTTCGTCCTGGACCCGCGGGTTCAGCCCTACGCGGTGGTCTCCTCGAAGCTGATCGTGTTGGAGATGCCGGAGATTGACGGCAACACCAGCGAGAACATTACCCAGAAGTATCGGGGCGCCATTCGCATGCGGGTCACCGATACGTACCGCCTCCTCGAGCGGGGCGGCTTCGAGAAATTCCTCCGCCAGCTCCGGGAGGTCTACGAGAGCATCATCAAGGACGCGGTGCTGAAAATCAGCGCGCGGGAGTTTAACCAGTTCATGGTCGAGTCGGTGGCGGTGCCGGAGATTGAGGGGGAGAGCGTCACAGAGCGCCTCGACAGCCTGGAGTCGAGCGACCTTTCGGTCGAGTACCTCACGGGCGCCTCCCAGATCGAAGAGATCGACATCTCGCGGTTTGACCTTGAGGAGTCCGACGACCCGGACCGGCGCCAGATCCTGGATCGGCTGCAGCGGTTGGGGTCGGACTACGGCATCGAAATCATCGACCACATCCCGGTGGGCAACCTGACGAGCGGGGACTACCTGCGCACGCTGGCCCTGCCGCTCGTGTCGTCGATCACGCGGCTGCGCCAGGCCACCGAGACGCTGCGCGAGATTACCGAGGAGGAGATCGACGAGGAAATCCAGGCGAAGGTGGCCGAGCTCAAGCTGGCGGTGCGGGAGACCGACCAGGTCCTCCGCGAGATCAAGTCGATGCGGCAGACGCTCAACGACGAGAAGAACAAGGAAGCCATCATGCAGGCCCGCGAGGCCACCATCGAGAACGCGGCGCAGGAGGAGATCGCCCCCGCCATCTCGCTCATCGAGTCCCTGCAGGCGCAGATTCGGGCCAAGGAGATGAGCACGATCGGAGCGATTGAGCGATTCAACTCAGAGTGGGAGCAGGTTTTGGACGAGCTCGAAACCAAGCTGCCGGAATACGTCCCACAGGTCGAGTCCGTCGTCGTGGGGGGGGTAAACGAGGACATCATCCCCGGGGAGGATGTGGTCCAGCGCGTACTGGAGGACACCGGAACGCTGCAGCAGCTCGAACGCCTCGTTGAGGAGGCCGGCGACTCCTACACCGAGGCGGAGATTGAGGAGATCATCCAAGAGATCGAGACGAAGGCCGAGAACGTGAACGTCGACGAGATTATGGGGCGTCTCCAGACGGCCCTCGATCGGATCTCGTCCGCGTCGGAAATCTCGACCGAGCGGTTTTCGCTGGACAACGTTGAGGCGCGGCTCGAAGAAATTTCCGAGGACGTCGAAGCGTCGCTGCAGGAGGACTAGCGTGTTCTCTTCGTCCTCCGTAGTTCACTTCGCATTGGCATCGAAGAAGCCCACCCCGTTATGGAACGCGTACAGGACGCCGCCGGCGACATCGCGAGCGACGTAGGCGACAAGGCCTCGGACGAGCTCCAGGCCTCGATCGAGGAAGGACGGAGGAAGGTTCAGGGGGAGATCGAGGACAAGCTCGGGGCGATGGTCGGGATGGTGACCGACTCGGCCCGCGAAACCCTCAAGGAGCAATTTCGAGGGATCGACGAGGAGGAGGTGCTCAAGTTTGTCCCCGACCAGCGTCGATTTGCGGGCATCGGGCCCCTGCTCATGGGGCTCTTCCTGCTGGTCCTGCTGCCCTCGATCCTCAACGTGGTCGCCTACCTGTTTTTCCTCGGCGGCGCCCTGGCGTTCGGGCTCCGGTATCTGCTCAACGCCAAGGTGGACGTGCCGGAGGGCTACGAGGGGGTCCTCTGTCGATTCGGGGAGCCCTACGAAGACAAAGAGACCCGCAACGGGCGCAACTGGCTGTTTCAGTTCTCCGACTACATCCCCTACCTCGTCTCGAAGCGGGACCAGGTGGTGGACATGCACAACGCGAACTTTACCGCCGACTACGCGAGCATCGGCATCTCCAGCCAGATTGTCTTCCAGGTGGTCGACTCGAAGAAGTTCATCGCGAACACGACCCCAGCGGGCATCATGAAGAGCCTCAACCTCTACGCCTCCTACATCGCGCTGCGCATCATTACCTCCGTGGAGGACGCCCGCGTGAAGTTCAGCGGCCGCGACTCGCTCGACAACATCGTGGCGGCGCTCAACGACCACCTGTCCGACGACTTCGGCATCGAGGTGACGAACGTGAGCATGCCCTCGGCCAACAATCAGATTCTGGAGGACCTCGAAGAGATCCGCACGCTGCTCAAGGAGATCGACGCCATGAAAGAAAAGCGGCAGGTGCGGCTCGAATCGGCGGTGAAGGCCGTCGAGTCCGAGCTTCGCACGAAGCGGAAGCAGGCCCGTCGCCTGACCCCGGAGCTGCAGCAGGCCAAGATCTCGCTGGACACTGACATCACCGAGCTGGTCAACGAGAAGCGCCAGGAGGTCCTCATCGAGGCGCGGCGAAAGCTGGAGGAGGGGGCGTCGGAGCTGGACCGGGACCTGGCCAACTTCCGGGCGCGGCTCAAGAAGGCCATCTCGCTGCAGAGCTCCCTGGAGGCGCTCAGGCGCAGCTTTGAGCTCCGGACGTCGAAGCTCAAGCGCCGTGCGTTCAATCTTATCGGCCCCGATCAGGTGACGGTGCTCGGCGCGTCCGGCATCGGCACCGGCGTGGGGCTGGGCATGAGCACGGACGTCGTCAAGAAAATTCTAGGCAACGGGGCCGACACGCTCGTTGAGCAGGACCCAACGGTCCAGGATCCGGCAGCGGGATAGGGCACCTGTGCCGCCCAACTGCGGGGCCGAGCTCGAATCAGAATATGCCCAGGTTCGCGGCGTAGTCCGTCGCGTCCTCGGCGGCGAGGGCCACGGGCTCGTCCGACAGGGGCGTGTTGGCCGTCGACAGGTCTTGGGGCAGTGCCAGCGGGGTGCCGGCCAGGTCTTGCAGGGCGAGGGCGCTGCCGGCCCGAACGGCGACTGCCAAGGTGCGCTGCCGACCGGCAGGCCGCCCTGCGAGGTCGATGGCCGTATCCAGGATCGAGCAGACGCGGTCCGACAGGTTCCAGTGCCTACTGGCCTGCAGGGCAAGGGCGCGGTGACTTTCTCCGAGGAGACGATGCTCCTCGTCTGCTTCCGGAAGGGGCGCGTCTTTTTCGGCGGCCAACGCCCCGTATGGATCCGGGGCGGAGTACAGAAGCACGAGCCGACCCATCATGTGGATGAGGCCCACCGAGAAGGCCAGGTGCGTCCACGCGTCGTCCAGGTCAAGTTGGCGGGCCAGCTGCTGCGTGAACCGCCCGGTGAAGATGGAGGCGTACAGGATGCGGTCGAGGAGGTCCGTGTGGTTCGTGAGCTGCTCCCGCATTTCGTTGGCGCCTTCGAGGATGACGATGGACGTGACCTCGATGAACCCGAGGAGACGCACCGCCTGCCCGACGCTCTCGACCTCGTGTCGCAGCCCGTAGTACGCGGAGTTTGCCCGGCGGAGGATGTTGAGGGACGCGGACGGGCAGTGCTTGACGATGTCGATCAGCTGTGCAGGATCGGTCTGCCCGGACGCAATCAACTCCTCGACCTCCTCAATTCTGGATGGGAGTGTGGGAAACGATACATCCAGCAGTTCGGGCTCCACAGCACGTGTGCTCATGATCGAAAGGAACGAGGAACGTGATGCGAGGAGTGCGGACCCGTGTCCGCACCCGGTGTTATTTCGTGAGGGATCCCCGGTTGTTCGGCGACGGAGCAGTCTCCTCCACGGGCTGTTCGGCAGAGTCGTCTCCACGGCGCTGCGCATTGCAGTCGGTCGTTGGAAGTTGGGCGAGGAACCGGCTGCCCGTTCCGGCCTCGGTCTCCACCTCAATCGCCCCGCCCATCTGCTCGGTCGCTTCTTTGGTCACCGCCAGCCCGACCCCGGCGCCCTCGTACTCACGCCCCAGTCCCGTGGAGGCTTGGCGAAACGGCTCAAAGAGCTGGTCAACCATCGCCGGCTCCATCCCGGCCCCGTCGTCTTCGACCTCCAACACGGCGCAGTCCGGCTCCGAATAGGTCCGTACCTCCACCGTGCCGCCCTCCGTCGTGTACTTGATGGCGTTGTCCAGCAGGTGTTGCAGCACGAGCTGGACCCCGTTTTCGTCGGCGCGCGCCTCCACCGGGGCCGCGTCCAGCCGCAGGTCGATCTCCTTTGCCTGGGCGTCCGCCCGATACTCCGCGACGGCCCGGCGGGCCTGCTCGGCGAGGTTGACTGCCTCGACGCCGAGTGCCATCTCCTGTGCCTCCAGCTGCGCGAGGTCCAAAATGTTCTCGAGGGTTTTGAGCAGGCGCTTTCCGCTCTCCTCGATCAGGTCGGCGTAGCCGGGTAGGGGCGTGGCCTCCGGCAGCTCCAGCTCGCTGGCCCGCGTGCCGATTGCCTCGGCGAACCCGATGATCGCGGTCAGGGGAGTGCGGATTTCGTGGTTCATGTTTGCCAGCAGGGCGGACTTGAGGCGATCGGCCTCCGCGGCCTCCTTTTCGGCCTGCTGGAGGGCCTCCTCCCGGTGCTTCCGGGCCGTCACGTCTTCGAAGTGAAAGATGGCCTCGCGGATCTCACCATCCGTTCCCCATACCGGGGCCCCGCTTACCGACAGTGTGCGCTGGGTCCCATCTGGGGTCCTCAGCAGGCACTTTCTGTTGTGCACGCTGCGCCCCGCCTGGAAGACCTGCGAGATGGGATGCCTCGCATCCGGCGTCCCGTTTTCCCCGACAAGGGATGCCTCCGCGGCCGTGGGGTCGTGTTGGGGACCAAAAAGCGCATCCACCTCGGGGCCAAGCATCCCTTCGGCCCGGTCGCTCACGTCGATGGGCGTTCCGCGCTCGTCGACCCGAACAACCGCGTGGGGGGTTGTCTCCACGAGACGGTCCAGAAGATTCCGCTGCTCGCGGAGGCCCTGCCTCTGGGTCCGAAGCCGATCGCACATCGACCGTGCCCACCGTATGGCCCCTCCCTCCGCGAGGGCCACAACGGCCAGGGCTCCGCTCAGGGCCCACGGGCTCGTCTGAAGGGTTGGGGGCCACAGCAGTCCCCCCCCGACGGCCAGGGCGCCCACGACGAGAAACGACAAGACGGGGCGCATCGAGGCACTTCCGAGGGCCACCAGTCCCCCAAAAACGGCGTACATGAGAAGAACGCCCAGCGCATACTCCCCGGCAAACTCATTCAGCGCCGCCAGCACCACGGTCCACGCCATCATGCAGCAGAGGAGGCCCCACGTGATCCCCACGTGACGACGACGGATCTCTTCCGACACGTAGGAGGCCGCGAGCAAGACCACGAGCAGTCCCGCAACGCCGAGGTGAATCCACCAGCCCGGGGCGGCCTCAGTGCTGGCAGGGCGGTGCAATGGGGCATACAGCGATGCCAGAATGGCCCCGAGCAGGCACAGCAGCCGGGTGACTCGAACGTGGGCACGTTGACCGACAGGAAGCGTCTCGCCGTCCATTCGAAGCAGAAAGAAAAGTCTCAGGGTTGGCGCATTGGACAACACCGAACGACGCAGACCAGTGTGCCAGTCGCCGGTGGTGGTCAGTATCTCTTTGCTCTGCGACAAGAATTTCACCCGAGTGAAGTCCGCCCTGACCACTCCGCAATCGGTCACTTCGAGGACGCCTGCGACCGAAGTGCCCGAGGGCGCTCGAGGAAAAATCTCTTCGAGTCCAGAGAAGGGTGGGGCCTCGTGACCCGTAGTGAGATTTTTGTCGTGCAGTGTGTAGTGGCTCAGTCCCGTGTCCCCAAAGCACTCCCCTCACTGGATTGCAGTTATCGGCTCGACCGGCAAAGCATTAAAGGCCTCGCGTCGGACCGCCCGTCCTCCGGGCTCAACTTCGCTTCGGACAATCCCCACCCTGCCTGCGAGAGTACCCGCCGAGGCCGGAATTCTTCCCTCGAAGGTGACGACAAAGCCGCCCACGGGCCCACGCAGGTGGAACCGAAAACAGGAATGGGAGGGAGGGCCGGGGGCAACTGAAAGACTGAAAAGCAAATGAACACCGAACGAGTGCCGGGCCGTGGTGGGAAAAATGCCCTACGCCTGGCTCAGTGCCGCAGCGTGCATGCCCAAATTTTCCGGCGATCAGTAGCTGTGAAAGGACCTCCCCGAAGGGCGGTTCCCCAATACAGGACCCCCCGAAGGACGAAATTCGACGGGGGCCGTGACGACGCACGTCGAGTTTGACGAGTCCGATACGGATCCGATAGCGGAGCATTTTCGGCGCTCTTCTTGCTCCAAAAGAGCACGCACCATGTCGCGGTGAGTGTTCTGCACGACAGTCCAATCATGACCGGAAGCCTGATCGATACATTCCCCTCCCTGACGTACGTGGGGTACCTTCTTGCCTTCGTCGTTGCGGCGGTCGTCTGCCTCGGGGCGGGGTGGCGGGCCCGGTCGGCAGTGTCCGATCCGGAGACGCGACGGGCCCTGACGTGGTTTTTTCTGGGCAGCGGGGGCTGGGCCGGGGCCTACGTTGGGTTTTTGCTGGTGGAGACGGCCCTCGGGAAGCATCTGTTCTACCAGTTCAGCCTGATCGTCGGCTTTGGCACCGTCTTCGCCTGGCTCTGGTTCTGCTCCGCCTACAGCGGGCGCACTCTCCACCGAAACCGGACGGTTCAGTGGTTTGCGGCGGCGGTCTACCTTGCCGTGACGGGCCTGAAGGTGACCAATCCGTGGCATGGCCTCTACTACGGGCTGGAGCCGACCGGCGGGGCGTTTGGCCTGGTCGTGACCCACGAGACGCTCTACTGGGTCGTAATGGCCGTGGCGTACGCCCTGTCGGCCGCCGGCTACCTGATGATCTACGAGCTGTTTCTGAAGGCGGAGGCGAACGTGGTGCCCCTGGCGGCCCTGACCGGCCTGACGGCCCTGCCGGCAGCCTTCAACGTGATCGGGCACGTTGAGCCGTCTCTGCTAGACATCACCCACGAGCCGCTGGGGGTGTCGGTGTTTGCCGCCGGGCTGTTGTTCGTGTATGAGACGCAGCTTAGCGTCGTGCAGCTGGCGGGGAGTGCCCAGGCCCCAAGCCTCACGGTCGGGGGGGAGGGGCGGATCCGAGGGCTCGGGGGTGGGGTCACGGACGCTGTGCCGCCCCTCGGGGAAGAGGATCTTGGCCGGCCCCTGGCAGAGGTGCTCCCGGGGCTGGTGAAGACGATTCGGGACGGGCGGTCGGTGTGGACGGTCGAGTTCAACGGCCGTCATCCAGAGAGGGGACGCCGGCGTGTCGATCCGGGACGTGGGAGTCGGTATTTCCAAGTGGTACAGGCCGGCCTGCGCGAGTCTGGGGACACCCAGACGGTAATCCTGTCGGACATTACGGAGCGGAAGCGGCGGGAGCGAGAGTTAAGGGAGAGCGAACGGCGCTTTCAGGCGATGCTGAACGACCCCAACATCCTTGCGGGCGTGCTTGCGCCAAATGGGACATTCCAGAAAGTCAACGACACGGCTCTGGAGTATATCGAGGCGACCCGGGAGGATATTCTCGGCCAGTCCTTCTGGGACACGCCCTGGTGGAAAGCGGAGGACAAGTCGGCTGTTCAGGAGAAGGTAAAGAGCGCGGCGGAGGGGGAATACGTGAGTTTCGAGGCCGAGCATGTGACGCCGAGCAGAGAGGCGCGGAACGTCACCGGAATCATGCGCCCGGTCACCGGTGAAGAGGGGGAGGTCGTCTCGATTTTTGTCACGGCCCGAGACATCACCGAGCGGAACCGGAAGGCTCGGCGGCTCAAACAGGCGAAGGAGCAGGCCGAGCTCTCGAAGCTAGAGGCCGAGGAGGCCAGCCGGATGAAATCGGCGATGCTCGCAAACATGAGTCACGAGATCCGCACTCCGTTGACCGGCATCATCGGGTTCGCCGAGGCGATTGGGGACGAGATTGAGGGGGACGACGGAGTGGCCCACTTCGCAGACCTGATTGAAGACAGCGGGCGCCGGCTGTTGGACACCTTGGACGCGGTGCTCAACCTTTCGAAGCTAGAGGCCGGACAGATGACCCTGGAGTCCCGGCCGGTCGATCTGGCGGAGCAGGCCCACCAGGTGGCCAAGGGGTTTGCGGCCGAGGCCACGGAAAGCGGGCTTGCGCTGGAGGTCGAAGCCAGCGCGGCCGGCGTCCGGGCCGATGCGGGCGGGCTTCAGATTGTGCTCCAAAATCTTCTCTCCAACGCGATCAAGTACACCGAGGACGGGACGGTTCAGGTGCGGACGTATCAGGAAAGTAACGAGGCTGTGTTGGAGGTCGAAGACACGGGAATTGGGATGAATCCGGGGGTGGCCGACTCGCTCTTCGAGCCGTTCCGGCAAGGGTCTGAGGGGTTGTCCCGTGAGTACGAAGGAACGGGCATTGGACTGGCGGTGACGAAGAAAGCGACTGAGCAGATGGGCGGATCGATCGAGGTGGAAACGGAGAAGGGGGAGGGGAGCACGTTTACCGTACGGTTCCCGGCGAGACACGGGGCTGATGAGGGCCCAGCGGGGAATCGAAGGGAATCAGGCCGCCTCGATCGCCACGCGTAGACGGAGGAACGGGCCGCTTCCGAGCCGCCCCCTGCGCCGGCCCCCACAAACCGTCCGCCTGACGTCGGTATTGGGAAAGAGATGCACGAAACGCACCCATGCACGATGCGAGCCCGCAATGTGTTTTGTCGTCCTGTATCGGGCACAACGCACTGAGTCTCGTGTGCTCGACTTAAAAACGGCCCACTAAACCCGATAACTCAGTACTGAAGAGTACTCCGGTTGACTCTGGGGCTAGCAGAAGCGTTGTGGGAGACAAGTGGGCCCGCACGTCCTCCTCCCCTAAAATCTTGTTGCAAGAATGGCCCTGTGCGAGGCGGAGCCGAAAGGCCCCTTCGTCTGGCAAAAGCACGAAACGTTCTCTCCAAACCTTGAGATCAGTACTTTCATGGACCCGATTACGGTCATTTACATCGTCGGCACCCTCGGAATGCTCATCGGGATTCCCCCGGCCCTGTCGCTCATGGGCGACGAGGTGGGGCTGGACTTCGATTATCTTTGGGCCATCCCGGGAATTGCGGCCCTGATGTACCTGCTGATGGCGTTTGACATCGGCTCGGTGCAGTTCCAGGGCTACCATGTCCCGATTCCCCGGTACATCGACTGGGCCCTTACGACGCCCCTGCTGGTGGGATATACCGCCTACGTCGCGGGGGCTGGCCGGAACACGATTATAGGTATTGCCCTTGCGGACTTCCTGATGATCGTGCTTGGCGTAGGGGCCGCGGCCTTTTCCTCTCCGACCCAGTGGATGTTCTTCGGGCTCTCCTCGGTGTGCCACGTGGCCATCCTCGTCTCCCTATACGGGCCAGTGCGCAGTTCTGCGCTGGAGGAGCCGCCCTCCCACCGACGGCTCGGGCGGCTTCTTCTGAACTACATTGGGCTTCTCTGGCTGGCGTACCCGCTGGTGTGGCTCTTCGGGCCGGGGCTGCAGTGGGTCGACGCGACGGGGATCGCGGTCATCATCAGCTACCTGGACGTGACGGCGAAGGTCCCCTTCGTCTACTTCATCTACCGGGCCCGGCAAAACTTCGTCCAGGTGCAGGACAAGGTGCCCGAGGCCGCCTCCCCACAGGACAGCACGGCGGCGGTCCCGTCTGCTGCCTAAACTCGATCCCCTGCAGCATTTTCCCCTGTGGCACTTCCCGCTTCACTGTTCCGGTTCTACAACGCCCTGATCCCCTATGCAACGGTTCCTGACGAAATACATTTTCTGGTATGTGCTCACTGGCATCATGATCGTGGCAACGGTCCTGGTCACGCAAAGTCCCCTCGCCAGCGGGCTGGCGACGTTCGTCGGCTTCCTCACGATCGGGTCGATTACGGGGACGATCACGATCACCACGCTCACGGACCTGCGCCACGTGACCTCGAGGCTTGCGGAGGGCAACCTCGACAAGTCCATCCGGACCGGGCGCAGCGACGAGTTCGGCGACGTGTACCGGGCGGTTGACGACCTCCGGCAGTCGCTTCTCAATCGCATTGAGGAGGCCGAAGAGCGGAAGGCCGAGGCACAAGAGACGAAAAGCAGGGCGGAGTCCCTCGCTGAGCAGCGGGCGGAGGAAAAAGAGGCCTTGTCGGAAGAGGTGGACCGAATGGTCGAGGCGATGGACCGCTTCGCCGCGGGGGACTTGACGGTTCAGGTGGGCACTGAGATGGACGGAGAGCTGGCGTCGAAGATGGAGGCCTCCCAGGCCGAGGAGATCGCCCGCCTGCAACGCAGGTTCAACCAGTCGGTGCAGAACATCCGGCAGGTGTTTGGCCGTCTTACCGAAGCGATCGACCAGACCGACGCGGTCGCCAACCGGCTCGCCGGCTCCGCTGACCAGCTCAATGCTGGGGTCCAGACGCAGGCCCAAAAGGCCGACGAGGCCGCCGCGGCGATGGAGCAGATGGCCCGGACGATCGACGACAACGCCGAAAACGCGACGCAAACGGCCGAGGCCGCTCAGCGAAACGGGGAACTGGCCGAGGAGAACGGAGAGGTGGTCCTAGAGGCGGTCGGCAAGATGGAGGAGATTGGGGATGTCGTGAAGCGCTCCGCCGAGACCGTAAGTGGCCTGAAGGAGTCAAGCGAAGAGATCGGCAAGATTGTCGCGACGATCGACGAGATTGCCGATCAGACGAACCTGCTCGCCCTGAACGCGGCGATCGAGGCGGCTCGCGCGGGGGGCGAGGGCTCCGGCAAGTCGGGGCAGGGGTTTGCCGTGGTGGCCGAGGAGGTGCGCGAGCTGGCCGAGCGAACGTCGAAGGCGACCGACGAAATCGAGCAGATGGTCGGGTCGGTGCAGAAGGACACCAGTGAGGCGGTGGGGGCCATCGAGCAGGGACAGAGCGAGGTGGAGGCTGGCATCGAGCTGGCCGGCCAGGCGGCCGACGCCTTTGAGGAGATTGTTGACAGCACCGGGGGCATTACCGACCGGGTCGATAGCATCGCCACCGCGACGGAGGAGCAGGCCGCGACGGGCGACCAGATCTCCGAGAGCGTGCAGTCGATCTCGGATGTGTCCGACGAGTCGGCCCAGGACATTGAAGGGGTCCTTCAAGCCGCCGAGGAGCTGGAGGAGCTGACCGGCAGTCTCCGTGGCGTCGTCGAAGAGTTTCACGTTGGCAGTCATGGGGGAGACAACGGCCCCGCGGACCGTCCTCAGGCGTCTTCGACCGGCACCGGTGGGGGCTTGGAGAACGCGACGAGTGGAGACGGTGCGGCCCCGAGAAGAGAGGCACCGGGGCTTGGGGCGTAGAGTGGGCCCCGAGGGCGTCCGCTCGACGGGCCGTTCTTCCTGGGGATTGCGTGACCGGAGGGCCCGGGGCGGAAAGATGCCGTCCCGGGGTCAGTTCGGAGACGAACGACGCCTCCCCATCGCTCCTGGGCAAGCCTTTCGAAAGGCCTGAGAAGCTGTCTGGGGGATTGATGTTCAGCCGACACGAGCGTAGCGACTGACGAGTCTCGGCCGAGCAAACACAGTAGGCAAAGCTGCAAAATGGTGCCCAAGTGGGTCTCTGTCGCGGGGGCCGAGCAAGAGCGAGGTCATGCCCCTGGTGAGCGACCGGGCAAATGCAGAAGCCATTTTGCGAGAGACCCACGAAGTCGCAGCGCTGGGAGCAGAGCGACCGAGTGCTTTCAGAGTGCGCTGAGAGCAGGGCGACCGAGTGCTTTCAGAGTGCGCTGGGAGCAGAGTGACCGAGTGCTCATCGGAGTGGCCACAAGGCGTCCGCCAAGCAGTTTCTGAAGGTCGCGCCTGTCAGGCTCCATGTCTCGTTCGGAAAACGTCTCCCGGATGCAGCGCGCGCCTGCGCCGGAACGGACGAATCGCCGTCTCTTGTCTGTAGGGGACCGGCCGGTGCTAGGTCGTGGATGAGGATCCGTCGGCCGAATTCTCTTCCGTCGAGGCCGGAAGCCGGACGGTAAACCGAGTGCCCGTGTCTTTTTCGGTGTCTACCTCGATCGCCCCCTTCATCTTGGAAACCGCCTCGTTCGTGACGGCCAGGCCGACGCCGGTCCCCTCATATTTGCGGTTCAGTCCTTCCGACGCCTGCCGGAATGGCTCAAACAGGCCCTCGGCAACCGCCGGGTCCATTCCAATTCCGGTGTCCTCCACCACCAGTACCGCGCCGTCCTCCGCCCGAAAAGATCGAACCCAGATCTGTCCTGCCTCTTCGGTGTACTTGATGGCATTGGAGACGAGATTCCGGATTACGATCTGAACACCGCCCTCATCGGCCTCGGCCATGGCACGATCGGTCTCGAGCTGAAGGTCGATGTCTTTCTTCTCGGCCCTGGGACGGAGTTCCTGGACGGTCCAGCGAATCTGTTGGACCAGGTCCACCGGCTTTGTCTCCATCTCCATCTGCCCGGCCTGTAGCTTGGACAGATTAAGGACCCCTTCCAGGGTTTCCAGCAGCCGCTTGCCGCTCCGCTCTATCATGGTGGCGTACCCGGGAAGCGGACTGTTTGGGAGGTCTAGTCCCCCAGCCTCCGAGCCAATCAGTTCGGCGAAGCCGATGATAGACGTGAGGGGCGTGCGGATCTCGTGGCTGATGTTGGCGAGGAACGCGCTCTTGAGGCGGTTGGCTTCTTCGGCGTCGGCCTTCGCTGTGCGAAGGGCCTCCTCCCGCTCCTTCTGGTCGGTGATGTCTTGAATCGCGCCCCGCACGCGGACGGTCCGATTGTTCACCTCCTGCGGCTCCCCGCGGGTGCGGATCCACCTCTTCTCGCCGGCCTCGGTAATCAGGCGGGCCTCTACGTCGTAGGGCCCCTCGCCGTCGACGGCGCGGCGGAAGGCCTCTTCGGCCGCTTCTCGATCGTCGGGGTGGTACAGCGCATGGCTCCGTTCGGGGGTCATCCTGCTGCCGGGGGAGAGGCCGTGGATGCGGTAGGCCTGGTCGGTGAGGGTGAGGGTGCCCGTGTCCAGGTCAAATTCCCACCCGCCAACATTGGCGATCTCCTGGGCCTGCTGGAAGAGATCGTTTTTCCGTTCAAGCTCCTCCTTGCGTCGGCGCCGTTCGGTGATGTCCTGGGCAACGGCCATCCCGGCAATCACGGCGCCGGTTTCGTCCCGAACCGGAAGGGCGCGGTTGAGGTAGCGACGCCCGCCCATCTCCTGCTCAAACACGTTCTTCTCTCCATCGAGCGCACATCGGAAATGCTCTTCCAGCTCCCGGGCCAATCCGTCCGGGAAGATGTCACGGGGACCTTTCCCTTCGACGTCCGAGGGGGCAAGTCCCACATCTCTGAGGTCCCGTCCGCCGGCCAGGGTGTACTGGAGGTCTTCGTCGAAGAGAAACACGCCGCCCGGGAAGTTCTCGATGAGCGTCTGGTAGCGCCCCTCCGCCGCCCGAAGCGCCTCCTCCCGTCGTTTCCGTTCGGTAATCTCCCGGGCCGAAACGACCATCGAGACGGTGGCCCCGTCGTCACCGACGACCGGTCGGATTGAGCCCGCGACGGTGTAGGGATCCCCGCAGGACGTCTCAAGGTCCGCCTCGTACTCGACGTACTCTCCCCCCGCGGCCCGCTCGACTTTTTCCCGGATGCTCGGCCGCGTCTCTTCGTCCCACCACGGCGTTTCCCAAAACGGCTGGCCCACCACGTCCTCACGTCGGGCATCCACATACCCCATCGCCGTCTCGTTTTGCTCGATGAGCGTGCCGTCCGGCGCGAGCACCCCGGCCAGAAGGTTCGGGTCGTTGAACGTCGCCCGGAAGCGCCGCTCACTCCGTTTCAACTCCCGCGCCCGCCGTTTCCGGTCGGCGATGTTGCGGCCGACGCATACGATCTGTCGTTTCCCATCCGGGTCCTCGACGAGGTTGCCCACGAACTCGTAGGGCACTGTCGCCCCGTCGTCGATGCGGAGGGGCACCTCAGCCTGGCCGCTGCCGGTCTTAAACACCCGCCGGATCGCTTGTTTGGCCTGTCGCTTCCTCCTGGCCGAGACGAACGGGCCCGGCGCGTCCACGTCTCTAATTTCGTCGTCGGAAAGACCGGTCGCCTCCAACACCCGGTCGTTCCACCACTGGAATCGGCCCTCCTCGTCCAGGGCAAAGAACAGGTCGTCGGTTGCGTTGAGTAGACGATTGGTGTACCTCCGGTGTCCTTCGAGCTGATTGCGCTGCTCCCGAAGTTCCTGTTCCTGACGTGCAAGACGCCGCCGCACGAGCAGCACCCACCGTGCGACGATGCCCACGAGGAGGGCCACCATCACCATGCCCCCTCCCAATACCAGTGGGCTCACCTGAGCGGATGGGGCCCACAGCAGGGCGGCCCCCACAAAGAGCAGGCCCGCCAGCAAGAACGACAGCACGGACCGAAGCAATTCGCTGCTAAACAGTACGAGTGTGGCCGAGACGGCGTAGACGACGACCATGCCCACCACGTACTCCCCGGAAAACTGATTCGCCGCTGCCAGGGCCGTGGCCCAGGCCATCAAGACGTAGAGCATCCCCCACGCAACGCCGACACAGTGAGTGCGGAGCTTCTTGAAGACGTACGTGGCCCCAACGAACGCTCCCAGAAGGCCCGCAATGCCGAGCCGAACCCACATCGGATCGGTCGCGGTGGGCTGCACGACCCTGTACAAGAGGCCGTAGAGCGGAACTACAATGCTTCCCAGAAGGCAAAGCAGACGCACGACCTGCACCCGTGACTTGGCAGTGACGGAGAGCGTGTCGTCGTTCGGCCAGAACAGTGTGGCAACGTCAAGATCGGGAGCAGACATGGCACGTCCCGGAAGCGAGAACCCCCGGCAGCCTCGTATTTGGAAAAGATGTGAGAACCGCCTGCAAGCTGCGGCACACCACCTTGCATTATGGGCTGTGGAGGAGGGTTCCGGGCTGAGAACCTCCAGGGGAAAATCTGCTGGCCTTCACGTTGTGACCTCCTGCGCCCAAGCCGGTGGAAGGGGCGAATGGACCGGTGGGGGACAGCTGCATGTGGAGTACATCGTAAGGCCCTTTGGCTGCCCTAGGCGGCTCACCCATCCCTGCCGCCTCTACGTCTGAGGCAGCGGCGCTGTCCATGGAGGTGGGTCCCGTTCTCCCCACGGCGCCTTCTGCGTGTGCGCGAGATGCTGTGTTGGCTGGCCGCGGGACACCCGGTCGTGTGTCTCAAGCGTTGGTGGAGGATCTCTCCGAATGGGGCGGGGGCGTGTGGGGGACAACACCGCCCTTGATGCAGGCTGCCGAGGGCCCCTGCTTTTCGTCAAAGTCGAGAAGAGTCGTTCTACACGCACATCGCCGCCGACAACCAGGCGGGCTCGGTCGCAGGCCCTCCGGGGTGACCGATGCTGGAGCGATCAGCGCAGATCTTCTGCCGGCAAAACTTTTCGTGTGTCAGGGGGGAAGCTCAGGGCGCACCCGGGCCCGAACGGCCGTATGCATCGAAAGAGCCAATCACCGATTCGCCGAATCCTGTCCCCCGAAAGGAATCGCCTGTTTCTACCGGGTGGAATACTGGCCCGTCACGTAGTTCACCAGCTGTGTCGCGCCCGACTCGGCCGACGCAGCGATCTGCTGCGCACAGTCCCGCATCGAGATGATATCGGCGAGGCTTCCTTCGTCGTCGACCACCGGGAGGTGACGGCACTGCAGGGTGTTCATGCGATCGAGGCAGTCCCGAAGTTGATCGCCCGCCTCGGCAGTGACGACCTCCTGCGTCATCACCTCCCGAACCTCGGTCTCCGGAGACGAACGCCCCTTCAGGGCGATATCGCGCATGTAGTCCCGCTCGGTAAAAATTCCGACCATCTCGTCGTTCTCCATCACGATGATGGACCCGATGCCCCGGTCTACCATGGCGTCGATGCAGTCGTAAACGGTGTCGGTGGGCCCGGCCGTGAGGACATCCCCGTTCTGCTGTAGGGTGCCCTTCGTCCGTAGCACGTCCCGAACTCGCGTCTCAACAAGTTTGCGCTCGTCCATAGCAAGAGGAGATATGTGAAGTGGGAGCGGAGTGGCTCGCACGCCCCGAACGTCGGGAGAAGGTCGGGGGCGAGCCGAGTAAGAAGGAAAGTACAACTGCTGGTTCACCTATCCTTGCTTGGTCGTTCCCGCTTTTTACACATTGTAACGGGTTCACGATACCCCATCGCAAGGGGCATGCCCCGTGGTCCTCACTTCGCTCGTGTAGAGCCCTCCATTTGTTCGGGGCAGTTCGTTCGCGTGGTGGGATGGCCCCTGAGTGGAGCGAAGACCGGCCGCGTGGTGTGATCAGCGCAGAGGCCTGGGGGCTCTGCTCGCAATCATCCCGTGGGACCTGAGAATTTCGTGCCTTCTATTTCGTAAATCAAAAGAGACGCTGGACCGGTCTGCCCGGAACGGAATAAACAGCAAATGCGGGATCTTAAAGCCACGGTTCCACCCAGAGAAAGCCCCCCAAAGCCCGTTGATCGATGCGGCGTGGCCCATGATGCTCGGGCGAAAAGAGGGTAGGGACGTAGGGGCTCGCTCGATTCTCGACCGGGGGCGAGCCGCCCTCGCCGCCGTGTTGGTTTTTGAACCGTCCGGCCCTCGCCTCCTGAGTGCCCGGGTCCGGAGAACTGATCCCTGCGAACAGTCCTTCCTACTCCGTTACGGGACGGAGAGAGGCATTGCGGAGCGAAGTTTGTGGGGTTGGCGTTGGTGAGAGGCGGTCCAAGGCGATGCCGTGCGCCTGCTCCCGTACGCTTGTCCCAGCAGGCCTTTTTCTGTGTCTGAACATCCATCCCCATGAACCAGAGCGAAGACGAGAACCCATCTAGCTCTCTGATCGGAGGCCTTCTGATCGAGGACCTGGTCCGGTCTGCCTTCTTTGGATTCGTATTTGGGGCCGTCCTCTTCGTGGTCTCCGACCAGACCGGCATCGTTCAGCGCACGCTCTCCTGGATGGGATTTCTCAGTGCCAGCAGGTACCTGGGGGTGAAGGAACTTGCCATCTTCGGGATGGGGCTCGGTGTCACCCTTGGCCTCGCCGGGCAGCTCTTCGGCCGAGGGGTTTCTCGCCTGATGTCTTCCTGGGGAAAGGGCGCCGGCCCGGTTGATTCATAGGGCCGGAGGAGCATGTGGGTCGGGCGTCTGTGGTTTGATTACGGATTGAGGAGCGAGGGTGGACGGAGCAGAACTGCCTCCCGAACGAGGCCCGACGGTGGGGAACAGGCGTGTCGCAAACAATCCGGGCTGGGCGGTGTCGTGGGGCTTATCGCTTGCCACTCTCCCCTCCGCACGGCTACACTACGGCGCGGTCTTCCCTCAAATCTCTCCTCCCCCATGAGCGACGCTCCCCGCTACTGGACGCCCGAGTACGTCGAACGCTTCGTCGAGGCCCTCAACGACGACGATGCATTTCAGGACACCGCGGGCTCCTTTTCCGAGACCATCGAGCTGTGCTGCCTCGACACGCCCGACGACGAGGACGTATCGGCCACCTACACGTTCGAGGAGGGACAGGTGACCGACGCAGACGTGTGGATCGACGAGGCCCCCTCCGAGCAGATGCGTGAAGAAGGGGTCGACACCGACGCCGTCATGGCGCGGGCCACGGCGCCCTACGACGTGTGGGTGCAGATGGACCAGGGCGAGATGGGCGCCACCGAGGCCATCGCGTCGCCGGACTACAAGATCGACGGTTCCATGATGCAGATCATGTCCAACATGGGGGTCTTCCGCGGCATGATGTCGGTGGCGGCGGACGTGGAGAAAACGTACTAGGTGCGTGTTGAACGGACAGAATCCTCCGTGCCACACCGCCCGCACAGACTCATGAGTGAGAACGGCCCCACAATTACCGTCACGCGCGGCAAACGAACCGAGCAGGCTGGACCGAAGCCGTCCGCGTCGTCCACGCGATCGCGGTCGTTGGGGTGGGGGCTGCCGGGGCCCGCTGCGGTGGTGGGCGGCATGCTTCGCGGGGCCCGTGCGGCGTGGTGGGCCGGCCTCGGGGTCATTGGGGCCGTGCAGGACGCCGGCACGCAGGTGTTCGATGCGCTCGTGGACGAGGGGCGCTCGTGGGAGCAGGCCCGGCGCGAGCGCACGGAGGCGACGGCCCGACGGGTGCGGGCCATGACGAAGGAGGACGACGTGCTCCGGGCGACGGAGGAGCGCGTCCAGAGCGAGGTGAATGAGATGCTTCGGCGGGTTGGTGTGCCGACCCGCGACGAGGTCCAGGAACTTCGGGAAGGAATTGGGGCCCTCGCCGATCGGGTCGAGCGCCTCGCACGCTTGGCCGAAGAGAACGACGGCTAGTTTGCCGTCGGGGGCGGACGCTTCGGGGCGTCCTCCGCGGCGGGCAGCAGGGTGTCCGCGAGCCGGTCGAACTCCCGCTCGAATCCCTCGATGATCGTGTCGGGGTCGGGGATCAGGCCGGCGTCGCTAGCGATGCCGAGGCGCACCGTGCCGTCGTAGCTAAAGATGCTGACGCCCAGGCCCACGTGCCCGGCCCGCGGCACCCACGGCATCACGTGTTGCACGTGCCGGCCCTTCATGTGGAGCGGCTCCTGCGGGCCCGGCACGTTCGTCATCACCGCGCTGGCCCGGTTGCTGAAGTGGCGCACGGCGCGGTCCTCTACGCTCAGCGGCAGGTACCCGAGGCCCTCCAACACACTCAGTGCGGCGACCGCTTCCGCCGAGCCCTTCAGGGTATCCATCCGTTGCTTCACCGCCAGCACGCGCTCCAGGGGCTCGTCGAGGCCGACGGGCAGGTCCAGAAACACGAGCCCGAACCGGTTGCCCAGCTCGAAGGCCTGCTCCGGGGGGCGCAGGTTGACCGGGATGAGGGCGCGCACCGTCTCCGCGTCGGTCGGCTCCGGGCGGGAGGTCAGGTAGTACCGCAGCGCTCCCGCCACGGCCCCGAGCAGCACGTCGTTCACCTTCGCGTCCACGACGGCCCCGATGCGCTTGACGCGCGTCAGGTCGAGCGGGGCGGACCAGGTGGCGCGCTGCTTGACCCCCAGCTCGCCCTTGAGCGGCGTGCCGTCGTCGTGGGGGAGCGAGAGAAACTTTGACAGCGCGGCCCCGAAGCTCAGGCCCTGCTTCACGCGCCGCAGGGCGTGGGACGGACGGACGAGCGACTTCGCGCCTTCACGGAGCAGGCGTCGCCCGGCCTCGACGGTGCCGCGGACGGTGTGGAGGGCGCCCTGCACCACGCCGGAGAGCAGCCCGCGGTCCTCGGCC
The DNA here is from genome assembly GCF_002894645.1 of Salinibacter altiplanensis. Classification (GTDB taxonomy): domain Bacteria; phylum Bacteroidota; class Rhodothermia; order Rhodothermales; family Salinibacteraceae; genus Salinibacter; species Salinibacter altiplanensis. The sequence goes on from NZ_NCQY01000020.1 coordinate 153,925, forward strand.
GTCGGGAAGCGGCCCGGGTCGAAGTGCTCGTCGGTGAGTGAGAGCAGCACCTGCAGCAGCGCCATCCCGTCGCCGATGCAGTGGTGCAGCCGCACGATGAGGGCACTGCCGCCGAGGTAGTCCTCGACCAGGTCCATCTCCCAGAGCGGCTTTTCGCGGTCGAGCGGCTCGCTCATGCGCTCGCCCACCCGTTCCTTCAGTTCTTCCGTTCCGGCCGCCCCCGGCAGGGCCGTGCGGTGGACGTGCCGGTCGAGGTCGAAGTGCGGGTCGCGCTCCCAGTGCGGGGAGCCCTCCGGGTCGCGCACCCGCTGCCGAAACCGGTCGAAGCCGAGAAAGCGCTCCTCCAGAAGTGCCTTGAGCGTGTCGACGTCCATCGGGTCGTCGAGCAAGAGCACGCCCGTGATCGTCATCAGGTTCGTCGGCTCGTCCATGCGCAGCCATGCCGCGTCGACGCCGGAAAGGGGCTCGGGGGTGGTGGTCACAGACACAGCAGGAGAAAGAAGGGTGTATGGAGGCAATCTGGAAAGTGAAGGCCCGGGGCGACAGAGTCAAACCGCCAAGACTGTGGGGCCGAGGGGGGCTGTAAGAGAGATTTGATGTTTTACCCCCCCTTACTATTGTATGGTACGTTTGAATGGAAAAGACGTACTCCTCCGGTCCCGGCCAATGATTCCAATTCGATGCTCTCCTTTCCCCATTACACTTCCGGCCTGTGCGGCGACCCTCGTTGTAGGCCTTTTTCTACTGTCCTGCGATCTGCTTCCGACCAGTCCATCCGATCGGTCCGGCTCTGATCGTCTTCGGATCTCGCTGCTTGAGCCGAACCGAGTGGTCACGGGCATGTCGGATCCTGGACCGCTCCGGGCGCAGGCGGTAAGGAGTCCACAAGTAAAAGCAAACGGCAATATCGAAAGCAAGTCGTTTGACGGCAAGCACGCCTGCACGATTAGTCTTTACCGTTCGGACGGGCTACGGGGACCGGGCTACTATTTCCGATCCGCGACGCTGTCGTACCCAGACTCGACATTGCAAAAGGCCGACGGGGCAACCATGCCCCTCAAGGCTCACATTCAGACTCCGGATGTGCCTCATCCAAGCAATGTCGGGGTACGTCTTCGCTGTCGTCTTCCCGACGTGGAGGGAGCACAAAAGCGGGTCCGCTCCTTTTTTCGCTTTTCTCCGAAACAGCTTCGGAACGCAGGATTCGAGAAGGCTGATAGTTCCGCGAGAAAAGATGCGAGGGAGAAGAATAAAACGTCCTCGGAGTGTGAGGAGACCACCGCCGTAACTTGTGCCGGTAGTACCTGTGGGGTCGTAGACAGTTGGGAGAGTTGCAATTCGGGAGGCGGGCCCAGTTTCGGAGGAGGGGTATGGGATGGGGGACTAGCTCAGGATGGATACAACCTGCGCAGGCTTTATCCGAACGGCGTCAACGGTGGGCCCATCGACAGCCCCGATCCGGAGACCGATCCCTGCGAGTCGGCCGATCCGCCTGGCTATGGCGAAATTGGGTGCAACCTATCGGCCGCGGAACTCGCTGACGGATATTATCTGTTCGATCAGGCTGATGATACAGCCAAAGAGACCTTAATCAACACTCTCCAGAAGTACGGAGACAAGTATGGAATTGACAGTTCCGAGGACGTGAGGCACTTCATCGCGCAGACTGCTCACGAGTCGCAAGGGGCGATTACGAGGGTTGAAAATCTGAACTACCAGGATGCTGAGAACCTAGCTGCAACATTTAGCGAGTTCTCAATCGATGGAAAAGGAGGTAAATACAAGACCTCTGATTACATTGGCAAGCCGAAGGAGATAGCTAAAATCGCCTACGCCGGTAGGTTAGGGAATGGAGAGAAAGGAAGTGGAGATGCTTACAAATACAGGGGAAGGGGACCGATGCAGATTACGGGGAAGGATAACTATCGGGCGTTCGAGGACTGGTACCAGAACGAGGGGTTTGGATCTGCCGATTTCACAGAGAAACCCGGAAAACTCAGCAGTAACGCAAGGACGGGTACGCTTGCTGCACTTCAATACTGGGACGAGAATGTCCTCGGTAGTGACGAAGTCGACGAGGACAACCTGACCGTGGCGGACATTACAGAAGCAATCAATGTAGGAAATACGGAACTTGAGACCCGGAAGGATCACTTTGAAAAGGCGAAAGAAATTGACTGTAAAAATTAGAAAACTGAACCAATGATTAGTAAGTCCACACTCAAGATTAGTGTCACTGGTCTGCTTTTTTGCACTGCCCTCGTAGGGCTTGGCCTCTCTGTAAGCGGAAATATAGAGGCAACAATCCCGACCAACCCCTCTTTGGAGCACACAGTGAATGATTCCCTTGACGTTTTTCAGGATCGTATAGTGGCGGTTGGGACGTGGGTGTTCGATCACAATGGTCTTTTTGGCGAGGTCGACCGTGGCGATGTCACATGGACGTTCGCCGATGATGAAACGATGACAGTCAGGGACGGCGACGAGACCCACACGAGGACCTACTCTTTGGTTAAGCGCTGTGGTCGCTACGGAGAAATTGGGAAACGAGATGTGGCCTATCTGGAAGTCAGGTCGAGTGGCGATCTTGAGGACTGCTACGTTATTTCAGGGATTGACGAAGTTGGTCCGCCAGAAGGAAAGGTTTTGAATCTTATGACCTCGAATGGAACCGATTTATTTCTCATTCCAGCCGAGTGAGAGAGGGCACCCCGATCAAGGAGAACTGCGATGGACGATGGCTCGACGCTCAGTATTGGTTTCACCGGACTGCTGATTTGTGTTGTTCTTGCCGGCCTTGGCCTCTCGGCAACTGGATCTACGGAGACTGTAACTCCAGGTGGATACTCTTCAGATCAATCGGCGAGCAATTCCCTTGAGCTTCTTCGAGATCAAATCGCTGCGGTCGGAACGTAGATGTTCGACCACAACGGTCCTCGCGGCGAGTTCGACCGGGGCAACGTCACGTGAACTTTTATCAACGAGGGAACCGTGATTAGCGAAGAAGGAGCGCTGTTTCTTATCGCTGCGCTCGCCGTTGCGGGAAGCGCCGCTCGCTTCGTGCCGGAGGAGGCCGCCCGCCCCGCTTCATCTGCGGAACGGTCTGAGGTGGCCTAGGTCGACACGGTCGGCCCCAGCATCGAGGAGGCCCGCTAGATGATCGTCGGAACGTAGATCGAGGACGCGGGTCAAGAACCCGAAAACGATGAGAAGGAAGTGCCGACGTGGGGGGGCAGAGAAACGAAAGTACGAGGACGGGAAATTGTCTGTGCGACGATGGAGTCAACACCGCACAGTTAAGAGCCCTCGCGCCCGAAGAGCGAAGAGGTGAATGGCCAAGAGTCAGGCGGAGGAGCGATAGAGCACCTCATCTAGGGCGTAGACGGCGAGGCCGAGGACGGTGACCACCGCGAGCGCGGCCGCCGGGGCCCAGATGATGAAGCCGCCGACGATGCCGAGCGCGGCCCCGAGGTACTTGATGTAGTTGAGCTGCTCGTTGGTCGTGCGGCGTAAGAGCCTCTCGAGCTGGCGCTCGTCGTAGGCCCGCACGTTCTCGTAGATCATGCGCTCCAGGTCGAGCGTATCCACGAGGCGGAGGAGGACCCGTGTGAGCAACGCCTCCATCTCGTCGCCGCGCCGCTCCAGCTCGGCGGGGAGGCGGTCGAGCACCGGGTCGAGCTCCTCCACCAGCGGGTCGACCGCGTCGGGCAGGCGCCGGACGGTCTCGCGCAGGCGGGCCCGGAAGTTGTCCTCGCCAAAGTACCGGTAGGCCCGTAGCATGAGCCCCGAGAGGCCCTCGCCGGCCTGCGCCTCCACCTGCTTGGCTGTGAGGGCGACGATGCGCTCCTGGACGGACGGGGTGGAGAGCACGTCCCGGAGTGCGCGGCGGAGCAGGGCCTTTACCTCCGTGCGCACCGCGTCGTCGGTCGCCACGTCGCTGGCCGCCGCCACGAGCAGGTCGCGGTACTGGGCCACGAGGCCACTCTCCCGGATTTTCTCCTTGATGAGGGCCTTGTTGATCAGCTCGTCGCTTACGGCCTGGGCAAGGCGGTAGGCCACCCGCTCCCGCTGGGCGGGCACGAGGCCCTGGCCCACGAGGGGGCGTGCCTCGCGGGGCCGAAAGAGCATCGTGATGGCGAGCCAGTTCGTCCCGAAGCCGACGAGGCCGCTGACGGCGGTGAAGCGCAGCAGGTCCTCGAGCACGACGGTGTACCCGGCCACGCTCAGGCGCACCCCCGGAAAGTCCCATACGAACGAGAGGGCGAAGAGGGCACCTAGCACCCAAGGAAGCGCCTTCAGCACCGGCAGCCAGCGGGCGTAGCGGCCCGTGTGCTTGGGCGGCGGCTCCACGTCCTCCCCTTCTGCGCCGGCAGCGTTGGGCAGGTGACGGCTCGCCGCACGGAAGATGTGCCGCTGCAGGCGGGGCCACGACGCGGTGCGCTCGGTCGTGCCGTCCCCTGACGGGGCACGCATCGCCGCCTCCGAGGCCATGTCCTCCGGACCGTCCTCGATGTCGGAATCAGGAGCCGCCATGCGTAGCGATCGGTTGCGTGGTGAGGTGCCCCTCCGAGGCCTCCGTGCTAAAACACCTTCACGAGCGTCATGTCGTTGAGGTAGTGCCCCGGATCGCGCTGGAAGTCCTTCAAAAGCGTGTTGGTTCGGGCTGCGGCCGAGTCCAGCCGCAGGTAGAGGGTCGGGTCGTTGAGGAGCCGCCCGGCCGTGCCGTCGCCCTCATTCAGCTTGGTGGCCACCGTGTCGAGCGTGGCCGAGGTCTCCTCAAACGACGCCAGCCCGCGGTTGAGCCGGTCGAGCGACTGGTTGAGACGCCGCACGGCCACGTCCAGCGAGTCGCCGTTCTCGCCCATGAACGTGTCCAGGTCGCCCGACACCGACCGCAGGTTCTGGAGGAGCGCCCGGAGGGTTTCCTTTTCCGCCTCGGTGACCGATTCGAGGTCGCCCGCGATGTTGTTCGCGGAGGCGAGGGCCTGCCGCAGGTCACTCTCGGGGTTTTGGAGCTGTTCACTCAGGGCCGCCATGGTCGCGTTCGTGCTCGTGAGCACACTGTCGGCCTTGTTCGCCAGTTCGGGGGCCTGGTCGGTAAGGCGGTCAAAAACGCTGCCCTCAGGGGGCGCCGAGAGCGTAGCGTCCGGGGGAAGCGGAGGGTTCTCGCGGGGCCCGGGGAGAATGCTGATGCGGACGCCCCCGATGCCGCTGAAGCCAGCCACCTTTGCGTGGGAGCCCTCCGGAATGCTGATGCCCTCCTCGATGCGGAGGCGGGCCCGCACGGTCTGGGTTTCTTGGTCCAGGCGGATGGACCCCACGGAGCCCACGTTGACGCCCTTCATGCGCACCGGGTTGCCCGCCGTAAGGCCACTGGCCTCCTCAAATTCAGCGCGCACGGCGTACGTGTCCCCGAACAGCGGAAGGTCTTGGAGAAAGCGAACCCCAAAGACGGCCGCGACCACCGCGATGACAATGGCGATTCCAACCTTGATTTCGTTGCTGTACTCCATGGAGCGAGAGGGTGGTAGCGAGAGAGCGGGGCGTGCGAAGACGGCGAAGAATCCGAAGTGGGCCCGAGCGGTCAGGCCGACGGCCCGGACAAGGCCGGGGTGGTGTCTCCCACCTGGTACTCGTTGGCTTTCACAAAGGCGTTGAGGTGCGGGTTCGAGCACTTGTGGATGCCCGCCACAGGCCCCACCCACTCCAGGTCCCGTTCGTGGAGAAAGGCCACCCGGTCGGCAATGGAAAGGACGGAGTGCATGTCGTGGGTGACGACCACACTCGTCACGTTGAGCGCCTCGGCGAGGTGGCGAATCAGGTCGTTGATGGTGTTGGAGGTCTCGGGGTCGAGGCCGCTCGTGGGCTCGTCGTAGAGAATATATTCGGGCTCGATGGCGATGGCGCGGGCGAGGGCGACCCGCTTCCGCATGCCCCCAGACAGCTCGGTCGGGTTCTTTGCCCCCACCCCCGAGAGGCGCACGAGGTCGAGGCACTCCTGCACCCGGTCCTGGAGGCCCTTCTCGTCCAGGGACGAGAAGTAGCGGAGGGGAAAGGCGACGTTTTCGAACGTCGTCATCGAGTCGAAGAGCGCCCCGCCCTGGAACAGCACCCCGAACTGGCGCCGAAGGCGGCGAAGCGCCTCGTAGGGAATCGTGTCGATGTCCGTGCCGTCCACGAGCACGCGCCCCTCGTCCGGCGTCAGCAGCCCGACGAGGTGCTTCATCAGCACGCTCTTCCCGGACCCGGACCGCCCGATGATAGCAATTGTCTCGCCGTCGTGGATCTGGAGGGAGACGCCCTCCAGCACCTGGAGGGAGCCGAACCCTTTCGACAAGTTTTGGATCTCAATCATGGCTAGACGGGGACGGCGAGGAGGAACACGATGGAGCGAAGGCGGGCAGACAAGCCGCTCACAGCAGCAACAGGGCAATGAGAAGATCAGCGACCAGGATAAACACGCAGCTCAGGACGGCGGCCTGCGTCGTGCTGTCGCCCACGCCCACGGCCCCGCCGCCCGTGTAGTAGCCCTTGTAGCAGGCGACGGAGGTGATGATGAACCCGAAGGCGAACGACTTGATGAGGCCGATGGTGGGGTCGAGCAGCTTGAAAAACTGGCGCGCGCCCTCCAGGAACTCGCTGGCGCTCAGAAAGCCCCCGAAGTGGCCCACCCCGATGCCGGTCCCAATCCCCACGACGCAGGAGACGACGTACAGCACCGGAAACATAAGCACACCGGCCAGCACGCGCGGCAGGACCAGAAACCCGACGGAGTTGAGCCCCATCACCTCCAGGGCGTCGATCTGCTCGGACACCCGCATCGTGCCCAGCTCCGCTGCGATGCGCGCTCCCACGCGCCCCGCCAGAATGAAGCCCGCAATCACGGCCCCCAGCTCCAGCATGATGGAGGGCGCCACGATCGATCCGATGATGGTCTTCGGAATGAAGGGCGTCTCCAGCTGGTAGGCCGTTTGCACGGTAAACACCGCCCCGGTAAACGCCGCGGCGAGGGCGACGATGGGAATCGAGTCGATCCCCACGCGCACCATCTGGATGAAGAGGTTATTCCAGTAGGTGCCCACCTTGTCGATCGAGGCAAACGCCCGGCCCATGAGCGTTGCGTACCGGCCGAGGGCCCGGAAAGGAGAGAGCAGCGTGTCGAGCAACGAGACGGAAGGGAACAGAATGCGAAGAGTACGAACGGGGGCCTCCAGGAGCGGGGAGGCTTTGCGTCACAGCCTGCATATGCACATCCAATCCGGCGAGGAGGTTCCTCTGCGCCGAGGGCGTAGGGGATCTCTGGAGGGCGGATGACAGTGCATTGCACGTGCACGGATCGTGCAGAACGATGGCCCGTGCCTGTCCGCAATCGTCAGTACACGAGCTCCCCACTGTTTGCATGGCCAGCTCCGAACCGCAGTACGTGTGTCAGGAATGTGGGTACGAGGCCCACAAGTGGATGGGCAAGTGCACCGGGTGTGGGGCCTGGAATACGCTCGTCAAGGAAGCCGAGAGCGCCGACGTGGAGGCCCGGGTCCCAGACCTCAGCACGGACGGACAGAACGGACGGGCAAGGGCGCAGAACCAGCCGACCCAGCTGACGCAGGTCGAGATGGAGGGGGAGTCCCGCCTCCGCACCGGCGTCGACGAGCTTGATCGCGTCATGGGCGGCGGCATCATGCAGGGCTCGTTCAGCCTCATCGCCGGGGATCCCGGCATCGGCAAGAGCACGCTCATGACCGAGCTGGGCGGCTACCTGCCGGACCACACGATTCTGTACGTCACGGGGGAGGAGTCGAAGCGGCAGGTGAAGCTACGGGCTCAGCGGCTCGGGGTCGACAGCGACGCGCTCTACCTGCTGGCCGAGACGAACGTGCAGGAAATTGCCAACGCCGTCGACGACGTGGCGCCCGACCTGCTCGTGGCCGACTCGATCCAGACCATCTACCGGCCCGACCTGTCGAGCGCGCCCGGCTCCGTGAGTCAGGTGCGCGAGAGCACCGCCTCGCTCCTCAAGCTGACGAAAGAGCGCGAGTTCTCGACGTTTCTCGTGGGGCATGTCACCAAGAAGGGGACCATCGCGGGGCCGCGGGTGCTGGAGCATATGGTGGACACGGTGTTGTACTTTGAGGGCGATCAGAACCACGCGTACCGCATCCTCCGAAGCGTGAAGAACCGCTTCGGGGCGGCCCACGAAATCGGGGTGTTTGAGATGCGGGAAGACGGGCTGCGGGAGGTGCCCAACCCAAGCGAGATCTTCCTGTCTGAGCGCGGCTACGGCGTGAGCGGCTCCACGGTCGTCTGTTCGCTGGAGGGCACTCGGCCCATCCTGGTCGAGATTCAGGCACTCGTGACGCCCACCTCCTACAGCACCCCGCAGCGCACCGTCACCGGCTTCGCGTCGCAGCGGCTGCAGATGATCCTGGCGGTTCTGGAAAAGCGGGCCGGACTGGCCTTCAGCGACCACGACGTGTTCATCAACGTCGCCGGTGGGGTGCGGCTGGAGGAGCCGGCCGTGGACCTGGGCGTGGCCATTGCGGCCGCCTCGTCGTTCCGCGACATCCCTGCCGACACCGGCTCGGTCCTGATCGGGGAGGTGGGGCTCGGCGGCGAGATCCGCACCGTGAGCCGGGTGGAGCCGCGCCTCAAGGAGGCCGCCAAGCTGGGCTTCGATCGGGCGGTGGTGCCGGAGAACAACCTCGACCGTGTCGCTGGGGACTACGACATCGACGTGACGGGAGCCCAGCAACTGAAAGGGGTGGTGGACGTGGTGCTGTAGCGCGGAGAGGCCACTCCGGAACGGTCCTTGTAAATACATCCCCTGAGCGAACGGGGCACACAATAATTGCGCTGGGACGCTCGTTTGAACCGACGCCATGCCCCCACGTCCCGGCACCTGCTAACGATAGGGTCTCTGCATGCAGCCTACGGATGAGGAACTGGTCACGGCGTACCTGAACGAAGACGACGGGGCCTTCCGGCGGCTCGTCGAACGGCACCAGGACCGTATCTTTGGCTACCTGATGGGCATGGTGAAGGACCGGGCGGTCGCCAATGATCTCTTCCAGAAGACCTTCGAGCGTGTGATCAAGGCGATGCAGGGCCAGCGTGGGTCCTACGACCGGCAGGGCCAGTGGCTGAGCTGGGTGATGAGCATCGCGCGCAACGCCGCGATCGACCACACACGGAAGCAGAAAAAATGGGCAGACGTGTCGCAGGACGAAGACGACGGGCGGTCCTTCTGGGACACCCTGGAGGACAACTCCCCCTACGCCGACGAGCAGCTCCACCGCGCGGAGCAGCGCGAGTGGCTCGACGAGCACATCGAGCAGCTCGCGCCTGAGCAGAAAGAGGTGCTCCTCCTGCGGCAGGAGACGGACCTGACCTTCCGTGAGATTTCCGAGCTCCAGGACGTGTCCATCAACACGGCCCTCGGCCGCATGCGGTATGCCCTCAAGAACCTTCGAAAGATGATGGAAGCCTCCGACGAGACCGCGCTGGTCGGCGCGATCGACCCGTAGAGAGTCCGACGCGCTCCGACCTGCTTCACAGAGCAACTCCGTTTCCCATGGACGATCGGCTACACCTCATTCGATATCTGTACGGAGAAGAAGAGGATGAGTCGGCGCTTGCGCGTCGATTGTCCGGTGACGAAGACCTCTATCGCGAGTATGAGGAGCTGGCCGCGACGAAGCGGGCGTTGGACGACCGGCCCGCACGCCGGCCGGACGCGGCGGTCGTGGACCAGGTGGTGGACGAAGCCCGCGAGGCGGCCCACTCGTCCGGGCCGCGGTCTACGTCGCCGGCTGAGGATCGCCCGGCGCGCTCCCCGTCCCGCCCCTGGACCCGTCGCCTGCAGACGGCCGGGGCCGCACTTGCCCTGCTAATGGTGATCGGCCTGGGGTGGTGGCAGGGCGGTGGGAGGTCCGACGGCCCGGTCGCGGACTCCGCGACGCCCGGTGCGCTCGACGAACCGGCCCGGCAGGCCCCCACGGCCGCCGAGACCCGGACGAGCAGCACGGACGATGTTCCGGCCTGGGACGACGGGGAGGAGCTGGTTCGCATCCAGCGGCGCATCGACCGGCTACAGGCCCGAAGCGCCCCGGATCGGTGGGGGGCCCTCCAGCGGGTCGGTCGGCCCTGACGAATGTTCACGATCTGCCTCGCTCATTTCATCTTCACGTCTCGCGTTTCCATGATCGCTTTGCGCTGTTTGGGACCTACGTGTCGTCGGCTCGTCGCCGGGCTCGTCCTCGGACTCCTTCTGTGGGGGGGGCTCCTGCCCGTGGCGTCGGCTCAGCAGACCCGTACGTTGAACATCCGGGGCGGCACGGTCTACGTCGACGGGCAGCCCCTGTCGGAGGACCGGCTGCCGGACAGCCTGAACCTACAGAGCGTCCAGGCCGACTACCGGTTCGTGGGCATCCAGCGCCCCGTCGTTGAGCTCAAGGGGCGCCTCTTCGTTGTGCAAGACGGGTTGAGACCCATCAGCGAAGAGGAGGTGCGCGAGCAACGAGCCTCCGTTGTGCTGGGAAGCGACGCAGTGCAGGCACGGGCCGCTGCGTCTCGGGGCGGGATGGGGCCCGCAAACAGCCCGGAGGCGTCCCACCGGCAGTACCTCAATGCGGTGCAGCGCTCCAGCCGAGAGCTCTACGAACGGCTCCAGCGCGAGCGCCAGATGGAGCAGGACGCACAGCGCCTCGCGCGCACCGTTCGGCTGCTGCCGGAGGGGAGAGAGCGCCAGGCTCAGATCGATACCCTTCGCGCAATGCTCAAGGACATTTTTGCGGTCAAACAAGAAAACCGGCGCCGCGAGATCGAGCGCCTCCAGCGGCAGATTCGGGGTCTGCAGGAGAACCTCCAGCGACGAGCCCAGATGCGAGAGCGCATGATTGATCGCCACCTCCGACAGCTCATCGATTCCACCCGTGGCCGCTAGCGGCTCTGTGCAAAGCCCGATGCCTGCCGTGCTCTCTTTCCCTCCTGTCACCTCATCCTTTACTTTAGGAGGGCTGTGTCGCATCTTACAGGTCGGTAGTTGTGCATAGGTTAGTGGTCGTGCACGACGGCCCTCCGCATGTCGCCCTGCGTCAGAAGTGTCGTTCCGGTCTATGGATTGGTTTCGGGCTCCCAACGGTTGTCGTCGTGAAGTCCGGGACAGGTCTCCCTGGGGCCTTCGGTGGGGCGTGGTTGGGCTTCTGCTGTTGGCGGTGGGACCGGTGTTGTTGGCGGCAGGGGCGGCGCAGGCCGAGGTGCTCGTGACCGACGTGATCTTTTCTCCCCGATCCGACGGGCAGGGCCACGTTGTGCGGGTCCAAACGACGGCGTCTCCCGAGGCCTATATGTTACAGTCAGAGAAGGCGCACGAGCTGAAGTGGGTGCTCTACAACACAGACGTGCACGCGGACTACGAGAAGCGGACGCCGAAAGGGCCGATCGAAACCTACACGCTGACGCAGCAAAACGGCCACCTGATTCTTCGGGTTGCCCTGACCGCGGACCGCTCAATCTCGCCCATGGTGTACCGCGATGGGGCCTCCGACGACCTGCTCCTGAACCTCGCGTACGACGACGCGACGCCCGTAGCCGCGGAGCGTTCTTCGCCTCCCGCCGAAGCCCCGACGGCCTCGCGGGAAGAGCGGCGTCAGCGAGACCCGATGGCGACCCTCTCCCGTGAGCGCTCACGGCTCGACACGGTGGTGATTGATCCGGGGCACGGGGGCAAGGACCCCGGGGCGGTGGCCCACGGACTGCACGAAAAAGACATCGTGCTGGACGTGGCCCACAAGCTGGGCGACTACATCGAGAATCGCCTCGACCTTGAGGTGATCTACACCCGAACGACCGACCGATTCATCGCCTTGGAGGAGCGTGGGCATCTTGCCAATCGGACGGGCGGTGACCTCTTCATCTCCCTCCACGCGAACGCGTTTCAGTCGTCGTCTGTCCAGGGCACGGAGACGTACTTCCTGGGGCGTTCCAAGACAGACGCGGCACGGCGCGTAATGAAGCAAGAAAACAGGGTCGTCCAGGAGTACGAAGAGAATCCAGATCGCTACGAGGAATACGACGCGGAGGCCTTTGTGAAGGGCGAGCTGTTTCTCAGCGCCAGCATGCAGTTCAGCGAGGAGTTCGCGTCGATCGTCCAGAACCAGTTCAAAGAACGCGTCCAGCGGCGCAGCCGCGGGGTGCACCAGGCCGGGTTCTACGTTCTGTGGAGCGCCTCGATGCCGTCGGTCCTCGTGGAGCTTGGGTACCTGACCAATCGCCAGGAGGCGCGCTTCCTCAACAGCGACCGCGGGCAGACCTACCTGGCGAGTGCCATTTTCCGCGCCGTGCGAAAGTACAAGAACCAGTACAACAAGGGCATCGTCTCCAGCGAGTAAAGACATTCGAGGGCGGTGCCGGCCGGTGTTCGGCTGCCCTTGTCAATGCCCTGCGTTTTCTGCCAGGCCCTTACAGCCGACCTTCTGCGTCATGACCAGCGCCGCGCACACTCTACTTCGGGGATCCCTGCTCATCGTTCTGATGGCCGGAGGGATGGTTTGGACCAGCTGTGACCTTGCGTCGGGGGACAGCACGGCCATCCTAAATGCGAACTCAACCTTTCCCCCGACCGTCCGGCACCGGTTTGAGTACGCAGAGGAAGATGTCGTTGAGGGAGACGTGGCGGTCGAGTCGGAGGTTCAGTCGGACGACCTCGACGCCATTCTGTCCCGCAACGGATTCAGCCGGCGCGACGTGATCAATGCCCGGGTCGACAGCGTGCGGATCGAACGGGTGTCCGCCCCGTCGCTGAGGAACGTGGAGCTGTTTTTGGGAAGGGACGGTCCCCGCGTCGCCAGCGTTCAATTTCCGTCGGAGGGCCGGTCCACGATCGTCGACGACACGCGCAGGACGGTTGTCCGGGCGGTGCAAGATGGTGCAGAAGGGCTCGACGGCCGGTTTGAGCTCGAGACCCCCGGGGCCGGAGTGGTCCGGGCCCGGGTTTACTACCGGCTCGAGGTAGAGGGCGTGTAGGGGGGCCGCAGGAGCTGTTTGGGGATGGATGAGTCGCCGGGGGGCTACAGAACGTCCGCCAAACAGCTTCTCAAGGCGCTACCGGATGGCAATGCAGGAGATCTCGACCCGTGCGTTGCGGGGCAGTTCTGCGACCTGTATGGCCTGCCGGGCCGGGGGCTGTTCGTTGAAGTACCGCGCGTACACCTCGTTGATCTGCGCGTAGTCGTTCATGTCGGTGACGAAAACCTCGCACCGCACCACGTTCTCAAACGACATGCTCGCGGCTTTGAGGACGGCCCCAACATTTTCGAGCACGCGCTCGGTTTCTGCCTCAATCGCCCCGTCGATCATGCTGTCGGTGTCCGGGTCAATTGCAATCTGGCCCGAGACGTACAGCCGGTCGTCAACGAGGACGCCCTGGCTGTACGGGCCGATGGCCGCGGGGGCGAGTGGAGTCGTGACGGTACTACGAGACGCAGAGGTCGACGTGGACATAGGATACGGGTCGGGGGCAGTTGGGAAAAGCAACGTCCCTAAACCTCCGTTTCCCCAAGATGCGGTACAAGCAAATATTTTCTGAAGACCCATTTCCGTCCGGGACGGTCGAAAAATGAGGGCCGTCGGGGCGGAAGTGGGGCCCAATGTAAACCTACAGACAGATCAGGAACGCCTGTCCGGGCAGAGCGGTTCATACGTTGTACTGCAAGCTATATTACCAGCTCCCCAACTCACTTTCCAGGTCATGAGCGAGAAGGGACGTGTGCTCGTCGCCATGAGTGGCGGCGTCGACTCCTCGGTGACGGCTGTTCTGCTCAAGGAGCGTGGCTACGACGTGGTGGGCCTCACCATGAAGACGTGGGACTATTCGACCAGCGGGGGGACGGAGGGCAAAGAGGTGGGCTGTTGCTCCATCGAGTCGATGAACGACGCCCGTGTGGTGGCGACGAAGCACGGCTTTCCGCACTTCGTCGTTGACCTCCGGGAGGAATTTGGGGACTGGGTGATTGAGCGATTCACTGACGAGTATCTCTCGGGCCGTACGCCCAACCCCTGCGTGCTCTGCAACACCCACATCAAGTGGGATGCCCTGCTGCAGCGGGCCGACGACCTGGACTGCGAGCACATTGCCACGGGCCACTACGCCAACGTGCGCTACGACGATGAACGGGGGCGCTACCTCCTGAGCCGCGGGCTCGACCGCAACAAGGACCAGAGCTATGCGCTCTGGGGACTGCCGCAGGAGCACCTCGCCCGGTCCATCTTTCCGCTCGGGGCGTACGAGAAGCCAGAGATCCGCGAGATGGCCGCGGAGTTTGGCCTCGACAATGTGGCCGACAAGCCCGACTCCTACGAGATTTGCTTCATTCCGGACAACGACTACCCCCGCTTTTTGAAAGACCGTGTGGATGGGCTCACGGAAGAGGTGAGCGGCGGCACGTTCGTGCTCAGTGACGGCACCGTCGTGGGAGAGCACGACGGCTATCCGTTCTACACCGTCGGCCAGCGTCGAGGGCTTGACCTTGCGCTCGGCGAGCGGGTCTACGTCACCGACATCGATCCCGAGACGAATACGATCACGGTAGGGCCGAAGGAGGAGCTCATGGAGCAGACCCTGACGGCCCACGAGATTAACCTCGTGAAGTACCCCGAGATTGAAGAGGAGCGCTCGGCCTGGGGCACCATCCGCTACAACGACGATGGGGCGGGGTGCCTTGCGTGGCAGCCGGACGCGGACACCCTGAAGGTCGCCTTTGCCGAGCCGAAACGCGCCATCACGCCGGGGCAAAGTCTCGTGCTGTACGAGGACGACGACGTGCTCGGTGGGGGATGGATCCACGAGGTGGGCAGTGCCGAGGCCGACACGGCGGAGCGGGGGGCCGAAGCGCCGGTGTAGGCCCGTCCCTGCCGAGGCACCGTCTGTGTGGGCGGACGGGGCGGAGCCTCCCCCCTGCGTGTTCCGAAGAAAGAGGCACAGCAGCCTACAGAATTGGGGACGGGTGGAACACTGAATTTCGCCCCCTGGTTCAATTTTCGCTCATTCATGTTTCAAAAACAACAAGACGCGGCGTTCCGGACGGCAGCCCGTCTCGGAGCGCGCGAGCCCCCAGTCTATGGAACGCACGGACCTGACGCGGATCGACGAGTTCACATGGGAAATCCCCCAGTCGTTCCAGGAAGCGATGCGGGTGCCCGTGCGCATCCTTGCCAGTGAGAACCTCATCGACGAGATTCTTGAGCGAAAGGCCATCGAGCAGGCCATCCGCACCTCTATGCTCTCTGGGCTGGTGGGGCACCTGGTGGTGATGCCCGATGTTTACAGTGGGCAGGGCGCCCCGGTCGGCATCGTGGCCGTGTCGAAATGGCCGGTGGGCACCATCGCACCCGGCGCCATTGGGCACGACATCAACGCGGGCGTTCGGCTGCTGGGGTCGGACATCAAGGTGGAGGAGGCGGAGGGCAACTTCGATGCCCTCGCCGATGCCCTGACGAATCACATCCCAAGTGGGACGGACGCGGAGGGCTCCATCTCACTCAACAAGAGCGAGGTCGACCACGTCGCCCAGTCTGGGGCCCAGTGGGCCCTGCGCAAGGACATGGCGCAGCAGGACGACCTCGTCCGGGCGGAGGAGGGAGGACGTCTTAACGAGGCGGATCCGAAGAAGGTGAGTGAGGCGGCCCGGTCGCTTGGGGCGCAGCAGCTCGGCACGCTCGGGGGCGGGGAGCACTTCATTGAGATTCACTCCGTGGAGGAGGTCTTCAACCGCGCAGCGGCCGTCACGATGGGGCTGAAGGAGGGCACCCTCGTTGCTCAGGTTCACTGCGGCTCCCGCGGGTACGGCCGTCAGGTCTGTGCCGACTACATCGAGCGGTTTCAGGAAGTGGCGCCGTCGTACGACATCGATCCGCCGGATCCCAGCCTGGCGTCGGTGCCGCTCGATTCGAGCGAGGCCGAAGACTACATGGGGGCCATGCGGGCGGCCGCGAACTACGCCTACGCCAACCGACAGGTGTTGGCCCACCGCGTCCGCGAGGTCTTCGATGGGCTTCTCGAAGAGGGGGCCGGCCAACGGCTCAAGACGGTGTACGACGTGGCCCACAACCTGGGGCAGGTGGAGATGCATCAGGTCGACGGCAAGCACATGCGCTGCTACGTGCACCGCAAGGGAGCGGCGCGCGCCTTCGGGCCCGGTACGCCCGGCATCTCGCTTCCGTACCGCGCCCTTGGGCAGCCGGTCCTGGTGCCCGGAAGCATGGGCGAGACTTCATGGGTCATGCTGGCCACCCGGGATGCCATGCAGAAGAGCTTCGGCTCGGCCTGTCACGGGGCCGGGCGGACAATGAGCCGCCACGAAGCGAACCACCAGGCCGAACCGGTGCCGCTCGACGGAGAGGGGGATGGCGTTGCCGTCCGGTCCGCCGACGGCTCGGCTCCCGCTGGGGTGCAGCTGAAAGAGAACATCGGCGGTGTCGTGGAGACGGTGGCCGGGTCCCGGCTCGCCGGCAAGGTGGCGCGGCTGGAGCCCCTCGCGGTCATGCACGGCTGACGTCCTGCACGTTCCCGTGCGGACCAACGGGCGTTTCCCGCGCGTGCCCCTTGGCTGTTCCCATAGGCCTCGTTCGGGCCTGCGACGGCCGATGAGACTTCGGAGACAATCGAGGGGATGTGAATCTGTTGAACCAGTCCCTCTTGTTGCGAAAGGGTAATAGGACGCGGCGCCTGATCCGAAGCGCATCGCGCTCCGCGTTGTATGAACCGGCGACATCCGTTCCGATCTTCCCCCACGTAGCTTTCCGTTCCCATGTCCGACTCCGATCCCGAAGGCCCGTCTCTCCTCGTCGTTGAGGATGACAGCGAGCTTAGCACGAGTCTGCTGCTTTATCTGGAATCTGAGGGCTACGAGGTGACGCTTGCCGAGACCGGGGAGACGGCCCTCCAGGAGGCCACGCGGCTGCCGGGGTACGACCTCATCGTCCTCGACGCGAAGCTGCCGGACCTCAGCGGCTTCGAGGTGCTCCGACAGTCCCGTGACGACGGCGTCCGCACGCCGGTGCTCATGCTCACGGGCCTCGGCGACCACGAGCACAAGATGCGGGGCTTTCAGGTCGGGGCCGACGACTACCTCACGAAGCCGTTCGAGACGGAGGAGTTTGTGGCCCGGATCGACGTGCTGCTTCGGCGGGAGGCGGAGGCGACCGATGAAACCGGGACGTTTCGGGTCGGGGGCCTCCACATAAACCTCGAGGAAGATGAGGTCGCGCGGGACGGAGAGCCCGTCGACCTGACCGATCTGGAGTACAAACTGCTTGCGTACCTGCTGCGCCGCCGTGGCCGCACGGCCACCCGTGAGCAGATTCTCCGCGACGTTTGGGACCTGCCCACCGAGGTTGAGACGCGCACCATCGACCGGCACGTCAATGCTCTTCGGGATGTGATGGATGGGGAGGGAGAAGATGCGTGGCCCATCCAGAGCGTCTACGGCATTGGGTACAAGCTGGAGGGGGCCGAGCGGACGACGGAGTCCGAGCAGGAGGCGGCGTAATACCAGAGGTCGGCAGGCCTTCCGAGACGTCTCAGAGCCATCCGGTGCATGGTGATCCCTCGCAACTGGTATAAGTAGCCGTGCCGGAGCACTCGTCCGGACGGGCTACTCGTCGTCGAACCGGTAGCCAATGCCGTAGACCGTCTCGATGTAGGTGGGATCGGACGGGTCCGGCTCGATCTTCTTGCGAACAGAAGCCATGTGGCGGTCGATCGTTCGTGTGATGATGTTTTCGTCGATGCCCCAGACGTCCCGAAGCAGCTGCTTGCGCGTGACGGTCCGGCCCTTGTGCTGGATGAGGTAACGGAGGATGTCGAATTCCAGGGCTGTGAAGTTCAACTCGTCGCCGCCCCGGCGCGCCTCGTGGGTCGAAAAATTAACCTCTACCTCCCCGACCTCGTACACGTCCATCGGGGCCTCGGCGGGCGGCATCGTGCGCTGGAGAATGGCCTTCACCCGGGCCGCCAGCTCTTCCACGTTGAACGGCTTGGTGACGTAGTCGTCCGCCCCAAGGCCGAATCCTTTCAGCTTCGACTCCTGCTCGCCCCGGGCCGTGATCATGAGAATGGGGGCACTGAAGCCCATCTCCTGGGAGGCCTCGAGCACCTCGAAGCCGTCTTTCTCGGGGAGCATCACATCAAGGAGGACAACATCGCACTGGTCCATGTCCTTCATCTTCTGAAGGGCCCCCTCCCCGTCCTCGGCCGTGTCTACCTCGTAGTCTTCAAGCTCGAAGTATTCTTCGAGCCCCATGAGGATGTCGGTGTCGTCCTCCACAATCAGCATGTGGTAGGTGCGGTCCGTTGTTGTCGGCATGGTTGGCGGGATGGATGAACGGGAGAAGGAGAAATTGCGACGGCGATATGCAAGAAACGGGTATAACATAGCTCCTTCTTTTCGTTTTGGTCCCGGGGCAGAGGCCGAGGCTGTGACGCTCGAGTTGGAAACCGCCGGGCCTTCCGGGATTTGACGTGCCTGCCGCACCGCACCACGCGACAAACATCTCGTGACGGGGCGTCCCGAGCGTCAGTGAAGGATCTTTTCGGACGAAGCGGCGGCGTTTTGGAGGTGCGCCCTGGATGTAGGCCGCCGCGCCCCCCTGCTTTTTGCTGGCGTCGGACGGGGCCGCTCTGAAAGCACGTCGCGACGCGCAGGACGCACCGGTCGCAGGCGTCTTCGGAGTGGTCGATCCCGAGACGATTGATCAGACCATCCCCCGGTAAAAAATCTGTCGTGTGGAGAGGGGCTGGACACTGCACGGGGACGTTCCGTATAGAAACACAACGCCTGACCCGACGCCCACAATTTTGTTGATCTACTTCCCCCCTCCGCATGACTGACGACGCGCAATCCTTCTTCTTCGACCTTCTCGACACCCCGAGCCCGACCGGCTTCGAAGCCCCCGGCCAGCGCGTGTGGACCGAGCACGTGCGCGACCACGCCGATGCGGTGGAGACCGACGCGTACGGAACGGCCTGGGCCCGCCTGGAGGGCACGGCCGATGAGGCCCCCAGCGTCATGCTCGACGCGCACGCCGATGAGATTGGGTTCATGGTGCGCCACATCACCGACGACGGCTTTATTTACATCAACCGCATCGGGGGCTCGGACCGCGCCATCGCACGCGGGCTGCGCGTGCGCATCTTGGGAGAGGACGGGCCGGTGACCGGCGTGGTGGGCAACACGGCCATCCACATCCGCGACACCAAGAACGAGACGGTGCCCAAGGTGCACGAGCTGTTCGTGGACATTGGGGCCGAGGACGAGGAGGAGGTGCACGACCGGGGCGTTCGGGTGGGGCGCCCGATGGTGTTTGACGTGGGCCCGACCGAGCTGACCGACACCCGTCTCACCGCTCGGGCCATCGACAACCGCCTCGGGGGCTTCATCCTTGCACAGGCCGTGGCACGGCTCGCCGAAGACCGTCCGGCGTGGCAGGTGCAGGCGGCCAACTCGGTCCAGGAAGAAATTGGGGGACACGGAGCGAAGATGATCACGCACCGCCTCAATCCCGATGCCGCCATTGCGTTCGACGTGACGCACGCCACCGACTCGCCGGGCATCAACAGCAACAAGCACGGAGACGTTGCGCTTGGGGACGGGCCGACCGTGACCCACGGCACGTCCAACCACCCGCAGCTCGTCGAGCGCGTCGTCGAGGTGGCCGACGCGGAGGACCTTCCACTCCAGCACGAGCCGAGCAGCCGCCGCACCGGCACCGATACCGACTCGATCTTCAAAACACGCAGCGGCGTACCGAGCGTGCTCCTGTCCGTGCCGATTCGCTACATGCACTCGACCGTGGAGGTGGTCGACACCGAGGACATCGAGCACTGCGTGCAGCTCTACGCGGCGCTCGTGCGCTCCCTCGGGGCGGACGAGGAGTTTGGTGTCTCGCTGTAGTGGATACTGCTGCAGTGGGTACTGCAGTGGTCCGTGGGGGCGGGCGCTCCGCTACTCGTGCAGCCGCCGGTACTTGCGGACGATGCTGAAGGCCATCTCCAGGGACTGCTCGTAGTTGAGTCGTGGGTCGACGTGCGACTCGTAGGCGCGCCCGAGGTCGGCCTCGCTCAGGCCGCGCGCGCCGCCGATGCACTCGGTCACGTTCTTGCCGGTGAGCTCGAAGTGCACCCCGCCCAGACGCGAGCCCTCCGCCGCGTGGACGTCGAGGGCCTGCTCCAGCTCGCCGAGGATGTTGTCGAAGTGGCGCGTCTTGGTGCCGTCGTCGGTCGTTTCGGTGTTGCCGTGCATCGGGTCGGCGATCCAGAGGACCGACTGGCCGGTGGCCTGCACCGCCTCGACGAGGCGGGGGAGCCGGTCGCCAATCGTGTCGGCCCCGAGGCGGGAGATGAGCGTAAGCTTGCCCGGCTCGTCGTCGGGATCCAGGGTGCGGACCAGCGTCTTGAGCTTGGTGGGCGTCATGTCCGGCCCCACCTTCAGGCCCACGGGGTTTTCGATGCCGCGCGCGTACTCCACGTGGGCACTCTCGATCTGATTGGTGCGCTTGCCCACCCAGGGCAGGTGCGTGCCGAGGTTGTAGATGCCGTCTTTGTGCGGGACGGAGCGGGAGAGCGCCTCTTCGTAGGGCAGCAGCAGTGCCTCGTGGCTCGTGTAGAACGTGACGCTCTCAAGGGAGTCGAGCTCCTGCTCGGTCACGGCCTCGACGAAGTCGATCGTGTCCCCGATCGCGTCGACGAGGGCGTGGTACTCCTCCGCGAGCGGCGAGTGGTCCATGAAGTCGAGGTCCCAGTACTCCGGGTGTCGGAGGTCGGCAAAGCCGCCCTCGGAAAGGGCCCGGACCAGGTTGAGGGTGAGGGAGGAGCTGGAGTAGGCCTCCACCATCCGCTTCGGGGCTGGGCGGCGCGCCTCCGCCGAAAATTCAGGCCCGTTGATGATGTCGCCCCGGTAGCTGGGGAGCGTGGTCCCGTCGCGTGTCTCGGTGTCTGAGGAGCGCGGCTTGGCGTACTGCCCCGCGAAGCGCCCCACCCGTACGATGCTGGTGTGGAGCCCATAGGTGAGCACGAGGCTCATCTGCATCAAAATCTTGAGGCGGCCCGTAATGACGTCCGCCCGGCAGTTGCCGAACGACTCGGCGCACTCGCCACCCTGCAGGAGGAACCGGTCTCCCTGTGCGGCCCGGGCAATTTCTTGCTTCAGGTTCTCCACCTCCCAGGAGGTGACGAGGGGAGGAAGGGCCGAGACATGGGCGAGCTTCTCCTCCAGCGCCGCTTCGTCGGGATACGTGGGCTGCTGAAGGGCGTCGTGTTCGCGCCAAGAGCGAAGGGTCCAGTCCTGCGTAGCGGTCTGAGACATGGAGGGGGAATTTGTGCAAGAGACAATCGTACGCCCTACGAGCCGTCCATCGTACACGTTTCCGGGGCCCGGGCAGTGACGCAGGTCGCGCGCGAGGGGGACAATCATTGGCGCCGGGGCTCCGTAACAGTGCATCCGGCCTGCACGACAGACGTAAACGAGGCGTCATTCTGCGAACTACTGATTGCCCCCGTGACCACCGCCACCGACAAGCACATTCTGCTCGTTGAGGACGACGACGACATTGCGGATTTGCTAACGCTGCACCTCACCGACGACGGGCACGCGGTCGAAAAGGTGAGCGACGGGGACGAAGGGCTGGAGCGCGCCCTCCAGGACGAGTACGACCTTATCATTCTGGACATCATGCTGCCCGGTACCGACGGGTTCGACATTTGCCGCCGGCTGCGCCAAGAGAGGTGCCCGACGCCCATTCTGATGGTAACCGCCAAGACCGAAGAGGTCGACAAGGTATTGGGCCTGGAGCTGGGGGCCGACGACTACATCACCAAGCCCTTTAGCATCCGCGAGGTGCTGGCCCGGGTCAAGGCCCTTTTCCGGCGGGTAGAGGTCGATCAGGAGGCCCAGGGGCAGGGCGCCGAGTCCCCGATTGAGCTCGGAGGGGTCGTGATTGAGCCGGAGAAGCGCAAGGTAGTCGTCGACCAGGAGGCCATCGACCTCACGAGCAAAGAGTTCGAGCTGCTTCTCCTGTTCGCCCGCAATCCCGGGCGTGCCTTCAGCCGCGACGAGCTGCTCGAGGAGGTGTGGGGCTACCAGTACAGCGGCTACAGCCACACGGTCAATACCCACATCAACCGCCTCCGCAACAAGATTGAACCGACCCCCTCCGAGCCGCAGTACGTGAAGACCGTGTGGGGGGTGGGCTACCGCTTCGCCGAGCCGGAGGAGCTCGGGGCGTAGTTCGGTGGACGGTTCGCACTGAGCGTTTGTGCGATACCCGAAATCGTGACCTCATGCGTCGGCGCTCCGTTCGCTCCGACGCGGGAACGCGGGGAACAGGCGACGCAACGAGAAAACTTCTCCGCGTCTCCCCTTTCTCGTGTCCTTCACAGGACAGTCACAGGACAGAATGTGCGTTGGGAATCCGGAACACGAATGCCCTCACGCATCACACCCCCTCCGTCCCATGCTCAACAGCTTCTACGCCAAGCTGAGTGTACTCTTCCTCGTGCTGATCGTCGGGGTTGGGGTCATTCTCGCTACCCTCGGGGTGCGGGCCGCCCGGCAGTATGCCAGCGAGGTGGAGCAGAAGCTCAACCGCACCCTGGCGGAAGAGATGGTGCCTCGCTTCGAGCCGCACCTGAAGGACCGCATCGACACGGAGGCGATCGAGGCCACGATCCAGGACATGACGGGGATCAACCGCCGCATCGAGATTTATCTGCTGGAGCGTGACGGGGCCCTGAAGGCCTCCTTCGCCGTGCCCGACACGCAGATTGAGCAGCGCCGCGTCGATCTGGCCCCTGTGCAACGGTTCATGGAGGGCGGCGACCTGCCCATCCGGGGCGACGATCCGATGAGGGCCGGGACGAAGACGCCGTTCTCGGCCGCCCACATCGAAATCATGGGCCGGAAGGGGTGCTACCTCTACGTGCTTCTGGGGAGCGAGCAGTACGCCTCGGTGGCCGGCATGGTGGGGGAGAGCTACATCCTGCAGACGGCACTCTGGGGCCTGGGCCTCATCGTGCTGGTGACGGCCGGTGTGGGCCTGTTGCTCTTCCGGCGCCTCACGCAGCGCCTGCGCGGGATGCAGGACGTGGTGGCCGACTTCGAGAAGGGCGCGTTTGACCGCCGAATGACGGTCACCTCGAACGACGAGATCGGTCGGCTTGGCAACTGCTTTAACCGCATGGCCGATAACCTGGAGGCGACGATGGAGGAGTTACGCCAGGCCGACCGCATGCGGCGCGAGCTGGTGGCCAACGTGTCGCATGACCTGCGCAGCCCCATCGCGTCGATTCAGGGCTACCTGGAAACCGTTCACATGAAGGACGGCGACCTTGCCCCCGAGGAGCGTCAGCGCTACGTCACGACGGCACTCCAAAACACGAAGCGCCTCAACACGCTCGTGAGTGAGCTCTTTGAGCTGTCGAAGCTGGAGACGAAGCAGATTGATCCGACCCTTGAGTCGTTTCCCATCGCCGAGCTCGTGCAGGACGTGGTGATGCAGTACGACCCTCAGGCCGAGGAGCAGGGCGTGGGCCTGGAGGCGGAGCTGCCGGAGCGCCACGTCCGGGTGGAGGCCGACATTGGCCTCGTCGAGCGGGCCCTGTCCAACCTCATCGACAACGCCATCCACTACACGCCGGCGGACGGGATGGTGCGCGTGCGCCTCGAAAATGAACAGGGCGAGGTCCGTGTGGACGTGGAAGACACGGGGCCCGGCATTCCGGAAGACGATCTGCCGCACATCTTTGAGCGGTTCTACCGGGTCGACAAGAGCCGGGATCGAGACCGGGGCGGGGCGGGCCTCGGCCTCGCCATCGCCAAGACGATCCTGGAGCTTCACGGTTCTACCCTGGAGGTGGAAAGCACGGTGGGGACGGGAACGACCTTCCGCTTCTGGCTGCCCGTAAAGGCAAGGGCGGAATCGCGAGCGTAGCGCTGTCCCTGCGCGCAGCTGGGCCGAGCTGTCGACCCCCGGTCTTCGGAGAGGACTCGTGGCCTATGGCAGATGGCCCCGGGCCGCCCCTACGTCAGGTCGTAGATGTCCCCGAACTTGTCGCGGGCGTACCGGAGCCACGGGGCGGCGGAGAGGGAGGCGCCCGTGGCCCGGTCGAGGAGGTCGGGCGCCGTCAGGATGCGGCCGTGCTGGTGGACGTGCGTGCGAAGCCAGTCGAGCAGCGGGGCAAAGTCACCGTCGGCAATGTGTGCCCGCAGGTCCGGCCGGTCGTCCACGATGGCGTCCATGAGCTGGGCGGCCGTGAGGGTGCCGAGCGTGTAGGTGGGAAAGTAGCCGAACGCGCCCTGCGACCAGTGCACGTCCTGCAGCACGCCGTTCGCGTCCGATGACGGCGTCACGCCGAGGGAGTCGTCCATTGCGGCGTTCCAGCGCTCCGGCAGGTCGTTGATGGACACCGAGCCCTCGATGAGCCCACGTTCCAGTTCGAAGCGGAGCATCACGTGCAGGTGGTAGGTCACCTCGTCGGCCTCTACGCGGATGAGGGACGGTGCCACCCGGTTGATCGCGCGGTAGAACGGTTCCAGGGCCGCGTCGCCAAGGGCGTCGGGGAAGTGGTCCTGGAGTTGTGGCAGGTAGTGACGCCAGAACGAGCGGCTGCGGCCCACGTGGTTTTCCCAAAGGCGGGCCTGCGACTCGTGGGTACTGAGCGCGGTGCCGTCGCCGAGCGGCGTGCGGGCGAGCGACGGGGCGATGCCCTGTTCGTACAGGCCGTGCCCGGCCTCGTGGATCGTGGAGAAGAGGGCGGAGGCGACGTTCGCCTCGTCGTAGCGCGTGGTGAGGCGCACGTCGTCCGGCGAGAAGGCGGTGGTGAAGGGATGGGCCGAGACGTCCTGCCGCCCGTGGTTGAAGTCGTACCCGAGGTCCTCAATCACCGAGCGCCCGAATTCCTGCTGTGCGGACTGCGGATAGGTCCCCCGCAGAAGTTCGTCGTCAACCTGTGGCGCGTCGTCGATGGTGTCGACCAAGGGGATGAGGTCGTCCCGGAGCGTGTCGAAGAGCGCCTCGACCTCGGCGGTGGTGCGCCCCGGCTCGTACGCCGTGAGCAGCGCGTCGTAGGGCTCGTCTGCGTATCCGATGGCTTCTGCCTTCTCGACCGAGAGCTCCACGAGGTTCTCCAGGTGCGGGGCGAACCGGGCAAAGTCGTCGTTCTGCCGAGCCTGGGTCCACGCCTGCTGGGCCTGCGATTTGGCCTTCGACAGCTCCGCGACGAGCGCCGACGGGACGCGTACCGCTCGCTCATAGTCGCGCCGCGTCACACGGACGAGGGCCGCGTTCGGATCGATCGGGTCGGCGTCGCTCACGGCGTCGGCCGCCCGGTCGAGCAGCTCCCCGGTCTCGTCGGCCCCAAAGCGCTCGTGGGCGGTGGACTGGAGGGTCGAGAGCTGTTGTGCTCGGGCCTCTGCGCCGCCGTCCGGCATGTTTGTCTCCTGGTCCCATCGGAGCACCGCGGCGGCGGCCTTCAGGTCTTCGATGGGGGCAAGGTGGTCGCGAAGGGCCTCGAGAGGGTCGGACATGAAGGAGCGGAATTGTTGGCAGGAACAGCCCTAGAGAAATGGCTGAGCGGTATCGAGGTGTCAGGGGCGTGGGGAAAATGGGGCGAATTGGATTGTGAGAACGTAGACACGAGGAAAAATGGCCCGCTTCATCCGAAACATTGGAGCATTGTGAAATATAGACCTCGTGGTTGACCCTGCTGCCTCCACAAAGCAAGCCGCCTCAGCCCCCGATGCCGAACACGGTCCCCGAACGGCACGACATTGATTTCTGGAGCTCTCATCCCATCAACTGGCCCGCGATCTGGGCAGTCAACGCGTTGGTGGTGGTCGTCATCGGCCTCAGCCTCTGGGTCGGTGATTACTCCGGGGCCGCAAGCCTCGCCGGAATCGGGATCGGGGGAGGGGGCTTCGTGTGGTCCAGAGTGCTGGAGCAGTGGGACGCAGAGGGAGAGGCATGGTGGCGCCGTGCGGGCTTCGTCGTGTTCGGAGTGGTGATCCTCTACCAGGTCTTCTCGCTCGTCCAGCTCTGGTGAGAAGAGGACGGCGACGGCCCGCGGAAAGCAACGTTGGAGCGGGCTGACGGCCTTGTTCGTTCGGGTCCGGGGTCGATGGTCATGATGCCCTTCTGGAAGATTCTTCGCCACCGCCTGCGTGCCTATCGGCGAGTCCCCTTCTTCGGGCGCCGTGCCCTCTCGCTTCTCCTGCGCGGCTTTCTGGCGCTGTACCTGGGCGGGGGGCTTGTGCTCTTTGGTCTCTTCTTCGACGACCTGGTGCGGGCGGTCGCGCCGGGGGCCGATCCGCTGCTCGTGGCGAGTCAGGGGCTCCTGCCGTTTGCCCTCGTCTACGCCGCGGTGCGCGTGTTCGTGGAGTCGGGCGTTGGCGTGGACCTACGGCCCTACTTGCCGCTGCCCCTCCGCCGGTCCGTCCTTGCTGGTGTGGCGGCCGTCCTGGCTCTGCTTAGCCTGTGGAACGCGGTGCCGCTGGCGTTCGTGGCGACGGTCTGCGTGGAGGCGGCGCTAGGCGGGGCCCTGGGGCCTGCGCTGCGATTTGGGCTCGTGAGCATGGGGGTGCTGGCGGCGGTGACCTACGCCGTGCCGATGCTGCGCCAGACTGTTCAAGGCCGACCGGTGCTTGCCGCCGTGGCCCTGCTGCTCGCCGTAGGAGCCGCCGCGCTCGAATGGGTCGATGCGGCGGGTGGACTCGCGTCGCTGCTCGATGTGTCGGGGTGGCTACTGGGTGGGGCGGTGGCCGGTCGAACAGTACCTATCGCCGCGACGACTCTCTTGATTGGAGGTGTTGGGACTTGGTATGTCCGATGGGTGCAGGGGGAAATGGTGTTGGACTGCGGCACGCAGCCGACGATTCTTCCGGGGGCGTCGAGCACTCGTCTCGATCAACTGGCGCGGCGTGGGCCGGCCTGGCAGGAAGCCGTGTTGCAGGTGCGGCGCTACCTCCGCAACAAACAGCTTCGGGTGTCGATCTTCGTGCTGCCGGTGATGGTCGGGTCACTCGCCGTCGTTGGGTACGCAACGGACTCGGTCGCGGAGCTACACTCTGGGCTCATCCACCTTCTGGTTGTTGGACTCTTCGGGACGGGACATCATATCATTCAGGGCGGCCCCAATCTGTTCAGTTACGAGGGGGAGCAGTTAGACGCCCTCCAGTCCCGCCCTGTCTCCATCCAGGACCGGATGCAAGGCCGATGGGTGTTTCTGGCCCTCGGCGCCCTCGTCCCATTCGCGTTGCCCTTGCCGGTCATGCTTTGGACGTGGAGTCCGTTCGTCATCTTCCACACGGCGTTCTTCCTGTACAACATCGGGGTCGTGGCGCCGGTCATGCTGGCGGCCTCGGCGTTCACCCGAACACCTGTCGACCCGAATCAGCATTCGATGGCGATCAGTCCGGGGATGGCAGTGGTACGTGCTGCACTTATGCTTCCTGCCCTCGGCCTTCCGGTCCTGCTGCTGTTTCTTCTGGACGACCTAGTCTTGTCGCTTGGACTTATCGGTGGACTCGGTCTCCTCTCGGCAGCAGCCGCGCCTCTCTGGCGCCGCGTCCTGGTCGCGCTCTACCGCCGCAACCGGCACGCCATGATGCGCGGCTTCCGCACCTCTCGTTCATAAGCGATTGCTTCATGGGCGACTGCTTCGTAAGCGACTGCTCTTTCTCTCATCACCTTGCCTACACCGATGCGCCTCACCACCGACGCCCTCACGAAGCGCTACGACGAGTTCGAGCTCTCCATCCCTGACTTTGAGATCGAGCCGGGAACGGCGGTCGGCCTTGTCGGCAACAACGGCGCGGGCAAGACGACCTTTCTCCGACTCGCCCTTGACCTGATTCGGGCCGATGATGGAGAGGTGATGCTGGATGGCGACGTCGTGGCCGACGTGTTCGACTGGAAAACACGCACAGGCTCCTACCTCGGTCCCTCGTTCCTGATCGACTTCCTGACGCCGGACGAGTACTGGCACTTCGTGTGGCAGACCTACGACCTCGATGAGGCGACGGTCAATGAGCGGCTGGCGCGTTTTGAGGACTTCTACGTCGACGAGCCGATCGGAGACACCACGAAATACATCTGCGACCTCTCGACCGGTAACAAGAACAAGGCGGGCCTCGTGGCGGCCCTGCTGCCGGAGCCGGACCTGCTCGTGTTCGACGAGCCGTTCGCGAGCCTCGACCCGCGTTCGCAGATTCAGCTCAAGGAGATCCTGCAGGCGCGGCGGGGCGACGCGACGATGCTCGTCTCCAGTCACGACCTCGGCCACGTGACCGACGTGAGCGACCGGATTGCAATTCTGGAGGGCGGGGAGATCGTGCGCGACGAGCCGACGGACCCAGACACGCTGGAGGACCTGAGGACTTACTTCGCCGAGGCGATCCGGCCGAAGGAGACCGGGCCCGCCGACGCGGAGGCGTAGGGTAGTGATGTCGATGCTCCTCGACTTTTTTGAACGGTGTCCTTCCCGACATGCGCGCTCTTCGGATCCTGTTGCGGCACCGCGTAACGCGCTGGCTGCGCGACCCGTCGTGGGGGACCGGCACGGTGGCGGGACAAATCGTCCTGCTCGGTCTGCTGCTGCTTCTGCTGGCGCCGCTCGGGCTGGGCAGCTACGTGCTGGGCGACGTGCTGCGGGAGCTGTACCCGGAGGCCGACGCGCTGCGGCTGATCAACGGCGGGATGCTGTACCTAGTGCCGGTGTTTACGGCGAGCCGATTCTTTCTTCAGGCACTCCCCTCGGAGCGGGGGGCTGCCTACACGACCCTACCGGTGTCGCAGACGGGCCTGCTCAACGGGCAGATTGCCTTGTCTCTGCTGTCGGTCCACACCGTCTTTGCGGTCGTCTTGGTCGGGCCGGTGTGGGCGGCCGAGGTTGCGACGGCCTGGCCTTCGCTCGGGGCCGCTGCCTGGCTCGCCATCGCCCTCCTGGCGACGGTAGTCCTTCCAAGCTACGGGGCGAACCTGTTGCACCTGCTGCTGGGGCGGTGGCCGTGGGGGTTTGTGGGCGCGCTGGCCGGGGTCGCGTTGGTTGTTGTGGTCGATGCCATGCTGGGCCCAGATCTCTTTCGCGGGCTCTCTCGGGGTGTGTTTGGCCGGCCGAGCGTCGGTGTGGTTGCGGCGGTTGGGGGCGTGGGGGGTATGCACGCCGCACTGCTGTGGGTGATGCGGCCACGGCTGGAGGTGGATCGGCGGGCGCGACAGCGAATCGGTGGGTCCTCGCGCCGCGGAGCGGCCTTCTACCGGTGGGTCGAGCGGACGCTGCCGATGGGCCGGCTCGTGGCGCTGGAGCTGCGGCAGATTGTCCGCACACGTCGGCTGCGGGGAATGATGCTGTACACGTCACTCGCCCTGGGGGCGATACACGGGTGGGGACTGATAATCGTCGTGTCGGGTGGGTCGATTGAGCCGTTCTACATTGTCTTGGCCTGCACGACCGGAATCGGCGGGGCTGCGCTGGGACTGGGGCCCGTCGTGTTTGGGGCTTCTTCGAGCTACGCCGATGTGTTGTTTGCGCATCCCCACCGCCTCGTAGCTGCCGTGCGAGCAAAGCTGATCGTCCTCTGGGCCGGCACGGTTCCGGGCACAGTGCTCCTCCTCGGCGTATGTGCAGGGCTGCCCGCTTCCAGAAGTGCGTTCTTCATTGCGAGCGTTTTCTGGTGGTGGGGCATCGTCGTTCCGGGGTTCGTGTGGATGGGAATGTATGCCCGAAAACCCGTCGATCTTTCGGCCTCTCACTTTTCGTTTCGAACCAGTAGTCTTCACGAGATCGGGGGGCTCCTTCTCGCGCTCGCGCCGATGTTTACCTTCGTCGACGCCACTGGGTACTGGTGGTCCACATCGGTGCTGCTGGGAGCACCCGGCCTGGTTGGTCTTCTTGCGTGCTACTGGATGCCACAGCTGCTGACCCGGCGCTTTCGTGCCCGTCGGCACGAGATGCTGGCGGGCTTCCGGGAGAACGAGCCGATCTGAGACGAGAACACACACGAGGTACGACCTCTCGACGCTTGAAGCTACAGACGCTTGATGCTACAGAGCTGATTCGTCATGACCCTTTTCGACGCGCTGCGCCACCAGTGGCGCCGCCGGACGCGATCACCAACCTGGGGCCGCAGCCTGATTGGCGCCCTGGTCCTCCTGCTGGCAGCCGGATATTTCGGCGTTCTCTTCGTCGCGCTCGGCTGGTTCTTTCCGGACATCGTGGCGGAAGTGGCCCTGGAGCGGAAACCGCTGCAACTGCTCAACGGTTTCTTGCTGCATGGAGCCGTGGGCCTCGTGCCGGCTCGATTTTTCCTGCAGCGGTCCGCGGGGAGCGACGTGCGGCCGTACCTGCACCTGCCCCTCCGCCGCCCGCAGATCGTTCGCCTCATGCAGGTGCTCTCGTCGCTCAGCCTGCTGAACCTGCTGCCCCTCCTCGTCCTTGCGGCGCTGTGGGGACGCACGGTGCTCCCGGCCACCTCGGCCGTGGGGGCAACGTACTGGGCCGTCGGGGCGCTCCTGCTGGTGGCCGCGACCCAGTTCCTGAACAGCCTCCTGCGGGCGGTGCGGGACCGGAATGCTGGGCTTGTGCTCGGCGCAGCGGGCCTCCTTGCGGTTCTGATCATAGGGAGCAACTGGACGGGAGCCGGCGTGCTGCGGTTGGCCTCGACGTGGCTTTTTGAGGGGCTGGCGGCAGGGCGGATCCTTCCGCTGACCCTGCTTTTCGCCGGGACGGGTGTCCTGGCTGGAGCGGCCCACCGGATGCTTCGGGGGCGGCTTTACAGCGTGTTGGGGGATGTGGACTCCCCCCGCACGCAGTCCACGGGGGTCCTCCGCGGGGTAGGACGCGGACAGGGCCGCATCGCGTCGCTGGCGTTGCTGGACCTGAAGCTCATCCTTCGCAACAAGCGCCCGCGCCAGATGCTTGGCGCTGGCCTCCTGGTCATCGGGCCGTTTCTCGGCATACTGCTGCTTGGGGAAGAGGTCCCTCCGATGAACGTCGTGCTTTTCGGCTTCGTGCTGAGCGGCTATCTGGGGCTGACCTACATGCAGTTCGGCTACGCCTGGCACGGGGCTCATTTTGATGGACTCCTCGCCCGGGCGGTGGCGCCGCGCTTGCTGGTGCAGGCGCAGGTTGTCACGTTCGTGGGACTGTGTATGGCCCCGCTGATGCTTATCGTGCCGGTCATTGCGGCCGTTCGTCCACAGCTGCTCGCGTCGCTCGGGAGTTTCTTTCTCTACAACGCCGGGGTCACTGCCCCTCTGTTCCTTGTCCTCGGAACGTGGGGCCGCACGGCCTTGAAGCTTGACCAGAGCACGTTCTTCAACTACCAGGGCACGTCCACCCATCACTTCCTCATGGTGTTGCCAGTCATGGGCCTGCCAATTGGGCTCGTGGTGGGGGTAGGACTGTCGCTAACGCTGCTCGTTGCCGCGGGGCTGGGCCTTCTTGGGCTCGTGACAGTGCCGCTCTGGACCCGCGGTGTGAGCAGGCTGCTCCGGCAGCAGCGCCACGCCATGGCGTCCGGCTTTCGCGACGAATAGTTCTTCTGCGCTCCGATGATGAACGACGACGCCCAGCCCAACCGATGGGGACCGCGGCGCACCACCCGCGCGCCCGGTCTCGATGATCGCTTCGACGTGCCCGTGCGCGGCGTGGAGGTGGGCCCCGAGACCCGGTGCGCGCATTACCACGGCCCCAGCGACATCATCGCGATTCGCTTTCCGTGCTGCGACGCATTCTACCCCTGCTTCGCGTGCCACGAGGACGCGACGGGCCACGAGGCGCGGCGATGGTCCTCAGATCAGTTCGACGAGGCCGCGGTCCTCTGCGGAGCCTGCCGGTCGGTCCTCCCCATCCGGCAGTACCTGGAGGCGGGGCCCACGTGCCCGACGTGCGGCGCAGCGTTCAACCCCGGCTGTGCCCGGCACCACGACCGCTACTTTGAGGTGCGTTGAGCCCCTGGGCGGACGTGCCCACGTTCGACGTTGCACCGTTGGCGCGTTAAGCAATCTCCTGTTCTCGCCGATGGTGACGCCCGGCGTGCAATTAGACGGTGCCGCGTGCAGTCCGCAAACGCATCACGACTGCATCGACCGCGGCAGCAGGCCGCGCTCCAGCCCCTCCAGCAGCGCCAGCGCGAGGATCGTGAGCACTGCCGCCGGCACCGTGCCCTCCAGAATGAGCCCCAGGTTGGCCCGCCGGATGCCGGTGAGGATGGGCTGGCCGTAGCCGCCCGCCCCGATGAGGGCCCCGAGCGTGGCCGCGCCGATGTTGATGATGACGGCGATCTTGATGCCGGCCAGGATGGACCGGCCCGCCAGGGGCAGCTCCACCCGCCACAGCTTCGCCGCGGCCGACAGCCCCAGCGCGTCGGCCGACTCCCGCAGCGGCCCCGAAATGCCCTTCAGGCCCGTGTACGTGGTCCACACGATCGGGAGGAGGCTGTAGAGGGCAAGGGCCGTCACTGCGGGCACGCGGCCCAGGCCGAGCGGCGGCACCATCATCGCCAGCAGCGCGAGTGCCGGGATCGTGTAGATGACGCCCACGACGACCAGGACGCCCGGGCCCAGGATCCGCCGCTTCGCGGCCACGATGCCCAGCGGGACACCAAACAGGATCGCGAGGCCGAGCGAGAGGCCGACGAGCACGAGGTGGTCGGCCGTGTACCGGCGCAGGCGCTCCGCCCGCGTGTCGGTCTCGGCCGTGGCGTTGAGGCCGAGCGACTGATTCAGGAAGTCGGCCGCCACGGTGGCCTCGTCCGTCTGGTCGATGTTGGACCGGGCGTTGAGCCGCTGCATCGTATCGGCCGGAATTTGGCCGGCGAGGCGCTTGAGGGCTGTGATGGCGGCGGGCGCCCGCGTCGCCAGGTCGCGCCGGTAGAGGAACACGGCCTCGTAGGCGGGGAAGTGGTCTTTCGTGTCCCGCAGGACGCGGAGGTCGTACTGTTCGATCTCGGCGTCGGTCGAGTAGAGGTCGATCACGTCGATCTCGCCGCTCTCGAGTCCCCGATAGGCAATGTCGTGGTCCAGCCCCCGGGCCGACTGCGGCAGGTCGTAGGCCCGCCGCAGGGAGGGCCAGCCGTCGGAGCGATCCATGAACTCGTTCGTGAAGCCGAGCCGGAGGTCGGGGTGGTCCCGCAGGTCGGCGATCGTCTCGACGCCGAGCGCCGCGGCCCGGTCGGCCCGCATGCCGAGGGCGTAGGTGTTGTTGAAGCCGAGGGGGGCGGTCATGGCGATGCCGTAGCGGGCCAGCGTGTCGGCCAGGGCGCCGGGGGCAACGTCCACGTCGGCGAGCAGCTCCTGACGGAGCGTCCCGGTGTACTCGGGATACGCGTCGATGTCGCCCCGCCGGAGGGCCTCCCACAGAAAGCGCGAGCCGCCCAGTTCCTCGCGGTGCGTGGCGGGCAGCCCCTCGGCCCGAATGAGGTGTGTGCCCATCCAGCCCAGGATGACGTTCTCGGTGAACTTCTTGGAGCCAAGGGTGAGGGTGGAATCCGTGCCCTGGCCGTATGCGGGGGCGACTGAGAGTGTCAGGAAAACGAGAAATGAGAGGAGGATGGATCGAGGGCTGAGACTCGCATTTTGAACCATCGGTGGGGCAGGGGGCTATGGTTACTCCTCAGCGTGCAGGTGCTCCAGCGGGGCACGCTGGGCCTGGATGAAGTCCGTAACGAACGGGGAGGCCGGGTCGCTGAGCAGGGTCTGCATCGTGCCGGACTGCTCGATGCGACCTTGGCGGAGGAGAACGATTCGGTCGCCGAAGAAGGCCGCCTCGCCAAGGTCGTGGGTAACGAAGACGACCGTCTTGCCGAGGCGTCGGAAGATGTCGCGCAGGTCGTCCTGCAGGTCGGCGCGGATCATGGGGTCGAGGGCGCCGAGGGGCTCGTCGAGGAGCAGCACGTCAGGGTCGAGCATGAGGGCGCGCATGAGGCTCACGCGCTGGCGCTGACCGCCGGAAAGCTCCGTGGGGTACTGCGCGAGGCGGTCCGGGTCGAGCTGGACGAGGCGGGTCAGCTCGTCGATCCGGGCGTTGATGCGGTCCGAAGACCAGCCGAGATGACGGGCCATCAGGGCCGCGTTGGCCCGGCCTGTGAGGTGGGGAAAGAGGCCGCCTTCCTGGATGACGTAGCCCATGCGACGGCGAAGGGCCCGGGCGTTGGACGGCGCGAGCCGGTCGTCCGCCACGGTGACCGTGCCTGTGTCCGGTCGAGTCAGGCCGATCATGAGCCGGAGCAGGGTCGACTTGCCACTGCCGGAGGGGCCGATGAGGAGGGTTGTCGCCTCGGACGCAGCGGTAAGAGTTACGTCCTGCACCGCGTAGGCGTCGCCGTAGCGCTTGGTAACGCCGTGGAGCTGAATCATCGCGCGTGGGACCCGGTGCCGAACACACGTCGTCCCCCAAACCGTTAATCAAACGTGAAAGTGCGGGCCGGCTGGGATCTTCGGTTACGGGCCGTTCGTGACTATGCGTCGAGAAAACAATGCCAGCGCAAGCCAACGTAGCTCAGCTGGCAGAGCAGTCCCCTCGTAAGGGACAGGTCACCGGTTCGAGTCCGGTCGTTGGCTCCTGACGTTCCATTCAGGCCTCCGCCGAAGCCCCGTTCTGTGCAACGGGGCTTTTTCTGTGGCCGTGGGCTCTCGCGGCGGCGATCTATGAGTGGGCGCGCACCCACTGGTCACCTGTGGTTGTGCAGCGCACGTGCCGTCCCGACACGTGTACGAGGTCGTGTTGGGCGAGACGCCGCACGGCGTCCTGCACCGCCCGGGGGCCCACGCCCACCGCTCGGGCGAGGTCGTAGAGGTCGGCGGTGTCCTCGGGCTGCATCGCCCGGAGCACGGCGGCCTCTGTGTCGGAGAGGTCGAGAGACGACATCGGGACAGGTCAGGGCAGTTTAGAAGATGCTATTCGTCCTCGTCCGAGAAGGAGGCTTCCGGGTCGGACGCGCTGCCAGGACCGACGCCGGGCACGTCCATGCCGCCGCGAATCCAGTTGAGCGCCTCTTCCTGGTCCGCCGCGTCGTAGGTCTGAATCGTCGACATTGGGAAGAGGGCCTCCGTCTTCTCCAGCCAGCGGTCCCACAGGTCGTCGCCCACGACGGCCACCTTGTCCACGTCGCTCAGGTAGCGAACGTCGAACGCCAAGTCTTCCCAGCGTTCCTCCGGGGCCCAGTCGTCCACGTCCTCCACTACAAGCAGTATGCGGGTCGTGATGTGGGCTGCAAATTGGTCTTCGAGGACTGAAGTGAACGCCTCGTAGTCCTCCTCTGTCAGCGTGTCGCTCAACGTGATGCCGACGAGGTTGGAATCGGGAAGGTCGAAAGTCTCGTGCATGAGCAACGATGGACCGTAATGAATGCGCAGCGAGAAGCCGGAATGTACGATGCACCGGCGTAACACGTCGACGTACGATGCGGGGCGCACACTGTTCAAGGACACTTGCAGAATCTCAAGAGTTTGGGATGCCGAGTCGGGAGTGTTCGCGGGAAGAACGAAACGGGTCTTCGTTGCCGGCATGCCGGAAGGCGCGCATCCATCTGTACAGCCGCCCTCCGCCATATGTCAAATTCCCCCGTTCGTCCGCCGATGGTTCAACACTGATTCGCTACACCTGCCGCAACGCCCAGGTGCTCGATGGTGTACGGGCCGCCGGTGCGGTTCCGAGTCGGGCCGTTGGGCTGTTTAGCCATTTCCCCGCGCCCAAGACGTGTGGCAGGAACGAGTAGCGAAGACAGTTCAAGCCGCCCCGGACCTTTGGGGGGACGAGGGCCTGCCGGCACGTGCCGAGCGGGCTGAGGGCCCGCGTAGAGCGCTGGCAATCGCTCCTTAACGACCGGTTCGCAGCGGGTCGTGGTCGGCCCATCGCGTACACCGATTCCACGGGCCCCCGCTTCGAAACATCCCCTCGGGACATTCTCTGCCACGTCGTCAACCACCGCACCCACCACCGGGCCCAAGTTGCACTCGTGCTCCGGGAGGCCGATGTTGCCCCGCCCATGACGGGTTCCATCTACCTCGTCGGGGACGCGTAGCCGAACGGCTGTGCGCCGGAACACTGCACCGTCCTTTTCACCACTCCTGTCGCCGATGCGCTGTTCGCTCGTCCCGTGGGGCCTCCTGATCACCGGGCTCGTGCTCGGGTGGGGGTGCCAGCATGACGCCGACACGTCCGTTCCCGAAACGGCCACCTGCCTGGACGCTCCGCTCCCCGCCGAGAGTGGGCAGCCCCATCTCCATGCTGGCGAGGACGGCACCGTGTGGCTCAGCTGGGTCCAGCCGATGGGGGAGGACCGGCACGCCCTCCGCTACGCCACGCTCAGTGACACGAACTGGACGGAGCCGCGCACCGTGGCGCGTGGGAGCGACTGGTTCGTAAACTGGGCCGACGTGCCCTCCCTGCGGCCCCTGCCCGACGGGCGTCTGGGCGCGCACTATCTCCGGAGCAACGGACCGGATCCGCTCGCCTACGGGGTGCGAATCGTGCAGGCCGACGGGGCGGGCGCGTGGCGGTCGGCCATCACGCCGCACGGCGATGGGACGGAGACCGAACACGGATTCGTGTCGATGCTCCCGTGGCCAAAGAACCGCCTGCTGGCCGTGTGGCTCGACGGGCGCAAGACGGCGGAGCAGGAGGGGCGCGAGCGTGAGATGACCCTTCGTGGGGCCGTGCTCGATTCCACCGGGGCGGTCGAGCAGCGGGCGTTGTTGGATGCCCGTACCTGTGAGTGCTGTCCCACCACGGCGGTGCGGACGGGCGACGAGGTGCTCGTGGCGTACCGGGACCGGTCCGAAAACGAGATTCGCAACATCCAACTCGTGCGGTTCGATGGCCAGTCCTGGTCCGAGCCTTCGCTCCTACACGACGACGGGTGGCAAATCGAAGGGTGTCCGGTCAACGGCCCGGCGCTGGCGGCCCGTGGCGACCGGGTGGCTGCAGCGTGGTTTACGGCCCCGAAGGGCACGCCCCGCGTGAAGGTGGCCCTGTCGGGCGACGGCGGACGGCACTTTTCGGAGCCGGTCGTGGTGGCCGAAGACACGCCGACGGGGCGCGTCGATGTTGCACTGCTTGAGGACGGGCGCGCCGCCGTAAGCTGGCTGGGGACGGTTGACGACTCCGCGGCCCTTCGGGTCCGGGCCGTGGAGGCCGACGGGTCGCCCGGAGCTTCGGGCTCGATGGCGAAGCTTCCGTCGGCCTCGCGCGGGGTGAGCATGCCGCGCCTCGTGCAGAATGAATCCCATCTCTACGCGGCCTGGACACACCCGGAGGACGGAGTTCAGGTCGGGCGCCTTCCCGCAGAGGCCCTTCGCTAGCACATTTCGGGGGACGAACCCCGAGGGCCTACTCCTCGTCCTCTGAGACGTCGACCCCCCCGATGGGCAGACGAAAGAACGGGCTCTGCAGCGACGCGTCCGGGCCGCCGCGAGAATTATCGCCGAGGTGCCCGTCGGAGCTGAGGGCGGAGACCGTATGCCCGGCCCCCAGGCTCAAGAACAGAAGACTCGTGGAGAAAAAGCCGGAGAAGGAGAGAAGACCGTGGGGTTCGCATGGTCGTATGCCCTGGTTCGTACTGCGCGTTCACGTCGAGCGAAATGGCAACGGTGCGCCCTCCTCGTCCGGATGAGCGTCCTTGGAGGCGTACGTGCACGACGCGAGCCGACCCGGGGCATTCGATAAGCCGCACTTCTGATCGACGAGTTGCCAACCGATAGGCCATGGTCCCACAACCCCAGGTGGGGCGGACGGCACTACCGGCGGGCGATGATCCAGATGGCGTGGACGAGGCCGGGAAGGTATCCCATCAGGGTGAGGAGGAGGTTGATCCAGAACTGGGTGCCGATGCCCTCCTGGAGAAACACGCCGAGTGGCGGCAGGAGCACGGACACCAGGACGCGGAGCAGGTCGGCCGAACTGGCGGAGGAGCTCATGGGGACTGGGGAGTTGGTGAACACATCGTGGAGTCCTGCTACGCGCATTGTCCCGTTCTCGTTACAAGCCGGGATGGTCTCTACAAGATCCAAGCAACGACGAGTGCGAAGAGGGCGCCCGGCACGAGCAGGCCGGTGGCACCGATGGCGCCCACGACGAGAAGCAGAAAGCCCGGATTCACGAACCGGAGAAGCACGCCGTAGCGGACGAGTAGGGCTCGGTTCTCCAAGAGCACGCCGCGGAGGGCCCAGATGTGCGTCACAACGTCCCACAGGCGCCCGAGGAGGCCCGACGGCGTCTCCGTCGTCACCGACCGGAACGCATCGGTGGACTGCTCAACGGTGCGGGTCGTCCGGTCGGACAGTCGGGTGGGGAGGGCCAAGAGGTCGCGGAGGCCTTGGTAGAAGAGGGCCAAAACGGCGGTGGGCCCCAGGAGAAGTGCGAACGTGACCGCGGCGCCCAGAAGGGACAGCACGTGACTGCTCAGGGGCCACCAGAGAACGCCCCATAGGAGGAGGGCGGCGCCGGCCGAGAGGCCCGCCAGCACCGCGACGCCCGTGGTCAGCTGCTCGGCCAGCGCCGCGGCGGCACGGGCCGTCTGTACGAGCCGGCCTTCTTCGTTTGAATCGGGCGAAGGGGACGAGGAAGCGGGCAAGAGTCGGCTCGGGAAATGAGCAGCGGGCTCGATGCAGGACCGCTCGGCGGAAACGCACGGCCCATTCCGGCTCTCCCTGAACCAACCCTGCGCGGCGTCCTGCGAGATTGGCGTTGAAGCGACGCGGAACAAGCCCGTTCCTTTCTCTTATCGTATATCGACGATAAACGATAGAAGAAACAAATTTCCTGATGCCCTCCGCCACGCATCCCAATTTCACGGAGACCGACCGTCGTCTCGCCCAGACCCTGAAGGCCCTGGCCCACCCGGCCCGGCTCGCCATCGTTCGACTCCTGGCCGACCGCGACGAATGCGTTTGTGGGGAAATCGTGGACGACCTGCCGCTGGCCCAGTCGACGGTCTCCCAGCACCTGAAGGCGCTGAAGGAGGTAGGCCTCGTGCAGGGGACCGTGGAAGGGCGAAGCACCTGTTACTGCATCGCCCCGGAAGCGCTGGCGGCCCTGAAGACGGACGTCGATGGACTGTTCGACGGTCTCTCGCTCTCGACAACGGATCAAAACTGCTGCTAGGCCTCATGCCCGACTCTGATGCTTCCGATGACGCGCTGAAATCGGCCGTCCACGCCAAGTACGCGGCGCTGGCCACAGGGAGAGAGGCGTGCTGTGGGCCGTCCGGGTGCGGAGACACCGACCTCGCCGTCGACATGAGTGAGGACTACGCCGACGCAGTCGCCGCGGACGCCGATCTGGACCTTGGCTGCGGCCGCCCCACCGATCACGCCCACCTCCAGCCGGGCGAGCGGGTGCTCGACCTCGGGTCCGGCGCCGGAATGGATGCCTTCGTGGCCCGCCGCGACGTGGGGCTCGACGGGCACGTCCACGGCGTTGACTTCACCGAAGAGATGGTCGAAAAAGCCCGGGCCAACGCGAACGAGTTGGGCTACGAGAATGTCACCTTCGAAATCGGCGACATCGAAGACCTGCCGGTCGAGGACGACACGTTCGACGTTATTCTTAGCAACTGCGTGCTCAACCTGGTGCCGGACAAGGAGCGGGCGTTTGCGGAAATGGCGCGCGTGCTCCGGCCCGGGGGGCGGTTTTCCGTGTCCGACATCGTTCACGTGGGCACGCTGCCCGATGGGCTCCGCGAGGCCGCCGAGATGTACGTCGGCTGTGTGGCCGGGGCGATGGAACGGAGCGCGTACCTGGACGGGATTCGGGGCGCGGGGTTCACGGACGTGGAGGGGGCCACGGACAAGACCATTTCGCTCCCGGACGACCTGCTTGCCGAGTACCTGGACACGGCCGAGATTGGACGCTTCCGGACGGGCGACGCCGAACTGCAAAGCATCACCGTCGTGGGCCGGCGACCCGAAACGCGTGACGATCGGAAACACGAGGCGGCTCATGCCGAGCCTCCTGCCGACTCGGTCGATGGGCCGGAGATTGAAGTCTTCGACCCGCCGATGTGCTGCTCCACGGGCGTCTGCGGCCCGGAGGCGGACGACGAGCTCGTGACCGTGAGCGAGGTCCTGCGCAAGCTGGAGCGGCGGGGCGCCACCGTCGAGCGCTACAACCCGGCCTCTCATCCGGAGATGTTCACCGACACGCCCGTCGTCTACGACGCCCTTCAGCGCGAGGGGCAGGACGTACTGCCGATCGTGCTCGTCGACGGCCGGGTCCAGTCCCGCTGGTCGTATCCGTCGCGCGAAGAGTTTGCCCACATGGCCGGGCTCGAACCAGCGTAGACACACTGGCTGCTTCGCCATCGCGGTGATATAATCGTCGGTGTTGAAAAATTCCTGCACCGTTAGCTGTCCATTTTGATGGCCCCAAAATGGACGAGACGAGCGAAGCGACTCACGAAGTAAAAGGGCTTGGCTGGCAGAAAATAGCCTGAGACCTGTGCTCGCTACACTGAAATTTATCAAACTTGTCCGACTCCGTCGGACTCACACAAGATAAATTTCGGCCGTTTCGCGAGCGTAGGTCTCCGAGTGGCTATTTTCTGAAGGCCACAGGAGTCAGATATCGAGAGGGATTCAATTTTCATCTGGGAAGAGCTCCTTCCAAAACAACCTGACACTCTTGGCTCAGACCTCCACACAATTCATGCTGTCCTTTCTCGACTCTCCATCGCGCTACCTCTTCTTCACCGGCAAGGGCGGGGTGGGCAAGACGTCCCTCGCCTGCGCCTCGGCGGTTCGGCTCGCCGATGAGGGGAACGATGTCCTTCTCGTGAGCACCGACCCGGCCTCGAACCTCCAGCAGGTGCTCGAAGCGCCGGTGGGATCCGACGTGGCGCCGGTCGAGAGCGTGCCCAACCTGTCGGCCGTCAACATCGACCCGGAGGCCGCGGCGGACGACTACCGCGAGCGGGTGATCGAGCCGATGATGGGCGTGCTTCCCGACGAGACCGTTGAGCAGGTCGAGGAGCAGCTCTCCGGGGCCTGCACGACCGAGATCGCGTCGTTCGACAAGTTTACCCAGTTCTTGGCCGGCGAGGGCGCCGCCGCGGACGTGGACCACGTCGTGTTCGACACCGCCCCGACGGGCCACACGCTGCGCCTGCTGGAGCTGCCGGCCGCCTGGAGCGACTACATCGAGGAGAACCCAGAGGGCGCGTCCTGCCTCGGGCCCGTCTCCGGCCTGGAGGTGCAGCAGGAGCGCTACACCGCCGCCGTCGAGGCGCTGCAGGACGAGGCCCGGACGACGCTCGTGCTGGTGAGCCGCCCGGAGGCCTCGGCACTGAAGGAGGCGGCACGGTCGAGCGGTGAGCTCCGGGATCTGGACATCACAAACCAGCAGCTCGCCGTCAACGGCGTCTTCCGCGCCCGGGACCCGGGCGACCCGCTGGCGGAGGCGATGGAGCGCCGCGCCGACGAGGCCCTCGGCGAGATGCCGGAGGCACTGGCCGACCTCCCGCGCGATACGGTTCCGCTGAAGGGCTACAACCTTGTCGGCCTCGACGCCCTCCGGAGCCTGGTCTCTGATGAAGAACCCTCGCCCACGACGAACGGCGCGGAGCAGCCCCCCGAGATTGACCTCCCGAGCGTGCACGGGCTGGTGGACGGGTTTGCCGAGGACGGGCACGGGCTCATCATGGTGATGGGGAAGGGGGGCGTCGGGAAGACAACGATCGCCGCGTCGGTGGCCGTCGACCTGGCCCGGCGGGGCGAGGAGGTCCTCCTTACGACTACCGACCCGGCCGCCCACATTGCCGACGCGGTGGGCGGCGAGACGCTTCCAAACCTGGAGGTCAGTGCCATCGACCCGGACGAGGCCACCCGCCAGTACCGGGAGCGGGTCCTCGAGACGAAGGGCACGGACATGGACCCCGAGGAGCGGGAGCTGCTGGAGGAGGATCTGCGCTCGCCCTGCACGAAGGAAGTGGCCGTCTTCCGCGCCTTTGCCCGCGAGATCGGCACGGCCCAGCGCCAGTTTGTGGTGATGGACACCGCGCCCACCGGCCACACGCTCCTGCTACTCGACACGACCGGCTCCTACCACCGCGAGGTGATGCGCACGAGCGAGGTGGAGGCGGGCCGCATTACGACGCCGCTCATGCGCCTGCAGGACCCGGAGTACACCAAGATGCTGCTCGTGACGCTGCCGGAGACGACGCCGGTCCTGGAGGCGACCCAACTGCAGGACGACCTGGAACGGGCGGGCATCACCCCCTACGCCTGGGTCGTGAACCAGAGCCTCGCGGCGGCGGGGCCCTCCGACCCGCTGCTGGTGGAGCGCGCCCACGCCGAGGCGCCGCAGATCGAGGCCGTGCAGAGCGAGCACGCCGAGCGCACCGCCCTGGCCCCCTGGATGCCCGACGAGCCGGTCGGACCCGGACGCCTGCAGGCCCTTGCCCGTGGCACGACGCAGGCCGCGCCGGTCCAGGCCTAACTGACTCCTCCGCCGACTGCTCTCCTGAATGTGAACGAACCCCAAACGCGTCTTCCCTATGCCCGATCAGACTCCGACGACGAACACGACTTCAGACGCCCCTGCCTCCCCGCCCGAGAACGGACATCCGCAGAATGGATCTCCTCACGACATCGACTCGACCGCCGAGAAGAGCCAGGACGACCTCGGGGTCTTTGAACGCTACCTGAGCCTGTGGGTCGCGCTCTGCATTGCCGTCGGCGTGGCGATCGGGCAACTGATTCCGGCCGTGCCCAACGTGCTGGGCGAGATGGAGGTCGCAAAGGTCAACCTGCCGATTGCCGTCCTCATCTGGGCGATGATCTACCCGATGATGGTACAGGTCGACTTCAAAAGCATCCTCGGCGTGCGGCGCCACCCGAAGGGCATCACGGTGACCGTGGTGGTGAACTGGCTCATCAAGCCGTTCACCATGTTCGGCTTTGCGTGGCTCTTTCTAAAGGGCATCTTCGCCCCCCTCATCGAGCCGGGACTGGCGAGCGAGTACGTGGCCGGGGCCATCCTGCTCGGCGCGGCGCCCTGCACGGCGATGGTGTTCGTGTGGAGCTACCTCACCGACGGGGACGCGGCCTACACGCTCGTGCAGGTGGCGATCAACGACCTCATCATGCTGGTGGCATTTGCGCCGATCGTGGCGTTTTTGCTCGGCCTCTCCGACGTGATCGTGCCCTGGGACACGCTGCTGCTGTCCGTGGGCCTCTACATCGTGATTCCGCTGGCGGCGGGCTACCTCTCGCGCACCTGGCTCATTCAGGCGAAGGGGGAGGAGTGGTTCGACAACGTCTTCCTGGAACGGCTCGGGCCGGTGACGATGGTCGGCCTGCTGCTGACGCTGGTGCTGCTCTTTTCCTTCCAGGGCGAGGTGATTCTGCAGAACCCGCTCCACATCGTGCTCATCGCGGTGCCGCTCATCGTGCAGACGTTCTTCGTGTTCGCAATTGCGTACGGCTGGGCCTACGCCTGGCGCGTGCCGCACGACATCGCCGCCCCCGCCGGCATGATCGGCGCGAGCAACTTCTTCGAGCTGGC
This sequence comes from Salinibacter altiplanensis, assembly GCF_002894645.1. Lineage (GTDB taxonomy): Bacteria > Bacteroidota > Rhodothermia > Rhodothermales > Salinibacteraceae > Salinibacter > Salinibacter altiplanensis. The sequence continues at coordinate 197,471 of NZ_NCQY01000020.1, forward strand.
CGTGGCCTCGGCCATCGCCATGTTCGGCGTCACCTCCGGGGCGGCGCTGGCGACGGTGGTGGGTGTGCTCGTGGAGGTGCCGCTGATGCTGACACTGGTGCGCATCGCGAACGCGACGCGGCCGCAGTTTGAGCGGCGGACGGCTGCGGCCTGAGTTTTGGGAGCTGGCTTTGCACGTCCCACCTTTCCGCTAGTTGCTCGTGCGTATTCCCTTTTTGAGTGTCCCTTTTGTCTTGATACAAAAGGGACTAAAAGATCAAGGCTATGAAGAAAATGCCTGACATCTGCCGCGGCTTCGCAGTCCGGAGACTACTTCCTCGCTCTGCTCAGGGCGCTGAAATTCTTCAAACTCGCTCACTCCATTCGCTCAGACACTGAAGAATTTGCGGGCGCTTCGCCTCTGCAGATCTCCGAGCGGCATTTTCTTCAAGGCCGGTGGGCTCTCACACAGCCATCTACAGCACAGTTCAGATTAAGAGATGCCTGAAATCAAATCCCAGTTGGAGCTATCGATCGACGAGGAGGCGGTGGACTACGCCCGCGAGGAGGGCGGCGTGCTGACGATTCGCCCGAGCCCGCGGCACGGGTGCTGCGGGGGGCGCGTGGAGTTGGCGGTCGCCAGTACCGAGTCGCCGGCCGACCTCGAGGCCTACGTCGAGACGGAGCGGCAGGGCCTCACGGTATACGTGCATCGGGGCTTCGTGTCGCTGAATAACGCCCCGCTGCACGTGGGGCTCGACCGGCTGTGGCTGTGGTCCGCGCTCTACGTCGAGGCAGCGTCGCAGATGTAGCACTTCCTTCTCGCTTCACTTGCCAACGTACTCACTCGCCCATGTTTGACGTTAATCACGTTGTCGCCGCCGTCGACTTCTCCCCGGCGACCGAGCCGCTTCTGGAGTGCCTGTCCGAGCTTCGGTCGGTCGGGATGGAGACCGTCACGCTGATGCACGTGCTGGAGATGCACTACGGACGCCGCCCGCCCGTGGAGCACCGGGAGATGTACGAAGACATGCTGTCCTCACGCGCCGAGCAGCTGCGGGGGAAGGGCGTTGCGGTCCACACGCACCTGGAGACCGGCCCGTCGGCCCCTCGGATCGTGGACTACGCCGAGGATGAGGAGGCCGATCTGATTCTGATGGCCTCCCGCGGGCACAACCTGCTCCAGCGCCTGCTTCTCGGCTCCACGGCCACCGAGGTGATGCGCACGACGACCGTGCCGGTGCTGCTCGACCGCATCGAACCGGCCGAGGGCGATGGGAATGCCCGGTGTTCAGGCGTCTGCGACAAGAAATTCCGGCGCCCGCTCCTGGCGACCGACCTGTCCGACTCGGCGGAGGGGGCTGAAGAGGCGGCCCTAGGGCTCACCGAGCAGGCCGAATCGGCCGTCTTTATGACGGTGCGCGACGCGCAGGACAGCGACGTCTCCGCCGGGGCGGTCCGCACCGAGCTGGAGGCCCTGGCCGAGCGGGCCGCCTGTCCGACTGCCGTCCGGGTGGAGCAGGGGCGTGCCGCTTCGGCGGCCATTGCGGAGGGGGCCGACGCGGAAGACAGTACCGTCCTGATCGTCGGGAAGCACGGCCGCGGCTACCTCGAAGAACAGGTCGTCGGAAGCACGGCCGATGCCCTCATCAAGCGCGCCCAACGGCCCGTCCTCATGGTCCCGACGGCCGCCGCTCGCTCCCGCCGCGACGCGGCCACCAAGGCCGCCGCGGCAACTCCTTCTGCATAACTGATTTACCAATTGCTCTTCGCCATGCCGACCTACGAATACCGCTGTTCCGACTGCGACACCGACTTTGAGCTAGAGGCAACCGTCGCCGAGTACGAAGACGGGCTTGACGCCACCTGCCCTGAGTGCGACTCGCAACAGACCCCCCGCCGTCTCGGCTCGGTGATGATCTCGATGGGGGACGTCTCTCCCGATGCGCCGCAGGGCGGGGGCTGCACGCCTGGGGGCGGCTGTTGCTGACCGACAGAATGCCCGGGCGCGTCCGGCCTCAACAATACGCGGGGTTCCTACCTTTTCTCTCTTCTTTTGTCCCCATGGATACTGTTCTCTTCGTCTGCACCCACAACGCCTCCCGCTCCCAGATGGCCGAGGGGCTGCTGCGCGATCGCTACGGGGACCGCTACGAAGTCTACAGCGCGGGGACGAATCCCAGAGGAGTCAACCCGTTTGCCGTCGAGGTGATGGAGGAAATCGGGATCGATATTTCTGGGCATACCTCCGATCATGTTGATGCATGTGCCGACACGCCGCTCGACATCGTCGTCACTGTCTGCGACGATGCCGCGGAGAACTGCCCGTACATTCCGGCTCGCGAGCAAAACCTGCATCGGGGGTTCGACGACCCCTCGGCCGTCGACGGGACCGATGCGGAGACGCGCGCGGCCTTCCAGCGCGTTCGCGACGAGCTGGCCGACTGGATTGACGTCACGTTCGCGTCGGCGGACAGAGGGTGATGTTTGTTCGAAGCGGAGTGCAGCCGACGGAGCTGGACTCCCGAATCAGTCCGAACGCTGGCTTCTGTAGTGTGGATCGAGTTGACGACGGGTCCGGCCGGAACAGGGAAAAAAGCACGGCATAACATGCATAGACCATCAAGGCAAAAACCCATGCAGACCAATGGCTGGCGACATCACGACCGAGGACTACTGGCGCTCTGTGATGAATCAGAGTCTCTGTAAGTTCTTCATCCTGCGCGCGCTCTACGAGAAGCCCCTGCACGGATACGGCGTCACCAAGGCCGTCGATGAACAGACCGATGGGTTTTGTGTCCCGACGGAGGGGACGGTGTACCCAATCCTCCGCGAATTTAAGGAGTGCGGCTGCGCCGAGGCCACGGAGAAAACGCACAATGGGCGGCAACGCAAAGTGTACCGGCTTACGGAAAAAGGGCGGAGAGCCTTCGAGCGGGGCGTGGAGGTCTGGCAGGACGCCCTCGAACACGTCGAACGGGCGTCGGAAACCGTCGCGACGTGATACCACGAGTCTCTTTTTTTGCCATTAAACATCGAGGGTCTATGCATAGGCCCTCATACCTGTGCGAATCCGTAGAACCTGCGATCGTCAAACTATGAACTCACTCGTTGATAGCCTGGAGTTCTTTGCCGTCATCATGGCGGAGCTGGTTGTGCTTTTCCTGGCGATCAGCCTCCTGGTGGCGCTGCTGCAAGAATACGTTTCCGACGACAGGATGCGGGGCTGGCTCACGCGCGGGGGGCCGGTGGGCCAGAATGCCTCGGGCGCGGCCCTGGGCGGACTGACGCCGTTCTGCTCGTGCTCCACGATTCCCATGACCCTTGGGCTCCTGAACGCGAACGCCCCGTTCGGGGCCGTCATGTCGTTTTTGATCGCCTCTCCGCTTATCAACCCCGTAATTATTGGCCTCTTTTGGGTAATGCTCGGCTGGCAGGCGACCCTGGCGTACGCAGCCGTCGGGTTTGCCCTGGCGGTCATCGGTGGCGTTGCCTGGGAAAAACTGGGCCTGGAGAAGGACGTCAAGCGTGTGCGCGTTTCGGGCGGCCCCCAAGAAGATGCTGCTCGCGGCACGGGCACGTGGCAGGACAAGCTGCGGCGCGCGTGGGGGGCCGCTTGGGGCGACTTTCGGGGCGTCTTCTGGTACCTGGTGATCGGTGTCGCGATCGGCGCCGCGGTCAAAGGCTTCGTACCGGAAACCTTCATCGCGGGCATTGCCGGGCCGGACAACCCGCTGGCCATCCCCATCGCCTCCGTCATCGGGGTTCCGCTCTATGTCCGCGCCGAGACCATGGTGCCGATTGGGCTGGCGTTCATCGAAAAGGGCATGGGCACCGGGGCGGTGATTGCACTGATCATCGGCGGGGCCGGGGCGTCCATCCCTGAGGTATCGATGCTATCGGCGATCTTCAAGCCTCGTCTCCTGGGCGCATTCGTGGCCACGATTCTCACGGTTGCTGTCACGGCAGGATTGTCCTACACGATCTTCTTTTGAGCGCTCATTCGCTCGCACGCGACCCTCAGCGGGGAATTTTGCGCTGAGGACTTTCTCTCTCATCAACCGAACCATCAGACCCATGGCTACCGACAACGGCTTCTTCAGCACACTTTTCGGATGGGGCACAGAAGAGAATTCCTCCGACGAGGAGTGCTGCTCCCTTGACATCGAAGAGATTGAGGACGAGGAAAAAAGCGATCCGGGGGCGGCTGCGTCCGACCGGCACACTGGGCGCGATGCCGACAGCGCCCCCTGCTGCGGAAACGGCGCGCCGGTCTCGTCGTCCGAACCGGCGGAGTCCGCCACGCAGCAATAGTGGCGACTGAGAGCAGCGACGTTTTGTCTTCTGTCCGAGGGACTGTAGCCGATGGCTGGGGTCCCTCGTACTCTTTTGGGATTACTGGGATTACCGTGCGCGCGAACCGTGAATCCCTTCGTCCCCAACATGACGCGCATCCTCACCGAAAGATGAAGTAGGCCGCCCCGACCATGCAGAGCCCGGCCCAGAGATAGTCCAAGTCCGGAGTCTCGTTCATGTAGAACACGGCAAAGGGCACAAACACCGACAGTGTGATAATCTCCTGCAGAATTTTGAGCTGGCCCAGGGTGAGGGCCGTGTGGCCGATGCGGTTGGCGGGGACCTGAACGGCGTATTCGAAGAACGCAATGCCCCACGCGATGAGGGCAGCCACGTACCACGGGTCGTCCGATAGATTTTTGAGGTGCCCGTACCAGGCAAACGTCATGAACACGTTTGACAGAACGAGCAGAAGCGTGGTCTGCAGCCAGATGGGCATCAGCCAGGTGGGCATAGGAGGAGGGATCGTCTAGGTTGAGTCGATAGATGAGTATCGAACGTACGAACGTCGTCCCCCATAGATGGGCAGGCAGAGAGCGGAGAAAAACTCTTCTCACGTTGTTTGCACGGAGGGAATATGCCCTGGTGAGCCGACCACGGACGCCAGTTGTTGGGGCGGGGGATCGTTCTGCTGGCTTTTCTACCCCTCCTCACGACCAACGAGCGACGATAGACGCCGCTGTGCCTGATGACCTCGATGCCGGTTGGGACCTGCTCTGAGCGGTCGACCTGCCGCATGAGGACCTCACGCTCTATCTGCTCGCCACGACGGCAATGGACTATTTCCGAGGCTGTGGCTACGAACGCATCGAGCGAGAGACCCTGCCCGAGACGATTCGGCAGGCCAAGGAGGTCGCTCGGCTCTGTCCGGCCAGTGCCACCTGCACGCGGAAGCACCTTTCGACGGCGGACACGCACTCCGCCGAAGAATGGGAGGCTTATTGTGGCACGTAGATCTCGGGCGTGTTTCTCAGAAGGAGTCATATCGGAGGGACGTGCGAGGCAGTTCCTGGGTTCTTCTGTCGGTTTTGCGTCGAAAAAGAGACGGCTGGGGAGAGAGGAAACAGCGGCCTCGGTGCACGGTGGAAGCGATCAACGTGCGGCCGTCTGAGAAGAACTGCGAGGGTCACATTGCCAGGGCCCGGGTCGGGCAATTGCCCTCGCTCACCCGTCCGGTCGCTTCTGCTCAGCAGACAACCACGCGCCCATGGCTGCCCTTCTCGACGCAATGACGCAGGCCCAAACGACTGGCATGCTCGTGGGGCTGGCGGCATTGATGCTCTGGGAGCACGCCCATCCGTTCTTCGACTACTTCCGGCGGGCGCCCAAGGAGCGAGGCGTGCATGCGCTGCGCAACCTTCTGCTGGGCGGCCTCAATGCCGCGGTCATCTCCCTTCTCTTCGTCGGACTCTGGGGGGCGGCCGCGATCTGGGCCGAGCAGCAGGGCCTCGGGCTCCTCCATTGGTTCGGCGCCGCGGGGGGACTGCCGCTCTGGGCCCACGCCCTCGGCGCTGTGCTCCTGCTCGACGCCTGGATGTACGTGTGGCACCGCATCAACCACGTCATCCCGTTTCTCTGGCGGTTCCACCGGGTGCACCACCACGACCCGAAGATGGACGTGACCACGGCCAGCCGGTTCCACACCGGTGAGATCATCATCTCGTCCCTGCTGCGGATCGGCGTGATCCTGGGGGGCGGAATCTACCTCTGGGAGCTGGTCCTCTACGAGACGGTGATGTTTGCCGTGGTGCAGTTCCACCACGCGAACGTTGCGCTCCCCGCGTGGCTGGACCGCGCGCTGCGCGCAGTGATTGTGACCCCGGACATGCACAAGGTGCACCACTCGCGCTTCCAGCCGGAGACGGACTCGAACTACAGTTCGCTCTTCTCGGTCTGGGACCGGCTCGGACGCACCTTTCGCCTAAGCGACGACCCATCGACCCTGGAGTTTGGGCTCGACGGGTGGGACGCCCCGGCGGATCAACGCTTCGTGGGCCTGCTGTGGGCGCCGCTCAAGCGCATCGATCCGAAGGACGCGGGGGAGGACCTGCGCCCCGAAGTGGTGTCTCTGGAGGGCCCGTCCGGCGACGAGGAGACGGGCGAGCCCGGGTGAGGCCCGATCCGCGTACGTCCTGCCCGTGGGGGGTGCGCTGCGGGAGCACTCGTCGTCGTGTCGACGGAACGTGCATCTGATCACGAGTCTTCGCTCATGGCTTCTTCCGACTCGTCTCCCCTCCGTCCACACAAGGCCTACGAGGAGCCGTCGGTCTTCCAGCCGGAAAACCTCCTCCGCGAGGCGCGACGCCAGAACGAGGTCGAGGATGGCACCGTGCCGGATGTGTGCCTGCTCGACCCGGACGGGGACATCGTGGATCATCTGCGAGAAACCGGCCAGGCCCAGCCGCATCCCCACTGGCCCGGCTACCACACGACCCTCTACGAAACGGTTCTGGAGGGGCGAACGATCGGGGTGCTGGACCGGGCCGTAGGGAGTTCTTTTGCCGTCCTGGTGGCCGAGCAGCTTTTTGCGGCAGGGTGTAAACTGTTGCTGAGCATCACGTCCGCCGGGCAGATCGTGCCGCAGGGCGAGCCCCCGTACTTCGTCTTCATCGAGGAGGCCCTCCGTGACGAGGGAACCAGTCCCCACTATCGTCCGCCCTCGTCCTACGCGTCGCTGGATCCAGCACTGCGTGCCCGGTTTGAAGACGCGTTTGCACCGGTGCCTGTGCCGGTGCACGCGGGCCGGTCCTGGACGACCGACGCGCCTTATCGCGAGACGGAGACCGCGATCGCCGCGGCGCGCGACGAGGGCATTCTCGCCGTCGAGATGGAGGCGGCGGCGCTCTATGCGTTTGCGGAGGCGCGGGAGCAGTCGGTGGTCTGCTTCGCCCACGTGACGAACCAGATGGCTGTCGAGGAAGGCGACTTCGAGAAGGGAGAAGCCGACGGGGTGCGCGATGCCCTCGCGCTCCTGACCGCCGCCGTTGAGGCCTGTGAGGCCGTGGTGTGAGGCGAGGCATGCGTGCTCTGGAGGGGAACTTGCCCCGCAGGCACTGTTTTCCCAACATGCCCACCGATGGCGATGGGGGTCGCCGATAGCTGCCTCTACGCAGCAGTTCCTGCGGGGGGCTGATGACTCCTACTGATTCCCGCTATAACGTAGGAGCACCGTCGACTCTCGTATGGTAAAGCTGTTCTGGATCGCGCTTGGCGGCAGCCTCGGCGCACTTCTTCGGCACGGCCTGTCGTCACTCGCCCATCGACTCCTCCCCCCATCGTTTCCGTGGGGCACGCTCGCGGCGAACCTCTCGGGCTGTTTCCTCATCGGGGTGCTATGGGTCGTCGCCGCCGAGTATTCGTTTTCGCAGAACGTGCGGGTGTTTGTTTTTACGGGGGGAATCGGGTCGTTGACGACGTTTTCGACCTACAGCCTCGAAAGCCTCATGCTGCTGCGGGAGGGACGGGTCCTGAGGGGGCTCGGCAACGTGCTGATCAGCAATGTGATCGGCCTCGCCCTGGTTGCGCTGGGCATCGGATGTGCCCTCCTTCTGCTGGGGGAACCCGTTTCTGGCGTTGACGCATAGCCTTCCGGAGGTTGATGGGCACGGAGACTGAGGAATGGTACCTCCATTGCACGCTCTTCCGCTCGGATCCATCCCATGGCAGACTCCCATTCCCGCGCCTCGTCCCCCAAGATGGCGTGGTGGACGTTGCCGCTCGTCCGCCTCATGGTGGGGGCTGTCTTCCTCTCCGAAGGCATTCAGAAATTTCTGTCTCCGGCGATGCGCGGCCCCGGGCGCTTCGCGGACATGGGGTGGCCGGTTCCCAAGGTCCTGGCAAACTTCGTCGGCGCGGCGGAGGTCGTCTGTGGCGCGCTCATTCTGCTGGGCCTCTACACGCGGCTGGCCGCGGCGGGCACGGCCACAATCATGACCGTCGCGATCATCACGACGAAGATTCCGATCTGGATGGGGACGGGCTTCGGGCCGTTCGAGGTGCGCGAGCTGAGCCAGTATGGCTTCTGGAGCATGGCCCACGCAATGCGGACCGACTGGGCGATGCTGCTCGGCTCACTCGTGCTGGTGATCGCCGGCGCCGGGCCGTGGGCAGCCGATTCGGAGTAGCACCTGCTCGCCGCGACCCCTTAGCGTCTGCCCCGCGAACGTTGGTCCCCCGATGCCCGATCCCCGGCTCCTCACCACCGAAAACCTCACGCGCACCGTCGACGGTGAGACGCTGGTGGCGGACGTGTCGATCGAGGTGCGGGCCGAGGAAGTCTTCGTCGTGTTTGGCCCGTCCGGCTCGGGCAAGACCTCGCTTCTGCGCCTCCTGAATCGCCTCGACGAGCCGACGTCGGGGGCCGTCCGTCTCGGGGGCACCGACTACCGCACCATCGCTCCGCGCACGCTGCGGCAACGCGTGGGCTGGGTGCCACAGGCGCCGACGCTCGTGGGCGGAACCGTCGCGGAGAACGTGGCGTGGGGCCCCACACTGCGGGACGAGCCGGTCGACACGGAGCAGCTGCACGAACTGCTCGACCGGCTGGGGCTGTCGGGGTTTGCGGACCGGGACGCCGATCGGCTCTCCGGCGGGGAGGCGCAGCGCGTGGCCATCGCCCGCACCCTCTTCAACGACCCCGATGTCGTGCTGCTCGACGAGCCAGCCTCGAGCCTCGACGCTCAGGCGGCGGAGCGCGTCGAGTCGCTCCTGGCCGACGTGATGGATGCCTACGCGCTCACGGCCGTGCTCGTCACCCACGACGCCGACCGGGCGCGGCGGCTGGGACGGCGGGGCGTGCGGATGGAGGGGGGGCGGGTGGTCCGAAGAGGCAAGAGCACGGATGTGGTCGACGCGTCCGCGAGCTCATAGCCCGCGTCCAGCTGCCCTCGCCGGAGAGCGGTCGCTCTGTCCCCTGGGGGGAAGGAGGGGCCCGTTCACAGAGCGTCGTCGGGGCACAAATGTGCCGCCTGAGGAGCCCTGAATGGAGATTCGGGGCGCGTGTGGTTACCCTATGGGCCCGCCACCGCTTTCCCAAAAATTGTTTGTGTCTCGATGCTTCGTCTTAGCAGTGTGCTCCTCGTACTGTCCCTTGTGCTTGGGAGCCCGGCCATGGCCCAGGAGGGCCCGCCCTCCGAGGTGGACCCGGCCGTCCAGCAGATGGTCCACGACGTGCAGGCCGATCGGTTGGAGGCCGATGTCCGGACCCTCGTTGATTTCCACACGCGCCACACTCTTTCGGATACGACCTCGGACGAGCGGGGCGTCGGGGCCGCCCGCCGCTGGCTGAAGGCCGAGTTTGAGCGCATCTCTGCCGACTGTGGCGGGTGCCTCGAGGTTCACTATCAAAAGACGGTCGTGGAGGCCTCGGAGACCGAACGGATTCCGAGCGATACGCCTGTCTACAACGTGATGGCCATCCAGCGAGGCACCGATCATCCCGAGCGGTACGTGCTAATGGGGGGGCATCTCGACTCGCGGGTCTCCAGTGTCATGGACAGCACGAGCCGTGCCCCCGGCGCCAACGACGACGCGTCGGGCGTGGCGGGAGCAGTGGAGGCCGCTCGGGTTCTGTCGCAGCACGAGTTTGAGAGCAGCATCGTGTACGTGGGGTATACCGGCGAGGAGCAGGGCCTCTTTGGCAGCACGCACGCGGCAGAGGTGGCCCAGGAATGGCACCTGGCTGGCGTGCTCAACAACGACATGATTGGCAACGTGGAGGGCATCGACGGCGTGGTGGAGAACAACACGTTCCGGGTCTTTTCCCAGCCCCGGCCGGAGGACCTGTCGGAGAACTGGTCGGCGCGGTTCTTCGGGGGAGAGAACGACGGGCCCTCCCGCCAGCTTGCGCGCTACGTGGCCGGCATGGCCGAGACGTACGTCCGCAATCTGGAGCCGATGCTCATCTACCGGCTCGACCGCTTCGGGCGCGGGGGCGACCAGATGCCGTTTGCCGACCGGGGCTTCCCGGCCGTGCGGGTGATGGAGACGCACGAGAACTACAACCGGCAGCACCAGGACCTCCGGACGGAAGACGGGACTGAGTACGGGGACGTGGTCGAGGGGGTCAACTTCCAGTACGCGAAGAAGCTGACCGGCGTCAACGTCGCCTCCCTGGCTTCGCTGGCCGCCGGCCCGCCCGTCCCCGACAGCGTGCGCATCGGCGGGGCCGTTTCCCCGAACACGACACTGGACTGGGAGGCAGTCGACCACGGCGACCTGGCCGGCTACAAGGTATACTGGCGCCGCACCGCCGCCCCCCGCTGGCAACACAGCACGTTTGTGCCGGCGGGCACGACGGAGCACACCCTCGAAAACGTCGTCATCGACAACTACCTCTTCGGCGTGGCCGCGGTGGACGAGGAGGGACACGAGAGCCCCGTCGCGTTTCCGTCGACCCTGATCCGATAGGCCGTGTCGGTTCGCGGCCTGTCCGGGGATCCCAGTGTCGTATCGTTTGTCTCTGAACACCCGCGACCGGGTCGATTGTGCGTCGGAGGGTCGAGCCTTCAGGGGGAACCGCCCGCAGGACTCCACACAGAGCTAGGTACGATGCTCCAAGATGCCCTCGGCTACGTTCAGGACCCCATCGTACTTGAGGGACTTGCCCAGGTCGGCGCCGCGACCGTGCTGGCCGTGCTCGTTGTGCTCCTCTCGTGGCGGCGCGGCCTAGGGCTGGAGTCGGAGCTGAGTGGGGCGTTTGCCCGCGGCTTCGTGCAGATCGTGGCCGTGGGTCTCGTCATCGGGGGGCTGCTGGCGGTGCCCGTCGTCTGGAGCACGCTCATTTTGCTCGGGATGGTGGGCGGGGCCACCTGGATCTCACGGCAGCGGGGAGAGGGCCTGCCCGGCGTCACGCAGGTTTCATTTTTGTCGATTACAGTGGGGGCGGGGCTCGTCGTCGTCACGATGACGGCGGCCGGGGCCATCGAGGCGACCGTCCGCAGCCTCGTGCCGGTGGGGAGCCTCGTGATCGCCAACGCCATGAAGATCAACAGCCTGGCGCTCGACCGCCTCAAGGACGAGCTCCGGGACAAGCGAAATGAAATTGAGGTGGGCCTTGCGCTCGGCGGCCCGCCCCGGGCCGTGCTGGCCCGGCCCCTGCGGACCAGCGTCCGGGCCTCGCTCATCCCAGTGGTGGACTCGCTGAAGAGCCTGGGCTGGGTCTGGATTCCTGGGGTCATGGCCGGGATGATTCTCGGCGGGGAGAACCCCGTCTATGCCGCGCTCTATCAGTTCGTCATCATGGCCATGATCTTCGCCGCCGGGGGCCTCACGAGCCTGCTCACCAGCCTGCTGATGGGCCGCCGCGTAATGACGGAGGCCGAGCAGCTGCGCCGCATTGGCGACGGGTAGCCGGAGGGATCATTCTTTGGTAACCCGTTCCGGTCGACGGCGCAGGGATCTTTGCGGGCGGCTTTGGTTTTTGTGTTGTGTCATCGCATCCTGTCGACCAGCCCCCACCCCTCTTCCGTGAGCGACGCGTACCACGACCGTCTCCGATCTGATTCCGACGATGCGCCCTCCCGCCGCGATTTTTTGAAGACCGGGGCCCTCGGGGCCCTGGCCCTCGGCACCGGCGGCATGGCCAGCACGGCCAGCGGGAAGCCCCGCACCGACGTGTCGGGCATCGAGGCGCCCGGCGACGCCAAAAACATCATCTTCCTGGTGAGCGACGGCATGAGCGCCGGCACCCTTACGATGGCGGACCTGCACCTCCGGCGCCACCACGGGCGGCGGTCGAACTGGCTGCGCCTCTACGAAGAGGGGCGCGTGCGGCACGGCCTCATGGACATGGCCGCGGCGAACTCGATCGTGACCGGCTCCGCGGCGGCGGCCTCGTCGTGGGGCTCGGGCCACCGCGTCTTCAATGAGGCGGTGAACATGAGCGAGGACGGGGAAAAATACCGCACCATCCTTGAGATTTTCCGGGACGCGGGGAAGGGAACGGGGCTCGTGACCACGACCCGCATCACGCACGCCACCCCGTCGGGCTTCGGGATCAACATGCCCGCACGGTGGAGCGAGGACAAGATTGCTGCGCAGCACCTGGAGCGTGAGTACGACGTGCTGATGGGCGGCGGGGCGCGTCACTTCGATTCCGACCAGCGGGACGACGGGCAGAATCTGTTTCAGGCCTTCGAGGACAAGGGCTACACAGTGGCTCAGTCGAAGTCGGGCCTAAACACCTGGGGGCACGAGGGGGCTTTCCTCGGAACGTTCTACGACACCCACCTGCCCTACGTCCTCGATCATCAAAACATTTCCTCTCACCAGCAGCGGGTGCCGCGCCTGCCCGAGATGACCGACGCGGCCCTCCAGCGCCTCTCGCAGAACAACGACGGCTTTCT
>NZ_NCQY01000020.1:210160-241399 GCF_002894645.1 Salinibacter altiplanensis
GGCGGGCGCGTCGACCACGCAGCGCACGAGGACGACACGGGCGGCCTCGTGTACGACCAGGTTGAGTTCGACGAGGCCATCGGCACGGCGCTCGACTTCGCCGAGGGCCGCGACGACACCCTTGTCATCATCACCACCGACCACGGCAACGCCAATCCGGGCGTGAACGCCGCCGGCGACCGGTATTCGGACTCGAACGACATGTTTGACCGGGTTGCGGACTTCCAGTACACCAACAGCTGGATCCTCTCGGAGCTCGACGCGGACAGCACCTACCGGCAGATTCAGGACCGCGTGGCGGAGGCCTGGCAGTTCCCGATCCGGCGCGACGAGGCTGAACTGGTCCAGGACGCCTTGCGGGGCGAGTACCAGGCGGCCTACCGCGAGAAGAGCGATCCCGACCTGCTGCTCGGGGCCATCCAGGCCAATTACACGTCGGTCAACTGGCTCGGGGGGGACCACACCTCCGACTACGTGGAGCTTGCCGCGATGGGACCCGGCAGCGAGGCGATCGGCGACTTCACGCGCAACACGGACCTCTTCGACCTGATGGTGGAGTCGGCCGGGGTGCGAGAGTACGCGCGCGGCTGAGGGGAGAGCACCGGGGGGGAAGAAGGCGACTCCGTGAAGACGAGGCGCGAGCAGGTCGCCTGGGGAACTGCGTAGAGATTGATAGGTGAAACCTTGTACACTAACGCGCGTCATCACATAGTGTCGTTCCGGCAAGCAGGGGCTCTTCCCTCGCTGCCAGGTCGTCACCCAGAGGTGAGGCATCCCAAATACAGATTAGGTATACCTACATGGAAAAGGGCAAGCTTAAGTTCTTCGACACCTCCCGCGGATTCGGTTTCATCGAGCCTCTCGACGGGAGTGATGACGTTTTTCTCCACGCAAACAACATCTCGGGCATGACCTCCGGTGAAGATCTCCGGGAAGGGCAGACCATTGAGTATGAGGTCGAGCAGACCGAAAAGGGTCTCAGCGCCCTGAACGCCGCCCCGGCCGACGAGGCGAGCAGCACGCTTTAATGGCGCCCGTGGCGTCTCGGCAACTGTGAGACGCATTGCCATTTGGCAGCAGACGAAAGGGCTCGCTCCGATTCGGAGCGGGCCTTTTCTGTTTGGGGCATACCAGGTTGCCGTTGGCGGCGGCAGGCCAGTCGCCCTCCCGATTTACAACTGCACACCGATGCCCGGACGGCCACTTCTCGGCGGTGAAGTCTCCCATCTTCCCGTATCGGTCGTCGAGGGGCTCCCAAGTTAAGCCCAGAGCAGCGGCTTGCGTTCGTGCAATTCTCCAGATCCACTAAGGCTCTACCGGAAAGCAAGCGGGACTGTGGTAATCTGTCAGTCCTCAATCTGTGCGGGCCAACCACCCCACGAGGAGGCCGATAGTCTCAACAACGACCCGGAGGTGACCGCGGAAGCCGTGAGCCAGGTGACCTTCTACGTCCAAAGTCTCGGCGTGCCGGCCCGCCGTGATACTGAGGATCCGGCGGTGCGACGAGGAGAAGAAATTTTCAGCAACGTTGGTTGTGCCACCTGCCATCGTCCTGTTGCCGAGTCGGGTCGGCTGGAGGGGGTGCCGTCGGTGTCGAACCAGCAGTTTGCCCCGTACACCGATCTGCTGCTTCACGACATGGGCCCGGCCCTGGCCGACGGCCGTCCGGTCTTCGACGCGTCCGGTCGCGAGTGGCGCACGCCGCCGCTGTGGGGGCTCGGGCTCCGTGAGCTGATACAAGGCCACAACACACTTCTCCATGACGGCCGGGCCCGGTCGATCCGGGAGGCCATTCTCTGGCACGGCGGGGAGGCACGGCCGGCCCGTGAGCGCTTCCGCACCAAACTCTCGGGGGATGAGCGAGATGCCCTGGTTGCCTTCCTCCGCTCCCTCTGACACGTTCCCCGCCCGTCGGCACGAGCGGATGGGGTTTCTCAAGCATCTGTGGCATTTGTGCCCGATGGGCGTGCGCTCGGCCGGAGCGTGCCGAGATCCTTCGCGTGCCGGGGCGGCCCCCTCCCCCGATGACTCTACACCGCGTTTGCTTCCCAGCCCTCGGTAAAGATCCGGTCTTCGTCCACGCCGCGGTCTTGAAGGAGCGCCTCGGTGTCGACCACCATCGGCGGGATGCCGCAAACGTAGTAGTGCGGCGTGTCAAACGCGTCGCCGAGGGCCTCGTCGAGGTGCGTCTGCACGTGGCCGGTCGGGCCGCTCCAGTTCTCGTGGGAAAGTGAGTAGAGCACCCGCAGGTTGTCGTGGTCGGCCGAGAGATGGTCGAGCGTTTCCCGAAACATGATGTCCTCCTGCGTCCGCTCCCCGTAGAGAAACGCCACCTCTCCGGTGCCCTCTCGCAGATACTGCTTCAGCATCGCCACCATTGGGGTGATCCCGGTTCCGGTTGACAGGAAGACCGTGTCCCGCTCCAGGTCTCGGAGGTGCAGATTGCCCTTGAGCTCCGTAAGCGTGAGGGCATCCCCAACCGAACGCTCCGCCATCCACGTCGACGCCGCGCCGTCCTCGTAGCGCTTGATGGCGAGGGCGAGCGTGTCGGTCCCCGACAGGTTGACCGGCGTGTAGGGGCGCTTCACGGTCTCCCCGTCCTGCTCGAAGCTGATGACGGTGTGCTGGCCGGGACGGTAGGAAAACGTGTGATCCTCGACCCGCAAAAGATACTGTTTGACCCGAGGGGTCATCTGGTGGATGGACGTGAACGTTGCGTCGAAGGTAGAGGCCATGATCGGTAACCGAGTTGTGGGAAAGAGGAACCAAAAGAAATTCCGAGGGCGACGGTCGAGGGACGCCTTGGCAAAATAAGGTGGGGGGTGAGCGGGACCGTCACGTACTCCTTATTGGAAGCAGGCAGGAGGGGTTCTTCCCGCCGCAACGGTGGCGTAATTTGGCGGTCCGGCTGCCGGCCCAATCACTCATGTCTCCACGAGACTGGTTGGGAGACTCTCGGATGGATTCACGCACCAGTCCCGTGCGGGCCATGGGTGCCAAATGAATGCCGAACAGAGCGAAGTAGGTTGGCAAAACAACTTTGAAAATTGTCATTCCAAGCGGAGTCGAGGCGCTGGGAGCGCAGTAACCGAGTGCTCCTGGAGTGAATCTCTCGGAAGAAGGGCGGGAGCGACCCCTATGAGCCGCCTCCGCTTGATGCAAAGAGATTCTTCAACGCCCTCTTCTCACTGTTCGTCGATCGCTCAGAATGACTCTTGAGTAACCGTATGTCTTCGAGGCTACTTAGGGACTGCGGGCAAGCACATCCAGTTGATGAGCGATGTAGATCAGCTCCCCCGTTTCAACCTGTTGGCGACGGGTGGCAACCCAGTTCGCAAACGCCTCCGCATCCAATTCGGGATGGCCTGTGAGCTCCGTCTCAATAAAGTGCAGGATGTGGTGGAGAAAGTAGGCCTCGTCGCCGGGGTAGGCTCCGTCCTGGGGAACGACCACCCAGTCCGAGGAGCCCGCCTCTAGAAGCGGGGCGTCCGAGTTGTGAAGGTGGCGAAGGAGGCGCCGCCCACAGTGCGCGCCGGCCCGCTCGCCCTCCAGGCTCGGATCCGCCATGCTCTCGTGAAAGAGCCGCTCGACCCGTGCATCCAGGTCGGGGTTGACCCGTGGCTCAAACGCCGTCACCCCGTCGAAGTGAATGGGCAGGTACCACAGCCCTCCGGGGGCAAGGAGCGGGGCCAGTGCGCCGAGCGCGTCCGGGATGTGCAGGAGATCCAGGACCGCCTGGGCCACGAGTGCATCGTGGGGCGGGCCTTCGTGGGAGGCGGCTACGTCGAACAGGTCGGCCGCCGCGAATCGGACGGTGACCGTGATCGGGCCGTCGGTCCAGACCTGCGGCGTCCCGTCCGACACGCTGTAGCCGCGGCCCTCGGCCCAGGTGCGGAGCCCCGTCCGCGCCGCCTCCACGTTCTTGGACTCAAGGTCGACAAACGTGTAGTCGAGGTTGTCGACGGACCGGGACGCGAGGGCCTCAACGATTCGCTCAACGGTGGCCCCGACGCCGCCCCCAACCTCCAAGACGCGGACCGGTGAGGAGTCGCGCGCCGCAAGCTCGTCGACGAATCGGGACCACACGCGTCGGTTCAGGGCCCGAGCGTCGACGGTTCGCTTCGCCTCCAGGTAGCGCGGATAACTGTATGTCGCCGGTTCGGACACGGAGGGCCGGTGCGTTAGGATGGAGAGTGGCGTGCGATGCGATCCAGAAACGAGGCAATGCGGCGGCACGTCGCCGCCCAGGTGGGCGTCTCCTGGTATCGGGTTACCGCGGCCCGGCCCATCTCGGCGAGGTGCTCGCGGTCAGTGGCCCAGGTGTCAATCGCTGCCGCGATGTCCTCGGCCGTCTCGACGAAGTACCCGGTGTCGCCGTCGGAGACCACGTCTCGGACGCCCCCGTTCGGGCTTGCCAAAACCGGGAGGCCGCGGCCCATTGCCTCGACATACACGATGCCGTATCCCTCGTGGGCCGACGGCACGGCCAGGGCGTGCGAGGCGTCGAGCAACTCTTTTAGATCGTCGTCGGGCACCTGTCCGTGCAGGGTCACCCGGGAGGGATCGTCGAGCCGATCAATGGACTGACGCACGGTGGTCGTGTACATGTCGTCGGCCGACCGGTCACCAACGATGTCCAGCGTACACCGCGTCGATCGGGCCCGGGCAAGCCCCTCGATCAACAGGTGCGGGCGCTTCCGCGGAATGAGGTTGCCGACAAAGAGCAGCCGAAGCGCATTGCCTGCGCGCGCACGCTCAGACACGTGGTCCGGAGAGACCGGCGGCCCGAAGCGGCGCCCACTGGGGCGGGCGATGACATGGGGGCGTGTGTCCGCGAGGGCCTCCGCGGAGCGCTTCGTCGAGCGGCTGTTGTAGATGCGCGCGTCGGGGGTTCTCAGGTAGAGCCCTTCGAGAATGCGGGAGGCCGCCGCCGACAGGGCCGACCGCTGTTCCTCGGCGCGCAGGTGATGAACAATTGTGACGATGGGGGCATCGAGAACCCTTCGCAGCCAGACATTGCCGAGGGCGAGCGACGCGTGGTTGAGCTCGTCCTGCAGGAGGAGGTCGAGATCGCTGGCGCGAAGCCGGGCCCAGAATGAGGAGCTTAGGTTGTCGACCAGGCCCAACGGATAGGGGCGCTCCGGCTGAGAGAAAACGATGACCTCGTCGCCCCGTCCTCGCAGGTGGTCGACGAGCTTGCGATCGTAGAGGTATCCGCCCGATACCTGGGTCAGATCTCCGTAAATGACGAGGCCAATTCGCATCGGGGGGCCGAGAGGCGGTCGTCGAGAACCGATCTACGCGCTGTACGAGGCCCACGCGTCCTCGTCTTCCCAGATTTTGACCGTGGTGTCCAGTCCATCGGTGTCCAGCTGCTCCTCCAAAGCGGTACAGAAGAGCCGCGAAAAGTGCTCGATGCTGGGGTTCAGGCCCTCGAATTCCGGAAGGTCATTGAGCGTCGCGTCGCGGTACCGGTCCACGAGCCCGTCGAGGGCCGTCTCCACCTCCACGATGTCGACGAGGTAGCCGTTGTCGTTGAGGGAGGGGCCTTCGAGCAAGACCTCCACTTCAAAATGATGGGAATGCCATTCGTTTTCGGGACCGCAGTTGGGCACCGTGAGGTAGTGCTGGGCCACGAAGTCCCGGCGGACCATAAGCTCGTACATTCGACTCGACCGTGAATTGTGAGGGGAAACGCGCAAAGGACTCGAAAATCAGGCTGCTCGGTACTCGGGTTGCTCGGGGCCGACCCTACTCGTACGCAAAAATGGGCTGCAGCATCGACGCGCCGTCCGCCAGTTGCTCGTAGACGGACGGTGCCTCCCCTACGGCAAACCGATCGGAGATGAGGTGGCTGGGGGCCACCTCCGGCAGCAGATCCAGAACCACAGACATGCGCCGATCCTTTGTCCATCGGCCCTGATGAGACGGGTCCACCGTGCTCACTTGGCTGGAGATGATGTGCATCCGGGATCGGTGGAAGTGGCTCCCGAGGTCGATCGGGGCCGTTTTTGTTCCGTACCACGACCCGACGACGATCCGCCCGGCAAACCCGGTGTGCTGCACGGCCGTGTCGAGCACACTGGGCTGCCCCGTGAGCTCGTAGACGAGGTCCGCCCGCTCCGCACTGGTTGCGTCGCCCGACGACGCCGCGACGTAGCCGTCCACCTGCTCCAGGTTGTCGGCGGATGCGACGGCCTGTGCCCCGGCGGCCTCCGAGCGCGCCCGGCGGGCCGCGACCGGATCGACCGCCGCCAGCGTGCCCAGTGGATGGTCGGCAAGAAGACGGGTCGTCAGCAGCCCCACCACGCCCTGCCCGAACACCAGGACCGTCTCTCCGATCATGGGCTGCCCATCCATCACCAGATTGACGGCCGTCTCCATCGACGGAATCATGACGGCATCTGTGGGGTCCACAGATTCCGGCAGCCGGAGGAGCGCATCCGTCGGGGCGACGAACTGGGACACGTGCGGCTGGAACGCAAACACGGGGGCTCCCTTCCAGTCGCGCTCCACCCCTTCGCCCAGCGCCTCAACCTCTCCGACGCAGGCGTACCCGTACGAGAGCGGGTACGACAGGGTATCGCCCTGAAGCGCCTCGATGGAGGGATCAGCGTCGAGAGTGCCGGGCACATTTCCCTCGTACACGAGACGCTCCGTGCCCGGACTGATTGCGGAGTACTGAGTGCGCACGCGGACTTCGTCGGGGCCGGGCGACGGGGCCTCTTCCGTCACCACCTCTGCCTGTTCGGGGGCCGAAAATTGGACACGTTGGCGGGCTTGGGCCATGAGGAAAAGCGTCTCGTCGGAGCAAGGCGGGGGAGCGGATGTCTCTAGTCCGATGCGGGCCAGACCGGATCGCCCTCCACCACCAAGTCGTCTCCGTACCAGCGCTGCTGAACATGGGTCAGGTGCGGGAATTCGTCGGGCGCATCTGCCGATTCTGCCTGTGCAAGCGAGCCGAGTGCGGGGGTGCCCCCGACAAACATCG
The DNA here is from genome assembly GCF_002894645.1 of Salinibacter altiplanensis. GTDB lineage: Bacteria > Bacteroidota > Rhodothermia > Rhodothermales > Salinibacteraceae > Salinibacter > Salinibacter altiplanensis. The sequence continues at coordinate 217,152 of NZ_NCQY01000020.1, forward strand.
GGGCCACCGTCACAATGATTCGTTGCGCTTGCTGTCGCCGCAGAAAGGCCGTGAGCACCTGCGTCCCTCCCTCCACCATCACACTGGTGACGTGGTGCCCGCCCAGCTCCTCAAGCAGGGAGTCGAGACACACGCCCCCGTTTGGGGCACAGGGAAGCTCGTGGATCGTGGCGCCCCGGGCCGTGAGCGCCTCGCGACGGTCGGAGGCCGGGTCCGGGGCCGTGAAGATGAGCGGGTCCGGACCCTCACAGGTGAGGAGCTGAGCGTCCGGGGGGCATCGCAGGGAGGAATCCAGGACGATGGGAATGGGATGATCCGTCTCCCCCCGTCGGACGTTGAGGCGCGGATCATCCGACAGAACCGTCCCAATGCCGACGAGAATGCCGTCGTGAAGGGCCCGGAGGCGGTGTGTAAAGTCTAGTGCCTCCTTCCCACTGATCGGAAGTGGGGTGCCCGCCTCCGACGCGATCGATCCGTCCAGGCTCTGCGCGTAGGTGAGCGTCACGAACGGCGTGTCCGTCTCCCCGAAGTGGCGCTCCATCCGCTGCTCGAGGGACTGGAGGGAACTGGCATGTGCGTTGCCCTGAGAATGCCCGTTCGCTGGGCCTAGGTCCAGGATGTGGCGCATCCGGTCCACCTTCGTCCGGAGATAGTCCTCGTTGTGCTGGTTGACGTGTGGCTTCAGGGGCGCGCGCTTCGTGATGTCAATCCCCCGTTCGGTCAGGTCCTCGACCTTCCCCGGATTGTTTGTTAGCAGGCGGACCGACGAGACGCCAAGGTCCTCCAGGATTGTCGCTGCAATTGTGTAATCGCGCTCGTCGGCCTCGTGGCCGAGCATCCGGTTGGCCTCGACGGTGTCGTACCCCTCATCCTGCAGGTTGTAGGCGCGGAGCTTGCTCTGCAGCCCAATGCCGCGTCCCTCCTGCCGGAGATACAGGATTACGCCCTGTCCCTCTTCGGCGACGCGCCGCATGGACGTGTCCAGCTGCTCCCCGCAATCGCAGCGGAGCGACCCGAGAACGTCCCCGGTGAAACACTCCGAGTGGGCGCGAACGAGGACGTCGTCGTGTCCCTCAACATCTCCGCAGACGAGTGCGAGGTGGTCCTTGTCATCTTCGCTGTTCTCGTAGAGAAACAGTGTAAACTCACCGTCCACGGTTGGGATGCGGGCACCGGTGAGGCGTTGAACGGAAGGGGAGTCCATGCGGATTGGCGGCGTTCAGTCTCGTAACAGAGAGGAAGGGGCGAGGCAAGCTACCCCCAGCTCTGAGACAGAGGCGTTGCCCTTCGTGGGAGATGAAGGCTTTTGGCACGTCTCAGATCGAAAAGCGGAATGCTTGCTCTCCAAAGGGTGTTTCCCGGAAGTTATTCTGTTACCAGATTCGGAGAACTTTGCGGGGGCTGTTTGAGGGGGGCCGGCCGACCGGGACGGTCCTCACACCGGCGGCGTCGGCAGCAGGCCCGTTCGGGCGAGGCGCCCTCGAAAAAGACGCATCCCCGGCCCCGAATTCAGTCTCAGAAGGAAGACAGGTCCCGCCGGGTAGATGGGTCTCCACGGTCTCACGCAATGCTTCTTGCGCCACTGTACAGAGCATTGTGCCCCGCGATGCCCCGGATGCTCACGGCCGCTCGAAGTCCGACCGATGAAGTGCATCGATGGTGGCCATCTCGTCCTCACTGAGTGTGAACCCGCACACGTCGGCGTTGGCGTGCACGTGATCGGGAGCGGTACTGGACGGGATGGGAACGACGCCGTGCTGGAGGTTCCACCGCAGCACCGCCTGCGCCGTCGAGACGCCGTGCGCACTGGCGATGGGCTGTATGGCATCGTCGTCGAGCAGCCCCGGGACGGAGAGGGGCGAGTGGGCGATGACCCGAATCCCTCGCGCGTGGGCGAGGTCGATCAGCTCCGTCGGGTGGTGGTACGGGTGGCATTCCACCTGCACGACCGCGGGGGGAACCGCTGCGAAGTTTAGAAGCGACGCCAGTTGGTCGCGGGACACGTTGCAGATGCCGAGCGTGTCCGTTCGGCCGTCCTCGCGGAGCGCCTCCATCTCCCGCCACGTCTCGGCCAGCGTGACGTCGGCCTCCAGCGGTTCCCCCGCCTCATCGCTCGGGAAGGTGAGGGTCGCGGCCTCTTCGTGGGAGAGGTGCGACACGTCCCCCAGTGGCCCCTGGTGCTGCCAGGCCGTGGGCCAGTGCAACATGTAGCAGTCGAACGTGTCGATCCCCAGGCGCTCCAGCGAGTCCCGCGCCGCGGCCCGCAGGTGCTCCGGGCGGTGGTTCGTGTTCCACGCCTTCCCGACCAGGAATAGCTGCTCTCGCGGCGGCCCCAATGGCCCCTCGATCAGGGAGCCCAGGGTCGCCTCCGTCCCGTAGAGCTCGGCGGTATCGAACAGGCGAACGCCTGCCGCCAGGGCATCGGCCATCGAGGCGTCGAGGTCGACGTACGTCGTTCCCCCCCGGTAGCGCGAGCAGCCGAACCCGATGGGCGGAAGGTCGATGGCGTCATCTTCCGGGCCCTCCAAAGTGGAAGGGGACTCGGTTGCAGCGGCCGGGTCGGCGGAGTTGGGGAGCAGCGGGTGAACGGTGCGGTGCGGCTCCGTGGCCCTCGTCCACGGCAGCAGATCCGGCCTGGAGAACCCGACCGGATCGACCGTGACAGAGGCCCCCTCCTCCGCGCAGGCCTCGATGGCCTCAATCGCAGCGACGAGGTGAGCGGCCTGGCGGCCGGACGCTCGGGGCGTTCCCCCACTGCGCGCGGCCCGGGCCGCCTCCGCCACCGTCGCCGCGTAGGACAGCGGGGCCGGACGGCGGGGGAGCGGGCACGGGCGGTACGGTTCCCCCAGGCGCGCCACCTGCAGCAGCGGCGCGTCGGTGTCCCCGTCGAAGTTTCCGCAGTCGTCGAGGTACAGCGAGCCGGCGTCCCCGTGAACCTCAAGGCTCGAAAAATGCTGCGTCTGGTGCGGCACATACAGGCTCGCCGTCAGCTGGACGAGCGTCCCGCTTTCCATCTCCAGCGTTGCCGCGACGTGGTCCGGCGTCTCCACTTCGAGGGTGTGCCCGTCGTGGTCGTGCTCCTCGAGCAGGAGGGACACGTCGGCCGTGCGCACCTCCGTGACCGGTCCAAAGATGGTCGTGAGGACGGTAAGCGGGTACACGGCTCCGTCGTAGAGCGGGCCGACGCGCAGAAACGGCTCCGGGTTCGGGTTCCACTCCGTCGTGCGCCCAAAGTTGCCGACGGCGTACGCCATTCGAACCGGCCCGATGTGACCGGTGCGGAGGAGGCGGGCGGCGTACTGTTGGGCGTCGGCCTGTCCGGAGATCGGTGCACAGGCGAGCACACGGTCGTTGCGGTCCGCGAGATCGACGAGCCCGCGGGCCGTCTCGAGATCCAAGGCCAGGGGCTTTTCACTGACCACGTGGCGTCCCGCCTCCAGGCACGCTCTTGTCACAGGGGCGTGGGCGTCGTGGATCGTAAGGTTGAGCACGAGGTCGGCATCGCTTCCCGCAAGCAGCGCGTCGACGTCTCCGAAGGCGTCGGCCTCGTGCGGGGCCGCGAGCGACTCCGCACGCTCCTTCTCGAGATCAGCCGTGGCCACGAGTGAAAGATTCGGGTACGTGGAGAGCCCCTCGGCGTAGGCCGAGGCGATGTGACCGCACCCTACGATAGCAACATTCATACGACGGTAGAAACGTGAGTGCACAAAGCTTCCGAACGAAAGTAGCCACCGGCCAGGGGCGATCTGATGCGCCGAATCCGTGAAAAGGGTTGCCGGACGCGGCCGCGATCATCCACCGATGGCCCCCTGGACTCCCGGGGGGATCCCCTACAACGTTTGTGGAGATTCGATCCCATCGGGGGCATGGCCGAAAGATTAAATCAAAACAGGCTCTAAAAATCACCCGCGAAACGGCATCGTGGGGCCCCCTTGTTCGGGCCCAGATGGCTACGGAACGCGTCTTTCACAGCACCGGGCCGAGTGTGGGAGGAGCCGCAACGGTCGTGCGCTTCTGCCAGGACGAACCTGTCGGTTTGGGGGCCCTGCCGTGAATCTGAACAAAACCAATCAACGGCGTGCGCCCACCTCGCACACTCAAGTCACGCCGGGCGGGGGAGGACGACGGCAACGCCCCCAGTGAATTCGTTGCCGTGGCGGCTTGGCGAAGTGTTCTGACGAATCCCAGTCACATCGCTCACAGTCTCCGATCCCGTCTTGCGTACACGGACCACCGTCGGGACCGCAGCCAGCACCTTCGTCAACAACACGCCTACCCGTGCTGGCGATAGATGAGATCTCTGATCCCCTCCGGGTTCTCCAGGTCGCGCATCGTGAGCTCAATGCCGGACTGGCCAGAACTTGAGAGCCGGAGCGTGCCGCATCCCATCAGCCGGTGGATCGGGCCCTGGTCGATCTGAACGTTTCTGATGTTGCGGTGGGCAAGTTCGGTCGTGCGATTGCTTACAATGCCCGATCGCTTGCGGACCCGAGAGCGGGTAACGACGAGCTCCCGGCTTCGCGCCTGGAGCCACATCCAGAAGAGCGGAAAGGGCCCACAGAGGCCTGCCGCCAACACTGCCGCCCATCCAGTGTTGACCAGCGCCCCGCCCAGCACGAACGGGGCCGCCGTCGCTGACAGCAGGCCGAAGAGCGTGACACTGAATGGATGGGCCGCCCACAACTTTGGCTCCGCCCGGAAAACAACCTCTTCAGGCATCGCGTGCTCTCGTTTCTCGGTTGGCGTCGGGACTGAATACAGGTCGTCTCTCTCGCCCACAAAGTCCCCTGCGTCGCGTTCCTGGAATCCCCCCGTGACCCGCGATGGGCCCCGGTGTCTTTCCGCGCCCCGCCCCGTCCTTCGGGGGACCGTCTCCAGTCCGAACGCGCCGCAAGAATGCGGCCCGCTTCTGTTCGGGCGTCCGCTCTTGCTCGACAAGGGATCGAGACGTTGCGGACCTGAAGACCGGCAGCGGTCCACGGCAGGCCGTCGGGCTTCGCCAGGGGCCGAAAGCGTAATCTTTCTCCAACGTCCCGTACTCAGTACGGCGCGAGCCTGTCTCTCACGGCCGAGTCGCCGTGGACGAGTAACTTTTTCGCTCGGGCCTTTGTACGAGCGCACAGAAAAAACACAAGAGTGCGGCGGCGCGGCACTCCCGGTGACGTGCCCGCTCGACCTCCTCCGAAGTGGCTCTGCACACGTCCTCCCACCCCATGACCACGGACTCATCCACACAAAACTTGGGCACTCCGGGGGCGACTCCCCTCACAGAGCGCCTGGATCGGTTTGCGTACTGGAGTGACGACTGCATTCCACTTCCGGGCCTTGATGCCCGCATTGGGCTCGATCCGGTCGTCGGCCTCGTGCCGGTCTGGGGAGACATCATCACAGCGGCTGTTTCCTGCTACGTGCCGTACGAGGCGTATCGTGTTGGCGCCCCGCCGTCGCTCCTCTTCAAGATGCTGGTGGTCATCGCCGTGGATGCCCTTTCGGGGTTCATTCCCGTCGCAGGAGATCTCATCGACGCCGTCTTCAAGGCAAACAAGGTGAACGTGCAGATGCTGAAGAACCACCTTGGGGCCTGATCCCGGAGCGCAGGCATGCCCTGTCTGCTTTTGGGGCCTGCCTGTCGGCACCAGTTTCGGCCAGCCCCGAGACTCCCCAGTGCGCATTCTCCAGTGTACGGTCGGCGCAACGGCTGCTTGCGGTCCAGCGTGGCGGCTGCATCGGTGTCCGGAAATGATGCGCCTGTTGCGGAAGGGGCAGGAGGGCACCAGAACCTGTCCGAACAGTCCTGAGTGGGCCGCCCCGGGAAGACCGGTGTTCCGCATTCCTCCCGACAATTCCGTACGGCTTACGCGGTCTGTTCGATGCGCCTCCGCATTCTCAGCGACGTCCACATCCGCGACCACGGCCCGCCCGGCCTGCCTCGGCGGGCTGCCACCCCCGCGGCCGACGTGATCGTAGTTGCGGGGGATGCCCATCGAAGGACAAAATCTATCCGGTGGATGCGGGCTGCCTTCCCGCAGCGCCCCGTCGTGTGCGTTGCGGGCAACCATGAATTTTACGACGGCTGTTTTGAGTCGACGCTCCACGCGCTCCGCCAGGCCGCGGACGACCCCTCCGCGGCGGCCCGCAAGGGGACAAACCCGAGCGGGGTATATTTCCTCGAGCGAGACGAGATCGTCCTCGGCGGGCTCCGGATCCTGGGCTGTACCTTCTGGACCGACTTTGGCCTGTTCGAGGGGCGACGGCCCCGCGCTGTGCGCGCCTGCCGGGCCAACGTGGACGACTACCGGCGCATTCACCTGCTCCGTGCTCGTCGCCCGCTCCGGCCCCGCGACACGGCGCGGCTGCACCAGACCTCGGTTCGGTGGCTGCAACGACGCCTTGCGGATTCGCCCTCCGGTGTACGGGCGACGATCGTGCTTACCCACCATCCCCCGTCTCCCCGATCGGTGGACCCGCGGTACCCCCACAGCCTCACCAGTGCCGCCTTCGTGGCCCGCGAAGGGCCGCTCGTCGAGGCCTCCGGCGCTCCGCTCTGGGTGCACGGGCACGTCCACGCCTCCTTCGACTACCGGCTCGGCGACACGCGTGTGCTGGCCAATCCGCAGGGGCACGGCACCGAGAACCCCGACTTTCGGCCCGACTTGACGGTCGAAGTGTAGCGTGCTCCGGAGACATTCGCTCGGAGGCCGCCTCAGCAAACGACATCGCCACAGCTGTTACGTTCTCTCTATTCCTGATTCGTAGCAGAAAATAAAGAATATTGGTCCCCCTCCCACACGTAAAGTCAGTGCTAATCAAAAGATGCATTGTCCCCGCGCACACCACACATGAGCACTCCATCCACCCCCGAAACTGTATCGACGAGCGTCCTCATCATCGGGGCCGGGGGGGCCGGGCTCCGCACCAGCATTGAGCTGGCGTCGCACGGCATTGACTGTCTCGTCCTGGGCAAGCGCGCCCACGGAGATGCCCACACCATCTGGGCCGCCGGGGGCATCAATGCTTCCCTTGGGAGCCTCGACCCGGAGGACCGGTGGGAAATTCACGCCGCGGACACCCTCGATGAGGGGCACTTCGTGAACGATCCCACCGCCGTCGAAACGCTCTGCAAGCGGGCGCCGGACCGCATCCGAGAACTCGCCGAGTGGGGCATGGCCTTTGACCGGACCGACGAGGGCGCGATCAATCAGCGCTACTTCGGCGCCCAGTCGTTCCGCCGCACCTGCTTCGTCGGCGACCGCACCGGGCAGGCCCTCATGGACACGCTCGTCCAGAAGGCGATGGACCTGGAGGTTCCGTACCGCGAAAACCTGTACATTACCGACCTGGTGGTGGAGAGTGGACAGGCCGCGGGCGCGGTCGGGTTCGACATGGACGCGGGCCGGCCCGTGGCCTTCGACGCGGACGCCGTCGTGATCGCGGCCGGCGGCCACACCTCGTTGTACCGCCGCAGCTCCTCGCGCCCCGACGAGAACACGGGCGACGCGCAGGCCCTGGCGTTCAAGGCCGGTGTGCCGCTGCGCGACATGGAGTTCGTGCAGTTTCATCCCACCGGAAAGGTGACGCCGGAGGAGGAGGCCGGACACCTCGTCACCGAGGCGGTGCGGGGCGAGGGCGGGCGGCTCTACAACACCGAGGGCGAGCGCTTCATGGAGCGCTACTCCCCGACGCAGATGGAGCTGGATGCCCGCGACGTGGTGGCCCGTGCCAACGAGCAGGAGATCCGTGAGGGGCGTGGGACAGAGGACGACGCTGTGCTGCTCGACATCTCTCATCGCGACGACGACTACATCCACGACCGACTTCCCCGAATGGTGGAAGAGTTTGCCGAGCACGGGATCGACATCACCGAGGAACCGATGGAGGTGGCGCCGACGGCCCACTACGCGATGGGGGGCATCGAGGTGGACTTCGAGACGGCCCAGACGGAGATCAACGGCCTGTACGCCGTCGGGGAGTGTACCGCCGGCGTGCATGGCGCCAACCGCCTGGGTGGCAACTCGCTGATCGAGACGGTTGTCTTCGGCCAGATTGCTGGACACCACATCGCGGAGACGCTGGAGACCCGCCCGAGCCCGTCGCTGTCCGAGGCGGCGGTGCAGGACCACGTCACGACGCAGGACGCACTCGCCGCGGCCGAGGGGACACACGCTCCCGCCGAGATCATGGACGAGCTTCGCGATCTGATGTGGCGATGCGCGGGCATCCTGCGCGACGAAGATGGGCTTCTAAACGGCCTTCGTGGGCTGCAACGGCTCCGGGCCGACGCGGAAGACCTGCAGGTCCAGGCCGACCGTACGAGCCGCCGCTACGAGCGAGCGCAGAACCTGCGCTTCATGTTCACCACGGCGGAGACCATTCTGCGAGGCGCACTGGAGCGGACGGAGTCGCGCGGTGCCCACGCCCGGACCGACCACGAGGCGAAAGATCCCGACTGGCGGCAAAACATTCGGAGTCTTCCCACGGGCGACGGCGGCATGGACATCGGCCTGGAGACGGCCGGGCAGCCCTCTCGTCGCGTCCAGCAGGCCGTGGACGAAGAGCACGAGCTCGACTACCACCACTTGGAGTAACCCCTTGCCGTGATGGCCCGTCTTCGGACGAGTGTGCATTCCTCTCTGATCGTCATCCTGGGGGGATTGCTGATCGGCGCTGTGGGTCTGTCGCAGACCTCCGTCGCGCAGGCCGACGGCCCAGGACGTCTGGGGGCGGGCGCACACTGGGCTGCCTTCCGGAGCGATGTCCTGAGCCCCGAGTTCTTTTTCAAGAGCATCGGATCCGCCACCGGGTCGCACCTCGACGACGACCCAGGCGCCTGGGGCGAGGCGGTGGGCGGGTATGCAGCCCGTGTCGGGTCGAGCACAGGAGAATCGTTGCTTCAGACCGGCACGATGCACGGACTGGCCGCCGCCCTGCACCTTGACATTCGTCCCCGCCTGCGCCGCCATAGCGGCACCGGGGCTCGGCTTCGGCACGCAGTGTTATCCCCCTTTATTGCCCGGACCCCCACCGGCGCTCGCGTGCCGAATGCCCCAAATGTCGCCGCCACCTACGGCGGCGCCCTTGCCCAGGCGCGCTGGGAACGAGGAAGATGGGCGCCCGGCCGCGCTCTCCAAAGCATGAGCGTATCCCTCGGGATCGACGTTGTAATCAACATCTTCCGGGAGTTTTTGGGGACGCCGCTCAGCCGCGACTAAGTGCTTGTCGCGACGCGCTCTTCTGTCGTTTTTGTTTGTATGGCTCCGATGGCCGAATCCACTCCTGACACGCGGCGGCCCGACACGCCGGACGACCCGGTCGAAGCCCTGACCGTCGATGCGCTTCACACGACCCTCAACGATGCGGGGTACATTTGCTCCCGCGACCGGGCCCGGAGCGTGCTGGCGGCCCTCATGACTGACCCGCTGGGTGGCTTCTTCGCGTTTGGTCCGCCCGGCACCGGCAAGACGTGGCTGCTGGAGGTGCTGGGCGACATCCTGGACATGAACACCTTCTTCAAGCAGGTCAGCCCCGGCAGTCGGGAAGAGGACCTGATCCTCGACCTGCTCCCCGACGAGGATGCAGAGAGCGGGATCAAGAAGCAGTGGGGCGAACTGCCGAAGGCGGTCCGGGCCAGCCACGAGGGCAACACGCTCCTCATCCTCGACGAGTGGGACAAGACGCGCCCCACCGCCGACGCCTTCCTGCTCGACTTCCTGCAGAACGGGCGGGTCAACTACGGCGACATTCAGGTGCAGGCAAACATGGACAACCTCTACGTCTGCATCACGCTCAACGACGAGCGCGACCTGTCCGGGCCGGCCCACCGGCGGATGCCGTACCTCCACTTTGAGCCGCTGCACCCGTCGCTCGTCCGTGAGGCGCTGCGCCGGTCGCACGGGGGCCACCCCTACCTGGAGGCGGCCGTCAACCTCTACGTGCGGTGCGAGCTGTCGATGATGGAGAAGAGCTGCACGATTCAGGAGCTGAAGCAGTTGCTCGACGCGATCCGCGTGTTGGGGCCCGACGATGCGGACTGGGACCCGCTCGTGCTCGACTACGTGACCAAGGACCGCGACAACCACCGCCTCTTGAAGAAGGCCGAGGACGTGGACACGTCCGACTGGGAGGAGGCAGGCTGGACGGCGGAAGCCGATGCGGACCCGCTCGACCCATCCGCCTACGCCCCGGTCGACCTTCCGGACCGGGCGACGGCCTCCAACGGGGAGGGCGACGCGGCGACGCGTCTGCCGCCCATGGCGGACGTGAAGGGGTACACGCCGCCCCAGAACAATGAGACCCCGGACCTTGCCGCCGCGTTTGCTGCACTGGAGGGCAGCCCCTCCGTCTACGATGCCCTCACCCGTCAAGAGCCCCCGGCCGAGGCCCCGGACCGCTTCGGACGGGTGCAGGTGCAGGGCGACACCATCACCTTCGACGCCCCGGTGCCGCTCATGGAGCACGACGGGTACGCCGCTGACCTGTGGGGCCACCCCGGCGAGATCGTGTTTGTAGAAGAGACCGCCACCCGCGCGGACCTGCGCATGCTTCAGGCAGAGCGGGGGCTGGAGTTCATCTCCTACGCCGACGACGAAATTATCGGGCGCTACGATGGGCTGCACCTCCGCTGGACGCCGGACGTGGGGGCCGAGATGATCGTACCGACCGCCCGCCGAGACTCCTTCGACGACCTGCTGCGCGGCACGTGGCTGAACGAGGTCGAAATCGCGGGGCCCGCCGACCTGCCCACGCCCGTGCTGGCCCGGCTGGGGACGCAACAGGTGGGGGTCGTGGAGGCCCGGCACGCCGATGAGCCGGTAGCGGACCCGTACTTTGCCGGTGTCTTCGACTACTGGACCCGGAACGATCAGGACACCGTTGAAACCGCCGAGGTCCCGGGCTACGACGCGTTCATGGACTACGCAGAGGCGCACGCCGATCCGCTGATTCTGGAAGGAGATGCCGTCTATGCCCTCTTTGACGGACTGCTGATCGGCCTCGTTGGGGCAAAGAACGACCACCTCGTCGTGTCGGTCACCGGCCCGGTTGACCCTGCGGTTGAGTCGTACCTGCAGCACTGGCTGCCCAGCGCCAAGCTCTCCCTGCGCCGGAATGTGGCCGTGCAGGTCTCTGCGAAGACGCTTGTGCAGGACCACGGATTCGGCGTGGTTCGTCCTTCCGACGACCGTCCGAGCCCGGGCAAGAAGCTCGTGCGCATCGAGGAGGGGATCAAGAGCATCTACCGCGACGGACACCTCACCGTGGGCACTCAGATGTCGGGCCGGCAGATTACGGCCCATCGCGTAGAGCTCCTCATCCGCAATATCGACCAGACGCTCGACGAGTTCGCCGGGTAGTTCCTCCGTCTGTGCCATACGCCCCAATGCGCCATGCCTGACTCGCCCCCCGAACACGAGGTGCCGGATCCTGATCCCGTGGCGGACGACGAGTCCCCTACGGTGGAACGTCGCTGGCGGCCCACCGCCGACGCCCCATTCCACGTTCCTGCGTCCTCGGAGGCAGATGCGGCCACCGAGGAAGGCTCCGCGCCGCTCCCGGACGCGCCCCCTGGGGATGAGGAGGCGGCCCAGGACGAGCACGATCCGACGCCCCCGGAGGCATCGACGGAGAGAGCGCCCGTGGCCGATCAAAACCCAGGCGGTCCAGTGCTCCCGGAAGACGCGAGGACGGAGGGATCGTCCTCGACCGACGCGTCCTCGACGACGGCCCCCGACGGTGTCTCAGGCGAGGCGTCCCGGTCTGGAAGCGGTGGAGGGACGCCCACTCCCAACCGGGGCGACCGGGCGAACCGCCCGTCCGAATCCCGTCCCGCCCCCAGTGCCGTGGACGAGTCAGAACAGACGCTTCCCCCAGCCCCCGACGGCGCCGAAGACGCGGCCCGCGAGGGCCACGACGAAGCCCTGGCGGAGGCCCCCAGCGACGAGTCGTGGATTGACCACGTACAAGAGCCGCCTCAGGTGCCCTCCGACCAGGACGAAAACGACGATGAGGACTTCTTCACCGACCAACGCCGGCGTGCGTCCGGGGCTGAGCGTGTAGAGGAGGAGCTCCAAGCGTTCGCCTACGAGGTGAACGACGGGACCGCCGATACCGACTGGACCCCCTCGAAGCAGAGGGACCACCGGATCGCCGCAATGTTTGCCCGCCTCGTGAGCAAGGTGGCCGAAGACATGAGCTACCAGCAGGTGCCCGGGGACGAGTTCTGGGATCCGCGCAAGATCATGCGACGGCAGATTGACCGTCGCCCCTTGCAGCACTGCAAGATGGACTACACGAAGCGCCGGCTGGCCCTGCTGGTCGATACCTCGCCCTCCTGCCGCGACGAGGCGGTCTTTTACTCAAAGGTGGCCACTGGGGCCCTCCTTCGCGATGACATCGACATCTTCTTGTGTCCCAACGGGCGCATCGACGCCAAATTCGATCCGGAGCCAATGCGGTTCGTTCAAGACGATCGGGGCGTCGCATGGGACCTGGAGGGACGGGTGGTCCTCTACTTTACCGACTGGGATGGCACCGATGAGATCGTAGAGCACTCCCGAGACTGCACCCTCTACTGGTTCGACAACTGCCCCCCGTCGAAATACTGGGAGAGCGCGCGGGATCGCCACCAGCGGGTTCGTCTTCAGTACCGGGGGCAACACTTCCACTGTCCCGACCCCGATGCCTTCCGGCGGCTCGCGCGCAAAATCCGGCCGTGAGGGTCCGTCCGGGCCCACGCGCCACATGCACCTGCGTCAGCATTGGGTTGAGGACGTCCCCGAGGCATCGATGCCCCAACAGATTCATCTATTTACGGCCTCCGACCCGGACAGTCCGGCGACGTCCCCGAAGTGTGTGCGTACGATGGAGCGCCTCGCGGAAGAGGTGCTTCCCGCTAAGGCGGCATCGGGCAACTATCCGGTCCGGTTCGATCACTGTTTCAAGCGCATCGCGTACGACATGGCCGTGGGGGCGAAGTGGGACGCCGAGGTGGCACGGCCTTTCTACGAACACGCCTCCCGCGAACAGGTCCGTCGCGCCGTGGATGTGCTGCGGAAAATGGCGCGGGATCCGGCCTGGGCTGCCGAGTACAACCGCCGTTCCTTGCGCTACCGCACCGCCGGTGCGTAGAGCCCCTTGACTCCCCCTTTCCTCCTGTACCCTCTTTCCTCCTGTACAATAGTCTCATGAGCACGCGCCCCGAATCTCTCGCCACCGTCTCGGACATCGATTGCACAGGCTGCGTCGCCCTTGTTACCGGCTCCACGAGCGGCATTGGCCGTGTGGCGGCCCACGCGCTCGGGCGGCTCGGGGCGAAGGTGATTGTGCACGGCCGGGACCGCGCGGCTGGGGAGGAGGTGGTGCGGGCGATCCACGAGGACGGCGGCGAGGCCACCTTTGTGGCGGCGGACTTCACGGAGGCCGACGAGATTCGGGCGCTGGCGGAAACCGTCCGGGCCCGCACCGACGGCCTTGACCTTCTGCTCAACAATGCCGGCGGGCTGTTTCGGCAGGGCCGGCTCGTGGAGGGCATCGAGCGCACGTTCTACGTGAACCACCTCGCCCCGTACCTGCTGACCGCCGACCTGCTCGGTCACCTGCGCGAGGGCGCCCGCGTCGTCACGACCGCTTCCGAGGCCCATCGCGGGGCGCAGCTCGACCTGGAGCGCCCCCAAGCCCTCGACGGGTACTCCGGAATGGGGGCCTACGCCCACTCGAAACTCGCCAACGTGCTGTTCGCGTCGGAACTGGCCCGCCGCCTGGAGGCCACGGATCGGTCCATCACGTCGAACAGCCTCCATCCCGGGTTCGTCCCCGGAAGTCAGTTTGGGCGATTCCTGCCCGGTCCGCTCGCGGGCCTGTTCCGGATGCTGGATCTGGTGCCGGGGACCTCGTCGGTGGCCGACGGGGCCGCCGAGCTCCTGCACGTGGCCGTTTCCCCCGACACGGAAGAGGTCTCGGGACGGTACTTCTCGGGGCAGTCCCCCACCAGGCCCGCCGCGGCGGCCCGCGACCGAGAGGCTGCCGTTCGCCTTTGGCGTCGAAGTGCAGAGTTGCTGAAGATGGAGGAACCGCTGTCCGATGTTGAGGCCCCGCCCGAACGCCCCCCGTCAGCGTCGTAGCCGCCGTGTTGGACAGAACGCCAACTCTTGCCCGCGCGGTCCGGTCTCCCCACCCACTCACTGGTGTGTCAGGCTACCCGTACTGACGCACGACATACTCCGCCTCCATGTGCTCAATCAGCTCAAGGGCCTTGGCCTTGGCGGCCTCCGAGAGCTGTCGCATGCAGTCGCGCATCGAAATGATGCCACTGAGCCGCCCGTCCGCGTCGACCACCGGCAGGTGTCGGCACTGCAGGTCGCGCATCCGATCGAGGGCATCCTCCAGGGACTGGGCCAGCGCAACGGTTGCCACGTCCTCCGTCATGACGGTCCGCACCGCCGTTTCCTTCGGGGCGCGCCCCTTCAGCGCCATCTTGCGCATGTGGTCGCGCTCCGTGAAGATGCCCACAATGTCGCCGTCGTCGGTGACCACGATGGAGCCGACCCCGATCTCGGCCATCCGGTCGATGCAGTCGTAGACGCGGTCCTGGGGCGCGGCGGTAAGAACACGGGTCGGGTCGTGGAGCGCGCCCTTCGCCGAAAGCACATCATCGACGCTGGAATTGGGAATCGCGGGCTCTTCGTTCATCGGAGGCAACACGTGTGGTGAGAATACTGACTGAGATGATGACATTGGACCTGACCACTTCATATTCATTCCCTCCTGAGAAGATGCAATGAACATCGATCCAAACGTGACGCCCCTGCGATCTCATCTTACAGGTGTGTGATCTCACGAGGACGCGACTGCGCGCGATGCCCTGATCCCGCAGCGCCGCCCGTAGTCTCCTTGTGTCAGTGCCGTACGCGGCTGTGAGGTTGTGAAAGCCCTGTCTCATGTCGCCACTGCACGGACAACTACGACCTGAAGGATTGTCTAACATCTGCGACGGCAATTGCCACGTGCATCTTCGTCCGGACCCCATATCTTAGAGTCTGTTTTAATTTATCTCTCGGGCTCCGAGCGGCCTTGAAGGGCTGCAAATCGCCCCTTCACTCGACCGGTAGCCCCACTACAGGCCTCGTTCAGGGTGCGATTTTCGCTCCGTCAATTTTCGCTCTCGCGATCCGACCCAAAATCAAAACAGACTCTTAGATGAACGACTCTCCCGCAGTACTCGTGATTGGCGGTGGTGCCACCGGCACGGGTATCGCCCGCGACCTTGCACTGCGCGGCGTCGAGGTTCTTCTCGTGGAGCGGGACGGGCTCTCCAGCGGGGCCTCCAGCCGCTCCCACGGACTGCTGCACAGCGGGGCCCGCTACGCCGAGGCCAATCGGGTCGGGGCAGAAGAGTGCATTGCAGAAAACCGTGTCCTTCGTTCCATCGCGGGGGCGTGCGTTCGCGACACCGGTGGTCTGTTCGTCCAGTTGGCCGATGACGATCCGGGGTACTTTGAGGAGAAGCGGGCGGCCTGTGACGAGATTGGAATTGAGACGACCCTTCTCAGTGCCGCGGAGGCCCAGGCCCGTGTGCCGGGCTTGTCGGACGAGGTGGAACGGGCAATGCGGGTGCCCGACGGGGTCGTCTATCCGTCGCGCCTGAGTGCGGCCAATGCCGCCGACGCGGAGGCCCACGGTGGGTCTGTGCGTCCCCATGCCCCCCTCGAAGACCTTGTTGTCGACGGAGGCCGAGTCGTGAAGGCGCGGGTCGGGGGAACGGTCGACGCGATGGTCGAGCCCACATATGTTGTGAACGCGGCGGGGGCCTGGGCGGGCACGGTGGCGTCGATGGCCGACATCGACGTGGGGATGGCGCCCTCGCGGGGCGTGATGATCTCAGTGGAGTACGACGGCCTCGGCCCCGCCCTCAACCGGTGTCGCGACCCGGACGACGGGGACATCGTCGTGCCGCACGAGGACGAGGTGGTGCTCGGGACCACCAGCGTGCCGGTGGCAGACCCGGACGACCATGAGGAGGCCGACTGGGAAATCGAGACGTCCATCCGGGAGTGTGCCGCCATGTTGCCCCCCGTCGCGGACGCCCCGACGGTGCGCACATGGTGGGGGGTGCGCCCGTTGTACGCCCCCGACGAGCAGGCCACCAGTCGGCGAGGCATCTCGCGGGGATTCACCACCCTGGACCATGCCGCTGCCGGCGTCGACAATTTTGCGAGCATTGTCGGGGGCAAGCTGACGACCCATCGGCAAATGGCCGAGGCCGTCTCCGATCATGTCTGCGACAAGCTCGGTGTGGATGTTGCCTGCGAGACGGCGACCCGCCCGTTGCCCGGCGCCGAGGATCCTGGCCGACTCGATGAGTTTGTTGCGGCCTACGATGGGCAGGGGCCGACCGACGCAGACGTTGCCGGGCAGGGCTGACGGTTTCGTCCATCCCATCCTGCGACCAGCCGTTTCCGCGACGGACACGAGACTTGTGTGGGAGGACCCGCGAGTATAGCCCCGGCGGTGGACCAGAGCACGGAAGGAGGGCCTCTACGCCGGATTGCTCTCCTCTTTGTCGGTCAGCGCCTCGGTCTTCACGGCGTCCAGGTACGCCAGTGCGGCTGAGCGATCGTCCGGCAG
The DNA here is from genome assembly GCF_002894645.1 of Salinibacter altiplanensis. Taxonomy (GTDB): domain Bacteria; phylum Bacteroidota; class Rhodothermia; order Rhodothermales; family Salinibacteraceae; genus Salinibacter; species Salinibacter altiplanensis. The sequence continues at coordinate 233,769 of NZ_NCQY01000020.1, forward strand.
GTCCGGGTCTTCGAAGACGACCTCCTTGATCGCCCCCAACGCTCGGTTTTCCGCTCCCTCTAGCCGGTCCTGCATCGCCTCGAAGAGGGCCCCGCGGCGGAGGGCCTCGTCCTTGATCGCCATGAGGTAGTCGTACGCCGCGTCGTGTTCGTTGGAGATTTCGCCGTCGAGGACGGCTTCGCGAATCCACGTCTTGGCAACCCCGACGGCCACCCCTTCCTCAATGCCGAGGGTTTCCATAATCTCGTACCCGTCCACCGGCGGCTCAAAGTTGCGGAGCCGGTCCTTCTCCTCCACGACGCGCATTTTCTCCTCCACGCGGTCGAAGGCCCGTTGGTAGCGACGGCGCCGGTCCGGGTTGTTCGAGGTCACGTCCGACCGCACGAGTGTCATGAGGTCGTCCACATCGTCTCCGGCCTCGTAGAGCAGGCGGCGCACGGCGGAGTCGGTGACCTTCTCGTTTCCCAGTGCGATGGGGCGGAGGTGCAGGCGCACGAGCGTTTGCACGTAGTCCATTCGTTCATCGGTCGGCAGGCGCCACTTGCGAAAGAGGTCGGGAATCATGCGGGCGCCGACGTCCTCGTGCCCGTGAAAGGTCCAACCGGCCTCATCGTCGAACCGCTTGGTCTTGGGCTTGGCGACGTCGTGGAGGAGGGCGGCCCAGCGAAGCCAGCGCGTCGCCCGGCCGGGCCGGTCGGCCGTCCGGTCGGCGACGTTGTCGAGCACCTCCAGCGTGTGGTAGAAGTTGTCCTTGTGGTCGCGCCCGTTCACCACGTCGACGCCCTTGAGGCGCTGAATTTCGGGCATGAAGTGTTCCAGTACGCCGGAGGCCTCCAAGATCTTGAAGCCGATGGAGGGGGTATCGGCCTCCAGAATCTTGTGGAGCTCCTCGGTGATGCGCTCCTGGCTCATGATCTCGACGCGGTGGGCCTGCGTGCCCATCGCATCGAACACGCGATCGGATACCCGAAACTCAAGCTGCGTGGCGAATCGGGCGCCGCGGATCATGCGGAGTGGGTCGTCCTCGAACGTTGCCTCCGGGTCGAGGGGCGTGTCGATGGTCTGCCGCTCCAGGTCGCGCCGTCCGTCGAACGGGTCGATGAGCGCCCCGAAGCGGTCGGGCGTGAGGTGGATAGCCATCGCGTTGACCGTAAAGTCGCGCCGGTGCTGGTCGTCCTCCAGGGTCCCGGCCTCTACCTCCGGCTTCCGAGAGTCGGACCGATAGCTTTCCTTGCGGGCGGTCACAAACTCCAGCACGAGCGGGCGGTCGAGACTGGCCTCTTCGCGGGGAACGCGGATCGCGGCGGTGCCGAACTTGGGGTAGACGTGCGCAGTCTGGCCCCCCAGCTCCTTGCCCACCGCCTCGGCCAGCGCGAGACCGGTGTCGGGCCCAACGGTTACGAAGTCGAGGTCCCTGGTGGAGCGTCCCAGAAGTACGTCGCGCACCATGCCGCCGACGGCGTACGCCTCGATGCCCTCTCGGGCGGCCACACGGCCGATTGTGCGTAGGATCGGCTCGTAGGGCACGTCCCGGAGCCGCTCGGCCAGGGTCGTGATGTCGGTGTAGGAGGAGGTCTTCGTCATGCCGTCGAGACGTATTGGACACCAATTCTGCGGTGTGTACGGACGGCACAGGGCCCAGTTCGTTCGGCGGCGGGAGGGCTTTTCGCCGGCAATTTGGGGGACTGGGAGGCAGGAGAAGGGCAAACACTCGTGCCCAGACGCTTATCGACGAGGCGACTACCATTCAATCTTGGCGAGGGAGTCTGTGTCGTCGGTGTCCTCGACGTTCTGGGGGTCAGTCCCGACGCTCGACTGCTCCGCGGGCGGGGCGGCCGACGACGGGGACGGGGGTTCCGGAAGGCCGTCGCCCTCCTGGAGGGAGGCGAAGGGCGGGGGGTCCTCTGCGGTCTTCTGAGGAGACGATTGCTCAATATCGAGCGTCACGGATCGCTCGGTGGTTCCGGATGGACGGGCCCGCGAGTCGGTCTGGGGAACGTCCGGGGACGACGCGAGCCCGGGGATCGTGTATGCCTCGGCCGAAAAGAAGACGTCCTTCAGAACCGGGATCTGGTCCGCGGTGTCGCACAGGCCGCCCTCAAAGTCTGCCTCGTCCTCAATCGTAAGCGCCTCGGCGCACAGAATGCCATGCACCGAGGCGGCGTCCAGCACGACGAGATCCGTCTGCGCGTGAAGAATGCCCTTCGCCTCGCCGGCGATCCGAATCGAACCGGCCCGAATTTCTCCGTGGATGGTGCCCTCCCTGGACACGTGCACGTGGCCCTCGGTCGTGACGTCCCCGTCGAGCACCCCGTCGACCCGAAGGTCGTCCGCCTGCAGGTCGAAGGCCCCCTGTGCGGTCGTGCCCTCTCCGAGAACCGAGAGGGCCGACGACGGAGCAGGAGCATCGTCCTCATCGGTCGAGCGCTGAAAGAAGTCGAACATAGCGGCCAGGAATTGTTCGAACGGAACAGGCGAAGGGCATTCGGGCTAGGCACGCTCCTGCTCGAACAGTGTCACGGACGTATTGGCGTTGCCCAGATCGAGCCCGACGGCGTGGCCCGGGCCCTTGCCGTTCACGCCGGCGGAGTGGAGGGCAAACCCCCGGCTCACATGCGTGGCCGGGTCCGGCACCACGTTCAGAGAAAGCACATCCCCGAACTCGTCTTCGAATGCGTCCACGAGTTCGGTGTAGAGCGCGCCGCCCCCGGCCAGGTACATCTTGCGGGTCTGTCCGAAGTCGTTGTCGTCGAAGGCCTTCTTCAGGGAGGGGGAGACGATGTCGTTGTAGTAGATGCGGAGTACCTTCTGGCGGAGCTCCGACAGGTCGTACCGTTGGCGGCCCGCCACGACGGTGCCCCGGCGCATCGCCATGTCAATCTGGTGCTCGGTGGGCATGTCCAGGTAGTGCTTCTCTCGGAGCCGCTCGGCCATCATCGACGTGGCATAGCGGAGCCCGTGTCCGCTCGTCGCTGTTCGCTGGACGGGCCCGGAGGGAAGGCTCAAGACGGACTCGAACGTCCCGTATCCCAGTGAGACAGCGAAGAACGGGTCGTCCTCCTGAAGGTCGCCCTCGCGGGTTGCCGTCACGTGGCCCTCGATTTCCGGAAGCACCTCGACGTCCGTAATGTCCACGTCCACGACCGAGTGCTCGCCCTGCCCAAATGGACGCCCGTCGAACTCAATTTCCTGCTCGCCCTCGATCAGGTTGCCTGCGTTGCGGCGGTGGACCCGGTACGCCGAGTAAGGGAAGCCGGTCGTCAGCGTCAGTGGCGTGTTGGCCCCGCCGGCCTGGGCGACCAAAAGCCCGGCCCGCAGCAACAGGCGGTAGTCGAGGTCGGAAGGGGCATTGTTGATGCCCTTGTGCGGGGCTGTGCCCTCACGGAGGGCCAGGTCCCCAACAACGTATTGCTCATCGTCAACCTGCACCTTCAGGCCTTCGAGGAGGTCGTCCGCCACATCGACCAGCTCGTTTGTGTTGGTTTCGAAGACGCTCGGAAATGATTTTGTTTTCAGCATTGCGCTGGAAATCTCAAGAGACCCGGACAGCGAAGTCGGCACGTTCCCAGACGAAGGACTCGGCTGGGTCTCTTGTTATCGCCATGATGGTCGGTGTATTAAGCGCGGGTCCTTTTGAAAAACCAGAGGCCGGCGGGCGTGGCGCTCCCTCCAGGCGTCGTGTCGAGAGAACGACTCTTTGCGCTGGAAAACTCGCCCCCAACGAGGGCCCCAGAACATCATCCCCCGCGGGCGCTGACGGGCCACGTGCCGACCACGGAGGGGCCGTCGACGACGTGGAGGGTGTCCTGGTTGGCCACGGTGACGCAGGCGTGGTTCGGGACAATGCGGAGCCGGTCGCCCACTGTGAGGTCTGCCGTGTCGGTCATGCTGAGCCACCCGTGCTCCTCCGAGAGACGATCGACGTGGAGGCCGGGATGGGGCTGCATGGACGCGGCATCGGCCAGCGCAAGGCCGTACCCATTCGTACCGGCACCGGTGTCGGTGGTGAGCACCTTCTTTCCGGCGTCCACGAACGCGCGGGCCATGCCGTCGGGCTTGTTCTGGGTGCTGATGACGGTCGTGAGCACCGTGAGTGCGCAGTCGCCGAGGGCCGCGGCGCCGAGGGCCGCCTGCATCGCGTCGTGCATCACGTAGTTGCCGGGGCGAATCTCCGTGACGCGAAAGCCGTCGCGTTCTGTGTTCGCGAAGGCAGCCATCGTCGGCGTGGAGCCGATGCTGACCTCGAACGGGTCCGGCGTCACGCCCGGCACGTCGGCCTCGGCCAGGGCAGACACCACAGACAGCACGCGGTCTCGCTCGTGCCGCGATGCCCGATGCAGTGCCTCCGCCTCTGTCTCCTCGTCGGACGGCCCGTCGTAGGCCTGCCCGGCGTGGGTCAGAATCCCCGCGAGTCGGAGGCCCGGCAACGACGCGATCCGGTGCGCCAGCGTGCCCGCGGCGGCGGTGTCCGACCAGTGCACGCCGCAACGGCCGTGGCCCACGTCCACCTCGATGAGTACGTCCACCGGAGCGCCCGCATCCGCGTAGACGGCCGACGCCTGCTCGGCGCCCGTGACGGTATCGACCGTGAACGAGATCGTCGCGTCGTCCCGGAGGGCCCGCAGCCGCTCGTGCTTATTGCGCCCGGTGATGGGGTAGGCCACGCGTATGTTCTCAAACCCGGCGTCGACGAACGTTTCGGCCTCCTGGACGGTGGCGACGGTCAGCCCCTCGGCGCCACGCTGCCGTTGCCGCTGGGCGAGAGGCACCGACTTGTGGGTTTTCACGTGGGGACGCAGGGCCACATCGTTCGCGTCGGCTAGATCCTGCATGGCCGCGAGGTTGGCCTGCAGGCGCGACTGTTCGACGAGGAGGGCGGGGGTGGAGAGGGCGGTGAGCGTCATGGGAAGGGGAGGAGAAAGACGCGTGATCGGGACTGAGTGGTCAGGACCACTTCAGCGAAGAGGCCCACCTGATGGGTCCATGCCTCCTAGACACGTAGCCGGGTCCTCAGGGCTTCCGCCCGAGTCCGTGGCACGGCAGGAGGAACTAGATGACGCGAGGTGAGAACACCGCTGACATCTAGGGGGAAGGGCATAATCCAAAAGATTATCACTGATGTGCGGGAAGCTCACTGCGGGTCCCTACGGCGGATAAGAAAAAAGCCAGTTCCGGAGGGCATTTTTCTTGTCGGCTCACTGAAAAAGGCCACGAAAGCCAACATCAGGGCGGTGGGAACGAACAAAATTGCCATTCTCTCAGCAGTCCTTCGAAGAATCATGGCTGGATCTCGTCCGCTCGACCTTCATCGTCCAGAAGACCAGGAGACGGCGCGTCGGGTGTATGCAGTCAACCACGGGTCTCCCTCCGCACGAGGGCGTTGCATGCTGGAAGACGGAAGCACTGTGCTCTGTGCGTTTGAGACGATGGGGATTGCGAAGCAAGCCACCTCGGAGGACCCGAAGCTTCGCCTCGTACGGCACAAGGCCCTCAGCGTCGAGGAACAAAAGCGTGTTCAAACGGCGCTCTTGTCGTAGCGCGCGCCGCGAATCTCTCCATCAGACGTTTGGGGCCCTCCCGGCAGCGAGCCTGCCGGAGACATTCGCGGCCGGCTTCGGTTGCCCGAGCGGTCCGCCGACCTGCTGTACCGGTTGGTCTTCTCCTCGCTGTGGGGTTGATCGAGGCCTTTGGTCGGAGGGGAATGCCGTTCTGCTTGCCCGAGAAGAGGATTAGGCCGACCGAGGCACGAGGTCCGTCAACCCTTCAAGGCCTCCATGCACCGTGGTGCCCTCCGCTGCAAACAGGGGAAGACGGCGGTGTACGTGAGCGACAAGGCCCGGTCGGCTTTCCCATGCCGGGCCACGTATGCCCACGTCAATGGCGATACGACGATCGTTGTGAGGCAGCCTGGTTGCGTCAAGCGTCCCGTTTTTCTCAGATCTCTGGTGCGGGCGGCGAACGCACAGGAGCAGATAAGCGCCGAGGCGCTCCGGTGAGAGACATCGACGCGGTGTTGGCCGTACGGTTGCGGTACTCCTGCTACCGCTCGCGTGTCGCTGTCACCTGAGCCGATGTGATCCGGTCGTCGACGCGGAGTTGGTCGACCACATCCATCCCGTCCGTCACGCGCCCGAAGGCCGTGTACCCGCCGTCCAGGTGCGGCTGCATGCTGTGGGACACAAAGAACTGGCTGCCCTCCGTGTCCCGGCCCGCGCTGGCCATGCCGATCGTGCCGCGACGGTGGCCGATGCGCGTTGCTTCGGTCCGAAGAAAGCGTCCGGGCCCTCCGAAGCCGTCCCGACGTGCAAAGTCACCGCCCTGCACCACGAAGTTCGGCACCACGCGGTGAAAGGGCACGCCGTCGTAGCGCCCGTCTCGGGCAAACCGTGTGATTGCCTGCACCGTCTGTGGGGCCTGTTCGGCGTCGAGCTCGATCGTGACGGTGCCCCGGGTCGTCTCCAGCACGAGGCGCGGGTGCGGGCCCAGCTCTTGGAGATCATTCCAGTCAATCGAAGGCGTCTCGGGGAGCGGCTTCGGCGCGGCCGCCACCATCGTATCGGTCGCTTCGGACAGCCCCTGCGCGGCGGCCTGTCGGAGGGCATGGTGCGGGTGATCGAGTGCGTCGCGGAGAACGGTTTCGGCCGTCGAGCCGCCGAGCGTGCCGAGTGCCCCCAACACGGCCGTCATGCCCTCCAGGGCGTCGGGCGTAGTGAGTGTCCGGTACGTGGCGGCGAGCGTGTCGGCGGCGCCCAATGGGGCAAAGGCCGAGTCGGCAAGGGCCGAGGCCCCGTGGTAGAGGAGTGCCGGGTCGCCCCGCCGGACGGCGGCCGTGAGGCGGCGGAACGTCACGTCGGCGCCACCGGGCCGGGTCCGCTCCCAGCGACCGACCACTGCCTGCACATCCGCGGCCGCCACGCGAACGTCGTCGTGTCGGAGGGCGGTGTCCAGCAGCGAATCGGCGCGGGGGGCGTCAAGCGGGGCGAGGGCAGGGAGGGCCGCGGCGTAGGCCACGGGCGAGCGCTCGGTGCGCCAGCGGTCGACGGCATCGAGAACACGCTCCGGGCGTCCGTTTCGGGCGAGGCCCCGCAGCAGCGGTGCGGTCACGCGCCACCGATCGGGGTGTGCATCGAGCCAGGCCCCGACGGCGGCGAGGCGGTCGGGGGACCACTCCAGGCCGGCCAACGTCTCGGCGGCGGTGCGGGCCACGAGCGGGGGGCCGTCGTTGAGGGCGCCGACGAGTGCCCCGCCTGATCCGTCGAGGGAGGAGAGGGACGAGATTGCCCGGGCGGCCTCGGTGCGCGTGCGCCAGTCGGGGGCTGTGCGGAGCCAGTCGCCCAGGCGAGCAGCGTCGGAAGAGTCGCCGGCCGTCCCCAGTGCCCGAAGTAGGTGCATGGCGGCCGGGTCGTTGGGGGAGACGTCGTTGAGCACGGCGCGAAGCGTATCGGCGCGGCCGGCGGCGAGAGCCTCCACCCGTCCCAGCGCGTACGCGGCGTTGCGGCGGGTCCACGGGTCGTCGGCCCGCAGGCGCTCCAAGAGCCAGGTCGTGGCCGTCGAGTCGGTCACGCCGCGCATGCCGTAGCGGGCGACCGTCAGAGCCACGTCGGAACGGCGGGCCGGCGGGAGCCGGAGCC
>NZ_NCQY01000020.1:241473-382715 GCF_002894645.1 Salinibacter altiplanensis
TGCCCGTCGTGCCGAGCGCCTCAATGAGGCGGTTCTGCACCGAGGGATCGCGCTCACGGCCCAGGGCCCGGAGCAGTGGGGACGCCGGGACCCCCGACGGCATCTGGCCGAGTGCAAACGCGGCGTCGGTGCGGACGAGGGGGACGCCGTCGCTCAGCAGATCGAGGAGTCCTGAAATGGCGCTGGTGTCCCGGACGGACGCGAGGGCAAGAGCGGCCCGGGCCCGCACGTCGGCGTCGTCGGCCCCGATCTTTTTGCGCAACAGGGGGCCGTTTCGGTCGACCTGCGCCTCCACGACCGCCTGGAGCGCAGGTCGCGTCAGCAGATCGTCGGACGGGCGCTCGGGCATCGGCTGGGCGGCCACGCCCGTGAGGCTCCACAGACAGACGAGGGGGAGGGCAAGCCAAGTCCTCATTGGGGGACAGGACAGCTGGGAAGAAACCGGGGACGGGCAAAAGCGGACGACGCGGCGCGTGTCTGCACGCTCGCGGCTCGGCCCTCGCAGGGCCTCGTGTCCACGGCCCGGCGGCCGTCCCTCCATGATCGACTGCCGAAGCCATCATGGAGAGGGCGCTTCGGCACAGGGACGGTGGGAAAACCGGTCGAGAGGGCCGATGGGGGCAATCAGGAGAAGGAACGCCGGAGAAGTGGAGACGGCGTCCCGATCCCACCAAAAAGACCTTCAAGGTGAAGGCACAGGAGGGCGGCGCACGACGCCCCCTATGTCTGTTGCGTGCCGACCTTGCCCATGGCGACGCGCAGACGGTTGCGGGCCCGGTCGCGGGCGGACTCGTAGGTGTCACGCTCCTCCTGCTGCAGGCCCTGCTCCAGGCGCTGTTTCGCGCGCTCCTTGGCGCTCTCGGCCCGGTCCACGTCGATCTCCGAGGCCGGCTCGACCGTTTCGGCCAGCACGGTCACCTTGTTGTCAATAATCTCCAGGAAGCCCCCACTGGTGGCGAAGATGATGCGGTCGTTGTGCACGTCGGCATACTCGTGGGCCGCCTGGGTCTTCACGATCAGGGGTCCAATCCCGAACGCGGCGATCATGGGCGCATGGTCCTCGCGGACCTCAAACGAGCCTTCGATGCCGGGGGCACGAACGCCGTCGGCCGGGCCCTGAAATGAGCGCTCGTCCGGCGTCACGATGTCAACGGTCAGTTCGTCGGCCATGGGGCGTCAAGGTCAAATGACGAAGTGCGGAGGTCGAATGCGCGTCGCACGAACGGTCCCGTTCGCCGCCCGCAATTCGAGGGTCGGTTATGCTTCTTCGGCCATCTCTTCACCGGCCTCGATGACCTCGTCGATCGTGCCCTTGAGGAGGAAGGCCCGCTCGGGCAGGTGATCGAGCTCGCCGTCGAGAATCATGCGGAAGCCGCGGATGGTCTCCTCGATGGGGACGTATTTGCCGGGCTGGCCGGTAAACTGCTCGGCCACGAAAAAGGGCTGGCTCAGGAACCGCTGTACGCGCCGGGCGCGGTTGACGGCCTGCTTGTCCTCGTCGCTCAGCTCGTCCATTCCGAGAATCGCGATGATGTCTTGCAGCTCCTCGTAGCGCTGGAGGATCTCTTTCACGTCCTGTGCGGTCTCGTAGTGCTCAGTGCCCAGCGCCCGCTCGTTGAGCATCTGGCTCGTGGAGTCGAGCGGGTCGATGGCCGGGTAGATGCCCTGCGTGGACAGCTGACGCGAGAGGACGGTCGTGCAGTCCAGGTGGGCAAACGTCGTGGCCGGGGCGGGGTCCGTCAGGTCGTCGGCGGGGACGTAGACGGCCTGGAAGGAGGTGATGGAGCCTTCCTGGGTCGAGGTAATGCGCTCCTGGAGGTCGCCCATCTCACTGGCGAGTGTCGGCTGGTAGCCCACGGCGCTCGGCATGCGCCCCATGAGGGCCGACATCTCCTGGCCCGCCTGGACGAAGCGGAAGATGTTGTCGAGGAAGAAGAGCACGTCGCGCCCCCCGAGGTCGCGGAAGTACTCCGCGATCGTGAGCCCGGTGAGGCCCACACGGGCCCGGGCGCCCGGCGGCTCGTTCATCTGGCCGAAGACGAGCGAGATGTTGCTCTCGCTGTTCATCGTCTCGAGGTCGACCTTGTCGAGGTCCCACCCGCCGGACTCCATCGACTCGCGGAACTCTTCGCCGTAGGTCATCACGCCGGCCTCAATCATCTCGCGGAGCAGGTCGTTGCCCTCCCGGGTGCGCTCCCCGACGCCGGAGAAGACCGAGAGGCCCTCGTGCGCCTTGGCGATGTTGTTGATGAGCTCCATGATGAGGACCGTCTTGCCGACGCCGGCCCCGCCGAAGAGGCCGACCTTGCCGCCCTTCGGCACCGGCTGGATCAGGTCCATCACCTTGATGCCGGTCTCCAGCACTTCCTGCGACCCGGTGAGCTCGTCGTAGTCGGGCGGGTCCTGGTGGATGGCGCGCCGCTCGTCGACATCCGGCTCCGGCAGGCCGTCGATTGGCTGGCCGACCACGTTGAAGAGGCGGCCCCGAATCTCTTGCCCGATGGGCACACTGATGGGCTGGTTCGTCGCCACGATGTCCTGGCCGCGTTGCAGACCGTCGGTTGAGTCCATCGCGATGGCGCGCACACGCCGTTCGCCGAGGTGCTGCTGCACCTCCAGAACTAGGTCGCGGCCGTCCTCCCGATCGATACGAAGAGCATCCAAGATGTTGGGCACGCCGTCGCGTGGGAATTCGGCGTCGACGACCGGGCCGAGGACCTCGACGATTGTGCCCTTGACTTCGTTGCTTCCTACTTCCATGAGACGGGGTCAATTATTCGATGAGAAGAGGGGCCAGACGCTGTGGAAAACGGCGGCGCTTCGCCGAAGAATATCGGGCCGGATGTAGCGTATACACGATTAGAAATGTAAAGGGCGTCGATGGAAAATGCCCATGCGACGGATGAGGATTCCACGGCTGCCCCGCAAAGAATCCGGAAATTCTATGTCTCTCGGCATTTCGGTTTCCATTGCGCCAATTCGTAGATTCTGAGCGGCTCCACGTTCCACTCCCACACCCATCTGGCCTGTTCCCATGCCTCCCGTTTTCAGTCACGCCGGGCCGCGTCTCCTCTGCGTCGTGCTTCTCGTGATCGCTGCAGTGGGGGGCATCACCTCTTCTGCGCTCGCGCAAGGGGCAGAGAAGGCCGCCCTTCCCACCATCGCCGAAAAGACGGAGGAGATGACGAAGATGGACGGCTACGTGCCCGTCTACTGGGACGAGACGACGGGGCGGCTCTGGCTGGAAATTTCTCGGTTCGATACCGAGATGCTGTACGTCGGCTCACTTCCCACCGGGCTCGGCTCGAATCTCGTCGGGCTCGACCGCGGCCAGCTCGGCACGCAGCGGGTCGTCCGCTTCGAACGAACGGGGCCGAAAGTGCTCCTCGTGGCGCCGAACCTCGACTACCGCGCCGCCTCCAAAAACGAGCATGAGCAAAAGGCCGTGCGGGAGGCGTTTGCGCCCGGCGTCGTATGGGGCTTCGAGGTGGCGGCCGAGGGGCCCGACGGTCGCGTGCTGGTCGACGCGACCGACTTCGTGGTGCGCGACGCCCACGGGGTGGCCCGTCGCCTCGAAAACACGGGGCAGGGCGCGTACTCGCTTGCCAAAGAGCGCAGCGTGCCCGTTCTCGAACACGTGAAGGCCTTCCCGGAAAACACAGAGCTGGAGGCGCGGCTCACCTTTACCACGGACGGCGACCCGGGCGAGTACGTGGAGCAGACGGCGGCCGTGCCCCGGGCCGTCACGCTTCGGGTGCGCCACTCGCTCGTCGAGCTGCCGGACACGTCCGGGTACAGCCCGCGCCGCTTCGACCCGCGCTCCGGGCTCTTCTACGCGGACTACATGGACTTCGCGACGCCGATTGGGGAGTCCATGACGACCCGTCTTATCAACCGGCACCGGCTTGCCTGTGCGGAGCCGCCTGGCGCGGACGGGCGATGCCCGCCCAAAGAGCCGATTGTCTACCACCTCGACCCCGGCACACCCGAGCCGGTGCGCAGTGCCCTGCTCGACGGGGCGCGCTGGTGGGACGAGGCGTTCGAGGCGGCGGGCTTCGAGGACGCGTACCGGGTCGAGGTGCTGCCGGACAGTGCCGACGCGATGGACGTGCGCTACAACGTGATCCAGTGGGTCCACCGCCGCACGCGGGGCTGGAGCTACGGTGCCTCCGTCACCGACCCGCGGACCGGCGAGATCCTGAAGGGCCACGTCACGCTTGGCTCCCAGCGGGTGCGACAGGACCACCTGCTGGCCGAGGGCCTGCTGGCGCCGTATCAGGGGGCCCACGCCGACGGATTTCTTCCGGAAAACGACCCGATGTTGGAGATGGCCCTCGCCCGCATTCGGCAGCTGTCGGCGCACGAGGTGGGGCACACGCTCGGTCTCGCTCACAACTTTGCCGGGTCGGTGAACGACCGCGCCTCGGTGATGGACTACCCGGCCCCGCTGGCCCGGGTGCGTGGCGACTCGATCACGCTGGAGGGGGCCTACGATGCCGGCGTGGAGCGGTGGGACGTACAGGCCGTTCAGTACGCCTATGCCCGCCCGGGCCCCGATCAGACCGAGGCTGCACTGCTCGATAGCCTCATTCGGGCGGCCGAGCGAGAGGGGCTCCGGTACGTCACCGACGCTGACGCCCGCCCGCCTGGGGCTGCCCACCCGATGGGCAATCTCTGGGACAATGGGCGCGACATGGTGGAGGCCCTCGACCGGGAGATGCGGGTGCGAGACGTAGCGCTCGACCGGTTTGGCGAGGCGGTCGTGAAGCGGGGCGCGCCGCTGGCCCGCATGGAAGAGGCCCTCGTGCCGCTCTACCTGCGGCACCGGTACCAAGTCGGGGCGACCGCGAAGCTGGTGGGGGGCGAAGCCTACGAGTACGCCACGCGGGGGGAGGCGGACCCGCAGTTGGCCGAGCGCGTCCCGGCCTCGCAGCAGACGGCGGCCCTCGATGCCCTGCTCTCCACAATCACGCCGTCGGCACTGGCGCTGCCCGAAGCCGCCCGCACCCGCATTCCGCCGCGTCCGCCCGGCCACGCAGAGCACCGCGAGCTGTTCGAGGGGCGCACGGACCCGACGTTCGACCCCTACGCCCCGGCCGAGGTGGCCGCCACGATGGTCCTGGACGCCCTCACTCAGCCGGAGCGCGCCCTGCGCCTCGTTGAGCAGCACGACGCCAGCGCCAACCTCCCGGGCCTGCAGGGTACGGTGACACGAATCACCGACGCCGTCTGGAAGGCCGATGCGCCCACCGATGCGTATTCGGCCGAGGTGCAGCGAACGGTGCAGCAGGCCTGGACGGACGTGCTGCTCGACCGCGCCGACGCTGAGGACGGGGCGCCGGCCGTACAGGCGCGTCTGGACCAGCACCTGCGCACGCTCCGGGACTGGCTCGCGGCCCATCCGGGCGAGAGCACGGAAGCGGAGGCCCATCGGACCGCCATCCGGACGTCGATCGACCGGTACGTCGACCGGTCCCACGACGCAGCCTCGGGCCGCACTACCGTCGACGCACCGCCCGGGTCGCCCATCGGGCAGGCCCCAGGGTACCATCGGCGCCACGTCCAGCGGCAGGCCTGGCTCGACCAGTGGACCCCGTTCGCCTGTGCGCGGCAGCGACCATAGGAACGCATCCTCGGTTCCTCGCATGCTTCTTGCTCTGCAAAAACACAACGACGCATGCCTCGAGGCGTCCCTACACCCGGCGTTTCGGCCGGAAAGACGGAAGGGGTCGTGCTTCCGCCGTCGACGTGGAAAATACATCCTCCCGTCCGCACACGAGAACAGACAGGCGGACCCCGTCGTGTTGGGCACTCACGCCGTCGAGGCACCCACTGAACCGATTCAGCCGACCGGAAGTGCCATGTCTACGCCCGCCGTTGACCGGGACGCCCTCGTTGATCTGCTGGACGGGGACCCGGACATCATCGCAACCCTGATCGACTCGTTTCTGACGGACTGTTCAGACTACATGGACGCCATCCGGGAGGCGGTTGAGCGGGGAGACACCGAGACGCTGGAACGGGAGGCCCACGGCCTGAAGGGGGCTGCGGGAAGCCTCCGGGCGTCCCCGTCCAGCGGGGCGGCCCAGACGCTTGAGGAGATGGGCCACACGGGGGATCTCACGGGCGCCGAGGCGGCCCTGGATACGCTGGAAACCGAGATCGACCGCCTCAAGGACGAGCTGCGTGCCCTCCGGAAGGCGTGCCAGGAGGCGGCAGGGACGTTGGACTGAGTGAGGGACTACACCTGTGAGGCGGTTGCGGACGGGTCGTCGAAGTGGTCGAAGCCCCCGGGCTGAAGGGGGACATTCTCGCCGTGGGCGCGCTGAATCTTGATCGGGTGTTCGGGGGCGTCGGGCTCCACGATCTCGCCCACCACCGTGTACGTCTGCGGGTCGAGGGCCTCGAGCTCGTCTTCCGGAATCGTGAACACCAGTTCGTAGTCCTCGCCGCCGAACAGGGCGTAGATCGTCACGTCCTCCCCGAAGTCGGTGGCCGTGTTGCGGGTCTCCGGGTCAATGGGCAGGGCCGGCTCGTAGAGCTGGGCGCCAAGGTCACCGGCCTCGCAGATGTGGTGCACCTCGGCGGAGAGCCCGTCCGAAATGTCGATGAGGGCGTGGGGCTGCACCCCGGCGTCGTCCCACTCACGAATTGTCTTGAGCTGCGCCGGCGGGGCCAGGTGCCGACGAATGACGTAGGAGTACGGGTCGAGGTCCGGCTCGAAGTCCTCTTCCTGCTCCTGGAGGCGTTCTCGGTTCCGCAGAAGCACCTTCAGGCCTGCGTAGGAGGAGCCGATGTCGCCGGTCACGCAGATCTTGTCGCCCACCTGGGCCCCCGTTCGGTACACCACGGCGTCTTCGTCGGCAGCCCCCACGACGGAGATCGAGAGCGACAGGCCGTGGGACGCGTTCGTGTCGCCCCCTACGATGTGCATGTCGTAGGCGTCGCAGGCCTGCTTCAGGCCCTCGTAGACCGTGGTAATCATCTCGACGGACACGTTCTGCGGAATGCCAATCGAGACGGTCGCGTAGCGCGGCGACGCGTTCATCGCCACCACGTCGCTCACGTTGACCGAGAGGGCCTTGAAGCCGAGGTGCTCCATCGGCATGAAGGCGCGGTCGAAGTGCACGCCTTCGATGAGCGTGTCCGTCGTCATCACGTGGACACGGTCGTCGTCCGTGCGGTACACGGCCGCGTCGTCGGCGATGCCCGACACGATGGTGTCGTCGGTCGGCTCGCCGAGCGTGTCGCGCAGGAGAGCAATGAGGCCGAACTCGCCGATCTCAGCGAGGGCCGTCTGGTCGGACTGCTGCTGGGATTCCATGGGGGCCGGGGCTTGCATTCGAAAAAGCATTGACTGCCGAAATTCCTATACCCCGGCGGCACAGGCATGTTTGCCCGTCGAGGCAGCACAGGGGCCCTTTCGTCGGCTTTTTGGTTGACAGAGACGGGAGATGGTTGGCTACGGCAAGGGCATGTCCATGTCTCCGGGCGGTTGCTTTCCTAAAGCACGTCGGGCGGTGGGACCGCAGACACACTCACGGACCGATCGAGAAACGGAGGTGGGGGCGGAGAGACGGTTGCAACGCGGTGACCCCGGATCGGATGTGGCGATCGGTCTAAGCGAAAGATGCTTCGTCCCTTGCGCCCGGCTGGGCGGCACGCGATGGCGATTGGGGGCAAGGGGCTGCCGAGCGGGGTGTACGTTGTCCACGTGACGGTCGGGGACGTGACGGCGACGTGTCGGCTCGTCGTGGTATGGTAGCGGGACTCTCTGAACGGTGGGGCGGGGGACCGCCGCTCTATCGACCCGGCACGCTGATCGATCCCAGCACCGTTCGGGCCGAGGCGCCCGTGACCGACGGCAGGTTCGTGGGCACGCCGTTGACGGTCTCGTGGGCGAGGACGGCAAAGCAGAGGGCCTCCTTCGCGTCCGGGTCCACGCCGTAGTCCGCGGTGGAGCGGACCGGGATCGGGGTGAAGGCCTCCTCCAGCATCCGCCAGAGCGTGTCGTTGTGCACCCCGCCCCCGCTGACGATGAGTTCGCCGATGGACTGCTCCGGGCGTACGTACTGGGCGTACGCCTGGTAAACGGAGGCGGCCGTCAGGAGCGTCGCCGTCGCGATCGTGTCCTCGGCACTCAGACCGCGGGACTGGGCGGCGCTCAACAGACGGTCCACGTACTCCGGCCCGAAGTCGTCACGTCCGGTGGATTTTGGCGGTTCGCGGCGGAAGTAGTCGCCCTCCAGCAGGTCGGCAAGCAGGTCGTGGTCGGGGGTGCCGCTGGCGGCGTGCCGGCCGTCCGGGTCGTGGGACGCGTCAAAAAGGCGGGCGGCGAGGGCGTCGATCACCATGTTGGCCGGGCCGGTATCGAACGCTCGCACCTCGTCCGGCGCCCCCCCAGCGGGGAGCACTGTGAGGTTGGCGATGCCGCCGAGGTTGAGCAGCCCACGGGGCGCCTCGGCGTCGGTGAAGGTGACGACGTCGAAGTACGGCACCAGCGGGGCGCCCTGCCCGCCCAGCGCCAGGTCGGCCGCCCGGAAATTGCCGACGACGGGCACGCCCAGGTGGGTGGCGAGCGTCGACGAGTTGCCCAGCTGGAGCGTGGCCCGGACGTCCTCGCCGGCACAGTCCGTCGGCTCGGGGCAGTGGCACACGGTCTGCCCGTGGGCCCCCACGAGGTCGAGATCCGCGCGGTCCGCGTCGCCGTTCGCCAGCACGCGGTCGACGGCCTCCACATACGCTTCCGCGATTCGAGCGTCGAGGCGGGCCACGTCTTGGATCGACGACGAGTCGGGGACGGTGGTCTTCCGGGTGAGGGCCCGGAGGGACTCGGAGTAGGGGACGTGGACGAACGCCTCGGCCTCCATCGTCAGGGGTGTGCCGCTGCCGTCGAGCTGGACGAGTGCGGCGTCGACCCCATCGAGCGAGGTGCCGGACATGAGCCCGACGACCAGTCGGGGAGAGGTGCGATGAAGAGAGAGGAGGGCGTCCATGCGGGACGACGAGTACTGCGAACGGCGGAACGGAGGGGCTTCGTCGAAGGCCCGTGAGGGGGCGGCCTACGACTCTTCGTCGGGGGCGTCGGCCTTCTTGCGCATCTCATCGGCCTTTTCCCGAAACTCGTCGGCCCGGTCGGGCTCCTGCTCGGCCAGGGTGGCGTAGATGCGGGCGGCCTCCTGATGGTCTCCCTGTCCTTTGTGGATCTGAGCCAGGGTTTCCGAGACGATGTCTTCCGTGTCGTCCTCCTCGCGCTCCGGCCCGTCGTCGACCTCCGGGGGCGGGACATCGGGGTCGGCATCCGGCTCCGGTTCGATGCGGGCCGACTGCAACTCGTCGATGAGGTGGTCGAGGTCGTCGGCGCCGCCCTCGTCTTCGAGCTGTTCGACCTGCTCCTCGGGGGTTGGTGGAGGGGTGTCGGGAGACGAGGGAAGATCCGACGACGGGGGCGCGTCGGACAGGCCGGGACGGGCCCCGCCCTGTCGGGCCTCCCGTTCGGCCTGGCGTCGCAGCTGGGCCAGGCCGGAGTCTGCGTCGGCCGAATCGTCCTGCGCATCGGCCGCGGGGGAGGCGTCCGGGTCGGTGTCGCGGCCAGATGGAGTCTTGAGGGACGAGGGAAACGCAAAGCTGAACGAGGGCCCGCTGTCCTCTTCCAGGCGACGGAGGACTCGCTGCGTGCCGGTCTCGGCGATGGGGCTGTTCGGCATCAGGACGCGCGCCTCCGCCCACGACTGCAGGGCCTCTTCCCAGCGCTCCTGGGACTCGTACGCGTGGGCCAGTAGCACGTGCGCTCCCAGGTGGGCCGGCAGGGCCGCCACCTTGTCGGTGAGCATCGCGATGGCGGCGTCGTAGTCCTCCTGTTCCAGCAGGGCGAGGGGCTCTTGGAGATCGGGCACAGACATGGCGGGCGGGTGAGGCGCGCTCGGGGGGGAGCGAGGGACAGGGACAATGAGGGACGCCCACGGGGGTTCCTGGCCCGGACGTGCGTGATGGGGGACTGTGTCCTCAGAGGGGCTACTGGGAATGGATAGAAGGGGAGAGCTAGGCGGCCGGGGACGAGGCGGGGGTGGAGGGGCGCCGCTGCGCCGTCAGGGCCTGTCGCAGGCTCGACGCGGTCACGAGCGCAAACCCGAGGGCGAACAGGGCCTGGAACGGAACGGCGGCCCACTCGCCGAGGCCGACCACGACGCCGAGGCCGACGGTCGAGTAGAGGGCCAGTGCCATCTCGCCCCACACGACCCGTGGCACCTCGCGGATGGCGTAGCGGCTCTCCCACCAGCCGTCGCCGCCCCCGGCGCCGTACTTCGGCGTGCGGATGAATGCGGTGTCGGTGCCGCGGAGGGCCTGCCAGACGGCGTTCGTGTTGCTGATGGAGAGGCCCATGGTGCCGGCCATGAACGGAACGAAGAGACGGAGCCGTCGCCGCCAGTCAGGATGAAGGGCCCGCTGGGCGAAAAGCTGGGCGAGGAAAAAGCCGGCGAACCCGAACAGGCCGAACCCCATGACGGCGAAGTAGGCCTCCCCGGGCCCGTGCCCGACGCCCTTCAGCAGAAGAAGAGGGGCATGAGTGAGGGCGGCGAGCAGAATGAAGGGAAAGGCGAAGTGGGCGGTGAGGTGGAACGTTCCCGCTAGCTTCACCCGCCAGGGCTGCGTTGAGCGCCAGAGGCGCCCCGTGAGCTTGAGGGCCGTTTCGGCGCCGCCCTTTGCCCACCGAAATTGCTGGGCACGGAGCGCGTTCATGTCGGGCGGCAATTCGGCCGGGGCCTCCGCGGAGGGAAGATACGTGAGGGTCCAGCCCCGAAGTTGGGCGCGGTAGCTGAGGTCGAGGTCTTCGGTGAGCGTGTCGTGCTGCCACCCACCCGCGTCCTCGATGCAGGCGCGGCGCCAGACGCCCGCGGTGCCGTTGAAGTTGAGGAAGCACCCGGCCAGCTCGCGCACCCGCTGCTCGATCGCAAAGTGGGCGTCGAGCCCGAAGGCCTGCACCTTCGTCAGCAGCGAGTCGTCCCGGTTGAGGTGGCCCCAGCGGGCCTGCACCATGCCGAGGTCGGGGGCGTCGAAGAAGTGCGGGACGAGGCGCCGGAGAAACGACGGGCGCGGCACGAAGTCGGCGTCGAAAATCGTGACGAGATTGCCCCGGGCGAGCTGCAGGCCGTTGGCGAGGGCGCCGGCCTTGTAGCCGGTGCGGTCGTCGCGGCGGACGTGGGTGATGTCCACGCCCTGGTCCTGCCAGTGGGCGACGCGGCGGGCCACCCGCTCGGTCGTCTGGTCGGTCGAGTCGTCGAGGACCTGGATTTCGAGCCGGTCCCGGGGGTAGTCCAGATCCACGCAGGCGTCGATGAGGCGCCGCGCCACTTCGGCCTCGTTGTAGAGCGGCAGTTGCACGGTCACGACGGGCCAGTCGTCGGTGGGGACTGGCAGGTCGTCGGGGGCCGGCACCGGGCCGTCGCGGAGCGTCTCGTGGTTGGCGTGGACGAGGGCCAGCCAGAGCAGGTTGCCGCCGTAGGCCGTGAGGACGACAATCGATACCGCGTAGAGCACCGGAATGGCGAGTTCGAGCGCCGCAAGCATCAGCGTTGCACGTTGAGATGTTGAAAGGGGAACGGTGGGGGTGGGCAACGATCATGCCCGTGTGTCCATGTTCTCACGCCCGGTCACCGATTCCGGCCGTACGTCTCGTGGCTGGAGACCCAGTCCGACGACGAGATGGCGGCGCCGAGCGACAGTTCGCCGGCGAGGGTGGCCGCCGCCACGATTTCGGCAAACTTGTGGACTTTTCCCTTGCCGTAGCACCCCATGAGTTCGAGGCACTCGCGCTGGGTGGGCAGCCCCGTGCCCCCGCCGTACGTGGCCACGATGAGGGACGGGATGGTGAGCGAGATGTAGAGGTCCCCGTCGTCGGTGAGGTCGGTGTAAAGGACGCCCGCGGACGACTCGGAGACGTTCGCCACGTCCTGCCCGGTGGCGATGAAGAGCGCGGTGATGGCGTTGGGCGAGTGGCCCCCGTTGTTGTTGGCGCCGGAGAGAAAGGCCCCCACGGTCGACACGTTCCAGTGATGGTGCAGGGCCTCGGGCTCCACCCGCATGTGCTGGGCGAGCGTGTCCCGGTCGATGGTCGCCTCGGCCGTCACGCGCTTCCCCCGGGTCTGCATCACATTGACCTGCGAGGCCTTCTTGTCCGTCGCGAAGTTCGACTCCAGGTAGAAGTGCTCGACGGAGCCCGGGTACTGGTCCATGATCCAGCCGCAGGCGGCGAAGGTGGCGCGGCCCACCATGTTCTGCCCCGCCGCGTCGCCGGTGCGGTAGTTGAAGCGCAGGTACGCGAAGTGATTTGACAGGTAGTGGTCGATGTAGAGCAGCTCCGCGACGCTGGAAGTTGCCTCCGCCTCCGCCCGGACGGCATCCATGTGGTCGTCCACCCAGTGGGCGAAGTCGCGCGCCTCCCGGGCGTCGTTGAAGATGAAGACCGGGGCGCGCTGCATGCAGTCGCCGGACACGGTGGCCTTTACGCCGCCGCTCAGATTGCACACCTTGATGCCGCGGTTGTAGGAGGCCACGAGCGTGCCCTCGGACGTGGCGAGGGGGATCAGCACGTCGTCCTGCGCGTGCTCCCCGTGCACCGACAGCGGGCCGGCAACCCCGAGTGGGACCTGGGCGACCCCGGTGAAATTTTCGATGTTGCCGTCGGTGACCTCGGGGG
This sequence comes from Salinibacter altiplanensis, assembly GCF_002894645.1. GTDB lineage: Bacteria > Bacteroidota > Rhodothermia > Rhodothermales > Salinibacteraceae > Salinibacter > Salinibacter altiplanensis. The sequence continues at coordinate 254,171 of NZ_NCQY01000020.1, forward strand.
CGAACGAGTAGTGGGACACGTGGTCGAGCGAGGTGTCGCTGTAGTCCTCGACGAACTGCTGCCGCTCGTCGATGATGGCTTGACCATAATTGTCGTCCGGGTCTCGGGGGATGCGCGTCAGGGCCTCGTCCTGGCCGGAGATCGAGTCTTCGACCGAGAAGCTGAGCGTCCCGAACGGATCGGCCCGGAAGCGCAGCGTAAGGTCGTGCGTGCCGGTCTCGAGGGCCGGCCGGTCGGCCCGCACGTGAAGGGTGCGGCGCAGCGGAAAGTCGAGCGTGTCCTCCTCCGAGATCTCGTCGGCCGCGCAGGGCTTGCCCTCGCCGGTGAAGAGGTACACCCGTTCTGGTGGCACCGCGTCGCCGTTGATTTTGATGCCGAGGAGGCCGGTGAGCGTGGCGTCCTGGAGTCGGTTCTTGAGTGCGAACTCGACGCCCCGGTCGGTATTCTCGAGGCTGCCGAACGTGTAGAGCTGCTTCAGAAGGGTGTCGGGGACGGACATGGGAGGTGGAAGTTCGACTCGGACGGGCGAGGCGTCGCTCTCAACGAGGAGGCCCCGAACGGGTTCGTCGATCGGGAAGGATCGGGTGCCTGACATACTTACGCTGGGGAAGAGGCTCCATCCGGCGTGAAGCGGACGCGGAGCCATCCCTCGTCCAGGGTCGCGTTCGTCATTCGGTAGTAGTTGAGAAAGGTGGGGAGGAGTACATTAGACCGCTGATTGGCGACCTGCACGACGAGCTGATCCCCGAGGTGGCGCACGTCAAGGTCGTCCTCCGCGGCGAACGTGAGACGGAGCTTCAACACGTACGCGTCGCCGTCCTCCTGCACCGTGAACGTAGGCTCGTCGTAGAACACGTCCGTCGGGGCCCGCTTCGAGTACATCGCATCCCCGACGCGGCCCAGCCGCTCGGCCCCGAACACCTCTTCGCCCAGGTGCGGCACCTGTAGAATCGGGAGGGGCCGAAAGCTCTGCTCGATCTCCTCGAGGTATCCGCGCTGGCTCTCCACGTAGCCCTCGAAAAACGAGTTCTCCGGCACCTCCGCTTCCGGCAGCACGCGGTTCACGATGACGCTGTCCACGCCGTAGCCGTAGAGCTGCAGGTACGTGAATGCCCGTCGGGCCTCCTCAATCACCATCTTCTCGGGGTTGGTCACGAGCCGGATGGAGGTGGTCGACGGGGTGGCGAGCACCTGTTGCACGCGCTCCAGCTTTTCAAAAATCACCTCTAGCTCCTCGTAGCCCTTGTCCAGGGGGATGCCGGTGGTCTTGCGGACGCCGAATCCAAGCGACTTGACGGCCAGCTCCTGAAACGGAAACGCCTTCGCGAGCCACCACTGCGTCACCTGCGGGAGGGTGAGGAGGGTGAGTGTCTCGCCGGTCGGCGCGCTGTCCACGACGACGAGGTCGTAGTCGGCCTCGCGGAGGGCCTCTTCGAGCCACAGCAGCACCGAGCCCTCATTCATGCCCGGCAGGGCCGCCAGCTCCTCGGCGGCGATCTGGTCGACCCCCTGCCAGCGAAAGACGGTGAGCATCAGCTCCCGCATGTTGCCCCAGTGCTTCCGCATCGAGTAGTAGAGGTCCACCTCCTGGGCGAAGAGGTCGTCGTGCACCTCTTGGGCCTCCGGGCCGAGCTCCTGGTCGAGCGCGTCGGCGAGGCTGTGGGCGGGGTCCGAGGAGAGGACGAGCGTCTTGTGGCCGTTGCGGGCCGCGCGGAGGGCTGTGGCGGCGGCACAGGTGGTCTTGCCGGTGCCGCCCTTGCCGGTGAAGAGGAGGATCCGGGGGGCGTCCTCGAAGGAAGGCTCGTCGTCGCCGGCGGGAAAGAGCATGGACGCAGGGGGAAACGGGGAGGAGCAGGGAGCGACGGTCAGTCGCGGAGCGCAGGGGGGAGCACGTCCACGAGCTTGTGCGAGCCGATGAGGAGCAGTCCATCCCCGGGGGCAGCGGCCTGTTCAAAGTCGTCGAGCGCGTCGGGGAGGGAGCGAGGATCGCGAGTCGCAACTCCCTGTGCCCGCAGCCGCTCGGCAATTTCACCGGGGGGAATGGCGCGCTTGGTGTCGATGGGGATGGGGATCACGACGGCCTCGTGGGCGGCAAGCAGGCGGGCGGTCGCGTCGAGCTGCTTGCCCCGCACCGCATTGAGGCACACGTGCAGCGTGCCGCCGCGGTTGGCCACGACGGGCGCCACCGTGTCGAGACTGGCGGCAATGGCGGGGGGGTTGTGCCCCACGTCGACCACGATCAGGGGCTCCTCCTGAAGCACGTCGAGCCGCCCGTGGAAGCCCGTGTGGCCCCGCACGTCGCCAAGGCCCTCCCGCACCGCCGCGTCGGCAGACGTATCGCCTTTGCCCGCCAGGAACGTGAGCTCCGCGGCCCGCACGGCGAGGGCGGCGTTGCGCTGCTGGTGCGGACCGGCAAGGGACAACGAAAGCCGATCGTAGTGGTGCGCGGGGGTGTCGAGGCTGAAGGTGCTCCCGGTGAGGTTCGACCGGTGGGGGGTCCAGGACGTCTCGTCGTCGAGCCGGTGGAGGGGGGCGTCCTGTGTGGCGGCGACCTCGGCGATGGCGGCCCGCGCCTCGTCCGGGGTCACGGCACTGAGGGCGGGCGTTCCGGGCGTGATGATGCCCGCCTTCTCGCGGGCGATGGCGTCGAGGGTGTCGCCCAGCATGTCGGTGTGGTCGAATCCGACGTGGGTGATCACCGACAGGGCAGGGCGGAGCACGTTCGTCGAGTCGAGGCGCCCGCCCAGTCCCACCTCAATCACGGCCAGGTCCACGTCCTGCTCGGCAAAGTACCGGAAGGTGAGGGCGACGGCGAGCTCGAAGAAGCTGGGCTGGACCTCGTCGATGAGGGCGCGGTGCGCGTCGAGCGTCTCGGCGAGCCAGTCGGTGGGCGCGGGCGTGCCATCCACCCGCATCCGCTGGGCAACGTGCGTGAGATGGGGGGAGGTGTGGAGGCCCGTGCGCAGGCCCGCCGCGGTGGCGATGGCCGCGGTCATCGCGGCGGTCGAGCCCTTTCCGTTCGTCCCGGCGACGTGCACCGCCCGGAGCGCCTCGTGCGGATTGCCCATCCCGTCGACCAGGGTTCGCATCCGGTCCAGGCCCGGGGCGTAGGCGTCGTCGGCGACGTTGGCGTACTGGGGACGGTTCAGAAGAAGGTCGAGGGCGTCGTCGGGCATTCGCGGTCTGCGTCGAAGGAGAAAAGGTCGAGAGGGGCCGGGCCCAGCGGGAATGCCGCGTGGCGCGCGTCCGGGGGCACTCACGCCTGCGAGGTCTCGTCGTCGGACGCGTCGGGGGCGCCGAGCGTGACCCGCCGCCTCGACGGGGCCACGTGGTGGAATTGAAGATGGACTGTGTCGGGCGGAAGGAGGGGGGAGACCCGTCCGGCCCATTCGATGCAGGTGATCCCCTCGCCGTGCACGTACGTCTCGAAGCCGAGCTCCACGAACTCGTCGGGCGTCTGCACGCGGTAGGCGTCGAAGTGGTAGAGCGGATGCTTGCCCTCCTCGTGGACGGACAGAATCGTGAAGGTGGGGCTGCGCACCTCGGCGGGGCGGAGGCCGAGGCCGCGGGCGACGCCTTTGGCAAAGTGGGTCTTGCCCGAGCCCAGGTCGCCGTACAGTGCGAGGACGGCCCCCGGGGCGAGTATATTCACGATCCGGGCCCCAAGTGCCATGGTGGCCTTCACCGAGTCGGTCGTTTGGGGGAGGAGGTCCTGGATCGTGCTGCGTGTCGTTTCGGGCATGGGGGGAGGCGTGACGCATCATGCGTGAGGAGGAGGCCGGTGTCGTTCGGCCATCACGTTTCACCCATCACGGGTCATCGGGCATGGATTCGTTGGACCGATCCAGGCTTACCCCTTCGGCTGGAGCGTCGCGACGGGCAGAATCATCTCCTGCATCGAGGCCCCGCCGTGCTGCAGGGTGTCCCGGTAGAGATTTTCGTAGTGGTGGAAGTTGGTAGGGTACACGAAGTAGTAGTCCTGCTTGGCGAAGAGGTAGGTCGTGTTCATCCCGTAGCTGGGCAGCCCGAACCGCTCCGGCTCCCGGACGAAGATGGCGTCGTCCTCGTCGCACTTCAGGTTGCTCCCATACTTGTAGCGGAGGGCCGTGGACGTCTCGCGGTCGCCGATCACCTTGGTCGACTGCAGGCTGCGCACGGCGCCGTGGTCGCTGGTCAAGACGACCGTACAGTCCGTATCGGACAGTGTCTTCAGCATGTCGAGGAGCCAGGAGTGTTCGAACCAGGTCCGCGTGAGGGCCCGGTAGGCCTCCTCGTCGGGGGCCAGCTCCTGCAAGACGTCCGATTCGGAGCGGCTGTGGGCGAGGATGTCGATGAAGTTGACGACGACGGCACTTAGGTCGTGCTGCGTCAGGTTGGCCGCGTCCCGGGCCAGCTGCTGCCCGTCCTCGCTCGTAATCAGCTTGTCGTAGCGGAGGCTTAGGTCGTCGTGGTGATGCTGGTCAAGCTGGTGGCGGAGCAGGGCGTCCTCGTACTGGTTGCGGCTGTGCTCGCTCTCTTCGCCCGTCTGCCACGCCTTCGGAAAGCGATCCACGAGGTCGACCGGCAGCATCCCACTGAAGACGGCGTTGCGGGAATAGGGGGTGGCCGTGGGCAGGATGCTCATGTAAAAGTCCGTGTCGACGGCATAGTGTGGCCGAAGCAGCTCGGAAATCTCAAGCCACTGGTCGTACCGCAGGCAGTCGATCACGAAGAAGACGACCGGCTCGTCGCCCGTCTCTGGCAGTACGAACTCGGGCACCACCTCGTGGGAGAGGACCGGGCGGTCTGCCCCGGGGGCCTCGTCAACGCGTGCCATCCAGTCCGGATAGCGCTCCTCGACGAACCCTCCAAATTCGCGGTCCGCCTCCTCAAACTGGTCCTGGAAGACCTGCCGGGCCCCCTCGTCGTCGGCCAACTCCAGGTCGTACTCCACGAGGGTTTGGTAGAGGTCAACCCACTCGTGAGAGGAGAGGGGGGTGCGGAGCCGTTGGGAGATTTGGTTGAACGACTGCAGGTACTGCTGGGAGAGGGCCTCCTGCCGAATCTGCGACTGTTCCAGAAGCCGCTTGCAGGTGAGAAGGATTTGGCTGGGGTTGACGGGTTTGGTGAGGTAGTCGCTGATTTGGTTGCCGAGGGCGGCCTCCATCAGGTCCTCCTCCTCACTCTTGGTCACGAGCACCACCGGCAGGTTGGGCCGCTCGCCCTTGATGGCGTCGAGGGCCTCCAGCCCCTCCATGCCCGGCATCTGCTCGTCGAGCAGCACTACGTCGAAGGGGCGCTGTTGCACCAGGTCCACGGCGTCTGCCCCGTTTGCCACGGTCGAGACCTCGTAGTCCCTCTCCTCCAGAAACATCACGTGGGAGCGAAGCAGGTCGATCTCGTCGTCGACCCAGAGAATCTGTGGCGGGCTCATAGGGAGCGGGGAAACGTGTCGGGTGCCGACCGAGGGGAACGCGGTTGGGGGCGCCAGGGGCTGAGAGCAGCCGGGTACGGATGAGAATGGTTGTACCTGGGGCACTGCGTCACGTTCGCGCGGTGTGCCCCCTCCCGCGACGACCGGGTGCCCCCGACGGTACAGACGTTATGAAAGAGCCGCTGTCTGTGTCTACGGGGCGCGAGGTCAATGGTCCGTTCGCCCATGTCAGTTTGTACAGGCGCTCGCCCGTCGCCATGCCCGAACCCGAGAACGCGTTCGATGAGCTTGCAGGCGTGCCCGTTCACTACGACCGTGCCCCGAACGCCGGGTACGGGACCCGCGGCATCGCCTACACCTTTCACTCCACAGAGCCTTTCGAGGACACCCTGCATGCGGCCGTCGAAGAGCTCTGGGCCGTCTGTCCGCTCGGGCCGGCGGAGGTCCTCACCTCGGCCGGGGCCTACGTGGACAAGGGTGGCATGCACGGGGCCGGGCGGGCGTTCGACATCGACGGCATTTTCTGGGCCGACAAGGCGTTCGTCGCGAACCGGTACCCGAGCGACCGGGCCTTCTACCTCGCCGTCGAAGCGGTGCTCCGAAAGCACTTCGGAACCGTGCTCAACTACAAATTTGATGCTGCCCATCAGGATCACTTCCACGTCTCCGGTCGGGGAGAGCCGGGGTTTGTGGCGGCCCACGAGTCGCGGGTCACGTACTGGCAGATGGCACTGACCCATTTGTTCGATCGCCCTGTGACGGTGGACGGCCTCACGGGGCCGGAAACCAACCGGGCGTCCCGGGCGCTGCTCCGCGAACGCGGCGTCGCGGAGGCCGACGAGATGGCGACCGAGGCGGGACTGCACCGCGTGCTTGATCGCGCCTGGTCCGACCTCCTCGACGCGGCGAGAGAACAGGGATTCCGGGACATGGCGGACGCGACGAAGAAGACGCCGCTCCACCTCCTGGAGGCCCTCTACGCCACCGTCTCGGACGAGCTGGCGGGGCAGGCGAGCCGAAAAACCATCGAGAGTGCCGTGACCACGTTTGCCCAGCACCCCAAAACCGATGCCTGGCTCGACCAATTCCGCACCGACTCGTGATTCGTCGCCCACAGTGCGCGACCGACCGGGGTAAGCAAGCCGATGCCGGTCCTGTTGTGACGGTGGATTCCGTGTGCGCACGTGCTCTCGGGGGTCAGATGACAGGGAACGTTGCCCCTGGTCCCTCATGCGGGCAACGCGCTTTCTTCCCACTGTCCATGCCTCCCACAATGTCTACTCAGTCGATTGGCCTGACGGACGAACTGCACGAGTATCTCCTGTCCACGTCCCTCCGCGAGCCCGAGGTGATGCAGCGCCTCCGGGCGGAGACGGCCGAGCATCCGAAGTCGAACATGCAGGTCGCTCCGGAGCAGGGACAGTTCCTGCAGTTCCTCGTCCGGTTGATCGCGCCGCGCCGCACGATTGAGGTCGGCGTTTTTACCGGCTACAGCGCGCTCGCCGTGGCGTCGACCCTGCCCCCGACGGGCACGCTCGTCGCCTGCGACGTGAGCGAGGCGTACACGACGGTTGCACGCCAATACTGGGAGGAAGCAGACGTGGCCGACCGCATCGATCTTCGCATCGCGCCCGCCGAGGAGACCCTCACGGCGCTGATCGACGATGGGCAGGATGGGACCTTCGACTTCTCGTTCATCGATGCGGACAAGGCGAGCTACGACACCTACTACGAGCAATCGCTTCGGCTGCTGCGGCCCGGTGGCGTTATTGCCCTCGACAATGTGTTTCGCAACGGGCAGGTCGCCGACCCGGACGTGGAGGACGAAAGCGTGCGGGCCATCCAGCGCCTCAATGAGAAGATTCACGACGATGAACGGGTGGACCTGAGCATGCTCCCACTGGCCGACGGCGTGACCCTAGCGATGAAGCGGTAGCTGAGCGTGGAGGCCTCACTGCGGGCGAAGCCATTCCCCTCCGAACTCTTGCCGCCGGGCATTTCGCGAAATGGACGACAGTGAGTGGAGATCGTAATGTCTGTTTTTCGTAATTTCATACATTTTCGGGTTGTATCGTTTCTGCATCTTCGAAGTGTCGTTTCCAGAACATTGACAGTAATGATGCCTGGGACTATATAATGTGGACCATCTTATGAGTCCCCCTTCTCTCGGACTTTGGAGAAGGCAGTCCAGTAGGGAAAGAATTCGCTTGTCTTCATCGACGCTCCCTCATCCCCCTATGACGATACGCTACGCTTCTATCCTCCTGGTTGTCAGTTTTGCGTGGGGCCTCGTTGCGGGGGCGCCGGCGCACGCCCAGCAGGCCGCCACCCTGTCCGGACGTGTCGTAGGGCCGAGCGAGAATCCGCTGCCTGGGGCCAACGTCGTGTTCGTGGATTCGGACTACGGCACGGCGACCGGGCCCAATGGCTCCTACACGATCACGGACATTGAGCCGGGCTCCTACACGGTTCGTGTGACCTTCGTCGGGTACGAGACCGTCGAGCGGGAGTTTGCGCTGGAGGCGGGCACGACGGCGCAGGGGCGATTTGTGCTTGAGCGGGCTCCCTTGCAGGGAGAAGGCGTGACCGTCACCGTTGGGTCGCGGGCCCGCGACATGGCCGCCGAGGACATGGCCACTCCGGTAGACGTGTACGGGACGGAAGAAATCCAGACCTCCGGGGCCTTCGAGACCGGCCGGATTCTTCAGCAGAGTGCACCGTCGGTCAACTTTCCGCAGAACACGCTCTCCGACGGGATGGACGCACTTCGCTCTTTTACCTTGCGGGGGCTGAGCCCGGACCAGACGCTCGTTCTCGTGAATGGGAAGCGTCGCCACAAGTCGGCCCTTGTCAACCGGCTGGGGGCCGGGGTCTCAGGGGGGTCCAGTCCGATCGACCTGAACGCCATCCCGTCCAATGCCATCGAACGGATCGAGGTGCTGCGGGACGGTGCGTCGTCGCAGTACGGGTCTGACGCCATTGCGGGTGTGGCGAACCTGCGCCTCAAGGACGAGCCCCTGGACCCGACGGTGGAAACTCGGATCGGAGGGTATGTGACAAACCCCTATTCGAACGATGGGACCACCTACAGTGTCCGCCCGTCCTTCGGCGTAGAGCTGGGAGACGACGGCGGATTCCTGAACTTCTTCGGCGAGTACCGCCTTCGGACGCCGACCAACCGGGCCGGTCCGGCGGACTTCAACCTGGGGCCTGCCGGGCAGGGCGGAGATGAGATCGCGGGCCCGGACGAGGACGGACTGTTTGACATTGTCGACAAGAACAATTCGGTGGAGCAGCCGGCCTTCCACTGGGGGGATGGGCGGTCGGAGAACCTGCTGTTCTGGGCGAATGGGGCGTACCCCATCTCCGATCTCAACGCCGACCAGCCCACCGAAATCTATGCGTTTGGGGGCTACAGCTACCGGAAGGGAAAGGGACAGGGCTTCTACCGGGAGGGCACCGACGATGGCAACTGGCCTCAGATCTACCCGGAGGGCTTCCTCCCGAACTTCGAGAACCCGATCAACGATGGCTCGGTGGTCGTGGGGCTTCGGGGAGTGCTCGACGAATGGAACTACGACCTGAGCGCCCAGACTGGATTTAACTACTTTCAGTACAACATTACCAATACCCTCAACGCCAGCTTTGGCCCTACGCAGGGGGGAAACCAAACAGAGTTCTACGCGGGGTCTGTGCAGCTTCAGAAGACCGTCGTGCAACTGGATGTGGATCGCGGGTACGAGGTGGGCCTTGCGTCGCCGCTGAACGTGGCGGCCGGGGCCCTCTTCCGCGCCGACACGTACGAGCTCGAAGCCGGAGAGGAGGCCTCCTGGGCGGGTTTTACGGAGGACGCGCCCTGGCAAATCAACCAGAATGGGGGCGTGCCTGCCCCGGGGGCCCAGGTCTTTCCGGGCTTCCGCCCCTCGCAGGAGGTCGACGAGACGCGCACCAACGTGGGGGCGTACGTGGACCTGCAGACCGACCTCATCGACCCGCTCCAGCTGAACGTGGCCGGGCGGGTTGAGAATTACAGCGACTTCGGGTCGACCGTCAACGGAAAGGTTGCGCTGCGCTTCGAGCCGATCTCGCAGTTGGCCTTCCGCGGGACGGCCCAGACGGGATACCGGGCGCCGAACCAGGCGCAGAAGTTCTTCTCGAAGGTGTCCACGACATTCATCGACAACCAGCCCGTACAGACCGGCATCTTCCGCATCAACAGCGACATTGGGAATGCGCTGGGCATCCCGGACCTCGACGAGGAGCGGTCCGTCAACTTCAGCGGCGGCGTTGTCATCAAGCCCATCGAGCGGTTTCAGGTCTCGGTCGATTACTTCAACATCCAGATCGATGACCGGATTACCCTCTCGGGAGACCTTGGCGAGCCGGGATCGCCAGGGGAGGAGGCCATCAACCAGGTTCTCCGTGAAAACAACACGGGCGCCGAGTCCGCCAGCTTCTTCTCAAACGCCATCGACACGAACACGGAGGGCATTGACGTCACCTCCAAGTTCTCGGCGCTCCTCGCAGATGGGGTGCAACTGCAGCTTCGCGGCGCGTTCAACTGGACGGACACCGAGATCACAGGCGGTCCGCGCAACCCGACGACGCTGAATGAGGACTTCAGCACGGTGATTCTGGCCCCGGACGACCAGCGGGCGTTGACGGACGGTGCACTGCCCGAAACGACGACGAAGCTGACGGCCTCCCTCACGGCCGGCCCGGTGGACCTCACGCTCCGCGGCGCCCGCTACGGCGAGCTGCTGAACGCGGACGATGATGCCGACGACGAGTTTACGCTCGATCCGGAATACGTCTTCGGGGGCGAGCTTGGGTACAACATGTTTGACGATCAGGTCAGCCTCGCCGTCGGGGCACGCAACCTCTTCGACAACTACCCGGACCTCGACCCGCAGAAGGGGACGTTCGACATCATTCTGCCGTACAACCGGGCCCACCCGATAGGCTTCAACGGCCGCTTCGTCTACAGCCGGCTCACGATCTCCCTCTAGTTGCGTCGGCGGGGCCGGAGGCGACCCCCCGGCCTCGCTGCCCCGGATGGAAATGCCTCACCCCTCCTCGAACCGAACACCTTGTCCTCACATGATTGACGTTGCTACGTCTCTTCGCCGATGGGGCCGCCTCGGCCTCGGCCTGCTCGCCTTTGCCCTCGTCACGATGGGGTGTGACGCCTTCGTCGATCAGGACCTGGACGATTCGACGAGGCAGTCCCCCACGATTGCGGGGTACGTTCAGGAGGTGCCGGCATTGAGTTCCCTCGAAGGAGCTACGGCTGAGGCTGGCCTTGTCGAGACACTGGACACGGACGGTCCTTTCACCGTATTTGCCCCGACCAATGATGCCTTTTCGCCGGCCATTGACCCGTCGCTGAACCGGCAGGTTGTCGAGAAGGTCGTGCGGCATCATGTCGTGGACGAGATAAATGAGGAGGCCGCGCTCCGAACCTTGGCAGAAAACGACAACGCACTGAGTCCCCTATCGGGAAAGGGACTTTCTTTTCGAATCGTCGACGAGGACAACCAGGGTGCTGATACCTTGAAGGTAAACAGAGCAATTGTGACGAATCCCGACGCGAGTGCGCAGAACGGCGTCGTGCACGTGGTCGATGGCTTCCTGGCGGATGCCGTGGACCGGACAACACTCACGCCGCGGTTCACGATCTTTGCGCGGCTGGTAAAGGAGGCCGGCTTGGCGAATGCCCTCCGAGAAGCCGGGGCGAATGACGGGCGTACCATTTTTGCCCCGACGAACGAGGCTCTTCTGGGAGCCCTCGACAGCGATGGCAGCGGCGAGATCGAGGCGGGCGAAATTCCCTCAAACGCCGGCGATATTCTGCAGCACCACGTCCTCGACAGCGTTTTCCTGGCGGCCGATGTGCCGGAGTCTGAGACCTCCGTGCCCACGCTGGAAGGCTCAGACGTCACGGTCGTCCGGAGCGGGGACGAGGTCACGGTCAACCCGAACGATGAGGGAGCCAGCGTGACGACGCCGAATGTGGAGGTTGACAACGGGGTGATCCACGGCATCGACACGGTACTCCTTCCGTAGGGGGACGAGAGTTGCGGACGCTGCCAGGTCGGTTGTGCCAGCACAGTGCCGGGCGGTCCTCCGTGGGCGGCCCGGCGTGTCTACGTGAAGACAACGTGGAACGACGGGGCCAAACGGGCGGTAGCAGCAGATCCCAATCGCGTCGTCGCTCGCGCCCAACGGTCGTGATCCGTGTCGTTCATCAACCCCTTTGCGCTCCTCGCGATGGCGGCGGTGGCGGTGCCGCTGTTTCTGCACTTCTTCAACCTGCGCCAGCCGCGCACCGTCGAGTTTAGCTCGCTGGCGTTCGTAAAAGAGCTGCAGGCATCGGCAGTACAGCGGGTCCGCATCAAAGAGTGGCTGTTGCTTGCCCTGCGCATGCTGGCCATTGCCAGTCTGGGGATGGCGTTCGCCCAGCCCACGCTCACGAGTGAGCTTGGCGGCGTGGGGGCATCGGCGCCCACTGCCCACGCGGTCGTCGTCGACAACTCGCTCTCGATGTCGGCGGAGGGCCGGGGCGGGACGTACTTCGATCGGGCCGTTCAGAAGGCGCAGGGCGTGTTGGGGACGGTGGAAGAGGGCGACGAGGCGCTCCTCTGGCCGACGGCGCGGAGCGGGGCGCGGCGGCTGGAGCCGACGACGAACACGGGCGTCGTGCGGCAGTCGCTCGCGGAGCTGGAGCCGCGGGCCGGGGCCTCCTCGCTCGCGGCGGCCGTGGGACAGGCGGCCGACGCAGCGAGTCAGGCGGACGCGCCCCAGGCGGTCGTCTCCGTGGTGAGCGACCTGCAGGCCAGTACCCTCGGCGACTCGGTCGCGGTGGAGGTGCCCGACGGGGTGCAGGTGCAATTGCTGCCCGTCGAGACGCGAAGTCAGTCCAATGTCAGCGTCTCGGACGTCACGGTTACCAGTCGCATCGTGGAGGTCGACCAGCCGGTGCAGCTGGAGGCCACCCTTACCAACCACGGCCCCGATCCGCTCGACGACTACGTGGCGAGTGTCTATCTCGCGGGCGACCGGGTGGCCCAGGCCACGGCAACGCTGGAGCCGGGCCTGGAGACGACGGTCTCCTTCACAGTTACGCCCCAGACGCGGGGCTGGCTGGACGGGGCGGTGGTGACGGAAGACGATGCCGTGCCAGTGGACGACCGGCATCACTTTGCCCTGCACGTACCGGAGGAACGGCGCGTGCTGATGGTGCGGGGGGAGGGTCAGGACACGCGCTACCTTGACCTTGCCCTCTCGTCCGAGATGGTGGCGGACCGGATTGCGTTCCGTACCACCGCAATCGACGAGCGTGAGTTGGCCTCCGCGGAGCTGGGGCGCTACGACGCGGTGCTCCTCGCCGGGCCTCGGTCCCTGTCGAGCGGAGAGGTAGAGGCCCTCACCCGCTTCGTGGACCGGGGGGGCGGCCTGCTCCTCTTCCCGAACGCCCAGGCCCGCCCGGAGGACTACAATGCCCTGCTCGGAGGCCTCAACGCCGGGTCGTTCCGGGGGTTTAGCGGCGCCTTGTCGGGGGATCAGACTGTGGCCTCGTTCGAGCAGGTGGACCTGCAGCATCCGCTCTTCGAGAACATTTTCCAGAAACGGCGCCGGGAAGAGGCGTCCGTGGAGCAGCCGGACCTCTACTACATTATGAACATCCGTCCCTCGGGTCGGTCGGGGCAGACCCTCATCGAGCTGTCCAACGGCCGCCCGTTCCTCCATGAGGTGCGCCATGGAGGGGGGCGATTGCTCCTAACTGCCGTGGCGCCCACCCGGGCGTGGAGCGACCTGCCTGTTCGTGGGCTCTTCGTGCCGCTCCTCTACCGGTCGGTCTACTACCTCTCCGCGACCCCCTCCGTCGCGGGCGAGCAATTGGGGGCCGGCCGCCCGACCGAACTGCGCGTGAGGGGCGTCCCTCCCGAGGCATCGGTTCGCCTCGAAGGCCCGGACGGGGTCGAGGTCACCCCCGAGCAGCGCACCCTCTTTGGGGCGACGCTTGTGCAAGTGGGGACCACACTGACAACACCGGGGCTCTATGACGTGCAGGCGGGCTCGACGCGGGTGCGGCGGGTGGCCGTGAACGTCAACCCGGCCGAGTCGAACCTCCGGGCAGCGTCCCCGGAAGACGCCTCGGAACGGCTGCGAACCGCGACGGGGGCGTCGGTACGGGCGCTAGCCGCGGCAGAGACCGACGACCTCGAAGAGACCCTCCGCACTCGGCGGGCAGGCACGGAGCTCTGGAACGTGTTTTTGCTTCTGGCACTGGTCTTCCTCGCGGCAGAGATGCTCGTCGCCAGTCAGTGGGTGCCCGAGACGGCGTCGTCGTAATCCCGGGGGGGGGCGTGCCGGCCACGAGGCCGGCCGTGGTCGTCTCCCACCTCTTCCGGGGAGCGGAGGGTCAAGAAAATTGTGTTCTCCCTGCGGCCTGTGTGCAACAACCGGACGCCAGGACAGATATGACTGTGTGGAATTCAATTGAACTAGGCACCGGTGCTCCCGGTGTCTGCAAGTCCCTCGCGCGCATTCTTCCCCCAGAAAGTCGCCTCTGCCGCATTGTTTACCCCTGAGCACAAAACCGAAGACGCCGAAACGGCCATCATCGTCGGGGTCATCACGCCGCAGGAATCGCGCTGGGAAGTGCGGGATCATCTCGACGAGTTGGAGCACCTCGCGCGCACGGCTGGGGCTGACGTGACCGACCGCCTGACGCAGTCGCTGAACAGCCCAAACCCGGCCACATTCATTGGCTCCGGAAAGGTGCAGGAGCTGGCGCGCCTTACGGAGGCGCGGGACTCCGACCTAGTGATCTTCGACGACGAGCTGTCGCCCGTTCAGGTCAAGAACATCGAAAAGAACATCGACTGCAAGCTGCTCGACCGAACGGGGCTTATCCTCGACATCTTTGCCAGTCGGGCGCAGACCCGAGCCGCAAAAACACAGGTTGAGCTCGCGCAGCTCGGCTATCTTCGCTCCCGTCTCACGCGGCGATGGACCCACCTCTCGCGGCAGGAGGGGGGGATCGGGACCAAGGGGCCCGGCGAAAAGCAGATCGAGATGGACCGCCGCATCATTGACAAGCGCATGGCGAAGCTGCGCGAGAAGCTCGCCGAGATTGACCAGCAGCGCACGACCCAGCGCAAGGGACGCGAAGGATATACCACGGCTTCGCTGGTCGGCTACACGAACGCGGGCAAGTCCACCCTTCTCAATGCCCTGGCCGACGAGGATCTTGAGGCCGAAGACCGCCTCTTTGCCACGCTCGATGCGACCACCCGCACCGTCGAGTTGGACTCGAACAAGGAGGTGCTGATGTCCGATACGGTCGGGTTCATCCGAAAACTCCCTCACCGCCTCATCGAGAGCTTCAGAAGCACGCTCGACGAGGTGCGCGAGAGTGATGTGCTTGTTCACGTGGTGGACGTTACGCACCCGAACTACGAGGAGCAGATGCGGGTGGTGGCCGAAACCTTGGGCGAGCTGGATGCCCGCGACAAGCCGACGCTTGTGGTGTTTAACAAGATCGACGCACTGGAGGACCGAACCCTGCTCCGCCGCCTCCGGCGCAACCACCCGGACGCAGTATTTGCGTCGGCCCTCCGCGGCATCGGCCTGGACACGTTGAGGGACGATCTCCTCGGCCTCATCGAGCGGGACTACGTGGAGCGGATGGCGTACATCCCGGTGAGCGAGCCCGAGGCCATCGCGCAGGTGCACCGTCTCGGCGACGTGATCACGGAGGACTACGCGTACGCCGAGAACGGAGGCCTGGAATCGCTAAACGGAGAGGTGAAGGGGGCACAGGCCGTGGCGTGCATTCACTTCCGCGCGGCCCCGCGTAACGACTCGCGTCTTCGGGCGATGCTGGATTCCCTCGGGGCGCTCCGGCCGGCCGGGGAGGAAGAACCGGTCCCGAATGCCTGATCGGCCGAGGCCCTTCTGGTGCTGGGCGCCCTGCGGCCTGGGTAGAACGACGGGTTCGGCACGACAATTGTGGGAAAACAGACCGCTGCCCCCGCGTCCGTTTCCTCTGCTGTGCATCCCTTTCTCCAAGTCTCCGACGCCATGAAAGTACGAGAGGCCATCCATTCCGCGACCCCCGCCCTCCAGAGCTCCGACCCGGTGGAGGAGGCCCTGGGACTGCTCATGGAGCACCACGTGCGCCACCTGCCGGTCGTAGGCGACGACGGGCGGCTGGTCGGCGTGATTGCCGAGACGCGTCTCATGGACGCGGAGGGGCCCGACGCATCAATCGAGTCGCTACTCATCGGGCGGCCCGTGAGCGTGCCCCCGGACGCGCACATCTTCGATGCGGCGCGTGCGATGGTGGAGCACGACCTCAGCACCGTGCCGGTGGCCGACTCGGAGGGGCAGTACCTGGGGCTGCTCCGCCGGCACGACATCTTTGACCAGTTTGCACAGATGCTGTCGACTCGCCAGCAAGGGGCCATCCTGGCCCTGGAGGTCGACGCCCGGGACTACGCTCTTTCCAAGCTCATCCACGTCATTGAGCAAAACGAGGCGAAGGTGCTGGCCGTGGCCTCGGAACTGCCGGAGAACTCGACGGACGACATCCGCGTCACGCTCAAGCTCAACGTGAAGGACACTGCCCGCGTCCGGCACGTCCTGGAGCACCACGACTACCACGTCGTGGCGGCCTTCGGGGAGGAAGACGGAGAGCTGGAAGAGCTGGTCGACGAGTTCGTGCGGTACCTGGAGGTGTAGGGCTGTGAGGCGTGATGGGGCGTTCTCGTGCATCACGTCCCTACGGAACCCCCATACGTCGTGCTTTCCGTCATTCCTTCCCCCGTTTTTTCCATGAGCAGTGACCTCCCCCCCGACGCCGCCGCCGTGCTGGAGTCCATGACACTGCTGGCCAGCCTGTCGACCGCCGCAACCCTTCACGAGTCGGCGGTCCAGCGCCGGGCGGGCCGCGACCCGTCGGCGCAGGCCCCCATCGATCAGGCGGTCGCCCGTCTCCAAAATGCCGGGCAGACGCTCATGGACCTGCTCATGGAAATGGCCCTGAGTCGCGTGCCCCTTGAACAGCGTGACGAAGATCCCCTGCCGCACGCCGTGCGCCACTTCGACCTGCTCATGAAGATGCGCCGCGCCGAGCGCCTCGCCCAGGCCATGCACCAACATCTGCTGAGCCTCTACCCGGAGATCTCGGAGGAGCTGGTGGAGGAGGCGCGCCGGACGCACGATGAGATCGAGCAGTTTGTGGACCACGCCCTGGCCGACGACGCCGAGGGCCCGCACCTGTCGGAGGTTCTGGAACGGGGCATGAGCCTCGTCGTGTGGACGCGGCACGAGGTGTAGCGTCGCCCAGGCGAAAGTGCATCACTCCCGAAGCTCCAACACCATCGGGGTTCGGGCGGGCACCGTGAGGGAGTCGCCGAGGGCTACGGTGTCCCCACTGATCACGTCCCGGCCCGCCGTGTGGTCCTGGATGCGCTCCGCAAACCGATCAAGGTCGAGGGTGCGCGGCGCCTCCGCGTTGTTGAGGACCACCATCACCGTGTCGTCGGCGTCGTGGCGGAAATAGACGTAGGTGTTGTCCTGCGGAATGAAGTGGGTAAGCGTGCCGTGGTGCACGACGTCCGCGCTCTCGCGCCACGTCGTGAGATTCGTCACGAAGGTGTGGGCCTCATTTTCGCGGGCGGTGCGGCCCTCCTCGGTAAATACGCTCCGCGAGTCGCCGGGCCAGCCGCCGGGCATGTCGGCCCGCTTGGCGCCGTCGCCCTGCACGTCCAGCATCGGCTGCATCAGCTCCGTGGCGTAGTAGACCTGCGGGATCCCGCGCGTGGTCATCAGGAACGTGTACGCTAGCCGGAAGGCGTTCTCGTCCGCGTCCACGACGGAGAAAAACCGGTCGAGGTCGTGGTTGTCGAGGAAGGTGACGAGCTTGTTCGGATCGGGGTACACGTGATCCTGTGTCAGCGTCCGGTAGAGGTCGTGGATGTCCCCATCGGGAGCGAAGGCGTCCCGCATCGCGAAGCTTAGTGGAAAGTCTGTGACGCTCGGCAGGTCCGAGTCGTAGCCGTCGGGGGAGGCCGGGAAGTCGTCTTGCCAGTAGGCCTCGTGGGACACGGTGGGCACCCAGCTCTCGCCCACGATGTTGAAGTCCGGGTACTCCTCCCGCACCGCTGACGTCCAGCGCGTCATGTATGCCTTGTCGGCGTAGAAGTAGGTGTCCATCCGGATGCCGTCGATGCCGGTCGACTCGATCCACCAGAGCGTGTTCTGGATGAGGTAGGTGGCGAGCAGGTCGTTGTCCTGGTTGAGGTCGGGCATCGATGGCACGAACCAGGCGTCCGTGAGCTGTGCCCGGTCGCGCGCCGAGGCGTACGGGTCGATGACGGCGGCCCCCTCGTGGTTCGTAGTGCCGTGTGTGTCGAAGTCGTGGACCCAGTTGCTCGTGGGCGGGTCGTCCATCCACCAGTGCCGGGCGCCGATGTGGTTGTGGATCATGTCCATGATCACCTTCAGGTCCCGCTCGTGGGCGTCCTCTACGAGCCGCCGGAACGCGTCGTTGCTTCCGAAGCGCGGGTCCACCCGGTACATGTCGGTGGCCGCGTAGCCGTGGTAGGCCCCGTAGTCGGGGGGCATGTCGTTCTCAAAGATGGGCGTCATCCAGAGAGCCGTCATCCCCAGGTCGTCGATGTAGTCGAGGTGTTCGCGGATGCCGGCAAAGTCGCCCCCGTGACGCGCGTCGGGGTCGGAGCGGTCCACCCCCTCCAGGAAGCCCGGAATGGAGTCGTTCTCGGGGGCGCCGTTCGCGAACCGGTCCGGCATGAGCAGGTAGATCACGTCCTCGCTGGAGAAGCCCTGGGCGTACGGGTCGGTGCGCCGGGGGCGGAGCTCAAAGTCGCGGGTGAGCGTCCCCGCGTCGTGCCGGAAGTGGAGCGGGACCGTGCCGGGCGTGGCCGTGTCGGCGATGCGGAGGCGAACGAAGAGATAGTTCGGATTGTCGACCTCCGTCACCCGGTCCAGCGTTACGCCGGGGTGATCCCCAATCTCCACCCGCGTCGTGGCGAGATTCTCGCCGTAGACCATCAGCTCCACGGTCGACCGTTCCATGTTGACCCACCAGAAGGGCGGGTCGATGCGGTCAATTTCGGGCGCCTGGGCGAATGCGAGGGCGGGGCCAGCGAGAAGGAGCAGGACGGCGGTGAGGATGCGTTGCATGGAGGAGAAGCCGTTCATGGAAAGGGGACGAGGCCAGTTTCTCACGTGTAAAAACCATGACGGCGCACAATGTAGGGAGCGGCCCGGGCGGCGTCCACCGGCCCCGAACGAATTGAGGACGACTCCATGCGAGGCGTCCCCGCTTGACACCGGGGCGCTCCGGCGCTGGGTAGGGGGCGCACAGGCCGAACCATCAGCCAGTCCTTCCGTACGAACTTAACTAGCTGCGGAGCCGAAAAGACCTCCGCAAGCCCCTTCGTCCCCTTTCGACTGGCTGTCTGTTTTTCATGAGCGAGACCACCGACCTTCCGGATCGCGCCATTAGCGACTACGCGGCGTCCAACATCCAGGTGCTTGAGGGCCTGGAGGCCGTGCGCAAGCGCCCCTCCATGTACATCGGCGACGTGGGCCTGCGGGGCCTACACCACCTCGTCTACGAGGTGCTCGACAACTCGATCGACGAGGCCATGGCCGGCCACTGCGACGAGGTCGGGGTCGAGATCTACGACGACGGCTCGGTGTCGGTCACGGACAACGGCCGCGGCATTCCGGTCGACCAGCACCCGGCGGAGGACCGCTCGGCGCTGGAGGTGGTGATGACCGTGCTCCACGCCGGGGGCAAGTTCGACAAGGACAGCTACCAGGTGTCCGGCGGGCTGCACGGCGTGGGGGTGTCGGTCGTGAATGCCCTGGCCTCGCGGTTCGAGGTGACCGTCTGGCGAGACGGCTCGGTGTGGGAGCAACACTACCTGTGCGGGGTGCCGGAGGACCCGGTGCACAAGGTGCGCCCCATGGAGGCGGGCGAGGAGACCGGGACGCGCATCCGATTCTGGCCCGACGGCGACATCTTCAAGACGACGGAGTTTCGGTTCGAGACCCTCTCGGACCGCCTGCGCGAGCTGGCCTTCCTGAACGCGGGGGTGCGCATCCGGGTCGAAGACCACCGCGAGGAGGATGTGGACCTGGCCCGCGAGACGTACCACTCGGAGGAGGGCATCATCGGGTTCGTGGACTACCTCGACGAGGCGCGGGGCTCGATCCTCGACGAGACGATCTACATCGGGAAGACGGACGGGGAGGTGCCGGTAGAGCTGGCCATGCAGTACAACGACGAGTACAACAAAAACGTCCTCTCCTTCGTCAACAACATCAACACGCACGAGGGCGGCACGCACGTCACCGGCTTTCGGCGCGCCCTCACGCGGACGCTGAAGCGCTACGCCCAGCAGAACGACATGCTGGACGGGCTCAAGTTTGACCTGTCGGGCGACGACTTCCGGGAGGGGCTCACGGCGGTGCTTTCGGTGAAGGTCGCCGAGCCGCAGTTCGAGGGCCAGACGAAGACGAAGCTCGGCAACTCGGAGGTGCAGGGCATCGTCGAGTCGCTCATCAACACCGAGCTGGGCCGCTGGCTGGAGGACCACCCCGACCAGGCGGAGCGCATCATCGAGAAGGTGATCCAGGCGGCGGAGGCGCGGGCGGCGGCCCGCAAGGCGCGCGAGCTGGTGCAGCGCAAGGACGCGTTCTCGGGGGGCAGCCTGCCCGGCAAGCTGGCCGACTGCTCCTCGCGCGACCCCGCAGAGGGGGAGCTCTACCTCGTGGAGGGCGACTCGGCGGGCGGCTCGGCCAAGCAGGCGCGCGACCGCCACTTCCAGGCCATCTTGCCCCTGCGCGGCAAGATCCTGAACGTGGAGAAGGCCCGCCTCGACCGCATCCTGGAGCACGATCAGATCCAAAACATCGTCACGGCCCTCGGGACCGGCCTCACGTCCACGGAGGAGGAGTTCAACATGAGCGAGATGCGGTACCACAAGATCGTGATGATGACCGACGCGGACGTGGACGGGGCCCACATCCGGTCGCTGCTGCTCACCTTCTTCTACCGCCAGCTGCGCCCCCTCATCGAGAAGGGCAACATCTACATTGCCCTGCCGCCGCTCTACCGCATCCAGAACGGCAGCCAGGAAATCTACTGCTGGTCCGACGAGGAGATGCAGACGCGGATGGCCGAGCTGCGGGCCGAGGGCAACAGCCCCAGCATGCAGCGCTACAAGGGGCTCGGCGAGATGAACCCCGAGCAGCTCTGGACCACCACCATGAACCCGGAGACGCGCAAGATTCAGCAGGTGACCATCCAGGACGCCGCCGCGGCCGACCGCCTCTTCTCGACCCTCATGGGCGACTCGGTGGAGCCCCGGCGCGAGTTTATCGAGCGCAACGCCAAGTACGCGACGATCGACGCTTAGGGCGTGTTGCGTGGTGCGCGGTGCGTAGGGGGGCGGCCTGCACGCGGTGCGCAGCGCGAAGTCCGCACTTCTCTGGATAGTGCCCCTTGGTCGTGGAAGCACCCGCTCCCCAACATTCTCCGCCCGATTCTCGGGACCCGGACCTGTCCATCGTCGTGCCGGCGTACGAAGAGGCCCGGTCGCTCCCCGAGCTTGCCGACGGGGTGCGGGCGGCGTGCGAAGAGGCGGGCCTCTCGTTCCGGCTGTGGATCGTCGACGACGGGTCGCGGGACGAGACGTGGGCGACGGTACAGGGCCTCTGTGAAAAGGATGCCCGTATCGCCGGCCTTCGTTTCCGCCGCAACTACGGCAAGTCCGCGGCCCTGGCCGTTGGGTTCGACCGGGCGCAGGGGCGCTACGTCGCCACCATGGACGCGGACCTGCAGGACGACCCGAACGAGATCCCGGCCCTGCTCGATGTGCTCCGAGAGGGGGACCACGACCTCGTAAGTGGCTGGAAAAAGGACCGCAAGGACCCACTCAGCAAGACCCTCCCCAGCCGGTTCTTCAATTGGGTCACGCGCCTCTTCTCCGGCCTGCCCCTGCACGACTTCAACTGCGGCCTGAAGGTGTACCGCCGTGAGGTGGTCAAGAGCATTGACGTCTACGGCGAGCTGCACCGATACATTCCCCTCCTCGCCAAGTGGGAGGGCTACGATCACGTTGCCGAAAAAGAAGTGCGGCATCATCCCCGCAAGTACGGCACCACCAAGTTTGGCGTAGAGCGCTTCGTTCAGGGGTTTCTCGACCTTATCACGGTCGTCTTCCTCACCCGATACGCCGTGCGGCCCATGCACTTCTTCGGCTCAATGGGCACCGGGGCGTTTGCCCTTGGCTTCTTGGTAAGCCTGTGGCTGTCGTTCGACAAGCTCGTGCTCGGGCACCCCATCGGGGACCGTCCGCTGCTGCTGTTCGGGGTGCTGCTCATCCTGTTCGGGTCGCAGATGTTCACCACGGGTCTGCTGGGCGAGATGATCATCCGTCCGCGGATGGAGGACCCGTCGACCTACGAGGTGGCGGAGGCGGTTGGGCCAATTGAGGAATTGGCATCTAAAGACCCCTCAACATCTGTTGAGGGATAGCTCTTAACTATCAACTCTCTCTTCAATCTCTGAGAGTAGGTCAAATATTCTAGCAAAAGGTTTGAAGTTAATATCATCAAAAGGTGGCTCTTCATTTAATATATATTCGGCAAAATCATTTTTTGAAAGAGAGATATTTTCATTTTCTTCGTTGAATACGCGATCATCTATAATTCTGTTTTCATCTCCAGTTTTGTTTAAGAGGCTACAATTTATTTTGGCCTCTTCTTTGTGTTTTCCAGACGTTTTATGAAACTCTTGGCCTAAGAAAATTCTTCGGCTGTTGCCGTCTCTTTTTAAAAGATCATCATCTTCGTAGTAAAGCTCAATAGAAATATTGACATCCTCTCTGTGTGGGGGAGGGGGTATAGCAGCTGAAAAAACATTATTTCCCCAGCTACGAAAAGACTGATCGTCCTCCGTAACCTCTTGTACTTGGTTTGGTTGGTCCCTGTCGAATAAGAATACATGGGCGTGCTGATGCTGGCCCTCGGACTCTGAGGTGTGTCTACACTTTTCAAGTAACTCGTCGTCTCCTCTGTCCGACTCAGTCTCATTAAATTCGAGGTCAGGAAGCTCTGAACTCTGATTTACAGCAAGTTCTCGGATGGCTCGTTTTAGATGCTTCCAGTCAGTCTTCCCTTCCGTGTACACTATAAGTTTTGAAGTATCATTTTCAGGTTCTTCTTGATTGTCAATATTGATGGGAGTATTGCTCAATCTGGAGTACTCAGTGAGGTATTTTTTGTAAATCTTGTCATCCTTTCCGCGCACCATAGAAAGAAACTCAAGCTTCCCGCGTATCACCCTCGAAAAGACCGGTTCCTCCTTCTCCGATTTCCTATTCTTCGTGTCGTACTCGCGAAGAAATTCTTCCTCAGCCGCCTCATAGCCGTGAGCCTTCCAGGCGTGTAGCATGGCGCGAATCTCCCGAACGAACTCTCTTGGCACATTTACCTTCTCATTCACAATGAGACCCGTCACCATCTGTCGGTAGTCTTCATGCTGTAGACGGGTTTTATCTTCGTTCAACTCAAATCCGTTTTTGTCCACTACTTCTCGCAATTCCTTACCGACCTTCACATTGCCATCCTCCCCCCCAGTCGCCAATTCGTCTGGAAACTGACGCATTGAAGTAGAGAAGGTGAGATCATCTGCGTAGCGGGTATAGATGCATTTGTTGCTTTCTGCGAGCCGGAGGAGTTCACTATCCAGTTGCGCACAAAGCATGTTCGAGACAATGGGGGATGTGGGGGCACCCTGCGGCAGCCTGTTGTTGTGACAGCAAATTTGTGCGAGTACAGTTGCTACATCTTCCGGTAGTTCGTACGGCACTGCCTGAAGGAGTCCCCAGACGCGACCGTAATTAATTTCATGAAAGAAGTCCTTTAGGTCGACACAGAAGACGAAGCGCTGCTTTACGTGCTGTTCAGCATTTGTTCTGATATTTCGGTCGGGCAAGAAGCTGTGGACTGCAGCTTTAGGGGTGTAGACGGCCTGCAGGATCTGATTAAGCTTCTGCTGTATGATTTTTAGAGCAGAAACAGGCGCTGAAATTTCTCTTTCACCACCACCCGACTTGTCAAGGGTAAATGTTTTGTAGCGACCTTCTTCTGGAGATTCGCGAATATGATAAATTAGGTTGCTGGACTCAACATCCAGAAGGTCCGCTACGTCCTCAAGATCTTCGAGGTTATGGAAGTCATTCTGAAGCTCCTCTTCAGAAGCATCGAGAGATATGCTCACGGAGTGAGGTCAGGTAGAGATGGGTGAGTGAGACATAGAAAAAGGGTCAGTGAGCCTGTTCGACAATTCCCACCTATCCGGTCGCGGAGCCGAGGCAAATATGGGCCATCGTCGCGCCGGAAATGTTGAGAGTAGAAAATGCCAGGATTCTAATCTGGCTATTCGGTGACGGAGCCCGTATGGCTACCCGTACACTGAATCGTCGCGTATCAACGACGAAAATCAATTGCCGCATCAGGCTCACTGACCCTGATTCTCTACTAAGAAAATGTAAGAGGGTGTTGTGAGTTTCCTGATTCAATTGCCCTATCAAGAAGCTGCCACTGTGCTAGGTAGTACTTTGAGAAGCGTCTCGACCACCGCGTTGAGGAGACGCTGCTTGTGCCGGCGCCGGGTCACGAAACGGACGTTCCGGGTGGGCGGAGGGTCAGCGAAGGGCACGACGAACGTTGCCCGCTCCGCCTCGGGCATGTGGTGCGTGGCGAGGCGGGGCAGAAGGGTCATGCCCCCGCTGGTCCGGACGAGGCGCACCAGCGTCTCCAGGGAACCGCTCTCGAACTGCGCGGCGGCCTGAGGGGCGGACGGGGCGCGGCCACACACCTGGAGCACCTGGTCGCGAAAGCAGTGGCCCTCGCTCAGAAGCCACAGGTCTTCGATGGAGAGGGCCGTGGGCCCCAGGGACTCGCGGTCGGCAAGGCGGTGGGACGGAGCGACGTAGCCGACGAAGGGCTCCGTGAACAGGACGCGGTCGTGAAGGCCCGGGCCGGCCTCGTCCGTGGCGATCAGGGCCGCGTCGAGCGCATCGGTCCGAAGCGCGTCCAAGATCTCGGTCGTGGGCCACTCGCGCAGGACGAGGGACACCTCCGGGTACGCTGTCTCCAACGAGGGGAGGACAAGGGGCAGGAGGTAGGGCGACAGCGTCGGGAGCATGCCGAGGCGAAGGGTGCCCGTGACCCGGTCTTTTACCTCCGCGGCGGTGGCGGCGAGTCGATCCCGAGCGGCGAGCACCTCTCGGGCCTCGTTCACGATGGACTCGCCGGCGGCCGTGGGCACCACCGGCTGGTGACTCCGGTCAATGAGCTCCACGTCCAACTCGTCCTCCAGCCGCCGCAGTTGGCCGCTGAGGGTGGGCTGGGTCACGTTGCACGCCGCGGCCGCGTCGCCAAAGTGGCGGTGCGTGTCGAGGGCCACGAGATACTGCAGTTGCGAGAGCGTCATCGGATGGGGGTCTTTCTGATAGGGCAAACCTATTAAGAATATAGAGACGATCGATTTGAATAATCAAGTCTGGGGCCGTACCTTTAGAAGTGTCTCGTTATCCCTTCAGCAACGCCGTCGTTTCTATCTATGTCAGAAGAACACGCTCCAGAACGTACGAACGGGGCCGGTGGGTGCCCAGTGATGCACAACGGCTCCGACAACGGGTCGGCGGAGAAGCCAGCCAGGACCCCCCCTGCGACGAACCGCGACTGGTGGCCCAGTAGCTTGGACATCGAGATCCTCGACCAAAATGTGCAGGATGTCGGGCCCTGGAACGGAGACTTCGACTATGCGGAGGCCTTTCAGGAGCTTGATTATGACGCCCTGAAGGCGGACATCAAAGAGGTGATGACGACCTCGAAGGACTGGTGGCCGGCCGACTACGGGAACTACGGCCCGTTCTTCGTTCGCATGTCGTGGCATGCCGCGGGCACGTACCGCACGACGGATGGACGCGGGGGCTCATCGGGGGGACGACAGCGGCTTGCCCCGCTCAACAGCTGGCCCGACAACGCAAACCTCGACAAGGCGCGCCGGCTGCTCTGGCCGGTCAAGCAGAAGTATGGCCGCAAGATTTCCTGGGCGGACCTGTTGGTCCTAGCCGGCAACGTGGCCATGGAGTCAATGGGCTTCAAGACATTTGGCTTCGCCGGTGGCCGGGAAGACGAGTACAAGCCCGATGGGTCTGTCGACTGGGGGCCGGAGGACGAAATGGAGACCTGGGGGCGGTTCAACGAGGACGACGAGCTTGAGAGCCCGCTCGGGGCGACCGTCATGGGCCTCATTTACGTGAATCCCGAGGGGCCGGAGGACACGCCGGACCCGGAGTGGTCGGCCCAGCGAATCCGCCAGTCCTTCGGCCTAATGGCGATGAATGATCGAGAGACGGCCGCGCTCATCGCCGGCGGCCATACGTTCGGAAAGGTGCACGGCGCCGACACCGACGAGCACCTCGACGCCGAGCCCGAAGCGGCCTCCATCGAGCAGCAGGGCCTCGGCTGGAAAAATGACTACGGTTCCGGCAAGGGCGGCGACACCATCACCAGTGGCATTGAAGGGCCCTGGACCGACGCGCCGACCCAGTGGGACATGGGCTACCTCGACTTCCTGCTCGACTACGAGTGGGAGGTCCACGAGGGGCCCGGCGGGGCGTGGCAGTGGCGACCGAAAAGCGACGAGCTAAAGGGAATTGTGCCGGACGCCCACGACGCCTCGGAGACGGTGGATCCGATGATGCTCACGACGGACGTGGCGCTGAAGCGAGACCCGGACTACCGAGAGATCATCGAGGACTTTCGTGAGAACCCGGACGCGTTTGAGGACGCGTTCGCGCGGGCCTGGTTCAAGCTGCTGCACCGCGACATGGGCCCGAAGGAGCGGTACCTCGGCCCGGAGGTCCCCGACGAGGACCTGATCTGGCAGGACCCTGTGCCGGACGCCGACCACGATCTGATCGGGGACGAGGAGATCGCCGAGTTGAAGGACGCGATCCTCGACACCGATCTGTCCGTCGCCCGCCTGGTGAAGACCGCCTGGGCGGCGGCGTCGACCTACCGGGACAGCGACAAGCGTGGAGGTGCCAACGGGGCACGCATTCGGCTTGAGCCGCACCGGCACTGGGAGGCCAACGAGCCGCACCAGCTGGCCCACGCCCTGGAGGTTCTGAACGGCATCCAGCAGAACTTCAACGATGCGCGGTCCGACAATGTACGGGTGTCGATGGCCGACCTGATCGTGCTCGGTGGGAGCGCCGCCATCGAGAAGGCCGCGGCGGACGCCGGCCACGACGTGGAGGTGCCGTTCACCCCCGGCCGCACCGACGCCACGCAGGAGCAGACCGACACGGAAGCGTTCGAGTGGCTGGAGCCACAGGCGGACGGGTTCCGCAACTACATCGCCGATGATCCCGATCAAGACTGGGCGCCGGAGGAATTTCTGGTCGACAAAGCCGACCTGCTGAACCTGACGCCCGCCGAGACGACGGTGCTCGTCGGTGGCATGCGTGCGTTGGACGCGACCCACGAGCAGGCCGACGGGCACGGCGTCTTTACCGACCGCCCGGAGACGCTCACCAACGACTACTTCGTGAACCTGCTCGACATGGACCACGAATGGGAGCCGGTTTCGGAGGCGAAGGAGCACTTCAAAATCCGAGACCGAGACACCGGCGAGGTCAAGTGGAAGGCCACCCGCGTGGATCTGATCTTTGGATCCAACTCCCGGTTCCGGGCTCTGTCACAGGTCTACGGGGCCGCCGACGGGGAAGAGAAGTTCGTCCATGACTTTGTGGATGCGTGGACGAAGGTGATGACGCTCGACCGGTTTGACCTTGAGTAGTACGGGTCGGTCTTCCGGACCTACTTCTCTACTTTTACAATACAGCCCCTGGGTGCAGTTCTTGCTGCCCAGGGGCTTTTTGTTTGAGGGTACATGGGCAACGTTCCCCGTTGCGATTAGCGATACAGCTCTCGGCTGGTGCCGGAGATCTTCTACGCCGCCGCGCACCGATTTACCTCCAGTTCCCCCTTCCCTTCTGTCCTGTTTGGGGCCCTACCTCCAGAGAGTACAATGAGGCGAATAAATGGTATTCCCTCGCTGGCTGTTGCGGAACAGTGGACTCAGTGGTGGTCCATGTCCGTTGGGCCCGTCCTCAAAGTGGAGGCTGATCCGCCAGTTGTCGGACATGCCCGTGGTCCAGTGTCCTTCGAACTGCTCTTTCAGCGTGTGAAGTCGGTAGTCCGGCAGATCCATGTCCTGCGAGTTGGACGCTGCGTTGGAGATCGATAGAACTCGCTGGTCGCAGTGTGACCCGTATCGTACCGGGCGCGAGCCTCTTGGAGATAAGACGAGCTCCAATGGTGTGAGGGTGGCGGTCGTTTTTTCCGACGCAACAGCATGCCCGAGCGGTCGTAGGAATTGGTAACCTTGCTGATCCATGTTTTTGCTTCCCAAATTTGTCCACTCCCTGTGAACACGCGCACCCTTGGCGACCAGGGCCTCACCGTTTCCGCTCTCGGCCTCGGCTGCATGGGCATGTCCGACTTCTACGGCACGCCCGATGAGAACCAGGCCATCAAGACCCTCCAGCGGGCCATCGACCGCGGCCTCACCTTCTTCGACAGCGCTGACATCTACGGCCCCTTCACCAATGAGAGGCTGTTGGGGCGTGTGCTCGGCATACATCACCACGAGGTGACGATCGCGACCAAGTTTGGCATCGTGCGGGACAAGGAGGGGGGCATGCACGGCCTCAACGGCCGCCCGAGCTACGTGAAGACGGCCTGCGAGGACTCCCTGCAGCGCCTCGGCGTCGACACCATCGACCTCTACTACCTCCACCGCGTGGACCCGGAGGTGCCCATCGAACACACGGTGGGGGCCATGGGCCGGCTTGTGGAGGAGGGAAAGGTGCGGTACTTGGGCCTGTCAGAGACTGCCACCGACACGCTCCGCCGAGCGAACGAAGAGCACCCCATTACGGCGCTCCAGACGGAGTACTCGCTCTGGAGCCGCGACCCGGAGGACGAAATTCTCCCGACGTGCCGGGAGCTGGGCATCGGGTTCGTGCCGTACAGCCCGCTCGGCCGCGGTTTTCTCACCGGCCGGTTCCAGTCGCCCGACGATCTGCCCGAGAACGACTGGCGCCGTCAGAACCCGCGCTTCCAGGGGGAGAACTTCCAGAAGAACCTGGACCTCGTGGATGAGGTGAAGCGCCTGGCCGCCGACAAGGACGTGACTCCCGCGCAGCTTGCCCTCGCCTGGGTACTGCACCAGGGCGACGACATTGCGCCGATTCCGGGCACCACGAACCCGGAGCATCTGGACGACAACCTTGGGGCGCTCGATGTCTCACTGTCCCGAGAGGAGCTCGATCGCATCGACGAGATTGCCCCGCAGGACGTGGCGGCCGGCAACCGCTACCCGGACATGAGCACGGTGAATCGTTGAGTCAATGAGGCACTGGTGCATTAGATTATCGGGTCATTGGAAGCTTGCAGATTGGCAGGTGAACGGTGGACGCAAAGATGAGACAAGGGGGCAATGAACAAATGCGAATTGCGGTCGTCGGTCCGATGCACCCGTACCGGGGCGGGATTGCCCACTTCACGGAGATAATAGTCACGGGCCTTGCGGATCGAGGGCACGACGTGCGGCCGGTCACCTTCTCGCGGCAGTACCCCAAGCTTCTTTTTCCCGGCGAGACGCAGTACGAGCCGGAGAGCGAGGCGCCCCCGGCCGTCCGAGACGCGCCGCGCCCGCTTGACTCGATCAATCCGGTCTCGTGGTTCCGGACGGGATTGTACCTCCGGGACCAGGTACCCGACGCGGTGATCTTTCAGTACTGGATGCCGTTCTTCGCCCCCGCGTACGGCGTCATCGCGCGGGGACTGCGGCGACACTACGGCATCCCCTCGTTCGCCGTCGTCCACAACGCGCTGCCCCACGAACGGCACTTCGGCGATGCGCTTCTGAGTCGCTTCTTTCTGTGCGCCTGTGCCGGGCACGTCGTGATGTCCGACGCCGTGGCCACCGATACGCGCCGCCTCGCCGGGGCCGGCGCCTCCCTTGAACAGATCGAGCATCCCGTCTACGAGCGGTTCGGCGAGCCCGTCCCGGACGACGAGGCCCGAGCGGCGCTCGATCTCCCCGACGACGCGCCGGTGATTCTCTTCTTCGGCTTCGTGCGGGAGTACAAGGGCCTGCACGTGCTCCTGGAGGCACTGCCGGACGTGCTCGGCGACCGTCCCGACCTGCACCTCGTCGTGGCGGGGGAGCCGTACGACGATCCGGAGCGCTACCGTCGCCTTGTTCGCGCGCACGATCTGGGCGCCCGTGTGCACTGGCACGACGACTACATCCCGTCCAGCGACGTGCCCACCTATTTCGGCGCCGCCGACCTCGTGGTGCAGCCGTACGTCTCCGCCACCCAGAGCGGCGTCGCCCAGATTGCCACCCACTTCGAGACGCCAATGGTGGTGACCGACGTGGGCGGCCTCGCGGAGTCGATCCCGCACGAGGAGGCCGGCTTCGTCGTCCCGCCCGAGAATCCCGACGCCCTGGCCGCGGCCATCACGCGGTTTTTCCGGGAGGACTGGGCCGAGGAGCTCACGGATGGGGTGCGCAAGCGGAAGCGCGCCCAGCAGCCCGCCCGCCTGCTCGAGGCCATCGAACGGCTCGTGGCGAAGCACGCGGGCTAAGTGAAGGGCTGCTCGGCATTCCGGACGTTTACTGTCGGTAGCGGTCGAACCAGCCAAGCACGTGGTCGGCCTTCGTGATCAGCTGGCTGGGCCGGTACGCAATTCCGTGAGAGGCGCCCGGAATCTCCACATAGGCCGCCTCCACGCCGCGCAGCTTGAGCCCGTTGTAGAGCTGCTTCGCCTGCCAGGGGGGCGTGCGGAGGTCGTCGCCGCCAACGATGACGACCGTCGGCGTGCTCATCGAGCCGAGGAGGGAGACCGGCGACACGTCCCAGTACTCCATCGGGTTCTCCCACGGCTGGCCGGGGTACCGGTACTCGGCGTAGCTGTAGTAATTATCCGCGGCCAGCGTCTTGCTGATCCAGTTGGTGACCGGCTTCTGCACGGCCGCGGCCCGGAACCGGTCGGTCTTGCCCGTGATCCAGGCGGCGGAGGTGCCGCCCGCGCTCCCGCCGGTCACGTACAGGCTGTCGTCCGCCACGTAGTCCCGTTTGACGAGCCGATCCACCCCGTCCATGATGTCCTGATATTCGCCGCCCGAAAAGTCGTTGTAGAGCAGATTGCCGAATTCTTCCCCGTAGCTGGTGCTGCCCCGTGCGTTGGGGTAGAATACGACGTATCCGTCCGCCGCGTAGAGCTGAATCTCCGCGGAGAAGCGATCGCCGTAGTTGGAAATTGGACCGCCGTGAATCTCCACCATCAGCGGGTAGGCCCGGTCCGGGTCGTAGTTCGGCGGCGTCACCACCCAGCCGTGGATCTCGCGCCCGTCTTTCGAAGACGAATAGCGGATCTCCTCCACCGAACCGAGGGTGCGGTCGTCGAGGAGGTCGCCGTTCAGGTCCGTGAGCTGCCGCGTCGCATCCTGGCCCCGGCGCGTGACTGCCAGCTCGGCAGGATGGGCGGGCGAGGTCTGGTTAAAGGCGAGGCGCCCCCCGTCGGACACGGAGAAGTGGCCGCCGCCGTACGGGCGGCCAATCGACGTGCCGCCCAGGTTCTCCGCCACCACCGAGGGGGAACCGTCGAAGGTCGTGTGCCCCAGGGTCGTCGTGCCCTCGTCCTCGTACTGAACGTAGAGTCCCTCCCCGTCCTCGTCCCAGGCGAGGTCATCGATCGAGCGATTTAGGCCGAGGTCCACGGCCCGCTGGTTGGAGCCATCGCGGTCCATCACGTAGAGCCGGGTCACCTGGTAGGTCTGGACCTCGTCGTCGTAGCCGAGGAAGGCGATCTGCTCCCCGTCCGGCGACACGCGGGGCGTGTGGTCGGGGCCGAAGCGGTCCGTCAGCGGTGTGCTCTCTCCGCCCTCTACCGGCACCGTGTAGAGCTCCGAGTTGCGGCGCTCTCGTTTCCAGTTGTCGTGGCGGTTGGCCGAGTAGATCAGCGCCTCGCCGTCGGGCGTCCACACCGGGCGGCTGGAGTGGTGGTAGTCGCCCGATGTGACCTGCCGGGCGCGCCCCCCGTCGGCCCGCACCACGAACAGATGGTCGTACCCGTAGTCCAGGACGCCGACTCCGTTGGCCTCGTGGTTGAGGCGCGTTTCCACGCGGGGCGGCTCGGCCCAGTCGGCGCCCTCCGGGGCTTCCGGCGGCGAGGCCAGCGTCGGCTCCGGGGCGGACACGTGGGCCGAGAACGCGAGGTGTGTCCCGTCGGGCGACCAGGACAGCCCGCTCGGGGCGTTCTCCAGCTGCGTGAGGCGGGCCGTCTTGTTCTCCTCGACCCAGTGGACGTAGATCTCGGTGCCGTGGTCGTCGCCCGAACTCGTGAACGCAATTTTTGAGCCGTCCGGGGACCAGCGGGGCGACGATTCGTCGGCGGTCCGGTTGGTTAGCTTCGTGTGCCCGGTGCCGTCCGCGCTCACGAGCCAGAGGGCCGAGGTGCGGCGGTCTTCCATAACGTCCATGCCCCGCCGCTGGTACACGATCCGGTTGCCGTCCGGAGACACCTGCGGACTGGCGACCCACTCCAGGTCAAAGACGTCCATGCGGGAGAAGGACGGAGCCTGACCGTGGGCCAGGAGGGGAACGATGAGTGCGAGCAGGGCGGCGAGGGAAACTCTGCGGGCCATTGGGGAGTGGAGGAGAGACGAAAACAAGTGAGCCACGTATGTGTGAAGAAAAGACACCGAGGCCGGGAAGACAATTGAGTCTGGCCGGAGGGACTGGTTTGCTGATGTTTGAGGTGTAGAAGGGCGACGGCGGATCCGTTCGACCGGCGATCCATGTGGAGTTTCTGCGATTTAGGCGGTTTGTGCAACGCGCCTCGTGTCATCTCTCCCTCTCCTTCTTTAGAATCAATCTAAACAAATCCAACTCACCCAGACAACTGTCTACGTTCCATGAAACGACTTCTCAGCCTCAGTCTCGTCGTTGTCCTGGTCCTGTCCCTGGTCGGATGCGGAGGGGAGCAGCAGGACGAACTCGTCATTTACTCCGGCCGCAGCAAGGCCCTCGTCGATTCGCTCGTCCAGCAGTACCGCCAGCAGACGGACGTGCCGGTTCGCGTGCGGTACGGGACCGACTCGCAGCTGCTGGCCGCGTTGCAAGAGGAGGGCGACCAGTCCCCGGCCGATGTGTTTTGGGCCAACACGACCGGTGCCCTTGGCAACGCCGTCAACAACGGTCTGCTTACCGAACTGCCGGACACGCTGGCAGATCGGGCGACTCGCTTCACGCCCTCAAACCAGCGGTGGACCCCCGTCACGACTCGCTTTCGCGTGCTGGCCTACAACAGCGACACGGTGAGCCCGGAGGACCTTCCCGACTCGGTGCTCGACCTGCCGGAGCACGACGAGTTTGAGGGACGCATCGGATGGACACCGGCGTACTCCAGCTTCCAAGACTTTACAACGGCGCTTCGTGTGACGGAAGGGGAAGAGACGGCCCGCACGTGGCTGACGAATATGCAGGAGCTAGACCCGAACAGCTACACCTCCAACACGCCGATGGTGCAGGCCCTGGAGGCCGGTGAAATCGATGTGGCCCTGACAAACCACTACTACGTGCTGCGCCTCAAGCACGGTGGGGCCGAGGGTGAGTATGAGGAAGAAGAGCACGAAGAGGAGGAGCACGAAGAAGAAGAGGAGGCAGCGGCGCGGGCGTCCGCACCGGTGGAAACATACCACTTTGCGGAGAGGGATCTTGGCAATCTTGCCCTCGTAACGGGAGCCGGGGCTCTGCAGACGAGCAATCAGCCCGACGCTGCGAACCGGTTTCTGCGATACCTGCTCTCGGAGAAGGCACAGTCCTTCGCCGCCGACCGCGTGAACGAGTATCCGGTGGTGGCGGGCACGCCGGTGCCGGGCTACATGACGCCGGCGGAGGAGGCGCTCCAGTTGAGTCCGGAGTTCGAGCTGCAGCGGCTGCAGGAGATGGACCCGACCCTTGAGCTGCTCCGTGACGTAGGGGCCCTCTAGCGTTCTGGCGCGGCAGTGTGCCGGTGTGCGGGAGCGCGCGGGCGACTCCCTGTGGACGCCCCCGGCCTTTCTCTTCGCCTTCGTTCGCAGACATGACCGTTGCCCGCGTGCTGGACACAATTCGCCGGCGCTGGTACGTAGCCATTCCCGTGGCGGTCGTCGTGGGAGGGGTTCTCATCCCGCTGGTGTACCTTCTGCTCCGTGCTCTCCAGGCGGATCCGGGAACGCTGTGGGACCTGGTCGTGCGGGGCCGCACCCTGCAGCTGCTGGGGAACACGGTGGGGCTCACTGCGGGCGTGCTGGTGGGCACGAGTGTGCTGGCACTTCCGCTGGCCTGGCTCACCACCCGCACGGCCCTCCTGGGCCGAAAGGTGCTCACGCTGCTGGGGGTGTTGCCCCTCGCGGTGCCCGGCTACGTGATGGCGTACGCCCTGATGGCCACGACGGGCGAATACGGTACGCTCGCGCAGATGCTCGGCCTCGTGGTGCCCCGGCTGAGCGGCTACACCGGAGCCTGGATTGCGCTCAGCCTATCCACGTTTCCGTACCTCTTTCTGAACCTCCGCACGGCTTTTCTGGGACTGGATCCTTCCTTAGAAGAGTCGGCCCGGGCACTCGGGCGCGGCCGGTGGCAGGTCTTTGTGCAGGTGGTGCTGCCCCAGATGCGCCCGGCGTTCCTGTCGGGCGGGCTCCTGGTGGCCCTCCACGTGCTCGGTGACTTTGGGGTCGTTTCTCTCATGCGGTACGACACGTTCAGCTACGCGCTTTACATCCAGTACGCAGCCTCCTACGATCGGGTCTACGCGGCCTGCCTCGCGCTCATGCTGCTGATCCTGACGGGCGCGGTCCTGCTGCTGGAGGCGCGGCTGCTGAAGGGGCTTCTGTTCCACCGGACGGAGAGCGGTACGGGCCGGACTGCCGCCCAATACGGACTGGGGCGCTGGCGCTGGGCCGGGTATGCCTTTGCGCTGGGCGTGGCGGGGCTGTCCGTGGTCCTCCCGGCGGGCACGGTGGGGTACTGGATGGCCGATTCCGCGGCGAGTGGAGTGCCCTGGAGCAGTCTGGGGGCGGCCCTCTGGGATTCGGTGTCGGCCTCCGCCCCGGCCGCCGTGCTCGCGGCCCTGCTCGCGCTGCCGGTGGCGTACCTGGGGGTGCGGCACCCGTCCAACTGGACGCGCGTCGTGGAACGGGTCGCCTACCTGGGCTACGCCACGCCGCCCCTGGCCTTCGCCCTCGCGCTCATCGTGTTTTCGCTCGGGGCTGTGCCGTTTGCGTACCAGACGCTGGGCCTGCTTGTGATGGCCTACGCGGTCCACTTTATGGCCGAGGCCGTGGGCCCTGTGCGGAGCGCGCTCTACCAGGCGCCGCCCCACCTGGAGGAGGCCGCCCGCTCGCTGGGCCGCTCCCCGCTCGGCGCGTTCGTGGGCGTTACCTTTCCGCTCGTGCGGCGCGGCCTGCTCGTGAGCATGGCGTTCGTCTTCCTCTCAGCCATGAAGGAGCTGCCCCTCACCTTCCTCTTGGCGCCGATCGGGTTCGAGACGCTCGCCTTGAACACGTGGAGCTACGCCGAAGAGGCGATGTTTGGGCAGGCCGCTCCCTACGCGCTCACCATCATGTTCGTCTCGGCCCTCTTCGTGGGCGTGCTGCTGCTCCGCGAGCAGGCGACCGAGCGCTCCGCGGCCGCGGAGCGCACGTAGACCCGTTCAATTGTCCCGTCGGCGATGGGCGAATGGGGAACGAGGGGGGGCGACGATGGGTGCCATTTTCGTCATGAGCCCCCCGATCCTCTCCGTTCAAAACCTGACCAAGCGGTTTGGGCCCGCGGCCCCGCCCGTCGTCCACGAGGTGTCGTTTGAGGTGGAGGACGGCGAGATCTTCTCGATCTTGGGCCCCAGCGGCTGTGGCAAGACGACGACGCTCCGGTGCATTGCGGGCTTTGAGGCCGCCACGGAGGGGACGATTGCGGTGCGGGACCAGGTGCTCTCGGGGCCCAGCGTGCACGCATCGCCGGACACGCGGGACGTAGGCATTGTCTTTCAGAACTACGCCCTCTTTCCCCACCTCACGGTTCGCGAGAACGTGGCGTTCGGCCTCAACGGGGCGTCGGAGGCGGCGCGGGCCCAAGAGGCGTTGGAGATGGTGGGGCTCGACGGCTTTGAGGGCCGGCGGCCCCAGCACCTCTCGGGCGGGCAGCAGCAGCGGGTGGCCCTCGCGCGCACCCTCGCCCCGGAGCCGGACCTCCTCCTGCTCGACGAGCCCTTTTCCAACCTCGATGCCCTGTTGCGACAAGAGACGCGACAGGAGGTGCGCGAGCTGCTCAAGAACAAGGGCATGAGCGCTGTCTTCGTGACGCACAACCAGGAGGAGGCGCTCTCGTTTTCGGACCGCCTGGCCGTGATGCGGGGGGGACAGCTCGACCAGATCGGCACGCCGGAGGACGTGTACTACCACCCCCGGACGCTCTTCGTGGCTCAGTTTCTGGGCCGCACCAACCTGCTGCTCTCGCGGGCCGCCGGCACCGAGGCGGACACGCCGCTCGGCCGGGTGGGACTTAACGAGGCGGCGGAGGGCACGGTGCTCGTGTCGATGCGCCCGGAGCACCTCGGGCTGGAGGCGCCGGAGACCTCGGACGGCACTGTCGGAACCGTCGTGGGCCGGGCGTTCAAGGGCCACGACATCACGTATCGGGTGTGCTGTGAGGGAAGCGAGTACCTCGTCCACACGGACAACCGGCAGTTCTACGAGCCGGGTGACACGGTGGCCGTTCGTCCCCTCGAACCGGCTGTCGTCCTGGAGAGCCGATCGACCCCCGCCGAAGTGCCAAGTGGGGCAACTTCGGAGCCGGAGCTGGGGGCCTGACCTCCTTGGGCGTGCCCCTGTAGATTGCTCCCGGTCACGCCGTGGCGCACCTGGGAAGCGTCCGCTGATGGTGCGCCCCCCGATCCCCGAGGCCGTCCCCATCCGCGTTCGACGGGGAACGTGGCCCGCGACCCCGTTGTCACGGCCTGCTGGGCCGTTGGGGCTCGGCCTCATCGGCGCGCGGGAGCTGCACGACAAACCGGCTCCCAACTCCTTTCTCGGTCTCAACGGCGACCGTACCGCCCATTGCGTCGGCTGCCTTCTTCGTTACGGCGAGGCCGATGCCCGTTCCTTCGTGGGTCCGCCCGCGTCCCTCCGAGGCCTGCCGAAACGCCTCGAACAGCTCCTCGACCTTGCCGGGATCCATTCCGATGCCCTCATCCTCGACCTCCAAGACCACGGCGTCCGTTGCCTGCCGGACGCGCACCCAGACGCGGTCCCCGTCCTGACTGTATTTGATCGCGTTGGACAAGAGATTGCGCAGGACAATCTGTACCCCTCCCTCGTCCGCCTGCGTGAAGACCGGTTGGTTGGGAAGTTCCACGCGGAGGTCAATGTTGTCCTCGTTGGCCTTCCGGCGGAACTGCCGAGCACTGCTCCGAATCTCGCTGGCGAGGTCGATCGGTTGGGCGGAGAAGTCGACCTCTCCCGTTTCCAGCTTCGACAGGTTCAGTACTGCGTTGAGTGTGTTGAGGAGCCGGTGACCGCTGTCTCTGATGAGATGGGCAAACTGCACGGCACGTTCTGTGGCGTCGTCCCTGGGCTCCTCTCCGATGGCCTCGGCAAATCCGATGATTGAGGTAAGCGGCGTTCGAATTTCGTGGCTCATGTTCGCAAGAAACACCGACTTGAGCCGGTTGGCCTCCTCGGCCTCCCAACGGGCCGTTTCGGCCTGCTGCTTTGCACGACGCAGTTCCTGCTCACGTGCCTTGCGCTCGGTTACGTCTGCAGCCAGGCACAGCCGGCGTCCCTCGTCCAGGTCGGTCCTCCACCACTCCGTCACGATCCGATCTCCTCCCTTCGTTCGCGGACGCGATTCGAAGCGGCCTGTTGGGGGCCCGGCAACGAACTCCAGGGCTTCACGCCGATCTTCGTCGTCCGGATACAAGAGTGTCCATGCATCGTCCCGGGCCCGGAGCTCGCCTTCGTCCCACCCCAAAACCTCCTCGAACTGGTCGTTCACGCGCTCAAACCGGGCGTGCTCATCGAGGAGAATGATCATCACGGGGGCGCTTTCGAAAACGGACTCGAACAGTTTCCGCATGCGATCGCTCTGGCGCTTGGCCGCCTCCAATTGGCGGGTGCGGCGGTCGACGGCCCCCTGCAGGACGAGGCCCCACATCGTGGCGACTGTCGCCAGTCCGCCGAGAACGAACAGGGCGATGCGGATGTACTTCCAGGCCAGGCCGCTCTGGACGAGGTCCGACGCATCGCGGGGCTCGATTCGGTACTGGTCTCCGTGCTGGCCCACAATCCCCGTTGCTTCGAGGAGGTCTCCCGTCTCGAATCGGTCGATCCGAACCCGGTCTTCGTGGCGTTGGGGGACGAAGAGGGACAGTTGGGCCGGCGAGGATCCGTCGGGGCTTTCGAGCACAAGAGACTTTCCGGCCGACGTGTGGCGCTTGGCGACGACCCGTCCCCGCGTCCGGGCGAGCCAGCCCTCGTAGTGCTCTTCGGCGGCGGTGGGCACGGTGAGGGGGACCGGCTCCGGGGTGTACGAGTCGGTGGAGACGACGCGGTACTGGACCACATCGATCGCGGTGAGGCCCTTTTCTTCAACGAGCCGCCCCCGAACAAGAAGGCTGTCGCCCCGGTGGAGGGGCGGGTCGTCGGGCAGACGGATGTGGATCCCGTCGGTGTCGTCCTGGAGGGCGGCCACGCCGGGACGAACGTGGGCCAACTGGGTGTGGGACGCGGTTACTCGTCCACTGAGCGCCAGGGTGTCGCCGAGCCGGTCGGGCCTGCCGTTTCCCTCCCCATCCGCGAGTACGGCCGAGATCATTGGCGTCAGGTTCATCCGAAGGCTGTCAGTTGAGCCCGCGGCCGAACAGGCGGGAGGGGGAGCACTGAACAGACACGCGGCCAGAAGGAGAGAAGAAAGGACTCGATCCATCTCGCAGTGAGACACAGAAGGACAAAACGACGGAGGCCCCCGTTTCCCCCAAACGCGAATCAGCCCGCTGGAGAAAGAGCCTCGCGTCCATGAGCGAGTGACTCGCCAGGACTGGTAAGAATCGACGGCCGCGGCCGTAAAGCCAAATTATGTTTTCTGAAACCACCTTCCTGGATTGCCTGACTTGAGTGTACGACATTGCTCTCGCCGGACACGGCCCCTGGTTGGCCTGCACGCGCGCCCGGGCTGCCCACGGAATGGTCTCGATCCCTTTGCCGGGGAGAGAAGAGCAAGGTGCTCGACCGGACCGGATTGCCTCGTTGTCGCCCCAGGTACCGAGGTCTCTGCACGCGGCGACGCCTTGTGTGCCAACGAGGGGACCCGCGGCCGTAACGGACCGTGCCGTCGGGCGACACAGCGTGTGCCACAATTTTCTGAATGAGTGAGTCCTCTCCTTTTATGACGACCGACTACGACGTCATTGTGATTGGCGGTGGGGCCGGCGGCCTCTCCGCAGCCGGCATCGCGACCAACCTCGGCGCTAAGACCACCATGATCGAGCGCGACGCGCTGGGCGGCGACTGCACATGGACCGGCTGCGTGCCGAGCAAGACGCTCCTAAAGGCTGCGAAAGTGGTCCACCAGGCCCGGACGGCCAGCACGTATGGCCTGACCGACCAGCCGGTCGACGTCGATTTTGCGGGCGTCATGGACCACGTCCGCCAGGTGCGGCGGGACGTGTACGAGGAGGCCGACGCCCCGGAGATCTTTGAGGACCTCGACATCGACGTGCGACAGGGGAACGCGCACTTCATCGACAGCCACACCGTGGCGGTGGAGCGGGAGGACGGGAGCACCGAGCAGGTGACGGGGACGTACATCATTGTCGCGGCGGGGGCGAGCCCGCTCGTGCCGCCCATCGACGGCCTCCAGGAGGTGGACTACCTTACGAACGACAGCCTGTTCGAACTGGACGAGCAGCCAGAGCGCCTCGCGATCGTGGGCGCCGGGCCCATTGGGACCGAGATGGCACAGGCCTTCACACGCCTGGGCACGGACGTGGTCGTGCTCGACATGGCCGACCGCATCCTCTCGAACGACGCCGCCGACCTCACTGCTACGCTGCGCACCACACTGGAGGAGGAAGGAGTGAAGTACAAGCTGGGGGCCGCGGCAGAGCGGGTGGCACAGGAGAATGGAGCCATCACGGTGGAAACGGGAGACGGAGAGACTGTTGAGACCGACGCGCTCCTCCTTGCCACGGGCCGCACGGCCAACGTCGATGGCCTCCACCTAAACACCGCGGGCATCGACTACTCCCGGAAGGGAATTACGGTCGACGACCGGTGCCGCACGAGTCAGGGCCACGTGTATGCCGTGGGCGACGTGA
Source organism: Salinibacter altiplanensis (assembly GCF_002894645.1). Classification (GTDB taxonomy): domain Bacteria; phylum Bacteroidota; class Rhodothermia; order Rhodothermales; family Salinibacteraceae; genus Salinibacter; species Salinibacter altiplanensis. The sequence goes on from NZ_NCQY01000020.1 coordinate 294,141, forward strand.
CGGGGCGGTACCAGTTCACGCACATGAGCAATCACATGGCGAAGGTGGCCGTCACGAATGCCCTTCTGAAGATTCCCTCCAAAATCGACGCTGACCACGTGCCGTGGGTCACCTACACGGAGCCGGAGCTGGGCCACGTGGGGGCCCACGCGTCCGACCTCGACGAGCAGGGCGTCTCCTACGAGACCTACCACTTCCCCTACGACCAGCTCGACCGTGCCATCACCGAGGGCGCGACGACCGGCCAGATCAAGGTGCATGCCACGTCGCTCACCGGAAAAATCCTGGGCGCGAGCGTCCTCGGCGAGCGGGCGGGTGAGCTTATCACCGCGTTTACCATCGCCATGCGCAACGGCGTCACGCTCCGCAACATCGGCGACACGATTCATCCCTACCCGGCCTACGGCGAGGGGGTGCGCCGCGTGGCCGACCAGTGGTACGTGCAAAAGCAGTCGGCCACCGTCACAAAGGTGCTGCAGACGGTCTTCGGCTACCGCGGGCCGGTGTTGGAGTACGGGCCGGACGAGATCGTATGATCCACAAGACCGTAAGCACCGGGGAAAGCCATCACGGCGACGGCCAGAGAAGACGGGAAACCTGGAGGAATGGGGCCTGTGGAAAGGGATTGTGAATCTAGTTCCAATCCCTCTTCCGATCGTCTCATGCTCCACGTCTTCACATCGTCCCGTCCCCTTCTCCCGGTGGGACTCTGGGCCCTTGCGGGGCTCGTGTTTGCCGTCACGCCCGTCCTAGGACAGTCGCTCGACATCGACCCGTCCAGCCCGACCCTTCAGGTCGGCGAGAGCCAGCAGCTGAGGGCCTTCTACGTTGGGCCCGATGGCGAGCGGCGGCGGGATACCACCGTGGTCTTTCTGTCCCGCAACGGCAATGCGGCTCCGGCGACGCGGGGCGGAGAGGTGACGGCCAACGAGCCCGGGACCCACGAAATTATCGCCCTGCGTCCCGGCACCGCCAATCGGGACCGGATCGTACAGCGGGTGTCAATCACGGTGCGCCAGGCGGCGGTGGGGGAGGTGGCGTTCGCCGAGGCGCCGGCGCAAATGTATGCCGGGACGACGGTGCCCCTCACTGTGGAGGCGCGGGCGACGAACGGACGGGTCCGCGACGACGTGGCCGTCGAGGTGAAAAGCGAGGACCCGGGCGTCGCTACAGTTGACCGGCTGCGTCGCGTCCACGGCGCCGCCCCTGGCACCGTCACACTCACGGCTCAGGCTGAGGGCCACGAGGGGACGACGACCGTCGAGGTGGTGGAGAATCCGGTCGCGTCCCTCGACCTGAGCGGCGGGGCGGACTCGGCCCGCACCGGCGACGTGCTCGACTTTGCGGCGACGGCCCGCAGCGAGGCGGGCACCGCGGTGGGGGATGTCCCGATCCGGTACGCCGTGCGCACGGGCCAGACCGAAGACATTGCGCCGGGCGCGGCCGCTGAGATTGGCCCCAACGGGCGCTTCGTGGCGGAGGACGCCGGGCAGTACACCGTCGTCGCCACGAGTGGGGCGCACACTGCCACTCACACCGTCACGGTCACGCCGCGCGACCTCCCGGGCTCCATTGAGGTCGTCGACCACGCCCGCGTGTCGAACGTCCACACGTCCGACCTCTGGGTGTGGGAGGCGCCGGACGGCCGCGACTACGCCCTCACGGGCACCTGGGGCGGGGATGGCGAGGCGTACTTCTGGGACGTGACCGATCCCTCCGACATCACCCCCGTCGACACGGTCACCGTTGACGCCCGTACCGTTAACGACGTCAAGGTCAGTGAGGACGGGCGCACCTGCATCATCAGCCGGGAGGGCGCGTCCGACCGGAAGAACGGAATGGTCCTCCTCGACTGCTCGGACCCCACCGACGTGTCGATCGTCACCGAGTACACGAACCGCCTCACCGGGGGCGTCCACAACCTGTTCATCTACGAGGACCACGTCTACGCCCTCAGCAACGGCCGCCGCTACGAGATCATCAACATCGAGGATCGCGCCCACCCGAGGCGGGTCACTGACTTCGAGCTGGAGACGCCGGGCCACTCCATTCACGACGTGTGGGTGGAGGACGGCATCGCGTACTCCTCAAACTGGGACGATGGGATCGTGATGGTGGACGTGGGCAACGGCGTGAAGGGCGGGTCGCCCTCGAATCCCGTCGAGATTGGGCGGTACGCCTACCCGAGCGGCTGGAACCATGCGGCCTTTCCGTACGACGACCCGGAAACCGGCAAAGACTGGGTCGTCGCGGGGGACGAAGCGTTCCCCAACGGCTTGAACACCGAGAATGAGCCGACCATCCCGGACGGCTGGCTCCACTTCGTTGACGTGTCCGACCCGCAGGCCCCGTCTGAAGAGGCGCGCTACCGCGTGCCGGAGGCCGGCTCGCACAACTACTGGGTGGACGGCGACACGCTGTACGTCGCCTACTACAACGCCGGGCTGCGCGTGGTGGATCTCTCTGGCGACCTGAAGGGCAACCTCTACGAGCAGGGCCGCGAGATCGCGCACTTCAAGCCGCACGACCTGGAGGGCCGCATTCCCAACGCCGCCATGACGTGGGGCCCGCAGCCGCATAAGGGCCACATCTTCTTCTCCGACTGGAACTCGGGCCTCTGGGCGGTCGAATTGACGCGTGACGAGTAACGCATGACGAGCGACGCGTGATGTCGTGCATCCGAACCGTGCGATCCTCACTCCCCGCCCCCTCGTTTATCATGGACACCTGCCGCCTTCTCTTCTGGGTCGCCGTCCTGAGTGTCTTGACCGCCGTCCCCGCGCGTGGGCAAAACTACTACGCCTACGTCGCGTCGGAGTCGGCCGACGAGGTGGCCCTGGTGCGGTTCAACGCAGACACCGAATCGGCGACCGTTGAGGAAACCGTCCCCGTCGGCTACATCGCGCCGGAGACGGAAGGGGCGCACGGCATGACGGTGGCGCCGGACGGAGAGCACTGGTTCGTGTCCATCGCCCACGGCAAGCCCTACGGGCGCGTCGCCAAGTACGAGGCCGGCACGAACGCGAAGGTCGACACCGCGCACGTCGGCATGTTTCCGGCCACGATGGAGGTCGCCCCGTCCACCGGCCTGCTCCACGTCGTGAACTTCAACCTGCACGGCGAGCCAACCCCGGGCACCGTCTCCGTGGTCGATCCGGAGACGATGACGGAGATGGACAAGGTGAAGACCGGCATTATGCCGCACGGCTCCCGCTTTGCGCCGGACGGCCGCACGCACTACTCGGTGGGCATGATGGACGGCACGCTCTACGAGATCGACGCGCTGACGGGCCAGGTTACGCGCACCCTCACGACCGGTGAGGGGGCCCCAAAGCCGACGTGGGTGGACCCCCATCCCTCGCGGCCGCTGGCGTACGTGGCCCACAATGGGACCGACGAGGTGGCCGTGGTGAACCGGGACGACTGGGCGGTGACGCAGCGATTGCAGACCGGAGAAGGGACCGCGCCGTACAATCTGGAGGTGTCGCCGGATGGCTCGACGCTCGTCGTCTCGTACAAGGGCACCGGCGAGACGGGCATCTGGAACCTGGAGACCGGCGAGCGGGCGGCCCGCCTGCCAAATACGCAGTCCGTCACGCACGGTGTCGTGATCTCCCCGGACAGCCGCTACGCGTTTGTCTCGGCGGAGGGAAAGGGGGACGACCCGGGCGCGGTCGACGTGTTTGACCTCCGCACGAATGAGCGGGTCGCCTCGGTGGAGGTCGGGCCGCAGGCGGGCGGCATTGCGTTCTGGAAGACGGACGCGACGATCCCCTCCGCCCGATGACGGACGCGCCCGGAACGTACGCGCTTCTCTTGCGGGCCGACGAGGCCGGTGAGACTGAGATAGGGGCCCTGTCCGTGATGCCGATCCGGCCCGGCGTCTACATCTACGTAGGCAGCGCCTTCGGCCCGGGCGGGCTGCAGGCCCGGGTGGGGCGGCATGCGCAGGGCGACGGGGCGCTGCACTGGCACGTCGACTACCTCCGCGCCGTCACGACCCTGGAGGTCGTCTGGTACACCCACGATGCCAAGCGCCGCGAGTGCACGTGGGCCGAGGTGCTTCGGTCGCGTGCCGAGGCCACGGTGCCGGTCGACGGCTTTGGAGCGTCGGACTGTACCTGCCCGGCCCACCTGGTTCGTCCAGACTCTGTCCCGTCCGTCTCTGCGTTTCGGACGCGTCTCCACGAACAATGCCCCGATCATGGCCCCGTGGAGCGGGCCGGGCCGAACGATCTCCTGTGATCCCGTGGGGCGCGGCTGACTTTTCCATAGGTGCCGGTCCTGCTCTCGCGTGTTGCCGTGCGCTTCTTTCCTCCCAAATCTTCGTGCGCATCCCCGGCATCCTCCTCTGGGGCCTCTTTGGCAGCGTCTACACGGGCCGTGACGGGTGGGCATCCCGTTTGGGCCGCACTGCTTCGAGATCGGCACGTTCACGTTCCCGCCGTTTGGCCGCACGGCGGCGCGGCGCGGACGAGGAGTTCCTGTGGCGTGGGCGGCGCCGATCGTGCGTTTCGGGCCAATCCTGCGGTCGGACTCATCGAGCGTCGATCCGCAACGCCCCCGCAACATCTCCGTCCCAGCCCGCAGCACCCCCAGCCCATTGCGAAACGCCCACTCGCCCCAATGGTGTAACTTTCTCTATGGCCTTCGGCCCCTCACGCGCTACGATTCCCGCAATACAAAATACGGATTTTGAGGGGGCGCCGAGGTCTATAGATTGGAGTTTCCCCTTCCACGAAAACGGTCCGTCCCCGCATGCCCGAGCACATCACCCTTCGCGGTGCGCGCGAGAACAACCTGCAGGCCATCGACCTCGACATTCCCCGCAACCGGCTCGTCGTGGTGACCGGCCTGTCGGGGTCCGGCAAGTCGAGCCTCGCGTTCGACACGATCTTTGCCGAGGGCCAGCGGCGCTACATGGAGAGCCTGAGCGCCTACGCCCGTCAGTTTCTGGAGATGATGGAGCGGCCCGAGATCGACTACGTCGACGGCCTCTCGCCGGTGATCTCCATCGAGCAGAAGACCGTCTCCGGCAACCCGCGCTCCACGGTCGGGACCGTCACGGAGGTGTACGACTTCCTGCGCCTGCTCTACGCCCGGGCCGCCACGGCCTACTCCTACGAGACGGGCACCCGGATGCGGCAGCAGAGCGACGACGAGATTGTGGACGGGATTCTCGACTTTCCGGAGGGCACCCGCCTGCAGATCCTGGCGCCGGTGGTCCGGGGGCGCAAGGGCCACTACCGCGAGCTCTTCGAGCAGACCTCCGCGCAGGGCTTTGAGCGGTTTCGCGTGGACGGCACGATGCGCGTTTACGAGGAGGACATGAAGCTGGAGCGATACGAGACGCACGACGTGGAGGTGGTCATCGACCGCCTCGCCATCAAGGACGGCATCCGCTCGCGGGTGGGCCAGTCCGTCGAGACCGCCCTGGAGATGGGGGGCGGCACGCTCATCACGGACGTGGTCGATGGGCCGGCGGGCGTAGAGACGGGGGACCACCTTTTCAGCCGCGACCTCGTCGATCCCGAGACGGGCCTGTCCTACGAGGAGCCCTCGCCCAACATGTTTTCGTTCAACACGCCGTACGGCGCGTGCTCGGAGTGCGAAGGCCTGGGCACGGCGAAGAAAATTGCCCCGCACCTCGTCGTTCCCCACCCGGAGAAGACGATCGACGAGGGCGCGCTGGCCCCGCTTGGGGAGCCGCGCGACATCTGGATCTTCAACCAGCTGGAGGCGGTCGCAGAGGCATACGGGTTCGACTTCGACACCCCGATCGAGGCCCTGAGCGACGAGCAGCGGGCGGTCATCCTGGAGGGGGCCGGCGACGAGCAGTTCGAGATCGAATACGGCTACAAGGGGCGTGAGGTGCAGTACAAGCACCGCTTCGACGGCCTCTACGACCACATCTGGCACACCTACGAGGAAACGAGCTCGTCGAAGAAGCGGCGGCGGGCCGAGTCGTTCATGCGCGAGATGGACTGCCCGGCGTGCGGCGGCGGGCGCCTCAAGGACGAGAGCCTTCACTACCGCATCGGCGACCGGTCGATCGCCGACCTGGCGCAGATGGACCTCACCCAGCTCCGCGACTTCGTGGAGGAGGTCCCGTTCGATACCGAGCGACAAACGCGCATCGGGGCGCCGATCGTAAAGGAGGTGCGCGAGCGGCTCGACTTCCTCATCGGGGTGGGCGTGGGCTACCTCACGCTCGACCGCCCGGCCCGCACCCTCAGCGGGGGCGAGAGCCAGCGGATCCGTCTTGCCACGCAGGTGGGCACGCAGCTCACCGGTGTCCTTTACGTCCTCGACGAGCCGACCATCGGCCTGCACCCGCGCGACAACGACCGCCTTATCGAGAGCCTCGAAAGCCTACGCGACCTCGGCAACTCGGTGGTGGTGGTGGAGCACGATCGCGACATGATTGAGGCCGCCGATCACGTGGTCGACCTCGGCCCGGGGGCCGGCGTCCACGGGGGGCACGTCATCACCACGGGCCCGCCGTCCGTCCTGACGGTCGATCCGGCGGAACAGCCCAACGGGGCGGCGACCAACCGTACGGCCGAGCACGAGATCGAAGACAATGGCGTGGCGCGCCAGCAGGTGGCCGAGCGCGCCGCGGACTACGACAGCGACCACTACGACTTTGAGAGCTTTACCGCCGCCTACCTGCAGGGCGAGCGCGTCATCCCGCTGCCCGATACGCGCCGCGACGGCACCGGCGAGTCGATCACGTTGAAGGGGGCCACGGGCCACAACCTGAAGGGAGAGGACGTGGACGTCCCGCTGGGCACATTGACCTGCGTCACCGGGGTCAGCGGCTCCGGCAAGTCGACCCTCGTCAACCAGACGCTCTTTCCGATTCTACACCGGCACCACCACAACGCCAAGACGGTGCCGCTGCCCTACGACCGCGTCGAGGGCATCGACCACGTCGACAAGGTCATCGAGATCGACCAGCAGCCCATCGGCCGCACGCCACGCTCCAACGCGGCCACCTACACGAAGTTGATGGACTACCTGCGGGACCTCTTTGCCCAGCTGCCGGAGGCCGAGATCCGCGGCTACACCAAGAGCCGTTTCAGCTTCAACACGGACCCCGGCCGCTGCGACAAGTGCGGGGGCACCGGCACGGTCACGCTGGAGATGAATTTCCTCCCGGACGTGGACGTCACCTGCGACGAGTGCGACGGTCGGCGCTACGGGCCCGAGACGCTGGAGGTGGAGTATAAGGGCAAGAACATCGCCGAGGTGCTGGACATGACCGTCGCGGAGGCGGTCGACTTCTTCGAAAACCAGCCGCGCCTCGTCCGCGCGCTGAAGACGCTCGACGCGGTGGGCCTCGGCTACCTCACCCTCGGCCAGTCGTCCACCACGCTCAGTGGCGGGGAGGCGCAGCGCGTGAAGCTGTCGAAGGAGCTTTCTCGCCCCGGCACCGGCGACACGCTCTACATTCTCGACGAGCCGACTACCGGGATGCACTTCGAGGACGTGCGTCATCTCCTCAACGTCCTGCACGGGCTCGTCGATGAGGGCAACACCGTGATGGTCATCGAGCACAACATGGACGTCATCAAGCAGGCCGACCACGTGATCGACCTCGGTCCTGACGGCGGGCGTGAGGGGGGAGAGATCCTGTTTGAGGGCCGGCCCGAGGCCCTGGCCGAGGCCGACACGCACACGTCTGCCTATCTGCGGGAGGAACTGGAGCGCACCCGAACCGCGCAGACCGACGCAGAGAAGACGGCCCCCGTGGGCGAATCGGGCGACGGAATCTCTTCGGGACAGCCAGAGCCGGCGGCAGAGTGACGATGTCGGGCGGCCGTCTCATTCGCACGAGAGATTCTGAAATGTGGTGATCCTGTTAAATGAATGATCGGAAGCGGGTTCGGGTCTAGTGGGAGCGCTTTTATACAGGCCGACTTTTTGTGGTTTTAGGGGAGTATTGGTAGAGTAAATGGCGTAATCGTCGCCCATTACAAAAAATACTTCTCTTCGGGATGCGAAAACGCCCTCTCCTTCTTTCCGTCGTTGGGCTTCTGCTCGTTCCCATCGGGGTCGACGCCATGCCGGCCTCGGATCCCACAAACGTTGCCGAGACGCTGCAATCGGCGGGGCAGACGCAGACGAATCTGAACTACGTCTGGACGATCCTCGCCGCGGCGCTGGTCTTCTTCATGCAGGCGGGCTTTGCGCTGCTGGAGTCCGGCTTCTCGCGGGCGAAGAACGCGGTGAACATCATCATGAAGAATGTGATGGACGCCTCGGCCGGGGCGCTGGTCTTCTTCGCGGTCGGTTTTGGGCTGATGTTCGGCCCCTCCTGGGGCGGCCTCATCGGCACCGACGGCTTCTTCCTCACCGGCACGGGCGACCAGCCGCAGACCTGGGTCTATGCCTTCTACTTCTTCCAGGCGGTCTTTGCGGCCACGGCGGCCACCATCGTCTCCGGGGCAGTCGCCGAACGCATCAAGTTCAGCGGCTACCTGATCTTCTCCGTCACCATCACGGGGCTCATCTATCCGGTGTTCGGGGCCTGGGCGTGGGGCGGCCTCTTCAACGGAAGCGGCTGGCTGGAGGCGCTCGGCTTCATCGACTTTGCCGGGTCGACGGTCGTCCACAGCGTCGGCGGCTGGGCGGCGCTGGCCGGCGCGTTGGTCGTGGGGCCCCGAGTCGGCAAGTACGCGGACGACGGCACGCCGCGCAGCATTCCGGGGCACAGCCTTCCCCTGGCGGCACTCGGCGTGTTCATCCTGTGGCTCGGGTGGTTCGGCTTTAACGCGGGCTCCACGACGGCCGGGTCCCCCGCGATCGCCAAGATTGCCATGAACACGTTCGTCGCGGCGGGGGCCGGGGCGGTGGCGGCCATGACCATCACCTGGATCGACGGCGGCACACCGGACGCCACGATGACGCTGAACGGCGTGCTCGGCGGCCTGGTCGGCATCACCGCGGGGTGCGCGGCCCTCACGCCGCCGTACGCCCTCCTCACGGGGGCCATCGCGGGCGCCGTGGTGGTTTACGGCACCCGCGCACTGGAATGGTACGTCGACGACCCGGTGGGGGCCATTGCCGTGCACGGGCTGGCCGGGGCGTGGGGGACCATCGCCGCGGGCCTGTTCAACTCCGCCGGCTTCAGCTTGTCGCAGGTGGGCGTGCAGTTCGTGGGCGTGGCGGCGGCGTTCCTGTGGACCTTTCCCGTGAGCTACCTCGTCTTCTCGGGCGTCGACGCCGCGATTGGCCTTCGCCTCAACGGGAAGAAGGAGACGGTCGGGCTCGATCGCATGGAGCACGACATCGAGGCGTACCCGGAGTTCACGACGGATGGGGACCCTCAGGCCCCGGCGCCCGAGACGGACGAGGTGGTTGCCCGGTAGCGGCGCGGCCCCTCCACCATCCCCTCGTGCCCGGGGGGGAACGAGCGGTGTTTTCCTCCGGGGGGAGCGCTTGGCGATGCGGGGGACAGGCTCCCCAACATCACGGCAAACGCGACGGCCGCAGGGACGAACCCAATGGGGGCCTGGTCCTCGTGGACGTTTGTGTGGGGCTTGAAGAGATCAGTATCCGTAGATCGAGAGGTCCTCGCGTCGCATGTGGGTGTTGAGGACGATGGCCAGCAGGGCCGTGTTCGCGAGCATGGCCGAGCCCCCGTACGAGAGGAACGGCAGCGGAAGCCCGATGACGGGCAGCATGCCGGTGACCATGCCGATGTTGATGAAGATGTGGATCAGGTAAACCCCCACGGCCCCCGCAGCCACGATGCTGCCGAACGGGTGTTTGACGTCTGCTCCCAGTTTGATCAACCGCAGCAGGAGGACGGCCAGCAGGCCCAACACGAGCAGCGATCCCACGAGGCCAAACTCTTCGGCGACGACGCTGAAGATAAAGTCGGTCGTCTGCTCCGGCACGTAGGCGCCCTGCGTCTGGGGCCCCTGCATGAATCCGGTTCCCCAGAGCCCGCCGGAAGAGAGGGCTGCCTTCGACTGTACGAGGTGAAAGCCCACGCCCTGCCGAAATTGTTCGGCCTCCGGGTTCGTAAACGACAACAGCCGCTCCACTTGATAGGGCTGCAGGACCTTGCGGAGCACAAACGAGACGACGGCGGTGATGCCGGCGGTAAAGGTGGCCGCCAGGACGGCGATGGAGCGTCGGCCGGAATACATCCAGAGCCCGCCCGTGAGCAGGACGGCAAACGCGAGGGCGGCCGGGGTAGACACGAGTGCGAGGTAGCCCGCAATGGGGGGCGAGATCATGAGCAGCAGAACAGAGAGGGACAAGCCGCTCCAGAAGAGCATGATGGGCACGAGGCCAAGAAAGACGAGGGCGGTGCCCAGGTCGTTTTGCAGGATGACGAGCACGGCCGGGACGACGATCAGGGCCGCGGCCTTCAGAGCAAACCGCAGGTCCTGTCCAGCTCGGGTGTGGCGCTCGGACAAGAGCTGTGCCACGGCGAGGACCGTCCCGACCTTCGCCAGCTCCGACACCTGTAGCCGCAGCGGACCGAGGGCGAGCCATGCGCGGGTGCCGTGCACCTCCACCCCCATCACGAGAGACAGCACAAGGAGGACGAGCGTCGCGGCGTAGATCGGGTAGGCCGCGTACCGCAAAAAACGGACGGGCAGCAGGAGGGTCCCCCCAATCCCCACGGTCGACACGCCGATCCACAGGAACTGGCGAGCGAAGTTGCTCTGGGCGCCCTGGCCGATGTACTCGGCCGCTGGGCCGTGGGTGATGCTGTAGAGGGCCACGAGGCTGACGGCCACGAGCCCGATCCATAGCAGCAGGGTCCAGGGATCCAGTTTCCAGCTCGGAGCTTTCATGGACGATCGCTCGGCGATGAGGCGCTGGGGCGGGAGGAGTCAGGGGGCGTCGGGGCGGTAGACTGGGGGGCGGTTTGCACGGCGGGTGTCGGCTGGGAAGAGGATGGGGAAGACGGGGGCTTTTCCTCCGGGGTGCTACGCACTTCCTCGCGCAGGCGCCGTTTCCAGTATTGCCGCTCCCACGTGTCCGCAATCGTTCCCGTCAGGTACTTTTCGGCCATCAGGCTCGCGATGGGGGCCGCGGCGGTGGCCCCGTAGCCCGCATTTTCGACGACCACCGCAAGGGCGATCTCGGGGTCGTCGTACGGCGCAAACATGATAAACAGTGAGTGATCCTCGCCGTGTGGGTTCTGGGCCGTGCCCGTTTTGCCGGCGCTGGGGATGTTGGGGATCTGGACCCATTGGCCGGTGCCGTCGGTCATGACGCGATGCATGCCCTCCTGCACGACCCCAAAGTGCGACGGATCGACCGGGATTGGATCCGGGGGCGGAAGCTCCGGGCGCTGAGACGCGCCCGTTTCGGGATGAACGGCCTTGCGGACGAAGTGGGGAGGGGGGAGGCGGCCGCCGTTTCCGAGGGCCGCCGCGTACCGGGCCAGTTGGAGCGGCGTCACGGACATGTCGCCCTGGCCGATGCCGAGGTTGATGGTATAGCCGTCCGTCCAGCGGCCGTACATGCGGTCGAAGTAGGAGGAATCGGGGACGAGCCCTCTTTCTTGCCGGAATTCGTCGAGGGGCACCTCCTGTCCGAACCCAAATTCCAAGGCCCAATCGTGCCAGGTGGCCAGGGTCATCTCTTCCATGACCTGGTAGAAGAAGGTGTTGCACGACACCTCCAGGGCCTTTGCCACGGTGATGCGCCCCTCGTCTTGCCCGTCATGGTTTTTGAACGCCCGTCGCCCGATCCGGTAGCTCGGCGGACAGTCCATGCGTTCCGAAGCAGTGAGCATCCCGGTTTCGAGGGCGACGAGGGCCATGAATGGCTTCCAGGTAGAGCCCGGGGGATAGCCGCTTTGGGTGGCGCGGTTGTAAAGCGGGTCGCGCGGGTCCGAGCGGAGGCTGTCCCAGGCCGCCGTGGTCACCGACCGGGCAAACAAGGACGGGTCGAAGTCCGGCGTGCTGACGAGGGACAGGATGCCGCCGGTGTCGGGGTCGAGGGCGACGGCCGCGCCGCGCTTGCCCACGAAGAGCGATTCGGCAAGGGCCTGCACCTCGTGGTCGAGGGTCAGGTGCAGGTCGTGGCCGCCCACCGGGGGGGTGTCCATGGTGCCATTCTGGTACTGCCGGACCTCCGTTCCGTGCACATTGACGAGCACCATTTCGTGACCCCGGTCGCCCCGCATCATCGACTCGTAGGCGTGCTCCACCCCCGTGCGCCCGACGCGGTCCCCCGCCCGGTAGCCGGTGGGCATGCCGGACAGCGTCTGGCGATCAATTTCGTGGACGTAGCCGAGGGCGTGGGCCGCCCGGGCGGCCGTGTGGTAGCGCCGCCGCAGCTCCACGTCGTACGATACGCCGGGAAGCTCGTAGAGGTGCTCCTGCACGCGGCTGAACGTATCAAACGAGACCTCCCGGAACGAGGGGGTAGGACGAAAGGCATTTCGGTCACGTGCCTCCCGCAATCGGCGGCGCACCGTCGAGTCGGCCACGCCCAGCAAATCGGCCAGTAGCGGGCCCTTCGACGCATCGAAGTACCGGGGCGTCAGCAGGATCGTGTAGGTGGGCCGGTTGTCGACCAGGAGTGTGCTGTCCCGGGCGTACATGGCCCCTCGGGCCGCCTCCACCGACTGCTCCCGCACGGCACTGCCGGGGGGCGTGCCGCCCTCGGTGGCTCCGTTGAAGCCCTGCAACTGCACCAGACGAAGCCCGAGAAGAAGGAAAAGAAACACGACAACCCCGGCGTAGATCCGGACCCGGGTGCGATACTCATCCATGCGGGTGCAGTGGGAAGAACAGGTGTGCGCAGGGCAGCGATGGTAGAAGGGCTGGGCTGCTGTCTAAAATCGCCTTCCAAACGGCGAGGGGAACAACATAGGTCCACAGGTCCTGTGCCGGTGCGAGAGCAAACAGCCTCGTTCCATCCGCGGTGGACCCTCGTTCCTATCGAAAGGTTTTAGTTCCTGGAGAAGGCGGACCTTGAGCGCACCGCTTCCCAGACAGGCATCCCGGCCAAAAGCTGGGCGTTGGTAAAGAAAACACAGACACCAGTGTTTGGGGACAGCAAGTTCCGTTCCGCGTGCGTTCCCATTTCGGGGGCGTAACGATCGAACCCTTCCCCATCCTAACCAATACACCTGGGGCCCCGGTTCGGGTGTAGGTTTCGTAAAGCCTCGTTGATGTCCTTGGCCGCCATGCAGCGATTTCTTGCCCGTTTCTCCTACGCTTTTGTTGCCCTTTCGGTTGCCTCGATGATTGGGGCCGTGGGGCCGGCGTCGGCCCAGTACTTTGGACAGAATAAGGTCCAGTACGAACAGTTTGACTTCCAGTCCTTCGAGACGGACCAGTTTGACATCTACTTCTATCCGAAGGAGCGGCAGGCCGTTGAGGACGCGGCCCGAATGGCGGAGCGATGGTACGATCGCCACTCCCGCACCTTCCTCCGCGAGTTCCAAGAGAAGAAGCCGCTGATCTTCTACGCCAACAGTCCTGACTTTCAGCAGACCAACGCTGTGCGTGGGCAGCTGGGACAAGGGACCGGCGGGGTGACGGAGAGCATTAAGGAGCGCGTCATCATGCCGCTCACGGGAAGCTACGGGGAAACCGATCACGTGCTCGGGCACGAGCTGGTCCACTCTTTCCAGTACGACATTGCCCTGCGCAAAGACAACGAGGGGTTTTCGCTTCGCAACCTGCCGCTGTGGTTCATCGAGGGCATGGCCGAGTACCTCTCGGTGGGGCGGCAGGACTCCCACACCGCGATGTGGATGCGGGACGCGGCTGTGCGTGAGGACCTGCCCACCATCCGGCAGCTCACGCGCGATCAGCAGTCCTACTTTCCCTACCGCTACGGCCAAGCGTACATGGCCTACATCGGCGGCAAGTACGGCGACGCCACCGTCACCGACCTCTACAAAATGAGCGGCCGGGTGGGGCTCGACTCGGCCTTCGTCTACACGCTCGGCATCACGGCGGACTCGCTGTCGGAGGAGTGGAAGCAGTCCACCCGCGACGCGTTCCTGCCGAGCACCGAGGACCGAACGCCGGTCGACTCGGTGGGCACGGCGGTCATTGGAGAGCCGGGCGGCGACAATCAGCTTAACATTTCTCCGGCGGTGAGCCCGGACGGGCGCTACGTGTCCTTCATTTCGCGTCGCAATCTCTTCAACACCAACCTCTTCGTTGCCGACGCGGAGACCGGCGAGATTGTGCAGGAACTGGAGGGCACCCGGTCGAATCCACGCTTCGATGCGCTCCGGTTTATCAACTCGGCGGGGGCGTGGTCGCCCGGCGGGCGGCGGTTTGCGTTCATCACGTTTGCGGACGGCCGCAACGAGATCAATACCTTTAACGTCCAGACCGGCGAAATCAAGACGCGCACGGCGGTGGAAGACATCGGCGCGATCCACAACTTGGCCTGGTCTCCCGACGGGCAGTCCATCGCCTTTTCGGGGCTGGAGGGCGGACTGAGTGACCTGTACGTCTACGACCTGGAGCAGAAAAGCGTGCGCCAGCTCACCAACGACCGGTACGCGGCCCTGCAGCCGACGTGGTCGCCGGACGGGGAGACCCTCGCGTTCACGACCGACCGCGGACCGAACGGTACAAACTTTGAGACGCTCGAATACGCGGAAGAACGCATTGGGCTGATCGATGTCGAGTCCAGGGAGATGCGGACGCTCCGGCCCTTCTTTGAGGGCATGCAGCACAATCCGCAGTTCAGCCCGGACGGCCGCAGCATCTACTTCGTCGCCGACCAGGACGGGTTCAAGGACGTGTACCGCTACGACCTAGACGAGGAGGCCACCTACCGTGTTACGGAGCTGCAGACCGGTGTGAGCGGCATCACGGCCCTCTCCCCCACCCTGTCGGTGGCCCGGCGGAGCGGGCGGATGATGTTCTCGGTCTTCTCGAACGGGGGCTACTCCATCGTGGGGCTCTCGCCGGAGGAGACGAAAGGTGAGCGGATGACGCCAGAGGAGGACGCCAGTACCGCGGCGCTGCTCCCTCCCGTGCAGCCGAAGGGCGAGGGGCTGGTGGGCAGCTACCTGGAGGACCCGTCGACAGGACTGAAGGACGTGGACTCTACCCAAACGTCGAAGGCCAGCGACCGGCTGTACCTTGACCGGATTGTGCCGCCCTCGGTGGGCGCCTCCGTCGGTGGGCCCGTTGGCACCCAGGTGGCGGGGGGGATCGGCTTCCTGTTTAGCGATATGCTTGGGCACCGCAACCTGAGCGTCTTCGTGCAGGCGAACGGGACGATCAAGGACATTGGGGGGGGCGTCTCCTACTCCAACCAAGAGAACCGACTCAACTACGGCGTGGGGCTCTCGCACCAGTCGTCGGCCTTCGGGCAGGTCGGGCGCACACGCAACGGAGGCGTCGTGCAGGTTGTGCAGCGAATTTTCCGAACGCAGGCGGGGGTGCAAACGAGCTACCCGCTCTCCCAAACGAATCGGCTCGAGCTGGGCCTCGGGGGCACGCGGTACGGATTTAGCCAGACCGTCCGTCAATTCGGACAGTCCCAGGAGATCGACGGCGGTACGGTTCGTGATCCCATCTACTTCGGGCGGGCCAGCCTCGCGTACGTCGGCGACTTTTCCAGCTCGGGGTTGACGTCCCCCTTGCAGGGCGGGCGCTACCGCTTCCAGGTGACGCCCCAGTTCGGGTCCCGAAACTTCGTGTCGGTGCTGGCGGACTACCGGCGCTACTTCTATCGTGAGCCGGTCACGTTTGCGGTGCGGGGCCTGCACCGCGGCAACTACGGGGCGGGCGAGTTTAGTGGGGGGCTGACGGACAGCTTCGTCCGCGAGACGCTCGGCGACCCCTACCAGTCGGGCTTCGTGCGGGGCTATAGCTTCAACTCGATCTTCGAGGAGCCGAAGTGTCGGCAGCAAACCTCTGCCTGTGACGTGGGACGACTTCTCGGAACCCGAATGGCACTCGGCAGCGCCGAGGTGCGCCTCCCGCTGCTGGGCCCGGAGGTCCTGAGCCTCTCGACCTTCGAGTACCTGCCGACCGACCTTGTGCTCTTTGCCGACGCCGGTGTGGCGTGGACGAGCGAAGACCTGACGGAGTTGTCGTTTTCCTCAAACACGATTGGGACGGGCGCGAATGGGCGGCTGGGGGCGGGCACTTCAGAGAGCTCCGTGTCGGCCGAGCCCGTGACCAGTGCGGGGGTCTCGGCACGCGTGAATGTGCTGGGCGCGATCGTCATGGAGGCGTTTTACGCCCGCACGTTCCAGCGCACCAAGAATTGGGACTTCGGGCTCATCCTGCGGCCCGGATGGTAGGCCGATGGACAATCATGCGTTGAGACGGCCCTCAACGACGGTGACGGCCTGGCCCCCGAGCGTCACCCGCTCTGCGTCCGGCGCGTCGAGACGCACCCGGACGGTGCCCCCGCGCGCCGACACCTGCCGCCCGGTGAGCGTAGTGTGCCCCGTCCGGGCGGCCCAGTACGGGCCGAGGGCGCAGTGGGCCGAGCCCGTTACGGGGTCCTCAGGGACGCCCACCTGTGGGGCAAAGAAGCGCGACACGAAGTCGACCTCGTCGGCCGGGGCCGGAGCGGTCACGATCGTCCCACGCGCCTCCTCGAGGGCGTTCAGGGATGAAAAGACGGGCTGCAGGGCGCGCACGGCGTCTGCGTCCGGCAGGCGAACGAGGTAGTCGCGTCCGCTCCATCCAACCTCTTTCGGGGGCGTGCCACCAAGGGCATCGAGGAGTGGAGCGGGCGGGTCGGTGGGGGCCACCGGGTCGGTCGGAACGTCCATCCAGATCCATCCGTCGTCGCGCCGTGTGGTCAGGCGCCCACTTGCGGTCTCGAAGTGAAGCGGGGCCTCCGAGGATGCCTGCTCGTGCGTCCAGAGCGCGTGTGCGCTGGCGAGGGTCGCGTGGCCGCACAAGGCGACCTCGTCGGTGGGCGTGAACCAGCGCAACCGGTAGGTGGCCTCGTCGTCCTGGGGGGCCAAGAAGGCCGTCTCCGACAGGTTCATTTCGGCGGCCACCCCCTGCATCCAGTCGGCGTCGCGGTCGCCTTGGAGGAGGCACACGGCGGCGGGATTTCCGGTGAACGGAGTGGCGGCGAATGCATCGACCTGATAGAAGGGAAGAGGCACAGAGGCAGCGCGGTGATCAATCAGAACCTTGCAGGCCGTGGAGAAACGAAGCGTCCCGAGTACGGGTCCAATGGAAGGAGCAATTGGCGTGTCCTCCTCCTGCCCGACGACACTAAGTTCGTATGTACCATCTTCTTCGGCCGCTTCTGTTTCGGTTGAGTCCCGAGTGGGCGCACACGGCGAGCCTGTGGGCGGCCCGGGTGGCACAGCGCACGGCTTTGCCCCTCGTGGCGTCGCAATACCAGTTCGAGGACGAGCGGCTCAGGCAGCGCCTCTGGGGGAACACCTTCCCCAATCCCGTAGGGCTGGCCGCCGGCGCCGACAAAAATGCCCGGGCGGTGCCCTTTTGGGAGGCCGTTGGGTTTGGATTTGTGGAGGTGGGGTCCGTGAGCGCCCGGCCTGCCCCGGGCAACCCGACCCCGCGCGCCTTCCGGCTGCCCAAAGACCGGGCCCTCATCAACCGCCTGGGCCTCAACAATGACGGGGCGGAGGCCGTCGCCGAGCGGCTGGAACAGAGACGGGCCGCCCGGACGCGGCCCCTCGGCATCAACCTGGCCAAGACCCACGATCCCGACATTATGGGAGAGGCGGCCCTGGAGGACTTTCGGACGAGCTTTCGGCACCTGGTGGGACAGGCGGACTATGTCACCCTCAACGTGTCGTGTCCGAATACACCAGACGGGGGCACCTTCGAGGACCCGGCGGCCCTCGACACCCTGCTCGACGCCATCATGGCGGAGCAAAAGGCGCCGGGGCTGGCGGTGCCCGTCCTGGTCAAGCTGAGTCCGCCCTTCAGTGATCGCGTTCGGTTCGACACGCGACTGGAAGAAATTCTGGCGGTGGCGACGGCCCACGACATAGACGGCTTCATCGCGACGAACACGGCCTCGGACCGGAAGGGCGTGCAGACGTCCGCCGATCGGCTCGAAGAGATCGGAGCGGGCGGGCTCAGTGGGCCGCCGCTGGAGGCACGAGCGACGCGCCTCGTGCAGTACCTGTACCGGGCGACCGACGGCGAGATTCCCATCATCGGCGTTGGAGGGGTGCACGATGCGGCGTCCGCCTACACCAAGATCCGAGCGGGGGCCTCGCTCGTGCAGCTCTACACGGCGCTCGTCTATGAGGGGCCCGGGCTCGTGCAGCGGATTAAGAAAGGGCTCGTGGCGCGGCTCCGCGACGACGGGTACGCGTCCGTCGAAAATGTTGTGGGGGTGGATGCGTGACTGGCCCCACGGTTCTCAGAAACAGCCCCTGGGCTTGTAGGTAGGGGCTGCGTGCTCGTGCTTTTCGCACAGGTCGCTCCAGGCTCATGCCCGCGCAGGTCGAGTTCGATACCATTCCCCAGCTGTTTCGTCGCCTCTGTGCCCGGTATCGAGGGCGAGAGCGGCCTGTGCTCCGGCACAAGGTGCGGGGCGAGGGGTGGCAGGAGATCACCTGGGAGGGCTTCCAGGATCGGGTGCAGGCGCTGGCCGGCTATCTGCACCGGCAGGGCGTGCGCACGGGCGACCGGGTGGCCCTGCTCTCGGAGAATCGCCCAGAGTGGGCCGTCAGTGACCTGGGTGCGCAGCTCATTGGGGCGGCCAACGTTTCGATCTACACGTCCCTGCCCCCGTCGAAGGTGGCCCACATCCTCCGCGATGCGGGGGCGAAAGTGTGCATCGTGTCCGTGCCTGTCCAGCGCAAGAAGATTGAGGAGATCGCGGACACGTGCCCCGAGCTCGACGAGGTGGTCGTGATGAGCGAGACCGCAGACGACCCGCCCGTGCCCATGACGCACTGGGACGATGCCCTGGCGACGGGCCGCGACTACTGGTCCACACACGAGGAGGAGCTTACAGCAATTGCGGAGGCGATTGCGCCCGAAGACCCGAGCGCCCTCATCTACACGAGCGGCACCACCGGCCAGCCGAAGGGCGTCGTGCTCACCAATCGCAACTTCTGCTCCAATGTGAAGGGGGCCTTGCAGCGCGTTCCCTTCGGCGAAGACGATCATCACCTGTCGTTTTTGCCCCTCTCGCACGCCTTCGAGCGGACGGCCGGCCACACGGCCGTGCTTGCCGCCGGGGCCACCATCAGCTACGCGGAGAGCATCGAGGCGGTCAGCCAGAACCTGCAGGAGGTACGGCCGACCCTCATGATCTCGGTGCCGCGCATGTTCGAGAAGGTGTACACGCGCGTCAAGAAACAGGCCAGCGAGGGGGGGAGCCTCACGCAAAAGCTCTTCGACTGGGCGGTGGACGTGGGGCAGCGGTACGCAGAGGCCCAGCGGTCGAACGGCGCCGGGCCGAGCCTGCTGCTGCGAGGGCAGCGGGCGGTGGCCCACCGGCTCGTCTTTTCCAAGCTGCACGAAAAGCTCGGCGGGAATCTTCGGTTTGCCGTCTCGGGAGGGGCGGCGCTGCCCGAAGAGATTGGCACCTTCTTCCAGGCCGCGGGCGTGACCATTATTGAGGGCTACGGCCTCACGGAGACGGCCCCTGTCCTTACAATCAATCCTATGGACACCCCCCGCTACGGCACCGTGGGACACATCATGCCCGGCGTGACGGTCGCCATTCAGCCGCTGGAAGAGACCGCGCCGGTCGGAGCGATTAGCGGCAGCGACTACCCCACGTCCCTCTCCACCCCAGAGGGAGAGATCCTGGTGAAGGGCCCGAACGTGATGAAGGAATACTGGAACCAGCCCGAAGAGACCCGGGCGGCCTTCGATCCAGACGGCTGGTACCACACCGGCGACGTGGGGCGCTTCGATGAGGGCTACCTCAAAATTACGGATCGGATCAAGCACATGATCGTCACGGAAGGGGGAAAGAACGTATATCCCGGTCCGATCGAAGAGACGTTCAAGACCAAAGGGTGGATCAACCAGATCGTCGTGGTGGGGGAGGGACGCCCGTTCCTCGCGGCCCTGGTGGTGCCCAACTTCGAGTCGCTCCGGATGCGCGCCCGAGACGAAGGATTCGATGAGACCACCTGTAACGACGCAGAGTTGCTGGGGCACGACGCGGCGCAGGCCCTGTTTGGGGACATCTTCACGGCGTACAACCGAGACGCGGCGGCCCACGAGAAAATTCGCAACTTCCGCCTCCTCGAAGAGCCGTTCTCCGTCGAAGAGGGCACGCTCACGCCCACCCTCAAGCTCCGTCG
The DNA here is from genome assembly GCF_002894645.1 of Salinibacter altiplanensis. Lineage (GTDB taxonomy): Bacteria > Bacteroidota > Rhodothermia > Rhodothermales > Salinibacteraceae > Salinibacter > Salinibacter altiplanensis. The sequence continues at coordinate 314,377 of NZ_NCQY01000020.1, forward strand.
CAGCGTCATCAGGGAGCGAAACGCCGACCTCATCGACGAGATGTACGAAGAGTTTGGGATGTGATGCCCCCCCGACCGGGCCCTGCACCCCAAGATCGAGTGTGGATAACCGTTGAACTCCTCTTCAGAAGAGGCTCAGCCCCTATGGTCGGGGCGGCCATTCTGGATCTCGACTCCGCATCGGCCCTATAACGCATTCGAACATTCTCCACGGGGCATGGCGCAGTCCGGCAGCGCGCGTCGTTCGGGTCGACGAGGTCGCCGGTTCAAATCCGGCTGCCCCGACTCTCCAAGGCGGCCTTCACGATTGGTGGAGGCCGCTTTTGCTTTGCGAAGGGCCCCGGTCTTCTGCCTCGACAAAGACTTTCCGGGGGCTTCAAGAATAATCCCGTCCGGAGGCCCGTTTGCATTGGGCAATCCAGTTGTGCAAAGGTCGAGGGACCCTTGCCGGGTCACGAAACACACTGATCGGCCCTGGTCTTTTCGGAGTCGTACACACGGCTTCCTCCATGGAGGCCCCGGTTCGGCCTTCTTCCTCTATGCTCTTTCCATTACGACCCATTCTTATGCTACAACGCTTGTTTCAGTCGTCGTGCATCGGCCTGCTTGCCCTCGCCTTTGCCGTCACCGCCCCCGCGTTCGGCCAGATGCCTCAGCAGCCGGACACGACCACCCTCTCGGCCTCCGAGGTAAGCCAGGAGCAAATTGATAAGGCGGCCCGCATCGCCGCGGCCGTGCAGTCTTCCATGCGGGCGCAGCAGATGAAGATGCGGAAGCAGATGAAGGAGAAGTACGGCAACCCGCAGGAGATGGACTCCACGCAGAAGGCCAACGCCCGGCGTGAGATGAAACGCCAGCAGATGCAGATGCGAAAGCAGCAGATGAAGATGATGCAGCAGCAGTCGCAGAAGGAGAACATGGACCCTCAGATGTTTCGTCGCATCATGCGGTCGGCCCAGTCAGACTCCACGTTGAAGAAGCAGGTGCAGCAGGCCATGAAGGCGCAAATGAAGGAGCAGCAGTCGCAGATGCAGCAAAACCCGAACTCCCAGAACAAGTAGCGACGCTCGGGACGCCTCGTCGACACGGGCGAGGGCTTCTGCACATTGTGTTTGGATGGAGAGCGGCCCTTGCCCTGTGGCAACGGCCGCTTTCTCGTTGGACCCCTGTGCGCATCTGAAGCGCCCAGGCGTGCCGCCCCGCTCCCCGGCGACGAACCCGAGAGAGATCGCATCAAATTTGAAAATTAAACGTTGGGGGCCTGTCCCCGCAGGCTGCTGCCTGCTGTTAGGGGCCGTCTTTCCTATGTTGAAGTGGTTCAACATTGACGTTCCGCACACACATCTCCTTTACGCCTTCCTGCTGTGCAGTACCTGAGCACCCGCACGCCCGACCATCGCGTCTCCCTGTCCACGGCACTGCAGAATGGCCTGGCGCCGGACGGAGGCCTCTACGTGCCGGAGCACTTTCCGGACCTCAGCCCGGAGGCCTTCGACGGATGCGAGACGATTGAGGCGGTGGCGGAGCGGCTCCTTCGCCCGTTTGTGGATGGGGACGTGCTGGCGGAGGCCCTGCCCGAAATCTGCGAGGCAATGTACGGCTTCCCCGTGCCGCTGCGCGAGATCGGCCGACAGACGAGCATCCTCGAACTTTTTCACGGCCCTACGGCGGCGTTCAAGGACGTGGGCGCGCGCTTCCTGGCCGACAGTCTCGCCCGACTCAACGAAGAGGCCGACCGGCCCCTCACCATCCTCGTGGCCACCTCCGGCGACACCGGCGCAGCTGTGGCGGCGGCCTTCTGGAAGAAGCCCAACGTCGAGGTCGTCGTCCTCTACCCGAAGGGCAAGGTGTCCGCCCGGCAGGAGAGACAGCTCACCGGGTGGAGCGACAACGTACAGACCGTAGCCGTCCGTGGCGTGTTCGACGACTGCCAGATGCTCGTGAAAGAGGCGTTTCAGGAGGACACCTGGCAGGAACGCCTGCGCCTCTCCTCCGCCAACAGCATCAACATCGGGCGCCTGCTGCCGCAGATGACGTACTACGCCTACGCGAGCCTTCAGCACTGGCGCTCCCATGGCACGTGCCCCAACGTGATCGTGCCGTCCGGCAACCTGGGCAACGGGCTCGCCTGCCTCTATGCCCGCGAGTGCGGGCTGCCGATTGGAGAGGTTATCTTTGCGACGAACGAGAATCGCCCCGTCACGCACTACCTGGAAACCGGCGACTACGAGGCGTTTGAGACGCAGGAAACTCTCGCGACGGCGATGGACGTGGGCAATCCCAGCAACATGGAACGCCTGCGCCACCACTGGTCCTCGGCCGAGGCGTTACGGGACGCGATGGGTGCCGAGCGCGTGACCGACGACCAGATCAGACGGCAACTCCGCCGCGGCCCCGAGGCGTGGGACACGGTGTGGGATCCCCACACGGCGACGGCGGTCGAGGTTCGCGAGCACCGTGATCCCGACGACAAGCACGAGTGGATCTTGGTGGCCACGGCGCACCCGGCCAAGTTTCCGGAGGGGGTGGAGCCGCTCGTAGGGCACGAGGTCGACGTGCCCGGGCCGCTGGCCGAGGTGATGGCCCGGTCGCATCCCGTGCCCGAGGTGGCGCCCTCGCTCCAGGCGGTGGCGGATGTGGTGTTTGAGGACCGCAGATCTGACCCGGAAGAGCAGGTGTAGGGAAATGCTTCCCGTTCTGTCGGCACAGGGTCCCCCGACACGTACTCAACGCACGGTCTTTTCTGCATGCTTCGAGGGAAGGAAATGAGCGCCGGATGGAAAGGCCTCCGGTATGTCGTGGGAAGCGCATTGCTGGAGATCGTCCTGCTCGGCGGTGGGTGTGGCGGGGGCCAGGCGTCTCAGGACGCCACGGAGATGCCCCTGACGAACGAGGAGGACGCCCCGGCGCGGCGGTTTGTCGTGCAGTGTACACGGGCGGACGGAGACGGGGGGACGTTTCGGGCGCTCGTTCGTCCCAACGTGCTGGTGTTGCGGGTCCCTGCGTCGTTTGGAGGAGACACGCGCCGCCTCAGATCAGTACGGGCGGCCAGTGGGGCCAAGTACGAAGGAGATGGCGCTTGGCTGTGGAGCAAGGGACGCAGGGCCACCGTCGAGATCGATGGGCGGTGTTTCCAGGACTGCACCCTCGCCCCAACGCCCAAGCGGCGAGAAGACGACCGGCATCCAGGCCTGCGGTTTCGGGCAACCGGACAGGAGCCGGGATGGATCGTGGAGGTGACCGAGGATCGCCTCCGCTTCGCCTGGGCCTACGCACAGCACGAGGTGACGACATCGCAGTTCGACGAGGAAACGGACGGCGGGCGCATCGTCTATGAGGCCGACACGGACCGCGGCCCGGTGCGCGTTGTGGCCACTCCCCAATATTGTACGGATCCCATGAGTGGGCGGCTGTTCAGCCATACGGTCACGGTCACCCTCGATGGCGACCTCCACGCCGGCTGTGGACACCCGACGCCGTAGTCGGGGCCTCTGTTGCTAGAGGCCCCTGACTCGTTCCGGCCGGACGAACGGCGTCCCCCGATTCACCTGCGGGCCGACAGACGCTCCTCGATGCTCTGCCCGTCCCTCCGTATGTTGGCCCTTCCGCCGTACTTGTTTGATTCTCCCATCGTTTGCATGCCCAAGTCCTTTTCCGTCGCCGGTCGCCTCGTCGACCTGCATGCCCGCGAGATTCGGCCGGCCACCGTGTACGTTCAGAACGGCACGATCGATCGCATCGAGCCGACCGAAGAGGCGCCGGATCGGTATCTGCTGCCGGGGTTCATCGACGCCCACGTCCACGTCGAGAGCGCGATGCTGCCGCCGTCGGAGTTTGCCCGGGCGGCCGTCACGCACGGGACCGTGGGCACGGTGAGCGACCCGCATGAGATCGCCAACGTGCTTGGCGTGGACGGGGTCGAGTACATGATCGATGACGGTCGCTCCGTGTCGTTTCACTTTGCGTTCGGCGCTCCGTCGTGCGTCCCGGCCACGCCCGCTGAGACGAGCGGGGCGGCACTGGGGCCGGACGCGGTGTCGGACTTGCTGGGCCGCGACGACGTGTCCTACCTCAGCGAGGTGATGGACTATCCGGGCGCCATCGGCGGGGACCCGGACGTGCTGGCGAAAATTCGGGCCGCGCAGGTGCGTGACAAGCCGGTGGACGGCCACGCGCCGGGCATACGCGGCGACGACGTGGAGCAGTACGCTGCGGCGGGCATCGAGACGGACCACGAGAGCATCTCGATCGAAGAGGCCCGCGAGAAATTGGAGGCGGGCATGAAGATCGCGATTCGCGAGGGCTCGGCCGCCCGGAACTTCGACGAGCTGATTCCGCTGATGGACGAGGCGCCGGAGCGGCTCATGTTCTGCAGCGACGACCGGCACCCGGATGCCCTCGCGGACGGACACATCGACGGCCTCGTGCGTCGGGCCCTCGCCCGTGGCTACGACCGGTTCGACGTGCTCCGCGCTGCGTGCGTGCACCCGGTGGAGCACTACGGGCTGGACGTGGGGCTGCTGCGTGAGGGCGATCCCGCCGACCTCATCGTGGTCGACGACCTGGATGCGCTGACTGTGCAGCGGACGTACGTCGAAGGAGAGCTTGTTGCCGAGGCGGGGAAGACGAACATCGAACGTGTGGACTCTGCGGTCGTCAACCGCTTTGACGCGGAGCCGGTGGCGCCGGAGAACTTTCGGGTGGCGGTGGCGGGCGACCGCCTGCGCGTGATCACGGCCGCCGACAATCAGTTGGTGACAGGGGAAGAGGTCGTGGCGACGCCGGTTGAGGACGGGCGGGCCGTGGCGGACCCGAACCGCGATGTGCTCAAGCTCGCGGTGGTCAACCGGTACACTGGAGAGCGTGCGCCTTCCGTCGCCTTCATCCGGGGCTTCGGGCTCGACCATGGGGCCCTCGCCTCCAGTGTCGCCCACGACTCGCACAATGTCGTGGCGGTGGGCACCAGTGACGAGGCGCTGGCCCGCGCCGTCAACGCGGTGGTGCAGGAGGACGGGGGGATCAGCGCGGTGGGGAACGACGACGACAGCGGTCGAGCACTGCCGCTGCCCATCGCCGGGCTCATGAGCAACGACCCATACGACGCGGTGGCCCGGCGCTACACGCGCCTCAGTACCTACGTGCAGGCGGAATTGGGCAGCCCGATGGACGCGCCGTTCATGACGCTCTCGTTCACGGCCCTGCTCGTCATTCCGAGCCTCAAGCTCAGCGACCAGGGCCTCTTTGACGGAGATGCATTTGGGTTTGTAGATCTGTTCGTCGACTGAAGGCAGGTGGGGGTGGGCTCCGTGCTGCTTTTCACAACCACTGTTTCGTATGTCCAACGCTGACGCCATTGTCGTGGGCTCGGGCCCGAATGGGCTCGGGGCGGCCGTCGTGCTGGCCCGGGCGGGGCGGGACGTGCACGTGATCGAGCAGGCCGACACTGTCGGAGGTGCGGCGCGATCGGAAGAGGTGACGCGTCCGGGCTTCGTCCACGATCTCGGTTCTGCCATCCACCCGCTGGCCGCGGCGTCGCCCCTGTTCCGACGACTGCCCCTCGACGAGTACGGGCTGTCGTGGGTGCACCCGGACCTGCCGCTTGCCCATCCGCTGGACGGGGGGCGTGCCGCAACAATGCACCGCTCGCTGGACGACACCGCTCGGTCCCTTGGGCGCGATGCAGGGCGCTACCGGTGGCTCAACGGGCCGCTCGCGGATCGGTGGCGGCCCGTCCTCAACGAGGTGCTCCAACCGGTGCTCCATGTGCCGCGCGCCCCGCTGCTCCTGGCTCGATTCGGGCTGCGGGCGATCTGGCCCGCACAGCTTTTGGGGAATGGGCTCTTCCGGACGGAGAAGGCACGGGCCCTGCTCGCGGGACTGGCGGCTCACTCCAACCTGCCGCTGTCGGCGCTCGGGTCGACGGCCTTCGGGCTCGTCCTCGGCATGGCCGGGCACGCGGTGGGCTGGCCCTTTCCGAAGGGCGGGGCGGGCGCCATCACGCAGGCGCTGGCGGACTACCTGCGCGACCTGGGCGGCACCATCGAGACCGGGCGTCGTGTGCGCGACGTGGATGCCTTGCCGAATGCCCGGACTGTTGTGCTCAACCTCACGCCCCGGCAGGTGCTGCGGGTCGCCCGCCCCCGGCTGCCGGCCCGCTACGTCACGCAGCTGGAGCGGTACCGCTACGGCGCGGCGGCGTTCAAGGTCGACTACGCCCTGAGCGATCCCATCCCGTGGGCCGCGGAGGCGTGCCGGCGGGCGGGGACGGTCCACGTGGGGGGCACGCTGCGCGAGATTGCTGCGTCGGAGCGAGCCGTGGCGGAGGGGCGCGTGCCGGAGCGGCCGTACGTGCTGCTTGCCCAGCACAGCCGCTTCGACCAGACCCGAGCTCCCGGCGATCAGCACACCGCCTGGGCCTACTGCCACGTCCCCAATGGGTCGAGCGGGGACGCTACGGCGCAAATTGAGCGACAGATTGAACGGTTCGCGCCCGGCTTCCGGGACACGATCCTGGAGCGGCACGCCATGGGCCCACAGGCGTTGGAGGCCTGGAATCCGAACCTCGTGGGGGGCGACATCAACGGGGGCGCCCTGGACCTGGGACAGCTCATCGCACGCCCGGCCCTCCGGTGGAACCCCTACCGCATTCCGGCCCGCACGGCCACCGGGGCGCGGCTGTACATGGCGTCTGCATCGACCCCACCAGGGGGAGGTGTGCACGGCATGGCGGGACGGCACGCCGCGCAGGCGGTCCTGGCGGACGACTGAGCCACTCGGGGAGACGGCCCCGACAAAGAGATGGCGTGCGCGACGGGCCCACGTCGGCCCTCCTGGCAAAGAAGGGCCATGGTGTTGAGAACTGGGTCCCACTCTCCGCGCGGCACCGATTCTCGCATGATGCGTGCGTGTGTCCCAATCGCTGGTCCGACTCAGGCCGGTCCGCTGCAGCTCAGCCGCGCAAAAGTTGCATCACCTCGTCGGTGACCGAGGGCTCGGCGGCTACGATGTAGTGGTGGCCGGCCTCGATAACGGTAGCGGGGCGGGCCACACGCGAGCCGGCGGCGTCGGACACGATGAGGCTCCCGCTGGGGAAGCTGATCTCTTCGAGCGACTTGCCCACGGCGGGCGCCCCCTCTTCAACGCGCACCTCGATGATCTCGAGTTCTCCCATTGCGTGCTCCAGGGACCGCACGTCGCCGCCGTAGATGGCATTGACGGCCAGAAGGGCGCTGGCCCGCTCCGGGTAGATAACCGCGCCTACGAGGTTGGCGTGCGCGTCGCCCACCTGAGGGTCGGTGCGCAGGACCGTGTGGAGGGAAGGGTTCATCTGCTGGGCCATCATGCAGATGGCCAAGTTGGCCGCCACGTCGTTGGTGAGGCCGGCCACCACGTCGGCGTCCTCGGGGCCGGCCTGCCGCAGGATGGAGGGAATGGTGGCGTCGCCGTCGATGACCGTTGCCACGTACGCGTCGGCCAGCTCTCCGCAGCGGACCGGATCCTTTTCGATGACGAAGACGTCGTGCCCGCGCTCATCGAGAAGCTCGGCGGTACGGAAGCCGACCGTGCCTCCACCGGCCACGATAACACGCAGGTCCTTGCCAGGAGTCGCCATGGGACAAAAAAGAGGTGTTGGAAAATCGCTGAAGAGAGACGAAAGGGAGACCCTACGAGGCCGAGCCTTCGGCCGCCTCAAGCGGAGCCTCCACGTCTTTTGCGGACGGGGAGCCCTCAGGGGGCCTCCGCGATTTGCGCCACTGGAGCCCGACGTACACGAGGCCACCAACCGCCATCCAGGCGAGCCCGATGTAGAGCGTCATCGGGTCGCTGCGTAGCAGAAAGAATGCGAGCAGCAGGTTGAGCGCGATGCCCAGTGCGGGGACGACCGGATAGAGAGGCATCTCGTAGGGGCGCCGCATGTTAGGCCGGCGGCGCCGAAGTCGGATGACGCTCCAGTTCACGACCACGAACGAGATCAGGAAGAAGAAGCTCGAGACACGTCCCACCTGCCGGATCGGGAGAAGGGTGGCGCTGGCCAGCATGATGGCGCCGCAGATCAGGATGGAGGTGAGCGGCGTGCCGAACGATGCGCTGATCTGCCCGATGGGGTCGGGCAGCTGGTTCTCGCGGCCCATCGCAAAGACGACGCGGCTCGACGCGATGATGACGGCGTTCAGGGCGCTGAGCGTAGAAAACACGGCCCCGAACACGATGAGGGCCGCCCCGTCCCCGATGAGGGGAATAGGGGGCATGAAGTTTCCGGCGGCGGCCGCGATGCCCGTTTCTCCGGCCACCCCGAGCTCTTCGGCCCCGAGCGTGCCGAGGGCCACCCACACCACGACGAGGTAGATGAACACCGTGGCGACGAGGCTAATGAAGATCGCCTTCGGGACGTTCTCTCGGGGATTTTCTACCTCCTCCGTGACCGTCGTGATGAGGTCGTATCCCTCAAATGCGATAAACGTGAGTCCCATTGCCGGCAGGATGGAGAGGGCCGTTTTGTTCTCGGCGACAAACGGCTGAAAATTGCCCATGTCCACCGCCGCGGCCCCGAACGCTGAAAAGATCAGCAAAATGATGATCTTGATGATCGTCACGATCGTCTCGGCCCCGCCGCTTGCGGCCGTCGAGAGGGCGTTCAGAACCACAAGAAGGCCCACGACCACGAGGGCGTAGAAGACGTTCCACACCGGTCCAGCGGGTAGGCCCATCCAGTACAGGTGGACGAACTCGATGAAGTTCGACGCGAACCCGAGGGCATAGAGGGCGCCGGCAATCATGTATGCGAAGCCGAGCATCCACCCCATGAGAAAAGCAGTCGGCCCCGAAAAGACCTCGCGGACGAACGCGTATCCGCCTCCGCTTTTGGGAATGGCGCTCGCAAGTTCGGCGTACGAGAGGCCTGTAAAGGCCGTTACCACCCCGTTCAGGGCAAAAACCAGAATCGCGGCCGGCCCGGCAATCTCGGCGGCCAGGCCGGTAAGCACGAAAATGCCCGCCCCGATCATGGCCCCCATTCCCACCATCGTCGCGTCGAGGAGGCTAAGCTGAGCAGCGGGCTCCCGGGTCCCGGTTTGGGCCATGTGCAGGTCTGCATTCGTCACGAACAGAGGCAAAGGATAATGTCTCAACGACAACTCCCCTGGTCGGTTTGGGCCTTTCTGCGATATAACAATCCCGAAATGCATACGTCGGGCGTTCCGGCCGCCGCAATTTCGAGAGGAGTGCTCATCCCCTACTGCTCGGGGCGATCATCTAGGAGATGCATTTAGGGGATGGGCGGGTCGCTCGGCCTCCTCCTCGTGAGCGTGCGGATCGATGTGGGGGCCGCTCTGTATCTTGGGTCGGGCATCATTCCGCGGCAGGCCGGTGAACCGGTGGGCCGGGAGTGGGCCCGACTGTCTCGTCGCCACGTACTCGTCCGGAGGAATCTCGAATGCTTTCCTACGAACGTCAGCTCTGGTCCGACGGCTACGAGCGTGTGGCCGGTCTCGATGAGGCGGGGCGAGGGTGCCTGGCCGGGCCGGTCGTCGCCGCCGCCGTCATCATGCCGCCGCGGGTCGAGAGTGCGACCATCCAAGACAGCAAGGCGCTTTCGGAGACGCAGCGCCTCGATGCCCGGGCGTTGATCGAAGAGAAGGCCGTGGCCGCGGCCGTTGCGAGCTGCTCCCCCGCGGAGATTGACGATCGCAACATCCTCCAGGCCGCCCTCGAAGCGATGCGCCGGGCCGCAGCCGACTGTCGGCCGTCCCCCGACTTCGTGCTCGTGGACGGCAACCAGTGGGACCGAAACCTTGTGGACGCGCCATGGCCCTCCGAGACGGTTGTGAAGGGAGATGCGACGAGCCAGTCCATCGCCGCCGCCTCCATCCTCGCGAAGACCGAGCGGGACGCGTTCATGCGCGATCTGCACGAGGAGCATCCCGAATACGACTGGGCGTCGAACGTCGGCTATCCCACCCAGCAGCACTACGATGCCCTCCGCAGGCACGGCGCGACGCCCCACCACCGAGAGTCGTTTACGCTCTTTCGAGACTGAGAGAGTGCAGGAACGGGAGGCCTCGTCCATAGTCAGGTCTGGAAGAAGGGGCGACGCACCTGCCACACTGCGAGCCCGGTCATGAGCACCGCGAAGGCGCCGGTCACGGCGAGGCAGACGCCCGGTCCCGCCAGGGCAGTGGGCGCATCGGCAAACCCGTGGAACCCGTGCCGGAGGCCGCTAACGGCATAGGAGACCGGGTTGCCCCACATCAAGACCTGCAGCACCGGCGCTGCCCCCTCTACCGGAAACAGGGCTCCCGAGAGAAACCAGAGTGGGAGCAGGAACAGGTTCATGATCGCGTGGAAGCCCCGGGTGGTTTCCATGCGCCACGCAATGGCGAAGCCGAGGGCGGTGAAGGCCAGGCCCGTCAGAAGGCACACGGCGACGATCATGCCCACGCCGGCCACGCCGGGGGCATGGTCAATGAGCGGGAGGGCGCCCAGAAACAGCAGGGCCTGTGCGGTGGCCAGCAGGGTGCCCCCCAGGGTGGTGCCAAAGACGAGTGCAGTGCGCGGCGTGGGGGCCACCAGGACGGCCTGAAGAAAGCCCGACGTGCGCTCCTCCACGATGGAGATGGTGGAAAAGATGGCGGTAAAAAGGAGGACCAGCGCAAGAATGCCCGGAAACAAGAACGCCACGTAGCTTGCCTCTGCGGTGCCCTGTGGGGGCCGAAAGGTGTTCTGGAACCCCAGCCCCAACAGCCCCCAGAGGGCCAGTGGCTGGGCAAGGGCGCCCAGCACGCGACTCCGGTCGCCGACAAACTTGAGCATTTCGCGGGCCGTGAGGGCCCCGATGGTGCGCAGTGCGCTCATTCTGGGAGAGAGGACCAAGACAGAAGACAATGGAAGACGCCTACTCGTCCGACGTGTCCCTGTGGGCGAGGACATGCTCGCGAGAGTCCGTGGGAGAAACCCCGGCATGAACCATGAACACGTCCTCCAGGGTCGGCGTCCGGATCGTAGCGCTCCGAATGTGATCGCTCAGGGCGTCGTAGAGCGACGACAGGAACGTTGGGGGAGCGGCCGGGGCCACCTGAACGGTCGCGCCCACAATGCGGGTTGACACGCCGAACTGTGCCTCAATTCGGTCCCGCAACGAGATGGGGGCGTCCGTTTTTAGCCAGATGGTCTCGTCGCCCAGGTTGGCCTTGAGCGTGTCTGGTGCCCCGTTGGCCACGAGGGCGCCGTCCGAGAGAATCCCGACGCGGTCGCAGCGCTCCGCCTCGTCCATGAGGTGGGTTGCGAGCAACAGGGTGGTCCCCTCCTCCGCCCGCAGCTGGTGCACGGCGGACCAGAATGTGCGCCGGGCAGCAGGGTCAAGGCCCGAGGTTGGCTCGTCGAGCAGCAGCAGGTCTGGGCGGTGCAGCAGGCCACGGGCAAGGTCTACGCGGCGCCGGAGCCCTCCTGACAGGTCGGCGACCGGATCGGTGGCGCGGTCGGCCACGTCGAGGCGTCGCAGCAGATCTTTGGCCCGCTCGCGACGCTCCGCGCCATGCAGGCCGTAGAGCGCGCCCTGAACCCGGAGGTTCTGCCGAACGGTCAATGCCTCGTCGAGGGCCTCCTCCTGAAAGACCGTCCCGATCCGTCGCCGCACGGCGCTGGGCTCCCGGGCCGTGTCGAGCCCAAAGACCTGCGCGTGGCCCTCGGACGGGGGCATCAGTGTAGAAAGGATCCGAAAAAGCGTCGTCTTTCCGCTGCCATTGGGGCCGAGCAGGCCGTAGAGCGTGCCCGGAGTCACCTGAAAGGTGACGTCCCGCAGGGCCTGATGGGAGCCGTAGTGGTGGCTCACCTTCTGAATGTTGACGGCGGGGGCAGGCATGAATGGGGAGCGTGTGGGCGTTCAGACAGGGAAGTGTTGGGAGGACGATGGCGTGCCCCATCGGGGCGTCAAAGAATCCAGTCCACGAGCAGGAGAGCCACGAGGACGGGGATGTAGAGCACCGATGCTTTCAGGACGCGTCTGGCCTGCTGCCCGGTCCGCTCTCCGTGAAAGACGACGGTCGTCCACAGGAACCACAGGCCGAGGGGCAGCACGCCGGTGCCGTAGATCCACCCGGCTGTCTCGGTGAGAATCGGCAGAATGCTCACGGGCACGAGGAGCGCGGCAAAGCCAATCATCTGGGCCGCGGTGGAGTCGCCGTCCGGCTCCACGACCGGCAGCATGGCGTAGTCCCCGCGTGCGTAGTCCCTCCGGTACATCCAGGCCAGGGACAAAAAGTGGGGCATCTGCCACGTCGCGAGGATCCCGAAGGCGATCCATCCGCCCGCTCCGAGGTGTCCGGTTGCGGCCGTGTAGCCGCCCAGGGCCGGAAGCGCCCCCGGCACGGTCCCGACCAGTGTGTTCCACTTTGTCGTCCGCTTTAGGGGCGTGTAGACAAACAGATACAACACGGCCGTCAGCGCCGCCAGGACGGCGGTGAGCACGTTGACAAGCGGGCCCAAGAGACCGACGGCGAGACAAATCAGAAGGATGCCCACCCGCCGGGCCATGTCGGGGTTGGCGCGGTCGGCAGGAAGGGGACGCTGTGCCGTCCGTTTCATCTGCGCGTCGTACCGACGCTCGAGCACGTGGTTGAGCATGCCGACGCCTCCGGCGCAGAGGGCCGTTCCAAGCATGGACCAGAACAGCACGCTGGCGTCCAGGCCGGCCGGGGAGCCAATCAGAAAGCCCGCAAACGCCGATAGGGTGACCACCGACGAAATTTCGGGCTTGGCCATTGTGAGGTAGTCCTGAAGCACGGCCCTCAGGGAACGCTCGGAGGCCTGTGCGTCGGCCGTGGAGGGGGCAACCGTAACGGCCACGGGCGCGTCCGATGACCCGTCGGGTGGGGACTCCATGAACGAGAACAGTTAGGCAGGAGGAGCAGCGAAGGGAGGCGGACGTCGCAGCAACGGCTAGGAGTTCGCTCGTGCGAGCGACCGCTCGGGCACATTCCTTGTCGTGCCGTCTGTTGGTTCGGTCTGGGGGGGGCGCTGAGGGCTGCGTGAGACCAGCAGGCTCATCACAACCGACGCCCCAAGCAGCACGGCACCGACTACCACGTGGGCCACTGTGAGGATCACGTACGCGACCACACTCCCTTGACCGGCTGTCTCGTAAAGGGTAAGGAGCAGAGACGCGAGCCCGAGGGCAAATTGAACTCCCATGGTGCCGAACAACACCCATGCCGTTCGGCGCACCGCGGGCACCGAATCAAAGTGTTTCTCCGCGACCACGAAGACCCCGATGACGATGCCGACCACCGCGAAGGCCCCCGTTACGTGCAGCGCCGTGTAGCCGCCCGACATGCCCGCCCCGGGGTGTCGTAGCAGAGCCCCAAGGACAATTTGCAGGTAGATGACGACGGCGGCGGCGTACGACCACCTTCGCAGATGGTCGGCCGAATCGATGCGCGGCAGTATGCCGTCCCGGCGGCGCCACGTGTCGGTGACGAACAGCGTCATGGCCACGAGGGTCGCGAAGAAGAGCTGCGCGACGCAGGCGTGCACCATCGCGAGGTTCAGCGAGACCCAGAGGACACGCAGCCCCCCCAGAATGCCCTGAAGGAGGACTAGCGCGACGGCCCCAAGGCCTAGCCTCCGCATCCAGGCCCGGGGGTCCTCCCACCAGGTCCACGCTGCTAAGGCCACCGTGAAGCCGCCCACGAGGCTCGCGAGGAGGCGGTGGCCGTGCTCCGCGAGGTAGGCCGGGACCTGCCACCACTCGTCAACAGGATTGATGAGGTTGTAGGAGCCGAGCGAGGTAGGCCAGTCCGGAAATGCCATCCCGGCACCGATGCTGGTCACCGCCCCGCCCCAGGACAACAGGAGGATGGTCAGGAAGACAGTGCACGCCGAGAGTCGGCGGCGCCAGGTCCAGTCGGAAGCACGAGAACGTGAGGAAGACATGACTGCAACGATGCCGTCGGCGCTCGAATAAAGTAGAGATTCTCCCTTGAATTTTGGCCTCGACGATGTCACCAAGAGAGAGGCGCCCCGGTTCCGTAAAGAGGCCGCAAACGGAACCATTGGTAGGGTTTTTCCTACGCCTTTGCGGCCTTTTCCCATCTCTTGGGCCGCGCACCTGTTTTTCCTGTACGGTCAATTCCAGCCCCACAGCCTCCTGCCCCATGGCTACGAATGATACCCTGATTGCGTCCATTTCTGGCATTCGTGGTATCGTCGGTGGGGGGCTCGATCCCTCGGTTCTGGTGCGGTATGCCGGGGCCTTCGGCACGTGGTGTCGTGAGCGAGCCGACTCCACAGAACAGCCGTCCGGCATCGTGGTCGGCCGCGACGCCCGTTCCTCCGGGGACGCTTGTGCTCAGGTCGTCATTGGGACGCTGCGCGGAATGGGGTGCGACGTGATGGACCTCGGGATGGCCTCCACGCCCACCGTCGAGATGGCCGTGCTGCAGGAGCATGCCGCCGGGGGCATTGTGATAAGCGCCTCCCACAACCCAGAAGAATGGAATGCCCTCAAGCTGCTCAATGAGGCGGGGGAGTTCCTGACGCCGGCGCAGGGGGAGGCCGTAATCGAACGTGCTGAGGGAGCGGAGGCTGCCCCCGCGGCCCACGACGCCCTCGGCGAGTATCGCTCGCGCAACGCCCTTCCCGAGCACATCGACGAGATTCTGGCGCTCGACCTCATCGATCCGGAGCGGATCGCCGCGCAGAACCTGAGTGTGGTCGTTGACGGGATCAACTCCGTAGGGGGGGTTGCCCTGCCACGCCTCCTGCACCGCCTGGGCGTGGCCGAAGAGAACGTGCACTGCCTTCACTGCGAGCCCACCGGCACATTTGCCCATCCCGCCGAGCCCCGCCCCGACCACCTCACCGAGCTGACGGCGGCGGTGCCCGAGCACGGGGCCGACCTCGGGCTGGCGGTGGACCCCGATGTGGATCGTCTTGCCCTGGTCGACGAGCAAGGACGCTTCCTGCTTGAAGAGCTCACACAGGTCCTCGCGGCGGACTTCCTGTGGCGGCACCGCGAGGGGCCCTTCGTCACCAATCTTTCCTCCTCCCGGGCCATCGACGACATGGCGGCCCGGCACGGCCAGCCGGTCCACCGCTCCGCCGTCGGTGAGATCAACGTGGTGCAACGGATGAAAGCAGTCGATGCTGTGCTGGGAGGAGAGGGCAACGGGGGCGTCATTCTTCCGGACCTGCACCACGGCCGGGATGCCCTCGTCGGGACCGCCTTTGTCCTCCAGCACCTGGCCGACACCGGGCAGTCCCTGGGGGCGCTTCACGACGACCTGCCCCACTACGCCATGGCAAAGGACAGCCTGCCGCTCCCCGACGTTGCCCCCGACCGGCTTCTCGCGTCGTTGGGCGAGGAGTATGACGACGACGATTTGTCGACCCTCGACGGGCTCAAAATCAACTTCGACGAGTCCTGGGTGCACATGCGGCCGTCCAACACCGAGCCCGTTCTTCGGGTCTACGCGGAGGCCCCGACCCGCTCAGACGCACACGCCCTCGCGAACCGCTTTCGGGACGAGCTTCAGGAGCACGTCGAGACGCTCGACGCGGCGTAGAACGCGAGAATCTATTTCGGGATCGTTGTGCCGTGGGGGGGAACTGCCCATCGAAGATTCAAATTTAACCGCTCACGACGAGGGTCTCCTCCGAACCAGAAACGCTTGCCCTCAGAAGTGAGGGAGGTCTCGCTCCAGTTTTGCGTTCAAGACCGCCAGTTTGATGAGCAACGATCACGACCTCGCCTGGTACCGAGCACAGTGGGACGAGCTGGTCGACGTTCTTTCAGTCGAGAACTCCGATGACGTTGTGCCCGAGGTGCAGCGTTTGCGAAAGCGGGCGGAGGCACTGTCCGTCCAGCACGAGGCCCTTGCGGAGGCGGGGGTGGAAAACCCCGAAAAGGCCCTCTGCATGATCGACAACATGGCGGACCAGCTTGAAGAGCTGTATGCCGAACGAGATCGCCCTGAATTGCCCGTCAAGCCGAACGGGGAGGCTGACGAGGCGTCCGCGTCCGAATAAAGAACAGGGCCGTGCCGCCATCTACCGGTCCCATTGCAGCCTACGGGCGTTGCTGCCCGGTTTCTCATGCAGACAGCTCCCCCATCCCGATCGGGCAGTGCCGCGCGGCCCGCACCCGCATCGCCCCGTGAGACCGTCGAGCACCTGGAGGCCGCGCTCGCGAAGTGTTCAGCGACCGAGGCGGGGGCCGGCGAGAACCCGTGGCGATCCCTTTTCTACGAACACCTTCGAGATGAAGGTCTGCCCGCCCTGGTGAAGAACGACGCCGTGACGCCGGCGGGGTCGCTCTGGACAGGGGCTCGTCTCTGGACGAAATCGTTCCGCGAGTTCTCACTGCAGGCCGGAGACCGGATCGTTCTCGCCCTCCCGCCGTCGACGGCGTTTGTGCAGGTTCTGGTTGCGGCGCTCTGGGAGGGACTAACCATTGCATTGGTTCCCCCAAACGACAACATTGGCGACGCGTGCGCGGCCTTGGACGCTCGGGGCGCGGTTGCGCTCAAGCCGGGCCCGTTCCGCTGGACCGCAGATCCGTACGCGGGCCCGGCCTCCGTGCCGGACGTGCTCCGGCCCACCGAGGGCTCGCGGACCCCCGACGTTCGCTTCCTCGTTCGCACCTCGGGTACCACGCAACGGGCCCGGTGGATTGCGCTCTCGGACCGCAACGTGCTGTCGGTGCTGGCGAGTCATCTTCCGCACCTGACCCTGCAGCGGGCCCGCGTTCTATCCGTGCTCCCCTGGTCGCACGTGTTCGGGCTGGTACTGGACCTGTTGCCGGCACTCCTGGCCGGCGCCGAGATTATTCGGGACCCGGCGGGCGGCCGTGATCCGGCCTCCCTCACTGCACTGGGAGAGGCTTGGAAGGCCACTCACCTCTCGGCCGTGCCGCGCACGATTCAGCGCCTGTTGGCCACCGAGTGCGGGCCCGCACTGCTGCGTCGCCTGCACGGGGGCATCGTGGGGGGCGCACCGGTTGCGGGGCCGCTCGCGGATCGCCTGGCGGAGACGCACCTCCGTGCGGGGTACGGCCAGACGGAGGCGGCGCCCGGCATCGCCCTGGGGGCGCCGGGAGAGTGGGCCGCGCACTACATGGGCCGGCCCCTCGGGTGCCAGGTTGCGGTGGGGGCGAATGGTGAACTGTCGTTTGAGGGCCCCAATGCCTGTGTGGGCGTGTGGCGACGGCACGAGGGGCTCGATCGACGCTCCCCCAACCGGACGGTCCGCACGGGCGATCTTGTCCGTCGGGAGGGGGCCGATCTCTTCTTTGAAGGACGCACGGACACGGCGTTCAAGTTGTCGAACGGGCGTTTCGTCCGGGCGGGGGCGTGGGAGGGGCGGCTCAAGCGCCAGTTTCCAAGCCTCCACGATGTCCTGCTCTTTACACCAGCCGGAGACGACGTTTCGGTTGCCCTTTGCACCGACCCGTCTGGCCCGAACGGCCCTTCCGAGACGGCGATTCGGGAGGTCCTAGGTCCCCTGGCCGAACGGCTGGTCGGCTGTGTCCGCATTGCCCCTACGGACTGGGTACGGCGGGGGAAGGGGACGGTCGATCGGGAGGAGATGACCCGTCGGCTTCGGGCCTCACAGTCTGCGAATTGAGGCGACGGCCACCCGCGGTGCCAGCTGCTCCATCATGCTTCTCCCCAGCGCACATTCCCGCCATGCCGACTCCCACCACGCCCGGTCCCAACCAGGAATCTGTGTGGAACTACCCCCGTCCCCCAGCCCTCGAATCCGAAGACCGGCGCATCCGCGTCGTCTTCAATGAGGCCACCATTGCCGACACGACCGACGCGCTGCGGGTGCTCGAGACGAGCCACCCGCCGGTGTACTACCTGCCCCCGGGGGACATCGCCACCGAGCACCTGGAGCGCGAGCGGCAAACCACGATGTGCGAGTTCAAAGGGCGTGCCGAGTATTACACCGTCGCGGTCGGTGACCGCTCGTCGCGGAGTGCGGCCTGGGGCTATCCCAGTCCGACGGACCGGTTCACGGAGCTACAGGACTACGTCACGTTTTACGCCAGCAAGGTGGATGCGTGCTACGTTGGCGACGAGGAGGCCCGTGCCCAGGAGGGCGACTTCTACGGCGGCTGGATCACCGACGATGTCGTGGGGCCCTTCAAGGGCGGGCCCGGCACGATGGGATGGTAGCCCCTCCGGGCAACGTTCAGACCCGAGACAGTGCGCGGTCAAGGTCATCGCGCAGGTCCTCGAACGACTCCACCCCCACACTCAGGCGGATCAGCGAATCCGTGAGTCCAATCTTCTCGCGCTCCTCGGCGGGGATGGAGGCGTGGGTCATGGAGGCGGGGTGCTCGATGAGACTCTCCACACCGCCCAGGCTCTCGGCGAGGGTAAAGACCTCGGTGGTGTCCAGAATGGCGAGGGCCTTGTCCATCTCGTCGTCGGCCAGCTCGAACGAGATCATGCCGCCGTAGTCCGACATTTGCTTCTGGGCCAGCGCGTGGCCGGGGTGGGAGGGAAGGCCGGGGTACCGGACGTGTCCCACCTTGTCGTGGGCGTTGAGCATCTGGGCCAGGCGCCGCGCGCTGGAGCAGTGCTGCTCCATGCGCAGGTGAAGGGTCTTGGTCCCCCGAAGCGTCAGGAAGCAGTCCATGGGCCCCGGGGCGGCGCCGGTGCTCTTGATCTGAAAGCGGAGCTTTTCCGCCCACTCGTCCGAGTTTGTGCACACGGCCCCGAGGATGAGGTCGGAGTGGCCGCCCAAATATTTCGTGGCGGAGTGAAGAACGAGGTCGGCGCCGTGGGTTAGGGGCTGTTGGAGGTAGGGGGTGGCGAAAGTGTTGTCGACCGCTACGGTGATGTCGTGGGCGTGGGCCCGCTCGGCGAGTGCCTCGATGTTGACCAGCCGCATGAGCGGGTTCGTGGGCGTCTCGACCCAGAGCAGTGCCGTGTCCTCAGTGAACGCGTCCGTCACCGCGTCCGGGTCGCTCATGTCCACGAAGGAGGTCTGAATGTTGAGCGGCTCAAAGACCTCCCGCAGCAGTCGGTAGGTGCCGCCGTACAGGTCGTCCGTCGCCACGACGTGGTCGCCGGGGCGCAGGCTCTTGATGATCGCGTCGATGCCCGCCACGCCGGAGCTGAACGCGATGCCGTGCTCGGCGCCTTCCAGGGAGGCCAGATTCCCCTCAAGAGCCGTCCGGGTTGGGTTTGACACCCGTGAGTACTCATGCCCCTTGTGTTCGCCCGGAGCGGCCTGGGCGTACGTGGACGTCTGGTAGATGGGCGTCATGACCGCGCCGGTGGACGGATCGGGCTGCTGGCCCGCGTGCACGGCCCGGGTCCCAAACCCGTCGGCGTTATGAGATGCATGGTCCTGGGCGGAAGAGTCGGACATGGGTGGGGGAGTGCACGATTGGGAAAAGAAGGAGATGGGTGGGGCTCGGTGGAGGCGGCATTCGAGGGCCGCGTGGGACGGAGCCTCACAAAATACAACGCCCCGAGTCTCCTGTTAGAGACCCGGGGCGAGTGCCGAGCCGAGATGGGGCCCGTACGGAAAGGGAGCTAGTTTTCATCACTTCCGCTGGTCGCATTGCCGCCGGTGCCTGCAGTGGCACACTGCTTGACCTCTTCGGCCTTTTCTGTCTGTTCGGTCTGCACGTATGCCTGAAGGAGGGCCGAGCACGCGTTTTGTCGATACTGGCCACTTGGTCCACTGAGCTGTCGGGCCTTTTCCAGGGGCGGAATGGCGTTTTGGAAGAACTGAAGGCGTTTCTCGTCCAAGTTCTTAATCATCTGTGCCTCCTCCTGGGTCGGCTTGCGGTTTTTAGCCATCACGGAGTCACGAGCAGACACCACGCTGTCCTGCAGGACCACACCCTTGTTCAGGTACGCCGCGCCGAGGTTGTACTGCTTCTTGGGGTCGTCGGCGTCAAACTCCACGGCTTTCGCGAGCTGCTCAATCGCCGCCTCGTACCGGTCCGAGTTCAGCAGGAGAGAGCCGTAATTGTACCGGTAGCGCGCATTCTCCGGGTTGTTTTCGATCTGCTGCCGGTAGGCCTTCATCGCCGCCTCTGTGTTGCCCGTGTTGTTGAGCGCACTCAGGCGCTGGTTTTGAAGTTCCGCGAGAGGGGTTGCGCGGGAGAGGTCTTCCGAAATCGTGATCTCTTCCAGCGCGGTGGTTTGGCTGTTGGACACCTCGGTGCCCTGTGTGTACAGGGAGACTCGCAGGCGCCCCTTCGCCTGCTTCTTCCCGCCGTCCTGTTTCTGGAAGGCCCCCGTGACGGTGCCGTCGCGGGTTGAGAGCTCAATCCGGTCCGGCGTGGTGCCCTCAACCTGCCGAGAGGACCCGCCGGCCTCGATGGTCGCGGTGTAGCTCAGCCCACGAGTGCCCTGTACTCGAAAGTGCGTGGGGCGGCCCGACAGGTCTTCGAGGGCACGCTCCGTAACGTCGAGGGCTGCCTCCGGCCGGTCGTCCTGGCGGTGCAGCTGAGCCAAGATGTTGTAGGCGTCCTTCGTAGGTTCGTCCTCTCGCTTGAGGTAGCGCTCCAGGATGGGAATCACGTTGGACATTTCCTGCATGCCCTGGTCGCCGCCTTCAAGGCGGGCGGCCTGAAGACGGGCAAACGCCTCATTCAGAATGGGGCCCGTCGAATCCGGCTGAATCGCACTCGCGGCGCCGAAGTAGGCGGCCGCTCGTGTGTAGTCGGATTTCTGACTCGACTGCTGCGCTTGGTTAAAGGTGTCGGCCCCTTTTTGGTATTCCCGGATGAAGGCGAGCTCGCGCTGATTTTTGATGTCGCTCCGCCGTCCGGGGTCGAACTCGATGGCCTTCTCCTCGGCCTTGCGGGCCTGTCGGTAGCGTCGCTTGTACTCGTTGGCGGGCGCCGTGCTGTCGGCCATCTGACGCAGGACGCGGGCCTTCATCGTGTAGGCCTCGGCGTTGGCCGAGTCCTGGGCGATTGCCGAGTCGACGTTGGCGAGGGCCCGTTCATAGCGTTCCTGTTCCATGGCGTCCTCGGCGGCGCTCATGTTTGGATTTCCGGCCGAGCAGCCCGAAAGGGCCACGAGCCCGAGGCTCCCCAAGACGAGTGCAAAGAGCGCTGATTGTCGGATCGTCATGGTGTCGAGTCGTGATCAGTGGGAGTGAGGTGAGGGGGGGACTGAATGCCGTCCACCGGGCGAGACGTTCTATCAAATGTGCACCGAACCGGTGAAATGGCGAGCAGCAGGATTCGTGCGCTTTTCTATGATAGTAGAAATACGGAGCTCATTCAATATGTTTTGGGGCTGGGCCCATGAACTTACGATTCATCGATGCACGAGCGCCTGTGTCCTGGCCGTGGAGGGCCCGAACGGACCGCTCGCTTGCCGTCTCGGGCCTGATGTGATGTACTGAGAAGCTTCTGAATGTGATGTGCTGATACCAAATGCCGACGGTCATTATGCACATCTGTGTGGATGATACGGGAAGAGAACGTCGCGAGGCGCGCCTCGCGACGGGCCTTCCGAGACGTCCCAGAGCCATTCGGTGCATGGTGATCCCTCGCAACTGGTATGGTTCGGACGCTTCGTGTGGCCCCCTCCGACTGGAGCGACTTCCGCGTTGCTCGGGCCATCCCGTGTGGGATGGTCCCTCGGGTGCGTTGTAAGTGCTCGCCCGCTTTCCTTTTTTGGGAGCGCGTCCCCGGCGGCGGTTCCGCACGTCGGTCGTCCAGGGGGAACGCGTTGGTTGTGTGCCACGTGGTGGCATCGTTGATGCCGTTTCTCGTTGTCTTTCCCAATCCGTTTCGGTTTTCATGGAAGCTCCCGACCCGTCCGACGCCCTCATCACGCCGAGCCTCCGGGCCTTCCTCCACGAGGTGGTTGACTACGCTGGTCTGTTTCCTCCGGCGGACCTGTCCCTTCACCGTGCATTCCAGAACCATGCGGAGTATCGGCACGAGGAGGAGGCCTGGATGCTGTCACGGTTTGTCCTGCCGGTGCGGCGCCTTCCGGATTTGACGACGAATCGCCCGCTCCTGAAAGAAGGGGCGCCGTACGACCTCTCGGTCCTCGGAACGGGAGGAGACACGGTCGATGCGTTCCGGGCGGCGTTTGAACGAGACCTGGAGGCCATTGAGGCCTTCGACGAAGCCCACGCGGAGCAGGCGAAGGTTGACGTCATGGAGGTTTCGTTGCCGGACGCGCTGGTGGGGGGCTCGCAGGCGGAGGGAATCGACTTCTTAGAATCCATCACCCGAACCCTTGTAGCCACCGGTACGGCCAAACTCGACCTCTTCTTCGAGGTGCCCCTTCGCCGCGACGCTGTCGCGAGCCTCCCGGCCCTGTGCGCTGCGGTGGCCGAGCACAACAGCCAGCAGGCCGTCCCTGCCCGGACCGTCGTCGGGCTGAAGATGCGTTGTGGCGGAGCGGAGCCGACCGACGTGCCCGACGTGGAGGAGGTGGCGGCCCTCATCGTGGCCTGCCGTGACGCTGGCATCCCGTTCAAGGCGACCGCGGGACTGCACCACCCGGTCCGCCACTACGACGACGGGCTGGACACGAAGATGCACGGCTTTCTCAACGTTTTTGGCGCCGCGGTCCTGGCCGCCGAACACGCTCTCGACCCGCCCGAGGTGCAGGCCATTCTCCGCGAGGAAACCGCGGACAACTTTCGGTTCCTCAAAGACGCCTTTGCCTGGCGCGACCTGACGGTCTCGATCGATGACATTCAGTACGCCCGGGAGAACCTGGCCCTCTCGTTTGGCAGTTGTAGCTTCGAGGAGCCCGTCGATCACCTGCGCGACTTGGAGTGGCTCTGATCGTCGCACTTTCTCCCACCGTCGGGGATCGAGCCTGTACTCGCTTCCCATACACGTCCCCTTTCCTCTCCCAACCGTTCTCGTTGCATGACCGACCCGACCCCTGACTCGTCCCTCACGTCCTTTCTCGACGTGGAGGCCGACCATCCGTTTCCCATCCAGAACCTCCCGTACGGCGTGTTTACGCCCCCCGAGACGACCGTGCCGCGGGTGGGGGTGGCCATCGAAGACCAGGTGCTTGACCTTGCCACGCTCAACAACGAGGGGGCCTTCGACGTCCCGGAACTGCAGAATGAGCGCCCCTTCGCGCAATCTACACTGAACGACTTCATGGCCCTCGGGCCCGCGGCCTGGTCGGCCGTCCGGAGCCGCCTGCAGACGCTCCTTCGGGCTGACACCCCGGAGCTGCGCGACAACACGTCCCTCCGACGCCGGGTCCTCCACCCCCGGACGGACGTATCGCTTCGGCTGCCGGTCGACATTGGGGACTACACGGACTTCTACTCCTCGAAGCAGCACGCAACCAACGTGGGGACGATGTTTCGGGGCCCCGAGAATGCGCTGAAAGACAACTGGGTGCACCTGCCGGTGGGCTACCACGGGCGGGCCAGCTCCGTCCTGCTGAGTGGCCGCGACGTGCAGCGGCCCCGTGGCCAGACCCGACCCGACGCGGATGCCCCGCCGGTCTACGGCCCGACCCAGCTGCTCGACTTCGAGCTCGAAACGGGCTTCTTCGTGGGGGAGGGCAATGAGCTCGGCACGCCCATCTCGATCGACGAGGCGGACGACCAGATCTTTGGCATGGTGCTGGTCAACGACTGGAGCGCACGCGACATTCAGGGCTGGGAGTACGAACCCCTCGGCCCCTTCCTGGGCAAGAGCTTCGCCACCACCATCTCGCCGTGGGTCGTGCCCATGGCGGCCCTGGAGCCGTTTCGGGTGGCCGGGCCCGCGCAGGACCCCGAGCCGCTCGACTACCTGCAGGCCGACGGCGACGCGGGCTACGACGTGACCCTGGAGGTCGACCTCGAAACGCCGTCGATGGATGAGCCGCACACGGTGTGCCGCAGCAACACCAAGCACCTGTACTGGACGATGCGCCAGCAGCTTGCCCACCACACCGTCAACGGCTGCAATACTCGCCCGGGAGATCTGCTGGCGTCGGGCACCATCAGCGGGCCCACGGAGGACAGCTACGGCAGCATGCTGGAGCTGTCGTGGCGTGGCGAAGAGCCGGTATCGCTGCCGGGAGGCGAGACGCGCTCGTTCCTCGAAGATGGCGACCGGGTCTCCATGCGGGCCTACGCGCAGGCGGACGACTACCGGGTTGGGTTTGGCACGGCGGACGGCCAGGTGATCCCCGCCTCCCGTGCGTAACCCGGGGCCGCTACGGGAATTGAGAACGCGCAGCCCCAGGACGAATTGGCAGGGCGAAGGCCGGACGGCTGCCACCGTGGCAACACCGCGGGTGCGACCGTTGTCACAATTTCGGGCCCCTGTGTCTGGGCTGTCACCTCGTCCGATCGCTCCGTCGAAGTGGCAGAATATTTTGGGGCATATTTGGGGCGGTACACGAGTTGCTTCTGTGAATAGATGGAATCCGACGCAAGGAGCCAGTCCGCGGGGCTGGCCCCGGCCGTCCTCACAGACTTTGCAACCGACCCCCTTATCTCAGCTATGACTCGCTTGACCCGCACCCGAAACCGAAACCTGAACGGTCTTCAGAACGAGATCGACCGCGTGTTCGACCGGTTCTTTCCGTCCTCCGACGAGAGCGAGGAGAATACGTCCCCGCAGGCCGTCTGGCGCCCGCGCATGGATCTCATTGAGACGGAGGACGCCTACCGTCTGCACCTCGACATGCCCGGCATAAACACCGACGACCTGACGATCAGCTACAAGGACAACGAGCTGATCGTGAGCGGCGAGCGCGAGAGCAGCCGCACCGATGAGAACGAAGAGTTTGTGCGCGTGGAGCGCTCCTTTGGACACTTCCGCCGCGCCTTTACCCTGCCCCAGACCGTGGACGCCGACAACATTGAGGCTGCCCACGATAATGGTGTGCTGACGATCCGCGTGCCGAAGACGGAGGCGGCGAGGCCGCGCCAGATTGAAATCCGGTAGGCGCACCGTTCCGAACGTTTTGAACGCCCTCTCTCTCAGGCCCCTGTCCGGAGCAGACCGTGCAGGGGCCTTTTTGCATTGTCAGGGATTTGCATTGTCAGGGAGCAGAACGTCCGGGCGGAGTGAGGGGATCTGCAACAAGTTTCACGATTTCGGGGGGCCACAGAGAAACCTGCGCCGGCGACCATGCCTTCGAGTTCGCGAACTCAATTTTTCGGCACCGACGCCCGCTTCCGATGCGACGCACCACGCTCATCGACGAGAACGGGCATCTCGTGACGGTGAAGGCGCCGGACGAGCAGCCAACCAACGATCCGAAAGAAGACGCGCACCACGACTTCCTGACGGACTACTGGATGGATGTGGCTGCGGCGTCGTACCTGGGGTTCAAGCGGCACGGCATTGGCACCGCCGTGGTGACGCAGCGCGACCCAGCCTCCAGTCCCATTCACGAGAGCATCGGCACACACAAACTGCTCTACAGCCCTGCAAGTGGCGGATGGCTGAAGCACCACGCGGAGCGACTCCCCACGGAGTGGCTCGACACGCGCTTCCAATCGTACAACCCGAACGAGTCGGCGGTCGTCATCATGTCCGACGACGACGGCTCGCTTCGCGTCTACGCCGTGGAGGGCACCCCGGCCCCGCCGCGGAGCTATGAGTTGGTGCAGGCCCGGCAAAACTGAGCACGCTGTCGAGGGCTCCGGCCTCACTGGAGAGGGCCCCCCTGGCTGTTGGGCCTGCGGGGCATGAACGGGGGGCACGAGGCCTTGCCCCCGGAGGGCACACTGCTTGCGTCACGCCGTCCGCATTCCCCGTTCCATCTCGGCGGGGCTCACTTCAGGCGCCATGGCCCGCCACCCGCTCCGGATGCCCACCGCGAGCACGACCGGAAAAACCGCCGTGTGCAGGTCCTGCGGCCACCACGTCCAGCCGAGGGCCACGAACACCGCCGTCACGGCCGTCGCGACCAGGTACGTTCGCAGGCCCGTCGCCGACGGGCGCCCCAGCAGCACCGCTGCCGCGGCGAGGTGCGTGGGCCATGCCCAGAGCAGGTTCCAGTTGTACGTGGTCACCGTGTAGGTCGACACGAACCAGAGGAAGCACAGGAGCGCTCCCACGATGCCCACCACGGCAAGCAGCAACGCGTCGCCGTATTCGCCGGGCCGACGCCCAGTTGTGGCCTGCCAGCCGGTCCAGCCGAGCGTGAGGAGCAGAACGATCCATCCCGCCGCAGAGGGCCAGGCAAAGGCCGTGGCCGTTGCGTCGTAGCCGTCGATCCATTGCGTCGTGTCCGTGCGGGCCACCAGTGCGCGGGTCGTGTCGCCCGACTGCACGGTGGCGTGGGCGAACGCCTCGAACAGGTAGTCGGGCAGGAAGTGCGCCTCCCGCGGCGTCACGCGACGGTCGGCCGGAGTGCCCAGCGCAAGGTCGAAGCTCAGGTCGACGAGCGGCAGGCTGGCCGCGTAGGGGTCGAGCAGCTGCCGGAAGGTTGCGTTCGGGCGCGGGCGGTCGCCAAACTGCACCGCGTTGCCCAGGGCCTGCTCCAGCGCATCCCGCACGCGGGTAGAGCAGTTGTCGAAAAAGAAGACGTACTGGTAGTAGCGGTTTTCGGGCCGGGCGTTGATCTGGAGTTCCCGGAAGAGCGCCGTTCGGTCTGCGCGGGTCAGGCTGAGGGTTTGCTCGATCACCGGCCGACGCTGCTGCTCGTACGCCCGCAGAGCCCTCTGATAGGGCACTACGCTCAGAAAGTAGCGGAGATGTCCGTACGCAAACTTGGGGATAAAGAGTGGGTCACTAAAATCGAAGGTGCCGTAGTTGTAAAGCCGGTCGATGCCCTGGGCCGGGTCGTAGACGCGGAGGGCACTGTGCCCGAACATCGAGTACACCGGATCGCCGGGCAGGATGGTTACCATCGACACCTCCGACTCCGCCGAGAGCCGAGGGGGCTGGGCCGAGAGCGAAGCGGCTCCCCCCCCGAGCAGTAGCGTGATCCCCATTGTGCACAGGAGAGACCGGACGGAGAGCAAAGGAGCCATGGGGCACGACGTGAAGCACGAGGCAAATTGGTCTCGCCTCGAACGTTCGCCCTTCCTGCGGGTTCACTGCGCAGGCATCATTCTCGAACCAGTGTGCTATTTCCCGTGGGACGATCCGACCGTGCCCAATTTGTTCTCGAGAAGCTCCACGAGCGCATCGACCGCCCGGCGACCGAGCTCCAGTACGACACCCCCTATCAACTCCTCGTCGCCGTCATCCTGTCGGCCCAATGCACCGACGAGCGCGTCAACAAAGCCACCCCCGATCTCTTCGATGCGTATCCGACGGCGGAGGCCCTCGCGGAGGCCACGGCCGACGACATCTATCCCTACATCCAGTCCATCACGTTTCCCAACAACAAGGCCGGCTACCTGGCCAAGACGGGCCGACAGGTCGTCGACACCTTCGACGGCCAGGTGCCCGAGACCATCGACGACCTGGAGACCCTGACGGGCGTGGGGCGAAAGACGGCCCGCGTGGTGGCACAGGTGGCCCACGACGCCGACGCGCTGCCGGTGGACACCCACGTCTTCCGCGTCGCCAACCGCATCGGCCTCGTCAAGGAAGACGCCACGACGCCCAAGAAGGTGGAGCAACAGCTCAAGCGCGTTATTCCAAAGACGGACTGGGGCGAGGCGCACCACCTGTTTATCCTGCACGGCCGGTACACGTGCACGGCTCGGTCGCCGGACTGCGACGACTGTCCGCTCCCTGAGGCATGCAAGCACTACGATCGCCTCCAACGCCTGCCGGACCCCGTCGACGGGCTGGATTCGTCCGCGGGCACGTACTACTGTACCACCAGCGACCACTACTTCGACGAGCCCGGGACGCACATTGACCGCCACGACCGCGAACAAGTGGCGTGTCCCCGCTGCGGCTCCATGCAGGTCGTCCGCACCTCGACCGGCGAGCCGACCAAGCAGGTCAAAGACTACCGGGTAAACGGGTGACGGCGGTAACGGCCTTCGAGAGACGTCCCTTGACCCCGAGCGCGACTGAACGCCCCGGCCCGTGCCCAACGCATCTCAACAAGACCCGACCCGTTACACCCATGCCAATGGACAACGCAAAACGTCACCTCCTTCTCATTCTCGACGGCTGGGGGCTGGCCGACGAGGCCTCCGTCAGTGCCGTCGAGCAGGCGGACACGCCCTTTGTTGATCAGCTCTACGACGATCACCCCCACGGCGTCCTGACGGCGTCGGGACTAGAGGTGGGACTGCCCGAGGGCCAGATGGGCAACTCGGAGGTCGGGCACACCAACCTCGGGGCGGGGCGCGTCGTGTACCAGGAGATTCTGCGCATCTCGAACGCCATTGAGGACGGCTCCTTCGTTGAGAACGAACCGCTGGTGGGGGCCGCCCGCCACGCGGAGGCCAACGACCAGAAGCTCCACCTGATGGGCTGCTTCTCCGACGGGGGGGTGCACAGCCACCTGGAGCACCTGTACGGCCTGTTGGAGTTGGCCCGCCGCGAAGGCCTCGCCCCGGCCCAGGTGAATGTGCACGCCTTCACCGACGGGCGCGACACGGACCCGCATGGTGGGGTCGACTACGTGAACGAGTTCCAGGCGCGTGCCGAGGAGATTGGGGTTGGGCGCCTTGCTTCCCTCGTGGGGCGGTACTACGCCATGGATCGTGACGAGCGCTGGGGACGCATCGAGCGGGCCTATCAGCTCCTCACGGAGGGGACGGGAGAGAGCTTCGACGATCCCGTCGCGGCCCTGGAGGCGAGCTACGACGACGACGTGACGGATGAGTTTGTGGAGCCCCGGCGCATTCGGGCCGACAATGCGGACGCGTTCGGGGACCATGGCACCCGCATCGAGGACGGCGACGCGGTCATCTACTACAACTTCCGATCGGACCGGGCCCGGCAGCTCACGCGCGCTTTCACCGAGGCCGGCTTTGACGGCTTCGAGCGAGAGCGGCTCGACGACCTGGAATTCGTGATGATGTCTCCCTACGACGACGAGCTTGACCTGCCGGTGGCCTTTGAAAAGATGAACCTGGAGGGCACGTTGGGGGAGGTGCTCAGCGCGCGCGGCGGGCACCAGTTGCGGGCCGCCGAGACGGAGAAGTACGCCCACGTCACCTATTTCTTCAATGGCGGGCGCGAGGAGCCATTCGAGGGGGAGGACCGCATCCTCGTACCGTCGCCCAAGGTGGATACCTACGACCGCCAGCCCGAGATGAGCGCGCCAGAATTGGCCGATCGCGTCTCGCAGTCCCTCGGGGAGGAGCGCTACAACCTCGCCGTGCTCAACTTTGCCAATCCCGACATGGTGGGCCACACCGGTGATTTCGACGCGACGGTGGCGGCGTGCGAAGTGGTGGACCGGAGCGCACGACAGGTGGTGGAGGCCGCCCGCGAAAACGGTTACTCCGTCAGCATCATCGCGGACCACGGCAACGCCGACAAGCTGAAGAACCCGGATGGGTCGCCCCACACGGCCCACACCACCGCTCTTGTCCCCCACATCATCCTCAAAGACGACTTCGAGGGGCCGGTGCGGGACGGAAAGCTCGGCGACGTGGCGCCCACCATCCTGTCGCTGCTCGGCGAAGACGTGCCCGACGCCATGGACGGGGAGGTCCTCGTGCCGTCCGGGCGTGCCACCGCCTCATGACCGGATGCCGTCGCCCGCCCCGGCATGCCTGCGTCCCCGCCCCGGTCTAATCGATTGTCGGCTCGAAGGGGAGCCGGGCCTGAACCGATCCGTGCGTGCCCACCACGCGGTCGAGCATCTGCTTTTGGCGCCAGAACTTGCGCTCCAGGGCATTCGTCGTGGCGGACCGCCACATCTGCCGGGCCTGTGTCGCAAACTGTTCACTGAAGCGCTCCACGAGGGTCTTCGGCTGGGGAAGGGCGCGGGTCCGGTAGGGGCCCTCGCCCAGGTCGGCCGCCGCGCCCGCCGCCGAGATGGCGTCCGCGAGCGTGCCGGTTGTATCGACGAGGCCCACCTCCTTGGCGTCCTGCCCCGACCACACACGGCCCTGGGCCACCTGGTCGACGGCCTCCACGTCCATGCCGCGGGCGTCGGCCACACGTTGGAGAAAGGTATCGTAGGTCGCGTCGATGGAGCCGCCCAGGAGCCGGCGCTCGTCCGGACTCAGGGGCTTGCTGGTAGAGTACAGGTCGGCGTAGGGGCTGGTGCGCACGCCGTCGAAGGTGACGCCGAGCTTTTCTTCAAAAAAGCCCTCCGCGTTGACGAGAAGCCCGAACACCCCGATGGATCCAGTCGTGGTCGTGGGGGCTGCTAGGATCGAGTCCGCCCCCGCCGCGAGGTAGTAGCCGCCCGACGCCGCCACGTCCCCCATCGACACGATCACCGGCTTCTCGTCGGCCGTGCGCTTCACGGCCCGCCACATGGCCTCGGAGGCCGCCGCGCTGCCGCCCGGGGAGTTCACCCGGAGGACCACGGCCTTCGTCTGAGAGCTGGTCCGTGCCGTCTCCATCGCCTCCTTCAGGGTCGTCGAGCCCAATGCCTGCGAGCCCCCAAGGGGAGACGGGTCCGGGTCCCCGGCAACGATGCTGCCCTCCGCGTACACGATGTCGACGGTACCCGTACCGGTATACGAGACGCTCGCACTAGAGGGAGACACCCGTTTGTACTCTGAAAGACTGATGGTATTCAGATCAACATCAGGAATGTCTTCGGGGGGCCAAGTGTGGTTCGACTGGTGAACAGTATCAATCTCCACTGCGTCTCCCTCTTCCGCAAGCTCGGCCGCATCCGCTACAGAGTCGGCCGTGTCTCCCATGAGATGCATGAGTGAGAAACGCACCTCGTCTTCGTAGCGCAGTCCATCCACGAGGTTCTCGTCCCGGGCGGCCGAGGAGGTGAGAAGGGCATCCTCCTCCGCGAGACGGTTGAGGGCCTCCGACGAAATCCCTCGTGCTTCGGAGACGGCCGTCATGAACTGCTCGTTCGTCGTCCCCAGAAGGGCCCTCAGTTGCTCACGGTTCGGGGCCGACAGGTCCGAGCGCACGAACGGCTCCCCGGCGCTCTTGTACTTTCCGGCCCGCAGGAGCTGCGGCTCCACCTCAAGACGCTGGAGGGCGCCGTCGAAAAAGGTGACCGTCGTCCCGAAGCCGTTGTACTCGAACGACGACTGCGGGGCCGTGAAGACGCTGTCCGCGGCGCTGGCCACGAAGTAGTCCTTCTCCGTCATGCCAAATTCGCCACTGGAGGCGAGGACCGGGAGGCCGCTCTCCCGTGCCTGGACGACGGCCTCCCGCACCTCTTCCAGTGTGGCCCAGTCGGCGCTCAGGCCCTTCGTTCGCAGCCACACCGCCTCAATGCGGGCGTCGCTGCTCGCCTTCCGGAGCGAAGTCTGCAGGGCCCGCAGGTCGTACTTCGGCCCCCCTCCGAAGGCCTTCTGAAAGGGATCATCGGTCACGCGCTCCGGAATGTCGCCGGACAGGGGCACCGTGAGGACCGAGCCGGACTGGACGGTCGGGCTTTGGTCGGCCGAGAGAGAGACGGCAAAAAAGAAGAAGACGAAGAAGAACACAACGAGCCCCAGTGCGACGAGCGTCCCGATCACATTGGCGGCGAGAGTTGACAGGAAGCGCATGAAGGAGGGCGGGGTGGAGTGGAAGGGCGGTGACGGTCGGACAGAGCAGACGCATGACCAATGCGTATGTATTCAGTGGTGGGGGCTGCCGTTTCAACGCAGCGCGTGCTGCGAGAGGCATGCGCGTGAGGGAAACTCGAACCCGGTGGTGGAGTACAAAAAACGATAGACTCAGTCCCACCTGTGGATCCGATACCCCCCCGAAATAGATCCCGCCGAAGGGGCCCCTTCAGTGAGCCGGGGGGAGGACGGATCAATCTGTACGGCGGCTTGGACACCCGTTTCAGAAATTCCTTCACACCCCTGTGAGCCCTGTTGATACGAACGACGACCGGCCGTCCCTCAGCGAGCGTGAGCGCGACATCCTTCGCCTCGTCGTGGAGCAATTCGTCGATACGGCGGGCCCAGTGGGATCGCGGTCGCTGGCCAGAGACGCGAACGTAGACCTGAGTCCGGCTTCCATCCGCAACACCATGGCGGACCTGGAAGACATGGGCTACCTCGGTCACCCGTACACCTCCGCCGGTCGTGTGCCCACCCGGCTCGGGTACCGTGCGTTCGTCGACGAGCTCATGGACACGCCGGAGCTCTCAGAGGTAGAGCGGGAGGTGCTTAAGGTCAAACTTGCCCGCCTCGTCAGCGACACCGACGAGCTACTGAGTGAGAGCACCCGCCTGCTGAGCAAGCTGACCAACCTGCTCGGCATCGCCCTCACGCCCCGGCTCTCCACCGCGATGCTGGACCGGCTCGACATCGTCCCGTTGTCTGGATCGCGCTTCATGTTCGTGCTGAGTGTGCGGGGGGGGCTCGTAAAAACGGTCGTCCTGGGCTTCGACCCGGACCTGCAGCGGTCCAAAATCGACCGCATTGTGTCGATCCTGAACGAGCGACTCGCCGGCCTCACCCTGCACGAGATCCGCGATACCTACGAGGAACGCCTCGGAGACCTGCCCGACGAGACGGGGCTTCTCGACCTCGTTCTCGATGAGGCCTCGATCCTCTTCAGCGAGCCAGATGAAGGTCGCCTGCAGTTTGACGGCACGCAGAACATTCTGTCTCAGCCCGAATTCCAGCAGCCGGACGATATGCGGCGCCTCATCGAGACCATCGGAGATGAGGACCGTGTCGTACAGGTACTCGAGAATCTGTTTGAGGCCAACCCCGATGCCGTCGGACAGGCCGTCGTCCGCATCGGTGGCGAGACCGATCAAGAGGAGATGGACGCCTACTCCATCGTCATGTCACCGTACCAGCTTGGCGACACGGTCGGCTCCCTCGGCGTTATTGGGCCGAAGCGGATGGACTACGGGCGCGCCGTGGCCCTCGTTGAAAACATGGCTGCCGTCGTGAATCGACCCGCGGATGAGGAGGCGACGGACGCGTCCATTCCCTCCTAGCTCACCTGCCCTTCAGCTCCCGGGGCCGCCCCCACCGATATCAGCGGTCGCTGGCGAATGCCGGCGACCGTTCGCGCTTGTCTGTTCCACGTATTGTCCCACGAACCCTCTTCTCAGCTGTGAGCGCAGACCCGAACGACAGCCAGCCGACGACCCACGACTCGCCTCCGGAGGCCGACGATGTTGCCGACGCCGATTCCGTTGACCGTGAGGACCCTGCCGGCGACCGTCCCGACGACGCCGAGGCCCTTGCGGGCGAGGTGGAGGCCCTCCGTGAAGAGGTGGATGGCCTGGAAGACGAGCGGGAGGAATTGAATGAGCGTCTGCTCCGCAAGGCGGCGGAGCTCGAAAACGTACGCCGTCGCATGGACCGGGAGAAGAAGCGCCGCCACGTGGCCGGGAAGGAGACGGTTCTCGAATCGATGCTCGAGGTGCTGGACGACTTTGAACGCTCCCTCGACGCGGCTCAGGACCTCGACGTGTCCGACGACCCGGAATCGGCCTACGAGACGCTCGAAGGCGGGGTGGAAATGGTGTACCGAAAGTTTCAGGACCAGCTTCAATCCCTTGGCGTGGAGCCGATTGAGGCCGAGGGAGAGCCGTTTGACGAGCAGCTGCACGAGGCGATGATGCGGCAGCCGTCCGAGGACGCGGCGCCGGGGACGGTTCTGCAAGAGATCCAGCGGGGCTACACCATGGGGGACCGCGTGCTTCGTCACAGCCGTGTTGTCGTGGCCGCCGAGCCGTCAGAAAACAGTTGATTTTGCATCGCTAGTTTGTCGCCAGTCCCTCCGGGCTGGTGCCTGCTTCATTGCACGTTGACGCAGCGGCCCACGGCCGTGCTCTTCCAAACGAACTGCTCCTGCTCATGCCGCGCGACTACTACGACATTCTCGGGGTCGACGAAGATGCCTCCGACAAGGAAATCAAGAAGGCCTACCGGAAGAAGGCGATGGAGTACCACCCGGATCGCAATCCGGACGACCCGGAGGCCGAGCAGAAGTTCAAGGAGGCGTCCGAAGCGTACGAGGTGCTGTCGGACGCGGAGCAGCGTCAGCGCTACGACCAGTTTGGGCATGATGGTGTTGACAGTGGGGCCGGCGGGGGGCGGCGGGGCCGTGGCCAAGGCTTCCACGACATTGAAGACATCTTCGACGCCTTCAGCGATATCTTTGGGGGAGCCCAAGGCGGAGGCCGCGGCCGCGGTCGCGGTCGATCGGAGCGGGGACGGGGACGTCCGGGCAGTGATCTGCGCGTGTCGCTTTCGCTTACACTTGAAGAGATTGCGGAGGGCACCGAGAAGAACCTCCGGCTTCAGAAGTACCTGGAGTGCGAGTCGTGCGACGGCACGGGCGCCGAGGGCGGCATGGGGGGGCAAAATTTCTCGATGTGCCCGAAGTGTGACGGCACCGGTGAGATCCGTCAGGTCTCCCGTTCCGTGTTCGGGCAGGTGGTCAACGTGCAGCCGTGCCCCCGGTGTGAGGGGGAGGGACGCATCATCGACAACCTGTGCGACGAGTGCGGCGGCGAGGGGCGCGTGCAGGGCGAAGAGTCGGTTTCGATCAATGTGCCGCCGGGGGTGATGGAGGGCAACTACCTGACCCTTGGCGAGGCCGGCAATGCGGGCCTTCGCGGAGGGCCGACCGGTGACCTCCGCATCGAGATTGAGGAGACGCCCCACGAGCACTTCGAGCGAGATGGGCTCGACATCTACTACGACCTCCACCTGTCCTTTCCGGAGGCTGCGCTTGGCACCGAGGTGGACGTCCCGACCTTGGAGGGACAGGCCCGCGTGGAGGTTGATTCCGGCGTACAGGCCGGCAAGATCCTCCGCATGCGGGACCGTGGCCTGCCGGACCTGGAGGGGAGCGGCCAGGGCGACCAGATGATCCGTGTGCACGTGTGGACGCCACAGGAGCTCACCGAAGAGGAGGAAGAGCGTCTCGGCCAGCTCCGAGAACACGACAACTTCCAGCCGCAGCCCTCCGAGGAGGACACACAAAAGTCCTTCTTCCGCCGCGTGTCCGATGTCTTCTCGTGATGAACACGGTCTCGTAACGGACGGCACCCAGAGCGAACGGCCCCGTCGCCGTCCCATTCAAGGCCTTCTCAAGCAGAATATCTCGGGACGCGCCTTCCGGGATGCGCATCACACACCTGGGTACAACCCTGCTTTATGGCCGAAGATGAACCAAGTACGTTTCGGGCATCGATGCGACGGGTTCCGTCCCCCGTTGTCGTGGTAACAGCCCGAGGGGGCGACGAGGCACGCGGCATCACAATCGGGTCCTTCTCAAGCGTTGCGCTTGACCCACCGCTCGTAAGCTTCAACGTGGGCCGCGACTCCAGCATGTTTGACGTGATGGAGGGCTGTGACCGGTTTGCGGTACATGTGTTGGGCGAGGGGCAGGCACACCTCGCGAAGCAGTTTGCGATT
This sequence comes from Salinibacter altiplanensis, assembly GCF_002894645.1. GTDB lineage: Bacteria > Bacteroidota > Rhodothermia > Rhodothermales > Salinibacteraceae > Salinibacter > Salinibacter altiplanensis. The sequence continues at coordinate 349,738 of NZ_NCQY01000020.1, forward strand.
CCCGGCCTTAGTGGCCCTGAACAGTTTGAGTCGGTGCCCCATGAGCGTGATTCCCACGGCACGCCGATTCTTGAAGGGGGCTCGGGGGTTCTTCACTGTCGTCCCCACGACTCGGTTCATGCCGGCGACCACTCTTTGTACGTGGGGCGTGTGGTGGAGGTGGAGGAGCGCCCGGATCAGGGGGCGGTGCTCTACTACAAGAGCGACTACCGGGGCGTCGGCAAAGCGCTCCCGTCGACCCGGTTGGCCCCCGTGAAGCGCGCGTCCAACGACTCGTCCTGAGCGCCCACCCCGAAGAACGCAAAGTCGTAGCGGGTGGGGTCCGACGCGCAAAAGTGTTGGCAAATGGTCGTGAGGCGGCGGACCGCCGTCCAGTCGTTGCTCTTCCGCTCTAGCAGCCCGAGTGCGCGGGCCTGACGCCCCACGTGCACGTCCACCGGCAGCATCAGGTCGGCCGGGTCCAGGATCGACCACAGGTTGAGGTCAACGGGGCCCGGCCGCACCATCCAACGGAGGTACATGTTGAGCCGCTTGCAGGCGCTGCCGGCCTCGGGCCGGGCCAGGTGCTTGCGGAGCCGCTGCGGCGTGTCGTCATGGATCGTGAGGAGGGTCGTGCTCACGCCCTGTAGCATTGGCGCTACGAGAGACCCGTCCGGGTCCTCCGGGCGGTGCGCCGCGAACAGGCCCTCGACAGTCTCGTGCCGGTCGAGGGCGGTGCTCAGGTTGGTCGTCAGCCAGACTGCGTCGATGGGCTGGAAGGTCCGGTGGACGAATCCGTCGAGCGCCTCCGCGTCGGCCGATGGGTCGAATGTGCGCACGAAGCGATAGGGGGCGTGGCCCATCCGCTCGCACAATTCTTCGAGCTTGCGCAGCATCACGTCGCGGCGGCCCCATGCCAGCAGCGCCGCGTAGAGCCCAATCACTTCTTGGTCCCGGGGGGCGTCGAAGGCATGAGGAATCGAAATCGGGTCGTCGTTGATGAAGGCAGGACGCTCGTACTGATCGACGAGCGTGTCGAGATACTCGCGAAGGGCATTGAGGGTGGCCACGGGGGGCGGCTCAGCACTGATTTGGACACGGCGCGCCGTACCCCGACGGCCACCGTAGGGGCGCGTTCCGGACCTCCGTTTCGCAGCCCCGCCGGGCGTGCCCTTCTGGAAAACTTCGTGTGTCCACGGGCTGTCCCTCTCCAAGTGATTGCCATTCCCATCGCCAGGCGGCTTATTTGAGTGAGCCTCCCAAAATGCGTCTTCAACCCCCCTGTCCCCGTCATGGCCGACGACGAACACCTGCTCGACTTTGAGAAGCCCCTAGTCGAGCTTGAAGACAAGCTCACCGAGATGCGAGAGCTCAATGCAGAGACGCAGGACGACCTGTCCAAGGAGATCGAGGCCTTGGAAGAACGGGTAGAGCAGCTGCGGACCTCCATCTACCGCAACCTCACCCGGTGGCAACGGGTGCAGATTGCCCGCCATCCGCAGCGGCCCTACACGCTGGATCACATTGAGGCGCTGACGGAGGACTTTACGGAGCTGCGCGGGGACCGCACGTTTGGCGACGACCGGTCCATTGTAGGGGGGCTGGCGCAATTTGCGGGGAGCCGCTTCGGGTATCGCGACCGCACCGTGATGATCATGGGGCACCAGAAAGGGCGCGACACGAAGGAGCGCAAGCACCGCCGCTTCGGCATGCCCAACCCCGAGGGCTACCGCAAGGCGGAGCGGCTCATGAAAATGGCCGCCAAGTTTGGAAAGCCGGTCGTCATGCTTCTCGACACGCCGGGGGCCTACCCGGGCATGGGGGCCGAGGAGCGGGGGCAGGCCGAGGCCATCGCCCACAATCTCTTCGAGATGGCGCGCCTGGAGACGCCAGTCGTCGTCGTGGTCATCGGGGAAGGAGCGTCCGGGGGAGCCCTTGGCGTCGGGCTCGGCGACCGCATCCTGATGCTCGAAAACGCCTGGTACTCGGTGATCGCGCCGGAGAGCTGCTCCCAGATCCTCTGGCGCTCGTGGGACCACAAGGAAGACGCGGCGCAGGCGCTCAAGCTCACGGCCACCGATCTGACGGAGGTGGACATTGTCGACGAGATTGTCCCGGAGCCCGTGGGCGGGGCGCATCGCGACCCGGAAACGACCTATCAGGCCGTCGGGGCCGCCGTCGGGGAGGCCCTCGATGATCTTGAGGCCCTTGCCCCGCAGGCGCTTCTCGACCGGCGACTCGAAAAGTTCGACGCCCTGGGGGCCTACACGTCGGCCGAGCCGATGTCCCCCCCTGCGTAGATGCCCCGGGCCCCTCGCCTCATGCGTTCTCAAGTCTTCCCCCATGGCCTACACGTACTCGCACCCCCACCGCGTCCGGTACCGAGAGTGTGACCCGATGGGAGTGGTCTACCACACGCACTACCTCGACTACTTCGAGGCGGCCCGGACGGAAGCCCTGCGCCATGTGGGCGTCCGCTACCGCGACCTGGAGGCCCACGGCATCATCATGCCCGTGGTGCACGTGGAGGTCGACTACCACGGCCCGGCCCACTACGACGACCCGCTCGTCGTGGAGGCATGCTTCGAGCAGATGCCCACCGCGCGGGTCCCCATCGACTACACGGTGCGTCGGGAGGGAGAAGAGGAGGTGTTGGTCACCGGCCACACCACGCTCTGCTTCACGGATGCGGAGGCGCGGCGCCCCACCCATCCCCCGGACGCGGTCCGCGAGGCCTTTGCGCCGCTCCTCGACTGACCGGAAGGGCGGTCCTCACTCCGAGGCCGGTCAGGAGGGCATTCAGGGTCGTTTTGAGAGCGAAAGACTCGGCAAAGCTGAGCCCGGTCGCCTCAACGTCGAAGTGGGGCTGCTCGGGCCGGCAGCGTCACAGCCGAGTCCGAGGAGAATCAAGAACCCCGTGGCCATGAGCATTCGAACAGGCACGAGGAAACGTCGGGGGGAGCGTTGGGCATTGCGTCAGGGGGCAGCTGAGAGTCGGTGCGTGTGCACATTGCGCCCAGAGCGACGGGGCCTTTGTGGTACCCGTCGGCGTCGCCCAAGGACCGGACCGGCGAGCGGTCCATTGACGAACGGGTCCGGTGGGGGCTACCTTTCGGGGGCCGTGCGGCTTCGCTCCAGGGCTGTTCCTCTACGACTCTTCGTTCTACCGTTTCCCCGGACATGGCCACACTCCTCTTCCACAAGCGATACTCCGACTACAACTTCGGCCCCGAACATCCCTTCAGTCCCACGCGGCAGGAGATGGCCATGGACCTGCTCGATGCCCTGGGCGTCCCGCTCACCCCTGAGGCTCCTCCAGTGGCGACCCGGAACGACGTGCGCCGGGTGCACAGCGAGCCGTTTGTGGACGAAGTCGTGGCGGCCTCGGACGGAACGCCGCCCCCACAAGCCCACTCTTTCGGGCTCAACACGGGCGATGTGCCGGTGTTCGAAGGGATGGACGCTGCGGCCCGGCGCCTTGTCGGTGGGACGCTCCGTGGCGCGCGGCTGATTGCCGCCGGAGACGCGACTCGTGTGCTCCAGTTTGGTGGGGGGCTCCACCACGCCCATCGGGCACGGGCCTCTGGGTTTTGTGTCTACAACGACCTGTCCGTGGCCATCAGTGCGCTGCGGGAGCACGACATCCGCGTCGCCTACGTAGACGTCGACGTGCACCACGGAGACGGCGTGCAGCACCTGCACGACGAGGATCCCGGGGTGCTCACGATCAGTCTTCACGAAACCGGCCGGGCCCTCTTTCCGGGCACCGGATACACTGACGAGATTGGCGAAGGGGCTGGCAAAGGTTTTGCCCTGAACGTACCGTTGGCGCCGTACACCGAGTCGGGCAGTTACCTCGATGCCTTCGAGCGCGTGGTCCCGCCTGCGCTCCGGTATTTTCAGCCGGACGTAATTGTGGCTCAGTGCGGAGCCGATGCACACTTCAAGGACCCGCTGGCCGATCTCCTCCTTACGACGCAGGCCTACGAGACCATCTTTCGTCGCCTCCTGTCCCTCGCCGACGACCACGCCGAAGGACGCCTGCTCTGCACCCTTGGTGGGGGATACCGGCTCGATACGGTGTCGCGGGTTTGGGGCCTCCTCGCGCTGCTTGTTCTTGGCTGTGAACTTCCGGATGCCCTTCCCGAGAACTACCGCGAGCGGTGGCAGGCGCGCCTTGACAGTTCGCTGACGCCGACCCTCCACGATTCTGCGCGAGACTTTGAGGTGGACCAGCAATCTTCTATCGAGACGCAAAACCGACGCACGAGCGAACAGGTCCTGGAACAGGTGGCGTCGCACTGGCGCTATGCCTAGCGGGCGCGGGGCGCTGAGGCATGGACGTGGGGTGGAGGCGAAGCCCCCTCGGCCGGTGGGTCGGAGCCCCGAGGCGCAAACTGAAATGGGTTCTGAGGAGCTCTGTGACTGAGGCAGAGACGACCCGTGCACGCCGCACTGCCCTACACGCTGTACTGGTCGGGCAGATCGTTTTCGTACAGCACTACGTCGCCCGGGGTGAGCTGCTGTTTGAGGACCTCCTGCGCTTCCGCAAGTGAGGAGACGACCTTCACTCGCTCCTCCGGAGCACCGGCCTCTGAGAGCCCCTCCTGGATCGGGGCCGTCTGCTCCTCGCCGACCAGGACCACGAGGTCGAGGTCGGGCCGGGCGAGGAAGTGGCCGAAGCGTTTGTTTTCGGTCCATTGCCGATCGCCAAGCTCCACCATGCCCGGCGTCACGATCACGCGCTGACCCTCGCCCATCTCCCCTAGAATCTCAACCGCATTCCGGGCCCCCACGGGGTTCGAATTGAAAGCGTCGTCGATGATCGTCACGCCGCCCCGGCTGCGAAGCTGAAGACGGTGCTCGATGGGCTCCACACGCCGGATTGCATGGGCCATTTGTCGGAGCCGAAGTCCCATGGAGCGGCCCACGGCGACGGCCAGGAGCACGTTGAGCACGTTGTGACGGCCCAAGAGCTGGGTCTCGAACGTTGCCGTGGTGCCCGTGTCGTCCGTTACGTCGAAGGCGGTGCCCCCGGTATCATACTGGATCTCGTGGACCGCAATGTCGGCGTCGGGGTGTCCGTCGGTCGAGACCCGCCAGACCGGACCGGGGGCGCGCTCGGCCATGGCGGCCACGCGCTCATCATCTACGTTGAGAACGGCAGGGCCGCCCGATGCCGTCCGCTCCACGAGCCCTCCCTTCTCTGCCGCGATGTTGTCCTGGGTCTTCATCGTTTCGAGGTGGGCCACCCCCACGGTGGTCACGACCGATGCATCCGGTTCGGCGATGTTGCAGAGCTCGTCCATATCGCCGGGGTAGCGAATGCCATACTCCAGCACCAGGACCTGATGCTCGGGCTTCACGTGTTCGTTGATGGCGAGGCAGAGCCCCATGGGCGTGTTGTAGGAGCTCGGGGTGGCGTACACGTTGTACGTCTGTCGGAGAAGCTCGGCAACGATGACTTTCGTGCTCGTTTTGCCGTACGAGCCCGTGATGCCGACCACAGAGAGGTCCGGGCGTGCCTGGAGCCGCCGCCGGGCCTGCCGCTTGAAGCCCCTCTGGATGGCCGTTTCGACGGGCTGCACGAGGGCTGCGCCCAGGCCCACCCAGACGGGCGCTCCCAGGTCGGCCAGGAGGAGGCCGCCCAGGTACCACAGCACGCCCGTCGGGACGCCAAGCGTCCATCCGTACAGCCCGCCGCCGGCGATGGGCAGAAGGGCCAGAAGGGCCGTGGGGAGGACGAGGCGCACCATGCGGTCCGTGAACGCGAGCGGCGTTTTCTCCCGATCGCTTCGGTAGCGGCGCGACGAGAGGAAGGCACCCGTCCACGCCAGGAGGAGGATGAGCATCCCCCACCCTGTCTCGACGACGGACGGGGCAAGTCCTCCGCCGAGGAGCAGGGTGGCGCCCGCGCCATGGGAGGGACGGACGATCAGCGACGGCACGTGCTCGGCCAACCAGTGTCCATACCGGCCGAACTTGTATGTTTCCAGCTGGAAGATGTGGAGGAAAAATCGGACCCGGCGCCCGACCCGCCACCCGGCAAACAGGGTGGCGATGATGCCGAAACAAAGAAGCGCACTCGTCATGCTGCCGAAGATGGGTGGGAAAGACGGTGCGGCCCCGTGGACGCATGGAACCTGGGATCCATCCACACTCAACATCGGGGGCATGCCGCGTCCGTGCAAGACGCATCGGGCGAGGCCCTACGAGTTCTCCAGGAAATGACGGAGCCCAGCCTGGACGGTTTCTGGCTGGTCGAGGTGCCCGAAGTGGTCGGCGCCGTCAAGCTCCACGAGCCCACAGTCGTCGATTTTCGCCGTCATCCGTTCCATTTGCCGCCGCGAGATTGCCTCGTCCTCGGTTCCCCAGAACAGAAGGGTGGGGACCTGGATGTGCTCCAGCTCTTCGTCGAGGTGGTCGTTCACGGTTTTGACGAACGTTGTGCGCATGACCCCTGTCTGAGCGTTGTAGTCTGCGGAGCCGAGTAGGCGCCAGGCAAGGGAATGGCGAAGCCAATCCTCGGCTGGGGCCTGGAGAGACGACGGGAGTGCCCGGACGGGGGTCTTCAGGGCCGTGGCCAGCCCCGACCGCACGTGGTAGGCCCACGACCGATTGGGTTCAACGCCGGAGGGGCTGACGAGCGCGAGCCGGTCGATGGCAGAGGCGTGCTCCGGCGTGCCGGCCATGTACAGCGCGATGCGCCCGCCATTCGAGTGCCCCACCACGGTTGTACTCGACTGAATCTCCGTCCGGATGTAGTCGTGCAGCAGCCGTGCGTGCTCGGGCACGCCCCAGGGCTCAGGAGGGGGCGGGGATGCGCCGTGGCCCGGCAGGTCAACGGCGTGTGTCCAGCAGGCGTCGGTGAGGGCCTGAGCGAGGGGGCGCAGGTCCTGCAGGCTTCGGCCCCAGCCGTGCAACAGAAGAACGGGGGGATCGTCGGGGTTTCCCCGAACCTCGACGTTCAAATTGGAATCCGTCACAGAAACGCCGAACGTCGGATGAAGAGAGCAGTGGTGCAGCCTTCCGGGAAACCATCTGTATATGGCGGCGTTCCGATTTTCGAATGCCACCTTGTCTCCTGGCTTTCTGCCAAGTCTCCTCCCGTGCCCGGTTCTCTACGGATCGGAGGCACCGGGAATGGTTCTCACCAGCGTGGAGATGCACTACGCCCTCACGTCGATTTACGGGTGCTGGCGGCTGCTGGCCCTCGTATGAGTCATGTCAGTCTGAGAGGAGCACCGAGGAGCGGAGGACTGTTTGCTCCCACTTCTTCGGGCTGAGCTGAAGGCACATCATCGGCGGCACGGGTCCTGCGGGAAGGCTGTGATGGACAGGGGACATCCGTTTTGATGTTGGTCCCACTGCTGACCTCCAACCGTGCAATTCAGCGGGACGGCGTCGAGTGCTCTCCCCTCTGGAGATTCTCGTCCGGCCGTAAGCAGCATCCCCGCGTGCTGAGTTGGTCCTTGGCCCTGCGCACGCTGGGGGCCCCGAGGCCGAACTGTCTCCTCGAAGGCCCCGAGAGGGGAAGGCCCACTGAGCTTGTGGGATGCCTGGTGTTCAGGGGCGGCACGTTGTCGCCACCGCATTGCGTATTGGCAGGCACGCTCCGTTGGAGCGGGGCTTGTCGGCTTCATCACTCACCGAAGAACCGATCATGTCAGAAAAGGACAACGATTCATTTCGGAGGCTCCTCGAACTCATCGGCGAAAAGAAGTACGGCTTCATGCGCGAGCTGCGGCCGGACCTGCCGAAGGATGAGGACGATCCCTTCATGCCGCCACCGCTCATCGGCAAGTTTAATCTTCGCGACGGGGTTGTCATCGAGGGCGACCTGAAGCCAGGCCGCAAGGGGGGCATGCAGGTTGGGTGGATTGATACCGTGATGGGACTGCCCCCGGAAGAGTGGGCCCAGCTCAAGGATTTCGAGCAGGGAGCGAGCGTGTACCCGGACGAAAAGCTGGACCTGATTACCGGAACCGGCGACGAGTCGATGCGGGTGCTCGACCTGGTTGCGCCGCTGGGGAAGGGGCAGCGGGCCCTGATTGTGTCGCCCCCTCGAGCCGGAAAGACGGTGTTGCTAAAAGACATCGCGGCGGGCGTTACGGAGAACCACCCGGAGGTCGAACTCGTCTCGCTACTGGTGGATGAGCGGCCCGAGGAGGTGACCGACTTCCGCCGCACGACGGAGGCGCAGGTATTTGCCTCCTCCAACGATCGTGGAGAAGACAACCACGTTCGCGTGTCGACCCTGGCGATGGAGCATGCGAAGCGGCTCGTCGAGACCGGGAAGGACGTTGTCGTTCTGCTCGACTCGCTCACTCGTCTCGGGCGCACCTTCAACCTGTGGGTGGACGGCAGCGGCCGGACGTTGTCTGGGGGCCTGGACGCGGAGGCGCTCAAGGTGCCGCGCCAGATTTTCGGGTCGGCGCGCAACATTGAGGGGGGCGGCTCACTGACCATCATTGCGACCGCGCTGGTCGACACCGGAAGCCGGATGGACGAGGTCATCTTCGAGGAGTTCAAGGGCACAGGCAACTCCGAGATCGTGCTCGACCGCGAGATGGCCGACAAGCGCATCTTCCCGGCCGTCAACCTCCGCGAGAGTGGAACCCGGAACGAGGAGCGGCTCCTGGGCGAGGTGCGGCGCAAGAAGCACAACCAGCTGTTCCGAGCGCTCAACTCGCGGGCCCCGATCGAGGCGATGCAGGCCCTGCTTCGGCACCTGCGCAACAGCCCGTCCAACGCCCACCTGCTGAACGAGCTCGTTCCTGAGTAGCCAGGGACGCACCGGCGGGGCGGAGGAGCGAGGCTGGTCCGCCGACACGGGCAGAATGCATCGTGGCTGACAGTTATAAACGTGGGGGGGAACGTGTCTGGGGAGTACACAAACTCTCGTCCTGTGTCTGCTTCCCATGGCGTCCCCCGACTCTGCCCCTGACGCTTCCGCCGAGGGCCCGTCGTCCCCTGAGGGATCGGAAGAACCCGCCCTGCTGTACCACGTGCCGATCCACGAGTGGGATGAGTCCGATCAGCCGCGCGAAAAGCTGCTGACGCACGGGCCCACCGTTCTCTCCGACGCAGAGGTGCTGGCACTTCTGCTCGGGTCGGGCACCCGTACCAACGACGGCCCCGTCTCTGCCGTCGAGCTTGGGCGCGCCCTGCTCCAGTTGTACGGCTCGCTGCACGAGGTCTCGCAGCGCAAGCCGAAGGAGTTGACGCGCACGCAGGGCGTGGGGCCGGCCAAGGCCACCAAGCTGGCCGCTGCGTTTGAGGCCGGGCGTCGCGTTGAGTCCCAACGCCAGCAGGACGACCGCGTGCAGGTGACCTGCCCCACCGACGTGGCGGACGTGTACGGCCCGCTCCTGTGTGATCTGGATAAGGAAGTGTTTAAGGTCGTTCACCTCAACACGGCCAATGTCATCATTGGCAACTACACCGTGAGCGAGGGCGGCCTCTCCTCCAGCGTCGTGGAGCCGCGCGGGGTCTTTGAGCAGGCGATCCTCGACGACGCGGCCGCCGTTATCTGTCTCCACAACCACCCCTCCGGAAACCCCGAGCCCAGTCGCGAGGACATCCGCATCACCCGGCAGCTCGCCGAGGCCGGCAACACGATGGGCATTCCGGTACACGACCACCTGATCATCGCTGGCACCCAGCACACGTCGTTGGCGGAGCGCGGCGTCATTGGATAGACGATCATTGGTCATCTATGCATTTCTTCATTTGTTCATTCAAATGGAAAGATGGGCCAATGAGCGATGATCTCTCGCCGGAGGACTTGGAAGATCGCCTCATCGACTTTGCGGTGCGAGTTGGGAAGGTGGCGGATGCACTGCCGGATACAAGAATGGGACGACACGTAGCAGATCAAATTGTGCGGAGTGGGACCTCGCCGGCGCCGAACTATTCGGAGGGCTGTGCTGCAGAAAGTCGCCGCGATTTTGCCCACAAGCTCAGCATCGGTCTCAAAGAGTTGCGTGAGACCAAAACCTGGCTCCGGTTTATCCGAAAGGCCGACCTGCTTCCTGCGCACCGGCTCTCCGACATTACCGACGAAGCCGACCAGCTCTGTGCCATCCTCTCCAAATCGATTCACACGGCCCGAACCGGAGGACGGCGCTCGTGAGGAAGGAGGTGGGGGAAAGCTACTCTGCTTGGGCTTCGGCTCGCCAATGATCAATGAACAATGGCGGGCGCCCGTTGCATCCAGCAAAGACGGTTGATACCTTTCCGTTCTAGTCCTGTCTCCGCGCGCACTCACCGATTGCCCACCGACTCCATGAGCGACGACCTGTTCGACACCATCGTCTCCCTCTCCAAACAACGCGGCTTCATCGTGCAGTCGTCGGAGATCTACGGCGGCCTCAGCGCCACCTACGACTACGGCCCGATGGGCGTCGAGCTGAAGCGCAACGTGAAGGAGAAGTGGTGGCAGTCGATGGTCTACCAGAACGACGACATCGTGGGGCTGGATGCCTCCATCATGATGCACCCGGAGACGTGGGATGCGTCCGGGCACACAGAGGCCTTCAATGACCCACTTATTGACGACAGGGCCTCCGGCCACCGCTACCGCGCCGACGAACTGATTGAGGACTACATCCGGGACCTGCGCGAAGAGGGCGAAGAGGAGCACGCCAAGGAGGTCCATGAGCGGCTGGTGGAGGCGCTCAACGCGGGCGACGAGATGAACGACGCGCTCCACGACATCGTCATGGATGAAGAGATTCCGGCGCCCGAGTCCGGCGCGTTCGACTGGACGGACGTGCGCCAGTTCAACCTCATGTTCGAGACGGAGATGGGGCCGGTGGACGGGCAAACGGTGTTTCTGCGGCCCGAAACGGCGCAGGGCATCTTCGTAAACTTCCACAACGCCCGCGAGCCGGCGCGCCTCCACGTCCCGTTCGGGGTCGCCCAGATCGGCAAGGCGTTCCGCAATGAGATCGTGGCCCGCCAGTTCGTCTTCCGCATGCGGGAGTTCGAGCAGATGGAGATGCAGTACTTCGTGAAGCCGGGCACCGAGCTCGACTGGTACGAACAGTGGAAGGAGCGCCGAATGGCGTGGCACGAGAGCCTCGGCATCGACCCGTCGAACCTCCGCTTCCACGAGCACGACCAGCTCTCGCACTACGCCAACGCGGCGGTCGACATTCAGTACGACTTCCCGATCGGGTGGAAGGAGCTGGAAGGCATCCACTCCCGGACCGACTACGACCTGAGCCGGCACGAGGAGTACTCGGGCAAGAAGATGTCGTACTACGACCCGTGGGAGGAGGAGCGCTACACGCCGTACGTCGTGGAGACCTCCACGGGCCTCGACCGGACGCTCTTCATGGTGCTCTGTGACGCCTACTACGAGGAGGAGGTAAAGGGCGACACGCGCTCGGTGCTGCAGTTCCACCCCGAGGTGGCACCCGTCCGCGCCGGCATCTTCCCGCTTACGGACAAGGAGGGCCTGCCGGACATTGCCCGCGACATCGAGGCCGACCTGAACCAGCACTTCAACGTCCGCTACGACGACCGCGGCTCGATGGGCAAGCGCTACCGCCGTCAGGACGAGGCGGGCACGCCCTTCTGCATCACCGTCGACTTTGACACGCTCGACGACCAGACGGTGACGGTCCGCGACCGGGACACGATGGAGCAGGACCGCGTGGCGATCGACCAGCTCGCCACCTACATCTTCGACCAGACCCGGACCTGGGAGGCGAAGAGATAGACTCTCAGAAGACGGCGCGCGGCACCTCCAGACGCGAGAGCGCTTCAGCGGACGCCCCCTTCGGTTTCCAGCACATCGATCCGTTCCGGAGAGTAGCCAAGCTGCTCATGGAGGATTGTGGCGGTGTGCTCGGCGTAGCGGGGCGGTGGGCGGAGCGACGTAGAACCGTCGTTGGAGTGTGGAAAGGCCACCTGCCGGAGTCCGGGCGGGCCGTCGTCCGGGGCGAGGACCATCGCGCCGGCTGCGGGCTGCTCAGAGACAGCGGGCATGTCGCGCACGGTTCCGACCGGCACGCCGCGTTCGTGGAGCTCTGCCAGAAGGGCATCGTGGTCGAACTGCTGAATCTGGTCCGCCAGTAGGGCATGCAGTGCGTCGCGGTGGGCCACGCGGTCGGCATTCGTGGCGAACCGTGGCTCGTCCGCCAGGTCGGGCCGCCCGAGCACGTCGCAGAGGGCCGCAAATTGGGGGTCGGTGCCCACCGCCAGCACGACGGACGGACCGTCGGCGGTCTCGTACGGCGTGCCGTAGGGGGCAATGTTTGGGTGCGCCGAGCCCATGCGCTGCGGGCTGTGGCCGGCCACGAGCCAGTTGGTGGCCTGGTTGGCGAGGCCGCTTACCGCTGCCTGGAAGAGCGACACCGGCACGTACGCGCCGCCCCCGCCCTGCTCGCGGTTCAGGAGCGCCACCAGCAGTCCCTCCTTGAGCTGGTGTGCCGCCAGCACGTCCATGAGGGCCACCGGCAACTTCGTCGGCGGGCCGTCCGCGGGGCCGTTCATGTGCATGAAGCCGCTCTCGGCCTGGATGACGGCGTCGTAGCCGGCGCGCTCCCGGTCGGGGCCGTAGCCGGTGACGTGTCCGTAAACGAGATCGGGGCTGAGGCTGGATAGTGTCTCGTAGTCGGCCCCCAGTGCCTCCGCCGTGCCGGGCCGGTAGCTGGCGAGCACCACGTCGGCGTCCTCCGCCAGCTCGTGCAGGAGCGTCCGCCCCGCCTCCGTCGACAGGTCGAGGGCAATCGACTGCTTCCCGTGGTTGCAGCAGCAGAAGTAGGCCGATCGGTCTTCGCGCCCATTGCCTTCGACGTTTGGCGCGTGCCACTGGCGGGTTACGTCGCCGTCTGTGCGGGGATTTTCGACCTTGAGCACCGTCGCCCCCAGCTCGGCGAAAAACTGGCCGACGCTGGGGCCGGCAAGGACGGAGGCAAGTTCCAGAACGACGAGATCATCGAGCACGGGGGAAGTGTATCTTGGAAGAAGTGTGATCGGGCCACCCGGAGGCGCGCCACGGCGAACAATTGGCCTCCTTTGAATTGAAAGTGCCCTGCTGAGTTCGATCAAGCCGGCACGACGTGCCCCGCGATATGCCCACGGATCCCACGGATCTTCCGCCGCCGCCCCGAACATGGGCACGCTGGTGGAATCGGACCCGGTATCGGCTCTATGCGCCGGTCTATGACGCGCTTGCGTGGCCGATGGAGCGCGGGCGGCGGCGGGCCATCGAGTGGCTCGATCCAGCTCCGAACGCCCGCATTTTGCTTTCCGGATGCGGCACTGGACTGGACCTCAGGTATTTGTCCCCCGAAACGCCCATCACAGCCCTCGACGCGGTGCCGGCGATGGTGCGTCGTACAGAGGCGCGGGCACGGACGCTCGGATTAACAGTCGATGCCCACGTCGGGGACGCGCACGCACTCCCCTTTGAGGAGGACGCGTTCGACGTCGTCCTGCTCCATCTGCTGCTGTCGGTGCTCCCGGATCCGGAGGCGGTTCTGGCCGAGGCGGCCCGCGTGCTGGCCCCGGGTGGGCGCGTCTCGATCTACGACAAATTTCTGCCGCCAGACACGTCGCCCTCGTTGCCGCGCCGGGCGCTCAATCCAGCGGCCCGGGTGCTCGTCTCGGACTTCAACCGGCGGCTGCGGCCGATGCTTGCGGGGACGGACCTCCACCTCGTGGCGCACCGGGACGCCGGACTTTGGGGGCTGTATACGGCCTCCGTCGTGCGTCTAGGCCCTGGGGGACAGGGGGGCTGAGAATCTGGAAGGGCGGTCCACCGGCTTCAGAGCGGCGTCAGAGGGACGTGCGGGGGAGGGAGGTCGCCAAACAGAAAGGCCCTGGTCGGACAGTGATCCTCTGTCCTACGATGTCCTCGGGGGACCGCCGACAGATCTTGCAGAATGGGAAGAGTTTCGGAGAATCGGGGGAGGCTGGAGGCGGTATAACAGTCGCACTTACGCCAGTCCGTCTTTCTATCCATGCCGTCACGCACGCACGTTGTCTGGTACAAACGGGACCTGCGGGTCGGTGACCATCGTCCTCTTGCGGAGGCCGCCGACCGGGGACCGGTGTTGCCCCTCTACGTGGCGGAGCCGTCCATTGCGGCGGGGGCGGACTACCACCCACGCCACTGGACCCTGATCCGCGAGGCCCTCATCGAACTCCGGGCCCGTCTTGCGAAGCGAGGGCAGCCGCTAGTCGTGCGCTGTGGCGAGATGCCGGACGTCCTCGAATCGCTGCGGGCGGCCGTTGGCCCTCTTCGGCTCTGGGCCCACGAAGAAACCGGCAATCAGCGCACGTTCGCACGGGATCGACGTGTGCGCGACTGGGCCCGCGTCCACGAGGTCCCGTTCACGGAGGTGCCGAGCCGGGGCGTTGTGCGCGGGCCGCACGACCGTGACGAATGGGCCGACCAGTGGGCGTCGTTCATGAATCGGCCGCTCGTGCACCCGCCCGATGCGCTCCAACCGATCGACAACGTAGAGCCCGGGTCCATGCCGTCCCACGCCGACCTGGGCCTCCGGCCGTCGACCGCCGCCCTTCAGCGGATTGGGGAGGCGGAGGCCCACCGGACCCTCGACTCGTTCCTTCGCGAACGGGGGCGCACCTACCGCCGGGCCATGTCGCGCCCGGCCCCCGCGCAGACGGAGTGCTCGCGGATCTCGGTGCACCTGGCCTACGGCACGATTAGCCTGCGGCGGGTGGTCTATGAGCTGCGACGCCGGCAGGAGGAGCTCCAGGGACAGAGGGGCCCGGCCGCCGTGGCACGACGCAAAGGACTGAGCAGCTTCGACAGCCGCCTGCACTGGCACAGCCACTTCACGCAGAAGCTGGAGGACGCTCCCCGGATCGAGAACGAGAGCTACATCCCCGCCTTCGACAATCTTCGCGCCGACGACTGGGACCCGGCGCTCTACGACACATGGCTTCACGGCCGCACGGGCTTTCCCATGGTCGACGCCTGCATGCGCTGCCTCCGCACCACGGGCTGGCTCAACTTCCGCATGCGGGCGATGCTCTGCTCGTTCGCGGCCTACGACTGCTGGCTCGACTGGCGCCGCTTTGCGCCTCCCTACGGCGGCCTCATGGCCGACTACGTGCCGGGGATCCATTACCCGCAGGTGCAGATGCAGTCCGGAACCACCGGCATCAATCGCGTCCGCATCTACAATCCCGTGAAGCAAGGCAGGGAGCAGGACCCCGACGGCACGTTCATTCGGCGCTGGGTCCCGGAGCTGGCCTCCCTTGAGACGACTGCGTATGTCCATGCGCCCTGGAAGATGTCGCCCATCGAGCAGCGCGCCGCCGGGTGTGTGGTGGGCAAGGACTACCCGGAGCGGGTCGTGGACCACAACGACGCCTACCACCACGCCCAGGACGCCATCCACGCACTTCGGCAACGGCCCGAAATCCAGGCGCAGGCCGACACGGTGCTGGAGCAGCACGGAAGTCGGGCCTGAGAAGCGGTCGGCCGGAATGGGGCATCTCCGGAGAGCGAGAAGCTGAAGTCTGTGTAACGGACAGGAACCCAAACAGCCCCCGAAGATAGCTGAAGGTAGTCTTCTCAAATTACCCCTGCCCCAATGCTCACCCGCCTGCACATGTACTGTTGTTGCTGCCCGTCCTCTCGTGTGTGAGCCGCGTGTCGTGTGTGAGCCGCGTGGTCAACGGTCGGCACTGCTGCCTCTGCCCACCGGTTCTGCCGGGGGCTTTTTTAGTTTTGTTCCCTTCGACGAGCCATCGCCCACGTCATGAATGCCTACATCATCTACGAAAACGAAGACTGGATGCCGCCCCTGCGCTCGGCGCTCGACGCGGCGGGGGTGCCCTACGAGGAGTGGTTCGTGAACGACGGGCACTTCGACGTCACCGGCACGCCGCCCGAGGGCGTTTTCCTGAACCGCATGAGCGCCTCCTCCCACACGCGGGGGCACACCCCAGCCGTCGAGCACACGCGCCAGCTGATCGCGTGGCTGGAGCGGCACGGGCGGCGTGTCGTGAACGGATCCCACGCCTTCGAGCTGGAGATCAGCAAGGTGCAGCAGCATGCCGCGCTGGAGCAAGCGGGGCTGCGGACCCCGGCCACACGGGCCGTCGCGGGGGGAGGAGAGGCGCTGCTGGACGCTGCACAGGACATGCCCACGCCGTTCGTCACGAAGCACAATCGGGGCGGAAAGGGACTTGGGGTGCAGCTCTTCCGCACCCACGAGGCGTTCGAGGAGGCGGTGCACGCCGGCGATATTCCCACGCCGCCGGCCCACATCACGCTCCTGCAGCAGTTCATCGAGGCGGCCGAGCCGTTCATCACGCGCTGCGAGTTCGTGGACGGCGAGTTCCTGTACGCCATCACGTCCGACACCAGCGACGGCTTCGAGCTGTGCCCGGCCGACGCCTGCCGCACCGACGCGGACCGCTGCGCCGTGGACGGGGACGATTCCCTCTTCGCCCTCCGCGAGGACGTGCCCGCCGCTCTCATCGACCGCTACAAGACCTTCCTCAACCACGAGCAGATTGACATTGCCGGCATCGAGTTCATCGAGGACGCCGACGGACAGAGCTGGACCTACGACATCAACGGCACCACCAACTACTCGCCCGAGGTCGAAGACGAGCACGACCTGAGTGGCATGGCCGCCGTCGCCGAGTTCCTGAAGCGCGAGCTGGAGGCTGCGGCGACCGGCGAACACGTTCCTTCCTGATCACCTCTTCCAATCCCCAACCTTCTAACCTTCAACCCACCGATGATCGATCTTGGCATCTGGCTTCCCGTCTTCGGCGGCTGGCTCCGCAACGTGGACGACGAGGGCATGCCGCCCACGTTCGCGTACAACCGAAAGGTCGCGCAGGCGGCCGACGCCGCCGGCTTCTCGACGATGCTCATCGCCGAGCTCAACCTGAACGACATCAACGGCCCGTCGCACCCGGCCCTGGAGTGCTGGACCACCGCCTCGGCCCTTGCCCCGGTGACGGACAACATCCGCATCATGGCCGCCATCCGGCCCGGCTTTCGCGAGCCGGCCGTCACCGCCAAGATGGCTTCCAACATCGATCACATCTCCGACGGACGGTTTGAGATCAACCTCGTGTCGGCCTGGTGGGAGGAGGAGATGAAGATGTACGTCGGCGATTGGCTCGACCACAGCGACCGCTACGACCGCTCCGCCGAGTTTGTGCAGATCCTGAAGGGCCTCTGGTCGCAGGAGCGCTTCTCATTCGACGGTGACTTCTACACCATCGAGGACACGATCCTGCAGCCCAAGCCCGTTCAGCCCGGCGGCGTGCCCGTCTATGCGGGGGGCGGCTCCGAGGAGGGGCGCAACATGATCGCCACCCACTGCGACCATTACCTCATGCACGGCGGCACGGTCGACAAGATTGCCGGCGACATCGACGACCTGCGTGAGCGCCGCGCCGAGATGGGCCACGACCCTGACGAGATGAAGTTCGGGATGGCGGCGTACATGATCTGCCGCGAGAGTGAGCAGGAGGCCCGAGAGGAGCTGGACCGCATTACCACGGTCGACCACGAGGCGGAGGGCTTCGACAGCTACGACGACTTCGTGGAGCACTCCGAACTCGACTCGGAGGTGGACCTGAAGGACTACTCCGTCTCCAACCGCGGCCTGCGGCCCGACCTGGTCGGCACGCCGGAGCAGATCGTGGAGAAGCTGAACGCGTACGCCGACGCGGGCCTCGACCTGGTGCTGCTGCAATGCAGTCCCATGCTGGAGGAGGTACAGCGCATTGGCCGAGAGGTCATTCCGCGGCTCAAATCCACGCCGGTGCGGGGATAGCGCTGGGGACTACGGGTTGTCTGCATCGTTGCGTTGAAGCACGTCGACGCCGAGGCGGTCTTGCAGCTCGTCGACCCGGCTGCGGCTCACGCTGACCCGTGTGCCGCCCTTGAGGCGCACGGCGTAGTTGCCCCCGCCCCCCCGCAGGATCATCTCGATCTCGTCGAGCCGGACGATGGCCGACCGGTGCACCCGCACGAACGTGTCGGGGTCGAGGCGGGCGGCGAGGGTCTTCATGCGCTCGCGGATGACGTAGGTGTCCTCGCCGGTGTGCAGCTCCGCGTAGGAGCCGTCGGCGGTGATGTGAGTCAGGTCGTCGACGGGCACGATGCGGGCCTTGCCGCGGCCCTGTACGGCGATCCGTTGCAGGTAGGGCTCGTCGTGGGACTGCTTCTCTTTTGACCGCTCCTCGTTTAGCAGTGACGGGTCTCGCTCCTGCAGCAGGTGCAGGAGCCGCTCGGACACGGCCTCATCCGCCTGGTTGGCGATCTGTTCGCGGGCGCGCCGCAGGGCCTGCTCGAAGCGCTCGTCGTCGAACGGCTTGAGCAGGTAGTCCACCGCCGCCAGGTCGAATGCCTGGATGGCGTACTGGTCGTAGGCGGTCACAAACACGGTGACGGGCATGGCGCCCGTCCCGATCTCCTCGATCACGTCGATCCCGTTCTTGCCGGGCATCTGCACGTCTAGAAAGACGAGGTCGGGGGCCCGTTCCCGAATGGCCTCGACGGCCTCGAGACCGTCCTCGGCCGCGCCGACTACGGTGACCGTCGGGGCGTCTTCCAGAAGCTCATGCAGGCGTTCGCGGGCCAGGGGCTCGTCGTCGACGAGGAGGGCACGGATGGGCGTCGCGTCGGGGGCCATGTCGGAGGGAAACGACGGTGCGACGAGTTAGTCGAGGTCGGAGTCAGGCACGGAGGGAGGGGGGGGAGAGGTTCCTGCGGCGGCATATAGTGAAGCGCGCGTGTGGTACGGCAATTTGAGCACGGCCCGCGTCCCCTTGTCCGGCACCGTCTCCAGGTGGAGCGTCTGGGGCTCGCCGTAGAGCCCTTCCAGCCGGGCCCGGACGTTGCGCAGGCCAAGCCCGTCTTCTTGCGAGGCAGGCAGCCCCGGGCCGTTGTCCGTGACCGTCAGCACGAGCCGATCGTCCTCGCGGCGGCCGCGCACCTCAATGCGCCCCACGCCGCGCACCTGACTGGCCCCGTGCTTGATGGCGTTCTCGACGATGGGCTGCAGGATGAGGTTGGGCACCTGTGCGTCGCGAAGGGACGAGGGCACGTCCACCGCCGTGTCGAGCCGTCCCTGAAAGCGGATGGACTGGATCTCGAAATAGTCGTCGAGAAACTCGAGCTCCTGAGAGAGGGGGACTTCTTGAGGAGCCTCTTCGTCGAGCACGTGGCGCAGGAGCTCACTAAGGCGCGCAATCATGCGCCGCACACCGGCCGGGTCGCGGTCCACGAGCGTGCTCACTGCGTGCAGGGTGTTGAACAGAAAATGTGGATTGAGCTGCATGCGGAGGGCCTCCAGGCGGGCCTCCGTGAGCTGGGATTGGAGGGCCTCGGCGCGCTCTTCTAGGCGTGCGGCCTCCTCCTGCCGCGCCTTTTGCTGGAAGTAGTAGCTCCGGGCAAAGCCAGCCATGAGAATGACGAGATAGACGACCAGCTCGTCGGTGAACCAGAATTGGCTCAGCGACTGGACAAAGGCGATGGACCGCTCCCCCAACGCGGCCTCGACAGCGTCTTCGCTCAGGTCGACCACGACGGACGTGGCAAGCGCGACCGCCAGGTGTAGGCTCGCGTTCCGTGCCACCGTCAGTTGCTTTGTATCGGTCGGTTCTACGACGGGGAGGGCCTTTGCAAACCAAAACACGACCGGGGTGAAGAGGCCCCACAAGGTGTATTCAATCAATTCCCCTGCCATCCGTCCCCAGTGCACCTCGCCAGACACATCGCCGAGAAGGGTTTGCCCCACCGAGAGCAGGGCCACAGTCGCCCAGAACGCGGCGACGAGGCCCCACTCGACCCGGCTCGGCGATGTGAAACCCGAACGGTCACTCATTCTCGAAACGGATCCGTGGGGGAGAGGCGATCGAAGACACCCGATGGGGAACAGACTGGCTCTGTTCCGGGGAGGCATCAGAAAGAAGAAGTGAACGAGGCAGGGCGGACGCGCGCGGCCGCTTCATTGACGTGCGGGCATGTTGCCTGGAGCCGAACAATGCCTACCGGTAGTCCCGGTTGCGTCCTCCCCGGTCGTCGCTCGAGCCCGAGCCGAACGTGTACTGGACGGAGAGCGAGACCTCCCGGGCGCCCCACTGCATGTTCGACTCCTGATACAGGTCCTGATCCCGGTACCACATGTTCATGTTCGTGTCGTTGAGGAGATCGTCGACGCGGAGGGTGAGGCTCCCGTCCCCTCCGAACAGCGCCTGTTGGAGGGCAAGCTCGGTGCTCGTGAAGCGGTCGATCCGGCCCTGCGGGGGAATGTCGCGGGCGGGCCGGTAGAACTGACTAAGCTCCAGCTGCAGGCCGTCCCGCAGCTTGGCGCGGACGCTGCCACGGCCCGAGAACAGGATCGCGTCCTGGCTGAGGTCGGTGGTCACGTTGGAGCCGTCGGTGACCGAGCGGTACAGGTTCCCGCTGATCGTGCCCTCCAGACGGTCGCCGGCATTGAACGTTGTGACCAGCTCTGTGCCGTAGGAGGTGCTGGTCGAGAGGTTCTGCGCCTGGCGGACAATGACCGTCTGCCCGTTGATCTCTTCCTCAAACCGCACCTCTTCGATCTCATTGACGGTGTGCCGGAGGTACGGAGTCACCGAGACCGACCCGATGCCCCAGCGGCGGGTCACGCTCAACTCGAAGGAGTGGATGTACTCTGGGTCGAGCCCGGGATTGCCCCGCTCCCGGAAGGTTGGGTTTTCGTTGTCCTCGATGGGATTAATGTCCCAGAGGTTCGGCCGGTCCACGCGCTTGCTGTACGAGAGACGGGCCTGCTGCTTGGGGGTGGGCTTGTACGTGACGAACGCGCTGGGGTAGACGCTCACGTACGAGCTGTTGGTGACCTCGTCTTCGCTGGAGAGGTCGAAGGTCGTGTTCACCGCCTCGGCCCGCAGTCCAGCCTCCAGCTGGAAGTCGCCGAGGCCCTTGCTCAGCGTGCCGTAGGCGGCGTGGATCTGCTCGTCGAATGTGAAGACGGTCGTCCGGTCTTCGTAGGTCTGATCGCTATCGAGCCGACGCAGGGTGCCCTTGTAGCCGGTCTCCAGGGAGAAGACCCCGAGGGGCCGCGAGTAGTCAATCTCGAGGGAGCCGTCCTGCTCGTCCTCATTCACGATGTCGACCTCCTGGTTGCGCGGAGAGGCGAGGCGCGTTCCATTTTCGATGTCGTAGACGTTGTAGAGGCCGTCCTCGGTCTCGAAGTCCCGGTCGTACCGCACCTGGGCCTCCAGGCTGTGGTCCTCGGAGAAGTCGTGCCCGAAGTCAAGCCGTCCGTCCACGCTCTCGTCGGAGGACGAGTTGTCCAGGATGCGAACGTACCGGTCCGTTCGGGTCGCTGCGGTGGGGGTGCCGCCGGCGTACTCCCAGTAGTCCGTGCGTCCGTTCTCCTCGTCGCGGCGGAGACTAACGCTCGTCTCCAGGCCCAAAGATGTGCCCTCGGCGAAGTTGTAGTCGACCTTAGTCCGGAAGGAGTGGGAGCGGTCCTGTTCTTCCTCGCGCCCGCTCTGGTCGACCCAGGTGTTTGCTTCGTTTTGGGCAAACCGCTCCACAATTCGGGAGTCGGTGTCCTCCTCGCGGTCGCGGCGATGGGAGTAGGTGCCCACGACGCGCCAGCCCCCGGCCTGGACGCCCACGTTTGCCGAGCCGGTGCCGCCGTACCGGTCGTTCGCGTCGCGCTCGCCCCCGAGCGTGAACCCGCCGTTCCATTTCGCCTCGAGGTCGCGGCTGAGCACAATATTGATGATGCCCGACATCCCCTCGGGCTCGTACTTGGCCGAAGGATTTGGAATGACCTCCACGCGCTCCACGGCGTCCGCCGACAGGCTCTCCAGGTAGCTGACGAGGCTTTGACCCTGGAGCGAGGCCGGCTCGCCGTTGATCTGGAGCGAGACGCTTTCGTTGCCGCGGAAGCTGATGCTCCCGTCCATGTCGACGCGGATGGACGGCAGATCTTCGAGCACCGTGCGGGCCGAGCCGCCGGCACTCAGGGCCCGCTCGGACGTGTTGTAGACGTTTCGGTCCGTCTCAATGCGAGCGGCGGGGCGGTCGGCCGTGACCTCCACCTCCTCCTGCTGAGTCGTCTTGGGGGCCAGTTGGATCGTGCCGAGGTCGGCCTCGCCGGCGGCCGGGGCCGGCCGCGTGTCGGGGACACGCCGCGTCGTGTACCCAACAAAACTGATCCGGAGGGTGTACGAGGCAACGGCCACATCCTCAAGGGTGAACCGCCCCTCCGGCCCCGTGACCGTCCCCCGGACGAGCGTCGAGTCGTCCTCGGTTTCGTTCCACAGTGCGACGGTCGCGTTTTCAAGGGGCGCCTCCGCCTCCGCGTCCAGTACCCGGCCAGAAAGGGTCCCGGTCGGCGCGTTTTGGGCCAGGGCTGGCACCCAGGAGGCGAGGCCGAGGAGCATGACTGTGCCTCCGATTGCTCCAATGCATCGGGACCAAGAGCACCAGGAACGAGTCGTGGGCATGCGGGGCGGCACGGCGAGTCCGTGGGCAGTTCATCGAGTCAATGCAGTATGTGCGATGGAGAGCCGAGTCGGAGGATTCGGCCCGTTCTACGAAGTGCACATGGACGCTACGGCCTGCACCGCCCGAGTGGGCTGATGAATGAGCTGCACGAACGGGCCGATGAACTGCATATTCTGAGGAACCAGGAGGCTCCCATGCAGGCGGAGCGAAAATCCTGTGTGTCGGCTGCACCGGCGAAACGAGCGGTGGTGCACGCGTTCAACCCGGCCAGGCTGTACAGTGCCCAGTCTTCACGGTAAACCCGTTTCTAATCTTCCTCTTCTCATGAACCCTGCCGCCCTTGGTCGGGGGCTTTTGGTCGTTGTGGTCGGCGGC
The DNA here is from genome assembly GCF_002894645.1 of Salinibacter altiplanensis. Classification (GTDB taxonomy): domain Bacteria; phylum Bacteroidota; class Rhodothermia; order Rhodothermales; family Salinibacteraceae; genus Salinibacter; species Salinibacter altiplanensis. The sequence goes on from NZ_NCQY01000020.1 coordinate 372,566, forward strand.
ATGCTCCTTCCGGGCTGCCTGCCGTACAGCTGTCAGCCTCAGCCCAGTGAGGCCCTGTACCCAAGCGACTCGCTCTCGCGACGGGTGGTGAAGGACACGCCGGCGGACACCCTGGAACGGCGTTGGCAGACCACCGGAACAGAGGGCCATGCCCTCGCCCATCCGCGAACGGTTCGGTTTGTGGAAGACGGGGGGCTGGCCGTGAGCGACGTAGAGCGCAACAGCCTGCTTCGTTTTGCCTCCGACGGGGCCCTCATGCGTGAGGTGGCGGACGAAGGGTTTCGTACACCGTACCTAATTGGGACGCGCGAAGACACGCTGGTCGTCTTCAACGCCGAGTCGAACCGACTCGACTACGTCGTCGATGGCCGACGCTCAGTCGAGCGATCGGTGTCGTACGAGCGCCCCGCCCCGGAGACCCTCGTCTACATGCTGGCGACCGATACGACGACGTACGCGAAGGTTGTAGGACAGAACACAAACTCGTTCGTGGCCCGGCTCGGGGCCGATGCACAGCCGACGGCCCGTGCGCCGCTGCGGGGGCCGCACTGGCGGTACGCTGGGTTTCTCCGGGCGTGGGGAGACACGCTGGTGAGCCTGTCGGGCTTTCGGCCCACAGTGGACCTGCTCCGGCGAGGCTTTCGGGATGAGGCGACGCCCGACAGCCTCGCGCTGGTGGGGTTCGACTCGCCGATGCTAGAGCGCCGCTACGCCTTCGGGCAGGGCGACGCCACGGAGGCCCCGCTCCTGAGCCCTGCCGCGGCGCCGGTCGGCGATACGCTCTTCGTGCTCAACCTGCGCCCCGGCTGGGTCCAGATCGACGCCTACGACCGGCGCGGGCGCCTGCAGCGTCGCCTCGTGGAGCGAAACGAGGAGACCAATCCCAACTTCTATCCGCTCGACCTCGATGCGCGCCGCACGGAGGACGGCTACGCCTTCGCCGTCACACTCCGGTCGCCAAAGCCTCGCCTGAAGGTGCTGGAGTGGCGACCGAAGCCTCCCGGCCCCACGGACCACGGACAGTCTCCACCGGGCACTTCGGGACCGGGAACTGCAGGCGCTGTCCCGCCGCGCTCTCCGGAGAAGTAGTACCAATCAGAAGTAGTACCGAAGCCCGAGGCCGCCGCCGATGTCGGGCTCCGTCTCGCGGACAAGCTCGAACCGGGGGGTGGCCTGGATGTAAACCTCAAACTGCTCGGCCAAGAGGATGTCGAGTCCGACTGTGCCGCTGATGCCCAGGCCTGCCTCCGACCCCCCATCGTCGTAGATGCCGACGTACGCGCCGGGGCCGACGAACCAGTGCACCGGCTGCTCCACGTTTTCGATGGCGAGAGGTCGTTCGAAGAGGGCGTGGGCGTTCAAGAAGAGAAAGTCGTCGAAGCTCCAGGCCGCGAGGACGTCGTAGGAGGGGCCGTCGGCGTTGTAGATTTTGAGCGTCACGCCCGACGGCTCGCCGGCCTGAACTCCGAGCCCGGCGGCACCAGGGGTCCGCTGGGCCTGTGCCGGCAGCGCGCCCACGCACAATCCAATGAGCAGAGCACCGAGAATCGCACGGGAGGAGGAGTTCATGAGGGGAAGTGGGGGAATGAAGCAGGTGGAGGGGAGAGGCGAGCAGGCCGGCTTGGTCTCGTCGTTTGTGCCTGAAATGATGGCAAAACCTCGGGACGTCACGGCGGTCGAGGGGAGAAGGATCCTTGGGCCGTGGATCTCGACCGAACGTTCATCTCCTGCGACTGAAGAATCTCCTTGAAGAGCGCGGAATCTGCAGAAAGAGGCACGTCGTCCCGGGTCTTGTCTCCGCTGACGCCAAAGAGGTCCTTCGACGTTGCTCCGCTCAGGATGACCTCTGCTCAGAATTTTTGTCGTGTAGTGTGGAAACGAATTCCACTTCTCTTAGAACCTTATATGTTGATTTTGGATCGGATTGGGAGAGCGAGAATCGATGGGCCGAAAAGCGGGTCATGGTCGGGGCTACCGCCTGAGACCGGAGGCGATTTGCAGGCCCTCACTGCGGCTCGGAGCCCCGAGACAGAAATTGAAACAGGTTCTTGGGCATCCTGGAGCCGTGCGGATCCATCGAGCGAGCACGACGCGTCTGCAATGGGGCGGCCTGCTTCGCGTTCTCGAGGTTCTGGCTCTTGTGCCCGTCAACGCAGGGCTCTTCGGGCGGCCGGTCGCAGATCCGGAGGAGGGCGGCGCCTCCCATGCGCACGAGATTCGTCACTGTGGTCCTGACCGGCGTGTCGATCCTGCTCTCCGCGGTGCGTGGTCGTCAGCATCAGGCGCGGCGGGTGAGGAGGTGGCCGACGCCATGGGCCACCGCGCCCCGAGCTGCATCTCGCCCCTCTTCCGCGAGACCATCGGCTGCTTGCTCACCAAGTGCGGCGAGCAGGAGTCCGAGGCATTCGAGAAAATGGACATCGGTTCCTGAAAGACCGGACACGGCCGAACTCTACGGAGAAGTGACCGGTGTTTCAGGTCGACGCCGAACATCTATGAGCGTGCATCGCGGCACAGTCGTTACTCAAGATCCTGTGCCGTGCGACTATAACACTGCGGTCCCGTCTTCTCATAGATTCCAAAGGATCCATGTCATGTTCGTTGTCTCTCGGCACGACTGTACGGTTCACTCGGGGCGCACTGGGCAGGTGGGCCGTTGTGGGATTATTGCTCGTTCTCGGTGCCCTCGGCTCTTCCGTCCATGCTCAGGCGCCGGATACGTCCCAGGGACCGGTGTACAGGGTCGAGACGGCCGACGGGCAGGTCCTCCGGGGCACGTTGGTGTCCGAGACCGATGGGGAGGTGGTCCTCGACGTGCGGCAGCTCGGAGAAGTGACGATCCAGCGGACGAACATCGAGCGCCTGGAAGAGCTCGATCCCGGTCGTTTGCGGGACGGAGAGTACTGGTTTCAGAACCCGCAGTCGACCCGCTACTTCTTTGCCCCGAATGCCCTTGAGATTCCAAAGGGAGAAGGGTACTACCAGAACACCTGGATTCTCTTCAACAATGTCAACTACGGCGCTACCGACCATTTTTCGGTGGGGGCCGGGACGATCCCGATCTTTCTGTTCGGCGCAGAGGCCCTACCGATCTGGTTCCTTCCCAAAGTGTCTATCCCGATGCCTCGCGACGACGTTCACCTCGCAGGTGGGGCTGTGTTCGGCGGGGTCTTGGGGGCCAGGGATAGTGAAGGGGCTGGCCTTGTCTACGGATCCGCCACGGTGGGGGGGCGAGACCACAATGTCACCGTAGGGCTCGGCTACGGCTATACGGACGGTGGATTTGGGGACCGACCCGCGATTAACGTGAGTGGCATGACGCGTGTAGGGCGAACGACCTATCTCATTACCGAAAACTACTTCTTCCCGGGCGTGGACGACGCCAATCTCGTCTCGTTTGGCGTTCGATGGGCCCCTGAGAATTTTGCGGTGGACGTTGCCCTGGCACGGCCGCTAGAAACCGAGGGGGACTTCATCGGGCTTCCCTGGCTGGGCGTAACCATTCCGTTCGGGCAGTAAAGTGGCGCCCGACCCGTGCCGGGGGAAGGATCCTCGCTTGTCCGAACACTGACTCTGAAAGACCGGCCCTGAACGCCCTCTCGGGGGCCATGTCCGGTTTTCCGAGCCCCAATTAAGTCTCAGCGGGTGCGGTTTGCGGAGGCGGGTGCGGCGGGCCGCAGTCCCCTGCATTCGTCCACGCATCACAGAGGCCCTTTCGCCACGTGACACGCACGTGCAGCGGTCACGCGACGGCCAGGGGCCCGCTCCTTCTGGCCCGGCCACGTGGACCTCGCCGATCGGCTCGATCGGGCGCTCTCGTCCGGGCTGGGGACCGCCGTCCACTCGTTACAGGATTGGGGAGGAATACGCGGCTCATCCGGCGCATGAGAGGAACAGCAGAGGGGGGGCTGTGGTGCCATTCTCGTCTTAGTTTGGTCGTTGCCTTTCCCCACGAACCGTTGTTTCTCCATGGCCCTCACCGATCGCACGACGCTTGGCGAACTTAAAGAGGCCGACTACCAGGTCCGCTCTGTCAAGGATGAGATGCGGGCCAATCTGATGCAGAAGCTTCGGGCCGGCGAAGAGGTCTTTCCTGGCATTCTGGGCTACGACGAGACCGTCATCCCGCGGATCCAGAACGCCATCCTTGCGAAGCACGACCTCATCCTGCTGGGGCTGCGCGGGCAGGCCAAGAGTCGCCTCATTCGCCTGTTGCCGCGGCTTCTGGACGATCACATCCCCGTGATTGCGGACACGCCCCTCAATGAGAATCCCTTCAACCCAATTACGAAGCAGGGGCGTGAGGTCGTCGACGAGCATGGGGACGATACGCCGATCGAGTGGCTGCCCCGAGAGGCGCGCTACGGCGAGAAGCTGGCGACCCCGGACACCACGATTGCCGACCTCATCGGCGACATCGACCCCATCAAGGCCGCCAACGAGCGGCTCACCTACGCCGACGAGGAGGTCATCCACTTCGGCATCGTCCCGCGCACCAACCGCGGTATCTTCGCGATCAACGAGCTGCCGGACCTGCAGCCGCGCATTCAGGTGGGTCTCTTCAACATCATGGAGGAGCAGGACATCCAGATCCGCGGGTTCAACGTGCGCTTCCCGCTCGACGTCATGATGGTTTTCTCCGCCAACCCGGAGGACTACACAAGCCGCGGCAACCTGGTGACGCCGCTGAAGGACCGGATCGACAGCCAGATTACCACCCACTACCCGAAGACGATCGAGACGGGAATGACGATCACCGAGCAGGAGGCGTGGCAGGATCGTGCCGACGGCGAGGCGGCGGTGGACGTCCACATCCCGCGCTTCTTCCGCGAAATTGTGGAGCAGGTGGCATTTGAGGCCCGGGGGAGCGAGTACATCGACCAGACCTCTGGCGTCTCGGTCCGCGTGACGCGGGCGGCATTGGAAGCGCTCATCTCCGCGGCCGAACGGCGGGCGCTCCTGAATGGCGAAGACGAGACCACCGTTCGCGTTAGCGACCTGATGCACGTGGCCCCGGCCATCACCGGCAAGGTGGAGCTCGTCTACGAAGGGGAGCAGGAGGGGGCCGAGAGCGTGGCGCTCTCCCTCATCGGACAGGCCATCCGGGCACTCTTCAATCAGTACTTTCCCGACCCAAGCGACAAGGAGGAAGGGCGGCCCGAGTACGAGGCTGTACTCGGCTGGTTCTCGGAGGGGAACACCGTCGAGATCGATCAGGACATGAGCAACCAGGCCTACGCCGACACGCTTGGGCAGATCGATGGCCTGCAGGCGCTCGTGGAGGAGCACCTGTCCCCGGACGCCGAGGGCGAGACGCGGGTGGGAATGGAGTTTGTCGTCGAGGCCCTGCACCAGCACTCCCTCGTCGGCAAGGAAATCGGCGATGGGGGGCAGACCTACGACGACATCATGGGCTCGATGCTCTCCTCCATCGGCGATGGCGGCATGCCGGACGACGACTTCGACGAGGGCGACTTCGGGGACGACGATGACGACGACGACCCGCTCAGCCGGTACCGGTAGCGTTGGAACGATGGCACGTTGAAGGCTGAGATTTGCGACGGCTCGCGCCAGGGAGCGTCTCGGAGTTGCGGTGTATGGGAGCCGCCCATTAACACATTCCCGATGTCGCGAAGAGCTACCGGTCGCGTAGGTCCTCCACCTTCACGCGGAACTCTCCATCGGTAAAGCGAAGGGTGTCGGGCCGGCGGCGGGGCGGCTCACCGGGTTCGTCCACTCGGTCGGGAAGTAGGTGGAGACTAAAGCATCTCCATCGCTCACATGGAAGCTGGCACCTGAGGTTCGGAATCGACCCTCTTCCAATTTGCGCTTGATTTCAACCGTTGAGTACTCGCCGGTTCCCTGAAACGGTGTATGAAAAGATAGACTTTCCCTGTAGAGTCCAGGATAGTACATTGAATCGGTGAAGAGGGCGAGCCAGTCAAATCTTCCCTGTTTAGAGAAGGCAGCATCCGGCTTGCCACTCCATATCTCCTCCCCGTTGAGCGTGGTCCGGAAGAAGGTGCTGTCGGCCTGAGTCTTTGGTTTTTCGTCGCTTCCCACGAGGCCGCAACTCCCGAGCAGCACCGTGGCGGCCAGTCCCGCAAGAAAGAGGCTGTACAGAGCGTCGTGCATGGCTGAACTGGATGCTGTGAGAAAAGAGATCCGCCCGTTTCGGTGGGCCCACACCCCTGCGTTCAGCAGCAGAAGGACGACTATTCCAGCAGCGCCCATGGGCGCTGCGACGAGATTGCTCCCCCCCTCGATCATGATGCTCAACTGGCCAGCTGCGGCATTGAACGTGCCGTGGAACAGGCCCGGAGCAAGCACCGTTCTCGCCTGCGCGTGAAGATGGGCCAGAACCGGCGACATCAGGAGTGTCAGAAGCGTCATCATCACGATCCCGAGGTAGGGATGATCGGGGAAGTTGTAGCCGTAGTACACGGCCGGGGCGTGCCAGACACCCCAGACGACGCCCACGACGCCGGACGCTGTCCAGAACCCGAGTCCCTCCAGTCGGCGATGCAGAAAGCCTCGCCATCCGATCTCTTCGCCGAGCGCAAAGACGAGATTCAGTGTGGCGCCAGCCCCTAGCACCTGTACGAACGAGACAGCCAGAAATACGGACGGGCGCCCCAGCCACGAGTCCTGAAGCGCCTCGTTTTCCGCCCGCAGGCTTTCCATACGCTCCGGCGAGACCTCTCCCCTCAGGCTTTTAACGAGACCCGACAGGTCCGTAGTGAAGGTCGCCTCAGTCGTGCTCACCCCGATGAGGACGGCGAGTGCACATACGAGAACGGGGATGATCCAGGCGACGAGCAACCACGGACTCAGCGAGATGGAGGGGACTAGGTCGCGAATCGTTTCTCCTTCCTTCGCGAGGAGAACCCCTCCGGCGACGAGGCCTGGAAGAAGCATGCTGGCGCTGAGAATCGCGATGAACTCGATGCTCAGTGGTTCGGGCCGGAGACCGAAGAGCAGTCCTCCCATCACCCCCCATGTGAGAAGAAGAACGCTGAAGATGAACGTACGGACAGCAGAAAAGGTCTTCTGCATGCGGTGCGGGCTATTGGTTCAAAACGAGTCTGGAGGGTCATTGTCCTTCCGGTTCGACGTCGCGGCAATCCGCCCGGGTCAACACGTTGGAGTGCGCGGACGGGGACGCGAGCGGCGGCAAGGCGAGGAATCCTAAGCGGTCTTCGACACCTCCGGCAGATCGAGCTCCTCCGTTTCTTCGGTCCGGATGGCCGACCGGATCCACTCGACGACCGCCTGTACCTCCGGCAAATCGAACGGCACGTAAATCGGGCGGAGGAAGAGAACGAGAGCCCCCAGCATTGCAAACATGAAGGTGATGAGGCCGTGGAAGACCGCGATTGCAGTGTGGAACAGGACGCCGGCAACCAGCAGTTTTCCCCACCAGTGCTTTGCCATGACTAGCCCGGTAAACAGCGTCAGTTCGAACAGGATCACGCTCCACGTCAGGAGGGACACGATGACCCCGTTGGAGACCAGGGGCATAACGACTGGCTCCAGCCAGATGGGCGCCCCGAAGGACGGGTGGGTAAACCAGTAGTAGAGGACCGTGCCGTTGGCCCACTCGTCGACGGCCATCTTCCCGATGGCGGCGTGGAGATAAATGCCAGCGACCTGAAGCCGGATGACAATCCAGGCACTCATCGCCAAGAAGCGCTTCGACATCTCCCACGTCGACGCCCCCATCTCCTCAGTCGACCGCGTCGACCAGTGCCACTTCCGAGCGTCGGTCAGGGTAATCGGGAGAAGGAGGAATGTAAGGACGGCCGTAATCTGCTCACCGCCGTCCACCAGGATCGACGACGTCATGAAGCTGAACGACACCCACCAGTGTAGAACTCCGGTGACGCGGGGACGCCAGCCGGAGGCGACGACCAGCAGAATGACGACGGCGGCGATGCGCCCGATCCACAGCTCGTCGCCGGGTACTTGGCAGAATAGGGACGCGCTCCCAAGCCCGTCGCACGGCGGCATCTTGTCGATGCCGACTGCCTCCCGGAACAGGCCCGCCGAGGAGTTAAACAGAAACGTGAGCAGCGTACCGACGGCGAGTAAGGTTCGGGCTAGACCGTAAGCATTGGTCCAAGGGTCTGCACTTGCGAAGTTACGAAAGTGAGTTCCGAGGCGTTCTACCATTGCTAACATTGGATGTCTAGTTTCAACGCTTGACCCGGCATGTGAATGTCTAGTCGCGATTCGTTCCACGCCCACGGAACGGGCGGGCGGCGAACGAACCCAACTGTGCCGCAGAAGGTGGGAAGCGGCGATGGATTCTCGACGGTAGGGACATGCGAGATGCTCTTGAGGCACGACCGTGCTGACGCCTTGCACTTCGTCCACGCCGAGTCGGGAGCCTGCTCGATGAGGCGGGCCGCCTCGATGCCCTGTCCCCGTCCTCGGCGACTAAGGCCGAAGAGGTTTTCCGGAGAAGCATTTGCACCGAGCCTCGCGCTCTGCCAGGTCCCGTCGCGCTTTTCGTAGAACCGGGAGGAGGGCTCGCGCGGATTGCGCGTGAAGAACGCCCATCCCTCCGGTATCACCGTCCTCATATCCACGACATCGGAGTACGGAAGGTCGATTGGGTTGTAGGGCATCGACGCCTGGAGGATGTAGGCCCCGAACGTTCCCCAGAGGAACAGGATCACGAGTCCAATCGCGACAGCGGCCGTGTTGGATACGTTCCTCACGACGGCAGGCTCTACGTCGTTTTGCTCCTCGAGGGTGGTTCTCTTCTGCATCATGGGTTCACGGGATGAGCTCAGGTTCAGTCGTGGACGCGCTGCGGAAGGTGGCCGTCCAGGGCGACACGGTGCGATTCGGCACCGTGCCACCAGGGTAAGGCCACAGGTTTTCACAGGGTGCGCCTCAGGCCGCTGGCCTGTGCAGACGCGCCGCAATCTCGTCGACGAACTCTTCGACGCGGAGCGAAGAATCGGTCGACTTGCTTATCTCCGCAACGTAGAACGCGAGAGCCACCACGACAGCTGCCACGGCTGCAAAGACGACGACAGCACACGTCCCCTCTCCAGCAGACTTTGCCGGATTAGCTACAGCCTTCTCCGGGTTTATCCCGGTAATGTCCTCGATCGCATTCAGCGTGAGGGTCGAAGACCTGTCAAGCGCCTTTCGAATCTGCAGGTGGTCCCCACTCTGAATCGCCTGCCTGAACTCACCGAAGAATTGCGGACGCTCTTCCCCGATCCAGTTCAGAATCTTGGTCTCCAGTTCTTCGGCCTCGGCCTGCTGCTCCGTCGTCATCTTCGACAGCTGCTGGGTCACTGACGGGTTCTTCCAGATCTCCGGGTATTTCTTCGCCACCGGACCTTCGGCGAAGAACAGCCCCTTGAAGATCGTCTTGCCGCTATAGGCCTGCGTAGTCGGCTGCTGAGGCGTCTTCTCCTTGACACTTATGCCGCTGGAGTCGCAGGCCGTGATGCTCAGCGCCATCACGCAGAATATCAGAGGCACGGTGAGCCAGCGCAGCGCCGACATTCGAACGAAGTTGATCATTGTTTCCGTTGCTTGGTTGAATGAGAGTATAACGAGACACTTAATAAAAAGATATGGTCGTCGCGGAGCTGTGCCGTAGACGATTTGCCTGGACAATGACGATGGACAATTCTCCTCACACCGATCCGACGCGCTCTCGAAACCCCTGCGGCGACCGCCCGGTCACGCGCTTGAAGACCCGGGCAAAGGTGCGGTAGTGCTCGTACCCGACATGGAAGGCAATGTCAGCGATAAGCAACTCATTGTATCGAAGGAGAGACTTGGCCGCCTCCACCCGGCGTCGGCGGATATAGCAAGCGGGCGTGCAGCCGTGGTGGCGCCGGAAGCGGGCGGAGAACGTGGTACTGGTGAGGCTAAGGTCTTCCCGGATGTCCGTTACGGTAAGCGCAGGATCGAACAGGCTCCCGTGGGTCCGGGCTGTTGCCAGCCGAACGGAGTCCGGCGCCTCATCGCTGACCGAGAGGCCCTCTCGGAAGGCCGCCAGTTCGTCCTCAATAAGCGCGACTCGCTCTGCCACATCCATTCACTTGTGGAGTACGATTCGACAAGGAAATAGGTGCCAATCCAAGAATATGTAGGTTTTATGTAGTCCAAAAAAAAAAAA
>NZ_NCQY01000020.1:382803-455838 GCF_002894645.1 Salinibacter altiplanensis
GGAACGCTGCGGTGGAGGACTCTTTCGTTTCCACGACGTACTGTCTGCTCAATGTTCTCAGTTCTCCCGTGACGGCATCCATCCGCAAGGCCACGCCCGACGACGCGAAAACGCTCGTCGACCTCATTCTGGAGCTCGCCGCCTATGAGAACTTACTTGACGAGGCGGAGCCGAGCGTAGAGCTTTTGGAGGAGCACCTGTCGGCAGAGGCGCTCACGGGTTGTGAGGCGCTCCTCGCCGAGACGGAGCGCGGTACGGCGGTGGGCTTTGCGCTCTTCTTCCACAACTACTCCACCTTCCAGACCAACGCGGGCCTGTACGTGGAGGACCTCTTCGTGCGGTCCACGTACCGGGAGGAAGGCATCGGGCACGCGCTGTTTCGGCACCTTGCACAGATTGCGGAGAAGCGGGGCTGCCGTCGCATCGACCTGGCGGTGCTGGACTGGAATACGGAGGCGATTGAGTTCTACGACGCGCTCGGGGCCGAGCCGCTCGACGACTGGACGACCATGCGCCTGGACGAAGAGGCGATCGAAGCGGTGGCCACGGCAGAGGCGGCGGCGTAACGCCGCATGGTGCTCTGCTCCCCAAGGAGCCGTCCGACGACCCTTTGTCCAGGCCACTGCCCCCCACCGTGACGACGCTCGCCATCATCCCCGCCTTTAACGAAGCACAGGCCATCGGCCCGGTCGTGGGCGATATCCCTGAGGGCCTGGTGGATGAGGTGGTGGTCGTCAACAACGCCTCGACCGATGCGACGAAGGCAAATGCCCGGGCCGCCGGGGCGACCGTGGTCGACGAACCGCAACAGGGCTACGGGGCCGCGTGCCTGCGCGGCATCGAGTATGCGACGACACGTAAGCCGGACATTGTCGTCTTCCTGGACGGCGACTACAGCGACCATCCGGACGAGATGCCGCGCCTCGTGGAGCCGATCGCCGCCGATGAGGCGGACTTCGTGGTGGGCTCCCGCATCCGCGGCAACACCGAGTCCGGCGCACTGTTGCCGCAGGCACGGGTGGGCAACCGGTTTGCCTGCTCGCTCATGCGGCGCGTCTGGGGGGCCGGCTACACGGACCTCGGGCCGTTCCGGGCCATCCGCTTCTCTGACCTGCAGGCCCTCGACATGCAGGACGAGACCTTCGGCTGGACCATCGAAATGCAAATCCGGGCCCTGGAGGCCGGGCTCCGCGTGGAGGAAGTCCCAGTCTCGTACCGGCGCGGCATCGGGCCCTCCAAAATTACGGGCACACTCTCCGGGACTGTGAAGGCCTCGGCCAAGATTCTGTGGACCATCGGCCGCATGGCCGCGACCACACGCCGGCGTGCCCCGCAGCTCCGAGAACGGGTGGACCGGGTCCGGACCGACGCCCCCACGCTCGAACCAAAGGGCTGAACCTTTTCCCAGAGGCGTCGTTTTCTTCCTGGTTCGTCATCGTATCTCCCGTCCTTTCGCCCCCGCACGCTGCCATGGAGCCTGACATCTGGTACAACGGAGACTTTATCGACCACGAGGACGCCGAAATCCACGTCCTCTCCCACGTCATCCACTACGGCTCCTCGGTCTTTGAGGGCATTCGGTGCTACGAGACGGAGCAGGGGCCGGCGGTCTTTCGGCTGGAGGAGCACATGCAGCGCCTGATTGACTCCGCGAAGGTGTACCGGATGGAGATTCCCTACTCGCTGGATGAGCTTGCCGAGGCGGTGGTCGACACGATCGAGCGCAGCGGCCTTCAGGGGTGCTACATCCGACCCGTCGTGCTCCGGGGCGAAGGCCCGATGGGGGTCAACCCGCTCGACAATTCGGTCGAGACCTTCATCGCCGTCTGGGAGTGGGGACAGTACCTGGGCGAGGAGGCCCTCGAACAGGGCGTCGACGTGGAGGTGGCCAGTTGGAACCGCATGGCCCCCAACACCCTCCCGGCGATGGCGAAGGCGGGCGGCAACTACCTGAACGCCTCCCTCGTGAAGATGAACGCCATCAAGAACGGTAAGATGGAGGGCATCATGCTGAGCACCGACGGCTACGTGGCCGAGGGGAGCGGCGAGAACCTCTTCGTGGTGAAGGACGACACGCTGTACACAGCCCCAACAGGAATGTCCATCCTGCCCGGCATCACGCGGGCCTCCATCATTTCCCTGGCGGAGGACCGCGGCTACGAGGTGGAAGAGAAGCAAATTCCCCGTGAGGCGCTCTACACGGCCGATGAGCTCTTCTTTACCGGGACGGCCGCGGAGGTCACGCCCATCCGCACGGTCGACGACTACACGATCGGCGCCGGTTCGCGCGGGCCCGTCACGAAGGAGATGCAGGACGCGTTCTTTGAGGTCGTGGAAGGGGGGCGGGACCCGCACGACTGGCTCACGTTCGTCGATGTGCCGGCGGCGGACGAAGCGGAGATGACTGCGTAGGAGGACCCGGTGGTCAGAACTGAACAACTGTGTGGGCCCGTCCTCTGTGGGAGGGCCCACTTTTGGTTTGGGTAGCGCCTACTCCATCGCGCCGTCCGTCTCCAGCCCTCGCGGATCGGCCTGGATCCAGTTCGTGAGGTAGTGGGTGGCGACGTAGAAGAGGGGCGTGTCGAGCGCCGCGATGCCGAGTTTGAAGACGTACTGGCCGACGACGATGCCCTGCCACGTCTCGAACGTGAGGGGATCAGTGGCCGGGTTGCCGTCGACCTCGGGCCAGATGACGAGGGCGATGGTGACCACCATCACTGTGTCGACGAGCTGGCTGAAAAAAGTGGAGCCGTTGTTGCGGAGCCACATGTACTTCCCGTCCGTGAGGCGGCGCCAGAACTCGAAGATCTGCACGTCGATGAACTGGGAGGCGAGGTAGGCGATCATCGACCCGAGCACGATGCCGGGCAGGAGGCCGAACACCGAGTTGAACGCCTCCGCGGTCACGGGCGACTGCTCGTAGGTCGGGGCGGCGTTGGCGATCCACACCACCAGCGTGATGAAGACGCTCACCACGAAGCCGGCCCCGACGACCGTGTTGGCCCGCTTCCGGCCGTAGATCTCGGAGATGAGGTCCGTCGCCAGGAACGTCACCGGGTACGCGATGATGCCGCACGAGAGTTCCTGTCCGAACAGGACGAAGAACTTGCTCGCGACCGCATTCGTGATCACGAGTGCCCCGATGAAGAGGCCGGCCAGGACAGTAAACGCGCGCTCGGCACGGGACGGATCCGCCTTCCGAAGTCGGTTGAGATCGTGGCCGGAAAGGGTGGCTTCCCGTTCGGGGGCAGTGGCAGGATCAGAAGCAGGCACGCGTCGGTGAAGCGGTTTTTGGACAAGGGATCATGTCTCCTAGACGAAACGGTCCGCTTCGTTTCTGCATGAGGAGCAGTCCCGGGAGCAGCTCGTAACGTTCTGGGGATGCCGGGTCGCGTTGGGAGACGACCGTCAATGTGGGCCTCGTCGAGGCGGGGGCGGGTCGACGTTGTACGTACCGGTCTCGATCATATCGAGAATCTGTCCGATGCTTGGACGGTCTCCCCAGTAGGTCCCGACATACGCGAGCCGGACGATGCCCTCGGGATCGATGATCACCGTACTGGGCCGGTTGACCCATTCGGAGTGGACCGCAAACTGCCACGGATCGATGCCGTACCGCAGGCCGACGGAGGCGGCCCGGTCCACCAGGTGGGGCCACCAAATCTCGTCGGGATATGGGGCGAGGGGGTGCTCGCCCGGCAGCTTGTCGGCAAACCAGTATGGGGGGCGGACCTCTTTGCCCGTCATGACCCGGCCGCGGTAGCGGTCGTGGCACTCGAGAGTTGCCACCTCCACGTCGAGTGCACGGAACCGGTCCTTCCGCCGAATCAGCTCGTGAAACTCTTTGTGGCAGACTGGGCACCAGTCCGCAAAGACCCAGAGGAGGACCACCGTCTTCTCCCCCAACACGTCCGAGAGCCGCCAGGACCGGCCCTCCGTGTCATCAAGCACGAAGTCTGGGGCAAAGTCCCCGTCTCGCACTCGTCCGAACGTGGACGGGTCCAGCGTGGCAAACTGCTCGGCGACCGCCGGTTCGACCGGCCTCCCGCGCTCAATTCGGGATCGGGCCACCATGCACTGATGGCGTACGTCGGGGTGGTCTTCGGTCTCCGCATGGTGGGCGACGGCATCGCTGGGCACACCAATCTGTCCGAGCGCGATGGCGGCGTGGGCACGAACGACCGGTTCGGGATCGTGGCGCAGTCGGTTTTCCAGGGGACCCACTGCCCTCTCTGCCCGAAGGGGCCCGAGCCCCATTGTCGTGACCTGCCGGACGTGTGGATTGTCGTGCTCCAGAAGATCGACGAGGGGGGCAATGTCCTTCCGGCCCTGACGGATGAGGTCGCGCAGCGCCAGGGTTCGCACGCGCCAGTCTGTACGCTCGTGGTCGGGGACCCCGTCGTAGCCCGTGTCCGGATCGACCGTGAATCCGTTGTCGACGGGAGGAAACGAATGGGCGCCGATGCGCTGCACGATCTCATCGATCGACATGGAGTAGGAAGGTAGTGGCGGGAGGAGAGGGGGAGCAGTGGGGGGCTCCAATGGGGAGCGAACGAGAGGCAGCGTTACAGAGAGCGAGTGGCCGCGGAGAGGACTGCGAGGTCACCCGGAAGGGGCGGACGTGGTCTGCACGAGTTCCTCGGGGGCGGCGTCGAGGAAGGCAGTGGGCCGGCGGTCGTAGCCCCGCTCGCGTTCCGGGTAGGTGAGCACGAGGCGGTGCTCGGCCCGCGTCATGCCTACGTAGAGGAGGCGGCGGCTCTCCCGGCGCTCCTCCGGGGCGCGGGCGAAGTAGGGCGGAAAGGCGTTGTCGTGTGCGTCCATGCAGACGACCCGCTCGAATTCGAGCCCTTTCGCGCTGTGGTAGGTGGAGAGGGTAATCACATCCTCGCCCTGCGGGGCCGTCTCTTCCCCCCAGAGCGCGAGGTGGGTGAGGAGGTCGTCCAGGGCGGTGCTCCGGAGCGGCCGGTCGGCGTAGGGGGCAAAGAGCGCGTCCAGGCGGCGGGCCAGGCCGGGCTGGAGGCCGGCGGAGACGGTGAGCAGGGCGTCCTCGTCGATCAGTGTGTAGAGCGCGTGTTGGCGCAGGCGGTCCGGGAGGGCCCGCGGCAGAAGCGACCGCAGGTCGTCGCCGGCGGGGGAGGCGTCGCGAAGGGCCCACGTGTGTCCCACTTGTAGAAAGATGCGGGCGTCCTCCGACAGTGCTTCGGGGGCGGACGACTCGTACGTGAGGGCGGCCACGAGGAGGGGCAGGAGGGGCTCGTGGGCCAGGGCACGGCGTTGCCGGGCGCGCTCCGCTTGCATCCGCTTCAGGAGGCGCTGCTGGTCCTCACAGTCGGCCAGGGCACGATGGGCGGTGTCTGTCGCGTCGTCGAGGAGCGTCTCGCGGAGGTGCGCGGCGTCGTAGCGGCGGAGGCCGGGGAACAGCTCGTGCGCGGCGGGCAGCAGGTCGTAGGTGGTGGCCCACTCCGCGTCCGCGTCGTGCTCTTTGGCAAGGTGGCGCAGGACCCGAAAGTCGTAGCGCTGGCCGTTGTGGGCGATAAGCGGCGCGGCGCCTACGAACTCGCAAAAGTCAGCCCAGACCGCGGCCTCGGGCCGGGCCTCGTCGAAGTCCGTCTCCGGGTCCAGCCCACATACCGAGTGCAGGGTCTCGCGCTCGTCGGCCGTCAGGTCCTCGGGCAGTTGCACGAGCGCGGAGAACCGATCAACCACGTCTCCGTCGCGTACCTTCAGCGCGCCAATTTCGGCCACGCGGCAGTGGCGCGGGTCGGTGCTTGTGGCCTCCAGGTCGACCATCACGTATTCGGGAAAGAGCGGCTCGGGCGCCGACGGGCCGGTCGTGGCCTGCAGCAGCTTGAGCAGCCGGACGGACGGGCTGTGGAAGGTGGCGTCGGCGTCCACCACGTGCACGTCGTTTGGGTCGATGCCGAGCAGCCTCTTCTGATCGGACGGCAGGGAGGCGCCGGGGGTGAGGAGGAGAATGTGAGGCGTCTCGCCGTCCGTCGAGAGGGCGTTGGTGCGCTCGGCCCAGCGGAGGAGGGCCTCCAGGTCGGTCGTGAGGACCACGTCGTCGGCGCTGAGCGGCGGGATCCCTTCGTCGGCGGGGCGGGCGAAGAGGGCCTCCTGCATCTCGGGCAGTGGGGCGGGGGGATCGGTTTCGAGGTCGAGGGCCCGCCGCACGAGCTGTCGCCAGAGCCGCGTGATCTGCGGTGTGCGATGGTGCAGAAGAAGACGGGGCGGATTGGCGGCGGCCTCCGACGCCTCGCGCCACTTCCGCAAAACGCCACCGGCCGTGCGAAACGACGAGAGCGAGGCGGGGTCGGTGAGGGGGGCGGCGTAGCGACGAAGCAGCTGGAGGGGATCGCCGAGCTGGCGCAGGGCGTCGCGGGCAAAGGCGCCGATGGTCAGGTCGTCCTCCTGGGTGTTCTGCAAGAGGTTGGTGATCGTGGCGTAGGTTTGCTCGAGGCGGTCCACGGCGGGGCCGAGGCCGGCACTTCGGCGGGCCTGCTCGTTGGTGACGACGGTCTGGAAGATGCCCCAGAGGCTCGTGTCCGGCAGGCTCCGCTCGCCAAAGTCACGCAGCCGCGCCACCGTGTCGTCCGGCAGCAGGCGAGACAGCAGCTCCGCCATCGGGGCATCGAGCGGCCGGCCGCGGCGACGGGCATCGACGACGCGGAGCAGAGCATGCAGCTTTTGCGCGGGGGGGGCGTCCAGCAGCGCCTCGCTCTGGCTCGTCTCGCAGGCGAGGCCGGCCCGCAGGCAGGCCCGCTCCAGGGCTGCCAGGCGGCGGTTCCAGCGGGTCAGGACGGCCAGGTCGCTCCGGTCGGCCCCCTCGTCGATCCAGGTGCGCAGCTGGCGAAGCACGTAGGTCCGCTCGGCCTCGGGGTCGTCGCACGCGACGAGGCGCACCGGCTCCGTGCCCGGGTCCACCGTCCGAATGTCGCCACGCTGTTTCAGTCGCCCCTTCCCGTCGAGCACGGCCTCCGCCACCGCGTAGATGGAGCGGTTCGATCGGTAGTTGGTGGTGAGGACGTGTCGCGTGCCCCGTTCTTCGGTGCAGTCGAAGCGGTCGATGTAGCGGCGGAGGTTGGCGGGCCGGGCCCCGCGGAAGCGGTAGACAGACTGGTCGTCGTCGGCCACGCAGTAGAGGTGGGCGCCTGCGTCTCCCAGACGACGGATGACGTCGAACTGCACCGGGTCGGTGTCCTGAAATTCATCGACGAGCACCGCCTTTGTCTCCTCAGTGAGGCGGGCCCGCACGTCGGGATGGGTACGCAGCAGGTCACGCATCTTCACGAGCAGGTCGTCGAAGTCGAGCGCGCCCCGGTCCGCAAGCATTGCGGCGTAGGCCCGCAGGCCCTCGGTGAGCCGGCCCGACACGGTGTCGATTCCGAGCTTGATGCGGCTGACGTGGGTCTTGACCTGGCGGTAGCTGTGGAGATCATTCGCCTCGCACCAGCGCTCGTGCGCCTCGTACCAGCGCTGCCAGAAGGCGTCCGTCACCGTGTCGTCGACCACGATAAAGTCGTCGGGCACGTCTGCCCGGTCCGTGCAGGCCCGGAGCGTTTTGTAGCAGAAGTGATGAATCGTTCCGGCGCGGACGTGCTGTGCCTGCGGCCCCACGAGTTCGGTGAGGCGGGCCGTGAGCTGCTGCGCGGCGCGCCGTGTGAAGGTGACGAGGACAAGGTGGGAGGGTGTCACGTTCTCCCGTTTGATGAGGTAGGCCGCCCGGCACACCAGGACGCGTGTCTTGCCGGTTCCCGGCCCGGCCACCACGAGCTGCGGGTCCATCGACGCCGTCACGGCGGCTCGCTGGTCGGGGTTGAGGGGAGGCCAGTCGGCGGAAGGGGTGGGCACGATGGGGACGGGGGACGAGGGAAGGAGTGGGGGCGGGGCGGTTGGCGAGGCTGCGATGCCCCACTACTCTGGCGTGCCCGTCACCGGCTCCAGGCCGAGTGTGCGTCCCTGGTCGACGGCCGGAACGCCCTCTTCGAGCCACGCCGGCGCGGGGGCGCCCTTGAGGTAGTGGTCGAAGAACTGCTGCATCCGGGTCGTCCAGTCGCGCATTTCTGCGAGGTCGGTGGGCCAGTGCACCTCGCCGGTGTAGTTGAGGAGCCAGGCCGGCTTGTTGAGGCGCCGGAGCGCCACGAACAGCTCGATGCCCTGCTCCCAAGGCACGGCCGAGTCCTGATCGTTGTGCATCATCATCAGCGGGGTGTCGATGCGGTCGGCCTGGAAGATGGGCGAGTTGTTGATGTAGCGCATCGGTGTGTCCCACAGGCTGCCGCCGATGCGGCTCTGGGTCTCCTCGTACTGAAACATCCGGCTCATGCCGGTGCCCCCCCGAATGCCGCCGTACGCGCTGATCATGTTGGAGACGGGCGCCCCGGCCTCGGCCGCCGCGAAGAGGTCCGTCTTGGTCACCATGTGGGCAATCTGGTAGCCGCCCCAGCTGTGTCCCTGCACGCCGATGCGGGCGCCGTCCACGTAATCCCGATTGGCAAGCATCGTGACGCCCGGCATCACGGACTGCATCGCGCTCTCGCCGGGGTAGCCCTCCTCGTAGTGAATGTCGGGGACGAACACGAGGTACCCGCGGCTGGCGTAGAAGGTGAAGTTGATGATCGACCGGTGCGCCGCCGGCGCGTAGTGCTCGTGCAGGTCGTCGCTGTACTGCTCGTAGAAGTACGTCATCATCGGGTGCTCCGTGTCCGGGTCAAAGTCCGCCGGCTTGTACAGCAGGCCCTCCAGCGGTTCGCCGTTCGCCGAGGTCCACTCCACGAGCTCCACAGTCGCCCAGCGGTACGCGTCCTGCTGCGGGTTGACGGTGCTCAGCCGCTCGGGATCGTTGAACGAGCGGTCCGCCACGCGCAGGTCAGGGAATTCCTGGACGCTCTCCCGCGTGTAGAGCAGCCGATCGGCGTCGTCGGCCGTTTCCGGCGTAGAGAACGACCGGTCCATCATGCGGAGCTCCGTGGGGCGCTCCCCGCTGCCCATCCGGTCGCGGTAGAAGCCTCCGGCCTTCGTCTCTGTGTTGAAGGCCGAGAGGAGAAGCGTGTCCGGCACCACGGTGGGCGGGGTGATGGGGGTCGGCCAGTCGCCCCACGCGGCGGGGGTGCGATCGTCGGTGAGCGAGACGTGGCGAAGGCGTAGGTTGTTCGCGCGCCCTAGTTCGTCGGTGACGGCCTGCGCGTCGTCGGGCCGATCGGGGGGAACGGCCCACACGTCGTGGCGGTCGTAGAGGAGGACTTCGTCGTCGCTTTCGGTCCAACCCGCGAGGCCGTACGGCCCCGCCGGGTAGGGCACGTCGTGCCGGTGGTCGTGGACGGCGTGCGGGATCGACGCGGAGAGCGTCATTCGTTCCCGTGTGTCCGTGTCGAGCCCCCTCCAGGCGCGCGCCTCACGGTCCCACCACGCGAGGTAGTTGCCCTGCGGTGAGAGCTGCGGAACGGCCTGCACGTCCCGGAGCACGCGGGTGCGCTCCCCGCTCTGGAGGTCGATCAGGTACGCGTCATACGCGGGGGGCCAGTCCCACGAGAGCTCCTGCCGGTAGGGCCGGTTGGTGATGCCGAGCGCCACGGTGCCGGTGCCCTCAGCGGCGACGGTGACGGCCGGAATCTTTTCGGTGGCGAGCTGCAGCGTCCGGCCCGTGTCCACGACATGAACGGCCCGGTACGTCTGCTCCTTCCGGTCGTCGGCCCGCTCCTTCTGCATCGGCTGCAGGTACGGGTCCTGCCAGTGCCACACGTCCACCTCCACCTGCTCGTCCTCCAGCAGGCTGTCTTGTTCGAGGGGGGCGGGCGGCGTAGGGGCGGTGCCGAAAAACACGCGGGCCCCATTTGCGGAGAAGGAGAGCCCGGCCTGCTCGCTGACGAGCCACTCGTTCGGAAGGGCCGCCGCACCGGACTGGACAAGGGCCTGGAGGGCGGTGTTGCCCGTTTTCCAGTGATAGAGCGTGTTGTCGTGGTGGGGCGCGTCGGTGCTGTCGGGGCCGTTCAGAAAAGCGACCTGCGTGCCCGTGTCGTCCAGCGCGACCTGCGGATATGTCTGCTCGCTGGCGTGGAGCGTCGTTTCCCGTGGGGCGTCGCCGTCGAGCCGGACGGCGTGGAGGCTCTTTCCAGTACTGTCGGCGGCTGTATAGGTGAGCAGCGGGCCCTCCTCGGCGACGGCATAGTCGGTCACGTGGTCGTACCGCCACGTCTCCCCACTGTCGAGGTGCCGGAGCGTAAGCGGTGCCCCGTCGGTCTCATCGTCATGTTCTTCGTCCGAGTCGCTGCTGTCGGGGCGGGGCGGTTCGTGGTGGTAGGCAGCCCAGTCGCGCCCCTCGTCGGGCAGCTTGTACGACTGCACGCGGTCGACGCGGGTCGTGTCGCCCGTGGCCAGGGCAAGCAGGCCGAGGTCGTGGGTCGGGCGCTTCGGCGGCGGCACGTCGTTGAGCCGGGCCTGCCGGGTCGAGTCGTGCGGCGGGGCAATCATGTACACGACGACCTGCGCGTCCGCCGTGAACCGGGCCGCCTCGCCGCGGGGCACGGTGTAGGTCTGCCGGGGCTCTACGCGCTTTACCTGCAGGGTGTCGTCCCCTTTCGGCGGGCTCGTGCGGTACCGCACCCACGCGCCGTCGTCCGAAAGGGCCTGGGTCTCGATCTCCTCCCACCGGTCGTAGTCGTCGTGTGTAAGCGGCTGGGATTGGGCCTGGGCGACAGGGGCGGTGGAGAGTCCGAGCGCGGCGACGAGCAGTGCGGCGACGGCCGAATGACGCATATGGCGGAGACAAGAGCCTGTGCGATGAAAAGTGCGTCGTCAAGATACGTGACACGGGCCCCAACGAAAAGCGAAGGGACGTGGGAGCAAGCAGGGAGGTGCGCGCGAGGAGACCGGGAAGGAGGAGCGACACAGAGACTGGGGAGAGCGGTGAGCATGGTGGAGAAGGGACAAGCGAGAACGCCCGTCTTGAACGGACGGATGCGATCCGTCCGGAAGCGGGCCGAAACAGAAACAGAGGAGTGAGAAAGTGTGCAGGCTCCGTTACGGCCCGGCCTCTCCACAGGATCTCCACAGGATCTCTCTGGGGCGATGTCTTAATTATGAATCGTCCATTTCATACCAACCGATGTTATGGGTTCCGCTATGCACTCTTCCCTATCGACTCGCCGTTTTCACGCGTTCTGGTTCGCTGCGCTGGGCGCAGCGCTTGTGTGTAGCGTGTGGGCGGCCTCTCCAATCTCCGGACAGGCCCAGACGAGGGGCACCATTGAAGGGCGCGTCCTCGACGCCGAGACGGGCGATCCACTCAGTGGCGCCAACGTACAGGTGCTCGGCACCGAGCGCGGCACCACGGCCGATACAGACGGTCGCTTCAGCGTCCAAGTGCAAGCTGGGACTGTCTCTCTCCGGGCCAGCTTTGTCGGCTATACGTCCCAGCGGAAAGACGTGGAGGTCGACGTCGACGAGACGGTTCAAGTGCGTCTTCGACTCCAGGCCGGCTCGACGCTCGACGACGTGGTGGTTGTCGGGAGCCGGAGCCGGAGCCGCTCGGCCCTCCAGTCGGCCGTACCGGTCGACGCGCTCCCGGTGGATGAGTTGACGGCCCAGTCGCCCCAGACGGACTTGAACCGGCTACTTACCTACTCGGCACCCTCCTTCCAGGCCAACCGGCAGTCGTCGGCCGACGCGACTGAGTTCGTCGATCCGGCCTCGCTGCGCGGCCTCCCCCCCGACCAGCTGCTTGTGCTCGTCAACGGCAAGCGGCGCCACAAGAGCTCGCTCATCAACACCCTACAGACGGCGGGCAACGGCGCCGCGGGGACCGACCTGAATGCCATCCCCACCGCCGCTATCGAGCAGATTGAGGTGCTGCGCAACGGGGCCGCGGCCCAGTACGGGTCCGACGCCATCGCGGGCGTCCTCAACATTCAGCTGAAGGAAGACACCGATCGGCTGACGGCAGGCGTTACGAGCGGCGTCCATCAGGAGGGCGATGGCGAGCTCCTCAAGGTCGAAGCCAACTACGGGTTCAGCCTCGGAGAGGACGGCTTCGTAAACGTGACCGGTACGCTTCGGGACCGCGGCCGCACGAACCGGGCCGACGGCAACAGCCTGATCATCTTCGACCAGTCGGACCGGGGCAACTTCTTCTCGTACCCGTCAGACGACAGTCCCCAGGACCCGTCGGAGGCCCGGCAGATCGACAATCAGACCCTCGCAAATCGCGGGCTGGAGCGGGAGGACGTTCGCTTCCGCGTCGGCCAGTCGGAGATTGAGCAGGGGGCCGTGTTTCTGAACTCGGAGGTCGGCCTGCGCAACGACGCCACGTTCTACGCCTTCGGCGGCCTCTCCTACAAGAACGGGATCGGCGCTCCCTTCCGCCGCCTGCCGTCGGACCTCGCCTCCATGCCGTTTCGCGCCGACGATCCGTCCCCCAGCTTCTTCCCGAACGGCTTTCAGCCGGAACTGAATTCCGATGTGATCGATCAGGCCCTCACGCTGGGCGTACAGGGCACAATCGGGGGCTGGACGTGGGACCTGAGCAATACCTACGGCCGCAACGCACTCGACTATCAGGTCGACAACACGGTCAACGCCTCGCTTCTGGGGGCGAGCCCGACCAGCATCTATGCCGGTGAGCACGCCTTCAGCCAGAACACGGCTCAGATCGACGTGTCGCGCTTCTTCGACGAGACCCTGGCGGGCGTTAATGTGGCCTTCGGAGGGGCCTACCGCGTGGACCACTACCAGATCTTTTCGGGGGAGGAGGCTTCCTACCGTGACTACGGACGGGCGCAGGTGATCGACAACAGCGGCCCGGAGCCAGAGCTGGTGACCCGAGACACGCTGGGCAAACAGGGGGGGGCACAGGGCTTCGTGGGCTTCCGTCCCGAGAACGAGGTGGACCGCACTCGTAGCAACGTGGCTGCGTACCTGGACACGGAGTTCAACCTGACGGAGGACGTTCTCGTGACGGCCGCCGGGCGCTTCGAGGACTACAGCGACTTCGGCAACACCCTCACCGGCAAGCTTGCGGCCCGTTGGAGCCTGGTCGACGACCAACTCAACCTACGCGGCTCGGTGAGCAACGGCTTCCGGGCTCCGTCCCTCCACCAACTCTACTTCAACGACGTGAAGACCGACTTCGACGACCAGGGCCGGCTCGCCGAGATCGGGACGTTTAGCAACGACAGTGAGGTGGCGCGCGTTCTCGGCGTGCCACAGCTCGACGAGGAGCAGTCTCGCAGCGCCAGCGTCGGCTTCACGGCCAGCCCCACCGATAACTTTGACCTCACGGTGGATGGCTATCGCATTCGTATCGAGGACCGCATCGTGCTCACCGGCGAGTTCTCGGGCGGCAACATCCAGGGGCTTTTGCAGGAGGTCGGGGCGTCGGGGGCCAAGTTCTTCTCCAACGCCGTCGACACGGAAACCCTCGGGCTTGACGTAGTGGCCACCTACCGGCTGCAGACCGCTTACGGCACGGTCGACCTCTCGGCGGCGGGCAACTACAACCGGACGGAGGCCGACGACGAACTCAACATCCCGCGGACGCTCCGCGACAACTTTCAGGGCACGACTGAGGAGCTGCGCAACACCTACTTCAGCCCCAAAGAACGGGCGCTGTTGGAGACGAGCAGTCCCCGCACGAAGCTGAACGTGTCGGCCGACTACCAGATCGGTCCCGCCTCGCTTTTCCTCCGGACGGTTCGATTTGGAGAGGTGACGCGCAATGAGTTCCCGTTCGGAAGTGAGCAGGTGCACGACCCGCAGTGGGTCCTGGACGCAACGGTCTCCTACCAGCTCACGGAAGAGGCAAGACTGAGCGTCGGTGCCAACAACCTGTTCGACAACCTCCCCGACGAGCAGATCTTCCCGAACTCCTTTGTCGGCGTCTTCGACTACGCGCCGGTGCAGCAGGGCTTCAACGGGGCCTTCTACTTCGCCCGCCTCAACATCCAGCTGTAGCGGCCTCCGCTTGCGACGTGTGACGAACGGCTACGGACGGGGCTCGGAGATCGGGGCCTCGTCCGGGGCGATCCACTGGCTGGCAAAATAGAGGGCCGCCCCCACGGCCACGATGCCAAGCCCGATCAGCGACTCGGCGGGCCGGTCGAGAAACACGTACACGAGGATCCAGGCGTTCGCCACCAGGAAGAGGAGCGGCGGGACCGGGTAGCCCCAGGTTTTGTACGGGCGGTCGATCTCGGGGTGGCGCCAGCGCAGCACGAACACGCCGGCCACGGTCACCATCGTCGATAGAATGAGTGTGAACCCGGCGTACACGAGCACCTGGTCGAAGGTGGACGTGTAGATGAAGAGAAGCGCGAGGCCCATCTGGAACAGGACGGAGTTGACCGGGATGCCGCGGTCGTTCGTGACCGCGAGCCAGCGGAGCGCGGGGGCGTCTTCCCCCATCGCCTGGGTCACGCGCGGGCCCAGGTAGATGAGGGCGCTCACGGTCGAGACCAGAAGCAGGGCGATGAAGAGCGACATCACATCTCCCCCTGCGTCCCCGAAGATGACGGAGCCGGCGAGAAAGCCCACCTCCACCTCCCCGGCCATCTGTTGCGTCGGCACCGTGTAGAGGAAGACGAGGTTGAGCAGCACGTAGAGGACTGTCACCAGCGCGGTGCCCAGCACGAGCGAGAAGGGCAGGTTGCGCTGCGGATCCCGGATCTCCCCGACGATGTAGATGGCGGCGTTCCACCCAGCGTAGGCGTACGACACGAACACGAGGGACACGGCGAAGCCGGGGCTCACGAGCTCGCCCAGGGCGTGCCCGTCCGGGACGACCGTAATGCTATGCGTGGTCGGGTTGGCCTGGAGCGCTGCCCCTACGAAGACGAGGATGAGCAGTACTTTCAGGGCCGTGAACGTGTTTTGGAACCAGCTCCCCCACGTGATGCTGGTGGCGTGGATGGCGGAGCAGAGGAGCACGATGCCCGCTGCCAGGTGGGTGGATGACCAGCTCGGAAAGACGGCGGTCGTATAGTCCCCAAAGGCGATGGCGGCGAGTGCCGTAGGGCCCGCAAAGCCAAGGGTCGCGGAGATCCATCCGGCAATGAAGCCGAGCGACGGGTGGTACAATTCTGAGATGAGATGGTACTCGCCGCCGGAGCGAGGCAGGGCAGCGCCCAGTTCCCCATACGTGAGCGCCCCGCAGAGGGAGATCACGCCCCCCACCGCCCAGAGCATGAGCAGTGCGAAGGGGGAGTCCAGGTATTCGACCTGAAACCCGACGCTGGTGAAGATGCCGGTGCCGACCATGTTGGCCACCACGAGGGACGCGGCGGTCAAGAGGCCCACCTTGACGGGCGTGCGGTCGGGGGTAGTCATTCAGGAAGAAGACAAGGCTCGAAGCAGGGTGGCGTGGGAGGGCGGCCGACCCGTTGGGGCAGGCGTGCTTCCCCTCCAAAAGAAAACCCCCTGACTGCAAATCGCAACCAGGGGGCAGTGCCCGAGAGAGGACTCGAACCTCCACGGCCTATAACGGCCACATGGCCCTCAACCATGCGCGTCTACCAATTCCGCCACTCGGGCAGAGTGTCGACAAATGCTGGAGTACGAATGCTGTATACGGAGAAGATGTTTCTGTATCTTCCCGTTGCCGTTCGGGACTCCCGATTGTGGTGACCCCGGCAGGATTCGAACCTGCGACTCACGGATTAAAAGTCCGTTGCTCTGCCAAGCTGAGCTACGAGGTCAAAATGTCAAAGCATACGTGTATACACTGCCCTGCCGCATCTGTTCGTACTGTTGGGCGTGAAGCGTTCGTGAGGCTCAGTCCACACGGAGGAACGTGGAGACACGAGATGCGCCGATGGCGGACGCGAGTCTTGTCGTTGTTGGTGGAGACGAAGAAGAATGAAGAACAAAGTAATCAAAATCTGTTTGGCGGACTGTCTATGGCCCCCCAAGAGCACTCGGTCGCTCTGCTCCCAGCGCACTCTGAAAGCACTCGGTCGCTTTGCTCCCAGCGCTGTGGCTTCGCGGATCTCGTGCAGAACGGGTTCTGCACTCGTCCGAGAGCTCACCAGGGGCATAACCTCGCCACGACCTCGCTCTTGCTCGGCCCCTGCTGCAGGGCTCGATTGGGCCCCGGTCGTCCACTTCGCCCGCTGTGGCTCGGCTGAATGTCCATCCGCCAAGCAGGTTTTCAATTCCCAGACCGGACTGCTCTCTGAAGAGCCCGAACGATACTCGACGGTCTCAGGACACTTCTCATTTTTGTCTCGGCTCTTGCATGGCGGGCAATCCACTGCTCATGTCACTTCGACTTCGCTCCATTGTCCAGCAATGGCATTTCGCTTCGTTTCTTCCTCGGGTTGACCCTAAAACGGGCTTCGGACATTGGCTTTTCTCCTGCTCCTCTCAGTGGCTCGGGGCTGAGGCGCAGCCCTTTCCTGGGCCCGGACACGCAACGGCCGGGGAGATTGCCATCGGCTTCGAGTTTGCGGAGGCCCTCCTCTGGTGCGAGGGATGGCTCATTTTTAGTGACATTTTGTAGTGATATTCCGGCTGTTCGAGTTGATGAATGGACGGCTGAACATGGACACAGCGTCTTCCCAAAGCCGTCAGTCCACGCCAACGAGCTCGCGGTGGGCCCGACAGGAGACGGAGGGACTTGGGGGCGTTCGGCCTACTTCCTATGTTGTGTTTCCGTCGGCCCATAAGGCTCCAGGGGGCGGCGGGTGCAGCGATCTCTCGTTCAGCCAGCGTCTCCGCCATGCTCCGCCGCTCGGTCCTCTTTGCACTCGCGTCCGCCTTGGTCATCGGTCTCGTCGGGTGCGGAAGCCCGTCCAACGAGCCCGCGCCCGGCTCCATCGACGGGGTGGGCGAGCCGGCCTGGACGCAGGACGCCACCGTCTACGAGGTGTTCGTGCCCGATGCCTCCGCGGAGGGCACCTTCCAGGGGCTCATCGGGCGGCTCGATGAGATTCAGAAGATGGGTGTCAACACGCTTTGGCTCATGCCCATCCACCCGATTGGCGAAGAGCGGCGCAAGAGCGACATCGGGGCGCTCGGATCCCCGTACTCGATTCGGGACTACTACGACGTGAATCCGGACTACGGGACGAAGGCCGACTTCCGGGCGCTCGTCGACTCGGTGCACGCCCGCGACATGCACATCATCATCGACCTGGTGGCCAACCACACCGCGTGGGACCACCCGTGGCTGGAGGACCACCCGGACATGTACAGCGATGGGCCCATCGACGGCTTCACGGTGCCGGTGCTGAACGGCGATACGACCGACTGGACGGACGTCGTGGAGCTTGACTTCGAGACCCCACGGACGCGGCAGGAACTGATCGACGTTATGCAGTACTGGGTCCGCGAGTTTGACATCGACGGCTACCGGGCCGACGTGGCCCACGCGGTGCCGCTTGACTTCTGGGAGAGCGCAATCGACTCGGTGGAGGCCCACAAGGAGGTGCTCATGCTCGCCGAGGCGGCTGGGGGAGAGATGCACACGGTGGGCTTCGACCAGACCTACGCCTGGCCCTTCTACGGGGCGCTGAAGCGGGTGTGGGAGAAGGACGTCCCGGTCCGCACCCTCGCCACGCAGGTCGACACGACGCTCGCCAAGTTGCCGGATGCGGCCCGGCGGCTGCGCTTTACCACGAACCACGACGAGACGATGTGGGACACCCCCCCGCCCGTCCTCTTCGACGGACGGGAGGGGGCGAAGGCGGCGTTCGTGCTGGCGACGAGCATGCCCGGCGCGCCGCTGGTCTACAACGGCCAGGAGCTGGGGGTGGCCGATTCGGTCTCGTTCTTCGCCCGCACGCCGTACGACTGGTCGCAGGCCCCCGATGTCCGACGCTTCTATCGGAACTACCTCGGGCTGTACGGCAACAGTCCGGCCCTGCGAACGGGGACCCTGACGGTCCACACCCCGGACGCCGAGGATGTGCTGGTGTATGAGCGAGCGACGAACACGGACAGCCTGCTCTTTGCGGTCAATGTCCGCGACGCCTCACACGAGGTGCCCCTTCCGGACGGCTACGCCGACGTGTCCCTCACCGATGCCCTGACGGGGGCGTCCGTGGAAGGGCCGACGCTGCCCATAGAGGGCTACGGCTACCGTGTCCTCCGGCGGGCGGCGGCCGAGTGACCGAGGCGCGAGAACACGGAGGGCGCGGGGCCTCCGTGCGTGCCCGGAGTCGATGAGTTGTACCGATGTTCCCGTAGATGTCGCTTATGAAATCCCCCGATGACGCCAAGGGCTCGTCTCGTTCCCCAGTCGCGTCGTCGGAAGCGCCCCTCGCCGAGCTTGACGTCTGGTTGCTCTTCGCCGTCACCCTGGTCGGTGTCGGCAACGTGTCCGGCGTGTCGCCCGCCTTCCCGCAGGTGGTGGACGTGCTCGGCATCTCTCGGGTCCAGGTCGGCTGGGTCGTAACGGTCTACTCGCTCCCGGGCCTTCTGAGTGCGCCCCTTGCGGGCATCGGTGCCGACCGCCTGGGGCGAAAGCGGGTGCTGGTGCCCACGCTGTTTGTGTTTGGGATCGCCGGTGGGGCGTGCGCCCTGGCCCGCTCGTTTCCCGTGCTGCTCGGCCTGCGGGCCGTGCAGGGGTTCGCCGCGGCGCCGCTGGTCGGACTCGCCATCACAATCATTGGCGACCGGTACGAGGGCGCAACGCGGGCCGCGGTGGTCGGCTACAACGCCACGGCCCTCAACGTGGGGACGGCGGCCTTTCCGGCCGTGGGGGGAATGCTGGCGGCCATTGCGTGGTACGTGCCGTTTGCGCTTCCGCTCCTGGCCCTTCCGGTGGGGGCGGCGGTGGCGTGGAAACTGGAGGCCCCCGCGGTCGATGGCCGGTCGAGCGCGGAGGGCTTTCGGGGATACCTCCGGACGGTGGGAAAGCGCCTGCGGGATCGACGGGTCTTCGGCCTGCTCGCGGTCAACCTCGGCATCTTCGTCCTCATCTTCGGTGCCTTCCTCACGTACGTGCCGGAGCTCGTGGAGACCCGCTTCGGGGCCTCGTCGGTTGCGGCTGGGGGCGTGCTGGCCGCGGCGTCGGTGTCGAGTGCCCTCGTGGCGACCCAGATTGGGCGCCTCGCGACCTGGATCCCGCCCCGCCGCCTCATCCAGGGCTCAATCGTGATCGACGGGGTGGCGCTTGCCCTTATGCCGCTGGCCCCTGGGGTGTGGGGCGTCGGGCTGGCCTCACTGCTCTACGGCGTGGCCCAGGGCCTTAACCAACCGGCCCTGCAGACGCGGCTGACCGAGCTGTCGTCGGAGGCCTCTCGCGGCGTGATCCTGTCCCTCAACGGCACAATCCTGCGCCTGGGGCAGGCTGGAGGGCCGCTTTTGATGGGCCTGGCGCTCGCCCTGGGCGGCATCGAGGCGGTCTTCTACGCGGCTGGGGGCGTGGCCTTCTTGGTGGGCCTCGCGGCGCTGTGGCTCCTGAACACGGCGTAGGGACGTCCGGACGAGGGACCAGGCCCTTGTCCAGGTTGCCGATGCGGCGGCGCCTCTCCCCGCGCCGTTCTTAGTGGTCCATCGTGAGGACTGCGCGGAAGCGGGCCTCGTTGTTGATCATGCGGTCGTAGGCGGCCCCGGCCTCCGTCAGAGAAAAGGTCTCGATCTCGGGCAGCGCCTCGGCCTGCGCGCTGAACGCGAGCGTGTCCTCCGAAGCCTTCGCGTCGCCACTGGGCCACCCGGAGACCGACTTGCGACCCTGAATGAGCGCCATTGGCGGCACCTCTACGGCCTCCCCCGTCGCGGCGACGATCACGAGATCGCCGTCGCGGCCCAGCCCGCCGACGACCGACGTGATGGCGTCCGCGTTTGGCGCGGTGGCCAGGATCAGGTCGGCGCCGCCCCGGGCCTGAAGCGCCTCGGCCGGATTGGTGCTCGACACGTCGACGAAGTGGGCCGCCCCGAGGTCGTGGGCCAGTGCCTTCTTGTCGGCACTCGTGGAGAGGGCCACGACCTCCAGCCCCATCGCCGCGGCGTACTGCACGCCCAGGTGGCCCAGCCCGCCGATGCCCTGCACGGCGACGAGGTCGCCGGGGCGGAGGTCCTGGTTGCGGAGCGCGTTGAACGTGGTGATGCCGGCGCAGAGCAGGGGCGCAGCGTCTTCGGCGGCCAGCTCCTCCGGCATCTTCGCCACGGCCTCCGCGGGAGCGGTCATGTATTCCGCGTAGCCCCCATCGAAGTGAATCCCGGTCACGAGGCCGTTTTCGCAGTTGACGAAGTCGCCCTCCCGACAGGCGTCGCAGGTGAAGCAGTGGCCGCCGTGCCATCCAACGCCGACGCGGTCGCCCTCCGCCCACTGGGGGACGTCTGGTCCCATAGCGTCGACCACCCCGGCCACCTCGTGGCCCGGCACGCGAGGATACTCAAGGCCGGGAAACGTCCCCTCCTTCACGAAGGCGTCGCTGTGACAGACCCCACACGCCTCCACCCGAACGCGCACCTCGTGGGCGTCCGGCTCGGGAACGGGCAGATCTACAATCTCAAAGTCGGCACCGGCACTGGGAACGCGGGCAGCTTTCATGGGGGACATGGGAAGGAGAATTGGAAGCGTGGGCGAGAAGGCTGGACGCCTCGACGAAGAGGGTGTCCTAAAAGGTGCCTTACAAATTTATATGTTCATATGTTGATACCAACCGAGGCGTGCTGCGTTTCTAAGCGGGAATGTGCGACCTGGAGACTCACCGGGGATTGTCTGTAACGACTCGGGAGAGAGCCTCGTCGAAAAACAAGAGATCACTCACAGATCCAGGCTTCTCATGTCCGCCGCCTCCATTCTTCGCCTTGCAGCTGTTGCGGTGCTCCTCGCCGCTGGCCCCGCCGCGGCCCAGGAGAAAGAGTACGTGCTGTCAGATGTGGATATCACCGTTCATGTGCAGCCCGATGGGGGCTACGCGGTGGAGGAGTCGATCGCGTACGGCTTCCAACGGGGGACCTTCTCGCGGGCCTACCGATCGGTCGTGCGGGAGGACGCAGGAGCTCTCGGGGCGGTGGAGGTAACCAGTCCGGAGACCTCCATCGACTCAGTCCGAGTTGAGGAGACAAACGGCGTGCGCCAGGTCTGGTGGGCGTTTCCGGATCGCTCCGCGCCGGCCCAGTTCGATGTGCATTACGTTCTGGAGGCGGCGCTCCACGAGCGGGGCAACCGCAACGTCGTACAGCTCGATGTGATGGCCGACGGGGCCGTGGTGCCCACCCGGGACGTAGATGTGCGCATTGCCCTGCCGGCGGCCTTCGACGTACGACTGGACCAGGTGGCGCTCGATCCGGATGCGGGGGCGGTCCGGCGAGAGGAGGGACGGCTCGTGGGGGCGATTCACCGAGACCTTGTCGAGGAGGGAGAAAGCCTCTCGGTCGAGATGTCGTTTCCGAGGCAGGTGGCGGGCGAGTACCTGCCGACGGCCCTAGATCTCCTCCTCGGGCTGGTTCTCGTGGTCGTGGGCGGGGCCGCGGGGGGCGTTGCCGCGTGGCGCTGGCGGGGCCCGCGTCCGGAGGCGACGGCCCGACGCCCGCCCGCCGACCTTGACCGGCCGATGGCGGTGGCGCTGCTCGGGAACCAGGACGGGCAGGCGTTCCTCGCGACGCTGTTCGACCTCGTCCGGCGCGGCCACGTCACCCTTCGCCACGACCGCGAAGACCAGATCATTGGGACGACCGACGTGGTTCGTCTGGAGGTGCATCCGGATCCCACAGATCTCTCCGACTTTGAGCGTCGATTCGTAGACGAGCTGGATGGACACGAGACCCTCGACGACTTTTGGTCGGACACCCGATCGTTTCGGGGCGACGTCATGAGCGACGTCCGAGACGCGCTGTTCGACCGCGGGTGGATGGAGGACCACACGCTGCGTTCCGGACTGCTCTTGGGAGGGGGCTTCGTGGCACTCCTCGGCGGGTTTGCCGCCGTCATTACGGGGGACAGTGCCTTTCGTCTCTTCCTCCTCTTTGCCGGAGTGGGCATGGGACTCGGGGGCGTCATCGCCGCGGTGCGCCGCTACACCTGGACCGAGGAGGGGGCGCGCCGGGCGGGGGCCCTCCGCTCGTACCTTGACCACGAGACGTCGGAGATCGAACGCTTGCAAGAGACGAGCCCGGCGCGGGCGGCCGAGCGGCTCGTGGACGCTCTGCCGTGGCTGCTCCTCCACGACGAGGTGTCAAAATCCTGGATCGAGGACACAAAAGAGGCGCTCAACGCGACGACCGAGGTGCCGGAGCTGCCGGACGGATTCGTGAGCCTCGTGGATCCGGAGGAGGGGGCGAGTGCCCCCGTCACGACGTTTCTCCCGGTGGTGACCGTAATGGGGGCGGTCGAGTCGTCGTCGGCCGGGGCGGTTGGGGCGGCTGGGGCTGCCGGTGCAGCCGGCGGTGGTGGGGCCGGTGCCGCGGGGGCGGCGTGATGGCGTCGAACGCTGGACGGTTGAAGGGCAGAGCGTCGGGAACGGGGCAATGCGTCAGGAGGAGGGCCCCAGGGTCAGCACGTCCCGGGCCTCATCTGCGCGGCTGGCAGGCACTTTTACCTGTACGCCCCCTTCCGTGGCGTCAAACATCGTAGAGAGGCCGGACTGCTCCGCATTCGCGAGCATGCACGGGATGCCGGCACCCTCCAGCTTGGCTTTTGCGAGTTGCGCGCTGCCTTGCCGGTCGTGGCGGGCGACGGTGACGAGGGACGCATCCGACACGGCACGCTGAGACGGTTGGGAGGAGAAAGGGGTTAGTCTTCCATCCAGGTCTTCGCCAGCGCGTCTGGGTCGGGCGTCTCGCCGCTGGCGGCGAAGCTGCGGGCCACGTACTTGCCGATCAGGTCGAACTCCAGGTTCACCGCCGCCCCGTCCGTCCACGTCTCCGACACGTTCGTGACGTCGTGGGTGTGCGGGATGATGGCGACGGTAAACGTGTCCTCCTCCAGGCGGGCCACCGTGAGGCTGATGCCGTCCACGGAGACGGAGCCGACCGGAATCAGGTACGCGGCGTGCTGCGGGTCGAACTGAATCGTGTAGAGCCAGTCGGTCTCCTCCCGCTCCACGTTCGTGATGGTGCCGGTGGCGTCGACGTGGCCCTGCACGAAGTGGCCGTCGAGCCGATCGCCCGCCTGCAGCGCCCGCTCCAGGTTCACCGGCGCGCCGGCCTCCAGGGCACTGAAGGTCGTCTTGCGCAGGGTCTCCTCGATCGAGTCGACGGCAAAGGTGGAGGCGTCCGGATTGACGTCCACGACGGTCTGACACGCGCCGTCGATCGACACGCTCTGGTCGACACGCAGCTCGGGGGCCATGTTAGTCTCAATCGTGAGCCGCTTCCCCGCGTGGTCGCTGCCGAGGGACTCGATTGCCGTGAGGGTGCCGACGTCTTCGATAATACCGGTAAACATTGCGTTGGGCTCTGTGAGGGAGGAAGTTCTGCGTCGAAAAGAGGGAGAACGTTCTACGCGGGGCGCCGATAGCCGCGCAGAAGCACGTCGTCGCCCACGGTTTGCCACTCCTGCTCGGCGAACGTGAGGGCGTCGTCCATCTCCGTGACGCCCAGGTCGCGCAGCGTGGGAATGCCGTCCCCCACCACCTTCGGCGCGACGAAGCAGAAGAAGCGGTCCACGAGGTCGTGCTGGAAGAGGGCCGTGGCAAGGCCGGGCCCCGCTTCGACGAGCAGCGACTGAAGCGGCTCCGCGTCGCGGCCGGCGTCGGTGCCGAGGCGCCGGAGGAGGGCATCCAGGTCGAGGTGGTCATTGTCCGTTTCGGGGATGCGGAGGATCGTGCCCCCGCGGTCGGTCAACGCATCGGCGTAGTCGGGACGAGGCCGGTCATTCCCAATGACGGCGACCGTGTCGTTGGCGTGAGCGTCGGTGAAGAGGGTGCAGTTGGGAGACAGGCTGCCCGTGCGGTCGAGGACGAGGCGGAGCGGCTGGGGGCCGTCCACGTGACGCACTGTGAGGCGCGGATCGTCGCTCGCGGCGGTGCCGCGGCCCACGAGGACCCCGTCTAGTTCGGCCCGCCACTCGTGGACGAGGGTGCGTGCGGCCTCCCCCGTGATCCACTGGCTGTCGCCCGTGCGGGTGGCGATGCGCCCGTCCAGCGTCTGGGCCGTCTTGAGCGTGACGAGCGGGCGCCCGGTGTCGACGTGATGAAAAAATGCCTCGTTGAGGCGGTGGCAGGCACGCCCGTGGACCCCAACCTCCACCTCCACGTCCTGCTCGCGCAACCGACGAATGCCACGGCCTTGGGCCTGGGGAAACGGATCCACCGTCCCCACGACGACGCGAGGCACCCCCTTCTCGATGAGCAGGTTGGTACAGGGCGGCGTCTTGCCGTGGTGGCTACAGGGCTCAAGGTTGACGTACAGCGTGGCGTCTCGGAGGGCGGCGGGGCCGTGCTGCCGTTCGGCTGCCTGAAGGGCGTGGGCCTCCGCGTGGGGCTCTCCATAGGCCCGGTGAGCACCCTCTCCCAGTACGGTCCCGTCCGGAGCAACGAGAACGGCACCCACCATGGGATTGGGGCTCACCCTGCCCGCCCCCGTCCGTGCCAGGTCCAGGCACCGTTTCATCCAGGGCACATGGCCGGCATCGTCCACAGGGGTTACACTTCCTCGATGTAGCTCGGGAGCGGCGAGTCCGTCAGCTGCCATGTGTCAAAGTAAAACTTGGATTCAGAACGGGCCTTCTGGTAGGGAAGGACAAATCGGCGGGTCTTCTCGGCAGGAGCATTTCGAAATGCCGCTACGAGCCGGTCCCGTACCGGAACAGGGGAGAAGAAGCCCCAATCGTGTCCGTCGTGGGCTGGCTCCGGAAAAAAGACGACATGGGCGTCTTCGAGTAGGGACTGCAGGGCGCCGGCGGCACGACGCGGAGCCCTACCTGCCACAGCGGTCATCCGTTCCGCCGCAACTGGGGCGTCGGCCGACACCAACAGTGTGGTGTGGGAGGGCGTACGGAGAACCCGTCTCGCCGTGTCCGGAGCCA
This sequence comes from Salinibacter altiplanensis, assembly GCF_002894645.1. Classification (GTDB taxonomy): domain Bacteria; phylum Bacteroidota; class Rhodothermia; order Rhodothermales; family Salinibacteraceae; genus Salinibacter; species Salinibacter altiplanensis. The sequence goes on from NZ_NCQY01000020.1 coordinate 407,714, forward strand.
ACGACTCCGCGGTGCCCTGGGTCGTGACACGGCCCCACCACGACCGACCGACGGCGTCGAGCAGCGGTGCTACGTACGCGTCGGGGGCGCGGAGGGTCGTTAGGCCCACAGCGTCGTCGGCGTGGTTGGTGCCGGCGAGGTAGCCACGGTAGACGTCGTTCGTGTCGAACGGGGAGTCGCGAAGGTCGGAGAGGGTCCTAGGGGGCTCCGGGCGATCATCACGCCGACGGGCGTCGGGATTGCCGTCGGGCGTAACGGTTTCGAGAAGCGCGGGCTCCTCGTGGAAGTATTTAAGGGTATCTGAGGGAGCAGCCACGGGGCGGAGGAAGCACGTTGCGTTATTGGGGCTGTTTTGCCACAACAACTTCTATGCACAGCAGGGCGGTACGATGCCGATCAGAAAAGATTCACGAGATTCTGCCTCTTCGCTCACGGGCTTCGCGCGAGGGCGTCCATCCTGGGTGCGTCCACACGAGCCGGCCCTGAACCAAATGCCCTCGGCCGGGCATAGACTCTGTCGTACTGCTTGTCTGTCCTTCGCTTCTCTTGTACAATGCGCTCGGTACTCACGTCCCTTTGGGTGTGGTTTGCGATCGGCCTCTTGATCGTCCTGTGGGTGCCTGTAATGCTCGTCGCGCGGGTCGTGGACCGCGATCCCGCTCACTACTACGCCGGGTACACGCTTCGCATCCTGGGGCGCCTGCTTACGTACGTGAATCCGTTCTGGGAGGTGCACCTGGAGGGCCCGCTTCCGGAGAATGGCCGCCGCCCGCGCGTGGTGGTCGGAAATCACTTTTCGCAGGCGGATCCCCCCATCATCTCCCGCGTGCCCTGGGAGATGAAGTGGGTGGCGAAGAAGGAGCTCTTCGACCTGCCGGTGGCCGGGTGGCTTCTGCGCCTGAGCGGGGACATCTCGGTCGACCGGCGGCGCAAGAAGAGCCGTGCCCAGGTCCTCACCACGGCCCGCGACTACCTGGCGAAGCGGTGCAGCGTCATGTTCTTTCCGGAGGGCACACGCTCCCGTGACGGGCGGGTACAACAGTTTTCGGACGGGGCCTTCCGGCTCGCCATCGAAGAAGGGGTGCCGGTTTTGCCCATCGCCATCGACGGCACGCACGAGGCCCTGCCGAAGCACTCCCCCTGGTTCGAGCCCAATCCGGAGCCCATCCGCGTGCGAGTGCTCGATCCGGTCGAGACCGACGACTACACGCCGGACCAGGCCCGGACCCTGCAGCGGCACGTACGGGCCCAAATCGTGCACCAGATCGCAGCCTGGCGCCACGCCGACCTCGACACGGTGGACGGGCGAAAGGGCACGGAGGCCGCGGCTGCCCGGTGGCTTAACGACGGCCCGGAGGCCCAGCCCCGATCCGCAAGAGACGAGCCCTCTGGTGAAGCGTCCGTCAAACCCTCTGGACCGTCCGGCATGTCGGAACCGGGCCGATAGAGGACTCATTTCGTGTATTGATTCAAAAACGGCGTCCCCAAACGATTGCCCAGTAGCTCAATTGGCAGAGCGTCCGGCTCTGGACCGGGAGGCTGGTGGTTCGAATCCACCCTGGGCAACCAACTCCATCTCCCCGTGCCCCGTGGCATCATCGATGCTGCGGGGCATTTTTGTCTTGGGGGTTTGAAAGAGATGTTCACGGTGCCCCGACGGAAAAGAATTGAGGCCCACGTGGAGTAGCTTCGAGAAGAGGTTCCCGATGCCTTCGGAGTCGAGCATTTGTCCCGTCTTTCTGCTCGTCCCACTGCAGCGGCTCACGAGAGGAAAAAGAAAGACACGCCGTCCCACAGCCCTGAGCAAGCCAGGCACGCCTCCAAAACCCTGCGAGTGCCGCACCGCCTTCCGAAAGAAACGAAAGAGCGGTGAGAATTATCGGACGGAGTAAAAAACACCGTTTTAGGGGACTGTAAGACAGGGTCCATTGGTTCCATTCCTTGTGTCTTTCTAAAACTACTTTTCTCCTTAACATGAATAAAAAATTAAGATATATATAGCGAGTCCGGAGGAATACGGGGCAACTCGATGGATGGGAGGAGAAACAGGTACAAAATCGAGATGCGTGCGGATGAAGTGCAGAAAGAGTCCCCGTTCCCAGATGAGATCAGTGGTACTTTTGGATTACCATGACTGATGCTTCAGCCAGTCAGGAATTTCCGACTTCATTCGTCTTGACAACAAATTTTTCTCTAGGTACAATTGACATGCCATGAACAAAAACAGCAAAGAAAAAAGATCTCGGTAGGAGGTGTGAGGAATTTTCCTCACACGACCCCGACGATTCTTACATTTTGACATAACATACTGAAGCCCCGCGCCGGACTGGTCTTTGGAAGGGACGGCCGACGCGGGGCGCCCACAGCTACCGCTGCAAGCCCAATGGATACAACGGTACAAAGGATAGGTTCTGCGGCACGCCCATGGACATTGTTCTTGGGCGCTGCCTTTGCACTTCTTGTCTCTGCATCGCTCTTTGCCGGGGCGGCCCTCGGTCAAGGGGCTGACCCTCCAGGCACATCGGTTGAACAGGAGGGAGAAGGCACCTGGCACGAGGACGTGCTCCGGATCAAGGTGGCCCCGGACGTTGCCGGTCAGGCGACGCCCATGAAGCAAAACGGGGTTGCGATGCTCGGCGTCCCCTCCATTGATGCACTCAATCAGGAGTACGACGCCGTCTCGATTGAGCCCCTGTTTGATGTAGGGGGCGAGTACGAGGAACGTCACCGCGACTACGGCCTCCACCGGTGGTACGAGATCCGTCTCGCCGACGGAAAGGCGTCGGCGGACACGGACGTGGAGAGGGTCATGGGGGCATACTCGAATGCCTCGGCCGTCTCTGTGGCCGAAGGAAAGGCTCGGGCCGAGCAGCATGTCACCGAGCGCGGGTCGGCCCCAGCTACCTCTCTGCTTGACCCACTGCCCGGTCCCCCCGACGATCCGTTGTTTGGGGACCAGTACGGGTTCCAGAATATCGAGGCGGGAGGCGGATGGCAGACCCGAACTGGAGACACGACCGTCGTCGTGAGCATTCACGACTCGGGCATCAGTGGAAGCTTCGACGGGTCCGAAACGGATCTCAATCATCCGGACCTTGAGCCGAACGTCTGGTACGGCGGGGACCCGAGTGACGGAAGTGTTCACGGGAAGAACTTTCGTGCTGGTGATCCCGCAGACCTGACCGACAACAACGGGCACGGGACGCATGTCACCGGGACGGTTGCCGCCGCGACCAACAACGGCTTCGGCGTGGCGGGGACGGCCGGCGGAAACGGAGAGTTTGCGGACGGACGTGGGGACGGGGTTCGCTTCATGGTCACTCCGGGCCTCAACCAGCCGGATGCATACATATACGCCGCCGACAACGGCGCGGCCGTCTCCCAGAACAGCTGGGGCTTTACGAGCCCGGGGGTATTCCCGCAGTCCCTGCAGGACGCCATCGACTACTTTATTGACAACGGCGGTGGCGATGATCTCGACGGAGGGATTGTCGTGTTCTCCGCTGGAAACGACGCCGACAACGGGGACTGGTTTCCGGCGGCCTACGAGCCAATCGTCTCGGTGGCTTCCACAGACCAGGCCGACAACGTGTCCACCTTCTCCAACTTTGGGGAATGGGTGGACATCGCCGCCCCGGGCACCGGGATTCTGAGCACTTGGATTGCGGGGCAGGGGAGTGTCGAGAGTAACTTTGAGTTCCTGAGTGGGACCTCGATGGCCGCCCCTCACGTGTCGGGGGCCGCCGCGCTGGTGGTGTCCGAGTTCTCCGACGTCAGCAGCCCCGACCAGGTGGAGTCGATCCTGAAGGAGTCTGCGGACGACATTGGGGCGACGCTGGACATTGGGGCGGGTCGCCTCAACCTAGCCCAGGCACTGCAGGAGGATGACGGTACGGCCCCGGCGGCGATCACCGACCTCTCGGTCACCGACGTTGCGTCGGCCCACGTCGATCTGCAATGGACCGCCCCAGATGGGGAGCCAACGGTCTACGACATTCGCTACTCCACCGACCCGATCGAGGGCGACCAGGACTTTGAGAACGCCACGCAGGCCGATGATCTCCCGTCCCCGTCTGCACCGGGAGAGACCGACGAGGCAGAGGTTGAGGGCTTGACGCCCGGCACGGAATACTTCTTCGCCGTCAAGTCGTCGGACACGTTTGGCAGTACGTCGGACCTGTCCAACGTCGCGTCGGCGACCACCGAGAACGCACCGGCGATCGCCGTGGATCCAGAGTCGGTGTCCCAAACGCTGAATACCGGAGAGTCCGGCACAGACAACTTCTCAATCTTGAATGTCGGAGAAGACACGCTATCGTTCGCCCTGCAGGCCGGCACTGGTGGCTCTGACATCGCCGACCCGATCGGTGAACCAACGGAGGTTCGCAGCTTGGTTGGTGCGCTCCCCCCGCGCCTTGAGCAGATCGAGGCCAATCAACCCCAAGACCGATTCTCGGCGAGTGAGACGACGCACAAGCCCGAGGAGGGAGCCGTGCAGCAGCAATCCACGGAGGTGGAGGGTCGCTCTCTCGCCAAGCTACTTGACGAGGTCGGGACGACCGGCTTCGGGAATGACACCTTCAACCAGGAGTTCGAAATTTACTCTTTCGATCTTGGCGTTCCCTCCGAACTCACGCTGGTCGACGACGGCGTGGACTCCTTCGCCGGAAACTTCATCCAGGGGAATAATGAGGAGCTCTATTGGATTGACAACGCGGACAACAACCTGAAAACATACGCTCTCGACGATGGGACGGTCGAGACGATTGGGGAGTTGAATCCGCAGTCCAGTGATCCAGGGTGGACCGACCTCGAGACGGATTACTCCACTGGGACGACGTACGTGACGACCACCGATGCGCTCTACGAACTCGATCCGCAGAACGCGGAGCTGACGCTCGTCGGGGAACTTCCCGGAAGCCTTCTGCCTGTCGCTTTCGCGATCGACGCTGAGGGACAAGGGTATCTCCACGACATTCAGGGGGACAACATCCTGACGGTCGACCTGCAAACGGCGGAGACGGAGGTGCTCGGGTCCACGGGCATCGACGCCAACTTCGCCCAGAGCATGACCTACGACCACGCGACGGATCAGCTTCTGATGGCGGCATACAAGGGGTCCACGGCTTCTGTGCCCGCCGAACTCCGAGAGGTAGACACGGAGACGGGCAACACGGAGCTGATTGCCCCGATTGGCCCGGAAGGCGAGTCCAACGAACTCGGGTGGTTTGCCACGCCGGGGCCGAGCTTCCAGTGGTTGGCTGCCGAGCCGACCGAGGGGGAAGTGGCTGCGGGGGACCCGGGAGAAGAAATCACGCTTACCCTCGAGACCGTGGCGGACGATGAGAATGCGAATGACCTCATCGGGGGCCTCGAGTACTCCGGAAGCGTTCAGGTCGAGAGCAACGACCCGGGCACACCGGTCGAGGAAGTTCCGGTCACGCTGACCGTGGAAGGAACCCCGGCGATTTCCGTGGACGAGAGCCTCGACTTCGGCGAGGTCTTCGCCGGCACGACGGGAGAGGACACGCTCACCGTCACGAACACGAGTGACGACGCCATTTTGCAGGTGGCCTCGATCGAGCTTGCCGAGGGAGACACGCCATTCTCGGTGGCGGACGCATCGCCGTTTGTCCTCAACCCGGGACAGAGTGGAAGCATCCCGCTCGTGTTCGAGCCGACGGAGAATGGCTCGTTCGAGACCACGCTCTCATTCGCGAACTCGGCCACGGGGACCCAGGAGGTCACGATCACCGGACAGGGATCGCCGTTCGTCTCGATTGAGCCGGACGCGCTGGAGCAGGAGATCGACCTGACGACCGGTGACTCGACGGCCACCCAGGAGTTTACCATCACCAACGAGTTCAGTGAGAGCCTTCCGTTCTCGGTCCTGATCGAATCTCTGGAGTCGGAAAGCATGGACATTACGCCGAAGCTGGCGGATGAGAAGCTCCAGCGCTGGCGTCAGCTTCAGCAGACCGCGCCGCAACTGGACGGAGAGACCCCGGAGCCATCTCTCGGACCCGTTCCCAGTGAGGGGCAGGCAACCACTCCTGCCGCGGCACGCCTCCTCGATGGTCCTCAGGTTTTGGAGGAAACGGGCGTGACGGCCTACGGAGCAGAGGTCCTTGCCCCTGAACTCGTGGCCTTCGACGTGGGCCTGCCGGGCGAATTCACGGTGGTCGACGAAGGGGTCGACTCATACGCTGGTAACTTCACCTTCGGCAACAACGAAGAAATCTACTGGATCGACAATACGGACAACACCCTCAAGACGTATGCGCTTGCGGACGGGACCGTCGAGAGCATCGGGGAACTGAACCCGGTCGGGTCGGACGTCTCCTGGTCGGACCTGGAAACCAATCCGACGGACGGCACGACGTACGTGACCGCTGGTGAGGGCAATACCAACCGGCTCTACGAGCTGGACGTAGACGACGCCGAGCTTGACCTCGTGGGGGAGTACGCGAGTGGAGACCTTGTGGTGGCCCTTGCGATCGACGGCGAAGGAAATGCGTACGCCCACGAGATCGCCAACGACGAAATTCTGAGCGTTGACCTTGAGACGGCGGAGACGGAGGTCGTGGGGCCCACGGGCATCGACGCCAACTTTGCCCAGAGCATGACCTACGACGCTGAGACGGGCCAGGTGCTCATGGCCGCGCTCCATGACTGCGGTCTCTTCGGCTGCGGGAGTGGTACTCTCCGCCAGGTGGACCGCGAGACCGGCAACACGACGCTGATTGGGCCTTTCCCGGAAGGAGGAAACGACGAGCTTGGCTGGATGGCCACGCCGGGACAGGGCATTCCGTGGCTCGCGACGAACCTAGAAAACGGCACGGTGCCGGCTGGCGCCACGCTGGAACTAGAGGCAGAGTACGACGCCACCCAGATCGTCGAGGGCGACTACGAAGCCCAAATCAGCATCGTCGGGAATCAGCTGCAGGGCGAGCCGAGCGAGTCGGTCTCGGTCAACCTCTCGGTAGAGGCTGCACCAATTTCCTTCGTCTCGAAGGATTCGCTCGGATACGAGGACCTCTTCGTGGACGATACGTCGAGCACGCAGATGGTCACGCTCCGAAATGACGGCGCGGCTGACCTGAACGTGACAAACGTGTCGGTCGACTCGGAGAACTTCGCCTTCACCGGCGGCTCAGAGTTCACCCTCGAGCCGGGGGATGCACAAATCTTCGACGTCGCCTTCACGCCGCAGAGCGTCGGCGAATTCACGGCGACGATGACCATCGAGGGCGAAGAGATCTCGACCCGCGAGGTCACGCTTGTCGGCGAGGGCATCCCGGCGCCGGAGCTCGCGCTTGATCCGCAAGGCTTCGACAAGCAGGCCTACATTGGCCAGACGCAGGAGGAGACAGTCGCAGTCAGTAACGTGGGAGACGCCCCGCTGGACTACGAGCTTTCGGTCCTGCCGTCGCAGCCGCCGGTCGAAGATGTCCTCCTGAGTGAGGAAAACTTCGGCGGTGAGTTTCCGCCGGAGGGAGGCTGGTTCCGAACCGGTGCTAACGATGGGGAAAACTGGCGACAGGGAGGCCTTGGCTCTCCCGCCGAATCCCCCGAGGCAGAGTTCTACTGGAGCCCAACCACTGTGGGCACGCAGCGCATGGTGACGCCACAGTTGGACACCGAAGGCAAATCGGAGGTGGTGGTCGAGTTTGCCCACCTGATCAATGCCTTCTCCCCTGATGAATTCGACCTGCGGCTCGAAAGCACCGGCGACGGTGGAGAGACCTGGACCACGGTCAAGGAATTCCCGGCCGAAGATGTCGGTCCGATCGAAGAGCAGATCGTGGTCAAGAATGAGGATGTGGGCTCGGATGAATTCCACCTGGCCTGGACGTTCGAGGGCGACTCCTTCCAGATCAACTGGTGGAGCGTTGATGATGTCCGGGTGTTCGACGGCAGCGAGTGGCTGGCTGTTGATCAGACGACCGGTACGCTCGAACCGTCCGAGTCGGACACGCTCGGCCTCAACATCGATACGACCGTGCCTGGATTGACTGAGGGCACGTACCAGTCGGGCCTTGGCTTCGTGACCAACGCGCCGCTTGCGGAGACCGCCGAGCTGCCGTTCACGCTCGATGTAATCGAGGCCCTTTCTGTCACCCCTCAGGACGAGGGAGACGGCGAGGTCTTCCCCAGCGAGACGTTTACGCTGAACATGGACGTCGAAAGCCTCGATGACCTGGAGGTCTTCTCCTACCAGATGGAGATGGGCTTTAACACTGATCGAATGCAGGTGCAGGAGGTCACGACCGAGGGTACGCTCAGTGAAGGCCTCACGCTGACCTCGGACATTAACAACGAGGCCGGTACCGTCACCATCGCCGCGGCCGACGATGGGTTGAATAGTAACAGCACCGAGAGCGGAGAATCCGACGGTGACGATGGGGCCGCTCTCTTCGACATCGAAGGCGAAGGCGTTCTCGTGTCGATCAAGGCGACCGGCCAGCCCGACCATGGTGAGATGGTCATGAACATGGAGGAAATGACCTTCAACGAGGGTGAGCCGCCGGCCACGCCGGCGAATGACACCATGGAGGTCGTGCCGCTCTACGGCGACACTGACCTTAACCTCAGCATCACCGCGGGAGACGCGGGGAGCACCCTCGACTTCGTGGTTGGCACAACGGACCTGCTGGATGCGCAGCAGACCCACGGGGATGTCACTGGCGACGGGGACGTCAGTGCCTTCGACGCCTCGCTGATCCTGCAGCGCACGGTGGGAGGCATCTCCTGCTTCCCGGCCGCGCCGGACTGTGAGGAAGGCACTGAGGAGGCCCTGGCGACGACATCGAAGGCGTCCGGCGATGCGGGCACGTCCTTCGCCTGGGGGGATGTGACGGAACCGAAGCAGTCCGTCAGTGCGGAGAGTGCGAAGACGGAACTGCCGCTCGTCCTGAACCAGATCGGGACGTCCGTGCAGGCCATCGACGTCAGCACGAAGATCGACCGGGACAAGGTGGCCGTCAATGACATGACCGCCCAGCTGCCGGACGACTGGCAGGCGGTGCACCATGTGGCCGACAATGGCACCCTGAAGATCTCGATGGCCGGAACCACGCCGATTGCCAACCCGGGCAAGGTGGCGACCCTCACCCTTGAACGGGAGAAGGAGGACGCGACCTTGAAGATTGGCGGCAACGTGGCCGTGAACGAATCAGCCACCCAGGAGCTGGAGACGAAGTCACTGGTCTCCATCCCGGACGAGTTTGCCCTGGAGGGGGCGTACCCGAACCCCTTCCGGCAGGCCGCCACGCTGGAGATGGACCTGCCTCAGAAGGCGAACGTGACCGTCGAGGTCTACGACCTGCTGGGCCGGAAGGTACAGACGGCCCACCGCGGCGAACTGTCGGCCGGAGCGGGCCGCACGGTTCGAGTCAACGGTTCGGACCTCTCGTCCGGCACGTACTTCTACCGTGCCCGCGTGGAGATGGACGACAACCGTGTTACCGAGACTGGGAAGATGACGGTCGTTCGGTAGCCCCGATCAGCGCATTATCCAGATCGGCTTCCCTAGATGACCAAGGGGTTCGAGGAGCTGTGCTCCTCGGACCCCTTTGGTTCTTGGGGGAAATCGCCGAGCTCGTACACAAACCCCTTTCGACCACGATGAGTGATCGGTTTCTGCCTGCACTCCTGGCTCTGCTTGTTGTTACCCTCGTTGTGGGGAGTCCATTGTCCTCTCAGGCACAGAAGGTTCCTTCTGTGACCGTCCCGGAGGTGGAGCCGACGCCTGGGAATACTGTTACTCTCAGCATCGAGGTGGATCTTGGAGGTAAAGACGCGAAGTCTTACTCAGGTATGGAGTTCATATTCGATGACACGGTTCTGACTATTGTTGAGGTCCGAGACGGAAATGAGCTCAGTTTTGGGTCAAACAACCTAACGACAAACGAAGGCTCAGGTAAGCTTCGGGTATCTAACACCGCCGGTAGCTCCGTGTCCGGGAGTGGAGAGTTCCTCCAGATCGATGTCGAACTGACACAGGGTATACAAAAGCCTGGCACTCCCTTCAGGCTCACTCCGAGTAATAATCTAGTTGGTGAGGTCCCCACCAGTGTATTTGAAAAAGACGGCACTGTCTATGAGATCTCAGACATCGACCAAGGGCGGGTTGGGAATTTAAACATGCAAGATGGACGTCAGGGGGGAGATGGTACTACCGCTACAGTGACGGGTACCGTGACACGAGCATTCGGAGAGTACGTCCGGTTTCAGGATGAGAGTGACAACAGCGATCCGAGTGGTCTGACGGTCGGTCCGGTGAGTGGGGCTCTGAAGGACGACATCGGAGGAGATATCACGAAAGGAACCCGTCTCTACGTGCGAGGCACACTGTCGGAGCCCGATGGGCTTCTTCGGATCGATAACTCAGGTCTTAAGAACTACATCATTTTGGAGCAAGGATCGCTTCCAATGGCTCAGGATGTGTCACTGAGCACCCTTCGGTCGAGTGGGGACAAATTTGAGAGCGAACTCCTTCGGGTCGATGGGCTCTCGTTTCCGAACGCCAGTGGGACATTCGCCGAAAACACGACGTACGAGGTGGAGGAGGGGACGACCCTCCTTGACTATCAGGTAGGAGGAGCCGAAGAGACAAACTTGGGCGGCAAGTCGATTCCGGCCGGGACGTTCACCTACGAAGGGGTCCTCGGGGCGTCGAGGAACGGACCCCAGCTGGTACCCATCCGCGCGTCGACGGCCCTGCCGGTGGACCTGACCGGCTTCTCGGCGGTGCGCAATGGCTCGTCGGTGCTGTTGACGTGGCAGACTGCGAACGAGACCAACAACGCGGGCTTTCGTGTCCAGTACGACCAGACCGGCAGTTGGCAGACCCTCGACTTCGTCCCGAGCAACGCGGCCGACGGAAGCACCGGAGAGGCGCAGTCCTATCGGTTTACAGTTGACCGCAGACTGGGGCCGGGCACGCACCGCTTCCGGCTCGAACAGGTCGACCTTGACGAGACGACGGCCCTCAGCGACACGGTACAGATTGCCGTCGGCATGGAAGGGGCACTGCACCTGAGTGCACCGGCGCCCAATCCGGTCTCTGAACGGGCGACATTCTCGTTTGCCGTGCAGGAAGGGGCCGAGGCCGAGGTCGTGCTCTACAACATGCTCGGGCAACAGGTCAAGACGCTCTACGAAGGGACCCCCCGTGCTGGCCAATCAACCCCCTTGCGCTTTGATGCGGGTGGGCTTTCCAGTGGGGCGTACGTGGTGCAACTCCGAGCAGATGGACGCACCCGCACCCGGCGTTTGACCATTGTACGGTAGAGATGGCCGGATGAGAGGCAGTCTACGTCCCCTCACTAAACAGTTCGTCCGTCGAAGATTCGTCGAGGGGGGGAAGATCGGGGGGCTGGGGATCGTCTTGAAGGCCCCGATGTCGGAGGTCCTGGCCCTCCACCATGAAGACAATGCTCTGGGCGATGTTTTTGGCGTGGTCGGAAATGCGCTCCAGCGCCTTGCTTACGGTCAGAAGGTGGGCAATCACCTCGGACTGCTCGTGCCCCTCTTCGCACATCTCCACGAGGGTCGTAAAGGTCTCTTCGTGCAGGCGATTCACCTGCAGGTCCCGGGCGATGACCTTGCGTGCCTTCAGCCGGTCGTTTTCGAGGAACGCCATCTCGGCCTCTCGCAGCATCGTACGCGACATGTCGGCCATTTTGGGGAGTCGCGTGTCGGCGAGCAGCCCCGGGGCATCGGCCAGGTAGCGTGCGTTGCGGGAGAGGTTGCGGCAGTGGTCCCCGATCCGCTCGAAGTCGGTGTTGATCTTGACGGCCATGATGAGCATGCGCAGGTCCACCGCCACGGGGGAGTGGAGGGCCAGGATCCGCTCGCACTGCTCGTCGATTCGAAGCTCGAGGGCGTCGACGGCATCGTCCCCGGCCACGACCTCCTCTGCGAGGTCCACATCGCCCTGGAGGAGAGCGTTCATCGCGTTTGCGAACTGCTCGTCGACGCGATTGGCCATGTCGGCGATCAGGCCGCGCAGGGACGCCAGTTCTTGGTCGAGGGACGATCGATTGGGCATGAGCCGAGTGGAGAGGGATCAGCACAGGATGAAAGCCGAAGGACGCTACCCGAAGCGTCCGGTTACGTACGCCTCCGTGCGGTCCTTTTCGGGGCGGGTAAAGAGCTGGTCGGTCGGGTTCATTTCGATGAGCCGGCCCATGTAGAGGAAGGCCGTCTCGTCACTGATGCGGGAGGCCTGTTGCATGTTGTGGGTGACGATCACGATCGTGTAGTCCTCCTTCAGCTCCGTGATCGTCTCTTCGATCTTCGAGGTGGCGATCGGGTCGAGGGCGCTGGCCGGTTCGTCCATGAGCACCACGTCGGGCTGCACGGCAAGGGTCCGGGCAATGCAGAGGCGCTGTTGTTGCCCCCCACTCAGGTTGGTCGCGTGGCTGTGCAGCTGATCCTTCACCTCGTCCCAGAGGGCAGCCTGACGCAGCGACCGCTCCACGAGGGCGTCGAGGTCTCCGGTGTAGCCATTGATCTCGGCGCCCCACGCCACGTTCTTGTAGATGGTCTTGGGAAAGGGGTTCGGCTTCTGAAACACCATCCCGACCCGTCGCCGCACCATCACTGGGTCGGTGTCCTCCGCGTAGATGTCCTGGCCATCGACGAGGATGGTGCCTTCGAGCGTGGTGCCCTGAATCAGTTCGTTCATGCGGTTCAGGCACCGGAGCAGTGTGGACTTGCCGCATCCGGAGGGCCCGATCAGGGCCGTCACCCGATGGGGCTGAACGTCCATGCTGATGCCCTGCAGGGCATGGGTCCCCCCGTTGTCGTACCAGAAGTGCAGGTCCTCGATCTCAAGCTTCGGATGGACGGTCGGGGCGTCCCCGGACGAGTCCTCTCTGCTTCCCGAAGCCTCGGAGGTGTCCGGGCGGCCGTTGGGGGACACCGGGTCGGCGGAGGCTGGGGAGGTGGAAACGTCGTCGGTAGACTCGTCGGCAGGCATGGTGGGCACAGTTGGTCGTGCGAGCAAGGCAAGGGGGAGCGAGGGGCTACGAGCCGGCACGGCGCTCTTCGAAGTAGTTGCGCAGCAGGATTGCCGTCAGGTTCATGGTAAACAAGAGCATCATGAGCACCACGATGGCAGCGGCCGCGAGCGCCCGGAATTCGTCTTGGGGGCGGGCCGCCCAGTTAAAGATCTGAATCGGCAAGGCGGTAAACTGATCCAAAGCGCCCTGGGGCACGAAGGAAACGAAGGTCAGCGCCCCGACGAGAATGAGGGGAGCGGTCTCGCCGATGGCGCGGCTGAGGGCGAGAATGACGCCCGTCATGATGCCGGGGGCGGCCATTGGCAGCACGTGGCTCTGAATGACCTGCCAGCGCGTGGCGCCGAGGGCGTAGGCGCTTTCTCGAACCCCACTGGGAACGCTCCGGAGGGCCTCCTGGGTGCTAATGATGATGATCGGAAGGATCAGGAGGCTCAGTGTGAGGGCACCGGCCAGAAGGCTGCTTCCCAGCGACACGAACCGCACGAAGAGCGCGAGTCCCAAAATGCCATAGACCACCGACGGCACGCCCGCGAGGTTGGCGATGTTGACCCGAATCAGTCGCAAAAACCATCCGTCCTGCGCGTACTCTTCGAGGTAGACGGCGGACGCCACCCCCAAGGGGACCGAAATGAGGGCTGTGAGTCCCATCAGCCACAGGGTGCCCATGAGCGCCGACCAGACTCCCGCCTCGCCCGGCGTGCGAGACGGAAAGCTACGAACGAACTGCGCGTCGAGCCACGGGGCGGCCGTCAAGATCACGTCCACCAGGAGTGCCACGAGCACCACAATGCCGAAGATTGTGGCCAGAAAGAGGACCCCGGCCAAAATCATTCCGACACGCTTGCGTTGCGATCGGCGAAGCTCAAACGTTCCGTTCGGAGAGGGCTCCATGTTAGTGTGAGGCTGTTGGACTGAGGGGAGCGCGTGCGCGTGCCAGAACAGACGGCTTGTGGCGCACAACTCTCAATCTACCCCCCTAACTCAGTACTTTTCTTTGTAACGGCGGGTGATGCGGTTGGCAAAGATGTTCATGGCGAGGGTGATGAGAAACAACACCAGTCCGACCGCGAAGATGCTCTGGTACTCGATGGTCCCCTGTGGCGTATCGCCCTTGCTCACCTGTACGATGAAGGCCGTCATGGTTTGAATGGCCGCGGTCGGGTCGAGGGTCGTTTTGGGCGAGGCCCCCGCCGCCAGCGTGACGATCATTGTTTCTCCGATTGCCCGACTCACGGCGAGGATAAAGCTAGCCATAATGCCGCCCAAAGCGGCCGGTACATTCACTCGTACCACGGCCTCGTACTTGGTGGCCCCGAGGGCGTAGGCGGCCCGCGCCAGGCTGTCGGGCACGGCCTGGAGGGCATCCTCGCTGAGAGAGGCCACCATGGGGATGATCATGATCCCGACGACAACCCCTGCGCTAAGGGCGTTGTAGACGCCGAGCCCGGGCACGACCGTCTGCAGGAGCGGCGTGACGAAGGTGAGCGCAAAGTAGCCATACACGACGGTCGGCACGCCGGCCAGCAGTTCTAGGCCGGGCTTCAGCAATTTTCGGACCCAGTCCGCGGCGTACTCGGAGACAAAGATGGCGCTGGCCAGTCCCACCGGGAGGGCCACCACCGCCGAGATCACGGTGACGAGCAACGTTCCGCTCAGCAGTGCCCAGATGCCGAAGTACTTCTCCGTGAACTGTGGCGTCCAGCGCGTTTCCCCGAAGAATTCGGTGAGGGGGACCGCTTGGAAGAATGGGAGCGACTCGATGATGAGCACGGCGGCAATGCCGAGGGTCGTAAGCACGCTAATCAGGGCGCATGCCCCGAGTGCATACTGAATGGCCTGCTCTTTCGGGCTGTCGTAGACCTGCTGCCGGAGGTCCTCGGCCGGACGCGAATCGCGCGTGGCTTCGTTCTCCGCGGTCGTCGGGGGGGGAGATGGGGGCGTACTCATAGACACTCAGCCTGGTCGGGCGGTCGGCGGGCAGACGGGGTTATTCTTGGGCTGTCGTATCGGTCATGGCCGTCCGCAGCATCTCTTCGACGCGGGTGCCGGTTGCGTCGACCCCCTCAGCCCCGAAGACGGTCCCGGTTGTGCGCGTACGGAAACGCTCGAGGGCCAGCTCGTACGCGTCGTCCGGCATCGCGACGTATCCCACGTCGCTCGCCAGTTCATCGGCATTGTTGAGGTAGAACGTGACGAGGTCCTCGGTGGAGGACGTAATCTTGTCCACGTTTACATAAATGAACAGGGGCCGCGACAAGGGACGGTAGCTCCCGTTCTGTACCGTTTTGGCGCTCGGCGTAACACACGAGGCCCCACGGTCTCGCGCGTCCGGGTCGATGCCGAGGGCCTTCAGCTCGTCCACGTTGTTCTCGTAGTAGGCGAGCCCAAAGTACCCGAGGGCGAGTTCGGTGCCTCTGATGCCCTGGGCGAGCACGTTGTCGTCCTCACTGGCCGTGTAGTCGGCGCGACTGGCCCCGCTCTCCCCCACGATCGCCTCCGTGAAGTAGTCGTACGTGCCGCTGGCGGTGCCGGGGCCGTACAGTTCGATTGGGCGGTCCGGAAATTCATCCCGGAGCTGATTCCAACGGTCAATGGAACTGTTCGGCTTCCAGAGCTCTCGGAGCTCATCGGCGGTCAGGCAGTTTGCCCAGTCGTTCGTGGGGTGAACCATGACCGCCAGTCCATCATAGGCCACCGGCACTTCGATAAACTCGATGCCGTTCGCTTTGGCTTTCTCAATCTCTCCGGGCGAAATGGGCCGTGAGGCGTCGTTGATGGCCGTCTCTCCTCGCAGGAATTTTGAGAACCCCCCTCCAGTCCCGCTCACGCCGACGTTTACACGGACATTCTGCGTGTCCTCCATAAACTCTTCGGCGACGGCCTCCGTGAGGGGGAAGACCGTGCTAGATCCATCAATGCTCACGGAGTCGACCGACGAGCCGCCGCATCCGACGAGTACGATTGCCAGTGCAGCGCTTCCGAGAAGGGCGGACAATGACCCCGAAGAACACTGCGCGAGCAAAGACCAAAACCTAGACATTGTGGACGTGGACGAGTAAAAAGGATGGCGGTAGAGAAGACGCTGAATCAATCATAATACTCAGTCGGGCCAAGAGAAAGCCCGTGTGCCGCGCTGAGCCCCTATTCTTTCATTCGATACCCGACCCCCTTGACCGTTTCAATGTATTCGCTGCCGATCTTCTCACGGATTTTGCGGACGTGTACGTCCACGGTCCGGTCGACGACGTAGACATCGCGGCCCCAGACTTCGTCGAGGATCTCCTGGCGAGAGAACACGCGTCCAGGGTGGGAGGCCAGAAAGTAAAGCAGCTCAAATTCCTTTCGGGGAAAGCGCATTTCCGTCTCGCCGTCTCCATTTTCCTGGTACACGAGGTAACGGTCCCGGTCCACCCGCAGGTTGTGCACCTCAATTTGATCGGGGGGGTCTTCGTAGCGGTGCGCACTGCGCAACAGGGCCCGAGTTTGGCTTGCGATGACGGACACAGACACCGGCTTTCCGAGGTAAATGTCTGCCCCCACGTCCAGGCCCTGCACCTTGTCGTCCTCTTCGTCTCGGGCTGTTAGCATCATGATGGGGATGGTGCGAAGGTGGGCATCCTTGCGCAGCTTCTGACACACCTCGATGCCATCCATCTTCGGCATCATGATGTCAAGAATGATGAGGTCGGGGTCGTGCTCACGCGCCTGTTCAAGCGCCTCTACCCCGTTGCGGGCAAGCACGACGCCGAAGCCCTCCTGCTCCAGATTGTACTCCACGAGGCTGAGCAGATCCTCCTCGTCGTCAACGACGAGGATGGTGGACTCCTTCGTTCCGAGCTGCTGTTCCGTCACGGTGTGTGAAGGCAATCATCCCGAAGAGTGCGCATGGTGTGCACTCTACTTCCAGATCTACGTCGCTGTTGTTATCGAACCATTATCATCCGCCTCCGATGCGTTCCCTTCGCCGGTTTTTCGTGGAGAATCGGACCCATGGCACGGCAAGAGCCCTCCTTCAGAACAAGCTCAACATGATCGCGATCCACCGGGCACACGGGGCCGTCGAGGGGATGCAGGGCCCTGATGGGAGAAAGGGGCGGCTCCGACGCCGACGTTGCGCCCATTCCGATCGCGGTCGGGCGGGCGTGCGTAAAATGAAATGGAGTCGTTGGTCCCCAAGGGCAATGACGTAGGGGAGGTGACGTACGAACGACGGCGTCCACCTGTTGAGGAAGAGGCTCCGGAGGGAATTTTTGCAAATGGGGCGTTCGGCCCGGCAAAGCCCCCGTAGCCTCTTGTTGGCGAGAGCTTTTTTGGTTTTGGCATGAGCGGTTTTTGTGTCTGCCGTCCAAATTCGAGGAGGCGGGTATGGCCCCTCGGTGAATTTTGGGGGGCGGGCCGCGCGGATGCGGCATGGGGGAATCTATTGGTGGTGGGGACCGTGAGGAAAGACAGTTTCGTGGTTGCGTCGAATGTGTGGGGTCGGCACGCTTGGTTCTTTCGAGTCCGTACGATCGTGACATTTTGGACCTGGCGGTGCCGGCCCTTGCGGGACTTGCCGCCGGGCCGCTCGTTTCGCTGGTCGACACCGCGTTCGTGGGGCAGCTCGGACGTGTGCCCCTGGGGGCCCTCGGGGTGAACACGTCGATCTTTTCGATGACGTTCGTCGTCTTCAATTTCCTCGCGTACGGTACTACCCCGCGCGTGGGACGGGCCCTGGGGAACGATGACCGGAATGAGGCCGGGCGGGTGGTGGTGCGGGCCCTCGTGCTCGCCGTCGGGGTGGGAGTCGTGGCCCTCGTGGCCCTTCAAGCCTTCGCCCGGCCCATCCTACTTGCGATGGGGGCGAGTGAGGAGTTGATGGCTCCGGCTCTCTCGTACCTGCGCATCCGCGCCCTGGCGGGCCCGGCGGTACTCCTCATTACGGCCAGCCACGGGGCCTTTCGGGGGTATCAGGACACCCGAACCCCAATGGTGGTGACGCTCGGCTTCAACGTCGTCAATGGGGGGCTCGACCCGGTTCTCATCTTTGTCTTTGACTGGGGCCTGGCGGGGGCCGCGGCGGCCACGGCCGTCGGCCAGTGGGTCGGGGCACTCACGTTTCTGTACCTGCTCCTCCATTCGCGGCGGGACGAGCTCGGGATTACGCTCCGGGGGCCGTCCCCCCACACGCTCGTGCCGTTTCTGAAGGTGGGGCGGGACCTGTTCTTGCGCACCGCCTCGCTCGTGGGCACCATGACGCTGGCGACGGCCATGGCGGCCCGCGTGGGCGTGACGGCGGTGGCGGCGCATCAGGTCGCGGCCCAGCTCTGGACCTTCCTCGCCCTGCTGGTCGATGCACTGGCCGTGGCGGCGCAGGCCCTCGTGTCGAAGCACCTCGGGGCGGACGATCCGGAATCGGCCCGGGAGGTGGCCAACCGACTGGTCCAGTGGGGGCTGGCCGTGGGCGTCGTGCTCGGCCTCGGATTCTGGGCCCTACGGCCCGTCCTGCCCGGTTTCTTCACCGACGACCCCGACACGGTCGCGGTACTGCTCGACGTGTACCTCTTCGTGGTGGTGCTCCAGCCCCTGAACGGACTCGTCTTCGTGGGAGATGGCATCTACATGGGGGCCGAGGCCTTCCCGTACCTCGCGAAGGCCATGATCGGAACGGCCCTGGCGGCGGCCGTCGTGCTGCTGTTGGTATCCCCAATGGGCTGGGGCCTGGTCGGCGTGTGGTGGGGCATCGCGACGCTCATGGTGGGCCGCATCCTCACACTGGCGGGGCCGTACATGCGGGGGACCCTGTTCGCACGCGAGGCCGAGTAGGCCCCGCAGAGAGGTGGCTGGTCAAAAGAGCTGCAGAGGCACCGTGTACGTGACGCTGGCGGTCACCACGTCGTGGCGAAGCGTAGATGGGGAGGAGGCCAGTGGGAACGCCCCCGCGCTCGTCGACGGGCCCAACGCATTCTGCGAACTATCAAAGACGGAGCGGAGGCCCGGGTTGTACCGAAGTTCGAGGCTCAGGCGCCCGGTGTCCCCAATCCCGTATCCCAGTCCTGCCCCCGCGACAAGTCCCACGTCCCAGCGTCGAAGATGATCGTGGCCCACGAGATCGATGTGGTCCTCAAATGTCCCCTGAGCGGAGCGTGCGTCGCGCTGGACGGTGCCCCTGAGCGCAAAGTCCAGTGAAAGCCCTGCCACGACGTGGGCAGACAGGCGGCCCCGAATCGGGAGGGCACGGCGCCCGAGAAGTAGGCCCTGCACGTAGGACAGACGATACCGCTCTACGGAATAGCGCTCGGACAACGGCTGAGAAAAGTGTCCTCCCTTCCGGACGTACAGCAACTCCGGCTGGAGGGCGTAGGCGTCGGTGAATGGGAGAAGCAAAAACGCTCCGGCGTGCAGGTCGATCCGCGGGTTTGCGTTGGTGCTGCGTTGGCCTCCGGAGAAAAGGCGTGGGCCGTCACTAAGAAACCCGAACGTGGGGCCTGTGCGCACGCCGACCCGTGCATCCTGCGCCACTGCGTACGGAGCCGTGCTCCCGATCAGGAGAAGGCACGCCCCGACCAAGAGGACGGTGGAATGTGTCTGGGGAGGGGGCCGAACCGAGGGAAAAAAAGGCATCCGCCGTGGAAGAGAGTAAAACGAGCAGTGATGGTCCCCAACGGAGCGACCTGTGAGGTGGTGCGCTCAAGGCAGCGGCGGGCCGATGTGCAACAAGTCTCCTAGTGCTTCGAGGCGGTTGAGGCCAGAGGCGACGTAGAACGCGTCAGTGTGACGATGAGAACGGATTTCCCCAATCCACGTCGTCGGCCGTCCACGTGTCCCCCGACGGTCCGTCTTCTTGCCCCGTCTGGTTGGGGGGCGAGGGGGCAGGAGCGGCGCCTTCCTCCGTGCCGTCTCCGATGGTGGCGCTGATGTCGGTACGCACAGCGCTCCGGATCTCAGGAATGTGCTCCTTCGCGGCCTTCAGCGCGGTGAGCGGCCACGCGTTGCGGCCCTCTGTCTCGTCGTCTCGACCCACCGCGGCATTCACGCGCCGGTGCAGCATCCGGATCACAACCTCGACGTTGCTCTCCTCGTCGCCCTGGCCCACGGTCCCCACGAGGGAATCCCCCGCTGGAAGGTCGAGTTGATGCAGCACGGTGCCCGCGGCGCGGCGGACGGCGTGATTTAGGATTTTGCGGTGGGCGTGTCGCTCGCGGGCCGGGCGGTTGGATGGGGGCGGCA
Organism: Salinibacter altiplanensis; assembly: GCF_002894645.1. Taxonomy (GTDB): domain Bacteria; phylum Bacteroidota; class Rhodothermia; order Rhodothermales; family Salinibacteraceae; genus Salinibacter; species Salinibacter altiplanensis. The sequence continues at coordinate 427,954 of NZ_NCQY01000020.1, forward strand.
AGTCCTCGTCGCCCAAAGGCTGATTGCGCTCCGCAATCTCCTGTTTGATGTCGTCGGCGTCGGGCACGTCGAGTCCCTTTTCGCGCAACCCTTCGAGGGCCTCTTCCATGTCGTTCAGGTGCTCCTCCGCCTCTTCGGCCTCGGCCCCTTCCACCGGCAGGTACGCGTCCACGTCGAAGCCCTCGATCTCCTCGCTCGTCACCTGCGCCGGGTCATTGTCGCTGTGATCCCGCGACCGGGGCTCTTCGGGTCCGTCGGCTCCGTCCTCTTCGTGCGCTTGGGCCCGGGCGTCGAGGTCGGCCAGCACCTGCGCCTCCTCTGTCTCGTGCTTGAAGTACTGCCAGTGGCCCTCCTGATTGAGCCCCGCGTGGGCCACGACGTGGGCGAGATTGTCGGTGTCGGTGCCGTCGGGCAGGGCGCGAAGGGCCCGGCCTACGAACTGAGTGTAGGGGGCCACGGAGCGGAACGGGCGGAAGAGGGCCGCGATGGAGATGTGTTTGTTGTCGTAGCCCTCGCCCAGAATGCCGACGTGCACCATGGCGTCGAGGTCGCCGTGCTCGTAGGCACGGAGACGCCGCTCACGGTCCTCGGTGGTCATGCCGCGGCTCGCCACGAACGAGGCCTCCACGTCACGACTCCGATAGAGGGCTGCGACCCGTTCGGCGTGCCGGATGGAGCAGGCGGCGGCGAGGATCTGGTGCTGCTGTGTGCCGCGCCGATTCTTGGCCCGGAGCAGCTGCACGCTGCGATCGACGATTGTCTCATTACAGACGTCCGACAGTGCCACGCCCCGTGAAAACCACGTCTCCGCCCGCAGGTTCATGATCTCCTCGTGGGTGAACGATTGTTCGTCGCCCTCCACGGTAAACGTCATCTCCGACGCCACCGCGTCGACCCGCACGATGTTCTTTACGTACCCGGCGTTGATGGCATCGGCCAGCGGGTAGCGATAGACCGGCTCGGCACGGATGGGGCGCTCGTCGCTTCGGAATGGGGTGGCCGTGCAGTAGATCTTTTTTGCGTCGGGGAACGCCCGGTTGACGTTCTGCCACGAGTCGGCGGGGGCGTGGTGTGCCTCATCCACCATGACGAGGTCGAAGAAGTCCGGTGGGAAGAGAGGCAGCCAGCCCTGCAGCTGCTGCACGTTGGCCACGATCACGTCCGCCCGCCGACAGTCCTCCTCGTTCACGCGGCCCCGTTCCAGGGCCACCACGCGGGGCAGGCGCACGTCCGGGGGCAGCACGTCACAGAACTGGTAGAAGTTGCCGGTGCCGCTGAAGGTCCCCTCCGCCAGGCCGTCCTTGATTGTGAGGTTGGGCGCCACTACCAGGACCCGCCCCTCCGCGACGCCGAACGGGGCACAGGCGATGAGACCGGACTTGCCACAGCCCGTAGGCAGGACGACGATGGCCGGGAGCTGCGCCGTGCGCTCCGCGTCGAAATAGTCGCGCAGTGCGAGATACCCCTCCTCCTGCGGCGTCCGTAGCTGATCATTGCCCGCGATGCTGGCGTCGGCGTCCTGGAAGTACCGTCGGGTGTTGGTGCGCTGCTGGTCGTGCTGGGCCCGCAGGGCCCTCGTGCGCTCGGTGGATCGGTCGCCTTTTTCCTGATTGCACGTGTGGCAGAGCGGGTCAAGGTTGAAGACGGCGTGCGCCCCCCCGTCCGAAAAGGCCGTGCGGTGATCGAGGTGCTTCCGTAGGATCTCACCGTCAATGGTGCGTCCGCACTCTCGACACGTCTGCCCATCGAAGTATTCGACCCGTCGCCGGACGGCCTCGGGGATGTGGCGGGAGCGATCCATGAAACGGACAGTCGGCTCAACAAATCCGTCGACGATGCGGAGGGAGCACAACAAGACCGACCGGACGATGGATTCGGCGGCAGGGGGAGCCGCATGACTCCCGCCAAGCGACTACATCCCGATGGGCTCGGCTTCTCCTCCGTCGTTGTTCTCATCGCGACCGCCGTCGGACGCGGGGGTGCGGTCCCCAACGGACAGGGGCTCGGTGTGGAGGGTCGATTCGTCCGTAATCTCGTCGGAGCGAACGTACACACGTCCGTCAGACTGATTGACCGAGTAGGACCCAAAGTGCTCGTCGGCCCAGTCAAGTATTTGGTAGATCTCGTGGCTGAGCTGGTCGGCGTCGAGTACAAATCCGACCACCTGGTCCTGAGGGTCCTGCAGGCAGTAGTGCATGAAGCGGAGCAACTTGTTTGGAAATCAGTGGTGAACAACACGACGTTTAGATAGCAACATGCGCACCAAGTGCACGGGAGGTCGGATCGGGCCTGTCACTTCGGCAATGCTCGGACAAAAACGGGACGAGGGCCGATCCCATCCCGGAGAATCTGCGGGGAGGCCCCGACAATCCGTCGCACTTGGCATCCGCCGCGGGGAATCGTGAGGGAACAGGGAATCAAGGGCCCGGGAGCTGCGAAGGCAATGTGTCCAGAGTGCATGATCTGTTACTCGACCCCGTCCCTCACGTTTTTATGGAGGAGAAACAGCTGGGCATCGGCTTAGAACCTGTTTCAATTCATGTCTCGGGGCGCCCCACGACAGCCCTCGACCATGCGCTGATTTTCGGCTCATCGATGCTCGCGTCCCCCATCCGATCCAAAATCAAAACGGGTTCTTAGTGGACCCGCGTTACCTCGTACCCGTCATTTTCGATGGCCGCAATGGTGTTCTCGGCCTGGCCTCGGCCACTGGTGATGACTTCGAATACCAGGTACGCCTGGCCCACGTCGAGACCATGCACTGCCCGCTCGTGGCGCACGTGCCGGATGTTTGCGCCCTGACCGGCAATACGTTGGGAAATGTCGGCCATCTTCCCGGGCTGATCGTCGATGCGGACCCGAAGACGGAGGAGTTGGATGCGGTCGGCCATGGCGTGGTCGAGCACCTCCTGCAGCCGCGCGGGGTCAATGTTGCCGCCGCACAGGAGGGGGACGACCGTCTCCCCCGTCACGTCCAGCTTGTCGGACAGCAGTGCGGCGACCGGAGCGGCCCCCGCCCCCTCCACCAGCTGCTTGGCCCGTTCAAGCAGCAGCAGAATGGCCCCGGCAATCTCGCCGTCGCTGACGGTGAGGACTTCGTCGACGTGATCGTCGATGAGCCCCAGGGTAAGCTCGGACACCCCGCCGGTGGCGATGCCGTCAGCGATGGTGTCCGGATGGTCGATGGGCACCGGAACGCCCTTGTCGAGACTCTGAGGAACCGTCGCGGCGCCCTCGGCCTGCACCCCCACCACCCGCACGTCCGGGGCGATGTGCGCGAGGGCTACGCTGAGGCCGCCGATGAGGCCTCCGCCCCCAATCGGGGCAATGACGGTGTCGACATCGGGCACCTGCTCGTGGAGCTCGAACCCAAGGGTGCCCTGCCCCGCCACGATGGCCGGGTCGTCGTATGCGTGGACGAAGAGGGTGTCGGTGCCCCGGGCCAGCTTCTGAGCGTGCGTCATCGCTTCCTGAAACGTGTCGCCCGTCAGTTCCACGTCGGCCCCGTAGCTGCGCGTTGCATCGACCTTTGCCTGGGGGGCATTGCGGGGCATCACGATCGTCGAGGGCAGGCCGACCGTCGTCGCCGCCAGGGCTACGCCCTGGGCGTGATTGCCGGCACTGGCGGCCACCACCTGCGCGATGGCCCCGGACGCCGCCTGAACGAGCTTGTTGTACGCCCCGCGTGTCTTGAACGACCCCGTGCGCTGCAGGTGCTCCATCTTGAGAATGGCGGTGGCCCCGGACAGCTCCGAGAGCGAGCGGCAGGAGTCAATCGGGGTTCTGCGTACGACGGACGGGTCGTCCAGGCGCTTGCGGGCAGCACGAACGTCGTCGATGGTGAGGGACATGGGCGAAATTGAGTGGATCGGAAGAAGAGAAGCCCGGAAGGGGAACGGTTGCCGGCCCGGAATGGGTCGGTCCCGGGGAATGACCCAGGGCGAACGTGGCACTTCGATTGAGAAATGGAAGGCACGGGCAAGATAGGTGTCGGGGCCCAGTCGTCCAAACGTCCTTGGCACGCGGAGGCAGCACGTGACGTCCCACAGGGGCCGCCGAACATCTAGTTGAAATGGTCGTTCCAAAAGAGCGACCTCCCATTCTCCAACGTTCCTCCGCCGTCCACGGTGGGCCCTTCCCCATGCCCCGATCCCCGACGTTTGACCGCGATGCCAAAATTGAGCAGGCGATGCAGCTCTTCTGGGAAAAGGGCTACGAGGCGACCAGTGTGCAGGACCTAGTGGACCACCTGGAGCTCAACCGGAGCAGCCTGTACAATGCCTTCGGGGGCAAGCACGAGTTGTACCTGGAGGCGCTCGACCGGTACCGGCAGGAAGACATCGAGTGGCTGCGGGGGCAGCTTCGAGGGGCCCCGACCGCGGTGGACGGCATTCGGCAGGCCTTCGTGGCGGTGGCCGAGCGGGCGACGGAGAGCTGCTGTGGATGCTTTACGACCAACGCGGCGGTGGAGTGCGCCCCGCGGGACGGGTCAACCCAAGAACGAGCCCGAGAAAGCTTTAAAGAAATGCGCTCTCTGTTTCGGGCGGCCGTGGAGCGGGCCCAGGAGGCAGGTGCCATCGACGCTTCCCGCGACGCGAAGGCCCTCGGCTGTCACCTCACAAACGCTTACAACGGCATCCACCTGACCGCCAAGACCGATCCTCCCAATGAAGTCGTGCAGGACATTGTCGAGGCGACCCTCCAGGGAATTACCTGTGCCACCAGCGACTCACCGACCGCGCACCGACCCGGCTCGCCCGACCCAGACTGAGAACCTGTTTCACTTTCTGTCTCGGGGCTCCGAGCGGCAGTGAGGGCCTGCACATCGCCTCCGGTCTCAGGCGGTAGCACTCTGAACGCACTTCACTGCACGGCAGCACTAGCTTCGCGTCGCGTCGCTGGCGCTCAGGGCGCACCACGACAGCCCTCGGCCATGCGCCGATTTTCGGCTCATCGATGCTCGCTCTCCCCATCCGATCCAAAACCAAAACAGGTTCTGAGTCTCGTCACAAAAACGTGATGACTTAATTTGGAACACTCATTCCAAAAAGAATTTAGATGCATGGTATTGAAACGAGCGATACAGAATAGCGCAAATCTCCTCGACACCTCCTGCACCGTGTTTGCCTGCCCAATCTAATGGCCTCGTCTCCAGCCGCACAGCACCCGAAAACCGCCGATCCCGACCACGACGTCCTAGCCCTCCTCCGTGAGCGGTGGAGTCCGCGTGCCTTCGCCGACCGGCGTGTGGAGCCGGCGAAGATTCGGCGCATGCTGGAGGCGGCTCGGTGGACGATGTCATCCTACAACGAGCAGCCGTGGCGGTACGTCGTTGCGTCGCGGCACGACGACCCGGAGGCGCACGAGCAGCTTCTCGCCTGCCTGATCGACGGAAATCAGGCCTGGGCCCAGGAGGCCCCGGTGCTGATGATGTCCTTCTACAAGAAGACGTTTTCGGAAAACGATCGTCCGAACCGATGTGCCCCTCACGATGTCGGGGCCGCCTCCGCCGCGCTCACCTTCCAGGCGACGGCGATGGACCTCTACGTTCACCAGATGGCCGGTATTCGGAAAGACGTGGCCCGCGAGACCTACGATGTGCCGGACGATTTTGAGCCAATGGCGGGGCTCGCAGTGGGGGAGTTGGGCGACCCGGAGATGCTGAGCGACGACAAGCGAACGGCCGAACAAGCGCCCCGCTCCCGCCAGTCGCTCGATGAATTTGTGTTCGGAGACGACTGGCAGGCCCCGTCATCCCTTGTCGTAGAGGAATCATCTTCCTAGCCAAGAAGAGGTCAGCCCATGCGCACGAAGTATCTCTACTGGGGGTCAACCAGCCTCGTGGCCCTCTTCATGATGGTCTCGGCGACGCTCTACTTTGTGGCCGACGGCCCGGCGGCGGCCTTCAAGCGACTTGGCTTCCCCGACTACTTTCGGATCGAGCTCGGAATCGCCAAGCTTGCCGGGGCGGTGGTGCTGGTTGCCCCTCTACCTCGGGCTTTGAAAGAGTGGGCCTACGCCGGCTTTGCGATCAGTTTTGTGTCTGCTGTCATCGCCCACGCGGCCGTCGGAGACCCCCCGTCCGAGCTCCTTCCACCGGGGATCGCGTTTGCGCTTCTGATGACCTCGTACGTAACCTATCACCGATATTACCGACCCGAGTCGCCCTCCGATGACGCCTGAGTGAGGGCCCCGCGGCCCCCCTCGTCATACGTGCCGTCTCCACAACCGACCTTCAAAGTCATGACCGTTCAGGCTCCTCTTCGCGACTTCTTTGAGCAAGAACTCGATGGCTCTCAGGCCCAAGGACGTCGCCTTGGGACGGGGGAGCAGGTCTCCACAGAGCACCTTGTCAGCCACCTGGTGGAGCAAACGGTGCACCGTGCCGCGCTGGACGCCGCTACGCATCGCCAAGAATCTGTGGAGTTTGCCGAACGGGCGGCTGGAGTGTCCTGGAAGCACGTGCTGATGGTGGCGGCCCTGACCGAGCTGCGGCCCATGAAGCTCTGGTCGGAAAACTAAGCAGATCAGAACGAATACGTGAACCGAAAGTCATTCTGAGCGACCGACGAACAAAGGGAAGAGGGAGTCGAAGGGGCCCTAGGGGCATCCTCTGGGAATTTCTTGAGACCAGGCGGAAACCGCCGACAGAGGACGGTGTTGCCAGTGTGCGAAGAGACTCACTCCAGGAGCACTCCGTCGCTGTGCTTCTAGCGCCTCGACTTCGCTCCGCTCGGAATGACGATTTTTAACGTTGTTTTGCTGGCCTACGTAGATCCTAAGGGCGGCAGAATGGTGACGATGTTGACACGCGTAGGCCCGTCCCTGTCTGCCTGTCGGAGTGCCGCCGCCTCACCTGTATTTTTCTCCTCGCTTTCGCTGCACGTCTATGGCTGCTCCGGACCGTGAGTCCACCCTTACCATTTTGAGCCGGCTCTGGGGGGTGCTCTCCCCGTACAAGGCTCGCGTCATCGGGGTCGCCCTGCTGATCAGTTTCTCGGCGGCACTGCAGGCCGCGGGCCCCCAGTTTGTGCGCTACGCGTTCGACGTGGTGATTCCGGACGGGCGCGGGACGCTGTTTCTGTGGTTTGGGCTCGCCTTTGCCGGGTTCTACCTGTTTCGGGCGGTCGTGGAGTACGGGGGCATGTACTGGAGCTTTGCCCTCACGCAGCAGGTGGTGAGCGACGTGCGCATGCAGGCCTACGATCACCTGTTAACGCTGCCGGTGTCCCGCTTCTCCAACGAGCAGTCCGGCTCCCTCAGCTCGCGCGTCGTGAGCGACCCGAACGCGCTGAAGGGAATGATTCAGGCAGCGGCGTCTCGCCTTTCCGGCCAGCTCGTGGCCATTTTGGTGGTGGCCGGTTTTCTGGTGTGGATGAACTGGAGGTTGGCCCTGGTAAACCTGGTGATTCTGCCCCTTCTGGCCCTCGTCACCTACTACTACCAGGAGCCCCTCCGTACCGCTTCGCGCAGCATCCGCGAGACGGTGGCGCGTCTCACCGCCACCTCCACCGAGGCGATTTCCAACATCCGGGTCGTAAAGGCCTTCGTCGGCGAAGAGCAGGAGCGTGAGCGCTTTGGCACGCACAACCAGAGGTACGTCGACATCAACCTCGACCGCCGCAAAGATGTGGGCAAGATGGAGGGCCTCATCAACATCACCTCCAACTATGGAACCGGGGCCCTTCTGCTCGTTGGGGGGGGGATGGTGGCCGGGGGCAGCCTCTCACTCGGCGAGCTCACGGCGTTCATCATGTACCAGCGCCAGCTGCAGGGGCCGGTGCAGTCGGTGATGTTCTTCAACGACAAGCTACAGGCCGGCATGGCGGCCCTGGAGCGGCTCTCCGAACTCGTTGACACCGAGCCCGAAGCGGAAGGCGACCGTGCGGACGTGCCCGTCGGGCCGGTGGCGCTGGAGGAGGTACGCTTCTCGTATCCGGACGCCGATGAGCCGGCGCTCCGGGATCTTTCGCTCCGCATCGAGCCGGGCGAGACGGCCGCGCTTGTGGGGTCGTCCGGGGCCGGCAAAAGCACAGTGGCCAATCTCATCGGCCGCTTTTGGGATCCGCAGGAGGGACGCGTTACGGTCGACGGGATCGACCTGCGGGCGTTCGATCTCGAGGCCCTACGGAAGCACGTGGCTCTCGTGCCGCAGGCCCCGACCCTCTTCTCGGGCACGGTGGCAGACAACATTCGGTACGCCGAGCCCAACGTGCCCGACGAGGCCGTCCGTCGTGCCGCGGAGATGGCGAACGCGCACGAGTTCATTCTGCAGCTGGTCGACGGCTACGATACCCAGATTGGTGAGCGTGGCGTGCGACTGTCGGGCGGACAGAAGCAGCGGGTCGCCATTGCCCGTGCCATCCTCACCGATGCTCGCATCCTCCTGCTTGACGAGGCAACCTCCGATCTGGATAGCGAGTCGGAAGCGGTCATTCAGGATGCCCTGGATGGGCTCTTCGCGCGGGGCGACCAACTCACGTCCATTGTCATCGCCCATCGCCTCAGCACCATCGAGAACGCGGACACGATCTTCGTGCTGGAAGACGGGCAACTGGTGGAGCAAGGCCCCCACGATGAGCTCTTGGCGGAGGGCGGTCGCTACGCGGAGCTGTGGGCACTGCAGCGGCGAGACGTGGACCGGTCTGCCGAGCCGAGCCTCTCGGAACAGCGCATTGTGACGTCTTCTCCGGTGGATGAGCCGTCGTCGACGCGCACATAGCCGCCGCATCTTCTCAGGTCCGGGATGCAGCGTGGGAGAGACGGCATTGGCCTCGTCCGCCCGTCCCAGTTCAGAGGGGCACCACAGGGGGGACGGACGGAGAACATCCGTGGTCGTCTCGCTGGGCCTCCTCTCAGGCCACAGACGCCACCGTGTGTGCACGCCAGCCCGGGTGGGCGCTATCCAGCATACGTCCCGGTGACGTACTGGCGAAGCCGACTGGTCTCCCGCTGGGCCGTCTCGATAATCTGCTTCACACCGTCCCCAATGGAGATGATGTCCATCAGGCTGCCGTCTTCGTCCACGACGGGGAGGTGACGACATCGGAGCCTCGTCATCAGACGCAGACATTCCTCAAGCGGCTTGTTGGGACGGACGGTCACGACGTCCTCGATCATTACCTCCTGGACCTCCGTCTCGTCCGAACTCCGGCCCTCCAGGGCGATTCTTTGCATGTAGTCCCGCTCGGTAAAAAGACCGGCGATGCTGTCCCCCTCCATCACCACGATGGAGCCAACGTCCCGCTCCGCCATCCGACCAATACATTCGAACACCGTCGCCGAGGGGGCTGTGGTGAGAACGTTCTCGTCGTCGACTGGGGAGGCGGGCCCGTATCGAATAATGTCCTTTACACGGGTGTCAAGAAGGCCATCTCGTGGGTTCATGGTACCGGTAGGGGCTGTGGTGAGGGGGGCGATGAAGAGCAGCGGGCAACGAGCGCAAGTGTCAGTAACCACATCAGGATTAACACTCGCTTCGTCTAATGGGTGTAGGCATCGCGTTTTCACGCGAGGCTGTTCCCCGCTCCTTGAAAATATAACACTTTATACAAAATTGAAAGAAGTCCGTGTAGGAGGGCACGGAGGAGCCCTTCATTTTCTCCAGCGGAGGCGAAAAAAGATCTGAACCTGGATCCGTGTGCCTCATTCGTGCAAGACGTAATGTCTGCAATTCATACGTTTCGATCAGATGGATACCCCCTCTACCGCCCTTGTCACTGGGGGCAATCGCGGCATTGGCCTCGCGATCTGTGAGGGCCTCGCCGACCGGGGCCTGCACGTCGTCCTGGGCGCGCGCGACGACGAACGTGGGGAGGAGGCCGCAGCCCCGATTCGAGAGCGCGGTGGCTCGGTGCGCGTTGAGCAGCTCGACGTGATCGAGACCGCCTCGATCGAGGCCTGTAAGGAGCGCCTGGACGCCGACGACGTGACGGTGGATGTGCTCGTCAACAACGCGGGCGTTTACCCGGACGGCGATGCGCTCGAGGCCTCGATTGACCAGCTCGACCAGGCCTGGACGGTCAACACGCGCGGCCCGTGGCTGCTGGTTAAGGCCTTCGTGCCGGACATGGTTGATCGGGGGTACGGCCGCGTCGTGAACGTATCGTCCGGATCTGGGTCGTTTGGGGAGGGGCTCGACACGAATCATGCCGCCTACTCGGCCTCAAAGGCGGCCCTGAACGCCCTAACGATGACCCTCGACGACGCACTGCCCGACGCCCCCGACGTGAAGGTCAATTCGATGGGGCCGGGCTGGGTGCACACCCGTATGGGAGGCGAGGCGGCCCCCCGGACGCCCGAGGAGGGAGCCGACACGGCCCTCTGGCTGGCTACGCTTCCGGAGGACGGCCCGAGTGGGGGCTTTTTCCGCGACCGAGAGCGCATCCCGTGGTAGAACCGTGGAGACGGCCCTGCACGTTACGAATCCAGGAGTGCACGTGTCTAGCGGACGAGGAGTGCCTGTCCCATCGACCGTCGCCGTGCCCATGGGTTCTGTGTGTCGGGGTCTCATTCTCACTGTTCTCGGGGCTTTGGTTCTCTCCCCGGCCGCTGCACAGCCGCAGACCGATACGACCCTCACGTGGCGCAGCTACAGCCGGACCGGAACCGTGCAGGTGCAGGTCTACCCCGGCCCCCCGGACGAGGAGGAAGAGCACACCGTTGTGTTGTGGGAGCTCGCTGAGAATCAGGGACCGTCGACGATCGAAGACCTGCAGTACCTGGCCGACCTGGTGGGACGCCGGCTCGGCGTGGCCCCCACCCGGGCGTACTGGGTGCTGTACTGGGGCGGGTTTTCGTTCGAAGGGGCGGACCCGGACGCCGACAAGGCGCTCTTCCTCCGCGCTACCTTCAACCGCACGAAGAGCAACAACCTGAGCAGTCCGTACTGGAGCGTGATTTCGGAAACGGACGTGCGCGAGCTGACCGACCGGCGGTGGGAGGACTAGACGGGGCGCTGGTGGAGACGTGGGGGCAACAACTCCAGTGCGGCTTCGCTCCCCCTTCGGACAGGTTTTCTTCGAGTTCCTTCACCACCCGCTGCAGTCCGATGGTTCAAATCGATACAGACTACCTTGGGGACCTGCGCTGCGAGGCCGAGCATGGGCCGTCCGGCGTGTCCCTCACCACCGATGCTCTGGTAGACAACCATGGCGAGGGGCGCTCGTTTTCCCCGACGGATCTTGTCGCCACGGCACTTGGCACCTGCATCGCGACCATTCTCGGCATTCAGGCCGACGAGCACGACCTTGACTTGGAGGGCATCGAGATTTCGGTCGAGAAAGAAATGGCGTCCAATCCGCGTCGCATCACGTCGCTCCGGACGGAGGTGACGATGCCGAGCGCCCTCGACGAACAAACCCGAGAGCGACTGGAGCGTGCGGCCCACCACTGTCCGGTCGACGAGAGCCTTCACCCGGACGTTGAGGTTCGAATCACTTTTCACTGGCCAGACGAGACCCCGGCGTCGTAGAATAAGAGGACGAGGGTGCCGTCTCTGCCTTTTGTGTTTGGCAGCGGCCGACGAGCCGGACGTCAGGACGAGGCCGGGTCGCGGTTCACCGTGAGGCGGACGTGGTCGGGCCGGGTGCTCAGGTAGTCGCGCATCGCGTCGAGGAAGGCGTTGAGAAGGTCGACCCGCTCGTCGGGGGACAGCGGGGCATCGGCACCGGGGCGGTCCAGCACGGCCAGTTGCACCGTGGTGGGGGCCGCCTCCACAAACCCCAGGTCGACGTACTGGGAGCGGTCAGCGCGGTGCCGGAGAACGAGGCCCGGGGTCTCCTTCAGCTTGGCGTAGTGCTGCGAGTCTTCTTCCAGGTAGCTCCAGCTGGTCTTCACGTCGGCAAAGTCGCGAAGCATTTCCAACGGGGCAACCTTGGCATCGTCGGCGGGGCGAAGAGAGAGACGGACGACGGTGCTCATGGGCAAACCACGTTGTGGAAGCGAAAGACGAGGCGAGGGGGACGGACCTGGACCAGGAATGGAGGGGGAGCGTCGTGCGGGTGCGTCTGCCCCGTGGACAATCTGGCGGTGCCGTTTGCAGGCGCAACCCGGCGCTGGCGGTCGTGGCACACTTGTGCAACCGGTCCCGCCATCCCGACAAATTCCACTGTTTGAGGGGCCTTCTGTTCGTTGCGCGTGCTGATCTTCCTGCCTGTCGGCACCTTGGGTCGCCTTAACCTTGGGTCCCCAATTAATTGTCTCTACGGGGAAAGTGTAGAAGCCGCGGGCCCCGACAGCTGCGCCCCGTGCTGGTTCCGCAGAGATGACTCAGCGTGTCGAAGCCTCCAATCTCCAGGTACGGTGGCCCGCTGGACATGTCCGACGTGGAGGCATTCAGCCGGCCCGGAGCGCATCATACACTGCCGCTCGGGGCATGTCGCAGGCGGTCCACTGCCGATAGGCCGCGGCGGCCTGCTCGACGAGCATGTCGAGGCCGCCGATGGTCGTTGCCCCCTCGGCGGCAGCCTCACGCAGAAGCCGGGTCTCCTCGGGGGTATAGACGAGGTCGTAGACGACATGATCGGCACTGAAGTCTACGGGCGTTGGCCAGGGGGTTTGTCCACGGCGATCCGGGGCCATGCCCAGCGGCGTGGCGTTTACGACGAGTCGGCTCGTCCGGACCGACAGGGCTGCCGCCTCGAAGGAAGATACACGGAGGGCTCCGTCGGGGGCGTGGTCGGTCAGATCGGCGGCCAGCCCCTCGGCCTGCTCGGGGCGACGGGCCACGATTGTCAGGCGCTCCGGGCGGTAGTGGCTCAGTAGCCCGTAGACGACGGCCCGGGCGGCGCCGCCGGCCCCAAACACGAGCATGGGGGCGCCGTCGAGCGTATCGCCCTCGCGTGTCCTCAGGGGGTGTAGAAAGCCCTCCACATCCGTGTTGTCGCCACGCAGGCGGCCGTCGTCGCGGACGATTGTGTTGACGGCCCCTACGGCCCGAGCCCGATCGGTCACCTCATCGAGGAGGGGAAGAACCGCCTCTTTGTGAGGGGTTGTCACATTGGCCCCGAGAAACTGCAGTGCACGAAGTCCGGCGACGGCGTCGTCGAGGGCCTCCGGTCGGACCGGTGTGGCCACGTAGGCGGCGTGGACGTCTTGGGCCCGGAAGGCAGCGTTGTGGAGACGGGGCGAGAAAGAGTGCTCGACCGGGTGGCCAAGCAGGGTCACCAGTTGAGTCGTGGCGTCGAGGGGCACAGAAGGAGACAGGTGATGCGGGGCGTATCGGGCCTGGGCGCGACGGGGATGGGCACCGTGTTCTGAAAAATGGGCATCTGGGGGGGAAAGTCAATCCGTCGTGTGCCCGCAGGCTGTGCGGGGGCCTCGGGGAGGAACCGGAGCACAGGCCCTGACTCACGGGGACGGAGCGGAGGGCGGGCGTGCCGTGGGCAGGCGGACGACGAAGAGGGTGCCGGTGCCCTTCTCCGTCTCCACGTCGATGGAGCCGTCCATGTGATCGACCGCCTGTTTGGTGACCGCCAGCCCCAGGCCCGTGCCTTCGTACTCGCGGCCGAGTCCCTCGGAGGCCTGGCGAAAGGCCTCGAACAGGTCCGTGACCTGATCGGGATTCATGCCGATGCCGGTGTCTTCTACCGCCAACACGGCCGCCTCCCCGGTGGTGCGGACCCGCACCTCCACGTCGCCTCCCTCGTCGGTGTACTTGATGGCGTTGGATATGAGGTTGCGCAGCACGATGTGCACCGCGCCCTCGTCGGCCCGCGCCCAGACCGGGGCATCGTCGAAGTCCGTATGGAGAGAGAGGCCGGACTCTTGGGCCTGTGGCGCAAACTGATCGGCGGTCTCTGCGGCCTGTGCGGTAAGGTCGACGGGCGCGATCGTGAGGTCCATCTCGCCCGCCTCCAGCTTCGAGAGGTTGAGAACCCCATCCAGGGTTTCGAGCAGTCGGTTCCCGCTCTTCTCGATGAGCTGCGCAAACCGCAGGACCGGCCCCGTCGTCTCTGGGCCGAGCTCGTTTCCAATGGCCTCCGCGAAGCCGATAATCGAGGTGAGGGGCGTGCGGATCTCGTGGCTCATGTTGGCGAGGAAGACTGACTTCATCCGGTTCGCGTCCTCGGCCTCCTCCTTCGCCACCAGCATCTCTTTTTCCGCCGTCTTTCGTTGGAGGGCATTGGAAATGGCGTCGGTGAGCACGCGGAGCAGCATGACGGTGTCCGCGTCCCAGTCCTGGGGCTGCTGCACCGCGTCGAACCCGACGAAGCCCACCAGGGCCTGGTCGTTCAGCATCGGCAGCACGAGCAGGGACTGAACGTCGCCGGCCTCCAGGCGCCGCCGCAGGCCCGAGGCCTCGGGCGGCAGGTCCGTAATCCGGGGCACCCGGAGCGGGCCCGCTCGGCGGCGCATCCGATCCATGAACCAGGGCGTCTCCGCGTACGGGATGTTCTGGAGGCGAGACTGCACAGAGACCGCCGCCTCGGTTCGCCACTCGTGGGTGTTGCTCATGGTGGCCGCCTCGTCGTCAAACAAGAAGACGTAGCTCCGGTCGGCGCCGACGAAGGTGGCGATGGCCTGAAGGGCCGCCTCGATCTCCCGGTCCAGATCGTCGATGGGCGTGTTGATGAAGCGGGTTGAGATGTCGACAATCTTGCTCTCAAGCTCGGACCGGTACGTAAGCGCTTGTTCCAGCCGGGTCCGCTCGGTGATGTCGGTGTAGATGGCGTGGATCTCCGGCGGGGCATCTTCACGGGTCCGGCCGGCCGCCTGGAGTTGAAAGTCGCGGGGGCCGTCGTCGGTGAAGCGGCGCACCTCCGTCTTCAGCGCCCCCTCTTCCACGGCGCGGCGGTTGAGGGCGGTGCCCTTGTGCTTGGCGTCGTCCGGCACGATGGTCGCGTCGATGTTTGTGCCCTCGACCGCTCCGGCCTCCACCCCAAAGGTCTCCTCGAAGGCCTCGTTGATCGTCGACACGTAGCTCGTGCCGTCCTCCATCGTGCAGCGCATGATGGGGGTTGGGAGGCTCTCGAAGAGGCTCTCAAACCGGTCGCGCTCGTCCCGCAGGGCGCGCTCGGCCGCCCTCCGCTCGGTGATGTTAATCATGACGCCGTTAAACACGAGCTCTCCGTTTCGTCGCTCGGGGGTGGCGGTGTCCAGAAGCCAGATGCGGTCGCCGTTGGGGCGGTCGAAGGGAACCTCGATGCGCCAGGAAGCCTCCTCCTCAACGGCCCTATCGATTTCGTTGAGCGCCCGGGTGCGGTGGGAGGGGGGAATGTGGTCGTGGAACTGGTCGTGGAACGCGTCCGGGGTGCTGGGAAGACCGAGCACCTCCGTGGCGTGCTTGCTCACGAAATGGCACCCCCGCTCCCCGGTCGGACGCGCATAGAACTGGTAGGTGACGCCGGGAATGCTGTTGGCCATTCCCTGCAACCGACTGCGCTGCTCGCGGAGGCGCTCCTCCATCTCGCGCCGGTCGGTCACGTCCCGCTGAATGGAGGCGCGGTACTCGACCTGTTCCTTTTCGGATTGGACGGAGGTCGTATTCCAGTGAACGACATACGGCGTGCCGTCCTTCTGGTAACTAATCGTTTCCCCCTCCCACGCCTGCGCGTCCTCGTCCCTGCCCTGAAGGGCGCCAATTACCGACGGGTCCGTCTCGGGACCCTCGAGCACGTCGACGGTGCGGCCGAGCAGTTCCTCCTCCTGGTAGCCGGTCATCTCCTCGAACGCCCGGTTGGCGTACACGATGGGCGAGGTCGTCCTGGTGTCCGACGGGCCGTTCGTCGAGGCGAGAGCGTCCGACTCGCCGTTGGCAAAGGCGAGATCCCCGAACGTTGGGGTTCCGTTTTGGGGCAGGGCCGTCACCAGGATGCCGTCGTCGGCCTGTTCTACCACTTCGGACAGGACGCGGAGCCGCCGCTCACGCTGTTTTCGTTCGGTAATGTCCGTGACGGCCCCGTCGTAGTACTGAGGGTTTCCCTGTTCGTCGCGTACGACCGTGCTGCTGACAAGGCCGATGAATGGAGTGCCGTCCCTCCGGCGGAAGCGAACCTCCATTTGGTCAAGGCCGTCGGCCTCGTGCTCTTCCTCCAGCAGACGCGCCCGGTCGGACGGCTCGGCGTAAAAAGAGGTGGAGTCCGCCTCAAGGATGGCCTCGGGGCTCTCGTACCCGAACAGCTCGGCGAATGCCTGATTGGCGTAGACGAGCCCGTCCTCGGGGGTCGACCGGTAGATGCCGTCCGAGACATTGCCGGTGATCACGTGGAGCTGCTCCTCCCGGTTGCGAAGGGCTTTTCGCATTGACAGCAGCCGATGGATCGCGATGCCCCCAGCGAGGGAGATGCCCGCCACGCCCGCCAGCAGAATGAGCGGACTGGTTTTGGGCCCAGGGCCGACGACATGAGAAACACCGAGTCCCGCCGCGACCAGGACGAGACTGGAGATTGAAAACCACACGACCGGTCGCATGGACTGTGCGCTTATGCCCACGAACGCGATGATGACCGTGTAGCCCAGCAAGAGGCCGATGGCAAACTCTCCGGCGAAATGATTCAGCGTGGTGGTGGTGACCAACCAGATCATTACGGCAAAGAGGGACCCACGTAGCCACGAGATGAAGTGGTGGCGTACACTGCGGGACAGGTGAGAGGCCGGAACCAAGGACCCAAGCAGGCTAGCGATCCCGAGCCGGGCCCAGACCGGGTCAATGGCCCCTGGGTTGGCCGCCGCGTAGAGCGGGCCGAAGAGAAGAATGAGGACAGCCCCGAGAAGGGTTAGAAGTCGGAAGTCCTGAATCCGTGATTGTTCTTCTCGGGAAAGATCTACGTCATCAGGGTGAAAGATGGAGACAATCTGTTGCCAGAGATCATTCACAGAGAGTGTGAATTGAAATCGCGGAGTCAGTCTTGTCCCAAAATGGTCTCCGGGCACCGGAGCGATCGCGGCCCCAGGGGAGCGGTTCAGAGCCCGCAGGGTGCTCTGGTGGAGGGTCCGGTGGAGCGGAGTCAGTTTTCACCCAAAGCACCCAATTTCACGGTTCGTATTATAGTAGGAGGTATGAACATAATCAAAAAATATGCCTAACGAAATTTCGACCAGAAGATACGACGTTCTGCCCCGCAATCTCATGCTCACACTCGAACCTGAACCAGGGGAACTACTTCCCAAACCGGGAGGCCCCGCGCGACCGTTCGGACGAGCGATCGTGCTGACAGGAAGGAAAACGGCCCAGGGGTCCGGACCCGATCCACTCTCCCCGAGAGACCGAGGAAGGAACAGCCGAGGGGGCTACGAACCTGTTTTGATTTTGGATCGGATGGGGGGAACGAGCATCGATGAGCCGACAATTGGCCCATGGCCGAGGGCTGTCGTGGGGCGCCCTGAGTGCCAGCGAAGCTAGTGCTGCCGTGCAGTGAAGTGCTTTCAGAGTGCTACTGCCTAAGCCCGGCGGCGATGTGCAAGCCCTCACTGCTGCTCGGAGCCCCGAGGCGGAAATTGAAACAGGT
This sequence comes from Salinibacter altiplanensis, assembly GCF_002894645.1. Taxonomy (GTDB): domain Bacteria; phylum Bacteroidota; class Rhodothermia; order Rhodothermales; family Salinibacteraceae; genus Salinibacter; species Salinibacter altiplanensis. The sequence goes on from NZ_NCQY01000020.1 coordinate 445,404, forward strand.
TCTAAGGGGGAGTGGCCCGTGCGTCCACGACGGAACGACTCTCGGCGCCTACCGAACGACGCCCTCCTGCTCGCCCAGGCGGTACAGCTCGTAAAGCCGATTGATGCCGGCTGGATTGCCGATGATGGTCACCCGGTCTCCCTCGTCCAGCGTCATGTGCCTGGAGGGAACCGTGATTTGCCCGTCTCGCCGAACCAGGGCCACGAGCACGCCGGCCGGCAGGCCCAGGTCCTCCACCCGGCGGTCGATGATTTCCTCCGTGCTTGTGCCGGAGAGGAGGTGAAGCGTGAGATAGCGCTCGTGGTGCAGGAGGCTTTCTTTTACCTCCTGCTCGTCGGTCGCCGCTCGCCACTCGACCATGAACTGCTCCTCGTCGACCCGGTTGGCGAGGGTCGCCAGCGTGCGAAGGTGCTCGCCCTCGTCGTCCTTCGGGCTCACGAGGAAGAAGAACGCGTAGACCGGCTCTGAGGTATCGAGCTCCTCCAGCTCGTCCTCCAAGTCGACGCAGATGCCGGACTGGCAGTGCACCATGACCATCTTTGGTTCGGTGATGCCGTCGAGCCGGCAGTACGGGAGGGCCGCCCCGTGGGACACAGACACGGCGCTGTAGGGGGCCCCCTCCAGAAAGCCGTGGCACAGCGTCTCCGTCGAAATGCCGTACTCCTCCGCGAGGCGCACAGACACATCCTCGACCACGTCCCGGTAGGGCACGGGGGTGTCGAGGTGGAGGACATCCGACTCGGCCACGAGCCGGTCGAACGCGGTGTCGTGCCCCACCCCCTTCTCTTCGAGAATGGTCTGTAGCTCGCGGTCGAGGCCGTCGTCGCGCTGCTTCCCCAGGCGAGCGAAGAGGTGAAAGATGGCGCCCTCGCGGGGGAGGTTTCGGGCGTAGTAGAAGTACCATCCCACGCCCACCAGCGCCACCACGACGGTGAAGACGATCGCCAGCGTGCCCATCTCCGAGATGAGAAAGGCCGGAATGACGAGGCCGGCCACCTGCATCCAGGGGTAGAGGGGCGACCGGTAGCCCGGCGCGTAGGACGGAATTTCGCTCTCCCGCATCACAATGACCGCGAAGTTGAGGAGCGCGAAGATCAGCAGCTGGAAGGCACTCGCCAGCTTGGCCACCCCTTCCTCCGAGAGGACGAAGATGACGATCAGCATGAGCCCGACTGTCACCACGATCGACCGGGTGGGCGTGTCGAAGCGTCCGATTTTGGCGAAGCCGTCGGGCAGCAAGCGGTCGCGGGCCATGGCCAGTGGATAGCGCGAGGCCGACATGATGCCGGCATTGCCGGTGGAGGCGAAGGCCGCGACGGCCGCCACGACGATCAGAATCGGGCCGAGGGTGTACGGGAGCCAGTTGAAGAAGACCTCGCCGGAGGTATACACCGGCGTCAGGTCGGCGTGCAGGTCCGTGGCCGGCAGGATGGCGACCATGATCGCCACGCCAATGACGTAGATGCCCGTGGCCGTGAGCAGCGACAGCCCCATCCCCAGGGGAATGTTGCGGTCCGGGTTCTTGACCTCCTCGGCCACGCTGGCCACCTTCGTCAAACCCGCGTACGACACGAACACGATCCCGATGGTCGCGAGAAACCCGCGGGCCCCGTCTGTAAAGAAGGGCGTGAACTCGCCGGCCGCCCCGCCGGCCGCACTCTGCCCGCCCGAGACGGACAGAACGCCCTGTGCGGCGTAGAACCCGAGCACGCCGACCAGGATCGTCACCAGCACGCGCTGCAACAGGCTGCTCTCCTTCGCCCCGACCACATTGAGCACCCCAAAGGCGAGCGTCAGGGCCGCCGCCAGCGGCTTGATCGGCACGTCGGCGTAGATGGCGAGGTAGGCGCCCATTCCGATCAGGGCGAAGGCGCTCTTGAAGACGAGCGCGAGCCACGTGCCGAGCCCGCCCACCGTGCCCGCGAGGGGCCCGAGGGCCCGGTCGAGAAAGTAGTACGTCCCGCCGGCCTTCGGCATGGCCGTGGACAGCTCCGCCATGCTGTACATGGACGGCAGGATGAGGATGCCCGCCACGAGGTACGCCAGGATCACGGACGGCCCGGTCTCCGCCGCCGCGATGCCGGGCAGCAGAAAGAACCCGGAGCTAAACATCGCCCCCGTACTGATCGCGTACACGTCGTAGAGGGTCAGGGTCTTCTGAAGGGTCGAGGAGCCCGAGGCCATATCAGTGACCGGCAAGACAAGGAAAGCAATGGAGAGGCGTAAAGTACCAAGATGGGGGGAACAGTTCCCCATCGCCACAAAACTTGACGAGCCTCTCTCAAGAATTCTGGTTCCTGGACCTGCGCTTCAAGAATCCCTGCCCGGAAGCCTGTTGTGGGTTCTCTCTCGGGTCTCTCAGGGAGTCCGTCTTCGCCGCGCTCAGGCAGAGGGGCGGTCCGCCGCTCGCCGGCAGGCGGGCCTAGAGCGCGAGCCGCTCCAGCACACGGCGCACGAGCCCAGGCCCTCCGGCCTGTTGCGGGCGCACCACGATGGCGGGTCCCCCGAAGGCTTCCGCGATCCGTTGCGGCTCCCGGCGGTCCAGGAGGCGGGCCCACCAATTCTCGTCACTTTCCACGACGATGAGGTCGGCGGTGGAGACGGCACGCGCCACGGCGTCCGGCGCCTCTTCGTCCACGATCATCGACCCGACCGAGACCGTGCAGAGCTCCATCAAGTCGTCGTGGTAGGTGCGGATGGTGGCGCGCTGGTCCTCGGTCGCCTCGGCGGGGACGGCGTGCACCAGGACGAGGCGGGCGCCGGCGGCCGACGCCAGTCCGTTGGCCAGCTCCACCTTTCGCGGATCGAAGGGCCCGCTGTCGGTGACCAGGGCGATGCGGTCGAGGACCGTGAGGGGCGTTGGCTCCACTAGCACGAGGTCGGAGGCGCAGTGCCGCGAAATCCAGTCCAGGTCGCGCTCGTTCAACCAGGACCGCTCGTCGGCCAGGATGCGCTCCAGCACGAGCAGGTTGACCTCATGGTGCCGGGCAAAGTTGGCCACCGCGTGGCGCACGTCGTGGCTGACGACCTCTCCGTACTCGAAGGGCCCGTCGAACGACGTCCTGAAGCGGTCCATCCGGGTCTCGAAGTCCACGTCGTCGGGCGACTGAATCTCGGCGGCGGACTTAAGGGGCAACTGGTCGGGCACGGCATCGAAGCGCACCACCGTGAGGCGTCCGTCGAGGGCCTCGGCGAGGGCGGCTCCCATTTCCACGAGGGCAGTCTCCCGGTCCGGCCGAAGGTCCTCGGTCACGCCCACGACCACGTGCCCCGCCGTCGAGGACGTGTCGAAGGTCATGCGGGTGCGCTCGGCGGCCTGCGCCCCTACGCGCCGCCGCAGTTCGCCCTGCATCACGCCCTCCCGCTCCACGCGACGGCGGGCGTACGCCCCATACCAGAGAGCGCCACTTCCGGTAATGACGAGGGCCTCCACGAGGGGCACCAGCCCCATCTGGCTGAGCAGGACCAGGCCCCCGAGCACGCCGACGCCTTGCGTCCACGGGTACAGCGGATCCCGGAACGCTGGGTCGTAGTCGTCGAGGTCGCTCTCGCGAAAGGCCACGAGGGCGAGGTTTACCAGAATGAAGACGAGGATTTTGAAGGCACTGCCCAGCTTCGCGATGTCGTCGATCGGGACGAAGGCAATCATGGCGAGCATGACGCCGCCCGTGAGCGTGATGGCCGTGGTGGGAGTGTCGAACCGGTCGCTCACGTGCTTGAGCGCGTCGGGCACCAGCTTGTCGCGGCTCATGGCGAACGGGTAGCGCGAGGCAGAGAGGAGCCCCGCGTTGGCCGTGCTCACGAGGGCCAAGATGGCCGCTACGACGATCACGAGCACGCCCCACTGCACGAGCGTTCCGCCCGCCACGTCGGCCACCGGCGTTGACGAGCCGGCGAGGTTGGCCGTCGGCGCCGCCCCGACGATCACGGTCACCACCAACACATAGAGAAGCGTTGTGAAGGCGAGCGACCCGAGCAGGCCGAGGGGAATGTTGCGATCCGGGTGTTCGATTTCCTCGGCCACGCTGGCCACCTTCGTGACCCCGGCGTACGACACGTAGACAAACCCCGTGGCCGCCAGGAGGCCCCCGAGCCCGCCCTCGAAGAAGCCGTCGAAGCGCACCGGGTCCACGTCCCCGAGGCTGCCGCCCACGAACCACCCCATGGCCGCCAGCATCACCCCGACCAGGGCCACCTGGATGCGGCCGGTTTGCTTGACCCCCAGCAGGTTCACCCCGATGAGTACCCCTGCGATGCCTAGGGCCAGCATCTGGGGCGGCACGTCGAACAGGAGGACGATGTAGGGCGCCCCGCCGACGAGCGCGAGCGCTCCCTTGAACGAGAGGGAAAACCAGGTGCCGATGCCGGCGATGGTGCCGAGAAGGGGGCCCATCCCGCGCTCGATGTAGACGTACGTGCCGCCGGCCTCCGGCATCGCCGTGGCCATCTCTGCCTTGCTCAAGGCCGACGGCAGCACTAGCACCCCGGCCAGTAGGTAGGCCAGCACGACCGCCGGGCCCGCCATTTTCATGGCGAGGGCTGGCAGGATAAAGATGCCACTGCCCACCATGGCCCCGATGCTGATCGCCAGCACCGACGGCAGTCCAAGATCGCGTTCCAGTTCCTTGGCCATCGCGGTGACAAAGGCCCGAAGAGACGAACGGTGAACCGGTCTGTAGGACTCGAATGGACGCGTTTGGCCCAGGCGTGTTGGCCTTTGCGCGGCGTATTCACGAAAATGGGGACGTTATGGGCTCGGAGACATCGGCTCGTCCTGCGCCGTCGATCGCGTCTGCTGGAACCAGTTCATAAACGCGTCGCCTGCGGCGTGGGCGAAGCGGACCGGGGTGCCGCCTTGGGCCTCCACCCACGCGGCCTCGTGATCCTCGAAGACCCGCACCAGGATGGGGACGGTGTCTCCAACATAGTCTAGCAGCGGCCCGACGGACCTTGGGTCACGAAGGAGGGAGACCACGACACGAGCCTGTGCCCCTCCGGCCTCCAGCAGCACCGACCGATCGCGTCCGTCGCCGCACACGCAACGCACGCCCCGGTCGCGGAGAGTGTCCTCGCTGGTGCGGTCGAACGCGTGGATGCTACACGGCACGCCAGCCCGCCGGGCGTGGTAGGCCAACAGGTTGTTGGTGCCTTCGATGCTGAGGCTGGAGACGATCAGTGTGGCGTGCCCCCAGTCGGCCGCCTCGCGCGTCGTCTCGTGGACGGCGTTGCCATGGACGGTGTGTACGGAGAGGGATGCAAGCTTTTCGGGATCGGTGTCGACCGCCACGACGGTTTCTCCAGCCGCCGTGAGCTGGTCGACGAGGCAGCGGCCGAGCGTGTTCATGCCCACCACGATGACGTGCTCCCGCAGCCCATCCGGTGGCGGTTCGGGCGCCTCCTGCCGCGCCCCGAGCCACGCCAGCGGGCGGTACGGCTGCACGGCGGCGTATAGGCGGTCGTTGTAGAGGAGTAGGAAGGCCGATAGGGCAAACGTGAGCAGGCCCACCAGCGTAATCACCGACAGGAGCGCCTCGTCGATCAGGCCCGACGACACGGCGAGCGCGCCGAAGATGAGCGAGAACTCACTGATCTGGGCCAGGCTGAGGCCGGCCCGGAACGAGGTTTCTTCCCCGTGCCCCAGCCGTGGCAGTACGGTGACGAGAAGGAGCGGCTTCACGACCATCACGAAGGCTGTGAGCGCTAGGGCGAGGGGTCACCGCGCAAGGGCCGCCCCCAACTCCATCTGCAGGCCGAGGGTCACGAAAAAGACGATGATGAAGAAGTTCATCAGCGGGTGCACGCGGTGGCGCAGCTCGTGGCACTGCGGCAGCTGCGCGAGGGCGATGCCGGCGAGGAAGGCCCCCAGCTCGGGCGAGAGACGCAGCGCTTCGGCCCCCAGCACCACGAGAAAGCACCAGAAGAGGCTCTAGATGAACAGTCCCTCGGTCATCCCCGAAATTCACCGGATGGCCGGCGGCAGGACGTACCGGGCCGCGGCCGCGATGAGGCCGCCTAGGAGGCCCATGCCCACGAAGGCCTGCCCGAGACCCCACGCCACGTCGGCCCACGCCAGTGCGCCGGGCCCCGCGAGGCCGGCGACGAACGTGAGTACCATTACCACCACTAGGTCCTGCACCAGCAGCACGCCCACGGCAATCTGCCCGTAGGGCGCGTCGAGGTCGCCCCGCTTTTCGAGCATCTTGACGACCACGACCGTGCTGCTAAACATGAGGGCCACGGCCACCACGATGGCCTCGACGACCGGGATCCCGAAAGCGCCCGCCAGCAGGCCGCCGCCGAGCGCCGTGCCGCCCATCTGCACGCCCCCCGCCACGAAGGCCGTCGTGCCCACCTCTTTGATCTTGTCGAGGCTCAGCTCCAGCCCCACCAAAAAGAGGAGCAGGATGATGCCGAACTCGGAGATGAGCTCAATCGTGTGGCTCACCTCCAGGAGTCCAAACGCCGGCCCTAACAACAGCCCTGCCCCGATGTACGCGACGATGTTGGGAACGCGGACCGCCCGTGCCGCGAGCGTGACGCCCAGGGCCGCCAGCAGCATGATCCCCAGGCTGTTGAGGAGTTCGAACTCGGCCATGGGACGGGACGGGCTGTGAAGGGGGACGGTTGGCGTTTGGAGGTGTGCGGGAGACTCTCAGTGTCCGTCCGCGGAACGCCGATCCGGGATCAGAAGAGACAGAGCAATGCGCACGGCCGGAAGACACAATCGATCGTGCGTCGCTGCCTCCGACTACCCCCTCCAGTAGCTCGGCGTCAAGACCACGAGGAACGTCATGACCTCCAGGCGGCCCGCCACCATGAGAAGGCACATGAAGAGCTTGGTGGGGACCGGAAAGGCCTCGAACCCGCCCATGGGCCCGACGGCACCGAAGCCGGGCCCGATGTTGCCCAGCACGACCAGGGTGCCGGAAAGGGCTTCGCTGAGGGAGAGGTCGAGGCCCACGCGGTGGGCGTCCACGGCGATAAACCCGGTGCCGCCGACCACCAGGAGGAGATACGTCAGGATCACGATGAGGATGCCCCGCACCACCGGCTCCTTCAGCGCGCGGCGCCCCAGCCACATTGGGCGCACCGACGAGGGGTGAATCATCTGGAAGAGCTCACGCCCGATCACCTTGATCCCTACGATCCACCGCATCAGCTTGAGGCCGCCGGACGTGCTCCCGACGCACCCGCTGGCAAACATGAGCAGCAGCAACACCACGAGAATTTCTCCGCTCCACACCGCAAAGTCGGTGCTCGCGTAGCCGGTGGTGGTGAGCAGGGTGGCCGTCTGAAAGGTGCCGTGCCGGAGCGTCTCTTCGAGGCTGGCGAACTGGCCGTCGCCCCACAGCATCAGGCTCACCAGGAGGCTCCCGACGGCGAAGACGGAAAGGTAGACCCGAAACTCCGTGTCGCGGGTGGGGGCCGTCGGATCGGAGACGATCGCCTGCCAGAGCAGCGTAAAGTTCATCGCCGCCACGAACATGAACGGGATGAGGAGCCACTGCACGGTGGGGGCGAACGCCTCGATGCTCCGGGCCTGCGGCGAGAAGCCGCCGGAGGGGATCGTCGTGAAGACGTGGGCCAGGGCCTGGTACGGCGTCATGCGGGGAGCGAGCCCGGCGTAGTGCACCCCGAGGAGCAGCACCAAGAGCACCCCCGAGCAGCCGATGTAGAGCAGCCAGAGGCGCCGGGCCGTCTCGGCGATGTGGGGAGTGAGCCGTTCCATTCGGGGCCCGGGCACCTCCGCATCCAAAAACTGCGCGCCCCCGGCCGACAGGCGCGGCAGGACGGCAATCGCCAGCGCGAGGATGCCCATGCCGGCGATCCACTGCGTGAGCTGCCGCCAGAGCATGAGGGCCGCGCCGTGCTTCTCGATCGAAATGTCGAGCAGGATCGTCGACCCGGTTGCCGAGAAGCCGCTGAAGCTTTCGAAGACGGCGTTGATGGGCGTGGCAAAGCTGCCCGTGCCGCTCAGAAGATACGGGACGCTCCCGAGCAGGGACACCCCGATCCAGGTGAGCGTCACGAGCAGGAACCCGTCGGTCACCGTCAGGTCGCTGTCTCCCCCGATCCATTCCAGTCCCCAACCGACGGCGAACGTCACGACGAGGGGCACCAGGAAGGGCCACACCGACGTGCCCTGATAGACGGCGACGAGGCCCGGCACCAGGAAGAGGGCTGCGAACCATTTCAGCGTCGGCCCCAGCACGCTGCTGACCCGACGAACGCGGCGTCGTGCAATCATATTGCCTCCACCACCTCGTCCGCCACGTCTGCGTCGACAAACATCACCACGTGATCCCCGCGTTCCAGCACCGTCTCCCCGCGCGGAGTGAGAATCTCGCCCGCCCGCAGAACGGCCCCGAGCACAAAGTTGTGCGGAATGGTCTGGACGGCCTCTTCGAGCGGGGGACCCACGAGGGGACTGCCGCCCTCAAGCTCAATTTCGACGACCTCTCCCCGCTCATGCCCAACGAACGTGATTTTCTCGACGGCCCGAGCGCGGGTGTGACGCAGAATTTCCTCAATCACCTCGCGCCGCGGATTCACTGTCACGTCGATGCCGCTACGCGTGAAGACTGACTCGTACACGCCCTGGTGGACCACCGAGAGCACCTGCTCGGCCCCGAGCTCGCGGCTCAAGACGGACGTAAGAAGGTTGCGCTCGTCGGGGGTAAGGGCCGACACGACAAGGTCGGTGTCCGCGACGCCTTCCCGGCGCAAAAAGCCCGGGTCCGTCGCGTCGTCTTGAAGCACCAGCGTGTCTGGGAGCTCCTGCGCCAGGGTCTGGGCGCGCTTGGGATCCTTCTCGACGAGACGGGGCTCGAGGCCGCGCTGTTCGAGCATGCGGGCGGTCTGGTACCCGATTTCCCCGCCGCCCAGAATCAGCACCTGGCGGATGTCTTTTCGGTCGGCCCGGGGAGCGAGGGTGGAGCCGAATCGTTCGACCTGGGACGGCTTTCCAATCACCAGCAGCCGGCTCTTGGGGTGAAGGCGCGTATCCCCCCGGACAATTTCCATGTGGTCGTCGTCGAACACAGCGACGAGGTTCACGCCGTCGCTCAGGCCGAGGGCCTGGACGGTCCTTCCGGCGATGGGGCTCTCTTCCGGAACAGTGAACTCGGCCATCATGACCCGGCCTTGCCCGAAGTATTCGACGTCTCGGGCCGTCGGGAGGCCGGCGACCTCGACGATGCTGCGCGCCGTGAGGTGGTCGGCCCCCACCATCAAGTCGACGTTGAACGCCTCCCGAAGCTGCGACCACGTGGCCAGGTATTCCGTCTCGGCCACGCGGGCGATGGTGAAGGCGTCGGGGCTGAGTGCCCGGGCCGCGCTGCAGATGAGAATGTTGCTCCGGTCGTCGCTCGTGCTCCCAATCACGAGGTCGGCGGACGGAACCTCCGCGGTCTTCAGCACCTCGAGCCGGGCGCCGTCTCCCTCGTACGTGAGCGCGTCGGTTTCGGCCCGGACCGACTCGAGCCGCTCGGGCTCCTTGTCGACCACAATCACCTCATGGTCCTCCGCCAGCGCGTGGGCCACGTTGCGACCCACCTGCCCGACGCCAATGACGACGACCTTCATCGAAGGTGTAAAGCTTTTGGGACACTGAAGAGCTCTGTCGAAACCACTCAAAGGTGGGACATGGACGGCCCAACTGCAATGAGACGTGCGAGTTTAACGAGATGGTCCATTTGTCATTCCTTTTCGTCCCCGGAACCGCGCCCGTTTCCGGGAGATAAGCCCGCGTCCATCCAGCGTTATCGCTTCGTTCCGCCTCTCTGCTCGACGGTCCTCCTCTGTGGCATGTCTTCCGTTCTGCCCCGCATGCTCGTCGTTGTGGGGGGCGTGTTTCTTGCGGCGTTCCTGGGCGCCTGTGAGTCGTCCGACCCGGCCGACGCAAATGTAGAGCCTCCGCCGTCCCACCTCGACAGCCTCTCGACGACGGCCGCGTTGCCCGCGGATTCCGGCACGCCCCCTGCGCTCGTGCGCAGCCAGACGCTGTACGTGCCGGCCTATTCCCACATCTACTTCCGGGATGCCCAGCGCTCGATCAACCTAACCACGACGTTGAGCCTCCGGAATAGCAGTCCGGACACCCCCATCGCGCTCTCGACCATTGACTACTACGACAGCAATGGCGAGCACGTACGTGCGCATCTGGATACAACACGCGCCCTCGGGCCGCTCGCCTCTACGTATGTCGTCGTGGAGGTCGACGACATCCGAGGTGGAGTGGGCGCGAACTTTATCGTGCGCTGGCAGGCGGAGGCGCCGGTCCCCCCGCCGGTCGTGGAGACGGTCATGATCACCGGTGCCAACACGCAAGGCATTTCGTTCCGGTCGACAGCCCGGGTGCTGCGTGAGGATCGCGTTCCGGCGACTGCCGTCCCGGCCGACTCGGTCGTCCCCCCCCCCCCCCCCCCCCCCCCCC
>NZ_NCQY01000020.1:455925-533172 GCF_002894645.1 Salinibacter altiplanensis
GAATGGGCTCCTCCGTCGGGCGGGCCTGGATGTGCGTCGCCCACATGCGTTGGGAGATGCAACCGTGGGCCGGTCACGTCGACAGTTCCGTCTCCGTCTGTGCCGAAAAGATGTCGTGGGCCGTCTGCACCGCGTCGCTGGGGCCGACGAGCACGATGTGATCGCCTCCGCACACCTCGGTCTGCCCCCGTGGCACAACGAACTTGTCCTCCCGAATGATGGCGGCCACCACACACTGCTCCGGAATGTCGATGTCTTGAATTTTCCGCTCGATGACCGTTCCGCCGTCGGGGACTTCCAGGTCGATCAGGCTGGCCACGCCCGATTCGATCTCGAAGAGGTCGGCCACCTCGGGGCGATCCAGATAGTTCTCGACCATGGCGGACGTCGCGTAGGGCGCGCTGATGCAGGTGATGCCGCTGTCTTCCATCAAGGAAACGTAGTCCGGGTCGCGGGCGATGGCGATGACCCGATCGATGCCCATCCGCCTGGCCTGCAGGGCCACGATGGCATTCCGCTCGTCGCTGTTCGTGGCGGCGATGGCCACGTCCATCTTGCGGGGCTCCACCTGCTCAAGAATCTCCTGCTTGGTGCCGTCGCCCTGGAAGATGGGGACGTTGTAGCGATGCTCCAGCTCTTCACAGCGCGCCTCGTCCTGTTCGATGAAGGTGATCTGATACTCCGAGGAGCGAAAGACCATTCGGAACTCGTCTTGCTTGAGGAGCCGGTCGGCAATGTTGCTGCCCTGGTTGCCACCGCCAATAATCAGTACGTTCATGTCAGGCCTCCAGTATGCTTGAACGAGAAGGTTGAGTCGGTGAATCGCGGCCGGAAGTCCGCTGAAGTCCGGGCGGTTGCTCGGCTGAATGAGGTAGAGCGCGCCGCCGACGGCCGTGAGTCCGCTTCCCAGCAGCAGGCTCTGTACCTCCAGCAGGGGCACGAAGAACCAGCATGCGATCATGCCCAGGATCGGCACGGTGGGGTAGAGCGCAATCTTGAACGGCCGCCGCAGGGCCGGCATCTTCTGGTGCAGCGCGATCACCGCGTAGTTCACGACGCCGATGGCGATCAGGTAGCCGAAGCTGCTGGCCGACGCCAGGAGCCGCACGATGCCGGAGGCGCCGAGGAGCGCGACGATGCCGGCGCAGACGAAGAGCGCGATGTGCGGCGTGTTGTGCGTGGGGTGCAGCCGTGCGAGGACATCGGGCACGTACCCGTCCCGCCCGAGCGCGAAGAGGACCCGCGCACTGGCGCCCAGCGTCACGCTGAAGGCCGAGAGGCTCGCCATGATGGTCGCCAGCACGCCCGCCCAGCGGCCCCACGTCCCAAACAGAACGTCCGCGATGAAAATAAATGGCGTGCCCGTCTGTGCCAGCTCCGTGTAGTTTACGGCCCCCATCATCACGTAGAGGAGCAGGATGTAGATGCCTACGCCCACGCCGAGGGTGATGAGGATGGCCCGCGGGATATTTTTCGCCGGCTCGATGATCTCCTCGGCGGCGACCGTAATAAGGTCGAAGCCCACGTACGAGATGTAGATGAACGCCATCGTGGGCAACAGCGGGCCGAGGCCCATCGGCGCGAACGGCTCCAGGTTCGCCGGTTCCACCTGCAGGACGCCGAGCACGCCCACGCCGATGAGGATGATGAGCTCGACGATGTTCATGACCGTGATCACCTGCAGCGCCTCGGCCTGGCCGCGGTAGTTGGAGGCGGTGAACACCACCGTCGTGGCCACCACCACGAGCACCACGCTGAGCTCGGAAAAGAAGTAGTTCTTGATCGTGAGCGCAAAGATGACGGCGTAGAGCGAGCAGGCTAGCGTGTTGCCGATCCAGAAGAACCAGCCGGTGAGGAAGGCCACTGGATCCGGCAGAGTGCGGCTCACGAACGAGTAGCCGCCCCCCGCAATCGGGATGGCGGCGCCGAGCTCGCTGTAGCTGAGTGCCGTGAAGAGCGTGAGCCCGCCCATCAGCAGGTACGCAATGATGCCGAGCGGCCCCACCGACCCGGCCACCTCGCTGGGCAGCGCAAAGACGCCCGGCCCCATCATGGCCCCGATGCCGATCATCACGGCCATGAAGAGGCCCACGTTTCGTTCAAAGCCTGCTTGCTCGGCCATGAGGGTCTGGGGATACGAAAAAGAGGGAGAGGGAGTTGTCCTGGGCGGTCACTCGTAGTGCTCAACGAACGTCTCCATCTGGTCGTCGGATCCGATGAGGACCAGATGGTTGTCTGAAGACAGGGGTGTGTCGCCGCCAAGGTTTGTCTTGAAGGTGTCGTTGTGCTCGAGGGCCACCACGTTAAGGCCGGTCTGTTCTCCAATGTGGCTTCCCGCCAGTGTTGTCCCCGCCAGTGAGGGCGGCACGGCCTGCGTGAAGAGGTCGACCCCCTCCCCGAGCACCACGAGGCGTCGTCCCCGCAGCGCCGCGTAGACTGCGTCGATGCCCAGCGTCGCGTAGCTGAGGACAAAGTCGGCCCCGGCGCGGTGGATGGCCTCCAGGTTGCGCTCGTGGGTGATGCGGCTTACCACGCGCATCTCGGAGTTGAGGCGGCGGCAGTACGAGGCGAGGTGGATGTTGATTGCGTCGTCGTGAGTCGTGAGCAACACGGACGGGGCCGTCTCGATCCCCGCCTCTTCCAGAAGGGCGTACTCGGCCGCGTCCCCACAGAACACCTCCGCGCAGTAGGGGCGAAGGACCTTGCAGCGTGCCCGCTTCTGCTCGACGAGGTGCACGGGCACGCCGCGCTTGTGGAGGGCCTGCACGGCGGCGCCACCCACCCGTCCGCCGCCGATGACGACGACCGGCTCGGTGTGGGTGTCGTCGGATACGACCATTCGGTTTAGGGCCCGGAGCTGCTCCGTCGTGCCCGTCACCACCAGTACACTCGTCGGGGCGAGGGGCGTGTTCGGCCGCACCGGCTGTAGGGAGCCCCGCTCCCAGAGGCCAACTACGGTCGCGCCCGTCTGCTCGCGAATTCGAGCCTCCCGAATCGTCTGGTGTTCGAGCGAGGTGTGTTGGACCGGCAGCTCCGCAAAGCGCAGGTCGCGGTACTGGCCAATCGGGTGCACCTCGCCGTACTCCGCGGTGATGCGGGTGGCCAGCTGCTCGCCCAGCCACCGCTTGATCGGAAGTACCTGCGTGGCCCCGCTCAGCTCCAGAATGTCCTGCGAGTTTTCGTGGCCGACGAGGGCCGCGACCGGCACCTCCGGCGCCACCTCGCGCACCGTGAGCGTAATGTTTGTGTTCGTCTGGTCGTCGTGGTTGGCGAGCATGAACTGAGCCCGGTCGGCCCGCACCGCCTCGTACGTCTCCTTATCGTCGATGTCTCCCGTCACAACCCGAACGCCGTCCATCTGCAGGTTCGCCGCGGTGGTAGGATCCGGCTCCAGCACGACGTACGGGATTTCGTCTCGCTCCAGCCGTCGCACCACCCCCCTCGCAATGGGATCGTAGTTCGTGAGAATGACGTGGTCGGAGGCATCGGCCGGCAGCGACCGCGGGGCCCGGTTGCGGATCTGCGACTCCAGCCACGGGGCGTAGAAGAAGCGAATGAACGCGAACGGCAGCACGATCAGCAGCATCACGATGCCGGACATCAGGACGAACACGCTGAAGAGGCGCCCGATGTCCGACTGGAACGTAATGTCCCCGAACCCGAGCGTGCTCATCACGGTCAGCGTCCAGTAGAGACCCGTGATCCAGGAGTGCTCCTTTCCCTCCACGTACAGCATGATGAAGTGGAAGACCACCGTAAAGACGGCGATGACCGCGACGAGCACGGCGACGTAGCGCAGCAGGATCGACAGGTTGCGCTTGACCTCCCGGTCCTTTAGGAAGTAGGAAAGATGGGTACTGATCGTTTTCATAGATGGAACCGGTCGACACCGAAATGAACGACGGATCAATGGAACGCACGGATACGAGGGCCCCTTTTTAGGGACAAGAGGCCAACAGTCAACCCAGTGCTTTCCTTTTCTTGACGGATCCCATTTACAGTAACTGTCCGGCAGCGTTGACGTTTTTGGCCGGGTTCCGAACAACAATGATGGACACGTCGACCATCGTGGCGTCGAGTTCGAGACGACTTGGGTCGAGGCCTTGGTCTTGCATCCACGCCGCGGCCGGCTTGCCACTCTTGTACGCGAGGGCACCATTATTTCCCAAAGACATTCAAGACTCATACATTTCCTTCGGTTCGTAGATCGGCTCGTCCGCGGCATAGGGAAAAATGACCGTGGGTCCGCAGGGGGACGGTCTGGCACGGCCCGTCGTCATCGAAGGGAACGGCTGCTCGCTTCAGACAAACTAGGCTTTTTCATTTCTCAGATCCGCCAGGCTGGAGATTTGCCGCCGGGGATGAGGCCAACCCGACGAGCGCATGAGCGACTGGCAGCGACGCGTCCTGAGAGCGGTGGGCATCGTGGGAACGATCCTCCTGTCGTATGCCCTCGTCTACCAGTGGGGCATGGGGGTGCATGAAGGCCAATCGGTGCTCTTCGTTCAGGCGCTGCAGGTGGTGATCGAGGCGGTCACGACGGCGGGGTTTGGGAGCCACGCGCCCTGGTCGAGCCCGCAGATGAACGCGCTGGTTCTCTTCATGAACCTGACGGGGGTGCTGTTTGTCTTCCTCGCCATTCCGCTGTTTGCCGTCCCGGTGCTGCGGGAGGCCTTCGAGCAGCGCCCGCCGGAGACGTTCTCCGAGGCCGGCCACATCGTGCTCGCGCCCCACACGTCCCGCATCGAGGCACTGATCGGCGAGCTGGAGGCCCAAGGCCGGAGCTACGTGCTCCTCGAGCCGCGCCGCGAAAAGGCCAAGGCCCTGCACGCCGATGGGTACTCAGTCGCCTATGGCGATCCGGAGTCGGTATCCGCCCTCGAGCGGGTCGATCTCCGCGCTGCCTCCGCGCTGGTGGTCGATGGGCGGGACGAGGTGGACACGAGCGTGATCCTCTCGGCGCGGGAGATCAGCGAGGAGATTCAGACCGTGGCCGTCATTGAGGACAAGGCGCTCGAATCCTACCACCGCATGGCGGGGACCGACCATGTCCTCTCCCCGCGCCAGCTACTGGGCCGAGGACTGGCCGGAGAGATTCCGTTCCTCCTCCCGATGGCGGAAGGCGCGACGATTGGAATCGGCGAGGACCTGGAGGTCGCCGAGCTCGACATCGAGACGGGGAGCCCGCTCTGCGGCCAAACGATCGGCCAGCTGCGGCTGCGCGAGCGCTTCGGGATTGACGTGATTGGCGCGTGGTTCGGTGGTACGTTCGAGAGCCCCGTCGGCCCGGAAACCACCATCAGTTGCCGGGCGCGTCTCCTCGTGTCCGGGGCGCCGGGGCGCATCCAGGCGCTCAGGCGGGAAGACAGCTCGACGCTTCAGCTGCGGAAGCGGCAGCGTGTCGTTGTCATCGGGTACGGCCAGTCCGGACAGGCCGCCGTCGACGTACTGGCAGATACGGAGGCCCGGCTCACCATCATCGACGCGAAGGATCGCCTGGACGTGGACATTGTGGGAGACGCCCGCGATCCCGAGGTGTACGAGAAGGCACGTGCCGGGGCGGCCGACGCCATCATCATCGACCTCGATGACGACACGACCACGCTGTTTGCCACGCTCATCGCGCGGGACGCCAACCCCGGGGCCCACATCGTTGCCCGCGCGAACGAAGAGGAAAATGAGCGGAAGATCTACCGAGCCGGGGCGGACTACGTTCAGTCGCTTGCGGCCATCAGTGGGCGCATGATGGCCGCGACCGTCCTCGATCGAGAAGAGGTGCTCTCGTTCCGGACGAAGATTGACGTGGTGCGCCTTCCGGCGGGGCGTCTGGCCGGGTGCACGCTCGCAGGGGAGGATGTGCGGGCCCGTACGGGGTGTACCGTCGTTGCGGCGGTCCGCGAGGGGGACGTGATCACGTCGCTCGACCCGGAGGCACACGCGTTTGAGGAGGGCGACGAGCTCGTCGTGGTGGGTACGGACGAGGGGGTGCAGCGCTTCGAAGAACAGTTCTTCCACTGAGCTCCTCACTGTCGGGCTCTCAGCCTACACCACCCCTGTAACCAGAGCGTCCAGCCCTCGCCGCATCTCTGGCAGGGACGTGCTGAGGCCGAGCGTACCTCGTTGCCGCCAAGACGCCCGGGCCTGCGTCGTCTGTTCGGCGGCATTCACGTCCTCGTCCCCGTGCCGATGGCTAGCGCGGGCAGCACCCAGGCGTTCGCGCTATCCCATTCTGGTCGGGAGAGAAACATGCGGGGCTCCGAAGACGCTGGCGGAGAAGGGGCTGGAGAGGACAACGCTCCGATGCTCGGCCTTCCCCGCACCCGTCTAGACTGGACGAAATCGATCGTTTCAATCTGGAACCCACGAAAAGAGCGCGAGGGCAATTGTTGATTGCAGGCCGTTTTCTGGCGGGAGTTGTGTGTTCCGATGCCTCTGGCATCCCCACACGGTCAGGCCAGGACTTCGCGGAACGAGATGTCCTCGGCGGCCAGCACGAACACAGTCGGCGGCAGGCCCGCGGTCCGCTCAAGCAGGCGGGTGTAGTACGACGCATAGTCCTCTTCCTCCTCCGGCGTCGCCATGCCGAGAAAGACAATGTCGGCGTCGGCGGAGGTGTCGTGCACAATCTCGTCGAAGACGCGCCCGCCCGCCTCAATTACGTTCAGTGTGGCGCCCGTCCGCAGTTGGTCCAGAATCGGGGCCACCGTTCGGCGCCGCTCCTCGGCTTCCTCGGTGTCGGTCGCCACGACGTTGACCCGCACCTGGGCGCCCTGCCACTCAAGGCTCGTCTGGAGCAGGTAGGCGAGGATCTTCATGAGCCCGCCGTTGCCCTTCAGTCCGCTCCACCACACGTCGATGCGCGCCCGATCCCCGAACCCCTGTTCCCGGCCGCGCAGCACGACGACGTTGCGGTGGGCCGCGTACAGATGCTCGATGAGCGTGCAAAACCTCTGGTGATGGGTCGAGTCCTCCGTGTCCCCGAGCATGATGGTATTGGGCTTCAGTACGCCGAGCCCGTAGTCCTCGATCAGCCGCTCGCCGCCTGCAAACGGGTCCTCGGCGGTCGTGGTGCGGACGAGGCTCTGCACCCCCCGGCTGCTGAGGTACTCGCGGAGGGTTGCTTCGGCCTCCTGCTGCTTCTCAAAGTCCGACGCCTCGCTCGGCCGGAGCACTGTGCCCACCGTCATGAGTGCCTGGTTGTGTGTGAGGGCACTCGCCAGCTCGATGACGGGCCAGCGCCGCCGGGGCGCCCCCGAGAGGACGAGAATGTGGGGCCGCCAGTTTTTGGGGTCCTGGTTGGCGTTGAGGTGAAGCAGGCCCGCCCGGGTCAGGCTCATCCAGAGGCCCTGCCGCACGTCGCCCCAGGCGGTGCGCAGGCTGCGGCGCTGCAGCCAGGCAAACACGACGCCCACGAACACGATGGCGATCAGCGTGGCCCACCAGTTGATGAGAAACATGACCGCTGTACAGCCCGCCGCCCCCAGAAGCGAGAGGGACCAGTGCACCTTGAACTCGGGCCGGAAGGAGGGACTGTCCAGAAAGGTCTCCACGCCGGCCGCCACGTTCAGGACCGCGTAGGTGGTGAGAAAGAACATCGTGAGGACCGGCGCAATCGCGTTGAGGTTGCCCGTCATCACCGCCCCCAGCGCGAGCCCCAGCGTGAGGACGGTGCCGCTCCGCGGGATGTTCTCTTCGCCGGCTCCCTTCCCCAGCCATTTCAGGGAGCTGGGCAGCACCCCGTCGAGCGCCAGGGCCTGCAGCACGCGCGGCGCCCCCAGGATCGAGCCGATGGCGCTGGAGAGCGTCGCCCCCCACACGCCCAGCAGAATGGCGTCGCCCCACCACGCCATGCGGCGCATGATGAGCGTGTCCTCGATTAGCGTCGCGGAGTTGGCCCACAGGCCCAGCAGAAGGGGCAGTGCCATGTACACGAGATACCCCACGCCCACCGCCCCGAAGGTGCCCCACGGAATGGCCGTGTTGGGGTCTTCGAGGTCGCCGGACAGGTTGACGCCCGCCATGATGCCGGTCACGGCCGGGAAGAAGACGGCAAAGACCTCCCAGAAGCCGGCGGCCTGGGTGTCGCCCGTCGCCCCCCACATCTGAATGTCGGACGGCTCCACCGGGCGCCCCGCCACCAGCGACACGAGGGACACGACGATGGCCGCGAGGATGAAGTACTGCGCCTTGATGGCGACATTCGGAGACCCCAGTGCCAGCACCGCGACCAGGATGGTAATCACGATCCCCACCATCTGAATGCCGGAGAGGCCCAAGACGCTCAGGGTCTGGAGTGCCGGAAAGGCGTTCACCATGCTCTCCGCAAACCCCACCGTATAGAGCGCCACCGAGAGCCCCTGCGCGATGTAGAGGGGGATGCCCACGGCCCCGCCGATTTCGATTCCGAGCGACCGGCTGATCATGTAGTACGCCCCGCCCACCCGCACGCGCTGATCGGTGGCAATCGCCGCGATCGACAGGGCCGTCAGGAAGGTGATGCCTGTCGAGATGGTGACGATGAGCAGCGTGCCGAGCAGCCCGGCATTGCCCACCACCCACCCGAACCGGAGGTACATGATGACACCGAGGATCGTGAGGATCGACGGGGTAAAGACGCCCCCGAACATCCCCAGTCCCCCCGGTTTTCCCGATGCGACGACCTCCTGTTGGTCGGCCTCGGCGGAGCGTTGGAGCGTATCGAGATCAGGCTTCATCTTGAAGAGCGAGCGGGACAGCAGAACAAATGGCGATCGGAATCGAGCGGCCGCGGAGTGTCCGCCGGACTCGAGGTGGCTCTTCGGGAGACATCGTGAACTCGGCGAGCTCCGTCGGGCACTTGCCGCCCTGTATGGCCTGGGCCGCGAGGAGATCGGGCACGTGACGGCGCACCGCATCCACCACATCGGTCACTACCGAGGGCTCGGTCTCCTGTCGGGCAAACACCGCAGGCCTCGTACATGCGTGCTGAGGGGTGGTTCGAAATGTCTTCCACGAAACGGGCTCTACGAAGCCCCATCGCTTGCGTCAGTGGGGGCCTTCTCCAGGGCCGGTCCCTCGTGCTTGGCCACCCGGTCCACCTCGGGGGTCTTGTGATCCTGATCGCGGACATCATCCTCCGTCCCCACGAGGGCGATGAACTGATCGTCGGGGCGCAGTTGGAACTGGCTCGTCTCGGACACGATCTCCAGCGTCTCGCCCCCGCGAAGGATGAAGAGGGGAATGACGGTCGCGTCCTCGTACGTGGCCGACAGGTCGTCGTAGGTGTAGTACTCCTGGGCCTCATCGGTGTCCTCGTCGACCAGCGAGAGGACCTCGATTCGGTCGCCCCGCTGGACGTGCGCCCTGAGCGACTGGTAGCTGGTGTTCTCTCCGAAGAGAGGGCGGCCGCGGAGGTGCCCTGGCATCACACCCTCGCCCCCGTGGCGGCTGTCGGGCTGGGCCGCCAGCTGGTAGATGTCGGTCGACTCGAACACCTCGGAGAAGTGGAGGGCCGTGAGGGAGGCCACCTCGTCGTTCGGGATCGTAATGAGTAGGTGCCCGATCCCGCTGAGGCTAATCTCGTCCAGGATGTTTTCCGACAGGGCGTTGCCCTGGTGAGCGGGCAGGCCCGCCTCGCGGGCGGCGTGGACGTGGTCCGGGTTGTTGTCGAGAAGCAGGACGGAATGGCCGAGCTCCTGCACATGCTGGGCCACCGTGCGTGCCCAGGGCGCCGCGCCGACAAACAGGAGTCCGTTTGGGTTGGGCTCGGCCAGGTTGAGCCACCGGGCGAGGGGCGAGAGCGTGAGGCCGTAGATGGCCACCGTCCCTACGATGACCGCAAAGATAATTGGCACCATGCCGTCGATCGCCTCCGGGTAGAAGGGGCGCAGCTGGTACGCGAACAGAGAGGCCACGGCGGCGGCCACGATGCCGCGGGGGGCGAGCCACGAGAGGAACGCCTTCTCCTCCCAGTCCAGGTTCGACCCGAACGAAGACAAGAAGACGGCGAGGGGCCGCACGAGCACCACCAGGATGCCCAAGAAGACGAGCACCCGCAGGTC
The DNA here is from genome assembly GCF_002894645.1 of Salinibacter altiplanensis. GTDB lineage: Bacteria > Bacteroidota > Rhodothermia > Rhodothermales > Salinibacteraceae > Salinibacter > Salinibacter altiplanensis. The sequence goes on from NZ_NCQY01000020.1 coordinate 465,966, forward strand.
GATGTACTCCAGGGCGCTCAGCTCCAGCCGCGCGCTGAGAAGCACGAAGAGGGATCCAATGAGCAGCACCTGGAGGTTTTCCTTGAACTCGATGATGCGTTGGACGGACACGTAGGGCTGGTTGGCCAGAGCGATGCCCATGAGCGTGGTGGCCAGGAGGCCGGACTCGTGCTGGAGCACGTTGGCGACGACGAACGCCACGACCACCACCATTAGTGTCACGGCATTCCGGAGGAAATCGGGCACCATGCGCCGCCGCAGGATCACCACGAGCAGAATGGTAGCGACCACGCTGATGCCCAGAGCCACGAAAATTTCGAGGCCGATGCCGATGGCCACGTGCTCGGCGGCGGCAGCCGTGCCGGCTCCTGCCCGCTGGGGGTCGTTGAGCAGAATCAGGGTCTCGAGCACCAGCACGGCCAGGATGGCCCCCACTGGGTCAATCGTAATGCCCTCCCACTTGGCAACGGTATTGACCCGTCCCTTGGGCCGAACGTGCCGCAAGAGGGGAACGACGACAGTCGGCCCCGTCACCGTGAGAATGGCCCCGATGAGGACCGCCAGGCCCACCTCGAACTCGAGGATGTAATGGGCTGCGGCTGCGCCGAGGCCCCACGTCGTAAGGACCCCGATCGTAATGAGGTTCAGGACCGTACTGCCCACCTCGCGCAGCTCGGACAACTGGAGGCTCAGTCCCCCTTCGAATAGGATAATGCCGATCGACAGAGACACGAACGCAAACAACCAGTCGCCCCGAAGGGACTGGGGGTCGAGCACGCCCAGTACTGGGCCGGCGAGGAAGCCCACCAGCAGCAGCAGCAGGATGGAGGGCAGCCGAAACCGCCACGCGGCCCACTGGGCCCCAATGCCCAGCACGACGACGACGGTGATGCTGAGAAGAATGGATTCAGGCACGGCCTGAAGGAATCGACGAGAAAACCGCGAACCCGGAGCGTCCGGGGAAGAGAGCCTAGCGAATGCCTTCGATCAGTCGCACCCGGGCGTCCCGACCGCGAAGGCCGGAAGGTTGAGGGGCGCGACCTGGAGAGAACAATGCAAAATGGCCACGCATGTTACTGGCGAGCCGCAGGCGTGTCCCGTCCCCCCGCTGGAGGGCACTGCCGAGGCAAAAGACACAGAGCCTCCGAAGAAATTTCGCAGCGAACGGACGTGGAAGTGCTTGCGGTTTGGGACAGTTCTCATTTTTATATGTGCACCGCGTCTCCTTTCACAGGCCGTCCCTTCTGTCCTCCATGTCCACCTCATCCTCGCAACCCAACGCCCACGCTGAATCGTCCGACGGCTTCTTCGGCGAGGTCAACCAAATGTTTGATGAAGCGGCGGCCCAAACGGACCACCCACGCGGTGTGCTCCACCAGATTCGGGCCTGTGACAACATCGTCCGGTTCGAGTTTCCCATCGAGCGGGACGACGGCAGTATCCAGGTCATTCGGGGCTACCGAGGAGAGCACAGCCATCACATGCAGCCCACGAAGGGCGGCATCCGCTACGCCCCCAGTGTGAACGTGGACGAGGTGATGGCCCTCTCGGCGCTCATGAGCTACAAGTGCGCCATCGTGGACGTCCCGTTCGGGGGGGCGAAAGGGGGCGTATGCATTGACGCCCGCAACTACTCAACGACAGAGCTGCAGCGCATCACGCGCCGGTACACCTTTGAGCTCGAGCGCAAGAACTTCATCGGGCCGGGGACGGATGTGCCGGCGCCCGACTACGGCACGGGGTCGCAGGAGATGGCGTGGATCATGGACACGTACAACCAGATTGGCGACGAAGACCTCAACGCCCTGGCGTGCGTGACCGGCAAGCCGGTGGGGCAGGGCGGCGTGCGGGGCCGGACCGAGGCCACCGGGCGTGGCGTCTACTACGGCATCCGAGAGGCGTGCGAGTATCTGAAAGACATGAATCGCCTCGGCTTGGAGCCGGGCCTGGAGGGGAAGAACATCGTCATCCAGGGACTCGGCAACGTCGGCTACCACGCCGCCCGGTTCCTGGAGAAGGGCGGGGCGGACATCGTCGGCATCGCCGAAATTGAAGGGGCCATCTATGACCCGGACGGCCTCGACGTGGACGACGTGGTCGCCCACCGCGAGGAGACGGAGTCCATCCTTGGCTTCCCCGGCGCCGAAAACATTGAGACCTCCGCGGAGGCGCTCGAACTTCCCTGCGACATCCTCATCCCGGCGGCGCTGGAGGGGGTGATTACCGCCGACAACGCCCCGGACATCCAGGCGAGCATCGTTGCGGAGGCGGCCAACGGCCCCGTGACCACGGAGGCCGACGAGATTCTTCAAGAGAAGAATATTATGATCCTTCCGGACGTCTACCTCAACGCGGGCGGCGTTACGGTGTCGTACTTCGAATGGCTCCGCAACCTCTCGCACGTGCGGCACGGGCGCATGAGTCGCCGCTTCGAGGAGCGCAACGCCGAGCGCATCCTCCGGGCCATCGACGAACTGACCGCGGAAGACTTCAACGAGGACCTCATGGAGACGCTCATCGAACAAGTCGGCTTCGGGGCGGGTGAGCGGGACCTTGTGCACTCGGGGCTCGAGGACACGATGAGTCACGCCTACGATGAGATCCGGGCCATCCGTGAGAAGAAAGACATCGACATGCGCACGGCGGCCTTCGTCAGTGCCATCGACAAGATTGCGAGCTCCTACGACCAGATGGGCATCTTTCCATAGTGTCACTCCCCTTCTTGCGCGCGACTTTGCTTTGCGCGCGAACGACGAGAAGGGTTGTCAGTGGAGGGGAGAACACGTGAGAGACGAGTTGCCGTGCCGAGGGCGTTTCCGCCGTTCCCTCCGCTCTCCTAAAGACGTTTCTCGCGCACGTGAGCTGATGTCTTCTCGGCCTCGTCTTTGTAACCGTACCCGTTGGCACAGGGAAGTCCAAGCCTGTCCCGGCATCCCCTGGGGCCGTCGACGTGAGGCCCTGGGAACGAGACGGGGGGCACGGCGGAGCGAGGTGCCCAGAACCCCCGTGAGGTCTGGAAGCGGCGAGAACGGAGCCGGGCCGGTTCAGGCTCCGCGAGAACGTCGCGATGATGAAAGAGGGACGTGCCCAGTTCCGACGACCTGCACGGTGAAGAGCTACGTCCTTCGGGGTGGAGCGTACTCCTCGATGCGCGAGACGGCCGTGTCCACGTCGTCGGTGAGCGTGAGGCAGTTCTGGTAGGGAGTTCCCGTGGCCAAGGTCTCCACGAGCGGATACACCGGCTTTGTCTCGGTCCAGTACGTCCGGTCGAGGAAAATCATGGGGCTGGCGGGGCCGACGGTCTCGTAGTGGTTCTGGGCCGCGTCCATGAACACCTCCTGGATCGTGCCGGCGCTGCCGGGGGCGTATACGATCCCGTACGTGGCGATGGCGAGCAGGCCGTCCTCCCGGATGCTGTTCGCAAAGTATTTGGCCACGTGCGTAGAGAAGAGATTGGACGGCTCGTGGCCGTAAAACCAGGTGGGCACGGCGAGGCTCTCTGCGCGGTCGGGGTAGCGCTCGCGGACGTCGTAGGCGCGGTCGAGGTAGGCGTCGTCCTCGTAGTGGGGGGCGGCGGCGAGGCAGTCAACGGCGTCGTCGAGCGCCTCGGACTCGTGGGGGGCCAGGGCGGCGCCCAGGTTGGCCGCTTCCATGGCGCCGGGCCCTCCCCCCGTCGCGACGAAGAAGCCGGCCCGCGTCAGGCGCCAGGCCAGTCGGGCCACCTGTCGGTAGAGGGAGGCGTCCCGGTCGAGCTGGTGGCCGCCCATGATGCCGACCACCCGCCGCTCGGCCCCCTCGCCGGGGGCCAAGAGGTCGCGCAGCGCATTGTCGACGGCGTGGTCGTGGATGCGAAAGGCGAGAGCGTCCATCACGGGTGCGTCGCGCCCGTCGCGCTTCCGGTCTTTGAAGTACCGGTAGATGCGGGCGTCGGTGGTCTCGTCGCGTGTCTCGGGGTGGCCCCGCTCGTAGCCGTCCATCAATTCGGCGGGGGTGTACAGCGACGACCGGTACGGGCGAAAGGGCACGCCCACAAAGCCGGGAAAGACTGTCCCCCCGGTTTCACGCACGTGCTCCTCGGCGGCGTCGGAGAGGGTGCAGCCGAGGAAGCACGCATCTTCGGCCGACACAGAGGTCAGGGTCGCCTCGGCGTCCGCAGCGGTAAGGTCGACGCCCTGCACGGCGGTGTTTTTCAGAGAGCGCTCGTGCTCGATGTGCCGCAGGAGGGCCTCTGTAGATTCGAGTTCCGTGAGGTCGTGGGGGCAGCAGTCGTACATCGGAAAGAGGAGCGACGAGACAACAAAGGACAGATTCCGTTGTCTCGTCGATGGGGGCGTTACGGCACAACAACGACCGAAACAGGTCCGTGAACGAGCGCCCACTCTGACGCGGGCCTTTGGGGGTTCCTCGCTGCACGTCGTATCCTGATCGGTGGCGCATCAGAAAATCCCGTCATCAGTCGTCAACATTGCGCCCGAAGGGAGCTCGTCCCATACTCTCATTGTCCGTACCTGCCGTAATGGCCTTCCGCTTCTCGTTCGGCCTTGCTGTCAGCATTGTCGCCGCACTCGCACTGTTCCTGCCCGCCTGTTCCTCCAACGAGCACATGATTGTGACTTCCCCCGACAGCACCCTCACCATTGGCGTGGAGCTACGCGACGGGCGTCCCCACTACCACGTGGAGGCGGACGGTGAGTCGTTGGTGGCGCCCTCTCCCCTCGGCTTCGAGCTGAACAACGGCCCGCCCCTGCGCGACGGGTTTGAGGTGGTAGAGACGACGCAGCGCACGGTGGAGGCCTCGTGGACGCCGGTCTGGGGCACGCAGGACACCGTGCGCAACCACTTCGCCGAGCGCACAATTCGGCTGCGGGAGGCGAATGGTCCAGAACGGCGGCTGACCCTCGTCCTGCGGGCGTACGACGACGGGGTGGCGTTCCGCTACCGCTGGCCCGAGCAGCCCAATCTCGACACGCTCCGCATTGCGTCGGAGGACACGCAGTTTCGCCTCACAGCGGACCACACCGCCTGGTGGATTCCGGATGACCACGACAATTACGAGTGGGTCTACCGCGAGACCCCACTGAGTGCTATTCGCGACAGCGCCGCCGCGATCAGTTATAACTCGTATCTCGAAGAGGCAGACGGGGGCGCGCCCGACACGAGTGAGAAAGAAGCGGCCCCCGGGACCGTCAACCCGCCGCTCACGCTGCGCAGCCCGGACGAGAGCCGATACCTTGCCCTCCACGAGGCCGCTCTCACCGACTATTCGAGCATGACGCTGCGGGCCGACTCGGAGACGGCCACCACGCTCCACACTACCCTCGTGCCCTGGCCCGACGGCGTGAAGGTGAAGGCCAGCGTGCCCCACCAGACGCCCTGGCGCGTGATTCAGGTGGCCGACCGGCCCGGCGCGCTCGTCGAGTCGCATCTCCTGCAGAACCTCAACGAACCGTCCAAGATCGAAGATCCCTCCTGGATCGCTCCGATGACGTACGTGGGCATCTGGTGGGGCATGCACATTGACAAGTACTCGTGGGGACAGAAGGGCACCCACGGCGCCACCACCGAGCGGACGAAGCGGTACATGGACTTCGCCGCCGAGCACGACATCGACGGGGTGCTCGTGGAAGGATGGAATACGGGATGGGAGACCTGGCTTGGGGGCGACGAGTTCGACTTTACCGAGTCCTACCCCGACTTCGATCTCCAGGAGATCGTGGACTACGGCGAGGAAAAGGGCGTCGCGCTCATCGGCCACCACGAAACCGGGGGCGACGTACCCGCCTACGAGCAGCAGATGGACGAGGCCTTCGCGCTGTACGACTCGGTGGGGGTGCCGGCCATCAAGACCGGCTACGCAGGCCCCATCCGGCCCGAGGGCGTGCATCACCACGGCCAACAGATGGTCAACCACTACCGGCGGGTCGTGAAGACGGCTGCCGAGCACGAGATTGTGCTCGACGTGCACGAGCCGGTGATGGGCACCGGCATCGAGCGCACCTGGCCCAACATGATGACCCGAGAGGGCGTTCGCGGCATGGAGTACAACGCATGGGCCGAGCCCAATCCGCCGTCCCACACCGTCACCCTGCCCTTCACGCGCATGCTGGCCGGTCCCCTCGACTACACGCCCGGGGTGTTCAACCTCACGCCGGAGGAGACGATGCCGGACCACCGCGTGCTCACGACCCTCTCGAAGCAGTTGGCCAACATGGTCGTGCTCTACAGCCCCCTGCAGATGGCGGCCGACCTCGTTGAAAACTACGAGGGGCACGACGCGGTCGAGTTCATCGAGCGTGTGCCGGCGGACTGGGCGGAGAGCCACGTCCTCCAGGCCCGCATTGGGGAATACACTACCATCGCCCGCCGAAAAAAGAACAGCAACGAATGGTACGTGGGCACCACGACGAACGCTGAGGCCCGCACCCTGAACGTTCCGCTTGGTTTTCTGGACGCGGGAAAGGCCTACGTGGCCCACGTCTTCGAAGACACGCCGGACACGGACTACGAGGACACCCCCCATGCCTACCGCGTCCGCCGTGGGCTGGTGACCCATGAGGACGTGATCGAGGCGAACCTGGCGCGCGGCGGAGGGCAGGCGGTGATCTTAGAGCCGGCGACGGAGCAGGACCGGCAGAGGCACGAGGGACTGGAGTAAGGGGGACGTGGGCTCGTCTGCACTCTGGCGAGACGAGGCCTCCCGCCCCATCCCCGCCTTCACGTCGAAAAGCATCCTGTGCACGAGGCCAGGGGAGTGGCACCGGTCATGGAAGAAGCCTGGGGCGTCCGTGCTTGTGCAGTCCACGGTGCAACGTTGCAATCCGCACCTACAGATCTGTCGTCCGGTCAATCGCGTCGCTGTAGTGCTCCTTCCACCCCTCAAGACTCTCTTCTGAGAGGTGTTCGACCTCGTTGGCAATGTCCTCGATGGAGGTGCGGATGCCGGTCAGCTCCTGCTCGACGAGCTCCTGGTCCGTCTCCTCGGGCAGGTACATGTTGATGGCGGCGAGCTTGTTTTTGAGCACGTCGGAGAGCATCTGCTGGATCTCGCGAATCGACTGCCGACGCGCCTGCCGTTGCCGCCGTCGTACCGTCCAGAAGATGAACCCGTGTACGACGCCGACCCCCACGGCGATCAATGCAATCAGGCGCCAGAGGACGAGGCCCGTTCCCCCGGCGATGGCGGGAATGCCGAAAATCAAGACGAGGCCCAGGCCACTGAGCCACAATTCGATGTGGTTGACGAAAGACGAGGGGAGTCGGTCCAACATGGCTACAACCAATAGGGAAAACACGTAGGCGAGAGGACATTTTGCCTCCGCAAATTTCCGTCCACTGTCTGGCAGGCCGCAGTAGGATGGGCCGTTTCGGGGCGAAAAACGGAGAAAGGCTTTCTGCAAGGCCCATTGGAAGAGGGGAGGGCTCATTGGAAACCCCCACGAGGGACCCGTAAGACCGAAGATCATGCCGGGGCCGAGTGGAGGGCAACGACCCGGACGCTGCCAAGGATTCTGGTGCCCCGCTGGCGTGCCGGGGCGTTGCTGTCGCCCGTAACGGGACCCTGTGGGGTCTCCTGGAATGCCCTCGGGGTCAATAGTGCAGTTCCAGCAGGAGCGATACACGGCGTCCGGGCAGGGTGCGCCGGACGGGGGCTGATCGAGAGCCGGCGGGGGCGAGGCTCCAATCGAATGTGTTGTGGCGGTCGAACACGTTCACGAGGTTGAGCCGAGCCTCTGCTGTGAGTGATCGGAGGGTCGTCTTTGCTGTGAGGCCGAGGTCAACCCGTGAGAATGGAGCGAGGACCTGATCGCCGGGGCGGCTAAGGTCGTACGGGGCAAAATCCTGCGGGTCCTCTGTGCGGGCGAGGTAGTCGTAGTAGGCGCGCCGCAGGGCCCACGGGCGGTCCCAGGTGCCCTGCCAGTGGGCGTGGGCCTCAAATCCGTCGACAAGCGACACGTCGAGGTCGGTGGTGAGGCGGACCGGCTGGGACCATGGGGCTGGGACCGACCGGCCATCAAATCGGCCTGGGTAGCGACGGGTGGTGCGGCTCCAGGCCGCGCTCGCCTGTGCCGACACGCGCTCCCCGTCGCGCTGCAGATGAAAGGCGACCCCGTAGGAGCGCCCTTGCCCGGACGCCATGAACGCAGATTGGTCGTCGAGCGACCGCCGCGGGAGCGGGGCCCCATCGCTAGGGGAATGCACCAGCCCGGCGTAGTCGACGTGAAGGGTGCGCGGCTGCCATTTGTGATACGTTTCGAGGCGGGCGGTCCAGCCGGGCATAGGGGTCAGAAGGAGGCTGCCGGCGGTGTGATAGGCCCGAGGGGGCGCGACGCTCCGGTCGAGCGGAAGCCAGAACTGAACCGACGGCACGACAGACGTAGGGCCCGTGCTGCTCAGTTCCGACTGCATCACGTACTGCCGATAGAGGCCCCCCGCCAGGCGGACCGCCAGGTCGCCCAGCGGGGTGTCCGCCCGGTCGTAGCGAAGGGAAAGGCGGGGCTCGGCATAGACGCCGTGTTGGGCAGGCACGTACGTGAGGCGTGCGCCGGCGGTGGCTGTGAGGTGAAGGCCGGGGGTGGTTTCGGCCTCCACGTAGCTGCCGATTTGCCAGGCCGCCGTTTCGTGGGACAGTACGCCCAGGTACCGGTTGCGCACGCGAAACTCCCCGCGCAGGCGCTGTGGAGAAACGGCCGCCCGGAGGCGCGTGCTGGACGACAGACTTGCGTCCATCGCGAAGCGCCCTCCCCACTCGGCCACCGAATTGCCCTCCGTGGCGTGGGCGCCGGCGCGGGGAGCAAACGATGGGGGCGAAGCGTCCGGAGAGGTGCGTCGGGTGGAGTCCCGAAAGCCGTAGAAGGTGTGGGCGTCGTGCCGGCTGCCCCACACCTGGGCCGAGCCGGTCACGCGGCTGCTTGCCATCCACTCGTAGCGGCCCTGGAGGGCCGTGTTGGTCCAGTCGTAGTGGTTCTCCGAGAGCAGAAAGCGGGTCCGATCCGCGCCGTCGGCTACGACGGTGGCCACGTCGGTGCTCAGGCGCGTACGCCCATGATAGCCCGACACGGACACCTGCTCAAACGGGGAGATCGACTGCTGCACGGCCCCGTGTACGTCCGAAAACTGCACACGCGGGGCCTGACTCTGCGAGAGGGGGGCGGAGGCCTCCGGCAGAGGAGCGTCGGTCCAGGTGGGAGTGAGGGGGCGGTCGAGGGTCGTTCGGGCGTTCAGAAGCGTGTGGAGAGACGCAGCACGGTGAAGGTCCCACACGCTCGTGCGGCCCGCCCCCATGGCGTGCCCGCTCCGGCCGTCTGCGCTGCCCCATTCCGTGTCGACGCGGCCGTTGACGCTGACCGGATCGGCGGTGGCAGTGGCGTACCGGGCCGTCGACCGGGACAGGTCGTGAGAGGCCCCCAGCACGCCGGCGGTGTAGCTGCCGTGCGACGCCCCAAAGCCCGCCTTGTGCACCGTTATGCGCTCCAGGGCCTGCGGGCTGAAGGCGCTGAGAAGCCGTCCCACACTGACGGGCTTTCGGACCGGAACTCCGTCCAGAAGCGTGACGTGCTCGCCGCTGTTTCCCCCCTGCACATGCACCTCCGCGAGGGGACGGTTGACCGAGACTCCGACTCGCCGTCCCACCTGCCGCAGCACCTCGGGGGTCCCCTGCCCCGACGGCTGCCGAAGGGCGGCCGCGTCGACCGTGGCGGCCCCGAGCCCAGCGGAGGGAAGGCGTTGCTGAAGGCCGTCGATGACGATCGGGGTCGTTTCCAAAACGTCGCGGGTGAGGGCCACGCGGATCGTGTCTCGGCCGTTGGGGGGCACGCGCACGCTGTCGACGGCCCGGGTGTAGCCGACGTAGGTTACCACGAGGCGGTGGAGTCCGGTTCGCACGGGGGCCACGGTGAACTGTCCGGCGTCGTTGGTTGCAGTGCCGGACTCCGCGTCGGCCAGCAGGACGTTGGCGCTGGGCAGCGGCTCGCCCGTGGCGGCGTCCACGACCGTCCCGGCGATGCGTCCGGTTGCGGGCGGGGTCTCCGGAGACTCGACGAGGAGGTAGCTGCCGCTGGCGGTGCGGAGGTAGTCGACGCCCGTTCCGGTCAGTAGACACCGGAGCAGGGCCTCTACCGGGGCGTCGCGCCGCTGACAGTAGACGCGGCGGCCTTCCACGAGTGCGGTGGAGTAGGCGAGGTCGATGCCCGTGTGTGCCACGAGCCGCTGCAGGGCCGTTTCGAGGGACACGTCGCGCAGTGTCATCGTGTATTCCCCCGAGTTGTCTTCGGTGGACTGGGCGTGGCCCGGGGACGGGCCCGTGCAGAAGAGCAGCACCACACCGGCCACGCCGAACACGGTCCGTAAGAGGAGCCTGTGGAGGGGCTCGTAGAGAGAAGAGCGCATGCTGTTAGTCGTCGCGGACGAGTTCGTATCCCTGGCTCGTTTCGCGATACGAGAGGCCCTGAATCACGCAGATGTCGCGGAGCACCTCTTCGATCTGGGCCTCTGCTGCGTAGTGCAGCGTCATGGGGGCCGTTTCGGAGGGGGCCACGCGGAGCGAAAGAGGCACGCCGAACCGGCGTTCGAGTTCATCAAGAACGGTGGGCAGTGCGGCGTTCCGGATGGCAAACCCTCCGTTCCGCCACGCCCGTACGTACTTGAGGTCAACGGTCTCCGGCGAGGTGGGCCCCTGCTCCTCCACGACCCGGCTCCTGTCTCCCGCTTCGGAGAGGGTGACCTCCGAAGTGGCGGAGGTCGCGGTCGTCGGCGTCAAGCGCACCCGTCCCGACGAGAGAGTGACGGTCGTTTCGGAACGATCGTCGGCGGTTCGTGCACGCACGCCGAACGTTGTGCCCAGGACCTCGATGCGGGCGTTGGGCGTGACGACGTGAAAGGGACGGTCCGCCTCGTCAACGTCGAAGAAGGCCTCTCCGGTCAGCCGCACGCGCCGCCTCGAAGCGGGCACCCACGGAAGAGACTGAAACCCTCGACGGTAGGAAAGCCTGGTGGCGCTGTTGACCTCTGCGGTCGACCCGTCCGGGAGGGTGACCGTCGTCTGCTCGCCCGCCGCCGTCGTGACCGAGACGGGCTGTTGCCACCACCACCCCGCCGCCACGGCACACACCACGAGCACTGCGGTTGCCAGGGTGCGGACGTAGCGCGACGAGCGAGCGTCGTCTTTCTCATGAGGCGGGCGGGCCGTGCGTTCGTTCCGCCGATCCTCCACCGGGTCGGGGAGGGGGGCGAGGTCAAGCCGATCGGCCAGGTCGGCCCAGGCGGCGTCCACGTCGTACTCGGAGGCTTGTGCCGCGTCGGTTCGGTAGAGGGCCGTCCAGATCCGCTCGTAGTCCCGTGCCGCATCCGCATCGGGCGGGCGGAGGTCTGGGGGAAGGGGGGGCATGTTGTGGTCCATGGGCTCGCGGGACGAGCGAAAAAAGCAGGAGAAAGAAATTAGGAGTGCGGGTCAGAACGATGTTCGCGGAGGCGCTCCCGGAGGTGCTTCAGGGCCCGGGTGATGTGGTTGTTGACGGTGCTCGGGGCGATGTCCATGAGGTCCGCAATCGTGTCGTGGCTTAGGTCCTGTTGGCGCCGGAGCGTGAGGGCCTCCCGTTGTCGATTGGGAAGCTCGTCGATCCATTCCCGGAGACGGTCCCGGAGGAGATTGGCGTCGAGGGCCCGGTCCGGGGCCGGGGGGGATCCATGTGGGGGCGCCTTCCGCAGCTGATCCCGGTTTTTGCGGCGCGTTTGGGCGTCCCGCTGCTGGTTGTACACGCGGTTGCGGGCCATCCGAAAGACGTATGCGCGGAGTGAGCCAACCGAGGTCATCCGGTCGCGGGCCGTCCACAGCTTGGCAAATGTGTCCTGCGTGAGGTCGTGGGCCAGAGACTCGTCCGACACCATTCCGCACACGTACCGGAAGATAGGCTCCGACAGGCGCCGAAAAATCGTCTCGAACGCCTCCGCGTCGCCATTTGCGAGGCGGGTGCACAGAGCGTCGAGGGAAGGCTCCGTCGAAGCCACATCCCGCTGGAGACTGGACTCGCGTGACGAGTCGTGTGCAGCAGCATCGTCCATCGGTTGAAAAGCGGCCACGACACACAGCGCCTGGCTCTTGGAGAGACCGGATGCGAAGAGAATCCTCTACCATGTGACTGTCCCCGGCCCATTCAGAGTGTTTTCGTCTACGGTGCCACACAACACTCAAGAGACACAGATCACAACGGAAGCACCCAGCGTATGCGTTTCTGTTTTTGAGAAGAAAAAGTGAAGACTAGAAACAGTTGGCATCGGCTGCTACGAAGCATGTCTTGCCCGCCTTCCGGGCGTCTTGCTCTCGGGGACTCCGAGGCGCCAATTCCTTCAGGATCGAAGCGGCGTTCTTGCGCATGTGCATGCCGATTTTCGGCATCCGGTATCAGAAGGTCACGACCCCATCGGGCCCCGGTCCCGAAGGACCCCAAAATACGCGGGGCCCACTTCCGTGTTAAGGAAGGGGCCCGGCGTTGCTACGGAAGGTCTGAACCGGCACGGCGTCTTCGCGGTGCGGGCCCGGCCTCCTCGGGAAAGCTAATTGCCCGACGGAATCTGCAGGACAGTGTCGATGCCGTGGATCACGCCGTTCGTGACATCCACGTCCGGGGCCGCCACGCTCGCCGCCTTGTTTTCGGGGTTTAGCGTGACGCTACTGCCGTCACGCCGGACGAGAATGTTTGACCCTTCGAGCGTCGCCACGTCGGTGTCCTGCCCATCGGGAATCATTGTGCCGGAGGGGGCGGTCGGCTGGTCGGCGGCGTAGAAGACGCCGTCGCCGACGTGATACTCCAGGAGCTCCTTGGCGTTGGCGGGCACCTCGTCGTCGTCGATCTCGCCATTGTCGTTCGCATCGAGGGCGGCGAGGAACGCGTCGTCCGTCGGTGCGAAGACGGTGAGGGCAGCGTCCTCCTTGCTCAGGTTGCCCGCGAGACCCGCCTGACCGACCAGGTCCACCAGGATGTTGAAGCCGGGGGCCACCGTGGCCCGCTGCACAACATTGGTTCGTCGCAGGAGCACGTCGTCGAGCAGATGGACCACACCGTTTCGGACTTGGATGTCGGCGGTGGTGACCGTCACGCGTCCATTCAGGGTGACGCCGTCGTCGAGGCCGATCGTGAGGGTCCCGCTCTCAAGCGTTCCCGGACTTTCTCCCTCGGAGAGGTCTCCGGAGGCGAGGGCCTGTCCCGGGATGACGTGGTACTTCAGGATGCGCTCCAGGAGGCCCTGCGGCCGGTTTTCGCCGACCAGCGCGTCCGTGTTGTACTGGTCGAACGCGTCGTTCGTCGGTGCGAAGACCGTAAACGGCCCGTCGCCCTTCAGGCGACTGGCGAGACCGGCCCCGCTCACCCCTGTGGCGAGCGTGCTGAGGGCGCTCGTGACGGTGGCACGCTGGACCACGTCTAGGCGCTCCAGGAGCACGCCGTCGATCAAGTGGATGACCGCGTTTTTCGCCTGAATGTCAGTCGTGCTCACCGGAATGCCGTTTACGGTCGGCGTTCCGTCGTCGGCCTCCCCAACCGCGATTGTCCCGCCTTCGAGCGTCGCGGGGGTCTCGCCGCTTGTTGGAAGGTCGCCGGATCCGAGGCGCTGATCGGAGATGACATGGTAGTCCAGGACGCGACTCAGGATCTGGTCGCTTCCGGTCAGGGCATCGAGGGCCAAGCCTTCGAATCCATCATTGACCGGCGCGAAGATCGTCAGGTCTTGGTCGGGATCGTTGAGCGTAGAGGCCGTGCCCTCGTCGACGGCCTGGAAGAGCGTCTCGGTTGCGTTTGTGAACTGCAGCCGCTCGGCGGCCGTGCGGTTGGTGAGAAGGACATCGTCGACGACGTGCGCCACGCCGTTCGTCGCCTCCACGTCGGGCGTGGTCACCCGCGCGCCCTCGACGAAGATAGTGCTGTCGTCGATGCGGACCGTAAGCTCGTCGCCCTGCACCGTCGTGAGGGTCTGCCCATCTTCCAACTCGCTCGCCGTGAGCGCGTCGCCCTGCACGACGTGGTAGCCGAGCACGGAGCTCAGAAGGTCTTCGTTGCTGGTAAGGGCGTCGACGTCGTAGGAGCCGAAGCCGGCGTTCGAGGGGGCAAAGACCGTGAAGGTCGCGTCGTCGTTGCCGAGCGTCTCGGCCTGGCCGGTGACGCCAAGGGCCGTGTTGAGTGTGCTCAGCGCGTCCTGGTTTGAGACCCGCTGCGCGAGGGTAAGGGTGGTGCTGGGGTCATCGAAGTCATCCATTCCACTGTCGTCGCTGTCGCACCCGGTAACCACGAGGGCAACGGCGAGGAGGCCAACGCCGAGGCCGGCCCCCCAGCGGCGCATCGAAGAAAGAAATTGACGGGGTTGCATGGTAGAACGTACGTGCTAATTTTTGAGGTCGACGAGCGCAGGATGTATCCTTTGCTTGAATGTGCACCCCGACGACACGCAGAAGCCTCCCCGTACCCATCCACGAACGAAACGAAGAAGTAACGGGCGCCGACGCGATCCTCTCGATCCCGGTCGTCCGTTCTCCATCGCGTTTTCCCGAGTGCAACCCCGTGCTAACATGAGTACATCCGAACACGCCGCCCGTGCCCATCGCGAGCTGTACGAGGCCCTGCAGCGCCGCCGCGAGGAGGCCGCAACCGGAGGGGGGGAGGCACGCATCGAGCGGCAGCACGACAAGGACAAGCTGACGGCCCGCGAGCGGCTCGACATCCTGCTCGACGACGACTCGTTTGAGGAGCTGGGCACGTTCGTCCGCCACCAGGAGACCCACTTTGATCTCGACGAGAACCGCCCGCCAGGTGATGGGGTGGTCACCGGCTACGGCACCATCAATGGCCGTCTCGTCTACGTCTTCAGCCAGGACTTTACCGTTTACGGCGGCTCGCTGGGCCGGGCGCACGCCGACAAGATCGTGAACGTGATGGAGAAGGCCCTCGAAAACGGCGCGCCCGTTATCGGCCTCAACGACTCTGGCGGGGCGCGCATCCAGGAGGGCGTCAAGTCGCTCGGCGGCTACGCGGACATCTTCAAGCTCAACACGGAGGCCTCCGGTGTCGTCCCGCAGATTTCGGCGATCATGGGGCCGTGCGCCGGGGGAGCGGTCTACAGCCCCGCCATCACCGACTTTACGGTCATGGTGGAGGACACCAGCTACATGTTTGTGACCGGGCCCAACGTGGTCAAGACGGTTACACAGGAGGAGGTGACGGCGGCCGACCTGGGTGGGGCGCGCACCCACGCCACCAAGAGCGGCGTGAGTCATCTTACCTGCGCGAACGACGTGGACTGCCTCCGACGGATCCGTGAGCTCGTGGGCTACCTGCCGCAGAACTGTGAGGAGGACCCGCCGCGGGTGCCGCGGGCGGAGGTGGAGGATGCGCACGACGGGGCGGCCCTCGACGCGCTGGTGCCGGAGGACCCGAACAAGCCCTACGACATGCGCGACGTGATCCGGCACCTCGTCGACGCCGACGATTTCTTCGAGATCCAGCCCGACTTCGGCGAGAACCTGATCACGGGCTTTTCGCGCATCGGGGGGCGCCCGGTGGGCATCGTCGCGAACCAGCCGGCGGTGCTGGCCGGCACGCTCAACATCGACGCGTCGATCAAGGGCGCCCGCTTTGTGCGGACCTGCGACGCGTTCAACGTACCGCTGCTCGTGTTGGAGGACGTGCCCGGCTTCCTGCCCGGCACCGACCAGGAGTGGAACGGCATCATCAAGCACGGGGCCAAGCTGCTCTACGCCTTCTGCGAGGCCACCGTCCCCAGGGTTACCGTCATCACGCGCAAGGCGTACGGCGGGGCCTACGACGTGATGAACTCGAAGCACATTGGCGGCGACCTCAACTTCGCCTGGCCCACCGCCGAGGTGGCCGTGATGGGGCCGAAGAGCGCCGTCGAGATCATCTACCGCGACGAGCTGGACGCGGCGGACGACCCGGAAGCGGCGAAGGAGGAGTTCACGGAGCAGTACCGCGACCGCTTCGCCACCCCCTACGTGGTGGCGGAGCACGGCTACGTCGACGATGTCATCAAACCCAGCGAAACGCGCGAGCGTCTCATCCGAGGCTTCGACATGCTGGAAAACAAGGTCGTCAACAATCCGCGAAAGAAGCACGGCAACATGCCACTGTAGCGCGATCCACGGTGGCGTGACGGTCTTCTTTTGAAGCCCCCCTCTTTTGAAGACCCCACGCAAAGGAGGGGCGCGTTCGAATCATCCACAGAATGGGCAGGCACCGCACTCGACATTTGAGCACCCGCTGCTGGGGGCGTCCCGGCGTGGCGTACTGCCACGACTGGGGCTGAGACTGCACCCTTCGAACCTGACCCGGTTCACACCGGCGTAGGAATGGATTGCGTTCGGTGCCCGTTTGGGCGCCGTCCTATGGCACGAGCCGCTTCCCATCAGTTCTGATGGAGGCGGCTTTTTTGGTGGCCCCCATCAGAAGCTGTTTGGTGAATGGATATTTTACCGAGACACAGCGGGCGACGGGCACGAGCGGGGCCCAAACGAGCCCTGTAGCGGGGGCCGAGCAGGAGCGAGGTCATGCCCGTGGTGAGCGACCGGGCGAGTGCAGAACCTGTTCTGCCCAAGATCCGCAAAGTCGCAGGTCATAGACAGTCCGCCAAACAGCTTCTCAGTGTTTCACCGCCTTGTCTGCGCATCTCCGACTGACTGATGGCTTCGTTCCGGCATACGTTTGCGCGTTCCGTGTTTGTGTTGAGCATCCTCCTGTGTGCAGGAGATGGTGTGGGCGCCCATGCCCAATCCGACCCGACGGCGACCGTTGCAGGACGCGTCGTTCAAACGGCAACCGGGGCCCCGCTTCCAGGGGCCAACATCGTCCTGCGTGACCCGAACACGGCGGCCCGCCGCTACGGCACCGGGGCCGACTCGACGGGCGCCTTCATCTTGCAAGACGTCGCCCCGGCGCGCTACCGGCTCGTCGTCACCTTCGTCGGCCATGCCCGCTACACCGACCGCCTGCGGGTCCGGGCCGGCACGACGGTGCACGACACGATTGCCCTTGATGCACGGGCCCTCTCTGCACAAGAGGTTACGGTAACGGCACGCCGCGCCGAGGCCCGGCTTGATCCCGTCACGGTGAGCACCCTGACGGAGACAGAGGTCGACCGTCAACTCGGCGTACAGGACGTGCCCTCGCTCCTTTCGGACATGCCGTCCACCACGTTTCACTCCCAGAACGGAAACGGCATTGGGTACTCCACCCTCCGCATTCGCGGATTTGGCCAGCGGCGCCTCGCAGTCTCCCTCAACGGCGTTCCGCAAAACGACCCGGAGGACTACGACGTCTACTGGGTCAACCTCTACGGGATGGAGCCCGCGATTGAGGACGTGCAGGTGCAGCGGGGGGCCGGGGCCTCGACGTATGGCTCGGTCGGCATCGGAGGGGGCATCAACGTCGTTACCGATCCCTTCGAGCCCACGCCGTTTGTTCGGGCGCGAGTTGGGGCCGGCTCGTTCGACACGCGCCGCCTCTCGGTGACGGCCAACAGTGGCCTGCTCGGCGACCGCTACGTGGTCAACGCCCGCTTCAGCCGCGTGTCCTCGGACGGCTACCGCCGAAATGCATGGACCACCTTTACCCGATTCTTTGGGGGACTGGCCCGCTACGGGGACCGGTCGACCCTCAAGGTGCAGGCGTTTGGGGGGCTCCAGAAAGACGGGCTCGCGTTCAGTGGCATTCCCAAATCTGCCAACGACGACGTGGAGGCACGCCGACAGACCCCAAGTGCCGTCTCCGACGACCGCGAGCGGTTCATCCACCGCAGATTCACCTCACCCACGAGTGGCGGGTTTCGCCGACGTGGATGCTCAATCAGACAGCTTTTTGGATCAAGGGCGACGGACACTTCGACTACGGCGCTCCGTACCACTCAGCCGCCTTTCTCCGCCTGCCGGACGACGTTGCAAGTGGCGGGGAGAGGCTGACCGACGCCGATCCCCGACGCTGTAGTGGGGGCGGACGCGACCCATCGACTCTGGCAGTACCGGAGCGAAAAGATCATCACGTCGGCCTTTGCTTCGCATCTGTTTCGTCCGGTCGACCAATTGGCCATTCAGGCCGATCTGCAGCGTACCGGACGCCGGTATCGCTTCTACGATGAGAACACGTTCGGCCGTGAGAACATGCGGTCGCACACGTTCACAAAGCCCTATTTCTTTGCCAATCCACGGCTCGGCGCCACGCCCCGGTTCGAACAACGCGCCGACGGCACCTACAACTACGACCAGACGCTCATTGAGCCCGAGCAGCTCGTGGACGTAGAGCTGGGGGGCACCCTGGAGCGTCGTCGCTATCGCCTTTCGGTCAACGGCTTTTGGATGGAGTTCTGGGATGAGATTGTGCAGTACGTCGACAACGCAGGGGGCACAACGGCTTCGCGACGAGAAGACGGGACGGTGACGGAGGAGGAAGAGGACACCTTTACGGTTGTCCCCTACGCCCTCTTCGGGGCATCTCTCACCTACGAGCCCCCTCAACGTCTCTGTTTGGTGGCCTCCGGCTACAGGTGAAAGCCGATAATTTGTTCGACACGCACGTGCTCCGGCACGGCTTTCTGGGGACGGGCGGCCCCCGGTTCTACCCGGCGGCGACGCGAAATCTCTTCGTCGAACTGCGGTATACACTTCGCTGATGACGCATCTGTGAAGCCGAAGAGCCCGGAAGGCGCTCCGCTCTCCCCTTCCCAGTCATCGCCTGAAATGGTTGTGGCCGTCGTTGCGTGAGCCGGGACCATTCGGCGACGCAGGACGCTGGAGATCGGCAGTGTCTGGACTCTGGACCCCGACGGCGCGGCCAGTGGGGGGCGGAGGAGGGGCAGTGCCGTTGCTTGTGTCGGCAATAGGGGCGTGGATGTATTCGGGCAGCCGGCGGCACACTATGCCCTCAACCAACCTCGGCAGGGGGCGCCGTACAGCCGTTCGCTGGGCAGTCAGAAGATCCTATTCCGCGGGGCGTATGAGCTGCTCCTTCGCTGCCCGTCGCAACTGCTTGATCGCGTACTCCCGCTGCATGGCCGCCGACTGGCTCTCGTGGGGCTCGGTGTAGACCAGTTCGACGGGGCGCCGCCCGCGGGTGTACTTCGCCGCCGTGCCGTCGTTGTGCTCCGCGACCCGCCGCTCCACGTCCGTCGTGTACCCGGTGTAGTAGGTGCCGTCGCTACACTCGACGACGTACACGTGGTGCCCGCCGGAGGCATCGGAATGGGGGGAGGACGAGGGGGGCACGGGAGAGAACTGTGGTCTGGTGGGTGTGCGTTTGGCGGTCTGGGAGTTTAGGTGTATGTTAACTGCGGAAACGTTAACGGCCTCTTTCTGCACACAACTCCCCTCCCGCAGCATGGTCACTGCAATTGTTCTTCTCGACACCAAGCGTGCCAAAGTCAACGAGGTGGCCGACACCCTCGCGGCCCTCGACGGCATCACCGAAGTCCACTCCGTGGCGGGGCGCGTCGACCTCGTCGCCATGTTGCGCGTTGCCGAAAACGAGGCGCTCGCCGATCTCGTGACGAACCAAATTCGCCAGGTGGAGGGCATCACGGACACCGAAACGCTCATCGGGTTTCGCGTCCACTCCAGCCACAACCTGGAGAACATGTTCGGGGTTGGCATGGACTGAGCCCGCGGGGCAAAATGATTGCCCCTGCCCGTCGCCGTCCTACCCATTTCCCACGAAGAAGACGGCGTTGGCGAAGAGAACCTGTCCGTTGTACCAGAAGCCCCGGAAGAGGGGATTGTCGACGAAGTACGTCACCTGCCCGTCCCCGAGCGGCTGCGTGCCGAAGAGGAACGTGTCGTCGACCGTCCGCTGTGCCTCGTGGCCCATGAAGCCGCTGACGGGCGCTGGGGGTTGGAGGGCGCCTACGGTCTGCCCCTCGTCGAGATAGGCAAACGCATCGTCGTTGCGCTTGAGCGTGAAGTAGGGCGGCTCGACGCCGAAGCCGAGCGGATGGGAGTCGTCCAGCTGCACGCGGTGCACGCTGCCCGGGGTGGCGCCGGACAGGCGCTGCCGCGTCTGGGCGTCGTAGGGCGTGAGTGCATCGTCCGCGGCCGAGTCCGTGGCGTCAGCCGGTTTGCGTGTGAGGACGTACGGGGCCTGTCCCGTCAGGGCGTCGTTGGCGGCGCCCATGGCGATGAGGCGTCCGCCCTGCCGCACCCAGTCCGTGAGGGCCTCGGCCCGCGCGTCGGTGAGCCACTCGCCGTATCGCCCCCCAGGAAGCACGAGCACGTCCACGTCGTCCAGCATCGAGGCCTCAAAGTCGTCGGCGGGCAGGAGGGTAACGGGGTAGTCGAGCTGCCGGTCGAAGAAGTGCCACACCTCGCCGGCCCGGGACGGACCCGTGGGCGGTCCCGAAAGAGCGGCCACGTGCGGGGCCTCCAGAAATCCCACGTTGTCGGACCCGAAGTCCGGCCCCTGTGAGGTCAATCCGGTGGAGGCGCCGTGGAGCGATTGACCATGGGCCTCGGCCAGTCGGCGCACCGTCGTGTCGAAGCGGTCGGTTCGGTTTGTATTGCCGGCCCGTGTGAGGACGAGGGCGCCCGGCTCGAACGAGCGGTCGTCCACCGTGAACGACTCCGTGGCGAAGCGGAGACGAAGTCCTTCTTTGAGCAGCGCCGCCGCGAAGCGGGCGTCGGCCCGGCTCGTCCAGGGCGTGACGTAGGCGTAGGGGGCGTCCGCGTCGCCGGTCATCGAAGCGGGCGAGGCCGGGGCGGCGCCGGTGTCGGGGAGGACCGATTCTGGCAGGGCGAGGGCCTCCAGGCCGTAGGCGTACGGCAGGCTCCAGGCGGTGATGTCGTACGTCAGGGAGTCCACAATCGTCGTCTTCGGTTCCAGGAGCACCTTTGCGAGGCGGGCCTTCGGCTGGGCCGCGTTCACGAGCAGATCGCCCTTTTGCAGGCGCGTCTGCTCCATTTCGCCGCTGCGGTAGCTGCGCCCGCGTACCGTCCGCGGCTCGGTCGCGTAGCCGTAGCGGATCCGCTGGCGGTCGAGGTGATCGGCAAGGGCCGAAAGTCGGTGTCCCTGCGCGTCCCGCCGCACGACGTAGGTCCGGTACTCGCCGGGCGGGGTCTCCTGGGCCGAGGCGTAGTAGTCCTCAAACTGCCGCACCACCCGCTCGTGGTGCTCGGCGGTCGCCTCGACGGTGGAGAGGCCCGTGGTGTGGTGGCGGCGGAGGCGGTCCTGCAGCGTGAGCGTGTCGTCCTCGGCGGTGACGATGGCGCGCCCGGCCCGGCCCGAGCCGCCCTGCTCGTAGGTCATCCCGACGGCGCCGTTGAAGAGAGGCCACGTGTCCCCGTAGCCCGGATAGAACAGGTCGAAGACCTCCTCGGTGAAGTAGAGCCAGCCGTTCTCGTCGAAGTAGTCGGCGTTGTTGCGGCCGATGGTGAACTGAAAGTCGCGCTGCCACTCGGTCAGGGTTTCGTGGAACGGCTCGGCACCCGGGGCAAAGTAGTACGGCTCGTCGACGCCCATCTCGTGGAAGTCGACGTGGACGTGTGGCATCCAGCGGTGGTAGGCGTCGAGGCGCTGTCGGGTCTCTGGCTGCACGCCCCAGGCCCAGTCGCGGTTGAGGTCGAAGTAGTAGTGGTTCGTGCGCCCCCCGGGCCAGGGCTCGTGGTGCTCGCGAGCTGCCGGCCGGGCGTTGGGAGAATCGCCGGTCATGCGCTTGTACCACTGCACGTAGCGGGCCCGGCCGTCGGGATTGAGGAGCGGATCGAGCAGCACCACCGTATCGTCGAGCCAAGCGCCGGTGCGGCTGTTCTGTGGATTGCCGAGGGCGTAGAGGGTGCGGAGCGCCGCCTCGGTGGAGACGGATTCGTTGCCGTGTACCCCGTAGCTGAGCCAGACGACGGCCGTGGGGGCGGCCGTAGGGGCGCCCTCCACGAGGCCGGCGCGCTTTCGGTTGTCGCGGCGGAGCGTCCCGATGCGGTCGTGGTTGTTCGGCGCCGTCACGGTGGCGAGGAGGAGGGGACGGCCCTCTACCGACGTGCCGTACTGGCGATGAGCGACCCGGGGCGAGTGGGCGGCCACGTGTCGCATGTAGTCGACGACGCGGTGGTGCGGCGTGAACTGCTCGCCGAGCTCGTAGCCCAGGAAGGTGGTGGGGGACTGCAGGGCCTCCGACGGCTGGGCCGGAGCCGTGAGGGGGAGAACCAGGAGGGCGAGGCCCATGAGGCCAAGGCGGGAGCGAACGGCAGTGCGCATGGGGGCGATGGCGATGAGAAGAATGGACGATGCGCCTCCATAACAAACGACGACGGCACGGCACTTACAAGGGACTCCACGAACAAGGGACTCCACGAACAAGGGACTCCACGAACAAGGGACTCCACGAACGAATCGCAAACGGAGCGAACGGACCCCGTGGCTCCCCGTAGTCCTTACTCTAACTTGTCCCTTCGAAAACGCATCTCCGACAATGGCCGACATCGACATCACTCGCTCGCATTCTCTGGGGCTCGACGACGGCCGGGCGGCCGTCGGGCGCGTCGCCGATAAGCTCGAAACCGACCTTGGGGTCGATGCCGAGTGGACGGGCGACACGCTGCAGTTTAGTGGGCAGGGGGCCGACGGGCACATCGAGGTGGAGGCCGACGCGGTGCACGTCGCAATCAACCTCAGTGCTTTTCTGCAGCCGATGCAAGGGCGAGTGCAGGCGGAGGCCGAAGACTACCTGGACCAGTCCCTTCAGTCGGAGTCGTAGAGGTTGCCGGTCATTGGGCGTCCCCGCTTGGGGGCCAGAGGCCGAGCTCGCGGCGTACGGTGACAATCTGCCCGACGTGGTAGGCGGTGTGGTCGGCCACGAGCATGACTTCGCGGAGGTACGTGTGCTCGTCGCTGGACGGGACCGTGTCGTAGAGGTCGGTCGTCTCGTCGGCAATCAGATCGCACAGGGCCTCCTGATCCTCGTGAACCTGTGCCACGGACGTGTCCCATGCCGTGAGGGGGGAGGGAACGGGTGCCTCGGGCCAGTAGTCGTGGGGCCAATCGCCAGCCTCGTAGTCCGGAGTGCGGCAGTAGTCGAGAATGTCGCGCTGGGCGCGCCGGATGTGCTCGACGAGTTCCCACGCCGAGTACGGGAGGGCGTCGGGACGCTCGCCCCGACGCTCCGTCGGCATGTGGGCCACGGCGTCCGCAAACGTGCAGTGGGCCTGCCGGGCGGTGAGGAGGTCCGTGAGATGGGAGCGGAGGGCGGCGTTTGAGTCCATGGGGGGCTGTTGATTCCGAGAACGTCGTGTGGCCCCAGCATAGTTACTGGACGGCGCGAATGCAGGGCAGGAGAGACGAGGCCTCGGCGGAATGGGGGGGAGAATACCCCGGACCTTGAGAGCGGCGCTGCTGATTGAAGGAAGCCCTCGCTGTTCTTCCGCTTCGCGTGCCCAGGTATATGCAGTGGTGGCGGAGTCTTCTCTCCGGTGCAGTGGCCGTCTGGCTCATCGTGTTGGCGGCCCGGTGCCACCTGCCGCGCCCGACCGTCTCGTCGGACGGGGGAGAGCCCACGAATGCTGTCTACGTCGTGCAGCACGGGTGGCACGCAGGCATCGCCGTGCGTCGGGCCGACGTTCCGGAGGGACGGTGGCCGGCCCTCGAAGCATTTCCCGACGCGCAGTACCTAGAGGTGGGCTGGGGGGAGGCACGGTACTATCCGGGCCGGTCGCGGGGCGTGTGGGGCGTGCTTCGGGCCGGCGCCTGGCCCACGGGCAGCGTGGTGCATGTCGTGCCCCTCGACCGGCCTGTGCCCGACCGGTTTCCGGCGCAGACCGTCGTGCGGGTATCGGTGTCGCCCGCTGAGCTGGACGCCCTCACCGCGTTCGTGGCGGCGTCGTTGGCGACGGACGCAACGGGGAGCGCCGTGCCTACTGCCCCGGGGAACGATGCCGACGGCCGGTTCTACGCGTCGCCCTTTACGTACCACGTCTTCAACAACTGCAACCACTGGGCCGCGGCGGCGCTCGAGGCGGCGGGGTGCGACGCATCCCCGCGCTGGGCCTTCACAGTCGGGCAGGTGATTCGTCGGGCGAAGGAGTGTGGGGCGCTCGTCCAGGAGGAAGCGCAGGCGTGACGCCCGGTCCCGGGTGCCCGCCCGTGATTCTTGCGCCTCCTACGACGCCGCGGGCGTGGCCTCCGTCTCTTCCGACTCCGCCATGTTGAAGTAGTGCGAGACGCGGTCGGTCTCCTCCCCGGCGTCCCAGCGCTCCAGCACGCTCACGACGGCCTCGTGGGGGTCGAGGTGAAACTTGTTCTCGCCGAGCAGGGCGTGCAGCCCCGAGCGCCGGACCACCTCGCGCACCGGGCCGATGAGGCCCGTCAGGTGAAGCTCGATGCCCTCCTCCTCCAGCGACTCGGTCACCGAAAACAGGGCGTCGATGGCCGTCGTGTCGAGGCCGTTGATGCTGCTCCCGTCCACGATCACCACCTTTACCGGGCGCCCCTCGCGCTCGCTTTTCTCCAGGATGAAGTCCTTGAAGTACTCGGCATTGGCGAACGAGAAGGCCGCGTCCACCCGCAGGACCATGATGTCGCGGAGGCGGGCGGCCTGCTCAAAGCGGTCCAGGTCGCGGAAGAGGCGGGTGCCGGGGACGTGCCCGAGCTCCGCGACGTTGGGGCGGCTGATGCGGTAGAGCATCACAACGACGGACGTGCCGATGCCCAGCAGGATGCCCTCCTGAATGCCGATGAAGAGGGTGCAGCCCGCCGTGAAAAGGGCGATGTACCCGTCTCGCCGTCGCGCCTTGAACAAGCTGCGCAGCTCTCGCAGATCGAACAGCCCGAAGCCCGATACGATGATGATGGCGGCGAGCACCGGCGTGGGAAGGTGGTAGAACAGCGGCGTCAGGAAGAGTAGGGTGAGCGCGATGACCCCGGCCGCAAAGACGTTGGCGAGGGCCGTCTGGGCCCCCGACTGCTCGTTGACCGCCGAGCGGGAAAAACTACCCGACGCGGGAATGCTCTGGAACAGGCTGCCGAAGAAGTTCCCCGCCCCCACCCCAATCAGCTCCCGGTTGGCGTCGATCGTGTAGCCGTGCCGGGCCGCAAAGATGCGGTCCAGCGAGATGTCCTTCATGAACTGCACGAGCGCGAGGGTGATGGCCGCCGGCAGGAGCGTGTTGAGGTCCGAGAAGCTGAGTGCCCACAGCTCGGGGGCGGGAAGGCCCTCTGGGATGGATCCGACGACGGAGACGCCGTCCTCTCGGAGCCCGAATCCCCACCCGGCAAGGGTGCCGGCCGTGACGACGACCAGGGCCTCCGGAACCGTGGGGAGCCAGCGGGGAAGGACCGTCAGCAGCACGATGCTTGCGGCCCCAATTCCCAACGTGAGGAGGTGTGTCTCGCCCGCGTGCTGGGCAGCCTCCCCCAGAAGCACGTGGATGTACTGGGATCGCCCCAGCTCCACGCCGAGCAGATTTCCGATCTGACTGAAGGCGATGATGAACGAGGCGGCCGTTGTGAGGCCGGCGATGACGGGACGCGACAGCAGGTTGGCCACGAACCCGAGCTTCATGGCCCCCATGGACATTTGCAGCAGCCCGACCATGGCGGTGAGCAGGATGGCAAGGGCCACGTAGCGCTCCGTTCCGGCCTGGGCGATCGCCCCCACGCCCGCCGCGATGATCAGCATGTCGATCGACACGGGCCCGAGCGCAAGATGCCGCGAGCTTCCGATCAACGGGTACACGAGCAGCGGCACGAGGCCGGCGTAGAGCCCGTAGATCGGGGGAACGCCCGCGATAACGGCGTAGGCCATGCCCTGTGGAATGAGCATGACGCCCACCGTGAGTCCGGCCGTCGCGTCCCCGCGCAGTGCCTCCGTCGTGTAGT
Source organism: Salinibacter altiplanensis (assembly GCF_002894645.1). Classification (GTDB taxonomy): domain Bacteria; phylum Bacteroidota; class Rhodothermia; order Rhodothermales; family Salinibacteraceae; genus Salinibacter; species Salinibacter altiplanensis. The sequence continues at coordinate 491,807 of NZ_NCQY01000020.1, forward strand.
CCGGAAGCCACTGAAGCAGCGGAAGTGTGTCGCGAAGCCACGTCCAGGCTTGGATCCACATGGTATGCGTCTTGCAACCGACCTAGTCTCAAAAAGGAGCGAGTGTAGCTGGACGGGCCCGAGGGAGAACCAGACGGGATACAGAGCACCGGAAAGAGAGACGGCGACTGTTGATCCGGGTCCATTGTGAAGTGAATACAAGAATGTTATTGCCCTACGGAGCAAACCGCATGCCTGTTGGGGCAGAGCAAAGTCGTTCCTTTGGTGAATCCCAGAACTGAGAGAGTGGCGGTGGACTTTGTGGGCGAGGACAAACAAGGCCACAGGACGCTCGTCTACGTGTTGGTCGAACGTGTTTTGGGGCCTGTGTCCCGAAACAGTTGTGAAGCCGGAGCGGCAAGCACGGAGCGAAGGGAGGGCACGGCAGGAGTTCCTACGGCGCGGTGCGTTGATCATGCTTTTGTGTGCGTCTGTCCCGGCCCACAATCCTGCGTTGTCTACGATTACGGAGCGTGGACTCCCCGCCGTCGAGGAGGACCTGCGACTGTGGACGACGCCGGAGGGGGGCGACGGAACGAGCCCCGTGCTCGCAGTGGATGCTCGGGCCCAGGGCAATCGCATCGTAGCGACGGAAGCTGTTTGCACGGTCCGGTAGAAGCGGAAATTTGGTGCCCCGGCGTCTCCACTCGCACATTCTCCCGTGCATTCCTGGCTTCCCCCTACGATCAGCCGCAGTGGCGCCTCCATCACTCGACGAATCTTTCAACACGCAATTGCCCTGGCAGCCAGGGCTCGTGTGTTGCATTCGGTCTGCTCAGTGGACACTTTAGAGAAAACTCATTGTTCTGCATCCACAGTCTCGTCGAGTCCATGCGCTTCTTTTTTGGGCTTCTTTTGGCAATTGTCCTCGGGGGGTGCCAGCAGGGAAACCAGGGCGCCGCGCTGCAGGACCTGCAGGGACGGGTCGACTCTTTTCAGACGGCCACCCAGGACCTGAAGCGTCAGGTGCAGGCCCTTCGCGACTCGATACAGGTCCCGGAAGAGGATACCACGCTTCGGCCGCCGATCTACTTTCCCTCGGGTAGCGCCTGGATCCCGGACCGCGGGCGCCAGCGGCTCAATGAGCACGCCGCTACACTCAAGGACGAGCATCCGGATGCGGGATTTCGTGTGCAGGGCTACACCGATCCGGTGCCCATCGGGGCCAGTCTCGAGGACACGTATCCGAGCAACTGGTACCTGTCGGCCCAGCGTGCGGCGGCGGTGGCCCATTACCTTGACACGAATCACGGCATCCGGACCGAAAGCCTTGAGATCGAGGCGTTCGGGCCGCGAACGACGGTCGGGCCGAACGAAACGCCGGAGCGAAGGCGTGAGGACCGCCGGGTGGAGATTGTCGTAGAGGGCGGTTCGTAGGCGGTGCGGGGGCGTGGGCAATAAAAATGGCAGACCCAGGCGGTACCCGAGTCTGCCAAAACACTGGAGGCACATGGGCCCCACGATGATAGAGGGCTACCGCGTCGTCTGGGCGGGCGTGCGTTCTCCGAGGGTGGACAGCACCTCGGGCAGCGTGTGAAGGTCATCGATGACAACATGCGCCCCGTGCTCTTCAAGCAGGGGTTTGTGTTCGTCGGTCTCCACGTAGGGCGGCACGACCCCGACGCGCCACATGTCAGCCTCTTGGGCCGCGTCCATGTCGTCAACCGAGTCGCCAACGTATACGGCCTCCTCTGGATCGATGGGGCAGCCGGCGGCGGCCAGCATGGTGAGGGAGTGTTCGAGGGGAAAAGGGTTGGGCTTCGCGCGGTCGCCCTGCTTCTCCTTGCCCACGAGAAGGGGAAAGTAGTCCGTCCAGCTCTGGTGGTCGAGGGTCCACTGCGCCTCCTCCTCGGGCCGTCCGGTGACGATGCCCAGGATGTGGTTCTGGTTGAGCTGGGCGAGGGTTTCGTCGTCGATCAGCGGGGGCTCTTCGGTGATAAAGCCATCCCAGTCGTCGCCGCGGTAGCGGTCCTGAAACTCGTCAATCACGCGGCTGATCGGGACCTCCATCGCCGTATCGGTGACGATGGCGTGGGTCAACTTCCAGTCGTCCTCGAAGCCGCCGTAGTTTTTGTACCGCTGAATGGCATTCTCGCCGATCTGGCGGCCGGTAAAGTGCTCGACGGTCTCTTCAATCGCGCGCCGGTACGAGCGGGAGACGTCCACCAGGACGCCATCCATGTCGAACAGCAACGCATTCAGGTCTACGTTCTCGGGCATGGAGCGGGGTTGGAAGATGGATGAGACGACTGCGGCCAATCTTCTCACACAATGGAGCAGCGATTCAGTTCCGGAGCAGCCTGGGGGCAGGCCCTCGCAGGGAGGGCCGAGGACTGCCTCGTTCCGGAGGCGGCCTCTTCCAGGACGCCACTACCGACCCAAGAGAACATGGGCGAGAGGTGTGCGGCTACTCGCCCGTCTCATTCAACAGGGTCTCCACGGAGCGGCGCAGCTGCGGGTCTTCATCCTCGGCCTTAATGCCCGGCGGGTTTGCGACCTGGATGTCCGGTCGGGCGGGGCCGTGCTCCATGTTCTTGTCGGTCTGGTGAACGTACCAGCCCCGGAAGGGCATGCGCACGTAGGACCCGTCGAGGAGGCCCGCGCCGCCGGTTGAGATGACCGCCCCGAAGGTGGGCTGGCCCACGAGCGTTCCGTGGTCGAGATTTTTGAAGGCGTGGGAGAAAATCTCGGCGTTGGAGTAGCTGTTCTCGTTGGCGAGGGCGGCCACCGGCTTCGTCCAGGCCGCGTAGGGGAGCCGCTCCCCAAACGGATAGTGCCCACGGAACTGCTCGTGGTTCTGGTCGAGGTCGTCCGTGGCGCCGCGGGGCACCGTGTAAGCGTGCTGGCGCACATTGAGGACCGTCATCAGGTAGTCGGTCGTCCAGCCGCCGCCGTTGTAGCGCACATCGATGATGAGTCCCTCCTTGTCGTGGCCGCTGGCGTACAGCTCCCGCTCGAAGTGCTCGAAGCTCTCCCAGTTCATCCCCTCCACGTGGACGTAGCCGAGGCGCCCGTCGGAGTACTCCTCGACGAGCTCCTTGCGGTCCTCCACCCATTCGCGGTAGAGTTCGTCGCCGAGGTCGACGGTGGGGCGGATGCGAACGGTACGCTCCTCACCGCCGGCCCCCGTGACGCCAAGGAGGACCTTCTCCTCAACCGTGCCTTCCAGCAGCCCGTAGAAGTTGTTGGCCGCCGCCACAGGCTGTCCGTCCACGGTGGTAATGACGTCTCCCTCCCGGAGCGTGCTGGCCTCCCGGTCGGCGGGGGAGCGAGGCACAACTCGCTGCACCTCCACGCCGGCCTCGACCGGATCAAGCTCCACGCCGAGGCGGCCGGTGCGCTCGTCCTGCGTCTCGGCCCGGTCGCCGGCGTAGTACCCCATGTGGCTGGCGTTGAGCTCGCCGAGCATGCGGTTGACGACGACCTGAAAGTCCTGGGCGGTCGAGGCCGCCAGGGCCCGCGGGCGGTATTCCTCCAGAAGTGCCTGCCAGTCGTCGCCGTGGAAGTCGGGGTCGTAGAAGCCCTGGCCGAGTGCCCGGCCCACCTCGTCGAAGATCTGGGTGCGCTCCGCCGCGTGGTCGACCGTCATGGAGGCGCTGAAGGAGAGGGGCTCCAGCTCGTTGCTCTTGACCGGGACGCGGGCCAACTGGCCGCCGGAGTGGGCGAAGAAAATCTGGGAGTAGTCCGGCGAGAGGCGGACGTCGGAGGGGCCGACGTCCCGCTCCGTGACGCGCGTCCGCTCGGAGCCGTCCCACTGGATGCTGTACAGGTCGACCTCCGAGTCGTAGTCAGCGGGGCCGGCATCCCGGCCGCCCACGAAGTAGAAGGTGTCCCCGTCCTCGGCGATGACCGGGTCGCCTTCGCCCCCGGGCAGGGCCGTGACGCGCTCGAGGCGGTCGTGGATGTTGGCGAGGTCGATGTTCACTTCAGGGGGCCCGTCGTCTTCGGAGCGCTCCGCGCCGGACTCGTCCTCAAGCTCCTCCCAGTCGCGCTCCGTTTTTTCCCAGTCCTCTTCCTGCAGCCACACGAACCAGACGTCCGCGTCGTTGCCGCTGCGGTTGGAGACGAAGCCCAGCTTCGAGCCGTCGGGGCTCCACACCGGCTCGCCGTCGCTCTTGGGATGCTGGCTCACGTTGACCGGGCCGGTGGAGCCGTCGGCGGCGTGGACGTAGACGTCGGCGTTAAAGTTGAGGTTGTTCTGGCTGTAGGCGAGCCAGTCGCCGTCGGGGCTCCAGGCCACGTCGGTGGGGGCGTTCCAGCCCTCCACGAGCACGGTCTCGTCCTCGATCGTACCGTCGGAGAGTGTGGCCGTCAGGAGCTGCCCGTCTCCGTAGCCCGTCATCGCACCTCGTCGAAAGGCAACGCGCGAATGGTTGGGCGCCATCGCCAGCACACGCTCGCTCTCCGGCGTATCGGTAAGCCGGGTCACCTCGTGCTGCAGGGCGTCATGCAGGTCGCCCGGGTGCTCGGGGTCGGCGGACGTGAGCCGATAGAGGTCGTACTGGTTCCCCTTGCGGTCAGACGAGAAGACGAGGGTCGAGTCGTTCATCCAGGCCACGCTGCGGTCCCGGTGCGTGTGGTCGGTGAGGCGTGTGGTGCGGGGCTCGCCCGGTTCGTTCCGCATGAGGAAGATCTCTCCCCGGAGCACGAGGGCCACCTGTTCGCCGTCGGGCGAGACGGCGTAGTCGCGAAGGCCCTTGGTCATCTGCATCTTCTCGGTGGGGCTGAACCGGTAGTCGCTCGGGACCGTCACGTCGAGCGGGCGCGGCTCGCCGCCGTTCTCAATCAGGTAGACGTCGGTCTGTCGCTGGACGGCCACGACCGACCCGTCCTGGCTCGCGCTGAGGCTCCGCACGTCGTGATCGTCGAACGTGGTGACGGCCTCGGGCGCCCCGTCCGCCGCGCCCTGGTCGGTGAGGGAGAGACGGTGGACGTTGTAGGTGCCGCTCTGCTCGCTCACGTACAGCAGCGTGCGTGGGCCGGTCCAGACCGGCGTGTGGTCGTTGCCCGCATAGGTGGTGACCTGTGTGTACGTGTCGTCCTCCGTGTCGTACACCCACACATTCCGATCGGCGGGGCCCTCGTAGCCCTTCTTGGTGACGTCGTTGGCCCCGCGCTCAAAGGCGATGAAGCGGCCGTCGGGCGACATGCGGGGCGCGCTGCCGACGGCGTCGAGGCGCCGGTCGGGCGTGCCGCCGTCCCCGATTACCGTGTAGATCTCGTCCGACCACTCGGCCTGCGCGTAGGTGCGACGCGTGGTGAAGAGGAGCTGCCCGTCCGGCGTCCAGCCCCCGATGGCGTCGCCCGTGGAGTGGTGCGTGAGGCGCGTCGGCGTGCTGCCGGTGGCGTCCATCACGTACAGGTCGTCGTTGCCGAAGCGGTCGCTCGTGAAGGCGATCCGGTCGCCGTTGGGGCCCCAGCGGGGCGCTCCCTCGTAGGCCTCGTGGATCGTGAGGCGCTCGGGCGTGCCGCCGCCCACGGGGACGGTCCAGAGGTCGCCCTGGTAGGAAAAGGCAATCCGGTCGCCGTCCGGGTGCACGGCCGGGTGGCGGACGAACGGATCATCATCCTGGGCCGACGCCGGGGCAGCCGCAAAGAGAAGGGAAAGAAACGAGAGTCCTAGCGTGCGCAGAGTGGTTTGCATGGGAACGCAGACAGACGTGCTGGACGTGGGAAGACGTGTAGCTACGGAAGAGAGTTGTGCTCGGCAAAAAAGAAAGGGCCGAACAGAATGTCTAGTTCATCATCTCCAGGAATTCCTCGTTGTCGTCAGTGCCCCTCATCTTGTCGAGCAGAAACTCCATGGCTTCGATTGGCTCCATGTCGGCCAGAATTTTGCGCATCACCCACACGCGCTTGAGCATCGGCTTGGGCAGCAGCTCCTCCTCACGGCGGGTGCCGGACAGGATGAGGTCGATGGCCGGGTAGAGGCGCCGGTCGGCCATCTCGCGGTCGAGGACGAGCTCCATGTTGCCGGTGCCCTTGAACTCCTCGAAGATGACCTGGTCCATGCGGCTGCCCGTGTCGATGAGGGCGGTGCCAATAATGGTGAGGGACCCGCTCTCCTCCACGTTGCGCGCCGCGCCGAAGAACCGCTTCGGGCCGCGCAGCGCCCCCGCCTCAATGCCACCGGACAGCGTGCGTCCCTTCTCCGGCGTCACGGCGTTGTGGGCCCGCGCCAGGCGTGTGATCGAGTCGAGCAGCACGCACACGTCCTGCCCTGACTCCACGAGGCGACGAACCTTCAGTAGCACCGTGTTCGCCACCTCCACGTGGCGCTCCGGCTCCTTGTCGAATGTTGAGGCCACGACCTCTCCCTCCACCGTCCGGTCCATGTCGGTGACCTCCTCCGGGCGCTCGTCAATGAGCAGGGTCAGGAGGTGCGTGTCCGGATGGTTGGTCGTGATGCCGTGGGCGATCTTCTGCAGCAGCACCGTCTTGCCGGCCTTGGGCGGCGAGACGATGAGGCCCCGCTGTCCCTTCCCGATGGGGGCGAACAGGTCGAGAATCCGTGGGCCGTAGCTGTCCGCCTCCGCCTCGAGCGTAAAGCGCTCGTCGGGGAAAATGGGGGTCAAAAACTCAAAGTCCGACCGTTCGTCGATCTCGCTCGGGTCGCAGCCGTTGATCGAGGCGACCTGAATGAGGGCGAAAAACTTTTCCCCTTCCTTTGGCGGACGCACCCGCCCTGCGACCGTGTCGCCCTCTTCGAGCCCAAAGCGCTTGATCTGAGAGGGCGAGACGTAAATGTCGTCGGGGCTCGACTGGTAGCTGTACTCGTCGGACCGGAGGAACCCGTACCCGTCCGGCAGAACCTCAAGCACACCGGTCTTCTCGATCATGCCCCGGAGCTCCGTCTGGTTGGGATCGTACCGGCGCATGTAGTCCGGCTTTCCGGTCCCCGTCCCTCCTGCCTCCTCGGGGGAGGCCTGGTCGGACTCCGTGGAGTCACTGCCCGGCGCGGAGGAGTTCGTCGTCTCGTCGAGATTGGGGGTCTCCTCCGACGCGGCGCCCTCGGCCTGCGCCTCCAAGATTTGATAGATGAGGTCCTGTTTCCGCAGGTCGGAGTAGTCGGCAAGATCGAGCTCTTGCGCAATCTGGCGGAGTTCGTCGAGCTTCTTGTCCTGCAGGGTAGAGATTTTCATTGAGTTGCTCACGGGTCAAAAGGGCCGCTCGGGGCCGATGGGTTATCGAAGGGGCCGAAGTGGAAACGACCTGCCGAGGCAAGAGACGATGCGACAGGCTGATCGCTCGTGGGGCTGGCGACGGCAAGGGCCGTGGTGATGGAAGGGCATGGGGGCGGAAAACCTGAATCGGTCGGGTCCGGTGTGGAACAGACAGTCCGGACCGTCAGCGCTCGGGCGAGGGGCGGGAACCTCACCCGTTAGGGACGATGCGGCCGAGGCCTGAATGGGCCCAAGGCCCTCATCTGAGATGGCACCTGCGGCAAATCGGACTCGCTGCTACGGGCTGAGCACCCAGTTGATTCACGAGAACAGACGGTCTGGGGGGGCAAAAGGGGCGCACCGTAAGCCGTTTCGGACGGTCGAGGCCCTCTTCCCACACTCTTGAGAGTCCCCTCGCCCAGACCCTATTTTTTGCCATCTTCTTATATGCGTCTGTTTTTAAACGGAATGAGTCCGTCGCGTTACAACGGGGACTTCGGTGTGTCTTACATATTCCAACCCCGTTACGCGTCTTGTTTGGCCATCTTGCCCTGCTGTTGATGACCTACCGATGGATCCCGCGTTCCCTCGACGAGCCCGACACAGTGCCTCGTCTACAGCGTGCTCTCAACGACCTGCCCGAGTCCCTGGCCCGCGCCCTTGCCCTGCGCGAGATCACGACCCTCGAGGAGGCGAAGCATTTCTTCCGGGCCGACCGGGCGGCCCTGCACGACCCATTCGACATGACCGACATGGACGCGGCGGCGGCCCGCCTGTCCGCGGCCATCGACGATGGGGCGTCTGTGCTCGTCTACGGCGACTATGACGTGGACGGGACGACGGGCACGGCGCTCGTCACGGACTTTCTGCGCTCCCAGGGCGTGGACGTGTCCTTCTTCATCCCGGACCGGTACGAGGACGGATATGGACTCTGCCGGCGGGGCCTCGACGTGGCCGCTGAGCGTGGGGCCTCCCTGGTCGTGGCCCTGGACTGTGGCATCACGGCCCACGAGGAGGCGGCCCATGCGCAGGAGCTAGGGCTCGACCTCATCATTGCGGACCACCACACGCCCAAGGAGACGCTGCCCGAGGCGCTCGCCGTGCTCGACCCGAAACGGCCGGACGACGAGTATCCGTTCGACGAGCTGTCCGGGTGCGGGCTTGCCTTCAAGCTTGTGCAGGCCACCCGTGCGCACCGCGACGCGGCCCCCGACGCGGCCTTTGAGTACCTCGATCTCATCGCCCTCTCCACGGCGAGCGACATCGTTCCGCTCTACGGCGAGAATCGGGTGCTCATGGCAGAGGGACTGGACGCCCTGCAGCGAAGCACGCGTCCGGGGGTTCAGGCCCTGGCGGCGGCCGCCGACCTTGATCTGGAGACCGTCACGTCCACCGGCAACATCGTGTTCACCCTCGGCCCCCGCATCAACGCCGCGGGCCGCATGGAGCACGCCTCGGCGGCCGTCGAGCTGCTCCTAGCCCAAAGCGATGACGAGGCCGAGCCGCTCGCCGCCGAGCTTGAGGAACTGAACCGCGAGCGCCGCCGCGTCGACGACACCATTGAGAAAGAAGCCATCGAACGGGCGGAGCGCCAGATCACGGCCCGCAGCCCGCACGCACTGGTGCTGTACGACCCGGATTGGCACCTCGGGGTCATCGGCATCGTGGCCAGCAGCATTGTCGAGCGCTTCCACAAGCCGACCATCCTGCTCACCCACAACGGGGAGGCGGTCAAGGGCTCGGCCCGTTCCATCGAGGGCATCAACATCTACGAGGCCCTTGCGGACTGCGAGGACGTGCTCACGCAGTTTGGGGGGCACGACCACGCGGCCGGCATGTCGCTGGAGGCTGAGGCCGTCGATGCCTTCCGGGACCGGTTCGACGACGCCGTCGGCGAGCGGGTGACACCGGAGCTGCTCAGGCCGTCGATCAAGGTGGACGCCCCGGTAGACCTCGGCACGATCGGAGCGGTCAACGATCGCTTTTGGGCAGTGCTCAAGCAGTTCGGCCCGTTTGGCCCCTCCAACCCGACGCCGGTCTTCCACGCCGAGGACCTGGAGGTTGTCTCCGCCCGCACGGTGGGGGGGGACGACAGTCACCTCAAGTTTGAGGTACGACAGCGAGATGCCCCGACCGGTGCGACCTACGACGCGATCGGGTTCGGGATGGGCGAGAAGCTGTCGGTGCTCCGGGAGAGCCAGGAGACTGGTACCCCAGTGGAGCTGCTCTTCTCACTGGAGGAAAATACCTGGAATGGGCGGACAACCCTACAGCTGAAGGCGCGGGACGTACGACTCGTGGAGGAGGAGGCGTGACGGCGAGATCAGGGCATCACGAGAGAAACGACGTGGTGCGGCGCTCGGACCAGTACTCGCCGCGGTCGTTGAAGGACACAAAGCCGACGTGACCGCCGCTCTCTGGCACCTCCAGGGTCAACGGAGGGTGGTCCCGTGCAATTTTGCGGGGATAGCACGAGGGCGGAAGGAACGGGTCGTCGGCGGCGTTGAGAAGGAGGGTTGGTACGGCCAGGTCCGAGAGCAAGGGCTTGCTGCTTGCCTGCCGGTAGTAGTCGGCGGCGTCCGTGAAGCCGTGGAGGGGGGCCGTGTAGGCCTCGTCGAACCCACGAAGAGTGTGAATCTTTTGGAGGTGCCGGGTCGACACCCGATCTGAATGCTGCCGGGCCTTCACGCGCATCTTCCGGCGAAGCGATCGGAGAAAGTACTGGACGTAGTGCCGGTTCGTCCACCGATCGATCCGGTCGGCCGAGGCACTGAGGTCGACGGGGGCCGACAGCGCCACAGCGCCGCGGATGCGGGCGTCCACGTCCGGGCCACGCTCGCCAAGGTACTTGAGCGTGAGGTTGCCGCCGAGGCTGAAGCCGATCAGGGCCACGGACGGGTATCCGGAGTCCAACACGTGGTCGACGACGCGGGCAAGGTCGTCGGTCTTGCCGCTGTGGTAGGTGGCCACTTGTTGGTTCGGTGTGCCACTGCAGCCGCGCAGATTGAGCGCACAGGCGTCCCACCCGCGCCGGACCAACGCCCGGGCCATGCCCCGCATGTATCCGCGGTCGGCACTGCCCTCCAGCCCGTGCGTCAGAATGACGACGCGGTCCGAGGGGGACGACGAGCCGGCCCAGGCCCAGTCGAGGTCGAGAAAGTCGCCGTCCGGGGTGTCCAGTCGCTCGCGGCAGTCGTACGCAAAGTCGACGCGCCGCACCAGCGACGCGTACAGGGTTTGCCGGTGGCCGCCGTCGAGGCACAGAGGGGACGAGTACGTCGAGTGGGCGATGGGCACTGCTAGCGGAGGGACGTGGGGGGAACGAGAAGCAGCCGGGGCCCCAATCTCGGGCAGGGCAACGCCGGGGCCGTGGTCTTAGTGGCGGAGCACGAGGGCCCCGAACATGCGTCCCGTAGGACCGTCGGCGGCGCGGTAGGAGAAGAAGTCGTCTGAGCTCTGTCGCGTGCATCGGGCAGACACCTCGATGGCGTCGTCCGGCACCCCTGCCGCTTCGAGCTGGCGGCGGAGGGCGGCCTTGAGGTCGACGTGGGGACGGTCGGCGTCCTCGGGATGAGCCACGACGGCGTCGTCAAATTCGGCCGCGACCTCCGGGCCCACCTCGAAGGCCTGCCGGGAGAGGCACGGTCCCACGTAGGCGCGGATCTGTGCGGGCTCCGCCCCGCAGTCCACCATGGTCGCCACCGTGTCGCCGGCGACCCGACGAACCGTGCCCCGCCACCCGGCGTGGCACGCCCCGACGACCTCGTGCGCCGGATCGGCCAGAAGCACAGGCGCACAGTCGGCCGTGGCGATGGCGAGGAGTAGGCCGGGGGTCGTCGTGACGAGGCCGTCGCAAAAGGGCTCGTGTCGTGGCGCATCGATCACCCGTACGGTGGACCCGTGGACCTGTCCGGCCGTGGCCAACCGGGCCGGGTCGGTGTGGAAGGAGGCACAAAACCGGCGTCGGTTCTCTTCTACACAACTGGCTGTGTCCCCCACGTGGCGTCCCAGGTTGAGGGTGTCGTAGGGCGGGCCGCTCACGCCGCCGTGACGAGTGCTCATGCCGGCCCCCACGGATGGCACGTGCGCAAAGATGCGGGGGCGGAGAAGGGGCGACCGGTGGGTCGTGGAGGCCCGAGGCACGAGGGAGGACGGTGAATGGAAAAAAGTGTAGTTCGTCGACCTAACAGAAAGTGCGCGGATCGGTTCGCGAAACGTGGAGTGGGGGGATCGGAACGGCGAAGCCGATGCAACCTCTGCCTCCTTCACGCGTGCCAAAAATTCCCTGGTTCCAAAGGGCGAGTGCTCTCAAACACGATTCTTTGCTCTATGGACTTGGATCCAACCCTCCTCACCTGGGCCTTCGTCGTCGGCGGGGTGCTCCTCATGCTGATCGAGGCCGTGGTGCCGGGCGGCATTGCATTTTTTCTCGGGATCGGGGGTGTGGTGGTGGGGGGACTTCGGGGAATGGGCCTCCTGGTCGATCCCCTGTCGTCGGTCGTGACGTGGGTGTTTTTGTCGACCGGCCTCACGATTGCGCTGCGGCCCCTCATGCTGCGCTTTGTGCGGGGCGATGTGTCGCTGGCCATGACCGACGAGGACGCGGAGGCCATGGGGGAGACCGTCACGGTTCTTGAACCGGTCGGGCCGGAGAGCCCGGGGCGCATTCGCTTTCGAGGGGCCGGTTGGGACGCCCGAACGCTTGAGGGCCGACTGCCGGAGGGGGCCGAGGCCCAGCTGCTCTACCGCGACAACCTGACGTGGGTTGTGGAGCCCGCCGCCCACGCCGACCTTGACGCCGAGCTGTCGGAGGCAATCGGCTCCGACGTGTCCAAGCGGAGCGCCGACCGTTCGTCGGGCACCGACGACACGACGTCGGAAGGCTCGGGGTTGGGATACGACCCATCCGCGCGCTCGCCCAGCTAGTCCCCTGCCCGTTCGCTTCTCACACCCGCTTTCTTCGTGCTCATGTGGACCCTTCTGCTTGCCCTCATTGCCCTGGGGCTGTTTATCTTCTACAACACGTTCGTGATCGTCGAGATGCGCGAGGAGGTCATCCTCGAACGCTTCGGCAAGTATCACGACACGCTGCATCCCGGGCTCCACTTTACCATTCCGCTGGTCGACCGTGTGGCCTACCGGCAGGAGACCCGTGAGCAGGTGCTCGACGTGCCGCACCAGAAGTGCATCACGCAGGACAATATTGAGGTGGATGTGGACGGCATCGTCTACCTGAAGGTGATGGACCCCTACAAGGCCAGCTACGGCATCAACAACTACCGTCTGGCCGCCGTCAACCTGGCACAGACGACCATGCGGAGCGAGGTGGGCAAAATTACGCTCGACGATACGTTCAGTGAGCGAGACTCGATGAACGAGGCCATCGTGGAGGAGCTGGACAAGGCCTCCGACCCGTGGGGCGTGAAGGTGATGCGCTACGAGCTAAAGGACATTCAGCCGTCGCAGGACATCGTGCTCACGATGGAGAAGCAGATGGAGGCCGAGCGCGAGAAGCGCGCCGAGATCACGGAGTCGAGCGGAGAGCGCGACGCCCGGATCAACGTGTCGGAAGGAAACCGGCAGAAATCGATCCTCATGTCGGAGGGCCAGCGGGAGGCCCGCGTGAACGAGGCGGAGGGCGAGGCCCGCGAAATGGAGCTCATTGCGGAGGCGACGGCCAACGGCATTGAACGCATCGCGGACGCGATCGCTCAGCCCGGTGGCTCCCTTGCCGTCAAGATGCGCCTTACCGAGCAATTCGTGGATCGCCTCGGCGAGGTTGTGGACGGTGCCAACGTGAGTGTGCTTCCGATGGAGGCTGCCAACCTGAAGTCGTTCTTCGAAGGGGCGTCCGAGGTTACAAACCCGATCCAGAACACGTAGTCCGCTTCCCGCCTGCTCCGCTCTCTACGTCAAGTCCCTTAGTTCTATGGACGCGTCTCCCCTTGAATTCCTCAACACCCTCAGCCTCGGCATCCTGTCGCTGTTGGCGATCTACGTGGCCTACAAGTTCCTGCGGGCCATCCGGTTCGTGCCGCAACAGAACGCATACGTGGTGGAGCGGCTCGGCAACTACCACAAGACGCTGCGCGCCGGCTTCCATGCCCTGATCCCCTTCATCGACCGTGTCGCCTACACGCTCGACCTTCGGGAGCAGGCCATCCCCGTGGAACCGCAGGAGTGCTTCACGGAAGACAACGTGCGGGTCGAGGTTGACGGCATCATCTACCTGAGCGTCACCAATCCGGAGAATGCGGCCTACGGCGTGACCGACTATCGCCGCGGGGCCATTCAGTTGGCGCAGACCACGACCCGCTCGGTCATCGGGCGCATGGAGCTGGACACCACCTTCCAGGAGCGGGCGGCCATCAGCCAGGCGGTCGTCGAGGTGCTGAGCGAGGTGGAGCAGACGTGGGGCATCAAGGTGCACCGCTACGAGATCAAGAACATCGACACGCCCCGCACGGTGCAGCAGGCCATGGAGCGGCAGATGACTGCCGAGCGGGAGCGCCGCGCCACGGTGGCCCGGTCCGAGGGCAAGCAGCAGTCCACGGTCAACGACGCGGAGGGCGAGAAGCAGGAGTTGATCAACCAGTCGGAAGGGGAGAAGCAGCGCCGGATCAACGAGGCCGAAGGCCAGGCCCAAGAAATCGAAGCGCTGGCCGAGGCGACGGCGGAGGCGATCGAGCGCGTGGCCGCGTCCGTTTCCGCCCCGGGGGGAGAGGAGGCCGTGAAGCTGCGCCTGGCGGAGCAGTACCTCGACACGATTGCCAAGCTGGGCAAAGAGGAGAACGAGGTGCTCTTGCCGGCCGACCTGACGAAGTACGAGTCGGTCATCGATGGCCTCTCGCTCGACGAGTTCACGCTGCGGTCCGACGGTGAGACGTCGCACCCGTCTGGGGATGGCGCGGCCGGAGAAAGCCGATCGCAAAGCGACTAGAGCGGTGCTGGCGACGAAGCCGTGTGCCGGCTACTCGACTGGCTTTCGGAAGACCATGAAGTGCTGGCGGGGAAGCATGTCTTTGGTCTCCACCCACTCCAGGCCCACCGCCCGCATCTCTTTTCGGGCCTGGGTCTCCGTCATCTTGTGCAGCGTCTTGATGGGAATGCTTGGGTCCTCCCGGGGATACTCGACAAGCACGACGCGCCCGCCGGGTGTGAGGTCTTCTGCGAGTGCTGTCATCATCTCGTAAGGGTGGGAAAACTCGTGGTAGGCATCCACCATGTAGGCGAGGTCGACAGAGTCGGCTGGGAGCTGTGGGTCCGTCGCCGTCCCGCGGACAGGCACCACGTTCTCCACGCCCCGCTCGTCGATGCGCTCCCGCATCATGGTCAGCATCTCCGGCTGGATGTCGACCGCGAGGACGTTGCCCCGCGGCACCCGCGGGGCGACGCGGAACGAGAGATACCCTGTTCCGGCCCCGATGTCGGCCACGGTGTCGGACGGGTCGAGCGGCAGACTGTCGACGAGCAGGTCGGGGCGCTCCTTCTTCTCCCGCGCAGGGCGCTCTAGCCAGTCTGCCCCGCGGTGGCCCATGACCTTCGAAATTTCACGGCCCATGTACACCTTGCCGATGCCGTTTCGGCTCGGCGAGCGCTGGGTGTAGACCTCCGATGTATCGGTTGTGTCCGACCGAGCGGAAGGGACTTGTGTGGGAGGAATGTTCGGGGCCGGGACGCCCAGTAGGCCGCCGGCCATGAGCACGAGCATGAGACTGCCCGTTGTGAAAAGTAGAGATTTAGACATGGGCGGGCGACGCAGCGATGACGGAAAACCGGGGAGCTGCCCCAATGCAAATGACCGCTGGGGGGTTGTCCCACAGCGGCCAAACGGACAGGCGTATCAGCCTTCTTACAATACCAGTCCGGCAGGAATGCAGGACCGGGAAGGACTCACCCAATCAGCTTCTTGCGGTCTGTTCGTGCAAACTGTTGCTTGGACGCCCACGCGGTCCGGTAGGCCGTTTCAACGCGCTCGCGAAGCACGCCGCCCGTTGCGGAAAGCATGAATGAGACCGGGGCAAGCAGTGTGTTGAGAATCAAGAACCCGACGATGTGTGGACGCGACTGTGGACGCCCAAAAATGTACGTCTCGAGCCCAACGTACGCAGTCCAGAGAAAAGCGAGTGTAAGATATACAGCCATATGAAGCTTATGTGGTTTGATTAGAATGTATGAGGTCGATGGGCAGCGTGCCCGAAAAAATTGGGGGCATCGTTGAGGAAGACAATCCAACTTTTTAGACCAGTTTGTGGTATTGTGCCTCCTCGAAGCCGGATCAGGTAATACAAGAGAAAGCCCCCACAGTTTTGGGATAGATAGATCTTTACGACGACGATCATCAGATGAAGGAAGAAGTTCAAGTTGTTGTGAGTAGATGAAGGGGCGTGTACAAAAGAATCGATGCTCTTCCCAGAGATCCGGCGGACAATCCCGACAAGGGGACAGGTCCCCTTGGCCCTGAGAAACATGACGGTGGAGACAAGAGGGGGACGTTGGACACAGATCCTCCCGCGGGACTGGGGGACACCTCGCGTATTGGTTCTGCCCCATCGTTTCTGTTGACCGACGGTGCCGATCGGTGACCTCCGTCTGTGTCGTCCACGTGGAGACGGGGAAAAATGCGGAGACCAGATGGATCTGAGGTGCACAATCGAACCCCACTCGTCCGCGTGCATTGGATTTGAATCCACTTAAACTGCTGACCGGAATGTTTTCCCCGGCCTCGGCATTACATTTCCCATACTTCCTCCCCGCCTTATGTCGATTCTCCGGTCGAGTCGCCTCCTCCAGGTCCTGCTCGGCGTCGTTGGTGTCGTGTTTACCGTGTTGCTCGTGACCCCGGAGCTGGTCGTTGAGTACTTCTGGTTGAGCGAGCTGGACTACTCGAGCGTGTTCTGGACGATTCGGGGCACGCAGGTATTGCTGTTTGTGCTCGTCTTTTTGGTCGCGGGGTTGTACTTCGGGGGCAATTTTCGCGTCCTGGTCCGCAACATTCCCCCCCTCTGGGCCTCGCGGTGGGCGCAGGAGGGAGAGGCGCCCCAAGTGGGGGGCGAGCCGCTCACGCGCGGTCGCCTGGAGCGCCTGGCCTACGTTGTTGCGGGGGTGCTCAGCCTGCTTTTCGCTGCGGGGTTTTCGGGGCGGTGGAATGACCTGCTCCGGTTCTGGTACGCGGGCTCTTACGGACAAAGCGACCCTGTCTACGGGGTGGACCTGGCGTTCTACATGCTGGAGCTTCCGTTTCTGCAGGCCCTCCAGAGCGGTGTCGTCGGACTGGCGTTTCTCGGTTTGCTGGCGCTCGTGACCGGATACGTTATCGCCGGACAGATCGGCATTCAAGACGGTGGGTTCGAGGCCGACTCGGGGGCCCTCCGGCATCTGGGGGCGAATATTATCTTTCTTCTGGTTGGATGGGCCTGGGGCTTCTATCTGGACCTGTATGAGCTGTTGCAGGAGGGGGGAGGGGCCGTTTATGGCGCGGGCTACACGGACGTCAATGTCATGATTCCGGCCCTTTACGTGATGGTCGCGGCTACCATCGGGCTCGCGGCACTGATTGGGCTCAACCTGTACCGGCGGCGGCTTCGGCTCCTTGGAATCGGGGCCGTGGGGTACATTGCGCTGCTGATCGGCGGGCTGGTGTTGGCCCCGTCCCTCGTCACGCAGCTGACCGTGCTGCCGAGTGAGTTGCAGGTGGAGCGCCCCTACCTGCAGAACAACATCGACATGACCCGGGAGGCGTACGCGCTTAAGGACTTCAAGGAGCGGTCGTATCCGGCCCAGCCGGACCTTCCGGCGGACGCCGTGGAAGACAACGAGGCAACCATCGACAACGTGCGGCTCTGGGACCCCCGGCTTCTCATCGACACCTACCGGCAGCTGCAGGAGATTCGTCTCTACTATGAGTTCTACAACGTGGACGTGGACCGGTACATGCTTGACGGGGACTACCGGCAGGTAATGGTGTCGCCCCGAGAGCTTACCCAGCAGCTTCCGGAGGATACCTGGGACAACCGGCATGTCCGCTTCACGCACGGGTACGGCTCGGTGTCCAACCTCGTGGCGCGGGAGGGGTCGGAGGGGAGTCCGGAGTTTCTCACGCAGGACATTCCGCCGCAGTCCAGGTACGAGTCGTTGGACGTCGACAATCCGGCGCTCTATTACGGGGAGCGCACGCCCAACTACCGCATCGTGCCGGCGGGGGTCTCGGAAGACTCATTGGAGCTGGACTTTCCCCGGTCTGGAGGCAACAAGTACACCCGGTACGGCGGCGAAGGAGGCGTGTCCGTGGGGAGCTTCTGGAAGCAGCTGCTCTTCTCGTACTACTTGAGCGACTTCAACATCCTCCTCACCGACTACGTCCAAGACGACAGTCAGATTCAGTTCTGGAATCAGGTGGAAGAGCGGGTGCGCCACGTGGCGCCCTTCTTGAAGCTCGACAAGGACCCCTATCTGGTCCACGGCGACGACCGCCACTACTACATCGTGGACGCCTACACGACCAGCAACTTCTTTCCCTACTCGGAGCCCATTCGGGGGCAGCAGGGCTACGAGGGCACGCGCTACATCCGAAACTCCGTGAAGGTGGTGGTCGACGCATACAGTGGAGAGGTGTCCCTGTACGTGTCGGATTCGGAAGACCCAATTGTTCAGACCTACGAGCGAATCTTCCCGGAGCTCTTCCAGTCGCTTGACACCATGCCGCAGTTGCTGCAGGACCACATCCGGTACCCGCAAGACTTTTTCGAGATTCAGATGGAGCGGTATCGGCGCTACCACCAGACGCAGCCCCAGGTCTTCTACAACAACGAGGACCTCTGGACGCGTCCGAACGAGCAGTACGCGAACCGGCAGCGCAAGATGGAGCCGTACTACATTCTCACGGACCTGCCGGGAAAAGACGATGCCGGGCTGGAATTCATGCTCATGCTGCCCATGACGCCCGACGGGCGGGACAACATGATCGGCTGGGTGGCGGCCCGCTCCGACCCTGAAAACTACGGAGAGGTCGTCGTCTACGAGCTCCCGAAGGACCGGCTCATTCGCGGACCCAACCAGATTGAGTCGCGCATCGACCAGGACACTGAGATCTCCCAACAGCTGTCGCTGTGGGACCAGCGGGGGTCGAGCGTCATCCGCGGCAACTTGATTGTGGTGCCTATTGAGGAGTCGTTCCTCTACGTGGAGCCGATCTACCTGATTGCCGACGACATCCAGATTCCGGAAATGCAGCGCGTCATCGCGGCGACCGATCAGGGGGTGGCCATGCAGCGCACCCTGCGCCAGTCGCTCAACAGCGTGCTAGGGGAGCAGGTGGTGGAGACCCGCGACCAGGCGCTGGCCCAGATGGAGCAGGCCGCACAGACGGCACAGGCGGCGTCCCCGGAGCAGGTGGAGGGGCTGGAGCGGGCCAAAGACCTTATCCAGGAGGCACGGGATGCCCTTCAGGGAGGCGACTTTGCCACCTTTGGCGATCGGTTCGACGAGTTGCAGCGGGTCCTCAACGACGTGCCGCTTCCCGACACGACCGGCACCGTCCCGCCCCCGACATCGTCCGACACGACCGGCACCACCACGCCCTCGACAGGAGAGGTATCAGCGGTCAGTGGAGGAGCGTAGGCCCGTGTGCCCTCAGCGCTTCTGAATCAGAATCCAGTTGTTCTCTGCTTCGTCGCGGTAGAGCCGCACGTCCACCAGGGTGGGGCGCATCTGGTAGGTGAACGTATACGTGAAGTACTCGTCGAGCCCCCCCTCCCGAACCCCATCCTTGAAGCGGCCGAAGAACAGAGGGTTGTTGCTGCACGGGGCCAGCTCGGTGAAGAAGTTGGCCCCGACGGCATCTGCGGGATCGATGCCACTCAGGTTCGACTCGTAGCGGTTGTAGAGCTGCACAACCCCAGCGTCGTTGATCTGAATAATGCCGAACGGAGCTGCGTTCAACTCGTCCTCGTCGGCATGGCGTAGCGCCTCCCCCACGCCGTCGTCGCCGAACTCCAGGTCTGTCGCCGGGGGCTCGGGCTCCTTGGGGCCATCAGTGTCGCCGGAGGACGACTCCGGGCCGTCCTCGCGCAGGTATGAGTATGGATTCTGGGCGTCAGACATGAGGGCGAGCGCGGCAGAGAGACTGTCAAGAAGGTGGTGATGTCTGCAGGCCCACGTCTAGGCGGTGGAAGAGACCCTTTCTGGCAGTTCACGTCCCCTGTCGTGGTCGGAAAACATTGCGTTCGGGATGAACGGCCTCAATCCACCGTGTGGACGGTGGCGTCCTCGTTTTGGGGAAGAGGCGGATGTAACCAATCCGCTATGAACAAAGTCCCGGGCAGCCCGCGAGAATCCTTGGCTAATGCCTTCAATATGACTCCATCGAGGACATCAACCTACGGACTACGCATCACTTTTCGAAGTCGTCGCCGAACTGGGGAGAGCACAACTGGGAGAGCACAGCGACCGTCATTGAATCTGTGGCAGAAGCACATGGGACAAAACACAGGCCAGCCGACGGGGGCCACCCCCACGTTCGACGATCTTAGACAGCAGGTCGAAACGGCCCTGCACGGCTCGTTGGAGAAAGAGTGGGACGAGGTGTTGGGGCAGTGGGCGGAAGGAAGCCCGTCCGAACGCCAGGCCGTGCGCCGGTACGTGACCGAGCTCCGAGACCGGGTGCTCGATAGCCTGCTGGCCGCCGACACGGTCGATGAACTCAGGCGAGGTCTTGCCCTCGGATACGCTGAGATGAAGTGCCACTGGACGATGCTCAACACACGCATCCAGCACCAGACGGCTCAGAATGGCCGTCCGGAACAGCCGCTCATCTACCGGGCCACCTGTGTGAGTCTCATCGTGCAGGCCCTTGAGCCCCTTCTCGACCGCGAGCACGTCGAGGACCTCGCCTCCTTTCTGGCCGAGCCGCTCGCGTAGTCAGCGGGGCAAGTCCCGACTACCCCCCGGCGCGGTCTCAAGGCAAATCTCCAGCCCCACGGCGTGGACCGCCTCTCCCGAAGCCTGGATCGCCCTCGGCGCGCTCACGACCCTGAAGATCGACAACATCGTCTTCATCTCGATCCTGTCGAACAAGCTGCCGACGGATCAGCAGCCCCTCGCGCACCAGGTAGGGCCGAGACTGGCCTTCGCCGGACGCATCCCGCTGCTGTTCTCCATCAGCCGGGGAATGTTCCTCACTGCGCCCCTCTTCTCCGTGTTCGCGTACGCCTTCAGCGGGCGCGATCTGACTTTGCGGGTCGGTGGGTGCTTCTTGATCGGCAAGGCGACGACGGAAATCCACGTCCTGTCTGAGAGGGAAGGGGCTCATAGGACCGACATGCTACCCTGGCACTGAGCTCTCTGCCCCTTGTTAGCGTCACACTCGTGGCGGAGGGGCTCGGCCAGCAGATCTCGAAGGGGTACATCTACTCGGCCATGGCCTTCTCGCTGCCCGTCGAGATGCTCAACCTGAGCGCCGTGCGCGACGAGGAGACGGAGGCGCCGATGCACCTGTACAAGCTGCGGCGGGCGGTGGAGCGTGCGGTTGAAAAGGAGCGGTGACCGAGCAAAAAGCCCTGGACGCAACGTGAGGGCTAGGAGGTCGCGATCCAGGCGCGGTGCGGGTCGAGCTGGGCCCGGACGCGGTCGGGGCGTTCCTGGCCCGGAGTGCCGTCGGTCTCGTATGCGTCGAGAACGGCGTCCGGGTCGGCGCGCTCGGCGGTAGATGCCTGCCCCACCGTCCGGTAGGCGGACCGGAATGGCACGCCCTCGGCGACCTGCTCCAATGCCCGCTGGGTCGCCAGGAGTGCCGGGGTGCACGCTGCCCGGGTCTGCTCGGGATTGAAGGCGACGCCACGGACCACGTTGGTCAGCGCCGTGAGCATATCGGACGTCATCTGCACGCTGCGCAGTACGGCCGCCTTCGTGAGTTGAAGGTCGCGGTGGTAGCCGCCGGGCAGGTTCGACGGGCCGGTGGCCAGTGACTGCATCTCGGCGGCCAGGCGGTGGTGGGAGGCCCGCACCAGCTCCAGCACGTCCGGGTTTTGCTTCTGCGGCATGATGCTGCTGCCGGTGCAATGCTCGGGGGGAAGGTCGACAAAATCAAACTCGGCGGTGGCGAAGAGCACGAGGTCGGACGCCAGCCGGTTGCCGGTGGCGCCGACCTGCGTGCAGGCGTGGCTGACGGCGAGCTCGTGCTTGCCGCGGCCCAGCTGCACGGCGGTCGCGTGTGTCTGTACGTCGCGGAAGCCGAGGCGCTCGGCGACGGCCTCACGGGGGAGGTCGAGGACCGGCACGCCGTACCCCGCAGCGCTGCCGAGGGGGGAGACGTTGATCTGGTGCCGGGCATGCCGGAGGGCCTCCAGGTCGGTCGTCAGCGTCTCCGCGTAGCCTAGGGCCCACAGGGCGACCGTGGAGGGCATGGCCCGTTGCAGGTGCGTGTAGCCGGGCATCAGCACGTCCGGGTGCCGCTCGGCGAGGTCACACAGCGCCTCGGCCAGCGCGGCGGTCCGGCGGCCGATTGTGGCGAGGGCCCTGCGGAGATAGAGCCGGAGAGCGGCCAGCACTTGGTCGTTGCGGGAGCGGCCCGTGTGCAGCTTCTCGCCGGCCGTTTCGGCGTGCTCGGTCACGAATTGCTCAATGACGGTGTGGCAATCTTCGTCCTGGGGCGTGACGGTCACGTCTCCGGCCTCAAACGCGTCGAGCAGTGCGTCCAGGGCGTCGCTGATCTGTTCCCAGTCCTCCTCGGACAGCA
Organism: Salinibacter altiplanensis; assembly: GCF_002894645.1. Taxonomy (GTDB): domain Bacteria; phylum Bacteroidota; class Rhodothermia; order Rhodothermales; family Salinibacteraceae; genus Salinibacter; species Salinibacter altiplanensis. Next base: position 513,743 of record NZ_NCQY01000020.1, read on the forward strand.
CGTCGATCTGGCGAAGGCCCCAGGCGTGAGCGCGGCTTGCTTCGACGTCGTACGGCAGCAAGAGGCGGTCCCATTCGTAGTCGTCCCCAACCGTGAAGCGATGGACCCAGTCGTCGGTCACCGATTCGGCGGTGGGGTCTTTTTGCCAGAGGGGGGTGGTCATTTGGGGAAGAGGAAAGGGGGAGGAGGGAGTGAGGGATGGGGGAATGAAAGAGAGGGTGAGCGGACGTTGGCGGCAAAGAGCATCGGGGTATCCATCACGCCCCGTCGCGACCTGGGGAAAAGTAGGATTGGATCAGGGCTTGGTAGACGTTGACGGCCTCCCGGACCTCAGACACATCGATGCGTTCTTCGGCGGTGTGCGAGCGGTCGCTCAGGCCGGGGCCCATCTTGACGGTAGGTACGTCGTGGAGAAAGACCCAGTCCGACGAGGTCGGGGAGCCGAAGGGCTCGGCGTTGGGGCGCGCGGATTGGGCGGCGCGGACGATGCGTGCGTCCATGGGAGTGGTGCAGGGCACGAGGCGGTCGCTGTAGACCTCGACCTCGGCGTCCACGGCCTCGCGCACCGTTTCCACGATCTCGGCGTGCGTGTAGGCGGGCGTGGTGCGGCAGTCGACGGTACAGACGCAGTGCTCGGGCACCACGTTGTGTGCGTCGCCCCCGTCGATGGTCGTGACGGTGACGGTCGGGGCCCCGAGGTGCGGGTCCTTGCGATTGAGGGAGAGGCCCTCAAGCTGCTGGATCGCCGCGATCGCCGCCGGAATGGCATTTTCTCCGAGATGGGCGCGCCCGGCGTGTGCGGCCTGTCCTTGGGCGTGGAGTTTGAGGATGAGGAGGCCCTTCTGGGCGATGCAGGGGCGGAGTTGTGTCGGTTCGCCCACGACGGCGGCCGAAAGGGACGGAAGGTGCGGACGAAGGTCCCGAAGCCCGTTCTTTTTGCCACCGGACTCCTCGTGGGTGGTCAGGCCCACGAGGACCTGTCCGTTCGGGGGCCTCCAGCCCTCGTCCGCGAGGGAAAGCAGGGCCGTCGTCATGGCCGCCCCGCTGGCCTTGGCGTCCACGCTGCCCCGCCCGTAGAGCACCCCGTCGGTCGTCACCGGCTCAAACGGGGCGTATGGATGGCCGTCCGCGGGCGGCACGACGTCGAGGTGCGAGTTGAGCACAAGCGTGTCGTTCCCGTCCCCGACGCCGAAGGCCACGTTGTCCTCGTGGCGTAGCACGTCGACGCCGGCGCGTCGGGCCTGGGCCTCCACGAAGTCGGCAATCTCCGCCTCCTCGCCCGTGAGGGAGGGGAAGCGAATCAGATCCTTGAGGAGATTGACGGCGTCGGTCGGGTTCATTAAGCGAGTCGCCATTGCACCGGTCTGTTGGGAAGGCATCTTGCGTTGCTGCTTTGAGGGCCGTGTGATGGGTGACGCGTGATGCGCGAGAGAGGCTGCACGCCCCACGTTTATGCCTCACGTACCACGACCTCTGTCGCCTCAGACCGGGACAAGAGGTCGTCCGGGCCGCAGATGTGGACGTCACCAACGGCCCCAGCGAGGGCGCTGAGGGCCGTCTCCACCTTCACGCGCATACCCCCCTCGATCCAGCCGTCTGCCACTCCTCGTTGGGCGGTGGCCGTGTCACAGGTGTCCAGGCGGGAGGACGGATCGTCGGCGTCGCGGCGCACCGCCCCCGCCCCAGTCACAAAGAAAAGGGTCTCGGCGGCGAGCGCCTCGGCCAAGGCGCAGGCGACCGTGTCGGCGTTCACGTTATAAATCTGCCCGTCGTCGTCAATGCCGAGCGGGGCCACGACGGGCACGAGCGACTGGGTGAGCAGGCCTTCCAGCATGTCGGAATGAATGGTCTCGATGTCGCCCACCCATCCGAAGTCGACGGTGTGTCCGTTGATGGTCCAGGGCGGGCGCTTCGACACCTGGATTAGCTCGGCGTCGGCGCCGGAGAGGCCGATCGCCCTGAGGTCGTGCTGCTGGGCCTGCGAGACGAGCTTCGTGTTCAGGGCGCCGCCCATGGTCCACTGGGCAATTTCCAGATCCAGGTCGCCCGTGACGCGACGGCCCTGTACCCGCTCTGGCGTGTGGCCGAGCCGGTTGGCGAGGGCCGTCATCTGAGCACCGCCGCCATGGACGAGCACCACTGGGGCCTCGCCGTGCAGCACCCGGACTTCGGGCCACAGGTCGGCCAGCGCATCCGGCTCGTCGAGGAGCGATCCGCTGACCTTGACCACGGCTGGGGAGGACTTCTGATCAGTCATTGGAAAAGCCACTATTCGCTTCGTTTGAGGGGTGGCAAGAGGGCCTGGGAGTATGAGGTGTAGGAGGGAAGAGGATTCAACCTGCTCCCATGCTCCTGCGCTCACAAGCCCCAAACGTATTCGAGCAGGGCCTTCTGGGCGTGGAGGCGGTACTCGGCCTGGTCGAGGTGGGCGGCGTGCGGGCTGTCGAGCACCGCGTCGTCCACCACCACGTTGCGGCGGACGGGGAGGCAGTGCAGGAACGCCGCGTCGTCGGTGCGGGCCATGAGGGCCTCGGTAATGCACCAGTCGGCGTGCGCCGCCCGGGCCTCGGATTCGCCTTCCGGGTCGGTGTACATCAGCGGACCGCCCCACGACTTGGCATACACCACGTCGGCGTCGTCGACCGCAGCGGCCTGGTGGCTCGTCGCCGCCACGGAGCCGCCCTGTGCGTCGGCCATCGACTGCGCCTCGGCCATCAGGTCCGGATCGAGCGCATGGGAGTTAGGGCGGGCCACGGTCACGTCCATCCCGCAGCGGGCCGCCGTGCGGAGGGCGGTGTTCGGCACCGCCATGGGGAGGGGCTTCGGATGGGGGGCCCACGAGAGCACGAACTTTTTGTCCGTGAGGTCATCCCCGAAGCGCTCGGTCAGCAGGGCCGCGTCGGAGAGGCCCTGGCACGGGTGCGCCCAGGCGGACTCCAGGTTGACGACCGGCACGCTGGCGACTTCGGCGATGGTGCGGATGAGCGTGTCCCGCGCGTCCGCCGCGTAGTCGATACCGGAGGCAAAGACACGCACCCCGAGCGCGTCGTGGTAGCGGGACAGGACGCCGATCGCCTCCTTCACGTGCTCGGGGGCGTTCCCGTCCATTACCGCGCCCTCTTCCCATTCGAGGTCCCAGCTTCCGTCGCCGGGTACCAGGGTGGTGTGGTGCGCCCCCAGATGCGTGGCGGCGCCCTCCATTGAGGTCCGCGTGCGGAGCGACGGATTGAGGAAGACGAGCCCGAGCGATGTGCCCGCCGCCGTGCCGGCCCCCCGCGTCTCGTCGTGTCGGTGCGCCACCGCCGCGTGGCGGAGGGCGTCCCAGGTCGCGTCCGAGAAGTCGTCGATCTGGAGCACGTGCCGGAGATCGGGGGGCGTGTCGGAGGGAGGCGACGGCGAGGGGGAGTGGGCGTTGAGGTCTGCATTGTAGACATCCAACTGTGGAATGGAATCGAACAGCGATGGACCACTGTGAGATTATCCGCCGGACATGCAAGTTTGCGGGACGAATTGCTCCATGCGTGGCCACGTTCTCTCCAGGAGTTTTCCTCTGAAAGCAAGGCATGCCGCCCTTTTCCAAACGGAGACGTTCATTTTTGACTAGATGCAAAAACGAACCAGACGAGCGAAGCGACTCACGAAGTAAAAAGATCACGGCTGTGAAGAAAATGCCTGACGACAGCTCCGACTTCGCTGAAATTCTTCAAACTCCCTTGCTTCACTCGGTCAGGCAGTGAAGAATTTTCGGGCGCTCGGGTCTTCGCCCTCGTCCGGGCGGCATTTTCTTCGAGGCCGGGGGAGCAATTTTCCTGCCTGGAAGCCATCACTCTGGACTGGGAACGGGGAAAATAGCATCCTGCGATTAATCTTGGAAAACCACACCGGCGCGTCGGGACTCGTCGTCGCGCGTTGTTTCAGCGGTGCATTAATGCGCCTCGGCGGGTGTGGCGGTGGCATCGAGGGCGACGTGGAGCGCCTCCGCGAAGGCGGTCACGTCTTCGTTCGAGACGACGAGCGGGGGCATCAGGCGCATCACGTGCGGGTCCGAGGAGCCTCCTACGAGCACGCCCTGGGTGCGGAGCGCCTTCACGACCGGCGCGATGGGACGGTCGAGCGTCAGCCCCATCAGACAGCCCCGGCCCTGGACCTCCTCCACGACCGGCCCCACTTGTGCGGCGACCTGCTCGTGAATCTCGGTGGCCCGGGTCATCAGGTTGTCCTCGACGAGTGTTTTGAGCGTGGCCTCCACGGCCGCCATCGCGAGCATGCCGCCGCCAAAGGTGGAGCCCTGGTCGCCCGTCTCGACGGTCTCGGCCACCGCGTCGTCTACGAGCACACCACTTACCGGCACCCCCGCGCCGAGGCTCTTGGCGAGGGTGATGAGGTCGGGCGTCGCGCCGAGGGGCTCGCTCATGGAGAAGGTGCCGGTCCGCCCCACGCCGGTCTGCACCTCGTCGAAGATCAGCAGCGTGCCGTGCTTATCGCAGAGCGCGCGTAGTCCCTGGACGTAGCCGGCGGGCACCTCGCGCATCCCGGCGATGCTCTGGATCGGTTCCAGAATGACCGCCGCGATCCCTTCGGAAGACAGCACCGCCTCCGCCGCGTCGAGGTCGCCAACGGACACCCAGGTTGTCTCGGGGAGTACATCCGCGTAAGGGGCGCGATATTTTTCGTCGTGCGTGGGGGCAAGGCTGCCGAGCGTGCGCCCGTGCCATCCCCCTTTCATCGCCATGACGCCGGACCGCCCCGTGTACTTGCGCGCCAGCTTGAGGGCCGTCTCATTGGCCTCCGAGCCAGAATTGGCGAAGAAGACGTTGCCGAGGCCGTCGGGCGCGAGGGCGGCGAGCCGCTGGGCCGCCCGGGCACGGATGGGACTGTGGGCGACGTTGGAGTAGAAGATTAGGGTCTCCGCCTGGGCCTGCAGGGCCTCCACGACGTTCGGGTGGCAGTGCCCCAGCAGCGACACGCAGTGCCCGCCGTAGAAGTCGAGGTACCGGGTGCCCTCGGCGTCCCATACGTACGGGCCCTCTCCCCGCACAAGTGCCATCGGCATCTTGTCGTAGGTGGGGATTTCGAGGTTCTGCTCGATTGCGATGGTGTCAGCGGTATTCATGGAGGATGCCTGGATTGGTGGTGGAGGGCGTGGGGATATGGGAGCGCGGGGATAGAGAGTCGAGACATCTCCGCCCGTCCGTCGCGCTCTTCAGGAGGCCGAAGCAGGAGCGGGGGGGGGAAGAAGCCCGGCCGTTTTGGGAAGGCCGAGCGCGCGGTTGAGATTCTGAATCGCCTGGCTCGCAGCGCCCTTCAGCAGGTTGTCGAGCGCAAAGCCGACGACGAGGGTCGTGCCCTCATGCTTCCACCCGAGGTCGCAGAAGGGGGTGTGGACGGTGGGCTGGAGCGATGGAAGCCCCGGTGAGCAGCGGACACAGGGCGCCGTGCCGTATGCTTCCTTGTACCATCCGGCCACGGCGTTCGGCTCAACGGACGATTTCCATTCGATCTGCGCGGTCCCCCAGATGCCGCGGGCCCAGGGACCGGAGGCCGGGACGAAGTTGAGGGTCACGTGCGGGCCGAGGGTCTGCTGGATCTCGGGCCCGTGCTGGTGGTCCAGCACCTTGTAGGGACGCACGTTGCCGTCCCGATCCGGAAAGTGGGTAGCGGCGGACGGCGTCGCGCCGGAGCCGGAGGCCCCGGTGAGGACCGTGACGTGGGCGGTGAAGGGCACATCGTTCTGGGCCAGCGGCGCCAGCGCCAGCGTAATCCCGGTCGCGTAGCAGCCCGGATTTGCCACCAGCGACGCCCCGGCGACGTCGCCGCTCCACTCCGGCAGGCCGTACACCGCCTCATTCAGCAACTCGGGCGCCGGGTGCTCCGTGTCGAACCATTCGGGATAGACCGCCGGATCGGAAAAGCGAAAGTCGGCGCTTAGGTCGACGATCGACCCGTCGAAGCCACCCGCCATCAGTTCGGGAATAACCCGCATGCTCTGCCCGTGCTCCGCCGCCACGAGGAGCGCGTCGAGCGCCCCGAGATTGACATCGCTTGGGGCCGCAAATGTGTGGTTGACTTGCCCCTGTAGGGACGGGTGGGCTGCGCCGATGGGCTGGTCGGCAAACGTGCGACTCGTCACGGTCTGGAGCGCAGTGTGGGGGTGTGCGGCGAGGAGACGGATCAGTTCGCCCCCCACGTAGCCGGCGCCGTGGAGGAGGCCGACCTGAGCAGTCTCCGCCGTTTCGGGAGCAGGGCCGGTTGATATTGGGGACGAGAGGGTCATCGGTCGGGTTGGGACAGGGGGAATGGGGGAAGGGGGGAATTTCGCCCCCTTCCTGTGCGGAATTCCGTGAGCGAAACTCCGAGAGTTGGAGCGCTACGATGCCACAGCGAGTTTTTTCTCAGACGACGGCGATGACGCGGCAGTGGTCTCGATTTCGTTCGGAAAGACAGCATCGGGGAGTGCGTCCGCAACTTTGTCCACGAGCGCCGTGCTCTGCTGGAGGGCGTTGAGGGCGTTGACGCCAAGGCGCTGTGTGATGTAGCGGCGGCCCACGTCGTTGTCGGTCACAGGGCCGGTGACCGCGGTGATATCGGTGTGGTACCGCTCGCGGAAGGTCTGCTCGGCGGCCCACGCACCGGCCAGGTCGGTGGCCGCCACCACGTGCGCCTCGATGAAGGACTGCAGCTCCATGTCCGTCATCAGGTCGTCCACGCCGTAGTAGCCGACGAACCCGTCGCCCATCTCCGCCACGATCACGTCCAGGTCCTCGGTTGCGTTGAGGTGGTGGATGACCCCCTTCGCGATGGGCGTGATGGCATCCTCCACGGTGCAGGCAATGCCCGCGTCGGTGAAGGTGGCAACGGCCCCGGCCCCGTGCTCGCGCATCCGGCGCACATCGCGCATGAGCGAGGCGCCCGTCAGCTTGGCGGCGCCGACCTTCAGGCCCGCCCCCGCAAGTCCCTCCACCACGCGGCAGGCGGCCTCCGTCTTGCCGGTGTCCATGGCCGTACCGCTCACCGTGACGAGGGGCACCGACGATTCGAGCCGGTGCACCATCTCGAGCCCATCCTCCTGAATCCGGGCGTGGGTCCACTGCCCGTCCCGCTCCACCATGACAGCCCCAAGCACCTCCACCGGCAGCGCCGGGCCGAGGTCGGGGTGGGCGGCGGTGCACTCGCCGATCAGGCCGCCCAGATTGAGCACGTTCAGCGTGTCGCCGGGGGCGATGTGGCGAGGAACGCGCCCGCTGTAGCCCTTCAGCGCCTGCCGCCCGCCGAGGGTGCCCACGAGCACGTCGCCCGTTCGGAGGTGACGAAAAACGCCGTCGCTGCATTCCACCTTGTCGTACTGGTCCTTCTCGTCGAGGGCGCGCACCGCCACCACGTAGCCGTGCTGGGCCACGACGTAGGGGGAGAGCGTGATGGGCGACTCGATGTGGCAGTGGGCCGTGCTGGAGGCAATTTTGTCAGCGGGGCTCGTCTGGAAGGCGTCGTCGGTCATGGGGAGGGTGCGGGAGCGTGGGAGTTGAGAGCGTGCGGGGGAGGGCGTTTCGGTCCCTCCCGGTGCGGTCGCCCGACTACGGGGTCCCAGGGGAGGCAGGCGCGTCTTTGCTCGCCGCAGTGGACGCGTCCGTTCGGGCCTTTTTGGCGAGGCGGGGAGACACGGCGGCGAGCGTGGTGTAGCCCTCCGCGTCCCGCCCGTCCCACAGTGCGTTCTCTTCGCCGTAGGTGGCGGTGCCGGCGTCGAACATCGAGTGCGGGCTGTCGATGCCTTGCACCTGCACCTGTCCCTTGAAGAGCTTCACGGTGACGGTGCCGGAGACCACGTCCTGGCTGTGGTCGAGGAACGCCTCGATGTCCCGCATCACGGGGTCGAAGTACTGGCCCTCGTGGAGCAGCCGGCCGTAGACATCGCCGAGGGCGCGCTTCCGGACCTGTTGCTCCTCCGAGAGCACGACCTTTTCGAGCTCGCGGTGGGCCGTGATGAGAATCTGGGCGGCGGGGGCCTCGAAGCCGACCCGACCCTTGATGCCGAGGATGGTGTCGCCGATGTGAACGTCGCGCCCGATCCCGTGCGCGCCACCGGCCTCGTTGAGGGCCTCGACGAGCTTGACGCCGGAGAGCGACGTGCCGTCGACGGCGGCGGGGAGCCCTTCTTCGAACGTGATCGTAAGTGTCTGTGGCGTGTCCGGCGCGTCGGTGGGCGGGGTTGTGTCCGGGTAGGCCTGCTCCGGCAGGGGCTGCTTCGCGGTGAGCGTCTCCTGTCCCCCGATCGTAGTTCCCCAGAGGCCGCGGTTGATCGAGTAGTCAGTCGTATCGGTCGGCACCTCGAATCCCCGGTCTTCGAGAAAGGCGGTCGACTCCTCACGAGTCAGGCCGAGGCTGCGGATGGGTGCGAGCACGTGGAGAGCATCCCCCACGAGCCGGAGGGCCACATCGAACCGCACCTGGTCGTTGCCGGCGCCGGTGGAGCCGTGGGCCACGGTTTCGGCTCCGATTTCTTGTGCGACCTCGGACACGGCCTGGGCCTGCACGATGCGCTCCGGCCCTACGCACAGCGGATAGACGCCGCCCTTCAAGACATTGCCCTTGATGAGATAGTTCAGGTGGTCGTTGTACAACTGTGCTCGCCCATCAACGAGGTGGTGCTCGTCGGCCCCAAGGTCTTGGGCGCGGGCCTCGATTGCCGTACGGTCGCTGCCGGTAAGGCCCCCAGTGTCGACGGTGACGGTGTGGACCGGGGCATCGTAGCTCTCTTGCAGGTATGGAACGCAGAAAGAGGTATCGAGGCCTCCGCTAAAAGCGAGAACGATGGGCATAGGGACAAAATTCGATATTAAACACAAAAAAGGCGCTGGCTCGTGAGAACCAGCGCCTCTGCAGAGAAGGCGGCGATGCCGCGTCAAATGGAAGATCAAGCCTTACTCATCTGACGCCTGGAGGCCGGTTCGAGCCATGGGGAGAGAGGGGTGCAGTTGTCGCACACGTCGGGCTCGACCTCGAAGCGTCGGGGAAATAGAAACTAGGGCGTTGATCATAGTGGCATCTACGTTAGCGGCCGCCTCGGAGACTATCAATCCAATTGGCAACCGATTTCGTGATGAAATTGTGAAGGAAAGCGCTTCTGAAAACAGGGAAAGGGGAATTGCGGGAATGAGAGAGTCCGTCCCACTGGGGCCTTCAAGCGTTCTCTCTATGCCCGCACAGGCATTCCGGAAGTATGGATTGTGAACGTGGACGCCCGGCAGATCGAGGTCCACCGCGATCCAGACAGCGACGTGTACCGCACCCGGCACCTTGTGGGCCTGGACGACACTGTACGCCCGAACCGTCTGGCAGCGATTGGGGACGTGCCGGTGCGTGACATTCTTAGCGGTCTGCCGGAGCCTGAAAACGGGGAGCCCGAGGCGGAGTGACCTCGGCGGGGCGCCTCGCCCCGAATGTCCCCAGCGGCTGTGCTCGGGGGGGCTGCGATGCCTTGTCAGGCGGAGGCGTTGTACACCCCGAAAAAGGCAGCGTGTCCATAGAACCTCCGTTCTCAGGGCATCGTTGCCCGCAGCGCTCCCGACACTCGCACTGCATGGTTTCCGGATGTGGGCGCCGCCTGCTCCGCCATCTCCAGCTCAATTCGGCCCTCCGCCGCCTCGTCGCTCACGCGGGTCACCGAGAGGTGTCCCTGCATCGCTACGAACTCGCGTCCGGCGACAGACAGAAACGCTAGAAGCCCGGACAGACTGTCCGGAGAAGGTGCGTCGAGCAGCGATGCCGCCACCACGTTGTAGCGGCCGGGAGAGACCGGCGCCAGAGGAGCGCCCGCGCCGTCGGTAGTCCGGGCCGCGGGCACGAGCTCCATCGAGAGGCCGGGGGCGCCGCGCGCGCCGAGCTCGATGCCAACGCGTCCGTTGTCGTGAGATTGGACAGTAGCCGGGCCCGTAAGTGTGTCGGTGAGGCTGCCCTCCACAACGAAACGGTACTGCCCCTGGGCCACGTCAAGCCCGCCGCCGCCCCTACACCCGACAAGCAAAAGAGCAAGGGCGACGCAGGAGAAGAGAAGAGCACTGCGAAAATGCATGGGGAAGCCGCAGGGACACAGATTGAGAACACCGTCGCGAACGGGACGGGCCCGCGGACCGATCCAAAAGCGCTAGTGCGGCTGGGTTTCCACCGTCTTGAGGCGCTCTTTCACCTGCTGGTCCACGTCCTCCACCTCCATCGGGACGTCGTCGGAGATGGGCACCATGTCGAGAATGAGACGCGCACTGCGGTTGTACGTGAAGTAGTTGTACGCCCAATTCACGAGGGCGCTGAGGCGGTTGCGGAAGCCGACCAGCTTCGCAATGTGAATGACGACCCAGAGAAACCAGGCGAGGAAGCCCCGGACCGCGATGCCGCCGGCAAATTCGGCCACGGCCGCATTGCGCCCGATCGTGGCCATCTGGCCGAGGTCCCAGTACTCAAATTCTTCCGAGGTGCCCTCGCGGAGACGGCGCTGAATCTGTTCCGCGGCGTGCTCGCCGCTCTGTATGGCCACCTGCGCGAGCTGGGGCTCGTAGCCGTCCGTTCCCTCAATGGCGGCCATGTCGCCCACCGCGTACACCTCTGGGTGCTCAGGCACCGTCAGGTCCGGGTTCACGATAATCCGATCGCCTCGATCCTGCTCAGCGTCGAGCAGGTTGGCCACCGGGCTCGCCTTCACCCCGGCCGCCCACACCAGCGTCTGCGTCGGAATTGTTCGGCCATCGGCAAGGTGGACTTCGTCGGAAGCCACCCGCTCGACGGCCGTGTTGGTCTGAACGTTCACGCCTCGTGCTTCGAGGACCTGTCGGGTGTAGGCGCGCTGCGGGGACTTGTAGGGCGGCAACAGCTCGTCCTCCATCTCCAGGAGAAGGCAGCGGGCCTGTTCGCGCGTGTCGAACTCGGAAAAGTCGTTGTTGAGCGTGTCGAAGAGCTCCACGAACGCCCCCGCCATCTCGACGCCCGTCGGCCCCCCGCCGACCACGACAAACGTGAGAGCGCCTTCTCCGGTGGCTGCTCGGTGCCGGTCGTACCGCTCGAACTGTCGCAGCACGCGGTTGCGCAGGTTGACGGCATCGGGCACGTTCTTGAGGGGGTAGGCGTGCTCCTCCACGCCGGGAATGCCAAAGTCGGTCGACACCGCGCCCGCGGCGAGGACGAGATGGTCGTACGCGAGCGACTCGTTGCCGTGCAGGTGCACCCGCTGGAGGACCGGGTCGATGTCCACGACCGTGCCGAGACGGAAGTTCACCGTCTCATTCCCTCGAAAGATATTGCGTATGTTGTGCGCAATGTCGTCCGGCTCCAGCCCCGCCATGGCCACCTCGTAGAGCAGTGGCTGAAACTTGTGGTAGTTGTTGCGGTCAACGAGCGTGACGCGCACCGGGGCATCGCGCAGTGTCTTGGCGGCCTCCAGACCCGCAAACCCGGCCCCAACGATGACGACATGGGGACGCTCGGATGTGGACGACGGCGTGTCAAACGGCATAGGGAGAAAAAAAGACGTGGGAGGACATGTCTGCAAGAAATTGTATTGGGCAAATTAGACGCCATTCGCCCATCGCCTTTCCCCGGACTCATTGCTCAGTGCAAGTTTCCCATTATCGTCACACTGGATCAGCTCTGAGAAGGTCTTGTGTTATAGTGCAAAGTATGCGTAGCACACCGAATATGTGTGGCACACCGAAGAAGAACTTCTTTGCCTGAGAAGAGCCCCTTCATCGCTCTGAGCTCGATTCAAGACTCATCAATGGAAGGGTGTAGTTCTCAAATGAATGGACTCCAAGTCAATACTGAATCGAGTTCAGCACATGGCTTGGGGCGGCGGCGAAGGTCGTCGATGGCAGGCGAGATGTCTTTTGTGCCGTGGACCGGCGAGGGGCAGTGTAGATCCAGACCGCCGGTGGCGCTGGAGGTGGCCTCCCCCCAAGTGCAATAAACTTGCTGAAAACTTGTCGCCGGTCGGTACGCTGCCGTGGACCTCCCCCGGCGTATCTTATACGTTGTACGTCTGTTGGCCCATCCCATAGCATCGCTCCCTTGTCTGCCATGGACGATCCGGTCACCCTCCGCTCCCCACGCGTCTACGCCAGCGTGCTTGCCCTGACCCTGTTGGCAGTCGGGGGGGGAGCATGGGGCGGCGTGTCCTTAGGGCCGTCGGCCCTCGGGGTGCTGTTCGTTGCTGTCGTGCTCACCGGCATGCCGCACGGGGCCATCGATCACCTCGTGGCGGCCCGGCTGTGGGATCTCGGCCCGACGTGGAGCGACCAGGCCAAATTCTACGGGGGATACCTTGCGCTGATGGCGCTGTACGGGGGGCTTTGGATCGTGGCGCCCACCTTCAGCCTCGGCCTGTTCCTGGTCATGACCATGTACCACTTTGGACAGGCCGACCTGGCCTACTGGCGGCTTCCGCCCCTGCCCGCGCGTCTCCTCTATCTGTCGCGCGGCCTCTTTCTTCTCGGCCTGCCCATTGTGGCCTTTCCGGAAGTCGTCGCCCCGATTTTTGCGGCCATGGGGGACGTTCAGCTGCTCGACTGGCCGCTGGTGACGACGGCCCCGGACGCGCTCTTCGGGGGCCTCGTCGTGCAGCACGCCGTTGCCCTCGGGCTCGCCGTGCCCCGGGCAGCCCCGAGTGCGGGCTGGGCGCCGGGGCGAGAGGCGATCAACGTCGCGGTGCTCACTGCCCTGTTCGGCCTTGTGCACCCGCTCGTGGCCTTCTCGGTCTTCTTTGGGGGGTGGCACGCGCTGGGACACATCCTGGAGCTCCTCCGCTTCTTTCGGCGGCGCGGGGAGGCCCTGTCGATGGGCCAGTTCTATCGGGAGGCGGCGCTCTTCACGGTGATTCCCTTCGTCGGGCTGGCGGGCCTGTACGCCGCCACGCAGTCGTTTGGGCTGCAGGATCAGATGATTGCCCTCCTCTTCATCCTCATCGCCATCGTGACCCTGCCGCACATGGTCGTCGTTGAAAAGCTGTACTGGGAGCGAGAAACGGACGCCCCCCAGGCCGTCTCGTAGCCCCCAATAAAAACAATAAAAAGGGCGTGGCGGTCGGCCACGCCCTTCGGTTGTCTCCGGTCGTCTTGAAGCAGGGGGCAACACCTAGTATCCTCCGTCTGCCTCGTCGGCCTCCGGCGGCAGCAGGACGCTATCGATGACGTGGATGACCCCGTTCGACGCCTCAATGTCGGCCTGTGCAACGGTCGCTGTGTTCTGGCCCATCAGTTGCACCGTGCCGTCGTTTACCTGAAACTGAACGGACCGGCCCTCGAGGGTGGGGGCGGCGTCCATGCCCGTGACGTCCGACGCCATGGCTTTGCCGCTCACGACGTGGTACTGCAGGATGGCCTGGAGCTGCCCCTTGTTCTCGGGCTGCAGCAGGGACTCAAGCTGGCCGTCCGGCAGCGCGTCGAAGGCGGCATCCGTGGGGGCGAAGACCGTGAAAGGCCCGTCGCCCTTCAGGGCGCCCACGAGGTCGGCGGCCTCTAGGGCCTGGGCGAGGGTGTTAAAGTCATCGGCCTGGACGGCCGTGTCGACGATGTCCAGCTGTTCGGCGCGTGCGTCGTCCTGCTGTGCCACTGCGGGCCCGGCCAAGAGGGCAAGCCCGAGAGCGACGAGGGATGATATGCGAGTGAGGTAGGTAGACATGAGTGGGCTGTAGGCATTGAGGGTAAATGAGTACAGGAAAAACCTTCCACCCCCCAGCAGTATTCCCGGCCGCCCGGTGGAGCGACGCCATCGTTACAGCCTACTCGCTCCCTTACAGGTTTGTCGCACGTCAAGAGCCGATTGGCGGAGGGGCTGTCGAACGAGAAAGCCTCCGAGGCCCCGCAGGTAAAGAACCCACGATCTGGTGGAATTTCCGAACACTGGTTTCCACAGCGCGTTACCACATCATAATTAGCGCCTCTCGTACCTACTGCAACAAATTGACACAGCGTCGTGGCACAAGTGAATGAAGGAGACGAGGTTCAAGTCCACTACACGGGCAAGCTGGAGGATGGCACGAAATTCGACGAGTCGGAGGAGGAGCCCCTGAGCTTCACCGTTGGGGAGAACCGCGTCATTCCGGGCTTCGAGGAGGCCGTGACGGGCATGGAGCCGGGGGACGAGAAGACTGTGGAGGTGGATCCGGAGCAGGCCTACGGGGAGCACCGTGAGGACATGGTTATGGAGATGGATCACGACCAGATTCCCGACGAGGTGGAGCCGGAGGTTGGACAGCAGCTTCAGCTGCGGCTTGAGAACGGTCAGACGGTCCCGGTTCTCATCACGGCCCTCGGGGAAGATTCGGTGACCATCGACGCGAACCATCCGCTGGCAGGACGTACGCTCATCTTTGACATCGAGGTGGTGGACGTTGCTGAGGGCAGTGGCTCGGCCGACGGTGAAGGAGGCGGCGGCAATATCGTCACGCCCTAGCGCCAAGGGACGGTCCGGGACCACTGGACATCGTCCCATTCTGGTATTTTCCGTGCCCCTGCATGGTCGACCTGTGCAGGGGCATTGCTGTGGATGGCAGTTGGGATGACAATTGGACAGAGAAGGACGGGGGAGGCCGGGCAATGTTTGTGTAACGGCGGCCGAGGCAACGCCTCCCCGAGAACCTTTTTCGTGGACGTGTCCTTACCTGAGGCTGGAACGAGGAGAAAACGCATGGGCGGGCACACGGTGTCCCATTGCACGCCGCCGCCGCGTTGTCTATCTTGGCGCCTTGCACCAACTCCCGGGGGCGTCTCTCCGGCCGTCCCTCTCTCCTGTCGTCCCACTGCCGCTCCTTTCCGCTGAACCAACGCTTCGGTCATGTCTGCTTCTGACGCTGCGGCGCCCGCCGACCGCAGCCAACGCCAGTACAACTTTTCGGCCGGGCCGGCCACGCTCCCCGTGGAGGCCCTGCGCGAGGTGAAGGACGAGCTGCCCGTCTACGACCATGTGGGGGCCTCGGTGATGGAGATCAGCCATCGCTCCCCTGCGTACGACGAGATCGAGGCGTCGGCCCGCGAGCACCTCCGCGCCCTGCTCGGCCTGGACCGTGACTGGCACATCCTTTTCCTGCAGGGCGGGGCCCGAATGCAATTCTACCAGGTGCCCCTCAACTTTCTGCCGGCGGACGGCGTGGCCGACTACGTCGTGTCGGGGCGGTGGGGCGTGAAGGCGGTCGCTGAAGCCGAGCGGGTGGGCGGGGTGAATGTGGCGGCCTCCAGCGAAGACGCGGACTTCTCGTACGTGCCGGACGTGGCGGACTGGGACCTCACGCCGGACGCCTCGTACGTCCACATTACGACCAACGAGACGGTCAACGGCAACCAGATCACCGACGACCCGGTGCTCGACGTGCCCGTCGTCACCGATGCATCGAGTGAGTTTCTGAGCCGCCCGATGGACCTGGAGGGCTACGGGCTCGTCTACGCCGGGGCGCAGAAAAACGTGGGGCCGGCGGGGGTGACCGTCGTCCTCGTGCACGACGACTTCCTACAGCGGCGCACGCAGCCGCTTCCCACAATGCTCGACTACGGCACCCACGCGGAGCGCCGCTACAACACGCCGCCGGTCTTCGCGATCTACATGGTGGAGAAGGTGTGCCGCTGGCTCCGGAACCAGGGCGGGATCGACGCCATCCACGCCATCAACCGGCGGAAGGCGGGCATGCTGTACGATGCAATTGACGCGACCGACTTTTACCAGGGCACCGTTCAGTCGGACGATCGATCGACCATGAACGCAACGTTCCGGCTCCGCGACCCGGACCTGGAGCCGGTCTTCTTGAAGCAGGCCGAGCAGGAGGGCTTGCTCAGCCTATCGGGGCACCGTTCCGTGGGGGGGGTCCGTGCCTCCATGTACAACGCCATGCCCGAGGAGGGCGTCCGGCGGCTCGTGCAGTTCATGGATGAGTTTGAACGCACGCACGGATAGGAATCAGAAAAGAGCGGGACGAGCCCCCAGGAGCCCCCGAAGAAGAGGAGCAAGACTGTCTTTGAATCAATGACCACGGCGCAATGGCTCTCACGATTGGCGTTCCGCGCGAAACCGAATCGGGGGAGGCCCGTGTTGCCCTGATTCCCGATGTGGCCGATCGTCTGTTGGCGACGGTGGACGGCCTGGAGGTTCGTGTGGAAGAGGGGGCCGGGCACGGGGCCTACCACACCGATGCCGACTACGAGGCGGCGGGATGTGCGGTCGTAGGGCGAGCCGAGACGTTTGACGCTGACCTTGTTGCAAAGGTGGCGCCGCCGTCCGGCGACGAGGTGAAGCGGCTCAACGACGGGCAGGTCCTCGTCGGGTTTCTCAGTCCGCTCGAACGCCCGGAGACCGCGCGGGCACTGGCGGACCAGGGCGTGACGACGCTGGCGATGGAGCTCGTGCCCCGCATCTCGCGGGCACAGAAGCTCGACGCCCTCTCCGCCATGAGCTCGATCGGGGGGTACCGGGCAGCGGTCCTCGCGGCCGAGCGGCTGCCCAAGTTCTTTCCGCTTCTCACCACCGCGGCGGGCACGGTGCGGCCGGCCCGGGTGCTCGTGCTGGGGGCGGGCGTGGCGGGTCTGCAGGCCATCGCCACCGCCAAGCGCCTGGGGGCGAAGGTGTTTGGGTACGACATTCGCGAGCCGACCCGCGAGGAGGTGGAAAGCCTCGGCGCGTCCTTTGTGGAGCTGGAGGTCGACATCGAGGCCGACCAGGACGAAAGCGGGTACGCGGAGGAGGTGGAAAAGGAAAAGCAGGAGCGACAGCCCGAGCTCCTCAAGCCCCACCTCGCCGAGGCCGACGTGGTGATCTCGACAGCCCTCATCCCCGGCCGGCCTGCGCCCCTGCTCATCAACGAGACCGCTGTGGAGGCCATGGACCCGGGCTCGGTGATCGTGGACCTTGCTGCGCCGAACGGCGGCAACTGTGCCCTCACGGAGACGGGGGAGGAGGTCATGAAGCACAAGGTCCAGATCCTGGGGCCCACCAACCTGCCCGCCCAGATGCCGGTGCACGCGAGCGAGCTCTATGCCAAAACCGTGGCGGCGATGATTGAGGAAGGACTCGGCGACGGCGCCTTCGCCCCGGATTTTGAGGATCAGATCTTTGCGGAGGCGTGCCTCACTCGCGACGGAGAGGTTCAGAACGAGCGCGTTCGGGACCTCCTGGCGCCTACGGAGAAAGAGGCGTGATGTCTTGAGAACCTGTTTGGCGACACGCCTACGGCCTTTGACTTCGTGGATCTTGCGCAATGACGTTTCGGCATATCACCTGGGAGCTCCGCTACGAGGTTCCGTTGGGCGATTTATTGCCCCTTCGCCCACTGTGTCTCGGCGTTCCCATTCGCTCGCAAAACAGGTTCTGAGGCGTGAATCGTGAGGACGCCTGCTGCGGGCGGCCACGCATCGCGACGCACGTGTCATTTCGTCGCCCCGAGACGCAGCCGAGCCTCCGTGGTGGCACTCCCAATTTCGTTTTCGCTTTCCTGCCTGTCCGACAGACCGCCATGCTCAACAACCTGATTATCTTTGTCCTCGCGGCGTTCCTGGGTGCTGAGGTGCTGAGCAAGGTGCCGCAGACCCTCCACACCCCCCTCATGTCGGGGGCCAACGCCATTAGTGGCATTACGATCGTGGGGGCGCTCGTGGCGGCGGGGATGACGACCGGTCCCTGGTCGACCTGGATCGGCTTCGCGGCGCTCGTGGTGGCCACCATCAACGTCGTCGGGGGCTTTCTGGTCACCGACCGCATGCTGAAGATGTTTGGTCAGAAGACGGCCTCGTCCGCGTCTGCCGGGGCGCCGCCGACGAACGGCACGCCGGAGTAGGATCGCTGGTGCGTGACGACGTGGTGCGTGGCGCTTGGTCCCACGCACGACGTCCCCCTTACAACGCCTCCCCCTGAACGCCCAACGCCACCATGAAAACTGCGATCATCGATCTTGCATACCTGCTCTCGGCGGTGCTTTTCATCTTTGGGCTGAAGCGCATGCAGTCCCCCGTCACCGCCCGTACGGGGAACGCGCTGGCCTCCCTCGGCATGCTCGTCGCCGTCGTCGCCACGCTCTTTCTGCAAGAGATCCTGTCGTGGCCCATGATTCTGGGGGGACTCGCCCTGGGCGGCCTCATCGGGGTGGGGCTGGCGCGCACAGTCGAGATGACGGCCATGCCGGAATTGGTGGCTGTCTTCAACGGCTTCGGTGGACTCGCCTCCGCGCTCGTCTCGGGCGCGGAGTTGTCGCAGTACGTGGGGGGGGACGTGTACGGGTTTGGGATCGTTACGGCGGTCACCATCGCGCTCTCGATCCTGATCGGGACCGTCACCTTCTCAGGAAGCCTCGTCGCGAACGGCAAGCTGAGCGGCTGGATTACGGGTACCCCCATTTCGTTCCCCGGGCTGCGCGTGCTGACGGGGCTGTTGCTTGTGGGAGCGGGCGTGGCGTTCGGTGTGATGGTGGCCTACGCCGAGGCCTTTCCCACGCTCGCCCGGCCCATGATCCTGGCGGCCCTCGGCCTCGGCGCCGCGGCCCTTCTGCTCGGTGTCCTGCTCGTGATTCCTATTGGTGGGGCCGACATGCCGGTGGTCGTGTCGCTCCTCAACTCCTACTCGGGCCTCGCGGCCGCCGCGGCGGGCTTCGTCCTCGACAACACGGCCCTCATCGTAAGCGGGACGCTCGTGGGGGCGGCGGGCATGATCCTGACGGTCCTCATGTGCGACGCGATGAACCGGTCGCTGGCGAACGTGATGCTCGGCGGCTTTGGCGGGGGCGACGGGGCCACGGGCGACCTGGATGTGCCGGAGGGCAAGACGGTCAACGAAACGTCGCCGCAGGACACCGCCATCCTCGCCCGCTACGCCGACAAGGTGGTCATCGCGCCGGGCTACGGGCTGGCCGTGGCGCAGGCGCAGCACGAGGTGCGCGAGCTGGCCGACCGGCTGGAGGCGCAGGGCATTGAGGTGAAGTACGCGATTCATCCGGTGGCGGGGCGCATGCCGGGCCACATGAACGTGCTTCTGGCCGAGGCGGACGTCTCCTACGAGAAGCTCTACGAGCTGGAGGACATCAACCCCGAGCTTTCGACGACCGACCTGGCCATCGTCGTGGGGGCCAACGACGTGGTCAACCCGGCGGCGCGGGAAGACGAGGGCAGTCCCATCTACGGCATGCCGATCCTAAACGTCGACGCGGCGGACAGCGTCGTCATGATCAAGCGCAGCCTCAGCCCCGGCTACTCTGGGGTGCCCAACGAGCTCTTCTACGCGAACAACACAAAGATGCTCTTCAGCGACGCGAAGGAGGCAGTGGGCCAGATTGCCGACGCGGTGAAGGAGATGGAAGAAGCATGACGTGTTGAAAGTTGGAACGCACGCCACACGGCAAAACTTCTGAGCAGAGGTCGTCCTGCGCGGAGGGACGTCGAAGGACCTCTTTGGCGTCAGCGGAGACAAGATCCGGGACGACG
>NZ_NCQY01000020.1:533182-643385 GCF_002894645.1 Salinibacter altiplanensis
GGATTATGCTGGTTCTTGGGTGCGTATTTGCTCCAGGAGCGGTCGCAGCTTCTTCCACACGGTCTGGGCCATGAGGCGGTGGCCGGCGGCGGCAGGATGGATGCCGTCGTCCTGCATTAGGGAGTCGGATCCGGCGATGTCGTTGAGGATGAACGGGATCAGTGTGACGCGGCCGTACGCCTCGGCGACCGTCGGGTAGACCTGGCGGAACTGCCGGGCGTACCCCTGGCCGAGATTCGGGGGAACTTGCATCCCTGCCAGAAGGACGTGTGCCCCCGGGTATGTGCTCAGGGTCGTATCGATGATGCCCCGCAGGTTTTTGCGGGTGACGCCGGGATCGATGCCGCGCAGGCCGTCGTTGCCCCCGAGCTCCAGCACGAGCACGTCCACCGAGTCCTGCAGGACCCACCCGATGCGCTCCAGGCCCCCGGCTGTCGTCTCGCCGCTCACGCCCGCGTTCTGGACCTGCACGTCCCACCCGAGCGAGTCGGCCTTCCGCTGAAGCAGGGCCGGGAAGGCCTCCTGGGGCGACACGCCGGCGCCGGCGGCAATGCTGTTGCCGAGGACGAGCACGCGGGCTTCCGTGCGGGACGTGTCCGCCGGATCCGGGGCGGACGCGGCAGCAGATGCGGTCGTGTCGTCCGATGAGGCAGCAGGCGACGAAGTGGAACGATCCTGCCCACAGCCCACCAGGCCCAGAACCCCGACGAGCAGAAACAGGTATAGGCGGACGCTTGACATGAGTGAGGCAAAACTGTCGGCAAGAGTCGAACCATCTGGCCCGCCGAACCGAAACCGACGCGACAGGGTTTCCGGGGCCGGTTGGCCAGCAGCCTTCCCTCCATCCCTTTCCCACCGATCCTTCCCGAGTGCCTATGAGCGAGGCATCCGTGCTTCAGGTCGAGTCCCTGACGAAGACGTTTCCCAGCGGGGGGCGTACCCTAACCGTCATTGACGACGTGAGCTTCTCGGTAGACGAGGGCGATACCTGCTCCATTGTCGGCCCGTCGGGCAGCGGCAAGACGACTCTGCTGGGACTCTGCGCCGGCCTCGACCAGCCCACGACGGGCCGCGTAGAGCTTTGTGGTGTTGGGCTGCGTCCGCTCGACGAGGACCAGCGGGCCGAGGTGCGCAACCAGAACGTCGGGTTCGTCTTCCAGACCTTCCGCCTGCTCCCGACGCTCACGGCGGTGGAGAACGTGATGGTCCCGGCAGAATTGCGGGGTGACGCCGACCCGCACGACCGGGCGGCGGACCTGCTCGCCAAAACGGGACTGGGCGATCGGCTCGGCCACTACCCGTCGCAGCTCTCGGGGGGCGAGCGCCAACGGGTGGCCATGGCCCGTGCCTTCATCAACCGGCCCCGCGTGCTCTTTGCGGACGAGCCCACCGGCAACCTCGATGCTGAGACGGCCGGCCGAATCGAAGACCTGCTCTTTGACCTCAACGAGACGACGGGGACGACGCTTGTGCTGGTCAGCCACGACCAGGAGCTGGCCGCCCGCACGGAGCGCATCCTGCACCTCCGCGGGGGCGAGATTGTGGAGGACGAACAGAACCCAAGCCCGGCCGAGTCGGCCGTCGCGTAGAGGGCCGTCGCGGAGCGGGCACTACAGGGCAGGCACGTACGCCATGCCGTCCGGGCCTCGGCCTGCGGGGATGGTGTCCGTGACGGCACGAGCGTTCAGGTCAACAATGCTCACAGTGCCCGATCCGGCGTTGGCCACGTATGCCCGATCGTCGGTGGGGGCGAGCACACCGATCGGCTTGCTGCCCACTTCAAGGCGCGTCATTAGGCGGCGGCTCTGTGCGTTGTACAGCGCCACCTCTCCGGCCCGCGGGGCCGAAACGAGCGCATGACGGCCGTCCGGGGACACGTCCACGCGGATTGGAAAGCCGTCCACGGAAAGGGTGTCTCTCTCCGACGTGGAGGCGGCGTGCAAAATCGAGACCGTATCGTCGGCCCGGTTCGTGACCCACACCTCTTCGCCATCGGGCGTTACCCCGAGGCCCTCCGCGCCCGCGCCCGTCGCGACATGCGGGCCCACGTCTCCCGTCTCTAGGTCGACTTTCGACAGCGTGCCGCTGCCAATGCTCGTCGCGTAGAGCGCAGGGGCATTGGGGGCAAGCGCCAGCATATGGGTCACGTCTCGTCCGGTCTCAAACGTGCGCCGCACCGTTCCGGACGCCGCGTCGAGCTCGAGGACGGCCTGCCGGTCTTCGGCCGTAACGTAGACGCGCTCCTCGTTGGGGCCCACCCCGATTCCGTGCGGCCGCTGGGTTGCCGGCAGCTGCCACCGGGCCGTCTCGGTCGGGCCGTCGACGTCGATTGCCGAGATCGTGCCGTCGCCGTAATTGGCCACGAAGGCACGGCGCGTTTTCGGGGCCGCGGCCACCTCGTGCGGGCCTGCCCCCGTCGACACACTATCGGTCACCTGTCCCGAGGCCGGATCCACGACGTAGAGCGACGCCCCGTTCTTGTTCGCGATGAGCAGGGCCGGCTCGCCCGTGCCCGGCCCGTACAGCGCCAGGGCGACGCCGGCCACGAGCACGGCGACAATGGTGAGGGTAAAAGGCGCCCGGGGCATGACCGCGTGGGATCTGGACGGGAGGTCCTACTCGTTGAGCCCGAGCTGTCGGGAGGCGTCTTTGACCAGTGCCTCGGCCGCCTCGGGCGATTCGGCCTCCGAGTAGACGCGCAGCACGGGCTCGGTGCCGGAGGGGCGGATGAGGAGCCAGCCGTCGTCGGTGAGGTGCTTGAAGCCGTCGAGCGTCTGCACCTCCTGCACCGCGTGGCCGTTCACCGTGTCGAGGCCGCCCTGGGTGTTGAGCCGGTCCAGTACGTCCGCCTTCTGGTCTTCGCGGATGTGGATGTCGTCGCGGTAGTTGTAGTGCGGGCCGAACTCTTCCAGCAGCTCGTCGACGAGCTCTGACAATAGCATCCCGCGCTCCACCATCATTTCCACGAGGAGGAGGCCGATGTAGACGCCGTCGCGCTCCGGGATGTGGCCGGCCGCTGCGATGCCGCCCGACTCTTCGCCGCCCACGAGCACGTCGCCCTCGGCCATCTTGGGGGCGATGTGCTTGAACCCGATGGGTGTGGTCTCCACGTCGAGCCCGTAGTGGGCGCCCATCTTGTCAAGCAGGTGGGTGGTGGAGAACGTCTTCACGATCGAGCCGGTGAGGCCCCGCTCCTCGTGGAGGTACTTCACCAGCAGGGCGAGGATGCGGTGGGAGCTCACGTAGGTGCCGTGCTCGTCCACCATGCCAATGCGGTCGCCGTCGCCGTCGTTGGCGAGGCCGACCTGAGCGTCGCTGTTGGCCACGGTGTCGGACAGCTCGCCCAGTCGGTCCGCGATGGGCTCCGGGGCCACGCCGTAGAACCCGGGGTTGAGGTCGTGGCGGAGAGGCACCACGCCGTCCCCAATCAGGGCCTCCACGAGCCCCTGGGCCGCGCCGAACATGGCATCGTGGGCGATTGTGAGGTCGGCGTCCTGAATCGCCGCCACGTCGAGGGCGTCTCGGAGGGCATCGAGGTACCCGCCCCGAACGTCGTTGGTGCCGATCGTGCCGTCGGCGGCAAGGGCGCCGAAGGCTGAGAGGGACGTGGTGTCCACGTCGTGGTCCGGCACGGCTGCCTCGACAGAGGCGATCATGTCGGGGGGCGCGGGGCCGCCGAAGTGCGCCTTGATCTTGTAGCCGCTATAGGTGGGCGGGTTGTGGCTGGCGGTAATCACCACGCCGGCGTCGTGCCCGGCGGCCTGGGTGGCCCAGCTGACGGCCGGGGTAGAGACGACCGAGTCGGCCAGCGTCACGTCGACACCCGCCTCCGCGAGCACACGAGCGGCCCGTTCGGCAAACTCAGTTCCGAGAAAGCGGGTGTCGTGTCCAAGGACGACCGACGGCGCGTCGCCGTAGTCGTCGTGCAGCCAGTCCGCAGTGGCCTGGGCCACACGTTCGAGGTTGGCGAAGGTGTAGTCGTCGGCAATGACGGCCCGCCAGCCGTCGGTCCCAAATTCGATCGGCGTGTTGGCCATGTTGGAGGTGAGGTCGGTAGGAAGGGCAATGAAGGAACGCTCCCAAGAGGAGAGGAGCATTCCAAAGAAAAGAAGCCGCGGGGGAAAAAGCCACCGTTCGAAGCAGGTAGGGACCGGGACGCGGGGGGCGGACAGACGAACGGCTGTTGAAGGAAAAGCAAATCCCGAGAGAACGAGCCGAAAGAGTCTGCGTTGGGGTCGCTGACATATTCCCATCATCCTGTTCTGCAACCGCCCAATTCTCTCTATGCACCTCCGTTTCTTCCCCGCAGCGTCGCTGTTGATCGTCGTCTTTGTGCTGCTCGGGGGCGGGCGGGCCGAGGCGCAGGCCGTGCGGGTGGAGGCCGGGGGTGGATGGGCCCTTCCGTCGACGGAGGTGGACGTCTCGGTGCAGGGACAGGACGAGACCGCTGAGATCGATCCTGGATCCGGGCCGAGCGGGTACGCCGCGGTGGGGCTCGTGTGGACGCTCACGGATAACTTCTCGCTGGAGGGGCGTCTCCGCGCGCAGCAGTCCCAGTTGCGTGTGGGAAGTGATGATATTTCGCCTTCCGTTGATCGCTGTGTAAATTCGTGTCCGGACGGGCGTCTTCGGTCACTGTCATTCGAAGGGCAACTTTCTCTCACCTCGATCGGGCGCATCACCCCGTACTTCCTGGTTGGCCTCGGGGTGGTGCGGACGACTATTGATGGCACTCGCATTGAGGCGGCCGGGGACGAATTCCAGCTCGCGGAGGCCGACGTGACGGACGCCGGCGGCGACGTGGGCTTCGGGGCGGCCCTGCGGCTTGCCGGCGGGCTGTCGCTCACTGCGGAGACGCGCGTGACCGGGAGCCTGCCGGGCGGCAAAGAAAATGCCGTCACGACGTTTCCGTTTACGTTGGGGCTCGCCTATTACCTTGGGCGTCTGTAGTGTCCACGCCGCGGTCCGTCGTGGGCACTGAGACTGTGCACTGGATGGGCGCCGTGTCCCCGTTTGCTTTTTACTGACGATCCTTGTGTCTATGATGCTTTCTCTACGACCTGTCGGGATGGGGGTCTGCATTGGGGCATTGGTTCTGCTCTGCACTCCCGCGACGACCGTCGCCCAATCTTCGTCGTGGGAGGTCGTAGACCGAATGTCATTTGGGCAGGCGGCTGTCACGTACCAGGACTGCGGACTGCGCAAGATCGACCGGGACCTGTTCGTGGAGCAGTATCCGGACGGGATGCGCGCGAAGGCCCCCGCAAAGCAGATGGCTACCATCGAGGTAAGTTACAGCAATGACTTCCCGGCCGAAGCCCAGGAGGCGTTTCAACGGGCGGTAGAGATCTGGGAAATGCATATTTCCTCTTCGGTCACGATTCGGATTGATGCTCGGTGGGAGTCCCTTGGAGAAAGAACGTTGGGGGCTGCGGGACCCAGTCTTGCGCTGGTAGACGCAAACGGCGACGACGATGGGGACACGATTGTCGGCTTCCCCCTGTTCGACGCTATCACCGAGACGGATCAGTTTCCCGGCGACCCAGACGTCTTCGCGCAGTTCAACGACCAGCGGACCGATTGGCACTTCGAGGAGAGCCCGGCCCCGTCAGGGATGATTGACTTTACGAGCGTTGTGCTCCACGAGATTGGACACGGCCTGAATTACACCGATGTATTCAGCCACAGCAACGGGACCGGCAGTTACGGAGTCGACTTCAATAGGGACGGTCAAGTGACCGGCAATGAGCGGTCGCCCGGCCCGTTTGGACGTCGGTTGGCGGAAAAAGAGTCCGATGGGTCGCTTGCATCGCTGACCAATTTCTCCAATCCGTCGGAAAACCTCGGCGATGCACTGACGAGCGAGCAGCTCTTTTTTGCGGATGAGGGGGCAAGCGTGGCGGCTGAGTTGGGGGACGGCCCTGTTCCGCCACGGATGTACGCGCCTTCTCCTTTCGAAGAAGGATCGAGCATTGCCCACCTGGACGAGAGGACGTACTCCGAGGAGTCCCCGAATGCGCTCATGACCCCCCAAATCGGGGCCGCCGAGACGAATCGCCAGCCCGGCCCGGTCATGTGTGGCCAGCTTCAGGACATGGGCTGGCCGCTTGGGGTCGGGTGCGAGCAGTACTTCCGAGCACTCTTTGCCGTGGAGGTGCAGCCGACCGACGGGCGCAACGGCAGCCGGACCCTCTCGTGGAGTGAGGCGGACGACGCGAATATCCAAGAGTACATCGTCGACCGCCAGTACTTCGGCGGGGCTTTCGAAGAGGTCAAGCGGGTGGACGCGTCCGAGGTCTCGGGCACGAGCCTGACCGTAGAGGATCTGGGGCTTGGCGCCTTTGCCTTCCGCCTGCGCTGGAAAACCGCAGACGGGTCGACCGCCGCGTCGCCGGAGGAGGTGCGCGACACCGTGAATGTACAGGAGGTGACCACAAGCATTCGGGACCGGGACGAGCAGGGGCGCGGAACGATCGATCTGTCGTGGACCGTGCCCTCTGGAACGAGGGGCGATTTCGTCTACCGGGTGGAACGACGGGTGGGGCGGGACGGCGCGTTCGAACCGGTGGCCACCATTCCGCAGGAGGGGGCTGCGGGGAACGACCAGACCAAGCAGTACACGGCGGAGCAGCAGACCCCGGGGCGGTACGAGTATCGCGTGCGGGCCCAGGACGGAGCGGGGAACGCGGTTACCAGCGCGAATCGCGAGTCTCAGATCGACTTCGAGGGCGACGTGTACGCCCTGGGGCCGTACCCGAACCCCGTGCGGGAAACAGCCTCGTTCGACCTGACGGCCCGGCAGCCCCAGAGCGTCCAGGTGGAGGTGTACAATACGCTCGGGGAACAGATCTACGCCGAACAGCGAGAGGTGCGTGCACAGGAGCCCACGTTCCTCTCCATCGACGCCAGTCAGTGGGCCAGTGGTGTGTACTTCCTGCGCCTGCGAGGGGAAACGAGCGTTGGGCAGACCAAAAAGATGATCGTCGTGCAGTAGCGTCTGTGGGCCCGGCGACGTCCGGCCGGTACGGCATTGCTCTTTCGATGGCACTCGACCAACCGCGTCCTCGTCATGCATCGCACCACCACTGTCATCGTCGTGCTCGTGGGGGGACTGTTGGGGCTCGTTCCGCCCGGAGCGTTTGGGCAGGATGGAAGAGCTCCCCAGAGTCTGGGGATGCTCACCGTGGATCGGGCAAATTCGGCCGCCCTGACGGCCGCCCGAGCGGCGGTCAGCGGGCCGGACGGAACTGCGAAGGATGGACCGCTGGCCGCAGTAGGCATGGAGCTGGCCCTTCTCTACCACCAACAGCAGACAGAGGGCGCGGCGGGAATCCAGGCCCTCAGTGAAGCGTCCCGGCAGCGCCGAAAGACACGCACAAGCGATGGACAGCCGCGCACAGAGTCGGGACGCGTTGTATCGCCCGTCTCGTCGGACGGTCGGCTCGTGACCGTCGACGCCGTCGCGTCTGGTGATCCGTCTCGCCTCCTGGAAGACTTGCGAGAACTAGAGCTAGAGGGGGGCGCGCGCGCCGGAAACGTCGTGTCGGGACGCCTGCCGATTGCCTCGATTGAAGAGGCCGCCGCGCTTTCGTCCCTCCGGGGCATGGTGCCGGCCTACGCCCGCACGACGGCCGGGAGCGTCGGCTCGGAGGCCGATACGGCCCACGGTGCGGACGCGGCCCGCCTGAATACAGGGGCCAACGGAAGCGGACAAAAGGTGTGCGCCTTGTCCGACAGCTATGACACCTCGGATGCCCCGGTCACGGCAAGCGACGACGTCAGCTCTGGGGACCTTCCCGGCGCGGACAACCCAGAGGGACGGACAACGCCCGTCGACGTGCTTGATGATGGGGGAAGCGACGATAGTGACGAGGGACGAGCAATGCTCCAACTGATTCACGACATTGCACCCGGGGCCGAACTGGGCTTTCATACCGCAATTGGAGGAGTAGCTGCGTTCGCGAATGGGATTCGGGAGCTGGCGAGTGCGGGCTGTACCGTAATTGTCGACGACATCCGCTACAGCTCAGAACCGTTTTACCAGGATGGACTGGTGGCCAATGCCGTCGATGACGTCGTGACCAACGACGGGGTTACCTACTTCTCCTCGGCCGGCAACGACGGCCAAAATTCCTACGAAGCCTCGTTCCGCGATTCTGGAGAGCCGGGCGTGATCAGCGCCAGCTCCGTGCGCCACGACTTTAACGATTCGGCGCTCAATACTGATACGCGCCAGGAGATCACGATTCAGCCTGGGGGGACCTTTCAGGTCTTTTCGTTTCAGTGGACGGATCCGTCCGCACGGGTGGGCTCGGGGGGTCCGGACACAGACCTCGACATTGCCCTGGTTGATGAGGCCGGGGCTGTCGTGGCCCAGTCGGCCCGCGACAATATCTCCACGGGCGTGCCGTCCGAGACAATGGAGTACACCAATGATGGAAGCACCGCCGAGACGCTGTTTTTGGTAATCGAGAAGGCCGGCGGGCCCGATCCAGATCGGATCAAGTACGTGTACAGCGGCAGCGGGCCGTTCACCGACAGCGACGTCACGATCGAGGAGTACGACACGCTCGGCCCGACGCTGTACGGCCACCCGATGGCGGAGGGGGCGATGGCGGTGGCCGCGGCGCCATTTTTCAACACCGCCGCCTACAACCCGAACGCCGATCCGGCGACGCTAGAGGCGTTTTCCTCGAAAGGAGGGCTCCAGATTCGGTTTGATCAGGACGGCAGCCGTCTCTCTGCGCCGGAAAACCGAGAAAAGCCGGATGTGACCGGCACCGACGGCATTGACAATACCTTCTTCGGTCAGGACTTGCCCACCGACTTCCCGAATACGTCGAACGTTGACCCGGACCCCCATCCCAATTTCTTCGGCACCTCAGCGGCGGCGCCGAACATCGCGGCCATTGGGGCGCTCATTCAACAGGCGCGGCCCGGTCTTACCCCGTCGGAGGTCTACGGCCGCCTGGAGAATACCGCGGCCGACGTGACCTCGCGCCAACGGCGAGACGGTGATTTTGTCGAGTTTGCCAATGGAGAGGGCATAGACCTGTGGAGCGGCCACGGCTTCGTGCAGGCCGAGCCGGCCGTACCGGCGGTGGACGTGGCCATTACCAACGCGAGTGGAGAGGGACGCGCAATGGGGGGCGGGGACGGGGCCGTGGACCTGACATGGCGACAGGTGGGTGGAGAGGAAGACGTGACCCTGGACGCCTTCGTGGTTCAGCAAGGCTACTTTGGGGAGGGCTTTGAGGACCGGGTCCGAATCGAGTCGAAGGGGGCTGGGGAGTACAGCCAGACAATCGAAAATCTGCCCGTGGGCACGCATCGCTTCCGTATACAGGGAGTCACAGAAACGAGCACCGGGGCGGACAGTCTCGTCACGAGAGGCAGCGCGCAGGTTGCGTTGCGAACGTCCGAGGTGAACGTGACGGCCTACCCGAACCCATTCCGGAATGACCTGAATCTTTCCGTCACATTTCCCGAGGCGCAGGACACCCGTCAGGCCGTCCGGGTGGATGTCTATGATCTCCTCGGTCGTCGCGTGGCGACTCCGATCCTAAGCCGAGAGATTGGAGATGCCGAGTCGCTCGACCTCGGGGGAGAATTGCCGGCGTCGCTCAGCAGCGGCACATACTTCTTCCGTGTCTGGAACGAAGACTTTGCCGCCACCACGAAGGCCGTTCACGTTCGCTAGCCCAGGCGAGATGGGCAGCGCCCCTGAGGAAGCAAGTCTCCTCACGGGAGCCCATCCCGATAGGGGGACGGGCTACGAGGAGGCGTCGTCCACTGCGTCGCTGGCGGCATCGTCGTCCATCGCGCCGTTCGTGGCGGCCGCGGCGTCGCTGGGGGACTCACCGTCGAGGGTTTCGTCGGCAGGGGGCTCGTCCTCGACCTCCGGCTCGTCTGTGTCGGCCACCCGGGTGACGTCGGCAATCGCGTCGCCGTCCTTCAGGTCGATCACCTGCACGCCCTGCGTGTTGCGGCCCATCGTGCTGATCTCCCCGACCCGGGTGCGAATCATGATGCCGCCCTCGGTGATGACCATCAGGTCTTCGGCCCCGAGCACGCCCTTGATCGACACGAGGTCGCCCGTGCGGTCGGTGCGGTTCAGGGTGATGAGGCCCTTGCCGCCCCGCCCCTGCACGCGGTAGTCGGACAGGGCCGTGCGCTTGCCGTAGCCGTGCTCCGTGAGGGCCAGCACGTCGAGGTCGTCGTGCATCTCTGGGGGCACCGAGATCATGCCCACCAGCTCCTGGTCGCCGGGCAGCTTCATGCCCCGCACGCCGCGCGTGTTGCGGCCCATGGGACGGGCGTCGCCCTCGTCGAAGTGCACGGCCCGGCCGCCGGAGGAGGCCACCACGACCGTGTTGTCGCCGCCGGTGAGGGACGCCTCGATGAGCTGGTCGCCCTCGTCGATCTTGATGCCGATGATGCCGTTGGAGCGGGGGCGACTGTACGCTTCGAGCGCGGTCTTTTTGACCTGGCCCTGCCGTGTGGCGGCGAGGACGTAGTGGCTGTTGAGGAAGTCCTCGTCCTCGAACTCCTCCTTGCCCACGCTGATGACAGCCCGCACGCGGTCGTCCGGGTCGAGGTCGAGGAGCTGCCGGATCGAGCGGCCTTTCGCCGTGCGGCCGCCCTCCGGAATTTCGAACGGGCGGAGCCAGAAGCACTGGCCCTTGTCGGTGAAGAGGAGCAGCACGTCGTGCGAGTGGCACACGTAGAGGTGCTCGATGAGGTCGTCCTCCCGCTTGCCGGTGCCCCGCATGCCGACGCCCCCCCGCCCCTGCGTGCGATACGTGTCGATGGGGGTTCGCTTCGTCAAGCCCTGGTTTGTAATCGTCACGACGACGTGCTCCCGCTCGATCAGGTCCTCGATGATGATGTCGTCGCCGCCGGTGTAGTCGATCTCGGTGCGGCGCTCGTCGTCGAATCGGTCCTTGACCTTGAGCAGCTCCTCCTTGATGAGCTCCATCCGGCGGTCGCGGCTGTTTAAGATCCGCTGGAACTCCCGAATTTTCTCGATGATGTCCTCGTACTCGCCGATAATCTTCTCGCGCTCCAGCCCGGTCAGGCGGCTCAGGCGCAGGCGCAGGATGGCGTTGGCCTGGGCCTCGGTCAGCCAGTGGCCCGCCTCGGGCTGATCGACCAGCTCCGCGTACTCGTCCCCCAGCAGCTTCTGCACGGTGTCCTGCCCTTCGTCGGCCTCCACGGGGGGGGCGTGCGGCACGTTGATCTCGTCCAGGTCGGCGTCGCTGAGCGCATCCGGATAGCGGCCCTGGCGTAGGTTCTGGCGGGCCGTGCCGGTGTCGGGCGAGTGGCGGATGATGGCGATGACCGCGTCGAGGTGGTCGAGCGCCAGGGTGAGGCCCTCCAGGATGTGGGCGCGGTCCTGGGCCTGCTCCAGGTCGTACTCCGTGCGGCGGACGACGATCTCGTGGCGGTGGTCCACGTAGTGCCGGATCGCGTCCTTCAGGGTGACCACCTTCGGCCGCCCGTTCACCAGCGCCACCATGTTCACCCCGAACGTGTCCTGCAGGCGGGAGTGCTTGTAGACCTGATTCTTGACGATTTCGGCGTTGGCCCCCTGCTTCAGCTCGATCACGATGCGGAGGCCGTTTCGGTCGCTCTCGTCGCGCAGGTCGGCGATCCCCTCGATGCGTTCCTGGCGCACGCGGTCGGCGATTCGCTCCACCTCGCGGCTCTTGTTCACCTGGTACGGCAGCTCGGTGACCACGAGGGCGTCGCGCCCACTGCGCACCTCCTCCTCGTGCATCTTGGCACGCATGACGACGCGGCCCCGGCCCGTATGGTACGCCTCGTAGACGCCAGCGTAGCCGTAGATGATGCCGCCGGTGGGGAAGTCCGGCGCCGGAAGGTGCTCCATCAAGTCGTCGATCGCGATGTCCGGATCGTCGACGTAGGCCACCGTCGCATCGATCGTCTCCCCCAGGTTGTGCGGCGGAATTTTCGTGGCCATGCCGACCGCGATGCCGTCGGCCCCGTTCACGAGCATGTTGGGGAAGGCCGCCGGGAGCACCGTCGGCTCCTCCAGCGTCCCGTCGAAGTTTTCCTGCGTGTCGACGGTCTCCTTCCCGATGTCGGTCAGCATCTGCTCGGCGATCCGCGTCATGCGGGCCTCCGTGTACCGCATGGCCGCGGCCGAGTCGCCGTCGACGGAGCCGAAGTTGCCCTGCCCGTCGGCCAGCGGGTAGCGCATCGAGAAGTGCTGGGCCATGCGCACCAGCGTGTCGTAGACCGACGAGTCGCCGTGTGGGTGATACTTTCCGAGGACCTCTCCCACGATGCGGGCGCTCTTCTTGTAGTTCGCGCCCTGGGTGAGGCCGAGCTCGTGCATGCCGTACAGGACGCGGCGGTGCACCGGCTTCAGGCCGTCGCGGACGTCCGGGAGCGCACGGCTCACGATCACCGACATCGAGTAGTCGATGTAGGAGGACTTCATCTCCTCCTCGATGTTGATCGGGATTACGCGGCTGTCGTCGGCTTCCATAGTGCGGAAGAGAGGCTAATTTAGAGGGTGGTGACGGAGAGACGAGCCCAGAACTTAGATGACAGGGTGTCAGAACCTGCTGGGTGGACTGTCTGTGGCCCCCAGAGGACTTGGGTACTGTGCTCCCAGCGCACTCTGAAAGTACTTGGTCGCTGTGCTCCCAGCGCTGTGACTTTGCGGGTCTCGCGCAGTGGGGCCCGCAGGAGTCCTGTGGCGGCGGCTCCGGGGGCGTGCAGACCCCGCTTGTGCGTGCCGCCCGCTGTGTCTCGGCTCGATGTCTATTTTCAAGCAGGATTCTAGACTATTAAGTGTACAAAATTGGGGCCGGAAGTGCCACCAAAACGGCCCACAGAGACCGCCTCCACCGGCTTTTGACAAGGGGGCCGGGGCCGTTGACGGAGGAGCGTCGAGACCGTACCTTCTGGGTGGATCGCATTTCTCCACGACGCGCATTTTTCGCATGACTCCCCACCTTCTCCTCCGCGGCGGCACCCTGCTTCGGCCCCGCCCCCAAACGACCCAGGACGCCGACCTGCTGATTCGAGACGGCACGATCGCGGCCATCGGAGACGTTCCGGACGTGGACGACGACCTCCCCGTGTACGACGCCTCGGGAATGCTCATCTCGCCGGGATGGATGGACATGCACGTCCACCTCCGCGAGCCCGGCTACGAGCACAAAGAAACCGTTGCGACTGGAAGCCGCGCGGCGCTCGCGGGCGGGTTTACCGACGTGGCCTGCATGCCCAACACCGATCCGCCCCTCCACACGCGCGACGTGGTGGAGTTCGTGCGGGAACGGGCCGAAGACACACCGGTGGGCGTCCACCCCATTGCCTGCGTGTCGAAAGAGCGGGCCGGCAATGAGATCGCCGAGATGGCCGACCTGCGGGACGGTGGGGCCGTCGCCTTCAGTGACGACGGGGCGCCCGTGCCGACGGCGGAACTGATGCGGCGGGCCCTGGAGTACAGCAGCATGCTGGACCGGCCCATCATCAACCACATGGAGGAGGAGACGCTGAACCCGAGCGGGCAGATGCACGAGGGGGCGGTCTCGGCGCGGCTCGGACTGGACGGCATTCCGGCGGCGTCCGAAGACGTCATGATTGCCCGTGATATTGAGCTGGCGGCCCTCACTGGAGGGGCCCTCCACGTGGCCCACATCTCCACCGCTCGCGGCGTGGAGCTGGTGCGGCGGGCCAAGGCGCGTGGCCTGCCCGTCACGGCGGAGGTGTGCACCCACCACCTGACGCTCACTGACGCGGCGGTGGAGCGGACTGGGTTCGACACGAACACGAAGATGCACCCGCCCCTCCGCTCGGCGGCGGACGTGGACGCGCTGAAGGAGGGTCTCGCCGACGGCACCATCGACGCGATCTGTACCGACCACGCCCCCCACGCGTCCTACGAAAAGCAGGTCGAGTTTGCCCACGCCCCCTTCGGCATCCTCGGCCTCGAAACGGCGTGGGGCCTCATCGGGCGTGAGCTGATCGAGCCCGGCGTGCTCTCCGTCGCGGAGGCGGTGCGAAAGCTGACCGTGGCCCCGCGTCGCATCCTGCGCCTCGACGCGCCGCAGCTCGCGGAGGGCGCCCCGGCGCGGCTCACGGTCTTCGACGCGTCGACCGAGTGGACCTTCATGGAGGACGACCTCCGGTCGAAGAGCGAAAACACCCCGTTCACGGACGCCGAGATGGTGGGGCGCCCCTGGGCAGTCTACAGCGACGGGCAGTTCGTGGAGTGTGGGGCGGCGTAAGGGGGATGCCTTCGCCCGATGAAAACGCACTCGGCACTTGGGGGATCGTCCGGGCGCTCCTCCCCGTATCGGTCTCTTGTCTCTGCGTCGTTCTGTCTCTTGTCCCACCCCGGACCCACTGTGTCTTCCGAGTCGTTACAGGTCGGCGTCGTCCTCGGCGGGGTGGCGCCCGAGCACGAGGTGTCGGTGATCTCCACGTTGCAGGCCGCCGCGGCGCTCGACCGCACCCGGTACACGCCCGTGCCCATCTACGTGGCGAAGGACGGCACGTGGTACACTGGCGATGCCCTGCTGGAGGTGGAAACGTACCGGGACCTTGAAGCCCTGCGCGAGACGGCGATGCCGGTCTCCCTCGCGCCCACGCCGCACGGGCACCTTGAGCTGATCGAGGACCGCCCGCCGGGCGTACTGAAGCACCTCCAGCGCCCCCGGCTGCGGCGTCGGGTGGATGTGATGCTTCTGGGACTGCACGGCGGGCCCGGGGAGAGTGGGGGAGTGCAGGGCCTCTGCGAAACGGTCAACGTGCCCTACACCAGCGCCGGGGTGCTCGGCTCCGCCCTCGGCATGGACAAGGCACTGTCGAAGCAGGTGTGCCAACAGGCCGGCATCCCGGTGGTCGATTGGGTGGCGTTCCGCGAGGACGAGTGGGCGTACCGGGAAGAGGCGGCCCTGGACGAATGCGAGGCCGCCCTCGACTATCCGCTCGTCGTGAAGCCGGCCCGCTGCGGGTCGTCCATCGGCATCGCGCAGGTGGACACGCGCCCCGCACTCGACGCGGCCATCGAGGATGCCTTTCGGTACGACGACAAGGTGATCGTGGAGCGGGCCGTGGAGGCACTGCGGGAAATCAACTGCTCGGTGCTCGGGGACGTGCACGAGGCCACGCCCAGCGTGCTGGAGGAGCCGGTGGCGGGGGAGGACGACGAGGTGCTCACCTTCCAAGACAAGTACATGCGGGAGGACGAAGAAGCCACGAAGGCGGGGGGCACCAAAAGGGCCGAGGCGAGCCCGGAGGGCATGGCCGCGCAGGACCGCATTGTGCCGGCGAATCTCTCCGAGGAACGGACCGAGGAGATCCAAGACCTGGCGGTCCGCATCTTCCACCAGTTCGAGTGCGCCGGCGTCGTCCGTATCGACTTCATGATCGACGCGGCCACCGGGCAGCTTTACTTCAACGAAATAAACACCATCCCGGGCTCGTTTTCGTTCTACCTGTGGGAGCCGTCCGGCGTCTCCTTCGACGAGCTGGTGGACCGGCTGGTGACCATCGCCCGCCGCCGCCACCGCGATCGGAACGGGCGGGTTCAGACCCACGCCGTCAACCTCCTCGCCGAAAAAAGCCTGCAAGGGGTCAAGACGGACGAGGCGTCCTAACAAAGAGGCCACGCTTGGCCTGTCCCACTCATGGCTCGCCCCTCATCCCGCCGTCCATTGCCGATCTGGGGCCTCGCCGCGTTGTTCGGGGCGCTGCTCACCGTGGGCCCCGTGTGTGCCCATGGCCAGGTGCGTCCGGCCGCGGCGGCCGCCGAGACCACGACCGTGGCGCAGGCCTCCTCCGTGCTCACCGACGGGTTTGTGCGGACGACGGGCACCGAGGGGCTCGACCGGCTCTACGGCATGGAGTTTGAGAAGGCGAAGGCCCGGTTCAACGCGATCGATGCACGCTACCCCGACCATCCCATCGGGCCGTTCCTGCAGGGGCTCAACCTGTGGTGGACCATCATGCTCGACCTCACGGATACCTCTCACGACGAGGCGTTCATCGAGCAGATGAACACCGTCGTTGAGCGGTGCGACGCGCTGCTGGCAGAGGACCCGGACCACTTTGACGCGGCCCTCTTCAAGGCGGCGGCCCACGGCTTTCTGGCGCGGCTCCACTCCAACCGGCATCGCTGGTGGAAGACGATCCGAAACGCACAAAAGGCCATCAGCAACGTCCAGACGGTGGAAGAGGGGGCCCCGGAGCGGGGCGACTATGTTTTTGGCTCAGGGATGTACGACTACTACGCGGCCATTCTGCCGGAGGAGTATTCGGTGTCGAAGGCCATCATGTGGATGCTGCCCGATGGGGACAAGGAGCAGGGCCTTGAACGGCTCCGCGAGACAGCCACAAACGGCCACTACGTGCGGACCGAGGCGATCTACTTCCTCGCGAAGATCCACTACCTGTACGAGGATGATTTTCGAACGACGCGGAAGTGGACCGACCGGCTGCGCGAGCGGCACTCGGACAATCCGTTCTTCCACACCTTCGAAGGACGGGTGTATGCGCGCTGGGGACGCTGGCGGCAGGCGCGGCGCATCTTCAGGACGGTGCTGGAGCGCGCCGAGGCCGGACGGGCGGGCTACAACGCCCACATGGAAGAGATTGCCCGGCTGTACCTGGCCCGCGACCGGCTCTACCAGGACGCCTATCAAGAGGCCCTCCAACACCTGGCGGCGCTGGAGCAGTTGACCGCCCGCACGACCGTCGAAGACACGCGCTACCGAATGCTCGGATATTTGTATCAGGGCATGGTGTACGACGCCCTCGGCCGCCGCGACATGGCCGTCAACCGTTACCGGACGGTGCTTAACATGGAGGATGCGTCCGGAGCACACGAGCGCGCAGAAAAGTACCTTGATGAGCCCTATTCGGGATGATCGGAGGTCTACGGGAGAGAAATGAATGTCCCATCCGTGTAAGGATGCCCGCGATGCGTCCGTGAAGAACAAACAAACAGTGGGGGTCCGGCATACCTCTCGTGTAGTACTTTTCTTCAGACCAGCCACTCCGCCATGCGTTTTCGGTATACCGACTGGGATCCCGTCCGCCACGGCAGTCAGAAGCCGCTCTTCGAGGAGCTCCTCGACCTCTTCCAGGAGCTGCTCGAACACACGGCTGGGGACGCGGAGGAGGCCCTCGACTGGATGGAACAGCTCGACGACAAGTACGGGTTGACCGAAGGTTCGGACAAGGACCTCGATGACTTCATCGAGGAGCTGAAGAAGCGCGGCTACCTGGAGGACGGCGAAGACGGCGAGACGGTTGAGATTACGGCCCGCACCGAGCGCTCGCTCCGACAGTCGGCCCTGGAGGAAATCTTCAATGACCTGAAGAAGGGCGGCATGGGCGGGCACCGCACCCCGTACACCGGGCAGGGCGACGAGCGGCTCCCCGAGACCAAGGACTGGCAGTTTGGGGATGACCTCTCGAACCTCGATGTCACCGGCACCCTCTCCAACTCGTTCAAGCGCTCGGGCGTGGGGGACGACTGGACCCTCGCAGAGGATGATTTCCAGGTCCACAAAACGGACCACCACGCCTCGATGGCGACGGTGCTCATGATTGACCTCTCCCATTCGATGGTGCTCTATGGAGAAGACCGGATTACGCCGGCCCGGCGGGTGGCGCTGGCCCTCTCGGAGCTCATCATGACGCAGTACCCGAAGGACTCG
Source organism: Salinibacter altiplanensis (assembly GCF_002894645.1). Classification (GTDB taxonomy): domain Bacteria; phylum Bacteroidota; class Rhodothermia; order Rhodothermales; family Salinibacteraceae; genus Salinibacter; species Salinibacter altiplanensis. The sequence goes on from NZ_NCQY01000020.1 coordinate 550,888, forward strand.
CTCGACATCGTGGCCTTTGGCAACGACGCCTGGGAGGTCGACGTGGAGGACCTGCCGTACCTCGACGTGGGGCCGTACTACACAAACACACGGGCGGGACTGCGGCGGGCGCGCGACATCCTGCACCGCCGCAACAACCGCAACAAGCAGATCTTCATGATCACCGACGGCAAGCCGTCCTGCCACATCGAGGACGGGGAGATGTACCGCAACGCGTACGGCCTGGACCGGAAGGTCGTGAACAAGGTGCTCGACGAGGCCACGGTCTGCCGGCGGGAGGACATCACGATCACGACCTTTATGATCGCCCGCGACCCGGGCCTGCGGGACTTTGTCCGCGAGCTGACGGAGGCGAATCAGGGACGTGCCTACTACTCGGAGCTCGATGACCTCGGCTCGTTCCTCTTCGAAGACTACGTCCGAAACCGGCGGAAGCACCTGGGCTAGGGAGAGGTCCGCTGAACGTTGAGGCCCGAGAGGCGTGTGGACTCGTGTATCCCTTCCTCCTCGACCCGCCCGTCCCGTGCGCATTCCGTTTCGCCCGAAGCAGAGCCTCGGCCAGAACTTCCTGCAGGACCCCAACATGGCCGAGAAGATCGTCGGGACACTGACGGCCCCGCTGGACGCCCACGTCGTGGAGGTGGGGGCCGGCACCGGCGTGCTCACCGAGCGCCTGGCCCAACGGCATGAGACCTTGACCGCCATCGAGATCGACGAGCGGGCCGTGGACGTGCTCCGCGAGCGAGTGCCCGACGTGGACGTGCGGCAGGAAGACGTGCGGGAGACGGATTGGGCCGCCCTCGCCGATGCGAAGGGCGGGCCGCTCCACGTCATTAGCAACACGCCGTACTACCTCACGAGCCCGATTCTGTTCTCTCTGTTGGGGCAGCGGCAGTCCCTCGCCGAGGCGGTGCTCACCATGCAGCGGGAGGTGGCCGAGCGGATCGTTGCGGAGCCGAGCACCAAGGCGTACGGCATTCTCAGCGTTCTGCTGCAGCTCTTTGCCGCGCCGGAGAAGCTCTTCACGGTGCCCCCGCAGGTCTTTTCTCCGCAGCCCGACGTGACGAGTGCGGTGGTCCGGGTCCGGTTCGGAACCGATGCGGCGCCCGCCGATCTTCCATTCGACGACGTGCGTCGCTACGTGCGGGCCGCGTTCAATCAGCGCCGCAAGATGCTCCGCAACAGCCTGAGCGCGTGGACGAAGGAGCAGGACGTCGGCTTTCCAAACGATTGGGGCCGCAAGCGGGCCGAGGCGCTCACGCCCGAGGAGTTTGCGACGCTCGCGCGCCACCTGAATGCCCACGCCGACCCGGTCCCCGAAGCCTAGCGCCCCTCTGGGACCAATCTGTTCGCGGAACGGACCGGCCTTGAATCCCGCCCAGTCCCCGTCGCTCTATGCCCGCCTCCGATACGTCGTCGTCCTCGTCCCGGCCGCCGCCCGCCTCCGATGGCCCGCCCTACAGCGGCCTGCTGGAGGTTGACGAGTCGGTCGTGGATGACCTCGTCACCTTGTTGGCGGAGCGGCAGCGGGGCATGGTGCTCAATCTGGTCGCCGACCTCTATCCGGCCGACGTGGCCCTGCTGCTTCGGCGCCTGCCGAACGCGGAGGCCCGTCGGCTCTTCCGGTGGCTCCCCCCGGAGATGGGCGCGGACGTGCTCGCGGAAATGGAGGACACGGTGCGGGCCGCGCTCCTGGAAGAGATGCCGCCGGACGCGATCGTGGGCCTGGTCGATGCGCTCGACACCGACGACGCGGCGGACGTGCTCGCGGACCTGCCGGACGAGGGGGTCCTGCAGGTGCTGCCCGACCTGGAGGCCGCGGAGGACCTGACCGAGCTGCTGGAGTACGGGGAGGAGACGGCCGGCGGCATCATGGCGCGCGAGTACGTGGTTATCGCCCCGGATCAGACCCTGCAAGAGGCCACCGAGGCGGTTCGGCAGAGCGCCACCGACATCGATGAGGTCTACACCGCCTACGTCGTCGACGAAGCAGGGACGCTCCTGGGCACCCTCTCGCTCAAGCAGTTGCTGCTCTCGGCGGGGGCGGTGAAGGTGCGCGACGTGATGGACGCTGACGTTATCTCGGTTCCCCCCCAGGTGGACCAGGAGGAGGTGGGGCGTGTGGTGCAGCGGTACGACCTCGTGTCCCTCCCGGTGGTGAACGAGGCGGGGCGGATGATGGGGCGGATCACGATTGACGACGTGGTGGACGTCATCCGCGACGAGGCGGAGGAGGACATGCAGCTCATGAGCGGCCTCACCGGGGAGGAGGAGACCGTCGACTCGGCGGTGCAAGTGAGCCGGGGGCGCCTGCCGTGGCTGATCGTGGGGCTCGTGGGGTCGGGGCTCTCCGGGACCGTCATCGGTGTGTTCGAGGCGACGCTTCAGCAGGCCGTGGTCCTCGCCACGTTTATTCCCGTCGTGACGGCCATGGGCGGCAACGCCGCCGTCCAGAGCGCGGCCATCGCCGTGCAGGGGCTCGGGGCGGGCGAGCTCTGGCTGTCCGACGCCTTCGAGCGCATCGGGAAAGAAATGCTCGTGGCCCTGCTCAACGGACTCGTCGTGGCGGCCCTGCTTTGTGGAACGGTGGCCGCGCTCGGGATGGGCAACGTGATGACGCTCGTGTCGACCCTCGCTCTCACGATGCTGTCCGTGAGCCTGGTCGCGACCACCAACGGGGCACTCATCCCGTTTCTGCTGACGTGGCTGGGAATCGACCCCGCCAGCGCGATGGGGCCGTTCGTGACGACCCTCAACGACATCCTGGGCCTGGCCCTCTATTTCCTGATCGCTACGGCGCTGTACCTGTGAGGGCTGTCCCTGTAGAGGCGTGAAGGGGCAGGCTACTCGGGAGAGGTTTCCTTCCGGAGGGCGGCCCCGACCGCCTCTAAGAAGCGGTCGACCCGGCGCCGGTTGACGCCGAGGTCACTGTGCCCCACCCGGCTGGCGCTGCGGACGTACAGGGCACTGCCGCCGTGTTCCCGCGCCCGGACGACCACGTCCACGTCGTCTTTGAAAACGAGGGCTACCCGGTATACCGCCTCCAGTCGACGAGAGGCCGAGCCGCTGGGCTGGCGGAGCGTAACGGGACCCAGTGATTCAAGGGCTCGCTCGGCGGCCCCGTACAGCGTGTCCGGTGGAACCTCGTAGCCCTTGGCCACACGCTCACAGTTGGGCGTGTCGGGACAGAGAGCGAGCGGATTGTCGGGCAGCGACTGGGCCTCGGCCACGGGCAGGAGGGTCAGGGTGAGCAGGACGACACCAATTTGGGCGGTGGACACCAAAGGGGCAGCTACTGGGGAGAAGAAGCGGTTGCGGGCGTTTCTCCCTGGGCAGAGCGGCTGGCCTTCTGCTGCAGGCCCTTCGCGTCGTTGTACTTCGAAGGGCACTTTACGAGGATGTTTTCGGCCACGAACATGCCGTCTTGGTTCCGCCCCTCCACAACCACCTGCTCGGCCTCCTCAAAGTTGGCCGGCTTCGGATTGTTGTACCGCACCTTCCGCACCGTCCCGTCCTCGTCCTCCATGTGGAAGGTGAAGACATTTTGCATGCGGTCGTAGCTCGTGGGCCGGTCCTCCGCCCACGTGCCCACCACATGGGCCGTAGCCCCTGTGCGGGCCGCCTGGTCAAAGTTCATGTACCCGCCCACCTGACTGCCGAAGTTGACGAACAGAAGCGTGCCGAAGCCGATCATGGCGGCCACGCCGAGAATGGTTTTCCACTTCATGGAAGCAGGGGAGGAAAGGGCAAAACTACTCATTTTCTGAAATGGACCGGTCGACGCGCCGTTCCAGCTCGTCGATCTGCCGGTCGGTCCGGAAGAGGAGCGCGACCACCCCGATCCAGATCAGGAGCACCACGGCGAGCACGACGTAGATCTTGCCATCCTGGCCCATGATGCGGTCGAGCCCCTCCGGGGCAGAATGGGCGGGCTGTTCCGTCCACGTGCTGTCGTAGGCCGTCGTCGTGTCCGGGCGCTCCTGCCCCGGCCGGAGGGCGGCAGAATCGGAGGGCCGGAGGGGATGGATGGTCATGAGGCAGCGGGGGCGGCAGGGGTCAGTCGAGGAGCAGCGGCGACACGAAATTGGCCACGGACATCAGTGTGCGGCGTCCCCGTCGCCGTGGGCATTGCCGAGGGCCTTCTGGCGCAGGACCTCCCGGAGCCAGGCCAGACGAACCCGCTGCGTGTACAGCAGCCAGCAGAGCCCGAGGAAGGCCAGTACAGACGGGTAGAAGACCCAGCGCATGGCGGGGGCGAGGTCCGTTTGGCTGAAGGCTGGGCTGCCCTCCCCGCCGGGGTGGAGGCTCGGCATCTGGCGGGGCAGGATGTAGAGGAGAAACGGCATGGTGACAACTGCGAATAGGTTGTAGACCGCCGCGATGCGGCCCCGCGTTCGGGGGGCATCGATGGCGTCACGCAGAACGAAGTACCCGCCGTAGATGAGCAGGAGGACCGCCGCCATCGACTGCTTGGGGTCGAAGTTCCACCACACCCCGGTGCCCTCGTACCACGTAAAGCGGGCCCACACCATTCCGGTCACGATGCCGAGCCCGCCGAAAATGAGGCCGAGCCGGGCCGCCTCCCGGGCGCGAAGGTCCCGAATGCGGTCGCCGTGTCGGAGGTGCTGGGCCGAGTGGTAGGCCGAGACGATCGTGGCCGCCATGAGCGCAAACCACATCGGCACGTGGAAATACAGGTTGCGCGCCGACTGCTCGAGGATGTCCAGCTGCGGAATTTTGCCCAACAGGCCGGCGATGAGGATCCCGGTCAGCACCACCACGACGGTGCCCCGCACCACGCGGTACAGTCGGCGGCTGACCAGCCCCTGGGTCTGCACTTGGGAAGGCATAACGCAGCAGGTGAACTTACAAAACAATGCACAAATTGGTACGCCGCCCCGAGTGGCGGCTTTCCGGGGCGCCTCTGAATTCGCTCAACGTTCAAGGCGGTGGGTCAGTCCACCCACACGTAGTCGAACAGCACCACGGCCGCGGAGAGGGTCGCCCCGGCGAAGCCCACCAGGGTTAAGAGCTCGTCCTGCGCCGCCCCCCATCCCTGGCCGAGCAGCGCCTTCCGCGTGGCCCCGACCCCCGACACCAACACTGGGACCAGCACCGGCAAGAGGAGCACCGGCAGGAGCGGCCCACCGCGGGAGGCGCGGGCCACGAGGGCCGAGAGCAATGTGGTGGCGCTGGTCAGCCCGAGGGCCCCGAGGGCGAGGGTGCCCGCGAACAGCCCGGGGGTGCCGACGGAGACGCCGAGCAGCAGCAGGAAGACGCTGGTGGCGACGAGGGTCAGAAGCACTACGAGGCCGAAGTTGAAGAGCAGCTTGCCGGCGAACACCATGCTTGCCCGCGTGTGGAGGCGAAGCAGGAGCGCGGTGCCGCCCTCGTACTCCGCCACGAACGACCGCCCAAGCCCGATGGAGGCCGCGAACAGAAGCACGATCCACAGGAGCGCGGCCCGCACCCGGGCGCTCAGCGGCTGCGGCCCGACCGCGAACGCCACCAAAAAGAGGGCCGCAAGGGCAAACAGCAGAAGCGTGTTCGCTGCGTACTGACTGCGCAGCTCGACGCGAAGGTCTTTCCGAAAGACGGCCCAGGCGCCGGTGAGCCAATTCATCAGAAGAATAGAGGCGAGAAGCGGAACGCGACCGTGCTCCCTCATTTCGAGGGACGCATCGAAAAATAGCGATGCGGACATCGAAAATCGACTCCCCATCCGCTACCCCTGGAGTCGTCTCTCGGTCCCACTCACTGGATTGCACCGCCCGTCTGATGAGCACTGTGTCTTTGACTCCTGATTCGATCGCCGGGGCGCTCCTCGGCACCGCCGTCGGCGACGCGTTGGGCATGCCCGTCGAGGGGCTCAGCCACGCGAACGTGCGCACCTACTACAAAGGCATCAAAGAATACCGGGACGACGATCAGCGGGGGGACCTGGACGCCGGGCAGTGGACGGACGACACGCAAATGACGTTTGCCCTCGTGCGGGCCCTCGCCGCTCACCCTGAGGCGCCGGACGCGTGGCCGACCGCCGTCGCGGACGAGTACGTTGCCCTTCGGGCCGAGGCGCGACGCTGGGGCGAGACGACCACGACGGCCATCGATCGTCTGGCGAAGGGGAGCCCTCCCGCTGAGTCCGGCGTGCCCGACCGCCCCACGGACGGTGCCGCCATGCGGGCGGCTCCGCTCGGGGCCTGGTGGGCAGCCCACGATCTGGATCGGACCGCGGCCTTCGAGGCGGTGCGCCCGGTGCTGTCGGTTACGCACCGCCACCCCGCCGCCCTGGCGGCCGGGTGGGGACAGGTCGTGGCCGTCCGCACGCTGCTGGAATGGACGCCCGATACGGTCGACCGCGCAGCGTTTTGGGACCGGCTGGTCGATGCCACATCGTGGGCGGAAGAGCACCTCGACGGAGACGACCGCGTCTCGGGGCGCCTGAGAGCCCTCTCGGATCAGCTCGACGCCTTCCCGCTCAACCTCGGGGACGCGTGCGACGGAGTCGGGGTGTGGGCAGACGAGGCCTGGCCGTTCGCGTCTGCCATGGTGGCCCGCCGTGCCCATCTTCTCGAAAACACACTCCTCTCCGGCATCAACGTGGGCGGCGATGCCGACACCACCGGGGCCATGATGGGGGCCATGCTCGGCGCACTGCACGGCTGGGCCGCGTTTCCGGACGAGTGGGGCGACGGGTTGGAGGCCTCGGATCGGTTGACGACAGAGGCAGAGGCCTTCGCCGACGCCGTCCTGTAGGGAGGCGTATGGGCTGAAACGTGTGGGGCTGGGCGGTGGGGAAGGGGGATGCACACCCCGATTTCTGCTATCCCTCCGGGGCAGTGCCGCGGGCGAGAAGTTCACTCTGGGGACCCCGGCGTGTCGAGGAGGCTCTTCACGGACACCCAGAGCGCCCTGCTGTGTGGGAGTTGGAGAAGAAGTGTGCACCGGCAAGGCAAAGAGGGGAGTGCCCGACCACCAAGAGTCTGTTCTGATTTTGTGTCGGATCGCGAGAGCGAAAATTGACGGAGCGAAAATCGCATCCTGAACGAGGTCTGTAGTGGGACTACCGCCCGAGACCGGAGGCGATGTGCAGGCCCTTACTGCCGCTCGGAGCCCCGAGACAGAAGTTGAACCCGGTTCTAAGATGCCTTCGCCCGGTCGGCCGCCGTCACGAGGTCGGGGTCTTTCGGGACGAAGGTAGGCTCCGCGTCGGTCGGGGGGGCAAACTCGCCGACGAAGTCAATCTCCGTCTCCAGCCGGTGGCCCGTCTCGCGCGCTACCGTGTCCCGGGCCAGCTCAATCAGGGCGCAGACGTCCGCGGCCCGGGCGTCCTCTACGTTCACGAAGATGTTGGCGTGACGGTGCGTGATCATGGCGCCTCCGATCCGCGCGCCCTTCAGGCCGCACTCGTCGATGAGGCGCCCGGCGCCGACCCCCTCAATTTTCTTGAAGATCGACCCTACGCTCGGCTCGGTGTCCAGCGGGGGGTGCCGCTCGGCACGCCACTGCAGGTTCGCGTCCATGATCTCACGCATGCGCGTCGGGTCGCCGGGCTCGAGCTGCGAGGTCGTGGCTAGCACCACGTCGTCCCGGTCGTGGAGGATGGAGTAGTCGTAGCCGAAGTCGAAGTAGCCCGGCCCCACGGTCTTTCGGTCGCCCTCTTCGGTCAGAAGCTCGGCGGAATGGACGACCTCGTCCCAGAACACGGTCCGCTCCCGGTCGGGCGGGGGGGACAAGAAGTGGAGATTTTGCCAGAGGGCGCCGCCCACGGTCGAGGGGATGCCCACGTAGTGCTCCAGTCCCGAGAGGCCGGCCGACACGGCCCGCTCGATGAGGTCGGGGTACACCAGGGCCCCGCTCTCGGCCCGAATGCGATTTGTGTCGTGATCGACCTGCAGGCCCCGGGCTCGATTGTGGATGACGAGGCCCTGGTACCCGTGGTCGCCCACGATCACGTTGGCGCCGGTGCCGAGGAGAAAATACGGCACGTCGTGCGCACGGGCGGCCCGGGTCACGGTCGCGAGCTCATCGGCCGAGCGTACGTCGGCGTACCAGTCCGCGGTGCCGCCCAGCTTAAAGGTAGTGAAGGGAGCGAGGGACACATCCCGGCGGAGCCGACGGGGACTGAGGGCCTCACGGAGGGCGGTCGTCAAAGACGAGGAGAGCGTCACGAGGGCGGAGGAGGGACGGTGAAAAGTGTTGTTCTCGCAACCGACGGCAAATACAACTGGGACCTGTTCGATGGATCCATTCCCGGCGCCGATCTTCGGAAAATTCCCGGAACGTAAACCCCGTGAGGGGGCGACCGGATCTCCTCCTGACTCACAGTGCCGGGGTCCGGGAGAAGCACCGGCGCTCGCCCGAGGACTGTTCGCCCGTGTTCGCTGAACGCGCCAAACGTGCAACACGGCCCGCAGCCCCAGCTCATCCGATGGGGGATGCCTATCGAGACCCGTCTTGTCCTGAATGCCTGCCCTGAGCCCTGGCTGCTTTCAGATTCGCGGAGCGTCTCCCTGTTCCCCAGGCCCAAGGAACCAACCCGTGCACCACGCCGCACGGCAAAAATTCTGAGCAGAGGTCGTCCTGAGCGGAGCGACGTCGAAGGACCTCTTTGGCGTCAGCGGAGACAAGATCCGGGACGACGTGCCTTTTTCTGCAGATTCCGCGCTCTTCGAGAAGATTCTTCCGTCGCAGGCTCCGTCAGAACGACCCGTCTTGCTGTGATTGACGCAGGCAACGGGCCGGTTGAACTTTTGTCGTGTGGCAAGCCCGTGCACACGATTCCCCTGCAGGGGCGCCCAGCAGTTAAGAGCTACTTAATATCAGTCTTTTGACAAAAATTTAGACCAATAAATGAATAAGAAAAAGTAAACGTATCCAGAAAAGTATTCGTGTGATCAGTGATAAACCCCGCGCGCAGTGTGAATGAGTTTTGAACAAAAAGATGTATAGAATAGTGTTTAAAAGAAGTAAGAATAGTGGTTCGTTTAACAACAGTTTTATCGGAAAAAGAGCTTTCTGTGAAGCAGAGGTGCATATGCCCGTGCTGAGATGCCTACCGGGGCGTTTGACTATCCCGACAGGTTTCCGTAAAAATTGAGGTCCCTTAGAGAAGTCCCAAATGCGTAAGCAATAGTGACAGAAAAACGAAACCATTTTTGCGAACTGTAACCGGGCCAATCAGCCAGGAGACCGCGTTGCTCTTCTGCGGTGGAGGGCGGCAGAAGCATCTCCACCAGAAGCATTTCCAGGCGTTTTGGGGGCCTTTCGATCATGGGCCATTGGGGGACGGTGGATGAGGGTTTTGACCAACGCGTCCCTCTTCCCCAATGGGCTCCGCGAGTGGGCTCGCACCGAAACTTTTAGAACCATAGCAAAACCGAGATTATGAACCGATGGATACAGGGCGTTGTACTCAGCATCGCACTTCTTTCCTTCCCTGGACTTGCTTGGGCACAGCAGGGGGCGATTACCGGGACGGTCACGGAGGCCGAGACCGGTGATGTCCTCCCCGGTGCGACCGTACAGGTCGTTGGGTCAGGCAGTGGTGCCGCCACGGACGGGCAGGGCCAGTACCAAATATCGGGGGTCCCTGCGGGCGAGCAGACAATCCGCGTCTCCTTTGTCGGGTACCAGGCGTCGGAACGCACCGTGGAGGTAGCGGACGGGGAGACAGTCCGGGCCGACTTTCGGCTCCAGACCGCTCAGGCCCAGCTCGAGGAGGTTGTCGTGACCGGGTTCGGGCGAGAGCAGACCCGTGGAGAAGCGAACGTGTCGGTGTCACAGATCGACGCCAGTGAGCTGACGGAAACCACGGAATACGAAAACGTGACCGATCTCCTGCAAGGGCGCACCTCGGGGGTTACGGTCACGCGTTCGTCCGGCAATGTCGGCGCGGGGCTGCGGTTCAACGTGCGAGGGGGCGTGAGCCTCAACAGCGACGGACAGCCGCTCATTTTCGTCGACGGGACGCGCATCACGCAGGACCCGGCCCCCGGGTTCGACGTCGGGGGACAGCCCACCGGCTCGCCCCTCGCGGACCTGGACCCGAGCAACATTGCTTCGATCAATGTGCTCAAGGGACCGGCGGCGACGTCCCTGTACGGGACCGACGGGACCGACGGCGTGGTGCTGATTGAGACAAAGAGTGGGGAGCGGGACCAAGATCTGCAGGTCGAGTACCAGGGCACCCTGGGCGTCGCGACGAAGCAGAGCGACTACAACGATGACATCTACCCCACGGCCGGTCGGCTCAACGACATTCACCGCCAGGGAAACATCCAGGGACACCGGGTGTCGATTTCCGGGGCGGGTGACATTACCACCTACAACCTCTCGTACTCCCACCGCGATACGGAAAGCATCTTCCCGACCGGGGAGGGACAGCGGAACAATGTGAGCGCCAACGTGGAGGCACGCCCGACGGAGTCGCTCACGATCAGTAGCCGCTCGACCCTTGCGTTCAACTACTACGACCGCCCCCTGGCGGACAACAACATCTTTGGCGTCCTCGGGGCCCTTGCCCTGGACGCGCCGTTCGGCGGCTTCACGGAGCGGGACAGCGCGGCGGCCTTTGCCGTCGAGGACCGGCAGCGGGTCCGGAAATTCCAGCAGTCCGTCGAGCTCTCGTACCGCCCGGAAGCCATCCCTGGGTTGCGCCTTCGCGCTCAGGGAGGGGCCGACATCAGTGCGCGGCGCAACGACCAGACCTGGCCGAGCCAGTACGAGGACATCTATACGTCCAGTGGCGGCGAACGAAATGCACTCGACTCGGATCGGCGTCGCTTCAATGCCGACCTGACGGCGACCTACGACTACGACCTCACGTCCAGCCTGAGTGCCACAACCACCGCCGGGACGCAGCTCTTCACGGAGTCGGATCGGCAGGTCAACGCGACGGCGTCGCAGATCGGTACGGACCTGATTACCGACATTTCTGCCGGGACGCAGCTCGACTTCATCGGCGAAAACCTGTCGAACGAGCGGAGTGCAGGCATCATTGGCCGGCAGCAGCTCGAGTTCCGGGGCCGCTACTCCCTCGAACTCTCCGTCCGGCGAGACTGGTCGACCCGGCTCGTGGCGGGGGAGACCGACTCGTTCAAGGAGTGGTATCCTGCCGCACGGGCGTCGGCCCAGATTGGGGACTTCGAGGTCATTCCGGACGCGGTCAGTCGCCTCAACGTGCGGGCCTCCTGGGGACAGTCCGGCTCCCTTCCCGACCTGGTGGACGGGGAGTTCCTGCGCCTTCAGGGGCAGGCCAGTGGGTTTGGGTCCGGGGCAACCATCGGAAACATCGGCGATCCGGACCTTGGCCTCGAGCGGGTGAACGAGGTGGAGGGCGGATTCGACCTGGGCATCAATAACCGGTATTCGCTCTCGTTCACCTACTATCGCCAGAACACGAACAACTCGATCGTAAACTTCGACCCGGCCCTGTCGACGGGGTTTGGCAACCAGTCGGCCCCCCGAAACGTCGGGGAGATCTTCGCGCAGGGGATTGAGACGAGCCTCGACGTGACGGCGCTTCGCACGGAGCAGTACACACTGAGCTTCAACGCCAACTACAGCTACCGCGAAAGAGAGGTACGAGAGCTGGGCGGTCAATCCATCTTCGGAGGCTTTCAGCGAAATGTCATTCGCGAAGACCTCGCCCCCTTCAGCTTCTTCGGGCGGCGCGTCGAGGGGGCTCGCTTCGACGACGCCGGCGAGTACCTCGGGCCCGCCGTGAGCGACGAACGGGTCGAGCTCGGGAATCCGGTGCCGGACCACTTCGGCGGGTTTGGCCTCTCGGCCACCCTGTTTGAGAACCTGCGTGTGAACGCGCAGGCGGAGTACCAGCTCGGCCATCAAACCTACTCGAACACGGCCCGCTTCCTTGCTCTGAGGGGAGGGCACGCGCAACGAAGAGAGCTCCAGGCGGCGCTCGATGAACTTGAGACTGGGACCGACCGGTACAGGGCGGTTGCGAACGACCTCGCCCGAACCAACCCGGGGGCCGGAATCGGAGAGATTGACAACTTCCTCCAGGACGCGGACTTCCTCAAGCTCCGCTCAGTGGGGGTCCGGTACGATGCGTCCCAGCTGATTGGGAGATTCGCCGGTACGGACCAGCTGAGAAGCTTCACGGTCGGGTTCTCGGCGTCGAATCTCTTCACGATCACGGGGTACGACCAGGGCCCCGATCCGGAGGTCAACTCTGAGGGGTCGCGAGGCCTCATTCGCGGACAGGACTTCCTGACCCTGCAAAACCCGCGGGAATACACCTTCACCCTCGAGGTTGGCATCTGATGGCCTCCAGGCGAGGGGCGAGTCCCACTCTCGGGGCGTCCCCCTCGCCGGCCCACCTTTCGACTTGCCTCGATGATTTTTACCCACAGCTAGAACCACACCATGAGTAGCTACGCGATCCCCTTGAAGAAGATTTTGGCACTCAGCGTCGTCCTGGCGCTTGCCGGGTCGCTCTCGGCCTGCGACTCGTTCGTCTCAAACGTTGACCAGCCGAAGGATGCGGCCGGCGATGAGCAGTTCAACGATCCGGCCGAGGCCGAGTACCTTATCACGGGTGTTCGGGCGCAGTGGGCCGACTCCCACGCGGGCGTCACGACCCTGGCCGACGGCCTGTCCGACGAGTTCCGCTTTGGGATCAATGACGACGCAACCTTCCCGACGTTCGCCCAGCTCGACGCCGGGATTGTGGCGGACGACAACAACAGTATCACGAACGCCCTCGCTGACCTCCAAGAATATCGGTACCTGGCGGACGACCTGCTCCGGCGGCTAGAGGCATCGGAAGAATTCGACCCCGAGGCGTCCTCCGCCTCTGCGTCGGCGGCCGAGATTCGCTTCGCGGCCAACGTGCACGGGGCAAACGCCCGGTATTACCTCGCCACGTACTTCGGCCACCCGGACGATCCGCGTCGGGGCGGGGCGACGGTCGACACCTCCGCGTTCATCCCGTCGCCGGAGCTGTACCAACGGGCAGAGGACAAGTATGCGAATGCGCTGGCCCAGGCCAAAGCGATGGACGATGAGTTGCGCCTGCGGCGTGTGCAGTCGGTTCGTGCCCGGAATGCCCTCTACGCCGGCACCCACGATTTTGAGGACGCCGGAGGACTTCAGGGGACGGCCGCGCTTGAGGCCGCCGCTGAGCATGCGCGCGAGGGCCTTCAAGAAGGCGAGTCCTGGCAGGTCCGCCACGACCTGAACACCGTGAACGACTATCACAACCAGGCCGGAGTGGGGCGTCTCCAGCTGGCCGTGCAGGACGGCCGCCAGGCCCAGCTTGCGACCCGGAGCCCGGACCCCTCGCAGAGCTATCGCGTGGCCGACGAAAACACCGGAGAGCTGGCGGCACGGAGTCACGTTGAGACGGTGGCCGACAACCCGCAGGAGCTGCGCCGACTCCCCCTCACGGTCATCAACTCCCGAGGGGCGACGCTCGGTGGGTTCGGGGCCCTTCCGGAAAACCTGACGGACCTCGGGATCAACCGTGAGGACTTCTCTGCGGTATCCGACGCCTGGCAGGCAGATGGGGAGGCGAATTCGCTCCCGACCTCGGTGGGCGACTTTGAGGAGGGAGACACAATTATCGAGTGGGGACAGGGCCGATGGGAAGAGCGCACGGACATGCCGTTCATCAGCTGGCAGGAGCATTTCCTCGTCCGCGCCGAACTCGAACTGCGGGGATACGATGCTGGAAGTGAGACGGCGTTGGAACTGGTGAACACCGTCCGGGAGAGCTACGGCCTCGGCACTCTTTCCAGCGTAGACCTGAATCGCCTGGCCATCGAGCGGGACCGCACCCTCTTTGCCACCGGAAATCGCCTTCCGGATCAGCGCCGAATGGATGCGGTGAAGTGGCACCTGAAGGATCAGGTCAATGGGGAGACGACCGCGCAGTGGCTGCCGCTCACGCGTGCGGAGACGGACCCCAACCCGAACTTCTAGGCATTGGGCCCCCAACGTATGGGCGTCAGTTCCCTGGCAGGGTTGCTTCTATCTAGGAGCAACCCTGCCTTTTTTATAGAGCCATTCTTTTTGTAGAGCCATTCTGTTTCTCGTGGGGGGAAGGGCGGCGAGACGGCCCGACACGTCCCTCCGGACGATTTTTCGCCCGCAGGGATTTTCGCCCGCAGGGAGAAGGACCCTTCGTGCCCCGCAACGCTCGGAATGGCCGACGCAGCCCGGAGACCGTGCACGGCATGGTCTGGGTGTATTTGTGTTGTGTGTGTTCGTATCATGAGCGACCCTAATGATTATGCACCAGCGTGCCCCGAGTGTTTTTCGGGCTCCAATCTCCGTCCTTCCGTCTCGACTCCCAATGGGTGAGCATTCAGACTCGAACGAACCATTTTTTGAGCGCGTCCAGGCCGTCGTTGCCCAAATTCCGGCGGGTCGTGTCACCACCTACGGCGACATCGCCGCGCACCTCGGGCGCCGCGGGGCGGCCCGGATCGTCGGGTGGGCCCTCAAGGATGCGGTGGGGAGCGGCCTCCCGTGTCATCGCGTGGTGAACCGCGACGGGGTGCTTACGGGCAAGCAGCACTTCGAAACGCCCCATGTGATGGAGGAGCGTCTGCGCAGCGAAGGGGTCACGTTCGTCGGCGACGACCAGGTAGACCTCGACGCGCACCGCTGGCGGCCCGATGCTGCGGAGCCAAACACACAAGACGACGACAACAGCTCCTGACTACAGAAGTAGGGCTTTGGGGCATTCAAGACGATGTGCATGCACAGGGGGCACGTTGCACCTCCCCCCACAGGCCTGCCCCAGGCAGTAAGTGGCCCTCCGAGCGTCGGCATGCCCGATCTGTCCCCAATTCTCCCCGAAAGGGTCTACGGAGCAACCACCACACAAAGCAAAAGTCGAAGCTCTATTACCCACATTAAATGAATAATAAATAAAGTTTAGAAAACATTTCAGGAGGAGAACCCGGTGAGAAGGCCAGCGGACGGGCGTGAGTGCGGGGATGAGCAGGAAAATGCCGTAGCAGCCCCGCTCGGGGCACCGGTGGAGACGCAACGCATCTCTTGACATTGTCTCCATGGCGGTTAACATTGGGTTATCAGAAGAAGAGAACAGAGAGAAGTTCTGCGGTACTCCGGGTTAAAACCAGCGTGCCGGTTTTCTTTGCTGGTGATTTCCACCGCCGGGGGCCATGCATTTTCGGTGTACAGGCCTTTCGGGTCGACGCAGGCACTCAGCACGGAGCACGATGCTGCCATACATTGAGCCCCCGTGCCCGAAGACCTCAGATAGATTCCTCACAGACAGCCCAAAACGATGAAGCGACTGATACCAAGCATTGCGTTCGGAGTCTTGTTCTTGCTGCTTCCGGGACTTACCTGGGCGCAGCAGGGCACCGTGACGGGAACGGTCACGGAAGAAGAAACTGGTGACGTCCTGCCAGGAGCGACCGTCCAGGTTGTTGATTTGGAAACTGGGGCTGCTGCAAACGCCAGTGGGCAGTACCGGGTAGCAGGAGTACCTGCAGGAGAGCAGACCATTCGAGTTTCCTTCGTGGGATACCAGGCGGCAGAGCGGACCGTGAACGTGCCGGAAGGCGGAACCGCTCGTGTGAACTTTCAGCTCCAGACTGCCCAGGCTCAGCTTGAGGAGGTTGTGGTGACTGGCTTCGGTCGCCAGGAACAAACCCGCGGAGAGGCCAGCGTCTCGGTCACTCAGATTGATGCCGGAGAACTTACAGAAACGACAGAGTACGAAAACGTAACTGACCTTCTACAAGGACGAACATCTGGTGTAACAGTGTCGCGCTCCTCTGGCAATGTAGGGTCTGGCCTGCGGTTCGACGTGAGGGGCGGTGTGAGTCTGAATAGTGATGGTCAGCCACTCATCTTTGTGGACGGAACGCGAATCGCGCAAGACCCTGCTCCTGGATTTGATGTTGGAGGGCAGGATACGGGGTCTCCGTTGGCCGACCTCGATCCGAGCAACATCGAGTCGATCAACGTGCTGAAGGGGCCATCGGCGACGTCATTGTACGGTACCGATGGAACCGATGGTGTGGTGCTGATTGAGACGAAAGCTGGGGAGCGCGGTCAGGACCTTGAGGTTGAATATCAGGGCACCCTGGGGGTGGCCACGAAGCAGGAAGACTATAACAACGATATTTACCCCACGGCAAGCCGACTGAACGACATCCACCGTGATGCAAGTATCCAGGGACATCGGGTGGCCATTTCTGGATCGGGAGAAATTACAAACTACAATCTTTCGTACTCCTACCGCGATACGGAAAGCATCTTCCCGACTGGGGAAGGACAGCGAAACAACGTGAACGCCAACGTTGAGGTGCGCCCGTCGGAGTCCTTGACGGTTAGCAGCCGATCCACTCTCGCGTTTAACTACTATTCCCGGCCGCAGGCGGACAACAACATCTTCGGCGTGCTCGGCGCCCTTGCTCTTGATGCGCCGTTTGGAGCCTTCTCAGCGCGGGATAGCTCGGCCTTCTTTGCTATCGATGATCAGCAACGCGTTCGGAAGTTTCAGCAGTCTGTTGAGCTTTCGTACAGCCCTGATGCCATTTCGGGATTGAGTCTTCGCGCTCAGGGAGGGGCTGACATCAGTGCGCGGCGCAACGATCAGAGCCTGCCCAACCAATTCGAAGACATTTACACCTCTACTGGGGGAGAGCGAAATGCGCTTGACTCAGACCGGCGCCGCTTCAACGCCGACCTGTCGGCAACCTACAACTACGATATCACGTCTGATGTAAGTGCTACGACAACTGCGGGAACGCAGCTCTTCACGGAGTCGGACCGGCAGGTGAATGCGACGGCGTCTCAGATTGGTACGGACTTGATTACCGATGTTGGCGCAGGGACGCAACTTGATTTCATCGGGGAGAACCTGTCGAATGAGCGGAGTGCAGGCATCATTGGCCGACAACAGTTTGAGCTCCTGGATCGATACTCCGCGGAGTTTTCAATTCGGAGAGACTGGTCCACTCGGCTTGTCGCGGGAGAAACTGGTTCATACGACGAATGGTACCCCGCTGCGCGAGCGTCTGCTCAGATTGGTGACTTTTTGCCAGAGGCAGTCAGCCGACTTAACATCAGGGCTTCCTGGGGACAGTCCGGCTCACTTCCTGATCTAGTCGACAGTGAGCTGGTTCGCCTGAACGGGCAGTCCAGCGGCTTCGGGACTGGCGCGACCATCGGCAACGTTGGGGATCCGGATCTTGGCCTGGAGCGTGTGAATGAGGTGGAAGGAGGATTCGATCTGGGGATCAATAACCGGTATTCCCTCTCGATCACCTACTACCGGCAGTCCACGGAGAATTCGATCGTTAACTTCGATCCCGCACTGTCAACCGGATTCGGTAATCAGACGGTGCCCCGAAATGTCGGAGAGATTTTCGCTCAGGGTATTGAGACGAGTCTCGACGTGACGGCGATTCGTACCGAGCAACATTCGCTGAGCTTCAATGCGAATTACAGCTACCGAGACAGAGAGGTAGAAGAGCTTGGCGGGCAGTCCATCTTCGGCGGATTTCAGCGGAATGTGATCCGCGAAGGATTTGCGCCGTTCAGCTTCTTTGGTCCCCGAGTAAATGGGGCCAGTTTCGCTGAGGATGGTACCTATCTCGGCCCGGACGTGAGTGATGAACGGGTCGAACTCGGGAATCCGGTGCCGGACCACTTCGGTGGATTTGGGATCTCGGCCACTGTGTTCGAAAACCTGCGGTTCAATGCCCAGGCGGAGTACCAGCTTGGCCATCAGACCTTCTCGAATACGGCGCGCTTCCTTGCCCTAATTGGTGCTCATGAGCGGCGGAATCAGCTCTCTGAAGAACTCGGAGGACTTGAGCCCGGCACCGAGGAGTACAGAGGGGTCGCGAATGAGCTGGCTCGAACCAATCCGGGTGCTGGAACAGGTGAAATTGATAACTTCCTCCAGGACGCGGACTTTCTCAAACTCCGCACGATTGGGGTTCGGTATAACGCGTCCGACTTGATCGGATCGCTCACTGGAGTGAGCGAGCTGCGGAGCTTCACGGTCGGATTTTCGGCCTCAAATCTCCTTACGATCACGAGCTACGATCAGGGTCCCGATCCAGAGGTCAACTCCGAGGGATCGAGAGGCTTGATTCGTGGGCAGGAATTCCTCACCCTGCAGAACCCGACGGAGTATACGTTCACGCTTGAGGTTGGGATCTAACGGCATCTCAAGAGGAGTGGGAGGCGACTCCCCACTCCTTATTTTCCTGTCCCCAATTTGCCTCTACGTTTCTAACGCACAGCCAGAATTGAGATATGAGTAGCTACGCAACTACCTTGAGAAGGATTTTTGCACTCAGTACCGTACTGCTTCTTGCAGTGACGTTTGCGGCCTGTGACTCATTCGTCTCGAACGTTGATCAGCCGAAGGACGCGTCCGGAAGTGAGCAGTTTAGCGATCCGGCTGAAGCTGAGTTCCTCATCACCGGTATCGAATCGCAGTGGTCCGACACCCACTCCGGCGTCACAGACCTGGCCGATGGTCTGTCCGACGAGTTTCGCTTCGGGATCAACGGCGACGCAACCTTCCCGACGTTTGCCCAGCTTGACGCTGGAATCTTGGCGGACGACAACAACAGCATCACGGGCGCCCTAGCGGATCTTCAGGAGTACCGATTCCTGGCAGATGATCTCCTCCGACGGGTGGAGGAGGAGGAAGAGTTCGATCTCAGCGATCCCTCGGCGTCGGCTTCGGAAGAAGAGGTCCGTCTCGCAGCGAACCTACATGGAGCCAATGCACGGTATTACTTGGCCACTTACTTCGGCGATCCGGACGATCCGCGACGCGGCGGTGCCACGATCGATACCTCCGCGTTCATTCCGTCCCCTCAGTTGTACCAGCAGGCGGAGGATAAATATGCGAACGCCCTTGCTCAGGCTGAGGCGCTAGAAGATGGAGCGGTCCAGCGGCAGATTCAGTCTGCACGAGCCCGTGCCGCTCTCTATGCTGGGACTCACGACTTTCAGGACTCAGGAGGATTCCAGGGAGACGCTGCCCTTCAGGCCGCCGCACAGTATGCGCAGGAAGGACTCCAGCAGGACGAGAGTTGGGATGTGCGCTATGACTTAAATACTGGGAATGATTATCACTTTCAGGCGGGAGCGGGGCGCCTGCAACTGGCTGCACAGGATGGGAACCTGGCCCAGCTTGCCACTCGTAGTCCCGATCCGACCCAGAGCTACCGCGTAGCTGATGAGAGCACAGGAGAGTTGGTTGTCCGAAGCCACGTTGAGACGGTAACGAACAACCCGGCTGAGTTTAGTCGGATTCCGCTTACCGTTGTCAATGACGGAGGCACGTCGCTGCTTGGGTTTGGTGCTCTTGCCCCTAACCTTCCCAGCAGTGGTTTGGCTCTTGGTGCATTCGATGCACCGGCTTTTCCCGGAGTGCTTGCTGACTGGGTGCCAGATGGAGAGGCAAATCTTCTTACCACACTGTTTGGAGAAGACGCTGGTCCTGACAGTGGACTTTCCGTCATCGAGTTCGGACAAGGCAGATGGGCCGAGCAGACGGACATGCCGTTCATCAGTTGGCAGGAGCACTTCCTCATCCGCGCTGAGCTTGAGCTGCGTGGATACGACGCGGGAAGCGAGACTGCCCTTGAACTGGTCAACACCGTTCGGGACAGCTACGGCCTGAGCGAGTTGAACAACATCGACCTTGAGCGGCTCGCCGTTGAACGCGACCGCACCCTCTTCGCGACCGGAAGTCGGCTTCCGGACCAGCGCCGTATGGATGTGGTTGAGTGGCACCTGAAGGATGAGGTGGACGGTCAAACCACGGCACAGTGGCTGCAACTCACGCAGGCTGAAACGGACCCCAATCCGAACTTCTAACTGCCGGTTCCCAACGCTCATCTTCAAGTTCCATTACAGGGTTGCCCCTACATTCAGGGGCAACCCTGTTTTTTGTTTCTCATGGCAAAAATCGGTCGTCACGAAAGCAACTTTCTCCCCTTGTGACTTTAAAGACATGTGAACAGAGTCAATGAGAGCGAGCAAAAATCATGTGGTTGCGGCGGCTCGTGAAATGGTTATTTCTCCCTGCAATCCTGTTCTGTGTGACAGGGGAAGCGGCTGGCAGCTTACATGGGCAGGTTCCCTTTTCCCGTCTCGTCGCCTCGCCTGTTGCTTCTGCTGCGGATACACTCCGTACCCTTCAGACTGGAATCGACTACGTTCGGGCCGGGCGTCATGACCAGGCGGCTGAGACACTCACACTCCTTTTCTGACATGATCGCCTCCCTTGTATCCTTCCTGGTGAAGGAGGGGTTGCGTATTGGCTGGGTCGTGCTCACTTCGAAAAAGGCCGAGAGTGAGCAGCCTATACAATTTGGCAAACAGGCATTCGAGAAAAGAAATCCTCAAGGAGAATTTTGGCCACTCGTCCCCCGACGCGTATGCTCGGGCGATCGCGAGACAAACGCTCGTTGCGGGATGGTCGCGTGCCGAGTCACTGTATCTGCAGCTCATGGAACAGGTAGACCGTAAAGCGCGGGAAGCCTTCTCAGATGAGGAGTGTGAACGGCTGAGAAGCTGTTTGGTGGATGGATATCAAGCCGAGACACAGCGGGTGACGGACACGGACGGGGCCCAAACGAGCCCTCTAGCGACGCTACCGGGCGAGTGCAGAACCTGTTCTGCCCGAGATCCGTGAAGTCGCAGGCCATAGACAGTCCGCCAAACAGCTTCTGAATCGGTATTTTCGAGAGGTGGCCCTTGTGCTGCCTGAAGGTGTACAGAGGCGCACAGGGATCACGGTTGACCCGTTTGAACTGGATGTATCCGTAAACCCGACGGACTCCGCCGGGGCGATTATTGCTGGCTGGTGGCGGTTACAAAATCCCCTGCCGGTTACAGAAAAGAATGAACGACTCCGGGAGCACCCCCGGCGTATTGCATATGCCCATGAACATTTTGAGGCACGAGGAGACCGGCTTGATGAGCGGGGGAGAGTATTCATTCAATTAGGGAAGCCCAGCAAGAAGACATGGGCGCGACTAGGACCGGGCGAAGAAGCTGCACCGCATCAGGCAAATGTTCGGATCCGGGATAATGATTTTTGGACGCACCCGGACGTAGACCCAAAAGCTCATTTTCTATTCGTGAACTATGGGACGTTGCGTTTCGAGTTGAGTGGGGTTGACATGCTGTTTCCCCCGGATGTCCATATGGGGCTTGGCCGATCGTTCGACGCGACGCTCAGCCACCCGGCGGGCTTACAACGGGTGCTGGGGCAACTGGCTGCTTACCATGAAGACTTCGGCCTGCGCTCTTCGGAGGTCGTTGGCGCAAGGCAGGCTGGACTCAATCAGGCAAAGTTTGGTATCCGGTCGGAGGAGAATCCGAATGTGAACCAGGCCCCAGCGCGAAGGCCCGCGAACTGAGACGAAAAAATAAACAGGCGGATCAGAAAAATGCGCGTGAACGAGTGAAGTATATTCCGAGTTGGCGAGTGGACTCCGTAGTCTTCAAACTGACTGGTGATCCTTGAAATGCTAGATGTACGGGTTCTCAAGAAATTTCATGTGCTAGTTCTTGTGATCGGTGGACTCGCTGTCGGGGCATGTGATTTCGGCTTCGATGTTGAAAATCAGGTCCGCGATCAGTTGGAGGAGGCCCGGCAGCGCTGGCAAGAGGAGGCCATTCAGGACTATCAGTTCGTATATACTCAGCAACGTGGGGACGTCATCGTGGATACCGCCGAGGTGTTTGTTCGGGCGGGAACGGTGGACTCCATCGCGACCTCTCCAGCAGACGTGCCGGAAGAGGAATTGCTCGTGGGCACGGTCGAATCATTCTTTGACCTCATCGAACCGCGAATTGGAGAAGAGGACAGCCAGTTTGGTGCAAACTTCGACGAGGATCAGGGTTTTCCTACGGAGTACAATGCTGGCTTTCAGGACGACCGTCGTGACCAAGATATCATCACGATCGAGTTCGTGGACTCCGTGGAGGATGTTCAGTAGACCTCCCAATTCGATTTCCAGTTCCTCTCAAATCTCGCTCTGTTGTCTGGGATCTATCTCTCTAGAATGACCGAGTGTACGGACTCGAAAGATTCGTTCTACGAGTGCGTCCGGCCCGTCGTTGCCCAAATTCTTGTGGGTCGCGTGACCAGGTACGGCGACATGGCCGAGCACCTGGGGGGCCGGGGCGCAGCCTGGGCCCTGGGATGGGCTCCTCAAAGACGCGCTGGGGAGCGGCCTCCTGCGTCATCGTGTGGCGACCCGCAGCGGGGTGCTCACGGGCCAGCGTCCCTTCGAAACGCTCCATGTCATGGAGGAGCGTCTGCGCAGCGAAGCGGGACATCCACAGGAATATATTTTGTGTGACCAGAAAATATTACTGGGAGGTAAAATATAGCTTCCTGAGTATCGATACTGCTCGTAATGTTACGGCGTGATTTGCAAATTTGTGGTCTCTTGACATTCCGCCCCGAGAGGCAGACCTTGAAGAGCGTAATGCTAAGGTCACACGTTCTACAGCAAAACTTCGTCTGAAAGCGGCGGACATCCTTCCTCAGGAGAAGACTGGCCCGGATAAAGCTGGCCTAGAAGAGTTCAGGAGAGAGCCATTTTCTCTCCCTGCCGCCTCCGATCAACCCTCGCGCACTCCGTTATTCATCCATCCCCAAGCCAACTTATGTTTCGAAAGCTACTATCTGTGCTTGCAGGTCTGTTGCTGTTGCTTCCGGCAACTGTGCTGGCCCAAGACACCGGTACCGTTGCGGGCACCGTTGTCGATAGCACCACCTCCGAAACCCTCCCGGGCGTCAACGTGACGGTTCAGGACCTCAACATTGGGGCCGCCACCGGGCCGAACGGGCAGTTTGAGATCTCCGGCGTCCCGGCGGGGGAGCAGGTCCTTCAGGCGTCCTTCGTCGGGTACACCCGAAAGAGCATCCCGGTGGAGGTGGAGGCCGGCGAAACGACGACTGTCAATGTCCGCTTGGCGCCCCAGGCGGTTGGCCTCGAGGATGTCGTGGTGACGGCCCTAGGCGTGGAGCGCGAGGAGCGCGCCGTCTCGTCGTCTGTGCAGCAGGTAGACGGGGCAGACCTCGACGCCACGGACAATGCCAACTTCGTCAACTCCCTCCGCGGAAAGGTCTCGGGGGCGAACATCCGGTCGTCCAGCACGATGGGCGGGTCCTCGAACATCGTCCTGCGCGGCTACAGTTCGATCAGTGGCGACAACCAGCCGCTGATCGTGATTGACGGCATCGTGGTCTCCAACCAGTCGCGCCAGAGCGGAGGGGGGACCGTTGAGGGAAACGGTGGGTTTGACTTTGGAAACGCCGCCTCACGGTTGGATCCGGGCAACATCAAGTCGGTCTCGGTTCTGAAGGGTCCTTCCGCCGCCGCACTGTACGGGTCTCGAGGCGCGAACGGGGTCATTCAGATTACGACGAAGGACGGGTCCAACCTCGACGATGAGATTGGGGTCTCCTTCTCCTCCAGCGTCAGCATGAGTCAGGCGTACGAGTTCGTAGACTACCAGAACAAGTACGGCGGCGGCGCGCCGAGCTCCACGTTCTCGACCCTGGATGGCGACTTCAAGAAGTCGGGCGACGATCAGTACGTCGCGCAGTACGCCGTGGATGAGTCCTGGGGGCCCCGCCTCGACGGGCGCCCGGTCCGGCAATGGTACAGCTGGGATGACGTGAACGGGCTGAAGGGGCAGGCGACGCCTTGGGAGGCTCATCCGGACGCGGTGAAGGATTTCATGGACACCGGCGCGGTGTTTACCAACAACGTTGCCCTGTCGCAGCAGACCGAGTCGCTCAACTACCGGCTGGGACTCACCAGTCGCAATCAGGGCAGTGTGATGCCGAACGGCTCGATGGACCGATACCAGGTCAACTTCAACGGGTCGGTCGACCTGAGCGATGATCTCCAGGCGACGACCTTCGCGAAGTACAGCTATCAGGACGTGAAGGCGCGGTCCGGAATGGGCTATGGGTTCGAGGAAAATCCCTTCGCTGCCTTCAACACCTTTACGCAGCGACAGCTCGACTACGGGGCCGACAGCTACATGCGCGACTACCAGCGCACGAATGGCCAACAGCGCGGCTGGAACTACGCTGGTGTCTCGGGGGCGCAGGGACCGGTCACTCAGTTCCAGTACACCGACAACCCGTACGTGAACCGGTACGCGAACTTCCAGCAGGATGACGAACAGCGCCTGCTCGGAAAGGCCGAGGTGGCCTACGACATCGTGCCGAACCTGACCGGAACGGCTACGGTCACCACCGACTTTCGGACGCATCGGTTTAGCGACCGCCGCTCCGACATCTCTACGGGGGCTCCGGGATCCTTCAGTGAGGACGTGATCGAAGAGCAGGAAACGAGTTCCTCGCTCCGGTTTGACTACTCGCGGTCCCTGACGGATCAGGTGGACCTGACCTCTTTCGTGGCCGGAAAGGTGCGGTACGAGACCTACGAGCAAAACTTGGGCTCGACCCAGAACGGGCTCGCCGCGCCGAACGTGTTCACGCTTCAAAATTCCGTCGGCCGACCCGACGTGGAAGAGACGTTTCGAGAGAGTATGGTCTACAGTACATACGGGCTTGTTAGCCTGGGCTATCAGGACATCGTGTTCCTGGAGGGGACGCTCCGAAACGACTGGTCGTCCACGCTCCCGGCCGACAACAACTCGTACCTGTACCCATCGATCTCGGGAAACTTTATCTTCACGGGCCTAGACGCCCTTCAGGACCAGGAAATCCTGTCGTTTGGAAAGGTGCGGGCGAGCTGGGCGCGCGTCGGGCAGGACACCGATCCGTATCGTCTCGGCGTGACGTACCCGGGCAGCACTCCTTTCCAGGGGCAAGCCCTCCAGAACGTGCAGCGGTCGGCTAACAATCCGGACCTGAAGCCGGAACGGACGACGGGGATCGAGTTCGGTGCGGACCTGCGCTTCTTTAACGAGCGAGTCAACCTGAGCACGACCTACTACCGCGACGTGACGAAGGACCAGATCCTTGCGGTGGACGTGTCGGGCGCCTCCGGCATCGGGTCGTCCCTGATTAACGCCGGGGAGGTGTCGAACCGAGGGCTGGAGGCGAGCCTGACGGTGACTCCGGTTCTGCAGGAGGATCTGCAGTGGGACGTGACGGCCAACTTCAATAAGAACGTGAACAAGGTCGTCGACCTGGCCGAGGGACTGGACACCTACAATCTGACCGCGGGAGGAGTGATCTTCGGCCCAACGATTCAGGCCCGGGAAGGCGAAGCCTATGGTGCGATGGTGCAGCCGTCCCTACGTCGTGACGCGAACGGCGATGTGGTCTTTCGGCGAAATGGCGTTCCGCGCACAACATCCAGCCCGCAGGTCGTGGGGAACTTCCAGCCGGACTGGACCGGGGGGCTCTCGACTACGCTATCCTACCAGGGAGTTACGGTCAGTGCCGTCGTCGACGGGCAAGTGGGCGGAGACGTGTACTCCCTCTCCAACAAGTTCGGGACCTACAGCGGGCTTGTGGGGTCGACAGTCGCCGACAATCAGCGTGAAACCGGTGTCATCCCTGAAGGCGTCGTGGTGGATGATGGCACCCCGAACGAGAATGGCAACTACGACGTCGAGGGCACGGACTTCGGCGAGGCCGAGGGCCGCATTCCGGCGGCGAGCTACTGGAAGAATTGGTTCTCTGCGGGCGGAGGCGATCAGTTCATCTACGACGCGACGCACGCCAAGCTGCAGGAGCTGGCGATCACCTACAGCCTCCCGCAGCGCTGGTTTAACGACTTTGCGCTCCAGCGGGCCAGTGTCTCCCTCACCGGGAGCAACCTGATGTTCCTTTACAAGGAGGCGCCCAACATCGACCCCTCGGTGACCCTTGGGGCCGGAAACGTTCAGGGCGTCGAGTCGGCTCAGATTCCGCCCCAGCGTCAGTACACCTTCCGCGTGAACCTGAGCTTCTAAGCGCTGGGCTGCTGTTCCTCGCCCCCGGTGCGGCCTGTCGGGGGCGAGAACGGGCTACAGGACCTGCAATCATTTCCCCAACAGTTGATTGACTCCCTACTATGAGACGCCACGCTACACTGACACTACTCGTTGCCGGCGGGCTTTCGGTCCTCCTGGCCTTGGGGGGCTGCGACAGCCTCACGAGCTACAACGACAACCCCAACGAGGCCACGTCTGCCAACCCCAATAACCTCCTCGCCAATGCCCAGCGTTACATGGCGGGCGAGGTGTACGCCGGGACCAACATGATGCGCCGCTCCAACGTGTGGGCGCAGTACACGACCCAGAACTTCTACCCGTCGGAGAGCCGTTACTCTCCGGTGGACTACCCGTGGGAAGGCTTTTATACCCGGCTGACCGACCTCAAGACGGCCAAGCAGATTGCGAAGGAGCGGCCGGGCACGGTTCAGAATCAGGGTAATTTCCAGGCGGTTGCCACGATCATGCAGACGTGGGCCTTCCAGATTCTGACTGACGCGTACGGGGACATTCCCTTTGCCGAGGCCCTCCAGCAGCGCGAAAACCAGTCGCCTGCCTACACGGCCCAGGCGAACATCTACCCGGCGCTCGTGGACAGCTTGAATTCAGCGCTGGATCAGATCGACACGGAAGCGGCAGGGCCGTCTGGGGATCTAGTGAACGGGGGCAGTATGGCGATGTGGCAGAAGTTTGCCAACGGTCTGAAGATGCGGATCGCCCTGCGTGGTTACGATCTTGATGCGGATTGGGGAGACCTTCAAGGACCGGACGCCATCATCTCGAACGCCATGGACCCGAACGTAAATGGGGAGCCGCTCACCAGCAACGCCGACAACGTGTACTTCCAGTTCAGCACGAGCGCAACTCACCGAAATACTTACTACGAGAACCGGGAGGTCGACTTCCGAGACGACTTTGACGGGTCGGCACGCTTTATCGACTTCATGGAGACGAAGTACGGTGCGGCGGATCCCCGCCTGGACGCGTACTTCGAGCAGACGTCGAACTCCGGGCGTCCCTGTGAGGATGGAAGTGGCGAGTACGAAGGGTTTCCGTTTGCACTTGAGCAGGGGGATGCTCAGGGACTGTATGGTGACAATTCGACCTGTGGGTTCTCACGGCCAGAGGCCTGGTTCCCGAATGGTCCCAGCAGTGAGGGAGACTCATTCGCCCCGATGATGTACTACGATGAGGTGCTGCTGACGAAGGCCTGGGCCGCCGACGAGGGCATCATCTCTGGCACCCCGCAGGAACTGATCGCCGACGCGATCGAGGCATCCGTTAACTTCTATGGGAACCAGACGGACGCCGACATCTCGGGGTCGAGCAGCGCAACGCAGAATTACGTCTCTCAGGTGCAGAACGACTTCGGGTCGGATCCGAAACAGGTGATCGGGGAGCAGCGCTACATCTCCTTCTACATGCACAACATTCAGGGGTGGTCCACCTGGCGACGCTTCGACTTTAAAGGCGTGCTTGGTGCTCCCACAGGCGGTGTGGCCGGTGGGTTCGACTCCTACGCCCCGCTCCGCGTGCCGTACCCGGCGTCGGAGGCCAACCTGAACGGTCAAAACTACACCGAGGCTGCCAACAAGTGCAGTGGAGACTTTCAGGGCTCTGGCGGTTCTGAGGGCGGTGCGCAGAAGGAGGACGAGGACTGCCGGGTTGCCTGGGATGTGGACGGTCCCCCGTCGGGCAACGCATACAGTTCCGACTAGGTGACGCCTGTCACACGTCCCTCCGGGCTCTTGTTCGGAGGGACCTTTCCTGCAGTTCTGCTACGTCATCTACATCGTGAGACACTCCGAATCAGTTACGGGACTTATGAGAAATCGATATCACACACTTCTTTTGCTTTGTGCGACCGCTGCGCTGGTGCTTGCGGGCTGTGATCAGAGCTCGCAGCAGGCGAGCCCGGAGAACGCAAATCGATACATCATCACCCAGAGCAGTTCAGCTGGAGACGCAGCTACCGGGTCATTCTCCGACGCAAACGTGGTGAATGTCCCCGATACGGTGGACTACTACATGCAGGGGTACACCGTCGACAAAGACTACACCTGGACGGTGAACGGGTCGTCGGACCTTCCCACGTCGGCAAGTTCCGATCAGACCTACGAATGGCAGAGTCGTGGCGGCGAATTCATCACGGTCGTGTACGGGCCGGGCGACCCCATTGCCACCACGGCGGGCATGAGCGCGAGCACCAACTCGATTCAGGTGGACGCGAGCAACGACGACATCAACGCCGAGACGATTGATGTTTCGGCGGCGGTGACCGACAGCATCAGCGGCCAGATCGGGCGCTTCGGGGCCTTCTCAACCCTGACGAATCTGGCCGCCTCCTCCGGCATTGCGGAGTTTCTCGGTCAGGAGGGGCCGTCCTTCACATTGTTCGCGCCGTCTACCGCCGCATTTGCGGCCGACATCGACGGGGACGACGAAGTTGAACAGGCAGGAGCCATCGGCGGCACGCCCACGCAGGCCGTGGACGACGATGAGGACACCGATTCGAGCGTCCGTGCGCAGCTTCTAAAATACCACGCCATCCAGGGCGATAGCCTCACGGCGAGCGACCTGCCGGTAACCAGGGAGACGGTACTGGGGCCAGAGGTTACTGTGAACGGCGACAAGGTCTCGCAGGCCAACATTCCGGCGACGAACGGTGTGATCCACAAGCTCAACGAGCCGCTCTTCCCGCCGACAGCTCTGGTGGACTTCACGGACCGCACGCTGGCGGACACGTCCGTCACGGACACGGACTCCCTGACGGTCGATGGGTCCTACTTCCCGGAGGCAGGTGGATACATCGTCCTTCACGAAGGCTCTGCTGGTGGGCCTGTCGTAGGAAGCTCAGAGTACGTCGAAGGGCGTGGGGTTAGCAATGACGTACAGGTGTACTTGAACAAAGACTACAGCGGAGAAAGCGCTGTGACCCTGGTCGCCATGCCGCACGAGGAAACCACGGGCGATGAGACACTTGACTTCCCCGGAAACGACACGCCGTACACACTCAGCGGAAGTCCTGTGACCGATCAGGTGGAGATTACGGTGGAGTCTACCGGGTCCAACTAGCAATCCTTGGGGGTTGCCCTTGCACCGTTCTGCCAGATATGGGGAGCCGATTGTCCCGGTCGGGGCGGTCGGCTTCTCTGTTTGGGGAGGAGAGCACGCCCGTCCATCCCTGTGAGGACGCGCACGTCGGTGTCCCCGCGACCGGAAGGCCTTTGAGAGGTCCGTCGCCGCACCATCGTCACGGAACTGTAGGCCGTAGGACCCCCCTTCTGGAGAATCGATTTTGCGTAACAATAGTAGGGCTAATGGTTGACATGAACGTTCATGCCCAAAAAGGCTGGTTTGTCTTTGTTCTTGTGTTTTTGATCGCTGGGTGCGGCAGCTCCTCTCCGCCCGTTCAGATCACCCAGGACGCGTCGTCCGGCCAAACGACCTACAAGACGCGCCAAATGCCGTTGTCCGGAATTGAGATGACGCAGGGCCTCGAGACGGGAAATCGGTTCTACATGCAGGTTGTGGGGACGTGCGCTAGCCAGGACTGCGTGCCCCGATCCTACGCCCTCCGCTTCATCAAGGAGGGCACGCAGCCTGTTCAGCTTGAGGGGCGGGGCGTGAGCCTGACCATTGGGACGGAAACCCTTACCTGGAAAGACCCTCAGAACCGCTCGGTGAACCGAACGTCCACCATTCGAAGCGGCACGTTTGCGCGTGTGGAGGTAACGAGCGAGCAGCTGTCTACCATCGGAGGCGTGAACGAAGTCAGCGGGACGGTCGGGGGAGAAGGCTTCTCCGTCTCCCACGAGGCGCGTGCGCCCATCCGCCGGTTGCTGACGCGGCTGGAAGAAGACGTAGACGATTCGTCGGGGGGACGCCCATCGCAGAGGGATTGACCGCGGCACCCCCGCCGGTATTCAGGCGTGTCCAGGGCGGGAAGTGCACGTGCGATCGCGAGCTGCGGGCCTGGTGCCGGCACCGACCGGCCCGCGCGGAACGACCGAGAGATCGACGGAGAGCGGTGATCAGCAGGGAATGTATTCGGCGACGGAGCCGGA
This sequence comes from Salinibacter altiplanensis, assembly GCF_002894645.1. GTDB lineage: Bacteria > Bacteroidota > Rhodothermia > Rhodothermales > Salinibacteraceae > Salinibacter > Salinibacter altiplanensis. Next base: position 580,920 of record NZ_NCQY01000020.1, read on the forward strand.
GGTTCTCCGCCTGGGCTGGACGCACCACACCTGTGTAGAGTTGAATGCTGCGGATGCATTTGTTCGGGGCTTATCACCATCGAGGGCCGTTCTCCAGGCGCTGGAGAGTGTGGGGCTGGGGGCTTCTGGTGGTCGTGTACGTCGTCTCGATAGGGCCGGCGGCCGCGTTGGCGCAGCCGGATGCGGAGGAGGCCGTCCTGCGTGGGTTCGTGCGGAGTGAGGAGGGAGGCCGGCCCCTGCAGGGAGCAAACGTGGTGGTTCGTCGAATGTCGGGCGAGATTGAGGCGGCGGGGGTCGCCGGCGACCGGGGCTTTTATCAGCTCTCGCGGATCCGTCCCGGCCGTTATCGGCTTCGGATTAGCTTTGTCGGCTACCGGCCCTACCGCGACACGCTCCGGCTTGCTCCGGGGGCCCGTCGGACGCTCTCGGTGGAGCTGGCGGCGGCGCCCCGCCAGATGGATGAGGTGACGGTCGAAGGGGGGGAAGGGGTCGAGGATGCTGAGGTAGGGCTCCGCAAGATCCAGCCTGCCGACGTGGAGAACATCCCCACCCCAGGGCCGGGAAGTGACCTTGCCTCCTACCTGCGGTCCCTCCCCGAGGTGGCAACGACTGGGGATCGAGGCGGGCGTCTGTATGTCCGGGGCGGGACCCCGTCTCAGAACCTTGTCCTCGTGGACGGCATCCCGATCTACAAGCCCTTCCACATCATCGGGTTCTACTCGGCCTTTCCGGGCCGGCTCGTGTCGAGCACCAATTTTCACGCGGGCGGGTTTGGTGCGGAGCACACTGGGCGCATCTCGTCGGTCATGGACGTTCAACTTCGTCCGGGCAACACGAAGCAGTATCAGGGCAGTGTGGGGACCGGTCCGTTTTTGGCCTCCGCGCACCTGGAGGGCCCCCTGCAACGCGGCCAAAAATCCTTTTTGGTGCATGCCCGGCACTCCCTTATTGAGCAGGCGGGGCCTACCCTCCTGGGACAGGACGCGCCCTACAAGTTCTACGACGTGACCGCGAAGGTGCACACCCAGGGTGCCTCCAGCCAGTGTTCATTTGCTGGCGTGCGCACCTACGATCGGGGACGCATCGATCCCGACAACGAGGCCTCTTTCCGGTGGGACAACACCTCCGTTGGGGGGGAATGTCTCTTGTTTAGCACCCAGTCCGCCCAGACGCTGCACCTCAGTTTTGGGACGACGCACTTCAACAACCGAGTACAGTCGCCCGACGGGACGGTCCGGACCGCGGGCACGTGGAAGGTCCGGACAAAGTTTGACTTGACCCAACCGGCCCCCTGGGACGGCGCGCTGCGGTGGGGCGGGAAGGTACAGGTCGACGACTACGGATTCGGGCTGGAGGAGCCGTTCTTGGGGTTCACCAGCGAGGACGACTTTTTGCTCAGTGCGTCACTGTACGGGGACGTCGAATGGAAGGTGAATGAATCGCTCATGGTGAACCCGAGTGTTGGGGCGCAGTCGCTCTTCGATTGGGGCGGGGTGTCCTTCGATCCCCGCGTGCAGGTGTCGTACCAGCCGTGGTCCGGCCGGTCGGCGACGCTCACTGCGGCCCTCGGGGTGTATCAGCAGATCCCGACCACCGTGACCGACGAGCGGGATGTCGGGTCCACGTTTCGGGCCTGGACCCCCAGCCCGTTTGAGAACCGCCCCCTTCGCGCCGACCATGCCCTGCTCGGGTGGGAGCAACAGATTCTGTCCGACATTCGCCTTTCGGCCGAAGGGTGGTACCGACGATTTCAGGATCTTCCCGTACCACGGTGGACGCCCCTCGTCCGATTTAACACCAACCTGGTGCGGGCAGACGGCACCGGGTACGGAGTGGACCTGTCGCTGCAATACGACCGGGAGCCGTTCCGGGTTGACGTGACGTACGGGTACGGGCGGGTTCAGTATCGGGCCTCAAGGGACCAGCTCGGGGCCTGGGTCGGCGATCCTGTCGTGGAATACTCGCCCCCTCACGACCGGCGGCACAAGGTCGGCATCGTCACGTCCCTGGAGGCGGGCTGGGGCACGGCCTCCGTGCGGTGGCAGTACGGATCCGGACGCCCGTTCACGCAGGTGTACGGGTACGATACGCTCCTTGAGGTGCGGGGCCTTCGAGACACCCCCTCCGATGCTGTGGGGGTGCCGCGCGCCCTCTTCGACCGTCCATACCGTGCACGCCTGCCGAGCTATCACCGGCTCGACGTGTCGCTGGGGCGCTCGTTTGACCTGGGACCCGATGTGGACCTGTCGGTGGAGGCAGGGGCCATGAACGCGTACAACCGGTCCAATGTGTTCTACATTGACCTCTCTACGCTCGACCGAGTCGACCAGCTTCCCCTCATCCCGTACCTGTCCCTTCAGGTTGACATCCAGTAACAGGACTGACACTCAGTGACGCAGGTGCAGGCGTTCTCCAGTCGTTTGCCGAGGTTCCGTTTCGTTCGATGCGACCGCCCGTCTCCCCATTCCGGCCCTTTTTCGTGCTAGGAGCCGTGGCCGTCCTCGCGGCCATCCTGATGCTGGGGGGGTGTGATCCCGCCGTGTCGGTGCTCAACCCGTCCGACCAGTATCGATTCTCACTGTTCGGCACCCTGAACGTGGCCGCCGACACGCAGGTGATTCGGGTAGACCCGCTGGGAGACGCAACCCAGGTGAGAAGTCAGCAGGCCTTTGCCGCAACCGTTCTTCTCGAGAACTTGGAGACCGGAACGCAGGTGACGCTCGCCGACTCCTTTGAGGCCATCGGAGAGGGATCTGCCCGGTTTCACAACCTCAAGACGGCTCATCCCATCCAGCCCGACACGCGGTATCGCGTATCGGTGCGTGTGGATGGGGACCCCGTAACGACGGCGACCACGACGACGCCGGCCCGTCCCCCAACCCTCCGGCACGAGCCCAGCTCGACGGACGACGAGCCGTTTCTGCTTCCTTGCCTCACCCGATCCCGCGAGCTCGTGGAGTCGGAGAACACGTTCACCCTTCGGGCCAGTGCCGTCGAGTCCCTTGCGGCCGTGCAGGTGCGCTATCCGATCGAGGGGGCCTTCAGACAGGTCGACCACTATGGCGACGCCGAGTACAGAACGAGCGTCAATCTATACCGGATTTCCGTGTATTATGGGGCGGACCTCCGCGTTGGAACCCTCGCGGGGGAGGGGTGTGCCGGTCGGTCTCAGTTCGTCCAGCCGCGTGCCCAGGTGGCCGTGACTGCGGGCGGACCGGACTGGCCGGATTGGCAGGACGCGTCGCTCAACGACATTGCTCGTCCGGACACCTTCACGAATGTGGAGGGTGGGCATGGCTTTGTGGGAGGGGTCTACTCGGACACGATCCAGATCCCCATCCAGCGGCGGGAGTAGTCGCTCATTCGAGGTTGCGATTTTCCCGACTCGTTCCCACACGGACAGAGGAAAATCAGGAAACGGCGAAGGAGCCCGCTTTGATGTCCGGAAGAGATGGGTACATTGGAGAAGGCGGTTGGGCCCACCCCACAAAATCCCCGTGGATTCACGGGGCGAGGCCGGGGAGGGAGGGGCTTTTGCAGACCACCCGTCGCGAGTCCTCGTAGCACATTCCCCAATCTTCTTGAGGAATTAGGCAGATTCCATGTCGCTTGTGCCGTCACTCCCAACCCTGGGCCGCTTCTGGACGGCCGCAAATGTGCTCAGCCTGAGTCGGTTGGGACTGGTGGTGCCCATCACCGTTCTCCTGTGGCGGGACGGGCCCCTGGGCTGGCTGCTCGGGCTCGTCCTCCTCGTCATCCTCACCGACTGGTTTGACGGGCGCATCGCGCGGTGGACCCGCACCGTGTCGGAGTGGGGGAAGGTGATTGACCCGGTGGCCGACAAGTTTGCGGCCGTCATGACGGTCACGGCCCTCACTTTTCGGCCCGCGGAGCCGCACCTCCCGCTCTGGTTCTTTGGGCTCGTGGTGGGCCGGGACGTCGCGATCCTGCTCGGCGGGATGGCGATTGCGCGGCGCTCGGGCCAGATCGTGATGAGCGCCTGGGCCGGCAAGGCGGCCTCGCTCTGGCTGGCCCTCACAATCCTGAGCGTCATCCTAAAGGCCGACCCGCCGGTCCTTCGGGTCTGCCTCTGGATGGCGACCGGCCTGTTCGTCTTCTCGTTTCTTCTGTACGTTGTCCGCTATCTGCAGGCCACGCGGAACGCCGAGGGGGCGGCGCCCGATTCTGTTCCGCAGGGACCCTAACGGACGACGGATCGCCGTGCTTTTTTTGGATTTGTCTCGCACACCATGGGCTTTCTCGACACGTTTACGAACTGGAACGACGACGATGAGCAGGAAAAGCTGGAGGAGGGGCTCGACAAGACCCGCGACAGCTTCTTTGGCAAGCTCGACCGCATGGTGCGGGGCAAAGACACGATCGACGCCGAGGTGCTCGATGAGCTCGAAGAGGTCCTGATCACCAGCGACGTGGGGGTGGACACCACGCTCGACATCATCGACCACATTAAGGCTCGGGTGGAGCGGGACCAGTACGTGTCGGCCCAAGAGCTGGACGGACTGATCCGGGACGAAATTGCGAAGCTCATGCTGGAGGGAGCCGAGGAGCGTCCGGCCGACTTCACCGCGCCACTCCCCAACCAGCCCCATGTCATCATGGTGGTGGGCGTGAATGGGGTGGGCAAGACGACCACCATCGGCAAGATGGCCCACAAATATCGCCGGGCGGGCAAGAGTGTGCTGATGGGGGCGGGGGACACCTTCCGGGCGGCCGCCATCGAGCAGTTGGAGGTGTGGGCCGACCGGGCGGAGGTGCCCCTCATCAAGCAGGCCCATGGCGCGGACCCGGCGGCGGTGGCGTACGACACGATTGAGGCCGCCGAGGCACGGGGCGCGGACGTGGCCATCGTCGACACGGCGGGGCGGCTCCACACGAAGGGCGGGCTCATGGACGAGCTCGCCAAGATGAAGCGGGTGATGGGACGCAAAATTCCGGACGCGCCCCACGAGGTGCTGCTCGTGCTCGACGCGTCGACCGGACAAAATGCCCTCCGACAGGCCGAGGAGTTCATCGACAGCGTAGACGTAACGGACCTGGCGCTGACCAAGCTCGACGGAACGGCGAAGGGAGGGATTGTGATCGGGGTCTCGCACCAGTTTCAGGTGCCGGTCAAGTACATCGGGGTGGGGGAAGAGATCGACGACCTGCAGGTGTTTGACCGCAAGGGGTTTGTGCAGGGGCTGTTCAAAGGCGTTGAAGGGTGAACGTTGGAACGTTGAACGTTCTGCCCCTGACCGATGTCTGATCCCTTTTCCCGTGCCCATTTCATTGTCAAACGCACCAACGGTCCAACGCAAACATGAGAGTCCTTTTTATGGGCACGCCGGAATTCGCGGTGCCCTCGCTTACGGCCCTCGTTGACGCCGGGTACAGCCCCGAAGCCGTGGCCACCGGGCCCGATCGGCCGCGGGGGCGTGGGCAAGAGGTGACGCCAACCCCGGTAAAGTCCGCGGCGGAGGCGGCGGGCATCGACCGCATTCTCCAGCCGGAAGACGTGACCGATCCGGACTTTGCCGCTGAGGTGTCGGCGCTGGCGCCCGACGTCATCGCGGTGGTGGCCTACAAGATTCTTCCGCCCGAGGTCTTCACGGCGGCCCGCGAGGGGGCCTTCAACCTGCACGGGTCGTTGCTGCCGAAGTACCGCGGCGCCGCGCCCATCAACCACGCCATCATGCAGGGCGAGAGTGAGACCGGCGTTACGACCTTCTTTCTGGAGCCGTCTGTGGACACGGGCGATGTTATCCTGCAGAAGAAGATGTCGATTGGGCCTGCCGAGACCGCCGGGGAGGTGCACGACCGAATGGCTGAGCTCGGGGCCGAGGCGGTGGTGGCGACGGTCCGTCAGATCGACGAGGGCACCGTTGAGACGCGCCCGCAGGACGACGACGCGGCCACGCCGGCCCCCAAGATCCACGACGACGACGGCACGGTCCCGTGGCCCAGGTCGGCCGAGGCCGTGCACAATCACGTCCGTGGGCTGTCTCCCTACCCGGGGGCGTGGACCCTGCACGACGACACGCGCCTCAAGCTATACCGCACGCGGCGGGCGGAGGGCACGGGAGCCCCCGGCACGGTGCTCGACGCCGACGGACGCCTGCTCGTGGCCTGCGGCTCCGGGGCGGTGGAGGTGGTCACGCTGCAGCAGCCCGGGCGGAAGCGCCTCGATGCTGTCGACTTCCTGAACGGCTATTCCCTGTCGGAAGGCGACCGCCTGGGCGAGTGATTCCGCCCCAAGAGAATCCCGATATGTAGCGGATCGGAAAACGCGCCGGATGGCTTCGACATTGCAGAGATGGAGGGACGCGAAGAGAGAGGGATGGGAAGCGCAGGTGCGTCCCCCCATCTCCGACGCCCACACGCACTTACGCACATACGAAAATGCCCGAACGCGACCTTTCTGAAATCGAGGACCGCATCGCGGCCGAGAGTGCGTTCGTAGAAGACCTGCTGGAGGAGATGAGCCGGGTGGTGGTGGGGCAGCGGTACATGATCGAACGGCTCCTGATTGGCCTTCTGGCCGACGGGCACGTGCTGCTGGAGGGGGTGCCCGGCCTCGCGAAGACCCTCACCGTGCGCACCCTCTCCGACGCTATCGGGACGGACTTTCAACGCATCCAGTTTACGCCGGACCTGCTCCCGGCCGACCTCCTCGGCACCCAGATCTACGACCAGGAGACCGGCTCCTTCTCCATCAACAAGGGGCCGATTTTCACCAATGTCATTCTGGCCGACGAGATCAACCGCTCGCCCGCCAAGGTGCAGAGTGCGCTCCTGGAGAGCATGCAGGAGCGGCAGGTTACCATTGGCGAAACGACGTTTCCGCTCGACGACCTGTTTCTGGTGCTCGCGACCCAGAACCCGATTGAGCAGGAGGGCACCTACCCGCTCCCCGAAGCGCAGGTGGACCGGTTCATGCTCAAAATCAATGTGACGTATCCGACGGGGGAGGAGGAGCTGGAGATTATGCGGCGCATGGCGCAGACCGACGCGTCGCCCTCCGTGGAGGCCGTCGCCAGCCCACGGCAAATCCTCCGGGCGCGCGCAGTGATCAACGACCTTTACATCGACGAGCGGCTGGAGCAGTACATCGTGAACCTCGTCCTGGCGTCCCGCGACCCGGAGGCGCACGGGCTCGGGGAGATGGCGCCGCTGCTGGAGTACGGGGCGTCGCCGCGGGCCAGCATCAACCTGAACCTTGCCGCCCGGGCCCATGCGTTCCTTCGCCACCGTGCCTACGTGACCCCCGAGGACGTACGGGCGGTGGCCACGGACGTGATGCAGCACCGGCTCGTGATTACATATGAGGCGGAGGCCGAGCAGGTCGCCGCCGCAGACCTCGTCGACCGCATCCTGGGCAGCGTGGAAGTGCCCTAACGCGGATGTTCGTTCCGATCGCCCCCTCTGTCCCGCCATGGACCGCCCCCGGACCTTTCAGAAAGAGTCGATCACGGTTGCCTTCATGGTCCGCCAACTGCGCGAGACCGTGGGGGTGGAGGTGACACCGGCCAACGACGCGGTGGACGCCGCCGAGCGGTCGGTGACCGAGAGCACCCTCCATCGTCCCGGCCTCGCCCTCACCGGGTACGTTGACCTCTTTACTCACCAGCGCGTTCAGATTCTCGGCAACACCGAGACGCGGTACCTCCGCCAGCTCGACGCCGCCGATCGGCGGGCTGCGTTCGGGCACCTGACGCAGTTTTCAGTGCCCTGCATCGTGCTCACGGATGGGAATGAGGTGGACGCGTCGCTCGTAGACATGGCGACGGAGGCGGGCATTCCCGTGTACCGCACCCCACTGCCCACGGTGCAATTCATGTCGTCGCTCCGCAACTTCCTGGCGGATCAGTTTGCGCTCCAGCGGGCCGTCCATGGCTCCCTCGTCGACGTCTACGGCATCGGCCTCCTCCTGATCGGCCCGCCCGGCATCGGAAAGAGCGAGGTGGCCCTGGACCTGGTGGAACGGGGGCACCGCCTCGTGGCCGACGACGTGGTGATTGCGACCCAGCGGGACGAATCGATTCTGATGGGGGCGGGCACCGACCTCGTACAACACTTCATGGAGGTGCGGGGGCTGGGCCTCGTGGACATTCGGTCCATGTTTGGCATCCGGTCGATCCGCTTCCAAAAGCGCATCGAGATTGTCGTTCACATGGAGCTCTGGGATGAAGAGAAGGAATACACCCGGATCAACATGGTAAAAGATACCCATGAGATCCTGGGGGTGGACCTGCCGATGGTGCGGGTGCCCATCACGCCGGGCAAGAACATCACGGTGATTTGCGAGGTGATCGCCACGAACTATCTGCTGCGCCATTACGGGCACGATCCGGCAGAGGTGTTTACCGAGCGGCTTCGAAATCGCATCCAGCAGGAGGGCCCGCCCGCCCCGCGGCGGGGCATCGAGTACTTCGAACGAGACTACGAGTAGAGGGGCGACGACAAAAAGACTCTTTTGGAGGAGGGTTCGGCATGACCATTGCACCTATAGTTCCCCCGGTCTCATCGCAGCGAGGGCTGGGCCATTTTTTCCATTCTGGCACAGGGTCCCGTCAAAGGGGGGCCCGTGACTGGGTCGAATCAAGATCCGATGGGTCTACCTGCTCTGGTTGACAGACATGCTCCATCCCGCTATGTTTGCAGACGATTGTGCCAAAATGTACAAAAAGCACGTCCTGCTCCGGACGTGCCTGCGCTCAGATGAGGCACCCGGGCCGGACGCCTCCTTGCCGTCCTGGCACCCGCTCCCCCACCGGACTTGACGAAGCGTCGCTGCCATGGACCGAGAACGAACATACGTGTACGACCCGGAAACCTGCTCCTTCAAGCAGGTTGAGACGACCTGGGCCGACTGGGCGGCTCGTGCCGGACAGATCGTAGGGCTTGCTGTGGTTCTTACAGGCCTCCTTTTCTGGGGGGTTGATCAGCAGTGGATCGCCTCGCCCAGCGAAAAGACGCTCCGGGTTGAGAATACGGCCCTTGAGCAACAACTCGACCGCGTCAATGGCCGAATGACGACGCTGTCTGACCGGCTCGATACGTTGGCACGGAAGGACCGCACGCTCTACCGGCGGTTGTTCCAGATGGAACCGATCTCCGAGGACGTGCGGCAGGTCGGAGTCGGGGGCGCCGATCCGTACCGGCAGTTTGACGACGTGGGGGCGGATACGGAGGCGCTCTTGAAGAAGACGGCTCAGCAGCTCGACAAGCTGGAGCGTCAGATGAGCCTCCAAAAGTCGAGCTATCGGGAGCTCTACGACGTGGCGAAGGAGCGTCAGGACCGGCTCCGTCAGCTTCCCGCCATCCGCCCGGCCAACGGACGCATCGTCTCCAACTACGGAATGCGCGAGCACCCCATTCTGGGGGTCCGCAAGATGCACGAGGGGATTGACTTCCTTCTGAAGCGCGGGACGCCCGTCATGGCAACGGCCGAAGGAACGGTGCAGCGGGCCGAACAAAATCCGAGCTACGGGAAGGTCATCGAACTCAAGCACCCGGAGTCGGAGCACATGACCCTGTACGCGCACCTGTCCGAGATTCCGGACAAGATCTATCGTGGGGCGGAGGTGCAACGGGGAGACACCATCGGGTACAGTGGCAACTCGGGATTGTCGACCGGTCCTCATCTCCACTACGAAGTTCATCGGCTCGATGGGGCGGCCCTCAACCCCATGCAGTTCCTGATGCCGGACATGAGTCCGGAAAGCTACCGCACGCTCGAAGAACGGACCCAGCAGTACCGGGCAAGCGCGAGCCAGGGCCCCTCCTCCGCGTCGGCACGCTGAGCGGGCACTGGGCGAAACGAAACGTGTCCGGGCGCGTCCGGCACTGTCCGTGCACTGGGGCGTTGTCTCCCTCCCCACGCGGGCTTTTTCCCGGACTTCCCGATTGCCGTTGCTTCATGCAGACGCGCTTCCCACTGATCGTTTGGACCATCGCCGGGCCGCGCGCGAGCATCATGGGGGGATTGCTAGTGGGGGGGCTGCTTCTGGTCGGAACGGCCCAGTCTGTCCCGGCTGCTCAGGCGGAGGAGACCATGGGCGCGGCGGCGGATACCACCGCTCCGGTCGTCCGCGCGGTCGCGATTCAGGGCAACCACCAGTTCTCGTCCGGGGCCCTGAAGGAAAACATACGCACCCAGCCCAATCGACGCATCCTGGGCGTTCCGGGCCTCACGTGGTGGCGCTGGGTGCACCGGCTCGGAAGCGCCGACTGGATGTGGGAGCGCCTGGGGACGGCCCTCCGGTCGGGGGGCGAACCGCCCGCCTACATCGACTCGACCACAGTGGGGGCCGACGCCGAGCGCCTGGAGTTGTTTTACCACCAGCGTGGGTTTCGGGACGCCGAGGTGTCGTACCGGGTCGAGCCTCGGCCACAAGACAATCGCGTGCGGGTGGTCTTCGAGGTGACACCGGGCCCGGCCACGTATCTCCGACGCGTTCAGTATGCGGGGCTCGATTCGTTGCGGGCGGTTCAGAAGCGGCGCTTCCTGGAAGAGACGGTCTTCGAGGGAGCGCCTGTCTCAATGGAAGACACGTTGCGCCTGCGGACGCAGGGGCAGCGCTACCGGGAGCCGAAGCTTCTCGAAGAACGCCGGCGCCTCTTGGCCTTCCTGCAGAACGAGGGCTACGCCGGAGTGAGCCGCGATTCCGTGCGGGCGGTGGTGTACCGGGCGGCGCCCGACTCGTTTGATGTGACGTTCCGCGTGCGGACGGGGCCGCGCTACCGATTTGGGGACGTGCACTTCGTGGCCACAGGGCCGGAAGAGGCTCCGCCCCGCTCCGACACGCTCGCGGTGGCGGGGGATACGACCGGGGGACAAACGCCCCGGGTGATGTCCCGGATCGAAGACGATCGACGCCTCGATCCGGGCGTCGTGCGCCGTAGTCTCCGGTTTGCGCCGGGGGCGTACTACGACCAGTCGGCCGTTCAGGCCACGAAGCGACGCCTCGACGGCACGGGGGTCTTCGCCTTCACCAATCTGTCCCCCCAGTACGACGCCGCCCGCAGTGACACGACGGGGAACCCGTATCTTCCCCTCCGGATCGACGCACAGACCCGGCAGCGGCACCAGCTCCAGGCGGAGACCTTTGCGCTCCAGCGTGAGTCGGTGGGGGCGACCGAGGCCGGGGTGCGACTCAATGAGTTTGGGGTGGGACTGAGCGGCACGTACGAGAACGTAAACGCCTTTGGGGGGGGAGAGACATTCCGGTTCCGCACGTCGGCCTCCGTGGCGACAGGTCTCGACTCGCTCCTCGTGAGCTCGAACCAATTCGAGGGCAGTGCGTCCCTTGTGCTTCCGTACCTCATCCGTCCGTTCCAGTCGCTCGACCGGACGCTCGACCTCTCGGACACGCGCACACGCGTCTCGCTCACGGGCCTGACGGCTCTCCGAAGCGACCTCGGGCTGCGAATTCGGAGCCGTGTGAACGCACGCTTGCGGCTGGAGATGGACCACACGCCGACCCAGTCCTCGCTGGTCGACGTCATGGACCTGAGCCTGAGCAACCCAGACACCCTCGACCAGTTCAGCCAGAAATTCCTGCGGCGCGTGTTTGGGCGCAGGGGGGAGAATCTACAGGATCCGGTGCAGCGGCAGCAAATCCTGGAGGACTACACGCAGCCCCAGGTGAATACCGCCCTCCGGTATACGTTTCGGGACGCTACGGCGGGACCGATGCGGCGGCGAAGCGGGCACATCTACGAGGCGTCCGGAGAGGTGGGGAATACGATTCCGCTCCTGCTGGACCGGTTCGTGTTTGGGTCCGGCACGCTGGACTACTCCTTGCCCAGTCTCTTCGGGGGGGCGGATGGAGCGACGGGGCGGCTGCTCTACCGGCCCTATCTTCGGGCGTCGGTAGACCTGCGGCGGTACGTGCCCTTGGGCGCGGGCACGACGCTTGGGCTCAAATTCTTCGGCGGGTGGGCCCATCCCACGGCGGGGCCGACGGTGGTGCCGTTCGACCGACGCTTCTTCAGTGGGGGAGCAAACAGCGTCCGTGGATGGCGGCTCCGCGAGCTGGGGCCGGGGGAGGGACTGCCGGTGGACACCACGACGTCGGTGCCGGCCAGCCCCTCGAACATTCTGGGGGGAGACGTGAAGCTGGAGTCGAGCATCGAATTGCGGACGACACTCCTTCAAAGCCTACTGGCGGCCCGATGGGTGGGGGCCACGTTCCTGGATGTGGGCAACGTGTGGTTTGGCCCACGCAACCGTGGCTTCGGGCGTGTGGAAGATGAGCGGGACGCGACGGCCTCTCTGCGCGACGGCCGCGACGGCCGGTTTGAGGGGCCCGAGGCACTGCTTGACGTTGGGATTGGGGGTGGGGGGGGACTGCGCCTAGAGTGGCAGTACCTCATCGTCCGACTCGACCTTGCCTACCGCCTGCACGATCCCTCGCCCCGAAACGACGACGTGTTCGGGGACAACTTCAGCGGTCCGCTCTTGCACTTCGGCATCGGCCACTCCTTCTGAGAACCTGTTTTGATTTTGCATCGAATGGGGAGAGCGAGCATCGATGAGCCGACAATCGACGCATGGTCGAGGGCTGTCGTGGGGCGCCCTGAGCGCCAGCGAAGAAGTGCTTTCAGAGTGCTACTGCCCGAGACCGGATGCGATGTGCAGGCCTTCCCCGCCGCTCGTATCCCCGACGGTTTGTTACACTTCTCGTCCGATTTGCACTCTGCGGCCATGTCTTTCTTTCGTCCGCTTCTTCGGGCCGGCGCTCGACTGTACCGCTGGCTCTTTCGGCGCCGGCTGGATTCCCGCACGCGCGAGATCGCGGAGCGTCTCCGAAACGTGCCGGCCTTCAACCACCTCTCGTCGAGCGCCCTGTATGCGATGGCCGACGTGACACACCGGCGCACCTATCGACGTGGCGAGCCGCTGTACTACGAGGGCGACCCCGGACTCGGGCTGTACGTTGTGGAGGCCGGCCGGGTGCAGCTCGTGACAGACCGGGCGCCGGAGTCTGCCCGCGAGCTCCGGGTGGTCGAAACGGGGGAGATGATCGGCGGGCTGTCCCTGCTTGGGGACTTCCGGCGGCTCGAAACGGCCGAGACCACCGCGGAGACGCAGGTGTTGGGCTTCTTTCGGCCCGACCTCAAGAACGTCATGCGCCGCACTCCGAAGGCCGGCATGGAGATCACGATGGCGCTCGCCCGGCACTTGGCGGCTCAGCACGTGGGGCTCATTCGGCGGTACGAAGAGCAGGCGGACGCCCGCACGGCACTCCGGGCCTACGCGGAGGCGGCCGCGGCGGTTGAGGAGGAGGGCCCGGCCGAAGTGTAAGGCCCCTGCTCCACCGTCGCTCGTGGGCAAGACACGGGGCGTCGCGGACGGGCGGCCTGTAATGATCGTGTCGGTCACGTCGCGGGCACGGCAAAGGGAGGGCTTCGGTCCTGGCACGGGGATCAGCCCTTTCGGCCCTTGCGTTGAGAACAGCGCGTATTTTCTGTCCAAAGCTCTGTCTCCGGGATGGGTGCCCTCGGCCGTCTCAACCACTTTTTCTGGGAATACAAGTACCTCTTCGTGCCGGGGCTCCTTTTCACGATGGTCTCGGCCGGATTTCAGATCACGGTGCCGATGGTGGTGCGGCAGGTCGTGGACAGCATTCCCCGCTTCGTGCGCCTGTACACGCTGTACGGCGGCACGCCGGCGCAGACCGAGCTCTACGCCTACTTCTTCGTCACGCTCGTGCTCTTCGCGCTCGTCATCGTTGCCCTGTCGGGGACGAGCGGCCTCTTCATGTTTCTGATGCGGCAGACCGTCGTGGTGGCGTCCCGCCACATCGAGTACGACCTGCGGAATGCCCTCTACGACCACCTGCAGCGGCTCTCCTCGACGTTCTATCAGGAGTACTCGACAGGGGACGTGATTACGCGGGCGACCGACGACATCGAGAAGGTACGGCGCTACGTGGGCCCGGCCATCATGTACGTCACGCGCTCGCTCGTGATGGTGCTGGTCGCGGCATCGGTGATGTTTGTCATCTCGCCCACCCTCACGCTCTACGCGCTCACACCGCTGCCGGTGCTGGCCGTGGCGGTGTTCTTCATGGCGCGCATGGTGCACGACCGCAGCGACCGGCTGCAGCGGCAGTACTCGACGCTGACCAGCCGCGTGCAGGAGGCGCTGTCGGGCATTCGGGTGCTGAAGGCCTACACGCGGGAGGCCGCGGAGGCGGAGGCCTTCGACGATGAGAGCCGGGAGTACCGGGCGCGCAACCTGACCCTTGCCCTCGTAGAGTCGGCGTGGCGGCCCTCCTTTTTGTTGCTCGTGGGCGTGTCGACGGTGATCGTGGTGTGGATGGGCGGGCAGCTCGTGGCGGAGGGGGCCATTACCATCGGAAATATTGCCGAGTACATCATTTACATCAACATGATGACCTGGCCGGTGGCCTCGCTCGGCTTCGTGATCACGATGATCCAGCGAGCCTCCGCCTCGGTCTCTCGACTGCAGAGCATCATGGACCGGGAGCCGGACATCGATGACGGGCCGCAGACCAATCCGGCGATCCAGCGCCTAGAGGGCCGCATCACGTTCCGCGACGTGTGGTACCAGTACGAGGACGAGGACGAACCGGCCCTGCGGGGGGTCAGCTTTGATCTTCCGGCCGACCAGACCCTCGCCATCGTCGGACGGACCGGCTCCGGCAAGAGTACGCTCGTCCGCATGATCCCCCGCCTTCTGGAGCCGGACGCCGGCACGGTTGCCGTCGACGGATCCGAGATCGAGACCGTTCCGCTGCGGACACTGCGCGAGCACATGGGGTACGTGCCGCAGGACGTGTTTTTGTTCAGCGACACCGTCGCCAACAACATCGCGTTTGGCGACCTCGATGCCGATCGTGAAGAAATCCGGGCGGCGGCCGCGGAGGCGGATCTCATGGAGAACGTCGAGAATTTCACGGATGGCTTCGACACATACGTGGGCGAGCGGGGCATTACGCTGTCGGGGGGGCAGAAGCAGCGGACCTCGATCGCCCGTGCCCTGATTCGAGATCCCCGCATCTTGGTCTTTGACGACGCGCTCTCGGCCGTCGACACGGCGACGGAGCGCAACATCCTGCGCTCGCTGCGAGAGCGGCAGGGCCGCCACACGCTCGTCATCGTGAGCCACCGCCTCAGTGCTGTCCAGGAGGCCGACCTCATCCTCGTACTGGAGCAGGGCAGGGTGGTGCAGCGCGGCCCCCACGAGACGCTCGTGAACGAAGACGGTCTCTACGCGGACCTCTACGAAAAGCAGCTGCTGGAGGAGGAGATTCAGGCACTGTAGTTCGTGTTGCGTAGTCCGTGTTGCCTCTCTCTTAGGACAAGCAGCCTGAGATACGCACTACGCAGTGCGTTTCCCACCCCGACAGATCCTCTCGACTGACTTTTCCTGCACTGGATGACGACCGACGTTATTCCGCTCGGCACGTCCTCGGCGGTGCCGACGGATGAGCGACACCTCTCGGCCCTGGCGATTGAGCGGAAGGGACAGGTGCTGCTTTTCGACTGTGGCGAGGGGACGCAGTACCGGCTGCGGGAGGCTGGGCTCAGCTGGGCACGCATCGACGCCATCTTCGTGACCCACCTGCACGGGGATCACTGCTACGGGCTGCCGGGCCTGCTCTCAACAATGGACCTGCAGCAGCGGACCGCCCCGGTGACGCTCGTGCTCCCCCCCGGAGGTGCGGCCCTGCTACGGGCCGTGCCCGGAGTCGCGCCGGAGCGCCTGTCCTTTCCGGTGCACGTGGTGGAGGGGGACGCGGCGCTGGGGCCGAGCGCGGCGTACGAGGCCGACGAGGTGGTCGTGGATGCCCGGCGGCTGGATCACGGCGAAGCCGTCTCGATGGGCTTCCGGGTGGAAGAGCGAATGCGGCCCGGGCGGTTTGATCCCGAGCAGGCCGGAGCGTTGGGCGTGCCGGAGGGGCCGGCGTTCGGTCGGTTGCAGCGCGGGAATCCGGTGACGACCCCGGACGGCACGACGGTGAACCCGGCGCAGGTGCTGGGCCCGCCGCGTCCGGGCGTCGCGGTGGCGTACGTGACCGACACGCGCCCCTGCGACGGGGGGCGTGTTCTCGCCGAGGAGGCCGACCTGCTCTACCACGACGCCACCTTTGCCGACGATCACGCGGCCCGGGCCCACGAGACGGGCCACTCGACGGCGCGACAGGCGGCCACGGTCGCCCGCGAGGCAGGGGCCGGTCGGCTGCTCCTGGGACACCTCAGTGCGCGCTATCCGGACCCCACGCCGCTGGAGCGGGAGGCGCGATCGGTTTTCTCCGCGGCGGCGGTGGCCGAAGAGCTTCGACGCTACGAGCTCGACCCCCGCGAGAAAGAGCCGCCGGTGGACTCAACAGACGAATCGTAACACGCTGGCGACCAATGCCGTGTCGTCGTTTCGGGGGACGCAACACTGCGTGTGTCCTCCAAGTTGCCTGACTGCCACTTTTCTGATCTCCCTTCCCCATCCGCTCCGCTTCACTTGGCTGACGACGCGTCCGACGATCACTTCGAACCGGAAGACACTGTCGATGAGGTCAACACCTTCGACGGGCGTCTCATCCGTCGCCTGGGTCAGTACCTGAAGCCCTACACCGGGTACATCGTCCTGGCGCTGTTCATTACGCTTGGGGCATCGGTGCTTGGGCCCCTGCGCCCCTGGCTGGTGCAGAAGGGCATCGACAACTACATTGTGGGGGGAGACCTGGAGGGCCTGCAGTACATCATCCTGTACTTGATGCTCGCGCTGGTGGGGGAGGGGCTCTTGTCCTTCGGCGAAAACTACCTCACGCAGTGGATCGGGCAGCAGGCCATCTACGACCTCCGGACCACCCTCTTCCGGCACGTTGAGGGCCAGTCCCTCGCATACTTCGACCGGACGCCCGTCGGGCGCGTTATCACCCGCACCACCAGCGACGTGGAGGCCCTCAGCGATGCCCTTTCCTCGGGGCTCGTCTCGGCGCTGGGGGACCTTTTCAAGCTCTTCTTCATCGCCTACTTCATGTTCACCCTCAACTGGATGCTGGCGGCGGTGACGCTGCTGGTGATGCCGCTGATGGTGTGGGTCACGTTCTGGTTTCGGCGCAACGTGCGGGAGCAATACCGCGAGACGCGCAAGCAAATGGCCCGGATCAACTCCTTCATCCAGGAGCACGTGACGGGCATCCACATCGTCCAACTCTTCAACCGAGAGGAGGAGGAAAAAGAGCGGTTTGAGGAGATCAATGACAAGCACCGGGCGGCTCACCTCCACACCATCTTCTACTACGCCGTCTTCTGGCCGTCCATCGAGTTCATCTCGAGCGTGGCCTTGGCGGCGGTGCTCTGGTTCGGGGGCTTCCGGGCCCTAGGTGGGTCCGCCCTCACGCTGGGCGTGCTCGTGGCGTTCATCCAGTACGCGCGGCAGTTTTTCCGCCCGATCCGGGATCTGTCCAACCAGTACGACACCCTCCAGAAGGCGATGGCGGGGGCCGAGCGGGTCTTCAGCCTGCTCGACACCGACGAGGGCATCGAGACGCCCAGCGCCCCCGCCGAGCTTGACGAGATCGATGGGACGATCGAGTTCGAAAACGTGTGGTTTGCCTACGAGGAGGACGACGAGGGCACGCCGGACTGGGTGCTGAGGGACGTGTCGTTCCGGGTGGAGCCGGGCGAAACGGCGGCGCTGGTGGGGGCGACCGGCGCGGGCAAGTCGACGGTGATGAATCTGCTGCTGCGCTTCTACGAGATTCAGCGGGGCCACATTCGGGTGGACGGCCAGGACATCCGGGACCTGCGGCTGCGGGCCCTGCGGGAGCACATTGGCCTCATTCCCCAGGATGTCTTTCTGTTCAGCGGGTCGGTGCGGCGCAACCTGACGCTCGACGACCCCGGCATCGACGAGGAGACGATGCGACGCGCCGCCGAGACGGTGCAGGCCGATCAGCTCATCGAGCGACTCCCCGACGGGTACGATCAAGACGTCAAAGAACGCGGCTCGTCGCTCTCGCGCGGCCAGCGGCAGCTCCTGGCGTTCGTGCGGGCCCTTCTGTACGACCCTGACGTGATGGTGCTCGACGAGGCAACCTCCAGTGTCGACACGGAGACGGAGGCCCTTATCCAGCGGGCCCTGGAGCGGGTCACGGAGGGCCGTACCACGCTCGCCATCGCACACCGCCTCTCGACCATCCAGGACGCCGACACGATTCTGGTGATGCACAAGGGCGAGATTCGGGAGCGGGGCACGCATCAGGAGCTGCTGGCGGCGGACGGCCTCTACCGCAAGCTGTACGACCTCCAGTATGCGGATCAGGGAGCGCCGCGGGGCGACAGAGCACGGACAGACCAGCGCGTGCAGACGTGAACAAGACGGAACAGTGGTGAAATTGGACGGGCGAACACAACGGTTCGTGAGATGGTCACACTCCAATCCGTAACGCGCTTGCTCTGAAGCATACCACACCAGCGAGGCGTAGCGCCCGAAGTTGGCGTCAGCCTCCACGATCCCCGCGTCGTCTTCCCACCCCGCGACGGACCGCCATCGGCATCCCCGATTCAGACACCGCCATTCTGTTCTTCAGCCGCCGTCCGGAGCGGGAGGGGCTGAACAAGCAGTTCGTGCGGGACGACTACGCGAAAAATCGGCGGGTCGCGGAGGCCTTCTACGAGCACACGCGGCAAGCCGTGACGGAGAGTGGATTGCCGGTGCTGGAGGTCACCGACGCGCAGCAGCGAGGATCGACCTTCGGGGCGCGGCTCGCCAACGCCGTCGCCGACGCGTTTGCGGCGGGGTACGACCGCGTGATTGCCGTGGGCAATGACTGTCCAACCCTCCACGAGGTCGACTGGACAGCGATCACGGAGCGGCTGGACGACGGGCGACCGGTCCTTGGGCCCACGTCGGGCCACGCCGGGACCTACCTGATTGGGCTGTCTCGTGACCAGTTTGAGCACGAGGCGTTCGCGGCGCTTCCGTGGCAGGCCCCTGCTCTCTTTTCGGCCCTGCACCGTCACCTCGCAGACGCGTCCGGGGCCGCGCCGGTGCGTCTTGCCGTGCGCGACGATGTAAACGCCCCGGCAGAGCTTCACGCGCTGGTACGCAGGGGGCGGTCCGGGGGCCTTGCGGCCCGTCTCCGTCGGGTGCTGGGACACACCCACCACACCTCTGATTCTTCGTCTCGACGTACAACCCGCCCGGTCCTGGAGCGCCGGTCGCGGGCGCCCCCCTACAGTTCTGTGCCGGGCCGCTGAGGGGCCCACCGCCCCTTGTCGCACGCGGCTCGCCGAAGACGGGCGTCGTTCCCGTCCGTCTACGTCCATCCGAGGCGCATCGCAGACCCCCGCCGGGAGACGCGTATGCGAACGGCTGATGTTCCTCCTCCGGTGTGCCTGGGATGGACCCCGTTCACGAACTGTAGGCTTCTCGCACTTGACTTCGATGTTCTCCATGACTCTACGGATCTCTGTCTCTCTGTCTTCTTGGGGCCGAAAGGGGCTATGGGCTGCGGCCCTGTGCCTCGTGCTTGCTGGTCTCGGGCCCCCTCCATCACATGGCCAGGCGGCCCTGGAGGTGCACGCGTTCGACGTTGAAGCAAACGCGTCGGTGTCTGGCGCGGTCGTCCATCTTGTGAACGAGAGCATTGGGGTTGAGGCCACCCGCCGGACCGACGACCAGGGGGCCACCCAGTGGGAGGGACTCTCCACGGGGGGCACCTATTCAGTGTTTATTGAGGAAAGCGATCAGTTTTACGAGGCGCGGGTGTCCGGAATCGAGCTGCGGGCAGACGCGACCCGGAGCGTGACGCTTCTGCTCCGGCCCGTGGCCGCGTACGAGCTCGATGAGGTCGTGGTCGAAGGGGGGCGAAGCGTGGCGGAGGTCAACCGGGTGAACGCGGAAGTGTCTTCGAGCCTGTCGGCCGCGTCCCTGGAGGACCTGCCGGTGGAGGGCCGCAACGTTACGCAGAGCCTCTACCGGCTCCCCAACGTGACCCCCTCCACGGGCTTTTTCGCCGAGGCCCCCAACGTCACCATCAACGGGACGAACGGCCTCTACACCCAGTACCTGGTCGATGGCATGGACAACAACGAGCAGTTTCTGGGCGGGCCGCAGTTCGATGTGCCCTCGGGCGTGGTGAAAGACGTGACGGTGCTTACGAGCACCTACTCCGCCGAGTACGGCCGCACCGGCAACGGCATTTTCAACGTGACCACGAAATCCGGGGGCAACGAGTGGACGGGCGAGGCCTTCTACCTCACCCGGCCCGGCCCGCCGCTCGATGGGGCGTTTGGGGACGAGACGCCCACGCAGCGTGATCTGTCGGGCAACACCGTAAAGAGCGGCTTTCAGCGCCAGCAGGGCGGCGTGACGCTCGGGGGGCCCATCGTGGAGGACCAGACCTTCTTTCACGTAAATGTGGAGCACACGACCGATTTCAAAGACAATCTGCTAGACGCGCCGGGCGTGCGGGAGACAATCGATGGGCAGAATCACCTCACGTACGCCTCGGCCCGCGTGGATCACCGTTGGAATGACCAGTGGCGCTCCACCGTGCGGTTCAACGCCAACCGGGTCCACCTCGACAATCAAGGCGGGGGGCTCACCGGCGGCGTCACGTTCGCCAGTGCGGCCAGTGCGGAGGAGCGCGATGGCGTCCACGCCGCCCTCCAGAACACCTACGTTGGGGAGAAGCTCGTCTACGAGAGCAACCTCCAGTACAGCCGGTTCAACTGGGACGCGGGGAATCCGGTGAATCCGAACAGCCCGCGGGTGAACGTGGAAGGCCCCGATGGGACCCTGCGAGCGGCCCTCGGCCACCCCGGATTTACGTTCGACAGTGTCGAGAACACGTTCCAGCTGCAGCAGAAGGTGTCGTACCCGCTTGGCGATCACAGCCTGAAGGCAGGGGCCGACGTCCTGTTGTCCGACCATCGCCTCACGGGAGGGGGCAATCCGAACGGCAACTACACGGTGCGACTTCGCCAATCGCAGTTCGATCGCTTTCGAAGCGCTGAGATTGGCCCGTCGCTGACGCCCTCCGAGCTGCCCGACGTACTGGGGGCGAATGCGCAAGCCCTCGAGGTAGACAACTACCGCGTCGAACTCCGTCCCTCCTCGTTCGGCGTGCGGCAGGATCTCGTCGGGCTCTATGTGGAGGACGAGTTTTCTCCGGCGTCGGATGTGACCCTAACGGCGGGCCTGCGCTGGGACTACGACAGCCTGTCGGAGGCGACCCTGGGACGTGAGCATGGGGACTGGGACAACATCGCCCCCCGACTCAGCCTCAACTACTCCCTCGACGAGCGCACGACCCTGCGCGGCGGCTACGGCATCTTCTACGACAAGATCGTCTACTCCGTGGTCAGTGACGCGCTGCAGGTGAACACGAACACGGAGGGGTTTCAGGCACAGGTTCGTGACCTTGTCAAAAAGGACCGCCTGCCGTCCCACACCGCCGTAGGGGAGGTAACCTTCAATGGGAATCGCACGCTCGGCCAGACCCCGCCCCCGAACTACCTGCAGGGGCCGACGGCCTCGGACGTAGAGGGAACGCCCACGGACGTGCTGGGTCAGGCCCAGATTCTGAACCCGAATGGGTACGAGAACCCAGAGACCCACCAGTTCTCGCTGGGCGCGCAGCGACAGTTCGGCGACGATCTGCTGGCGTACGTGGACCTTATCCACACGCGGACCTTCAACCTCTACCGCATTCGCGACCTGAACGCGCCGACGTCTTTTGAGATCACCGAAAACGACCTGGAAGAGGTGCAGAGCGACCCGACCCGAGACCCCTCGGACCTTGTGCGCAGTGAGGAGGCGGCCAACGACGCGCGACCGGTCGCCCCGAGACCCGGGGGCGCACGGCGTATTACGATGACGGAAATGAAGGGCGAGGCGCGCTACTGGGCCGCCAACGTCAACCTGATCAAAGACCGAGCCGGGGATATCTACTCGTACCGCCTCAGCTATACACTGTCGAGCCGGCGCAACAACACCGATGACATCAACTTTCGGGCCGAGGACGCCAACGATTTTGAGGCCGAGTGGGGGCCCTCGGTGAACGATCGCCGGCATGTCATTAGCGCCATTGGGTCGGCATATCCGACCGACCGGCTGCGCGTAACGCTTGCGAGCCTGCTGCAGAGTGGGCAGCCCATCAATCGGGTGCCCAATGCGTGCGACCCGGAAGAGGGAGAAGAAGGCGAAATCTGCTTCGGCACCCGTGACCTGAATGGGGACGGGACGTACCGGGGGGGGCAATACGTGGGCGACAGTGACCGCTTCCCGGGGGCCTCCCGCAACACCGACCGCCTGCCGTGGTCGTATCAGTTTGACCTCAGCCTGCAGTACGGCTGGTCCGTCGCTGGGGGGCGCGTCATCGCACGGGCCGATGTATTCAACGTCCTGAACACGGAGAACCTGAGTGGCTTCGCCAACAGCGCCACGCAGAGCAATCAAATTCAGGTGGGGCCGCCCGGAAGTGACATCGAAGAGAAGAATGCCGGGTCGCCGCGCCAATTCCAGTTCGGCGTGCGGTACGAGTTCTAGCCCGTCGACGCTGTGCCGTGCGGCAACCGCCACCACTGACTTCGTTCCACACGCTCCCTCCGACATGCCCGCCGTGGCCGCCATCCTCGGAAGCGCCTTCGCCGAGTCCTTCCCGGAAGCGCTCGACCTAGAGCCGGAAGAGATCGAGACCGCATGGGGGACCCAGACGCTGTACCGGGTGGGCGGCCCCGACCGCCCGGCCTATGTGCTGTTTCGACACGGCCTGCCGCACCGGCGGCTCCCCAACCAGATCAACTACCGCGCCCAGGCCGCGGCGCTCCGGGCCGTGGACTGTGGGGCGCTCCTCGTGACCAGCTCGGTGGGGGTGTTGGATCCCGACGTGCCGCTCTACCGACCGTTGCTCGTAGATGATCTGCTCATGCCCGACAACCGGCTTCCGGATGGCAGCGCGTGCACCATGTTCACGGAGCCGTCGGAGGCCCACGGGCACCTTGTGCTCAACGACGGCCTTTTCGCGACGCCGCTCGCTGAGCAGGTACGCGCCCAGGCCGCGGCGGCAGAGGCGCCGGTCGGGGACGCGGTCACGTTTGCCTACGTGCAGGGGCCCCGCTCCAAGACCGCGATGGAGAATCGCATGTGGCCCCGGATGGGCGCGCAGGTCAACTCCATGACGCTGGGGCCGGAGGTGGTGCTGGCCAACGAGCTGGAAATTCCGTGTGCGGGGCTTGTGGTGGGGCACAAGTACTCCATCCCGGACCATGACCCGCCGGAACAGGAGGCGTTGTCGGCCACGCTCGACCGTTCCCGAGAGGAGCAGGAGCGGGTCGTGCGGGCGTTTCTGTGGGAGGCCGAGCCGGTCGACTTTCCGAACACCATCTACCGGTTCAGGGCGTGAGGGGAGCGTCTCGGGGCGCAGACGTTGACGTGCGGAAGCTGTACTCTGCTTCGTGTCCAGTCTTTCTTCGACACTCCGACAGCTCGTGGTTGACGACGACGTACTGCCCTACGTTCAGGAGCGGTGCCCCGACGTGGTGCCGGTAGCCCCGCCGCGGCGATTGCCCGGGGGCAATTTGAATGTCGTCTGGCGCGTGTCGTGTGCGGAGCGGTCGCTCATCGTCAAGTACGCGCCCCCGTACATCGCGGCTGATCCGGACACGCCGCTCGATCCGTCTCGTCTGCTCATCGAGGCCCGGTGCCTGCGTGCCTTGGGAGAGGGAGGACGGCTGGGGGAGCTCACGGGGGCTGTGGTGCGCCCACCCACGCTGATCGATCTGCATCCCGAGGTGCCCGTGCTCATCATGGAAGACGTCGGCCCCGTGCCGTCGTTCGGGGCGTGGCTTCGGGACGCAGGGCCGCAGGGCCGTTCGGCCGCGATGCAGGGACGGCGGCTGGGGCGCTTCCTGGGGCGCCTCCACGCCACGACGTACGCCGACGATCACTGCGCGGATGCCTTCGACAACCGCCCCATGCAGGAGACGCGTCACGCGGTGCAGTACCAAGGGGTGGCCGACATGCTCCGGGACGCGGGCGTCCGTGATGCGGAGGCGCTCGGCAGGCACGCCGAGACGGTGGGCCGGGGCCTGCTGGAACCGGGCCGCTGCCTCACAATGGGCGACCTCTGGCCGCCCTCGGTACTCGTCGCGCCCGGCAATGACCTGCGGATCATCGACTGGGAGCTGGCCCACTATGGACGCCCGCTTCAGGACGTGGCCCACTGGCGTGCGCACCTGTGGATGCAGATCCAGCGTGCCCCGTCCCCGGCCGTCGCGAAGGCCATTGCGGAACACCGCGACGCGTTCCTGAAGGCCTACGCCGAGGGGCTGGGGGACAAGGAGGAAGTCTTGTGGGACGAGGAAGAGCGGCGCGACGCCGCGATACACTTCGGGGCCGAGATCCTCGTCCGGGCCGTGGGGCCGTTCCAGGCCGGCTACGTCTACGCGGGCCTCGACGTCAATCATCCGGCGGTGCAGGCCGCGGTGGCGACGGCGGCCGAGCACCTCCGGGCCCCGAAGGCCGTTGGGGGGACCGAGCGGTAGCCTACTGCAGGCCCAGGTCGGGGACCGGCACCGGATCGCCGGTCTCCGCACTCACCCACACCAGAACCGCAGTGCCGGACGCCACCGCGTCGTTGGAAGCGTCGAACCGGGCGGTGTAGTGGGTGGCGAGGCTCGACCGTCCTGGGGACTCGGCGTACACGTCGAGGTGAAGGGTCGCGGGGTGGCGCACCGGGTGCTCAAAGTCGCACGACGCGTGGGCCAACACCGGTCCGCTCTCCGAGAATGTCGCTTCGTCGAGCGTGGCCTTTAACCACTCCACCCGTGCCTCCTCGAAATAAGAAAAGAAGCGGCTGTTGTTGATGTGGCCTACGGCGTCCATATCGCCCCACCGAACGGCGAGGTCGGTCGTGTGCACGTGCTGGGTGCCGGCGGGAAGGGACTCCGAAGTGTCGGTCATCAAGCGGGGAGAGATTGGGAAACGGCCGCGTCTAGTACAGTGCCATGTCGAACGTGCGGCGGTGCTCCTGGGTAATGGGGTGTTGCTCCCCCAGCAGCGTGAAGAGGGCGATGCACGCCTTTCGTGCGCCGTCGTCGTCGTAGTCGCGGTCGGTGCGCACGACGTCAATGAACCGCTCCAACGCCGCGCCAAAGTCCTGGTCGGCGAGCGCGTCGAGGGCCGTGACGTACGTGTCTTTGACGCCATTCTCGGGCAAGGCGGACGGGTCCTCGGCGAGCTCCAGAAGACGGGCAATGGCTTCCACGCTGTCCCGTGTCTGACGAAGGGTGGGATCGGCGACCTCGGCCTCTTGGGCCAGTACCTGCGCCCGGGTCGGGTCCTTGAAGGCCAGGGCCCGCGCCATGAGCACCTGTGCCTCATCGTGGTCGGGGGTGTCCTCCAGCACGGGCCAGAGGAGATGCTCGGCGTCCGCATGATTGCCCGACTCGAGGGCCTCTCTTGCCTCTTCGAGGCGGCTCTTCTCCTCGCTTGGGAGGTGCTCGTCGAGCCAGCTCTCGAGCTGGGGCTTGGGCTTCACCCCGGCGAACTCCGCTTCAACGTCCCCGTCCACGAACAGCTTCACCGCCGGAATGCCGCGCACGCCGTACTCCTGTGCCGCGGACGAATTCTCATCCACGTTCACCTTGACCAGTGTCCAGTCGTCGGCCGCCTCCGCGAGTGACTCGAGCACCGGGCTGAGCTGTTGGCACGGGCCGCACCACGGGGCCCAGAAGTCGACGAGAACAGGGGCGTCCGCACTGGCGTCGAGTACGTCGGTCTCGAAGTCGTTGACCTCGTAGGACATGGGAGACACGCGATTCTGTGGAAAGATGCATGACGTATTTCATTTCACGAACGCCGCTGGGAAATGCTTCCTGACTCCACGAGAGTTTCGAACACCGGATGCACATAACACCTCGTGCGGACTCTCGTACGAACACTGTCAAATGAGTGCATCCTATGTGTGACCAGCCAGCCTCTACCATGGCAAACCGAGTGTTTTCGCCTGCGGATGTAGCTCGCATCGTGGAGCACATGAACGACGCTCACTCTGAGGACCTGGTCCGATACGCCGAGGCGTACGCGGACGTGACTGAAGTGGAAGGCGCGCGCATGACGAGCATCGACGCGGAGGGCTTCGACCTCGAGGTGGAGCAGGAGCACGCCACGGTGGCGGTGCGCATCGAGTTTGACGCGCCCCTTGACACGGTCGACGAGGCCCGAGGGGCGCTCGTGGAGATGGCGATGGCGGCCCGGGACGCCGCGGAACGATAACGTGATCTCTCCGGTCGGGTCTCGTTCGAGAGGATCCCCGCATGTCGGAAATGGTACCGTCTAAAAATCCTGTTCTGTCGTCTTAGCACGATCCAATGCCATGTACGCGCTCATCGAGCAACTCCGAGGCTGGTGGCAGTCCCGTCGCACCCGACGGATTACAGAAGAGCGTGTGCAGGAGCGGGTGAGCCGAGGGGCCGCCTACCTCGACGACATGGATCCGGGCTGGCATCGTCGAGTGAATGCCGAGACGCTGGAACTAGAGGACGGAGAGCGATGCGTGTTGGGCCAGCTTCACGGCGGGTTTCGGGTCGGCCTTGGCCGCTCGCAGGTGCTGAGCCTGTCAAGCGCTCCGCGGGCGAGCCTCTCGCCGGTGGCCTACGGATTCAAGTGTGTAGAAGGGGTCTCCGAGGCGGGGAAGGCACGGGACTATGAGCTGCTAACGGCGGCCTGGCGTGAGGCCGTCCGGAGACGGACCGTCGCGGACCACCGCGGCGACGGCCACAGGAGCGAGTCCGTTCCCGAACTGACCGCTGCGGCAGAGGAGGAGTTCTCCGAACCTGTACCGGCGTGACCCAGTGTCGCGCCATTCACGACTGTGGGGAAATATGATAACGCTAGACGAACGCCTGCGTAGCGGGGGCGAGGGGCCCAGGTCGGCCCCCAACAGGGTGGGAGCCGGCAAAACTGTCGTTGCTACGGACGGGTCGTTCGTTGGCCCCAACTAGAATGACGGATGAGACTACGACGCGACCCGCGTCTCTAGATTGTGTAGAAGGGCGTGGACCTCGCGCTCGTTGTAGCGCCGGATGAACGGCCGGGCCAGTGGGTGAAGGAGACGCGGCCCCGGAACCTGGTACGTCGCCGCGTAGGTGAGGCGACACCCGCCGTCGATGGACTCGAAGTACCACCGAATGGTGCCCTGAAGATCGCCCGTCATGCTCCACACGATGCGTTTCTCGGGCACGTAGTCGGTCGCGTGGACCTCGCCGGAGAATGACAGTCCGAGGATTCGGTAGGTGTAGCGGGCCCGGGCTCCCCCGTTGGGCAGCCGTTCGAGAAGTGTAGATTCCGACAGACTCGGCGTGACTGCAGCCTGGTGGGCGGGGGCATCCATGAAGTCAAACACCCGGTCCACCGGTGTGGAGAGATCGATGTGCTCGCGGACGTTGACCATAAGGGAGGCCGACTGGAACGACTAGCGGCGGAACCGGACGTCCTGCATGCGGCGTCCGATGGAGACGACGAAGCCAATCGTGAGAACGATGATCCCCCCCCAAAGGATGCTGATGAAAGGCTTCGTGTAGGCCTGTACCACCACCCAGTTCTCGGGCATGACATCCACCCCCTCCACGGCAAAGGTGGCCTCGCCGTTGTTTGCATCCATCTCGGTAAAGCTCATCCGGAGGTCCCAGTCCGCAACCCGATTTTCGATGTATTGCTGCGAGTTGTCGTTCATCACGAGGTAGATGGGCATGAGCGACCGGGTCTCCTGCGTGGCAAGGTTTGTGACTCGGAGCCGGGCCCCGACGGCCATCTGTGCCTCGTCCGGGACGCGCTCGTCCGTGGCGGTTGTCTCCATGGCGCCCTCCGGCCCCTTCAAGACCTCGAATCCGTGGAAGGCCACCGCGTACTCCCGGTCGCCAAGGGTGGTCGAGTCGTTCTCCGCCAGCTGAAACTCTCCGCCGGGCGGGCCGTCGTCCTCGGCGATGCCCGTCGCCTCTTCGGGGGTCACGGCAACAAAGAGGTCTTTTTCCAGGAAGGCCTTCACGTCCGGGTGCTTGAACCACTGGTCGTTGCTGCCCTGGTAGGCCACCGGCGTGAAGGTGTGGGTGCGTCCCTGTGGGTCGCGCACATCGAGAATGTACTGGCCGCGTCCTCGGTCGGTCGTCGTCTCGCCCTCGTAGGTGACCTGGTACCCGTTCACGACGCGGGTCTGGCCCTTCGCCACCACGAAGTTCTCGCGCGGCATCTTGTCCTCGTCCGCGGCCGTGGGCTCGCCAATGCGGGGGAGGGCCTGATCGAAGCCGTTGGACGCGATGATGCCCAGAATGATGAGGGCAAAGCCGACGTGCGAGAGGGCCCCGCCGGCCATCCGAGGGTTGCCCTGCAGAATGCGCCAGAGCACCGCCCCATTCCCAAACAGCGAGAAGAAGCCCACGAAGAGCAGGAGCAGCATCTGCAGGGCCTGGCCGTACGCCGCCCAGAAGTTTGCCAGGCTCCCCGTGAGGCTGGCGGAGGCCGTCTGAGGGGCGGCCCCAGTGCCCGCCGGGATGACGAGTGCCTGCTCCGCGAACGGCGTCAGGATGAGCACGGCAATGGTGCTCACGGTCGCCAGGGCGAGTGGCTTCAGCAGAACGCGGTTCACCGTCGCCACGTCCATCTTCTTCCACCAGAAGAGCTGGCCAAGCCCGGCAAGAAACACGAAGCCGAGCGCCAGGGGCAGGGTCCACTGGTTGTAGAACGACTGCGGAACGGCGGACGGGTTGTCCCGGAAGATCTGGCCGAAGATGGGGGCGCTGGTGCCGAGGATGATGACGGCGGCCGTGGCCGTGAGAAGGACCGCGCCGCAGAGAATCATGAACTCGCGGGAGAGGGTGCGCGGCTCCTCCTCGGGCACGGGCAGCTCGCCGTAGCGGTACGCAAACAGCCCGATGCCCAGGACGCCGAGGGTGGCGATCCAGAGCAGCAGCTGGTTGTAGAGCCCGAGGCTCACGAACGAGTGCACCGACACGTCTCCCAGAATGCCGCTCCGGGTGAGGAACGTCGAGTAGATGACGAACAGGTACGCCGCGATGGAGAGGAGGAGCGAGGCCTTCTGGCTCGATCCGCTTTTCTTTTGCACCAGCATCGTGTGAAAGGCCGCCACGCCCAGCAGCCAGGGCACGAGCGACGAGTTTTCGACGGGATCCCACGCCCAGTATCCACCAAATGAGAGCGTGACGTAGGCCCAGTACCCGCCCATTGCGATGGCCACGCCCAAGGCCATCACGGCAAAGAGCGTCCATGGCAGGGCCGGGCGGACCCACTGCGTGTAGCGCTCCTTCCAGAGGGCCGCGAGGGCGAAGGCGAAGGGCACCACCATTGCCGAGAAGCCCAGGAAGAGGATTGGCGGATGGATTGTCATCCAGGGATTCTGGAGCAGGTCGTTGAGCCCCTGCCCGTCCGCCGGCACGAAGCCAGGGTTTTGCTGGAAGATGGGCGCGTCGGCAAACTTCTCCGGAAGGGTCATAAACGGCGAGGAGCCGATCTCGACCGGGCCGCCCTGGAGCCCCACGATCATTGACAGGAGAAAGAGCTGACAGAGGCCCACGACGGCCATCACCGGCGTCTCGTACTCCCGCTGGACGTAGGCGATGAGGAGCCCCCCCACGGCACACATCATGAGGGCCCAGAAGAGGAACGAGCCCTCCTGCCCGGCCCAGAACGTGGAGAAGAGGTAGTGTCCTGGAAGGTCGTTCGACGACTGCTGGTAAACGTAGGCGTACTGGTACTGGTGGGTCAGGATCATGTACCAGAGCACCCCGGATGCGGCGCCCACCGCCGTGCCCATGGCCCCCCAAGCCCAGCGGCCCACCTGTTTCCAGGTGCGTGCCGTGCGCACGTCTTCCTCGCCGGTGCGGGCCGCCCAGAAGAAGGCAACGGCCGACACGCCGCACGCCACGAAGGCGCTCAGAAGAAGAACCTCGCCAATTGTGCCAAGCATGGGAACGCGCAAGTAAACCAGGCCAAAGCGTGGAGGCCCTTGAAAATGCGGAGTCGGGCTCGGTTCCGCCTCACGCGGCGTCTGGGGGAGCGCTTCAAATTAGTACGCGAACGTTTCAACGAACGCACGATGTTCGAGGCCGAGGGGCGGTAGAAATGCCCTGCCCGTTGTGCCGAGCGTCAAGGGCGCCGGCCCGACGGGGGCTCGTACATGACGGGGAACTTTGGGGCCGTTCCTGCTTTCCGGTGGGCGACGATTTTCACCGAGGTTCCCCACCGTCCACAGTCCCGTGAAGACTCCACTCCACTCGGCTGCGGGTAGTGCCCGCTCCGGCTGCCGCTGGGTCCTGCTTCTACTGTGTGGGGTGCTGATGGGATGCGGGACAACGAAGCACGTAGGGGAGCGGGGCCTTCCCGACGCGGAAGGCATCGCCAGCTACTACGCGGATAAGTTTGTAGGCCGAACCACGGCCAACGGAGAAATCTACGACCACGAGGGACGTACGGCCGCCCATCGCAGCCTGCCGTTCGGGACGCGGGTGCGCACCACGCGCACCGACGCGCCCGCCCGCCCGTCCGTGGTCGTGCGCATCAATGATCGGGGGCCATTCAAAGACGGGCGCATCATCGACCTCACGAAGACGGCAGCAGAGCGCCTGAACATGATTCGCGACGGGCTCGCAGAGGTGCGACTGGAGGTCGTCTCGTATCCGGCGGGGACGGCGTCCACCGCGGCCGAGCTTCCGGCGCCGGACCCACCGCGGCTGGCCCCATCAAGCGTGGGCTGGTAGCCCTGGCCCCACCGGACGCGCCGGAAGGTCGCCGAAATATACAGAAAAGGAGGTCGACCCGGTGGACAGGCGCGACCTCCTCACATGGACGCTGCACGGCGAATGAGAACGACAGAGCGCTAGGGCTTCTCCGTGGCCACGAAGTCGGCCCGCTCGCCGGACGGAGTGCTCACCACGTCCGTCACCTCGACTGAGAAGCTCTTCTCGCGCTCACGACTCCGGTCGTAAAGAATGCCTTCGAAGGTCGCCTCGTCCTCCTCGTCGGCGAGGACCTCAATTTGCTCCTCGTTCTCCCCAAAGAAGACGCCCTTGTACGCCTTGCCGTAGACGGTCTTCTCCGAGTAGGCGAACCCCTCCCCGTCCATGTCGTTAAGCGTTGCGTCGTGCAGATCGTATAGGCTCATAGTCGTGCAGAGAGTATGGGTGGGACAGTGTGTGCGAGGCGGGCGATGTGGGAGCGTCGCGCTGCCCGGCCGAGCGACGACTCTAGACGAGCGTGCAACGGCACGATCAGGCAATCAGCATTGCACAGACGTTGAGGCATTTACTGCGGAATGAAGACTCCCGTGATCCCGACAGAATCATCGCTTATACGAGGGGAAGCTCCATCGGTTCGCCGGAACGACCCCAGCTTGCCGAGGGAAAGGGGTGTGCTCTGCCGTCGTTCCTGCTCGTCCGTCGTGTCGTCTGTTGGTTATGCCTGAGTCCGCGTTTGATCCGGATCGCGTTCGAGACGCACAAGACGGGGACGAGCAGGCCCGAAACGGGCTTCTCCGTCGCCTGGAGCCCATTCTGCGGGGCTACTTTATCAAGCGCATCGGGGCCGAAACCGATGTTGATGATTTAGTGCAGAATACGCTGGTGCGCGTCCACGAAAGCCTCGATGACCTTCAGAAGCCGGGCAGCCTGAAGTCGTTCGCCATGAAGGCCGCCCTGTTTGAGCTGCAGGACTACTACCGCGGACGCTACGACATGAACGAGCACCTACACGACCCGGACCTTCCCCTGGGACAGTCGACGGACCCGGAGGACCGGAGCGCTCAGGTGGACGTGGAGAAAGCCCTCGATGCCCTGACGCCGAAGGCCCAGCGCATCATGGAGCTACGGGAGTATGGATACCTCTACCGCGAGATTGCCCAGATGCTCAACACCACGGAGGCGGCGGTCAAAATGCAGGTGAAGCGTGCTTTCGAAACCATGAAGGACGCGCTCAGTGCCCTGCTTCTTCTCGTGTGGTTCTTTGGGCTGTAGCCTAGCTTCCGGGACTGTTACTTTCTTCGCGTCGGGGGCGGCCAACTGTCCGTACCCGCTCGGGGCACGGAACGCCATCTGGGCCGGCCGGCCCCGGAACGGGTTCCTTTCTTGCCGGACACGACTACTAGAACCATGGACGACGCGTACGGGCCCCTTTTGTTTGAGGACGATCTCTCTTCTGAGCAGCGCGCAAAGCTGCAGGAGCGGCTCGATGACGATCCGGCGCTGGCTGATGGATGGGCAAACTGGCGACAGGTGCGTGTGCGGCTGCGAGAGCGCTTGCAGACGCATCTTCCCGACCGGCGCCTTCTCGTCCTGTATGCACTGGACCGGGCGAGCCGGGGCGACCTTCTGACTCCCGAGGAGGCCGAGGTCCTTGAGGCGGCGCGCGACGACATTGCCCAGGCCATCGACGCTGTTCCCTCGCTCCGCCGGGTGGTGGCGCGGGTCCAGAACGAGCAGGCCGATTTCGAAACGGTGTGGGCGCAGCACCACGAAGAGATTCGTGCTGTGCGGGGCGAGGCCGGTCGTCGTTCGCGGCCGGATCGGGGCGAGCGGCCCCCTCGACGGCCCGAGGCACCGCACGGCGCGACATCTGGGCACCAGTGGGCGTGGCGCCTCACGGTCGCGGCCCTTCTGCTGGGCGCTGCGGCGTTGGCTGTCCTCTATGGACCGCAGGGGGCGGAGCGGACGACCGTAACGGTGGAGTCCGGGGAGCAGCGTCGCGTAGAATTTGAGGACGGCTCGACGGTTCGGCTGGCAGGCGTGTCCACCCTGTCCTACACACCAGGAATGAGCACGGCCGAGAAGCGCCGCGTCACGCTGGCGCGCGGGCAGGCCTACTTCGACGTGGCCGCCCAGGACGATGCGCCCTTCGTGGTAACCACGCCTGCGGCCCGCACCGAGGTGCTCGGAACGCAATTCGGGGTTGCGGCCGGCAACGACACCACGGAGGTTGTGCTCGTGGACGGACGCGTGCGCCTGGGGCCCGGCGGAAGCGACGAGGCGGAGCCGGTGGTGCTGGCTCCCGGCGAGCGCAGTATGGTCCGAACGGGAGAGGCCCCCACGTCGCCTGCCCCTGTGGATCTTTCCGCGGCGCTGGACTGGACTGGGCTCTTTGTCTTCCGAGCCACGCCGGTGAGCACCATTGCAGAGCGGTTGCGCGAGCACTACAGGGTGTCCATTTCGGTGGCGCCGGCCCTGGCGGAGGAACCCGTGACGGGAACGTTCAGGCAAGACCGGTCGGTCGAGCAGGTGCTCAATACAATTGCCCGCACGCTGGGGGCAGATGTGCGAAGGGGAGAGAAGGGCTACCGACTTGAGCCGGCGTCCTGAATGCCCTTCACAACGGCTTGTGCTGCAGTGGAACGTGCGTGCAGCGTCCCGAAAAAGGCCTGCTTTGCCCAACAGGCTTCTCTGCCCAGCACAAGCCCCTTCGTCGCTTCGAGCCCGACTCAAGGTCCACTAGCCGAGCGGATTGGGGACAATTGCCGAACGGACGGGGCCCAGGTCCAGTCTGGGGGATGGGAGCCCGGGACTGGGCCTGCGGGACGGGATGCGTGTCGTGGCACAGCGCAGTCTCAGAACAGAGCGTATGCGGGCCCTCACTTCTGGAAGACATGTGGGGAAGGGGGGCGCTGAACGAGGCCTCGTGTTGAGAGTTAGAAAACGCGCATCCACTCTTCGGGGCCACGTCAGTGAGAACTGTGCCGCGTTTCCTGTATGTCGTCGTTGTTGCTCTCGTGGGATGGGGGGGCATGGGGGAAGGAGCCGCTCGGGCACAGGCCCCCATCGATCTACGCGTGACCGACGCCCCGCTGACGGCGGTTCTCGAGGAGGTGCGTGTGCAGACGAACCTCGAGCTCGTCTACGCCGAGCGACTCGTGCAGGGCCGCACGACGAGCTGCTCGTATACGGGGGACGACCGGGATGCAGCCCTGATGTGTGCACTGGAGGGCACCGGCGTCCAGGCCGAGCGGGTCCGCCGGGGGCAGTACGTGCTCGTGTCCAAGTCCAACCAGGAAATTGGTGCGGAGGCCTCGCCGCGCACCTCGCTGAAAGGGTACGTGCTGGACGCAGAGACGGGCGAACGACTGCCGGGCGCGCACGTCTACCTCACGCAGCTAAAGGCCGGGGCGACGACGAACCAGGACGGCTACTTTGTGCTCTCCGGCCTGCCCCCTGAAGACTATGCGGTGCGAATCTCGTACCTTGGATACCGATCCGCAGACACCACGCTCACGGCTGGCGCCGGGCCCGTCCGCATTTCGCTGGCCGCCACCTCGATCCAGTCGGAGGGGGTCGTTGTGGAGGCCGGATCCACGCGCCTCGACGACAGCGAGCGCCGTCCCGGCATGAGCTCGGTCGCCCTGAACCGGCTCGACCAACTGCCGTCCTTCGGGGAACCGGACCTTTTCCGTGCCCTCCAGTGGACGCCCGGCATCCGAAAGTCGGGAGGGGTGAGCGGGGGGCTCAGTGTGCGTGGGGGCAACCCTGATCAGAATCTTTACCTTCTCGATGGGGCCCCGGTCTACCACCCGTGGCATGCCTTCAGCCTCATTTCGACGTTCCAGACCCAGACGCTCCGGTCCACCGATCTGTACCGTGGGACCTTTCCCGCAAAGCATGGAGGCCGCCTGTCGGCCATACTGGACGCGCAGATGAAGGATGGAAGCCGACGGGCGCCGAAGGCGGTGGTGGGCCTCAGCGTGCTCAGCGGTCGGTTTCGGATCGAGTCCCCCCTTACAAACTCGACCTCGTTCATGGTGTCGGGACGGCGCTCGTACCTGGACAAACTCGTCGGGCGGCAACACCCGGTCACGGGAGAAGACGGGCGGCGCGACACCCTCCGCACCGGCTATTACTTTTTCGACACCAGTGCGAAGCTGACGCATCGCTTCGGGCCCAACCACCGGTTCTCCCTTAGCTACTACCATGGGCGCGACGACCTGGACCTCCGCCTTCCGTTCGACCTGTCATTGGACTTCTCCTCTTGGCTTCGCCCGGCCGACCTCTTGTTCGAGGTGTCCCAAAACTGGGACAACCGCGTCGTCAGCGGCCAGCACCGCTATCTCGTCGGCGACGACGTGTTCGTCACCACGACAGGGTACTACTCCGGGTATCGGGCCCAAGAGGCCTCCTTCGTGCAACCGACCACGACCGCGTCGCTCACGTCCGACTACCGCGTGCAGCTCTCCGATGCGGGGGTGAGGGTGCAGGCCGCCTATCACCACTCGGTGAGCCACGAGCTGACGGGAGGGCTGGAGGTGTCTTCGCTTCAGTTCGAAAGCACGCTCGAGAGTGACCTGCAGCGGTCGAGCCGGACGGCCACCCAGCGTGTCCAGGAAAGCCGAGTCTCTGCCGCGAAGGTGGTTGGGTACCTCCAGGACACCTGGACTCCCACCCCCCGGTGGACGGTGGAGTCGGGGGTGCGGGCGAGCTACTTCAGTGGGGGCAACTACGTGCACGCTGCGCCCCGCCTCAGTGTGCAGCACGTGGTGCATCCGCGATGGCTCGTCGTCGAGGGTAGTGGGGGGCTCCACGTGCAGTACCTGCAACGCCTCCGCGACCGGTACTCGCTGGCGTACGACCTGGTGTCGAGCCGGTGGGTCCCGGCGAGTGATCGGGTCCGGCCTGCGATCGGGGGACAGGTGGGACTGG
Organism: Salinibacter altiplanensis; assembly: GCF_002894645.1. Taxonomy (GTDB): domain Bacteria; phylum Bacteroidota; class Rhodothermia; order Rhodothermales; family Salinibacteraceae; genus Salinibacter; species Salinibacter altiplanensis. Next base: position 616,590 of record NZ_NCQY01000020.1, read on the forward strand.
GGACATACACACAACTGCGGCCCGGGTGGACCCTTGAAGTCGATGCCTACGCCCGGGAAAACCGCCATACCCTCGTCCCGACCGATGCGCTTCAGGAGAAGGAGGGGATCGACGGCCCCGGCATTGAAATTGGGGCACTGCTTGGCCAGTACGTGACCGGGGCCGAACGGGCCGTCGGCCTTGAGCTCAGTACGCTTTACGAGCACGGTTCGTGGCGGGGCCGACTCGTGGTGAGCACGGGCCGCACGATCGTTCGGGCCCCGGCCCGGTCGGGCCTACGATGGCGTCCGTCGGGGCTAGACGTGCCTGTCTCGGTCCGCAGTACGCTCGGCTGGGAGGGCGAGCACTGGCAGGCCACGGCGGCCGCGGAGCTGCGCAGCGGGTATCCCGTCACCACTCCGGAGGCCCGCTACCAGCTGGGCGATCCCACAGCGACCCGCTCCACGACCTATCTGCACCGCCCGCAGGTTCACAACGGGCGGCTCCCTCCGTACTTCCGTGTGGATTTGACCGTGGGGTACCAGTTTCGAGTGCTCTCCGCAAACTGGACCGCCACGGTGGATGTGTTCAACGTCATCAACCGGGACAACATCCTGGATCAGACGTACCGGCCCACCGAGACCGGCGTCAACATCAATCGGCAGCGGGGGCTGCCGATCCTTCCCCTCGTGGAGCTGGAGATGGACCTGTAAGGCGTTTGCAGGGGCGGCGCTCAGGGACGGGACCCCCGTCGAACGTACGGATCTCGACACGAAATGAGATGAGACGAGAGACTGGAGACCACATGCTGCGGGCCCTCGGGGGAGGGATTCTACTGGTGGGCCTCGTCCTCATGCTGGGGCGGTGCGACCTGACAGAGCCGACGGAGCCGCAGTCGGTCGTGGTGGAGGCCTTTTTGAAAACCGGCCGTCCGCTGCCCGCGATCATGCTCCGGCGGACACGTCCACTCGACGTGCCGGGGGGGCGGGATGAGAATGCGGCGCAGGGGGCAACCGTTGAGCTCAGGATGGACGCGCAGACTGTTGCCTACGAGGAGGCTGACTCAGGACGGTACGTCCCTGAAAGCAACCTTGCGGCGGTCCCGGCAGGCGTTCCCTGGGCCCTTACGGTTCGGTGGCGAGGCGAGGCTGCACGGGCGGAGGGCCGCACGCCGCCCCCCATCAGCCTGGGCGAGGTGTGTGTGGAAGCGCCGTCCTCCCCGGTGCGGGCCATCCGTGTCGACTCGCTGCGCCGCGACTCACTGGACATTCCCGCGGAGCGGGAGTACCTCTATCCGGTAGACGTATCGTTGGAATGGCCGGCCGGAGCCCGCTCGACGGGGGACACGCCCCACTGGGTGCGGCCGCAGCTCCGTCCCGACACCACCGAGTCCTCCTCCCGCGTCGTCAACTTTTTTCTGGAGCCAGTGGACGTGCGGCGTGAGAATCAGTTTCGGGTTCGAAATGGCCGACGAACGTGGCGGGGCGTCTACGCGGTGCCCGTTGTGGACAGCACCTCGGCCTTCCCCGGCCACGACCTCACCGTGACGCTTGCCCGGGGGGACACCGCGTTCGCGGCGTTTGCCCGAAGCCGAGAAGACCCGGGCCGCCGCGAGCCCATCTCGAATGTGGACGGGGGGCTCGGCATCGCTACGGCGGTCGCCCTCGACTCGTTGCGCCGCACGGTTGCGTCGGGGGAAAAACGGTGTTATGCTCCGTAGAAGGGACGGACCGCGGAGAATCCAGAGCGCAGACCAGACATAAAACGATCCGCAACGAGACGGGGGGCGTTGCCCCCGACGTGCACGCTCCATCGCAAACCGACGCAGCCACATGTCCGAGGAGATGCCCGAGGGAACGATTACGCGCCTGGACCCCCAAGTCAACAATGAGAACCGGGTGTCGGTCTTTCTGGATGAAGAGTTTGCGTTTGGGATCCACGAGGACCTCGTGGTCAAGCATGGGCTGACGGTGGGAACGACCCTCACGCCTGAGGACGTGCGCGACATCGAGGCCGACGAGCAGTACATCGACGCCAAGCAGGCGGCGTTCGATTACCTTGCGCACAAGCCGCGTACGGAGACGGAGGTGCGCCGCAAGCTCAAACGAAAGGACGTGCCGGCATTCGTGACCGACGACGTGATTGCTCGGCTGTACGAGCTGGAATACCTCGACGACGAGGCGTACGCGCATGACTACGCCCACAACCGCTTTTCCAGTAAGAAGTACGGCCCCGTACGCATCCGTCGGGAGCTAGAGGAGCGGGGCATCAGCCGGCACCTGGCCGACACCGCGGTCGATACGCTCTTTGCCGACGAGGACCCCACCGCGGCCGCCTGGGAGCACGCCGACTCCCGGTGGCCCCGCCTGGCCGACGAGGACGACCCGCGTCGGCGCCGGCAGAAAATGTATCGCTACCTCCGCCGTCGCGGCTTCACATCTGAGACCATCCGGCCCATTCTCGACGAACTGGAGCAGGATGAAGGGCGCTCCCCCGCATAGTCCACTCCGGAACCGATGCGGGCCCCCGGCCCGATCGACGACGCCTTCCTTCCATACGGTACGCCTGTCCGCATGCCCGACGGCTCCGATCCGTCTCCTTCTGGTCCCGATGAGTCCCCCGTGCCCGATTCGGAAGCGCCGTCGTCCCCGGAGTCCCCCCCGTCCGCGCAGAACCAGGCGAGTCCGGCGTCTCGGCGACGCCGTGCCCGAGAGCGGATGTCCCGTCCTCCCAACGAAGGCCCGAGTGTAATCACGTTCGATTGGGTTGTTCGGGTCCTGCTCGGGGGCGTAGCCCTCGTGACCGTTGGGGGAATGCTCTGGTACTTCGCCGGCATTGTGGTGTATCTCATCGTTGGGGGGATCCTGGCATACTTGCTTCGGCCCCCTGTCGATTACATGCAGGGGCTCGGGATGGGGCGGGTCCCGGCCATTCTCGTGGCATTTGCGGCCTTCCTGGGGGTCATTGTGGTGATTGTCACGTCGGTGGTGCCGTTCATTACGCGTCAGGTGCAGGACCTGTCGCAGCTCATCACCGTCGACACGGCCGCATACGTGGCCAGCCTCATCGAGGCACGGGTCCAGGGCGTGATTCCGATGGAGCAAGGGGTGTTGGAAGAGAACGTGCGTCAGGTAGCACAATCGCTCATGCGAGGCGACCTGGTGGAGGGACAACAGGTGGCTGAGACCCTTGGCTCGGTCGTAAGCGTCTTCACGAACATCGTATACGCTGTTGTCATCGTCCCCTTCGTCACGTTTTTCCTGCTCAAAGACGAGCTCAGAATTCGGCGAAGTCTTCTCCGCCTCGTGCCGAACCGGCATTTTGAGGTTACGCTGTCCATTCTCGCGAAGGTGGAGGGAAGCATTGGTCGATACTTCCGCGCCCTGCTGGTCCAGGGGACGACCATCGCGGTGATTGCCTCAACCCTCTTGTGGATCGTGGGCCTGCGGGGGGCCATCGCCATCGGCATCTTCACGGGCCTGGCCAACACGATCCCTTACTTTGGTCCCTTTCTGGGCTTTCTGGCCGGAACGCTCGTGGGCATTGCCCAGATGGGAGATGTGTCGCTCGTGCCGGGGGTGGCCCTCGCCATGGCCCTTACCCAACTGGCCGACAACGTGCTGCTCCAGCCCCTCATCTTCTCGCGCGCCGCGCAAACCCATCCGCTTGTCATTCTCTTCGTGGTGCTGGCGGGCGCCCAGTTGGGAGGCATCCTGGGAATGCTGGTGGCCATTCCCCTCACCACGACGCTGCGCGTGATCGTGGAGCAGCTGCTCTGGAGCCTTCGCAACTACCGGATCCTGTGGGCGGGATAGGTTGCCCGAGGCCGCCCCGTGCGGATCGAGGAGGCCCCCGAAATGTTTATTGAGGTGTGATCCCTGTCGTTCTCATCATTCTCCATCGTTCTCCCCATGCCGCCCCGAACCGCTGCGTCTATGCGTTCCGACCCCACCGTGTACAACGACGAAGTCCTTGATGCCGCGGTGGCCGCGGTTCGAGAGCGTGTTGGGTGGGCCCCGGAGATGGCACTTATTTTAGGGTCGGGGCTGGGACGCCTCGCGGAGGCGGCGGACGAGACGACGATCGTGCCCGCCGCCGAGATTCCGGGCTATCCGGAGTCGACCGTGGAGGGGCACAGCGGAAAGCTCGTGTTCGGGACCTTGGAAGACACCCGGGTCGTCTTTGTGCAGGGGCGGGTCCACCTCTACGAGGGCTACCCGGTACAGCAGATTGCGATGCCGGTGCGGCTCGTCCGGGCCCTTGGCGCCGAGCGCATGCTGGTCACCAACTCGGCCGGCGGCATCAACCGCACCTTCGAGTCCGGAACGCTCATGTTCATCACGGGGCATCTCAACATGGCCTTTGCCAGTCCGGGGGTGGGCGCAGGGGAGGTGCCGGACCGAGCGCACGCGGACGCCGCAGATTCCTTCTACGACCCGGCGTGGACGAACCGGGCTGAGCAGGTGGCGCTCGACCTTGGGCTGGAGGCCCGGCGAGGCACCTACGCCTGGACGCTGGGGCCCAACTACGAGACGAAGGCAGAGGTGCGGGCGCTGGAGCACCTCGGGGCCGACGCGGTGGGGATGAGCACGGTGCCGGAGGTCCTTCAGGCACACAAACTCGGGATGACGGTGCTCGGCCTCTCCACGATCACGAACCCGGCCGCGGGCCTGGCCGCCGGGACGCTCGACCACGACGAGGTGCTGGAGGTCAGTGAGCGGGTGCGGGGGGGGCTCATGAAGCTTGTCCGCGGCCTCGTGCGGGTGGCCGACGAGTAGGGAACGGCCTCGGCGAGGCGATGAGTCCGTCCCTGTCCACACCAGAGGTCCGTCCTATTCCGTGTCGCCGAGGGCCGCATCGAATCGGCTGAGCTCCGTCTGCAGGCGCTCGCGCATCGGAGGGAGGCGCGGGTCGTCGTGGGGCGTGGAGGCCTCCAGGACGGCCTCGTGAAACCACCGCTGGGCCTCGGCGTCGCCGCTGAGGACAGCGAAGATGTCCTCTCCCGCCTTCAGGCTCTGGGTGATGGACCACAGGTTGTGGATCTTGTCGGCGAGGCTGACGGCGGCGGCCTGCGGGCGGCCTGTGCGGATGCTGTCGAGGTAGTCCTCCTTGCGGGCGCGCCAGGGCCGCATCTGCCCGTCGTCGCCCAGCTTCTGTTCGGAAACGTGCACCACGAGTCGAGCCACGTCCGCCCCCACGGCGTCGCGAAGCTGCTTGCGCCGCAGCCGCTGGCCGTGTCGATTCATGTCCTCGATCGCGTCGTGCAGGTAGGCGGCGGCCACAGTCGTCTCGCCCCACCCTGCCCGGCGCACGATGGAGGCCACGGCGGCGAGGTGGGCAATGACCGGAATTTGAATCTCCTCGCCTTCGGGCACCTCGAATGCCGGATCGCGCCAGACGCCCTTCCGGTAGGTGCCGTCGTGCCACTGGGACGACAGCTCGATGGCGTGCTCGATGAGGGGACTGAAGAGGGCCTCGGGGGCTGGGGCGTCCTCCATGAGAAAGGCACAGCGAGTTTGGTGGATGCAGGCGGTGAGCGGTCGTCCGTCTATATCTCCACGACCTGGTGGGCGGAGGTGTCGGGCTGGAGTGCGTGCCGCAGGTCGTCGAGCAGGGCGGGACTGTACTTGTTGAGGTAGTACAGCACGTTGACCATGCGTTCCTGAAGCGTCCCGTTTGGGCGCAGATTGACGTGGGCCTTCCGGAGCTGCGCCCGGACCTCGTCCTGCTGTCGCTTCTCGGCCCGGACGACCTTTTGCTTCAGCGACTCCATTTCATCCATGATTGCCGAGCGTGTCGCCTCGGTCGAGGCGCCGAGCGTCCGGTCTACAGTCTCTACCTTAGGCTTCAACGCGTTGAGGGCCTGGTGGAGCTGGGGAAGGGCCTCCGAGAAGAGGGCGTCCACGTCCACCTCCATCGCCTCGACGACCACGTCCTGGAAGAGCGGCGCCAGGTCGGCCTGGAAGTTCGCCACCGTGAGGTCGTACTTGTCGAGCACCTTCTGCACCTTTCCCTCCACCAACGAGACGCTCGCCCGTGGATGGATGAGCGGCATGTCGAGGCCCGCCCAGTCGTAAACCCCCCCGTACTGGGCGAAGTAAGAGACTTCCCCCGGGCCGGCAACATACGCGGCCGTGGGGAGGAGGTGATCCTGCATCAACGGGCGCAGGACGACGTTGGGGCTGAAGCGCTCGGGCGCCGCCTCCAGGCGGTCCAGGAGCTCGGACTCGGAGAAGGTTCGGTTTGTGCCGCGGAGCCGAAAGGTGTCGTCGTCTGTCCAATCGATTGCCCGGCGGCTGTCGTCGCCGAGCCAGAAGAGGTTGGTCGGACGGGCGCTGACCTGCGTGTGGTAGTCCCGATCTCGGAGCGCCTGGCTGGTCGCATTGACCTGGGCGGCAGAGGCCTCCGGGGCCTCAAGTTCACGCCGGAAGAGAGGGCGGGCCAGTGCCTTCAGGCGCGGATCGTCGGGATTTACAAACACGAGCCCATCGTCCCCAAAGAAAGAGTGCATCAGACGGGCGAAGGCATCCTCGAGACGGGTGCCGGGCTCGTAGGCGGCGCGGACGTGCTCCATCACCGCCGGCTTGAAGTCAGAGGGCGGCAGGGCCTCATCGAGGCGATCGACCGCCTCATGGATGTCGTCGGTGAGGGCCAGCCGCCCGACGGCCCCGGGGTTGTCGGCCACGCCGGGGTCGTAGGAGAGCGGCACGACCTCGTTGCGGTGAAGGACGTGCGCCGCGGCAATCTCCGCAAAGTCGTGGTCCTCGCCCTCCACCCAGAAGACGGGAACAACGGGGCGTCCGGTCTGGTCGGCCCACTCCTCGATCAACTGGAGTGTGGTGATGGTCTTGTAGAGGGTGTAGAGTGGCCCCGTAAACAGACCCACCTGTTGGCCCGTCACCACGGCGATGCTGTCCGGGTCCCGCAGGGTCTCAATGTGAGCCCGGGTGCGTTCGTCGAGGCCCCAGCGCTCGTTTTGGTCGAGCAGCGTGTCGGCGAGCACGTCGCGGTCCGCGGGGCGCTGGGCCGCCGCGGTGGCGGCTGTTCGGCGTGCCGATTGCGACTGCCAGTCGCCCGCGTAGAACTCCGACACGGCACTGAAGTTGGTGCAGTAGTCGACGAATAGATCGGGAAAGGCGCCGAGGGCAGCGGGCGAGGTGCGGTGCACAGTGCTCTCGGGGGGAGATGACATGCGGACGGTACGAAAATCATGGAAGGAGTGAAAAAGCCGGAAGGCACCCTCCTGGTGCAGGGACAGGCCTGTGGCTAACGCCCACGGGCAATAAAAAAGGCGAAGCCGCGGGCGTGAATTCCGCACGGCTTCGCCAAGATCGGGAGTCCGATCGAGGACCGTCAGTTCTGGTTTTGCTGCTGTTCCTGCTCCAGGCGCTGAATTTCGTCGCGAAGCTCGGCGGCCCGTTCGTAGTCCTCCTTCTCGACCGCCTCCTCAAGCTGTTTCTGCATCTGTTCGAGCTCGGTTCCCTCTTCGTCTTCCGGCACGGACGTCTCTTCCGCCTGCTCGGCGAGGGAAGAAATGTCCGAGTCGTCTTCGGCGACGATGCCGGCCTCGTCCAGCACTGCGGGGGCAACGAAGATGGGCGCGTCCACGCGAACGGCGAGCGCCACGGCGTCGCTGGGCCGGGAGTCGAGCTGGTGTTCCTCCCCGTCGTGGCGGTACCGGATCTTGGCGAAGAAGGTGCCCTCCCGAAGTTCGTCGATCACCACCTCCGTCACGTCCACCTCCACCGCCTCAAAGGTGTCGCGCAGCAGGTCGTGCGTCATGGGGCGTGGGGGCTGAATCTTTTCCAGCTCCAGCGCGATCGCCTGGGCCTCAAACGCCCCGATGATGATCGGCAGGCGGCGGTTGCCCTCGACCTCTCCGAGCACAAGGGCGTAGGCGCCTCCGCTGGAGGGACTGGTGGAGAGACCGATAATATCTACCCGAGTAAAATCCATCGCGAGCTCAGTGAATTCAGAGAGAGTGCTCGGTGCCCGAGAGCAATGTGCCGGCGCCCCGTGCCGACCTGCAAAAAGAGACTACCCATTGGAGACGGCACCCGCCTCTTCAAGCGACATCTCCAACGCGCCCAGAAACGCGTTGTTCTCTTCCTCGGTGCCCGCGCTGACGCGCAGATACCCTTCTAGCTCCGGGTACCCGCCCATATTTCGGACGAGCACGCCGCGGCTGGCCAGGCGCTCCTGCAGCGTGTCGGCGGGCACGGGCGTGGTGAAGACGACGAAGTTCGCCTCGGACGGCACCACCTCGACCGCGTCCAGGGCCTGCAGCGCCTCGGTGAGATGGGTGATCGACGCTCCGATGCGCTCCACGCGATCCGCAATCAGGTCCGGGCGCCGCAGCACGGCCAGCGCTGTTTGCTCGGCGAATCGGTCCACCATAAAGGGCAGACGGGCCTTCATCAGCTCCGTCACCACAGTGGAATGAGCGAGAAGGTACCCGAGCCGTGCGCCCGCCAGCCCAAACCCCTTCGAGAGCGTACGGAGAATCAGCACGTTTGGGTGCCGTTCAAGCAGCTCGAGGGCGGTGCCTTCCGGATTGAACTCGACGTACGCCTCGTCGATCACCACAAATCCGGAGCTCGCCGTCACGACCTGCTCAAGGTCGTCGAGCGTCATGGCCAGCCCCGTCGGGTTGTTGGGGGTGGTCAAAATTGTGAGTACGGCGTCGGTCTCCGCCGCGGCCGCGGCAAGGGCGTCCGCGTCGAACGAAAAGTCGTCCTGGGGCGGCACGACGGTAAGGTCGGCCTCCTGCAGACGCATCACCTTCTCGTAGAGCGAGAACATCGGACGAGGAAGAACCACCGGGTCGCCCGGGTCCAGGAAGGCGAGGCCGAAGGTGTAGGTGATTTCGTTGGAGCCGTTGCCCACGAGAATCTGGTCGGGATCGACCCCGTCGTACTCGGCGAGCGCGTGGCGCAGGGCCTCCGGCTGCTCGGAGGGATATCGGTTCATTTCCACCTGCGTGTGTGCGTCCACCAGCTCCTGCTTGAGGTCCGCCGGCAGGTCAAAGGGGCTTTCGTTCTGGTTGAGCTTTACGTCAATCCCCTCCGGCATGTCTACGATGTACTCGCTTCGGGCTCGTACGGCCGGCCGAACGTGCTGGAGTACGTCGTCGAGAGACGGAGAGTCGGCGTCGATGGCCATGGCCCCGGCGGGATGTGTCGAAAAGGAGAAGGGAAGAACACTCGAAAGGTACCAGCGAGCGAGGGCAATGTCTCCGGAGTCACGGCTTTTTCGAACCCGACCCGTCGTGGTCGTTGCGATCGAGCCGCGCCCGGACTGCCTCGGCGTGGGCTTGCAGGTCTTCCGCCTCGGCGAGGGCCGCAATCTTCGGCCCGGTGTCGTCCAGTCGCTCTTTGCTGTAGGAGAGAACGGACTGTGTGCGCACGAAGTCGTCGACCCCGAGCGCCGAGGCGTGGCGGGCCGTGCCCCCGGTGGGCAGCACGTGGTTGGGCCCGGCAAAGTAGTCGCCCACGGGCTCGGACGAGTACTCGCCCAAAAAGATGGCTCCGGCGTGACGGATGCGCGTCATGGTGTCCCACGGGGCGGCCACGTGAAGCTCCAGGTGCTCCACGGCGAGGTCGTTCATCAGGGCCACGGCCGCGTCCATCGTATCGGGCACGACACACGCCCCGTAGTCGGCCAGGGCCTGCTCAATCACGTCGGCGCGGGGGAGGGAGGGCACCATCTCTTCTACGTGATCCTGCACAGCCTCGGCCAGGGGGCGATGGGGCGTGATGAGGACCGCGGAGGCACGCTCGTCGTGCTCGGCCTGCGAGAGAAGGTCCGCGGCCACGAACTCCGGGTCGGCCGTAGCGTCGGCCAGTATTCCGATCTCGCTGGGGCCGGCTACGGAGTCGATGCCCACGTGCCCGAAGACCTTTTTCTTCGCGGCGGCCACGTACGCGTTGCCGGGGCCCACGATCGTGTCGACCGCGGGCACCGAATCGGTGCCGTACGCGAGCGCCCCAACGGCTTGTGCGCCCCCAACGGCATAGACGTGCTCCAGGTTGAGAAGGGCCGCGGTGGCGAGGACGAGCGGGTGGGGGCGTCCGTCGTCCTGCGGGGGAGAGACAAGGTGGATCTCATTGACGCCCGCGACCTGTGCGGGGATCGCGTTCATCAGCAGGCTCGACGGGTAGAAGGCCGTGCCGCCCGGTACATACAGCCCGGCCCGGTCCATCGGCACCACGCGCTGCCCGAGAATGACTCCGTCCCCGTCTTCGGTAAACCAGGACTCGTCCACCTGCTTGTTGTGGAAGCGGCGGATGTTGGCCGCGGCCTCCTTAAGGGCGCCCTTAAGGTCGTCGTCGAGGGCGTCGACCGCGCCGTCGAGCATCGAGGCTGGAACCTTCACCGGGTCGGGGTGCACCCCGTCGTACGTTTTCGTCAGCTCAATTAGCGCCTCGTCGCCCTCCGTGCGAACCTGCCCCAGAATGTTCTCGACGGTGGCGTCCACCTCGTCGCTAAAGGTGCCGCCCCGGCTCATGATGGCGTCGAGGCGGGCGGTGTCGTCGGGCGTGATCAGGGGAATCATAGAAGTGAAGATCCACGAAGTGTGTTGGTAGAACACATACGTCTATTTTCGAATCGGGGGAATGTTTTGGGGTGGACGTTGAAAGGTTGGAACGCGCACGCCGGCAGAACTCGTCGGGGCGGATGAAGTGCCAACGGGGCTGAAACGTCCAGCGTCTGCATGGCGTTTGTCCTTCCGATATGCCCGATGTTAAAACCGCGTCCCACACTGTTAGCACCGCCGAAGACCGGGTGGACCTTAAGACGATGGACCGTGCGGCCCTGAAGGAGTTTGTGGCCGAGCACGGCGCGCCCCGCTACCGCGGCGACCAGCTCTTCAACTGGATGTATGGAAAGGGCGTCTCCGACTTCGAGCGGATGTCGAACCTTCCGAAACGGATGCGTCGCGGCCTGCATCGAGACGCGACGGTCGAGGACCTCCAGATCGTCGAGCAGCAGCAGGCCGCCGACCAGACCGTGAAGGCACTTTTCGAGCTGCCGTCGGGCCGAGAGGCCGAGACGGTGCTCATCCCCGCCCTTGATGAGCGGGGAGAGGCGCGGCGTCTTACGGTGTGCGTGTCCAGCGAGGTCGGCTGTGCGATGGGGTGCGAGTTCTGTGCCACCGGCCTCATGGGCTTTCGGGAGAACCTCACGCCCGGGGCCATCTTCGACCAGGTATGGCACATGAACGAGGTGGCCCACGAGCACTTCGGGCGGCCGGTGACGAACGTGGTGTTCATGGGCATGGGCGAACCGCTCCTCAACTACGACGCGGTGCTCAACAGCATTTCCATCCTGACCGACGAGGACAGCCTCAACCTCTCGGCCCAGAAGATTACCGTGTCCACCGTCGGCCTTGCGCGCCGCATCCGAGACCTGGCCGACGACCGGCTCCGCACCAACCTGGCCGTCTCCCTCCACGCGCCGGACAACGAGACGCGCAGTCGCATCATGCCGGTGAACGAGGCGGAAAAGACGAGCCTTGCGGCGCTGAAGGAGGCCCTCCAGTACTACTTTCAGAAAACCGGCCGACAGATTACGTACGAGTACTGCCTCTTCAAGGGGGTGAACGACAGCGAGGCGGACGCCCGCAACCTCGCCGAGGTCACGCGCTGGGCACCGAGCAAGGTGAACCTGCTCATGTACAACCCCGTCGAGGGCCTCCACTTCGAGCGGACGTCCCAAGAGCGGCTCGACCGCTTCGTGCAGGTGCTCGTGCAAGAGGGGGTAACCGTGACGGTGCGCCAGAGCCGAGGGCAGGACATCGACGCGGCGTGCGGGCAACTCGCCAACGAGGAGGACGAACCGTAGAGCGACGCGACGCAGAAGTGTCCCCAGTGCTGCGACTTCGTAGACCGCGTGCACAATGGCTTCTTCATTCGTCCGGTCGGCCCGCTACAGAGACCCATTCGAGTGCCATGTGCAGCGTTGCCCACTGTGTCTCGTCTTGTTTTCGCTCCAGGCCCCCTTCGTCGCGCTTCTCTCTCTGGTTGCGGGTTCCCCGGAGTGACTCTGGTCGCTCAGAATGACCCTCGAATAAGCGGATTTCCGCGTGTATACTTTGTCCTGACGATGGCCCTTTCTTCCCCCGACGCCCCCAACTGGCTCACCCGCTTCGTGCAGGGCCTCCTTGGCCTCCTCGGCGTCTACGCTGCGATTCGGCTTCTGCCGCGTGTACTGAAGAGCATGACGCGCCGGTTTGTTGTTGGGCTCATCGGCGAGATTCTGCTCGTCGCGCTGGGGCTCTTCCTGACGCGGCGGGCCACGGATCGCCCCGGCCCCGACGATACCGTTTCCACGGAAACGAGAGATCGCACTGGGTAGTCGAGCGGGGGCGCGTCCTACGCCCTCGATCCTATGCCCTCGATCCTGCCCCCCGTCGGTCCGATCGTCGGGACCAGTCGGTTCTTCGAGCACTCGTCCATCCCTCCCCCGCTGCCATGTTCGACGACACGGGCTTTCGAGCAGAACAACTCGGCGTCATCACCCACGGGTCGCTGAACGAGGGCATCGAGATGAAGCTCGACTCGGCAGAGTCCGTAGAGGACGTGGTGGCCGGAACGTTCGTCGTGATTCAGGGGGAGAAGCACGACTTCTTCTGCATGATCACGGACATTGAGATTGAGGCGGCCAACGAGCAGATCCTGCTCAACCCGCCCGGCCCGTCCGACGACCTGTTGCGTGAGGTGATGCAGGGCTCCGGCACGTACGTCACCGTGCAGCTGAAGCCGATGCTCATGATGCCGAACACGGATCACCCGGAGCTAACGGAGGAAGAGCCCAAATCCGTCAAGACCATCCCCGCCCATTTCTCGCCGGTGGCGCCGGCGGAGGCCGACGACGTAGCGCGCGTCTTCGGCGACGAGACGTGGGACGACGGGCGGACCTACTTTCACGTGGGCCACCCCATCGGGATGGAGGAGAGCCCGGTGTGCATCGACCTTGCGAAGTTTGCCGAGCGCTCGAACGCCATCTTCGGCAAGACGGGCACCGGAAAAACCTTTCTCACGCGCCTCCTCCTGGCTGGCACGATCGTGACGGGACGGGCCGTCAACCTGGTCTTCGACATGCATTCCGAGTACGGCTATGGAAGCCAGGCGGAAGGGACGGATGGACGGGCGCAGTTTGTGAAGGGGCTGCGCGACCTGTTTCCCAGTCGCGTGAGCCTCTTTTCGCTCGATCCCTCTACGACCCGTAGCCGCGGGCACACGCCGGACTACGAGGTCCACCTGCACGCCGATCAGATCCAGCCGGCCGACATCCTGCCGCTCCGTGACACGCTCAACCTCAACGCCACGGCGGCCGAGAGCAGCTATCTCCTCAAGAACCAGTACGGCGACCGCTGGCTCACGACGCTCCTGGAGGCCCAGAGCGGAGACGACTTTGAGCGGCTGGCCGATGAGACGGGCGCGCACAAAGGCTCGATCGAGGCGCTGCGCCGCAAGCTCGCGCCCTTCCAGGAGTACGACTTCTTCACCACCCAGCCCTCGCCGGACGACTATGACGTGCTCGACGCGCTGCTTGAAAATCTGGATTCGGGCACGTCGGTCGTCCTGGAGTTCGGACAGTACGACGACCTGCGGGTGTACCTGCTCGTGGCCAACGCCCTGACGCGCCGCATCCGGCGGGCCTACGAGACAAAGACGAACCGCTACCGGCAGACCCAGAACGAGGCCGACAAGCCGCAGCCCCTCATGATCACGATTGAGGAGGCGCACAAATTCCTGTCGCCGGACATCGCCCACGAGACGCCCTTCGGCAAGATTGCGCGGGAGATGCGCAAGTTCTTCGTGAGTCTGCTGGTGGTGGACCAGCGGCCCAGCGCAATCGACGAGGAGGTGCTCAGTCAGATTGGCACCAAGATGGTGGCCAAGCTGAGCGACGACAAGGACATCGGCGCAGCCCTCGTGGGCACGAGCGACGCGTCCTCCCTTCGCGAAATTCTCGCCTCCCTCGACGCGCAGCAGCAGGCCCTTCTGCTGGGACACGCGGTGCCTATGCCCATCGTCGTCAAGACGCGGATGTACGACCAGGAGTTCTACGACGCGCTCCGCACCCACCCCGCGGCGAGCAGCGTCGACGCGGAGACCGACCCGGATGAAGAAATGGAGGACCTGTTTTACTAAACGCCCATCTCGTGGGCCGGGCCCCTGTCTTGTCTGGGTCCCTGCGCCATGGCGACCGTGCCGACCTGGGGCGGTGGCGGAGGTTCCTACACCCGCGCTGCCGGAGTGGTGGGGGCGCTGGACGGGCGATGCTGCGGGCGAGGAACGCCCTCTCCGCCCCGAGAACTGTGTGAGTCGTCGTCGGGGAGTGCCTCACGGAGGGCGTCCTCCACGTTTTGCAGGAGGACGGCAGCGTAGAGGCTGCGGTAGGGGGCGTGCTCGCGGGCCTCGATGGGCAAGGACGGCAGACGGTCGTTCATGGGAAAAAAGGGCTGAGTCAGAAAGAGAGAAGCAGCACTGAGGCTGAGATTTTGTACAAATTTTGCTCTGTCATCATTCTGGAGCAAACAATGTGCCAGAAGTGTCAAAGCCACTGAAAACGGCCTGTGCCGCAGGACGACGGGCGTGCAGCGTCTCGGAAGTACACGTCAGTGGCCACCGTCCGTTGCCTGTCAAAAGCACCGTCGCTGCCCTGAACTCGGTGCAGGGGCGTTTCGGGTGATTGGAAACGGGGGCACACGTTGCCCATCACGTCGTGCGGTATGTACCGAGATCGTCCGAGGACGCGAACAAGGAAGGCTGTGGGATGCGGAGTTTAAGCAAAATCGAAGGGGGGATGCGCCCTCAATTGAAACGACTTGGCCACCCTCGTACTTTCGGTAGTGCGCATTTCTCCTGTACGGGAGAACGTCTTTTCCAACGATGGTCCTCCTCATCTCATGCCTGACCCGTCGAATGTCTTTTCCGGTACTACCCCCACGAGCGACCCGTCCTATGACCTGGTTGGGTCCCGTCGACAGCCCCTCGACGCCATTTTTGAACCCAAAAATGTAGCGGTCATTGGGGCCAGCGAATCGCCCGGCAGTGTGGGCCGCACCCTGCTCTGGAACCTTGTGAGCAATCCGTTCGGGGGCACCGTCTTCCCGGTTAACCCGAAGCGGGACAGCGTGCTCGGCATCGAGGCGTACACGGACATTGGGGCGGTCGAGGCGGACGTGGACCTGGCGGTGGTTGCCACGCCCGCGCCGACCGTGCCCCGCATCGTGGAGCAGTGCGGCGAGGCGGGGGTCGAGGGGCTCGTCATCGTCTCCGCTGGGTTTCGAGAGGTGGGGGAGGAGGGGGCGGAGCTTGAGCGTGAGATCAAAGACATTGCCCGGAAGCATGACATCCGCATCGTGGGCCCCAACTGCCTGGGGGTCATGCGTCCCCCCAATGGGCTCAACGCCACCTTCGCCGGGTCGATGGCCAACGAGGGCGACGTGGCGTTCGTCAGCCAGAGCGGCGCGCTCCTCACGTCGATCCTTGACTGGAGCTTCCGCGAAAACGTGGGCTTCAGCTCGTTCGTCTCCATCGGCTCGATGCTCGACGTCGACTGGGGCGATATGATCGAGTATCTGGGCGACGACCCGAAGACCGAGAGCATCGTGCTCTACATGGAGTCCATCGGCAACGCCCGGTCGTTCCTCTCCGCGGCGCGGGATGTGGCGCAGAGCAAGCCCATCATCGTTATCAAGGCCGGGCGCACGGACGCGGCGGCCGAGGCGGCGGCCTCGCACACCGGCACGCTGACTGGGAGCGACGCCGTTCTCAACGCGGCCTTTCGACGCAGCGGCGTGCTGCGGGTGGACGACATCAACGACCTCTTCTACATGGCCGAGGTGCTCAGCAAGCAGCCCCGTCCGGAGGGGCGCAACCTCACCATCCTCACGAACGCGGGCGGGCCCGGCGTGCTGGCAACCGATGCCCTGATTGGCGAGGGCGGTGAGCTGACGCCGATCTCGGAGGAGGCGATGGACGAGTTCGACGGCATCTTGCCGGGGGCATGGAGCCACGGCAACCCCGTCGACATCCTGGGAGACGCCGACCCGGAGCGCTACGCGGAGTCTCTGGAGGTGGCGGCCAATGACGAGAACAGTGACGGGCTGCTGGTCGTCCTGACGCCCCAGGCCATGACTGAGCCCACGAAGACAGCCGAGCATCTTCGCCCCTACGCTCGAGACAACGACAAGCCCATCCTGGCCAGTTGGATGGGGGGCGATGCCGTGGCCACCGGCGAGAACATCCTCAACGAGTCGGGCCTGCCCACCTTTGCGTACCCGGACACGGCGGCGCGTGTGTTTAACCACATGTGGCGCTACAGCTACAACCTACGTGCCCTCTACGAGACGCCGAGCCTGCCGGAGGATGAGCCCGGCCTGCCCGACCGTGAGGCGGCCACCGACATTGTGCAGGACACCCACGAGTCCGGCCGCGTGCTGATGACCGAGCACGCCTCCAAGGAACTGCTTGCGGCCTACGGCATCCCGACCGTCGAGTCGCCGGTGGCCGAAACCGCCGACGAGGCGGTCATGGCGGCCGGGAAGATTGGGTATCCGGTGGTGGTGAAGCTGCATTCGACCTCCATCACCCACAAGTCGGACGTGGGCGGGGTGCACCTGGGCCTCACGAGCGACGAGGATGTCCGGGCTGCCTTCGCCCAAATTAAGGACAACGTGGCGGAGGGCTTCGACGGAGTGACGGTGCAGCCCATGATCGACCGGAGCGACGGGTACGAGCTCATCATCGGCAGCAGCATGGACGAGCAGTTTGGGCCCGTGCTCCTCTTCGGCTCTGGGGGCCAGCTGGTAGAGGTCTACCAGGACCGCGCCCTCGGCCTGCCCCCGCTCAACCGCACCCTGGCCCGCCGGATGATGGAGCAGACCCAGATCTACGAGGCGCTGCAGGGCGTGCGGGGCCGCGAGCCGGTGGACCTCGACGCGCTGGAGACGCTACTGGTTCGGTTCAGTCAGCTGGTGGTGGAGCAACCGCGCGTGAAGGAGATCGATGTAAACCCGCTACTGGCACGGCCCGGCGACGATGGGCTGCTTGCCCTCGACGCCCGCGTGGTTCTGCACTCGTACACGAAGGACGACGACGAGCTGCCGACGTCTGCGATCCGACCCTACCCGCGGCAGTACGTCGGTACGCACGCAATGGAGGACCGTGACGAGGTAAAAATTCGTCCCATCCGGCCTGAGGACGAGCCCAAGCTGGTCACCTTCCATGAGCGGCTGTCCGAGCGGAGTGTGTACCTGCGCTACGCCAACCTCATGAAGTTGGAGCAGCGGGTGGCCCACGAGCGACTCGCCCGCATCTGCTTCATCGACTACGACCGAGAGATGGCACTGGTCGCTGAGCGGCCCACGGAGGATGGGGAGGACCGCATCATTGGTGTGGGGCGTCTCACCCAGCAGCCCGGGCGCAACGAGGCCGAGTTCGCGATGCTCGTCATTGACGAATACCAGGGGGAGGGCATCGGCACCGAGCTGTTGCGCCGCCTTGTAGAGGTGGGGGAGAATGAAGGCCTCGACCGCATCACGGCCGACATTCTACAGCAGAACCACGCGATGCAGCGGGTCTGTGAGAAGCTGGGCTTCGAGGTGGTGCGGGGCGACGGGCAAGAAATGGTGCAGGCCGTCAAAACCCTTTAGCGGCTGCCCCTCGCGCGACCGGTCGGAACGAGCTGGAGCGCCGGGGGGACAAACAACGACCGACACCAAATAAAAAAGGCTGCCCGCCCCAATCGCTTGGGGCAGGCAGCCTTTTTCGTGTTGCGCAGTGTGCGCCGGAAGGGCGCAGCGTGCGCGACAGGGGGGTTACATCATGCCACCCATGCCGCCCATGCCGCCCATGCCGCCCATGCCGCCGGCACCGCCAGCAGGCATTCCGCCGCCGCCTCCGCCGCCGCCGTCATCGTCGTCCTCGTCTTCGAGGTCGGCGATCACAGCCTCGGTGGTCAGCAGCATGCCGCCCACGGACGCAGCGTTCTCGAGCGCGGACCGCGTGACCTTCGTCGGGTCAAGCACTCCGTCGTCGAGGAGATCTCCGTACTCTTCGGAGCGGGCGTTGAAGCCGAAGTCGGCGTCGCCCTCCTTGACCTTCTGGACAACGATCGAGCCCTCCTGGCCCGCATTCTCGGCGATCTGGCGCAGCGGGGCCTCGAGGGCCTCGCGTACGATGGAGACCCCGATCTCCTGGTCCTCATTCTCAACCTCAACCTCTTCGATCGAGTCGAGGGCACGGAGGTAGGCCACACCGCCACCCGGAAGCACGCCTTCATCGACGGCCGCACGGGTTGCGCTGAGTGCATCCTCCACGAGCGCCTTCTGGGCCTTCATCTCCGGCTCGGTCGCGGCGCCCACGTTCAGCACCGCCACGCCGCCGGCGAGCTTCGCGAGACGCTCCTGTAGCTTCTCCTGGTCGTAGTCGGAGGTCGAGTTGGAGATCTGCTGCCGGATCTGGTTGACCCGGGCCTCGATCTCCTCCTCAGAGCCTTCGCCGCCTACGATCGTGGTGTTGTCCTGGTCGATGGTGATGCGGTCGGCCTGCCCGAGGTAGTCGAGCGTGGCGTTCTCGAGGCGGTAGCCCTTCTCCTCACTGATCACCGTGCCGCCGGTCAGGACGGCGATGTCTTCGAGCATCGACTGGCGACGGTCACCAAACCCAGGCGCCTTCACGGCAGACACCTTCAGCGTGCCGCGCATCTTGTTCACCACGAGCGTGGCAAGGGCTTCGCCCTCCACGTCCTCGGCGATGATCAGCAGCGGGTTGCTCGTCTGGCTGACCTTCTCGAGGATCGGCAGCAGGTCCTGCATGTTGCCGACCTCGTCGTCGTAGATGAGGATGTAGGCATCTTCGAGCACCGCCTCCATCTCCTCGGAGTCGGTCACGAAGTAGGGCGAGAGGTAGCCGCGGTCGAACTGCATGCCCTCGACCACGTCGAGGTGCGTTTCGATGCCACGGGCTTCCTCAACGGTGATCACACCGTCCTGCCCAACACGCTCAAACGCGTCGGCAATGAGGTCGCCAATCGCGTCGTCGTTGTTGGCCGAGATCGTCGCGACCTGCGAGATGCGGTCCTTGCCCTCGACCGGGTCGCTCTGGCTGCGAAGGTGCTCCACGACCTCCTCGGCCGCCGCGGTAATGCCGCGCTTCACGTCCATCGGGTTGGCGCCGGACGTCACGCTCTTCATGCCGGCGTTGATGATGGACTGGGCCAGCACGGTGGCTGTTGTCGTGCCGTCGCCCGCGTCGTCGTTGGTCTTGGACGCGGCTTCCTTCAGCACCTGGGCACCGATGTTGGGGAGGCGCTCCTCCAACTCAATTTCCTTTGCGACAGTGACGCCGTCTTTCGTAATCGACGGGGCGCCAAAGGACTTCTCCAGCACGACGTTGCGACCCTTCGGGCCGAGCGTGACCTTGACGGCCTTCGCCAGCTGGTCCACGCCCGACTGAAGGGCGCTTCGTGCGTCAGAATCAAATTTAATCTGCTTCGCCATGGTTGCGTGTAGAGGGTTTCATTCGGGGAATTCGTTCGGGAGTGGACGTCGGTCGTGCAACCGCAGCGTCTGATGCCACGGGGACGGCCAGGTCGTTATCCTTCAACGACGCCGAAGATGTCACTCTCGCGCATGATGAGGTACTCATCACCGTCGAGCGTCACCTCGGTGCCGGCATACTTGCCGTAGAGGACATCGTCGTCCTCCTCCACCGTCATCTCGATCCGGGTGCCGTCTTCAACGCGGCCCGGACCAGTCGCGACGACCGTTCCCTCCTGAGGCTTCTCCTTCGCCGAGTCCGGAATGTAAAGACCGCTCTCGGTCTTCTCTTCGGCCGGCTTCGGCTGGACGACAACGCGGTCGCCGAGAGGTTTAATGCTCGTCATGATGTGTTCGGGATGCCTTGTGAGGGATGTGTGGATGAGACTCTGGAGATTATTATCACTCACCAGTGGCGAGTGATAATAACTCTACTCTGGGCAACACAAGGGGCTGCTTTGTGTTCCTCCTCGGGGCAGCCCTCAGGGTGAAGATCCTTTAGCGACACTGCATGTAGGCGTGTGTGATTCCGCCGGTACGTACATGGCGGACGCGACGCAGAGCAAGGCGGACGGAACGTGTGCGTCGACGGGCCTGTGGCCTGTATGTATTTTCCTGCTCGAAATGATTCCGAGTCCCCCCGATACGACATGAACGGTCGCAGCACAGATCTCGTCTGGTACAGCCTGCTTGCGATTACGGGCGGGGTGTTCGTGCTGGCAATGCTTCCTCCCATTCTGCCGGACGCGCTTCAGGTCCTGGTCCGAGAGGGTTTTGCGCCGGTGTGTCATCAAGTGCCAGGGCGCTCGGTCCACGTCGGGGGCGTTCCGGTGGCACTCTGTGATCGTTGCAGTGGTATTTACCTTGGGCTCGTGGTGGGAGTCGTGGGGACGGGATGGCAGAGGGGACTGTGGAGTGTACTCAGGCCGTATGGCCGATATGCCATGCTCGGGGCGCTCGTCCCAATGGGGCTCGACTGGGCCGCGCCTCTGTTGCGTCTCTGGGACAATGGACCCGAGAGTCGGATCCTCACTGGACTTCTCTTCGGATGCGTGGCGGCCAGCTACGTCACGGCCCAGTTGCTCCGTCGAAAGGCACGCGCCTCCGGCACGGGTGGTCCCGAGTGAGCGCGTCTGCCTTTCGGTTCGGGCCGCTTGTGCTTATTTTCGCATGGCTTTTTCTTGGGACCGTGTAGCGTCCTCGCGGGCGTTCGTTCTTCATCTATGCATCATCGCTCTCCAGCATCCATGACTCCCCGACAGCAGTCGATCCTCGTCGGTGCCGTCGTCACCGGAATTTTGAGCACGTCCTACCTCGGGCTTCTCAACACCATCTGTTGCCTCGGCGTTATCGTCGGTGGGATCGTTACCACGCAGCAGTACGCAGCCTACAGCCCCGGGGCCATCGCGTCCGGGGACGGAGCGGTGCTCGGGGCGTCCGCGGGGGCGGTCGGGGCCGTACTTTCTGCCCTGTTTGACGTGGGGCTGCGCCCGCTCGGTCTCGACTCCCAGTCGGTCCAACAAACGGTGCAGGAGCAGCTCATGCAGAATATGGGTGGCCAGGGCATGTCCCCGGAGATGATGCAGCAGATGCAGGGGGATGCGCCCGGCCTCCTGTCCGCAATGGGGATCGCACTCCTGCTGTTGAACGTCGTCGTGTTCGCCATTTTCGGGGCGATTGGGGGCGCCCTGGGGACTACGCTCTTTGGGGGGGAGGACGCCGGTGGAGCGGCCCCCGGGCAGGTTGTGGAGGCCGAAGCAATGGACGAGTAGGCCGGTACCGCTCAATCGAAGAGCGAGGGTTCGGTCTGCCGCCGTTCCAGTTCTTCGATCAGCCGCCGGTTGGCTCGGGGGAAGGCGTAGTCGTCCAGCTCGTCGACGGTCACCCAGCGGAACGGTTGGTCCTCGCGGGCCTCGGGCGGCCCGTCGGCGAGGCGGCCGCGGAAGGCGTGGAGTGTGATTTTGAAGTGTGAGTAGGCGTGGGAGAGGGTGTAGAAAGGCTCCACGTCTGTCATCCCGACGCCGAGCTCCTCCTTGACTTCTCGCCGGCAGGCGGCCTCCATCGATTCCTCGCCCTCCTGCTTCCCGCCGGGAAACTCCCAGAGGCCGCCGAGCAGTCCCTCGTCGGGGCGGCGCTGGATGAGGAGCCGGTCGTGGTCGCCGAACACGAGGCCCACGGCGATGTCCTTGTGCGGCACCGGGTCCGACTCGGGCGTGATGGGGTAGCTCTCTTCCGTGCCGGCGTCGTGGGCGCGGCACACCGCATTGAGCCGGCATCGATCGCAGTGGGGCGTGCTGGGGGTGCAGACCAGCGCGCCGAGCTCCATCATCGCCTGGTTGAAGTCGCCGGGGCGCTCGGGGGCGAGGAGCTCGTTGGCAAGGTCGCGGAGGTGGCCCTGCGCGGCGCTCGTGGTGGCATCTTCGTCCACCGCGAACACGCGGCTCAGCACACGCGTCACGTTGCCGTCGAGGACGGCGTGGGGCCTCTGGTACGCGATCGAGAGCACCGCGGCCGCCGTGTACGGGCCCACGCCCTTCAGGTCCTTGATGGCGTCCATCGTGTCGGGGACGGCGCCGTCGTGCTCGTCGACGACCCGCTGGGCGGCCTCGTGGAGGTGGCGGGCCCGGGCGTAGAAGCCGAGGCCTTCCCAGTGCTTGAGCACCGTGTCGCGGTCGGCCGCCGCGAGCGCCTCGACGCTGGGAAACGCCTCCAGGAAGCGGTGATAGTAGTCGCGCACGGTACTGACCCGCGTCTGCTGGAGCATGATTTCCGAGACCCAGATGCGATACGGATCGTTCGTCTCGCGCCAGGGCATCGACCGCTTGTGCTCGTCGTACCAGTCGAGCAAGTCGGTGCGGAAGGCCTGGCACTGGCGATCGGTGGGGGAGAGTGGAAGCGTGGGAATAAGGGGGAGGGCGGGGTGTGCGAGGAAGAAGACGAGTGAAGGCTCACACCGGCTGCTACGGCCGGACACGAATCTGGACCACGAGGGTGTCGGGGGGAGCGTTTGTCGACTCGGCCTGAAGGAGTGCGTGGTGCGTGCCGGGGGCTGTGCCTTTGGGAATCCAGGCAAAGGAGCGGCCGGCAATGCCGCTTAGGGCGGGGCCCTGGAGAAGAGAGTAGCGGGCCACGGGGCGGTTGTCCAGGGTGTCCGGAAGTGCAAGAGCAAGGGGCGTACCCGCATCGGCGGACGTGTGCACCGTGTCGGGCGGAGGCCCGAGAGCCGATGCAACCCGTGCATTGCGACTGGGTTTGAGCAACACTGGATCCAAAACAGCCCCGAGCTCCGTCCCGCTCAGCAGGCCGGCCGCCAAAATGGGAAGGAGGACGCGATGGAGGAGCGTCATGATGCAGAGCCCCACAGTGAGCAGATACCGACGACACGTCATATACCCGACCGTCGGGACGGTGTTGCTCGTCCTGGGGGAACTGCTGTGTGCTGGGCCGCCGCGAGCCGTGCGCGCCCAAACCTCGGCGCTGCGCCCCGGCGAGAGTGCAGGGCAGTGGCGGCTCGTCCTGGATGGGAAGCGCGCGGAGTGGCCGGACACGGTTGCGACAACGTCTCCCCGTCGCGTACAGGCAGTCGGCCGGCGCCTGTTGCGTCACCTTCGTCGGAAGGGCCACTACTACGCAGCACTCGACTCAGTGTCTGTCGACACGAGCGGTGCCCGGTCCAAGGTCCGATTCTATGCCCGCCGGGGCCCACGGGTGCGGGTTGGTGCACTTCGTCTCGAAGGGGACAGCGCCGTGCCGGCGACCGACCTGCGCACGCTCATGAAAACCGACGAGGGCGCTCTCCTCCGCCCCGACCAGTTGGAGGCGGACATTCAGCGGCTCCTTGATCGGTACGAGGAGGCCGGCCATCCACTTGCCCAGATCCGCGTAGCGGAGACCCGCCTTGTGAAGGGCAATCCGCCGACCCTCCGGGTTGGCCTCCGGATCGATGAGGGGCCAGCGCTGTGGCTCCGTCGTGTTGAGGGGCCGGACGACGCCCGCACCACCCCGGAGTTGTTGGCGCACCTAGCGGGGGTGGAGGAAGGGCAGTCCCTTCGGGGCTACGACCCGGACGTTATCCGGCGTCGCCTTCAGGAGCACGATCTTTTCGACAAGGTAGGCCCGCCCCAACTTCGGGTTGTGGACGACGGGGGGGCTGTGCTCCGCATTCCGATCGACGAAGCGTCCCCAGGGGCCTTCGACGCCGTGCTCGGCTACCTGCCCCCGTCTCGGGCCCGCGATTCGGGGCAGCTCGTGGGCAGCGGCCACCTGCTCCTGAAGCATCTGTTCGGGGGCGGACGAACGGCCGAATTCACTCTCGACCGGCGCCCCGGACAGACCAGCATTGTCAACGTCTCCATTGCCGATCCGTACCTGCTCGGCCTGCCCCTGCGAGTGGCCGGCCGGTTCCGGGGAGAGCAGCGAGACTCGACGTACGGGAAACGAATCTACGAGCTCGAAGGGGGGTACCGGTTGGGCAACGGGCTGGAACTGACGGCCACCCTTAGCCGCGAAAGTGTGCGGCCCGGGCCGACGGGCACGCAGATCCGAGGCTCCCAACAACAAATTCCCCGCGCCACGACCTTGTTCTATGGCGTGGGCGTGCGCTACCGGCAGCTCGACCGTTCGCAGAACCCGCGGCGGGGCCTCTCCCTGAACGTACAGCTGTCACGGGGGCGCAAGGAACGTCGGCTTCGCCGCGTTTCGGCCTCCGGCGATACGACTCGGGTGGCCGACTCCTTTCGCCAAGAGCGCCTCCATGGACGTGCGCGAGCGTATCTTCCTCTCTTCGACCGACAAGTTTTCGTCGTGGGGGGCGACGGGTCGGTGCTCCGCAGCCGGGACCATGACCGGAGCGACCTGTTTCGGCTCGGCGGGGCCACGTCGCTCCGAGGGTACGACGAAGACCGGTTCCTGGGGAATGTCGTGGCGCGAGGGCTTTTTGAGTACCGCCTGCAGCTGGACCGGGCCTCCTATGCCCACGCGTTCTTCGACCTCGGGTATGCCGCGCGTCCGGCGCTGGACGCCGCGAGGGGCACAGAGGGCTGGCATCCGGGGTACGGCCTCGGGATGAAGCTGCAGACGGCCCTCGGACGCATTTCGGCCACATACGCCCTCAATCCGGGGGTGCAGAGTCCGGCCGATGGGCGGGTGCACCTGGGGCTGTCGGTAGGGCTCTGAACCATGGCCCCCCGACGACGAACCGTTCTGCAACGTGCTGCATTTGTTGGCGGGAGGAGAAAGAGTCACGAAAACAATTGCCATACGCGATGACCACCAACTTCTACGCTCCGCCCGCCGCCATCCGGGGAGGGCGCGTGGTGCTGCCCGAAGACGAGGCCCGGCATGCACACACGGTGCTGCGGGGCGCAACGGGGGATGAGATGACGGTGGTGGACGGGACAGGCGGGTGGTATCGTGTGGAAATCACCCACGCGGCGCCCGAACAGGTGGTGGGGACAATCGTGGAGCAGCGCGAAGAGGTAGGCGAGCCGGCGGTGGACGTCACCGTGGCCCTCGGACTTCTCAAGAAGCGATCCCGCTTCGAGACGTTTGTGGAAAAAGCCGTCGAGCTTGGCGTGCGGCGCATCGTGCCACTCCGGACGGCGCGAGCCGAGCGCGAGTCGATTCGGGAAGAGCGACTCCGCAACGTGATGGTGGCTGCGATGAAACAGTGTCGTCGCAGTCGTTTGCCGGCGCTGGTGGCCCCGCGGTCGACGGCGGATCTGCTCGACGAGTCGGAGAGTGAGAGGCGGCTCGTGTGCCACGCGGGGGACGCGTCTGTGCCAATCCGGCAGGTCGTGGATCCGGGGGGGGCGGCCGCGTCGGCCCTCGTGCTCGTGGGGCCGGAGGGGGGCTTCGCGCCATCGGAGGTAGAGGGGGCCGTCCGGGCAGGGGCCACGCCGGTGTCGCTTGGGGCGCGCCGGCTCCGGGCTGAGACGGCGGGCCTCGCGGCGCTCCACGCTGTCATCACGGCTCAGAGCAACTGACCCGGCGCGCCTGCTGGCGTCCTCCGAGGACACGTACGGAACAGGCGGTGAGGAACAGCCTCGGGGAGTCCGATGCCGGAGAAGTTTGACGTGTCCCTCAAGACCCCTTCTGGGTAAGCGATGGCAAAGACGACTCCAATCGGTTGCCCGGTGCCGCTCGTGGAGGGGCAGCGTCGCGTTTCGTCGGAAGACTCTGTATGAAAATTGCGCCGGAGAGGAGCATCGCTTCCGACGGCTCGTGTACCGCCTGCGCTTACCCGTCGGTTTGGGCCCTGGCATGCCGCCTGTGCGGGTGTGCCATTCGTTCCATGCTACGCAACGTCCCCTTCGCACGTCCAATGAGTGATCTCACTGAAGCCCAGCTCTCCACCGAGCAGCTCGTCGATGGAGTTCTGCTGAAGGCGTTTCGCGACGAGGTGCGTCTGCCCGACGAACGTACGTCGGTTCGTGAATGGATCGACCATCCGGGCGCGTCGGCCATTGTCCCGGTGTTTGAGGACGGGCAGACGCTTCTGGTACGTCAGTTCCGGTACCCGCCCCGTCGCACCTTCTTGGAGGTGCCGGCTGGCAAGATGGACGCGCCGGGAGAGGCCCCCGAGGACGTGGCGGCGCGAGAGTTAGAGGAGGAGACGGGATGGTGCGCGCAGCGGTTCGAGCACGTGGGGACGGCCTATCCCTGCATCGGCTACAGCAACGAGCGCATCCATGTCTTTACGGCCCATGGGTTAGAGCGAGGCACCCAGGCCCTTGCGGACGGTGAGTTTGTGGAGGTCGTCGCGGTGGACTTCGAAGAGGCCCTCGCCCGGGCCCGCGGCGGGGACCTACAGGACATGAAGACGGTCACGGCCCTTGTCTATGCCGCGGCGCACCTGAACGAATCATCCGCGGCCTCCTAGCGTACTTCCTTTTTAGACAACTAAACGGTTCTGCCATCGACTTCTTTTTGACAAAGCGGACGGGTTGACATGTTTTCATTCATGGTCGTCCTCATTGCCCTCATCGCGGCCGTTCTTATCCTGGTGATCCTCATGCAAAGCGGCCAGGGCCAGGGCCTCTCGGGCATTGCCTCCGGAGGCGCCACGCGTCAGGTGCTCGGGACGCGCCAGGCCCCCGACATGCTCGAAAAGGCGACGTGGACCCTCGCGGCGGTGTTCATCTCGCTGTGCGTCATCACCAACTTCTTCATCGACACCGGCGAGCAGGAGAGCGTGATTCAGCAGCGGGCGCAGGACAACCCGTCTCAGCAAGGGCAAACGCCGCCGAGCCAGGGGGGTGGCG
>NZ_NCQY01000002.1:0-88847 GCF_002894645.1 Salinibacter altiplanensis
GTGTCGACGCTTTCCTCGAGGCGCTCGCGCTGCTGCTCGGACTCGCGGACCGCCTCCTCCACGCGCCGCTCGACGGAGGCCTTCTCCTCCTCCAGCGCCTCCATCGCGTCGGTGACCTGACGCTGCTGATCATTGAACGTGTCGGCCACCTCGGTGATTTCGTGGGCCCCGGTCAGGGAGACGTACGTCCGTTCCCCCTCACCGCCGATCTGGCGGGCGAACGACTGGAGGGGCTGGGCCACTCGGGTGCGGAGGACGTACAAGATCGCCGCCACGCCGGCCGCCAGAAGCACGAAAATGCCGACCATTGCCCACCGGACCGTGGTCGACCAACTTCGGCTTGAGGCCACCTCTTGTGCCGCCTGCTCTTCGATCGTCCTCTGAAACTCCTCGGTTGGGCCCAGAATGCGCTTCTTCGCCGCGAGGTACTCGTCCCCGAACATAAGTTGACGCGCTCTTGCCCGCTTTTCATTGGGGGAGAGAGCCCGGGCCGCTTCGTCCAGGTCCGTTTCTGCAATGGGGGTGGGCATGTCTGAGGCCGGGACGCCATCGGCCTCCAGGACTAGGCGCATCGCCTGCGCCTCAGTTTCCACCAGTGCGTCGGATTCGTTCTTGGCCTCCTCCAAGAGCTGAAGCGCCTCGTCTGGTGCCTCCTTCAATTCCAGTTCGCTGACAGCCATCTTGCGGCGCTGCACCTGCTGGACTTCGGTCCAGTAGTTGTCGAGGTACTTTTGATTGCCGGTGACTGCAAACAAGCGGGCCTGACGCGTCAGGTAGTCGGAGGCGTCAGCGACCTGCTGGCTAAGGTTCTGGAAGTCGAACTGCCGTTCGTAGGAAGACTGGAGGGCGTCGGCAGAGCGGGAGTTGAAATACAATCCCGTGCCGAGGACGACCAAAAGTACCGTGAGTGAGATCCCGGCGATGCGCGTGATTTTGGAAAGCCTCATGGGAGGTGGTGGCTGCGAAAATTCATTGGTTACATGATTTACATGACTGATGCGTTGGGGTCATCGCGCGTCGGACTCCCGGATTTAAACGTAGCCGGTGGGCCTGTTACTTTTCACTTCTAATTTACAGAATGTGAACCTGGGAAAGCAAGAAATGGGTTGAACGTGCGAACACTCGGGCGAAGGTCAACGGGTGCGCTCAACGAGGATCCGCCGGAGAGGAACGATCTGCCGGCTGGGTTGCAAGGCCTCTCCACGTCGGCCGCACTACGCGTCGCCGTGGTATAAAATTTGATTCACACAAAGAAGCCACAGCGTGCCCTCTCTTCTGAGAGACGACCGACGATCCTTGCCGATAAGAACAGACCCCTGGGCATGCCGTCTCTCGCACTCCGCGGACGGCTCTTTGCCGACTTCGCCCTCGAACGCCGCACACAGGCTCCCCATGGGGGGGTAACTCGGCGCTGAGAGTTGCTTTCTGCTCCGCCCGTCCTTTCCACCACCTGGTCCCGTCCACATGACATATTTGCTTGTGCTCGCGGTCGGCGCGGGGGCCGTCCTCTTCGGACTGGGGGCCTTCCGGATCGGCCAACGTTTGAGACGAGGGTACCGCCGAGAGGAGGAGGCTGCGGAAGAACAGGCGGAGCAGAGCGCTCGCCTGGAGGCCCTCTCCGACAGCATGCCGGGCGTGCCGTACGAATTCCGGGTCGGCCCGGACGGCGAACAGTCCCTCGCGTTTATCGGCGAGGGCGCAGGGGAGCTCCTGGGGCTCCCCACCGAGGCAGGCGGGTTCTACGAACGGTTCGTGGAGCATATTCCGGACAGCCACCGGGAAAAATTCTTGCGGTCGGTTGAGAAGGCGGTCGCAAGCCAGTCGCACTGGCAGCTGGAGGTCCCGTTTGACCGCCCCAGCGGAGACCGAATGTGGCTTCTGGGATCTGCAGAGCCCGAGCCGAACGGGAAAGGGATTCTGTTTCGCGGGCTCCTTCTCGACATTACAGAGCGAATCGAGGAGGAGCGCCGCCGCGAGCAAGTGATCCAGCGTGTTACCGACACGATCATGGAGGTGGACGCCGAGTGGCGCCTCACGCTCGTCAACGACCAGGCCGAATCGCTTTTCGACGTGCCCGAAGAAGAGCTACTCGGAAGAAAATTCTGGAATGTGTTTGCCCAGGCACAAGGGACTCGCATCGAGAAGGAGTCCCGCCGCGCGATGCAGACCCGGAAGCCAGTTCGTTTTGAGGAGCATTTCGAGGGGCTGGACGCGTGGTTTAACATTCAGGCCTACCCGAACCCGGACGGCGGCCTCGCCTTCTACTTCGACGACGTCACGGAGCGACGAGAACGAGATGCACAGCTCCGAGAGCGAGAAGAGATGCTCCGATCAATTACCGAAAACGTCTCTGAGGGCATCTACCGATCCACCTCGGAGGAGGGAATTGCCTACGCCAATTCCGCCTTCGTAGAGATGTTCGGCTACGAGAGCCTCGAAGCGTTGCGGTCGGCGGACCCGTCGGAATTCTATGCCGACCCCGCCGAACGGGAGGCGCTCTACCGCGAGGAAGACGAGCAGGGAGGCCTCGACAAGGTAGAGGTGCAATTTCAACGCACGGATGGATCGGTGTTTACCGGTCTCCTGAGCACGAAAACGGTACAATCGCCCGGGGGAGAACGCACGTACAACGACGGCGCTGTCACGGACATCACCGAACGCAAGGCCCGAGAGCGGCGGTTCGAACAGGCCGAGACGCTGTTCCAAAATGCCCAGGATGCCCTCTTTCTCATCGACGTGGAGCGGGAGGGGGCAGAGCGGGCGTTCACGTACCGGCGGGCCAATCCCATCTATGAGAAGACGTTTGGGCACGCGGAAGATGACATCTGTGGACGGTCCCCGAGTGAGGTCTTCGGGAAAGAGCCTGGTGCGTTTTTGGAGGCAAAGTGTCGGAAGTGCAAGCGCCGCAAGGCGTCTCTCGACTACGAGGAGAAACTGTACGCAAAAGGGGAGGCGGCGTACTTCAGGGCCCGTCTCGCGCCGGTGGTCGTCGACGGACAGGTGCAGCAAATTGTGGGGACCCTTCGGGACATTACCGAGCGCAAGCGACGCGAAGAGACGATCGAAACGCGCCGCCGAAAGATCGAGGCGCTGTACAAGGCGACCAGTGGACTTTTTTCCATTGACCGACGAGACGCGGTTCCGGATCGTATTCTCGTCGTGCTGGAAGAGGTCTTTGACTTTCCACTCGTGCACATCGGCCTGGTGGAAGATGGGGCCTTCACCCCCAAGAAAACAGTGGCGGAGGACCTCGCGCGGATGCCCGAGCCACGACCTCGTCCGATGGACGCGGATCTTGCGGCGACCCGCGCCATCCGGGCCGGGGAGGCCGTAGTGATCGATTCTTCCGACGACCTGGAGAGTGAACTCGACTACGGCGCGCTGACGACCCTCGCAGGGATCCCAATCGCCGGACACGGCGCGGTGGTGCTCGGCAGGGAGCAGGGACGATTCAGCTCGTTCAACCTACACCTGTTGGAGGTGCTCGCGAGCTACGCAGCACTGGCCCTGGAGCGACTCGAGCGAGAAGAGACGCTCGTCGAAGCGAGGGAAGAGGCGGAGGAGGCCGCCCAGCTCAAGTCGGCGATGCTCGCGAACATGAGCCACGAGGTCCGCACGCCCCTCATGTCAATGATCGGGTCGGCCGACCTGCTGCGCGAAGACGTGGAGGGGGAAGATGCCGAGATGGCCGAGCAGATCTTTCGAAGCGGGCAGCGTCTCCAAGAGACGCTCACTTCGGTGCTTGAGCTCTCTCGGCTGGAGGGCGACGCCTACACGCTCGACGATGATCCCGTTCAGCTGGACGTGATCGTCCGAGAGGTGGCACAGGACCTCAACCTGAGGGCCTATGAGAAAGATGTGCAGCTGGAGGTGGACAGCCCGGGTGCCTCGGTCGAGGCCCGGCTGGACGAGACGGCAACCCGCCGAATCGTGACCAACCTCGTTGAGAATGCCATCAAATTCACGCCGGAGGGCGGACGTGTGCAGGTCCGAACCCGCTCCGAAGGGGACGAGACGGTCCTGCTAGAGGTTGAGGACACCGGGGTCGGGATTGCGGAGGACGCGAAGCCGAAGATCTTCGATGCGTTCAAGCAGGAGTCCGAAGGACTGGACCGGGAGTACGAAGGGAGTGGGCTGGGGCTCTCGATTGTGGATCGGCTTACGACCTACATGGACGGGAGCATCGAGGTCGAAAGTGAGAAGGGGGTCGGGACGCAATTTGCCGTGCGGTTTCCGCGCTGAACCGGACGCCTGTGGGGCGCGCCATCCCCGAGAGCACGCAGGGGGCGAGAGTGCCCACCCCATGTGGACCAGTGAAGACGGACTCAACGCGGGGCTTCGGGCGCTGGCGGGCAGGCTAGAAGCGGATTGGCAAATCCTAATAGCGTCTCGTTTTTTTGTTCATTAAAATTTAAACTTTTTGTCACCAGTACTTGGTGTAGTCTGTGGTGCCAAATAATCGGTAGTTTTCCAACTCTCTGCTCGATGTTTCCATCCCATGAGCTCAAACCACTCTACCGAAAACGATCAAGTGAACGAGCGTCCCGACGGTCTTGAGAAAGATGATCTCGGGGACCTTCTCTCTGGGCAGGGGGACGTCTCGTTTTTCGTAGAACGCCTGGGGCGTGAAACGGCGTCGGTCCTGGACGAGATGCTTGGCGTGGTCGAGCAGCTGCGGGCTGCGTCCGCCGACTCCGAAGAACCGACGGCACAGCTACAGGAACATGGAGAGGGGCTCCGTAGGATCTTCCGGTCGATAACATATCTTGCTCATCTCTCCGGCGATCAGGGCGGCCCGGATCCTACGGAGGTCGACGCTGTCGCCCTGGCCGAAGAGCTTCTCGAGGACGGCCCCCTGGCCGCCCGCGAGGATGGACTCGATCTTACCCTCAAGGCTCCCTCGTCGCCGGTCGAGATGATCACGAATCAAGAGGCATTGCGTCAGGCCTTGGGACACCTTCTCGCGACTGCGATCGCGGTCGCGCCGGAAGAAGAGGGGACCCTCCGCGTCGATGAAGAAGACGACGCAATCGCCTTTCACGTCGAAGACATGGGCGCCGATGTTTCGACGGAGGACCTCTCGGCCCTCTTTGAGCCCTTCACGCACCGGAAGCCCAAGCAGGACGCCTCTTCGGAAGGGCTCGGGCTCGGCCTCCCGCTCGCCCGGGCCCTCTCTCACCAGGTAAAGGGGACCCTCGACGCCGAGAGCAATCCTGGCGAGGGACGCGTCTTCACGTTGTGCGTGCCCCGGGACGTGACGAGCGCGGCCCGTCCCGAATCCGGTGAGGCCGTCGGGCAAGATGCGGTCCGTCTGTTGATTGTAGAAGACAACGACGTCACACGCCGACTTCTGTGCCGGATGCTCGAAGACACCTACCACGTCGACATAGCCGAGGAGGCGGGACAGGCGATCCAGCAGGCCGAAGAGAGGGCCTACGATGTCTTCATCCTGGACGTAAATTTGAAGGACCGCCGCACGGGGGTCGAAGTGCTTCAGTCGGTGCGCAAGATGGAGGGGTACGCGTCCACCCCTGCGGTGGCCTGCACGGCGTACGCCCTGGACGACCACCGCGAGCATTTTCTCCGGGCTGGGTTCAACGATGTCGTGGCCAAGCCGGTCACCAAGCGGGAGATCCTCGAGGTCGTCGACCGGTGGCTGAACGGCTCTGCCTTGCCGGAGACCGAGGCCCCCGAGATCGTGTTGTCGGGGATCGAGCTGCCCCCAATTCCGACCACGCTCACAGAGGTCGCAAGCCTCGCGTCCAGCCCCGAGACTCCGGACGTGGAGGCGCTTACGGAGGCACTTCAGAAAGATGCGGTGGTGTCGCAGTGGCTTGTTCGCCACATCAACTCGGCGTACTACAGCATGCGGGAGTCCATCGATACCGTGGAGCGGGCCGTGCGGTACCTGGGCTTTCAGCCGGTGTGCAATCTCATCCTGACGAAGGTGATTGGGGAGAGCTTCTCCTCCGCCGACGAGCCGGGCGGAGAGCGGGTGCAACAGTACATTATGAGAACGAGCGTGCTGACGGCCTACATTGCCCGAGAGGTGTCCAAAGAGGTCGGCTTTGAGGCCCCCGGGGTGGCGTATGCCGGCGGAATTTTTGCCCAAATTGGCCGCCTGGCCCTTCTCGAAGAAGAGGAGACCTACATCGATCTCTGGTTTGAAGGGCCGGATCGGTCGGGCGATTTCCAGGGGCCGCCCCCGCAGGGACAAGAGATTCTGCACTTCGAAGAGGACTATGTGCAGAACGGGGCGGCGGTCGGCAAGGCGTGCGGCGTTTCCGACCGGTTGCAGGCCGTCCTCCGTGGCCACCACCGCCCCGGACGTGCCCGCGAGCAGTACCGGCCGCTGGTCCCAATCGTCGCGCTGGCGTTTGAGGTGGCCCACCACGCAGGCGGCCTCGAAGACGACGATCCGTGGGGCGGACCGGAGGCCCTCACCAGTGATCTTCGGGACTTTCAGGTCATCCGCCACGTGGTCGACGGGGAGCCGCTCTCCGAGGGCGAGCTGATCTCATCGGTCACGGGCATCGTCAACGACGCCCAGGAGTTTGTGGGCGAGGTGTTGGACGCGGCGTAGCCCCCGCCCGACGGCCCGGGCCCTGCCGCGAGGAGACAATGCCCAAAGCCCATCACGATGATGAGGGGGCCGGGATGTCGCGCCGGGCGTTGAGCCGCAGCACGAGCCGTCGCGTGCTGGTGAGGAGGTCGGGCTCGAGAATGACGTTGTGGGCAGGGAGGCCCAGTTCTCCGAGGCGTGTCGTCACCTCAGTGCCGTTGGAGGCCTGTGTCGTCACGGCGAGCACGTGTTCGGGGGCGATCCGGGCCTCGTCCACGAGCCAGCGCGCGATGCGGACGGCCTGCGATGGGGCGGACGGGTCGACGTGGAGGACGAGGTCGCGCACGTCATCGAGGCGGTCCCGAAGATCCTTTAGGGGGGCGGCGCTGCAGGAGCGAACG
Source organism: Salinibacter altiplanensis (assembly GCF_002894645.1). Classification (GTDB taxonomy): domain Bacteria; phylum Bacteroidota; class Rhodothermia; order Rhodothermales; family Salinibacteraceae; genus Salinibacter; species Salinibacter altiplanensis. Next base: position 6,964 of record NZ_NCQY01000002.1, read on the forward strand.
TCGAAGTGGGCGATCACCTTCTCGTCGTGCTCCAGGTAGCGCGCGAGGCCCTCTTGCGCCCGGGGGGCCTGTTCGACGACCAGGATGGGATGACGATCGGCATCGGGGCGCGGCACCGGCGGGAACGTATGGGCCACCTGCTCCTCCAGCGCCACGTCGTAGAGAAAGTCGGCCACCTGCTCCGGAAAAGAGCCCTCGTCGGTATTCCAGTCGGACTGGAACGGGTTCATGAGGCAGGTGCGGAGGAGGGTCAGCGACGCGTCGTTTTCGGCGGCCTCTTGGACCACGTCGGTGGGGAGGAGGTCCTCCAAGATGTGCGCATAGTCGGCCACCCCGACCTCCGTCTGGGAGAGCAGGAAGGCGTACTGGTTGATGTCCTCCCGCCCGTCGACGGTCATCTGTTGCCAGATGCGGTTCGTGTAGTCGTTGAGGGCGGCGACGCTCTCGACGCCCTCTCCCGGCGCCACCACAAAGCAGAACGCCACCGTCTCCGGATGGTGGAACGGGCGCAGGTCCAGCTCGCCCTCAGGGGCGGCGAAGCGCTCCGTCAGGGCCTCGAACAGCTGCTGGTTGGCCTGGATGCAGTTTTTCATGAAGCGCCCGTGGCCCTCGGGGGTGAGGGGCACCATCGCCTGCGACAGGTAGCAGCTCACGGCCACCGCGCCGGGCCGGGAGCCCTCCAGCGTCCACTGCCCGAGGAAGCCGCCAAAGCCGGACTGGTCCTCGTCGGCGAGGTACGGGGCCTTGTACGCGATGGCGTCACGGACGTGATGGTCGCGGAAGAGAACAGCGCCCGCGGGATAGGGCACGTAGCCAAACTTGTGAGGATCAATCGTCATCGAGTCCGTCGCGGGGAGCATCGCAAGGGCCTCCACGTCGTCGGTGGGCAAGAGGCCGTCGGGGCCCACGAGGTCGTCGTCGAGCTGAGCGGGCGGGACGAAGTCCCCGTCGTCCGTCTTTGGGAGAAGGGAGGCGAAGAAGCCCCCGAAGGCGGCGTCGCAGTGGTGCCAGAACGTGAGGCCGGCGTCGCCCATCTCGCTGCGCACGGCCTCAATCTCGTGCAGCGGGTCGATGGCGCCCTCCTCCGTGGTGCCCACGATGGAGACTACCCCGAGCACCGGCTGCCGGTTCTCGATGCACGTCCGTAGCCGCTCCCGCAGCGCGTCGGTGTTGAGGCGGATGCGGTCGTCCACGGGGACCGTCTCCAGCGCGTCGGCCCCGAGGCCCACCACGTCCATGTTTTTCTGCCAGCAGTAGTGGGTCGCCTGCGAGATGAATACCTTTGGCAGGCGCGCCGGGTCGTCGGGAAACGCGCGGTTGTACTGGAGCAGAAACGAGGCAAGCCCGGCCCGTCGCACGCTGGGCAGCGCCTCCTGAAACGCCTGCGCCCGTTCCGGCGGCCCCTCTCCCAGGGTCGCCTTGATGCGCAGGTGCAGGTCGGTAATGGCATCGATCGGAAGGTTCGAAAGGCGCCACGTGGACAGCGCCCTGAGGGCCGCGCGCTCGCCGGTGGCGGTCGTTACCTCCAGGTCGGCAAGCGACGCGAACGCGTCGGTCTGGCGGGCCACGAGGCGGACGGCCAGTGGGTAGAGCCGGATGTTTCGGGCGATCCAGAGCGCCTCCAAGTTGGCCACCGTCCCGCCGCTACAGAGATGGCCCCAGCTGTAGGTCGAGCGCCGCGTGTGGGCGTCCTGGGGCAGCGTCTTGGGCAGGAACGTGGGGTAGCCCACCATCTCGGCGAGGGCTTTGAAGTAGGCCCGCTCCTCCCGCACCGTTTCGGGGGACACCTCCGCCACCACGTTGTTCTGGTTGTAGAGGAGGCCGGCAAAATAGCCCACGAAGGCGGGGAGCGAGGGGTCGCTCACGATGTGGGCCACCTGCCGCGGCGAGTAGAGGGGCGCCGCCCGCTTCAGCTCCGCCAGAATTTTGGAGAGCTCGTCCCGCAGCCGGGCGGACATGTCGTCGAACGCCTCGGTGCGCTTGTCGCGCTCGTCGATCAGGCGCGGGTCGCGGGGGTGAAAGTTGCGGCGCCAAAAGACGTGGTCGCGGAGCACTTCGAGGAGCAGGCGCTCCAGCTCGTCGGCGTTCTCGCCCTTCGGTCCCAGAAAAGCGGCCTTGTGGAGGGTGTCGGAAGAGGGCGTGTCGGACATGGAAGAGAAGGATGTGCGAGAGGGATCAGTGCGTTCCGTACGGGCTGTGGACGCAAACCTTTTCGGTACGGAGAATTTTCACCGAGCGGCCCTACGCAAGGGCCGATTCCCGACCCGAATCGCGAACGAACATGCAGGTTGAGTCCGTCTGACCGACGAGGCGGTGGACCGTATCGAAGTCTGGCTCGGGCTGGAGGCCGAAGATGTTGAGGTCGGCCCGCGGGGCGCTCTCGATGTACGTGTCGAACGGCTCGGTGCCGGTGACGGCCGTGCTGTCCGGAAACCGGCCGAGGTCGATCAGCTTCTCCAGGAAATCCTGGGCTTTGTCCTGTTGGTCGGGGGCCGGAACGGTTGTCACGAGTCGCATCTGTGCGTCCCAGTTTTGCGACAGCTTGTAGCCGGTGAGCAGGGCGAGGTCGAGGTTGCCGATCTCCATTGAGATGCGCCAGTCGGGGCTGCGGTCGCGGATCCAGACGTTGATCGTCTGGCGCTGCCCGAGCGACGCCCGGGGGTGCGGGGCATACAGGAGCGTGCCCATCTGCTCCCGATCCGCCTCCGCAATGACGCGGCGGTAGTCGGCCTCGCGCTCTGGGGAGGCAGGCATCCGGAGAAACACGATGTTGGGGCGAAAGAAGGCCCCCCGGAGGGCCTGCATTCCGGCCCGTAGGCCTTCGGTGAAGCCGCCCGCGTCGATGACCGTGGACGAGGCGAAAATATTGCGCTCCCGAAAGGCGGCCGTCAGGGTATCGAGGTCCTGGTTCAGCCCCTCCGGCGTGCCGTTCGGGCTCAGGCCCACAATTTTGACGGAGCCCTGCGGGGTCGTCAGGTCCTGCAGCGTGAGGAACGAGCCGCGGAGGTCGCTGTTGCGCTCGACCGGCACCAGCAGGTTCGGCTTCCAGGCCCGCTCCTGCATGGTGGGCAGCTCCGTCACCGTCTTGGCTGCCCACTCGGCGAGCGCCACGAACAGGCCGCTGCGCACGTCCTCGAAGGGGGCGTCCAGCTGGCGGCGGGCCAGCACGACGTAGAACCCGAGCGTGACGACCAGCGCCACGAGGCTGATTGTAGGGCTAATGATAAACATGGCCACGAGGGACCCGGCGAGGCCGAGGAACGAGACCCAGAGTGGGATGCGGAGGCGAGGGCGAAAGCTTACGAGGTCCAGGCTCTGCTCGATCAAGACCGCCGCACAGATCATCGTGTAGGTCACCAGGAAGAACATTGTGATGAGCGGCGCGATGGCGTTCAGGTCGCGCACCAGGAGGGAGGCGAGGATGAGGCCGCCCGTTACCATCATGGCGTGGCGCGGCTCCCCATCCGGCGCGAGGTACGAGAGCCAGTCCGCCTTCGGCACCACCTGATGGGCGCCCATGGCCTGCAGGATGCGCCCGGCCCCCACCATGGAGGCCAGGGCGGAGGAGAACGTGGCCCCCAGCAGGCCGGCCAGCACGGCGCCGGGCCAGTACGCCTTGTCCATCATGACGTAGTAGCTGTCCGTCATCTCGGCCGGCGTTGCCGAGCGGGCCAGCCAGACGGCCAGGAGGACGTAAATCACAAACGAGACGCCGATGGCCGCGAGGGTGCCGAGGGGAATGCTCCGCTTCGGGTCCTCGAGGTCGCCGCTCATGTTGGCCCCGGCCATGATGCCGGTCGTGGCGGGAAAGAAGACGGCGAACACCACCCAGAACGAGGGGCCCTCCGCGGGGCTTTGGGAACTGCCCATGAAGTCGCCCCACAGCTGAATCTCCCCAAGGCCGTACTGCATCGACCCGGTGGCGGCCGCCGCGGCGATGGAGACCAGCGACGCGCCGATGACGGCCATGATGAGGTACTGCACGCGGATGGCAAAGTCTGCACTCACGTACGCGATGCCGTACAACACCGCGAAGGTGGCAAAGTCCACCAGCAGGGCGTGGTGGCCGGGAAACAGGTACAGCCATCCCTCCCGGAACCCGAAAATGTACATCGTGACGGCCAGGGCCTGCGAGAGATAGCGCGGGATGCCGACGCTGCCGCCCACCTCCAGCCCCAGCGACTGGGCAATCACGGCGTACGCCCCGCCCGCCCCGATTCGGATGTTGGTGGTGATCGACGACATCGCCAGGGCCGTGCACAACGTAATCGCAAATCCCACTGTGATGATGAGCAGCCCGCCCAGCAGGCCCGCATTCCCGATGATCCAGCCCTCTCGGAGATACATGATCACCCCAAGAATTGTAAGCACAGTGGGGGTGAAGACCCCGCCAAAGGTGCCGAATTGTTTGCGCCCCGAAATGGGAGCGTCCCCCGGGTGCATGCGTTCGTCGATCTCGGCCCCTGAGGGAGGCCCCGAGTCGGACGAATCAGATGACGAATTCCCGGAACGCAACGAATCGAGCATGGCAGTGGAAAGTTGAAGAGGTGTCTTCTGGAAGGTAAGGACCGTGAGCGACGATGTGCGAATGGGGGCGCGATCCGCCGAGCGCCCTCCGGCCCAGTCCGACGAGATCGTGAAATCTTCTTTGCTGACGGGGACAGTGCCCGTTTGCTGAGCGGAACCCCGGGGCGCATTCGGGCGAATACATGAAATCGGCAGTGTCCTGTCCTATCCTATGACGGGCCGGTTGCGTAGTCGGCCCATGTCTTGTCTGCCTCACCGATCCGGCTGTGCGCATGCCGACGACCCAAACCACCAAGATCAACCAGTTGCTGGATCCGACGCGCGTCCGTATTGGGCTGGACGAGTCCTCGAAGACAGCGGTGATCGATGCGCTCGTCGATGTGCTTGCCGGCCACGAGGCCATCAGCAGCCTCGACGACGTTCGGACGGCGGTCTTTGCGCGCGAGGAGAAAATGTCAACCGGCGTGGGGAAAGGGCTTGGCCTCCCGCACGCCAAGGCCGCAGCGGCCTCCGACACGGTTGCGGCCTTCGCCACGACCGAAGAGCCGGTCGACTTCGGGGCGGTCGACGACGTGCCGGTGCGAATCCTCCTGCTGCTCGTGGGGCCGGAGGAGCACAAGTCACAGCACGTCAAAATCCTGGGGCGCATCTCGCGGCTCGTGAGTCGGGCGTCGCTGCGGGACCGTCTCCTGGGCGCTAAGACGCCAGAGACGGCCATCGAAGCCCTTCGCGACGGGGAGGACGCACTTCGCAGCTAACCCCGGCGGGGACGACGGAGAGGGCCTCATTTCTTTGATCTTCCTGAGCAATCGGTTTTGCCTGTGAGCACTTCCTTCCAGAACATCAAGGGTACCTTCGACATCCTCCCGGACCCCCACACCGACGACGGGGGCACGCGGACCGCCGCCAGCGCCGAGTGGCGCCATGTGGAGGCCACGGTCCGGGATGTGATGCGCCGCCACAACTTTGAGGAGATCCGCACGCCTGTGCTGGAGCCGACGGAGCTCGTGGCACGTGGGGTGGGGGCGTCGACCGACATCGTACAGAAGGAGATGTTTGCCTTCGAGCGAAGCGATACGCAGTACGTCCTCCGGCCCGAGATCACGGCGCCGGTCGTGCGCTCGTTCCTCCAGCACCATCTTGACCAGCGCGGTGGGGTGCAGAAGCTGTTCTACATCGGGCCGTGCTTCCGCGCCGAGCAGCCGCAGAAGGGGCGCTACCGGCAGTTCCACCAGTTTGGCATCGAAGTTTTGGGGGCGGACCAGCCGCGGGCCGATGCGGAAACCATTGCCGTGCTCATGGCGGTGTGCGACGCGCTCGGCCTCTCCGACCTTCGCCTGCGACTGAATACGCTCGGGACGCCGGAGTGTCGCGAGGAATACGTAGGGGCGCTCCAGGATTTCCTCGAGCCCTACGCCGACGAGTTGTCGGAGACGAGCCGACGCCGCCTGGAGCGCAATCCCCTCCGCATCCTCGACACGAAGAAGGCGCACGAGCAAGAAATCCTGCGGGACGCCCCCACGCTCATCGATTTTGTCAACGAGAAGAGCCGGACGCACTACGACACGGTGAAGGGGCTGCTCGACGACCTGGGCGTTGAATACGTGGAGGATCCGCACCTCGTGCGGGGGCTGGACTACTACACCGAAACCACCTTTGAGCTCGAACACCCGGGCCTCGGGGCGCAGAGCGCGCTCGCCGGGGGCGGGCGCTACGACCGACTGGCCGAGGTGCTGGGCAGCGACGCGCCGGTGCCGGCCGTCGGCTTTGCGGCGGGGATGGAGCGCCTCTTCCTCGCGCTCGACGCCGCGGACGTCGAGCTGGCCGACACGCCCACGCCGGATGTGTTCATCGCGGCGCTGGGGGAGGAGGCGGAGCGGTGGGGCTTCCGCACGGCGCAGGCGCTCCGCGCCGAGGGTCTGCACGTGGCGCACGACCTGATGGGCCGCTCGCTGAAGGCGCAGATGAAGGAGGCGAACCGACAGAACGCCCCGTACACGATGATCATTGGGGGCAACGAACTGGAGGCCGAGGCCGCGACCGTCAAGGAGATGGAGAGTGGGGCGCAAGAAGAGGTCCCCTTCGACGGCCTGATCGAGTATCTCACCCGCACCGCCGAGACCGCCTAGCAGGGCCCTGGGCGTGAGGGGGATGTGCGAAGCATTGTCAATTGCCTGTCGTCTCCATGCCGAAAAAACTCTGGGTGCTTCTTCTCGTGGTCACGGGACTGGTGGTGGGGTGTCGCCCCCGTGAGCAGGCCAGGACCGGGCAGGCGACCCCCGTGCGGGCGATGACCTACAACATCGAGGACGTGCGCACCGCCGACCTGCGCCGGTCCGATCATCCCCGGCTCCGGCGGGCGGCGGCGCGCATCCAGCACCTCGCGCCCGACGTCCTTCTCGTCAACGAGATGACGTACGACCAGCCGGGGGCCCCGGGCTACCGTGCGGGCGATCCGGACGGCCACAACGCGCAGCGCTTCGCGCACCACTACCTGTCCCCCCCGCAGGCGGACTCGCTGGAGGGGATCTCGTACCAGCCCGTCATGCTGCCGGTCAACACCGGACTCCACAGTGGGCTTGACCTCAACAACGACGGGCGGGTTGTCTCGGCCGTGCCGGAGGTTCCCGGTCCGCCCGACGATGGCAGCGTGCCCCCACAGAGCGACGCCGGGCGTGCCTACGGCAACGACGCGTGGGGCTTTGGCGTCTTTCCGGGACAGTACGGCATGGCCCTCTTCGTCCGCGACGACTGGACGGTGCTCCGCGACTCGATTCGCACGTTCCGGCGCCTGCCGTGGCACGAAAAGCCGAATGCCTCGGTGCCCCTCGACACCACGTCGTTCGAGCCCTGGTACAGTCCCGACGCCTGGGCCGACGTGCGCCTCTCGTCCAAGAGTCACTGGGATGTGCCGGTGCAGCTGCCCAACGGGAAGGTCCTCCATCTCCTGGCCAGCCACCCCACCCCGCCCGGCTTCGACGGGGCGGCCCGCCGCAACAACCACCGGAACCACGATGAGGTGCAGTTCTGGAGCGACTACCTGAATCAGGCCTCCTACGTGGAGGACGACTCGGGTCGGGCGGGAGGGCTCCACGACGATGCCCGGTTCCTCGTTATGGGCGACCTGAATGCCGACCCGGACGATGCCTCTGTCTTTCGGGACGCCATCCGGCGCCTTGTCGCCCACGAGCGCGTCGACGGAGGCACGGTTCCCAAGGCCACGCCCGCCCGGCAGGCCGACCATCCGGACCTCGATCCCGACGACACCGCCCGCTGGGCGGCGCGCATTGACTACGTCCTGCCCTCGTCCAATCTGTCGGTGCGGGACGCTGGGGTGTGGCGGCCCCGTCCGGCCGCCATCCCCGACGTGCCCGTGAGCGACCACTTTCCCGTCTGGGTGGATGTGCGCGTCGGCCCGTAGGCTCCCCCCCGCCGCTACGCCCCCTTCCAATCCCTCTTTCGACATGGAGTGGAGACAGACCACCGTTCGCCTGGCCCCGAAGCCCCGCGGGTTTCACCTTGTCACCGACCAGATTCTGGAGCCGGGGCCCCGGCTCGATGACCTCCGGGTGGGCCTCCTGCATGTCTTCCTCCAGCACACCTCCGCCTCGCTCACGATCAACGAGAACGCTGCCCCGGCGGTACGCGGAGACATGGAGCGCCACTTTGACGAGATGGTGCCCGAGGACCAGCCCTACTACGAGCACACGGTGGAGGGGCCCGACGACATGCCCGCCCACATCAAGGCGTCTATGCTCGACACGAGCCTCTCAATTCCTATTCAAAATGGGCAGCCGGCCTTCGGCACGTGGCAGGGCATCTACCTGAACGAGCACCGCAACCATGGCGGCGCCCGCTCGGTGGTGGTGACAATTCGCGGCGAGACGGTGTAGGTCTGTGTCTGGAGACCGTGAGACGCACTCTCCCAGAAAATCTCATTGCTCCATGCGAGTTCTCGTCACGGGTGCGGCAGGCTTCATCGGCTCTCATCTGGCCGAGGCACTGGCCAACGCGGGACACGACGTGACGGGCCTCGACGCGCTCACTGGATACTACGACCGCTCGCTGAAACGAAACAACGTTGACCGGCTGGCGGCCCGGGGCATCGAGACGGCACGACTCGACCTCGCGGCGGACCCGCTTGGCCCTGTCCTGGACGGCATTGAGGGGGTGTACCACTTGGCTGCCCAGCCCGGCCTTTCCCCTGAGACCGACCGCCGGGCCTTCGTCCGAAACAATGTCCGTGCGACCGAGCGACTGCTGGACGCCCTTGCGGGACATCCCCAGCTTCGGGCGTTTCTCTTTGCCTCGTCCTCGTCCGTGTACGGGCGGGAGGCGACTGCCCCCGAAGACGCAGCGCTCGCCCCTGTGTCCGTCTACGGCCGCACGAAGCGCCGGGCGGAGGCGATCGTGCGGGCTCGCGCCGAGCCGGAGCGATGGGACAGCTGTGTGCTCCGGCTTTTTTCCGTGTACGGCCCCCGCGAGCGGCCCGACAAGCTGATTCCGAAGGCCCTCCGTTGTGCTCGGAGAGGGCAGGCTTTTCCCCTGTTCGAAGGAAGCGAGCACCATCGGCGGAGCTTCACGTACGTCGGGGATGTTGTGGAGGGCCTGGTCACTGCACTCGACCGCTTTCCGCGGTGTGCGGGGGAGGTTGTCAACCTTGGTGCCCCGTCCTCCACCTCCACACTCCGCGTGCTGGAGAGGGTGGCCGAGGTGGTGGGCCGGCCGCTCTGCATCGAGCGCAGGCCGGCCCGGCCGGGCGACCAGCAGTGCACCCGCGCCTGCATCGAAAAGGCCCGACGGCTTCTTGGGTTTGCCCCGACCACGTCGCTCCGGGACGGCATTGTGAGGGAGGCGGACTGGGTGGGGCGGACGCGGATCGGATGAGCAGTGCCGTGGGCTGTGCTACGCCGCCGGGGCCGCGTCTGTAGTCAGCGACTGAGCAAGAGACTTGGCGCGGGAATAGAGGTTGTGGGTGTGCGTGTAGACAAAGTCCGCGCTCCGGCCCAGCCGGTGGAGGTTGTCGAAGCGATCCAGGTACTGCTTGAGGCACTCCGCTTTTTCCTCGGCTCCAACCTCTAGGATCGGATACGCGAACGGCACTTCGTGGTGGGCGGACGTCACCACCTCGTCGCCGTGGAGGAGGCCGTGGTCGGTCAAGAGGGAGACCGCATCGGCCCGTAGGGCGTCGTCCGGCCGTGTCCAGGCGGCGGTGTCCGGATGGCACGGGCGTTCGAGGACGACGACCGTCTGCCCGTCGGGGGCCATGTCCGGGCTGCGGTTCTTTGGTTCGTACAGGCGCGTGAAGGGAACAGAGCGGTCAGGGAAGTACAGCGAGGCGTTTGGCGTGAGGCGGGGCCGGTCCAGGCCCAGCACCACCAGGCGAAGGTGCCGGAAGCGCATGGATTCGGCGATCGCCTGGATGTCGTCGGGCGGTGGGGGATCCAGAAGGCGAAGCACGAGAGTGAGGGGCAGTGTGCTTACCACCGTCTCCACGCCCACGGGGGCTTTGTCGTTGATCGTGACGCGCTGGATCTGGGCGCCGTCGTGAGCCAAGCGTGTGACGCGGGCGCCGGTGTGGATGTGCTCACGGCCGAGGGCGTCGGCGGTGGCCTCGGCGATCTGGCCGTAGCCGTGTTTCGGATAGTAAAACGACCCGTCAAGGTGGCGCGCCTTCTCCTTCGCGCCGCCAAGGGCCTCTAGGAAAAAGGTTTTGAGGTCGAGCCCCTCCAGGCGGTCGCCGGCCACACGGGGAGAAAGCGTGTCGGCGTTGGCGCCCCACAACTTCTCAGTGTAATTCAAGAGAAAGAGGTTGGCGAGCGTGGGCCCGTAGCTCTGAAGGGCCATTTCCTCGAAGTGCTCAGCGTTCTCCGAGACCCGGGGGATGGACAGCTGCTCCCATGCAATCTGCGCGAGGAGGGAGAGGGGGAGCTTCCGCAGCAGGTCGTAGGGAGCCAGCGGAAAGTCGATGCGGCGTCCCCGCCAGCTGATCTGGCTGGGGGCGTCGATGCGGCGCAGGTCGTCGCCCAGGAGCGCCTTCACGTCGGCGGTGACCGCGTCGTTCTTGTCGTGGAAGCGGTGCGCGCCGGTGTCGTAGCGAAACGGGCCCAGCTCCAGTGTGCGGGCATTGCCGCCGATGGCGTCCGCGGCTTCGAAGAGGCGCACGTCGAGTCCGTGCCGATGGGCGTAGAAGCCGGTTGCGAGCCCCGCTGGTCCGCCGCCCAGCACGGTCAGCGGCGCTTCGTGTGTGTCAGTGGTCATAGACATAAACGGTTACGTTGGGCCACATGCGGTTGACATGCGGGTTGTGGTAGAACGTGCGAGTGCGGGTTGGGGCTTGGTTGAGCAGCGACGCGTAGGTGCCCACCACGAGGGTTTGGCCCGCCTCCATCTCGCCCAGGCGGCGAACGTCCGTGGAGTCCTCGACCGAGAAAAACCGGGCGTCCACCTGCTGGGTCCGGAGGTAGGTGTTGACCAGCGGTACCGAGGCGACCCGCGTGGGGCCGGGCTGGCTCGTTTGCGTCTCCACAAAGCGCTTGGCCTGAGCGACGGCGGTCGGGGTGCGATGCTGGGCAACGAGCACGAGCGTAACCGTGGCGTAGGCCCCGGCGGCGACCAGTGTTGCCGCGCGGACGGGCCACGACCGGGTTCGCCACAGGGCGACCGCACCCATCGCCAGCACGGGAAGCAGAAGGGCCAGGAGGGGCAGCACGTGCCGGCTCTTGTGGACCACATTCTGGAAGAAGAACATCCAGACGCCATAGACGAGCGCGCAGGCCACCACGAGCCAAGTGCGCCGGGTGTACAGGGCACTCCTCCGCCACAGTTGCCAGACGCCCGTTGCCCCTGTGCCCAGTACGCCCGCCCCGACGACGGCCGTGCTCCAGTGTCGGCCCGCCCACCAGCCGCCGAGGCCGTCGGCCCAGAGGCCCTGCAGGGTTCCAGTGAGGCGGCGCCCGAGGTCCGATTCCGTCTGCACCGTGCCGCCGAAGTCGGTGAAGTGGCCGGTCGTCTGGCCCCACGCCACGTCCACCAGGGGCCACAGCCCGGTGTCGAGCGTCATCGGCACCAGCCACACGAGGACGCCGACCGTTCCTGCGAGAACCTGCAGGCCGCGCCGGTTCACATGCCACAGGACCGCGAGGACCGGCACGAAAACCAGAGGCATGTACGACAGCCGCAGGCCCGCCAGAAGGCCCGCCCCAACCATTCCGGCGAGGGCCCACCTTCGGGCTCGCGAGGACTCCGATGCGCGCAGCGCTGCAACCAGCGCCGCCAGAACAGCGAACGCCCCCGCCGTGCCCATCAGGTCGGGCATGTAGCGGTTCCCCATCAGCCACAGCAGCGGGTTGAACATGACGACCCCAGCCAGGGTGGCCCCCTCCGCCGACCGCAGCCGCCGGCCCCACAGGCGCAGGAGCGCCCAGATGAGCCCCCCGGTCGCCAGCCCTCCCACCAGCGCGAACGCCGCACTGAAACTTCCGGTAGGGATGGCAAACACCTCTGCCGCTGCCCAGAAGATGGGATAGCCTGGAAAGTGCGGCTGAAGCGCTGCCACGTCGAATTCGTCGGCCACGCTGAGGGCAAAGCGCAGGCTGTCGGGGTCCTCGATGTACGAGATCGCCGTGGCGAGCCGAGTGGCTACGCACGCCAGGAGCACTGCCGCCCACGCCACGCCCGGGGCCGAGCAAAGCCGACGCCACATCCACTCCAGGCCCGTTCGGGGCCCGGACATCGTCGTTCTAGAGGGCGGAGGGGAGGACACAGAGTTCAGCGAGTTATGCGAAAAGGCAAAGAGACACCGACGCCCCTCTCCCACAGAAGTGGAAGAGGGGCGGTCGGCTGTGGCTTCTCCGAGAGAGTCACAGTATCGTTCTCACGGAATTGCAAATGCTACCACTCTTCCACATTCGTGGAATTAAACCCGTAGGCGGTTTCGATTATCTCCGTTGCCTCCGTGAGATCACCATCGTATTCGGATGCTGTCTTCTCTCCGTAGGGCGGAGCGTTCCCAATTTTCTCGTGGATGGTCTGTAGCTGCGAGGTGCTCAGTTTGTCACTGTAGAACTGGAGTCCCCAGGCGAAGGCCTTGGCTTCGCCCCAGGCATTTTCATCGAGGTCTCCGTCCTCCACCGTCTGAGTATCACCGAGTTCCGCAAGATCGCCTTCCAGGCCGTTCATGTAGTGGATCACGTTGACGGCCACCGTGGCCTCCCAGGCATCGCGGGCCTGTGCAGCAAACCCGTTCGAGCCGGAAAGTTCGTCGAGATTGCCGTCTTCGATTGCCTTACGGCCCTCCCGGAAGCCCTCGAACGCTCGCCCAGCGAAGTTATTGGGACTATTGGCCTCGGCTGCGGCTGCACGTTCTGCGGTGTACCCGGCCCAGGTGTACACGAATTCGGTGGTGAGGTCGACGCCTCCACTTTCGTCTACGTCCCGACTTCCGCTTCCGTCCACCAGGCCCTCGGGGTTATCGAGATCGAGAAACGACTCCTCAAAGTCGCGGGGCGCGCCGTAGTAGCCGAAGGCCTCGTCCCACTTCTCCGCTGGATTGTTCACGGAGGAGGGATCATCGGCGAAGTCCGTCAGGATTCGGGCCGCCTCTCCGTAGAGGGCGCTGGCCAGCAGCTTCTCGGACAGCTGGCCCATGTGAACGCCGTTGGGCGTCGTGAACCGGTCGTTGCTTGCGACATCTCCGAAGTAGAAGCGAACCAGGTCGTCGGTGGTCACTTGATTTCCGGGATCCGGAGAGTCGTCGCTTGCCAGCGCGGCACTTCCCACGAGAAGCGTGGTCACGTCTGAAGAAAGCTTGGTGGAGAGGTCGACTCCGCCGGCGATGTCGTCGTATGTGCTCTGGCCCTCGGTCGTGAGGCCAGATGCGACCGCAATTGTTTTGTCGTCGATGTCGCCCGTGTAGAGGGCTGTCAGCGTGGCCTTGTCGACCGGGGTGTCCGGGGCGCCATCGATTTTGCCGCGGAGGTCGCCCGTGAGCAGGTTGCTGACAATCTCTGCGTCGTAGCTGCCGCTTTCAGGATAGGCGTTCGTGGTGGTCTCCCCCGGGTCATCCCCGGTGTCGTCGCCCAGGTCGTTGCCTCCGTTGCTGTCGCAGCCGGCCAGGACCAGTCCCATGGCCAGGAGGGGAAGGAACAGGATTTTTGTGTATTGCCGTAGGAAACGCTGCATAAGAGTGTCTGTGTTGTCGAGTGTAGTGAAACCGAAAGAGCGCTCTGCCCTCCGGAATGGGGAGAAGCGAGGCGCCTTTTCGTCGTGAGTCTGTTCTAGAAGTCGTACTGGACGGAAAGATTGACCTGGCGGCGAGGCCCCGGAAGGATGCCGGTGCTTCCGCCATTGCTGCTCGCCCCCTTGTCCCGCGGGTTGGAGTGCAGGCGCGAGCCGATGTACACGTTGTCCGTCACGTTCTTGACGGTGAGGTTGAGCCGCACGTCGTCGGAATATTCGTAGGTGGCCCCGGCGTCCAGGACCGTGTGGGAGGGCACCGGCCCTACCTCGCCTCGGTTGCTGGTCCGTTCGAGGTTTTCGAGGTCGGTGTAAAACTCTCCCCGGTACCGCAGGGTGCTGCGCAGGGTGAGGCCGAGGTCCGAAAAGGTCTTCGTGAGGCCCACCGTGGCAGTGTGGTTGGGAGCCGCGATGAGCTCGTTGCCACTGATGTCGGTCGGCGTGCCGTCCACGGCGCTCGGGACGATGCCCTCCACGACCTCCGTTTGCATGAAGGTGTAGGACGCGTCGAGGGTAGGAAGGATGCCCGCGACGGCGTCGCCCTTCAGCGTGGCACTGCTCTCCAGGCCGTAGCTCTGCACCACGCCCAGGTTTTGCGTGAAGCGCGTCTTGCCGCCGACCAGGTCTTCGACGTAGGTGTAGAAGCCGGTAAACTGAAACTCGCCGAGGCGGGTGCGGCCCCGGAGGCCCAACTCCGAGTTCCAGCTCTTCTCCGCCTGCAGGTCAAAGGCCGCCTCCCGGTTGGGGTCGTTCACGCCGAGCGTGAGAAACGTGGCGCTGGAGGGGGAGGTGTAGCCGCGGTGCACGCCGCCGAAGAGGTTGAACTGGCCGTCGCCGAGGGGACCGCCCAGGTCGTACCGCCCCAGGTCCAGGTTGGCCCCAAGGCTCGGAAGCGGCACCACGTTGGTTTCCTCAACCTCCCGGTTGCCGTCGAGGCGATCTGTGCTCGACTGGCTGAAGAGCTCCAGCCGCACGCCCGGCGACAGGGTCAGCAGGCCCACCTGGATCTCCTCCAGGCCGTAGAGCGCAAGGGCCTGCGTCTCGTAGATGCGGCTCCGCCCGACAATCGTCACGGGTGGGTTGGACCGGTCGCCCCGAAAAAACACGCCGTCCCGGGCCTCCGGATCATCACTGACTTTGTTGTTGTCCTCGAACCGCTCGTAGTGCAGACGGGCCCCCGTTTCCAGGCTGGCCGAGCGCCCGAAGAGGCTGTGGTCGATGTCGAAGGAGTGTTCGAGCCCGGTGACGTAGAACGTGCGCTCGTTCCCGAAGGCGACGGCCCGGTCCCGATCCGTCACGTCGGTGGCGGCCACGCGGACGAGATCGCCGGGCGTGGTGGGCGGCACAGGCTCGGCCGCCGCGCCGTTTTGCTCGTAGTCGTCGGCGCGCACGAACACGTTCTCTTCCCGCCACCAGGGCCGGTCGAACACGTTGCCGTAAAACTTGGTGGTGCTTCGGAGGCCGCCGCCGTAGTCGTGGTTGTAAATCGCGTCGAACGCCCCCCGCAAGATGCGATAGGAATCGTCGTCCTTCGGATTGAAGTCCGGATTGGTCTCGAAGCTATGTGGAGTGAGGCCGTGGTACGTCGCATTCATGTCCTCGTAGTCGACGTTGGCCTTTAGGTACAGGGACTGGTCGTCATCGAGGTCGTACTGCAGCTTGGCGGTGCCATTGAGCTGGAAGAAGTCGTTGTTGTCGCGAAAGCCGTCGCCGCGCTTTACGAGCAGCTGCATTTGCGGACGCAGGTCGGCGGTGCCGAAGCCGCCGACTTCAGCGAAAACACTTCCATACCGGTGGGAGCCGCCCGTGACCTTGAGCTCTCCGCCGGGCGTCCGCCGTTGCGGGCGTCCGGTGACGAAGTTGATCACCCCCGCCATCGTCTGCGGGCCGTGGCGAATGGAGGAGCTGCCCTTGATGATCTCCGTCTTCTCGATGCGTTCGACGGGCGGGTTGTAGTAGAGCGGGGAGAAGATGTAGGGGGCGGGCTGGATGGGGACGCCGTCCTCCATCACCAGGACGCGCTGGGTGCGGCGCGACTGCAGGCCCCGAATACTGATCGACATCCGCGTCTGTCCCATGCCGTCGTCGGCCCGGCCAAACACGCCGGGCACGGAGAGGAGTGTCTCCTGCAGGCCAATGGGGTTGCCCTGTTCCAGCTCTGCCGCGTCGACCGTAAACGTCGCGCCGGGGAATGATGCTTGGGCGGCCTCACTGCGGCTGGTGATCTCCAGTCCAGACAGCTCAACGACGTCGCGCTCAAGTGCAACGGTCACGCGGGTGGTCTCTCCCCCTTGCACCTGGACCGTCCGGACGGCTGGGACATGCCCGACGTGGCGGATCTTGAGCTGGGTCGGCCCCGCCGGAAGGGGCCCGAGCACGAAGCGCCCGTCATCGTCGGTGGTCGTGCCCCCGGAGCGGCCCTCCCCGATGACCTCGACGGTTGCCGCCGTCACAGGGACCTCCGTGCTCGCGCTGAGCACGCGCCCCTCCACGCGCCCTCTGTCCTGCGCGACCGCGCCTCCACAATTTAGACCAATTACAAGAAAACAGGCGAGAAGTAGCCGAGGGGGGGAAGACATGTGCTGCGAGGGAGGACTGCAAAGAAGAAGGTCTGTGCTCTAGTGGCCTGTCAGGACTGAAACTCTGCGGCGCCGAGCACCTGCGAAGGGCCCTGCCGGCGAAGGCAGGCTCTCCGAAAAGACCGTCCGCCTTTGTTCAAGGTGGTGTTCCAGAAGCGAGCTTCCGGGGGACACGTACCCCCGTACGCACGCTCAACGCCGCAACAAGGTGGGGGGAGGCTAAAACCGTTCGGGATTGGCGTCCGCAAGATCAAACGTCAACGCCGAGGGCGAGGCAGTCGAGTCGGCGGTCGGGGACGGAGGAGACAAGCGCTGGATGCTACTGTAGCTTCCGCCATCGTCGGAGGGCTCTCCTTCGTTCGGGCCCAGGATGGGATCATCCGAGCAGGCTGGAAGCAGCATCAGCGACAGCAACAGCGCTCCGAGGACGCCCCCCACTGAGCGCCGAGCAAGGGAATCATTCATACCAAGGACAGGCCTGTAGTCTGCTTATCTAAACTGCTTATAGATAAGCAAGCTGCGGGTTCTCGTCAACGAGAAAACATTCAGAAGGTGTTAAACTGGACACGAGGTCTCTGCTGTGAGCAGGGAGGAGACGCCAAGCGGCCCGGCCCGTGTCGATCTCGGTCACTCATCTTGTGCGAGGACCAATGCTCCGAGCGGGGGCAGGGTTAGCTCTAAAGAGTGGGAGTGCCCATGCTGTCCAATGGGATCGCTATGAACGGTGCCCTGATTGCCCACGTTGCTCCCACCGTACATGTGGCCGTCGCTGTTGAGGCGCTCACGCCATACCCCTTCCCCTGCGGTGCCGATGCGGTAGTGCTCGCGGACGACCGGCGTGAAGTTGAGCACGAAGACGAGTGATTGGTCGCCGTTCAGGCGGCGGTAGGAGAGGACGCTGTTCTCGCGGTCGTCGTACGAGATCCACTCGAAGCCGTTTTCCCGGTCGTTCCAGAGGGCGGGGGCATTCTGATAGAGGTGATTCAGGTCGCCGAGCCACTCCGTGAGGCCCTCGTGCAGCGGCTCGTCGGCGAGGGCCCACTCCAGTTCCCGATCGTGGTTCCACTCCTGGTGCTGCCCGAACTCACCGCCCATGAAGAGCAACTTCTTGCCGGGGTGGCCGAACATGTGGGCGTAGAGGAGCCGCAGGTGGGCCGCCTTCTGCCAGTCGTCGCCCGGCATTTTGCTCCAGAGGGAGCTCTTGCCGTGCACCACTTCGTCGTGGGAGAGGGGGAGCGTGTAGTTTTCGGAGAACGCCCAGCTGAGCGTCCAGGTGAGGTCGCCGTGGTGGTGCGTGCGGTGGACCGGCTCCTTGCTGGCGTACTCGAGCGTGTCGTGCATCCAGCCCATGTTCCACTTGTAGAGGAAGCCGAGGCCGCCGTGCTCGGTGGGGGTGGTGACGCCGGGCCAGGCCGTCGATTCTTCCGCGAGCATGATTGCCTCGGGGTATTCGTCGTAGACGCGCTCGTTGGTGTCCTGGAGGAGGCTGATGGCGCCCAGGTTTTCGCGGCCGCCGTGCACGTTGGGGGCCCAGTCGTCCTCGCGGGAGTAGTCGCGGTAGAGCATGGAGGCGACCGCATCGACGCGCAGGCCATCCACATGGTATTTGTCCATCCAGAAGAGGGCGTTGGAGAGGAGAAAGTTACGCACGCCATTCTTGCCGAAATCGAAGACCCGTGTGCCCCAGTCCGGATGCTCTCGCATGCGCGGGTCTTCGTACTCGAAGAGGTGGGAGCCGTCGAAGTACGTGAGGCCCTGCGGGTCGGTGGCAAAGTGGCCGGGCACCCAGTCCATGATGACCCCGATGCCGCGCTGGTGCAGGGTGTCGATGAGGTGCATGAGGCCCTCGGGGTCGCCGTAGCGGAAGGTGGGGGCGTAGTAGCCGAGGAGTTGGTAGCCCCACGAGCCGTAGTACGGGTGCTCGGCCAGCGGCAAAAACTCGACGTGCGTGAAGCCCAGGTTCTGCACGTGATCGGCCAGCGGCTCGGCTGCTTCGCGGTAGCTGAGCGACGCGCCGTGCTCTTTGTGCCGCCAGGAGCCGAGGTGCACCTCGTAGATGGAGAGGGGCCCGTCCAGTCCGCTGGGGCCCTCCCGCTCGTTCATCCAGGTGGTGTCGCCCCACGTGTAGGTGTCGAGGTCAGTGACGATGGCCGAGAGGCCCTCGTACGTGTTTTGGGCAGGGGGCTCCATCCGGAAGGCGTAAGGATCGGTCCGGTCCAGCCACTCGTCATCGGCCCGGAGGTGATACTTGTACTTGTCGCCCGGCTGGGCGCCGCGAACGTATCCTTCCCAGAGCCCGCCCTCGCGCCGGTCCAGCACATCGGCGCCGAAGCGCCAGTCGTTAAAGTCGCCCGTCACCTCCACCCGGTCGGCGTTGGGGGCCCAGACGCTGAACCAGGTGCCCCGTTGGTTGGGATGCGCCCCCATCCGTTCGTAGCTGTGGGCATGGGTGCCTTGCCGCCAGTAGTAGATGTCGTCGTCGGTGAGGTGGGGCATGGGGGAGAGGCAACAGGTGAGAAGGGACGGAGGCGCGGAGAGGGGAGTCAGGCGTCGAGGGGGTCGGAAGCGGTTGTGTCCCGGGGGGCGAGCAGGCGGCGGAGGCCGTGCAGTGGGAGCCAGGCCCAATCGGGACGATGGTTGAGCTCGTAGCGGACCTCATAGAGGGCTTTGTCGAGGAGAAAGGCCCAGAGGAACGAGTAGCGGGCCGGGGCGGCCGGGAGGAAGGAGGCCGCCCCGGTTGTGTCGGCGTAGGCGTCGAGGAAGGTGGTCTCCGTCCAGTAGAGCAGCGCATCGATCCACGGCTCGTCGTCCGAGTTTGCATCCGGGTGGTCGTGCCAGGAGGCGAGGACGGCGTACTCCAGGGAACGAAGCATGCCGGCCACGTCTCGGAGTGCGTTTTCGCGCTTGCGGCGTTCGTCGAGGGGGCGGGTCGGCTCGCCCTCAAAGTCGAGAACGTACACGTCGCCCTCGGCCCAGAGGAGCTGGCCGAGATGGTAGTCGCCGTGAATCCGGATGCGGTCGTGATGTGCCGGCACGTCGTCGAGGGGAGCAAGACGTGTTTGGGCTGTGCGCCACGCCGTGGCGGGGGGCGTGTCTTCCGGGCGCAGGTCCGACTGTCGGCTGAGAAGAGTGCGGGTGTCTTCCATCTCGTCCCGGATGCGATCGGCCAGTTCCGTTCCTGCGTCCGCCGGGGCCTCGGTCGGGCGCATGTCCTTGCCCGTCGCTTGGGCCAGCGCATGATGCATCTCGGCGGTGCGCACCCCGAGCGTCCGGGCAAACGAGATCAATTCCGGGGCCAGCTCTTCGAGCCAGACCGGCACCGTCGCGTTCAGGAAGCGGTCCGCCGTCCAGCTGGGGCCGTCCGTCGACGGGGGGGTGTTTTTGGCCTGCTCGTGCGGGAACGGCGAATTGTGGACGCGGTCGAGAAACGTGGTCGTGCAGGAGAGGGCGTAGCTCCATGTGTCGGTGTCCACCGCGAGGGCTTCCTGAAGCACGCCGAGGGTGTACTGCCGATGGCGGCGTCGAAAATTGAGCGTGCCGTGGAGCCGGGGCGAAAACGTAAAGTCGACGTCCGTCAGGTGCTCCAGGAGCTCTTTTTCGGGGTTGGGGCCCTCTTCCAGGCGACGGTAGAGCTTGAGAAAGTAGTCGTCGTCGACGATGGCGGAGGTGTTGCTCTGCTCGCCGGTGAAGAGGCGCACGTCGTCGGGGGGCTCGGTGCCCATCGCCTCGGACGGCTCGGCCGTGTAGAGGCCCTTTAGCGAGCGCCCGGTGCCCCCTTGCTGCCACCACCGGAAGAGGGTGGCCCAGAACTGAGGATTGACCGTGGCGTCGTAGACGAGTCGCCGTTCTCCGGTCTCGTCCACCTCCAGCCACGCCAGGGTGGCGTTGGGATGCTCGTCGAGAAGCTCAGAGGCCTCTGGCCCCGAGGCCGCCATCAGGGGCAGGGTGTAGAACGACGTGTCCTCCTCAAGGTCGACCCGGAGCACGGACAGGTACACCACGGGGTCGCTCTGGAGGCGAACTGCGTCCTCGACCTCCACGTCCGTGATGACTTCTCCCTTGGCCCCAAACCAGCGCTGCTCGTTGATAAACGCGGGGAGGAGCGCTTCGATCTGTTCGGGGCCGCGGCGCTGCGCCATCGTAGGCACGAGCACATTCTGTAGGCCCTCGGCCACCGGCAGGACGGGGCGGGTGCGGCCGTTTTTCCCCTCGTGGGGCTGGAGGCCGCTGCGGCGTGTGTCGTCGCGCTGCACGTCCTCTTCGGGCACCAGCTTGAACCAGTAAAAGTGGTGGGGACCTACGGTCAGGTGATAGTCGTCGCGGCCGATGGCGGGAAATGCGGACTGGCCGGACAGCTCGACCGGGGTGAGGCCCTGCAGGTCGTCCCGGGCGGGGAGGTGGACCGACTGCGTGAACCGGGACAGATTGTTCACCACCAGAATGCGCTCGCCCTCATGCTCACGGAGAAAGGCAAGAATGGACTGGTTCTCTACGGGCAGGAGCTCGAGGCTCCCGCGGCCAAAGATGGCTTTGTGCTGCTGACGGAGAGCAATGAGGCGGCGCATGAAATGGAGCAGCGAGTGGGGGTCCGCTTCCGCGTCCTCCACGTTTACAAACTCGTAGCTGTACTTGCCCCGATTGATGGGGGGCATGAACAGCTTGTGGTGGGGCGCCCGCGAGAAGCCGCCGTTCTTGTCGGGGCTCCACTGCATGGGGGTGCGCACCCCGTTGCGGTCGCCGAGAAACGGATCGTCGCCCATCCCAATCTCGTCGCCGTAGTAGACGATGGGGCTTCCCTTGAGGCTCAACAGCAGCGCGTTCATGAGCTCCACGCGGCGGCGCTCGCCCCCGAGCAGTGGCGTCAGGCGGCGCCGGATGCCCACGTTGATGCGGAAGCGATCGTCGGCCCCGTACTCGTGGTACATGTAGTCCCGCTCCTCGTCGGTCACCATTTCGAGGGTCAGTTCGTCGTGGTTGCGGAGGAAGAGGGCCCATTGTGCGTCGTCGGGGATGCCACTCGTGAGGGTGAGCATCTCCACGATCGGCCGTCGGTTTTCGCGCCGCAGGGCCATGTAGAGCCGCGGCATGACGGGGAAGTTGAACGCCATCTGCACGCCCGTGCTGTTCCCGTCCGCATCCTCGCCGAAGTAGGGAAGCGTGTCCTCGGGCCACTGGTTGGCCTCGGCCAGGAGCACCTTGCCGGGGCCGTAGCGCTCCTCTACGGCGGCGCGAAGCTCCTTCACGTAGGCGATCGTCTCGGGCAGGTTTTCGCTGCCAGTGCGTTCCCTCTCAAAGAGATAGGGCACCGCGTCGAGCCGGAGGCCGTCCACCCCCATGTCGAGCCAAAAGAACATGACCTCCTTCATCTTCTCCCGCACCTCGGGGTTGTCGAAGTTGAGGTCGGGCTGATGAGAGAAGAAGCGGTGCCAGTAGTACTTCTCCGCCTTCGGGTCCCATTCCCAGTTCGAGTCCTCCGTATCGGTGAAGATCACCCGCACATCCTCGTACTTCTCGTCCGTTTCGCTCCAGACGTACCAGTTGTGCTTGTCGGAAGTGGGGTCACGGGCCTCCTGAAACCACGGGTGTTGGTCGGAGGTGTGGTTCAGCACCAGCTCCGTGATGACCCGCATGCCACGGGCGTGGGCGTCATCAAGAAATGCCTGGAAGTCGTCGAGGCTGCCGTGAATCGGCAGGACCTTAAAGTAGTCGGCGGTGTCGTAGCCGTCGTCCTTGAGCGGGCTCTCCAGGAAGGGAAGCAGCCAGAGGGTATTCACGCCCAGCGATTCGAGGTAGGGCAGCTTTTCGCGGAGTCCCTGAAAATCCCCGAAGCCGTCGTTGTTTGCGTCGTAGAAGCTGCGGACGTGCAGCTCGTAGATGACGGCGTCTTTGTACCAGCGGGGATCGTCGAGGAAGTCGTCGGGCATGCAGCAGGAGGTGTTTGGTATTTGGGTGTTGAGGTGTTCCAGGGTTGGGGGGTTCGAGGGTTGGGGGGCGTTTCGAGTCCCTGAGCACAGCAGCACCCGAACGCCGAGTCATGCGTGCACGAGGCGGTCGTAGGCGGCGTGCGTGTGCTCACTCGTGCCGGCGGGTTCGAGCCGGAAAATGTGTGCGGGGCGGTCGGGGGAGAGATGGAGGTAGTGATGGGTGCCCCGCCAGGTGTAGTGGGCGTCGTGGAGGAGGTCGTGGGCCGAGAAGGCCTCGTCGGCCGGCAGGCCGAGGTCGTGGACTGGAAGCACGAGCTGCCCCTCGCACTCGTTGTGGGGATTGAGGCTGACGACCACGACGATCCGGTTGTCCCCGGCGGTCTTGCTGTAGGCGATCAGGTCCGGGTGTTGCGTCTCCAGAAACCGGATGGACCGCATCTGCTGCAGGGCCGGGTTCTCGTTTCGGAGGCGGTTCACCCGTGCCATGAAGGGCTGGAGCGACGTGGGATCGTTCCAGTCCCAGGTCCGGATCTCATACTTTTCGTTGCGAGCATACTCCTCCTTGTGGGCGCGCTGCTGATTGTCGACGTGCTCGAAGGGCGGGCCGTAGACGCCATAGGTGCTGGACATCGTGGCCGCGAGCACGAACCGGCTCTTGTGGGCGGGACGCCCGCCGTCGACCAGCTCGTCGTGCAGAATGTCGGGCGTGTTGGGCCAGAAGTTGGGGCGGAAGTATTCGGCCACCTCGGTCTGGAAGAGCTCCTTGCCGTACTCCTCGAGGGCCTCCGGCGTGTTGCGCCAGGTGAAGTAGGTGTAGGAGGTGTTGAAGCCGAGCTTGGCGAGGTGGTACATCGTCTTGGGCCGGGTGAAGGCCTCCGACAACACGACGAGCCCGGGCGTCTCCTCGCGCAACTCGCGCAGGCACCACTGCCAGAAGGCGAACGGCTTGGTGTGAGGATTGTCGACGCGGAAGGTGGTGACGCCGTGGTCGATCCAGTGTTCAAAGATGCTCTTCAGCTCCGTCCAGAGCGCGGGCCACGCCTCCGTTTCGAAATTGATGGGGTGGACATCCTTGTATTTCTTCGGCGGGTTTTCGGCGTAGCGCAGGGAGCCGTCGGGGCGGTGGTAGAACCACTCGGGGTGGTCCTCGACGTAGGGGTGATCGGGCGAGCACTGAAACGCAATGTCGAGGGCGACCTCCAGGCCCAGGTCCTGGGCCCGCTCCACGAAGCGGTCGAACGCCTCGATGCCGCCCAGCTCGGGGTGGACGCTCTTGTGCCCCCCCCTCGCTCCGTCGTCGAGAAAGCCGCCGATGGCCCACGGGCTGCCGGGGTCTTCGGGGGCGGCCTCGGGGGCGTCGCCCGGGCCCTTTCGGTTCGTCTCCCCGATGGGGTGGATGGGCGGGAGGTACACGACGTCGAAGCCCATCTCCTTGATGCGCGGCAGCCGCTCGGCGGCGTCGTCGAGCGTGGCGTGCTGGTCGTCCTCCCGGGCCGACCGGGGAAAGAACTCGTACCAGGCGCCGGTCCGGGCCCGCTCGGGGTCCACGAGCACCTCGTAGGTGGCGCTGGTCGTTTGCTGGTCGTGGGGGGCGTTGCGACGCACGAGTTCGGCAACCTCGCCCCCGAGGGCCACCTCCACGTTGCGGTTTTCGAAGGCGTCGATGTGAGCCTCGAGCCTCTCCCGGTCGTCGTCTGGGGCGTCCGCGGCGGCCGCGTTGAGCAGCGATACCCCGGCGGTCAGTTCGCTCTCGATCTCGGCGGGTGGCTCGCCGCCCTCCACCCGGCGCCGAAACTGGTCCTGCCACGTGGCGAAGCGGTCGATCCAGGCCCGCACGCGGTAGAGGTAGTGGCCCGGAGACGATACCTCGAAGGCGCCGGTGTACTCGTCGTTCTCGACGTGGGGCATGCGGATGATGTGCTCCGTCTCCTCACTCGCGTGGCGGACCACGAGCTCCACGGCCAGGGCTTCGTGGCTGTCTACGAGGACCCCGGCGGTCACCTCCACCTGTTCCCCCACGGCCCGTTTGATCGGCCATTGTCCCTCGTTAATGGCGGGGGCCACCGACGAAATGACAATCCGCGACCAGGACGTAGGCAGGGTCGAGTCGGGAGACGCGGGCGGCGGTGGGGCAGGGGAAGACATGCTGGGGGAGGGGCAAACGCAAAATGCGACGGGGGCTCCGGTGGGCAGGAGCACCGGACGACAACGGGCATACACGCTACGCATTGGGAAACAGAAATCCCAGCGTGAAAGTCGGAATGCAACTGTGAAGGGGCGGGCTCATTGGAGGGTGCAGTCTGCGGTCCAATTTTTGTGGCTCAAGTTGGACGCCGCAGGTCGCTCCGTGCTTTTGAGTTGTTCTCCTGTTGTATGGACGCGTCTTTTCCCTCATCGATCGATTCGAATACGCAAGACCGGAATGATCGTCATATCCAACCCGGCAGGCCCTACCCACGAGGAGCGACGTGGGACGGCATCGGCGTTAACTTTGCCCTGCACAGTGCCCACGCCGACCGGGTTGAGCTGCTGCTGTTTGAGGACGCCGACGACCGGGAGCCGGCGGTCACGTTCGAGCTGCCGGAGCACACCGGCCCCATCTGGCACGGCTACGTCACGAACGTACGGCCCGGACAGCTCTACGGATACCGCGTCTACGGCCCCTACGACCCCGCGAATGGGCACCGGTTTAACCCCAACAAGGTCCTGCTCGACCCCTACGCGAAGGCCATCGGGCGCCCCCTCCGCTGGAACGACAGCCTCTTTGGCTACGACGTGGACGCGGACGCGGCGGACCGCTCGTTCAACTCCCAGGACAGCGCCCCCCATGCGCCCCTCGCGGCGGTGGTCGAAGAGACGTTTGCCTGGGGCGACGACCAGTCGCCCGAAATCCCGTGGCAGGACACCCTCATCTACGAGACGCACGTAAAGGGGATGACTCAGAAGCACCCGGACGTGCCCGAACGCCTGCGGGGGACGTATCTGGGCATGGCCTGCAAACCGGTTCTTGATCACCTCAAGACCCTCGGCGTCACCACGGTACAGCTTCTGCCGGTGCACGCCAAGCTGCATCGCCGCGAGCTGCTCCGCAAGGGGCTGCGGGAGTACTGGGGCTACAACACGCTTTCCTACTTCGCGCCGGAGCCCGAGTACGCCGCCAACGGGCCGACCAGCGCGGTGCGCGACTTCAAGATGATGGTTCGCGCCCTTCACGACGCCGGGCTCGAAGTGATCATCGATGTCGTCTACAACCACACCTGTGAGGGCAATCAGCTGGGCCCCACGCTCTCGTGGCGGGGGGTCGACAACCGGACCTACTACAAGCTCAACCCCGATGACGAGCGGCACTACATGGACTACACTGGGACGGGCAACACGCTCGACCCCGGCGACGCGTACGTCCTGCAGATGATTATGGACAGCCTGCGCTACTGGGTGACGGAGATGCACGTGGACGGCTTCCGATTCGACCTTGCGTCGGCCCTGGCGCGCGAGCTGTACGACGTCGATATGCTCGGCTCCTTCTTCAAGGTGGTGCAGCAGGACCCGGTGCTGAGCCAGGTCAAGCTCATCGCGGAGCCCTGGGACGTGGGGCCCGGCGGCTACCAGGTTGGGTCGTTCCCGTGGCAGTGGGCCGAGTGGAACGGCCGCTACCGCGACACCATCCGTCGCTTCTGGCGGGGCGACCGCGGGATGACGGGGGACGTGGCGACCCGGGTGACCGGCTCCAGCGACCTCTACGAGCGGTCGGGCCGCCGCCCGTTTGCGTCCATCAACTTCGTGACCGCCCACGACGGCTTTACGCTGCAGGACCTCGTCAGCTACGACGAGAAGCACAACGAGGAAAACAAAGAGGGCAACGAGGACGGCCACGACGACAACCACTCGACAAACTGTGGGGTGGAAGGCCCCACCAACGATCCGGAGGTGATCGAGCGTCGTGAGCGGCGCAAGCGCAGCATCATGGCCACGCTCCTGTTGTCGCAGGGCGTGCCCATGATTTTGGGCGGAGACGAGCTGTCCCATACGCGCCGGGGCAACAACAACCCCTACTGCCAAGACAACGAGATCAGCTGGTACAACTGGGACCTCGACGAGCGTGAGCAGAGGTTCCTCGAGTTCGTGCAGCGGCTCGCGGCTTTTCGGAAGGACCATCCAAGCTTTCGACGGCGGCACTTTCTGGACCCGGCCGACGAGTCGGATGGCTCCGGCGACGTGCTCTGGTGGCACCCGGAGGGACGTGAGATTACGGAGGGGGACTGGCACGACGAGGGCCTGCACGCCTTCGGATACCTGCTCCGCGGTCACAACCTGGCGCCCGACTCCAAGGGCCATCCCCGAACCGACGACTCGTTTCTGGTGCTCATGAACCAGGGCGGGGCGCCGGTCGAATTTGCGATGCCGGCGGAGACCAACGAACTCATTGACCTGCACTGCAAGGCCTGGCACGTGGTGCCGGAGCTGGCGGATTTTCTGGATGATCCGGGCGCCATCGAGCCGGGGGGCGTGCTGACCCTGCGGCCCCACCGACTGCTGGCCCTCCAGGCAGAGCCAGAGTAGAGGCCTGAGAAGCTGTCCGGCGGACGGTCTGTGCCCCCGGCGAGTGCGCGTTGCACTCTGCATTCGGTCGCTGCGCTCCCGGCACTGTGCTCCCAGCGCACTCTGAAAGCACTCGGTCGCTCTGCTCCCAGCGCTGTGACCTCGGGGAGCTCACGCAAAATGGCTTCTGTACGCCCCCAGTAGTGCCGCTCCAAGGGATCATGTGAGCGCCCTTCTGGAGCGTCGTCCTCTTGGTTTCGGCCTATTCATCCCCCAAACAGCTCTTCGGGGAACTCCGGATGGACCGGCGTTGGTCTACTCCCTAGGGCAGGTTCAAGGGGGGCTTCTCGGGACGCGAGGGACTCGTCACTCTGAGGGGGCTGCCAAGCGACTGAAGAATCTCGTCGACTCCGGCGTTTTCGCCGCATTCGGAGAGATCTTTCGACTCCGCTTCGCTCCGCTCAAGATGACTCCATTGCAAAAGGGATTGCCTGAAACTGCACCAAGAGAGCCGCACGTCTGTCCGGTACGGGCGCTTCGGCCTTCTGGTCGTGCCGTCCCCCCTCCCCCCAGTGCGGTCACACAGCCAGTGTCCCCACACAGCCAGCGTCCCATGCCGGGAGGCCCCGTCCTGTGCTGAACGGCCGAGGCCTGCCCATGGAGGGTCGCGCCGCGTCGTGCACGTCCGAGCTCCGATCCCTTTGCCCCAAAATATGAATATTTATTTAACTGAAGGCGGGTAGGTTATGACTGCCCACGTTCTCGTGCCTAACACACAAACGACTCATGATTGGTTGGGTCGCACTTCTCCTCTAACATCCACGTCAACGGTCGTCTAGTCGCCATGCGATACACGCTTTTCGGACATCTATGCGGACAACTCTGTTCTGATTACCAAGAAGACTTGGCAAACGCAACCCTTCGGCTGTACCGACCCGAGGGCGAGAATTCCCAAATTGTGGCCCGCGCGGCTGCGGAGACCAAGCGCACGCACCAAATTCTCGACCGGGGGGAGGCGGAGGCCAGAGCGGATCGTCTCCTGGCCGAGACGGAGCTCGATTCCGAGGGGCGCTTCGAGGTCGTGCTCGGTGAGGAAATCGACTACGATGGGGAGGCCATCGAGGTCGACGTGTACTTCGAGTCGGTGCCCGGAATGCCCGAGGACGTAGAAGCGGATCCTCTACAGGTAAGCATCACCACCCTTCAGCCGCAGTGGCGCAAGGGAGAGGAGGGGGCTCGATTTGGGTGGGAGCACTGCATCCCCGAGCGCTTCTGGTGCCAGGTGCGTGGGCAGTTTAGGGCCTGGACAATCTGTGGCGATGTGACCCTCTGTGCCACCGACGAACCGGTCGAGGGGGTGACGGTGGTTGCCTTCGACCGGGACTGGATCCAAGACGATGAACTGGGGGTTGCGACCACCGACGGAAACGGCCGGTTTCGCATCGACTATCTGCGGCAGGACTTCGAGCCCGGCACTGTCATCGACGTTGAGCTCGTGGGCGGCCCCGACCTGTACTTTCGGGTGGAAACCCCGGGCGGCCAACCGCTCCTCGCCGAAGATTCCTCAGAGGGGCGAACGAGAAGCCGAGAGAACGCGGGGCCCTGCTTTTGCGTGCACCTCTGCATCGACGAAGAGCCGGACGACCCGGATCCCGAGGTCTACCCGGCCTTCACTAGCGTAGGGGGGTATGACTTTCAGACCGACATCGACAGTGGCCCGGCGGGCACGGGGGAGACGGTACGCCGCGGGAGGGCCTTCTACCACGCACTTCGGCTGAATGGGATCATGTCGAAGACGTTGAACGGAAATCCCCTGGAGTACAAATTCCAGTATCGAGAACGGGGGGCGTCCTCCTGGACGGACGTGACTCCTTCTCAAATCCGCAAGACGAAGATCGGGACGCTCGAAAAGGTGGACACTTCTGTCTCGCCCCCGCGCATCAGCACCAAAGATTACGTCGTGGGGGGCACGCCTGATTCCGATGAAGTGGCCGTCACCCCCAATGGAAACTGGATCCCGATGCCCCAAAAGTCGGGGGTCTTCAGTGGGGATGGATCGTTCGTGCCGAATCACGACCAGATTCAGCTGGACTCCCGAACGCTGGCAACGTTTGCGCCCGCGGTCGACCTGACCGGCATCGACGCGGGAGACAGTGCCGAGGCGCCCTCCGGAGTGTCGCTTGTTCAGAATAGACAGTTCGAGATCCGGATGCTCGTGCGAGAGCATCCCCTCAACTCGACTCCCAGCGCGTCTACGGAGGTGGGTCACCTTGAGAAGATTGCGGTCAACAATCGGCTCTACGACTACCTCCGCCACCCCAACTGGATGAGCGAACAGGTCAACGACGGGCTTGCCGTGGCGATGGTCAATCTCGAAGAGCTGGGAAGCAGCGGGTGTGAGGGCATTCAGGACACCCTGAACGTGCGCTTTACTGCGAGCCACCCGAACCTGGGAACTGTTCGTATCAAGGTGGACGGACCGGGCGGTCCGTACCGGACGACCCCCACCCCCGCCGATCCAAATGTGAACGGGAATGGAGATGAGAACTTGTACGGGTCCATCGACTTCCAAAAGATCTCCGGGGGCACAAAGGCCGAAGAGTTGAAAAACTGTGCCTACACCGTGACCCTCTCTGCTGAGGTGTTGCTCACGAATGGCGACACTGTGCCGAGCACCCGTCACGACCAGATCGCCTTCTGCAAAGGGTAGGCGCGGTGCGGCGGAGGAGGCGACGACCACTCAAAGGACGACACGAGCGGGAGGGGGGCCGGACGGCCTGTCGGCCTCGGCGCCTTGCGACTGGGGGCGCTCCTTCTCACTTTGTGTGCGGTCGTTCCCGTTCCTGATGAGTGCCCCCCACCATGCTGTCCCCATCCCGTCTCCTCCCGATTGTCTTGGCTGTCTTGTTTGTGGTGGGTCCCGCCGGGGCCCAGCCCACTGACCTGACGCCGGAGCGCTTCTCGTTTGAGCCGGACCTGGCCTACGACAGCAGCATCCCGTCCCCCGAGGAGGCGCTCGGCTACGCGATGGGCACCCAGTTTACCCTCCACGCCGACGCGGTGGACTACCTGCGCACGCTGGCCGACGCGTCCGACTGGGTGACGATGGGCACGTACGGCGAGACCTACGAGGGGCGCACGCTGCCCTACCTCGTCGTCACGAGCGCCCAGAATCAAGGGCGCCTCGACCAACTCAAGCAAAACAGCCGGCGTCTCTCCGATCCGGCCAGCCTGTCGGACGGCGCTCGGGATCGGCTCCTCCAGAACCAGCCGGTGTTCGTCTCCTACAGCTACAACATCCACGGCAACGAGCCGGCGTCGACGGAGGCGGCCCTGCAGGTGGCCTACCGCCTCGCCGCGGCGCAGAACGACCGCACCGGGGCCCTCTTGCAAGAGGCGGTCGTGGTCATGTACCCCACAGTGAATCCCGACGGCCGCGACCGCTACGCCTATTGGGCCCGCTCGATGCAGCGCGCACAGGTGGCCACCGAGCCGGCCGACATCGTCCACGATGAGCCATGGCCGCAGGGACGGACCAACCACTACTGGTTCGACCTCAACCGGGACTGGGTGTGGAACGTGCACCCCGAGATGGAAGGCCTGACCGGTGTCTATCAGGAGTTCATGCCGCAGGTGCACGCCGACTACCACGAGCAGGGGTACAACGACCACTACTTCACCATGCCGGGGACCACCCCGCGCAACCCGATTCTGCCGGACCGCTACGTGGCCTGGGCCGATACCTTCGGGCGGGCCAACATCGAGGCATTCGACCAGAACCAGGTTGCCTACTTTACTCGTGAAGCGTTCGACTTCTTCTACCCCAGCTACGGATCGTCCTACCCCAGCGTGATGGGCGGCATCGGCATGCTGACCGAGCAGGCGGGCATTGGGGCGGGCCGGGCCGTCGAGAACAACGACGGCTATACGCTCACCTTCCGCCAGCGCGTCCACGACCACTACGCCACCTCGCTGGCGACGATCGAGGCGTCTGTCGAGAACCGGCGGGCCCTTCTGGAATACGACCTCGACGCCCACTCGCAGGCGAGCAACACGATCGAGACGGCCGCCTACGTCTTTCCCGACGATCAGGGCACCGGATACCTGTACGACCTGCTCGACATGCTTCGCCACCACGGCGTGGAGGTGGAGCGGACGACGGAGACCGCACGGCTCGACAACGCGCTCGACTACCGCACCGGCGAGCGAACCGATCGTCGTGTGGGGGCCGGAGCGTACGTCGTGCCCACCGACCAGCCACGTCACCTCTTCGTCAATACGCTCCTGCGGCGCCAGGTGGCGTTCGAGGACTCGGTGATGTACGACATGTCCACGTGGTCGGCGCCGCTGGCGTACAACCTGGAGGCGTACAGCACCCGCGAGTCGGTCGGGGCGGGAACGGCGTCTGTGGAGACGGCCCCAACGCCCGCGGCCGGTGTCACGAATTCCGGCGCGCAGTACGCGTTCGTCGTAGAGTGGGATCAGCGCCACGCGCCCCGCGCCCTGTCGGCACTCTGGGACGCGGGCTACCGGGTGCGGGCGGCCCACGAGTCGTTCGACACCGGATCGCGGTCGTTCGGGGCGGGCTCCCTCATCGTGCTGCTCGGGCGCAATCCCGCCCACGACGCCCCGGCGGCCGACATGCAGCGCATCGCGTCGGAGGCCGGGGTCGAGATCGTCGGTTTCGACACCGGTCGTGTGGCGGACGGGCCGGATCTCGGCTCGGCCGACAACGCCCCGGTGCAAGCGCCCGAGGTGAGCATGCTTGTCGACCAGCCCTTCTCCACGTACACGAGCGGACAGATTTGGTACCTGTTCGACCAGGAGACCGAGCTTCCCATTACCCGGATTCGCGCGTCCAATCTAGAAGAGTCGGCCACTGGAGACGGCCGCTACGCCCGGTACGGCAAGGCGTCGCTCGACGCGCTCGACGTGCTCATCCTGCCCGGTGGGTATGGCATCGATGCCGTCTTCGACTCGGCCCGCTTGGAAACCCTCCGCGAGTGGG
This sequence comes from Salinibacter altiplanensis, assembly GCF_002894645.1. Lineage (GTDB taxonomy): Bacteria > Bacteroidota > Rhodothermia > Rhodothermales > Salinibacteraceae > Salinibacter > Salinibacter altiplanensis. The sequence goes on from NZ_NCQY01000002.1 coordinate 38,778, forward strand.
TGCGCGACGGCGGCACGCTCGTGGGCACCGAGGAGAGTGCCCGCTTCCTGACGGCGGACGGGTCCGGCCTCACGGACGTGGAGGCGATGCAGGACACCACCGACAGTCCCATCGGGCCGTACACGTCGTACGCGGCCCGCGACGACTCGAGCGGGCTCGACTACGTGCCCGGGGCTGCGCTCACCGGTCGCCTCGACACCACTCACCCACTGACGTACGGAATCGGGCGCGAGGTGTATTCGCTGAAGTACGGCGTGTCCGGCCTGGAGCCGAGCGCAGAGCTCCAGACGGCCGGCTACTACGCCAAGGACGTTGACGACCTGCTCGTGAGCGGCTACGCCTCGCAGGAAAACCTTGGTCAGATGGCCGGCACGTCCTTCGCCGGGACCGTCGAGATGGGCGAGGGGCAGGTCGTATTCCTCGTCGACAACACGCAGTACCGCATGTTCTGGCGCGGCCCCAGCCGCATGATGCAGAACGCCGCGATGCTTGTGCCCGGACTGATGGATTGAGAAGCTGTTTGGCGGACGCTCTGTGGCCACCCCGACGAGTACTTGGTCGCTGCGCTCCCAGCGCTGCGACTTTGTGGATCTCGTGCAGCCTGGGAACTACTTGGTCACTGCGTTCCTGGCGCACCCCGGAGAGTACTTGGTCGCTATGCTCCCAGCGCAAGATGGCTTCTGCATTCGCCCGGTAGCTCACCACGGGCATGACCTCACTCCTGCTCGGCCCCCGCTACAGAGACTCATTACAGAGACTCATTTGGGCACCATTTTGCAGCTTCGCCCACTGTGTGTACTCGGCTGGGCCTCGTCAGTCGCTACGCTCGTGTCGGCTGAACATCAATCCACCAAACAGCTTCTGAACCGGGCCAGATCGTCCGGTCGAAACTCAAGACTGCTTACGTGGCCGACAGGGCGTCTTCGATGGTGTCCACCAGCCTGTCGCGGGTGAACGGCTTGCCAAGGTACTCATCGAACCCCTTCTGAAGAAAGTCATCCCGGTCGCCGGGCATGGCAAAGGCCGTAACCGCGACGGCCGGAGTGTCGTCGAGGGACTCCCGATCACGAATTGTGCGGAGGAGTTCCACGCCCCCATCCTTTTCGCTGAGGTTGATGTCCAGCAGGAGAAGGTCGAATGACTCCGCCGCCATGTGGTCTAGGGCCTCCTCCACGCTGGAGGCAAGGGTGATGTCATAGTCGCCCTGCAGCGTGTGCTCCAGGAGCAGGCGTGTGTCCGGGTTGTCCTCGACCGACAGAATCCGAGGGGGGTCGGATGCACCCATAAAGGGGCTACGGTTTAGCCACAGAAGACATGAAATCTACAGGGCGAAATATATGATTTGCGGGGATCGTTCCATTCCTTGCAAACTTACTGTCTCAAAACGCGCTTTTGGCAAACAATGTCAGAAACAACACCAAAGCCAGCAGGACGATGCCTCATGCTGCGGTCGGCGCCCCGAGGCGCGAAATGAAACAGGTTCTGAGTTCCTGTTGGGGAGACTCCTGTTGGGCAGTCTGGAGGCTCGCCGCGTGGTTCGTGAGCAGAGGCCGCCCGATGTGTCCGAGGAGACCCCGATGGGCGGCTGTTGTCAGGTACGTGGGGATAGAGACTCGGGGGGAGGCACCGTCCCCACGCAGGGAGAGACAGGGTCAACAGACGAGACCGATAGACCCCTACACTTTTCCGGATGTGTTGCCAACGGTAGGTTCCCCGATGGCAAGTCTCCCAACCGCATCCAGTTGGGGCAGGCTTGACGGACGCCCAAGAGCGACTTCGGTGAGAAGGCTTCCGATGCCGATCAGCAGCCCCAGGCCGGGCGGTCACCTCAGACAACGCCCGTTCGCAACAAGAGTCGGATGGGAACGTCTGCAGAACCACCGGTGATGTATAATCGAAACCCCCACTCGGCGTGTGCCAAGCAGGGGGAAGGGTAGCGCGGGAGGGATTTGAACCCTCGACCTCCGGGTTATGAATCCGACGCTCTCACCAGCTGAGCTACCGCGCCGTGGTCGAATGACAGACGTTTGTATGATCACACGCACGCCTGGTGTTTCCTGGACGTGGTGAAGAAGTGGTGGACGGCCAAAGCCTCACTAGTTGAGATGATCAACGTGCCGGAGCGTCGCCGGGTCCATCAGGCGGTTGATCTCGTGGCGCAGCACATCGCGTAGGTGCCAGCCACTGGGCAGCTCGCCGTCCGAGACCTCCACGAAAAGGGTGATGCGTCCCCGGGTGGCTTGGAGGGCCCGCTTTTCGGTGTGGGGAGCGTCGGGGCGGTACGCACGAAACTGGAAACCGCGGTGGGAGTCCACAGGACAGAGGGGAAAGTGCGCCGTTGGAGATGCGAGGATGTCGTCCTGTCTCACGCGGCCTGGGCGGCGGTGTTCGGGGCCCATCACACAGGTCTTGCTTCGGTGTAGGGTTGTCCTCGTAGGCTTTGAGTCGTACGTTGCCCTCCTCCCTTAATTTCTGCATGACCCCACACGCACGTCCGATGGCCTGGAGTTCCGTTCTCGATCAGGATCGGGTGGTCCACACGCTGCGTCGGGCCCTTGCCCAAGAGCGGGTGGCCCACGCGTATCTGTTGCACGGCCCCGATGGGGTTGGCAAGCGGACCGTGGCCTACGAGATGGCCCGCGCCCTGCAGTGCCCCGAGTGTGCCGACGAGGCCTGTGACGCGTGTCCCACCTGCCGCAAGACCCGGCGTATGGTGCACCCGGACGTGCACGTCAACCTCCCTCATCCGTGGAGCCAGGAGAAGGACCGTGACGAGGAGGACATGGGAAAACGGATCCGGCGGCTTGGCGACAATCCGTACGCGGCCATCGACTACGTGCGTCGCCCCTCTCTCTCCGATCCCTCCGAGACGTCGAACCAGCAGGTGTACTACCGCATTGGCCAGGTGCGGCAGGACATCATCCAGCCCATGAGCCTGGCGCGAGGGGAGGGGCAATACAAGGTCAACATCCTAATTGACGCGGAAAAGATGCGGGAGGAGGCGGCCAACACGTTCCTAAAACTGCTGGAGGAGCCGCCCCCGCAGACGGTCTTTTTGCTCACCACGAATCGGCCCGAGCAGCTGCTGCCCACCATTCTGTCGCGGTGCCAGCAATTGCGGTTCGACCCGCTTCTGCCAGAAACGATCGAACAGGCCCTCGTGGATCGCGACGGCATGGAGCCGGACGCGGCCTCGATGCTGTCACGAATGGCGGACGGCTCCTACAGCCGGGCCCTCGAACTGGCAGAGAACGATGCCCTGATGACCAGCCGTGAGCTGGTGCTCGACTACTTCCGGGCGGCCTACACGCAACAGGTGGAGTCGCTCGACTCGTGCATCCAAGAACTCAAAAGCCAGGGCCGTGAGCGGGTGAAAAGCGTGCTCCGGCTCATGCTGCGCTGGATGCGCGACCTGCTCCTGTACCGTACGATGGGGGAGGAGGCTCCCCTGGTAAATGTGGATCAGAAGGAGGCCGTGGCTCGCTTCTGCAACAACCTTCCAGACGCCGACCTGGAGGGGATGGTGACCCTCGTAGAAGAGGCGATGGAGCTGGCGGAACGCAACGTGCGTGTTGCGCTGGTCCTCACCGCCCTCGCTCACGGCCTGGCCCGGGCGATGCGCGGGCAGGCGGTCGAGACCCTCTACGTTCCCCTCTCCGAGGCAGAACGACCAACGCCCGCCTAAGGACTCCCTCCGACGTCCCGGGCGGATCTCATTGACCCAGTCGTAGCACGCCCTCTTGCGCCGTGAGTCGTCTGTTTTGCGTGTCTTCGTTTGGGCGCCTGGGGCCGGTGGTCGGGCTCCTCCTGGTGAGTCTGGTGGGGGGGCATGGGGGGACGTCATCGGCACTGGCGCAGTCCACCGGTGCGGCCGACTCAGCTCCCGAGAACACTCTTGTGGCGGTCGACAGTCTGCGTCGGGCAGGGGCCTTCCAGGCCGCGCAGAAGCGCCTTCAAGCCCTGCGCCAGCACGCCCCCGACCGGGTTGCGGTGCTGTGGCGCCTCGCCTACACATACGCCGACATCGGACAGTCCACCGAGGACGAAGACGTACGGACGCAGTACTACGAGAATGCGCTTGCCGTGGCGGAGGCTGGCCTTGCGACGGACTCGACCAGTGCTCGGGCCCACCTAGCGATGGCGGTGGCGCAGGGGCGGGCGGCCCTGGACGCCGGCACCCGGGAACGCATCGAGCGGTCCCGTGCGGTGAAGCGCCACGCGGACCGGGCCCTCGCGATCGACTCGACGCTCGATGGGGCCTACCACACGCGGGGACGCTGGCACCGCGAGGTGGAAAACATCGGCTTCTTTCAGCGGGCCCTCGTGAAGACCGTCTACGGCGGGCTCCCCGAGTCCTCGATCGACCAGGCCGTTCGGGACTTTCAGCGGGCCCTTGAGCTGCACGACCGGATTCTTCATCACCTTGAGCTGGGCAAGACGTATCTGCAAATGGATCGGCCGGACGCGGCGCGGCGCGAACTGCAGGCGGTCCTCGACCGGCCGGTCGAAGAGCCGTTCGATCCGGACTACAAGGACGAAGCGCGCCGGCTGCTTGAGGACCTTTGAGGAGAAGGCATCGATCGTTTTTAACAGCGTGTCTGGAACGTCGACCGGGGCGGTCGATGCCATTTCTGAGCCGTCGTTTGCGTCCCGCAATTCCTTGCTTGCATGCCGTATTCCGCCGCAATTAGTCGTCAGCAGCCCACTGCAATCCTGTTCCTGCTCGACCAGTCGGCGTCGATGCAAGAGCCCTTCGGCGGGGCCGAGAAGACGGGCGACGCGGCCCCGAGCCGCGCCCGTGTGCTGGCGGACACGGTGAACGACCTTCTGCAGAACCTGGTGCTACGGTGCGCCAAAGAGGAGGGCGTGCGCGACTACTTCCACGTCGGCGTCGTTGGCTACGGGCAGCGTGTGCAGCGCCTCGTTCAGCCGACGGAGGAGTACGCCCCTGGCACCGGTCTCGTCCCCATCAGTCACCTTGCCGACCGGCCCCAGCGCATGGAGCAGCGGGTGACGGAGGTGGACGATGGGGAGGGCGGCACGACGGAGACGCGGGTCAAAACACCGATCTGGTTCGATCCGCAGGCCAAGAACGGAACGCCCATGTGTCAGGCGCTCGACCTGGCGGCCCAGTCCGTGCGCGACTGGATCGACCAGCACCCGCACAGCTTTCCCCCCATCGTCCTGAACGTGACCGACGGCGAGGCCACGGACGGGGACCCGCTCCGCTACGCCCAAGAGCTGCGCTCGTTCGCGACCGACGACGGAGAGGTGTTGCTCTTCAACATCCACCTGTCCGCGTCGGAAGAACCGCCCGTGGAACTGCCGTCCGCCACCGACGGGGTGCCGAACGACGACGAGTACGCCGAGGTGCTCTTCCAGATGTCGAGCCGGCTGCCGTTCTCCATGCGATCGGCCGCGGAGCAGGAAGGCTACAGCGTCACGCTCGACACGCGGGGGTTTATTTTCAACGCCGACCCGGTCTCGCTCGTCACGTTCCTGGAGATTGGCACGCGGCCGAGCAATCTGCGGTAGGGAGATGGTGATCTCGTCCGGCATGTGAACTGGCCGAAAGCGTCAATGAGTGCGCCCCCACGGCCCGACTCTTCCCACGGAGCCCCTGCGACGGGGGAGGCCTGTGTGTTGGCCGTGCCGAAAGGGGGCGGACGCATGGACGCCTACGAAGACGCGGCGTCCGTTCGGGCCGAGGCGTGGCCGGCTCGGCTCGCCGTGGCCGACGGGGCAACGGAGTCGGCTTTCGCCAAGGAGTGGGCGGAGCGCCTGACGCGCGGCGTGGTGGAGCAGGGCGCCTCCACCCCCGAGTCCCTGCGCCGGGCGGTGCCGGACTGGCAGGCGCAGTGGCGGGCGGCGGTCCGTGCGCGTGCTGAAGAGGGCCCCTGGTACGTGGGGGCGAAGGCGGCGGAGGGCGCCTTTGCCACGCTGCTGGGGCTATCACTGCGGGCCGACGGGCGGTGGCGCGCCGTGTCGGTCGGCGACGGTTGCCTCTTTCGGGTACGAGACGGAGCCCCTGTGCAGAGCTGGCCGTTCGGAGCGGCCGATGCGTTTACGAACCGGCCCGCCCTCGTGCCCAGTCGCCCGGGCCAGACGCTGCCCACGCCCGAGGCGACCTCCGGATCATGGAGCGCGGGCGACGTCTTTGTGCTCGCCACCGACGCCGTTGCCGCTTGGCTTCTGGCCCCGGAGTCGTCTGTCGGACCGGCGGCCGCGGCAGCGTGGGACGAGACACAGTTTCGACGAGCCGTAGAGCAGGGGCGCACCGAGGAGATGCTCCGCAACGACGACGCCACGCTTCTCATCATGCGTATTGCCGAGACGCCGGACGCAGGGTCGGAGGCCTCGCCGGCCCCGCCGAACCGATCGTAGCGACGAGACGCGCCGTTATGCCGAGCTATCCCCCCCCGAGTGAGTACCAAGAGGCCCTCCAGGCCCCCGCCGTGGCGTTCGCGGATTCCGAGCTCCAAAACGGCACGCCCCGGACGAACGCGCTCGGCCTGCCGCAGCCCGTCACCGGATCGTTTGCCGCGGTCTTTCCGATGACGACGGACGCGGGGAGGCGCTACGCCGTCAAGTGCTTCCTGGCGGAAATGCCCGACCAGCAGGCCCGGTACGAGGCCGTCGCTGAAGTGCTGGAGGGGATCGACCACGATGCGTTTGTCGAGTTTGCCTACCAGCCGGAGGGCATTTCGGTGCGGGGCGAGGCATATCCACTGCTCAAGATGAAGTGGGCGGAAGGCATTCCCTTGAACCGGTTTGCCGAGAAGCACCTCGACCGGCCCGGCGTGCTGGACCGCCTGGCGGAGGCCTGGGCCGGCCTCATGGCGGACCTGGAGTCCATGGACCTGGCCCACGGTGACCTTCAGCACGGAAATGTATTGGTGGAGACGGCGGGCGAGGCGCTGCGGCTTCGGCTCGTGGACTACGACACGATGTACGTGCCGGCGCTGAAGGGACGGGCGAGCGCAGAGGTGGGGCACCGCAACTACCAGCATCCCGACCGCACCGACGCTGACTTCGGGCCCGCCCTCGACTGCTTTTCCGGGCTCGTCATCTACACCGCCCTGCGAGCCTGCGCCGTGCGGCCGGAGCTGTGGGACGAGTACGACACCGGGGAAAACCTGCTCTTTCGGGATGCTGACTTCTACGCCCCGGAGGAGTCGCCTCTCTTCGGTGCCCTAGGGGAGATCGAGCCCCTTCGCGCGCTGTCGGACGCGCTGCGGACGGCCTGTTACGTGGAGCCCGCCGACGTGCCGCCCCTGCCGGCCGTGCGGGACGGCCGCCTGGAGCCGAGTCAGGTTTCGGTGTCTCGGTCCAACGCCCAGCGGGGGCGCGACACGGGGGAGCGAAGCACGGCTGCCCGCGTCTTCCTTCCCGTAACAATTGGGGGGGTGGGGATGGCGCTTGGGCTGGCTGGGGTGGGAAGGGGACTCGTCGCCGCCGGGGTGCTTTTGGCAGGAGCGAGCGTGGGGGCGGGAGTCGTCGCGACGCGGTACCGCCGCCTCTCCCTCGTCCGACGCCGACGCCGATTGGAGCAGGAGGCCGACCGCTTCCGGTCCACGATCCAAGAGCTCGAACGCGAAGTGGCCAGCCTGCAAGAGAAGCGCGACGAGCTGCGCACGTCCATGGCCGAGCGGCGGCAGGAGCGGCTGCGGGAGATTCAAGAGCAGGTGCTACACGATCGTCTCAAGCACCACTTTGTCGAGGAGGTGCGGGACGTCGAGGGACTCACCCACAAACACGTCGTGCGGCTGAAGGCCGCCAATCTACGCACTGCCTCGGAGCTTACGCCGGCGGCCGTCGACGCTGTGCGGCGCATCAGCGATCGGGCCCGTGCCCGGCTCAAGATGTGGCGGGCGGCCCTGGAGGAACGGTACGCCGACGAGATTCCGGATGCGTTATCGCCGGCCCAGGAGCGACGTCTTCAGCGCTACATCGAGCACCGGATTGACGACCTCGGTGATCAGATCGGCCGCACCCGCGAAAAGATCCAGACGCAGCGGACGGAGCTCGAGCGCATCGAGGAACGGCTCGATGAGATGCCGAACCTGAGCGTTGGGCACTACGTGTGTTTCCTGCTCCGGCTCGCCGCGCTCCCGGACCGGACGGGAGCGCCTCCCGAACCGTCGCGCCCACACGAAGTGGGGACGTCTGATGACCGTGCACCGGTGCCCGAGCCGGTTGAGGACGACCGTTCGTGGTGGACACAAGGGTAGACAAGTGTCCCCTCACTTGACGGCTGCCTCACACTACTCGTCTTCGTCCCAAAGGTCCTCCAGGTCGTCGATCGTCGTATCCGACGGCTCTTCCTCGGGCGTATCGTCGCCGCGCACGAGGGCCAGAATGGCGTTGTGCTGAACGATCATGTAGTTTGTCTCCTCGTAGCGCAGGTCGATTGCCTCGTTGCCCATGAAGAAGGCGTAGTCGCCCGAGTTGGCCTGGAGCGGCAGGTACCGGACGGGCGTTTCGGACTCCTTCCAGGTTTCGCTCTCGCTGTACTCGGGGTTTTGGGTCAGGTACCCCGGGCCGGTTTTTACGACCCGACCGCTCAGAACCTCGCCTTGCTGCGACACCGACGCGGGAAGCACGAGGCCGGTGTCCGTCTTGTCTTCGCCAGTCTGTGGCTCAATGAGAACGCGATCGCCAACGACAATCAGGTCCGCCATAAACGGAAGCGTGGACTCCTAGAGAGAACGGGGAGCAGAACAAAAAAGGCGACAGTCCTAACGAGGCCGTTGGGCGCAGGTTCATGCTCCCCCAAGGTTTGCACAAAAACCATACGTCTCCTCGGTGCCGAGCCTGGACGGACCGAGATGTCCTGAGTTAGACAAACTGGAAAATGACGTAGACGAGAAGGCCCACAATGCCCGCAGCGATGGTCATCAGCCGGATCGTGCGGTCAACCGAGTTCTCCATGGTGGGGGAGTGGAGGGACCAGAAGTCAGAAAAAAGGTGAATCTCTTGGCTTCAAGTGTACGAGAACGTACGGTTTGTTCAAACTGGGTGCACTCGGGGTTAACAATTTTTTGTTGAACTTGCCCCGAGCCCCGCCCCAGTGTCGACGGGTTTGTGGGGGCACGTGGGCGAGTCCACGGGGGCCAAAAGAGCGGCTCACGTGCCCTTGTTTATTCCGACGAGCGGGGGCGGGCCGCCGCGTCCACGTACCAGAGCAGTGTGCCGCGGGGGTGCACCTGCGCGGCCGGAAGAGAAGAATCAGTCTGGTCGAGCACGCGGGCGAGGGCGTCCTGCTTCCCCTCACCGGCCACGAGGAAAAGGGCACGCCGGGCGCCGTTGAGCACCGGCAGGGTGCACGTCAGGCGAGTAGAAACCTCGTGACGAGGAGGAGCGGTCACGGCTCGGGCCCACGCCTCGTCGGTGCGACGCTGTTCGGCCGTGCCGGTTTCAGGAAAGAGGGAGGCGGTATGGCCGTCGCCCCCGAGCCCGAGAAGAACGGTGTCGAACGTTGCGGAGCGGTCGGGAAAATAGCGTTGGAGGGTCTCCGCGTAGGCCCTGGCGGCCGCGTCGGGGGATGTCAGGTGGGTGGGGATGGGGTGCACCTGATCGGGCGGAATGGGAACCGCATCGACGAGGGCATCGGTTGCCATGCGGGCGTTGCTGTTCGGATGGTCGAAGGGAACGAACCGTTCGTCGCCCCAAAACAAGTGGATGCGGGACCAGGGCAGTGTGCCCTCGGCCTCCGCCGCAAGGAGTTCGTAGAGACGGCGTGGCGTGCTGCCCCCGGCCAGGGCAAGAGTGTAGCGGTCCTGAGTGCGGAGGGCCTCGTGGATGTCGGTGGTCAAGTCTTGGGCCGCCGCCCGGCTCAGGGCCTCCAGGTCCGGAAATCGGTTGAGGATGGAAGAGGAGGAGCCCATGTTGGATGTGTGGGGTTGGGAAGCGAAGTGTCCGGGACCGTCCGCCAGTCGGGAACGCCCTGCATCGTCCCGGATGAGCAGGGCGTTATGAACGGTTCAAGCCGGCTTCAGGCTGGACTGGGGCGAAGTTGGCAGGGTGAAAGAGAAGGTAGAGCCCTCGCCGGGCGCGCTTTCAACGTGGAGTTCGCGGTCGTGGGCCCCCAGAATGTGCTTCACGATGGCGAGGCCCAGCCCGGTTCCGCCCTGGTTGCGGGACCGGCTCTTGTCGACCCGGTAGAAGCGCTCGGTAAGGCGGGGAAAGTGGTCCGGCGAAATGCCAATGCCATCGTCCATCACGCGGATCACGACCTCGTCGTTTTCGGGTTCGGCCTCCAGTTGCACAGTGCCGCCCTCCGCGTTGTACTTGATGGCGTTGTCCACCAGGTTTACGAGCACTCGGCGGAGACGGTCGAAGTCGCCGTAAACCTGGGGAAGGTCCGGCGCGACCTTCTGTCGGGGCATGATTCCCGTCTCCTCGGCCCGAAATTCGACCGACTCGACGGCGGTGTCGAACAGCTCCGTGACGTCGAACGCCTCGCTCGACATGTCCAGTTCCTCCGTTTCGATTTTTGTAATAGTGGAGAGGTCCCGGGCCAGGTTGTCGAGGCGGTTGGCGTGGTGGAGAATTTTCTTGAGGAATGTGCGGTTCACCGAGTCGTCGGTGAGGGCGCCGTCGAGCAGGGTCTCGGCGAAGCCCTGGACGGAGAAGATCGGGGTCTTAAGCTCGTGGGACACGTTCCCGATAAACTCGCGCCGGTAGCTTTCCATCTCCTTCAGCTTCCGGATCTCGGTCTCTAGGCTCTGGCCCGTGCGGTAGACCTCCCAGAGGAGCGTGCTCAGCTCGTCGTCGTGGGGGCCGGAGGGGGGCGTCTGGGCGTCGAACTGGTGGGTGCGGATCTCGTGCAGTACGGACTGAAGGTGGCGGAGGCGACGGTGGAGCCAGACGTGGCTCGCGGCGTAGGTGAGAGCTGCGGTCCCCAGCCCGAAGAGAACGGCGACGCCGACCGAGACGCTCGACACCAGCCCCACGCCGAGCCCAGCGACGGCACCCGCGGTGCCCCCAATTTTGAGGCCCAGGCGACTTACGAATGGGGGAAGCCGAGGAACAAGTGACACAGGCTGTGCACGGCTGTCGGAAGTGTGTGGCGAGGGGGGTCAATTCATACTTCCTTGGCCCAGTCCTGCGTTCCTCGATCTGGGGACGAGCGGCATTAACAAACTGAAATCCGTCTCGGGAGTCCCCTTATGGGGCCCCCGGGAGGCCCTTCTTGTCGTCGAGGGTGGGCAGGCGGTCGAGGAGTGACGACAGGGGGGGGTCGTGCCTTTCGGCGAATACCTCAAACGACACGTGGTCGCCGATGGTGTCGAGGGGACGGTGCTCCTCGATGACCGGGCGGTACGTCTCGTAGCAGTGGAGGGCCTCGCGCCCCGTCTCCAGGTCCTCGTCCCGAATTGGGAGCTGGCAGTCGATGAGCGCTGGGGGCGAGTGCGAAAGGTGGGCCGGCCGGTCTGCGTCGTCGGGAGCGGGAGAAAGCGCATAAAACGCAAGGCGACGCGGCGCGGCCGCTCCGTCCCTGCGGAGGGCACACACCGCACGCTTCACGACGGCGTGGGCGACGAGGTGGTCGGGGTGCCCGCTGATGCCGTGGACGGGATACGTGACGACCACGTCCGGCTCGTAGGTGTGAATGTACGACACGATCTCGTCCTCCAGGACCAGTGGGTTAAGCTCGGCAAGCCCCCCGTCCGGGTACTCCAACACCGTCAGGGAGTTGAGGTCCAGGGTGTCCGCCACGTCCTGCATCTCCTGGTAGCGCGCCGCCGCCATTTCGTCCTTCGAGTACCCGAGGCGCTCCCGCTGCGACGTTGCCTCCCCTCGGGTGAGGGTCAGCAGGTGCACCTCGTGGCCCGCGCGGCGCTGCCGGGCGAGGGCGGGCACTGGCCCGAAGCACTCGTCGTCGGGATGGGGAAAGATATACAATAGGGATGCCATCGGGGCAAGAGACACGTTTTGAAAGACGACGCGCGTTCTCTTATGCACGAGTCGCCCGCTTGGTCGCCGCGACGGTGATGCAAGGGGCACTACGTAGGTCGGCAAAACAACTTTGAAACCCGTCATTCCGAGCAGAGCGAAGCGGAGTCGAGGCGCTGGGGGCGCAGTGACCGGGTGCTCCTGGAGTGAATCTCTCGGAAGAAGGGGGAGCGACCCCTATGAGCAGCTTCCGCTTGATTCAAAGAGATTTTTCAACGCCCTCCTCTCACTGTTCGGCGGTCGCTCAGAACGACTCTTGCGCAACCGTATGTCTTCGGGGCTACTTAGGATGAGGCAGGCCCTGCATCGGACTCCTCGTCCGCCTCGATCACCTCGTGGAAGACGGTCTGCCCCGTTTCTAGCATCCGGTCCACGTAGGGATGGCAGAGCTCACAGTTTTCGCCGAAGGTGACGTGGGCCTGGAGCTCCTCAATCGAGTCCGCTCCCGTGTCTCCCGCCACTGTCTTCAGGGCCGTGAAGGTCTGCGCGTAGCAGTAGCAGCGATCGATGGTCATTGTTGAAGGCTCGGGATGAAGAGCGATTACCGAGTCGAGGCGGGAGCCGGGGCCGGGTCGCGCCGCCAGGCCGTTTTTCGATGAGAGCGATCGAACGCGGCGTGGAAGCGGTCCGGGTGGAGAATCTCGGCCAGAATGTCGAGGGAGGTTGCCAGCCGGGGCCCGGGCCGGTTAAAGAAGTGATTCCCGTCGGTCCGGTACACGTGGCCGGTCTGCACGGCCCGCAGGGCGGTCCACCGTGGGTCGGTCCGGAGACCGTCCATCTCTGCGTCCGTCCGCGACAGGCCAAACCCACACGCCATGACGACGATGCGGTCCGGGTCGGCGTCGTGCAGGGCGTCGAGGTCGGCGCGCCGTCGGGTGAAGACCGGCGTTCCGCCCGCCGCCTCCAGGAGCGTTGGGACCCAGCCCCCGGCCCCCATCAGCGGATCGATCCACTCCAGGGCCGCAACGGTGGGGCGGTCGGACGAGTGGGCGGGGGCCACTACGCGCGACACCGCCCGCATGTGGGTTCGCATCTGCTGGACACACCGGTCGCCGCGGTCGGGGCAGCCGAGGGCCACGGCCACGCGCCGAATGTCACTGCGCACGTCCGCGAGGGACCGTGGCTCCAGGGCCATGACCGCCGGATTGCCCTCGATGCGGTCGGCCACCGCCTGCTCCACCGTTGACAGGGACACGGCGCACACCTCGCACTGCGATTGGGTGAGGATGAGGTCGGGCCGCAGGTCACTCAGCCGCTCCACGTCCACGTCGTAGACCGACATCGCCTCGTCGAGTAGGGTCCGCACCCGGTCGTCAATCTCGCGGCTTGATCCCTCGAGCGGCACCTTCGGGGCGGTGAGGGCAGGCAGCGCCTCTACGCCGGGCGGGTGGTCGCATTCGTGCGAGCGGCCCACCAGGTCGTCCCCGTGGCCGAGGGCGACCACGATCTCGGTGGCGCTGGGGATGAGGGACACAATGCGGGGCATGGGAGAGGAACGCGATGCGCATTACGCCGAGGCGGACGCCGGGGCCGATCGAAGAGCGGGCACCGCCCGCTTCAGCAGGGCGACCCCGCCGAACAGCACGGTCACGTATACGGCGTTCCCCGCGAGGCTGTTGGCGAGGTACGGCAGGCCGGCGACGTAGCAGGCCCAGAGGCCGGCGGCCGTCGGCGGGTAGGTGTGGAACAGCCACCACATTCCGAAATTGGTGATCAGGAAGAAGAGCAGCGACCCGGCCACGGTGGCCCCGGCGACGCGCCCCACGCTCCGGGTCGACCGCAGCCCGAAGCCGAGCAATCCAATGGCCGCAAAGCCGCCGTAGACGAACGGCACGAGCGCGTGGAAGCCGATCACGAGGTCGCCCAGCAGCAGGGCCACGAGGGCCACGCCGAGGCCCACCCATCGGTTCGCAAAGTGCGCCCCGCCGAACAGCGCCAGGGCGGCGATGGGCGTGACGTTGGGCGGGTGGGGCACTAGGCGGGCGGCCGCGGCGAGCAGGACGATGCCGGTGAGAACGGCGAAGCGGACAAGACGATCGCGAGACATCATGGAAGCGTTGGGGACGTGTGCGGGTGGAAACGGAGGCGCAGAGGGCCTACTGCTCATCGCGCAAGAAGGAAATGTGGCCCGGGCTATTCCCCGTTTCGAAGCGTGTGACTTCGTTTCCACTTCGGTCGAGGACGAGCGCGGTCCCGTCTGCCGAAAAGAGCGGTCCGCCAGCGTCGCCAATGGGAAGGCGTGTCACGTACAGGTCTTGCGTTACGTCGTCGTAGCCGACCGCCGTAATGCCAATCAGCCCGTCGTCCTGTGGAACTGTGAAGCTACCGTCCAGCGCGTTCGCGTCGGTATTGACCCGGAAGATCTCGCCGGTTCCGCTGCCAAATGCCCCGCTGCCGCTGATGGCGTACAGCTCCTCGGCTCCCTGCGAATAGTACGCTGACTGCGACCCGTTCGCCGAGCCAATGGGGGCGCCGAGCGCCACGCGGTCCCTGATCGTCTCCTCGATCGGGTTCAAGAACAGCACCGTAGACGACTGTTCGGCCCCACCCTGGCACACCACGGCCACGTCGTTTTCGGCATCCACAAATACGCTCTTCGGACCGGCACAGCCGGAGAAAGACAAGGTCGTATTTACGGTGTCGGCGTCCGCATCGAGCACCGAGAGGGTCCCGTCCGCGGCATTTGCCACGAACGCCTTTCCGGCGGCAACGCCGATGCCCTGTGGCGACCGTCCCACGTCGATTCGTTCCGTGACCGAGTTGTTGTTCAGGTCGACCACCGACACAGTGCTCGGCTTGGGATTGAAGTTTTCGTCGAAACGGCTGAGGTTGGAGACGTATCCCTTGTCCGCCGACGGAAACGCGATATACCGTGGGGGGCGCGGGTTCGAGATTTGCCCAATTGGCCCGAACTGATCGGTGTCGAAGGTTGTGATTCGGCCGGCATTGTCGGCCTGCGTGTTGTCGACCACGAAGAGGCGGTCGTTGTGCAGGGCGAGGCTATTGATGAACGCCACGTTGATGTCATTAAGTGTGGCCGTGGAGTCTGATGGGCTGTAGAGCGTGAGGGAGCCGTCCTGGGCACTGAAGTTGCCCGAGTTGGCAATTACCACGTCCGTGGTTATCTGGCGTGTGTCATCATTCGAGCCGAAGAGGTCGCAGCCCGTCAGCGACAGCGTAGCGACGGCCAGGAGGGCCATCCACACAGCTGGCCGGCGCCACCGCACGTTCAGACGAGATGTAGGAGCGGAGGAGGAAGAGAAGCGCATCATCGATTGAGTTCAAGAAGAAGGAAGAGAAAACCGAAGTCGGAGGGTTGCGTGGCGGGGGGGCATGGGATAGAGCCGTATAATCTCGTAGCGGCGGTCGAGCACGTTTTTGACCTGCGCCTCCAGGGCGAGCCGCCCTGTATTGAACGACCACTCGTAGGCGGCCCGGACGTCGACCGTCTGGTACGGCGCGAGAGACTTGGACTCGTCGCTTGAATAAAAGCGGGTCCCCACGAGCCGACCCGTGGCGGAGACCGATAGTCCTCGCCATTCCATGCGGGACCAGAGCTTCCACGTCTGCTGGGGGACGTAGGGCAGTTGAGCGCCGTAGGCCGGCGAGTTGGGATTCGCCCGGTTTTCGGCCCGGGTGTGTGTGAAGTGGCTGCCGCCGGACACCGTAAGGTTGGGCCGGAACTGGCGCCGGGCCCGCACGCTCAGCTCCAGGCCCCGGCTGTAGACGCGGGACACATTGGACGGGCTCCACACCTGCACGCCGTTGATCTCGTAGCTGGGCCGCCACACAATCTTGTCGGTGAGGCGCGTGGCAAACGCCGTGGCCTCCGCGGTGAGCAGGGCGTCGGCGCGGGTGAGGCGGAAAGACACGCCGCCCTCTGTGGTCCACCCATCCTCGGGCTGGAGGCCAGGGGTGCCCCCCGGCTCGTAGTAGCGCTCGTTGAAGGTGGGATAGCGAAAGGCGCGCCCCACGAGGCCGCGGAGGGTGAGACGGTCTCCGTCGAGCGGCCGCCAACGAACGCCGAGGCGGGGGCTCGGCACGACGGTCGGCTCCCCGTTCGCGCCAATGGCGTCGAGCCGCACCGCCGGCTGGAGCTCAAACGGTGCGAATGAGAGCGTGGCATCCACGAACGTGGCCCCCGACAGGCGGTCGACGCCCTCGTTCAGGGAGGCCTGGTCGTAGCCGACCGTGGTGCCCGCCGTGATTGACCCGAGGGACGAAAGGGGATAGCGCAACTCGGCGTTCGCCTCCGTGGCCGTCGTGACGGTCGTGCGGTCGGTTTGGGTCGGGGGATTGTGGTAGCGGAGGCGGGAGCGCTGGCCCCGTGCCGAGAGGTCGAGGGTGCCCCTGCCCAATGGCAAGGTGCCTTCGGTCCAGATCCGCCCCAGCTCGTCCCACTGACGGGCCCCGCCGCTGCGTGCGCTGGCCGGACCCGGAAGGCCGCGCCGCGCCTTTGTCCACCACCCGGACAGGCGCCACTGCCGGTCCTCGCCCCGCCACATGCCCCGCCCGAAGAGGCTCAGCGTGCGCGCCCCGGCCCCGTCCCGTCGCAGCGTCTGTGAGGGGACCAGGAACGAGTTTTGGTACTGAAAGTCGCCGTCCGTGCGGTAGTAGCGCCCCGCGACCAGCCCGGACCAGGAGCCCCGCCCGCCCGTTGCGAGGGCCGACACGTGCCGTTCGTCGTACGCGCCCCCGCCCCCCGCCACGCGGAGGAGCGGATCGGTCTGTGGGCGCAGCGTGCGGAGGTGCACGGTGCCGCCCAGACTCCCGGAGCCGTGCCGGGCCGATCCGGCCCCGTGCTGCACCTCGACCGACTCGATGAGGAGGGTGGGGAGCAGCGACAGGTCTACCTGGCCCGTTTGCGGGTTGGCAACGCGAAGGCCGTCGAGCAGCACCTGCGTCTGCGTGCCGCCCATGCCCCGCATCGAGAGGCTGGCGAGACCCGTGCTTCCGTACTGCTTTACAAAGGCCCCGGAGCGCATCGATAGCAGGTCGGCCACCGACTGCGCGCCGCTCTCGGCCACGGCGTCCGCGTCGAGGGTCGTGACGTGGGCGGCCGCGGGGATGGAGGAGGCGCGATCCAGAATGCCCTCTACAGTCACTTCGGGAAGGGTTACGGACATCGCGATGGACGAGTCCGGCGTCCCCGAAACGACCGGCGGGCGCCACGTCGTGTCGGCGGGGGCGGACCCCTGGCCCCACGCAGAGAGGGGCAGAAGGAGGACCGAAGCGAGAAGTACGACGCGTGCAACCATAGAAAAAGCCCTTACCTCCGCAGAGAGGCTCGGGCGGCTGCACGGGACCCACGAAATGCACCCCGGTGTCCACTACAGAAGGGATAGACGGGGCTGTGTCGGCGTCCGCCACGGGGGAGACGCGTCGAGCGACGAGGGCCATCATCAGGGCAGGCACGCCACAAGCCTCAGATCCCGGAGGTTGTTGGCGGTGAGAGAATCCACGATGGCGGTCGGGATTCCCGTCACGCACACAGGCAGGTCTCCTGGCTCCTCGAACCCACGGGCCGCAGAGAACGCGGCATCGCGTGGTCGACGCACATGCGTGGCGATCCTCCTTCCCGCCACGACGAGCTGTCCCGACGGCCGTTGCCGGGAGCACTCGGTCGGGCAGTGGCGAATCGCCTCCAGCGCACGTCCATTGTTCGAGTCACAGTTGCGGGTACAGCCCCAGACTGGCCCCGGCGGATGACTGAGTGGAGCGGCAAAACGATGTCAGTCCCTCAGGGTGTACCGTGGCGGCACTGGGGTTCCCTTTTCATCTCGCCCGGCAAGCACTGGGCGAGAACCTGTGACGTGTGTAAAAGAACAGGCTTCAAGTACAGTTTTAATGTAGACGCTCGGCGTGGTCAAGCACAATCCCTTCACGAGATCTTTCGTGGTCTCGTCTGAGGGGCCGACGGCCTCATCGTCCACGGAGGCGCCGGGCCAGTTCGGCGGTGTGCTCCGCGTCGCTCGGCATCGTGCCGTCCCCGTTGGGGGGCTCAAGACGGCCGTCCGCCGCGTCGCTCAGGGGCGAAAGGTCGGTGGACTCGTCGTGCTCGGCGATCCAGGCCTCGCTGGTGACAATCGTCTCCAGATTCTGCACGCGCTCCTGAAGAGCCTCCCGTTCCTCCTCCAGGCGGGCGAGGCGATCCTCCAGCCCGTCGATCCGGTCCTCGACCACCCGCGTGGAGCTGCCCAGTTCCCGGTGCTTGGTCTTGAACGTGAGCCATTCCTTGTACCCGGCCAGGGCAATGCCCAGGATGGGAATCGCAAAGACCATGACGACTGCAACCAGGGGGACGAGGGACATGGGCGTCGGTCCGGGGGTAAGGCATCAATACGTCGAATTGTATGTCGACGACTTCACTCCTGTTGCACAAAGCGGTGGACGAGATTGGTGGTGGACCAAGGGAGGCTTTTGAAGTCCAGGGTTGTAGAAAAGGAGAGAACCGGTGGGGCTAGTCGAGCAGTGTGGGCACCGACTCGTACTGGTCGGCCACGGCGTGGGCCTCCGCGGCCAGCCGCTCCTGAAGGGCCCGTGGCTCCAGCACGCGTGCGTGGCGTCCCCAGCTCAAAAGCCACGGCATCACTTCGAGCATGTGGTCGACGTTCAGCGTGACCAGTAGCCGGTCGTCGGAGAGGGACTCCCGCGCCTCCACCTCGACGGAGGGAGGCACCTGCACGTCCGCGGCCACCGGCTCCGCGAAGACCGCCCGGACGCGTCGCTGGGGCGGGGCGGCGGGGCCCTGAGAACGCGCCCCGTAGCTGGCCGGGCGCTTGAAGGCGGCGTTCGTCATCTCGAGCTCGCGGATCCGCTGGAGCCGGAGGTGGACCACGCGGTCGCGGTCGTGCCCGTACCCCACGAGGTGCCACGCGCCGCCCTGCCGCACCAGGCCGTACGGGTCGATCTGCCGCGTGATGGTGCCGTTGCCGGAGCTGTGTGCCAGGCTAGCCATCAGGGTCCGCTCTTCCACGAGGGCGTGACGCGCCTGCCGGAGGAGGCCGTCCGTGGTCGAGTCGCCAAAGACGCTGGGCGGCACCAGGGGCACACTTCCGCGCAGAGACAGGGCCCGCTCCCGGTCGTCGGGCGGGAGCACGTCCTCAATCTTGTGCTGTGCCGCCCGGGCCGCGGCCTGGTAGCGGCCGCTGAAGTTGCGGGCGGCGTAGGCACTGCCCAGGACGAGCATGACCGCCTCGTCGCGCGTCAGGCGGATCGGGGCGAGCAGGTAGTCGTCGGGCAGTCGATAGCCCTTGCCCGGCACCCCCTGCAGCGGCACGCCCGCCTCCACCATCGCCTGCACGTCGCGGTAGACGGTGCGCTCGCTGACGCCCAGGGCACGGGCCAGGTCGGCCGCACGCGTCCAGGCGTCAGGCTCCAGTTGCAGCAGAATGGCGGGCCAACGTTCGGAGGGCGTCATGGGCGATGGAGCGGAGTCGCAACAGCGATGCGGACTCGCCAAGATAACCAAACGGACGCCGGACTTTCATCCCCCGGTTCTTGTGCTGCAGGGCAATCGCATGTCGAAAGCTTTGTCGAGTGATGGAGGCTCCGCTGCCGCTGACCCTAGAAGGAAAGCCAGGAATGCACGGCGTCGGTTAATCTCTCACAGATGTGGTGTATCTGTACAGGGAAGCATTGGGGGCTGAACGACATCGAGGTGAGAGGCCGACCTAGGACGACGACTCTACCGCCCAGACAAACTCAAGAAGCGGCTGAACATCCTGGGCCATGCGGACGACCTCCCCGGCAAAGTTCGGGGACTGGAGGGCCTCGTCCGGGTAGTCCCGCTTGACCACGTAGTTTTTCCACTTCAGATACGGGGCAATGGGGGCGTCCCGATAATCGCTGAAGCCCTTCGGCATGCCCGTAAGGGTGTCTTCCATGCTGTGAACCGGCAGGTCACGGGCCTTCATCTCGTCGAGAAGCGTGAGGAACCGCTCCGGCTCCGCCGCGATGCGGTCCCGAACGGGGCGAAGGTACGACACGCTCGGCTGGTAGAAGCCCGCCCCCAGGAAGCAGGAATCCGGCTCTACGTGCACGTAGACGACCCCGTTCTTGTCGCGGTGCCCCGAGCGGTCGAACACGCCGCTCACGTGCGTCTTGTACGGCGTCGTGTCCTCGGTGAAGCGCATGTCCCGGTAGATGCGGAACTGCGAATCCGTCGGGTGGGCGGTCAGCGGGAGGTCCGTGTCGGCGAGGCGCCGCGCGCCGTCGGTTAGCAACAGCTCCAACGGCTCCTTGAGTTCTGCTTCGTAGGTCTCCTTGCGCGCCTTGAACCAGTTGCGGTCGTTGTTGGCGGCCAGGGCGCGGAGAAACCCGAAGGCCTCGGGGCGGAAGCCCGGGAACGGCGGGTGGGAGAACAGTTCGGCCATGTGCTGTTGGCGTTTTCGGAGTATGAGTTCACAGGTCCGCCCGCCGGTACCCGGCATCTCCGATTGCCAGTGAGACCAGCCCCCAGAGTGCCAGGACGATCAGGCTGAACCAGTTCGTCAGGAAGAACGGTTCCGAGCCGGACCCGGAGAGGAATCCGCCGATGGCGTTCTGGTAGGCGCCACTGGGCGGAAGCTGGAACAGAAACGTGACCCAGTCCGGCCTCGCCCCGAAGTTGCCTGCCAAGAATCCGCTGGGCACCTGGAAACCGCTGGCCACGAACCACGCTCCGAGGGGTACGACGTCCCACGCGACCTCAAAGACGACGAGAAGCAGGACACTGATCGTCGCCGCCCGGGTGGTGGAAGTGGTCATTGCGGAGACGCCGACGAAGACGGCCACGTACGCTAGAACGTAAAACAGCGTGACGACGACAAAAACGGCGTATTCGACCGGGGAGAACGGAACGCCTCCGGCAAACACGACCGCGAGCATGGACAAAAGACCAACCGCGACAGGGACTGCGAGCACGAGGCCGCGGCCCACGACCTTTCCCAGAACAACGTCGCGTCGGGTATGGGGCAGGCTCAACAGGAGCTTGCCGGAACCACTCTCGGTCTCGCCCACGACGGACTTGTAGCACGCCACTACCGAGGCGACGGCGACGAAGAGCGTCACCGGCGAGGCGAGAAAGCCGAGCAGACCCATCGTCGATACCCTTGGCTCGGCGGTTATGGCGGGGACGAACGCGTACAGGCCCGCCACCAGCATGGCCAGCGCCAGGAACGTCGCCGAAAGCGCCCACAGCACCCGCGACCGGCGGGCGTCATGGAAGTCCTTGCGAGCAACGGTCGTCCAACTCACGATGAATCACCCCCGGTGACGACGGTCTCCTGATGCTTGGTGTAGTGGGCAAACAGCTTTTCCAGGGAGGTGCCCTGGGTGGTGAAATCGCGGATCTCCGCCCCGCAGTCCTCCAGTGCATGGAGAATGGCAGTCTTGTTTCCGCCGTCGGTGTGGACGGTCACCACGTCTCCCTCGACCCCCACGGAGCGGACCCCTTCAACAGCTTCAACGGCCTCGATCACTCCCTCTGGAATGAGGACGACGGCAATCGACAACGTCTCGCTCGCCCCCGAGGCCTTCCGCAGGCCCTCGATGGTGTCGACGGCGACGATCCGGCCGCGGTTGAGGATGGCGACCCGGTCGCAGATGGCCTCGACCTGCTCAAGGATGTGACTGGAGAAGAACACGGTCGCACCACGGTCGCGCTCTTCCCGAATCATCCGGCGGATCTCGCGGGCGCCATTGGGATCCAGGCCAGTGGTCGGTTCGTCCAGCACCAGCAGGTCGGGTTCGCCCACGAGCGCCATTGCCAGCACCAAGCGCTGTCGCATCCCCTGGGAGTAGTCCCCCGCGGGCCGATCGGCCGCGTCCTGGATGCCCACGCGGGCCAGGAGTGCCTCGGGGCCGTCGTCGACGCCCTTCGAGTCGATGGCAAACTGAACATGCTGCCGACCGGTGAGCCGGTTGTACACCTGACAGGCGCCGGGCAACACGCCCGTGCGCTTCCGGATCGCCAGGCTCTCGCGCTGGGCGTCGAACCCCAATGCCTTCGCTCTCCCCTCGGTTGGCCGGACGAAGTCCAGCAGGATGTCTATGGTGGTGGACTTTCCGGCACCATTGGGGCCGAGGAAGCCGAAAATCTCTTCCTCCTCGACGGTGAAATTGACGTCATCGAGGGCAGTCACGTCCCCGAATTGCTTCGTGACTCCCTCCAGTTCGATCGCTGCCATGTCCAAGGTCAGACCGGTCGAAAAGAAAACAGGGAGTCGCGGTGCGAAGTCTGTGCGACTCGGGTCGTGGATGAGTAGTTCAGCAAGGGGGGGCGTTCTTGTCGGGGCAAATTCGAAAAACGCAATCCGCAAGGGGCTACGTCCCGAGGCCCATCTCCGCCACGATGTCTTCGATCCCCGCCTCGAACTTGTTCGCGCCGCCCTGCGAGGGGTGCCGCACGTACGTCGGATCGGCCCCGACTTCGTCGAGGGCGCGCTCGCCCTTGCGGCCCACGCCCACGGTCCGGTCGGGCTCGAGGGCGTCGAGCAGTTCGCGCAACAGCTCGTGCCAGTCGCGCACCTCCGAGCGGCGGGGTGTGCGGATCGAGAGCGGGTCGCCGGCGTCGTGCGGGTGGAGGGGCAGGCTGTTCCAGACGAAGAAGTGGGGGAAGTGGGGCTGGAGCACCCGCCAGAAGATGGATGCGCTGTACTCGGTGATCGGCACGTCCTTCTGGCTCGTGGCCCCCCCGTCAATCGGAAAGTCCGGGTCGGTGAGCTGCGACTCGCTCGTGACCGGCACGCCCGAGAAGCGACAGCCCCACGGGCCGGGGGCTTCGAGCAGGAGAAAGAGCCGCGGCGCCTCGTCGAAGCACGACAGGTACTGCCGCAGGTTGTCGCGGCGATGGGCGGGCGCCTCAGGC
This sequence comes from Salinibacter altiplanensis, assembly GCF_002894645.1. Taxonomy (GTDB): domain Bacteria; phylum Bacteroidota; class Rhodothermia; order Rhodothermales; family Salinibacteraceae; genus Salinibacter; species Salinibacter altiplanensis. The sequence continues at coordinate 61,585 of NZ_NCQY01000002.1, forward strand.
CCGTCGAGATCGTCCCGGCGGTCGCGGTACGGGTTGAACAGCTCGTCGGTGGAAGCAGCCGGAAAGACGTGCGTGTCGAAGAGGTCCCAGACGGCGGGAAGCATCGGAGGAGACAGGGGGAAGACGGAGAGGGTGTGGGAGAACGGTGAGAGTGGTGCCCCCGAAGCTCTGCGTGAATGAGGTGCATTCGCGAGCCTCATCGGGGGCGCGGATCAGGCAGACCCGGCGGTGTTGTCGACACGGGGAAAGGCAAAGTCGGCGTAGCCCATCTCGGCAGTTCCGAACCACCGGTACGCGTCCTCGCGGGCGTCCTTGTAGGCCTCGTAGATCTTGCGGTACTGCCCATTGCCGGACGCCTTGTCCTCCAGGATCTGAGTCGTAATCTCCTGCGCCCGGCCCATCACCTCGTCGGGGAAGCGCCGGAGGGTGGTGCCTTCGTCCAGCAGGCGGTCGAGCGCCGCGGGGTTCTTGTGGTCGTACTGGGCCATCATGCGGACGTTGGCCTCGGCGGCGGCCGTTTTGAGGGCCTCCTGGTACTGCGTCGGCAGCTCGTCGTAGGCGTCCCGGTTGACGTAGAACGTGAGGGCGGGCCCGGGCTCCCACCAGCCGGGGTAGTAGTAGTACTGGGCCACCTCCTGGAAGCCGAGCTTCTCATCGTCGTAGGGCCCCACCCACTCGGCCGCGTCGATCGCGCCCCGCTCCAGCGACGGGTAGATCTCGCCGCTCGGAAGGACCTGCGTGTTGACGCCCATCTCGCTCATCACACTGCCCCCCATTCCCGGAATGCGCATCTTGAGGCCGTTCATGTCGGAGAGGGAGCCCACCTCCACGTTGAACCAGCCGCCCATCTGTGTGCCCGTGTTGCCGCCCGGCAGGTTGAGGATGTTGAAGTCGGCGAAGAGGTCGCGCAGGAGGTCCATTCCGCCGCCGGAGTAGACCCAGGCGTTGTACTGGCGGGCCGTGAGGCCGAATGGGACGGTGCAGTCGAACGCCAGCGCGGGGTTTTTGCCGATAAAGTAGTAGCTGGCCGAGTGGCCCATCTCGACGGTCCGGTTCCGCACGCTGCCCAGCACTTCAAGGGGGGGCACCAGCTCGCCGCCCGGGTACGTCAGAATCTCGAAGTTGCCGTCCGTGAGGGCTTTCAGGCGCTCGGACAGCACCTCGGCCGCGCCGTAGATGGTGTCGAGCGAGCGGCTGAAGCTGGAGGCGAGCCGCCACCGCACCTGTGGGTTCGTCTGGACGTTGGGGGCGCCGTCGCTGGCCGACGATTCGCCGTCGCCACAGCCGGTCAGAAGGCCGGCCCCGGCGGCGCCGAGCAGGGCTTTCCGGGCAAAGTCGCGGCGTTCCATGGGGAGGGCAGAATCAGTGTGCGGGGCGTGTGAAAGGGACCGTTTAGTATAGAAGCCAGTGGACCTCGGCGCAACCCCGTCCTCGGGGCGGCCTCGCCCGCACGCGCTGCGGAGATGACTTGGAGTGCCAACATTGGCTCGTCGAGGCCGTGCCGGAGCCCTGTGAGGCTGGGAGGCATCCACACGAGTCCGGCACCTGCCCCCGCAACAATGAGGAGCAGGAGCGAGATTTCGGCCCAGCCCATGCCGGGCTCCGGGGCCTGTTCGTCGACCTCCTCGCACTCTCGTTCGAGTCGCCGGTGGCCTACGCGGTGCTGCTCATGGGGGCGGGCGTCGCCCTGCTCGGCTACTACCTCATCGAGCAGGACGAGCCGGATCGGGCCAATGGCGTCTACACGCCCAGTGATGCCCCAACGCCCGAATCGGTCGGGGAGCTAGAACTGTAGCGGGAATCCGGGATGCGTGCGGGACTTCCTCGACCGCCACGAGCGCCGCATCGCGCTCACTCCTCGCGGTGCGGGCGAAGCGGGCGCATCACGACCTCCGAGATGAGATGGTTCGCCGGGGCCTCCAGCACGTGCTGGACCGTCGCGGCGACGTCGTCGGGGTCGAGCGGGTTTTCGGTCATGTCGACCCCTGCCACGTCAAAGAAGTTGGTCTCGACGGAGCCAGGGTAGAGGCACGTCACGCGGATGCCGTCCTCGCGCACCTCTTTCATTACCGCTTCGCTGAAGCCCCGCACGGCAAACTTGCTGGCGTTGTACGCGCTGATGTTGGGGTTGCCCAGGAGGCCTGCGATGGAGGCGATGTTGACGATGTGTCCGCCAAAGCCGGTCGCCTCGTTCTGGTCGCGCATGCGGGGGACCGCCTCGCGGGTGCAGAGGTAGACGCCCCGCACGTTCGTGTCCATTTGCACGTCGAAGGCGTCGGTGTCGAGGTCGTCGACCGGGCCAAACTGCCCGAGCCCGGCGTTGTTGATCAGCACGTCTGGGGGGCCGGCCTCGGCATCGACGGTGTCGAAGGCCGCCTCGACCGCGTCTTCCTTCCGGACGTCGCACGAGACGGGCCTGAACGCGTCCCCCAGGTCGTTCTGTAGCGCCTGGAGCTTGTCGGTGCTCCGGGCAAGGCCGTAAACGGCGGTGCCCCGATCTACGAGTGTGCGAGAAATGTGGGCGCCAAGGCCCTTGCTGGCGCCGGTAACCACGGCGACGGCGTCGGTCAAGTCCATAGGAACAAAGAATTGGATTATAGATGACGGTACGAACTTTTACCGCCTGGGCCCGAATGGGGTTGCCGCTGAGCAGTGATTACTTCGGAAATGGATCCTTTGCGCGCCACGCAGCCGAGGATCTCACCCCCCATTGTCGATGGCTGTGACGCGGCCCCCACGGAACGGGGACGGGTCGTGTGGAAGGATGTCCCGCACCGGCTGCTCGCTAAAATACATCCCCCGGCAATTCCACATTCACCTGTACACTTTGTACCTCAATGGCAATTGGGTCGCCAGACATTATCTGCTTCATCATGTTCATCTGGTCGCCCATCATTTGCTCCATTTGCTTGCGCTGCTGCTCCGGCAGTTGCTCCATCTTCTCCATCATCTGCTGCATCTGCTGGCGCTGTTTGTCGGAAATGTTCGCGTTGAGCTGAATCTCCATCCGATGCGGGAGGGTGAGGCCGTCGGTCGTCTCGTACCTTTTGAAGCGCACGGTGACCGACGACGGGTTGGCCTCCTGTGAATCAGACGCGGCGGTCTCCACGACCATACGAGCGGGGACGTGCCGCTCGGCGTCGATGTAATAGGTCATGCTCGTTGCGTTTTCTTCCACATTGGGGTTCACGGCGGAGGGATTGTCGACCTGCAGGATGTGGCAGCGTACGCCATCGATGGCCTCGGTTCCTGCGTACGTGGCGTGCTGCTTGAGGCGGTCGAACTGCAGGCCGTAGGCCGCCGACGGGGTGGTGTTGGCGGCAAATGAGGAGGCGTCCGTCCCCTTCAGCCGCGTCTGCGTTCGGTAGGTGGGTCCGTCGTCCCCCATGTCTTTCTGGTGGTAAGAGGTGTAGAGGTTGGTCTCTACAATGTAGGTATCGACCGTCTCCATCTGCCGGTCGTAAACGGACTGCATATCGCTGACGACTGAGGCGACGGACTGGGCCGATGCCGGGACGGCCCCGAGGAGGAGAGAAAAAACAAGAGAAAGGGCGACGGTGACCGAACGGCGGTGCAACATGGCAGCGTGGGAGTGAGTCAAGGGAGGTGCGGTATAAGCCAATGTGTCCGGAGACGCTCGGCGGACACGACACGAGAGATTTGGGTTCTCAACACAATTTCAATACGCTCGGTCGCATTCCAGGATTCATGAGCCATCACCAGGTCGACGCAGAGAAAGAGATGAACCGGCTGCTCGCAGCGGGGGGAACGCCGCCGGTTGAGACCGATCCCTTCACGATCGGGGACGTGCGCCTGTCGCCCGGGCGCATCGTCGGGCTGCTTCGGCCTCACATGCGAGAGCGGCGGCTGGAGCGCATTCGAGACGTCGTGGGGAGCCGGACGCGCACCGTGGTGCCGGTGGTGGAGGGGCTCGTGAACACCGGCAATGTGAGTGCCGTCATGCGGTCAGCGGAGGCGCTGGGGCACCAGGACATGCATGTGGTGCGGGGCGAACACGACCGGTACAAGCACTCTCAGCGGACGGCCCAGGGCGCGAAGCACTGGCTCGACGTATGGCACTGGAATGCACCGAAGGCCTGTGCCGCACACCTCCAGGACGCCGGCTACCGTGTTGTAACCATGCACCTACATGCAGACACGGTGCCGATTCGAGATCTGGACTTTACCGAGCCCACGGCGCTCGTCTTCGGCAACGAGGAGGCAGGAGTGACCGATGCAATGCTCGACGCCTCCGACGCGGCCTGTGAGGTGCCGCTTCCGGGCTTCACGGAGAGCTTCAACGTGTCCGTGGCGGCGGCCGTGGCACTCTACCACGCCCAGCAGGATCGGATCGACCGCCAGGGCCGCCACGCCGATCTCAGTGATGCGGAGCGGGCTCGCCTGGAGGCTCGCTTCTGCCTCCGCAGTGTGAACAATGCGGAGCAGATTATCGAGCGGAAGCTCGGGGATGAGGAGCGACCGTAGGCGGGCCGGGGGAGTTGTATCGGGCGAGCACCGTGGCTACTTGGACTGCGCCGCTTCTGTGTCGGCCGTGCCGGCGAGTGATTGCAGCTGGCGGCGGACGGAGGCGTCGGCGTCGTCCCACTGTGAGGCGAGGGCCGACCGGGCTGCGTCGGCCCTCGCGGGCTCGCCGGCCTGGGCAGCGGCACGCGCCTTGCCCCAGAGCGAGCGGGCCCGGTCCGGGTAGCGCCCCAGCGTGGTTTCGAACTGCGTCAGGGCGTCGGCCGGCCGGTCGAGAGCGAGGAGCGCCTCGCCGTACAGCTCGGGGGCGGGCTTCGCGGGAAAGGGCGGGCCAAAGTTCAGCGGGCGGTCCGTTTCGAGGGCCGTGGCCTCCTCCAGGCGTGCAAGGGCCTCTTTGCCGTCGCCGTCCTTCAGTGCGATCAGGCCCTCCAGTTCGAGCACCTGAATTCGGAGCGCTGCCGACGGGTCGTCGCCCAGGGCCGACCGGGCGTCTTCCAGGGCGGCCCGGGCGGCGGAGAGGCTCCCCTCCTGTGCAGCGGCGAGGCCCCGGCCCGCATGCAGCGTGACGGTGCCGCGGGCGTCAAGGGTGGAAGCGTCCACGTCCATCGCGTCCGCGAGGGCGTCGTATTGGCCCCAGTGTTCCGTCTCCACGACGTAGGCGACGGGCATGTACCACCGCATGTAGTCAGCATAGCCGGTCTGGACCCTTGAGTCCGTCGCGTGGGATTGGGTCGTCTTGAGGACGGACCGGGCGTCCTCGTGGCGCCCCTGCTGGAGACGCGCGTAGTGGAGCCAGTGCAGGGCATGAAATCCGCCCCCGCTCAGCCCCTCATTGGCCGCAGTGCTCTTTTCCTTGGCGGCCCGGTAGGAGTCGACGTTCGACGAGGCGCCGCGCGTCCACTGCCCGAGGGCGAAGAAGATGTGCGACGGCATGTGGAGGGCGTGGGGCGCCGCCGGGGCGATGTCGGCGTACACGCGGGCCGGGCGCAGGCCGAGCGGGGCGTGCACCGGGTCGTCGTAGGCATGGATCAGGTAGTGGGCCGCCCCGGGATGCTGTGGGTTTGCGTCGAAGACCTCCTCCACGATCGATGCGGCGCGCATGTACGTGGCAAAGTCGCGCCCCTCGTGGGCCGTGCCCAGGATGGACAGGGCGTGAAAGGCCTGGGCGTCGAGATCGTCGGGGTACTGCTCGGCGAGCGTCGCCATCGCCGTTTCGTAGGCGTCGTCGCGGGCCTCCTTGCTCTTGGGATTCTCGTCCCCGGCGCCGTAGAGGACGTGGAGTGTGCGGAGGTACGCCCTTGCCCGCTCGGTCGGGGCCGCGTCGAGGCGCGCCTCCAGCGTCGGGGCCAGGTCGCGCAGCGCCGCCAGCGCAGCCTCGCGGTCCTGCTCCATCCACACCGGGTGGTTGTACGTCATGGCCTCGCCCCAGTGGGCCATCGCGAAGTCGGGATCGACCGCCTGTGCTTCCTGGAAGGCGGCGCGGGCGTCGTCGTACTCGAAGCTGTGCAGCATCAGCAGGCCGCGGAGGAACGGCTTCTGGGCCGCCTCGGCCCCGGAGTTCTCGAACTCGGTGGTGCCGTACTCGGTCGGTTGGGCGAAGACGGGAGCGGCGAGGAGGCCGAGGACGACGAGGAGGGTGGCACTGTGGGCGAGGCGACGCATGGCGCTGAACGGGGCGTGGTAAAAGGGATGTCGTCAGCCCCAACCTCTTGTTTTCCGAAAGGTTCGAAGAGAGACGAGAATGGGGGCTGAGAGTATACAGGCCAAGTTCTGAAGCCGGACCGGGATCGTCTGCCAGGGTCTCTATGTTGAAAATTTCCCGCAGATACGAGCATTTGCAGAGGTGTTACCATGAGTGAGGATTCGTTCCCCGAAGACCTCCCGCCGGCCTACTTTTTGTCCCTCACCCTGGAGAACGTGCGGTGCTTCGGCCCGGAGCAGACGCTCGATCTGACAGACGAGGAGGGGCGTCCCGCGCAATGGACGGTGTTGCTTGGGAATAATGGGACGGGGAAAACTACACTATTGGAGGCGCTTGGGGGAATCGCGACTGCCTTCGAAAAATATGGGGATGTGGAGTCTTCAGGTCAGCTTGAGAACTTGTTCTTCACCGGAATAGACTTCTTTCGGGAAGTCAGGGCTGGTGACAGAGATGCACTGGTTGGTGGAGAGTATGTCTTAGGGAGAGCTCTCCCAAGGAAAGTGCAAAGAAACCGCGAGTCCGAAAACTTCAAATTCAGAAAGAGCAGATCGAAGAGAGAGGCTGGGTTTCAGTTCGTTGATGGAAATATTCCAAGCTCCCAAGAAACCAGAGGATTTCAGTGCCGAGGGTATGGGGCTACACGGAGGATGGACAAACGAGTCCATTACGAGAAGGAAGAAAGTACGGCAATTGGTAATCTCAGAGAGGAGGCAGCTAAATTACCGAACGTGGAAGAATGGTTGCTCCGAACGGATCACGCTGCCAAGAGCGAAAAGCCAAAAGCGAAACGCAGGTTAGAGCAGATCGAAGGGGTCTTGGCCAATCCAGAGTCTGGTATTCTTCCGGACGTAGATGATCTGCGCTTCGCAAAGCAAGAAGGTGATACATCCCCCCCACGCGTCGAATTCCACACGCTGTACGGCTGGGTCACCATCGACCAACTCAGTCTCGGCTACCGCACGATGATTGCGTGGGTCGTAGATCTGGCCTGTCGTCTGTTTGAGCACTATCCAGAGAGCGCCAATCCGCTCGCAGAGCCCGCGGTCTGTCTGGTCGACGAGATTGACCTGCATCTCCACCCGAAATGGCAGCGGAAGATCATCGACTTCCTCTCGGACCGCTTTCCGAACACGCAGTTCATCGTCACGGCCCACAGTCCGCTCGTGGTGCAGGCGGCGCAGGATGCCAACATTGCTCTTATGAGGCGGGTCGAGGTGGAGGACGGCGACGACTACGTCGAAATTCACAACGACATGGAGCCAGTCGGCAATCTGCGGGTGGATCAGATTCTCACCAGTGACCTTTACGGATTGGAAAGCGCCCGTCCGCCGCAACTGGACGGTCTCCTGGAGGAGCGTCAGGAGATTCTCTCGTCGTCCGAACTGACCGAGGAGGACGAGAAACGACTGGACGAGATCGAGGAGGAAATTGGCGATCTACCCTCCGGAGAAACGAAAGAACAGCGAGAGGCGATGGACTTCATCAAGGATGTCGCGAATCGACTCGAAAAGGAGGGGGAAACCATCTCGTGACGGCTGTCGGTGGCGTTGGTCTTCGAGCAGGTTTAGCGCATCTCATGATTCAGATCGAAAAACGCGACTCACCTCCGGAGATTCTTGAAACGGATGGCGTGGACGAGCGGCGGGCCCATTCGGTGTCCTACGCCCATGATCCGGAGGCTTATCAATCCGGGGAGCGGTCGTTCGAGTTCGACGACAGCATCTACGGCCACGAGTCTGTAAAGTCGGCGCTCATTGAAGCGCAGCACCGGAAATGCAGCTTCTGCGAGTCGAAAGTTACGCACGTGGCGTACGGGGACGTGGAGCACTTTCGCCCAAAATCCGGACACAGACAGCATTCGGAAGAGGCCCTTCGGCGACCGGGCTACTACTGGCTGGCCTACGAGTGGACGAACCTGTTTCTCTGCTGTCCCCTCTGCAACCGCCGTCACAAAAACAATCTGTTTCCGCTCCGCAATCCAGAAGATCGGGCTCAGTCACACCGCGACGAGATCGAGGATGAGGAGCCCGTGTTTTTACATCCCGGACGAGAGGATCCGGAGGCGCACATCGGATTCCGGAAGGCGGTCGCGTTTGCGAAAGACGGGTCCACACGAGGACGGCGAACGATCGAGGCACTACGACTTAATCGGGAAGCGTTGATGGAGGTGCGCAGGGACTATCTCGCCACCGCATTCAAAGAAATTCGCGTGCTCCTTCGAATGGTGGAGAGTGGAAACCTTACCTCCGAAAAAGAGACGGAAGCTCGACAGGTGCTCCGAAGACTGATGGAACAGAAGCGACAAGACGCGCAGCGCGACGATAGGCCATTTGCCTCGATGCTTTGCGATGCCCTCGAGAAGGTTGAGGCCCAGATTCCAGAAGAATAAGGGTCCGGTGGATGTCACCGTCACGCCCCGGTGCTCCCTATGCGCATCCAGGTCAGCTCGTCGCAGGAGACAGCAATCCGTCCCTTCGCATCTACGAACCGCTCGGCCCCGTCCGGAGGAACCCGGAAGAGGTCGATCGGGGCCGTCCGATCGGTCGTGCGGACGGCGCGCTCCACGGGGTCCTGCACTGCGTCCAGGGACCGATCCCACTTGCTGAAGGCGAGGTGGGTGTCGGGGTAGGCGGTCACGAGGTGCTCAGTCTTGTCCGGCCCCACGGCCCCGGCCTCGCCCCAGAACTGCGGCCGGCCCCGCCGCCGGTCCACCGCCACCACGTCGGGCTTGTACTTGTCGTCCACGTTGACCTCCACGTCCAGGTCGGGGTAGTCGGGCAGATACAGCGCCCACAGGAACGCCTTCATCCAGACGTGCTCGATGCGCTCCTGCTTGCGCTTGACGAGCACGATCTGTTCGCCGTGGGCGCGCAGCGTCAACTTGCGGCGGAGGTGGCGCATCAGCGGAAGAACAGAAGAACGAGCACCGTGTATCCGCAGGGCAGGCTCGGACCGCTTCCCCTTGGTCCCCGCGGGATTTTCGACGGCCAAGATACGTCTTGCAAACGATGGACTATCCTATTTAACTGATATCGCTGCGGTCTTTCGGGGTTCGCCACGCGGGATCCCCTGTACGCATCGAAGCCTCCGATCGGGGCGGGGACTGGGCGGAAGAAGTGGGCACTGTGGTGGGCGAGATTCTGATCAGCAGGGCCATCTGCCACGAACTTCCCGACGCACCGACGAGCGCGCCGCAGTCCGACGGGGCGAGAACGGGTCGAGGAGAGGAGAAGCAAGCCACCATCCGTGCCCCTGGAAAACGGCCGCCGGGGTTGTGCGTAAGACGTACGCACTGCCATTCCCCTTAGAGCCTCCGACCGTCTATGGACGTCACGATCGATACCGTTTCGCCTGCCCGCGTGCATGCCCTTGACCACCTTGAGCGGGTGCGGAGCGACGACGCCTTCGTCGACAAGCTGACGATTGAAGACGCCGAGGCCCGCACGCGTCGGCAGGCCCGCGAGCTGGTGGCGGGGGTCACGCGGCAGCGCCGGTGGCTCGACTTTGTGCTGGGCGAAGCGTACCACGGCGACTACGACTCGATGGAGCACCGGCTCCAGGAGATTCTGCGGCTTGGGCTTTACGAGCTGTTGTTCCAGTCCACTCCCACCCACGCGGCGGTCGACGAGTACGTGGAGCTTGCCAAGAAGGCGCTTCGGCCCGGCGCGGGCAACCTCGTCAACGGCGTCCTGCGCACCATCGACCGCGACCGCGAGTACATTCCTACCCCCGATACGGGCGGGGACGCAGAGGACCTGGCCCTTCGCTACTCGCATCCGACCTGGATGGTGCAGCGCTGGCTGGACCGCTTTGGGCTCGACGAGACGACCGAGCTGCTCCGGGCCAACAACCGGCGCCCCATGTACAGCGTGCGCATCAACCCGCTGCGCACGAGCAAGGCCGAGGTGGCGGACTGGCTCGACACGCACGACGTAGTGAACGTGGACTCGCCATACCTCGACCGGCATCTGCGCCTGAAGCGCCTCCAGGCCCTCATCGAGGGCGACCTGCTCGACGACGGGCAGGTCGCGGTGCAGGACGAGAGCGCCGGCCTCGTGGTGCACCTGCTCGACCCCCAGCCCGGCGAGACGCTGATCGATGGCTGCGCCGCACCGGGTGGCAAGGCGATGCACGCGGCGGCCCGGATGGAGGGCACGGGCACGATCTACGCGGTCGACCGCGACGAGCAGCGCCTGGAGCGGGTCGAAGAGGCAGCGTCGGCCCAGGGTGTGTCCGAGATGACCGAGGTGGAGACCGCCGACCTGCGCACATGGGCCGCCCAGCCGGATCCGCCGCAGGGTGATCGGGTCCTGTTGGACGTGCCGTGCACGGGAATGGGGGTGCTGGCGAAGCGGGCCGGCCTGCGGTGGCGCCGGTCGATGGAGGACCTGGAGGAGATGGCGGAGCTGCAGGACGAGCTCCTCAACGCGGCGGCCCAGCTCGTGCGGCCCGGCGGCCTGCTGGTCTATAGCACCTGCACCACCGAACCCGAAGAAAATAAACGGCGCGTCGAGGCCTTCCTGGCCCGCCACGACGAGTTCACGGTCGAGCCCGCGGATGACCAGGTGCCAGACGAGATGATTTCGGATGCGGGCTTCCTCGCGACCTTTCCCCACCGCCACCGCATGGACGGTGCCTTTGCGGCCCGGCTGCGCCGAGACGAGGCCTAGGTACGGCCTGGCGGTTTCGTTTTGACCTCTCCCCACATGTGCACGCTCCCCCATGCCTGCACAATGGCTCGGGCGATCAGCACTGGGTCTGTTGCTGCTCGTGGCCCTTGGGGCCGGGCCTGTGCGCGGGCAGCGCATCGCCAAGTATGGGGCGGAGTTTCTGGCGGGCGGCGTGGACGCACGGGCCCTCGGAATGGGGGGAGCGTACGTGGGGCTGGCCAACGAGGTGAGCGCGGGGTACTGGAACCCGGCCGGCCTGCAGGGCCTGGCCTACCCGGAGGTCAGCTACATGCACGTGGAGCGCTTCGCCGGGGCCGTGTCGTTCGACTACGGCGGCGTCGCGATGCCGGTGACGGCCCGCTCCACAGTCGGCGTGTCGGTCTTTCGGAGCGGGGTGAACGACATCGTGAATACGCTCGCGGCCTGGAACCCGGACCGGGGCCGGCCGCTCCCTGACTACGAGAGCCGCATCACGCGCTTCTCGGCGGCTGACTGGGCGCTGTTCGTTCACTACAGCCGCGCGGTGAGCGACCGCCTCGCGGTGGGCGTCAACTTTAAGGGAATCCACCGCTCCATCGGCGACTTCGCCAACGCCTGGGGCTACAGCATGGACGTGGCGGCCCGCTACCGGGCCGGTCCCTACCGGGTGGGCGCCGTGATCCGTGACGTGACGACCATGCTGCAGAGCTGGAGCATCACCCCCTCGGCTTTTGAGGTCAACTGCGTCAACCCGGTCGACGAACAGCCCTTCGACGCGTGCCTGAACGAGAACGGAACCCTCATCGAAGGCAACGCGGCGCGTTACCAGGCCGTGTTCGATCAGCGCATTCCGCAGGGGGGGACAGCGCTCGTCCTGCCGGTGGCGCGGCTCGGCTCCGGGGCCGTGTGGCCGGTGGGCGACGGGCACACGCTCACCGTGGGGCTCGATGTGGACGTGGCGGTGGACGGGCGGCGGGCCTTTGTGCCCAACGTCGGCGACGTGTCGGTTCGGCCACGGCTGGGAATGGCCTTTCGCTACGCCGGCGTGGTGGAGCTGCGGGGCGGCGTGCAGCGCCTTCAGGTGGGCACCCCCAGTGGGATGGACCTCACCCCCTCCGTCGGCGCCGGGCTCGACCTGGAGCAGGTGTCCGTCGACTTCAGCTTCGGCGACTTCGCGGGGCTCGTGGCGGACGACCTGGGCTACTCGTACCGCATCTCGGCCCAGCTTCGCCTCGAACAGCCCGGCCTGGAGCGGCCGGGGGAAGAGTGACGGCGTCGGGCCGGCCGACAAATGAGTATCCGGTTCGGTGGCCCTCGAAAGGGACTGGTTCACGGGGGAACGTCCTGATCCGTTGAATGGGGGCGGCAGTGGAAGCCGCTACTCCCGTGCCATCACTCCATGTGACCGAAGGCAATGTGTTCTGCTACGGGTGCTGAAAAATTGCCCCCCTGGTGCCTCATCGTTCGAGGTCTCCCCCATCAGGTTAGTGGGAAAAAGCGGTTGCCGTACCCAACACACCGAGCACTTTGTTGATCGACGGTTGTCTACTCCGGAACTGGCGGTAACGCAGGCAGCGGACCGAAAAAGTCGGCGCGCCTTTCCCACCGCATTGCCTGTTTCTTTCCACCCCATCTTCACGGGCCAAAGGGACGAAGCCCCTTGAAAAAGCCGAACTTACCCGCTAGCGTATTGGCGCTCTCATGATATAATCAATCTAAATAAACAAAGATTGCCTCCCTGACGCTTTCCCCTCTCGCGCGACTTTGCTCTTCTCACGGACTCTCTTTTCTGCCGATGCAGTCTCTTTCGTCGTTCTGGTGTCGTGTTCGGATCGTTGGTGCTGTTTTGATTTCTGCTGGTCTGATCAGCGGCCTCTCTATGCAGGCACACGCCCAAAAATCGACAGGAACCATTGAAGGCGTCGTGCAGACGATGGACGAGGCACCTGCTCCTGGGGTAAACGTGGCGCTTCGGGGGACGTCTCTCGGCACCACGACGACCGAGGAGGGAGGCTATGTCATTAAAAATGTGCCGGCGGACTCCTACACGCTCGTCGTGTCCTACGTGGGACTCGAAACAAAACAGCGCGACATCATGGTGAAGGCCGGTGCGCGCACGTCGGTGTCCCCGATTACGCTGGAGGAGTCAACACAGACGTTGGAGGAGATTGTGATTGAGGGAGGAGAGCGTACCTCCTACACCCCGTCCTCAAGCCAGTACGTGGCCAAGATGCCACTGGACGATATCGACAACCCGCAGGTGTACAACTCCGTCCCGTCGACGCTCCTCGACGATCAAGTGGCGACGAGTTTCGAGGACGTGATGACGAACGCGCCCGGTATTTTCAAGCTGTGGGAGGCTACCGGCCGCGGGGGCGACGGTGCGGGGAGTTATTCGATTCGCGGGTTTTCCGTTCAGCCGACGATGAAAAACGGGCTTCCTGCTCTCACGAGTGGGTCCCCGGATCCCTCCAACATCGAACGGGTCGAGATTATCAAGGGCCCATCCAGTACGCTGTACGGCAGTAGCCTTATCTCCTACGGGGGACTCATCAACGTAGCGACCAAGAAGCCCCGGCACTCCTCCTTGAATGGGGAGGTCTCGTACAAAACGAAAAGCTTTGGTCTCAACTCGATGAACATGAATCGAGTGACGGCGGATGTCAATGCGCCGGTCAGTGACGATCTCGCCCTTCGGATCAACGGGAGCTTTCACGATGAGGACAGCTTCCAGGATGCCGGTTTTCGACGGTCCTTTTTCCTGGCCCCCTCGCTGTCGTACAAGCCGACCAAGGATCTGTCCGTGCTCGTCAGTAGCGAGCTCTACACCTCGGAGCAGACCAACCCGACCATGCTGTTCATGAATCGAGCGGTGCCGCTTGAGGCCACGACGGTCGAGGAGCTCGGGTACGATCCGCAGCACTCCTTCACCGACGACGCCGTCACGATACGCACCCCGACGTTTGGGGTCCAGACTCAGATGCAATACAAACTTAGCGAGCAGTGGGAGACACAGACAGCAGCTTCGTTCAGCTCGGCTTCCTCGGAGGGCTATTATTCATACCTATGGGATGGCCGGCGCTCCGAAAATACGTTTACTCGGTTCGTCAACGATCAGGATCAAACCACGACTGGAATTGACGTTCAGCAGAACCTGCTCGGAGACATTTCCCTGTTCGATACGGAAAACAAGATGGTTGCGGGACTCGAATACTTCCGGAATCGAGTGTCCAACGAAAACACCGAATTTAAACCCGTTGGACAGGTAGCAGTCCCCACGTCCACACCCGGTGACTTCTCAAAGTCAGACGTTGACGCTGCGCTCAAGGATGCCAATCGGAACGACAAGACGACCAAGCAGGCCCGGTACAGTGCCTACGCGTCAGATATCGTGCACATCATCCCGGAGTTGTCCGTAATGGCAAGCCTTCGGCTCGATCACTTCGACCAGGGGGGCGACACGTCCACGGACGAAGACGACTATACCCAGACCACCCTGTCGCCCAAGTTCGGCGTCGTCGTGCAGCCGCTTCCCGACCGGCTCTCGGTCTTCGGGAATTACATGAATGGCTTCCAAAACGTCGAGCCTCAAACGCAGAACGGACAGACGCAGACGTTCGAACCGGAGCGGGCGAACCAGTGGGAGACGGGCGTGAAGGCGAGTCTCTTCGAGGACCGGGTCGAAACAACGATCAGCTACTACGACATCACCGTGTCGAACAAGGTGCGACCGGACCCGGATAGCCCCGATGCGAGCATCCAGGACGGTGAGGTGCGCAGCCGCGGTGTCGAGCTAAGCGCGACGGCTGCTCCCGTAGAGGGCCTTCAGCTGATTGCGGGATACAGCTATAATCACAGCAAGAACGAAAAGACTGAACAAAATGTGGAGGGGCGTCGGCCGGAAGAGGCCGGCCCCGAGCATCTCGTGAACGGCTGGGCACACTACCGGTTGTCCAGCGGCCCACTTGATGGACTTGGGATCGGGGGTGGGGTCAACTACGCCAGCGAGAATGCTGTTCTGAATAAGGAGAGCACGGGGCGGTTCACACTGTCGTCCTACGTTGTGTTTGATGCATCGATCTCGTACGAGACCCGTCGGTACCGGGTGGATCTGAAGCTCGATAACCTGACGGACAAGACCTACTACAAGGGGTGGACGACGATCAATCCGCAGGCGCCGCGCAGCGTGACGACGAACGTAACCTACAAGTTTTAACCCATACGTTTTGGGCGGAGGTTACGTGGCAGCCCTCGAGGTTTGAGATCCTGAGCAATCTCTCAACTGGCGGGTCCCGGTCGTCCCCGAGCCGTCATTGACGATGCGTGCGGGGGAGAGCCGATCGCTTTTGCGATGGCGGGGGCGCTTCGTGCAGAAGTACAATCGTGGCGGTGTGCTCCGCTGTTGAGACTCGTTAGCCCCAAAGCAGAGGTGCCTCGCTTTATGCTTGTTGCAGCGCTTGGACTAACATACCTGGGCGTAGCGCTCCTCTACGCCGCCTCCCCGACGACCGGTGCAGCTCCCATGCTGGGAACCGCGAAGTGGAGTCGTCTCGGCGGCGTGGTCGCTCTGGTGATGGGACTCGGGGGCTCTACAGGGGCAGGATCCGTAGAGACAGGCATTCTCATCTGGCTATCAACGGGCATGGCGTCCGGCTCCCTGCTTGTGATTGCTGGGCCGCTCGTTGATCGCTTTGTCCCGACCACCGGTTTTCTGGCGTTCGGAGGCGCTCTTCTCGGCCTCTTCCTGTGACGCGTTTTTGTTTTGGACCCGCAACACTCCATCTATGAAATACGACTGGTCGACCGCCGAGGCCTGGGGAAAGGCAGGAGCGGGACTGCTTCTCGGCACTGTGCTGTACATCGCCTTCTGTTCGTTCTGTGCCACCAGCGTCCCTGTCGCGCAGGATGTGGCCCTGGTTCTCGGTTTGTTGGGCGGCTTTCCGGTGTGGGTAGGGGGCATCTACTACGCTGTGCTCTCACAAACGGTCGTGCGGGCCTGGCTCGTGCTGGGGGCCGCCATTGGGCTTCTGGCCGGTGCCGTCCTCTATGCTCAGTTCATTGCATAACTTCCCTCTGCCGTGTCGACGCTTCCCCCTCGTGCCTACAAACTTTCTTGGGACGCCCATTCCGTCACGGGGATTGCGATTGGACTGGCCCTCTTCGTGATTTTTGCGACCGGGGCGCTTGTTCTCTTCCGCGGTGAGATCCGGAAGTGGGAAGAACCGAAGCTGCGGGCGCAGCCGGGGGAACGCATCTCGCTCGACGCGATGGTCCATCCCATTTTAGACTCCCTGAGCCAAGAGGGAGCGTCCCCCTCACGTCTCCGGATAGGTCTGCCGGAGGGGAGAGACGACAATTTGCACGTGAAGGCAACCGGGGAGGGCATGAATGCCACGCCCAACGTGTGGGTCAACTCGACGACGGGAAAGTGGGTGCGCACGCCCGAAGAGGGGGCCATCACACAGACGTTGTACTACCTGCACTTCTTCTACCAGCTGGGACGATGGGGGGTCTACCTCGCGGGCCTCCTCGGTGTGTTTGGGCTGTTGGCCGTGGTCACGGGAACGGCGATGCACCTCGACCGCATCGTCAAGGATTTCTTTCAGTTTCGGCCCGGCAAGACGCTGCGGGTGGCCTGGGCCGATGCCCACAAGGTCCTAGGCACCATCGGGCTCCCCTTCCAGACGATGTACGTGTTCACGGGAGCCTACCTTGGGCTGTTGGGAATTGCGGCCCTGCCGTACGTCGTGTTTCTGTTCGACGGCGACTCGACAGACTATTTGCGCGAAGCCGGATACTATGCGCCCGCGGTCCAGGTTGATTCCGTGGCCTCCGCCTCGGCGGACCGACCTTCCCTTCAGCGGTTTGCCGCTCGGGCTGAGGGCGCATGGCCCGACTTCGATCCGGAGAAGATGGTCGTCCATGACATGGGGCACCCCAACAGCCGCGTTGAAGTCATTGGGTACCGGCACGGCGCCGTCTTTGGAGGGACCGGCTCCGTCATTTTTCACGGGGCCACCGGGGAGGAGCTATTGCGGAAGCCGCCGGCCGAGGCCAACCTGTTTAACGAGTCAGTGCAGAGCACGGAGACACTGCACTTTGCGAGGTTCGGAGGCACGGCCCTCAAGATTCTCTTCTTTCTGCTGGCGGTTGCCTCGTGTGCCGTCATCCTTACGGGCAACCTCACGTGGTTGGAGGTGCGGGACACGGAACACCGAACCGTCAACCAAATGCTGGCCCGGCTCACGGCGGGCGGGGCCACGGGCTTCCTGCCCGCCGTCGCCCTGCTGTTTCTCGCGGATCGGGGGATGTCGGGGGGCGTCCCCGATCCGAACTGGTGGGGAGACCTGTTCTTCTTCGGGGGCTGGGCGGTGGCGATCGTCTACGCCCTCTGCCGTCGCAATGTGGCCCGTACCCACCGGTCGCTGCTCGTGATCGGAGGGGGACTGGCCATGCTCGTCCCTGTTGCCAACGGCGCAACGACGGGCGCATGGCCGTGGGCGGCCTGGGCGGCGGGGCAGTGGGCCGTACTGGGGGTTGACCTCGGGGCCATCGGGTGTGGCCTCGGGGCACTCGGCACGGCTGCCCTCCTGACCGTGGACGCCTCCCCGAACAACGCTTCTCCGCCGTCCTCCGCTTCTGATTCGGGGTCGGATCCTGCCGTGGAGCCCGTTCTTGTCTCGGTCGCCCCGGAATGATCGAAAATGAGATCGCGCGCACCCAATTAACGAGGGAGCTGCATCCTCTCTTGTCGCAGGTCCCGATGATCGGTGTGGACCGGGGACTCTCAAACGTTGTGTCGGTCTCCCATGACCTGTAGCTCTGTCAGGGGCGCAATCTCTGGTGTGCAATCCCGTAGAGGCCGGGACGCTGCCCAGGGGCTCCGTGCATGTGCCGAACAGGGGCGACTCACTGCGGATATCGACCTGCCTGACACACTACACATTCGGTACTGAACACGTGCACGTTGCGCGCGGCACGGCCGGGCGGTCTGTCGAAGGAGGACACGAGGGCCCGGTGTCCGTGGCCCTCATTCCCCAAGCCCCCGCTCCCGGAGCAGTTTGTGGAAGGCGTCTTCGTCCAGCACCGGCACGCCGAGTTCCTCGGCCGCGTCCCGCTTGCTGCCGGCGCCTGGCCCCGCCACCACGTAGTCGGTGTTGCCGCTGACGCTGGAGGTGGCGTTCGCCCCGTGCTGCTCCACGAACCGCTGCACCTCGCTGCGTGTCCACTCGTCCAGACGTCCGGTAAAGACGAACGTAAGGCCCTCCAGCGGCGCTTCGTCCTCGGCGTAGGGGTTGGCCAGCATGAGGCCCGCGGCCCGAATCTCGTCGATGACGACCCGGTTGTCCTCGTCCGCGAAAAATGTGGCGATGCTCTGGGCCACCTCCGGGCCAATGTCGTCGATCTCTGTGAGGGGCTCTTCGTCGGCGGTCATCAGGGCGTCGAGCGTCGCGAAGTGCTGCGCGAGAAGCCGCGCCGTGGCCGACCCCACGAGGGGGATGCCGAGGGCGTAGAGGAAGCGGTCGAGGTCCTGCTCCAGGCTCGCCTCGATCTCGTCGAGCAGGTTCTGAGCGGACTTATCGGCGTAGCGCTCCAGGGCCAGCAGGTCGCCCTTCTCGATGTCGTAGAGGTCCGCAATGTCCTGAATGAGGCCCGCGTCGATGAGCTGCTCGGCGCGCTTGTCGCCCAGCCCCTCGATGTCGGTGGCTGTGCGGGAGGCGTAGTGTGTCAGCCGCTCGCGGAGCTGGGCCTCGCACGCCATGCCGCCCGTGCAGAACGCCTGCTTCTTGTCGTCGCTGAGGACCACCTCGGCGCCGCAGACGGGGCACGTGTCCGGGATGTGGTAGGAGGCCTCGGTGCCGTCGCGCTCGTCCTCGATCACCTTTACGACCTGCGGGATCACGTCGCCGGCCCGCTCGATGAGCGCGGTGTCGCCGATCCGGATGTCTTTGCGGTCGATCTCGTTCTGGTTGTGGAGCGAGGCGCGGGTCACCTCCACGCCGGCCACCTCCACGGGGGCCAGCACGGCGACAGGAGTGATGCGTCCGGTACGCCCCACCTGCACGAAGAGGTCCTCGATCGACGTGGTGGCGCGGCGCGGCGGAAACTTGTAGGCCGCGGCCCAGCGCGGGTCCCGGTCGCGCACGCCCAGCGTCTCGTGTCCCGCAAAGTCGTTCACCTTGACGACGAGGCCGTCGATCTCGTACGGCAGGTCGTCCCGCACGTCGACGACGTCCTTGTAGTGGGCGAGCGCCTCCTCAACCCCGTCGCAGCGCCGGATGTGGTCTTCGCAGACACGCAGGCCCCATTCCGGCAGGGCCTTCAGCACCGCGGCGTGCGTCGCGAAGGGGCGCCCGTCGACGGGGGCGATCTCGTAGAAGAAGATGCGGAGCGGCCGCCGCGCCGTGATGGTGGAGTCGAGCTGGCGGAGCGAGCCGGCGGCGGCGTTGCGCGGGTTGGCGAACACCTTTTTGCCCGCCTCCTCGCGCCGCCGGTTGAAGGCGTTGAACTCGTCCTTCCGCATGTACGCCTCGCCCCGCACCACGAGCCGGTCGGGAACGGGCCGCTCCTCCTCACGGAGGCGGAGGGGGACGCCCTTGATGGTCTTGACGTTGGCCGTGATTTCCTCGCCCGTCTCGCCGTCGCCGCGGGTGGCGCCCTGCACGAGCCGCCCGTCCTCGTAGGTCAGCTCCACGGCCAGCCCGTCGAACTTGGGCTCGGCGGTGTACGTGACTGTGTCGCGGCCGAGCTCCTCGCGGCACGTCTCGTCAAAATTGTAAACCTCCTCCTCTTCGTAGACGGCCTTCAGGCTGAGCATGGGCGCGGGGTGGGTCACCGTTCCCAGTTCGTCCCGCACGACGCTGCCCACCTGATGGGTCGGGGAGTCGGGCGTCTCAATCTCGGGGAATTCGGTCTCCAGCTCCTGTAGCTGCCGGAAGAGACGGTCGTATTCGGCGTCGGAGACGACCGGGGCGTCGAGGACGTAGTAGCGGTAGTTGTGGTACCGGAGCGCCTCGCGGAGCCGCTCGGCGGCGTCCGTGGCGGCCTCTTCGGCGTCAATCGCGTCCAGGTTGATGGAGGGAGTCGTGTCTACGTCGGGCATCTATGCTCGTCGGAGGGGGTGCGAAAGGAAGAGGGAGTGAGTGCCAGGGGGAGCCGTCTGTTTCTGCCAGCAGTCTCTTTTGAATTCGATTGGGGGGACGGACGTTCGGGCCGCGCGCCGTAATTACGCGTCGTCACGGATTTGTCCGATGCGGCCCCGACGCGGACTCCTGTGTTGAACTTCGTCTGCCGTTTCCACGCGGCCCACCGTCGTACTCCCGCCGACGGTGGGCGAGGGGGGAGGGGCAGACGATTGGGGACACGGTCGGGACGCGATGAGGACGAGAGACGAGGCCGGAACTGTTGTGGACGAAGACACGCTGAGGGATGCGAGAAGAGGGGCTGTCTCGAAGGGTTGCCCTGGTGGAGTAAGCATTTGAAATGTACCCAGGCGGGAGCGAGGGCCCGTTGAAAAAAGATCGGATTATCGAGGAGATGCGGAGGCAAGAGCGGGAGCTGGAAGGTCGGCCGCCGGGGGCTGGAGGAGAAAGGCCCGCCGCACAGCCAGGATCCCTCGGGCAGACCGCTTGTTTGGAGGAGCGGTTCGCGCGTTGTTGTACAGTTCGGGCCGTTTCGGTCCCAATGCTTGTATGCGTTCTGTTTTCTGGGGGCTGGTTCTCGTGGGACTGCTTGCGAGCACCTCCCCGAGTCAGGGCCAGGATTCCCGCCAGTACGGCCTCACACTCGGTGTGAATCGCGTCACGCTGCAGTCGCCCGCGTCCGACCTGAGTAGTTATTTTGCCGGGGGTGGGGGCTTTGTGGCGCGCCAGCGCCTGTACGGTCCTGTGTCGGTGCAGGCCGAGTTGCTACTGAGTCAGAACGGGGGGCGGGTCGACTCCGATCGGGGTGGGGCCATTGACTATGAGGTCGGGTACCTCAAGCTGCCCCTCCTGCTGCATCTGCAGACGCCCACCATACAATCAATCGCGCTGCACGGGGAGGCCGGCGGATTTGGGGCCGTCAAGATTTTCGAGCGGCAGACGCCGGGAGACGGTGACGTGAGCGTTTCGTTCGACACAGGGCAGTCGTTCTACCGCCGTCTGGACGCCGGGGGCATTGCGGGCGTCGGGGCCACCGTGCCGATTGGGGCCCGCCGGCTCAACCTGACGGTGCGCCGGGTGTGGGGCCTGCGAGACGTGGCCCAGGGAGGAATAGACCAACAGTTCTCCGATGCGCCCTTTCCCGAAGAGGCAGAGACGCGGGCGTGGTCCCTGGTGGTCCGCCTCGGGTTTTAGGGCCGGGCCGCCCGTCGAGACGCCGTCCTTAGGAGCGCACTTCAAGTGAAGTCAATAACAGAGCCTTCGGCGTAGGTGGGACCCAGTTGGGCCTTAGCCCACGCTGCACGAAGGAATCGAAGGCGGCGATTTGTTTGCAAAACGGCAGTTGGCCTCTTTTCTTGGACCAATCTGCCCCGCAGCCCTCTTTGTCCACCGGCTGCGGCCCTCCCACGGCGAACTGCACGCCAAGCCTTGTCTCGCCGTGGGGTCGATGTTTGTTTTCGACGACGTCCCCGGCACATGTACCTCACCAAACTCGAAATGCAGGGCTTCAAGAGCTTTGCGGACGAGACCACACTTACGTTCGATCCCGGCGTGACGACCATTGTTGGGCCGAACGGGTGTGGAAAGTCGAACATCGTTGACGCCATCCGGTGGGTGATTGGTGAGCAGCGTCCCACCGTGCTCCGGTCGGAGAAGATGGAAAACCTGATCTTTAACGGCACGGCCGACCGGCGTCCGCTGGGCATGGCGGAGGTGGAGCTGACGATCGAAAACACCGACGGGGTGCTGCCCACGGAGTATGCCGAGGTGACCATCGGCCGTCGCCTCTTCCGCGACGGCACGTCCGAATACCTGATGAACGGAACCACGTGCCGCCTCAAGGACATCACGGATCTGTTCATGGACACCGGCATGGCGGCCGATGCCTACTCGGTGATCGAGCTCAAGATGGTCGACGAGCTGGTGTCCGGCTCCACCGAGGACCGCCGCCGCATGTTTGAGGAGGCGGCCGGCATCACGCGCTACAAGATGCGTCGGCGGCAGGCCCTCCGCAAGCTGGAAGGCACGCAGTCGGACCTAGAGCGCATCCGCGACCTGACCGACGAGGTGAGCACGCAGGTCGAGCGCCTGGAGGCCCAGGCGGAGACGGCCCAGCGGTACCAGGAGGCCGAAACGGAGCTGCGGCGCCTGGAGCTTCTGCTCACACAGGTGGAGTACGACCGCCTGACGGAGCGGCAGGATGAGTTGGCAGCACAGGAGACAGAGCACGCCGACCGCGCCGAGGCCCTGGCCGAGGACGAGCGGGCGACGGAGGCTCGCCTTGAGGACCTCCGAGAGACCCTGTCGGAGCGAGAAGACACCCTCCAAGAACGCCGCGAGGCCTTGCAGGAGCACCGGGCGCGCGTCCGGGAGCTGGAGGCGGAGCAGCGCCTGCAGCGGGAGCGCCTGACCCGCGCCCGTGACGACCGGGAGGAGGCCCAGCAGGCCCAGGAGGAGGCCCGCCAGCGGCGCACTGAACTTACCGGTGAGGTTCAGCGCCTGGAAAGTGCTTTGGAGCAGGCGCGTCCGGCCCTCGACGAGGCGGAGGCGACCCTCGAGGAGGCTCGTGACGAGCGGGACGCGGCGAAGGCGGCCGCAAACGAACTACGAGAAGATGTTCGGCGGCACCGGGAAAAGGCAGAGGCCGCGGAAGACGAGCACGCTGAGCAGCGCCGGGCGCTCGACCAGCGGACGAATCGACAAGAGCTGCTGGAGGATGAGCGGACTCGTGCCCGCACTCAGTACGATGACCTGGCGGAGAAGGTCGAGGCGTTCGACGCGCGCATCGAGGAGGCCGAGGCCGAACGTACTGCCGCCGAGCAAACGCTCGAAGAGGCGCGTTCGGCCCTGGCGGAGGCCACCACGGAGCGGGACACGCGCCAAGCAGCGCTGGAGGATGCTCGAGAAGAGCTTCGAGAGCGGAAGCGCCGCCGCGACGCGGCCGAGGCGGAGGTGGAGCTCCTGGAGGGCCTCGTGGGCAGCTACGACGAGTTTTCGGACGCCGTTCAGTTCCTGGCCGCCGAGGGCCTCTTCGACGACCTCTATACCGTAGCCGATGTGCTCGGGTGCGACGACGACGTGCGCGTGGCGCTCGATGCCGCGCTGGGGGACTTCGCGTCCTGCGTGGTCGTGTCCACCGCCCAGGACGCCTGGGCTGCCGTCGACCGCCTACGCGAGGCCAGCAAGGGACAAACGTCCTTCCTTGTGCTCGACCGGCTCCCCGACTCGCCGCCGTCCCCGTCGGCGCCCGACGGCACAGTGCCCCTGCGGACGGCCGTCCGCACGACGGACCCGGCGTACACGGCCCTGGCCGACACGCTGCTGCACGATTGCTACCTCGTCGACACGCTGGAGGAGGCCGAGGCGCTCGCCGATGGCTTTCAGGAAGAGCCCCGAACGGTTCGGATCTTTGCCCGCACGGGCGAGTGGGTCGACTCCACGGGCGTCCTTCGTGGAGGAAGCCAGCAGGACGATGTGTCGCCGGCCGCGAGCCGCCTTGGGCGCCGCGAACAGCTGGCCCGTGCCCGCGACCAGCATGCCGACCTGCAGGCGGCCGTCGACGAGCAGGAGGCAGCCGTGGCGGAGGCGAAGGCTGCCCTCGGCACGATCACCCTGGCGGCCCACGAATCTGCGGTGGAGGAGGCCGAGGCGACCCTCGCCGACGCCGAGCAGCGCCTCGAACGGCTCCGCTACGAGCGAACCTCCACGAAAGAGCGGTGTGCTGAGCTCCAGAAACGCCTCGACGAGATTGAGGCAGAGCGTGCCGAGCACGAGGATCGCGTCCACGATCTCCGACAGACGGCAGAGGCCGCCGAGGAAGCGATGCGGCGCCGGCGCCAGGAACGCGCCGAGGCGGAAGAGGCGCTCACCGAGGCGGAGGACCGTGAGCGGACGGCCGTCGACGCCTTTAGTGAGGCACAGGTGGCGGCCGTGGAGGCCCGAAACCGCGTCGACAACCTGGAGCAGGACCTGGAGCGGGCCCGCGACCAGATCGACGAGATCGACCGGCAAACCGGCGAGCGAACAGCAACGCTTGAGAACCTGACGGCCACCATCGAGGAGGCCCTCGACGAGCAGACGGAGCTCGATGAACAGATCGAGGCCCTCCGCGAGGAGCGGAAGGCCCGGGACCAGTCCGTGGAGGCGGCCGAGGAGGCCCTTCAGGAGACGAAGGCACAGATCGACGAGGTGGAGTCCCGCCTCCGCTCGATTCGGCAGGAGCGGGAGGCCGCCCTGGAGCAAAAAAACGAAGCGGCCGTGGCGCTTACGAAGGTGGAGACCCGCACTCAAGACCTGCTCGACAGCATGAAGACGGACTTCGACCGTGACCTGGCGGACGATCCGGCGTCGGTGCCCGAGGCATTCGACGAGGCGGAGGCACAATCCGAGGTGAAGAGCCTGCGGGGAACGATCAACGCCCTCGGCGACGTCAACCCCCTCGCGCTGGAGGAATACGAAGAGGAAAAAGAACGCCTCGATTTTCTCCAGGAGCAAAAGACGGACCTGGAGGAGGCGGAGGACACGCTCCTCGACACCATCCAGGAGATCAATGCGAAGGCCTCGGAGCGCTTCATGGAAACCTTCGAGGAGATCAGGGAAAGCTTCGGAACCCTCTTCACCGAGCTGTTTGGAAAGGGCGCTTCGGCGGAGCTCCAGCTGGCAGAGCCGGACGACCCCATCGATTCGGCCATCGAGATCGTGGCCAAGCCGCGGGGCAAACGGCCCGTCACGCTCGACCAGTTGTCCAGTGGTGAGAAGGCCCTGACGGCCACCGCGCTGCTCTTCTCCATCTACCTCGTGAAGCCGAGCCCCTTCTGCGTCCTCGACGAGGTGGACGCGCCTCTCGACGACGCCAACGTGGAGCGCTTCATGAGTCTCGTTCGCCGATTTGAGGGCGACACCCAGTTCGTGCTCGTGACCCACAACCAGCGCACGATGGACCTGTCAGACCGCATGTACGGGGTCACGATGGAGGAGCAGGGCGTGTCGAAGCTCGTAGGGGTGGAGTTCGACGAGGCCGCGGAGCTGACCGGCTAGAACCGGGGCGCCGGGACGCATCGTGCACGCTGGGATCCCAAGAACCCAAGTACGATGGACGCGCTGCTCACCGACCTGCTAGATGTGTTGCGCCGCACCGGGCTCGACGCGGTGTTGATTCTGGCGGGCGCCGCCGGGCTGGGAGGGCTTGGCTACGCCGTCGTGCACCGTAGCCTTCGGGCCCTGATGGGCGATCTGGAGTGGGCGGCACCGCTGCGGGGGGCGCTTCTTCGGCGGACCCGCGCGCCACTGCGCATCCTGGCGCCTGTGCTGTGTGTCTACTTGGCGCTGCCCACGGTTCGCGCATCGCTTCCCGGCGTGGCCCGGACGGTGCTCGGCAACGCGCTGCAGGCACTTGTCGTCGTGGGGGGAGCCTGGATGCTGCTGGCGATGCTGTACGCCGTGGAGGAGGCCGTCTCGGTGCGGTACGAAACGGACACACCGGACAACCTGCAGGGCCGCAAAATCGTCACCCAAACGCGCATCCTCCGCCGAATTGCCGCGACGGTCATCACCATCGTCGCGGCCGGCCTCGTGCTCATGCAGTACGAGCCGTTTCGCGAACTCGGGACCGGCATCCTGGCGTCGGCGGGCATCGCCGGTATCGTTGTTGGCGTCGCGGCCCAGCGCACGCTCGGCGACCTCATTGCGGGCATCCAAATTGCACTTACCCAGCCCATTCGGGTCGACGACGCAGTGATCGTAGAAGGAGAGTTCGGGTGGGTCGAGGAGATTACGCTCACGTACGTCGTGGTGCAGGTGTGGGACCGGCGACGCATCGTCCTCCCCATCACGCACTTTCTGGAGCAGCCCTTCCAAAACTGGACCCGTACCTCAACGGACCTCATTGGAACGGTTTTTCTCTACCTCGACTACACGGTGCCGATCGACGACCTCCGGGCGGAACTTCGGTGCATCGTGGAGGCCTCCGAGCATTGGGACCATGATGTGGTGGGGCTCCAGATGACGGATGCCTCGGAGCGAACCGTCACGCTCCGGGCCACCGCGAGTGCCAAGGACGCCCCCACGCTCTGGACCCTGCGGTGCGAGATCCGCGAGAAGCTCGTGGCCTACATTCGCGAGCACTACCCCGACGCCCTGCCGACGCTGCGGACCCGGCTCGAGACCTCGAAAGACGGCGAACGCCTGGACAACGACGGTGATGCCCAGGGGCCCATGTGATCAAGGGAGAACCCATTCGCTGCTCGAATCGACGCTCGCTCCCGCGTACAAAATGCTGGGGGCAAGATTGCGTCTCCCAGAGGGACCGCTGGCGCCAACGTCTTCAAGATCACACTGCGTCGCTCCTCTCAGGGGCCCTGCGTGCGGACGTACCAGGCGTCCCCGAGAGAAAGACCATGGTTGTTTGTGACGTGCACCTATTGGCCGCGTCTCACGTCGAAGAAGAGCCGGGGTTGTATCCGTCGCCCCCGATGTCGCCCCCAACGTCGTCAGCAGGGGCCCCTCCGGCGAGCGGTTCCGCGGGCGGGGCGGCTGCCTTCCCCTCCGTTTCGATCGCAAATTGCCGCACCGTCTCCTCCAGCTCCCCGCTGAGCTCTTCCAGCCGCCCGGCGGTGTCGGACACCTGCGTCACGCCGGCCGCCGACTCCCGGGCCGCCGTCGAGATCGACTCGACCGACCGGGCAATCTCCTCGCTGGTGGTGGACTGCTGCTCGGAGGCCGCCGCAATCTCGTCGGCTCGCTCCTCGACCTTCGAGATGGCCGTGACGATCTCCTCGATTGCCTCCCCGGCCTCTTCGGCCAACTCGAGTCCCGTCTCCGCCCGCTGGCTGCTCTGGCGCGCGGTGCCGACCGCGCCGTCAATCTCCTGCCGCACCTTGTCCATGATTCCTCCAATCTCGTCGGTGGCCGCGTCGGCCTCCTCCGCGAGCTCGCGTACCTCCTCAGCGACGACTGCAAAGCCCTTTCCCTCTTCCCCAGCCCGGGCCGCCTCGATCGCGGCGTTGAGGGCCAGGAGGTTGGTCTGGTCGGCGATCTCGTCGATGCGGTCGACAACTTGCCCGATCTCCTCCCCGTAGGCGCCGAGGCGCTCGATGGTGTCGGTGGTGTTTTCGATGGCGGAGGCAATGCCCTCCATCTGGTTGGTGGCCTCCCGGACCGTTTCGCTCCCGCGCCGGGCGGTCTCCCCACCGGCCTGGGCCACCTCGGCGGTCTTCTGAACGCTGCGGGCGTTGCCGTTGATCGTCTGGTTCAGCTCCTCGACGGCGGCGGCCACCTCCTCGGCCTGGG
>NZ_NCQY01000002.1:88900-365783 GCF_002894645.1 Salinibacter altiplanensis
GAGGCGGCCATCTGCTCGCTGGAGGCGCTGATCTGCCCGGTGGCCGAGGCGGTGGAGGTGGCTGCCTCCCGCACCTGGCCGACGATGGAGCGGAGGCCGGCGACCGCGTCGTTGAAGCCCTCAAAGAGGCGCCCAATCGCGCCCTCCCGGCCGGGGGGGAGGCGCACGGTGAGGTCTCCGTCGGAGAAGCGGCCGATTGCCTCCAGCATTGTGTCGACGCTTTCCTCGAGGCGCTCGCGCTGCTGCTCGGACTCGCGGACTGCCTCCTCCACGCGCCGTTCGACGGAGGCCTTCTCCTCCTCCAGCGCCTCTTGAGTGGTGCGAATGTCCCGGACCATCTCGTTGAAGCCCCCGGCCAGCTCTCCGATCTCATCGTCGGTCTCCATCGGAATCTCCACGTCCAGGTTCCCCTCGCTGATGGCCTGGGCCCCGTCCCGAACCCGCCGAATGCGTCCGGAGATGCGCCCAGAGAGCCAGAGGACGACCCCGATGCCGAGCCCCAGAATCAGGAGATTGATGAAAATGGTCAGCAGCGTCTCCGACCAAATTTCCGACATGGCCTCCTCCAGCGAATACGCCAAAACCACGTTTCCGTAGCTCTCCCCGCCGTACTCGATCGGGTGTGAGGTGCGCAACAGCCCCCCCTCACGGATCGTGGACTCGGTCTGAAGCAATCGCGATGTCTCGACCTGAATCTCGTCGGGATTGTGGTCGAACAGGGTCTCCTCGTCCTCGTCGAGAATCGCCACGTACCGCACCTTCGAATCGGCGGTGGCCCAGTCGAAGGCCTTCTTGACCAGGTCGTAGTTCGAGTCGGCCAGGCCGGTCCCAACCGATAGGGCAACCATCTCGCTGAGCTCGCCGACCTGATTCCGGGCCGCATCCAGACTGTCCGTGCGCTGGCTGAGCGGGTAGTAGATCGACACGAACAAAACGAGGACGACGAACGGAACGGCAAAGCCAACGATCAGCTTGGCCCGCAGAGATTCGCTTAGGCGGTTGAGCATAACCTGAAGAGCGTTGTTGCGGCGATGAGACGGAGAGGGAGGTACGGCGGGCTACTCAATGGTCGCGATCACCTTGACGGCATCCGTTACCGCGTCGGCCGATACGTACCCGATGGCCGCCGAGGTGGTGCTCACCTTATCGACAACTTGCCCCGGCGACGCCTTCTCCGGAGGCTGAGCTTCTCCCGAAAGCTTTTTCCGCAGCCACACCTTCTTTGCGTCACTCACCGACTGCCCGAGATGATCGTAAAAGGCAGTCTTGGTGTCGTTTTCAGCGTTCAGGTCAAAGCGTACGATCTTCGACCCGTTGTCCCACTTGTTCTGCTCGAGAAGGTACACGTCTTCCAGGGTTTCGGCATCCGTCTGCTCCACGGGGACGTCCTCGTGTGCGATGACGGCGACCTGAGCGTGGCTTGTCCCGGCCAAGCTCGCAAACAACAGGGCAGTACACAGAAAAAATAGGTGCTTCATGACTCTATCGATGGAATTTGCAGTGGTGGGAATGGCGAAGCGGAAGGCTCGAGACATGAGTCTCGATGTAGCTTGGAGAAGGGTGCAGCCAGGAAAAAGGAAGCCCTGATTGCTCGGCCACGCCCCGCCCGGTCACGGTCGTGCGCCTAGAAGGTGACGCTGGCGGCGAGACTGAAGAAGTCGCTGTTGAAGGCCCCGTCCCGAATCGTCGTGTACCGGTAGCCTGCTTTCAACCGTATAGGGAAGACGGGACGGTACGAGACGCCTGCTCCGTACGAATCAAGATCGGTGTCTGACCGGCTCTCTTCGACCGCGTTGTAGAGCACGTGGACATCGAACTTGTCGGTGATCTGGTACCCCGCCACGCCGTAGTAGAACAGCTGGTCCAGATCTTCTCCGAGGACGCCTGCAAAGGTCGGCTGTGCTCGCAGTCCGTCCCACTGGGCCTCCTGCTTGTCGCTCAGGTCGTATACGACAGAGATGACTTCCCCTTCGGCAAAGAAGTCGTTGACGTCGAACGACAAGTCGGCCCCAATGCGGTACCGGTCTACATCCCCAAGCCCAGCGGGCACGGAGACATCGGCGATGGAGAGATTGACCTCGCGCATGTTGGCCTCGTCCACGGTGCCCGACACCCCAGCCTTTACCCCCTTGTAGTTGACGCCAACCCGTCCCCCGAAGAGCTTCGAGTAGGTCGTGTCGGTTCCGGACACGGGATAGTTTGCGTCCCCGGAGACGAGGAACCCTGGGTCGCTGTTGCCTACGTAGGCCGCATAGTCGACCTCCACGTCCCCGACAGGGAGCGTGCCGTAGACCTGCCCGTAGGCCCGTTGTGGCACGTAGTCGCCGTTCTCGAAGAGGTTTTTGTAGGACTGCTCATAGACGAAGGGCCGGGTAATGTACGGCAGCAAGGGCGTCCGATTTTTGATCTCGTTCAGGTTGTTGAACTTTGGAATTAGGAGCCCGCCCTTGACCTTCAGGGCCCGCCCGTATTCGTACTGAACCCATCCTTCCCCCAGACGAGCGATCCCGAAGTCTTCGCCGGAGTTGTAACTGTTAAGAAATTCAGTACTAACGAACGCCCCGAAGTCATCTCCAAACTCCTTCGCAAAAAACAGGTTGAGCTGGGGAAGTCGGAACGAACTGTAGCCGCCATCGCCGCTTGCGTCTTCCGAGTCAACGTATCTACCTTGTGCCTGAAAAAAGCCGTAGATGTTGAGGTCATCGGATTGGCCGAGTGCCGGCTCGGGAACGAACGCAAATGTCAGTCCGAATACGAGAAGACTGATGTACAGAGAAGAAATCCTACCAGTCGACATGACAATTGTCTGGTCTTATCGAGAAAAACAAGGGACGAATCTGCTGGAGCACTACTTCACTTATCGGCGAGGGGGACATGGCTTTAAGGTATAATTCTTACTCTAGAAAAAATTCATTTGACAACATCCACAAGAAACCAACGTAATAAAGCAACGAAAACTTTTGGAGAATGTCCTGGCGGTACGCTCCCCCTTTTTCCACTTGGGGTCCTGACACGCCAAAAGTTTTGTCGGTGTGAGATCCGTCTCGACCGCTCCGCAGTTGGTTATCCTGAGGAAGCCTGCGCCCGAAGGGCCGGGAACGAAGTGCCCGAACGCTCTTGGGGGAATCTCTGCGGGGCCGGCGAAAGGCGGGGCCCTTCGGCAGTGCGCGTCGAAGAGGCCTCCGCCTCGTTCGGAGAGATCCTTTGCTGGCGCTCAGGAGGACCTGTAGTGAGATTTTTGTCGTGTAGTGTGGCTCGGAGCCACTGTCTCTTTTGCTGAATTACACGCCCCTATCGGGAGGCTTCACTCGTGGTGCGAAGAGAATCGAAGGAGGCCTGCCGATGGCCCCGATGGTTTGAGTTTTGCAGAGTCTCATTGGCTCTTCGGTGGTTTTGTCCTCGGGTGTGTTTTTTGATTGGCCTATAGGTGCCCTCCAAGGAAAGCAGACAAAAGAGTCTTTCCCGCGTACCGGCTTGCCTTCGGGTAAGACGATCAAGCATTTCTTCTAGTGAACAGCGGCCCTTCTGGCGAGCGTGACCGCCCAGGCTGCGGACGAGGGCCCCTGTTGTTCATTGCCGCCTTCGTGCCCTCCTTGACGCTCGGCCAGTTGGTCGTTCAGGTGCCAACCGGGTACGTCCCTCTGGGCAGCCTCGCTACGGTCACTTGTGCCAGGCCAGGCCTGCGGTTCCTCCGGGGGAGGGCAACAGCGGTAGCGCCCGTCGCGGGGGACGACCCGGATCGGTTGCCCCTACGACAAGTTTTAGGGGTTCACAATCGAAAAAAGGACCTGCGCTCTCGTCTCTCGCTTCTCTTCGTCCTCGTCTTCGCCGTCATGTCTGAAACACCTCCTGATGCCGCTCCGGACGCGCCCCGCACGTACCGCTTGCTGAAGTGGGGCGGCGGTCTGGTCGGGGGCCTTGCCGTTTTCGTTTTGGGGGCCGCGCTCGTGCTGCCCCGCCTCTTCACGTCCGAGCAGCTGAAGGGATACGTCGTCCCGCCCTTGGAGGAGGCCACCGGACGAGACGTGGACATCGACGCGATTGAGCTGCGTACACTGCCGACCCCTGCCGTTCGCGTTTCTGGCGTCCGGCTCGCCAACGCCGAGGGCTACGGGCCGGCGCCCGCCCTGGAGGCCCGGGCGCTAACCGTGAACGTGGCCCTCTGGCCGTTGCTCCGGCTGACCCTCCGGCCGACGGCCGTGGCCCTGGAGGCGCCGGTCGTGCGCTACGAGGTGGCTGAGAACGGAGCGACCAATTTCGACGACGTGGGCACGACCGATACGACCGCGGCGACCTCCAGCGGGGCCCCGCTCGCCGGCATTCCGGTGTCGGACTTCCGCGTGTCGGAAGCGCAGGTGCACTACACCGACCGGTCCGCCGGGCAGGCCTTCCAGCTGGACTTCGACGCCCAGCTCAGCGCTCGTCCTGAGGGGCCCGCCGTAACGAGTGCGGGAACGGTTGACCTGCGGTCCGTGCGGGCACTGTTGCCCAGCGTGGGCCCCGACACCCTCGCGGTGCAGGATGCCCAGGCCACGTACGACGTCCGCGTGGCGCCATCCGGAGGACGAATCGACCTCCGGACCGTTCAGCTCGACACGGCCCCGATTACGGTCTCGGTGGACGGCACGATCTCTGGGCTGAACGAGCGGCCCGCGCTTGACCTCACGTTTGAGACGGGACGGACGGACCTCGCCGAAATTGCGGCGTTCGCGCCGGCCGCGGCGGTGGCGGGCGTCAATCCACAGGGGACGCTCGCCCTTGAGGGGACGGTCGCGGGGCCCCTCTCCGATACGACAGAGGCCCTTGCCCTGTCGGCCACGGGCCAGCTCGCCGAGGCGGGCGTGGACTACAAGGGCACAGCCCTCCTCCGTGACCTGAGTGCCGACCTGTCGCTCGCGCTCGACTCGGTGGCCGCCACCTCCGTGGACGGGCGCCTGCTGGGCGCTTCGCTCACCGGCGACGTGTCGGTGCGCGACCTGTGGGGCGATCCGCGCCTCGCCCTCCAGCTGGAGACGGGCGCGATGAACCTGGCCGACCTCGCTGCCTTGGCCCCGCCCGAGCAGGCTGGCGAATACAACCCGCAGGGCACGCTCCGCCTGGATGCGACGGCACAGGGCCCGTTGCCATCAGACGCGGCATCGGTCCAGCAACTCAGCATCAACGGGTCCGGGCGGCTCGCCGAGGCAGGCGTGGACTACAACGGGGCGGCGCTCCTCCGCGGGCTCCAGGCGGGGCTTGGGTTTTCGGGCACGGCGGCCTCGGTCCAGGACCTCGATGGACAGCTTCTGGGGCGCCCGGTCTCGGGGGCAGTCAGCGTGCGCGACGTGTTCGACCGCCCGCAGGTCACGGGGCAATTGGCCGGAACGGCGGATCTTCCCCGTCTCGCGTCGATCACCGGCGCCGAGGCCATCGCAGAGTCCCTGGAGGGACGGGCGGACTACGACGTGCAGTTCGAAGGGCCGCTCGACGCGCCCGACGCGATTCGCCCTCGGGGCTCGGTGCGCCTCACCGGGGTACAGGTGCCCTACGAGTCGTTCCGGAATCCCGTCGAAATTCCCGATGCGACTGTACAGCTCACCGGCACGGGCCTTGCGATGGATCTATTTCCGATTCGGTCGGGCGAGCAGGCCGTGTCGCTGCGGGCCAGCGCACAAGATCTCTTTCCCCTTTCGGAAGGCATGGCGGAGGCCGACCCGGCACTGTCCGCGACCTTCACGCTCACGTCCGACCGCCTCGACCTCGCGTCCCTCTACCCGGAGGCCGACACGTCGGACGTATCCTACTCGCAGCTCTTTGCCGCGCACCTGTCTGGGGCGGCGGTGGGGGGAGAGCCGCCGGACGCGATCGCCGAAGAGGCGTACGGCGGCCTCGAGCTCCCGGCCTACACGGTGGACGGACGTGTCGAGATTGCTACGTTCCGCAATGATCCCCAGCGTGTCGACGACCTGGCGTTCGATGTCGAAATGGACGACCGGCGGCTGCGGGTGCAGAACCTGACGGGAACGACCTACGAGGGCACCCTTGCCGGCTCGCTGACGCTTGACCAGCGGACATCGACGTCCGCCTCTACTGTGCCGGCGTCCGGCTCCGTGTGGCTCGCCGCGGCGGCTCCGGGGCGGATTCCTTCAGCACACGCGGCTGCACCCGCATCGGCGCTCACGTACGACCTTGAACTGCAAGACGCGCAGGCCGGGGCGGTGCTCGACGACTGGACCACCCTGGGGCGTCTGGTGACCGGCACGCTCACCCTTAACGCCGACGGGGAAACGGCCCTGACGGAGGGCCTTCTGCCGCGGACGGAGGCCTTTACCGCCATCGGTCAGTCGCTCGTCGCAAACGGCGGGCTGTCGCTCGATGCAGGGCCGGCCCAGGCCCTCGCCGACGCGCTGAACCTGCCGTCGGCCTCGCTAAAGCAATTCAAACGCCTCGGCGGTCCGTTTGTCATTAAGGAAGGACAGTTCCGGCTGAAGACGTGGGACTTCGGAGGGGGGCGGTTCAATGGCCAGGTGGACGGGGCGCTGGGCCTGACGGGCGGCATGGATCTCGAAATGACGCTGCAGCTCCCCCTCTCGGTCCTCGACGATTCGGGGGTGACCGGGCGTCTGGGAAGCGGAGACGGGCAGCTTGGATCGCTTCTCGACACGCTCGTGGGTGAAGACGCCGGTGCCGAGGCCGTGCCGGTGACGGTCCAGCTGGGCGGCACGATGCGCAACCCCTCCGTCGAGATTCTAAACAAGGACGCCATCACGTCGAAGATCCGATCCTTGGCGAAGGAGGAGGGCCTCAACCGCCTCCGAAATCTGTTTGAAGGGGGCGGAGGCAAGAAGTAGCCTGGGGCTCAAGGTCGCCCCTGATCGGGACGGTCACCAGCCAAACACGGGGTGGGGACGTGAGGGCCATGGGGCAGGGCCGGGCGGGCCCTGCGCGGCCGGAAGGATGTGCTCCGCTAGCAGGCGCAAGATCTGCTCGTTGTGGTTGCTACTGCCGGATGGGCGGTTCCGAAGCGACGAGGTGCAGGCCACGACGAGACGAAGCCGGGGAACCACGAAGACGTATTGTCCGCCGTATCCCCAGGCAAAGGCCACGCGCTCCCCTCCGAGCTCGTGCATGAACCAAAGATACCCGTACTGGTGGCCGTGGTAGGTGGAGCGTACGTAGGTCCGCCACGACCGATCAACCCAGCCCGCCGGGAGAACCTGTCGTCCCCGAAAGCGCCCCCCGTTCAGGTACAATTGCCCGAACCGAAGCAGTCCGCGGGGCGTCAGGGCCAGGTTGTTGCCGCCGAAATAGCGGCCCGTGGGGGACTGTTGCCAGCTTCGGATGCGCACCCCGAGCGGGTCAAAGAGGTGCGCCTGCGCGAAGGCCCGGAGCGAGCGGCCGGTGGCCTCGGCGAGGACAGCTCCCAAGACGTGCGTAGTGCCAGTGCTGTAGATCATCTCGCCGCCGGGGCGGTCGATCATGGGGCGTCGCAGGGCGTCGGCCACCCAGTTGGGACTGGAGACCCAAGCACCGTAGTTGCCGAAGCTCGTCGATTCGAGGCCCGCCTGTTGCGTGAGCAAATGATCGACCGTGATGCGCTGCTTGCGGGGGGCGTCGCCGAGGAGGTTGGGGAAAAACGGGCCGATGGGTTGGTCGACGCCGTCTAAGGACCCCTCCGCGAGGGCAATGCCAGTGAGGGCGCCGAGCACGCTCTTGCTGGCGGACTTGAGGTTGGCGGCCTGATCGGGCCCTCGTCCATTGAAGTAGACCTCCGCCACCGTCGTGTCGCCACGCGCCACGAGCAGGCTGCTGAGGGGCGCAAGGTCGGCGGCGCGGTCGACGGCCGCGGCGAGCGCGAAGACGTCAAAGCCGTACGACTCGGAGGGGTGTGCCCTCCATGTCTCCGTCGTCGTGTTGGGCTGGGCGTGTGCGGGCATCCCGAGGAGGCACATCAGGAGCAAGCCGCCCAGGGCCGTGTGACTGGTGACCCGGCGGAAGGCGCTGCGAAGTGTGGAGGGAGGGAAAGACACACCTACGAGTGATTTGAGAACGTCATGAACCCCCTGTGCATATTCCAACGGCAACGCTGCACCTGTGTCCCCAAAAGGCATATCCGCAGTGTAGATTCCCCCCGAACGCCGCGACCCAGTCGCCACGAAACGGGCCATCCATGCATGTGAGGCCCCAGGGCACGTTGTTCCCCTGGTTGCAGAGCCGGTCCAGAAGGACCGTGAGGCCCCTGCTCTGTTGGGCGAGATGTTCTTCGTCACCGACGCGGGGGCCCATCGTCCATCTCACGGCAAGGGGGGATGACCGCAATTGTGCCGGATCCATGGACCCTCAGTTGCCATGGCTGTCACAGTGGTCCTCTTGCTCTCCCCCGCCGTGACGATCGGGAAACTGTGCTGAGTCGGAGCGGGGACGGGTTGCCATTCGAGTAGGGGACGCCTACGTTTTGAAATCCCCGTTCTCTCCCGGTCACTCCCCCGCACCATGTCTGCCCGCTCGACGGCTCGCCTCCTTGGCTGCGCGCTTCTGCTCTTGATCGGTGTCTTCGGGGGCTCGGCCTGGACACCGGCCCCGAGTGCCCCCCGCTCCGCCGTGTCGTCCGGGGCGGCCGGCCCTGCTCCTGTCCCCGCTCCCGTCCCCGAATACGCGAAGAACGGAATGGTGGTGTCCGCAAAGAAACGGGCGTCCCGGGCCGGGGTGTCGATGCTGGAGAAGGGCGGCAACGCGGTCGACGCCGCCGTGGCGACGGGCTTCGCGCTGGCCGTGGTGCACCCCTACGCCGGCAACATTGGAGGAGGAGGCTTTATGGTCATCCGCCGGTCCGACGGCTCAGTCACGACGATCGACCACCGCGAGGACGCGCCTAGCGGGGCCACGCAGGAGGTGTATCTCGACGACGACGGCACCGCCGTGCGCCAGCGCAGCCGGCGCGGCCATCTGGCCTCGGGGGTCCCCGGCACCGTCGCGGGGCTGCTGAAGGCCCTCGACGAGCACGGCACGCTCGACCGCGCGACGGTGATGGCCCCGGCCATTCGGCTTGCGGAAGAAGGTTTTTCGCTCCCCCACACGATGGCCGAAGGCTTGAACGACCGCTACGAGGCCTTCGCCGAGTTTCCGGCGACGAAAGAGTACTTTACCAAGGGCCGTGCGTCGGCGGAATACCGACCGGGGGAACGGTTCGTGCAGGCGGACTTGGCCCGCACCCTCAAGCGCATTCGCGACGAGGGCAAGTCCGAGTTCTACGAAGGCGAGACGGCCTCCCTCATCGCCGAGCAGTTCCAGGCCAACGGGGGGCTGATCGACGAGCAGGACCTGGCCGAGTACGAGGCGGTGGAGCGGGCGCCGGTGACCGCGTCGTACCGAGGGTACGAGGTCCACTCGATGGGGCCGCCTTCCTCCGGCGGTGTCGCCATCGCCCAGCTCCTGAACGCGGCCGAGATGAAAGACATCGGCCGGATGGGCTTCAACTCCAGCGCCACGGCCCACTACCTCGGCGAGGCCATGCGCCGCGTCTTTGCTGATCGCGCCAAGTGGCTCGGGGACCCCGATCACGTACAGGTGCCCACGGAGGGGCTCGTGCAGAAGGACTACATGCGGGACCGGATGGCTTCGTTCGACTCCAGCCGGATCACGCCCACCGACTCGGTGCGGGCCGGCGAGCCCATGCTGGCGGGCGAGTCGATGGAGACGAGCCACTACTCGGTGGCCGACAGCAGCGGCATGGCCGTAAGCGTGACCACCACGCTCAACAGCGGGTATGGGTCGAAGGTCATGGTCGACGAGGCCGGCTTCTTTATGAACAACGAGATGAACGACTTCGTGCTGAAGCCGGGCGTGCCCAATCAGTTCGGCCTCTCGGGAACGAAGCGCAACCTGGTGGCGCCGGACCGCCGCATGGTGTCCTCGATGTCGCCGACGATCGTCGAGAATCCGGACGGCGAGCTCTCCCTAGTAATTGGGGCGCCGGGCGGGTCGACCATCATCACGACCACGTTCCAGGTCATCATGAACGTGATCGACCACGGGATGGACATCGAGCAGGCGGTGACGGCTGGACGCCTGCACCACCAGTGGAAACCGCGTCACCTGAGCTACGAGGAGTTCGCCCTTTCGAGGGATGCGGTCCAGAATCTCCGGGCGCGCGGATGGGAGGTAACAGAGGGCGTCTTCGGGGGCATCCCGCGGTGGGGACGCGCGCAGGGCCTTCGTGTGACGCGGTCGGGCGACGAGGGGCGGGTATTCTACGGCGGATCGGATCCGCGGGCCAACGGAGCAGCGGTGGGGCTGTGATCTTCAGGGGCCGAGCCTTCAGGAGAGATCTATGCTCGGCCTCGAGATAGGCGCCCGTCTACAATGAATTGTGATGCGTGATGCATGAGGACGGTCGCTCTTGCTAATCACGCTTTACGCATCACGTTTCACGATCCGAAAACGAAGCGGGTATACTCTCAGGACACACGTTCCACTGGAGAGGGGTCCTACACTCAAGCCCGCGGCGCCGGCGCTTGCCAGTCGAACTCCTCCTTGGTCATGTCCGTGTCGACCGGCACCGGGTAGTCGCCGGTGAAGCAGGCGTTGCAGTAGCTGAGGTCGCTGTGGTTCGCCCGCTTCACGGCCGTCATGAGGCCCTCCACCGACAGGTACGCCAGCGAGTCGACGCCGAGATAGTCGCGCATCTCCTCAATGCTGTCAAATTTGTTGGCCAGCAGCTCGTCGGCGTCGGGGAAGTCCATGCCGTAGAAGCACGGGCTGATAACCGGCGGGGACGACACCCGGAAGTGAACGCTCTTGGCGCCGGAGTCACGCAGCATCTCCACAAGGTAGCGCGCCGTGGTCCCCCGCACGATCGAGTCGTCGAGGACCACGACGGTCCGGTCCTTCAAGAGGCCCTGGACGGTGTTAAACTTGCAGCGCACCTTCATCTCGCGGCGGTCCTGGCCGGGGGCGATGAAGGTGCGGCCCACGTAGTGATTGCGGATGAGGCCGAGGTCGAACCGGCAGCGCCGTCCCATGTCCTGACACTCCTCCGCGAAGCCGAGCGTGGAGGTGTTGGCCGAGTCCGGCACCGGCACGACGATGGGGGTCTTCTCGTCGTCCTCCGCCTCCTCGGGAATGGGGGCCTCCTGGGCCAGCTGGATGCCGAGCTGGCGCCGCACCTTGTCGACCATCTCCCCGAAGATTTGCGAGTCGGGCCGCGAGAAGTAGACGTACTCGAAGACGCACTGGCTGACCCCGTACTTCGTGGGGATCTCGTGGCTTTCGAAGTCGCCGTCGTCGACGCAGTCCTCGCGGTCGATCACTAGGATCTCGCCCGGCTCGATGTCCCGCACGTACTCCGCGTTGATCATGTCGAAGGCGCACGTCTCACTGGCTACGCAGTAGGCCGGGCCCTCGTGGTGCTGCGGCGTCTCCAGGCGGCCCAGGGCGAGCGGCCGGAACCCATTTGGGTCGCGGACGGCGATCATGTGCTCGTCCGTCATCAGGAGCAGCGAGTAGGCGCCCTCAATCTGCATGAGGGCGTCGACAATCTGGTCGAGATGGTTCTGTCGTCGGCTCTGCGCCGTGAGGTGCAGGATGAGCTCGCTGTCGCTGGTGGTCTGGAAGAGGGTTCCCTGTTCGCGGAAGCTATCGCGGAGCTCCTTCGCGTTTGAGAGGTTGCCGTTGTGCGACAAGGCCAGGTTTCCCCGCCGGTGATGCACCACCAGGGGCTGGATGTTGTCCCGGTTCGAAGACGCCCCGCTGGTGGAGTAGCGGTTGTGCCCGATGCTCACATCCCCCAGCAGCTGCTCGTTGAAGAGGCTTGGGTCGTCGAACACGTCCAGCACGAGCCCGAAGTCCTTGTGGGCCGGCATCGTGGGCTGCTCCTGCTGCTCGTCGTAGGTGGACGTGACGATGCCCGCGGCCTCCTGGCCCCGGTGCTGCAGGGCGTGCAGGCCGTAGTAGGTGTGCCGGGCGGCCTGAGGGTGATTGCAGATGCCGAAGATGCCGCAGTGCTCTTGGACGGCGTCGCTCATGGGACAACGGCGAAGGCGGGCCGCAGGCTGGTGGGACGGAGATGCAGCGGGGCATCCTGACAATGCAGAAGCCCCGATCACAATTGAAGAAACTGGGGGGGGCAATGGATGATCCCACCCCACGTGGGTCCGTCGGCACTGCCTTCGTAAAATTATCGCATAGCGGAAGACACCGGATCGGTTTCCCGACGTGCCCGCGTGGGGATGATCGTGATCCGTGCCCACCGTATCCGCCACGTCGACGATGGCGCCCGGATCGCGGGTCCCGCCGAGGTTCTACCTGCACAGGCCGGGGACAGAGATCGTCACCCTCCCCGAGTTCCGGCTCCAAGCCATGGGGCCGACGGGGGGACTTCGTAGCCGAGCGGGTCGTCTCCCCCCTGACCCACGAACGCGACCGTCTGGGCAGTTCGCCTTTTGCCCTTTTGCACGGACGCGCACTGCGTGGAGAATGCCCACTGCTACGGCCGATCCTGAACACACGGTGCCCCAGACGCATCGCCGGACCAGGAGCCTCTAGATCGTGCCGGTCAGGTAGCCCACGACGATGCCGAAGACGACCACCGGGATGATGTATCGCATGCCGAACATCCAGACCCGCAGGAAGCCATCGCTCAGTGTCGTGCTGCCCCTGCGGAGCGCCTCGGCCGCCTGATCGGCCCCCCACACCCACCCGATGAAGATGCTCAGGAAGAAGGCGCCCATCGCCAGCCCCGCGCTTCCGATGAGGTAATCGAGGATGCCGAGCACGTTGTTCTGGCCGAACAGGCCGCCCTCGCCGAACAGGTAGCTCAGGTCACTGAACGCGTCCACTGCCCCGAAGGAGAGGGCGGAGGGGAGCGCCATGAGAAACGTAATGACGCCGATGACGGCCACCGACTTGCGGCGCGACCAGTCCGTCTCGTCGACGAAGTAGGCCACCACGACCTCCAGCAAAGAGATGCTGGAGGTGAGTGCCGCGATCGACAGCAGGAGGAAGAACAAGAACCCGACGATTCCCCCGAGGGGCATTTGGGCGAAGACCTGGGGCAGCACGACGAACACGAGGGCGGGCCCCGTGGCCGGATCGGCGTCCATCGCGAACAGAGCGGGGAAGATCATGAACCCGGCCATCAGGGCGATCATCGTGTTGAACAGAACCACGTAGCCACCGGATACGGCGATGTCCTCCTGCTTCGGCAGGTACGAGCCGTAGGTGATCATGGCCCCCATGCCGAGGCTGAGAGTGAAGAACGCCTGCCCGAGGGCGGCGATCACGAGGTCGAAGGTAATCTGGGAAAAGTCGGGCACGAGGTAAAAGCGCAGCCCCTCCGCGGCCCCGTCGAGCGTGACGGCGCGGACGATGACGAGGAGAATCAGCACGAACAGGACGGGCAGCAAAATTTTGGCCCACCGTTCGATGCCCTTCTCCACGCCCCCGAGCACCACGAGGAGCGTGAGCGACAGAAAGAAGAGCACCAGCCCGACGTTGAGCCACGGGGCGGCCGCGAACGCCTCGAAGCCCATGGTGGGGGCCAGGACATCCTTCACTGCGTACCCCACGGCCCATCCGGCCACAACGCTGTAGTAGCTCAGAATAATGAAGCCGGCGAGCACACAAAAGCCCCCCACCACGATCCAGGCGGAGCCCCCGCCCGTGATGGACTTGATCGCGCCGACCGGGTTTTTCTGGCTATTGCGCCCCAGCGAGAGCTCGGCGAACAGGTAGGGCATCCCGATGAAGAGGATGCACAGCAGATAGATGAGCACGAAGGCCCCGCCGCCCCCCTCGCCGGCCAGGTAGGGAAAGCGCCAAATGTTGCCCAGCCCGATGGCCGACCCGGCGGCGGCGAGGACGAAGCCGATCCGGGACGACCACTGCTCTCGGTCAGTCGAGGATGTGCTCATGAGAATCGTCGGGGGGGCTGGTGGAACAGAAAAGAACGGCGCGCCCGATGGGCGTGCCAGAGTGAACATCGCTCGAAGTTAAAGGGTAACGAACGTGATCGCAATCGCGCGCCGGAGAACGGCCGAGAGGTGAGCGGGCAGCCCCGCTACAGCACGTCGTAGAGAAGGTCAACGACCAGCACGGCCAGAATCGTGACGGGAAAGGCGTACCGAATTGCGGCGCGCCAGAGGGGCCCGGCCCACCGTCCCATCGCGTGGCCGTTGCCGGGGCGCACTTCTTCCAGGGCCTCGTCGGCGCCCCACACCCACCCCACGAATACACTTAGCAAGACGGCGCCAAGGACGAGGGCCACGCTTCCCCAGAGGAAGTCTACGAGGTCGAGCACGCCGGGGCTCGGCCCAAGAATCTGGTTCCCCACGAGCCAGGACAGGTCGCTGAGGGCTGGCACGGCGCCCTGGGACAGGGCTGACGGCAGGCCGAGAACAAACGCAACCCCGCCGGCGCTCAGGGCGGCCGTGCGGCGAGACCACGTCGTCTCATCGACGAGATACGAGACGAATACTTCCAGCAGTGGAATGCTTGAGGTAAAGGCAGCAATCGCGAGGAGGAGGAAAAAGAGCGTCCCGACGAACGACCCGAGCGGCATGGCCCCGAACACATCGGCCAGAACCACGAACACGAGCGAGGGGCCCTCCGCCGGGTCCTGGCCCATCGCGAACACGGCGGGAAAGATCATCAGGCCCGCCATAAGGGCGATGAGCGTGTCGAAGACGGCCACGTACCCGCCGGCAACGACCAGGTTTTCGTCGTCGGGCAGGTACGAGCCGTACGTGACCATCGTCCCGACGCCGAGGCTGAGGGAAAAGAAGGCCTGCCCGAGGGCTTCCACGACCATCAGGCCCGACACCTCCGAAAAGTCGGGCGTCAGGTAAAACGCAAGTCCGGCGCCCGCACCGGGCAGCGTAACGGCCCGAAAGGTGACGAGGCAAAGGAGAACGAACAGCATCGGCATCAGGATCTTGGCCCACCGCTCGATGCCCTGGCGCACGCCCCTGGCGACCACCCCCACCGTCGCGAAAAGAAAGCCGCCGAATAGGGGAACGACCCACAGCGGGTCGGCGGTAAAGCGGGCAAAGGCGACGTCTGAGGCCTCGGCAGTGGCGAGGTCCCGAAACACGTAGCCCACGGCCCAGCCGGCCACCACCGCGTAGTAGCTCAGAATGGCGAGGCCCGTCGCCACGCAGAGTCCCCCCACGAGAGACCAGGGGGAGCGGCCCCGAACGGCCCGAATGGCCCCCACCGGATTTCGCTTGCCGTTGCGCCCGAGGGCCAGTTCGGCAAATAGGTACGGGACGCAAAGAAGGAGGAGGCAGGCGAGGTAGATCAGCACAAAGGCCCCGCCCCCGTTGTCACCTGCCTTGAAGGGAAACCGCCAGATGTTGCCCAGACCGACGGCTGACCCCGCCGCCGCGAGGACGAAGCCGAGCCGAGAGCTCCACTGCTCCCGCTCCGGAGAAGGAAAGGCCATTTCAGAACAGGCGGTTGGGCAAAGGGGCAGACCGGGCCTGCGGCCCGACGTGCCGGAAGGCTGGAGAACGAGGGCAATCAGAACGCGAAGATAAGAGGCACTTCCCCTGAACACAACGATGACCGGCGGGGGGCGAGCGCCTGTCCCCGGAAAATCACGGAAAACAGAAACCAACCGAGACTGCCTACGCGGTCCACGTGTCTGTGTCCGGATACTGATCGCGCTCGCAGTACGTCCGCAGGCGGGAAACGCCCTGCGCAAGGTAAAAGGGTGGACGGGCCGGCACCTCTTCGCCCGAG
This sequence comes from Salinibacter altiplanensis, assembly GCF_002894645.1. Classification (GTDB taxonomy): domain Bacteria; phylum Bacteroidota; class Rhodothermia; order Rhodothermales; family Salinibacteraceae; genus Salinibacter; species Salinibacter altiplanensis. The sequence continues at coordinate 104,618 of NZ_NCQY01000002.1, forward strand.
AGGCGCACCACTTCAATGTCCGCAGAGGCCTTGTACAGCTTGACGCGGCCGGCCGCTGCGTCTTCGCCGCCGAGGTCGTACAGGCAGTAGCGGGGCGTTTCGTCCACCTTCCGAAGGGTGACGGGAAGGGCCATCGGCGGGACTGAACTGTGGGGGGACTGGACTAGATGCCCGAGGCGATGAGCAGTTCGATGTCGCGATGGCTCATGCCGAACATCGACGCTAGGTTTTGCTTCGTGAGGTGCTGCCGGTACACGTACGTCCCGTTGCGGAGCCCCTCGTCGTGCCACAGGGCCTCGTTGATGGAGCCGGCCTCGCCGATGCGGAGGAGGTAGGGGACGAGCACGTGGGTAAGGGCGTAGGAGGCGGTCCGGGCCGCGTTGGACGGCATGTTGGGCACACAGTAGTGGACAATGTCGTGCCGGCGATAGGTCGGAGCGGAGTGGGTGGTGGGGCGGCTCGTTTCGACGCAGCCGCCCTGATCCATCACCGCGTCCACCACGACACCGCCCGGGGCCATGGACTGTACCATGTCCTCCGTCACGAGGAGGGGCGAGCGCTCGCCCCCGGTTACCATGGCCCCTACCACCACGTCGGCCGAGCGGACGGCCTGGCGGAGGTAGTGCTCGCTGGCAACGGCGGTGGTGACGCTGCGATCCAGTGTGTTTTCGAGGGTGCGAAGGGAGCCAAGCTCGGTATCGAGCACGATGACGTGTGCCCCGTAGCCGAGGGCGGTGCGGGCGGCCCACTGGCCAATTACGTCGGCCCCCAGAATGACCACCGTTGCGGGCGGGACGCCCGAGATGCCGCCGAGCATGACCCCTTTTCCCCCTTCATTGCTCTCCAGGTAGCGCCCGGCGATCTGGATCGATACCGATCCGGTGATCTCGTGCATCATGCGCACGAGGGGAAAGGTGCCGTCCGGGTCGCGGATGAACTCAAACCCGATGCCCGTCACCTTCATTCGCATCAGGTGATGAAGAAACTCGGGAGTCGTGCCCCCGAGGTTGAGCGCCGAGAGGAGAATTTGGCCCTCTTGGAGAAGATCCATTTCGTCCTCCACCGGCGGCCCCACCTTCACGATGAGGTCACTCCGTTCGTAGAGGTCGTCGGGGGCGGATACGAGCTCGGCCCCGGCGTCGGCGTACTCATCGTTTTGGAAATGCGCCTCGATCCCGGCCCCCTCTTCCACGTACACCTCATGCCCATTGGCGACGAGGGCCCCGGTCCCACTTGGGGCCAGGGCCACGCGCTGTTCCTCGTTCCCCACCTCGCGGGGAACGCCAATGCGAAGGGACTCTTGCTCATCCTCCTGCGTGAGGGGCTTCTCCTGGGTCATGAGGCCATGCTCACGCTCAAAGCCCTGCTGTAGAGAAGGAATCTCCATACGAACGGGTGGGCGGCAAGGTGTAGTTCGTTTGGAACCCAAGCACTTAGAAACTCGGGGTTGGGGCGTTCAAATACCATAATTTATGAAAGCAATCTTGCTTTTGCACACTCGGAGGCCGGATGCGACACAGGACAAAGAGGTCCTTTCTCTCCTCCGCGGCAAGCGCGCCCTTGGGCATTGGGGCGCCGGCAATGGGGCGGTGGACCTTTTCCGCCTTGGCACCTACATTTGGACTTCCACCGTGCCCCGGGGGCGCTCTCATCGGTCAGCGAATTTTCCTATGTAAAAAATGCCTACTGCATCCCCCACAGGGCCGATTGCCATTGTTGGGGCCGGGGCCGTGGGGACGACCCTCGCGCGTGGCCTTTCTGCGAATGGGCGGCGGATCGAAGCCGTGGTGAGCCGACGGGAAGAAGCGGCCCGTGCCCTGGCCGACCGAGTCGGGGCCCCGGTGGTGGGCACGACGGGGGAGACGCTGCCGGACACCGTTCGAATTGTGCTCATCTGCGTGCCGGACCACGCGATTGAAGACGTCGCGGAGGCCCTGGGGCGCTGCGATCATCCGTGGGCCGCCACCGTCGTGGCACACACGTCTGGGGCGCGGACGGCGGCGGCCCTCGCTCCGCTCGACCAGCAGGGTGCTGCCACAATGAGCTTCCACCCGTTGCAAACCTTTACGGAAATGACGCCTCCTGAGGCCCTTGAGGGCATCGTCGTGGGGCTTGAGGGCGACGCGCCGGCCCTTGCTACGGGGGAGGCACTGGCCAGAGCGCTCGGGGCACAGCCCCTCCGGCTGACGCCCGACGAGAAGGCCCGCTACCACTGCGCCGCCGTCCTCGCCTCGAACGGCCTCGTCGCGCTCCTGGCCGTCGTGGAGGAGGTGCTTGGGGACCTGAAAGGAAAAGAGGCGTCGGCCTCGGGCGCCGATCTCATGGGGCCACTCGTGGAGCACACCTGGTCCAATCTCAAGGGAGGACGCCCGCCGGAGGTGCTCACCGGTCCTGTCGTGCGGGGAGACAGTGGCACCGTTCAGGCCCATCTTGACGCCCTGGAGCACGGAGCGCCTCACCTCGTGCCCGTCTATGCGGCCCTCTCCACGGAAATGGTGCGCGTGGCGGTCCAAGGGGGGGACCTGTCCGCCGACCGGGCAGAGACAATCCTGTCTTCTCTGCGGACGGCCATGGACACCAACTCGGAAAGTTCATCCCATCCTTTACGTTGAACATGCCGAATTCTCCGTTCTCCCTGATGCACGCAGGTCAAAATCTGGAACTCGTACGGGCCCTGTGATGTAGTGCGAATCTCCCCATGTGCGTCTCCTGCGTGTTCGTAAGAGGCGGCATGGGGAATGTTGTGGCCCCCACCACTGTAGTTTCATAACGAATCGCCCTGCATGAGTGACGCGGCACGTGAGCGCGACGCCGGATCGTCGGCGGCGGAGCACGACCCCGAGGGAAGCCCAGAGCAGTTTTCGGGACGGGCGCTTCTTCTGACAGACGAAGAAGAAACGCTGTCCGAGGTGCCGAACCCGGACGTAGAAGCCCTCCACACGCTCGTCGAGGAGGCCGACTGCGAGTGTGCCCCGTACCAGTCGGTGGCCGTGGCCGCCGTGCAGATCTTGGAAAAAGCACTCCACTACGAGCGACAGGCAGCGAGTGCGGCCCTGTCGCTCGGGCAGCAAGAAAAAATGAGATCCATGGTGGAGACCGCGGAGCAGGCCGTGTCGGTGCTGCGCGACACGCTCACGACCCAGGGACACAAGGTAATGCACCTGTGCTCCACGAAGTCCCCAGCCGGCGCGGCTGACGCTGGAGAGCCCTGGTGGTTCACGCTGTCCAGCGCGCTGGAGATGCTGGAGCAAGGCACCGATCAGATGACCTCGCTCACAACGGGCCAGTCGCCGGGCAGCGCTGCCCGTGAGCTGAGTCAGCTCATTGCGCAACTTCTCCGGAGCCATCACGACGAATTGCTGCTGGAGGCCGAGGAGTGGATCTCGTAGGCCCTCCAGCACTCCGCTCGGGGCAGCACTCCGTTCGGGACAGTCCGGCGACGGACAGGTCCGTCGTGCTTCCCAGAGCGAGACCCCTCTGCGGACAGCTGCCGTCTGAGCAGCTGCCTGCGTACGTCTGTTCTCTTCCATTGACGATTCCAATCTTCGAATGTCCCCCGCATCTTCAGAGCTCAGTGAACAAGAACAGCGCCGTCGCGAGGAGCGCGAGGCCCTGGAACAGCGTGGCGTTGCCCCTTATCCCTATGCGTGGGACGTGGACGCCCACGCCGATGAGATTCTCGATACGTTCGACGATGACCTCCACCAGCCGGCGGACGGAGACGTGGGGGAGTACAAGGTCTCCATTGCCGGCCGCATTACCGGCCTTCGAGTGATGGGGGGCTCGGCGTTCTTCGACCTGCAGGACGAGACCGGCACGATTCAGGTCTACGTGCGCTCGCAGGACCTGGGCGAAGACTTTTACGACGAGGTCTTCACGGAGCTGTTCGATATCGGAGACATCGTCGGTGTTGAGGGATTTGTCTTCCGCACGGGGATGGGCGAGGTGACCGTCCGGGCCGCCGCCGACTTTCAGTTGCTTGCGAAGGCCCTCCGCCCACTCCCGGTGGTGAAGGAGACCGACGAGGAGACCTACTACGAGGTGACGGACAAGGAATTTCGATACCGCCAGCGGTACGTCGACCTCGCGGTGAACGAAGACGTGCGGGAGGTCTTCCGCCAGCGGTCCGAGCTTATCTCCACCATGCGTCGCTTTCTGGATGATCGGGGATGCCTGGAGGTGGAGACGCCCGTCCTCCAGCCCGTCTATGGGGGAGCGTCGGCGTCCCCGTTCAAGACGCACCACAACGCGCTCGACATGCCGCTCTACCTCCGCATTGCGGATGAGCTTTACCTGAAGCGGCTGCTGGTGGGGGGCTTCGAGGGGGTGTACGAGATCGGAAAGGACTTCCGCAATGAGGGCCTGAGCCGGTTCCACAATCCGGAGTTTACCATGATGGAGTGCTACGTGGCCTACAAGGACTACCGGTGGATGATGGACCTGACGGAAGAGCTTCTCCGCACGGTGGCCACAACGCTCCACGACACATCCACGGTGGAGTTTGAAGGGCACAAAATTGATTTGGGCGGAAATTGGGCACGGGTTCCGTTCTTCGAGGCCATTCAGAAGGAAACCGGGATCGATCTGTACGGGGCCGACGCCGACCGTGTCTACGACGTGGCGGCGAATGAGCTGGGGCTGGAGGAGGTGGACGCCGACATGGGCCTCGGGGACCTCCTGGACGAGGTCTTCAGCGAGACGGTGGAGCCGGAGCTCGTCCAGCCCACCTTCGTTACGGACTACCCGGTTGCGCTGAGCCCCCTTGCGAAGAAGCACCGCGAGAAGGAGGGGCTCGTGGAGCGGTTTGAACTCGTGGTGGCGGGGCGCGAGGTGGCCAATGCGTTTAGCGAGCTCAACGATCCGCAGGATCAGCGGGAGCGATTTGTGGCGCAGGCACGCCAGCGCGCCGCCGAGGTGGACGAAGATGTGGATCCGGAATCGCTGATCGATGAGGACTACCTCCGGGCCCTGGAATACGGCATGCCGCCCGCGGCCGGATTGGGCATCGGCATTGATCGTCTTGCTATGATCCTCACCGGGCAGGAGTCGATCCGCGACGTGATCCTCTTCCCCTTGCTCCGGCCGGAGCAGTAGTCGGCAACACAGGGAGGAGGCCTGCCCGCCCCCGTATCGCTGGCCGCGAGCGACGTGCCCCCTGCCGGAAGAGTCTTGTCTTGCCCGACGGCACAGCGTCTGTTCGCCGTAGGGGGACACAGACGTTCGCCGCCCCGTCACGTCCCCACCGTCCGTTCGGCTCACGACGGCCGTGTCGGACCCACGAAAAGTGTGTGCGCCGTAGGACCGACGGTGAGGCCCATAAAAAACGGGCGGGCCCCTGAAGAGGGACCCGCCCGAAGAGACGGTCCGCATGGACGGAGAGAAGACTACATGCCGTCGTCTTCACGCTGGGGAAGCGAGTCCGCACGGCGGTACTGGCGCGTGCCGCCCTTCTTCGAGGTCACCCCTTCGACCTGGCCCTGCCCCCCGGTCATGACGCGGGAGCCGGGCACGCCGTTGTTCTGGTAGAAGTTGGACACCGCCTCGGCGCGGTCTTCCGAGAGCGACTGCACGTTGCGCTCACCCGGCGCAGCGAAGCCTTCAATCTGGACGCTCAGGTTCGGGCAGTCGGAGAGAATGTCGGCATTCTCCTGCAGGCTCTCCTCCGCCTCCTCCGTCAGCGTGCTGGAGTTGCGGTCGAAGAAGGTGGAGTTCATTTCGCTCACGGTGGTGCAGACCTCCGGAAGCACGCGGTTCACGCGGACAGTGACTGTCCGCGTATCCTCCCCGACGTCATTGGAAGCCTCAAGGCGCACGGTGTACTGCCCCGGGTCCTCGTAGGTGTGTGTGGGCGATTGGCTCATCGATGAGGAGCCGTCTCCGAAGCTCCAGCTTCGTGACACAGGGGAGTCGCCCTGCAGGTTGCTGCTGAAGCGCACCGACTCGCCTTCATCGACCGGGTTTGGCGTCGCGTTGATCGACGCAATGGAGGCGGGCTGGGGCGGCGGGACGACGCGCACAGAGATGGTGTCCGCGTCAGAGCCTCCGTCGTTGCTCGCCTCAAACCGAATGGCGTACTGCCCCGTCGAGCCGTAACTGTGGTTTGCCAACAATCCGGATCCCGTTGCGCCGTCGCCGAACTCCCAGGTGTAGGTCAGGGGTTCGTCGGCCTCCTCACTGATCGAGGCCTCGAACGTGCCGGTCTCGTCGGTCTCAAGGGTGTCAGGGCCACTGACCGACTGTACAACGGGGGCCGTCGATCCACAGCCGGCAAGGAAGAGTCCTCCGGCGATGAGAAGAAGGGGGACCCAGAGTGAAGAGCGGAAGTGTGTACTTGAAGAAATATCGGATGTCATCATAGGGTTGATGGTGTGTTGGAAGAAGCAAAGGCCGAGAGAAGAGACGATGGCTCCCCGGAGCCACTCACGTGGAGAGTGAATGTTTTCTGTACCCTTATAAGGTACAGAACGTGGTTCGGACACGCAATTCCCTCCCCAGGGATAAATCCGAGGTCTTCAAGAAGAAGGAGCCTGCAGGAGGGAGCCGGCGATTTTATTTCTCACCCCAAAGACGGAAGCGTGTGGGCAAGGACGCCGGGGGGCACTGAACGGCCCCCTGAAACGAGTGCTCACGATGCACCTGGGAGCACAGAACTGTCAGGGAAAAAGGCAGAATGGAGAGGCAGAGGGCACTACCCCGACTACTCCAGGGTGTCCACGTGCTTCTCCAGCTCGCTCTTTCTGTTGGCCGCCTTGTTCGTGTGAATGGTTCCCTTGGCGGCAAGACGGTCCAGATCGCCCTTCACGTCGTTGAGCAGTTCCTCGGCCTCTTCTTTGTTGTCCAAGGAGCGGAGCTTCTTGATCTTCGTGCGGACGCGGCTCTTCTGCGACTTGTTGCGCTCGTGGCGCTTCTCGTTCTGTCGCATCCGCTTCTTTGCAGATTCGTGTCGGGGCATGGTTTGGGGAAGTGGTGGTCGGTGGCGAGAGAGCAGTGACTGGGGGCAGAGCGGGGGCGAGGCGATCCGAAACGCTGTGCCCGACCCGTTGCCGAGTTCCGCACGCCCGCAGAAGGAAGATTGCGTAAATCGTTCTGGGAGGCCTGATCGGAACCCTGTTGGAAACCACTCCAGAAACTGAAAATACGTCGATCCGTTCCCCGTGCAAAATGTGACTTGGAGAGGCCAGGCCCCAAAGCTCGAGTTCCACACCGGTGGGGCCTGTACTGTGTGCTGCGTCCCTCATGCAACAGAGGCAGAGACGGTGTCATGTGGTCGTTTTTCGCGGACCTCATTCAAAATGTGGGCACCGACCATACCATCGTCGTGATGGACGCGGATGGGATGGGCAAAACTCGGCGATACCAGGTTCGTCCGTCACGCATGATGATGACCTGGGGCGGAAGCCTGTTGGGGGTCGGGGCCACGGTGGCCGTATTGATTGCATTCACCCCGCTGCGCACGCAGGTCCCTGGCTACGGGACAGAAGAAATGCAGGAGAATGCTCGCCTCAATACCCTCCGTGTGCAGGCGCTTCAAGACTCGCTCTCTGCACAGCGACACTACATCCAGCGCCTCCGTGGGCTCATTACCGGCCGGGTCGACTCCACGCCTCTTTCGGAAGAGGGGCGTCCGGAATCCAGGGGAGCGAGAGGGGCACGGTCGCCCAACGAGGAAGGGGGGGCGCCGGGTGGAGAAGCCACCGAATCCTCTGCTCGAAACGCCCACCGGCAACCGGCCTTCGCGCCGACGGTCGGCGTGGAGGGAAATGCCCCAGCCGCCCTCACAGGACTTTCATTTCCCCTCTCTCCTCCGGTCACGAATGGGTTTCCCACCCGAGACTTCGATGTAGAGTCTGGGCACTACGGGGTCGATGTAGCGGTGTCCGAGGGGGAGTACATCCGAGCAGTGGGGGAGGGATACGTCGTGTGGGCCGATTGGGCGCAGGACGGAGGGTACACGATTGCAGTTCAGCACGCCGGTGGATACCTTTCCGTGTACAAACACAGCAGGCGTTTGCTTAAGCAACTGGGCGACCGGGTAACGACACAGGAGCCACTTGCCGTGACCGGAAACACCGGTGCGGTAACGACCGGCCCGCACTTGCACTTTGAGCTTTGGCGAAATGGCCTCGCCCAAGGGCCGGACGCCTACATCGCAGGCTGGTAGCTTGCGCCGGGACGACCGCCATACCTTTTTGCACCTCCATCCTTCTCTGATGGGTCTCTTTGGAAACTCGCAAACGGACGACGCTTCATCCTCTATGGCTAGCCAGACAGGTACTGTTCAGGACCAGGTCAATCTCGTCGGTGAGGGCACTGTCTTTGAGGGAACCGTGCGGGCGAACAGCGATGTCCGCGCCAGCGGTCGCATCGAAGGAACCCTGAAGGTGGAAGGGAAGACGATGATCGCGGAAGAAGGGGAGGTCGAGGGAGAGATTATCGCGACCAACGTTGAAATTGCTGGGCAGGTGCAAGGCGAGATTTACGTCGACGAACGTCTTGTGCTCAAAAGTACGGCTCGGGTAGACGGGACGATCGAAACGGATCGCCTGGTCGTGGAAGAAGGGGCGGAGTTTACGGGCGAGTGCGAGATGGGCACGACGGTTTCCGAAAGCAGAGCGCCCTTCGCCAGCGAAGAGGGGGGAGACCGCAATTCTGTTCGCTCTGAGCGACCTGAGGCGGCGGACGCAGAGCTGTCCGAGGAGGCGACTGAGGCGTAGGTCCCGGGCCGTGAGGGCTCTGTTGCTCAGACCCTCATGCCGTCCAGACATCGGTGCACAGTGACGATGGCTCACGAGGGGAACGACGGGCCCTGGAAAAGTGCCCTTCGAGACATTGCCCCATACCTCGATCTGGGATGGCGCATCGTGGGCGTGGCTGCGTTTCCGCCCCTCCTCGGGGCGCTCGTCGACGTCCAGCTCCAGTCTACCCCATGGGGGCTGTTTGTGGGGGCAACGGTGGGACTTGTAGGCGCTGGGCTTCAGCTCTGGCGACTTCAGCAAGAATTTCCTTCTTGACGCCGCCCCGAGCCATCGTCCCAGAGGCGCTTCCTCCTCGACGTGTCCCTGCGAGATTCTTTCATGCACGATTCACCGCTTCTCATAAGTCCTGCACCGCCCCGATGCGTAGCTTCAATGCTGGTGTGAGAAGGTGAAGGCGTGAGGAGCAGAGTGCCACGTTGTGTTGCACACATTCTCCCTCCGCTGAGCAACCGGTACCATCGCGATGACAACTGGGGTGTGGCTGGGGATTGCGACGGTGGGAGTGCACGCTGCGGCACGTGTTTTGACGCATCGCACGGCCCTGCGGGCGTCGAGCCGAAAAACATTCTTGGTCATCGAGTTGGGCGGGCTTGGGGTACGAATGGGCCTCGTCTTCGTAGCGATGATCCTGGTTCTCCTGTATGCTCCGGTGCACGTGCCGACGTATGTGGGAGTCCTCCTCGGGTTGCTATTCGTGAGCATCGCATTTGAGATCTGGATAATCATCCGGCGGATGAGGCAGGATGGCCTTACGGCCTGAACGTGACGGCTGCCCATTCGTCGTGTATGTGATTGCCATTGCACAAACAAAGGCCTTATGATCGGTCGGGTTCGTCCCCTTTACATTGTCGCGCTCGCCGTGCTGGGAGTGAGCCTGGCGCTGCCCACCGCTCCCGCGAAGGCGTCTGTGCCCGCGGGGGAAGCGGGAGAGGAGGTAACGCTTGAGGGCATCGTCAACAACACGATTCTCGGGCACGCAGAGGACGGCTACTACCTTAACTTCAAGCCGTTCGCGCAGGTTGAGCTCCCGCGCATTATGCTCGTCCGCACTGCGGACGGCGCACTCACGCTTGAAGCATATGGGAGCACGAAGGGGCTTCTCCGGGGCGGACCGTACGGGCTGACTGCCCATGGCGACGAGGGGGAGGGACACGCCGACCCGATCACGGCATCGGCGGAGCTCAGCGAGGCCATCGGGGCGAAAGAGCACCTTCATAGCCCAGTGGTCCGGACGAGCGGGCAGGTCGTGGCGGATCTCTCCATCTCGCGACACCTCATCTTTGGCCTGCTGGCGATGCTCATCGTGCTGGGGATCTTCATCGCCCTGGCACAGCGCTACAAGAAGGGGCACGACCAGCCGGAGGCCCCCCAAGGCATCTTTCAAAACATGATGGAGGTGCTGGTCGTCTTCGTCCGCGATGAAATTGCGAAGCCCAACATCCCGGACGGGAAGTGGCGTACATTTTTGCCCTACCTGCTGACGGCGTTCTTCTTCATCCTTGTCGCCAATATTCTGGGCCTCGTGCCGTTTGCGGGGGCGGCGACGTCCAACATCGCGGTCACGGGGGTGATGGCCGTCATGACGTTTGCGATCGTGCTGCTCTATGCTTCGACGGACTACTACAAGGAGCTGCTGACGGGCCCCCCAGACGCGCCTGTTCTCATCCGAATAATTCTGGTGCCCATCGAGATCATCGGTCTCGTGATGCGGCACCTGGCCCTCGCGATTCGTTTGTTCGCGAACATGATGGGCGGGTCCCTCATCATCTTCAGCCTCATTGGGCTGGTGTTCATGATGAACGTGATCATGGGGGAGGCGGCGGCCTGGTCGACCACCATCATTAGCATAGGATTCACCGTCTTCATCTTGCTGCTGAAGCTGCTCGTTGCCTTCATTCAAGCGTACGTATTCACAATTCTCTCGGCCCTCTTTATCGGAATGGCCGTGGAAGAGCACCACTCTGGCGGCGAGCAGGAGGTGGAGTCCGGTTCCGGCCTGGATGGCCGGGCCGAAGAGCGCCTCGACGCCGTGGAAGACAAGGTGGAACGACGCGCACAGCCAACGACGGCCTAGCCCCAGTACCGACTGTCGGGAAGCGCCCTGAGGCTCTGCCACGACATAACTTCTGCACGACCACTCGTATCCTGTACACATTACACTCGGAGAAGAACACTATGGACCCCGCTGCTCTTGCATACCTCGCCGCCGGTCTCGGAGCCGGCATCTCTGCCGTTGGCGCCGCGATTGGGATTGGCCGACTGGCCAGCTCCTCGATGGACGGAGCGGCCCGACAGCCCGAAGCCGCCGGAGACATCCGAGGCCTGATGATTGTCTCGGCCGGTCTCATTGAGGGTGTGGCTCTGTTTGCCCTCATCATTTGCCTCCTTCTGGTCCTCTTCGTCTAGGGCCGTCCGAAAACGGAACGAGAGGGCATGAGTGCAGCGCACCCGGGGCCCTTCGACAACGGCCCACGACCTGGTGGCGCCGTGCCTCGTCGTCGTGACTGCCCGTTTTAAGTAATGAGGGGTCACGGTGCCGGGGCCCTGGAGCCTCCTGAACGGAGGCGAAAGGACACCTGGGCCTGTCCCGCTGCGCTTGTGTCTGCCCTCTCCGCAGCTAGATTCGTCGTCCGGTTTGTCCCTTGCCCATGACTGCCCTATTTGCCCAGAGCCTCGTCACGCCATCGGTGGGGCTTATCTTCTGGAAAACCGTTGCCTTCCTCATCTTCCTCTACATCCTCTACCGGTTTGGGTGGGGGCCGATTACTGAATCGCTGGAGGCGCGAGAGGAAGACATTGAGCAGTCCATCCGGCGGGCTGAAGAGGCGCTTCAAGAGGCCAAGGAGATCCAGGCCGAGAACGAACAGGCGCGCCGTGACGCAGAGCAGAAGGCCCAGAGGATTCTTCGAGAGGCCCGCGATTCGGCCGAGGAACTGCGCGAAGAGCAGAAGGCCCAGACGCGACAGGAGATCCAAGAGATGAAGGAGCAGGCCCAGGCCGACATTGAGCGTGAGAAACAGGCGGCGCTCCAGGAGCTTCGAGATGAGGTGGCCGACCTGGCCATTGGGGCGGCCCAGAAAATCATCGAGAACGACCTGGATGCGGACCGGCACCGCCAGCTCGTGAACGACGCCCTCGACGATCTCCCAACAAACTGACGCGCGAGACGAACAGGGTCCCATCCGCGCGCCCAATCCTCAATCCCGAACAGTTGTATGAGCCAGCGCACGGTCACCCGGCGGTACGCCGCCGCGCTATACGAAGAAGCCGATGCGACCGGGGTCCTCGAGGCCATCGACGAGGATGTCCGGATGCTTCTGGAGAGTCTTGACGCCAACCGTCCGCTGGAGCGGGTCTTCGAAAGCCCCGTCATTCCGCAGGACAAGAAGGACTCGATTGTCCGCGAGCTTCTGGACGATCGGGTCGAAGGCCTCACGGTACAGTTTCTTCGCCTGCTGATTCGGAAAGACCGCGAGACGCTGACCCAAGAGATCCTTGCCCAGTACCAGTCCCTTCGCGACGAGCAGCGCGGCATCGTCGACGCGGACGTCACGGTGGCTCGACCCCTGGCCGACGAGGCCCGTACGGCCTTGGTGGACGCCCTTGAAGAAAAAACAGGCAACGAAATTCGCTTGCATCTGGACGAGGACCCGGACCTGATCGGAGGGCTCGTGGTCCGAATTGGCGACCGCGTCTTCGATGCCAGTGTGCGCAACCAGCTCGGCGTCCTCCACGATCGACTCCGCGACGCACCCCTCTCGGAAAACGCCCTTGACGAGGGGGCATAGCCGATCCCGGCCCGCCACCATCCCACTTGTTCTTCACGATTTGATCTCTCGATCCCTTCATGTCCAACGGTAGCATCCGACCCGACGAGGTCACTGACATTCTCCGCCGTGAGCTTGGCGACTTTGAAACCGAGGCGGAAGAGTACGAGGCCGGGACCGTGCTGCAGGCCGGCGACGGCATTGCGACGCTCTACGGCCTGAGCAACGCCCAGGCCAGCGAGCTCGTGGAGTTTCCCGAGCAGGGCGTGGAGGGCATGGTCCTGAACCTTGAGGAGGACAGTGTTGGGGTCATTCTCTTCGGCGACGTGGATTCGGTGAGCGAGGGGGACGAGGCGCGTCGCACCGGACAGATTGCCTCGGTCGGCGTGAACGAGAACATGCTGGGTCGTGTGATCGACCCGCTCGGGCGCCCGCTCGACGGCAAGGGACCCATTGAAGGTGAAAAGACGGTGCTGCCGCTGGAGCGAAAGGCCCCTGGTGTCATCTACCGGGAGCCGGTCGAAGAGCCACTGCAGACGGGCATCAAGGCCATCGACTCGATGATCCCGGTGGGACGTGGCCAGCGCGAGCTGGTCATTGGCGACCGCCAGACCGGCAAGACGGCGGTTCTCACCGATACGATCATCAACCAGAAGCAGACCCACCAGGAGGGAACGGACAGCGGCGACCCGGTCTACTGCGTCTACGTGGCGGTCGGGCAGAAAGACTCGACGGTAGCACAGGTGCAGCGGGACCTGGAGCGCAACGGGGCCCTGGAGCACACGGTCATCGTAAACGCGTCGGCGTCCATGCCGACGCCCCTACAGTACGTTGCCCCGTTTGCCGGGGCCTGCATCGGCGAGTACTTCCGCGACACGGGGCGCGACTCGCTCGTGTGCTTCGATGACCTCTCGAAGCAGGCCGTGGCCTACCGTGAGCTTTCGCTTCTGCTGCGGCGCCCGCCCGGCCGGGAGGCGTATCCGGGAGACATCTTTTACCTCCACAGTCGTCTTCTTGAGCGGGCTGCCAAGATCATTAGTGACGAGGAGGTGGCCGCGCAGATGAACGGCCTCCCCGACACGCTCGAGGACAAGGTGCAGGGCGGCGGGTCGCTCACGGCCCTGCCGGTGATTGAGACGCAGGCCGGGGACGTGTCGGCCTACATCCCGACGAACGTGATCTCGATCACCGACGGCCAGATTTATCTGGAAACCGATCTCTTCAACGCCGGCATCCGGCCGGCGATCGACGTGGGGGGCTCCGTGTCCCGCGTGGGCGGCTCGGCACAGGTGGATGCGATGAAGGACGTGGCCGGCACGCTCCGGATCGACCTCTCGCAGTACCGCGAGCTGGAGGCCTTCGCCAAGTTTGGGTCCGACCTCGACCCCTCCACGCAGCAACAACTCAATCGTGGGGAGCGGCTCGTTGAGATCTTGAATCAGGACGAGTTCTCGCCGGTGCCGGTGGAGGAGCAGGTCGCCATCATCTACGCGGCCATCAACGGCCACCTGGACGACGTGCCGGTCGATGACATCGGCGACTTTGAGGAGGAGTACCTGGAGCGCCTCCGCCTCCGCCACGACGATGTGCTCACCGAGATTCGCGAGACCGAAGAGCTGACCGACGCGGTCGAAGAGGTCTTCGAGGAGGCCGCTGCGGACATGGCCGACGTGTACGCCGAGGAGGACGAGGAGGAGACCGAAGACGTGCTCGCGGACGAAGGCGCGACGGCGTAGCTCCGTCTCAACCGTCGACCGCATCGACTTCCCCCCCGTACGACCCCCTGCTTGATCCATGGCGAACCTTCGTGACATTCGGAACCGGATCGACTCGATCGAGAACACCAAGCAGGTGACTCGGGCCATGAAAATGGTGGCGGCGGCGAAGCTACGGCGGGCCCAAGAGCAGATTTTTCAGGCACGGCCCTACGCGTACAAAATCGGGGAGCTGACCAACCACCTCAAGCAGAAGCTCGACCCCACGGCCCATCCGTTCTTTCAGGCGCCCGAGGAATCCCCCGGCGCCCTGGTCATTGTGATAACGGCCGACCGTGGGCTCTGTGGGTCCTTCAACAGCGACGCCATCAAGACTGCGGAGCACCTGGTCGAGACCTCCCACGCGGAGATGCAAGCGGACGACGATCTGTTCTTGCTGTGTGTGGGAAAGAAGGGACACAAGCACTTCCAGAAGCGGGACTATCGTCTGGTCGGGGACTACCGGGACGTCTTTGACGGGCTTCATTTCGAGGTGGCCCAGCAGATCGTGGAGGACGCCGTGGAAGGCTTTGAGCGTGGCCTTTGGGGCGAGGTGACCCTTGTCTACAACGAGTTCAAGAACACCATCGTCCAGAATCAGATTGTAGAGCCGCTGCTGCCCATTCCGGAGGAGCGGTTCGAGACCCCGGTAATGAAAGAAGAGACCGACGGGCTTGACCTGCCCGAGAACGGCCGGGCGATCGATTACATCTTCGAGCCGGGGGCTCGCGACCTGCTCGACGAACTCGTCCCGCGCTACCTGTACTACCAGGTGTGGCGGGCGCTGCTCGAGTCGAATGCGGCCGAACAGGGGGCGCGGATGGTGGCCATGGACAATGCGACCTCCAATGCCGAGGAGCTGATTGAGGACCTGACCCTCGAATACAACCGGGCTCGGCAGAGTGCCATCACCCGCGAGTTGCTGGACATCACCAGTGGGGCGGAGGCGCTCGAAGAGTCTTGATGACGGACGCAAAGAGGCCTGCTGTTCGCAGACAGTAGTGAGCGGTTGGAGTCCCGTGCAACACTGTCCGCGGCGCAACATACCACAAGACCAGAAGACGGAGAGGTGGCCGAGCGGTCGAAGGCGCTCCCCTGCTAAGGGAGTAAACGGTGATGAGCCGTTTCGGGGGTTCGAATCCCCCCCTCTCCGCTGTCCGCGCCGGTCCCGATGCTCTCGGGGCGGGCCTTTTCTTTTTCGGGCCCCCTTGCCCTGCGCGGCTTGCTCCTCACGACGCCGCTCTCCGATGGTCGAGTCTATGTCTAGTCGTCCCACCGTCGCCGTCGCCGGGGCCACCGGCTCTGTGGGAACAGCGCTCCGGGAGGCGCTTCGAGAAGAGTACGACGTGGTCGGGCTTACGCGATCTCCGGTGCGGGCGCGTGCCAACGCCACCGCCAGTGAAGAGTGGCGGCACGCCGACCTTTTCGACCCCTATGCGGTGCGGGAGGGCCTGGAGGGGGCCGACTATGCCATCTACCTGGTGCATTCGATGCTCCCGTCGGCCCGCCTCACACAGGGGCAGGCGGCCGACCTCGACCTTCTACAAGCCGATAACTTTGTGCGTGCGGCCGAAGCGGAAGGCATCGAACAGATTCTGTACCTGGGGGCGCTCGTCCCGAAGGACCAAAGTCCTCTGCCGGCCCCGCTCCGCCGTCGGCTGGAGATGGAGCAGGTCCTGGCCTCCACGTCTGTTCCCCTCACGACGCTCCGGGCGGGGCTGGTCGTGGGGGCGGGCGGCACGTGGCTGAGCATGCTGCTCAACCTGGTTCGGCGGCTCCCGGTGATGGTCCTGCCGTCCTGGACCCGGGCCGAGACCCAACCGATCGCGCTCCGGGACGTGGTGCGGGGGCTGAAGAAAAGTCTGGGCACCCCCTCGACATACGAGGCCACCTACGACGTCGGCGGGCCGGACGCCATGAGCTACCGCGAGATGCTGCTTCGCACCGCCGACGTACTGGGGCTCCGGCGCCGGACCACGACGGTGCCGATGGAGTCGCCCCGCCTCTCGAAGCTCTGGATCTGGCTCTTTGGGAGCGTGCCCTGGGCCCTCGTGACGCCTGTGGTCGACAGCCTGCGGTTTCAGACGCGTGTGCAGCCGAACGAGATGCACCAGTGGCTCCAGAACGGCGCCCTCTCGTTTGAGGAGGCCCTGGAGGCCGCGGTGGACGACACGGGGCATCCCCTCCCCAATCCGCGGGACGAATTGCGAGAGCGCGAAGATGCTGTCATCCGCGACCAGAGCGTGGTCCGCTCGGTGCAGCGCATGCCGTGTCCCCCCGAGTTTACGGCGCGGGACGTGGCCGATGAGTACCTGCGGTGGCTGCCCCGTCTGGGGTGGCCCGCGCTCCGGGTGCACGTAGAACACGGACG
Organism: Salinibacter altiplanensis; assembly: GCF_002894645.1. GTDB lineage: Bacteria > Bacteroidota > Rhodothermia > Rhodothermales > Salinibacteraceae > Salinibacter > Salinibacter altiplanensis. The sequence continues at coordinate 121,266 of NZ_NCQY01000002.1, forward strand.
GGTTGCGCACTTTGAGCTGCGCCCGGTGGGCACCCTCCTCCGGCTCCGGTTTGCGGCCGATCGCAGTCCGGAGGGGCGGCAGCTCTTCTTCGTGACGGGGGGAATGCTGGCAAAAGGGGAAGGCGAGCGGTCTGGACGGCTCGAATTTCGGCAGGTGCTGGGCGGGACGTCCGTGCTGGCTGCCATCCACGACTTTTCGCCCCGGCTGCCATGGTACGTGTACAACAGCACGCAGGCCCTCGCCCACCTCGTGGTGATGTGGGGCTTTCGGCAGCACCTGGAGCGCCTCACGGCACAGCAGTCCGAAACGGGCTCCGTCTCGTCCGCCCTCCATGGGCCCTCCTCGTAGGGCCGTTCGCTTTGTTCTGTGAACACTGCCTCGCCCGATCTGGTCGGGGGGTATTGCCCTGCGATGTCTACCTTTGCCGACGCGCCGTTTACCGAGGACCAAGAGGAGGCGTACGATCACGTGTACGACCGCCTCGCTCAGGGAGACCGATTTACGGGGCTTCGCGGATACGCGGGGACCGGGAAAACGTACCTCGTGAGTCGCCTCGTGGAGCAGCTGCTGGACGAAGACTGTACAGTCACCGTCTGCGCCCCGACCCACAAGGCCGTACAGGTGCTGAGTGAAGAGCTCGGGGACGCTCCTGTGCGGATGCAAACGCTCCACTCCTTCCTGGGCCTCCGGCTAACGCCGAAGGAGGACGGGGAGTACGAATTGGTGGCGGAGGAGGAGCGCGACTTTGCCGAAGGGGTGGTCATCGTCGATGAGGCCTCTATGATCGGGCGCGAGGAATGGTCGCACATTCAGGAGGCGCCCTTCTGGGTGCAGTGGCTCTTCGTGGGCGACCCGGCCCAGCTGCCCCCGGTGAACGAAGACCCGTCGCCCGCGCTTGACGTGCCCGGCCCCACTCTGGAAACGATCCATCGTCAGGCGGCCGACAACCCCATCCTCGAGCTTGCGACCAAAATTCGCACTGGTGCCGACGGCCGTTTCGGGAGCACGTTCGAGGACGGGAAAGGGGTGGCCGTTACCCGCAACCGGGATGAGTTTCTGGATAGCATCCTCCGGGCCTTCGACGCCGAGGCCTTCGCCGAAGACGCCACCCACGCCCGCGTGCTGGCCTACCGCAACAAGACGGTCCGCCGCTATAACCGCGAGATCCGCGCCGAACGGTACGGGGCGGACGCGGACCGCTTCGTGGAAGGAGAATGGCTGGTGGGCACTGAAACCTGGTACCACGACGGCGTGCAGCGGCTAACCAACAGCGAAGAGGTGCGTGTCAAGCAGGCGGGGGTGGAGACGTTTGAGGCCGACGATCAAAGCGAATGGACTGTTTGGGAACTGACGGTGCGCACGCCGGGACGGGGTCTCACGCGTACGATTCATGTGCTGCACGAGAAGGAGCGTGAGCGGTACGAGAACGCGCTGGCCCGCCGCCGCACGAAGGCCGAGGATGACGCCTCCAAGTGGGATCGGTTTTTTGAGCTTCGGGAGCGCTTCGCCCGCGTCGATTACGCGTACGCCACGACGGTGCACCGGGCACAGGGCTCCACCTACGACACTGTGTTTGTGGACCACCGCGATCTGCGCGTGTGCCGGGGCGAGGAGCAGGGGGCGCTGTTGTACGTGGCCGTTACGCGCCCGGCCCGCCGCCTCGCGCTGCTGGTGTGAGTTGGTAAGAAGCTGTACGAAGAGCGTATGAGTTGGGATGAATCATCGATGAGGGCGTTGATCTCGTCGGCCTGGACCGCTATCTGTAATCAGTCCAAATAAGCAAAAACCAGAATCAACGTCCATTCTACTGATGCGCATCGCGACGACCCTTCTTTTCGCCATTCTGTTCCCGGTGCTCGGCGCGTTGTCCCCCGTCCACGGACAGGCCGCTGAGCTGCGGGGCTCCGTCACCGATACCCAGGACCGTCCCGTTTCGAGTGTAAATGTTGTCCTAGAACGGGCAGACGACGGAGAACGGGTGGCGGGGACGAGCACGGCCGTAGACGGTACCTTTCGCTTTGCGGACGTAGCCGCGGGGGCGTACCGCCTGGTTGCTTCGGCCGTCGGATACACGAAAGCCAGCACAAACGTGACGGTGGAGGAAGAGGATCGGCTGTCCATTTCTCTGCGAATCCGGACAAAGAAATACGACCTCGACGAAGTGGTCGTGAGTGCCACTCGGAGTCGTGAAGCGGTCGGCAATCTCGCGTCGTCGGTTTCCGTCCTGGGGGCTCAGGACCTGGAGGCACAGAGCAGCATTACGGGGGACCTTGGAGACATTTTGGCCCAGGAGGTGCCCGGTCTTGCCCCCAGCAACGGCTCCCTCAGCAACTTCGGGCAGTCCCTGCGGGGACGAGATCCCCTCGTCATGATTGACGGGGTGCCGCAAGCCACGCCTCTGCGAGGCGGCGGCCGTTCGCTTCGAACCACGAGCCCAGAGGTCATCAAGCGCGTCGAGGTGAAGCGAGGGGCCAGTGCCCGCTACGGCTTCGGGGCGACCGGTGGTGTCATCAACTTCATCACCAAAGAGCCCACGTCAAGCCTCAATGCGACGACGGATGTCGGCATCGGTGGATCCTCGGCGGACGTCCAGGAAAGCTTTGCCGGTCACTTTCACCAGACGATTTCTGGGCAGGTAGACGGAGTTGGTGTGGTTGCCAGTGGAGGATTTGGGCAGTGGGGGCAGTTCTACGATGGTCGCGGAAACCTGACTCCCCAGAATCCGCGCGGCCAGGGAGGGCTCGCCGGCGCTGATGATGTGAGCCTGTTCGGAAAGGCCACGGTGCCCGTCGCAGAGTCGCAGCAGCTTACCGGTATGGTGCAGTACTACTCGCTCCGACAAGAGCTGGAGTACGGACGTGAGCCCGGCGTGTACGACGAAACGCCGACGTCTCCCACCTCGGACCTCGGAACCATTCCGCGGGAAGACCCCGGGACCGAAAACGTTGTCGGTCAGGTCGGCTACGAGCACAACGATGTTCTCGACGGTCGAGTGACGGCTCAGGCGTACATCCACGACTTCGAGACGTACTTTGGGTTCTCCCGGTTTCTCCCAGGGGGCGGGCAGAGTTTCGTCGAGTCGACCAAGTGGGGCCTGCGCCTCGACGCGACAACGCCGCTCGGAATAACGGAGGAGAGTCAAGTCTTTTGGGGGACCGACGCGCTGCGCGACCGAACAGCGCAGCCCCTGGTCGACGGACGCATCTTTGCGCCGGAGATGACGCAGTCGAGCGTGGCGCCGTTTGTCCAGCTCCGGGTGCCGGTGGGGGATCGACTCACGTTCCGCGGAGGGGCGCGGTATGAAGGGCTGATGGTTGACGTGGACGACTTTACGACCCTCCGGGAGGAGCTCGATACGGACGGGGACGGCACCGCCGATGCCCGAAATGATGTGGAGGGCGGTACGCTTACCTACGGCGACCTCGCCTTCAACGCGGGCGTCGTGGTTACGGTCTCGGATCCGGTGGATGTGTTCATGTCCTTCGAACAGGGCTTTTCGGTGAGTGAGGTTGGGCGCGTACTTCGTGGCACTGCGGCCGCGTCGGTTGAGCAGCTCGACCCGGAAGCCAAGACCGTCAACAGCTACGAAACGGGCCTTCGCCTGAATACGGGCCGCGTGAGTGCCACCGCCACGGGGTATTACACGACCTCCGATCTCGGCAGCTCGTTTGGGAACGACCTCGAAATTGTGCGATCCCCCGAACGCATCTACGGCCTCGAACTCACGGCCGACGTGCAGCTCCGCGATCCGGTCGCCGTCGGCGGTTCTTTCTCGTGGCTCCAGGGCAAGAACGACGCCGATGATGACGGTAGCTTCGGCACGCATCTTCCCGGCCAACGCATTCCCCCCGAGAAAGCCACCGGATACGTGGACGTGACGCCGATCGACGGCTGGACAAGCCGCATTCAGATGATGTATTCCGGCGAACGGGATGTCTTCGACGATACGGCCCCCTTCGGACGAGGAGATGTGTCGCCATATGTCGTGTTCGACCTGACGAGCCAAATCAAGGTCGGAACCGGAGCTCTGGAAGTAGGCATTGAGAACTTGTTCGACAACTACTACTTTCCCGTCCGATCGCAAATTCCCGGTGGCAACTTCGGTGATGATTCCTACACGCCGGCTCGCGGTCGCAATTTCAGTCTCTCCTACTCGGTCAGGTGGTAGGTCGCACGCCCTCGGTGCTGATGTCCTGAACAACTCTTGCCCTGCGGCATGTCGGTGCTTCGTCGCATCTCGTCCTGGGTTCACCTGTACGGCGGCCTCGCACTGGGGGGCCTCCTTGTTGCCATCAGCGTGAGTGGGAGCGCACTCGTCTTCGAGGATGCGCTCGAGGCATGGTTGCATCCCAGCTTGCATCACGTTACGCCCTCCGACACGCGGGCGCCTCTTGACGAGGTGTTCGGCGCTGTCGAGGAGGTCCATCCCGAGGCGAAGCCCTGGATCGTCGGTCTTCCGACGGCCCCCACCGAGCCCGCAGTGGTGCGGCTGGGGCCGGAGGCGCCGAGCGTATACGTGGATCCCTACCGGGCCGTTATTCTCGGAGAACGACCCTCGGACGAGGGGCTGGTGAATACGGCGGTGGACCTGCACGTGCAGCTGCTGGCCGGCCGCACGGGCAGTCTTGTCGTTGGGGCAAGCGGCCTACTGCTCGTACTGCTCACGGTCACGGGCCTCGTCCTGTGGTGGCCGCGGCGCCTGACGGCATTGGGAGAGGCACTGCGGGTGATGTGGCGGCAGGGAGCAGTGCGGTTCAACTACGACCTGCACCGGGCAGGCGGGTTCTACACAGCCCTTTTCCTGCTGCTCACCGCCCTTACGGGCAGTGCCTTCATCTTCTACCCTACGACCCAACAGATCTTTGCCACGGCGACGGCCACCGCCCCGTGGCCGCCGCCTGCGCCCACGACGCCCGAGCGCGGCAGTGATGAATCCGAAGCCGTCTCGTACCAGGTCGCGATGCGTGCCGCAACCGAGGCCCTTCCCGAGGGGGAGCCGACGTTTCTGTACGTCCCCCAAGAGCCCGATGCGCCGGTGACCATCCGCCTACGGACACCGCCGGAGTGGCACCCCAACGGCAGTAGCTTTGTCTACACGCGCCCGAGCAACGCGTCGGTTCTTCGGGTGGACGACGCCCGGACAGCCCCGTGGAGCGCGCGGGTGCTCCAGACGTTCTATCCGCTCCACATCGGGGCGGTGGGGGGGCTCTTCGTGAAGTGGCTGTACGTGATCTTGGGACTGGCACCTGCGGTTCTCTCCGTCACGGGGACCATGATCTGGTATCAGCGCTGGCGCACGGTGGCGCCCGCTGAAGCCACCCCCAACGCCACGGAGGAGAACACACGCCCCGTTGTGCTGCCGGCGGACCGCCCGTCCCAAGATGACCCGTCGCCGATTCCCCGACGCCCCTGACCGGGGGGCTCAGCGAGGAGCGGCGGCACGCCATGGGGCCCTTTATTCCTGACGCGTCTCCGCGGTGGCCTCGACCGCCGCCCATACGCGCAGGATGTTCTCCCCGAGGATTTGAGCAATGTCGTCTTCCGTGTAGTCGCGGCGGAGCAGTTCGGCCACGAGGGTGGGGTACTCCGACGCGTCCTGCAGGCCCTCCGGCAGCGCAAAGACGCCGTCGAAGTCGGAGCCGAGGCCCACATGCTCAGCCCCCACGAGGTCCACGGCGTGGTCGATGTGATCGGCCACATCCTGAACCGTCCCGATCGGGTGCGCCCGACGGGTCTCTTGTTCGTAGACGACCGCCTCGCGCGAGTCCTCCGCCCAGCCCATCGAGTCGATGTGGGCCTGCATCTCGTCGCGAATGGGGGCGTCCCGGTCCCGGTACTCGTTTTGGAGGAAGGAGGAGCCGAACGTAATCATTACGACGCCGCCGGTGTCGGCAACCTCTTGGATGAGCTCGTCGCTCACGTTGCGCTCCCAGCCGGGGGTGAAGTGGCGGCACGACGAGTGAGAGGCGATGACCGGGGCCTCGGACTGTTCGATTGCGTCCATGGCGGTTGGGTCCGTGGCGTGGGACACGTCGACCATGAGGCCGAGGCGATTCATCTCCGCGACGACGTTTTTCCCGAAGGGACTCAGTCCGTTCCACCGCGGCTCGGCGTCGTCGTAGGACGAGTCGCCGAGCCGGTTGTGCATGCCGTGCGTAAGGGTGATGTAGCGGATGCCGCGGTCGTAAAAGTGCTTCACGTTGTCGATCTCGCCGCCCAGGCCGGCCCCGTTTTCCATGCCCAGGGGAAGGGCCACGGCCTCCGTCTCGGCAATCCGCCGCACCTCGTCCGGCGAGGTCGCCCCCGAGAACGCATTCGGGTGCTCTGTTGTGATCTTCTCCATGAGGTTGATAAGCGCGTCGGCCCGGTTCGTCGCGGCGGCGGGGTTGCTTTGGAGATACGTCGGAATGTAGACGGACATGAAGGGCGCATCGAGGCCACCGGCCCGGGCCCGGGGGTAGTCAAAGTCGCCCCCTACCGTGGTGGCCGCCGGGTTTTCGTAGATGTCGTTCAGGCGGTGGGGAAGGTCGACGTGGCCGTCCACGAGGAGGACGGCCTGGACGAGGCTGTCGGCCCGGGCCTCCACCGAGGCGGGTTGTGCTTGGGCGGCCTGCACCCCCGCAAGAACGAGCACGAGGGAGAGGGCCATCAGAGAGGAAGTGGGCATGGCCATAGCGGAAAAGAGATGCGATCGAGGGACGGGGCTTCCAAAGAGCCGAGGGTAGAAGAGAACCAGGCCGTGCGGGCCCTCAGCCACGTGGCGCGGGGGTTGGCAGGCGCTCCCGAAGGGACCGCAGGTACGACGGGGTGTCGAGGAGCCGCGGGCCATACCACGAAAAGGGCTGTCCGTCCACGATTTCGATCGGTGTGTCGGGAAAGGCGGCACGGAGATCGGCCGTGAACGTGTCTTTTTCGTGGAAGGGAAAGGGCTCGCTGGAGCAGAGAACGACGTCCAGGTCCTGCCCGGCCAGTGCGTCGATCGTCACCTTCGGGTACCGGGTCTGGTCGCCGTAGACGTTCTCAAGACCGCCCCACCGCATCACGTCGTGGATGAACGTATCGCTTCCGACGGTCATGTACGGTTCGCGCCAGATGAGGTAAGCGGCGCGGAGAGGCACAAAGTTGGGCAGGGCCTCGAAGCGAGAAATTATTTTGCCGACCAGAGTGGACGTCCGGTCGGACGTATCCGTGAGGCTGCCCACCGTGCGGATCATCCCGAGTGCCTCCTCGACGGTTTTTACCTCCGTGACGAACACGGGGGCGATCTCGTCGAGCGCCTCCACGTCCTCGGCCGTGTTCTCCTCGTGGTTCGCGAGGATGAGATCCGGGTCCAGGCCGCGAACGATGTCGAAATCAACCTGCTTTGTACCGCCCACGATGGTCTTTTCCGAGTGCCAATGCTCGGGTCGCTCGCAAAAGCGGGTGATGCCAACCACCTCTGCCCCCAGGTTCAGATGCGCCAGCAGCTCCGTCTGGCTGGGCACCAGGGACACAATACGGCGGGGCCGGGAGTCGAGCGTAACGGTGTGGCCGCGGGCGTCGGGGGCGGTCGGCATTGGAGAGGGGACCGGTCAGAAAGAAAGGGACTGTAAAACGACGGGTTGAACCGGGTTGATTCCTCCCCGGAGGAATCGTTTCCGTCTGCGTGGCGTGTGGGCTGTCCATTCTTCGTGTCCAACTCGCCCTGACCATGCCCCTTCCCACCGAACCCATCGGCAGTATTCCCCGGCCGGAAGAGGTTATTGAGGGCCTGGAAGCGTACCGACAGGGCGACCTGAGCCGGCAGGCCCTCGCCCAAATTGCCGACCGAGCCCTTCGGGCCACCATCGGCGCGTTCGAGGACACCGGGTCGCCCGTCATCACGGACGGGGAGCAGGCCAAACCCAGCTTCTTGACCTACCCGGTCGAGGGGGCCGACAACATCGAGCCCGGCGGCGTTGAGATTCCGTTCGAGGCGGGGCACACCCGCACTCTGCCCCGGCTCACCGAGGGCCCCTTTCGGTATGAGACCTACGCGGTGGAGTACCTAGAGCGGGCGCAGTCCTACGCGAGCGTGCCGGTGAAGCAGAGCGTCATTTCGGCCTCGGCCCTTAGCTTCCTCTACCCGGACGACGGGCTCGACGGGTACCCGCGGGAGGCCTTCCTCGAAGACCTGGTCGACGAGGTCGAGACCGACATTCGTCGATGCCTCGACGCCGGAGCACACGCCGTCCAGATGGACTTCACGGAGGGGCGGCTTGCGGTAAAGCTCGATCCCTCGAAGGGCCTGCTCCGCGAGTGTGTTGCGCTCAACAACCGCGTCCTCGATCGCTTTTCCGACGAGGCCCGCCAACGGATTGGGGTCCATACGTGTCCGGGGGGCGACAAAGACTCCACCCACAGTGCCGACGTGGACTACGCGGAGCTCCTGCCACTGCTTTTCGAGATGAACGCCGGGCGCTTCTACATGCAGTTCGCGAGCGAAGAAGACCCCGAGCGTGTGCTCGACATCGTCCAGCAGTGCAGTCACGACGACCAGACGATTTTCCTGGGGGTCATCGACGTGAACGATCCCCGGGTGGAGTCGGCTGAAGACGTGCGCGACACGGTCCTGCGGGCGGCGAAGCATCTTCCGCCCGAGCGACTCGGGACCACCGACGACTGCGGGTTTTCGCCGTTCGGGGACGACCGCTCCACGGCCCGACGCACCGCGTTCGAAAAGATTGAGGCGCGGATAAAGGGGACACGACGGGCGCGGGACGCGCTGGGACTCGAATAGGCGCCTATTCCGCCTCGGCCAGGGCCTCCGGCAGGCGCTCGGGCAGGCCGCCGAAGCTGCCGTTGCTCATGAGGAGCGCCACGTCCCCCGGCTGGAGCGCATCCGTGAGGCCGGAAAGCACGTCGTCTACGTCCTCGAACACCTCTGTGGGGACGCCGCGGCCACGGATCGTACGGGCCACGGCCGCCGCATCGAGCATCGCGTCGGGGTCATCGTTGTGGCGCACCGGGGGCGCCTTCAAAAACACGCGGTCGGCGGCGTCAAAGGCAGCTCCGTAGGCGTCCTCGAAGCGCGCGCGTCGGCTCGTGTTGGAGCGGGGCTCGAAAATGGCGACGAGCCGCCGGTCCGGGTGGGCTGTATTGAGGGCCTGTACGGTGGCCTCCACGGCGGTGGGATGGTGGGCAAAGTCGTCCACCACGAGCACGTCGTTGGGGCGGCCGCGCACCTGCTGCCGTCGCTTCATGCCCCCAAACGACGCCAGCCCCGCCGCAATGGTGGAGGGCGACACCCCCTCGTGCCGGGCGAGCAGGGCGGCTCCCAGCGCATTTTGCACGTTGTGCCGCCCCGGGAGGAGAAGCCGCACGTCTTCGCTGCGGGATCCCATTCGCAACGTGAATGACAAGCCGCCATCGGTCGGCGCCAGGCCCTCGGCGTGGACGTCGTTGTGAGGGGCAAGTCCGTAGGTGTGCACCGATGCGCTCGTGTGATCGGCGAGGGCCCGCACGGCCGGGGCGTCGCCACAGAGCGCCAGGTGTCCGTCGCTCGGAAGGAGGCCGACGAAGGCCTCGAAGGCGCCGCGGTAGTCGTTCCGATCCACAAAAATGTCCGCGTGGTCGAACTCCAGCGACGTGACGAGGGCCGACTGGGGCCGGTAGTGCAAGAATTTGGGCCGTTTGTCGAAGTACGCACTATCGTACTCGTCGCCTTCCACCACGAAGGGCGCGTCGGTTCCCAGCGCGTAGCTCTGGTCCGTGTCTTCCATGACGCCCCCGATGAGGAAGCCGGGATCGACGCCCGCGTGTCGGAGGAGATGCACGAGCAGGCCCGTGGTGGTGGTTTTCCCGTGCGTGCCGGCCACCACGAGGGGGCGCCGGTCCCGAAGAAAGTGGTGGCTGAGGGCCTCCGGGAACGACTGCTGGGGCAGGCGCTCCTCACGGGCGACAGCGGCCTCCGGGTGGGTAGGCGTACAGGTGTTGCCGACGACCGTCAGGTCGGGCGCCGGGTCGAGGTGGGCCGGATCATAGCCCTCCTGCACCGAAATGCCCCGCTCGGCGAGGTGGGTGCTCATGGGCGGGTACACGCCGTCGTCGCTCCCCCGAACGTTGAGCCCGGCCTCATGGAAGAGGCCCGCCAGGGCGCCCATGCCCGTGCCGCAGATGCCAATGAGGTGGACGTCTTCGGTCTGGTCGGGCGGGGGCACGTCGGGGCGTGGGAACTGCCGGAGCGACGCGTCCGGCAGGGCGTCGAGGGGACGGGGCATACGGAACGAGAGGGCAGACAGTCGATCAACTACTCATCCGTCGTGGACTCTGGCGAGGAGCGACGAGACATCTCGGCGGCCACTTGGGCCTCCTCCTCAGCGGTGGTGTCGCTTTCCAAGACCGTTTCGCTGCGTGCCTCCGAGTCGGCATCGGTGGGGGCCTCCAGGGCCTCGTCGGACACCATGCCCAGCTCGCGGGCCCGCTTGAACCATTGCTTCCGGGCAAGCGCCTGCATGTCCTCCACAGAGTCGGCTTCGTCCACGATCTCCAAGCCCAGAAGGGTCTCGACCACGTCTTCCATCGTGACGACGCCCGCCACGCCGCCGTACTCGTCCACCACGAGTGCGATGTGCTCCAGGCGATCGAGCAGACGCTCCAGCAGGTCGGGAAGGGGCAGGGTCTCGTGCACCACCAGCACGTCGCGTGAGATCTCCGACAGGGACACGTCGAACTCCTCCTGGGCAGCCCGCAACAGCATTTCGTCCTTCAGCACGTAGCCGGTGATGTCGTCCGGATTGTCGTCGTAAACCGGAATCCGGGAAAAGCGGAACTCGCTGCGCTCCTCCACCACGTCGCCGATTGTTTTTTGCTCCGCGAGCTGGAAAATCACGGTCCGGGGCGTCATCACGTCCTTCACCCGCAGAGAGTTGAAGCGGAAGAGGTTTCGCAGAATGCGAGATTCTTTTTCCTCGAAGACGCCCTCTTCCTCCCCCAGCTCCGCCATTGCCGTAAATTCCTCGCGGCTAAACGCGGCCTTGTCCTCGTCCCGCGAGAGCAGGTACGTCAGGCCCTGTGACAGCTTGACGAGGGGCCACATGGCGAGAATCGTTGCCCTCAGCAGGCGGACAATCGTGGGGGTGAGGGTTCTCCAGTAGACGGCCCCGAGCGTCTTCGGGATGATTTCCGAGAAAACGAGGATGAGAAGGGTGAGGACCCCTGCGATGATGCCGGTGTAGGCCTCCCCAAAGACGACTGTGGCCTGGGCCCCAACCCCGGCGGCCCCCACGGTGTGAGCGATCGTATTGAGGCTCAGGATGGCCGCCAGCGGGCGGTCAACGTCTTCTTTGAACTGATGTAGTTGCGCGCCGACCGCGCCCCCTTCGCGCTCCAGCGCCGCCACGTACGAGGGCGTCACGCTCAACAAGACGGCCTCCATCATGGAGCACAGGAAGGAGACCGCGATTGCCAGTGCAACGTAGAGGAGGAGTAAGCCCATTCGCGGTCAGCGGGGAGCTCGAGAACGTTCAGTTGGATGGGACCACAACCTGGGGCCCGAGTGTCCGCAGCGTGTCCGAAGTGCTTGCCGGAGCGTATTGCGAGCGGGCCCCGTAAATGCGGACGGTTCCGTTCGGTTTCTTCAACGAAGCGGGGGCGGCTGGTATGAGCAGGGAGGGCGACGGGAGGCACGGCCGACCGGGGCGGGCGAATCACGACGGCGAGTCTGCCGCCGGAGCGGAGAGCTCGTCGGGCCGGCCGTTTCCGCCCGGCAGGTCCGGGTCAGGCGCATCGGCCTGGTCCGGGGCCGAGGCCGTTTCCCCTTCGGTCGTGACGGCGTCGGTTACGATGCTGCCGGCCTTGGGGGCTGCGCCGAAGAGGGCCGCTACCCGTGTGGATACCGAGTCGAACGTCGAGTACATCACCGGGACGACCACGAGGGTGAGAAACGTCCCGAACGTGAGCCCGGCGATGATGGCGGTGCCCATCGGGCCCCAGAACTGTGTGTTCTCACTGCCGAATTGGAAGTTGGGCGCAAAGTCGGTCAACAGGCCCACGAAGTCGATGTTGATGCCGAACGTGAGGGGCACGAGGCCCAGGATGGTGGTAAAGGCCGTCAGAAGCACCGGGCGCAGGCGCGTGGCCCCGCCCTCCACGATCGCCGCCTGCTTGTCGGTGCCCTTCTGCCGCAGCTGCATGATGTAGTCGACCAGCACGATGTTGTTGTTGACCACGATGCCGGCCAGGCTGATGACGCCGATGAAGGTGAAGAGGCTGAACGGCGTGCGGGTCAGGATGAGCCCCAGTAGCACCCCGATGAGGCTGAGGCCCACGGCGGCCATGACAATAAAGGGAGCGCTCACCGAGTTGAACTCGGTAATCAGGACGAGGAGAATGAGGGCCACGCCGATGGCGAGGGCCGTAAAGAGGAAGCCGAAGCTCTCCTGCTGGTCTTCGTTCTGCCCGGTGTAGGTGAGCTCGTACTGCGGAGAGAGCCCCTGCTCGTAGTCGCTCAGCTCCTGCTGCACCTGCTGGAGCACCGCGTTGTCGTTGTAGCCGGGCGCGGCGCCGCCCTGGACGGTCACCACGCGCTGCTCGTCGAGTCGCGTAATGGACCCAAACCCGCTGGTCTCCCGCAGGTCTGCCACCGACACGACCGGAATCTGGTCGCCAGACGGGGTGGTGAGGGTCAGGTTGCGGAGGCTCTCGAGGGTCTGCCGGTCTTCCTCTTGCAGCCGCACCGTGATGTCGTACTCGTCCTCCCCGTCCCGGAAGGTGCTGGCCTCCCGCCCCTGGATGGCGGCTCGTACGGTGGAGGCGACCTGCTCGGTCGACAGGCCGAACTGATTGGCCCGCTCGCGGTCCACGTCCACCTGAAGCTCGGGCCGGCCCGCATTCAGGTCGTCGGTAATGTCGACGAGGCCGGGAATGGTGCCGTCGCTGGCTGCTTCGTTGAGGCGGGCCTTGATTTCGCGACTGATGGAGACAATCCGGTCGAACTCGGGCCCCGACACCTCGATGTTGACGGGCGGACCCGTCGGGGGCCCCTGCGTTTCTTGCTGGAAGTCAATCTCGGCGCCCGGGATGCCTCTGAGCTGGCTCCGCAGTTGGTCGAGGGTGCGGGTCGAGGACTCGACCCGGTCGTCGTAGTCGACCATATTGAGGCTCAGCCGCGCGCGCTCCTCGCGGTCCGCTCCGCCGCCGAACTGGGAGTCGCCCCCGACCCCTACGTTCGTGAGGATATTTTCGATGTTGGCCGCGACGCTGGAGGTCTCCTTCATCAGCGCGTCGAGGCGCTCCTCGGCGGTCTGGGCCGTTCGGTTGGTGGTCTCGACGTTGGTCCCGACGGGGTTGTCGAGAATAATTTGCACGCGGTTCGGATCGGTCGACGGGAAGAAGGAGACCCCGGTGGGAGCGAGGGCATAGAGCCCGCCAATAAGGAGGAGGGTGCCGAGGATGCCATTGAGGAGAAGGGCCCGCCGGTCCGTGAGGAGCAAGTGGTGGCGGCCGCCCCGGGTGAATGCACCGACCCCCCCGACGAGTGCAATCAGGGCTGGGGCGGCCATCATGAGGGCGACGGTAGACGGGGCAATCCGTCCCAGCCCCAAGGCGATGCCTAGAAAGAGAAGCATAAGGGCGCCCAGCAGGCCTCCAATCCACACGCTGGCCCGGCCCGCCAGGTACATCCCCTCGACGGTATGCACGACGATGCCGAGCACGCCCAGGGCGATGAGCAGCCCGCCGGGCACCAGGAGCACACTTCCGGCGGTGAGGGAGGCGAGGGCCGCGACGCCGCCGCCGAGGACGCACAGGGCGATGCCGACCGAGAAGGCCCCGAGGGCACCGGCGTTACGGAGCAGTGCCCAGGGGCGCGCGTAGTCCCGCTCCAGCATGAAGGTGAGGAAGTCCCGGTACCACGCGATGATGCGGGGCAGGCCCTCCTGCGCAAACCGGTCCCCGATGGGCTTCAGCAGGTACGTGTGGAGGACGTAGAGGGTGGGCACCGCCACGGCCACCACCACGAGGGTTTTCCAGTTTGCCAGGCCGAGCACCAGGCCCAGAAGGAGAATGCTCGCGCCGCCCAGGTATCGGGCCACAGACGACTCGGACTCGGACCCATCGCCCGCTTCCCCATCCTCGTCGACCTGGATAAACATGCCCGACACCACCGGGTTGATGACGAGCGCCACGAAGAGGGAACAGGTGAGGGTGATGATCAGCGTGAGGGGCAGGAAGCTCATGAACTCGCCAATCACGCCGGGCCAGAAGAGCATGGGCGCGAAGGCCGCGACCGTCGTCGCCGTCGCCGCCACCACAGCCCCGCCCACTTCGGCCGTGCCGCGCTTGGCGGCCTCCCACCGCGAGTAGCCCGCCTCCATGAAGCGGTAGATGTTCTCCACGACCACCACCGCGTTGTCCACCAGCATGCCCAGCGCGATGATGAGCGAAAAGAGCACCACGAAGTTGAGCGTGTACCCGAACGCCTGAAAGTACAGGAACGTCGTAAACATGGACAGCGGAATGGCGATGCCCACCAGCGTGGCGTTGCGGACGCCGAGGAAGAAGAGCAGCACCGCGATCACGAAGAGGAGGCCGCTGATGATGTTGTTTTCCAGGTCCGTGACCAGCGATTGCACGTTCTCGCTCTCGTCGGACGTGATCGTCACGCGCGTGCCGCTCGGAAAGTCGAAGCCGCTGAGGGTCTGCTTCACCGACTCGACGGCCTCTAAAATGTTGTCGCCGCCGCGCTTCGTCACGTTTAGCGAGATGACGGGCACCGACGTGTCATTCCGGGGGGCGGAGACGAGCTGCCCCTCCTCGTTTTCTTCCTGCAGGACGCGGAGCCGCGCGTAGGTGCTGCGGTCCTCGAACCCGAAGACCACGTCCGCCACGTCCCGAACGTACACGGGGGTGCCGTTGGGGGCGCCCACCACCAGGTTGGGGATCTGCGCCTCCGGATCGTCGAACCGGCCGTCGATGCGGACCAGATAGTTGAGGCGGTCCACGTCGATGGAGCCGCCGGGGATGTTGCGGTTCTCACTCTGGATTGTGCTCACCAGGTCCTGGAACGTGAGGCCGTAGCCCTTCAATGCCGTCAGGTCCACGTTCACCTGGACCTCACGGGTGAGGCCGCCCACCAGGTTGGCCTCCAGAATGCTCGGAATGCCCTCAATCTCGTCCTGCAGCTCCTTGCCAACCTCCTTGAGGCGGGCCAGCGAGTAGTCCGCCCCCAGGTTTACCGTCAGGATGGGGAAGTCCTCCGTGTTGATCTCGCTGACGATGGGGTCCTCCTCAATGCCGCTCGGAAGATCGGCCTGGGCGCGGTCGGCGGCGTCCTTGACGTCCTGGTAGGCCTTGTCGTTGTTTATGCTCGGGGCGAATTCGGCCACGATGGTGGACACCCCCTCCGTGGAGGTGGACCGGAGCTCGTCGATGTCGTTGACGCTGCCAATCTCCTGCTCCAGCGGCTGGGTGACGACCGACTCGATGTCGTCCGGGCTGGCCCCGGGATAGATCGTCGTGACCACGACCGTCGGGATCTCGATGGAGGGGGCCGACTCCTTCGGAATGGTGAGGTAGCTGTACAGCCCCCCGCCCACGATGAGCAGAGTGAGGACGAAGACGGCCGTCCGGTACTTGATCGACAGGTTGGTGATCGTCATGGAGGGACCGGTCCGGAAGGCGAGAGAACGAGACGCAGGGACGCAGGCTGCGAGCTAGGGGGCGTTGCTGTCGGCGGGCGACATCGGGGCGTCCGGGGCGGCGTTCTGCGTGGCATCGGCGGCCGGGTCGGCGGTGTCGACGTCGTCGTGCCGCTCGACGACCTCCACCCGGTCGCCCGTGGCCACATCCGACTGGCCGACGGTGATGAGTTCGTCGCCGGGCGAGAGGCCGGAGCGGACGACCACCCGATTGCCACTGGCGGGGCCGAGGGTCACGGGCCGCGACTGGACGACGGCGCCCGAGTCCGTGCGGGCCACCGTATAGGCGTCGAGCCCGCCCTCGTCGCGACTGATGGCCGAGCGGGGGGCGACCAGCACGTCGTCGAGCCGCTCCCGCACCACGAACACCGTCGCCACCATCTCGGGCTTGAGGCGACGCTCCGGGTTGGCGATTTTGACCTCGATGGGAAAGGTGCGGCTCGCCGGGTCGATGGTGTTGCCGACGAATGCGAGGCGCCCCCAGCGGTCGTCGAGGGGGGCGGACTGGATGCGGACGCGAACGGAGTCGCCCTGCACCAGGTCGTTGGCGTACCGCTCGGGCACGCCGGCCTCCACGCGCACCTGGCGTGTGTCAACGAGCCGCACCACCTCCTGCCCGGGAGAGGCCTGCTCGCCCGGCTCCTGTAGCTGCTCCTCCACGATGCCGGAAAAGGGGGCGTCGATGCGCGTGCTGGCCAACTGCTCCCGGGCCTGGCTCAGGTTGGCCTCGGCCTGGCTCAGGGACGCGAAGGCCTGGGTCCGCTGGGACCGCACGCTCTCGAACTCGGAGGCGCTAATGATCGAGTCGCGGTACAGGGGGGCCTGCCGGTCGTAGGTGTCCTGGGCGAGCTCGTACTGGGCCTGAGCGGATTCGACCTGGGCCCGGGCCTGCTCCACGGCGGCACGGGCGCTGCGGGGATTGACGCGGGCGACCAGAGAGTCCGCTGGCACACGGGTGCCCCGCTCGGCCACGTGGACGAGCGTGCCGGCGGCCTCGGCCGAGAGGCGGGCATCGTCGAGGGCCTCCACGCTTCCGGTGACCTCCACCACGTCCTCGAACGACTGGGGCTGCAGCACGAGGGCTTCAACCCGAGTACGGGTTCGGTCTTGGGCCGTGGCGGCCTTCGTGGTCTCCTCGTCCCCGCACCCGGCAAGGAGGGCCGCCAGCCCCACGAGCAATGACACCCATAGCGAGACGAAGCGAGAAGCACGCATCGAGAAAAGAGGCCCAATGAGAAGGACGAAAAACAAAGCACTATTGGAGCGTCAGGGCCGCGGGGACCCGGCCACGCGCTGGAACGCACTGTCCTCGGAGAGGGGCACGCCCATGGCACGCTCCAGGGCGCTCCGGGCTCGGAGATAGTCGTGGATGGCCTGCAGGCGGTTGAGGCGGCTCTCGTCGAGCTGGCTTGACGCCTCCCGGAGCTCCAGCCGGCTCGACACCCCGTTCTCGACGCGACGGCGCGTGTACTCGTAGTTGAGCTCGGCGGTCTCCACGTTTTGCTCCTGGGCCTGCAGCCGTTGGTACGCGGCACGCAGGGTCCGGAGGGACTGCTCGATCCCAAGCTGCACGGCCGCCCGCTGTTGCTCGCGCTGGAGCTCAGCCCGCCGCACGGCCACCTCACGCTGCTGGATTTGGGACTCGCGTTGAAAGCCGTCGAAGAGGGTCCAGCTCAGCTGGAGGCCCACGTTCAGGGACGGATTCCAGAAGTCAGTGTGGAAGAAGCCGCGCTCCCGCACCGAGAAGTCGAATGGATCGGTGGGGTTGGAGAGGGTTTGCGAGCGGTCGTCGGGCACGCCGCCTGTGTAGTCGAAGTTGGCCACGGCCGAGACGGTGGGCAGGTACTGCGCCCGGACGGTGTTTTTGTCCACCTCGCGCAGCTCTATGTTTTGGCGTGCCTGCTCCAGGTCGGGTCGGTGCTGGAAGGCCTGTTGTGTGGCCCGGGCCACCGTGAGATCGAGCCGAGGGTCGGGATTTTCGACGGCGAGGGAGCCCTCCAGGGCGATGGGACGGTCCATCGGCAGGGCGAGGGCAAGCTTCAACTGTTCCCGGGCGAGGTCGGCCCGGTTTTCCGCCTGCACCCGCTGGGTTTGCAGGTTGGAGAGCTCCACGTCGGTGCTCAGGCGCTGATATTTGGGGGTGGTGCCCTCCTCGACCTGGCGTCGGATGTCCGCGAGCGTCTTCTTCGTGCGCTCGACGCTCTGGCGAGCCACGCGGGCCTGTTCCTGGGCCAACAGGGCCCCGTAGAAGGCCCCCCGCACGCTGTCGACGAGGGCCTGTCGCTCCCGGTCGAGGCCGAGCTGATTGACATTCTGGAGCTGACGGGCGCCCTGCACAGCCGCGAAGGCGCTCTGGCTGAAGAGGGTCTGCCGTAGGCTGAGCCCACTGCTGAACTGGTTGTCAACGCCGAACGGGTTTCCGCCGCCGCCCGGCGTTACGCCGGCCGCCTGTCGCCCCTGCTGCCGCCGCCGCTGAAATTCCCCGAACGAAATGGTCTCGGCGCCCGACTGCCGGGCGCGTTCGTTGAAGGCGACCCAGCTGGTGGCGTTGCCGCCGCCGAAGAGTCCTGTTACGTCGCTGCCGGCGAAGGGGTTGGCGGTCTGAACGTTGCGGGTGTAGCTGCCACTCAGGCTCAGTTCCGGGTACAACTGGCCCCAGGCCTCACGAATCTGTGCGTCGGCGTTCTGGATGTCGAGACGCGCCCCGCGAAGGCCATAGCTGCGCTCCAGGCCCACCCGGAGGGCATCGTCCAGCGTCAGGACGAGTGTGGAGTCCGTTGTGGACTCGGAGGCGCCCGTGGGTTGGGCGGTCGCCGGGGATCCTGCCCCTAGAAGGCCCAAGATCAGCAGGGCCGCCGCGGGCCCCCAGCGGAACAGTTGAGTCAGCAGATGAGGCATCAAGGACCAGTACTTATTCATCGGAGTCCGTGTCGGGGAGCGAAGGGCTCGACGATGGCAGGGCGAGGCCGTCGAAGAGCAGGGCCGTCAGGACGTCCGCTGCCTGGTCGGGGTTTTCTAGGGGCCGCATCGCACCGTCGGACGCATCGGGGGAGGCCCGCTGGCGTTCCAAAATGTGGTGTGTGCCCATGCTCCGAAGACTGGTGAACAGGACGTTTGCAACGAGAGCAGGGGGAAGGCAGCGAATGTCCTCCTGGTCCATTGCCTCCCGCAGTACAGGCACCAGCGTGCCGAGCACGCGCTCCTGTTGCTTCTCAAAGAACCGAGTGCGCTCGGCCTTCTCGCTGAACGCGATGGCGTGAATTTCCTTCACCAAGACGAGGAACAGATCCTGCTGGTTGCGGACCGTCTCGAAGTAGTGCTCCACAAACTCGTGGACCGTGCTCCGGAGCGGGCGGTCGTCCGCGGACGCGTGAAAAACGGTCTGGATGAGGGCTTCCAGCTCCCGGGTCGCCTCGTCGAAGACCGCGAGGAAAAGCTCCTCTTTTCCGCCCTCAAAGTAGTTGTAGAGCGTGCCCTTCCCGAATTCGGCCCGCCCCGCAATTTCGTTGAGCGTAGCGTCGGCGTACCCTTTGTCCGCGAAGACGGCCCGGGCGGCATCGAGCATGGCCTGTCGCCGTCGCTTTTGCTCGCGTTCGCGGCGGGACAGGGACGAGCTGGGGGCGTCGGACATGAACGGACGCGTCCGGATGGACGCCGCGTCAGGATCTGACTAGTGAGTCACTCGATGACCATGTAGTCAGATCCCGGGCGAATCGTTCGCCTTGTTTGGGAAACACCCCATGAAGACTGGAGGGAGTCCCGCGAATTGGGCCCTGCGGAGGTGACCCGGCGGGTTGAGAGTCGGGCACAGGGGCCAGAAGCGCGGAGGACGGGGGCGCAGAGGGAAGGGACGTGCCCGGAGGTCAGCGCCCCACCGGGGAGCCCCCGAGGTCCGCCAGCGCCTCATTCAGAAGCGACAGGCTTTCGGTGGTGTCCACACGGGCCCCGAGCTGGGTCAGCAGGTTGAGGGTCCCGACCAGGGCCTTATTGAGAAAGATAAAGTGGGGAGAGCCCGTGGCGGCGCGGAGGTGGGAGGCCTGTTCGAAGCAGTCTTGCAGGCGGCTTCGAAAGTCCGGGTCGCCGAAATCGAAGGAGGACCGACGGTAGGGTTCTACGATGAGCGAACCGTACTCGTCAAAGAAGTGGCGCAGCTCCTCCTGGGTATCTGCTGGGAGGTCGTCGTGGAGGATGTCGAGGGTGTAGAGGAGGCGGCTGATCGCGTCCTCGTCGTTCGCCATGCGGGCCCGGAACAGGCGCAGCATGTCGTCGCGAAACTGCTGGGGAAAGGTCTTCACGCACCCGAAGTCGATGACCCCGAGCCGTCCGTCCTCCCGGAAGAGAAAGTTGCCGGGATGCGTGTCGGCGTGGAGGGTGCGGGCGTTGCCCGCCACCTGCTCGTGAAGGAAGTCCCACAGCAGCTGCCCGAACTGATTGCACTCGCCCTGGCTCGGTGCCGCGTCGAGGAATGAGTCGAGGTGCCGGCCGTCCACATGCGTCATCGTCAGGACCGTCTCGGCCGTTCGGTCGGGGACCGGGCGGGGGACGACGAGTTTTTCCCCGTCGTACTGATCCGCGAAGTGGTCAATGTTCTGCGCCTCGTTCAGGTAGTCCGTCTCCTCCTGAAGTCGGGCCTTCACTTCCTTGAAATGGGCGTCGATGCCGTCGCCCTGGATCAGGCGTTCGAACAGGGTGCGGGCCACCGACAGGTCGGATTCGATGGTCTCTCGCACGTTGGGATACTGCACCTTGACCGCAACCTCCCGGCCGTCGTCCAGGCGCGCCCGGTGGACCTGGCCGAGGGACGCAGCGGCCATTGCCTCTGGCTCGAAGTCATCGAAGAGCAGCTCGGGGAAGCGCCCGAGCCCGTCTCGGATCCGCTTGCGCACCAGCGCCGCGTTCATCGGCGGCACGCTGTATTGCGCCTCCGCCATTACCTCCATGAACTCGTCCGGCAGCAGGCCGGTGTCCATGCTCATCGACTGGGCCAGCTTGAGGGCCGTGCCGCGGAGCCGGGTAAACTCCTCGAAGAGATCGCGGGCGTTCTGTGTGTTGAGCTCCCGCTTTCGGGCCGCCGGATCGTCCGCCCCTGTGGCCCGGTCCATCAGGTACTGCGCGTAGTTCTTGCCCACCTTTAGTCCCGTCTTGGCAAAGAGGCCGCCCCGTTCCAGCTTGGAGGCCGGGAAGTCGTCGGAGGCGGGAGAGTCGTCGGAGGCACTCATACCACGGGGGAGCTACTACAGGGGAGCGTTCAGCGAAATGGCTTGTGCAGTGCGTGCTCTGCATCAGGGCACCTGCGCACGAAATGTACGATGCGCTCTCTCGGCGGGGGGCTCGGCCCGGACACGGGGGCTATCGCCCGGACAAAAACCGTCCGACCCCCGGCAGCCGCCCGAGACCCAGGGAATCGTGCCGCACGATGTGCCAGGCCAGGTTCAGTCCACTGGAGACGCCGCGGAACGTCACCAGTTCGGCCACGAATGCGACGAGTTTGTCAACGAGGGCCGTGGTGGCTGCCTGGGCCTCGGTTTCGTCGTGAATCCAGTGGCGGACGATGGCGAATGAGACTTCAGTCAGCACTTCGTGCACCGGCCAGAGTCCCGTGACGAGCTGGTTCGTTCCCGGCACGAGGTCATCCTCCGTCAAGAGGTCGCGGAGGGTGGCTCGCACCTCTGCCCGGAACGACGATTGGGAGCGAATCCGGCCGTCAAAGGTGTCTTGGACGAAGGCACGCTGCTCCCCGAGCGCATCGAGCAGGATGTAGTAGAAGGACGCCAGCCGTTCTTCGAACGAAAAGTCCTCGTAGCCGGTCGTGGCGCTCGTCAGCATTCGGTACTGCTCCAGCGTGAGGGTGTAAAAGGCCGGGGGGAGTTCCTCGACCGCCTCGAAGTGGGCTTCGAAGAGGGGCTGTTCCACGCCGGCCTCGGCACACACCTCCGCAATGGTCGGCGAGGCGTCCGGCTTTCGCCGAAGCCGAAGGGCGGCTTCGACCAGCTGCTTTTTCTCAGCGAACGCGTCGGGGGTAGAAATCGGGCTGAGAGGCCTTGGGACAAAAAACGAGCGGTGTCTCCTACGCACACCGCCGTGAGATTTTCCGTGGGCCGACGTGTTGGCCAGGCAATCCTCACTGGTGGGCGTCTGCTCTGGGAGGCACGCAGGTGTTTCTTACGCCCGGACGCCCTCCTCGGGCACCCCGGTGGCCGTCTCGGTCTCAGGGTGGTTGCTCCACTCGTACCAGCCGCCGTCGTAGACCGAAATGTTCGGCCACCCCATCAGGTACGCGTTCATGAACGCCTCGCTGCCCCGCCAGCCCGTGCCGCAGTAGAAGGCAATGTGCCGGTCCGGCGTGATCCCCATTTCGGCCCACTTCTCGGCGATTTCCGAAAACTCCCGCGTCGTATAATCGAAATTGCGGTAGTTCTCCATGTGGTAGGCGTCGCTTCCACAGTTGCCGAACACCGCCCCCGGAATGCGCCCGGTCTTGTCGATGTAGTGGTAGCCGCTCCGTTCGCCAATAAACTCCGCCCAGCTCCGCACGCTGACGAGGTCTCTGTCGTCGGCATCCAAGAACTCCCGGGCCCCGTCGAGGGTCAGCATGTACTCCGGGTGGGCCGGCACTTCCGCCCCAAAGTCCCCCACCGGCTCCGGCTCTGCGTCCGTGGTCGACACGTCGTACCCGGCGGACTCCCACGTGTTGATGCCGCCGTTGAGAATCCTGACGTCTTCGACGCCGGCGTAGAGCATCAGGGCCGCACACCGCATGGCCCCGAGGTGGCCTGCGCTCTGGGCGGGGTAGTCTTGGTCGTACGTCGGGTACGAGAAGCGCCCGTAGAGCACCACGGTGGTGTCGTGGCGAATGCCGTGGTCCTCGAGGGCGCGCTTCAGCTCCGCCGGTGGGCGCCGATTCCAGGTCTCGGGCGACTCCAGGGCATTTGTGTTGAGCGGGATGGCGCCGGGGATGTGGCCGTCCTCATAGTCCTGGCGGTACCCGAAGTGGGTGTGACACAGGACGTACTCGTCGCCGTTCATCTCAGGGGGCTCCGTGCCGGAAATGAGGCCCTGCACCCACTCCGGGTAAACGAGCTGCCGGTACCGCTGCATGCGCCGAAGAGGCCGATCTGGATCGGATGTCCACTCGTCCAGAAAGCCGCCGTAGACGCCGACGGCCTCAAAGCCGAGTCGCGAGAGCTTGTTCGCCATCTCCGCGGCGGCGTCTGCGGTGTAGCCGTATACCGTCACGGGCATGTCCCGCGACAGGCCCTTCTCGTCGAGCACCTCTACCCAGTCCATGTACTGCGTCCACTGGAGCGGCAGGCTCTTGGCGCCCGGCACGTGTCCACTCCGGGACGCGTCTCGGAGCGGCCATCCATTGTACGCCGCGATGGGGCGAACGTCCAGGATGGTGTGATCGGGGTCCTCGGCCTGCAGGGCGAAGGTGTCGGTGGAAACGGTGGAGATCGTTTCTTCCATCAGTATGGAGAGCGAAGCGTGGGAACGGCGAATATTGCGTCCACGAACTTGAGGAAATCGACGACAAGACGCAACTTCCCAGAGCGATTCCTGACCGTCGGAAAGCGGAAAAACCCGCAACGACCTTTGGGGCGAAGGGGCGGCGCCGCTCCTCAAATGGAGATCTAGAACTCAGCTTCGGCGGCGCTTCAGTGGGGGGCGAGTCTGTTGCTCGTGGGATATTTCTGGCATCGTGTCCGTCCCAAATGGGCCCTCCGGCCTCATGGCTCAAGTAAGCGTGTGGTACGTACGAGCGGTCCTCTTGCACGTCGCCCTCGGGGCAACAGCGGGGGCGTGAAGGTTGGCGGCTTCAGGAGGGCCTGGGCTGGCGTTCCCCTTGCCGATCCGGCCGCTACACCTGGAGGTCATGCTCCTCGGGTGGCGTTTCTCATGACTATCGGTTCTGGGCGGCCTGGGGGCTGCTGAACACAGGCATCGCCCGGGCGGTGCTGGGGCACTGGCGCGCCGTTCATCTTCCCGAGCCTCGGCCCCACGGCCTTCCTGCTCAGTGATCGAAGATCGGGCCATCCCCTCTCCGCCTGGACCGTCGTCGGGAGCCACACTTGGGGGACAGGGACGGGACTGATAAGCCACCACCTGCTGGTCTCGGGGGGCACGTTGATGACCCTGCAGGAGAGCGGGTCCGGATTGGGGGCTCGTCCGGTGAGGCCTCTTGCTCATCCGTATCGTCTACGATCCTCCATCTTTCGATGCCATGCGCTTGATTTTGAGCAGTGCTGCCCTCCCCGACGAGCCGCCGGGCACGGGACCTCATCGACGGGCGGTGCGACCGCGCGCCGCCCTTCCTCTTCGCTCTCCTTCAACGCTGCACTCGAAACCGGGAGGATTCGAACGGCGCCTCTGGAAGAGGCAAGAAGGACCGGATTGATCCTGCTTAAGGGGCCCCGGGTGTGCCCGCCTGAGGGGCGCTCCGCCGGTCCCCTAACGTCCACGGAATCTTCATTGCGGTAGAGCGGGAGACGGCCTTGCAAGTGTGACCCTAGATCGGTAAGGTAGAATTGCGGCATTGATTTAGAACTGATCTAAATAAGGATAGAGCTTAAGTGGTGACGCCGCCGTCCCTCGCCCAGGTTCCCACCGACACGACCGCTTATCTCTAGATACCTCCCCTACGCCCTCCACACTCATGTCCCAAACCACGCACAACCTCCATGGACCTGACCGCCTGTCCGAAACCCGCTACGGGTATGTTCTGCAATGTGAGTGTTGCGGGCGCATCCAGATCATCTTCCGCGAGCACACCCTGCTAATGTATGAGGACGAACTGGAGGTGCTCGCTGACACAGTTAAACACGCTTTGAAGCAGGTGCGCAGCACTGAAAGTCAGGACCGTTGGACCCTTCAGGCCGAAACTGACGCTGGCCCCGTCGCGATTACGCTGACTGAGCCGTCGCTCTGTGCCCTGAATACATTGCTCCAGGGCGCCTGGTCAATGTATGTGCTTCGGGAGCGGGTGGCTGCCCTGTCCTCAGAAGAAGATGGAAATCCCGAGGACGTGCTCCGGGACCATCTTCCCCGCCCCAGCTCGCGGTAAATTTGCGCGTCCAGGGGGCTTTTCGGGATACATGCAATTTGTGAACGTACGTCCACTGTCCAAAAAAGAGGGACCGAAATGAGAGGCGAAACCGACCTTTCAGGCTTCTGAGAGCGGCTTGCGCACTTGAGAAATGCGTGACGGAAACCCTCCTTCAGGACGACCTACCGATCCGTGAGAACGTACGCAAACGATTTTCTTCAGCCTGGTGGAGATCAGCCGAACCCGTCCGGCAAGATGCTGGGAATCCCAGATTCTGGAGATCCTAGATCGCCTGAGCCGTGCTCAGTCATGAGCACAACCGAACGTATTCACGGATCGGCATGGCCGATTTGTGTCCCCTGCATTGACATTTTGCACGGACCCCGAAAGCACCTCAACTACGACACCATCTTGAGCCCAGACCAGAAGCGACACACCAGAAGCGACACAAGTGCTGGGAACTCGTGATGCTCTCGTGTAACGAGCCGATCCGCACGACAACTCCAGTGCCTCCGATATGACTTTAGTGAGCAGACATCACCGAATCGCGTTTTCGAATCAATCTTCGACGCCATGCCCATCGTCCATGACCTCGCCAATTTCGTCGACACCGCCACGTACGACGACCTCTCCGACGAGGCCAAGAAGCAACTGAAAGTGCGCGTCCTCGATTCCCTCGGGTGTGCCATCGGTGCCCTCGATGGCGGGCCGATCCGTGCGCTCCGCGAGCACCTCGCTGACTTTGGTGGGGCCGAGCACGCCACCCTCGTCGGTGGCGGGCGAACAGCGCCCGACCGCGCGGCCCTTTACAACAGCGCGCTCGTTCGCTACCTCGACTACAACGATAGCTACCTTGCGGAGGGCGAGACGGGTCACCCCTCGGACAACCTCGGCTCGGTACTGGCCGCGACCGAGTACGCGGGCGGCTCCGGCGAAGACCTCCTCACGGCCCTCGCGGTCGCGTACCAGGTGCAGTGCCGCCTCAGTGACGAGGCGCCGGTGCGGGCCAAGGGCTTCGACCACACGGTGCAGGGGCAGTACGCCGCGGCGGCCGGGGCGGCGAAGGCCCTCGGCCTCGATCCCGAACAGATTGCCAATGCCATCGCCATTAGCGGCACCGCCCACAACGCCTTGCGCGTGACCCGGACCGGGGAGATTTCGAACTGGAAGGGATTGGCCTACCCGGAGACCGGGTTCACCGCCACCCACTCGGCCTTCCTCGCGATGCGCGGCATTACCGGCCCGCCCGAGGTGTTCGAGGGCAACAAGGGCTTCAAGCACTCGATTGCGGGCGACTTCGCGCTCGACTGGAGCGAGGAGGATCTGGAGCGGGTCACCGGCACGATCATCAAGAAGTACAACGCCGAGATCCACTCGCAGGCCACCCTGGAGGGGGCACTGGAGCTGAAGCGCACCCACGGCATCGACCCGTCGACCATCGACGAGATTGAGGTCGATACCTTCGACGTGGCCTTCCACATCATCGGCGGGGGCGAGGAGGGAGACAAGACGATCGTCCGCCGCAAGGAGGAGGCCGACCACAGTCTGCACTACATGACGGCGGTGGCGCTTCTGGACGACCAGGTGCTGCCTGCCCAGTACGAACAGGACCGCATCGAGGCGGGCGACGTGCAGTCGCTTCTCCGGAAGGTGCATGTCACGGAGAATCCTCAGTACAGCGACCGCTTCCCCGATCACATGGTGTGCGACGTGCGCATCCATGCCGACGGGCAGGTCTACGAGATGCACAAAGAGGACTACGAAGGCTTCCACACGAAGCCGATGACGTGGGACACGGTGTCAGAGAAGTTTGCACGGCTGGCCGAGCCCTACACCGATGCTGCGCTCCGACAAGACCTGATCGACGCTGTGCAGGAGCTGGAGACATTTCCCGCCGGCGACCTCTTCGATCTCCTGTCCCGCGTGCAAACGCCCGAAATGTAGCGAAGACCTCTCATCCTCACGCAAAGACGCGGCGCCGCCGCGTCTCAATGCTCACAACCAAGCAACCGTACCATGAGTGACCAAACGACCGGCGATCCCCGACGTGCTTTTCAATTTCTCGACCTCAACGACCGCGGCGAGAAGCCCCGCGACGTGGGCATTACCGAGATCCGCGGCCCCTACTACAGCCCAATGGGCCCCAACTACTTGGACGATGTCCTTTCTACAATGGGGCACTATGTCGACAGCCTCAAGTTTGCGGGCGGCTCCTTCAGCCTGATGCCGGAGGCGGAGGTGCAGGCTCTGCTCGACAAGGCCCACGACCACGACGTACTGGTCTCCACGGGCGGCTTCATGGAGTACGTGCTCACGCAGGGAGACGATGCGGTGCACCAGTACATCGACGAATGTGCCCGCCTCGGCTTTGACATCATCGAGATCTCTGCGGGCTTCATCACGCTCCCCACGGACGACTGGGTGCGCCTGATCGAGCTCGTGCAGGAGGCCGGCCTGAAGGCCAAGCCGGAGGTGGGCGTGCAGCACGGTGCCGGCGGCGGGGCCACCACGACTGAGGAGCTGGAGCAAATTGGCCAGCAGGACCCGTCGCAGGCCATCACCCGGGCCAAGCGCTTTCTGGAGGCGGGCGCCTACCAGATCATGATGGAGAGCGAGGGCATCACCGAAAACGTGCCGGAGATGCGGACCGAAATCCCGGCGCAGTTTATCGACGAGCTTGGCCTGGAGAACCTGATGTTCGAGGCGGCCGACCCGCATGTCTTTCCGTGGTACACCCAGAACTACGGCCCGGAGGTGAACCTCTTCGTGGACCACAGCCAGATTGTGCAGCTCGAATGCCTGCGCAGCGGCATCTGGGGCCCGCACGACCTCTTTGGCCGCGTTCAGACGTTCAAAGGCTAGGGCTTTCACCCACATCGGCGATGGCGGGTTGATGTCCGCCGTTGAAAGACGTGAGCAGGAAATGAGGGCGGGAGGAATGTTCTATCCTCCCGCCCTTTCTGTGTCTTCTCCGGCCTGGATGCGACGCCCCGGGTGCAGTGGACAAAGATGGGATTCAGCGTCGCACGGGGCTGCACCGGCAACTCTCGCCGAAGCTGCTCACGCTGTGCACCGCAGAGCCCCTCCTTGAATCTTGGGGCAGGAAGAGGCCTCACTCGGAAGTGACTGACGAAGGAAAAGGGGCCCGTTGACGCCGCCCATCTCTCTCCTCGGTCGTTACGACCACGACCAGAAAGAGAGAGGCAACGACGGGGAGGGCTTCTCACACTTTCGCTGTGCCGCGGGCCACCAGGCGTGGAGCACGAAGGTTCACTAGAGTTTGAGTGTGGGAAGGAGGCCAGTCCATGTGCGCTCCGCAACCGACCGAACGAAGGCCTCAGCGTGACAGACGCCGGGCTGGGTAGGGCAGACGTTCGGTGTACTCGTCCCGGCACCAGGAGCGAGCCCGATGTTGCTCGCGAGTGTGTGGCAGGGCCACGGCCGTTCCTCCGTCCCTACACCGCTCTTTCGCACGCAGTGGTCGATCAGCTCGGCGGGACAGTGGCCCAGGAGGCGGCTCGTGTCCTCCTAAAGGATAAGAGAGAACAGCCAGAAGCGGCTACGAGGCGACCGGAGACGTCTTGGCGAAGCGGGACGGCAGGAAGGGCGTGAGCCGGTCGGAGCTGTCCCCGGTCGGGATCTGCTCCGCAATTTCCTGGGCCGTTACCGGCGTCAACAAGATCCCGTGGCGGTAATGGCCCGTGGCGAAGAGCACGCCGGGGGCGCCACTGGGACCCAGCAACGGAGCATAGTCGCGGGTGTCGGGCCGCAGGCCCAGGTCGCTGGTGTGGACGGCAAGCTCGCGGAGGCCCGCCGCAGACCCCGGGCCCTCAGGCCCTCGTGCGGGCGTGAGGAAAAAGAATGTTGTTTTCCTTGTGCACGTGCTGGTGCATGTCGGCCTCCAGTTCGTGGAGGCCTTTCAGGGCCGAACGAAGTTTGGGGCATGCGCTCTCTGGGAGGGGACATAGTCGTTCGTCGGCTCTCGAAGACGGTCCAGGGCGACTCGGGAGTCGTCGTGCTCGCGGATCATTTTGTCGACGCCGTTCTCGTCTAGGAAAGCGCCCGAGGCTTCTTCTTTGAGGGCCCGAATTGAGGGAAAAATGCGCTCCTCCTCGCTCACCATGTGCGTGCTGAGGTCCAGCTTAAGGGTTTGGAAGACCTCCAGTGTGGGGGCGAGCCAGGAGTGCCCGTCGCCGTGTGCCTCCACTACCTGGATCAACAGGTCCTCGAGCCGAGGGAGCTCACGGCACAGGCAGGAGGGATGGGGGGAAACGATGTGGTCGATCAAGGCGGCGAGAGACTTCTCCGTTCAATCGACGGCTCGGCAGGAAGGAGAGGCCCTGACGGTCACGTCCAACATCTCGGTGACGGTGGCCGGGTCGAGGTTCTTCTCGCGGCACGCAGTGGCCAGGGAGTGATCGCCTCCACAGCAGTAATCGAGGCCGAGGTGTTCGAAAATGTGGGCCCGGCCGGGCCGGTCGATCACGAGTTGGGCGACGGGGGAGTGGGGGAGATGCTCATGGGACGTCGGGACTGGTGAGGAAACGTTCCGAAAGTGGAGCGAAAGGGAGGAAGCGATTCAGAAGCTGTTGGGCGGACGTTCTGTGGCCCCCCGATGAGTACTTGGTCGTTTTGCCCCCAGCGCTGTGCCTTCGCGGGCCCTGTCTGAAAAAGCCCCCCAGCAGCGTCTCAGTGTTCAATTTTCAGAACCCCTTGTCCGAAGTACGGTGAGGAAATCGTGTCCAGTCGGGCACGGCAGAGCGGCCGCTTGGGCGACGGGCGTTGTGGACCGTTGCGTCTGCCTGCGTGCGCCCTCCGGACCGCCACTTGCGGCTAAAGCATTGAGGGACATGGTGGAGTATAAAACTATTTCAGATGCTTTTGTATTAACTACTCAGCGGGTATGGGTTTTGGCCGGCTCCTGGGCCGTCGGGCACCCCGCCGGGACCGACTCCGAGGGGGAGCACCGAGGGATGAGTCGCGCGCCCCCACGGTGGTTTGACGGCGCGGACGACGGGGACTGTGAGGTCGGGCGTGCAACGCCGTGGCGTTCACGGGGCGATGTTTACGGCACCTTTTCTCACGGGCGCTCTCTTGGTTGGAGCGCTGGGAAGGAGGCTATGTGTTGCTTCTTCTGACGCACCGCCGCTATGCAAACAGCCGGTCGTACTCAATCTTGATGCATCGGTTGCGTACGTAGGGCAGCTCCGCCTCCTCGGCCAGTGTGTTCGCCTCCGAGCTCGACACCCCGAGCTGAGTCCAAATCACCGGCTGCTCGTCCGTTTGTTGGACGCGTGCAATTGCCGAGCGGACCATGTCGGCCGTGTGGGCGGGGGCCCGGAAGATGTCAACGATGTCGAGCTCTACGTCCGTTGGGATGCTCGGAAGATCCGGATAGCATGATTCGCCAAGCACCCGGTCGTGGTTTGGGTTCACCGGCACGATGCGGTAGCCGCGTGCCTGCAAGTACCGGCCAATCTTGTGGCTCGTGCGTGTCGGTGTGGCTGAGCAGCCGACCACCGCGATCGTGTCGGCGGTTTCGAGTACACTGTGAAGGTCGGGGGAGAGACCGTCGTCGGGCATAGAACGATTGAATTCGTGTGCAGGCAGTGGAGAGGTGGCGAGTCGGTACTTACCCTGTGTCGGCACGCAAAGTCTTCTCCTTTGTTGGTCTCGTACCCCGCAAGGGTCGTTACGACCCGTAGCGAGAGCGAGACGCAGCGGGCGCCCTCCCCACCACAACCCACTAGATTGTTCAATCGCCATCCGCCATGGCCTATCCGTTCCACGACATTGAGACGAAGTGGCAAAAGCACTGGGAGGAGCACCAGACCTTCCGCACCCCCGATGAGGTGCCGGACGACACGGACGAGTTCTACGTGCTCGACATGTTTCCGTACCCCAGCGGCGCGGGCCTCCACGTGGGCCACCCGGAGGGATACACGGCCACCGACATCGTGGCCCGCTACAAGCGCAAGCAGGGATTCAACGTGCTGCACCCGATGGGATGGGACGCGTTCGGCCTGCCCGCCGAGCAGTACGCGCTGAAGACAAACACCCATCCGCGGGAGACCACAGAGGAAAACATTGCGCAGTTCAAACGTCAGCTCAAGCGCCTCGGCTTCTCGTACGACTGGCAGCGGGAGATCAACACCACCGACCCAGACTACTACAAGTGGACGCAGTGGATCTTCCTGCAGCTCTACGAAAAAGGGCTCGCCTACCAGTCCGAAGAGCCGGTGTGGTGGTGTGACGAGCTGGGCACCGTCCTGGCCAATGAGGAGGTGATCGACGGCAAGAGCGAGCGGGGCGGGCATCCCTGCGAGCGGGTGCCGATGCGGCAGTGGGTGCTCAAGATCACCGAGTACGCCGATCGGCTGCTGGAGGGGCTGGAAGACCTCGACTGGCCGGAGAGCACGAAGGAGATGCAGCGCAACTGGATCGGCCGCTCGGAGGGCGCGAACGTCTACTTCGACCTTGCGGGCGTGGACGATTCGTTGGAGGTCTACACCACGCGGCCTGATACCCTCTTCGGGGCCACCTACATGGTGTTGGCGCCCGAGCACGAGCTGCTCGACGAGGTCACGACCGAGCCGCACCGCGAGAAGGTGGAGGAATACTGCACGCAGGCCCTCCGCAAAAGCGAGCGCGAGCGCCAGCAGCAGGGGGACAAAACCGGCGTCTTTACCGGGGGATACGCGGTGAACCCGGTCACCGGCGAGGACATCCCGATTTGGGTGGCCGACTACGTGCTTGTCTCCTACGGCACCGGTGCCATCATGGCCGTCCCGGCCCACGACGAGCGCGACCATGCCTTCGCTGAGAGGTACGACCTGCCGATCCGGACGGTCGTGGAGGGCGGCGACGTGGACCAGGAGGCCTACGTCGGCGACGGGCCGCACGTGAACTCCGCCAACGAGAACGTGAGCCTCAACGGCCTGCACAACAAGGAGGCGAAGGAAAAAATCATCGAGTGGCTGGAAGCGGAGGGCACGGGGGAGCACACCGTCAACTACCAGCTGCAGGACTGGCTCTTCAGCCGCCAGCGCTACTGGGGCGAGCCGTTCCCCATCGTGTTCACCGAGGACGGTGAGGACAAGCCGGTGCCCGAGGAGGAGCTGCCCGTCACGCTGCCCGACGTCGACACGTTCGAGCCGAGCGGCACCCCCGAGGGGCCGCTGACGACCATCGAGGACTGGGTGGAGACCACCGACCCGGAGACGGGGGGGGCGGCCACCCGCGAGACGAATACGATGCCGCAGTGGGCCGGCTCCTGCTGGTACTACCTTCGCTTTCTCGATCCCGACAACGACGAGCAGCTCGTCGACCCGGAGAAGGAAGAGTACTGGATGCCGGTCGACCTCTACGTCGGCGGATCGGAGCACGCGGTGCTTCACCTGCTCTACGCCCGCTTCTGGCACAAGGTGCTCTACGACGCGGGGGTCGTCTCTACGACAGAGCCGTTCCAGACGCTGGTGCACCAGGGCATGATCCTGGGCGAGACGGAATACACAGCGTACCGGGACGAAGACGGCACTTTCGTGTCCGCCGAGGACGTTGCGGACGACACTGAACTCACGCCCGTGCAGGTCGACGAAGACGCCATCGCAAAAGAGGGAGACGTGTTTGTGCTTGAGGAACGGCCGGAGGTGCAGGTCGACGCCCGCAGCCACAAGATGAGCAAGAGCCGCGGCAACGTCATCAACCCCGACGACGTGGTCGACGAGTACGGGGCCGACACGCTCCGCCTCTACGAGATGTTTATGGGGCCGTTGGAGCAGGACAAGCCCTGGAGCACCGACGACATGGAGGGCGTCCACCGGTTTCTCAACCGTGCCTGGCGCCTACTCGCTGGCGCGGACAGGGAGGAGCAGGCCGTGCGTGACGAGGCGCCGGACGGTGAGCAGCTTCGCACGCTGCACCGCACCATCAAAAGGGTCACGGAGGACATTGAGGCCCGGGCCTTCAACACCGCCATCGCGGCGATGATGGAGTTCGTGAACGCGGCCAACAAATGGGACGCGATGCCCCGCGAGATTGCCGAGCCGTTCGTCCTCCTCCTGAGCCCGTTCGCGCCGCACCTCGCCGAAGAGCTGTGGGCACGCCTCGGACACGATGCGTCGCTGGCCTACGTGGACTGGCCGGCGTACGACGATGAGCACATCCGGCGGGAGGTCGTGGAGATGCCCGTACAGGTGGACGGCACGGTCCGTGCCACCATTGAGGTGGACGCCGACGCGGACGAGGACGATGTGCTCGCCGCCGCGAAGGCCGCGGACAATGTGGCCCGCTACCTCAGCGACGTGGACATCCAGCGCGAGATTTATGTGCCGGGGCAGATCGTGAACTTTGTAACTGGATAACGTCGTATGCGCGGTGGGGGCGTATTAGGCTCGGCGTTGTACTGTTGGCATCGTGATGCGTGAGGAAAAGAGCCTGTATCACGTTCCTCGGGTCACGCACCACGAATGACGTTTCACCCCTGACCCAATCCGATTCGGGCCGTCGCCCGTCCGCTTAGCATTTCTTCAGAAACGTGCGTCCCATGCCCAAACTTGATCTTCTCGCCCTCGCTGCCCACCCCGACGACGTAGAGCTCTGCGCGGGAGGAACGATGTGCCTGCTTGCCCAACAGGGGTATGAGGTCGGCATCGTCGACTTCACGAAGGGGCAACTCGGCTCGCGGGGCACGCCCGAGCAGCGCATGGTGGAGGCCGAGCGGGCCTCAGAGATCCTGGGCCTCCGCGCCCGTGAGAATCTCGGGCTGATGGATGGGGACATCCGCAACACGAAGGCCAATCAGCGGAGGGTGATTGAGGCGGTGCGCCGGTACCGCCCGGACATCGTCCTCATCAACCCGCCGGAGGCCCGACATCCCGATCACAGCGACGCCGCCGACCTTTCGACCGACGCGCTCTATTACAGCGGATTGCAAGAGGTAGAGACGACAGGGCCGGACGGATCTTCTCAGGATCCCTGGCGGCCCCACCACGTGCTCCACTACATGCAGGCCGTCTCCTTCGAGCCCACGATGGTGGTGGACGTGACGGACGTATGGGACCAGCGCATTGAAGCCCTGCAGGCCTTCGAGTCGCAGTTCCACAACCCGGACTACGAGCCGGACCCAGACGAGCCGGAGACCTTCGTGTCCAACCCTGAATTTTTCGAGTGGGTGAAGGCCCGGGCGCGCACCTACGGCTACACGGTGGGGGCCACGTACGGCGAGCCGTTCAAGTACCGACACGGTCCCTTCGGCGTGACGGACCTGCCCGATGTCCTCCGCAAGGAGAAAGAGTTTCGCTGAGCTAGATCCTACGTGAATTAGTTGGGGCAGAAGGCTCAACTCGCAACAACCGAAAGGTTCAGGTCTTTGAAGCAAAATAGCGCTGCACTGATCGTCCATGAGTTGACACCATCGTCTGCGGCGCGGTATATTGCCCCACTATAACTGCTACGAAGCGACCTTCCCCCTTCCATGGCGGACACGAGTGACTTCCGAAACGGCATGACCTTTCTCTGGAAAGACGATCTCTGGGAGATCGTCGACTTCCTCCACGTCAAGCCTGGCAAGGGCGGCGCGTTTGTCCGGACTACCCTAAAGCATGTGAAGGACGGCCATGAGGTGGAGGAGACCTTCCGAGCGGGGGCGAAGGTCGACGAGGTACGGGTGGAGCGTCGAGAGCACCAGTATCTTTACGAGGACGATTACGGGCTCCACTTTATGGACGAGGAGTCCTACGAGCAATTCTCGATGCCGCCGGGGCAGGTGGAGGGGCGCGAGTTTCTAAAAGAAGGGGGCAGCGTCGATATTCTCTTTCGGAGAGACACCGAGGAGCCGCTCCGCACTGAGGTCCCACAGAAGGTGGAGCTTGAGGTCGTCGAGACCACGCCTGGGGTGAAGGGCAACACCGCGCAGGGGGGCGACAAGCCCGCGACGTTGGAGAGCGGGGCCACCATCGACGTGCCGCTGTTCATCAACGAAGGAGACGTCGTCCGTCTTAGCACCGAGACCGAGGAGTATAAGACTCGTGTCTCGGCCGCCTCCACCGTGTAGTCCTCGGCGTGCGCCCGCCACTCTTTCGCACACACCTACTCAGACGCATGGAGCTCTCGAAGATCCAAGAACTACTTCGACTTGTCGCCGAGAGCGGGGTGTCGGAGGTCGAGATTGAGGAAGACGACTTCAAGCTCACCGTTCGGCAAGACAGCCCGCAGGTGCTCATGCAGCCGGCGGCTCAGCCGGCCCAGCTGCAGTACGGCCCGCCCCAGCAGGCGCCTCCCCAGCAGGTGCCCCCGCAGCAAGCCCCGCCGCAACAGGCCGCTCGCCCCCCTCAACAGCAGCCGTCAAACGCCCCCGCTTCGTCGGCAGCCCCGAGTGGGACACAGGCGGCCCCCGAGCCGACCGAGGAGGGCACGTCCGCGGTGCCGACCGAGAACGGAACGGCGGAGGCGGAGGAGACGGAGGGTGCCGCGGAGGAGCACGTGGTGAAGGCCCCGATCGTGGGGACCTTCTACCGCGCCCCGTCGCCCGACGACGACCCCTTCATAGAGGTGGGCGACGAGGTGCAGGAAGGCGATGTGCTCTGCATCATCGAGGCGATGAAGTTGATGAACGAGATCGAGTGTGAGACCGCGGGAACCGTCCAAGAAATTCTGGTCGAGGACGCCGAACCGGTCGAGTTTGACCAGCCGCTCTTCGTGCTTGAGGAGGCGTAACGCTGGTCGTCCGTGGCGTCGACGGCCCCGGGGCGGCTTGCGTGTGGACCCTGCTCGAGGCTCCTGCTCGTGCTGGCCTGGAGGAGCGGGCTCAGTCTGACTCATGGTCTCCTGATGCCCCGTAGTGTATGCGTCGTGTCGCGGAAGGCCCCTCCCCCAGACGACTCCTTCTCAACGATTGTGCTGTGCTCGTCACGTGCCGCACGCCGTGCCCCTTTCTCCCGAACGCCCGCATGTCCCACAGGATACTGCTGACCCCGCATGAGTGACCTCCAAAAAGTTTTGATCGCCAACCGCGGCGAGATTGCGCTGCGCGTGATCCGCACCTGCCACGAGATGGGCATCAACACCGTGGCGGTGTACTCGACGATCGACCGCGACGCCCTGCACGTCCGCTTTGCCGACGAGGCCGTGTGCATCGGGCCGCCGGCTTCCGGGGAGAGCTATCTGCGGCCCGACCGTCTCATCGCCGCCGCGGAGGTGACGGGGGCCGATGCCATCCATCCCGGCTATGGCTTCCTCGCCGAGAATGCCGAGTTCAGTCAGATCTGTGCCGACAACGACATCGAGTTTATCGGTCCTTCGGCCGAGACGATTGCCCTGATGGGGGAAAAGTCGAAGGCAAAGGAGGAGATGCACAAGGCGGGGGTGCCCATTGTGGAGGGGTCGGACGGCACGATCAACGACCTCGATACTGCCTACGAGGTCGCCTCCGACATCGGATTTCCCGTCATGGTAAAGGCCGTTGCGGGCGGGGGCGGCACTGGCATGCGGCTGGTGCGGGAGGCCAGTGGGTTTGAGCGGGCCTTCAACGGGGCTCGCTCCGAGGCCGAGGCGGCCTTTGGCAACCCCGAGGTGTACATCGAAAAGTTCGTTGAAAAGCCGCGCCACGTCGAGATTCAGGTGCTGGGCGACGGGCATGGCAACGTGATGCATTTCGGCGAGCGGGAGTGCTCTATTCAGCGCCGTCACCAGAAGCTGCTCGAAGAGTGCCCCTCGCCGGTGGTCGACCAGGAGCTCCGCGAAGAGATGGGCACGGCGGCCATCCGAGGGGCAGAGGCCGTCAACTACGAAGGGGCCGGGACGGTCGAGTTTCTCGTGGGGGCTGACCGCAGCTTTTACTTCATGGAAATGAACACGCGCATTCAGGTGGAGCACCCGGTCACCGAGGAAGTGACGGACTGTGACTTGGTGGAGCATCAGATTCGCGTGTCGATGGGAGAGACCCTGGATGGGGTGGAGCGACCGTCGATGGAGGGCCATGCCATCGAGTGCCGGATCAATGCCGAGAATCCCTTCCAGAACTTCAGTCCTGTACCGGGCGACATCACGGCGTTCCATCAGCCGGGGGGGCACGGCATTCGGGTCGACACGGCGGCCTACTCAGGCTATCGAATTCCGCCGACCTACGATTCGATGATTGCGAAGCTCATCGCCTATGGAAAAACCCGCGAGCAGGCAATCCGGAAGATGCGGCGGGCGCTCGCTGAATTTGTCGTGGAGGGGGTCGATACCACGATTCCGTTCCATCGGCAGTTGATGGAGGACCAGCGGTTCAAAGAGGGCAACTTTGACACCCGGTTCCTCGACGACTTCGAGATGCACGACGCCCCCGCGGAGGTTGCGTAGCGGGGAGCGAGTGCGCGTGGCACGCGAGAAGGCATGTTGGCCACGCTCGCCATGCGATGAAGGAAATCGTGCCCGCTCCTTGACGTCCGGGCGCGCCTACAGTTTTCTTCTAGTCGGTTTGCAGGTGCCTTATGTCGTCCCCAACCCAGTCCGTTCAACTCAACGACCGTGTGGCTGCGATGCAGCCGTCGGCCACGCTCGCCATGAAGGCGCGTGCCGAGGAGCGGCGGCGGCAGGGACACCCGGTCGTCGCCCTCAGCGCCGGAGAGCCGGACTTCGACACGCCGGAGCCGGTCGCGGATGCGGGGGTTGAGGCCATCCGGAACGGGTTCACGAACTACACGGAAAACCCGGGCATGCTGGAGCTCCGGGAGGCCATCTGCGACAAGCTCGACCGGGACAACGGCCTCTCGTACACGCCGGAGCAGGTCGTGTGCTCGAACGGGGCCAAGCAGTCCCTCGCGCTGGCCATCCACGCCCTCTGCGACGCGGGCGATGAGGTGCTCATCCCGGCGCCGTACTGGGTGAGCTACCCGGAGATGGCGCGCTTCAGCGGGGCGGAGCCCGTGACGGTGCCCACGGACGTGGACGACGGGTATCGCCTGACGCCCGAGGCCCTGGAGGACGCCATTACCGAGCGGACGCGACTGCTCATTCTGTGTACCCCGTCCAACCCCACTGGGACCGTGTATTCGCCCGAAGAGTTGGCAGCGCTCGCCGACGTGCTCCGCGGTCACGAGCAGATCCACGTGGTGTCCGACGAAATTTACGAATACGTGCTCTACGACGCCGAACACCGTGCGTTCGCGTCGCTTCCCAGCATGAAGGATCGGACCGTCACGGTGAACGGATTCTCCAAGGGCTTCGCAATGACAGGGTGGCGGCTTGGCTACATGGCCGCGCCGGCGCCGATTGCCGAGGCTGCGGGCAAGATTCAGGGACAGTTTACCTCGGCGCCCAGCAGCATCACGCAGAAAGCGGGCGTGGCGGCTCTGGAAATGGACAAGGGCCCGGTGGACGAGATGGTGGCGGCCTTTCGGCGTCGGCGCGACGTGGTCCTGGAGCGCCTCCGCGCCATCGACGGGGTGCAGTGCCCCACCCCCGAAGGAGCCTTCTATGCGTACCCGGACGTGTCGGCTTTCTTCGGATCCACGACGCCCGACGGCTCGACGATTGAGGACGGCGGCGACCTGTGCTTCTACTTGTTGGAAGAGCAGAACGTCGCTCTCGTCCCGGGGCCGGCGTTCGGAGAGCCCGATGGGCTTCGCCTGTCCTACGCCTCGTCGATGGAGGACCTCAAAACGGGCCTGGATCGGATTGAGGCGGGGCTCGCTGCGCTCCGCTGACGGGGGCGATGCCGAGCGGCACCGGGGCGCGATCACGATTGTCACTGACGCACGTCTACGCTCGTGGAACCGAACCAGCCCTCCGGTGACGTCCGAATCGAGGTAAATACTGACTCGGCCTCGACGGCGGCCGCGTCCCAATCGACGGCCGACCGCTACTGGCTGCACCTCCTCCTCTTCGTACTCACGCTGGCGTCCACGGTGTACGTGGGGGCCTCGTGGT
The DNA here is from genome assembly GCF_002894645.1 of Salinibacter altiplanensis. Lineage (GTDB taxonomy): Bacteria > Bacteroidota > Rhodothermia > Rhodothermales > Salinibacteraceae > Salinibacter > Salinibacter altiplanensis. The sequence goes on from NZ_NCQY01000002.1 coordinate 159,880, forward strand.
GGGCCAACCGCCTGCTCCACTACGAGGCGCACGACCAGACAATCTCCCTCTTCGTCCTGACCCTCAATCAGGCCTGGCTCGTCGACGGGCTGCGCTACGCGATCCCGCTCGTCGGCTTCCTCACGGTGCACGAGTTTGGGCATTACTTCGCGGCGCGGTACCACGACGTGCGCACGTCGCTGCCCTACTACATCCCGTTTCCGTTCAACGGCATCGGCAACTTCGGGGCCGTCATCAGCATTCGGCAGCGCATCCCGAGCACGCGCTCGCTCTTCGACATTGGCGTGGCCGGGCCGCTGGCGGGTTTTGTGGTCGCGCTCGGAGCCCTGATCTATGGCTTTGCCACACTCCCGCCCCCCGAGTACCTGCTCGACCTGCCGGGACACGAGGCGCTGAAGGCGCACATCCGACAGCACGGAACGTTTCCGGACACGCCCCCGGCCGGAGACAACGGAATGCCGGTCCTGATGGTCGGATACACGCCGCTCTACTGGGCCTTGTCCCAGGTCTTCGCGAACGTCCCGCCAATGTACGAAATGTACCACTATCCGGTGCTCTTCGCCGGGTGGCTCGGGCTGTTCTTTACGGCGCTCAATCTGCTTCCGGTGGGACAGCTCGATGGCGGCCATGTGCTATACGCCCTGCTGGGCGACAAATGGCACCGTCGCTTCGCGCAGGCCTTCGTCTTCGTGCTGTTGTTCTCGGGGGGCATTGGATTCATGGACGGGATGCGGCAGTCGCTTCAGAACGCAAGCCCATGGTTGGGGAGAGCGTCGTGGATCATCCTCGCGGCGATCTATTACGGCTACCTGTACAAAATCTTTGGGGGAACCGACCGGCGCACCTGGGGAGGACTGGGGGGGCTTCTGGCGGGGGTGAGTGCGGCCATGGCGCTCGGGTGGACGGGCCTCGGATGGACCGGTTGGCTCGTCTGGAGTCTTCTCATTATCTTCCTTGTCCGGGTGGAGCACCCCCCGGTTCTGCAGCCGCAGCGACTGACGCCCGGCCGGCGGATCCTGGGGTACCTGGCCATCGCCATTTTTATTCTCTGCTTTAGCCTGCAGCCGCTGAGCACACTCTGACGTTTTGGGGTGAAGCGGAGGAAGGCACAGATTCTGGAGCAAGGGATCGAGACCGACACTTTGTTTGACTAAACGGTGTTCTCCATGCCGGGCCCATTTTTGTCCATCTGGGGACGCCTGCTGGGGGCTGTGCTAATTGGGGGCGGGCTTGCTTTGTGGGGCGGGTGCGACACGGTGCCGGCCCCGGAGCGTACTCAGCGAGGGCCGTCGGTCGCGGACCTTCAGGTGACTCCGGACAGCGTGCACGAGTCGGAGTTGGACGACGAACAGATCGTGGATGCGCTGGCCCAGGTGGCGGTCGATGTGTCGGCGCGCGCGGAAGACCCGGACGGGACCGTCGAGCGGGTCGTGTTCGTCGTCGAACCGTCGTCCAACCCGCGGGGTACGTTCTCTGGATCCCTTCCTCCGTCGAGCAACGAAATGCGTTACGGGGCGCGCCTGGGGCTGTCGCTTCCGCTCTCTGATGAGATCTACACGATTCGCGTCTTCGCCGTGGACGACGACAGCTTGTCGAGCAACCAGGTGACGGGGCAATTTCGGTTTGTGCCGACGGATGCGTCGGGGGCCACGGGGGATGCTGACGCTCTTCGCATGCAGGTAAACGGCCGCCCAGACGACTCGTGAAACGCATTCTCATCTGGCTTTGTGTGGTGGGGCTGGGAGCCGCGCCGGCGTGGGGCCAAGACTCGCCGCGCCTGCAGGAGTTGCAACCGACGATGGGCCTGGCGAGCAACACGGTCCAAGAGTTGGCGTCGGCGGGCGATTCGCTCTGGGCAGGGCCCCTGCTCACGGTGTACACGGAAGAAGACGAGCGCCTGTTTGCGCCGGACGACCCGGTGGTGCAGCGTCGACTTGAGGAGGGGAGCAATGTTGTGCTCTCGCTAGCCGCTGGGGGGAAGCGGCGCGGGGCGCCGGCCCTCTGGGCGGGGCTTGCGTTCGATGCGGGAGGCAACACCACTGGGGCCGGTGGGTTTTTGGTCTCGACCAACGGCGGAGCGTCGTTCACCGAGCGTCCGGCCCCGCTCGATGACCCGTCGGACTCAACGGTGACCTACGGAACCTCGACGCTCCCGGCGGTGCCGATTACGCAGGAGGCGGGCAGTCCACCTCGGGATCTTGCGATTGAGCCCCAGGCCGATACGGTGTGGGCTGCCGGGGGGCGCAGCGGCCTCCGGCGCTGGACGGCGCAAAACTCGACCTGGACGCGAAGCGTGTTGCCGCCGGACACGAGCACCCGGATCGATCCGTCTACGCCCACCGACTTTCTCGTCGCTCCGCCCCTCGACGACGGGCGCGGCTCCCAAAACCACCGGGCCCTAAGCGTGTTGGTCGACGAGACGGGGACGGTTTGGGCCGGCACCGCCGCTGGGCTCAACCGCTCCAGGCCGGACGAGGTTGCCCCCTCAGGGGACCGGGCCTGGCGCCTTTTTCGGCCGGACGGAACGCCGAACAGTTTGCCGGGACAGGTGGTGTTTGGGCTCACCGAGCAGCCCCGGCCCAATGCACGCAATCCCGTCTGGGTCGCCACCCTGCGGGCCGATGGCGGGAGCGTGCTCCAGCGCAGTGGGCTTGCGGTAACGCCGGATGGGGGCGAGACCTTTCGACAGCCCCTCATCGGGGCGCAGGTGAATGACGTGGCGGCCCGGCGGACGCGCGTCTACGCCGCCACGGAAGACGGGCTTTTCGTCTCCGGCACGCAGGGGGAGACGTGGCGCACCGTGGAGGAGGTGGTGCTTGCGGAGGCGGATCAGGCCTTCCCAGGCACGATAACGGCGCGAGCGGTAGAGGTCACCCCCACGGCCCTCTGGGTCGGCACCACAGAGGGGCTGCTGCGCCTCAATCGGGCCGACGAGCCGCGGCTGCTCGCCGAGGGGCGGGAGGCGCCCCCGCCCGAGTGGCAGCTGTTCCGGACCGAGGTGCCCGTCAGCCCCGACGCGCCGACCGAGCAGGTGCCCGACGTGGAGACGTACGCCTATCCAAATCCCTTTGCCCCGTCGCGCGACGACGCGGTGCGGATCGTGTACGACGTCCCGCAGCCGCAAACGGTAAAAGTTTCGATCTACGACTTCGGAATGAACCGTGTGCGCACGCTCAAAGAGCAAGAGCCGGCCGGCCAGCAAGAAATCGTCTGGGACGGGACCGATGCTTCGGGCCTCCGCCTGCCCACCGGCACCTACCTGTACACGGTGGAGGTGGGCGGCACAACGGTACGGGGCAAAATTCTGCTAGCAAACTGAACGCTCCGTCGCTCCTCTTTCACGTCTTCGTTCGTCCATGCACAGTTGGCTCCTCACATCGCTGTTTGGTGGCTCGGAGCGGCGGGTGGTCCTGAGCCTTCTGCTTGGGATCGGGCTCGTGGCGGGGGGGACGGCCCCGGCAAACGGCCAGGACGCCGGAACAGGAGCGTTTTCACGACTCGGGTTTGGGGCGCGGGGCATGGCACTGGGCAATGCGCTCGTGGCCGACCCGTCGGCGGACGTGAGTCCTCACTACAACCCTGCCCTCCTCCCGTCGGCCTCCGGCCAACGGGTCTCCGCGTCCGCCGCACTGCTGTCATTCGATCGCGAATTGCAGTTCCTTGAGTTCGCGGCTCCCCTCGGCCCCACTGCGGGGATTGGGCTGAGCCTCACCCACGCCGGCGTCAATGACATCGACGGCCGCAACGCGGACGGCGTTCGTACCGAGACGCTGTCGACCGACGAGTTTGCGCTCTCGCTTGCGTTTGGCAACCGCTTCGCAGAGTGGCTTGCGGTGGGCACGACCCTCACGCTGTACCAGTCCGACCTGTTGCCCGAGGTCGACCCCGTCCGGGGCCTCGGCGTCGACCTGGGGGTGCGTGTGCAGGCGACCGACCGGCTCTCCGTGGCCGCCGCCGTGAAAGACCTGCTGGCGCGCTACGAATGGGACGCCGCCCCGGTGGGAGGCGGAAGCCACACGGATCGGTTTCCGGTGCGTGTGCAGGTGGGGGGCAGCTATGCGCTCCTCAACGAGCGTCTCCAACTTCTGGCGGAGGTGGAGTCCCGGTACACCACGCGGAATCGACGCGGCCGGCAGACGCTCGTGACCTCCGGCGGCCCGCAGGCACGGACCCGCACCGAGTCGTTTCTGCTGCACGACCTGCGGGGGCGGGTGGGGGCGTCCTACCGTCCCCTTGAGGTCCTTCGAATTCGGGGAGGGATCGACCGCCTCGGGGTGGACGACGTGAGCGGGCTTCGTCCCAGCGTCGGGTTTGGCGTGCGCCAGTCCATCGGGGACCTGGACCTCCGCGTCAGCTACGCGGCCACACTTGAGCCCTACGTCCGATCCGTCGTGAATACGGGAACGGTGGAGCTCTTCCTGTGAGGAGGAAAGGAGGGGGCACTACTCACCCGAGTCGGGACAGGAGGTCGACCACAGCGTCAGGCCCCACCCCCGATACCCCCGTCCGGGCCCGCAGGGTGCACCACAGGTCGAGCAGCATCATCTGTGCGGCGTGGATGGGAACGGCGATCCAGAAGGACCGGCAGCGCCAGACGAGGGCCCCCAGTGCGATGCCGCCCACGATGGAGAGCAATGCCTCCGGCCACGGCTTCGCAACATGGAGGGCGGCGAAGGGGAGCGCCTGCACGAAGATGGCCGACAGCCCGAAGGCCGGTGCGGTGCCGAAGAGCACAAACCCGCGCCACAGGTACTCCCAGCCGATCCAGTAAAACAAGAACAAGGCCTCGTAGATCAGGAAGACGCCCCAGTCCCGGGTTGCCGGTTGGTGGTGTGGGTATTGCTCCTGAAAGGCCGTTCCGTCGGAGAGGACCCAGGTGCCCACCGCCACCACCGGCAGGTAGAGGGCCGCCACGACACTCGCGACGCGCCAGTTGCCGAGGCCCAGGCCCATTTCGGCACGGTCGGTTGCGAAGAAGGCGCGGAGGGCGACCGCCGGCACCACGAAGCCGAGCAGTCCCTGCATCCCGAACCACCAGCCCCAACCCGCGAGCTCTTGCCAGTCCGGGGGAAGGAACGAGGCGAGATGGGTGCGAAAGAGCCCGCGGTTGCCCAGAACGAACTGGAGGACGACGAGCCCCGCCGCGGCCGTAAGGACGAAGGTCGTCTGCCCGTCGAGGGAGGCGGCCGCCCGGTAGAGGCGATTCCACTCACGGCGGACGCGGGCAGATAGGGCGCGCAACATGGGAAACGAGAGTCAGCGATCATGAGATCGGAGAAGGACAGTCCCCGGCAATGGGAGGGGTGCCCTCAAGGGCGGTTGGCGGGCGGGGATGCAGGAACGTCCAGAAACCGCGCGAGGAACTCGTAGGTCCGCACGAGGCGGTCCAAGCGCTGACGCGAAGAGGCCGAGTCGGACACGTCATGGCCCACCCCGGGGTACCGCACGTACTCGACGGGTCGATCCAGGATCTTCAGGCGTTTGTAGAGGCGCTCGCCCTGAGACGGCCCAACGCGCCGGTCGGCGCCGCCCTGCATCAGCAAGAGCGGCGTGCGGATCAGGTGGGCGTATGCGAGTGGGGAGCTGCGATGAAGCGGGGTCCAGGACCTCGGGGCCGTCGAGTCGGGGGGGGACGCGTCGGGGGCAGACACGGAATCAGCGAGCGAATCCGGCGGGACGTCCTCCTTGGGGAATTCGCCAAACTCCTGCGACACGAGACGCCAGGCACGGCCGCCGTCCAGCAGCGCGGGAAGGTCGTACACGCCATTCAGGGCAACGCCGGCCGTGAACCGGTCGGTCTGACCGAGGAGCCAGGCGGTGAGGGTGCCCCCGTAGCCGGTGCCGGCGAGGGCCACCTGGGTGGAATCAATCCAGGACCGTGCCGCGACGGAGTCGGTCAGGGCAAGCACGTCCTGGGCCGGGCCGGGGCCCCAGTTTTGGTCGTTCGCGTGGCGGAAGGCCGTTCCGAAGCCGGCCGATCCCTGCGGAAACACCTCGGCGAGTCCCAGCCCTCGGCCCGCGAGGTACTGCCGTTCAAACCAGGTCTCTGGCGTGTACGGGGCGCTCAATGTCAGCGGTCCCCCCCGGGCCTGCACGAGCAAAGGATGTCGGGTCGAATCGGCAGCGGCACCCGGACGTGTGACCCATCCCGTGACGGTGAGGCTGTCGTGTGACGCGGTGATGCGCTCGGGGGTCGCGACCTGTCGTTGGGCCAGCCAGTCGGCATTGGGCCTCGCGAGGGGGCGTTCGTCGTTGAAGCTGACGGTGTTGGCGTAGAGGGCGGAGGGCGTGGTAGGGTCCGTCGAGGTGTAAACGGCCGTGGCGTCGGTGACGTCGAATGCATGCACGGCCCGCGCAGCCGTCGTCATTTGGTTGGCCTCGGCGGGACGGACCATCGTGGAGTCAACCGTGAAGGTGTCGCGCGACGTGGGCCGATCGGCGGACATACTTGGGCGTTGGGCCCGCGGATCTTCGTCGGTCGTGTCTTGGGCGAAGGGGGAGAAGCGGAAGAGGGGACGTCCGCCCTCTGAGGGGGCCGTCGCGTACAGGTACCAGCCGTCGGGTCCCCACTCGATCGATGCAATGTCACGGTCGAGGGCACTCGTGACTATGCGGGGCTGGGACCGGCCGTTCAGGGCAAAGAGCCCGACCTCGGTGGGCGCGTCGCTGAGGGCAGACAGGGGCTTGAGTTGGAAGGCGACCGTGTTGCCGTCGGTTGTGACGGAGGGGGCGCTGAGGGCGTATTGCTCAAGGCGAAGCAGGCGCCGGGGCCGGTCTCGGTCGAGGTCGGCCACATACAGGTTGCGCCGGCGGACGCGGTCGGGCGGGCGATCCGTGGCGGGCATGCCGCTCACGACGACCTGCCCGCCCCCGGGCAGCCAGTCGGCCTGCCCGTACGAGCGATAGCCGCCCGTGACCGGTTGGGGAACGGGGCGCGCCGGCCGGCCGGAGCGGAGGCCGGCGGGAACGTCCACGACATAGTGATGCCGGTAGGTCGGGGTGGGCTGGAGTTGCCGCTCTCCGTGTATCTCGAGGCGAGAAGAGACGAGGGCTGTGCCGGAACGGCGATTCTGGTGCATCCACCGTCGGACCTGCGCGAGGTTGCCGTCCGGAGCGGCGGCGGTATCGGGGCGAACGGCGACCGTCGTCGTGTCGGGGCGGAGTCCGAACCGGTCCAACGTGGCGCGCAGGCTATCGGAAGAGAGCGCTGCGAGGCGATCCACGGCTGGGGCCGCAAGGGTGTCCGGAACGGAGGAAAGCTGCGGGGTCCGCAGGGTGTCGGTCGAATCTGTGGGCGTGCGGAGCCGACCCTCTGCGTCCACGGCGAGGGTGTCGAGGGGATCGAGCGTGTGGGTGTGTCGGAGGACGAGGAGGGTGTCGGGAGCGGGGGCACGAACGGTGTCCAGCGCCGCCCGCCCGGGGCGTTCAGTGGGCGGGGGACGCCCTGTTTTGTGCTGGACCGTCGATTCGGGGACGTGGCTCGCGAAGAGCAGGCGGTTCCCCTCGGGGCCCCACTGCGGTGTCCCGGCCCCGTGCGGGGTGTCGGTCAGCTGATAGGGAACGCTCCGATCGAGGGGAACGACGAACACCTGCGGTGTGCCGTTGACGGGACGGACGAAGGCGAGATGCGTCCCCTCGGGGTGCCACGCGGGCGCCCGGACCGTGCTGGCCTGCGACAACAGGCGTGGGGCGTCTCGTCCACTCGTTCGGGCAACGTACAGCTGCGTACGCGGCGCGGCGGACCCGGTGGACGCGAGGTGACGCACCGTGTAGGCGACGGAGCGGCCGCGGGGGGACAGGGCGACCTCCGTCACCTCCTGCATTTGGTAGAGGTCCTGGGCCTGAATGGCCCGCTCCGTCCCCGAGGGGATTTGTGCAGGGGCCGGCATGGGGAGAGCGAGGCCGGTGAAGAGGCCAATCAGGAGGACAGAGAGGTGCGCTCGTCCGACGCTAGGGGGAGACGGTGACGCCGAGTTGTAGAAGATTTGCATCAACGCCGGGGTTAATCTGTCCACGAAAGCCATTTGAGAGGTGGTGGTAGCGGTAGCCAAGAGAGAGGAGCAGAGTGGGGGTCAAGACCACGCGGACGCCCGCCCCCACATCGAACGTAAAGTTCAGCGACCGCCCCAGTGCATTCGGAACGGAGCGATCGAAGAACGCCAGGCCCGTACTTCCCGCGATGAATGGTTGTACGCGCCTGCCAACTCGATAGGTGAGTCGCAGGCCCGCGGGGCGCACCCCAACGCCGACGGTGGTCCGTTCGGACGGGAAGCCGTCGGACGAAAGGCTTCGGGGAGCGCTGGACGGGACGGACAGGAAGAGAACGGGAAGCAGGTCCGCCGTGTATGTAAGGGTCGGGCCGTCGGGCGTTGGGGAGGGGGAAGACGGCACGAGAAGGCGATGGTAGCGCAGCCCGAGTAGTCCCAGGTGGGCCCCCTGGATGTTTCCGATGAGGCGCCCGGTTGCGAACGAGCCGCCGACCCACGCGCCGACGGCATTTGTAGCAGGAGCGGGTCCCGGGGCGGAACTGTCCGTCGGCTGGCCCACACAGGGTGCAACGACACTTAGGCTGACGAGCACGGTGACGGCAGCGAGGCGAGCGTGCAAAATCGAGGGCAGGTTCGTCCGTGACAATGCGCAGGGGCGGGGCCGCAGTCATTTTGGCAACACACGGCCCGGGTCCCCGTGGCCGTGCGAAGGATTCTTTCTCATACGCACCTCATCTCAGATGGAGCTCTTCTACAACCAGTACGGCGACTCCGGGTCCCCGCTCATCATTCTCCACGGGCTCCTGGGCGCACACGGCAACTGGCACACCCTCAGCCGGACGGCGTTCCAAGACGCGGCTCGTGTGTACGCGGTAGACCAGCGCAACCACGGACGGTCGCCCCACGCCGACAGGATGGACTACTCGACCCTCGCGGCGGACCTGCGCCGGTTTACCGATCACCACGATCTGGGCCCGGCCGCCGTGCTGGGGCACTCAATGGGCGGAAAGACCGCCATGCAGACGGCGCTCGAGTACCCCGACCGGGTCGACCGCCTCATTGTCGTGGACATGGCCCCGAGGGCGTACCCGCCCCACCACACGGAGCTTCTGGATGCCCTGGCCCGGATCGATCCCGAAGGGTATGAGAGCCGAGACGCGATCGATGAGGCGCTGGCCGAGGACGTGTCGTCCTGGCCCATCCGCCAGTTTCTGCTCAAAAACCTGGACTACGATGGCGAAACCTATGCCTGGCGGATGAACTTGGACGCCATTCGTGCGCACTACGACGACATTACGGCGGCCCTGCCGACAACGTCTCCCTTTGAGGGGCCGGCCCTCTTCGTCCGGGGCGGCGCCTCGGACTACGTGACCGACGAGGACCGGGAGGGCATTCGGGCGCGCTTTCCCAACGCCGAGCTCGTGACCATCGACGGGGCGGGGCACTGGGTCCACGCCGACGCCCCCGATGCCCTGGCCGCGGTGGTGACGGACTTCCTCTCTGCAAAGACACCGTGAGCAGGGGTCGACATGGGGGGCGCCAGTTCGTAGATTGCGGGTGCATCGCTCTTGCACAACCCCCTACGTGTACTTATGGACCTAGGACTTTCGAACCGTACCGCCTTTGTGGCCGGCGCCAGCAAAGGACTGGGGCGGGCGACCGCCCACGAACTTGCCGGGGAAGGATGCAATGTTGCTGTGTGCTCGCGGAGCGGGGACCGCATTCGGGCGGCGGCGGAGGCCATTCGTGACGATACGAACGCCGACGTGCTGCCCCTGGTCTGCGACGTGACCGATGCGGAGCAGGTCGAGAGTGCCATCGCGCAGACCACCAGCGCGTTTGGCGACCTTCATGTGCTCGTAACCAACGCCGGCGGCCCTCCCTCCGGTGCGGCCACGGAGCTGAACCTGTCTGACTACCGCGACGCGGTGGAGCTCAATCTGATGAGCACCATCTCGCTCTGCGACGCCGCCCTTCCGCACCTTCGCACAGCCGCGGCGGAGGACGACCACGCCCGCATCATCATGGTGACGAGCGTGTCGTCGAAGCAGCCCATCCCCACCCTTGCGCTGTCCAACACGGCCCGGGCCGGCGTGCAGGGCTACGCCAAGAGCCTGGCCGATGACCTGGGGCCCACCGGCATTACGGTCAACACCGTGCTCCCGGGCTACACCCGCACGCAGCGGCTCGAAGACCTGGCCGATGAGATCCAGGAGCGCACGGGCCAGTCGCGGACGGAGATCGAGGCGGGCTGGGCGGACGACAACGCGCTTCCACGCATCGGGGAGCCGGACGAGTTTGCCGCGACGGTGGCCTTCCTTGCCAGTGCGCGTGCCGGCTACGTGACCGGCGTGGCGTTTCCCGTCGATGGGGGACGCAGCAAGCACCTCCTGTGAAGGGCGGTGCGCCCCAAGCCCGACCCGACAGAACATAAAAAAGCCCTGGACCGCGGGGCGGGGAGGGGAGGGCGCGGCCCAGGGCAAAAGGGAAGAATGGGAGACGACTTGTTGTCACCATCCTGTGATAAATCACTACATCGTAAGCGTGCACGGACTTTTTTGCTCCGCCAACTTTCGATGAACCGTCGTGATTCGACGCGACTTACGGTTTTCCCAAAGAAGCATCCGAAAAGCGTCTGTTCAAGGGGCTCACTGAAGATCAAGGAAGGCATCTACGGTGTCGAAAAAAGGCCCCGGAGCTTCCCAATGCGGAAGCAGCCCTCCGGGAAGGGTCTCGTGGGACAGGTCGCGGGTGTTCGAGGAAAGGGTCGTGGAGAGCTGCTCAAACGACTGCACGGTGGGGCCGGGATTGGACGGGGTAAGGAGAAGGGTAGGGCGGTACAGACGAGCATAGACGTCGTCCGCGACGTCCGCAATCGAGAGCGTGCCGTCCACGAATCGGAGGGGGGCCCGGTGAGCCCCACGGACCTGGGCCGTCTGCGCGGCGTAGTCAAGCAGCGCGTCGGGAATGGCGTCGGGGGCCAGAAAGACCTGTCGGGCGTAGTAGTCGCGGAGCGATGCCCGCCGGGTGAGGCGGTGGTAGAGCAGTTCGAATGTGCCGGTGCGGTCGGCCAGCGCAAGCCCCAGACGGCCGGGCGTGGAGGGGCCCTGAGTCGGGGCGAGGCCGGTCGGGGAAACGAGCACAAGTCGGCGCACGAGGGGGGCAGCCTGCAGGGCCACCCGGGCAGCGTACTCGCCCCCCAGTGACAGCGCGATGACATCGGCCGGCGCGTCGAGCACGTCGTTGAGGACCTGGTAGAGCTGTCGTTTGTACAGCGCTGGGGAGTAGGTCCGCGAGCCCCGATCCGACCGCCCGAAGCCGAGCCAGTCGAGCGCGTACACCGGCCGGGTGGTGCTCGTTATGAGATGCTCGGCAATGGGCTGCATCTCGCGGCTTGAGGCGACGGCGTTGAAGCTGTGGAGCAGTACGACCGGCGGGCCGGTGCCGGGGCGAACGTAGCACTGCGCACGGCCGTCCGGGCCCTCGACCGGGCGTGGCTCCAGGTCGAGCGCCGGAGGAAGAGACAGGGGGGACGGCAGGGTGCGTCGGTAGGCCCACCGGGCAGCGGTGAGTCCAGCGTAGGTCCCCATCAGGGCTGCACCGGCGGGAAGGATAGTGCGACCGAGAGACGAGGAGGAATCAGTCATCGAGAGAAAAGAGAGGAAAGAGACGATGCGTCCGAACGCCGTGCCGCCATCGGCGTTTGGGACGAATCCGCTCCCATCGTCCCAGTTCTATTCCGACAATCGGAGCCCACATGCCCCTGTAGCTCAACTGGAGAGAGCGGTGGCCTCCTAAGCCGCAAGTCCTGGTTCAAGTCCGGGCAGGGGTACTGTATTCTTCAGTCATCCACTCGCGGGAGCATGGGCACCTGTACAGCCACGAACCAGGACGGATCGTCCTGCAGCAACGACGCGATGGACGGCAGCGACTACTGTCATGTGCACCAGAAGTCGTCGGGGACGCCTCCTGCCCTCCAATCGAAAGACGAACATGGGTTCTGGCCCATGCTGGGGAGCGCCCTCGCTGTGATTCTCGCGGTCCACTTTCTCCTCCAGTTTGTCCTGGCCCTGTGAGGGCGACTGGCCCCGAGAGGCGCCTCCTTTTGCGGAAGGGGCAGAGATCACTCCAGGGCATCGTCGATGTGGGGACGGAGGTCATCGATCGTCTCGTACATCCACTCGAAGTAGTCGGCGTGTTCGGCCTGGATTTCGCGGAGGGTCTTCCCGTCGTGCTTGCCAAAGCACACCACCACCGCGTCCCCGTCCTGCTTGAGGCGGCGCTGGTCGTCGAGATAGTCGCCCCGAATTCGTTGGGCGAGGCCGGCCGGCGTGCCGTCGATGTCGTGCTCGGCGAGTTGTCGCTGCAGAACCATCCCGGTCGCCTCCACGTCTCGGAGGGCGTCGTGGGCCTCGTCGAGTGTGCGGTCGGTGTACCGCTCGTAGAGCGCCGACAGGGTGCGCGGGCGCAGGATCTGCTCCAGGCGGTACGGGTCGAGGACGACGCGGTCGTCGGGGCCCGGAAGCGTCCGGCCGTGCCGTTCAAATTCAGCCTGGAGAAGGGGAACGTCGTATGCGAGGGCGTTATAGCCGGCTAGGTCCGCGTCGGCGAGCAGTCGGGCAAGGCGGTCGAGGTGGTCCGGCAATGGGGGCGCCTGCCGGACAGCGTCGGGCGCAAGGCCTGTCAGGTCGGTGACGGCGGTCGGGATTTCCTCTTGCGGGTCGACGAGCACGTCGAGGGTCTCGCCCAGCGCAGCTCCCTCGTCGCTCGGCACGAAGCGTTGCATCCCAATCTGGATGATGCGGGCCGTTTGAGGGTCCGTGCCGGTGGCTTCGAGATCGAAAAAGACGAGGGGGCGTTCGAGGTGGAGCACGAGAAGACAGTCACGGATGGAACGAGCGGCACACACGTCCTCATATGCACGACTCGGACGAAAGATCGCCGTTCCCTTGACCGGGGAAGGTTAGTGCTGGGGGAGCACCGAGTCGAGCCACTGCACGAGCGCGCTTTCGTTGTCCTGCGTGCGCAGCTCCAGAAGCGTCCGCTGGAGCGCAAATTCCAGGAGGAGGCTCTTCGACACGGTCGCTGTGTACCGGGAACCGAGAACCGACACAGCCTTCTCGAGCTGGCGAAAGAGGTCTGCCCGCACAGACCCCGCGGGGACGGGTTGTAGGGCGGGATTCGGTTCGGGAAGTTCCGACGGATCTGCCATGGAAAGGGCGAGCTTCTGGTCCAGGGACGACGCCTCCGTGGGGGCGGCGGACCCGCGGGACAGGGCTTCTTCACGCCCGGGGGAGGGGGGAGGAGGCGTCGTCGCCTGTTCGGTGGCATCGGTGGGAGAGGCGCTGTACACCATGTCCCGGTCCACCGCTTTCATCCAGCCCGGGACAGTGCCGTCGCCGTTGAACGAGTTGGGGGAGGACGACTTGCTCATGGGAACGTCGGAATCAGGCAGAAATCACGCGGCAGTCGCAACGCGGGAGCGTTCCACGACTTCGTCGGCGAGGGCGAGGTAGTAAGAGGCTGCGTCGGAGGCGCCTTCGTACTCCATGATATTCGTGCCGTGGGTGGCCACCTCGTTGACCTTGGAGCGCCACGGAATGGCGGTCTCAAAGAGAACGTCGGAGTAGACCTCCTCGAACTTCTCTTGCATGTCGCTTACGAGGCCGGAGCGCAGATCAAGGTCGTTGGGCAAAAGGCCCAAGATCCGGAGGCTGTCGTTGTGTACCTTTCGGATCTGCTTGATGGTGTTCTGAAGCTGGCTGACGCCCCGCATGCTGAACCGGTCGGCGTGGATGGGAACGATGATGCCGTCGGCCCCGGCCAGGGCCGTCGCGATGCTGCGGCCGAGCGACGGCGGGCAGTCCACCAGGCAGTAGTCGTGTTGCATCGAGGAGCTGGAATTGCGCTGCACCTCGGCCGTCCGAAATTCCTGCACGCGACACCGGAATTGTTGGGGAAAGATGGGGCTCCGCCCGATTACCGAGTCGAAGCTTGCCGCCGCCATGCGCCGGTCGGAGGGAATGAAGTCGACCCCCACGGACGAAGAGGACCGGAGCACGTTGGCGAACGCCCAGTCGTCGGATTCGTCCCCGTCCCAGGTGGCGAGGGAGTCGAAAATGGTAGCGTCGTCTTCGGTCGCCTCCCGCCCCATGAGCCAGTCGGTGGCGTTCATTTGGGGGTCGTAGTCAATGACCAAGGGGTCGTGGCCCTTGTGCTTGAGGGCCGTGGCCAGATTGACACTCGTAACGGTCTTCCCGACTCCGCCTTTCTGATTGATGACGGCAATGGTGTACATGGCACTGTGGGGCATCGGCGAAGAACGAGAACTGTGGCAGCGAACACTTTGGAAGGCCACAAAGAGCGTTCCGGAGCAGGGAGAACGCGACACCGCGGGGGGATGGGCGGAAGAAATGGGAAAAAGTACCCGTGTCGATGGGTGTATATGTACGTCACTGGAGGTGTCCGGTCCGGACTCCGAGACGTTGGGCGTAGCGATGGCCCGCACAGGTCTTGTCCGACCCTTCGGTGCTGCGCACGGACGAGGTACACAGGAAGTAGGGAGAGGGGGCACGGTCCCCGAGTCGGCACGAGGCGAATTCACCCCGTGGCGCAGTGGGCAAAAATGTGGGGGCCGGGCGGACCATCGTGGGGCACGACGTTTACAACTCAATGTGTTGTTCGAAGATTAATCCCACACCGAGACACCGTGGGCGACCGGCACGAAGGGGCCCGAGTGCTTCCCATGGCGGCCCTGCCGGAGGGGTACAGAGCCCATTTTGGCCAAAATCTGCGACCCCACAGTGCCGGAAGTGGAGCGCCCGAGGTTCCTCCGAGAAAACCATCAGACAGTCCGCCAAGCAGCTTCGCACCCTGTCTCTTTCCGCAACCCTGCCGCACAATGCCTTCTGCGTACCTGGGGCTCGGGTCCAACAAAGGGGATCGCCTGAAGCATCTACACGGGGCCGCCGAGCGCCTGCACCAGCGCGATGGCCTTCGCGTGACGGGCGTTTCGCCCGTGTACGAGACCGAGGCCCACACGCCCTCGCCGGACGAAACCCAGCCCCCATTCTTGAACGCTGTGCTTCGCTTGGCCGCCGAGGCCACCCCGGACGTTCTCCTCCGGACCGCACACGTGGTAGAGCGGGCAGAGGGACGCGCTCGGGCCACCGAACAGCGGTGGGGGCCACGCCCGCTGGACGTCGACCTGCTGGCGGTGGGGGCCCTCACGCGAGACACCGAGACCCTCACGCTCCCCCATCCCCGCCTCGCGGATCGCCGGTTCGTGCTCCGGCCGTGGACCGATCTCGCGCCAAACTTCGTCGTTCCACCGCCGTTTGACCGATCTGTTCAGTCGCTGCTCGACCGGTGTACGGACCCGGCCGCCATTCGACGGACCGAGCACACGCCCGGGGAAGGGACATTTTCCTCCGGAGCTCCCAGCGTGTGAGTTGCGGTCCTCCGGGGGCAGACGCTCCGCGCCGGCGGGCCCGGTCGAACCTGCCGTACGACATTCTTCTTGAACTCGCTGCGCCCAATGCCCTCGATGACCCCGCCGGATGCTCTCGACTACGTGGCCATCGAAGGGGCAATCGGGGCCGGCACCACCGCCCTCACCGAACTTCTGACTGACCGCTTCGAGGCCGACCCGGTGCTTGAGCGGTTTGAGGAAAACCCGTTTCTAGAGCGCTTCTACGAGGATCGGGAGCGGTGGGCCTTCCAGACGCAGCTCGCCTTCCTGGCAAGTCGGTTTCGGCAGCAGAAGGAGCTGTCCGAACGTGACCTCTTCCGCGATTTCGCGGTCAGCGACTACACGTTCGACAAGGACCGCATCTTCGCCCGCCAGACGCTGGGCGGCGATGAGCTGCAGCTCTACGAGTCGCTCTTCCGTCTCATGGAGCCGACCATCCCGTCGCCCGATCTCGTGGTGTACCTGCGCTCCTCTCCCGAGCGGCTTCTGCAAAACATTGAGAAGCGTGACCGGCCCTATGAGCGTGACATGGACCCGGACTACATTGCGGACCTCCACGCGGCCTACGACCAGTACTTTCGGCAGTACGGGCGCACCCCGCTCCTCGTGGTGAATGTTGCGGAGATGGACTTTGTGGAGCGTCCGGCGGATTTTCGGGCACTGGTGCAGCACATTGTCGCCCCGTCCGACGAGCGCACCCGCTACGTCCACCCGTCGTAGTGGCCCGGCTCGTTCCGACAGCACGGCCTTTCGACGACGCGCACGATGGAGTATCTCGCTCTCGGCATCATTCTGTACTTTATTCTGCGGACGTCCGGGAACCTCGTCCGCCTGATGGGGGGCGAGCAGGGCACGTCTTCGCAGGCAGGACCGGTGCACGAGTCCTCGCCCCGGCAGACGAAGTGGGAGGGCCCCTCGCCCCGGCAGCGGACGGGGACGGCGCGTGACGGGCCGACGTTCTGGGGCGAGGACGTTGAGGACGCGCGCTGGCAGGACCTCAACGGAGAGGCCGGCTCCCCCGACGCGTCTCGCTGACGCCCGGTCGACGTCACTCGGGCGTGCCGAACTCGAAGGTGAGGGTCGTCTGGCTTGAAACCGGCTGGCCGTTCTGCTGGGCGGGACGGAAGCGGGACCGTTGGGCCGCGACCAGGGCCGCCGCCTCTAGGCCATGGTCCAACTGTGCGACGGCGTGGACACGTCCCTCCTCCGCAAGCCGCCAGCGTTTGAGGACGGTCGCCTCTGTGACCCGTCCCGCCTCCGATACCTGCACGGCGACGCGGATTCGGGCCTGTATGCTCTCCTCACGGGCGGCGGCCGGATAGTTAGGCTGCACGGCCCGGAACAGGCGAGCGTTGGTGTCGGGCGTGCGGGCCGCGCGGGGCGTGTCGGTCGTGCCCTCCCGCAATTGGTCGTCGTCCTCGGGGGCGTCGACGGCCAGGGCGGACGTGCCAAACTCAAGCTCTTCTTCGATCACAACATTGTTGGGAACGACGTTCGGAGGCACCGGGGCCGGCGGGGGCGGCGTCTGCTCTCGAGACTGGGCCGTCGGCTGCACCTCATTGATCTGGATGCGGTCCGGGCCCCGCTTCCCGAATGGGCCCTCTGGAGCCTGTGGGGCGGGAGCAGGCCACCAGCGTACGAGTGCAACGCCGAGCGCCAGCACGACCGCCAGCGCCCCGAGAAGGCGTCGCCGGTACGCCTGATCGGACGTGGAGAAGGTAGAACGACGCATCGGACGGATGGGATGTGAGGCTTCGGCACCGTATCTTTAAAAACGGGGGCGAACATCTGTTTCTAGGCAGTAGACGCCACCATTCCCCAGTGTCGACACACGCGAAACATTGAGGGCTTCCGAAACGAGACTTTGATCAAGAACGCTGGTTGCGAAACTTTTCGGGCAGCTTGTACTTTGATCGGCAGAATTTACGGTCCTCAATCAACACTGGGTGTCATGCTCCCTGACATTCCCCCCGACCCCGAGCCTTGCTCACCGGCACTGGCCTCATTGGATTAGACCTTCTGTCCTCCCCATTTGGGGAGGTTTTTTTATGGCCTCAGGCGCCGCCGTCCGTCACCGATCCTCTACCCATACCATGTCCCACACTTCGTCGTCCTCCACCGCCCATGACCCGGCCAAACTTGTTCTGTCCGACGGCACTGTCGTCTGCGGCGTTGCGCTCGGACAGCGGGGGCTCACCGGCGGGGAGCTGTGCTTCAATACGAGCATGACGGGGTACCAGGAGATCATGACGGATCCGTCGTACTACGGTCAACTCATGATGATGACCCAGCCCCACATCGGCAACTATGGCGCCTCGGCCGAAGACATGGAGGCCGACGCGCCGATGGTGGCGGGCTTTATCGTCCGCGACTCCCCTCGGCACTCCAACACCCAGGCCGATGAGCCCCTCGAGGCGTTCATGCGGCGCCACGGCCTCGTGGGCATCGCGGGGGTCGACACCCGGGCCCTCGTGCGGCACGTGCGGGACGAGGGCGTCATGAACGCCGTCATCTCGTCCGAGAACCTGGAGACGGAGGCGCTCAGGCAAAAAGCGAAAGACTGGCCCAGCATGGCGGGGCGTGAGCTGGCCTCGGAGGTAAGCACTGAGGGCCCCCATGTCTTCTGCGAGGGCACTGGGCCGCGCATCGCGGTGTACGACTTCGGGGTGAAGCAGAACATCTTGCGCTCGTTCCGCCGGCGCGGCTGTACGGTGAAGGTGGTGCCGGGCGACACGGACCTGAGTGACGTGCTCGCCTGGACCCCCGACGGGATCTTTTTCTCGAATGGCCCGGGCGATCCGCGCCCGATGGACGACGCCATCGAAACCGTGAGCGAGGCCATCGACACGGGGCTACCCCTCTTTGGAATCTGCCTCGGCCACCAGCTGATGTCACTGGCGGAAGGCATTGAGGTCTACAAGATGCACGTGGGCCACCGCGGGGCGAACCACCCGGTTAAGAACCTGGATACCGAACGGGTGGAAGTGACAACGCAAAACCACGGCTTTGCGGTCGACCCCGAGTCGATTGCGCCGGAGGTCGCCCGCGTGACGCACGTCAACCTGAACGACGACACGGTCGAGGGGCTTGAGTTCAAGACGTTTGCCGGCATGTCCTTGCAGTACCACCCGGAGGCCTCCCCCGGCCCGCACGACAGCCATTACCACTTCAACCGGTTCATGGAGCTGGTGGCCGAGACGCGAGACGTGACGCTGCCGGAGAAAGCGACCGAGCCCGCGGTCGCGACGACGTGAGCGAGGAACGGTTGGTTGGCAACGGCGGCACGGCAAAGACAGAGGCCTGAGATCCGTCGGGGGCTGAAAGGGCCCCGATGTTACTCCCCATCACGTATCACGCACCACGCACGTCCCCAATGCCCAAGCGCACCGATATCGAGACCATTCTACTCATTGGGTCCGGCCCGATTGTGATCGGGCAGGCCTGCGAGTTTGACTACAGCGGCAGCCAGTCGGCCCGGGCCCTGATGGACGAGGGCTACCGGGTGGTTCTGGTGAATTCCAACCCGGCCACCATTATGACCGACCCGCTGATGGCCGACAAGGTGTATCTCCGGCCGCTCACGCCGTCGTCCATCGCGCAGATTGCCCGCGAGGAGGCGCCGGACGCGGTGCTCCCCACGATGGGGGGGCAGACTGGGCTCAACGTGGCACAGGACCTGAAGAAAAATGGATTTTGGGACGAGCAGGACATCGAGGTAATCGGCGTCGACATCGACACGGTCCAGATTACGGAGGACCGCCAGAAGTTCCGGACGCTGATGGATGACATCGGGCTCGATCAGTCGCGCAGTGACACGGCCAAGAGCCTGCTGGAGGCCAAAGAAATCACCCAGGAGCTTGGGGGGCTACCGGTCGTCATCCGCCCGTCGTACACGCTTGGGGGAGCGGGCGGGGGCATCGTCTGGAAGGAGGAGGAGTTCGAGGAGATGGTGACCCGCGGCCTGGAGCTCTCCCCGGCCCACCAGGTGCTGATCGACGAGTGCCTCTTCGGGTGGAAGGAGTACGAGTTGGAGCTGCTGCGCGACCCCAACGACAACGTCATCATCATCGCCTCCATCGAGAACGTAACGCCGATGGGCGTGCACACCGGCGACTCGGTGACCGTCGCGCCGCAGCAGACGCTCACCGACAAGCAGTTCCAGCGGATGCGGGACGCGGCGATCAAGGCGATGAACTCGATCGGCACCTTCGCGGGGGGCTGCAACATCCAGTTCGCCTTCGAGCCGGGCACTGGGCGCATGATCGTCATCGAGATCAACCCGCGGGTGAGCCGCTCCTCCGCCCTCGCCTCGAAGGCCACCGGCTATCCCATTGCGAAGGTGGCCTCGAAGCTGGCGATCGGCTACACGCTCGACGAACTGCCCAACGAGGTGACCGGCGACACGAGCGCCTGCTTCGAGCCGTCGCTCGACTACGTCGTCACCAAGGTCCCGCGCTTCAACTTCGACAAGTTCGAAGGGGTAGACGAAGAGCTGACCACCCAAATGAAGGCCGTCGGCGAGGTGATGTCGATTGGGCGCACGTTCAACGAGAGTCTGCAGAAGGCCTGGCAGAGTCTCGAGATTGGGTACGCGGGGCTTGGCGCCGACCGCCCGGACGCCGCCCGCGAGACCGTTCGTGAGCGGCTGAAGAGTCCGCACTGGGACAACCTGCTGCACGTCCGTCATGCCTTTCGCTACGGGGCGAGCGTAGAAGAGGTGTACGACATCACCCAGATCGACAAGTGGTTCCTCTACCAAATTCAGGACCTCGTGGCGCTGGAGGACGAGATCCGCTCCACGCCCCTCCGCGAGATGGACACCCGCTTTCTCCGGGAGGCCAAGCGCGCGGGCTTCTCCGATGAGCAGATTGCCTTTCTCGTCCCCGAGGATGTGTCCGACCGCGAGGTGCGTGCCCACCGGACGGAAGAGGACGTGACCCCGGCCTACCAGCTCGTCGACACCTGTGCCGGCGAGTTTCCGGCCGAGACGCCCTACTACTACTCCAGCTACGAGACCGTCAACGAAAGCGAGGTTACCGACAAGCCGAAGGTGCTCATCCTGGGCTCCGGCCCGAACCGCATCGGGCAGGGCATCGAGTTCGACTACTGCTGCGTCCACGGGGTGAAGGCCGCGCAGGAGATGGGCTACGAGGCGCTCATGCTGAACTGCAACCCCGAGACGGTGTCCACGGACTTCGACGTGGCGGACAAGCTCTACTTCGAGCCCGTGTTCTGGGAGCGGGTGCAGGACGTGATCGACTTGGAGCAGCCGGAGGGCGTCATCCTGCAGCTCGGCGGGCAGACGGCGATCAAGCTGGGCGAGCGGTTCGAGGAGGATGGCTTCCAAATTTTTGGAACCTCATATTCGAAAATGGACCTCGTGGAAGACCGCGGCAAGTTTACGGACATTCTCCAAAAGCTGGAGATCCCGTTTCCGCCCTACGGCGTGGCCCACTCGGTCGACGAGGCCCTCGAGACCGCCGACCGGCTCGGCTATCCCACGCTCATCCGGCCCAGCTACGTGCTCGGCGGTGAGGGCATGCGCATCGCGATCAATGAGGACGAGGTGGCCGAGTACGTTCAGAATGTGCTGGACATGTACCCCGACAATGAAATCCTGCTCGACCGTTTCCTGGAAGACGCGGTGGAGCTGGATGTGGACGCGATCTGCGATGGGGACGAGGTGTGGATCGCGGGCATGATGCAGCACATCGAGCCGGCAGGGGTTCACTCCGGCGACTCGACCGCCGTCCTGCCGCCGTTTAGCCTGTCCGATGAGGTGCTCGAGACAATCCGGGACTACGTGCGTGCCCTCGCGTTCGAACTGGATGTCCTTGGCCTCGTGAATGTACAGCTTATCGTCAAAGACGGAACGGTGTACGTCATCGAAGCCAACCCCCGTGCCTCCCGCACGATTCCCTTCATCGCCAAGGCGGCCGACATTCCGATTCCCGCCATCGCTACCAAGGTGATGCTGGGCGAAAAGCTGGAGACCTTCCGCAGGCGCGGCGATCTGGAGTCGGACCTGGAGGACTACGCGATCAAGGAGCCGGTCTTCTCCTGGGACAAGTTCCCAGAGGTGCCCAAGGAGCTGGGGCCCGAGATGAAGTCGACCGGCGAGTCGATTGCGTTCGTGGAGTCGTTGGACGCCGACCAGTTCGAGCAGCCCTACGAAATGAAGGACCTGTACCTGTCCCGGTAGGCACCCACATTGTAGGCACCCACATTCGTGCTGGCACTGCGGATGAACGTGGAAGGCCGTTTGGGAATTCGCGGAGCGAAGCGGTGCCCTCGACGAACGTCTTCTTGTCCGGATCGGGACCTATCGAGGCCCCCCTTCCGAACGGTCGGTGACGTCGGGCTTCTGTTACCCACGGAGGGGGACCTGCGGCCCAAAAGATCCCATGGTTTTTGGATCTTTGAGCCCTGCAGAAAATGGTTCTTTTCCTTGTCCGTCGGCCCCGTCGCCAAAAGCGCTGGGGGAGAGTGCCCACGTCCATAACGCGTCCGTATCTCCTGTTGCTCATTGCCTGGGCGTGGGGGGCCGTTCCGGTGTCGGGGCAGGCAGTACACGCCCCGCTGCCTCGTGCCGTCCCGTCCGTGAGCGAGCTCGCCCGCCGTGCCATAGCCACAGATGGGCCCTGGGGACCGCGTGCGGGGAGGCCTTTCGTGAGAGAGAGCTCGTCTGGGCGCTCGCCCCTGCGAGGACTGGCCCCCGCCTCCCCGCCGGGCGCCCCCGAGTCTCTCCCCCGGTTCCGATACGCCCTCCTGGGCGGTGCGGTGGGAATTTCGGTCAGCGTTGGGATGCTTGCGCTGCTGTCGGACACCGATCTCGCCGACCGTCACGACCGAACGCAGTACGGAGACACCGAAGAGCGGCGGGTTCAGGGCGCCGCGTTGCTGCTGATTGTGGGAAGTGCGCCGATTGGGGCTGTGATTGGGGCCGGGCTTGCCGACGATGGGCTTCCGGGCGAGGCCCTCCTCGCCGCGGGGCTCGGAGAGCTGATCGTTGGTGGAATGGGAGCCTTGGTCGGCATCGGGGGAACGGCCCTCGTGGGCGGTGGGCCGCAGGCACAACAGGTGGGGGCAGGTGTAGGGGCGGGGATGGGAGCGGCGGTCGGGGCTGCCCTCGGGGCCACGCTCTCTGCTCGAGACGAGCACGGTGCCCTGTCTTTCCGAGACGGAAGATGGTCTGTCGGGGTCCCAGACATCACAATCCGTCCCACCCCGCACCGTGACCTGCCCGTGGGGGCGCGTGTCCCTCTCGTCACGGCCCGCCTTTAGGGCGACAGTCGTTTCCGGACAACGTTCATGGAGACGGATGAACTTCTCTGTGCCCCGAAGGTACAGCGAACCGTTGGCGGAACGCACCGCTTCCGCATTCAGTGACTCAGTCCCCCAAGTTCTTCCGGTCGTGGTCGCACGCGAAGGATATACGATTATTGCCGTTGCGGCGGGCCTGGCGCTCGTGCTGGCCGTGGGGGCGTTCTGGGTAGAGTCGTGGCTCTGGCGGGGACCGATGCTCGTCCTTGCGGCCGGCGGGCTGGCGTTTACCCTGTACTTCTTCCGAGATCCAGAGCGCACTCCGCCGTCAGACGCGCTGGAGGCCGGCATCGTGGCCCCCGCCGACGGCCGGGTCGTGGAGATTGTGAATGAGGACGCCCCCCTGTACCTCGACGGCCCAGCCCGGCGGATTTCCATCTTTCTCTCGCCGCTGGACGTGCACGTAAACCGGGTGCCGGCACGGGGCGTCATCGAACACGCGACGTACCGTCCTGGGGACTACCTCGTGGCCTGGCACCCGAAGGCCAGTGAGAAGAATGAGCGGTCCGAGTTTGGGCTGCGGCACCCCAGTGGCACGAAGCTCTTGTTCAAGCAAATCGCCGGGGCCGTGGCCCGTCGGATCGAGTACGATCTCCAAGAGGGGGATACTGTAGAGACCGGGCAGCGCTTCGGCATCGTCAAGTTTGGGTCCCGGATGGACCTGCTCGTGCCGTCGTCGGTAGAGCTTTGTGTGAAGGAGGGCCAGGCGGTGCGGGCGGGCACGACGGTCTTGGGCCACATCCGAACGCCTGGCGCCGACCGTGCGCGGCCTCCTGGGGCACCATCCGCATCTACCGCCTCGCCCGTCCGCCGTTCGTCTGCTTCCTGATTGCTGACTGAGTGGAATGATCGACCTTTTTGGGGCCGATCGTGCGGGCCGTCCGGCACGGACAGACGACCGCTCCGCCCGCCCGGCGAGCGTCCGGCGCCGGCTCCGCGCCTACCGGAGCGCCCGTCGCGAGCAGCGGGGCGACCGGCCGCCCCCACGGGTGGCCGTGCCGTCCTTTTTCACGCTGATGAACCTGCTGTGTGGGTTCTTGGCCCTCACGCAGGTGGCGAACACCTCGTTCGTCATGGCCTGCTGGCTCATCGTGCTGGCCGGCTTTTTCGATCTGCTCGACGGCATGATGGCACGCCTCACGGGGGCCGATAGCTCCTTCGGCGTTCAGCTCGATTCCCTTAGCGACATGGTCTCGTTCGGGGTAGCGCCGTCCTTTCTGCTGTACGGCTACGTGCTGGACGCCTTCAATCCACTCGGAGTGATCGTCGCGGCCCTGCCCGCGCTCTGCGGGGCGGTGCGACTGGCCCGCTACAACATGACCGCCGACGAGAGCGATAAGGAGGGCTTTGAGGGACTCCCCATTCCGGGGCAGGCCATTGCCGTGGTGGCGCTCGTTCTGGCCGCCGAGAACTCGACCTGGGACGGTCGGTTCGCCCTCGACAGCCTCCGTGTCGTGCTGCCGGTCGTCGTTGTTCTGTCCGGGCTGATGGTGTCGAGCATCCGGTTTGACGCGATTCCGATGCCTTCCCTGAAGGCCCTGCGCAGGCACCCTCGGAAGATGTCCGCGTACGGGCTTGCGGGACTGCTCATTGTGGGCCTCCAGGAACGGGGGCTTTTGATTGTCCTGGCAGTGTACTTGTTGCACGGCATGGGACGGTCCATCTACAAGCTTGCCCGGGTGCTCCTTGCCCCGGTGCCGGACGGGCCACTGGGTTCTTGAGGGTCCTGCCGGTCGCTTCGTCATCCTGTGTCGCTTTCCGTACCCACCTCCTCTCATGTACAAAGCCACGATCGCGATCACCCTCCGACCCTCCATCCTCGATCCCGAGGGCAAGACCCTTCAGCACGCCCTGACGAACCTCGGGTACGACGAGGTGGATCAGGTCCGCATGGGCAAGCAGGCCGAAGTGTGGATCGATGCCGAAAGCGAAGCAGAAGCCCGGAGGGTGGCCACCGAGACCTGCGAAGAGCTGCTTGCGAACCCCGTGACCGAAAACTTTGACGTTCAAATCGAATCCGTGCCCCGTGAGGCGGCGAAACAGGGAACGGCTTGACAACGCAGCCGTCCTCACTTCATTGGTGGTTCGATGTGCTTGCCTGCGACGATCCGTTCACGAAAGCCATTCGTTTGTTTGCTATGACTGAGGGTTTCCCGCAACGCACGCTTGGCGCACCGGCCGAGCCGGATGTTCAGCCGGCGCCCCCGGAAGTGGAAGAGGTCGAACAAGAGGAGGAAAGCAGGGGCACCGACGAGCCCTGGTTCGTCGTTCTCTTCAACGACGAGGTGCACACCTTCGAAGAAGTCATTGGGCAACTGGTAAAGGCGACCGGCTGCAGCCGCAGCGAGGCAGAAGACATGGCCTGGACGGTTCACAACGAAGGCAAGGCGACCGTCTACGAGGGCACCTTTGAGGAGTGCTTTGAGGTGCAGAGTGTGCTGAAGGAGATCCAACTCGTGACGGAAATTCAGGGGTGAATCGTCCCCGTGGGCCCTACGAGGCAGGACGGCGCCATGCGTGGAGAAGTGTCTCGGGCGCGGGATGTGTGTAGCGGGTCGTGCCATCCAAGGACTGGACGCGCACAGAGTCTGGGCCCGGCACCACCACCGAGCGATCGTCAAGCCAGCCCCATACTGCTCCGTCCACCTTGCCGAGGCGTCGGGTCTGTCCCTGCATGCGCACGGCGGCTTGTTGAGTGGAGCCAGTCCGTAGGGTGAAGGCGAGGCGGTTGCCGGACGGCGACCATCGGGGATGCACCTGATCGCCCGTCGTCTGGTCGGGGGCGACGAGGAAGGTGGGCCGTGAGCCGTCGTAGACGACCACCTGTCGATGGCCGGACGCTTCGACCCGTACGTCAAGGGCCACGTCGTGTGCGGCCGGCGCCCACCGGTGGTGGCGGGCCCGGCGCTCGTCCCCAAACAGTGTTTCGGCATCGCCGCCCCCGGGGTCGCTCAGGACGAACGATGAGTCGGGCACATACTCCCCGCGGTCCCGATCGTACTCAAGTTCCCGGTGGATGTAGGCCATCTGTTGGCCGGTAGAGGCGTGGCGGATGAAGTGCATGCGGCGAATATCGAGGGACATCTGGGTGGCACAGTCCGCCGGGTCCACCGCGTACAACGTGTCGTCGGTGCGAGCGGACAGAGACCCATCCGGGAGCCAGTGGAGCACCTCGCGGACGCTGCTACAGCCCACGTCTCGGGTCGTGCCGTCGGGGGAAGCGATTCGAACACCGCCGGGCCCCCGTCCGCCATTGTCGGTGGGGCGGTAGTGACCGACGGCGAGGCGATCCTGGTCGGGGTGCCAAGCCAGAGAATAGGTGACGGCCCTTCCGGCCACAGCGTGCACGCGCTGCATTTGTTGCGTCGTCAGATCCAGCAGCGCAAGATGAGACGAGTCGGCCGTGGCGTAGCTGAAGGCAAGGTAGCGGCCAGACGGCGACACTGCCCGGGGAGGCTTGGCCGTGGCCCCGGCGACCAGGAGCCGTCTTCGCTCATCCCGCGCATCGTGGAGCATCAGGCTGTCGGTTGGAGTCGTGTACAGCAGGGAGAGGGCTGGGCCGGAGCGAGACGCTGGTTCGTCCGTCTTGGTTGTCGGGCCGGGCGACTGCGAGGATGAGCATCCGGCCCCGACGCCCAACACGCCCATGAGTACGAGCAGAACGAGGCCCCGAGATGCGACTGACGAGTCGTGCATGAACAAGAGACTGCTTGGGAAAAACCGCGGCTGCACAAAAACCTAGGAGGGCGACCCGTGAAGGACAGACAAATCCTCGGGGGCTCGATCCCTGCCGGATTGGTTCCCGGATCGCGGGGGCGTTCCAAAAGCGTTCCACATGGCCGCAGAACAAGTGGGGAGAGGTCGCATAGAAGACCATTGTGAATAAAATTCCGGGTCCTTTTCCCCTGTGGAGAGGGAATCGGAGGTCCGCTGAACGCGAACATGAGAAGATCCCAACTGAGTTATGGAGACAGGAACCGTCAAGTGGTTTAGCCCCGCCGAAGGATATGGATTCGTTGAGCCCGACAATGGGGAGGATGATGTCTTCCTCCACCACAGCGAGGTGCCCGACGAAGACCTGGAAGAAGGCGATCGTCTTGAGTTTGAGATTGAGGAGACGGAGAAAGGGCTAAACGCCGTCGACATCGAGCCCCTTACCGAGCCCGAGTGGTAAGCTCGGCCCGGTCCATTCGGATGCCCCTGAGCGTTTTGCTCAGGGGCATTTTTGTTTGTAGACCCGAGTGGAGCGTTGTGCAAAAAGGCTCAGTGCGAAAAGGCTCAGGGAGACACGTGTAACGGAGAGGCGGGAGGCCTGGGGCGCGACGAAGAGAAAATGCGGATTGGAGGAGGGAGAGCACGTGGGTCTGCCCCAAACCCCCCAGAAGTCCTGTTGGGGGCTCCGTAGGACAGCGGCCATGGAGCATCCTACTGCGCACCGCTGCGGCGACCCCGACCGCGCATTCTTCTGCGGGGGCACAGAGGCTCTGTGCATCAATTACTTCCCGATGGAGCACAGCCGCGTCCGCGGGACCTGACAGGCGAGTAGTTTTTCCCCACCCACCTGCTCCTCGCGGGCCGGAACCGGCGGGCTGTACGTCACGAATCTGTGGAGCCCTGGTCGGCGCACGGCGGACCTACGTAGCTCGCCCAATCATAGATTATCGTGGGAGATGAACACCTGGGCGTTGAGCGTCGTGGAGCGATGTAAGTACAGGAGCTTCGTCGCGGGCCTCCGGCGCCGCACATCGTCCGGTGAGTACCTCGCTCCGCGCAGCCCCATTCCGAGGGGGGCTGTTTGGGGATGTGCCCCTACCTGCGAACCTACGTTGAGGACGATTGGGACGGCGAGAGCGACTGTACGTCTCGGAACCGACGACTCAAGAAATCAAAATTGTGTCCGATTGACGCGCCGAGGGCTGCCTCCAGGTCGTGCACGTGGTGCGCATGAACAGGCGGGCTGGAGCGTCGAGCATTTGTGTCGCGCCGGAAGGAAGATCGAAGAGGAGAAGAAGCGTTTTTCATAAAGAGCGCTTGTCGGTGCTACGGTGACATATATTGTGTCCGTCTGCACAATAACTTATCCGATGGGGTGAATTATGTTCCTCACCGAACTTTGAAGTTTCCAGCGCCCTTATCGTGTTCAAATTGAAACATGAAAAACTCAAACGACTATGTATTGCCCATTTTGAGTGAAAGATAGCTCACCCGCTCCGTCCAACATGACGATCAACGAACTGCAGGCCTTGAAGCCCTATCTGAAGATTTCGGCGTTGGCCGACGAGATTGAAGGCATCAACAAGCATACGCTCCTCTCGAAGGTTCGGCGTGGCACCGAGCTTACGATCGTAGAGAGCGACAAGCTGGAGCAAAAGCTGGGCGAGGTGATGACCCACGCCGGGTTTTCGCTTGCGCGCCAGTGAGATTGCAGGGACGGGGGGCATCCGACTGCTCATCTGCCTGGGAGAACGACAAGGGCCGGTGGGGGCAGACCCATTCATTGTGCACGCAGGACTTTGAGATGCAGGGCCCCGTCGGCGGAAGGAAGGGTCCCGTGAGGCTACCGGAGCGTGTCCTCCAGGGCCGTGGCGGCGTCGGTGTCGGCGTCGCGGTACTTGACGATAACGGGGGTCGAGAGGGAAAGGCCGTGCTCGTCCCCGAAGGCGGAGTCGACGGACCGGGAGCCCGGCACGACCACGGCATTCTCGGGCACCTCCAGCGGGTTCTCATCGGAGGCAGTGTGCACCGTCTCCTCCACGAGGTCGTACAGTCGGGTAGAAGAGGTGAGTGTGGCCCCCGCGGCCAGGACGGCTCCCGTCCGCACGATGCAGCCCTCGTAGATCCCCGCGTTGCCCCCCACGAAGACATCGTCCTCCACGATGACTGGGGTTGCGTGCACGGGCTCCAGCACGCCGCCGACCTGCGCCGAGGCGGAGAGATGCACGCGCTTTCCGATCTGGGCACAGCTTCCCACCAGGGCGTGGGAGTCAATCATGGTCTCCGCGTCAACGTACGCCCCCACGTTCACGTACATTGGGGGCATGCAGACCACGCCAGGGGCCACGTACGCCCCGGTCCGGATTGCCGAGCCGCCCGGAACGAGTCGTACATCGTCGGCCTTTCGGAGTGGCTTGACCGGGAACGTGTGTTTGTCATAAAACGGGAACCGGTCGCTCGAATGGTCGACCGTCTGTCCGATGCGGAAGCCCAAAAGAATGCCTTTTTTGACCCATTCGTTGGCGTGCCATGTGCCATCCTCGGTGGGGGTGGCGGCACGGACTTCGCCGGCATTCAGGGCCTGTACGAGATCGGCCACGGCGTCGCCGGCTGCGCCGCGATCTACGCCCGACGGCTCCTTGGATTGTGCCACCAACGATTCGATGCGGTCCGGTAGGTCGGTCATGGGTCGAAAACCAGTGTGTGCGGAAACAAGGGAGGAGGAAACAACGCAGACAGCCACCGTGAAGCTCCGAAGCGGCGGACACATTGTAAACCCGTCCCCCGTAGCATTTTTCGTGCAGAGTATCCTCGCTCCTTCTGGGACGAGGGCATCGTGTGCTCATGTTGTTCCAACTTTCCCGCTGTCCATGAAACGACCGCTCGTATTTGTGACCCTCCTCCTCTGTGCCAGCCTCACCTCGTGCCAGTGTGCCGATCAGCCTGACGTGGGACCGGTCGAGGGGGAGCAGGAGCAGGCCCATCGCGTGCAGAATGAAGCCGTGGGAGGGGGAGGGCGATATGCGTAGGAATGAACTCTGGGGCGCACATCTGATACACATATGCGTCGTGTCTGCTGCAAGGCGCTTCCCTAGCCATGCCCATCCCGGACGAAAAAATTGAGGAGGTCCGCACCGCGACTGACCTCGTGGAGGTGGCGGAAGACTACGTCCAGTTGAAGCAAAGCGGGTCGCGGTACATGGGGCTGTGTCCATTCCACAACGAGGACACCCCCTCCTTCGGGGTCGATCCGGACCAGAACCTCTACTACTGCTTTGGTTGCCAAAACGGGGGGGATGCCTTCAAATTCATTCAAGAAATCGAGGGGGTTGGCTTTTTGGAAAGTGTGCGGATGTTGGCCGACCGGTACGGCATTCCGCTGCCGGAGGAAGAGACCGATCCCGATGCGGCCAGCGAGCGCGAATCCATTCTGCACGCCCTGCGCTTTGCGGCCCGCTTCTTTTACCGTCAGCTCACACAGTCCGACCGGGGACGTCCCGCGCTCGACTATCTTCGCCGTCGGGGCTTCGCCCCAGAGACCATCAAGCAGTTCGGGCTCGGCTACGCCCCCGACGAGTGGGATGCCCTGTTGACGACTGCGGAGGAGGAGCAGATCGCCCTGGAGACGCTCGAAAAGGCGGGGCTCATCATCGAGCGCAACGACGGGAGTGGGTACTACGACCGCTACCGGGGCCGCATCATCTTTCCCATCTTCTCCCACATCGGCAAGGTGCTGGCCTTCGCCGGGCGCATCCTCGATCCCGACGACGAGCGCGACCAGCCGAAGTACATCAACTCGCCGGAGACGGAGGTCTACCACAAGAAGGAGGTGCTCTACGGGCTGAACCAGGCCAAGCAGGCGATCCGCACGACCGACGAGGTGTTGCTCGTGGAGGGGTACACGGACGTGATCAGCCTGTCACAGGCCGGGGTGGACAATGTCGTGGCCTCCAGCGGCACGGCCCTTACCGAACAGCAGATTGGCGTGCTCGACCGGTACGCCAAGCGGGCGGTGATGCTCTACGACGCCGACGAGGCGGGAGAGCGGGCGGCCCTGCGGGGCATGGAGCGCGTGCTGGCGGCGGGCCTGGGGGCCTATGCCGTGGAGTTGCCCGAGGGGGACGACCCGGACGAGTACGTGCAGGAGCATGGAGGCGATGTCTTTTCCGAGCACGTGCAGGAGCACCGGCAGGACCTCCCGTCGTTTGCCTATCAGCGCGCCCGTCGCAACGGGAGTCTCGACGCCCCGGAAGACCGGGTCGACGTGCAGCGTGGCATCATCGAGTCGGTTGCCCAGATTCCGGACGCGAACCTACGGCGGGAATACGTCGCCCATACGAGCGAGGTGACAGGCGTGCCGGACTCGGATCTGTTTCGCATGCTGGAGGAGGAGCGAGAGCAGCTGGAGCGCCGGGCCCAGCGGCGGCGAACGCGGGAGCAAAAGCGTCAGCAGAAGCAGTCTGAGGAGGCTCCCTCCGCCGAGAACGAGGCGGCCCCACCGACCCGCGGCGACGCATCGTCCCCGTCCCCGGACACCGCAAACGAGACGACGTCCGGCCCTGCGCTGCTTCCGGAGGAGCGGGTGCTGTTTCGCCTCATGCTCGAAAATGGACGCCGCATGGTGGAGCTCGTACTGGGCCACATGTCACTGGACGAGTTTTCGGAGGGGGGGCCTCGTGCGCTCGCCCGAGCCCTCGCCAAGATGTACGAGGAGGGCAACGTGCAGCCCCAACAGATTCTGAACGGCGAGTGCGGGGAGACGCTTCAACAACTCGGCGCGTCGGTGATGATGGACGAGCATGAAGCCTCCGAGCACTGGGCCCAGAAAGAAGACATCCCGGTTCCCCACCTGAACGACCGCCCCTACGATGCGGCCCGAAGCGCAATGAAATTTTTGAAGATGGACCGCGCCGACGAGGCGATCGAGGCGGTTCGCGAGCGGATGTACCAGGCCAGTCAACAGGGGGCGGACGAACAGGTGCAGCGCCTTCAGCAGAAAATGATGTCGCTACAAGAGCTTCGGAAGGGCATCAAGCGTGGGGCGTTTCTCGACGACTGACCGTCGCCATGGGGCGAGGTGACCGCCGCCCCGAGAGGCTACGGACGTGGCCGGAGCGTGTCGGGGACTGCTGGGACCGTGGGAGAGAGGTCGGGAGGACGCCCCTTGATCTTCATCTGGCCCGTGGCCCGGGCCGTCGCGTCGGCCAGCTCCTGCCAGGGATTGGACATCCAGAGCCGCCGATGGGTGCTAATGATCCGAAGTTGGCGGCGGCGGTATCGCGTCGGTCGCTGCTCGGCTAGGGTCTCGAAGCGGTCGTGGAGGCGAAGCAGCCGGGCGCGGGCGTCCTCAGTGAAGCCGAAGTGGGCAATGTCATCGACGAGCGCCTCGTACTGCTGGTCCCAACGAGTTACCTGATCCGGACCCGGCCCTGCGTAGGCGGAGTCGTCGTAGCGGAACGTGGCGGTCGAGTCGAGGGCACTGATCCCTGCGGCACGGAGGACATCGGGTGCTCCGAGCGGAAGGAAGAAGCGCACGGCCTTGCCATCGACGGCGGAAACGAAGCGGACGTTGCCGGCCTCCGGAACAGAGCCGCTGGGGGCGGGCGGCAGGTCGATGTGGGGATTCAGCGCACGAAAACGATCATATGTCGTCCGGGCCGTGTCGGCGGCCGGTCCCCAATCGAGCGGCCGAGCCGTCGAGTCGAGGGGGGCGAGCAGTTGTCGAAGTGTCACTGAGGTGCCCGGGCGTACCTGTACGCGGACCGCGCGGAGGGACGGCTGCTCCACCGCCCGGTCGTCACGGGCCATGAGGGCCCCGTACGCGGCGGGCACATACCCTCGTGAGTCGCCCCCAAAGGTGGAGCCCTCCCGCACGGTCTCGAAGCCCTCCGTAACGGCCCAGGCATAGGCGTCCGCCACAGTGGAGGAGGCGGTGAAGCGGTCCGAGGTGTAAAACCTGCGATACAGTTTGAAGATGTTGCCGGGCCCGGCGTGGTAGGCCGAGAGGCCGGGAAGCTCGTGCCCCACGGCGTTGACGTAGCCACGAAGCAACAAAAACGCAGGCTCCAGCACGAGCAGGGGATTGCGTTCCTCTCGAACCCGGACCCAGGGGGCGGCCTCGGTCGGGAGCGTGTAGTCGGTCACGCCGCCTCGGCGCAGAATCCAGGGCAGCATCTGATAGCGGCTGACGGCCCCTGCCGTCGACACAAGGTGGTCCTGATTGAAGGTTTCGACGGTTCCGATCTCCGTGGCGAGTAGGCTCAGCCCGAGGTGCTCGGCGAGCCGGCGCTCGTAGGCCCGAGCCCCCCGATCGCGCTCGTGGGCGGCCCGCACCTGATTGGCCCGCCCCCAGCGGACGATGATGTCGTCGAGGGGCACGCCGCGGCGTTCGTACTTGTCCACGAGCCGGTCCATGGCCGTGCGGCGCTGCTCGTCGACAGTCGCCCAGTCCACAGACGCTCCGTCGTCGTACGCTGCCCGGAGCTCCGTCAGCGCAAACCGCTCCAGTACGTCGTCCGTCCGGCGGTCGATGACCCGAATGGAAAAGTTGTCGTCGTGGGCCTGCCGGTGGACGTACTGGTCAAGAAGGGTGTGAAACTGCCGGAGGAGCTCCGGATTGCGGGTCGTTGAGAGGGAGGCAGACGGGGTGAAGTAGGGGGCCAGCTTTGTCGACGGATGAGAGAACCGGTCCGTCAAGGCCGAGGAGGCGCCTGTGTCCGAAGAGGAGGAGTCCTGAGGGGGCGTGGGGGAGAGAAGTGGAATGTCGGAGAACAGAGAGGACTGTCCGGGCGAGGGCGGGGCGATCGCACTCAGAACGACGAGCAGTGTCGCGCCGCCCAGCATGACTGCCGACAGACGACGGATCAGCTGGTCGGCCCCCGAGGGAGAAGGCTCGCTGCCGTTGCTGGAGGGGTCCGGCCAAAAGGAGAGCTGCATGGTAGTACACTCGTAAAAACCGATGAGCCGCGAGGGCGTGGAGAGTCAGGCGGAGGAAGGGACAGATGCCCTTCGGACCCGATCCAGAAATGATTGGAAGAGGGAATGTGTTACGGAGCCCATGCGTTCGGGGTGAAACTGAACCCCAAACAGACGGCCGTTCTCGTGTTCGATTGCCTCGACCACGCCGTCTGGGGCCGTGGCCGCTACCGAAAATCCCTTTCCAACCGTTGCGATGGCCTGGAGGTGACGGGTATTGACGGTCAGCGTCTCGGTGCCGAGCCACCGGCGCAGGTGGGAAGAGGGCTGCAGGGACACCGAGTGCGTTGTGCCGCCTCGTTTTTGGCTGTGCGTCTGTGCGCCGTCGCGCTCGGCCTCCACGTCCCCGTAGATGGTGCCGCCTGCCAGGGCGTTGAGGCGCTGCATGCCGTAGCAGATCCCGAGGATGGGCCGTCCGGCCTGTGCACAGGCCTCGATCCAGCGGCGGTCCGACGTGGCCCGCAACGGGGAAAGGGCATCAAGCTCTTCGGGGAGCGGGCCGGTGAGGCCCTCGGTGACCGCCGGGCCGCCCGGCACCACGAGCCCGTCGATGCAGCCCAGCGTCGCTTCGACCGTCCGGTCCGACTCGGTGAGGGGAACTGGCATAGGAACGCCGCCGGCGTCTTCAATGGCCGTCGTGTACCGACGATCGAGACGTTGAGCCCCGTCCGCATGGGAGGTCGTGATGCCAATGTGAGCAGCCATGGGCGTCTTGAGGTAGGCAGTGGAAACGGCAGGGGCGGGTCTGTGGGGGAAACGTCGAAGGCATCCGGGCGAAGGACCGAGAAGGCCGGTTGAGCCAGGGCTCAGGGCCGCACGTCGCGACGCGTGATGGGGGTTGGATCGGAGCGCGTGGTCAGGTCGAGGGCCAGCGTCAGGGTGTCGCGGGAGCGAATGACGTTCGTCGCGTGGGAGCCGAGGGGCCCGCGGTCGAGCTGGTCGTGCAGGGCGCTCTTGATGGTGCGGCGCTGGCCCTGCGTGGTGGACGAGCCGTGGATCACCTTGAGTCGGTTCCGCCCACGGTCCTCGGCGAGGCGGAGTGTGCTGTAGGTGACGTCGAGGGCCTCGTCGACCGACAGGCCGTGCAGGTCGAGCGTGACTGTGGAACCGTCGTCGTCGAGCGTGGGCGTCGCCATGGGCCTCAGGGTGGGGGGCGATGCAATGCATGTGTAATACCTTCCGGGCCGGAAAGAGATTCCGTGAAAGGGTGGGGGCCCGATGCGTGCTGGAGGCAAGAGACCAGGACGTCACCCGGAGCCGTCGAGAAACCAGTTGGGGCGTGGTGGGAAGGCGTCCTGCGATCCTATCGCCTGTCTCTGTCCAGTGGGGAGGCCCAGAGTGAAAGACGGGCCCCACTGTGCGTCCCTGTGTCGTTGAGGGGAGGAACCTGTTTCAATTTGTGTCTCGGGGCTCCGACCGGAGGAAGGCCTGCAGTGCCAAGCGCAAATGCACGAGTACATGTGTCCTCGGCATTCGATGTCTGCCGCGTTGCCCCGAGCGGCCCGCCTCTGAATTTTGAGGTTGGTACTGGGAAGGTGGGGATTGAGGGCTGACAGCCCGCTACACAGGCCTGTCGGATTGTACGGGCTCTCCAGTCAGACGGGCGTGTTCTCGTTCGACCTGGCTCAGGAGACGCGGATTGTGCTCGACCAGGTGCTTTATGAGAGAGACAAGGTCCTCTTGGGGGAGGCTCTCCACGAGATCGGCGACTGCGGCGGGGGTTGACTTTGGTAGCGGTTCGTCCTCCTCAAGCACCTTCAGCAACGTGGCGACGACGTGTTTGCACCAGGAGCCTTCGTGGTACGGGCACGTGCACTCAACGGCCGTGACCGTGTCGGCATCGACCTGGACGGTCACCACGTAGGGATGCACGTCACTGCCCTGCACCTTCGCCTTCAGGGTGTGATCGTCGATCAGCTCTACAGCCCGCACGGCCCCGTCCTGCAGATACTGTTGGCCGCGCTCGAAGGACCCGCCGGTGGTGTGCTCCCGAAGCTGGTCTTCCGTGAGGGAAAAAGTAGCCATGGCAAAAAGGAGACCGAAGTTAGGCGTTTGGGGCAGAGGAGGGCGCCGTGGAGGCGGTGGCGGCCACGTGACGGAGGAAGTTGTCAAAAATGTGTGTGGTAGCCCCGGTGGCGTCCACGTTGGCGTCTGTACAGGTGTCGAGGGCGCGCTGGACCGTGCGCTCCGGCAGATCCTTCGAGCGGATCATGGCCTTGGCGGTCTCCAGGTCGTACTCCGGGTGGAACTGCACGCCGTACACCTGCTCGTAGCGAAGCGCCTGCACGCCCGTCTCGTTGGAGGCCAGGAGGTGGGCGTCGGACGGCATCTTCACCACGTGGTCGGAGTGGGTGGCGAAGGCGGTGAAGGGAGCCGGGAGCCCATTCCAGATCGGGTCGTCCTTCTCCTGCTGGACCTCGACGTAGCCCAACTCATAGCTGCCGCCCCGCACGGTCCCCCCCAAAATCTGAGCAAGAAGCTGGTGGCCCCAGCAGACCCCGAGAATGGGCAGGCCATCGGAAATGGCTCCTTCCACCCACCGGCTCAACTCTTGTATCCAGGGACGATGGCTGTCGTAGACGGACGACTGTGAGCCACTAATAATGGCTCCGTCAAACGACCGGGCGGCCTCGCTGTCCGTGTGATCCGGCGCGGGGGCACCGATGGGCGGAGGCATCTCTCCTTCGTTGGCGTTGTAGACGGTCAGGGAGGCGTCTACTTCCCGGTCAAAGTTGCGCTGGGCATGGGGGGTGCCGAGTGACGCGTCGATCAAGGCAAGGTGCATCCGGGAAGGCTCGTTTGTTCAACGGATCCTCATGCAGATCACCGCCGAGAACGAAGTGCGTTCCGTCCACCAACGCCAGAGGGGCCCGAATTGGACGAGAGACGCCTTGATTAAAAGCGGGCTCGTCCGTAGCGTCTTTTCCCCAGGGGAGTCATAGAGTTATTACCCAGAAAAGCGCGGGCGGGAGACTGTGTCTCGCCTCCCCGCCGAAGAGAGATTGTAGAGCCCGGAGAGGCCCGAGCCCCCAACCTTCGGTCCTGTTCGGTCGTGAAAACTTTCTATAGGACTGCTCGTGTCAGTCCCTGCATTTTGAGGCTGCTGCGTCGATGGTTTTCGCCTTTCTCCTCCGCATGCCCATTGCAGACTACGGAATCATCGGTCGCGTCGTTGTTCTTGGGGGGGCACTTGCGGTGAGTGCAGTTCTCGGGCCTTTTCCCGCGGAACAGAAGGCGCGTGGTCAGACAACCACCCAGCCGGAGCGGAGGGGGGCGGTTGCCGACTCGACTTCGGGCCGGAGAGAGGGGCGCGATACCAGTCGCGCGGGCCGGTGGCGTGAGGTGCGTCGTCGAAAGGCCCAGTCGATGGAGGAGCACGGCCCGACCTTTGTCCAGCGGGCAACGTCGTTCGTGACCAACATTGGGGGCGCCGTCGTGCCTCATCGCCTGATTCTTGATGTGCCCCAGTTGGAGGTCGCTGACTTCCACCCCGTCTTCGGAGGACTCGACGGAGATGCCGGGACGACGGCCGGGGTGCTCTACGCACCGGCGTTTTGGACGGGAGAGGGGCGCCTCGCCGAGGCAGAGGTCCTCGGAAGTCTCCGTGGCTACTATGGGGCGGGGGCGCGCTTCGGCACGGTTTCTGAACCCTACATGGGGTACGCGTACGCTCGGTACCACCATCGCCCCCGGGAGGGCTTCTACGGGGTTGGGGCCGATAGCCGAGTCGATACGGAGGCCGGCTTCCGCCTGAATCAGGGTGTAGTGGGGGGGCTGCTGGGATGGGCGCCTCGGTCCAGCGTGCTTCTTGGGGGACACCTTTCGTATCAGGCGAACCGCTACGGAACCGGGCGGGGCGACCGGCCGACGGTGGCGGAGCAGTTTGGGGCGACGCTTCCGGGCGTGGGAACCGACATGGACTATCTGATGCTCGGGGCGTTCTTCGAGCTTGATGTCCGGGACGCCCCGTATACTCGCGCGTTTGGACACCGCTTTGCCCCAACAAAGCCGCGACTGCGAGGGGTGTCGCTCGACGCGTCCCGTGGGTTCTACCTGGCCTCCGAGGTGACACACAACGTGAGCATGCGGGGACAAGACGTTGACTTCACCCGCTTCACGCTCGACGTTCGGGAGTTTATGCCGATCAGCGAAGGATTGCTCCACGGCTTTTCCTTTCGCCAGTTCGCGTCGGTAACCCACTCGGGGGATGGACGCGTGCCGTTCTATCGGTTGCAATCGGTGGGGGGGGCACGGTCGCTCCGGGGATATCCGTCGGGGCGATTCCGCGACCGGAACGTGCTCCTGGCAAACGCAGAGGTGCGATGCCAGATCTGGCACTGGATCGACATGGCGGTCTTTGCCGACGCGGGGCACGTGTTTCGCACCTTTCGGGAGGTACATTTTGCGGATCCGCGGGTCGGGTACGGGCTTGGATTTCGAATCAAGAACGAAGGCAAAACGCTGGGGCGCGTCGACGTGGCCCGGGGACAAGAAGGATGGGAACTGCACCTTGACTTGGGCTCTCTCTTTTAGCCACCATGCACGGCACGCTCTCCGGGTTGACACGAGGGGTGCAGGGCCGGTGTGCAGGTGCTCTGCTGGGTCTGTTGGTCTTCATGGGGGGACTGTCGCCCGCGGTCGCGCAGCGGTTTCTGTCGGATGATCCGCTGTGGCACGACCCCGATCGCATGGACATGCCCTTCCCGACGCCAACGCCGTCGGCGCACGGGATTGGGCCCTTGGAATTTTTTAAGCGCAGCTTCGGGGGGCCGGGCGACGACGCCGGGCCGGCGCAAAACATCAACACCGTGGGAGGGGTCCCGAACTCCTCCTGGTATACCAACCGGCACTACCGGTCGTCCATGTCGTCGGCGGCCCTTCAACGGGGGCCGAACCAAGAGCCTGGGCCGTCGCGCCAATCGACATGGCGCGTGGTAGACCTGTTGACGACGGGGGAGCTTCCGCGTGCCGTCATCCGGGACACCACCGGCCGGACATATCGCATTCTCTTTGACGCGCCGGCCCATCCGGAGATGGCAACGGGCGCCGCCATGATCAGCAGCCGTCTGCTGCATGCGCTCGGCTACAACGTGCCCCAGCATTGGCTGCGTCGCACGCGGGCCGGGCGCTTGGTGCCGGCACCGGACCGTGGGGTCACGCAGTCCCGAGTGGACAGCCTTCTCGCATCGGCCGCCCAACGCCCGGACGGTACGTATCGGGCCCTCGTGACCCGAATTCCAGACGTCGAACGTCGCATCGGTCCGTTTCAGTTCAACGGAACCCGGGCGGACGACGGGAACGATGTGTTCCCGCACGAAGACCGACGTGAGCTCCGGGGCCTTCGGGTCGTTGCGGCGTGGATTCACCACAGCGCGCTCCGTTCCCGCCATACGCTCGATGTCGGGGTGACGGTGGAAGGACGTCGGTTTGTGCGGCACTATTTGACGGACCTGCACCTTACGCTCGGCAGTGGCGGGGCCGCCCCGAAACCGGCGTGGTCGGGACACGAGCACGTGCTGGAACTGGGCCGTGTGTTCGAGCGCATCGGGACGCTCGGGCTGAGTGGTGGAGAATGGGCAGAGACAGGGCTCCTCAGCGACTCGACCGTTGGTCGGTACGGCGCGAACGGGTTTGATCCACGCACGTGGCGTCCCGAATGGCCCAACCTTGCGTTCCAGAGCGCCACCCCTGCCGACGCATTCTGGGCCGCGAAGAAGATTCAGAATTTCTCGCGGGAGGAATTGCGTACCATCGTGAGAACGGCGAACTACTCTTCGCAGGATGTCGCCCACCACATGGTTCAAACGCTCCGTGCACGACGAAATGCCATCGGGCGGGTGTTTCTGGACTGGGGGGACGGCCTCGACCGATTTGCCGTCCAGTCCGGACGCCTCACCTTTGAGGACCTTCGGGCGGCACACGGGCAGGTCCCCGATACCCTGCAGCGGACTGTCGAATGGCGAGCGTACGACAACCGAGCGAAGAAGGTGGGGTCGGTCCTGACGCGTACGTCTTCAGCCCGGGCATCGCTGCCCATTCCCAACTACTCTCCGCCCTACCTCCGCGCCACCCTGGTGACGCCCCGGGCGGGCACAACCCAGGTCTTTGTGCGCCAGACCAAGCAGGGCCGGGCGTCGCCCGGGGGGCGACTGCGTCGACGCGTGGTCGGGGTTGAACGTGCGGACACCGCCGCGGTGCAGGTGCCTTAACCGGGCCCGCGTGACGTGGAAGGGGAAGACAAAGCCCCTAAATGGGCACAAAAATTGAATTTCTCCTAACAATACACAATAATGAACGACAGTTTTTCTCTCCGAATAAAAAGGAAAAACGTTATGTCGCTTGCAAAGGCCTGGGTCGTACCTATTTTGCTTATCGTCGTGGGGTGTGGAAGTGCGGAGGATTCCCCAATGGAGACGGATGCTTACAATGGAACCATTACTGAGATAGACGCCGAAGAGCGCGAAGTGCACGTTGAGGTGCCGGACGAGGGAACCATGGAGCTTGCCTTCACGGACACGACACAGGTGCTAAAGAACTTTCTGGAGATGCCCTTCGACTCTCTGAACGCCGACCGGAAGGTGCGCGTGGAGGTCACGGAGGCTGGGGAGCAGCCGATCCCGACGTCGGTTACCCTCTTGGAGTAAGCCACCGCCTGGTGCCGAGATGTGATGGCATGTGATGCCCTCGCCCAACAACCCCGGCGTCCTCTGTATCGAAGGGGCGCGGGGTGCCTTTTCTGATGGCCCGGACGAACGCCGTGTGCAGGGCGAACGGGGGCTCAGTTTCCCTTTAATGCGATGTTGTCGGGGCCAAAGATGCGCTGGGCCCCGCGCATGAACTCGGCGGTTGGCTCCACGACGTAGGCGCGGCTGCGGAGGCGCTCCTGGCCCCGAAGCTCAGGGGCGTCCACGTCGAAATAAAGGGTGCAGCTCCCCTCGGTTCGCTCGCAGAGCCGCTGAAAGGTCTGAAGGTCGTCGGGCATCACCTGGTCGAGGTCCACGGTGAGGATCACTTCGCTCACCATCTGCTCGCGGACCTTCCACATGGGGGTGATGTCCTTGGCGAGCACTTTTACGGTGCCGCCGCGCACCTCCACGTTGCCTTTTGCGAGGATGACGTTGTCGACCTCCAGGTAGGGCTGCACGCGGTCGAGGATGCTGGAGAAAATCACCATTTCGCCCTGGCCCGTAAAGTCCTCGATCGTAGCGAACGCGATGGGCTTGCCGGACTTCGTGGTGTTGCGGTCCACGTCGGTGACGATGCCGCAGAAGGTGCGGACGGGTCCCCGGTTGCGGCCGTCGCCCCCGGCGGCCTGCTCGATCACCTGCTCGAGCTGGTCCGGCTCGCCGAAGTGGGCGGTCGCGAAGGCGTCGGCCTCCGCGCGGTATTCGTCGAGCGGATGGCCGGAGACGTAAAAGCCCAGCACCTCGTGCTCCTCTTTCAGGCGCTGCGACTTCGCCCAGGTTTCCGCGTCCGGCAGGCCGGGCTGCATCGCTTCGGTGCCCGCGTCGCCGTTGCCGAAGAGCGAGTTCTGGCCAGCCATGCGGTCGTGCTGCACCTTTTGGCCATAGCGCACGGCCTTGTCCATGATCTCCATGAGCTGCGCGCGGTGGCCCTCCAGGTCGTCGAGCGCCCCGGCCTGGGTGAGCGCCTCCAGCGTGCGCTTGTTGACCGTGCCCAGGTCCACGTTCTTCGTGAGGTCGAAGATCGAGTCGAAGGGCCCGTGTTCCGCCCGGGCCTCAATCAGGGCATGGATCGCCTTCTCGCCCGCGTTCTTGATGGCCGCGAGGCCGAAGCGGACGCGGTACGCGCCGTCCGGGCCCTGCTCCACGGTGAAGCGCGACTGGCTGCGGTTGATGGAGGGAGGGAGGACCTCCAGGCCCATGCTCCGGGCCTCCTCCAACACCTTGGACAACTTGTCGGTGTTGTCCATCTCGTTGGTCATCGCCGCCGCCATAAACTCCGGCGGGTAGTGGGCCTTCAGGTAGGCCGTGCGGTAGGCGACCAGCGAGTAGGCGGCCGAGTGTGATTTGTTGAAGCCGTACCCGGCGAATTCGTTGATGATGTCGAAGAGCTCGTCCGCCTCGTCCTCCGGGATGTCGTTCTCCGCCTTGCATCCCTGGATGAACTTCTCCCGCTGCTTGCGCATGAGCTTTTCCTTCTTCTTGCCCATCGCGCGGCGCAGGATGTCCGCCTCACCGAGGGAGAAGCCGGCCAGCTCGCGGGCCATCTGCATCACCTGTTCCTGAAAGACGGCGATGCCGTAGGTCGGCTCCAGAATGTCCTCCAGTAGCGGATGCGGGTACTCCACCTCCTCCCGCCCGTGCTTGCGGGCCACGTAGGTGGGAATGTTTTCCATCGGCCCCGGCCGGTAGAGCGCGTTCATGGCGATCAGGTCGCCGATCTCCGTCGGCTTCAGGGTGCGGAGGTGCTCCCGCATGCCGGTCGACTCGAACTGGAAAATCGAGACCGTATCGCCGCGCTGGAAGAGCTCGAACGTGTCCTCGTCGTCGAGCGGAATGTCGTCGATGTTGAGGTCCACGTCGCGGGTGTCCTCGACGAGCTCGACGGCGTCCTCGATGAGCGTGAGTGTCTTGAGGCCGAGGAAGTCCATCTTCAGCAGCCCAAACTCCTCCACCCAGTCGCCGTCGTACTGGGTCGTGACGACCTCCTCGCCCTTGCTCTTGGCGACGGAGACGGGCACGTAGTCGCTGATCTCGCCGGGCGCGATGATGACCCCGGCGGCGTGGACCCCGGTGTGCCGCACCGATCCCTCCAGTACCTCGGCGTACTGCATCATCTCGCGGACCTCAGGGTTGTCCGCGTCCTTGAGCGCGCGGAAGTCGGGGTTCTGGTCAAGGGCCTGGTCAAGGTCCACGCCCGGCCCGTCGGGGATCATCTTGGCGATTTCGTCGGCGCGGTCCAGCGGAATGTCCAGCACGCGCGACACGTCGCGCACCGCGGTCTTCGCGCCCATGGTGCCGAAGGTGACGATCTGGCACACGTTTTCCTGCCCGTACTTCTCCACCACGTAGTCGATCACCTTCTCGCGGCCCCGGTCGTCGAAGTCGATGTCGATGTCCGGCATCGATACGCGCTCCGGGTTCAGGAAGCGCTCGAAGAGCAGGTCGTACTCGAGCGGGTCCACGTTGGTGATGCCGAGGCAGTAGCTCACGCAGCTTCCGGCGGCGGAGCCGCGCCCCGGCCCCACACGGACGTCGAGCTCGCGGGCCGCGTCCGTGAAGTCCTGGACGATGAGGAAGTAGCCGGAGTATCCTTCATCGGCGATAATGCCGAGCTCGTGGTTGAGCCGGTCGACGACCGTTTGCGGCAGCGGATCCCCGTAGCGCTCCTTCGCCCGCTCGAACGCGAGGTGGCGAAGGTACGCGTCCATGCCTTCAAACCCGTCCGGAATGGGGTAGTGGGGCATCAACAGGTCCCCCATCGGAAGGTCGAATGAGCACTTGTCGGCCACCTTGTTGGTGTTGACGAGCGCCTCGCGCTGAAACTCCTCGGGGATGCCCGTGAGGGCCTCCGTCATGCCCTCCGAGTCCTTCAGGTAAAACTGGTCGTTGCTGAAGCGCATCCGGTTGGGGTCGTTGTAGTCGTCCCCCGTCTGCAGGCAGAGCAGGATGTCCTGCGCCTCGTGGTCCTGCTGGTTGACGTAGTGGACGTCGTTGGTGGCCAGCACCTCCACGTCGTATTCCTTGGCCCACCGCAGCAGCACCTCGTTGACGGTGTGCTGGTCGTCGATGTCGTGGTCCTGGATCTCGATGTAGTAGTCGTCCCCGAAGATGTCGAGGTACTCCTCGAATTTCTGGCGGGCCGCCGCCTCGCCCTCGTTCAGGATCATCTGCGGCACCTGGCCCTGCAGACAGCAGGTGGTGGCCACGAGGCCCTCGTGGTGCTCGCGCAGCAGGGAGAGGTCGATGCGCGGCTTGTAGTAGAAGCCCTCCAGGAAGGAGGTAGAGGAGAGCTGCATCAGGTTCTCGTAGCCGGTCTGGCTTTTTGCCAGAAGCACCTGGTGGTACCGGGTGGGGTCGGACTGGTCCTGGATGCCGCTCGGCGTCAGGTAGAACTCGCACCCGATGATCGGCTGGACGTCGGAGTTCTTCGCTGTGGTGTAGAACTCGGGAACGCCGTAGAGATTGCCGTGGTCGGTGATGGCGACGGCCGGAATGTCGCGGCGCTCGGCGCTTTCGATGAGATTGTCGATGCCGGCGGCACCGTCGAGCAGAGAGTACTGCGTGTGGCAGTGGAGGTGGGAAAAATTGGGCATACGAGCGCGAGGCGTCAGAGGGACGGTTCCGGAACGGAGAAGTACGGACTCCAACGCCCAACTAAAATGATGCCCGTTCGGGAATCAATGGATTCCTGTCGGTTTCCAGTCAAGGTTCGCGCTAACCCCCTCTCGTCCTACGGGCCGGCAGGAGGGGCGGGCACGAGGCCACAGACAGCTTCGAGAGCGAGAAAATTCCCATACGTGTCGGTGTCGAGCTGGCGGGCGGGCCTGCACGTCATCGCCCTTCCAGCGGTCGAAGCCGGCGTCCTGCATGAGGCGGGCTATGGCGATGTTCATTCCGTTGATGCGGGCCGCCTGGTCGAGGTCAAACCGGCCGGCACGAGTGTCGCGACTGGCGAGGTGCAGCCGAGTACACCCAGTGGGCGAAGCCGAACAAGGGCGCCCAAACGACCCCCTGCATCCTCTCTACACGACAAGAAC
This sequence comes from Salinibacter altiplanensis, assembly GCF_002894645.1. Lineage (GTDB taxonomy): Bacteria > Bacteroidota > Rhodothermia > Rhodothermales > Salinibacteraceae > Salinibacter > Salinibacter altiplanensis. Next base: position 204,074 of record NZ_NCQY01000002.1, read on the forward strand.
TATTGGTGTGAGATCCAGCCTGACCGCTCCGCAATCGGCTATTCTGAGAGAGCCTACGCCCGAGTGATGGAAACGAAGCGCCCGAATGCTCCTGTGGGGGACCTCTTCGGGTCCGGCGAAGCGTCGAGCCTTTCGGCCGTATGCTTTGAGGAGGCCTCCGCCTCGTTCGGAGAGCCCCTTCGCTGGTGTTCAGGAGGATCCGTAGTAAGAAGCTGGTATGTTGATTTTCCCTCGTGATAGGGGCACCTTCCCCGAAACATTGGGAAACATCCGAGGACGCTCGAGAGGCACGGACCGTTCGCCACACAGCTCTCACACCGCCACCATGCTGATGAGTAGGCCACAGCCCCAGGCCGCGTAGATGCCGAGGATGTAGCCGGCCACGCCCATGAGCAGCCCCACCGGCGCCAGTGCCGGCAGGTAAACGCCCGCGACGATGGGGGCACTGGCGGCCCCTCCTACGTTCGCCATGCTGCCCGTGGCCACAAAAAAGAGGGGCGCATTCATGATGCGTGCTGCCGCCAGCAGGAACGCGATGTGGATGGCGATCCATACGACGCCGGCCAGCAGGTAGAGCGGCACGTCGAGCACCGCAGCGAGGTCGGCCTTGGCGCCGATGGAGGTAAGCAGGAGGTAGAGTGCGAAGTAGCCCATCCGCGAGGCACCAGCGTCCTCCATCTTCTGCAGCGGTGTAAACGAGAAGGCCAGCCCCGCCGTTACCACCAGCAGGATGGCCCAGGTGCTCGCCGAGATGATGCCCCCCACGGTCGGAAACCAGCCGCCCACGGCCCGCGCCACCACGGTGGCCGCCAGGGCCAGTCCCACCATCACCGCCAGGTCCGATAGCGTTACGGGTCGGTGCGTGTCCGTGGCCTCTTCCATCGTTTTGTTGAGCCGGTCCATCGCCGTGGTGTCGGCGTCAATCCAGTCGTCGAAGCGGTCCTGGTAGGCGCTCAAGAAGATGAGTACCCCCATCCAGCCGTACCCGGCCACCACGTCCACCACCAGGAGCGGGCCCAGCGTGCTGTCGGGCGTGCTAAAGCTTTGCTTCATGGCCACCATGTTGGCCGTGCCGCCGATCCAGCTTCCCGAGAGGGCGGCGAATCCTTTCCAGGCCACGGGATCCTCGAAGAACGGCCCAAAGATGGCGAACACGACCGGCCCGCCCACGATGATGCCGAGTGTCCCGGCGCACATCATGAACAGTGCCATCGGGCCCAGGCGGAGAATGGCCTTCACGTCGGCCGTAATCATGAGCAGGAAGAGCGAGAAGGGCAGGAGGTAGGTGGACATCCAGTCGTACACTGGACTCTCGGCCGGGGTTAGGCCGGCGGTGGTCAAGAGCATCGGCACGAAGTACGCCCAAATGACCGGCGGGAGGTATTTGAAGAGGGGGGCGAAGCGTTCAAAGGATTCCAGCCAGAACACAAGCCCGAGAACAGCGCTGAAGAGCGCGATGATGGCCATCGGGTCGGACACCAGGGGAGAGGCAAACACGAGGGACACGTTTCTTGGAGGAGCCTCGATGAAACTGCCCACAACCTGCCACAGCGTGGGGAAAGGGTCAATGTGTCCAATGGGCCGCCTGGGTGGAATGTGCGCGAAAACTCCGGCGGCGACAGGGGAAAATGATCAGCACCGCGCAGGGGCTGTCCTGCGGAGCACGACGGGGCGGCGCCTTTTGCGCGACGGCGCACCGCTCCAGGCCATCGATGCCCTCCGGCCCTTCCACGACGCCGTTGAGCCGACCTTCTCGTTCGTGACGGAGGCCCGGGCCCTGCTCGATGCCGCCAGTGCGAACGTGCTCAACCGGATTCGATCGCCTTCGTCCGTCGCTCCTCCGTCGGCCCCGCCATTCTGAGCTACAGAAACGGCTGGACGCGGAAGGCTGGGACAGCGAATCCCGAGAGGTTCTCCAACTCATGAACGAAAACATTCACGAGGACCAAGAGGTCTTTGGAGAAGAGATTATGGAGAGCCTTCGCCGCAGCCCATCAGTCCTACTACGAGATTGTCGCGGCCATGAACGCGGTGCTCACAAGCGATCAGGCGCGGTTCTCGGGCGCGTGGGGCGCGCCCTGGAAAAAGTGACGGATCTGGCTTTGCTCAATGACATGCAGCAGTGGCGACTGGCCAGTGAGCTTCCCCCGGAGGACGTGTCGGAGCGTGCCGTCAGGCTCGCGAAGGAAGCCCGGTCGCACCGGGGGGCGGGAGAGCTCGGAGCCGCCAGGGACAGGCCCGCTACGCCGAGGCGTGGGACGTTCTGTGGGGACGGTGCGAGCCGCTGAAGGATGAGAGCTACGCCCTGCTCGCCAAAACCTACGTCGGCATGGACGTCTAGGACGGCGTGCAGTGGGCCGTTCAGCAGGCCGAAGCGCTGTCGCCCCGCCGGTCCGTCTTTGCGGAGCACATGGCTGCGGTGCGCACCACGGCCGCCGAGCGGAACTCAGTGGCGGGCCGGAGAGGAAGACGGAACGGTTGCCCGCTGCCACAGCCACAGGCCCACCGCCACGGCGGGCACGCTGAGCAACTGGCCCATGCTTAGGCCCATCGGCAGCGTGGCCTCGAAGTGGATCTGCCGCATCTTGAAGAATTCGAGCACGATCCGGGCCCCGAAGATGAGTGTGAAGAACAGTCCCACCAGCTGGCCCCGCGGCGTGTCGGGGCCCTGTCGCTGATACAGTCGCCACAACAGCCCAAAGACAATGAAGTAGCAGATCGACTCGTAAAGCTGTACGGGATGGAGAGGAACGGCCTCGATGCCCTGTCGCACTCGGGCTGCACGTTCAAACACGACGCCCCAAGGCAGATCGGTGGGAACGCCCAGAATTTCAGAGTTGAAGACGTTGCCGAGCCGGATGAGACTGCCGGTAAGAGCGACGGGAGCGGCCAGGCGGTCGAGCAGCCACAAGAACGGCTGGTCGTCCCGACGCTGACAGTAGAGCCAAATCGCCAGCACGACCCCGATGAGGCCCCCGTGGCTGGCGAGCCCGCCCCGCTGGATCATGGGAATTTCGAGGGGATTGCTAAAGTAGTAGCCGGGCGCGTAGAACAGGATATGCCCGAGTCGGGCGCCGATGATGGTCCCCCCAAGCAGGTAAAACAGCAGATAGTCGAGGTCCTCTTCCGGCCTGCCCTCGCGCTCGAACACGTGACGCATCAGGTAAAACCCGATCAGGAAGCCCAGCGCGAACAGCAGGCCGTACCAGCGCGGGGCCAAAATGCCCCATTGAAAAATTGTCGGGTCGACGTCCCAATGGATCTGCAAGAGCATGGAGGCGATGGGAAAAGTGAAAAATCGGCATTGTACCAAGCGATTCTGCCTCGTTGCGTTCAGGGCTTTTCGCAACCTTCACATCCCAAAAGCTCGCAGTGAGAAACCTCGGTCATTTAGATCCGATCTAAATAGCCAGTAGTATCCTCGGCACCTTTGGTTCGTCCCCCATGGCTTCTTCTGTTCCCTCCAGCCCCTCTGCTCTTTTCGCGACCGACCATGGCTCTGTGAGGCGCACCACGCGAGGTCGCGTCCGCCTTCAGTTCGGCGGTATGCGTTGGACCTTGGCGGCATCGGAGGTTCCGGTGTTGCGTGACACGACGCGATCGCTGGCGAGTGAGGTGTACCACTGTGAGCGTGACTGTCGGTGGCAGCTTCGGGTGGACGGCCATCCCACAGTCGTGCTTGACTCCGACGAGGTGCTTCGGCTCGACGCGCTGCTCGACGGGGCGCTGACGATGCTCGAGCTCGATGCCATTCTCGAGGATGCGTCCATTTCCCGGCCGGTTGCGGCGTAGAAAGAGGCTGCGGGGGAGCGACAGGGGCAATCCAACTCTTTTCATTGTTCGCCCCGCTCACATTTGTCGAGGGGCAGAGATTCCGAGCACGGTGAGGCCGTTCTTGAGTACGGTCTTCGCGGCCCGTGCGAGCTGCATGCGGGCGGACGCCCGCTCATTCTCCTCGCCGATAATCTGGCAGTGGTCGTAGAACTGGGAGAACGCGGTGGCAACGTCGCGCAGGTAGTTGGGAACGAAGTGGGGAGCGCGAGCCTCCGCGGCATTCTGTAGTTCCTGGGGAAAGCGGAGCAGCTCTTTGATCAGGGCAATCTCGTCCTCGTGTGTGAGCAGGGACAGGTCGGCGTCTGCGTCGTGGGAAAAGCCCACCTCCTCGGCCTTGTCGAGGACCGAGCAGATGCGGGCGTGGGCGTATTGGAGGTAGAAGACAGGGTTTTTTTCGCTCTCTTCCTCCGCTAGCTCCAGGTCGAAGTTTAGGTGCGTGTCGGGGGAGCGCATGAGGAAGAAAAAGCGGGTCACGTCGGCGCCGACCTGGTCGATGAGGTCGTCGAGGGTGACGTAGTTGGCGCGGCGCGTGCTCATCTTGACGGGCTCGTCGCCCCGCACGAGCGTGACGAACTGGTAGAGGACCACGTCGACCCGGTCCGTATCGTGGCCGAGCACGTCGAGGGCGCTCAGCACATCCGGATAGGCAGCGTGGTGGTCGGCCCCGAAGACGTCGACCATCAGGTCGAAGCCGCGCCCGAACTTTGCGGTGTGGTAGGCGATGTCGGGCGTGCGGTACGTGGGCTCGCCGGTTTGCTTCACGAGCACCGTGTCGTCCTCTTTGCCAAACTCGGTGGTCTTGAACCAGAGCGCCCCGTTCTCCTCGTAGGTATAGCCGGCGTCGTCGAGGCCGTTGAGCACCTCCTGCACCCGTCCCTCGTCGTGCAGGGCCTGCTCGTTGGCGTAGCCGTCCATGTCAATGGTGAGGGCGCGGAGGGTGTCCTCGATGTCGGCGAAAATGGCCTGCTCCGCGGCTTCCCGGAACGGCGCCAGGTCGTCGGTGGCGAGGAGGGCGTCGCCGTGCTCGTCGTACAGGTCGTCGGCGATCTCCGTGATGTACTGGCCCAGGTAGCCGTCCTCCGGAAAGCCCGCCGGCACTTCCACGGTGGTGCCGTCGTCGAGCGTGAGGGACGTGGTGGAGACGTCTCCCGCGAGTGCCTCGTAGCGGGCCCGCACCGACTGGGCAAGGACGCGCATCTGGCGTCCGGCGTTGTTGTAGTAGTACTCGCGCGTGACGTCGTAGCCGGTCCACTCCAGCAGATTCGCGATGGTGTCGCCAAGGACTGCGTTGCGGCCATGGCCCACGTTGAGGGGGCCGGTGGGGTTGGCGCTCACGTACTCGACGAGGGCCGTTTGCCCGGTCCCATTGTCCGTCTTCCCGAACGTGTCGCCTTCTGCCAGCAGATCGGCGAGGCCCTCAAAGAGATAGTCCTGGGCAAAGCGGAAATTGACAAAGCCGGGCCCGGCCACCTCCACGCTCTGGATGCGACTCGGGTCGACGCGCTCCCGCAGCTGTGCGGCCAGGGTTTCGGCGATGGACCGCGGGTTGTCCCCGAGCACGCTGGCGAGGCGGAGGGCCGTGTTTGTGGCCAGGTCGCCGTGCTCCGGGCGGTCCGGTTCTTCGAGCTCGATTTCGAAGTCGTCCGGCACGTCGCCCAGGGCGTCGAGCACGTGGCGGATCTGCGTTCGGAGGGGATCCTTCATGGAAAATGGGGTGGGTAGACAATCCCGGTGACAGATTGCTAAGCTATGGACTTGGGGGACGTTCTGAAAGGGGGAAGGATGCGTTTCGGAGGGTTTTTTGGGGAATTGATGAGCGCGTCCGTCATCGCATCTCCGCTGCGTCTCCCTCTGAGGCGAGGCACGTCAATTCCCGAACAGATTGCGGAAGTGTAACATCCTAAAATAGGCTCTGTGTATTTGGTTTGATACATACCTAAGAAAGTAATACTTTAGAACTGTATTCAGTCCGACTCCACTGCCTGCATGTGTCCTGGGCTGCCCCAAGTCCGTCTGGACGTGAAGGTGGCCACTGTTGCGCCATAGTCCCACGTTGTCCGATGTCCGTTCCCTCGTTCCTCTTTGTACCGAGAGGCGTAGGCTCTCTGCCCCTAGTTCTCTTAGCTGTTGTTCTTGCCTCTGGGTGTGATTCAAGAGGGCCCATTTCTGAAGAACAGGGGGATAGTGTGCCGAAAGTAGCGGCCGGAGACATCTCCTGCACCGTCGTGGAGCCCTTCGGAGCAGCAGCGTCTCAATTTGACTACTCCGACTCCCTCGTGACGTCGGTCTCAGAGATTGTCCCTGCCCAGATGGAGATAGGCGGAAGTGTACCGGACGGGCATGTGGTGACCGGACTTAGCGCGAGTGCCGCGGATAAGGATGGCGGGGTGGAAATTCAGGCCCTTCACCTCCAGCACCGAGAAGTATTCAGGGACGGAAGCTTGGGGCCTCGAGCGCGAATCATCTTTGCGATCCGGACGGCCGAGAACTGCGAGGCACCCCCCGATCTTGACGATCCGTTTCCACAGGTTCCCGACGGACACGTCGCAGCCGGAGTGGCGGTGCACATGGAAAACTCGCCTCACGTCCAGTCGATCGATCTCAGCTCCAGGTCGATCGGGAAGCAGGATGGAGCCTTGCGGCTGCGGGGTGCGGCCGACGACACGACATTTGGCCTGCGGAGGCAGCGAAGAGACTTCGACGATGTGGCCGTCGTAGCCCCGGGCGACAGAGTACTCACGGGTCTCGCCCTCCGGGCCACGAACACGGGCGGATTCAACGCTCGCCGAAAGATCAAACACATCGGCCTGGAGTATGCGAGGCTGAATCCGGATTTCTGACTCCGGACACGTGCCGTAGAAGGCCCAGAAGAAGGCTTGGCGACCACGGACAGGACAATTCTGTCCCGGTGAAATTATTTCTCGTACACAACCCCTTTCAGCCCATGCAACGTTCGAGGTTTTTCTACAGGTTGGTTGTTCCCGTCTTGCTTCTCGCGGGTGTTCTGCTTTCGCCTCGCCCCGCCACTGGTCAGATCGACACCAGGCTTGGACTTCGGCTTGGGGTGGCCTCCATGACGATCGACGGTGGGGCCCAGAGCAATCGAGGGCGGCGGGCCGGCCTCGTGGGGGGAGGATACGTGCGGCTCGGGGCACCCGGATGGGTGTCCTTCCAGCCGGAGCTTCTATACGTCCAGAAGGGAGCATCGAATGAATTTCGGGCCAGAGGAACGACCGTAACGGAGGTTGACAAGCTGGGGGTCATTGCGGTGCCCCTCCTGGTTCGGGTCCATGCCCCGTTGGAGACTGTATCGCCCACGTTGTTTGCAGGTCCGGTCGTTAGCCAGGTCGTGCAAAGTTCGAGTACGATAGAGGCGGACGGCTCCCGTCCTTCTAACCTTGCTGCGTCCGTCCCTCCGAGCGTGGAGGGGTTGGGCGCCATGATTGGGACGGGACTGAGCGTCGACGTGAACTCCCGGACATTCACGATAGAGGCCCGGTACCAGTTCGAGCCGCATACGGGCCAGAACCTCGGAAGTCAGGGGTTTACGTTCTCTGTGGGGGTTGAGCAATAGTCGCTCCACGAGCGGCGTGCAGCTGTGCTCTGCGAAGACGAAGATCGTCCGACTGCGGCCGCAGCGGGTCGCGCACCGGCACAGGAGAGGGAACCTTGAGGACTCATCCCCAGCCGAGCCCCACTCGGCGGGCGAGTGTGGAGCCGGGTGGGATGCAGTCTGCGGAGCCCTGACCGGCCGCAACGATTTCGGTAGGCGATGGTTGACCGAGTCCAAAATGTCTCCAATCGTCTTCGCGTATCCATCGATGCCCGTCCACTCGTTCGACGCCCTCGACCGCTCCGAAGAGATGCCCGGCTACCTGGGCGCGTTTCTGCACGGCGAGAACATGACCGTGACGAACTGGGAGGTAGAGGCCGGCGCGTCGTTTCCCGAGCACAGCCACCCCCACGAGCAAATCTCGATCGTGGTGGAGGGGACGTTCGAGCTCACCCTTGATGGGGAAACCGAGGTTCTGGAGTCGGGTCGAATCGCCGTCATCCCCCCCGACACTCCGCATTCGGGAGAAGCCGTGACCGCGTGCGAACTCATCGACGTGTTCAGTCCCGTCCGGCAGGACTACCAGTAGCCTTCCCGGAACACTCAGTCCGCCCCGATGGGTTCAGCACGACCGCGCATTGCCCGGATCGACATGACCACTTGCCGCACCGATGGCCGACCTCTTTGATGAGCAGGCGGAGCAGGCCCGTCAGGACCGCGCGCCGCTCGCCGACCGCATGCGCCCCCGTACGCTCGATGAATTCGTGGGGCAGGAGCACTTCATCGGCGAGGGGAAGCTGCTCCGCCGCGCCATCGAGGCGGATCGCGTCACCTCCGTCCTCTTCTACGGCCCGCCCGGCACGGGCAAGACCACCCTCGCCCGCATTATTGCCCACACGACCGAGGCGCACTTTGCCTCCCTGAATGCAGTCTTGAGCGGGGTGAACGACCTCCGCGAGGCGATCCAGAAGGCCAAGAACCGCCTCCGGCACCACCAGACGCGGACCATTCTCTTCATCGACGAGGTGCACCGCTTCAACACGGCCCAGCAGGACGCCCTGCTGCCGCACGTGGAGGACGGCACGGTGACGTTCGTGGGGGCCACGACGGAGAACCCCTACTTCGAGGTGAACGACGCGCTCGTAAGCCGGTCGCGCCTCTTCGAGCTGGAGCCGCTGGCGGAGACACACCTGCGGCAGGTGGCGGCCATGGTACTGACCGACGCGGAGCGTGGCTACGGCGACCGCGACGTGCAGATCACGGAGGACGCACTCGATCACCTCATCGACACGGCCAATGGGGATGCCCGCTCGGTCCTCAACGCGCTGGAGCTGGCCGTGGAGACCACCGCGCCCGACGCCGACGGGACCGTCTACATCGACCTGGACGTGGCGGAAGACTCGATCCAGCAGCGGGCGGTGCTCTACGACAAGGAGGGCGATGCCCACTTCGACACGATCAGCGCCTTCATCAAAAGCCTGCGCGGGTCCGATCCCGACGCGGCGCTCTACTGGCTTGCCCGGATGTTGTACGCGGGGGAGGAGCCGCGCTTCATTCTGCGGCGGATGCTCATCTTCGCGGCTGAGGACGTGGGGATCGCCGACCCGCGGGCCCTGCAGGTGGCCCAGAGTGCGGCGGAGGGGTTCGACTACGTGGGCATGCCGGAGGGGCAGTTTCTAATCGCCGAGTGCTGCCTCTACCTGGCCACGGCCCCAAAAAGCAACACCACGTTTGCCTACTTCGACGCGCTCGAACATGTCCGTGAGGAGCAGACCGAGGGCGTCCCGCAGCACCTCAAGGACCCGTCTCGCGACAAAGACGGCCTGGGCCACGGCGAGGGCTACAAGTACCCCCACGCGTACCGCGAGCACTACACGCCGCAGCAGTATCTCCCCAACGAGATGCAGGGCACCTACTTCTACGATCCGAGCACAGAGGGATACGAGGAACAGGTCGCCGACCGGCTGGCGCAGTGGCGGGAGCGCGACTTCGACGAGGACGTGGTGAAACGGGCACACCAATACGCCGACGACGAAGCGTAACGTCTTCGTGGATCCGGCGGGGAGGCCGGGAGTGGATCCGAGATGCTGGAACCCGTCGTGCAGATTTGAATTGTGCTATTCAGGATTAGCCAGTGATCGTCCCACGTGGCGATGCTGGCCGTCTTTCGAATCATCCGCGTTCATGCACATGCGTCACGCCGACGTGCGCAGTTCTCACCTCTCGTCCTCTGTCCGGACCCTCACTGCGCCGGTGTGTCTCTGTTCGTGTTTGCGTAGCATGATTGCGTCCTGTCGCGGATAACGCCAGTCCCCCGGAGTCTTTTTTCCGGCCCTGATGCGGGCGTCTCGCACCGGGCACTCTCTCCCTGGCGAGACCAGACTGCGTCTCGTATGGACTGAACTGTGGGATTGAACTGGCGAGAACGCAACGCTCTTGCGTCCCACTTGAGCAGAGAGGGTATCCGTTGCTCTCTCCTACAGTTGGGCTTCCAAGGACGATGGGGTCCGTGTATTTCCGTCGCCCTCGTGCTCAGTCCGACGTCCGCCCCCCCTCGTTTTCGTTCAACACCCCAACACACCCCTCAACCATGAGTACCTACGCAAATCCCGACGTACTTGTCTCCACCGACTGGGCCGCCGATCGCCTCGACAATCCCGATGTGCGGTTTGTCGAGGTGGACGTGGACACCTCCGCCTACGAGGAGGGCCACGTGCCCGGCGCCGTTGGCTGGAACTGGGAAACACAACTGGCCGACACGCAGACGCGCGATCTGGCCTCGAAAGAGAATTTCCAGGATCTCCTGCGCGACTCGGGCATCGACGACGACACGACGATCGTCCTCTATGGCGACAACGACAACTGGTTTGCTGCCTGGGCCTTCTGGCAGCTTACGTACTACGGCCACGAGGACACGAAAGTCCTGGACGGCGGCCGCAAGAAGTGGCTCGCCGAGGACTACCCTCTGAGTACCGAGGCGCCGGACCACGAGGCGGGCAACTGGTCTGCTTCGGCCCCCGACAACTCGATCCGTGCCTTTTCCGGCTACGTGCAGCAGACGCTCGACCGCGACGACGTGGAGCTGGTCGATGTGCGCTCCCCGGAAGAGTTTAGTGGCGAGAAGCTGGGACCCGAGGGCCTGAACGAGGGCGCGCAGCGCGGCGGTCACATCCCCGGCGCCCACAACATCAGCTGGAGCGAGGCCGTGAATGAGGACGGCACCTTCAAGAGCGCCGAAGAGCTGAAAGAAATCTACGAGAAGCGGGGCATCACGCCGGAGAAGGAGACCATTGCCTACTGCCGCATCGGCGAGCGGTCGAGCCACAGCTGGTTCGTGCTCTCGCAGCTCCTCGGCCACCCGCGCGTTCGAAACTACGACGGCTCGTGGACCGAGTGGGGCAACCTCGTGGGGGTTCCCATCGAGACGGGGGCCGATCCCGTGGCGGCGTAGGGCCCCGCTCCATATCCTTGAGAACGGTCCCAAGGGCCGCTCCGCTCCCGACAGCCGTCGGGAGAGGGGGCGGCCTTTTTGCATTGGGACGGTGGACGTGGGGGCCTTCGTTTGAGGATGCGGGCGTCAACCGGTACCCTTGCTGTGACCCACGCACTCCGCGAACGACCAATGCCCCCGGCACATGGACCGCTGGCTTCGGTGGGCCCGCCGCATCGACCGCCTAAACGACCGGCTCGGCCGCCTGCTCTACTGGCTGACCCTGGCGATGGTGGGGGTGGGGGCGTTCAACGCCCTGGCCCGCTACCTCGACAAGTACACGGGCCTGGGGCTGAGCTCCAACCTCTGGATTGAGATGCAGTGGTACCTCTTCAGCCTCGTGTTCCTACTGGGGGCGGCCTACACGCTGGAGTACGACGACCACGTGCGGGTCGACGTGCTGTACAACCGGCTCTCGCGTCGGGGACGGGCGTGGATCGACATCCTGGGCACGGTGTGCTTTCTCCTGCCGTTCTGCGGGCTGGTGTTGTGGATGTCGATCCCGTTTGTGAGCAACTCGTGGGTGATCCTCGAGGGGTCGCCCGACCCCGGCGGCCTGCCCCGCTACCCCATCAAAACCGTCATTCCGCTGGCCCTCCTGTTGGTGATGGCGCAGGGAGGGGCCCTCATCATCCGGAAGGTGGCCGTGCTTCGGGGCCACGAGGTCACCGATCCGACGGACCGCGAGTCCCGGCCCCGAATGGGGTGACGGGATCCCCTCAGTCCTCGCAAGGGCCCCTCCCCGATGCCATTTCCGGGTGTCAACGGCGGTCTCCGAGGGGATGCGTGATGAGTGATGCAGTGATGTGTGAAGAGTTGTGAGTACTCGAAATACAGGTCCGGGTTCACGCGTCACGAACCACGCCTCACACGACATACTCACGTAAATTTTCGAGACGCAGACGACCACTGCCCATGGGTGCCGATCTCCTCGCCCCGCTGATGTTTGCGGGGGCCCTCCTGTTGATCTTTTCCGGGTACCCCGTCGCGTTTTCCCTCGGCGGGACGGCCCTCGTGTTCATGTTCATCGGCGAGCAGGCGGGCCTGCTCAGCTGGGGCCTCCTCCAGGCGATGCCGTCCCGCATCTTTGGGGTGATGTCGAACTTTATCCTCCTCGCGGTGCCCTTCTTCATCTTCATGGGCACCATGCTGGAGAAATCGCGCCTGGCGGCGGACCTGCTCACGACGATCGGGCAGCTGTTTGGGGGGATGCGAGGGGGGCTCGCGATCGCGGTCGTGTTCGTGGGGGCCTTGCTGGCCGCGGCCACGGGCGTCGTGGGGGCGTCGGTCGTGGCGATGGGCCTTATCTCGATGCCGGTGATGCTGCGCTACGGCTACTCCGAGGAGCTGTCGTCCGGCGTCATCACGGCGGCGGGGACCCTCGGACAGATCATTCCGCCGAGCATTGTGCTCATCGTGCTGGCCGACCAACTCGGCATCAGCGTGGGGGACCTTTTCATCGGCGCGCTGGTGCCGGGCGTCGCCCTGGCGAGCCTCTACGCCCTGTACGCAGGCGGGGTGGCGCTCCTCTGGCCCGATGTGGCACCCGCCCTCCCTGAAGAAACGCGCGACATCGCGCCGATGCGCCTGCTGAAGCGCGTGCTTCTGGTGATGCTGCCGCCCCTGGTGCTCATCCTGCTCGTCCTGGGCAGCATCTTCGCCGGGGTGGCGACCCCCACCGAGGCCGGGGCGCTCGGGGCCGTGGGGGCGATGGCGCTTGCCGCGGCCAACGGGCGCCTGTCGATGACGGCCCTCCACGAGACGATGGACGAGACCCTGCGGCTGACCTCCATGGTCATGTTCCTGCTGGTGGGCTCCACGGCCTTCTCGCTCGTGTTTCGGGGACTGGGCGGGGACTTCTGGGTGGAGGGGCTCTTGACGAACCTGCCGGGTGGGGTCATCGGCTTTCTGGTGGTGGCCAACCTGGTCATCTTCCTGCTCGGGTTCTTCATCGACTTCTTCGAGATCGCGTTCATCATCATTCCGTTGCTGCAGGCCCCGGCCGCTCGGCTGTTGCCGCCGGAGTTTGGGGCCACGGCGGACGCCGCGCTCGTGTGGTTCGGCGTGATGGTGGGGATGAATCTGCAGACCTCGTTCCTGACGCCGCCCTTCGGGTTCGCGCTCTTCTACCTCCGCGGCGTGGCGCCCGATGAGGTAAATACCACGCAGATCTACCGAGGCGCGGTGCCCTTTATCGTAATTCAGGTGCTCGGGCTGGTGGCGCTGATGCTGTTTCCCGAGATGGTGACCTGGGCGCTGTGAGCACGGCCCGACCGGGCCGCTAGGCGTAGACGGCCAGGCGCCAGAGGAAGAGGAAGGGCACTCCGTACTGCGCCGCCCCCAGGAGAGACGTGCCCACGAGCACGAGCGGGCTCAGAGCCACGAGGGGCAGGAGGGTCCACGCGGGGGGATCACACACTCGCCAGTGATCGAAGAGCACGCGGAAGGAAACAGAGAGGAGGGCAAGGGCACCGCCCCCAAGCAGCATGAGGGAAAAGAGCGACGGTGACAGCGGAGCGCCCGGGCCCGCGGCGAGGGCGATGGGGGGGACCAGCAGGACGGGCCAGCACGGCCACGCAATGAGCATGAGCCCCTGCGCCCCCGAAAAGCGCATCCCGAGTCGAGCCGTTGCTACCAAGATCCCCATCCAGAGTAGGAGCCCGACGATCGCGCCCCCGCCCACAACGAGGCCGGCCAGCACCGGGTATCTGATGCCCGGTGCCAGCGCGGTTCGCACGACGGGAGGCAGGGCAGCGAGCACATGTTCGGTGACGGGCGCGGCCGCTGCCAGTTGGGCCATACGGGTGGCCGTGAGGCCGAGGCTTCCTCCCACGAGGCCCAGCAGCAGGCCGTTGGCGCCGAAGGAGGCGTCGCGTCCGTTGCGAAGGGCATCCCGGTAAAACCCCGGCGCCGCAAAATACCGGACCACGGTCTCTCGCACAAAGAGGCTTCTGGCGTACAAAAGCCCGAGTGCGGCCACGAGCCCCCAGCCCACGAGGACGAGGCCGTACGAGCTCGCCGGGGGGGAACCGTCGGGAAACGCGAAGGTGCGCTGGGCATCTGCGTAGATGCCCTGAACGACCCGCGCCGCGGGACGGGGGATTCCGGCCGCGTCGTGCAGTCCGTAGTGCCGCGCGGACAGGGGAGGCGTCGCCGCGTCCTGCCACCGGGCGACGAAAACGACAGGGGGCGCCGTGCGGGAGGAGTTGAGGAGCCGAGACAAGCTGGTCTCTAAATACCGGGCCTGGCGCTCCGCAGAGTGGGGCACCTGCAGTCCAGACGAGGCGGACGGACGCGTCCACGTCCCCAAAGCTCCAATGCCGACTCCATTCGTGTGGGCAGGCCACGCCCGCCACTGCTCTGCGGGACGCGGACGGCCCCGGAGGTCGAGCAGGGGCCGATCCACGGCGTCTTGGCATCGATCGGCGGTGGAAGCGAATGGAGTTACGTAGTAGGTCTGGAGCGACGGAGACCGGCCGTGGACACGACTCGCCCAGCGACGCAGGTGCTCACAGGTCTGGGGGACTGTCGTATCGACGCCCTGAGCAAGGCCGACGTGGGTAATCGAAGGATGTCGATCGGCGAGAGCGAGAAGCCGGGTCAGCGTGGGACCGACCCGAGAGAGTGTGTCCGCCAGGGAGGCGGCCGAGGCGTGACGGATCGGCAGGTCGACGTACAGACGCAGGCCCAGCGAATCGGCCCGGCCCGCGATCGTGTCGGGGGGGAGGCGTGTGAGCCGGACGGCCGTGGCCCCGGTGGCTGCGATGCGGTCCAGGGCGGAGAGGGCCGAGTCCGGTGGAGACGGCGGCGTCCAGACGATGCCGAGTGTGGGCGCGGCGGAGGACGACGACGAAGAGAGCGCGGATGGCGGCGGAGGGGCAGGTGCCGACGACGAGGGGACGAGGCCAAGGAGCACGCCCATCAAGAGGAGAGAAAAAGAAAAAACGGAAGAGGATGTGGGGACGAGAAAATTCATGTGTGAAGCGGCAGAACGGGACCGGTTGACCGGGTTCCTATGCTAGAGAGTGAAAGACAACGGGCCCACGAATTTCCGATGGGAGGGAGGGTAGTACACCTTGGTTGATCCGGGACATTGGCTCTGCCAATGACTCCATTCTACGAGGGTTTCTGGAACGATGAATCCAAATCTTGCTCCCCCAACTCTCTTTTTGTGCACGCAAATTTGCCGTCTTCTAACGTACGTTCGCGTCGTGGGCTTGTCCATGGTTCTCAGGGCAATCTGGCCGTTCCTTCACTTGCCCGCTTCCACTCTGGGGGGCGTGTCCGGTTCTGGGACGACTCCACGTCCGCAACAGAAGCATGATGCGCGCCTGGCAATGTCCCATGGCAATGGGGATACACCGGAAAGGCGGTGCTGAAGGCGTGGCGGTGGATGCTCGTGCTGGCCTGTTTGAAGAAGATAATTGAAAGCCGTTCAGAGAAGGGTTGACGGAGGGCTGCCGCGTCTGAGAGCCTTGTCTTCGCAGATTCCCATTTCCACGGCAGGCATCTTCAGTTCCTGCGTCTCCCGCTGTTGGAGTACCACGGGACACAAGGCGCTATGTGCAAGACGATTGTTCAGGACCAGGTGGTCCTAAGTGCCTCTTACGGCTTTTTTGAAGTGAGCTATTGAAAAACATCATGGGTCGATTTGGAGCAGCCTATTCCTGCCGGACGATGATCGTGGGGTTGGTCTTCTTGGCCGCTGCGATCCTCGCCAGGGCCCTCCACGCGCAGAAAACTGGACCACGCATTTCCGCGGTCCAGCCCGATCCGATTGTTGGTAGTATCGACTGGAGGGAGCTGACCATACAGGGCGGTGGGTTCGACGAAGACTTTGCCGTGCGGCTCCACGCGGAAGACGTGGTGGATACGGTAATCGAAGCAGAGGACCGGTTGACGTACGTCGATGCCCAGACCGTGCGGGTGCGAGCTGTTTTTGGGACTGCGGCCAGCACGTGGACGGTGCAGGTCCTCCACCCGGACGGCGTCTCTTCGAACGTTGACACATTCAGGGTGGAAGCGCCGCCGCCGAAAATCGATGTCGTGCGGCCCCTTCGGCGGACTCAGGACGGGACCTCATTCAAGGTAACCGTCCAGGGGGCTACAATGACCCCCTCCTCGACGGTGCGGTGGAACGGGAACGACCTTCCCACCACCCCCATCAAGTCCAGCCCGAAACCCAACGCGATCACCATTGGGCTGGAGGCCACCGTGCCACCGGGTAGGGTTGAGGGCCCGGGCCAAAATGCGATTACGGTGCACACACCTCCACCGGGGGGCGGGACCTCGTCCCCGACGTTTTTCACTGTGGCTGCGCAGCCGTTTTATCAGACGACGTGGTTTTATGTGGGACTTGTGGGCCTGATCATCGTGGGCGGACTGGGGCTTCACCGGCTTCGGGTGAAGCATGTCCGTGAGAAGGAGCTTGAGCAGAAGATCCAGCGGCGTACCGCGGCGCTCCGGAAGGAGAAGGAACGGACGGAGAAGCAGGCCCGGCGCCTCAAAGAACTAGACGAGGCGCGCCGGCGACTGTTTGAGGATCTTTCCCATGAGCTGCGAACCCCCCTGACGATGATTAGCATGCCCCTCCGCACCGTACTGGCCGATGGGGACGAGACGCCTCCCGATGAGAGGCAAGAACTGCTGACCGCGGCTCTCCGCAACGCCAATCGGTTGGAGGATCTGGTGGATCAGGTGCTGAAGCTTTCGTGTGCCGAGACTGGTCGTCTCTCCCTCGATCCGAGCCCAGGGGATCTGGTGGCGTTCGCTCGCGAAACGACGCGTTCGTTTGAGCCGATGGCTGAGCGAAACGACGTTCAGCTTCGCTTTCGCACCGACCCGGAGCAGGTACCCAGTGTGTTCGATTCCGAAAAGCTGCGCTCTGTGCTGGGCAATCTGCTCGAAAATGCCCTCAAATACACCCCTGGAGGTGGAAAGGTCCTGCTTCATGTAAAGCACCCGTCGGAGCAGACCGCTGTGCTTCGTGTCTCCGACACCGGCCCCGGCATCCCCGAAGACGAGATCCCCGACCTCTTTGATCGGTTCTGCCGGGGGACGGAAGCCCATGACCATCAGGCAGACGGATCCGGCCTGGGCCTGTCGCTGGCCAACAAGCTGGCAGAGTTGCATGGGGGCTCGATTGAGGTCGAGAGTGAACTGGGGATGGGAAGCACCTTCAGCGTTCGCCTTCCGGTCCAGGCCCCCGAGGCCGAGCCGGTGGACCGGGTGAGGGACGAGGACAGTGTGGAAGCCCGAGCAGACGCCTCGGTGACACCGGACGAGAACGGCGAGTTGGAGTGGGGGCGCGCACGTCCCGAGACCAGACGCGACGCCGCGAGCAACGGCGCCGCGCCTGCAGAATCGTCCCCGACCCTTCTCGTCGTGGAGGACAACGCGGAGACAGGCACGTACCTTCGAGGCCAACTCTCTGACGTCTACCACGTCCTGGAGGCCCAAGACGGCGCGGAGGCCCTCGACTGGGTTCAGGCGGCGTCCCCCGATCTTGTCCTCAGCGATGTGATGATGCCCGGGATGGACGGTGTGGAGCTGTGCCGCCGCGTCAAGAGCGACGATGCGCTGTGCGACGTGCCGGTCCTGCTGCTCACGGCCAAGGCCGGGGAGGACGCCGAGGTGGAAGGCCTCGACGCCGGAGCCGACGCATACGTCGAGAAGCCGTTCTCAATGGAAACGCTCCGTGCTCGCATCCGGTCGGTCCTTGACCGTCGAGAGGCCCTGCGCGGGCAGTACGGCCAGGAGGTGGTGATGCGCCCCACCGACATTTCCGTGACGCCGGAGCAAGAAGCGTTCTACGAGGAGGCGCGGGCCGTGGTGGAGGCGCACATCGACGAGTCCGGATTCACCGTCGAGCAATTTGCGAGCGAAATGTCGGTGAGCCGCAGCACGTTGCGTCGCCGACTGAAAGAGGCCACGGGGCAGACCCCCGCTGAATTTGTCCGACACCTCCGCCTGAAGCGAGCGGCCCAGTTGCTACGAGAGGACGCGCACCTGCGGGTCTATCAGGTGGCCGATGCCGTCGGATACGAGAGTCCGGATCACTTCTCTCGGCTCTTCCGCGATCAGTTTGACGCTTCTCCGTCGAAGTACCCCGAGTAGAAACAGCCGGCCTGTTCTGCCCCTTGTCTCTGGTTCTGTTGGGAGGCACTGTGGTGACGTGAGTCGGGAATCACGTGGTGTCCGCGCAGGGGCTTCAAAACCCCTCGGAAATCCGTCGTGACGAATGAGTCGGGGCAGACTGACGCGTATCTAAGGAGGGAGAGAAGACATCCTGTACGCGAAGGTTTGGTCAATCCCCATAACCGATTCGCTTTCAGAACCATGAAGGCCAAAAAAGACACGTTCTTTCTCGCTCCTCTGATGCTTGCGCTCTTTCTGTTGACGAGCGGATGTGCGGCAATCACTGGCGTACGGGGGGTCCCCCGCGGAACGATTCTCACGGATGTACAGGGGCCCCAGTCGACCCAGAGCTTCGAAATGTCTGTCCAGGCCGGTGAACTCAAGAAGGGCACCTCTACCGCGGAGGGGTACCTTGGCCTCGTCGCACAGGGGGATGCCAGCATCCAGGCCGCCGCGAGGGATGCCGAAATCTCAGACATCCACCACGTAGACTTCAAGACGAGGAGCATTCTGGGCCTGTACGTGAAGCACACGACCGTCGTGTACGGCCGGTGACGTTTTCGAGGTGGGGCCCTTCTAGATGAGGGAAGCACATGATCTGAACTGGTGGGATGAGCTGGTCCGTGGGACACACAGCAGTACATTTTCGGACGATTGAGAGAGCCCCAATGACTGTGGCAGACCACGCCACACGACAGAACTCTCATTGCAGGTCCTCCTGAGCGCCGGCGGAGGATCTTTCTGAACAAAGTGGACGCCTTCTCGACGCGGACTGCCGGAGGGTTCCGCTTTTTGCCGCCCCCGAAGAGATTTTCTGCCGAAGCACTCGGTCACTTCGTCCCCAGCACTTTCGGTCGCAGGCCACACCAGAATCGCCGATTGTAGAGCGGGAAGGGGGGACCTCGTACTGGTGAAGTTTCTGTTGTGGAGCTGGGCAGGAGACCGGTCTAGAAGAGGACGCCACCTCGAATACGGCTTAACCGATGAAAACAAACATAACACTTTGGAAATCAAGGTGTATGACGCAAATAACACAAATAAAATGAAATATAGATATAAGTACGAGAGAGTACAAAAAACACACAAAACTAAAATTTATAAGAATAAAATATGGTATGAAGGATAGGACGAAAAAATGCATCGACGAAAAATAAATAGACAACGTAAAGCTACAAAGTTATGGGCATTCCCACTCCTTTGGCACGAGACCAGCACACGCTTCGAAGTGCTCTGCAGATTGTGACTGGAGAGGCCCCGACGCGCCGGGCCACCCAACACATTGTGCAGAAGTGTCATCGGATTGCTCGTGCTACCCTTTGCCAGCAAAAAAGAACGAAGTCCCTCCGCGAAGATGTGCTGGGGGAGGATGTGGGGGATTTGGCGATGGACGCGGTTGCTGGCCTGTTTGAGCGGGATGACCAAGGCCGATTTCCTGAGCTGCGACGCTATTTCGAGGGACAGGTCTCTTCGGACTGTCCGGAGAAGCAGCTGATGGAGGACCTCCGACGCCTTGTTCAGAGTGCTGTCACCGACTGGCTGTTTGAGGCATACCGAACTGCGGATCGATCGCTTTCTAACCAAATCCGGGCCCTAAAACGAGCGATCGGCCAGCGAGAGGATGTTCGCTTACATCGTAGAGGATCGGTCCAGTGGGTCGAAATTGTGGAGGGACCTACGGAGACAGAGGCAGTGGGTAGGGCGTCCGGAACGGCCGCTCGCACAGGGCGTCCGATGCCGCTACAGACTCTGGAAGCCCACCTGACGAGTGCAGTCGCGGCGGCCCACTCAACGGAAGACCTCCTGGACGCGGCCCTTGATGCACTTAGGGGTCATTTCGACTACGAGGCTGCCTACCCGCTGACCCGTCTTGCCCAGGCCATGCGGGCGGCCCGCGTTCGCGTGCAGGCAGTGACAGAACATCCCGGGATGAATGTGAGCCCGGAGCGTCCCCTCTTGCGTCCCGATGAGACGAAGCGATACATCGATCGCACTCTGAAGGCGCTGCGGTCCGAAAAGCGGGCCACCTACGTGAGGCAGAACAAGCTTACGGAACAGGCCTATGCCGCCTATTTCCAGGCGCTCTGCGACCGGCTCGAGGCCCGCTTCGTTCCGCCCGGAGATCCAGAGATGACCCATTTTGAGGCACTCTCGGAGCACCTTCCGCTCACGAAGGACGAGTACCGGATGGAGCATCGCGCCCGGTTTGAATACCTGGAGCGGCAGGCTCGTGAGGCCTTGATCGAACGCCTCAAAGAAGTCGTGTGAAGACGTTTCTGCTTGCGGAGACCCGCACGTGAGGAGTTCTTTGGGGGGTGCTTTTGGAGGTCGCGGGTGTAGGTGGATCCTGGAAGAAGGGGATCCTCAAGGAGATTGGAGACGTTTTCAGCAAGTGATTCCAGTCGGAAGGAAACATGTAGTACCACTCTGCTACTGGATAAGCAGACCTTCTGAGAGCAGCGGATCATGCCCCTGAGGAGTCCCAATGTCCCTCGAATCGGACCGGTGCGACCGTGACCTCTGATGATGAGCGACGTATCGAGTGCTTTGTTCGCCGGCCAGAGGATATGGTGGAAGACGAACGGCAGCGGGCAAAGCAGTTGGTGAATGAAGATCGGGGAGCGGCCCTGTACGCCGAGTTTCTTCGGGACTTCTACGATCGGTTTGGCGAAGAGCGTCCGACCGACCCTCGTGTGGATGCGTTCGTGGATGCCCTCTTTCAGGAAGAGGTTGCCGAGGCACCGGAGAATGAGACGGCTACGGTGATTCCCGTTTCGTCCCACAATTCTGGCCTGCAGGCCCGTCCCACAGTGCTCGCCGCCGATGCTCCGCCGCCCAGAAGTCCGGCAGTGGCGGACAGTGCGGGAAACCGATTTGTAGACCTTGCCTCCCTTTCGTCCGACGGCGAAGGGGTGCTCGTTCGTGTGGTTGGGGACCGGCAGACCGGACACGGTCGACTCTACGTACTGTCTGCATCGGGGGACAAGACGCAGCGCGGGGAGGCGTACGCAGTGGTGTCGTTCCCCGAACTTGGCCGCGACATCTTGACCGATGAAGAGGGACGGGCGTCGTTTGAGCTTCGAATCGGCCCCGAGGTGGAGAACCTGAGGCGGAGCAGCCTTGAGAAATGGACAGGGATCTCCGCTGTGGTGCGTCGTCCCGTCGCCTCGGCGGAGGTTCGGCCGAAGGGAACGGCGATGCTTCCGGCGTCGGGTCCTCCGCCGGAAGAGAATTCTGAGTCGGAGGATGCGCCCCGTCATGGAGCAGGCGCCCGGCTGATCTGTCGGCACCACGGAGCCCGGCTCAGTCTCAGTCTCGGACCTGCAGAGACCGATGAGCCCGTCTTGCTTGGGGTGTCGAGTCCAGGGGCGGACTCGTTTCTCGTGTCCCTTCGATCGGGGGCGCCGGAGCCGGCCCCGATCCCGTCTGGGAAGCGTCTGGTGCTCCGGCTCTACGAATGAACGTGGCGCCCAGCCGGTCTCGGGGATATCTCCGCGCGGACCGAAGACTGAAAGATAGGGCGCGGAAGAGACGAGCCTTGTGCCTGTGCATTTGAACGCCTTCCTAGCCCCGTGAGACCGCCCGAGCCGACGGGCCGAGAGGCCCATTTCCGTCGTCTCCGCGAGATGATCGATGGCCCGGTATCCGGCCGATGGGCTGTTGTGGAAGCGCAGTTGTTTCTGGCCCGTCTGGATCCCAAAGGGCCCGAGATGGAGTCCTATCTCCTGTCGCTGATGGAGCCGCTCTCGGCACTAACTGAGGCCCTCGACCCGGTCGGTCTGCCACTGGGGCCCCCGGTTCAGCTTGCGGACCAACTCGCTGAGGCGCGAACGGCAGGAGGAGCGCTTGCGGGGCTTCCCCCCTTGCGGCGAACCGAAGTAGCACTTCGCCGGCGGGCGGCCCTGCTGTACGCTTACGCCGGGTCGATGAAGAAAGCCCTCCGGCAGCTCGTGAAGTGCGATGGAGTCCCTGATGATCTCTCCGAAAGCGTCCGCGCCGCACGAGGCCCCAAGAACGGAGGGGAGTCGTCCGGGCGGGTGTCTCCCCAGCGGCGTCTCCAGAAGATGCGGCAAGAGGAAAAGAGGGAGGGTCTGGAGCTCGAACTGGAGTGGCTTCTGGATCACTGGGCGCTAACGCCCCCGGAGGAAGAGAGGGGGCATGGGGCCTGGGTGCCGGTCGTCGAGCGGCTTCCTGCCTGGGCTCGGGGGACTCGTGAAAGGTCCGATCCATGTTCGCACGAGGTCGGCGCCCTGCGGCGCGTGCTTGTTGACCTTCGAGGGGCTGTCGCCACGTCGCCGGGTGGGGACGCCTCGGTGTCTGCAGACGAAGACCGTCTGTGGACAGGAGGCGCGCTCCATGCCAATTCAAAGAGCGTGGTTGAGGAACCGCTGGCTGCGGCCCGCGCATGGATCGACCGTGAGCATCCCACCCTTCGCGGACGATACCTGGAGGGACGCCTCGCCTTCGATTGGGCCTGCCTCCGACGGGAGGGACGGTCGGCCGGCCTTCCGATCGCCTCGCTCTTCTACACGTCTGCCCTGGAGGAGGCTGGGCACCGGCAACGACTGGTCCTACGGCCGGACGCGGCGTTCACTGGGGCTGTTTCTTCGGGCAGTGGGCCCGGCCCTCCCCGGCAGAAATCACCGAATCGCGAGGGAGAGGCCGTCCGCCCCGTCAGCGAGCAAGGACTATCCATCAAGGTACGGACGGCCTTCTTCTCCCCGCAGGAGACCTTGGCGGTACCGGCGGCGCAGGAGGCGCAGGCCCGTCGGATTCTGGATCGCCTCCGAGACCGCCATCCCCACGGGGCCCTAGACGTCGTTGGGGTCTCGGAGCTCCGGAACGTTATGAACCACCGACGACTGACGACGCGGATCGAAACCGGTTGGCTGCGTCATGCGGCGCGGTGCCTCCGGGCACGGCGCGGACCGGTGTTTGCCGGAGCCGTGATCGCCGTTCTCGTGCTGACACTCGGGGTCCTCCTGTATGGGCCCCTCGACAAAACGCCCGCAACGGCCGACTTCGAGGGCGAGCAGATGATCGTCAAAAACGCCGGTGGGTCGGCAATTGAGCGGATTTCGGTCGGGGCCAAGGTGGTCCGGCGAGCCAACGATCCGACCCGCCGGTACCGTGCGTTTGCCTTTCACGACGTCACCGGCGACGGTCGAAAGGAAATTTGCTGGGGCCAGAACACGCCCCAGTCCGATGATCGGGATTTTGTGGCCTGCAAGGAAGTGGGAGCCAATGAGCCGCTCTGGCACTTTTCGCTGGACAGCCTTGCGGCACCGTTTCCGAACAAGCCGGCCGTGCGGGCTGGGCAATACACGGCCTCCGGCATGACCATCGGGGACTTCACAGGGGACGACCGGCCGGAGGTGTACGTTACAACTGCGCATCAGCCCTACTTTCCCTCTCTGTTCCTTCAGCTCGACGCACGGACGGGCGAGGAGATGGGGCGGTACCTGCACCCTGGTCACTTCAAGGTTGGACCGGTCCCGGTCGACCTAGACGGGGACGGACCCGAAGAGCTTTTGATCGGCGGGCACACGAATGCCTACGACCAGGCCGCCCTCGCGGTGCTTGACCCGGACCGTGTCGAGGGCCATGGTCCGGTTACGCCGGAGTACGCTGTGTCTAGTCACGATCGTGCCACCGAGCGGGCCTACCTCCGGTTCCCCCGAACGAAGGTGGGAGCCGCGCAGGGCAATGGAATTTCAATGGTGCGGAGGATTCGGGTTCGGGAGGGGGGGCGGATCGAGGTCCAGGTCCGGGAGGGATACGTTGGAAGTTCCGAACAGAGAGGGGAAGCATACATCCTTGTTTGCTTCGATCGATCCCTCCGTCCCGAGTCGGTGGGCACATCATCCCAGTACGATCGCCTCGCCGACACCCTTGCCCAGCGGGGCACGATCGGTGAGGTTCCCGACGCGGACTACTTCGAGTCCTACCAGGGGCACCTACGGTACTGGACAGGGGGGAAGTGGCAGGCCGAAAACAAGCGGTGACTGCTTTCCTGAAAGAGTTTCTGGACGGAAGTGGGCAAACCGTCTCCTATCGAACATAGAAGCATTCTGGCCAAAATATTCGGGGCCCCCTTGCTGCTGCGTGATTTTCTCGTGTCGATTAACGCGATATTTACATTTGGGATGGAGAAGGCGTTCAGCGGCCAGCCCGGGACGAAAGGAATTAATGCATAGAAACAGTGGGTTGGTTATTGCACACCACAGTTCAGCTCTTCTCGGGAAGACCGAAGATACTTCGGACTGATGCCTTTCGACACGACTCGTCTATTTCATGCTGGTTCTACTGCTTTCTGTCTTGCATTCTGCAGCTTGGTCCTCCTCGGGTGTTCCGGAGAGGCGGAGCTTACGGCTGAGCAGAAGCAAAAACTTGATGCTCAATTGCAACGGATTGTCCTGGATGGGGCGAACCCAGGGCATCAGGGACCTGCACGCGACGACGGATCGGCGGTGCACAGTGTGCTTGTGCGGTCTGATGACCCGGAATCGCTTGTGAAAGCGGGCTTCTCCATCAACAGCGTTTCTGGAACAGTTGCGACGGCACGCTGGACAGTGGAAGAGATCCGCAGGGCGGCCCAGCAGGAGTCCGTGCGCATGATTGAGTCTTCGGGACAGGCAGAAGCGCATCAGTAGCATTTGAGATCCGGAGAGCCGAAAGCCCGAGGGGCTGAAAGAGATGGGACGTCAATTCCAGTGTCTCCTATTTTCGTTCTCTGCCTCAGTTATTTTCAACTCTACCATGTCTTTCGGGTCACGTCGACTGCAAGCATATGCGTTTTCCGTTCTCTTCGCCGGATTGCTCCTTTCAGCGACATCGGCGGTGGGGCAGGCGCTAACGGACGCGGAAAAGTCACGGCTGGACACGCGCTTCCGGTCGGTCATTGCGAAAGAGAATCCCGACGCTGGCCTGACGGCCGCGGGCGTAACTCCAGAGCCCTTGAGGAACCAGGGGCGCGCGAAGCGCGGCCAGACGCGGTATGGGGCAGCCATCTACACCAGTGATGTGCAGGCAGTGCGTGCAGCTGGGGTCTCCATTAACTCGGTCCAGCCCGACTTCGTCACGGCCCAGGTGTCGTCCTCCGACCTGCTGACACTGGCGAGACTGGATGCGGTGCGGTGGGTAGATGCCGGGACTCAGTTGCAGCCCACCAATGACATAACGGGGGGCGAAACGGGGGCTGAGACACTGCGGGATGGGTTCCTCAATGGCACCAGCTACACAGGAAGTGGAACAATGGTTTGCGTCATTGACAGTGGTGTTGACTGGGAACACGAAGACTTTCGAACCGGGAGCAGCCTTGCGAACAGCAAGATTGAGTACATTTGGGATCAGACCCTGAGCCCTCAGTCAGGCGAGCAGGATCCCTCGAACCGGGGGGGAGACTTTTCCGGGTTCAGCTATGGCGTCGAGTATAGCAAGAGCGACATTGAAAGCTCCATAGGTGCGAGCGCCCCCGATGTGCGAAGTGAAGATACGACCGGACACGGGACGCACGTGGCGGGAACTGCTGTGTCGACCGGAAATGCACACCCCGATGAGAAATACAAGGGCATGGCACCGGGGGCTGACCTGATCGTCGTGAAGGCGGGGAATGAAAGGTTTTCTTTCAACAATGTCATCGACGGAATGAATTACTGCGGGGAGGTGGCCGACGATCAGGGGAAGCCGGTCGTCGTGAACATGAGCCTCGGAAGCCCTGCAGGCCCACACGATGGAACGAGTAACGTGGCACGGGCGGTGGATGCGTTTGCCGGAAGTGGACAGCTACCCGTCGTCTCGGCCGGGAATGATGGGAACAGTGGCATGCACCTTCGGCAGAGCGTGCAGGCAGGTGCCAGTACGTCGTTCAACTTTGAGGTCGGCAGCTTCACGCCTCAGTCCGGATCGGGCAACGACGACGCTCAGTTTGACATCTGGTTCGATACGGCCGATAGCCTCGAAGTTACGGTGGCGGGTCCGAATGGGGCAAGTCACACGGTTCCCTCGGATAGTTCGTCTGTTGCGGACACCCCCGACGGCGCAATTTCGATCAGCAATCAGGTGAGTGGCCTAAACGGGGATCGACGGGTTCAAGTCCGGGTGTTCGATCAAGATGCCAGCACGCCCCCCGTACAGGGCACCTGGACGGTCTCGATTGCTGACAATTCCGGGAATGGGAACGGGTTTCACGCCTGGTTCTACGACCGAAATCTTGGAACCAACGCTGCCCAGTCGCCAGTCCTTGTGGAGGGAAATGAAGTGTCAGCGTCTCCGCAGGAGTTTGCGGCCGACTACGTCCAGGGAGGCGACGGGCGGTACACCATCGGGACGCCCGGGACGGCGACGAGTGCGCTCACCGTGGGGGCCTGGACACACCGGTGGCGCTGGCGCGACATAAATGGAAACAACCTTCTGTGGAACAACAACTTCGATCGCACCGACAACATTGCCGTCTTCAGCAGCGTGGGGCCTCGCCGAGACGGAACTCTGAAGCCTGAAGTTGCGGCGCCCGGCCGAGCGACCGCTTCGGCGCTGTCTTCCGATGATCAATCTGCGGCGTCTCAACTCACGCTTCCCGGCGGAGAGCACGTGTTAAAGAATGGAACGAGCATGGCTTCGCCGGCGACCGCGGGGGCGGCCGCCCTTCTTTTTCAGGAAGACGGGTCCTTGTCTGGTGCTCAAATCAAGAGTCTCTTCACCAACCAGGCGACGAGGGATGATTTCACTGGGGCGACCCCGAACAATACGTGGGGCCACGGCAAGCTGGACGTGTTTCGGGCCATGGCTGAACTCACAGGGAGCAAGGTGCCGGAGCGAGAGTTGCTGGCCTACGACGAAAATGCTCCTACCAGCAGCCGGAGTAGTGAAATCCTCGGGGGAAGCAACGCCGAGAAGCTGGCCGTTCGGATTACGCCGAGCATTGGCGGGTCAATGACCGGCGCTCTTGTGCATCTCGGACGTGGGAATGCCAATCAGCTTACTGATTCGCTGAATGTGGAGGTGTGGGACGATGATGGCAACGGACGTCCGGGGACGAAGCAGGGAAACACGGTGAAGGTCGTGCCGTCGACCCTGGCGGAGCACGCCTGGAATTACATCCCGCTGTCCGGTACGGGGGCATCCGTCGCAGAGAACACGGACTACCACCTGGTCATCTACCCCGATGATCCGTCCGGGACCCTTGAGGTCTACGCTGAGACACAGTCGGTGGACGGGCGATCCTCGATTATGACCGGCGGCTCCTCGAACCGCTTGCGGCACCAAGCGGCGGACGACCCGGACGAAGTGGTGGCGCCAAAGTCGGGGGCGACGCAGGGTTCGTGGGGTCCGTTAAGTGGAAAAGATCTGGCCGTGCGGGGCTTCGTGAGTTCGACTCAGCCCACCGACCTGGCCGTAGACATTTCCTCGCTGGACTTCAAACTGCTCGACTATCCGAGGCTGCCGACGCCCGTGCAGACCGTCACGACTGTGAGCGTGGAGAACAACGGCGAACCGGTCAAGAACCTGACAGCCAATGACTTTGCCCTCGCCGAAGACGGGGCGAACATCTCCATCGGGGCGTCCAGTCAGCAAAGTTGTGCGATTACCCCTCCCGGGCAGGGCCTCAACCGACGCCTGGCGGATATTGTCTTCATCGTCGACAACAGTGGGAGCATGGGGTTCGAGCAGGACGATGTCGTGCAAAACATTGAGGACTTCGTCGACGAACTCCGGGCGCGAGGTGTGAACTCAGCCCTGGGCCTTACGCGCTACGGGCAAGGTGCGACCGGAGACTTGGGACAGACGCGCGGCGGTCCCATTTTTGAGAACCAGGGGAATCTAACGACGGATGATCAGTTCTTCAAGACCACGATTCTTCCCCGCAATGTGACGGGGGGAGGAACCGAGCCCGGGTACTTTGCCACCGAGCAATCCGTGAGTAATTTTACGTTCCGGAGTGGGGCGGAGAAGGTATTCGTTGTCGCAACCGACGAGACGCCTGCACAACGGACGGGCCTCGCTGACGTTGACGACGCGCGCCAGGCGGTCATCAATGAGGGAGCGACCCTGTATGCCGCAACGACGTCGGACCTGGATGGGGATTTTCAGCCCCTCACCGACGCAACGGGCGGGCAGATCTTCGACATCTTCGATCCGTTTGCGACAACTGTGGCCGACGCAATTACCGGCCAAACGTCGAGCACATACGTGATCACCTGCTTGTCGCCGTCGGACTTTGACGGGGCGTCCACGTCAAAAACAAAGCGGGAGGTGGAGGTGCAGGCCAGTACAAGTGGCGTTACCGACACCGCCACGGATACCTTTGACATTGCCAGCCGACCATTTATCACCCCTTCGACCCAGGTCAGGCAGGTGGCGTCCACGCAGCAGCCGTCGGATCAAGACATTGAGATTCAGACAACCGTTCGAACCTTTGGCGGCGGTGGAGGGGGGAGCGCATTTGCGAAGCAGAACGTGGCCGCTGAACTCTTCTACCGAACGGCCGGGTCCGGCGACTCCTACTCGTCGGTGTCAATGTCGGAGACGACTGGTAGGACGTTTGAGGGAGCAATCCCGGCGTCTGACGTGGAACGTCCCGGAATGGATTTTTACATCCAAGCCACCGACGGTGACGGAGACCGGGTCACCCTTCCGGGGTCGAATGCGGCGAACGATCCACTCAAGACGGCCGTCGACCAGGATCCGCCGACGGTCTCTCACGACCTGATTGACGGGACGACGCCGGGACGGGACCGGGTGATAACGGCGGAGGCCGACGACGATGGGCAGGTCGACCAAGTCACGCTGTTCTACCGGACGCAGGGCGACCTGGCGTACTCGCAGCTTTCGATGACGAACACCAGTGGCACGACGTACGAAGCCACGGTGCCAGGCGACGAGATTACGACGGCTGGAATCGAGTATTACATCGAGGCCGAAGATGACGTTGGCATCACGAATTCAGAAGGGATCGCCGACGATCCGTTGGTCGAGCTCTCTGAGGGACGCATCGTGGCCCCGGCCCCGAGCAACCGGACGCTTGGTCTGCCCAATGACGTAGACATTGCCTTCAACAGCGTCTTCCGAGCGTTCGAGTATGAGGTGCAGTGGGCCCCGGACGCAAGCTTCCCCGAGGCGGAGACCGATACGATGACGGTCACGGACACTACTGCGACGCTGGCGGGGCTGAGCTCAGGGACGACCTACCACTGGCGTGTCCGCCCGATTCGTGACCAGGAAGGTCCGTTCTCGGATACGACCCAGTTTGAAACCTATCCCGATCAAGTTGAGTCTGCGGTCTCACGGTCTTTCGGAGATCCCTCACAGTCTACGAGCTATCGCCTCATGGCGCTGCCCGGGGACCAAAAGACGGAACTCGAGTCCACCGTGGGGGGGGCCAATGAGGAGACCTGGCAGGCCTACCGGGACGATGGGGACAATCTGATCTCGTATGCCGACGGGCAACCGTCCAACTTTGCCTTCGAGCCCGGGGGGGGCTACTGGGTGCTCAGCAAGGACGAGGTGAACGTTTCGGGCACGAATCCGACCCTCAGTATCGGCAGTGACGAGGGAGACTTCCAGACGACGATCCCCCTGCACGAAGGGTGGAATATCATTTCCAATCCGTTGGATCGTGCTGTGGACTGGAGTGCGGTAGAAGACGTGAATGGAGGGACGATCAATGCGCTGTGGGCGTTCGATGGACGCTACAGCGATACCGCTGTATTCACGCCGGCGGTCGAGGGGGACGCATTCTACTTCCTCAATGACCAGGGACTCGACGACCTCGTGATACCGTATCCGAGCACTCCCTCTAGCTCAAGCGCCTCCTCTCAGCAAGAGGGGCCCGCACTAGTGCTTGAGACCTTCCAGGACGGACGGAAAACGTCCACCGCGAAGGCGGGGCTCCGCACTTCGGCCGAGGATGCACTCGATCAACATGATCAGTATGCCCCGCCGGCCCGCTTCGAAGCGGCCTCCCTGCGGTTTGCGGTCGAGGAGAACGCAGAGGGCGCAGATGCGTCTCGTCGAGAACTGTTAGCGCATGAGTATCGGTCGGCCCCTGAGGACGGGACTGCAGATCCGGGCGGTCACGCCTTCGACCTGCGCCTCTCTGCTGCCCCTGACGAGCCGGTTGAGGTCAAGGCCTCTGGGCTTGATGCCTTCCAGGACCAGGAGGTTGTGCTCCTGAACCCCTCCACGGGACGGTCCTATGACCTCCGGAGTGAGAGAAGTATCCGGTTGACCCCGGCCACGGAGGTGGCTCCCCTGCGCTTGCTGGTTGGGGATGCCCAGTTTGTTGATGCCGAGAAGGAGGCAGTGACCCCGAACGAGGTGAGGCTGGAGGGGAACTACCCAAATCCTTTCTCACAACGGACCACCATTACCTACGCACTGCCGGAGCAGCAGCATCACCGCCTTGAGGTGTATGACATCATGGGGCGGCGAGTTACCGTGCTGTCAGATGGATCAGAGCGGGCTGGTGTCCATCGTGTTCAGTGGAGCGGACAGACGGTTGCCAGTGGAGTGTACTTCGTGCGCCTCGAAGCAGAGCAGGCCACACGGGTGAAGAAGATGACCGTGGTTCGATAGGCCTCAGGGGGGCTCCCGTTGTCCCAGGCCCGAAACCGTGCGCAATCCACTCCCCTGTATCGTTCTTGATCTCTCAAACTTTGAACCGTGTGACGCCATGTTTTTGAATGTACACCGGGGCCTCTCGCTGTCAACCATCTCTGCCTCCGTCCTGCTCTTCGCCGCGGTCTCGGGGTGCGGGCTCTTTGGGGGAGGAGACAGCGATCCCCCTCCAGCTCCTTCTAGCCTAGAACTTTCTGCCAGTCAGAGCGGAGTCGACGTATCCTGGCAGTCACGTTCAGATGCGAGCGAGTATAACGTGTATCGTTCTGAGGCATCCATTCCAGAGGAAGATCTCTCAAGCGCTAGGCGCGTCACTGAGGGATCTTCGGTTCAGGGGACGTCCTTTCTAGATGAGAATGCTGAAAATGCGACGGCCTACTTCTATCGCGTGACCGCAGAGAATGACGCTGGGGAAAGCGATCCTACTCCTGAAGCAGAGATTCAAATGCCATTCCCAGAATCCCCAGAACGGCCGCAGTAGATGATCAGAAAGTGGGACGCACTGTCTGAGGACTGCTGACCTACTGAAGAGTGTCGAGCTAGGAATTCTTAGACGGCGGCCAGAGCATCCACGCCCCGCAGTGGTTGGTCCCATGCCGCATGACTGATTGTCGACGCCCCTTGAGGGGACGGCGCGGCGCTTGGTGGCATTTGATCTTCTGGTCGGAGCGGATTGAGGACGACCTGTCTGCCGTCGAGGTCGAGCGAGAAGCGTCGATCTCGACGTCCCCCTAACTTGCGCTGCAGGCTTGACCTGAGGACTCGCTACAGGGGGCCCTACGAAGCCGATTTCGGGACTCGGGACACCGGGGCCTCATCAGATCGGTGAAGACAATCGCCCTGTGACACTTGCCCGACCGCCGGCGGAATGGCT
Organism: Salinibacter altiplanensis; assembly: GCF_002894645.1. Taxonomy (GTDB): domain Bacteria; phylum Bacteroidota; class Rhodothermia; order Rhodothermales; family Salinibacteraceae; genus Salinibacter; species Salinibacter altiplanensis. The sequence continues at coordinate 235,574 of NZ_NCQY01000002.1, forward strand.
CGTTGGACACCTCGGCGGCCGGTCCTCAAGTTCAACCTGGCAAAAGATTTCCCGCACAAGCCCCACAGGCATGAACTAGGATACAGGGTGTGCATCTTTTACTGTCGGACGGCGCTCAGCAACCAGTAGAGAACGATGTCAGGTGGAATGCTGCAGGGGTGCTCAGTGGGGCAGTGGTGGTACGGTGTCTTTTGTTGTTTCTTTTTCCAAGGTAGGCTTGGCTTTTCAGCAGTAATCCACTGCCGTGGGGAGTACAACACGAGCCATTTGCGTTCACTCTTTTCTGCCACTGGCGGCTGGCAGTACCTCGTGGTCGGCAGGCGAGAAGACTCAGGCACGCTGGAGTTTCTCAATGTCGCGTACCTGGCGTAGGTGAATCCGAAATATTTTTCTGAAGGACCGCGTTGTCGGCCACTCACTTTGTAGTGCCTTTGTAGTGCACTGGAGTTTGTAGTGCACTGGAGAATGCCCTCTCTCGCTAGTTGTTGATGATACAAATTATCGCGCTCAGTCATGTACACACTCAGACGACGACTGCTCCTTTTCCTCTGTGTTGTTGGCCTTGGGCTTCCTCTTTCGGGCTGTGACCAGGGCGAAGGAATGGACGAAGCACTCCCTCCGGAGGAGGCCGAAACCCGGATCAGCTCCGCTGTGGAAGGCCTCAGCGAGAGTGCGGGGACTTTGGAGGGCGGCGAGTTTTCCAATTCCCTGAAAGGCTTTTTGGGGCTAGAGAATGGAGAAGCAACGTCGGAGGACTGGGCCGAACCGCTGATTGAGAGACTCGACGCGGTGATTAAGACTTCCGACGAACGATTTCAGTTCGACGCAAGCACCGGCGTATACGTCTGGAGTGCTGACACCGAGGAGTGGGTACGGGAGGGATCCTCAAACAGCATAGTCCTGGAATTTCCCGCGACTGAGGGAGCGGCGGGCAATAACACAATGCTTGAACTGAGCCGGTATTCAGACACGCCGCTGACGGTGAATGGGGAAACGGTGTATCTGCCCACGTCAGGAGCGGGGGCAATCTCGGTGGATGAATCCGAGGTCTTCTCCGTAGATTTGAATGGTGTCGACTACGCTACGGAAGAAGGATTCGAAGTCCCCATTCCACAGTCGTTTTCACTTGAGATCTTTACAGCGCCTCATACTCATACGTTCAACTTGAGTGAGAACTCAAGTACGGACTATGATTTCTCCTTCGATCTTGAAAACAGGGACCAGCTTGTCGCGGGATTTTCGGTGGGGGCACAGTTGGCGACAGACAACTACGACGAGCTGGAGAGTACCGACGTAGAAGAGCTTTCGGGCGAACTCCGGATCGGCCCCGACCTGACGGTCCCGTACACGGTGGAGGCCGGAGAGATAGCTGCTTTCGACGATCCGACAGAAGAACAGGTCAATAATCGCATTGACGCGACTGTGCAGTTCCAGGGGCAAGAACTCGCTACGTTGCAGTACGACGACGGATCGGAACGCTTTGAGGTCGTCTACTCAGACGGGTCCGTCGATCCGGCTTCGATGTTCTTCGAAGACTTCGTTAGTGAGATGGAGGCGATCTGGTCTGAGTACCTTGGGCGGGATGACTTCGGGACCGTTCTCGATGACATTGTTCTTGACTGATGCCTGGGCGCAATTGCATTCCATGGTCATCTATGCATCCGGTTCACCCCTACGGATCTCCTTCGTATGCCGGAAACTAAGAACCTCTTGTTTTGGAATATGCCTGCTACTTACAGGGTGGGCAACGGCCTCCGTGGCGAAAGGGCAAGAACCGTCGGCGGATTCAGCCCGGCACCAGTCCCGCCAGATTGGTGTCTCGGCGCCCTCTCTCTTCAAACTTCTAGAGGAGGGACGTCCTACTCACCAGTATCAGATTTACGGACGCTACTGGACAACCCCCCGACGAATGGGCCGAGCGGCACTCCGGTACCGTCAGGTCGTGGGCGAGGATGTGGAAGTTGACGTTGGGCTTCGCGGAGGGGCTGCGTGGGTCTTCCAGCGTGAAGGACAGTGGCGGTTTTACGGGGGCGGGGACGTACTCATCGGATACAGGCGGTTTGCAAATGGGCGAGAGTCGTACCGCGGCGGCGTGTCTCCGCTGTTCGGGGCACTCTTCTTCATCGGGCGTCATGTGTCCCTCGCCTTGGAGCCCCGCCTCGTCGCGACGTATGCACACACCCAGGGAGGCAGCTCCAGCCGCGCCTCTTCCCGTGTGTTCTCGATCGAAATCGACGAGACGGCGCTCCTCATTCTTAGCGTTCACTTCTAGCCCTGGGCACGTCGCGGTCGCATCCTCTTCGGGAGCAGACCCGCAGGGCATCCTGGCTCCAGGCCCAAAAGAAAGCTGGGACGGTCTTCCCAAATTTCTACCACGTGCTGGTTTTTGTGGATGAGAGGGCCGAAGGAATGTCGGCTTGGCTCCGAGTGGCGCTTCTTGAGGGCCTTCATTACCACCGGCAGGGTGCGACCACCGGTCGGGGCGGGGCCGAGGGGAGCGACGTCCCGGATCTTCTCGCTGTCTCCTTCGTCGTAGGGCCCAGGCCCGTCGGCAGATCGTGGGGGGAGGCCCCAGATGGCGAACGACCGCGCTTCATCTTTTTCACAAACTGGTTCCAAATCCACACATGAATGTCGCAGTCATTGGCGCGAACGGGGGCATTGGTCGTCGTCTCCTCCCGCGTCTCGACCAGGCAGGGCACGATCCCATCGGCGTCGTCCGCTCCGACGAGCAGTTCGACGCGATTCGTGAACGTGGCGGCGAGCCGCGGCTCGGCGACCTCGAGGAGGAGGTGGCCCCGGCTTTGGAGGAGGCAGACGCGGTCGTCTTCACTGCGGGGGCCGGCGGATCCACGGGATGGGACAAGACGATCTTGGTGGACCTGTGGGGGGCGGAGCGGGCGGTGACGGCCTGTGCGGAGTGCGGCATCGACCGGTTCGTGATGGTCAGCTCACGGGGAGCGGGCGATCCGGAGTCGCGCCAGGGCCCGATCAAGCCGTACATCGTGGCGAAGCACGTCGCCGACCGGAGCCTCCAGCGGTCGCCGCTCGAAGAGACCATCCTCCGTCCCACCCGTCTCACGGACGAAGAGGGAACGGGACGGGTCGCTGCCCACTTTGGCACCGATCCCGAAACAGGTCCCCCCATCCCCCGAGACGATGTGGCCCAGGCTGTCGTCGCGTGTCTCGAAAACAAGGACACGGTCGGCCACGCCGTCACGCTGTACGGCGGCGACACCCCGATCGAGGAGGCAATGCAAGAAGCCTCGTGAGCCGGACGGAGAAGTCGCGAAAGGTCTCCTGTCGCGCAGGCAAACCCCTTCGCAGCGGGGGAAAGGAAGAGGTCTCCCCGATGGGGCCGGCTGGGGCGTCACAAAGGGGCCGTTCATGCTCAAACCTTTCCTTGGAGAGGGACAGTCATTGGTATTGTCATCCCGAATCGTCTTTGCACGATGGACAAGGTGTACGACGCTCTACGAAGTGTGGCCAAGAGCACAGTGCCGGACCGCACGCTTGCATTGCTGAACAGAGGGGTCGTCGAGTTCAACCGGCTGGCAACTGAAAGTCCATTTGGGGAAGATGGACCGGCCCTGCTCGTGCACTGCTGTCACCACCGAAGCGGCACCGTGTGGTTCACCCGGGTGCTGTCAACGGTGGCCCGGCAGTACGGCCTTCACTTTCAAGGGGCGAGCCAGGACGCCCTGACATCGTCCACAGAGGTGTTCTTGCAAGATCACAGTCGCATCGACCGGGCGGCCCTCTCGCCGTACCGCGGGTCCCACATGATTCGCGATCCCCGAGACATGGTCGTGTCCGGGTACCACTATCACCTGTGGACGGAGGAGGAGTGGGCACACCGCCCCCGTGAAACGTACGATGGAAAGAGCTTCCGGGAGGCCCTCAATAGCGTGGGGAAGAAACAAGGGATGATGCTTGAGATGGAGCGGTTCTGCGAGGAAGACCTTCAGGACATGCTCCGGTGGAATTACGATGACCCGGCGTTTTTGGAGCTAACGTACGAGGAGGTCATTGCCGACGAGGCGTCCCATTTCGAGGCGTTGTTCGAGCACTACGGCTTCCACGACGAGGCTGTAGAGGTGGGGCTGGAGGCCGCTCGATACTACAGCTTCCAGAATCTTTCCGGTCGCGATTTTGGTGAGGTCGAAGAAGAGTCGCACCTCCGGTCGGGGCGGACGAGTCAGTGGGAGGCGCACTTCGACGACGAACTGAAGGCCCGCTTCAAGGAGATGGCCGGCGACGCGGTTGTCCGGCTAGGCTACGAGGAGAGCAGCGACTGGTAGCGGGGGGACTCCGTCTCCCCCCGGATGGGGTGTGGGGCAGATGGGGCTACCTGTCGGCCCCTGCTCCGGGTTGGGGTCTGGTGTAGACCTCAAATCCAAGGTCGCGCAAATAGGCGTAGGTCGGGGCAAACTCCTCCTGGAGCTGCTCCTTCACCTCGGGCGCCAAGACCTCCGTTTTCGCACCGGCCGTCCCGAGAAGACGAAGGAGCGCCAGTTTGGCGTGTCGGGCCATGGGGGTTCCCAACAGCCAGCGATAGGCCTGCGGAAAGTGGCGGCGCAGGGGCCGAACCGTGGAGCGGTACACGGCGCGAAAGGCCGGGCTGCCCGTCGGGTTCTCGGGCTGATTGCCCGCTTTTGGGCGAGGGACGTTCGGCAGATCGAGGAAGTCCAGCAGGTCGCCCCAGAATGCCCCCGGCTTGGCTCGTCCCGCCTCCAGGCTCACGACCCTGAACTGATCTGTGCCGAACCGATCGGTGTACGCCGGAAGGGTCTCCTCGTAGTGACTGGTGCGGACCAGGTACCTGCGATCAGGGAGCGCCTCCGATAGAGAGGTCGCCTCGTCGATGAGGCCGAGCTGCTTGTTGTATTGAAACTGAGACAGCAGGCGTTGGATCGGATCGCGGACGATTGCCAGCAGCTTGGCGTCCGGGTTGTAGGCCCGGATCTCGTCGGCCGTCGCCGCGCTTTTGTAGTATATCACTGTAGCGTCGCCGAAGTACTGGTAGCTCTGGTCGAAGGGGAAGTGGCGGTGGTAGGCGTCACGGGTTCGGGGCCGCTCTTCGTCGGGCCCGTCGCTGCCGAAGTAATACAGCTCCTTCGCGTCCGCCATGAACACATCGGGGTGGTGGTCGAGCAGGTAGTAGAGCCAGCTCGTCCCGGCCTTGTTCACGCCGATGACAAAAAGGTTGACCTGGTTCATGGACGTAAAATCTGAGGCGTGCGGCGGAGAGGGCCCGGGAAACCGGGCTCAGTGGGACGAACCGTTCTGGATCAGGTACAACTGTGCGGAGGATTGGTGTCCGTGCGCGGCGTTCCAAAGGACGGAGAGCGCTGCCACGATTGGGGCCCGGAGGAGCCATCCGTCCCGGTACCGTTCGCTGAGCAGCGACACGTAGAAGGCGTCGAGTCGCATCGGACGTACCTCGTCCACCGTCAGGCCGTGTTGGTCGAACAGACGGCGGAGATCCCGCGGGCGGAAATGGGACAAGTGGCGGGGCACGTCGTACCCGGCCCAGTCTGCGCCGTAGTACTGGGCGTCAAGGGACGCGCAGTTGGGAACGGCCACGATCAGGGTACCGGTGGAGGCGAGAACTCGCCTCAGCTGCCTGATCGTGTCGGACAGTTTTGGAACGTGCTCCAGCACGTGCCAGAGCGTGATCACGTCGAAGTGGTTGGACGGCAGGTCGCGGATGTGCTCGGGGGGCTCTACCGTCAGTCCGTGCGTTGCGGACGCTACCTCCTGCGCCCCTGCGTCGGGCTCGAGCCCGCAGGCCTCCCACCCGTGCGAGCGGCAGTGGGCCAAAAACTCCCCCGTTCCGCACCCGAAGTCGAGCAGGCGACCGGGCGGGCGATCGACGAGAGAGGCGATGAGCCGACGTTTTGACCAGAGGGTGTAGTGGCGCACCCACCGGTACAGCGTGTCGATCAGGTTCTGGCCGGTATCCTGGTGAGGAGTGTAGTCCTCACTCTGGTAGTATCGCCCGAGTTCGTCCGCGGAGGGGCGCGGGTTGGTGAAGCGAAAGCCGCAGCGATCGCACTCGACAATGGTGAATGTTTCTCTCGAAACGGTGTGGTCCCGGCACGTCTCGAAGGGCCGATGGGGAGTACCGTGACAGAGAGGACAGTGGTCGAGGTTGTCCACTGGGGCTGCGGAAGACGGGTGTAGAGGGAAAGGCTGCAGGCTGGGACACTAGCAGACTGAGGCCGATCAGGTTCCGGGACGAAGAGAGGCCCCAGACCCTCTACATTTCCTTTCATGTGTCCGGCGTCTCTGGAACAGCGAAATAGACCGACCGTTTTGAGACGGCTTGTCAAATTAAGCGGGCCCTCCGGCCCGCGGTCTCGTCTCGACTGCGTCAGCGCCCCCTCCACATGGCTTCCTCCGCCCAGACGCCCACTCCGCGCACCGCACAGGCCGACACGTTCTGGACGCGGCTCTCACCGACGACACGCCACGCGGGCTGCCTCGGGATCCTGTTGGTGGTGGCCCTCGCCTTTTACGCCCCCGCCGTCTTCGAGGGAAAAACCATCCAGGGGACCGACACCGTCACCTTCCGCGCCAACGCGCAGGTGACGGTGGAGCATCACCAGAAGACGGGCGAGTGGGCCCGCTGGGCCCCGAATGTATTCGGTGGGATGCCCTACGTCAACGAAAAGATCTCCGTCCTGCAGCTCGACGACGTGGTGAACCTGGTCCGTGGTGCCGCCTGGCCGGTGTCGCTCTTGTTCGTGCTCATGGCGGGCGTCTACCTGCTTGTCTTCTACCTGACGCGGGATCATTTCTCGGGACTCGTATCGGGGCTTGCCTTCGGGTTTACGACGTACATCCCCATCATCATCGGGGTGGGACACGGGACCAAGTTCGTCGCACTGGCCTACGCGCCGTACGTTGTGCTGGCCTTTGCCTACACCCTGCGGAATTCCTCCCTGCTGGGAGGGCTCTTGTTCGCAGGGGCACTGGCACTCCAGCTGCGGGCCAATCATCCGCAGATTGTGTTCTACACGGGAATGCTTCTCCTGCTGTGGTGGATCGTGGAGGCCATTGGGGCCTGGCGAGAGGATCGCGTGCCGGAGTTGGCCACATCCACCGGCTGGCTCGCCCTGGGGACGGTGCTGAGCCTCGCCATGGCCGCGGAGCCGTACCTGGCCCGGTATCAGTACAAACAGTACTCGGTGCGGGGGGCCGCGGCGGCCGTAAACGGCGGCGGAGCAGGTGGTGGGGGCATGGGCTGGACGGCGGCCATGCGGTGGAGTCACGGGCCGGGGGAACTGTTCACCTTCATTGTCGCGGATGCGTTCGGCGGCGGGGGACAAACGTACTGGGGGCCCAAAACCTTCACGGAGGGGCCGCACTACGTGGGCGGTGTCATCATGGCCCTGGCCGGCCTGGCGGTGTGGCGGGTGCGCACCTGGTTGGTCTGGGGCCTCGGCCTCGGCGTGCTCGGCACGGCTCTTTTTGCACTGGGCAAGTACGCGGCGTGGCTCAACTGGCCGATGTTTCAGTACGTCCCGTTTTTCGATGCCTTCCGGGGGCCGGAAATGTGGCTGAGCGTCACCGCCCTTGCTCTTGTCCTCCTGGCCGGCATTGGCCTGGACTACGCGCTGCGACGAAAGGAGCGACAAGGGCGACGGACGCAGTCCCCCGATCCTCGGCAGCGCCCCCTTCTCATCGCATTCGGGGCCGTGTTCGGAATTGTGGCTCTGATGTGGCTGGCCCCCAACACGGTCCTCGACTTTGAGAAGCCCAACGAGCAGCAGCGCATCCGGCAGGCGCTGCTGCGCCAGAACCCGAACGTCTCCCCAAAAAACCCGCGGGTGCAGCAGGCGGTGCGACAGCAGATGCAGAAGCAGAAGCAGCAGCGGCGTGGTGCCTTCACGACTGATGCGCAGCGGACGATGCTCTTTCTCGTTCTGGCCGCCGGGGTGCTCGTGTTGTACCGCCGGAAGACCCTTCCGGCGTGGGGAGCAGGCCTCGCGGTCGTGGCCATCGTGGGCGTTGACCTGTGGGGCGTCGACACGCGCTACATGGGGGATGAGCGCTACTCGGCCCAAGACGTGGAGCAGTCCATTCCCACGTACTCGTTTGACCAGTTCATCAAGGAGCGGCAGAAGAAGGCTGGGGGGCTGGGCCGCTTTCGCGTGCTTTCGCTGGCGGAGGGCGACCCGACGAGCAAAGCCCGCCCCTCCTACCACTACGAGAACGTAGGGGGATACCACGGGGCGAAGCTACAGCGCTACCAGGACTACCTCGACCACATTCTGCAGGTGACCGGCTCGGGCCCCCCGAACGAAAACGCGCTCGATCTTCTGAACACCCGCTATGTCGCCGCCCGTCAGCAGTTGCCGGGCACCGAGGTGGCCTACCGTAGTCAGGAGTCGGGTGTACTGGTGCTCGAGAACACGGACGCTGTTCCGCGCGGCTTCCTCGTGGGGACGACGGAGGTCGTTGAGGACCCAACACAGATGTGGTCGCGACTTCGGTCTGCATCCTTCGAACCTCGTCAGACTGCCCTCCTCCCTGCCCCCCTCGACCAGCCGGTCACGCCCATCGACAGCGGCAGCACGGCCGAGGTCACCATGGAGCACTACGAGCCGGAAGAGATCCGGTGGACTGTGAATACGGACGCGCCCCGCTTCTTCGTGGCGAGCGAGGTGTACTACCCGGCCGGCTGGAACGCGTACCTGGACGGGGAGCCGATCCCGATCCACCGCACTGATTATCTGCTCCGCGGTGTGCACGTGCCGGCGGGAGAACATACCCTCGAGATGCGCTTCGAGCCCAAGGCGGACCGGTACGGCACCTGGATTGCGTGGACGAGCACGATCCTTGTCTACGGGGCGGTTCTGATGCTGGCGGGCATTCGGGTGCGTCGGCAGAGGGGCGCGGGCCCCGAAGACGAAGAGGTGGCGTGAGGAGAGCGGAGGGACCGGATGGCTATCTCGGTGTTGCGAGATCGTCATAGCCGCACTCCCGAAGTGTTGGAGCAATCGCCTCTTCGAGATGCTCGATTTGTTCCGCTCGGAGCCGCGTCCGCCACGTTGTTTGAGGCGGGCGCACCTTCGTTAGGTGTCGCCGGTTTTGCTCCGTGAAGAAGCCCTCTGGGGACAGGGCGGCGATGGAAAACACGCGGCGGAGCACTCGGCCCGGGGCGTCGAGAAAGGACTCGTAGTGAACCTCTAAGCAGTGCTCATCAGGAAAACGAGCGATGTCGGTCCGAATTTGTCCGATGCACTGCTGCCAGGTCCACGCGGCCTGTTCGATGGGAGGCGCTGACTGGACGGACTGCCAGCCGGGGGGGCGCACGCCCCACCACTGGTGGAGCCTACCGCTCGCCCGGCGCCGTTTCAAAATGGAGGCCGCCACGGCCCGGCCGTCCCGAATTAGGTGAACGATGCGGGCCTGCGGGAACAGGGCACGAAGGAACCGGAGCCGAAAGGCATTTTTGGGGGTTTTCCACACGAGCCGGGGGCGATCGTGATACCTGCGGTGCCACTGCACGACGTCCCGGAGGTAGGTGCGAACGTCCTCGGTCACGTCCTCCGCGGTGGCCCGGTGGTCCTCCGCCGGCGGGAGGGCTTGGTCCCAGATGGCGTGCCCTTCGTGGGTTTCAAAGACGGAGGACAACCCGAGAGAGCCGTCGTACGGACCGCGCAACAGAGGCGGCAAGGCCGCATTGGGAAGGCGGTGCAAGACCCATTCGACGGGCCATGCAGCCGGGGGAGAAATGCGTCGAAACCAGGGCTTGCCGCACACTGCGTTGGTAAAGGGGGTGATCCAGGCCACCTGGGGGTGGAGTCGGACCAGCTGGTGAAATATGCCCGTCCCGGAGCGGGGGCATCCGACAATAAAGATCGGGCGATTCATAGAATGACGCGGTGAAATTGCGGGAGAACGCCGAACAGTGGAGACGCCCCTAGAAAACCGGGAGTGGGGGCGACGCCGAATTGGCGCACGCGGGCCATGTGCGCACGGCGGCCCCGAAGCCCTCGATCTGCCGTTTTATCCATAGCGGGTTGTCCGCCGGCTGACCAGCTCCGACGTCGTTCGTGAAGTTCTGTACGACGCTCCACTGGTATTCGATGGAGAAGTGACGGCTGGGGATTCTGGCCTAGCGCCGAACGTTGGGGAGTGAGGCTGTGGTCCCGGACGGCCCGGACTGAACATGAGGAGGAGAGACACTTGCCGGCTGACGTTTGCAGAGATCAGAGACGGCTGTGCGTATTCGTCTGTCCATCCTCGCCACTGGAGAGCACCCTCGTCCTTTTTGCTGATGAGCCCACGAGTGCAAACGACGCCCCCTGAGAAGCCGTTCGGATCCACGCCTCGACGCGTAAGAGGCGCCGGCACTCCATCAACCTGACTGTGGGCCAGTGGGGCCGCAATCTGATCCGTTGAGGTGTTCCAATGTGCTGGGGGAACGAGCTTGCGTGCAGGGTCGGAGGCATCGGCCACTCAGCAGCCGAGCCCCATTTCGTGCAGGGACTGGCGCGGCGAGAGGACCTGCCGCTCGTTGGTGCTTCTCCCGGGTTCGTCCAGTACCTCGGAAAGATATCGTGTTCGTGTGCAGGGCCTCAACGTTTTGCGTCAATCGCAGGAGAACCGTCCTAGATCATCCCCTGTCTGTTCAGTCGAGGTATTCAGCGTACGGGGTGCCCCGAAGCCGGCGGGCAAGCGCCTCGTAGTTGGCCACTCGCTCTCGCAGCGCGGAGGGGGCCGTCTTGCGGTAGCTGCTTTCCACCGGGACGGAGTCGATGTTTAGAAAGTCACAAATCATATCAACGGTCGGCTGATGAGCTTTGTCGTGGCGGATGTGCTCTTCGTAGGTCAAGGAGAGATGCGGTACGCCCTTCAGAAGCGTTGCCTCGTACTCGCGAAGGGCCTCGGCCCTCTCCATCCACTCGATGACATGCTCGGGAGCGACGCGTGGGGCTGTTGGCTCAGTGTCCGGCGCCGACTTTTTTCGATGGAAAGTGTCCTGCCGGGCCCAAATGTTCGAGAGCGCGTGGCGCAGCAGGTGCGTGCGACGGAGATACAGGATGTGGAAGCCGTGGTCGTGGTGAAGGGTGTGCAGAAAATCCTCATGCCGTCCCGGCGGGTGCTGTACGTCTTCGATCTGGTAGCTAAGAATTTTGCACCCGTACGCCTCCGCCGAGCACCGTGCGGCGCGGCCCAGGACGTGCCGGCGGGGAAACGGAACGTAGTCGTGGAGCACTTCTCCTTCGCACCGCAGTCCCGGCACGTCGTCAAGCATGCTCACGAGTGCTGTGGTTCCCGAGCGTCCTCGTCCGAACAAGACGAACCGTGTGTCGGGGAGTGGTCGGCCGGAGAGATAGTTCAGTCCGGCCTGAAGGTGTCGGAATTGCTGGCGGACAAACAGATACTGTTGCCGCAGGAAGGTCGTCGCCTCATCGAGAACCGGCATAGAGAGAGAACGCTCGGGAAAGGTTGTGCAGCGCACCGACGAGCGCTCGGGCCCGTGGTGCCATTGATCTACGTGTCCAGTCGTGCTCGCAGTTCCGACCACAGGTTGTCCGCAATGGCCTGGTCGCGGGGAGACAGACCCAGGGCGAGCAGGACACTGCCATAGACGAGTAGGGCCGCCGGGATGCCAATCAGCCAACGGCCTGAGGAGGCGAGCTGGACGAAGAGCATCCACGCTGTGCCCCCCGACGCGCCCGCCGCCACGAGGGGTTTCCACAGGTTCCACCGGAATGGCTGGATGTGAGTAAAATGGTAGAGCCCCCACAACTGGAAGAGATTTCCTAGAATATGTGTCGTGCCCGTCGCAATGGCCGCACCCACAACGCCATACCACTGAATAAGAATCCAGTTGAGGCCCACGTTCAACACGGCCATGCTGGCGTTCACCCAAAAAGTGAAATCCTGATGGTCGGACATCTGTAGCATGTGGCCCACGGATCCGGACCCAGCGACCACGATGTAGGCCCCTGCCAGCACCCGAAGCAGAATGGCCCCCTCTCGGAACTCGGGCCCGAAAATCGCCATGATGTCCGGAGCGAACACAATCAGAACCACGGCCAGCGGAAGCGTGCCCAGGGCGATCCACCGGACCGTGTCGGCGTAGAGCCGAGCCAACTCGTCAGTCCGGTCGCTGTGGTACAGCTCAGAGATGACCGGGGAAAACGCAGCCGTGAGCGCAAACAGGACAAACCGGAGCTGGACCGACATTTTGGAGGCGGCGGTGTAGAGGCCCACGGCCTCTTCGCCGGCGAGGGGCCCGAGCATGATCCGGTCGGCCCGGGCGAGGCCCATGCTGGCGAGACTCACTCCGACGATGGGCAGGGAAAAGCGCAAGAGGCGTCGAAGGTCGACCGTTGGGGCCAGGGATGAGAAAAGCGGTGGAAACAGCCGGTAAACCGCGTACACCGATGCCCCGGCGGCCAGTGCGGTGGAGGCCACGAAGGCGTACAGGGCCGCCGTGAACCCCCATCCGAACAGCAGAATGATGCCCGTGAGCAGCAGGAAGAGGGCCGGTTGAAGAATCGAGTCGAGAAGCACGTCCACCCGCATTTTGCCGAGGGCACGAGCCATGCGGGAGCCGAGGTAGGTGAGGACGTAGAAGGGGAGTCCGACCGCAAAAAGCTGGAAGACCAGCGGATCGTTCGTATTGCTGAGCGCAACCTCGGTCAGCCACGGGGCCGCCAGGTAGAGCGCCGCGCCCATGAGAACTCCGGCTCCCGTCCCGAGTCCCCCAACGGCCAAGAACGTTCCCTTCAGTGCAGCCGTATCCTCGTTCTCGCTGTGCTCGGCGCCGAACCGGACCACGCCGTTTTGAAGCCCGATTGTACTCAATTCCCGGACGATCCGAAGAAGAGAAAGCCCATAGCTGTAAATGCCGTAAAGCCCCTTGCCGAATCCCCGGCCGAGAACAACCTGTAGGGCAAACCCGACGGCCTTCGCGATGAGGGATCCGGAAAAGACCGAGCCCCCTCCCTTCAAAATGCGACGGGTGTAGTCAGGCGTCCCGCCCCCCTCATCCGAACTGGCGTCGGGGGACGAGGCGTCGTGCGTCGACGAATGGTTCATGCGGGGATGGGAAACACAAAAGCATTAACGGATCGGAGCAGGCGCCCGATTTTGTCGCTGTCGAGTGGACAGTAGACCCTCGCAAGAAATCAGGAAACCCTGACGGCATCGAGGAACGGGCCCGGTTTTGGTTGAGGATTGACGCGGGGCACGGTGTTGACGCAGGACACGATGCCGGCCCCGTCTGCCCGGTCGGCCAGGGTCAGGGCTTAGGGGCGTTCTCAGTGTAGGCCATGCAGGGATCATCTGATCCCTGCCCAAGTTGCCTGTTGAGGCACTCTTTTCTGGGCACAAACGGGCACAAAAAGGCCGACACCGACTGCCGGGTCGGGGGCTCCAGCGCCGCCGCCACGTTCCCGGCCGGTCGCCGTCGTGCGGGACTGATTCCCCGTTGATCCGCCCGGTGCCTCTACGCATTGAGGAGGGGCGGAGGGGCGACCCGCGCGCCGAGCCGCCTACTCGACCTTTTCAACTCTGAACTGTACCGATGGCGACGATGCCGAATACATTCGTCATTGGGGCGGCCAAGTCCGGGACGACCTCGCTCTACGACTATCTGCGCCAGCACCCGGATGTGTTCATGAGTCCGGTAAAGGAGCCCTGTTATTTTGCCTACGCGGAGAATCCCCCCGTGATGGCTGGGCCAGGGGACGAAGAGGCAAACCGGGAGTCTGGGGTTGTCTACACGACCCCCGAGTATGAATCACTGTTTTCAGAGGCAACGAGTGAGGCCATTGTGGGAGAGGCCTCTCCCGTGTACCTCTACGACAAGGATGCGCCGCGTCTCTTGCACGAGCAGTGCCCCGAGGCCTCGCTGATCGCGATCCTTCGAAATCCCGTCGTGCGGGCTCACTCGCACTACCTGCAGCTGATCCAGAGCGGCCGCGAGCCGCTGGACGACTTCGAGGCGGCCCTCGACGCCGAAGACGAGCGGGTGGACGCGGGATGGGAGTGGTCGTGGCACTACCGGCGCATGGGGCTCTACGGCCGGCAACTGGCGCGGTACCTGGAGTACTTCGATCGGGAGCAACTGCACGTCTACCGCTTCGAAGAGCTGACGGCGGACCCAGCAGGCTTTGCCCAAACCGTGTACCGGGCGCTCGGGGTGGACCCGTCCTTCACGCCCGACACTGGGGTTCGCCGCCGTGCCACGGGGGTTCCCACCTTCGACTGGTTGCACCGGTTCATTGGAACGCCGGATCATGTCCTCCGGCGGTGGGCACGCCTGGTGCTTCCAGAGGCCCTCCGCGACCGGATCCTGATGAGGGTGCGAAACGCAAACCTGCGGAAGCCGCCGCTGCCGCGTGCGGCCCGGGCCCGCCTGGCAGAGGCATACGCCGGCGATGTGCACCGGCTGGAAACACTGCTCGATCGTTCCTTCTCCGATTGGTTGACCACAGACGAAAATCGAATCGCCAATGACGGATGATCGACCGGCGGAATGTCCCGGCCCCGATCCTGGCCGACCGCTGAACGTGCTCGGCTGGCCGGGATTTTCGAGCGAGAACGGGAATCCGTACACCCGGCTCCTGTACGAGGGAATGGAGGCGGAGGCGAACGTGGAGGTGGACGGGTTTGCGAGGTTCGAGCCCCTCCGACAACGCTACGACGTATGGCACGTGCACTGGCCGGAGGACTTCCTGAGTTATCCGTCGCCGACGGCGGCCTACTTCTACGTCATGGCGGAGCTGCTGCTCTTCGCATGGGCGCGGCTCTGCGGCACGAAGCTGGTGTGGACGGTCCACGATCTGGGCCCGCACGAGTCCTACCATCCGCGGTTGGAGCGGCTGTTCTGGCTGCTCTTTCTCCCGATGGTGGACGGGATCATCAGCCTGAGCGAGACGGCCCGCGACGAGGCCTGCGAGCGGTTTCCCGTGCTCCGGTCGGTGCCAAGCGCGGTTGTCCCGCACGGCCACTACCGCACGGCCTATCCGGCGCCCGTGCCCAAAGCGGAGGCCCGCCGTCGGTTCAATCTTGATCCAGAAGCCCCCGTCGCGCTGTTCGTGGGGCGCATCCGCCCGTACAAGAATGTCGTTCCACTCATCCAGACATTCCGACAGTGGGAGTCCCCGGAGGCGCGCCTCGTGGTCGCCGGAAACCCCGTCTCTGATGATTTGGCCGAACGCATCCGGGGGGCTGCCGAGAGGGACCCCCGGGTCTGCACAGACCTCCGGTTCATCGAAGAAGAGACCATGCCGGCTCTCATCGCGACCGCCGACCTCGTGGTGCTTCCCTACGAGACCATCATGCACTCGGGATCGGCCCTGCTTGCCCTGTCGTTCGACCGGCCGGTCCTTGTGCCCGACCGCGGCGCCATGACGGAGTTGCAAGAGCGAGTGGGCCCCGGGTGGATGCGTACCTACACGGGCGAGCTTACCCCGCCGGTGCTGGCTGAGGGCATGAGGTGGGCCCGGACGACCGACCGAGCAGGCCGGGCGCCGGTGGAGGACCTTGACTGGTCCCGTCTGGCCCGGCAGACCGTTGCGCTCTATCGCCGCGCGCTCACAGCCCATGATTGAGTCGTGCATTCCCCGACATCCGGTGTTTGTGGTTGGCATGCCGCGCTCCGGCACCACGCTCCTCAGCAGCCTGCTCGATGCGCATCCTGCCCTCGTGGTTGCCCCGGAGACGCACTACTTCACGCGGTGCTGGAGAGGGGGGGCGATTGAGGACTGGGCCGACGTTGAGCGAATGCTCGCCCGGCTCGACCAGCAGCCCGGCGTGCACGACATGGCGCTCTCCGATGACGAGTGGGCCACCATTCGCGGTCGGCTCCGTGCCCTGCAGGCCCCCACGCACGGAGATGTTTTTCGTGCGCTGCTCGACACATACGCTGCCCGTTCAGGGGCCCCAGCCTGGGGGGAAAAAACCCCGGACCACCTCGCGAAGGTCCCCGCGATGGCCCGCCAATTCCCCAACGCCGTCTTCGTCACCATCATTCGCGATCCGCGGGACGTGGTTCTCTCACTGCGGAACCTGCCGTGGAGCCGGCGCACAATCCCGGAACAGGCGTGGACATGGCGTACCTACGCGGCCCTCGTGGACCGCTATCGGACCGACTATGAGGGGCGATTTTTCGCGCTGCGGTACGAAGACCTGATCGTCGACCCCGAGGCCTGTCTCCGCGACGTATGCGCCTTTCTAGAAATGCCGTTCCAGGAAGCGATGCTGCGCCCCCCACAGCAAGCCTCCCATCACTTCGACCCCGACCGGGAACCCTGGAAGCGAAAAAGTGCCCGGCAGATCGATTCGTCCAACCGGGAGAAGTGGCGCTCGCAAATGCCGGAGGCGGAGCGGGGAATTGTAGAACTTATCGTGGGCCGATGGCTCTCCGTCCACAGATACCCCCGATCCCATATCAGGTGGCGGCCTGCCCTCATCGGAAAGGTCCTGCAGCGCCTCGGCACGGCGGCGCTGCAGCGGGCACGTCGCACCTTCCACAAACTCCGTTCGGGACGGGCTTTCAGCCGCAGTGCGGCGCCGCGGTGGACAGAAGAGTGAGAGGAGTGCCCAAAGCGGTTCGATGAGGCGAGAACTCTCCGTCACCGCGCTACCCCTCCCTGCCGGAACGAAGACGAGGTGGGACGCGGCAAAGAGGTGGGGCGGAAACGAAAATCCCTACGATTGCCCCGAACCCTACACGGAGGCCTTCCGTTAAGAACAAGCTATTCACGCCATCTCGACCACGGGAGCCCTGGAGGCGCCGCATGCTCGACGACGTACTTGCGCTGATCCGAGAGCACG
The DNA here is from genome assembly GCF_002894645.1 of Salinibacter altiplanensis. Lineage (GTDB taxonomy): Bacteria > Bacteroidota > Rhodothermia > Rhodothermales > Salinibacteraceae > Salinibacter > Salinibacter altiplanensis. The sequence continues at coordinate 252,386 of NZ_NCQY01000002.1, forward strand.
ATCGGTTTTTCATCACGACCCATCTCGGCCCGGACGGGGACGCCGTCGGGTCGCAATTGGCCCTCGGGCGGTTCCTAGAGGAAATGGGGAAGTCGGTCGCGATGGTCAACGCCGATGAGGTGGACTACAACCTCGACTGGATGCCCGGGGCCGGGGACATTGCCGTCTTCAACGGCTCGCTGGAGCAGCATGAGGCCCTGGCGGAGGCGGAGGTTGCCTTTGTGCTCGACACCAACGACGAAGAGCGCCTCGGCAAGGTGGGCTCGCTCGTCCGAAACGCCGCCGCGACGACGGTCTTGGTCGACCATCACCTGGAGCCCGAGCACTGGTTCGACGTCCAGTTCGTCCGGGAGGAGGCCGCCGCCACCGGCGCACTGGTCTATGAGATCATCGAGGGGCTCTCTCCAGGCTTGATTGACGAGACGATTGCCACGGCCCTCTACACGGCCATCATGACGGACACCGGCTCCTTCCGCTACAGCAGCGTGACCCCGGAGCTGCACCGGAGCGTGGCGGACATTCTGGAGCGGGGGGGGATCGGGCCCGCACCGATCCACGAAACCATCTACGACCGCAAGTCGATGCCTGGGCTTCGCCTCCTCGGGCGCATGCTGAACCGCATTCGGCTCCGCTACAACGGACAGCTCGGCTACTCCGTGGTCACGCAGCGGATGGTGGAAGACACGGGGGCGAGCTGGGACGACAAGCAGGGCTTCGTGAACTACGTCCTGTCGATCGAGGGCGTGAAGACCGCGCTGCTCTTTTCGGAAACCGACGATGGATCCAAGATCAGCTTCCGCTCGGAAGCGGACGTGCGCGTTGACCAGTGGGCTCGTCACTTCGGCGGCGGGGGCCATCGGAACGCGGCCGGGGCGTACGTCAAACGCCCAACCTTCGAGAAGACCATCGAGGCCGTCGTTGACGCGGCGTCGGACTACATTGCCTTCGACGCGCGCCATGCCCCGGGCGACGACCTGTCCCCGGAAGACCATTCCTACCTGGAAACCCTCCTTGACGGCCCCTCCGATTCCGCCTGACGTGCCGGAGCATCTGGCTCGTTGAATCCCGTGGATCCTCTGTTTCTCCAGGGGCGACGGTGCCCGCGGGCGACGCCCCCCGCCTCGATGCCGAGAAGCCTCTGTGCGGAGGCGCCCGACCGGCTGGTGTTCGGGCGCGGTGCGGCGTCCCTGGCCCAGTCGACCTGGGCTGTCGCCGTCTTCAATGTGCTTTTCCGAATCGATTCGACGCCTTCATGCAAATTCAGCGACCCACCTTCCAGCGACCTGAACCGCCGGCGCCGGACGGCGCGCCCACCCGCCTGGCCATTACCCTGGGCGACCCGAATGGGATCGGGCCCGAGGTGGTGCTGAAGAGCCTGCATGATCCCAGCCTGATGCCGTCCATGACCCCGGTTCTCATCGGGTCGGCCCACGTGCTGCGGGTGCACGCCGACGTGCTTGGCTTCTCGGACCTCGACATCCATGTTGTGGACGAGGTGCCGGAGGAGGTGCCGCATGGCGACGTGGCGGTGCTCGATGTGGCCGAGGATCCGGAGCCGCCCGTTCTGTTTGGATCCATCACGGCGGAGGGGGGCGGGCTGGCGATGCGGGCGGTCGAACGGGCCGTGGAGGCGTGTCGGGCCGGGACCGTCGACGCGATGGTCACTGCGCCGATCTCGAAGGACGCGGTTCAGCAAGCGGGGTACGACGTGCCGGGCCACACCGAATTCCTCGCGGAGAAGACGGGCAGCGTGCAACCGACGATGATGATGGTGGCCGGGGGACTACGGGTGGGGCTCGTGACGAGTCACGTTGCGCTGTCGAAGGTCCCGTCGGCGGTGACGAAGGAGGCCATTCTCGAAAAGCTGCGTGTCCTCGATGCATCCCTGCGTGATGATTTCGCGATCGAGCAGCCCAAGATTGTGGTGTTTGGACTGAATCCACACGCAGGAGAGGCCGGCGCCTTCGGCGAAGAAGAAGAGGAGGTCATTGCGCCGGCCCTGCGGGCCGCGCAGCAGGAAGGCTTTCGGGTGGAGGGGCCGATTGCGGCGGACGGGTTCTTCGGGACCCAACTCGATGCCGATCACGACGCCGCTTTGGCAATGTACCACGACCAGGGGCTCGTGCCCTTCAAGGCCCTCGCGTTCGACCACGGCGTCAACTACACGGCGGGGCTGCCCATCGTGCGCACGTCGCCGGACCACGGGACGGCCTTCGGCATTGCGGGCAAAGGCATGGCCCTGCCGGGCAGCATGCGAAGCTCAATGGAGCTGGCCGTGGCCATCGCCCGTCACCGCCACCAGCAGGCCCGGCCCGCCACGTAGGTCTCTGGCCCGTACGGGGTCAGCTTGTGGGTGACTCGCGGCGGTCGCGTGTCCGGCGCATCTCTGTTGGAGAACGCTTCTGTCCCGGACGGGACGAAAAGGGTTGATCCTTCCTGTCCGGACCGCGATCATGTAGGCCTCTCTGCCCGGCTTGATCTTTCTGTCCGTGATCGACTTTCGCGACGTCTCCATTTCGTTCTCCCTGCCGAACGGCACCCAGCGTTCGGTGTTGGACGACGTCTCCTTCCACATCGACCAGTCGCAGAAGACGTATCTGGTGGGGCCCACGGGCAGTGGCAAGAGCACGATTCTGCGCCTGCTGTACATGGATCTGCTTCCCGACTCGGGGGTCGTTCAAATTGGAGACTACCGATCCGACGAGATTGGGCGGGACGACATTCCGCATCTCCGGCGCTCGATTGGGGTCGTCTTTCAGGACTTTCAGCTCCTTCCAGACCGGACGGCGTACGAGAATGTGGCCTTTGCCCTGCACGCCACCGGTACATCTGCCTCGGAGGTGAAGAGCCGGGTTACCAAGGTGCTAGGGCGCGTGGGCCTTAGCCACAAGCACCGCAGCTACCCCCACGAACTGTCGGGGGGCGAGCAGCAGCGCGTTGTCGTCGCGCGGGCAATTGCCAACGACCCGTGGGTGCTCCTGGCCGATGAGCCTACGGGCAACCTGGACCCGTCCGTGGCCGACGAGATTCATGAATTGCTGCTGGAGCTGCACAAGCAGGGAATGACGCTCTTCGTGGCGACCCACGACCACCGCCTCGTCAAGTCGTATTCGGCCCGCACCCTCGCGATGATGAACCGGCAGGTGGTGGAGATTGCCCCGGAGACGCTCTAGCTCGATCTCAAGACCCCCCTCGGTCGTAGGGAGCTGTGCATGTGACTGTATTGAAAGGGCGTTCGCCCCCCGAAAACCGCCTGTTCCGGCGTGCGTGTGGCGTGCTCCATCCGATCTTTGCCCTCACGGTGTTTCGTGCGTCCCCATGAGTGCTGCTCTTGCGATCCTTCGCTTCAGTGGCCGTGTCTTCGATGTCTTCGAAGAATGGTGGGAGGGCGAGGAGGCTCGTCGTATGGTGGCGGGGGGGCTCGTTGGGGGCTTTTTGGGGGCCCTTGTCGCGATTGAGCTCAGCCGGATGGGCTGGCTGCCCGAGCCGATGGGGAGGGCCGTCTCGACCAATCACTTCAAGGCCATCGACGTTGCCTTCACGCTTTTCCTCGTGGTGGAGCTTGTCGGGCTGGTTGTGGGCCTCGCCACGAGTGTGGCCGACACGGCAGGCAAGCAGTTTGAAGTGTTTTCGCTCATCCTGCTCCGTCGCTCCTTCAAGGAGCTCGTGGAGTTTGAAGAAGAGCCCATCCAGTGGGGAATGGAGACGGGGCGGGAGGCGGTGCAGCACCTCGTGGTAGACGCCACGGCGGCCCTGCTCATCTTTGTCATCCTCGGTCTGTTCTACAAACTGCAACTGCACCAGCCCATTACCGAGTCGGAAGGGGAACAGCAGTTCTTCGTCCGACAGAAAAAGCTGGTGGCGAACGGTCTGCTTCTCGTCCTGTCCGGCCTTGCCGCGTACGCTGTGCTGGGGCCGCTTGTCGGCGAAGAAGGCATTCCCTTCTTCAACACCTTCTACACGGTGCTCATCTTCAGCGACATTCTTGTGGTTCTGATGTCGCTTCGCCACAGTGTGACGTATCACGTGGTCTTTCGGAACTCCGGGTTCGCCGCGGCGACGGTGATGATTCGCCTTGCCCTGTCGGGGCCGCGATACCTGGGGGCTGCACTGGGCGTGGGCGCGGCCCTCTTTAATCTGGGGGTCGCAGCGGCGTACTACTACGTAGCGCCGGCGGCGCAGGCCTCGACGCAGCGCAACCGCGAGCGGAAGAAATTTGAGGAGGCACCGACGGAGCCGGCTGAGGCCGACGACCGGTCCGCCGCGGAGGACTCCACCGAGGCCCAGTCCACGCCGGGGGGATAGGAACGGGTCCTCCGCCTCTTCTGAGATGCCATGGTGGCCGGCAACGTCCTGGGAACCCGGTCGTCGACCCCGTGCGATCGGAGTGTCGGACATGGGGGGCGTGGGAGAGACGCCCGATTTTTCGAACGCAGCAGCCCCGTTGAGGGGAAGAGTGGAGGCGGCGTAGACCAGGGCCCTGAAACGACCGTCAGTTTGAACTCAGAAGCCACCGTCGGAGTCCCTCGGGCCCTACCTCTTCGTACATGGTTTGAATCCGGGCCGCACCGTCTTCGGTGATCTTGGCACGAATAATCTTCTCAATGGTCGCCGCCAGTGCAGGCGGCATCGCCTGTTCGACGTCGACCTCAAGGGTCCGTTTGCCCTGATTCAAGTTGTGAAACGCGAGCGGGGCCGCGGCTGCCTCGGCGATCTCGGGGGGCAGGTGATCGGACAAAATCGTTTCTACGACCGTCGCTGGAGAGCGGGCATTCTCGTCCTGTGCGGTCCCCATTACGTTCTCCAGTTCCGAGCGAACCCCATCGGACAAACGGAGGCCATCGAGCCCGTTCACTTCTAGGTGGGTGTGAAGTTGCGTGGCCAAACGCTCCGCCTCATCCTGGTTCGGAATGTACGTCAACGTCCAGCCGCGGAGCCAATCCCGCGCCGTTGGAGTACTGAAGGTTTTCATGTAGGTGCATGTCTGTTTCGTTGATCGGAGGGCACACTTGCGTTTCAGGGGACCTCGACCGGTCTGAGATCCCGTCCGTGGAGGCGCACGAACTCTCGCCTGGATCGGGGCTCAAGAAGGCCTCAATGCCGGGGGGAGAGGAGTCTCCTTCTCTTTCGCCCCAGGACGGGGGTAAATCCGTAACAAGGACTATTCCACAGAGAAAGAGCGATCCGGAGCACGATCAGCAGAGCCCCAACTTCCAATCACTGGAGGGGAGAGCACAGAACCCGCTGTAAGTGCATGGGAGAGTGCGACTCAGTGGGGAAACCCGGGGTAGTGTTTTTCCGAGGGACGTGTATATATTCGCTGAAAATTTTAATATTTAGTGAACTAAGTGTGACAGAACATAAAAGTGTTGACGGCAGTCCCCCCGCCGTCTAGATTTAAAACGTGCATGTTGCTGTTTAGGCATCGCTTGTTCTGACGACCCAGTAAAGACGGTAAGCTCCTAGCCGAGACGGCGGCTCCTGACGGATGCCGCAGTCTTCCAGGGCCCGGAGATGCGATGGGGGAGACTCCCTCTTTCCGCCGTTCTTGTCTTCCCGAGACGGGGTTCCCCGGCGGAACTTCTTGTGCAGGCGATTGGCCGACGCTTGGGCTTTAACGTCCGTGCAACGCAGGAATCCATAAAGACGTTCGTTTCACACGTCCGCGGGTGGGAAGGGAGCCGTGTTCTCCAGAGTGGGAGGGCCCGTATACGTCACTCGTCCCCGTGAGGTGCGTCCCATCTCCTCATACACTTATCATCGCTGCAAACAATTGGCAAGATGATAGACTCGAGCATGTCCGACGACGTGGTTGCCCAAGTGATTCTCCGTTCTGCGGATGGGTCTTCGGTGTTAGATCCGGATGAGCCCATTACGTCGGAAACCGTAGACTCGCATCGAGTCGAGAGCCACGTAATCGAACGCGCGAAAGAGGCCCTCCGTGATCTTGGGTTCGAGGTGGTTCAGGCCAGCGAGGTGGGGCTCTCGATTTCGGGGGACAAGGAACGGTTCGAGGAAGTGTTCGACACCACGCTGAAAGCGCGCCCGGGGTCTACCGATGCGGACACAAGCCGAGGACAGGTGTACGAGGCGACAGCGCCGGTCCAGATTCCTGAAGAGCTGTCGTCCCTCGTGGACGATGTTGCGTTTCCGGTTTCCCCCGAGTTTCACTAGTTCGTTCGATGGCCACTCGACGTTTATCCTTCATGAACTCCCTCATAATAGACCAGAGAAACCATGTCTGACGCTGAGGAAAACCCAGAAATCGTCACCATTATCTCGACCAAATCCAAGGGCGGAGTCTCCCTATTCGACACCGAGGAGCCCATTACCGGAGGGAATGTCGACGAGTACAATTCGGATCCGGGGGTTACTGAGGAGGCCGAGCGTGAGCTCCGAGAGCTGGGGTTCCGCGTCCTCGACGTGAATCCAGCCACCATCTCGGTCGGGGGCTCGGCCGACCTGTGCCAAGACGTGTTTGGGGTGGCTCTGAAGGGCAAGACGAAAGAAGTGTTTGATGGCGCGGAGGCAGAGTACTTCGACGTGGAAGAGGACGAACAAGAAATGGCCGGAGCGCTGGGGGACTGGGCGGAAGGGGCCACACCAGTTGTCCCTCCTGAATTCCATGCCGAGAGCCCCATTTCTCCCATTGCGGAGCCTCACTCGGATGCGTACCACTACTTCACAGTCCCCGACGAGGTCGCCACGATCCTCCGGGCCACCCGTGTGCACCGCAACGCGATTACCGGTTCGAAGATAAAGGTGGCCATGCCGGACACGGGGTTTTACGAACACGAGTTTTACGAACGGCGTGGCTACCGCACGCGCTCGACAATCCTTGGCCCCGGTGCCAGAAACCCGTCCCAGGACAGCTATGGACACGGCACCGGAGAAGCGGCCAACATCTTCTCGGCCGCCCCTGATGCCCAGCTAATTCCGGTAAAAATGGGAAACGACGCGGTTGGAGCATTCAACAAGGCCCGGAATCAGAATCCAGACATCATCACCAACAGCTGGGGCTGGTCGGTGGACCAACCCGGCACGTCCTGGAGGGACATTCGCAACCGCAGTCGCTCCCTGTACAACACGCTGAAGGCGATGGAGGCTGCGATTGCCAACGCCGTGAACAACGGCATTGTCGTGTGCTTCTCCGCGGGGAATGGGCCGAACGGATACGGCTTCCCGGCCAGCCACCCCGATGTTATTGCCGTCGGGGGGGTACACGTGAGCTACCCCGACCTGGACCTCGAAGCTTCCAGCTACGCGGCCAGCTTCGACAGCAGCCTGTACTCCGGGCGGCAGGTCCCGGACCTCTGCGGAATGGTGGGCAATGACTCATCGTCTCTTCCTGCGCCGCTCCTGATGCTTCCCGTTCCGCCCGGAAGCCGGCTCGACACCTCGTCGACCGGGACCGGGGATGACAGCTGGGGCCTCTTCAGTGGGACATCGGCGGCGGCCCCACAGGTGGCGGGCGTTGTGGCCCTGATGTTGGAGAAGAACAGCTCTCTGAGCCCATCTGAGGTGAAGAAAAAGCTTGTCAACCAGGCCGCCAAGGACGTGACGAAGGGCCAGAGTGCAATGGGCGATTCGGCGGGTCCGGGGGACGACGCGGCGACCGGTGCGGGAATGGTGGACGCCAAATGGGCCTGGGTCGTGTCCATGGGCGACACGATGGCCCGCTTCTTCGAGGCCACGCCCGAGAAGCGGGAACAGTTGATCGAGGAAGACGCCGTCCCGGAGATTGACGGGGAGTTTGTAGAAGACATGATGCAGACGCTTCGTTCGCGGTCGTAACGGCCCACTTCGGGGGCGGGCTGCCGGCCGCTACTGCGCTTGGAGGGGCATGCTGGGCTTGAGAGCGACTCGCAGTGCGTGTGCACTGGCCAAGAGGGGATCCTGTATCGCACAGAGCGCCGATGAGAGCTGGTTGGCTGTCCCTGTGCTAGGGATCCCCTCCGGTGTGTCTGAGCGTGGTGGCCAGCATCTGCGTGCCCGTGCCCGTCGTACCCGGACGGGAGCCCGTTCCGAAACGGGGCGCTTGCCACGGGGACGGGGCCTGGGAGTAGGCGGCCCGCATCGTTTCCTGCAGATTGTGCGGACCGGTCTCCAGGCCGGAGCCCTACGCCGCGTTCGAGAAGTCGCGGTGCCCGAAGTAGTGGAGGACGTATTTGATCTTCGAGGCCTTGGCCGGGCCGAAGCCGGGCAGGTCCTGGAGGCGCTTTTCGATGGTGTCCAGGTCGGCGCCGTCGTTCCACATGTTCGCCGCGCGGCCGTCATACTCGTCCGCAATGTGGGCGGCCACAGTCTGGGTGTTCTCCGCCATCTTGTTGACGAAGCGGTGGACGGCGGGGGACTCGGCGAAGTGCTCCTGGAACGGCTCGAAGTCCATCGCGGCGATCTTTTCCATGTCGAGGTGCCCGAGGCGGTCCTTGAGGCGAAGCGGGCCGGTAAAGGCCGACTCGGCCCGGACGCGCTGGTCGTAGAGCAGGCCGAGGAGGGCGGCGTTCGGGTCGTCTCGGAGCCGGTCGTCGTCCTCGATCTCGCCGGTCAGGGTGCCCTCTTCCTTAAACCGGTCCATCATGCGGACGAGGCCGCCGGCGAGGTCGCTGTAGTCGATGTGGGTGATCTCAACTGCCATCTTGAAAGTGCGGATTTTTGTGGATGGGGGATGAGGGTGCAGGTTGAACGTACCTAGGGAGGCGACGAATTCGAAACGCATCCCCTGAAACTCGTCACTGCTCCAGCCAGCGGGCCGCGTCCTCTGCGAAGTAGGTAAGGATGACATCGGCCCCGGCGCGGCGGATGCCGGTGAGTGCCTCCAAGGCACAGGCCTTTTCGTCGAGCCAGCCATTCTGGGCGGCGGCCTTGATCATGGCGTACTCGCCGCTCACGTTGTAGGCAGCGACCGGCACATCGCTGTGCTGCTGGACGCGGTGGATGACGTCGAGGTAGGGAAGGGCCGGCTTGACCATCACCATGTCGGCCCCTTCGTCGAGGTCGAGCATGAGCTCGCGGACGGCCTCCTCGCCGTTTGCCGGGTCCATCTGGTAGGTGTCCTTGTTCTCGGGGATGTCCTTGGCCGGCGCGTTCGCCGCGTCTTCGGGGGCGGAGTCGAGCGCGTCGCGGAACGGGCCGTAGTAGTTCGACGAGTACTTGGCGGTGTAGGACAGGAGGGCAACATCGGTGTGCCCGGCGGAGTCGAGCGCGTCGCGGAGGGCGCCCACGCGCCCATCCATCATGTCGGACGGAGCAATGACGTCGGCCCCGGCCTCGGCGTGGAGCACCGCCATCTGACACATCACCTGAATGGTCGCGTCGTTGTCGATGATGCCGTCTCGCACGATCCCGTCGTGGCCGTCGCTGTTGTAGGGGTCGAGGGCGGTGTCGGTAATCACCATCAGCTCCGGCACGGCCTTCTTGAGGGCCCGAATGGCGTTCGGATAGAGATGATCGGGGTCGAGGGCGTGCCCGGCGTCCGGGGTCTTCAGGCCGTCGGGAATGGCGGGGAAGAGGGCAATGGCTGGAATCCCGAGGGCATCTAGTGTCTCCGCATGGTCGACGAGCCGGTCGACCGTGTGGCGGTACGTGTCCGGCATCGACGGGACTTCCTCTCGATTGTTCTCGCCGTCCATCACGAACTGCGGAGCAATCAAGTGGTCCGTCGACAGCCGTGTCTCCCGGGCCATGCGGCGGATGTTCGCGGTCCTGCGCAGTCGGCGGGGACGGGAGGAAATGTCGTAGTCAGACGAGACGGCCATGAGCGAATCAAGAGTAATGTGCAACGCAAGAACTACGAAGGGGGGCCGTGATGCGTGCCCCGTGATGCGTAACATCAGTGAACATTGCCTTCTTCACCCATCACGGGGCATCACTCATTCAGCCCACTTCTATCGTCCGCCGCCACTCGGTGCCGTCGGGGGTGTCCATCACCTCGATGCCTAGGGCCTCCAGCGTGTCGCGGATGGCGTCGGCGCGGGCGTACTCGCCCTCGGTGCGGGCGGCCTCTCGGTCCTCCAGAAGCGTGTTGATGGAGCTGGACAGGTGGCCGGCCGATAGGCCGTCCTGGGAGCCATCGTCGGTGGCCGGCTCTGCGTCGTGCTCGGACTCGACGATGCCGAGCAGGGCGTTCGTGCGGTCGAGCCAGTTGCGGGCGCTCCGGGCCGCGTCCCCACTAAGGCGGTCCGTCTGTTCGATGGCCTTCACACCCTCCAGGGCGGCGGCCGTGGCGGCGGGGGTGTTGAGGTCGTCGCACATGGCCTCCAGGGTCCGCTCGTGAATGGCCCCGAGACGGTCGCCCAGGTGGTCGGGGCCGGCGGCGTCGGCCTCCAACGCCTCTTCGACCCGTTCGGCCGCGTCCTGATACCGGCGGACGTGGCGGGCGGCGGTGTGGAGGGCATCGAGCGTGAAGTTGAACGGCTTCCGGTACTGGCCCTGCATCAGGGTGTAGCGGAGGGCAAGCGGATCGATGCCCCCCTGTTCCCGAACCGAGTCCGGCACGTGCTTGTCATTCGGGCCCGGCGCGATGAGGTCACGGACGGTGTAGAAGTTGCCCGTCGACTTCGACATCTTCTCGCCCTCCACCTGCAAGAAGCGGGTGTGTACCCAGTAGTTGACGACGGGGTGCCCGGCGAGGGACTGATTCTGCGCGATCTCACACTCGTGGTGGGGAAAAATCAAGTCTTCCCCCCCAGTGTGGAGGTCAAATCGGTCGCCGAGGTACTGCATGCCCATCACCGAGCACTCGATGTGCCATCCGGGGTAGCCCCAGCCCCAGGGGCTGTGCCAGTGCATAAGGTGATCGGGGTCGTGCTTCCAGAGCGCGAAGTCGCGCGGATCGTGCTTCTCGGGGTCCTCCACCACGTCGCGGTCCGTGGCCTCCAGCTGTTGCGCCTCCGTGTTGCCGCTGAGGTGGCCGTAGTCGTCGACGCTCTCGACGGAGAAATAGACGCCCTGCTCCGTCGTATAGGCGTGGCCCGTCTCGACGAGCTCAATGACAGCCTCCAGTTGGTCCGTGACGTGCTCCGTAGCACGGGGCCGCACCTCCGGCTCGCGCAGGTTGAGGGCCCCCCAGTCCTCCAGGAACGCCTCCGTGTAGTGGCGGGCGAGGTCGTAGATGTTGGCGAACCGCTCCCCCTCCCGCTCCAGGGCCCGTTGCATCTTGTCCTCGCCCCCCGGGTCCACGAGGTCGTCCTGCGTGAGGTGCCCCACGTCCGTGATGTTGCTCACGTTGGTCACGTCCCACCCGATCGCCTCGGCCGTGCGCCGGATGAGGTCGGCCGTGAGAAACGACCGGAAGTTGCCGATGTGGGCGTACATGTACACCGTCGGCCCACAGCTGTAGAAGCGGAGGTGCTCCTCCTCGATCGGCTCGACCGGCTCGGTCTCGTGCGTCAGCGTGTTGTAAAGGCGGAATGTGGGCGATGGCATGTGCGGGTGGACGGGCGGCGGGATGAGAAGAGGTTGTGACTGAAGGACCCGCTCGGCTGTACCTCGTGCCCCGTGGATTGTGCCATGACTTCCACGTGGACCGAAGAAGAGACGAGTGGAAAATCGTGAGGCTGGGAAGGGAATGGGCGGGACAGAGTCATTGCAATTATCCCGTCGACTCCACGTCGTCGGCGTCCCACCGATCGGCCTCGTCGCGGAGGGCCTGTAGGTCGTCCCAGTAGCGGGCGATCGTGCGACGGCCGTTCTCGCTCAGCGACACGGTTGTCACGGGCGTCTTGTCCTCAAATGACTTGTCCACGTCCACCAGGCTCGCCTCTTCGAGCCGCGACAGGTGGCTCGAGAGGTTGCCCCGCGTGAGGCCCGTCAGGCGCTGTAGGAATGTGAAGTCGGCCTGTCCGCACGACGAGAGGGCCGTGAGGATTGACAGCCGCGCGGGCTCGTGGATCAGCTTATCCAGTTCGGCGAGATGCTCAAAAGGCACGTCGGAGTCCGAATCACTCATCGGCGCTCACCTCCCTCGTGTCGTGTATCGGGCCGAGGGTGCTGACGAGGAGGCGATGATTGTAAAGACCAACGCCGAGGAGGACGGCTCCCAGGAGCCCGTAGTTCACGGCCTGCACCAGGACCATGTTGGTCGTGATCAGAGGGAGAAGGGGGGCTAGGAAGAGAAGAGCGCCCGTCGTCGCGTACGTCCAGCGAAGATGAGGAAGTGGTGCCGGCAGGCTCGCAACAATCAGCAACCACCCTGGGAAGAACACGAGGAAATGGTTGTCGCCGAGGGGAGTGTGCTGCGGAATGTAAAACGTAATGAGTGCAATCCAGCAGAAGGCCCCTGTCAAGAGGGGGACGAAGGTCCATGCCGAGAATACATTCGGGGTTCCGAGGGGACTCCCGGGTCCCTCTCGGTTTCGGACCCGCCCGTATGTGCTCTCGTAGCGTCGGTGCATGTACCACACCCACGGAGACGTGAGAACGAGGAGGGCAAACGCCCCGAGGGGCGCCCCATAAATCAGCATCTGGGGACGCACGAGCAGACCCCCGAGCACGCCGAGAAGAAGCAATCCCCCTGCAGGCGCGTAGCAGAGCCCCTTCAGTTGATGATAGTATTGAGTGAAGAACCAGACCTGGTCTGGAGAGCGAGGCGGGTCCGACGCGCGTGCTTCCGCAGAAGACATCGGACGAAGAGAGACCTGTTGAAGAAGACGACTTGTTTGCGCTACAAACATCCGTCGAAGACAAATTCGCTCGGGTGGGTCGATGTTCCAGGCAAACCTGTTTGTGCCACAAACCCAACACGTCTACCCGAGGGAGTCGACCCGACAGGAGGGCAAGCAGCTTCATCGCCGTTCTTCTGTGGCCTGCGGTCGATAGTCCGAGGCCGGATGCTCTTCTCCAAAATGCTCTTCTCCAAACCACCGGGGCGGGTCGTAGCCGTGCCCGCCCCACGGGTGGCATCGAAGCAGCCGATGAATGGTGAGCACCAAGCCCTTGAGCACGCCGTATTCCCGAAACGCCTGGATCGCGTAGGTGGAGCAGGTGGGATGGAACCGGCACGTGCGGCCTAGGTGGGGAGACAGCAGGAGCTGGTACGCCTGCACCAGTCCGATGAGGAGAAGACGCGGGACCCGAAGTAGAAACGAGAGAACGCGGTGCATCGGGAGGGCGAACAGTGATTGACAGGGTCTACAGAACAGCACGCATGGAGAAGAAGTTCGACGGTGCAGCTTGCCCTATTCTTCCTAAGATCAACGCCCCATGCCCAGTCCGAATGCTCTCCTTGACGCCGTCGCGTTCGACGACGACGGCCTCGTCCCCGCCATCGCCCAGGATGCCGAGACCGACCAGGTGCTCATGATGGCGTACATGACGGCCGACACGCTGCAGGAGACCCTAGATACAGGCCGGATGGTCTACTGGAGCCGCTCGCGACAAGAGCGATGGGTGAAGGGACAGACGAGTGGCCACGCCCAGGACGTAGAGGAGGTTCGGCTCGACTGCGACGGCGACACGCTGCTCTTCAAGGTACAGCAGGATGGCGGGGCGTGCCACACCGGCTTCCGGTCGTGCTTTCACCGCCGGGGTGACGGCGACGGCTGGACGGTCGATGGTGAGAAGGTATTCGACCCGGACGCGGTGTACGAGTAGGACTACGACGTCGATGTCGGCGTGGGGGACGACTGGGAGGGAGGCGTAACATGTGCCTGGGAAGACCACCAGGGCCACAGGCCACACCAGGACGGGAAACATGGCGGGCGAAAGGTACAAGTTGCCGGTGGCGCTCATCAGCCCCGCGGCCACCCGCAAACACGCCGGGTCCCGTCGTGCGGGGCCATAGGACCAGAAAGCCATAGGACCAGAAAAGTGAGGGGCAGCCCGAGCGTCGCCCCGAGCCCGACGAAGGCAAAGTCGATGATGTCGAAGATCGTCCTGGGCCGCGAGTAGGCCAGGGCGACCCCGAGCAGGGCCATCATGCTCACAGTGGCCGGGTGCCCACACCGCGGCCGGCGAGCATGTAATCTGCGAGCCGTTGGGTCTCGCTTCGGAGAAAGAAATAGCCCCCGATGCCCACGAGGACGAAGAGATGCAGCCCGACTGTCGGTGAGAGGCCGATCGACATGGGCGACTACGACGCGGACGGGCGACGGCCGAAAACTGTCCCGTGCTCGCTGGCTCGGTCCGTATCCACGCGGTACAGAGCGTAGGCAGGAAGAGAGAGGGCCCCCACGACCGCAAGGGCCGTGGCCGTGCCGAACGGAAGGCCGAGCAGGGTCATGCGACGATCAATCCCTGGGTGTGCAAGCAAGAGCGAACAGGGGCTACCGGTCCTGCAGGTCCTCAGGAATCTCTTCCGGAATGGTCCAGCGGTACACGGTATCGCCCTTCAGGTCCACCGTCCGGTCCGGCGACCATTGGCCCATGTCAAAGTCATGAGACACCACCGGCGTGCCGGGGGACAGCTGCTCGAACAAGATGGGACGGAGCTTCTGGTTGACCGACGGCAGCAGATACAAGGTCACCACCGTCGCGTCGCTGATGTTGGATGCAAACAGGTCGCCCTGCCGGAACTCAACGAGATCCGACACACCAGCCTTCTGGGCATTCTTGCGGGCTTCTTCGACGCGGGCGGGGTCGATCTCAATGCCGACGCCGCGCGCCCCGTACGTGCGGGCCGCGCGGATGACGATGCGTCCGTCCCCGCTCCCGAGGTCGTACACGATGTCCGTCTCGTCTACGTTGGCCAGCTCCAACATGCGGTCGACGACGGGCTCTGGGGTCGGCACGTAGGGCACGTCCGACTCTTGTTCGGGCGGCGTCAGTTCCGGCAGTGTCGTGCTCTCGGTGGTGTCCTCCTGCTGGGCGTGTCCGGACCGTGGCCCACTGGCCAGCAGAAGGCCGAGTGCGAGTAGGAGAGGCGGAAGCGACCGGAGAAGGGGCATGGGGGGGTGTTGATCAGGGAGAGACGATCCGGCGTTGAGACGAGTCGGCATTGAGAAAGCGTCAGGGGGAGGCGTCTAAGGAGTGAGATTCCCGTAGGGTCAGCAGCGGAACGCCGGCCAGCAGCACCCCGATGCCCAGCAGGGCACCGGTGCCGGCGTAGACCACACTGGACCAGAGCATGTACACGCAGGCTGCACAGAAGAGAAGTGGGGTCACGGGATACAAGGGAACCTGGAAGGGACGAGATACCTCGGGCTCGGTCCGGCGCAGAACGAAGAGGGCCGCGCCGGCCAGCCCGAAAAACAGCCAGAACACGGGGGCGGTGTAATCCACCATCGCCTCGAAGCCCTGCCGGGTGGCGGCGCCCACGCCCACCAGCATGAGCGCGATGCCGCCCTGGGCGAGGAGGGCCGTGGCGGGGGTCTCGGCGTCCTCGTCCCAGTGGCCTAAGAAGCGGAAGAGGCGAAAGTCCCGCCCGAGCGCGAAGCTGGTCCGCGCCCCAGTGAAGATGGTCGCGTTCGTGGAGCTAAGGGCGGCCGCCACGACCAGCAGGCTGATGAGCTGGGCCCCTGGGGTCCCGAAGGCGGCCCGCATCAGGTCGGCCGCGACGACCTGCGAGTCGGCCATGCCGGCGAGCCCGAGTCCCTGGAGGTAGGCCCAGTTCACGAGCAGGTAGAGCCCGGCAATGAGGCCGAGGCTTGCAAACAGCCCCCGCGTCATGTTGTGGCGAAGGTTGCGGACCTCGGCCGAGAGGTAGGCCGCCTCGTTCCACCCCCCGTAGGTCAAAAGCACGAAGACCATGGCCATCCCGAAGCTGCCAGTTCCGCCCCCCGACGCTCCCGGGCCTGCGGAGGACACGGCCGACGCCGGAACGAGGAAAAGGCCTGCCCCGATGATGACGAGCAGGCCAATGATCGTGGCGACGGTGAGGCCCCGCTGCACGTGTTTACCCTGCCGCACGCCTCTCACGTTGAGCAGCGTAAGGCCGACGACGGCCAGGGCAGCGTAGATGGAGGGCGAGTATGCGCCCAGGGACCACAGTTCGGTGGCGTAGTCGCCGAACACGAAGGCCAGCAGGGCGATGGAGCCGGTCTGAATCACCACCAGACGGGCCCACGCAAACAGAAATGACAGCCAGTCCCCGAAGGCCCGCTGAAAGTAAAAATAGTCGCCGCCGGCGTGGGGGTAGGCCGTGGTCAGTTCGGCGTAACAGAGAGCCCCTACGATCGACACGCCGCCCCCCAGCACCCAGGCAAGCAGCATGATCCAGCCACTGCCGGTATTTCCAGCCACGAGGGCAGGGGTCTCAAAGACACTGGCCCCGATCACGACCCCGACCGTGAGGGCGACGACATCAACGGTTGAAAGGCTGGACGCCAGTTGCGTTTGGGGAGAGTCGTCCATGCGGGAATCTCGATCGGGAACCGAGAAAGCCGGTGCGCCTCGGGAGACCACCGTCGGGTCATCGACGCAGGTCGGTGGAAAACGGGCGCCCACCCAGGCCAGAGGAGTGTCGAAGCAAAATCTGCGACCCCTACGGATGCAGTCGAGGGACGTTCGCTGTGCGACGGCTACCCCACCGGGCGTCCGGGAATGGAGGGCCGGCCGTGAAAAAGTTCGCCGGAGGCTCTATCTTGTGTGCCAGTTGTCTTTCGCGCCAGTGGAGTCGAGCAATGTTCAACGATCGGCACCAAGTACTTGCGCTGCTCGGACAGGCCCTCGGAGCGATTCTGTTCTGTGAGGGCGTGGGGCTTTTGGCCGCCTGGATCACCCAGACCTCCGTCACCACCTGGTACCCAACCCTCGCCAAACCGAGCTTTACCCCGCCCAACTGGGTGTTCGCCCCGGCCTGGACCACCCTGTATGCCCTCATGGGGGTCGCCGCGTTCCTGGTGTGGCGCTGCGGCCCGGATCGACGCCCGGTTCAGACGGCCCTCACGGCGTTTGGCCTTCAACTTGCCGCCAATGCCGGGTGGTCGTTTGCGTTCTTCGGCGCCCGGTCGCCCACCCTTGGACTCGTCGTCATTTTCGGGCTGTGGGGACTTCTGGCCTGGACGATGGACCGCTTCTTCCGTGTGCGGCCCACCGCCGGATGGTTGCTCGTGCCGTATCTTGCGTGGGTGACGTACGCCCTCGCGCTCAACGCGGCGATCTGGGGGATGAACTGATAAGGAATGAACTGGCGAGGCGCGGCCACGACGCCTACGCGGAGGTGGGCACGCTCGTTGCCGTCGAGGCCTCGAAGGAACCGTCCTCGTCGTCGGCGCGGTCCTCGGCCCAGTCGGCGAGGGCACGAAGCTGGCCCGCAAACAGAGGGCGGTGCACCCACCGGGCGAGCGACCAGTACAGCGTCCCGGTCAGTCCCTTGGGTTCGAAGAAGATCGTCTGCGTGATGCGACTGCGGCCGTCATCTTCGGTGTGGGGAGAGACCTTGAACTGGAGCCAGGCGCGCCCCGGGAGCCGTGTCTCCGCCCGCAGGCGCAGCAGCTGATTCTCCTCGCGGGCCTCCACGCGCCAAAAGTCGACCGTGTCGCCGACGCGAAGGGTGTCCGGGTCCCGCCGTCCGTAGCGAAACCCGACGCCGCCGACCAGTTGGTCGATCCACCCGCGCAGGCGCCACAGGGCGTCCCCGTAGAGCCAGCCCGTGTCGCCTCCCAGCTGTTCGAGGGTATCGAAGACGAGGGCGGGCCGAGCGTCCACGTCCACGGCGCGCTCCTCCCGGTACAGGCCCTCGCTGATCTCCAGCTGCGTCGAGGGGGCCTCGTTGGGCACCGAGGAGACGGCGCTGTTCCAGACGGTCGGGATGGTTCCCGTTTCCGCCCGCCGCAGGGCAAGCCGCAACGCCGCCTCGAACGAGATGGGCTCGATGTCCGGGAAGAGGGAGTGCGCCTTCTCGGGGTCCTCAACGACCACTTCGTTGTCGAGTCCCTCGATGAGTGGACGAGCGATGCTGTTCGAGACGGGGGTGACGAACCCGATCCAGTGCGACGAGAGCCGAGGGGTGAGAAACGGCACGTTCACCACCCACCGGGTGAGCCCTCGGACGGCGGCGTAGATCTCGAACATCTCGGCGTAGGTAAAGACGTCGGACCCCCCAATCTCGACGATTTCTCCGGCACTGTCCGGCTGCTGGAGCGCCGAGACCAGGTACTGGAGGACGTTCCGGATGGCGATCGGCTGCGTTGGGGTGTAGACCCACCGGGGGCAGATCATGAGGGGCACCCGTTCGGTCAGGTACCGGACCAGCTCGAACGACAGGCTTCCGGATCCGACAATCTGGGCGGCCCGAAATTCCGTAACGGGCACGGATCCGTCCCGCAGCACCTTGCCCGTTTCGATGCGACTCTGGAGGTGTTTGGACTGCCGCTCTCCCTTCGGCCGCATGCCGCCCAGGTAGACGATCCGCTGCACGCCGGCCCCTTCGGCGGCGCGCCGGACGTTGGTGGCGGCGCGCCGGTCCCGGTCCTCAAATGCGTCCTCCCCGGCCCCGAGGGAGTGGATGAGGTAATAGACGGCATCCACGTCCTGCATGGCGGGCGGCACCGTGTCGCCCTCCAGGGCATCGCCCACCGCCACCTCGACGTCGTCGCTCCAGGGCTGCGCTTTGAGGCGCTTGGCACTTCGCACGAAGCACCGGACCGAATATCCTTCGCGGAGCAGACAGGGAACGAGGCGGCCGCCCACGTAGCCGGTGGCGCCAGTGACCAATATGGTTGAGGAGGAAGGAGACATAGAAGAAGGGAAATGTGGTGTCCACCGAACGGTAGCTCGTACGGACCCGGAAAGAAATAGATTGCGAGCTCGCGAGAGGTCGTGGCAACGAGCTGCCCATTACGAAAACGTTTCACCCTGAGGGGGAAACCAGAGATCCCCTCCGGACTTCCATGTGGGTGAACCTCAAAAACGTACGAGTGTTGGGGTTAATCGCTTATCACATCCCGAAACAAAATCACATTCAGCTATGGCTGAAGTAGATGACACCAAAACGTGGCCGGAACTTGCCATCGGTCTATACGACAAGCTCACCGGCCGCGGCGCCGAAATTACCTACGAGTTTGATGACTTCGACCTCCATGTGCCCAGCAAGGTCGGGGACGATGCCCGACATGCACACTGGAATATGGACGGGACCCTAAAGATTCGGACGAAAGACAACGAATCGTAAATCAGTCCTTCAGCGTATGTCTTCTCTCAGGTCGGTGCGGCGGGGGGCTACGCCTCTGTTGCTGCCATGAGCCCCCGCCAGCGCCGGCTTCACGTGCCCAGGCCACCGCGCTCCGAATTCCGTTCTGGGCGGTTCGAGGTGCCCTGACTCCACGAGTGCACTGAGCCCCTGAACGGGCACTGAGCCCACGGTGCCGTGTGCACAAGGCGTCTCCTATCTTCTTCACCTCCGGCCCGTCCCTCGTCTGGCAATCGATCTGGCCCATCCGGACCAGGGGCCGCCCAATCTCCGTGTCCGATATGGCACTTCCCCTCGAAGTTCTCGCCGATCTCCAGCTTGCCGTCGATGGAGAAGACATCGACATTCGGGGCACGGGCGACCGGATTGTCGTTGATCTCCCAAGCCTCCGAGCCGGGCGTCGTCTCCTGGCCTCGGGGCCGTTCGCCTCTGGGCAGCGGGCCCGAACGACCGGTCGCGTCCACGAGGCCCTTCACATCTCGGGGCTGACCGTGGAAGTGCGACTTCGGGGCGATCCGGTGGCCCGCCTCGGCGCCGACGCACAGCCGGGGGCCGTGGGACGCTTCCTGAACCTGGACGGCGTTGAGCTGCAGCCCGTACGCCCACTGCGGGCGGCCCTCCGACGCCGGCCCGTGCTCGCGGCCGTGGTGATAGGGGGGCTGCTCGTCGGACTGGGATGGTGGTTCTTCCGGCGGAGAGAACCGTAACGGCCCCCGGACGGCCTCGACAAACACAACTGAATCCGTGTTGATCGTCGACCCGCCTGCCCCCAGCCCATGCCGTGCCGTCTCTCTGTAGTCGCTGCGATGGGCCTGGCCCTCTCGGCTGGTCTTCTCGCCGGGTGCACTCGCTCGTCCACCTCCTCCGAGACCGAGTCGCTCCCGATCACGGACGCCGCGTACCTCACGGGAGAGGTCTGGAACGATGGCCAGGCGGAGGTTGCGTTCTACCGAGTCGAGCGCACCCAGGATCAGTACGGTCGCGCACACCAGCAGCAGTTCGTGGTGGGGACGTACCTCGTTAAGCACCGGTTCAGCCCGGCCGAGATGACGAAGATGACGGACGGCACAGGGGTGTCGTCGTTCAAGTACGCCCTGTTCTACGAGCTCAAGAGCGGATCGTATCAGTACAAGCGCAACTGGGTCGTCAATGCACGGCAGGAAGACCTTCGGCCCTTCAAGCAGTCGTTCACGAGCTTCGACTGGTGCTCGAACCAGTACCGCGAGCTGGCCTTTCCGCCCGACGGGCCCGTGGAGGTACGCACACGGAGTGACGATTACGGCAACCGTCGTTCCTCCTTTGCCCGACGCCCGAATGCGTATCCGTCCGCCCAGCTTCCCTTATTAATTCGGGGGCTCGACTTCGAGACCACCGACACGCGGTCTTTTTCTGTGCCCGTTGCGGACAGCAGTGAACACGTGTCGGTCCGGGCAGTCCGGACCGGGAGCGAGACCGTGGAGACCGAGGCGGGCACCTACGATGCCGACCGCATCGTCGTCCGCTATGAGGCCCCGGTGCCGTCTCCGATCGGGGAGGAGAGCGACACGACCGAGATCTACTGGCGCGGCACGGGGCCGGAGCGTCGCCTCATCCGCATGGAGGCGGGGGACGGGCGATACAGGATGGCACTCGTCGAGCACCTTCGCACCCCGTACTGGAAAGAAAACCTGTGGCCCCAACTGGACCGCATCGAAGAACGTCCCTGAGCAGATGGCTTTGCCCCCGAGGTCTGCGTTGAAGGCCGGGACGAATCGCAAGAGCGAGAATTGACGGGTTGGCAGTTCCTCCCTGAGCGAGTGTCGCAGCGGTGTGCCGGGGGGACAGCGCAGAATGTGTTCGTCGGCGTGCTCCCGGTCGAGCAAGGAGGCGTGTACAGCCCGAAGCCACCGCTCGGAGTGTCCCATCCCACCCTCTTCGCTCGTGGGAGTTGGAGAATCTGCCTCGCCCTTCCATCCGGCTCGGTACAACGATTTCCACGCGTTGGGCGTCCCGTTGAGGGCTGCGCGACACTACACCTGCGCGGACGGGGCCAACGGAACCAGGGGCCGACGCGGGGCCGTTCGTGCGATCCGAGTTCCGAGAGCAACTGATCCAGCCGCATGAAGCGATCACTCCGCGTCGGGTCCGTGGCGGGGATAGGGATTTTCCTGCACTGGACTTTTCTGCTGCTTTTTGCCGCCGTCGGTGCCTACTACTACGTTCAGGGACAGAGCCTGGGCGCGGTCCTCTGGGGGGTGGGGCTCACCCTTGGTGTGTTTGCGTGCGTGGTTCTCCACGAGCTGGGGCACGCGTTGACCGCTCGCCGCTTCGGGATTCCTACGCGAAGCATCACTCTCTATCCGGTTGGCGGACTGGCGCGGCTGGAGCGCATTCCGTCCGAGCCGATGAAAGAGTTTTGGATTGCCGTCGGGGGGCCAGCCGTGAACGTCGCGATTGCCATCGGGCTCGCGGTTCCGCTGCTGGTGACCGGGGGCACCATGGCCCCGACGGCGGTGGGGGCTCCGAGCAGCTCTCCCCTAGCGTCCCTGATGTGGGTCAACGCCGTCCTGGCAATCTTCAACATGCTCCCTGCCTTCCCGATGGATGGGGGGCGCGTGTTGCGGGCGCTCCTCGCGCTCCGCTGGAATTACCCCCGGGCCACCCGGACGGCCGCAGCTGTGGGGAAGGGCATGGCGGTCCTCTTTGGGCTGGTTGGGGGTACGACATGGAATCCTGTTCTGCTGTTTGTCGCCCTGTTCGTGTACGTCGGGGCCCAGCACGAGTCGAAGCAGGCCCTCCACCGCGTCTTCACCGAAGACACGCCGGTCCGGGAAGCGATGGTGACGCAATTCGCGACCCTGACCGTTGACCACACCCTCGACGATGCGGTGGACGCCCTCCTGGCGGGCACCGACCACGCCTTTCCGGTACTGAAGGAGGAGGCCGTCGTGGGCCTGCTGGGCCGCGAGCAGCTCCTCCAGGCCCTGTCCGAGCACAGCCGCGACACCCCGGCCGGAGAGGTGGCTGACAGAGGCTGCTTCACCACGGCCCCGAGCGCCCCGCTCGACGAGGCATTCAGGCAGATGAAGGCGCGGGGCTGCTCGACTGTGCCCGTCGTGGAAGACGAACAGCTCGTCGGTCTGCTGACCCTTGAGACCGTCAGAGAGCTTCTCCTGGTATCGAATGCCCTGAAGACACGGCCCCACTTGCAGGTGTCGCCCGACCGGCCCTCCGACGTCCCGCTGCGGGAGCGCCCGAATGGAGCGGCGTCCTCGCCCGGCACGTCCCCCGTCCCGTGAAGACTTCCGGGGAAATGGGGCGGCTCCGGCGCTCGCCGTGCATTTCCGTGTGGCCTCTTCTAAACTTGAAGCCAATTATATCTCGAAGTCACCGTCGAGGGACCTGAAGCCCTCATTGCACGAGCTGTTTCCCAATCCTCTTCGAAGCATGGACCGCCGAACAAAAATCGTATGCACGCTGGGACCGGCAACCACGGACCCGGACACCCTTCGCCGCCTGGTGGCGGCAGGGATGGACGTTGCCCGCATGAACTTCTCACACGGCACCCACGAAGAGCATCGGCAGCGCGTGGAGACGGTCCGGGAGGTGGCCGAGGCGGAAGGGACGGGAATAACGGTGTTGCAGGACCTGCAGGGGCCCAAAATTCGGGTCGGGCCGGTACAAAACGAGTCGGCAATGCTGGTGGAGGGCGATGAGGTGGTGGTGTCCACCGACACGCCGCGGGAGAGCACGAGCGATCACATCTTCATCGACTACGACGCCCTTGCCCGAGACGCGCGGGAAGACGAGCGCATCCTAATCGACGACGGCCTGCTTGAACTGCGAGTCCTCGAGACCGGAGCCTCGCAGCTTCGGGCGACGGTTGTGGAGGGCGGCCCGTTGCGATCCCGGAAGGGCGTCAACCTGCCCGACCTGCAGGCTGCCACCCCCCCGATGACGGAGAAAGACCTGAAAGACCTTGAGCTTGGCCTCGAACTGGAGGTCGACGTCGTGGCCCTGTCGTTCGTGCAGGAGCGCTCCGACGTGGAGGCCCTGGTTCACCGCATCGAGGAGACCGGGAAGAACACCAGCGTCATTGCCAAGATCGAGAAGCCCCAGGCCGTCCGCAACATCGACGAGATCCTGGAAATCGTGGACGGCATCATGGTGGCGCGCGGCGACCTGGGCATTGAGATGCCGATGGAGGAGGTGCCCGGCACGCAAAAGCGCCTTATCCGCAAGAGCATGGAGGCGGCCAAGCCTGTCATTACGGCCACCCAGATGCTCGAGAGCATGGTGGAGGATCCGCGCCCGACCCGCGCCGAGGCGAGCGATGTGGCCAACGCGGTGCTCGACGGCAGCGACGCGGTGATGCTCTCCGCGGAGACGGCAGTGGGCGAGCACCCGGTTCGGGTCGTGGAGGCGATGCACCAGATCATTCGCCAGGCCGAGTCCTACTGGCAGGAGCAGCACCAGGCCCTCACCATGATTCCCGATCACTTTGAGCAGGGAGCGAGCGTGACGGACAGCGTCAGTTTTACGGCGTGTCGTCTTGCTGAGCAGGTGGGGGCGGAGGCCATCTGTTGCCTGACCAACTCGGGCTCGACCGCCCGATCCATCGCCCGACACCGGCCCAGCATGCCCATTTATGCCTTCACCGACAACAAGCGGGTGGTTGCCCAGCTTGGAAGCCTCTGGGGCACCGAGGCCTTTTACATTCCCTTTCAGCAAGACACCGATCAGGGCATTGCGCGCGTCCACAGCGTTCTTCATGAGTACGACCTGGTGAAGCCGGGCGGCAAGGTGGTGTTGACCGTGGGGATGCCGCTGCCGGCCCGCGGGCGCACCAATACCATCCACGTCAATTCTGTACAGTAGAGAGCGTCCGGTGCGCTGAGCCGTCGCAAGAGGATCTCATAGCGCCCCGCTTCCATTGTAGGATCGGCACAGACTCTTCCTCCTTTCCGACGCGACTGACGTGTCGACATGGGTCGCTTCTCTCTTCCGGGGCGGGCACCAGTCCGTATGGTGTGCGGCCTTGCTCTTCTTCTCGTCGGTACCGGACTGATGATGAGCTGCGGGCGAGGCTCATTTGTCGGGCGCCAGTACGACGACCTTACGGCCTACTACAATGCCTTTTACAACGCCAACCAAGCCTTTGAGAACGGGCTCGAATCGGTGAATGAGTCCGAGGAAGACATTGATCGGGCCCATTACCTCTCCGTATTCCCGGCGCCACAGGGCGACGCCGGCCAGTCGTCTTTCGAGAACGCAATTCAGAAGAGCGCGGACGTTCTGCGAGAGCATCCCAACTCGGAGTGGGTCGACGACGCGCTGCTCCTGATCGGGCGGGCTCGATATCACCAACAGAACTACGTGGGGGCCGCCCAGAAATTTCGGGAGGTGACCGCCCTCGATGCCGAGCGGGAAGGCGAGGCCCGCTTCCGACTCACGCAGACACTGGTGGCGGCCGACCGGTACTCGGAGGCCGCTGAGGCCCTTCGGGCGGGACTGGACCGGGCGCAAGACCACGGCAGCTGGACGGCCCGAATGCGAGTGGTGCGGGGGGAGCTCTTCGTACGGCAGGAACGATGGACAGAGGCAGAGCAGGCCCTCGCCCGGGGACTGGAAGGAGACCTGCCTGGCGACACCGGGGCACGGGCGGCGTTTCTGCTGGGGCAGGTGCGCGAGACGCTCGAACGTCCCGAGAGGGCCCGGGCGGCCTACCGACAGGCACTGGAGTACGATCCTCCGTACCCCTTGGCGTTCGCCGCGGCGTTGGGAGAAATCGAAATGGAGGGGATGAGTGGCGCTCCCAAACAGGCCCTGAGGCGGCTCAGTGATTTGGAACGGGACGACAACACACGCGAGATGCGGGCGGACATCGCTCGGGCTCGCGCCCGCCTGATTCGGGTGCAGGGACGACCCGACCGGGCGAAACGGGTGCTGAGAGAGGCTTTGTGGGGAGATGAGGCGCCACGGGGAGCTGGAAAAGGGCAAATTCATTACGAGCTGGGGACGCTCTACCGAGATACGTACGAGGACTTCACTCGGGCCGCCGCCCATTTCGACACGGCGGCGACGACCCTCTCCTCCGGGCGGGGCCGGAGCACGGGCGAGGGAGAAGAGGCCCAGGCGCTTCCGCGAGCGCCATCGGACGCGGCTGCCCAGGCGAATCGGTTTCGCCGACTGGCGGAGCGGTCCCAATCGGTGGCCCGGATGGATTCCCTCCTGCGCCTCGGCCGCATGGGGCCCGCCGAGTTTCAGTCCGTCGTGGAGGAGGTGCGCCAGCGCCGGTTGGAGGCGCAGGAGGCGCAGGCTCAGCGCACGCGCCAGCAACCGCAGTTCCGGGACGAGAGGCGCACCGGAGTGCAGGAAGCCCCTGCGCCGTCGTCCGAACAGTCCGCCGTGCAGACGCAAGGGACCGACGCTGGGTTTCTGTTTCACCGCGACCCCGCCCTTGTGCAGCAGGGACGCCGTCAGTTTGAGCAGACGTGGGGAGATCGCCCCCTCATGGACGACTGGCGTCGCGCGGAGGCCATCCGGGGACAACAGAATGCCCGCCCGAGTGCTGACCAGACCGAAGAGAACGTGGCTCCGGAATCGTCCGCGGACCCGTCCGTAGCGGCTGGGATCGTGGACGTTTCTGCCGTGCCGCGAGACTCGGCGAGTCGGGGCGAGATGGAAGACCGACGGGCTGTTGCGCGGTACGAGTTGGCCAACGCGCTTTTCCGGGCTGCGGGCCGTCCGGACTCGGCACAGACCTGGTTCCGTCGGGTGTTGAGGGAGACGCCAGAGCACTCGGTCGCCCCCCAAGCTCTCTACGGATTGGCCCAGGCGCATCAGGCCCAGGGCGATACGGCCGCCGGAAATGACGCGTACCGGCGCCTCATTGAAACGCATCCTGAGACGCCCACTGCGAGGCGCGCCCGAGAGCAGCTTGGATTGCGAGTAGCCGATGAGGGCCCCGAGCGGAGGACAAGCCCGGCGGACTCGGCGTACGGTCGGGCCTACGAGGCGTGGCGCGATGGAGCGTACAAGGTTGCCCTGAAGGCATTCTTGACGGCGGCCGATGCGCACCGTGAAACCCGTGTGGCGCCCCGCGCCCTGTTGGCCGCCGGAGTGGTGTACTACCGAACTGCCCAGCACGATTCCAGCGGTCACGGGCGGGTCCGGTTTGAACGCCACGTGGATTCCTTGGCGCGGGTCGCCGATCCCGATCCGTTGCGTGATACCACGGAGGCGTCTCGGAACCCGGCGGCCTCTCCACGCCAGCCGCCGGGTTCTGGTGCCCCTCCGTCGGCCCTCGACACAGCGGACGCGGACGGCCCCGAGGGGCCCCCGCGTCGACTGACTGACTCGACCGCCGCGACGCGTCGGCGACTCTCGGGCTCGCCATCGGACAGTGCTGTGACGTCGGCTCCTGCCCCCCCGGATGCGACTGGAGAAGAGACAAGAACGGAGTCGGTCCAGGCCGCGCTCCAGGCACAGGACGCACCGGTCGGTCCCCTTGCGACCCTCCTGGTCCACCTCACGGACCGCTATCCCGAAACGCCCGAGGGGAAACGGGCCCGCGCCCTTCTTGCCCAGCTGCGAGAGCAGCGCGCTGTTCAGAGAGACAGCACGAAGGGGGCGTCCGGGAGGGAGACATCGCCCCCCCGCAGACGGAGCAACGATGCGCAGACCGTCGTCCCGAAGGTGGACAGCCTGGCGAGGGACAATCGCTCTCGGCCCCGGAATCGGGACGCAGATTCTCTCGCACGTCCGCGGCGAGGGGCCACCGACACGACCCGATCCGAGCGGGAGGGGACTCCTTCCTTCCAGCGACGCGATCCATCCGTACCGCTGTAGGGAAGAGATGGAAGTTCGTCTGAATCCGACGAAGTGTCGCCGATCAGGGAAACCCTGGTAAATATGTGCCTGTAGATACCTCCTGCAAAGAAGAAAGAGTGCCCGGCGCGGCCAGACCATCGAGGCAAGCAGTACGTCTGCTTGCCTTTTTCTTAGCGCCGGGCTCACAGGAAAGACTGGTCAACCGATACAGAACATTGTATCGGTGTGCGGGGTGAGGCTGATGCCCTTGGCAGTGGCAACGGCCGGGAGAAACTGTTTTCATTTCTTCTTTGCTCCCCATTTGGGACCCTGGCCGGAGAGCGACCAGTATTCGGTGAGTGTATGTGCCAGAAAGCACACGGGTACGTGCAGACAACGACGTCCCTTCGACATCGTCCCGACAAACGACCGACACCGACGTGCCGACGACCCAGCAGTTGATCCGAAAAGGGCGAAAGTCTGAAGAGGAAACAAGCGATGCCCCTGCGTTGGAGGGAAGTCCGCAGCGCCGTGGGGTGTGCATGAGAGTGTACACAACCACCCCGAAGAAGCCGAACTCGGCTCTTCGGAAGGTGACGCGTGTGCGGCTGACCAACGGGAATGAGGTCACCGCGTACATACCGGGGGAGGGGCACAACCTTCAGGAGCACTCCATCGTGCTCGTTCGCGGGGGGCGTGTGAAGGACCTTCCGGGTGTGAAGTATCACGTCGTGCGAGGGGCCCTCGATACGGCTGGCGTAGAGGAGCGTCGGCAGGGCCGCTCGAAGTACGGCACGAAGAAGCCGCGTGACTAGCGCGCCGCTCCACTGAACCCTGTTCTTGACGACAGCCAGTTTTTCCTATGTCACGAAATGAGGCCCCCGAGCAGCGCACAACCCAGCCGGATCCCGTGTACCGGGATGACATGGTCTCCCGGTTCGTCAACGCGATCATGCGAGACGGCAAGAAGAGCCTTGCCCGCCGCATCGTGTACGATACGTTTGACGTAATCGAGGAGCGTACGGGAGAAGAGGAAGGGCTGGAAGTGTTTAAGAAAGCGGTCAATAACGCCGCGCCTCTCGTGGAGGTGCGGAGCCGCCGCGTGGGAGGGGCGACCTATCAGGTGCCCGCTGAGGTGCGTCCCGAGCGGCGCATCACGCTGGCCTTTCGCTGGATCATCCAGTATGCCCGGGCCCGGAATGAGAAGAGCATGGTGAATCGTCTCGCGAGCGAGCTGGTTGATGCTGCTCGCGGTGAAGGCGGTGCTGTGAAGAAGAAAGACGATACGCACCGCATGGCCGAGTCCAACAAGGCCTTTGCTCACTTCCAGTTCTAGACTTTCTGGACGGACGGGGCCGTCTCCCGGTCTGTGCTGAGCGTTCAAGTACCTCACTTTGAGATTTATACCCATGGCTACGCAGAAAAACGAGAGCTTCCCGCTGGAAAAGACCCGAAATATCGGCATCATGGCGCACATCGATGCCGGGAAGACCACCCTTACGGAGCGGGTTCTTTTCTACACCGGTCGCCTGCACCGCATGGGAGAGGTGCACGACGGGGCAGCGACCATGGACTTCATGGAGCAGGAGAAGGAGCGGGGGATCACCATTACCTCGGCGGCAACCACCTGCTACTGGGATGACCACCGGGTGAACATCATTGACACGCCGGGCCACGTGGACTTTACGGTGGAGGTGGAACGCTCTCTCCGCGTGCTCGACGGTGCAATCGCCCTGTTCTGCGCCGTTGGGGGTGTGGAGCCGCAGTCGGAGACGGTTTGGCGCCAGGCCGAAAAGTATGATGTGCCGCGGATCGGGTTCGTGAACAAGATGGACCGGACCGGCGCGGACTTCGAGAACGTGCTGGAAATGATGGAAGACCGCCTCAGTGCCAACCCGGTGCCGGTGCAGTATCCCATTGGCTCGGGGGACATGTTTCGGGGGATCATCGACCTCATCGAAGGCAAGGCCGTCATCTACGACGATGAGTCCCAGGGCATGCAGTGGGATGTCGTCGACATTCCGGATGACCTGAAGTCGGAGGCGGAGCACTGGCGCATCAATCTTCTGGAGAGCGTCGCGGAGTACGACGACGAGCTGCTCATGAAGTACCTTGATGAAGACCAGGAGGTGGAGCCGGATGAGCTGGACGCGGTGATCCGAAAGGCCACTCTCAATCGCGACATGACGCCAATGTTCTGCGGGTCTGCCCTCCAGAACACCGGTGTACAGCGTGTGCTCGACGGCGTCACGAACTACCTTCCGAGCCCAAACGATGTCCCGGCCATCACGGGGCACCATCCGCAAGACAAGGAGGAGGAGATCACTCGTCGTTCGAAGGAAGATGAGCCCTTCAGTGCGGTCGCGTTCAAGATTACGACGGACCCGTATGTAGGAAAGCTGACGTTCGTCCGCGTTTACAGCGGCACGCTGGAGTCTGGCTCCCGCGTCTACAGTCCCACTCGGGACGAGGACGAGCGCATCGGGCGCATGATGTTCATGCATGCCGACAGCCGAGAGGATGTGGACATGATCCGTGCCGGCGACATCGCTGCCGTGGTGGGCCCGAAAAACCTGAAGACCGGGGACACAATCTGTGACGCGGACGACCCGGTCGTGCTTGAGTCCATGGACTTTCCGGAGCCGGTGATCCGGATTGCGGTGGAGCCGAAGACGAAGGCGGACCGGGACAAGCTGACCAACGGTCTTACAAAGCTCGCCGAGGAAGACCCGACGTTCAATGTCCGCACCGACGAGGAGACCGGGCAGACCATTATTGCGGGGATGGGGGAGTTGCACCTTGAGATCATCATTGATCGGCTCAAGCAAGAGTTCAAGGTGGAGGCCAACGTGGGACAGCCCCAGGTGGCATACCGCGAGGCGCTCACTGAGACGATCAATGAGCATTATGTCCTGAAGAAGCAGACCGGGGGCCGCGGGCAGTTCGCGGAGGTCTACATGGACGTGGGTCCGATTCCGGAAGAAGAGGAGGAAGAGGCGGGTCTTGTTTTCAAGAATGAAATCAAGGGCGGGGTTATTCCGAAAGAGTTTATTCCGTCCGTTGAGCGTGGCATCGAGAGCGCCCTGGAAGATGGGCCGCTCGCTGGGTATCCGATCGAAGGGGTTTGGGTGCGTCTTTACGACGGGGATCACCACGAGGTCGACTCCGACCAGAACGCGTTCGAGATTGCCGGTCGGCTTGGCTTCCGCGAAGCTGCCCGTCACGCCAACCCGGTCCTTATGGAGCCGGTGA
Organism: Salinibacter altiplanensis; assembly: GCF_002894645.1. Classification (GTDB taxonomy): domain Bacteria; phylum Bacteroidota; class Rhodothermia; order Rhodothermales; family Salinibacteraceae; genus Salinibacter; species Salinibacter altiplanensis. The sequence continues at coordinate 282,498 of NZ_NCQY01000002.1, forward strand.
TGGAGGTGGAGGTGATCACCCCCGACGATTACATGGGGGACATCATCGGAGACCTCAATGGCCGCCGCGGTCAGATTGGCCAGATGGGCCAGCGCAACGACGCGCAGGTGATCAACGCGAAGGTGCCGCTCTCGGAGATGTTCGGGTACTCGACGGACCTCCGCTCGCTGTCTCAGGGGCGGGCCATTTACACAATGCAGTTTGGAAGCTACGAGCCGGTTCCTGACGAAATTGCCTCCGACATCATGGACGAGCAGACCATGGGTGCGGCGGCCTAGTCCGCCCGCGCCGCGGGACGCCGGGTCCGCGTCTGCATTCTTTTCTGCTACACTCGAATCCACACGCACACACCGACCACACACCACCATGGCCAAGGAAGAGTTTGCGCGGGAGAAGCCGCATGTAAACGTAGGAACGATCGGGCACGTTGACCACGGGAAGACGACGCTTACGGCGGCGATCACGAAGGTACTGGCCGAGCGCGTTGGCGGGGCGGCGGAGCAGACCTTTGAGGCGATCGACAACGCGCCGGAGGAGCGGGAGCGCGGCATTACGATTGCGACGAGCCACGTCGAGTACGAGACGGAGAACCGGCACTACGCCCACGTCGACTGTCCGGGGCACGCGGACTACGTGAAGAACATGGTGACGGGGGCGGCGCAGATGGACGGGGCGATTTTGGTGGTCGGGAGCGACGACGGGCCGATGCCGCAGACGCGGGAGCACATTTTGCTGGCGCGTCAGGTGGGGGTGCCGTACCTGGTGGTGTTCATGAACAAGACCGATCTGGTCGACGACGCGGAGCTGTTGGAGCTGGTGGAGATGGAGGTGCGGGAGCTGCTGACCGAGTACGAGTTTCCCGGCGACGAGGTGCCGGTGGTGCGGGGAAGCGCGCTTCGGGCCCTCGAGAGCGACGAGGAGCACGAGGAGAACGTGATGGAGCTGATGGCGGCGGTTGACGAGTACATCCCGACGCCGGAGCGGGACGTGCAGAAGCCGTTTTTGATGCCGGTGGAGGATATTTTTTCGATCACGGGTCGGGGGACGGTGGTGACTGGTCGGATTGAGCGGGGCCGGGTGGAGCTGCAGGACGAGATTGAGATTGTCGGGATGCAGGAGGAGAAGATGGACTCGGTGGTGACCGGCATAGAGATGTTCAACAAGAGGTTGGAGGAGGGGGAGGCAGGGGACAACGCCGGGATACTGCTTCGGGGGATAGAGAAGGAGGAGGTCAAGCGAGGGATGGTGCTGTCCGAGCCGGGGACGGTGACGCCGCACCGGGAGTTTGAGTGTGAGGTGTACGTGCTTAGCAAGGAGGAGGGAGGGCGCCACACGCCGTTTTTCGACGGGTACCAGCCGCAGTTTTACTTTCGGACGACCGATGTGACGGGGAGTATTGAGCTGAAGGAGGGGGTAGAGATGGTGATGCCGGGGGACAACGCGACGTTTGAGGGGAGCTTGATCGAGCCGGTGGCCCTGGAGGAGGGCCTTCGGTTTGCGATCCGGGAGGGAGGACACACGGTGGGGGCCGGGGTGGTGACCGATATCCTGGACTAGGATTTATCCGGCGTCGGGGCTTCTGGGCCGTCTCCGGTGGGTTCGAAACGACCTGCCTGAATCTGTTGCCCCGTGCCGCACTTGCGGACGTAGCTCAACTGGGAGAGCAGCGGACTCCAAATCCGCCGGTTGGGGGTTCAAGTCCTCCCGTCCGTGCCATACTGCGGGCTACGCCTTTGCCCGTTTGGACTGGCTCCTTTTGTGTTGATGAGCTACCCCGACCAGCGAGTGCTTCCGCAGGCTACGGTCTGATCATCTGACTCTTTGCCCATGACCTGGATACGTGAGTACCTGAAAAACGTCGTCGCGGAAATGGAGAAGGTGAACTGGCCCGGCCGCGATGAACTGATCAGCAGCACACTGATCACAATTGTTGCCACGCTGATTGTCTCCGGCTTCATCTTTCTGGCCGATCAAGTTATCCAGAGGACCCTGGAGGTTCTCTATCGGGCGTAGTTTGGCACAGTGGGCCGCGCATCGACTGCTGTAGGCATTTGATATCTGTTATGGCTGAAGATACAGACACAGACACATGGTACGTGCTCCGCACGTTCTCGAACCATGAGAAGAAGGTGCGTCGGTACCTCGAAAGTGAGATTGATCGACTTGGGCTTGAGGACCAGGTCGAAGAGGTTCTGATTCCCACGGAGACGGTGTTCGAAATGAAGGGGGGGGAAAAGAAGACGAAGGAGAAAACGTTTTTTCCCGGGTACATCCTTCTCAACTGCACACTTACGTCCAGCCTCCAAGATCTCGCGGAGGATCTCCCCTCTGTTATTGGATTCTTGAGGACAGGGACAGGGGACGAGCCTACCCAGCTCCGAGAAGAAGAGATCAAGCGCATTCTTGGGAAGATGGATCGGGCGGAGGAGATGGGAGAACAGCCCGAGATGCCGTTCAAGGTGGGCGATCCGGTTAAGGTGGTCGACGGTCCCTTCGACAGCTTTAATGGCATTGTGGAAGACGTCTATCCCGACCAGATGAAGGTGAAGGTGATGGTGTCGATCTTCGGGCGGAAGACCCCTGTTGAGCTTGACTACCTGCAGGTTGAGCACGAAGAGTAAGAGTTCATCCCTCGCGACGGTGCCACTGGGGCCGTCGCACGTTCTCGTTTTTCCTGAACAAACCGGCGGAAGTTGTCCCGACTCGCATCGGGCAACGCCTGCACCGCCCATACGCACATGGCAGCACCAGTCGAACAAACGATTAAGCTCCAAATCAAGGGTGGACAAGCCAACCCTGCTCCGCCCATTGGGCCAGCCCTCGGGCAGCACGGCGTAAATATCATGGAGTTTTGCAAGGCATTCAACTCCCGCACGGAAGACCGGATGGGGACGCTCCTTCCGGTTGAGATTACGATTTACGCCGATCGCTCCTTTGACTTCATCGTCAAGAGCCCTCCGGCGTCCATTCTCCTGAAGCAGAAGGCCGACATTGAGACCGCGGCGGGCGACCCGCTCCGAGACGATGCCGGGACGGTCACCTGGGACGATTGCCTCGACATTGCCGATCAGAAGCTCCAGGACCTGAATGCACACACTGTGGAAAAGGGGGCCAGCATGGTGGCCGGTACGGCCCGGTCCATGGGCATCACTGTTGAGGGCAAGCCGGCCCACGAGTAGTCCCCCTCGTTTTTAGAGGCTCAAGTTCCCACCCCTGTACTCTCGTCGCATTCGTACTTCACGTGGGAGTCGTCTCGGCACCGATCGAGAAGACGTCTGCACCACACAACCGCACCCGTTATGGCAAATATTGAAGGCAAGCGATACCAAGACGCCAGTGAGCTCGTGGAGGACCAGAATGAGCCTGTGAGGCTCGAAAAAGCCGCGGAGCTGGCGAAAGGAACCGCCACCGCTAACTTTGACGAGTCGATTGATCTTGATCTTCGACTAGGGGTGGACCCGCAGCACGCCGACCAGATGGTCCGCGGGTCTATTACCCTTCCCAATGGGACTGGCCGTGAAGTCACGGTTCTCGTCCTGGCCAGCGAAGGCAAGCAGGAGGAGGCAGAAGAGGCCGGGGCCGACCATGTGGGACTTGACGAATATATTGAGCGCATTGAGGAGGAAAACTGGCTCGACTTCGATGTGGCAGTTGCCACGCCGGACGTCATGGGGCAGGTGGGGCAGCTCGGCCGCATTCTTGGCCCGCGCGGTCTCATGCCGAACCCGAAAAGCGGAACCGTCACGATGGATGTGGCCGACGTGGTCGAAGAGATCAAGGCCGGGAAGATTGAGTTCCGTGTCGATCAGAGCGGAAACCTGCACACACCCATCGGGAAGGCGTCCTTTTCCCCCGATGAGCTGTACGAAAATGCTCAGGCACTTCTCCGCGAGGTCATCCGTCTCCGGCCGGCCTCAGCGGGCGGGCTCTACTTGCGCTCGATCACGCTGTCGGCCACGATGGGACCGCCGGTGCGCGTGGAGCGGAGCTCTGTACTCAGTGAAGCCCGGTAGCCCAACTGTCCCTGGCCGTCGTCGCTGCATACCGATCAACCTGCCCATCCCATGTCGAAGAACCGAGCCGAGAAAGCCGAAATTATTGAACAGATTGGGGAGAAGCTCAACGAGTTCCCGATCATCTACCTGACCAACTTTGAGGGCCTCACTGTCGCCCAGTCCAACGACCTCCGGGGGCGCTTCCGCGAGGCAGGCGTCGACTATCAGGTTACGAAGAACACCCTCGCTCGCCTTGCCCTCGATCGTGTTGAGGGCAAAGACGCCCTCGACGAGTTTTTTTCGGGGCCTACGGCCATTGCCTTTAGCGAGGATCCGGCCAAGCCCGCTCGGGTGCTCCAAGACTTCTTGGAAGAGGAAGAGTTGGATCGCCCGGAGCTGAAGGTTGCCTGGATTGAGGGCGACCTGTACGACGATCCGGAGGCCCTCGACACCCTTGCGGAGCTCAAGTCGCGCGAGGAACTCATCGGAGAAATTATCGGACGACTGCAGGCACCGGCGCAAAACCTGGTGGGAGGCCTCCAGGGCCCGGGCCAGCGACTGTCTGGTCTTCTCCAGTCCCTTGCCGAAGAAGAGGAAGAGTAGCGGAGGTGGCATCCCGACCCCGCGACGGGGCTTGGACTGCCGGCCCCCCGACCATCCACATTCACCTTAATTCGCGGCGCAGCGCCGGTTGTGGTCGGTGCCCAGACCGCCGCAGGACAAACCCACTACCGAACCTATGGCTGACATCGAGGAACTTGCGGAACAGCTCGTCGGGCTTACCATCCAGGAAGCCAATGAGCTTGCGAATCATCTTGAGGAGGAGTATGACATTCAACCGGCCTCGGCGGGCGTTGCCGTGGCGGCCGACGGCGGAGGCGGCGCCGACGGAGAAGCCGAGGAGGACGAGCAAACGGAGTTCGATGTTGTGCTCACCGGCATTGGGGGCAACAAGATTCAGGTTATCAAGGAGGTGCGCTCCATCACGGGCATGGGCCTGAAGGAAGCCAAGTCGCTCGTGGACGAAGCGCCCAATCCGGTCAGCGAGGGCGTCTCTCGTGAAGAGGCCGACGACCTGAAGGCACAGGTTGAAGATGCCGGGGGCGAGGTTGAGCTCCAGTAGGCAACCCTTCCACACGGATGTGCCGGGACGGGGCAAAGATTAGCCTCGTCTCACTGGCGAGAAGCCCTCGCCCATGAAGGCCGATCCTGAACGATTCGGGGCCTGTCCCGAACGTATCCGGGATTGGCCTTTGGTTTCTCAGGGGAGCCCGTTCTCCAGACCGTTGAGGAGGTGCTTCCGAAACAACTATGTACTGACGACCGTTGGCATTATCCTGTTGACCCTGGGTCTAATAGACAAAGCCTCCTTCAACAGGGTCTCCTGCTCAGCAGGAGGCTGTATCTCATGCCGGAGGCCGTAATTCCGGCGGTCGCTCTCTCCACCCCTATCCCGGACCGGTGGTTTCTTGCACATGAGCCTGTTGGTTTCAGCGCGGAAGGAAACTGCGCTTCTCCAACGTCTCGGGAGAGACGCTAGCGAGGCCTTCATCGGCGGTCTGGTGGTTTTGGCCACCTGAGGTTGGACGCGACCTCCCCTCTATACCCCGAAGCCCCGCGCACAGCATCCACGCCCGTGCCGTCCGGCGTGCCAGGTGTTGTGCGAACGCAGTATACTCACGCGAGCGATTCCTACAGTCTATGCCGACCTTTTTAAACGGAGACATCACCACGCCCGGTCATATTGCGGAACCGGACCCGCGCGAGAGCTTCGCGGACATTCCGGCGGTGTGTGATTACCCGGACTTCCTAGACGTTCAGCTGAAGACATTCCACGACTTCGTGCAGGACGACGTGCCGCCTGCCGATCGAGAAAACGTGGGTCTCCAGGCCGTCTTTAATGAGCACTTTCCGATCGAAGACAACCGGGACCGGTACACTCTTGAGTTCGTCGAATACGAGCTTGACGCCCCGAAGCACACGGTTGAAGAGTGCATTGCGCAGGGCCTCACGTACTCGATTCCCCTGAAGGCTACACTCCGGCTGACGAGCAGAGAGGAGGAGGGGGGAGAAGAGGTGATCGAAGCGATCGAGCAAGAGGTCTACCTTGGGACGCTTCCGTTCATGACCGATCGCGGGACCTTCATCGTGAACGGGGCCGAACGGGTAATCGTCTCCCAGCTCCACCGCAGCCCGGGTGCCTTTTTCGACAAGGAGATTCACTCCAACGGCACTGAGCTCTTCAGCGCCCGCGTCATCCCGTTCCGTGGCTCGTGGATGGAGTTTTCCACAGATGTCCGTGACGTGCTCTGGTCGTACGTCGACCGAAAGAAAAAGGTGCCCGTCACCACACTGCTCCGCGCACTGGGCTTCTCCAGTGACGAAGAGATCGTGAGGATGTTTGATCTCGCCGATGCGGTGGACATTGATGACGGCGAAGAGTTTGAGGAGTATCTCGGCCGTGAGCTTGCGACGAGTGTCACGATCGAGAAGACGATCGAGATCGTCGACGAGGACACCGGTGAGGTGGTCAACGAAGAGATGGAGCGTGAGGTGCTGCTTCCCGCCGAGCATGAGCTGGAGGAGGACGACTGGGAGGACCTCGACGAGTACGACGTGAGTCGCCTCTACCTCGTGCGAGAAGACGTAGACGATGAGGCGCTTGACAAAAGCACGCTCGTGGAGACTCTCCAGAAGGATGCCTCCCACACGGAAGAGGAGGCCCTTGAGATCATCTACGAGAAGCTCCGGGGGAGCGAGGCCCCCGATCTCGATTCTGCCCGTGAGGCCCTTGAACGGCTCTTCTTCAATGAGGACCGGTACGACCTGGGCGACGTGGGGCGTCACCGCATGAACGCCCGGTTGGGCGTTGATGTGGATACTGATGAGAAGGTGCTCACGAAGGAGGATGTGGTCGGCATCGTCCGCGAGCTCATTCGGCTCCAGAACGGGGAGAGCACGGCCGACGACATTGACCACCTCAGCAACCGCCGCGTGAAGTCTGTCGGCGAGCAGCTCGGGTCGCAGTTTTCCCTGGGCCTGGCGCGCATGGCGCGCACCATCAAGGAGCGTATGAATCTTCGGGATGCCGACAAGTTTACGCCGAAGGACCTGGTGAACGCCCGGACCATTGAGAGCGTGATCAACACGTTCTTCGGGACCAACCAGCTCAGCCAGTTCATGGATCAGACCAACGCACTGGCGGAGATGACGCACAAGCGCCGGATGTCGGCGCTGGGGCCGGGCGGACTCACCCGAGAGCGGGCCGGGTTTGAGGTCCGGGATGTCCACCACACGCACTACGGGCGGCTCTGTCCCATCGAGACGCCCGAGGGCCCGAACATTGGCCTGATGCTGTCCCTTTGCGTCCACTCTACGATCAACGACTTCGGTTTCCTCGAAACCCCCTACCGTGTGGTAGAAGACGGCCAGGTGACCGAGCGGGTCGAATACCTTTCGGCCGAAGAGGAAGACCAGGCCACGGTGGCCCAGGCCAACGCGCCGATCAATGACGACGGAGTCTTCGAGCGTGATGAGGTGCGCTGCCGGGACCAGGGGGACTTTCCCATCGTGGAGCCGGAGAAGGTCGACTACATGGACGTGGCCCCGAACCAAATTATCTCGCCGTCGGCCAGCCTGGTGCCCTTTCTCTCCCACGACGACGCGAACCGGGCGCTCATGGGGGCCAACATGCAGCGCCAGGGCGTGCCGCTGCTACGGAGCGACTCCCCGATCGTGGGGACCGGCCTCGAGGGCCGTGTTGCGAAGGACTCCCGCTCCTGTGTAGTGGCCGAGGGCGAGGGCGTCGTCGAGTACGTAGACGCCGAGCGCCTCGTGGTGCGCTACGACAAGGAGCAGGACGAAACTGACCTCGCCTTTGGCGAACCGGTTCAAGAGTACGAGCTGACCAAGTTCCGCCGGACGAACCAGGGCACATGCATGAACCAGAAGCCCATCGTCCAGGAGGGCGACCGGGTCGAAGAGGGGGAAGTGCTTACCGACGGCTTCGCGATGGAAAAGGGGGAGCTGGCCCTCGGCAAGAACGTGCTTTGTGCCTTCATGCCCTGGCACGGATACAACTACGAGGATGCCATCGTCATCAGCGAGCGCCTGGTGGCCGACGACGTATACACTTCGGTTCACATCGAGGAGTTTGAGCACGAGGTACGCGATACGAAGCGTGGCGAAGAGGAGCTGACCCGCGAAATCCCGAACGTCAGCGAAGAGGCGACGAAGGACCTTGACGAGCGAGGGATTGTCCGCGTGGGGGCCGAGATTACCCCGGGGGACATTATCGTCGGCAAAATTACGCCGAAGGGCGAGACCGATCCGACGCCGGAAGAGAAGCTCCTCCGTGCCATCTTTGGCGACAAGGCGGGCGACGTGAAGGATGCGTCCCTGAATGCCAAGCCAGGCATGGAGGGAGGCGTTGTGATCGACACGAGGCTCTTCAGCCGCCGCGAGCTTGATCCGGCCTCCAAGAAGATGGAGGAGAAGCGCCTTGAGAACATCGAGAACGACCACGAGCGAAAGCTTGAAGACCTCAACGAGCGCCTCTGGGGGAAATTCTTCGCCCTGGTCGAGGATGAGACGAGTGCCGGGCTCGAAGACCGTGAGGGCGACGTGATCCTCACCGAGGGCGCAGGCTTCGACGAGGACGCCTTTGAGGAGGTCGACCCGTCCGACCTGAGCACCCGTGCCCAGTATACCGACGATGAGGAGCTGAACGACCAGATCAGTACCCTCCTCCGCAACTACAAGTCGCGCCGTCGCGACATCGAGGGCACGACCAAGCGCCAGAAGCACCAGGTGGAGATGGGGGACGAACTTCCCTCCGGTGTTGTACAAATGGCGAAGGTCTACGTGGCCCGGAAGAAGAAGATTGAGGTGGGCGACAAGATGGCCGGCCGCCACGGCAACAAGGGCGTGATCGCGAAGATCGCGCCGGTGGAGGACATGCCGTTCCTCGACGACGGCACGCCCGTGGACCTGGTTCTCAACCCACTTGGGGTGCCGTCCCGAATGAACCTGGGACAGATTTACGAAACCCTCCTCGGCTGGGCGGGCGACAAGCTTGGGGTGAAATACGCCACCCCAATCTTCGACGGCGCCTCGCTTGAGGACGTGGGCGACGAGTTGGAGAAGGCCGGCCTCCCCCGTGACGGAAAGGTGCAGCTCTACGACGGACGCACCGGCGAGCCGTTCGACGAGAAAACGACGGTGGGCCAGATCTACATGATGAAGCTGGAGCACCTCGTCGAGGACAAGATGCACGCCCGGTCCATCGGTCCGTACAGCCTGATTACGCAGCAGCCGCTGGGCGGAAAGGCTCAGTTCGGTGGACAGCGCCTTGGGGAGATGGAGGTCTGGGCCCTCTACGCCTACGGGGCCTCCAACACCCTGCAGGAGATGCTCACCTTCAAGTCCGACGACGTCGAAGGCCGCTCCGAGGCCTACGAGTCGATCGTAAAGGGAGAGAATCTGCCCTCGCCCGGCGTCCCCGAGAGCTTCAACGTGCTCGTCCGGGAGCTCCAGGGACTTGGCCTCGAGGTAACGCTCGACTAATTGCGGAGTGCGAAGTGCGAACCGGCGACTCGGTCTGCGGGCCGTGTTCGTCACTTCGTTCGCTCCCACCCTCCCACTCCGCACGATCCATTCCAGATTTACAAACCGCACATGCCGTACGGTAATTCCAAGGAGATCGAAACTGACTTTGACAGCATTACCATCAGCCTGGCCTCTCCGGAAGACATTCTGGAACGGTCCTACGGCGAGGTGATGAAGCCCGAGACGATCAACTACCGATCCTTCAAGCCCGAGATGGGGGGGCTTTTCTGTGAGAAAATCTTCGGGCCGGTCAAGGACTACGAATGCCACTGTGGAAAGTACAAGCGCATTCGGTACAAGGGCATCATTTGTGACCGGTGTGGCGTGGAGGTGACCCGGAAAGCCGTCCGCCGAGAGCGCATGGGCCATATCTCCCTGAGCGTCCCGGTGGTCCACATCTGGTACTTCAAGACCCTGCCCAACAAGATTGGGCACCTGCTTGGCCTGAAGTCGAAGGACCTGGAGAAGGTCATCTACTACGAGAACTACATTGTTATTCAGCCGGGCACGGCCAAGCGGCTCGGGGTTGAAGAGAACCAGCTTCTGACAGAGGAGGAGTACTACGAGATCCTCTACCAGATCCGGGACGACAACAACCGCCTCCAGGACGACAACCAGGAGAAGTTTATTGCCAAGATCGGTGGGGAAGCGGTCGAGACAATGCTCGAACGTCTTGAGCTTGACAAGCTCGCCCAAGAGCTCCGCTATCAGGTGCGGACCGAAACGAGCCAGCAGCGCAAATCGAAGGCGCTGAAGCGGCTCGACGTGGTGGAAGCCTTCCGTCACGCCAATGAGGACGGCATCAACAAGCCGGAGTGGATGGTGATGCGCGTGATTCCGGTGATTCCTCCGGAGCTGCGTCCGCTCGTTCCCCTGGACGGTGGGCGATTTGCCACCAGCGACCTGAACGACCTCTACCGCCGGGTCATTATCCGCAACAACCGCCTCAAGCGCCTCATCGACATTAAGGCGCCGGAGGTTATTCTGCGGAACGAAAAGCGGATGCTGCAGGAGGCGGTCGACTCGCTCTTCGACAACAGCCGCAAGTCCAACTCGGTACGCGGTTCGTCGAACCGGCCCCTCAAGAGCCTTTCGGACATGCTGAAGGGCAAGCAGGGGCGCTTTCGCCAAAACCTACTCGGGAAGCGCGTCGACTACTCGGGCCGCTCGGTGATCGTCTCTGGGCCGCACCTGGAGCTGCACCAGTGCGGACTGCCGAAGGAGATGGCCGTCGAGCTCTTTAAGCCGTTCGTGATTCGCCGCCTCATCGAGCGTGGCATCGTCAAGACGGTCAAGAGCGCAAAGAAGTACGTCGACAAGAAGACCGAGGACGTTTGGGACATTCTGGAGAAGGTGATTCAGGGACGGCCGGTCTTACTCAACCGTGCCCCCACGCTTCACCGGCTCGGCATTCAGGCCTTCCAGCCCGTTCTCACCGAGAACAAGGCGATCGAGATTCACCCACTTGTCTGTCCGGCGTACAACGCCGACTTTGACGGTGACCAGATGGCCGTCCACGTCCCCCTCTCGCACGAGGCGTGCCTCGAGAGCATGGTTCTGATGCTGTCGAGCCACAACGTCCGGAGTCCGGCGGACGGCGGCCCGCTCGCCGTGCCGAGCCAAGACATGATCCTGGGCCTCTACTACATCACGAAGGCAAAGTCGAACCAGAAGGGGGAGGGCATGCGCTTTGCCAACGTCCAGGAGGTGCGGCAGGCCTTCGATCAGGATCAGGTGGCGCTTCACGCCAAGATTCAGCTCCGCGACCCCGAAGGGTCCGCCGAGATGATCGACACGACAGTGGGCCGTGTCGTCTTCAACGAAACGCTGCCCGATGAGCTCGACTTCGTCAACGAGGTCCTGAGCACAAAGAACGTGCGGCCGGTGATCGCCCGCGTGCTGAAGCAGACCGGCTTTGAGGAGACGGCGGACTTCCTCGACGCGATCAAGGACATGGGCTTCCGTCGCTCCACGACCTCGGGCATGACCTTTTCCCTCTCGGACATCATCGTTCCGGACGAGAAGGAGGAGCTCATCAAGGAGGCCAACGAGACGGTGGAGGAAGCGGAGCAGAACTACTCGATGGGCTTCATCACCGACAACGAGCGCTACAATCAGGTCATCGACGTCTGGACGAAGACGAACAACCAGGTTTCGGAGGTTCTCTTCGATGCCTTGAAGGAACACAAGGAGGGCTTCAACCCGATCTTCACGATGGCCGACTCCGGAGCCCGAGGCTCGCAGGAGCAGATCCGTCAGCTCGGCGGCATGCGTGGCCTGATGGCCAAGCCCCAGAAGAACATCGGGGAAGGAGGCGGTGGGGGCGAGATTCTCGAGAACCCGATCCTCTCCAACTTCAAGGAGGGCCTGACGGTGCAGGAGTACTTCATCAGTACCCACGGGTCGCGGAAGGGCCTGGCCGACACGGCGCTGAAGACCGCCGATGCCGGGTACCTTACGCGGCGCCTTGTCGATGTGTCGCAGAGCGTGACGGTCACCGAGCACGATTGCGGCACCCTGCGCGGCATCAACGTTGGGGCACTGAAGGACAACGAAGAGGTCGTCGCGCCGCTCTCCGATCGGATTACGGGCCGGGTGTCGGTCCGGGACGTGTACGACCCCCACACCGACGAGCTCGTCGTGGAGGCGAACGAGCTCATTACCGAAGAAATTGCGGACGACATTGCGCAGACCTCCATCGAAGAGATCGAGATCCGGTCGGTGCTCACCTGTGAAGCCGAGCGGGGCGTCTGTACGCTGTGCTACGGCCAGAACCTCGCCACCGGCCGCATGGTCGAGGTTGGCGAGTCGGTTGGCGTGGTGGCCGCCCAGTCGATTGGAGAGCCGGGTACGCAGCTCACGCTCCGTACCTTTCACACCGGTGGTACCGCGACACGCGAGGTTGGGGAGTCGACCATCCAGGCGAAGTTCTCCGGCACGCTCGAGTTCGAAAACCTCCGTACGGCCACGTACGAGGACACCGACGGGCCGAAGGAGGTTGTTCTTTCCCGGCAGGGCGAGGTCCGGGTCATGGACCCGGATGGCGATCGGCGCGAGCTGACCAGTTACGTCGTGCCGTACGGCGCCGAGCTCCTGGTCGAGGAAGGCATGGACGTTGAGGACGGAGACGTGCTGGCGAGCTGGGATCCCTACAACAGCCTCATCCTCACGGAGGCCAACGGCACGGTGCGGTTTGAGGACATCATCGAGGACACCACCTACCGCGAAGAGACCGACGAGCAGACCGGACACAAGGAGAAGGTCATCGTCGAAAGCCGCGAGCGGACCCTCACGCCCGCAGTCATCGTGGAGACCGAGGATGGAGAGCAGCGGGAGTACAACATGCCCGTTGACGCTCGCATCCAGATCGACGAGGGAGAGGAGGTACAGGCGGGTCAGACCCTCGCGAAGATGCCGCGCCAGGCAGCCCAAACCAGTGACATCACCGGTGGTCTGCCGCGTGTGGAGGAGGTCTTCGAAGCCCGCACGCCGGACGAGCCGGCCGTGGTCAGTGAGATTGACGGCATCATTAGCTTCGGCGATCAGAAGCGAGGCTCGCAGGAGGTCATTGTCACCAGCCGGGACGGAGACATGGAGAAGAGCTACATGGTCTCCCTTTCCAAGCACATGTTGGTCCACGAGGGCGACTACGTGGAGGCGGGCGACCGGCTCTGTGATGGTCAGATTGCTCCACACGACATCCTGTCGATCAAGGGGCCCCGTGCCGTGCAGGAGCACCTCCTCAACGAGGTGCAAGAGGTCTATCGCCTGCAGGGGGTTGACATCGACGACAAGCACTTCGAGGTCGTGATCCGGCAGATGATGAAGCGAGTGAAGATCACCGAGCCGGGCGACACCAACTTCCTGGAGGAAGACCAGGTGGATCGTCAGAAGATGGCGAGCATCAACGATGACCTCTACGACAAGTTTGTCGTCAAGGACCCGAGCGACGCGGACCTTGAGATCGGGGAGGTCATCGGCCGCCGGCGTCTGCGCGAGCTCAACTCAGAGCTGAAGCGCGAGGACAAGCCTGAGATTGAGGTCCGTGAGGCCCGTCCCGCGGTCGGGGAGCCGGTCCTCTTGGGCATCACGAAGGCGTCCCTCGCCACCGACTCAATGATCTCTGCGGCTTCGTTCCAGGAGACGACGAAGGTGCTCACAAACTCCTCCATTCGCTCCCGGACAGATCCCCTGGAGGGACTGAAGGAAAACGTTGTTGCGGGCCACTCCATCCCCGCAGGCACGGGCCAGCACGAGTACCGTGACCTGGTCGTGGGGTCGAAGTCCGAACTCGAAGAGCTGCAGGCAGCGATCGGCGGCGACGGAGAGAGTCCCGGCGGCGACGGAGCTGCGGGCGACGGCGCGCCGAGTGAGGAGGACGTCGAGCAGATTGAGGCGTCCGGCTCTGAAAGCTAACCCACGCCGACATAGCTGAACTCCTTTCCGCCCCGGCGGCGCTTCCAGGCGTGCCGGGGCGGTTTTGTTGTTGGGGGGCATCGTCGTCAAACAGAGCCCGGGTCGTTCGCATGCTTGGCCTTTCCCTTCTCGTGACAGAAGGCCTGACGACCCTGGGGACGTTGGTGGCACTCGCGGCCCTCGTTGGGCTTGGAGAAAGACTTCGGGCGTGGGGCATGGCAGCGCCGACCACACGTCGCATCGTTCACATGGGGGCGTCTGTTCGTGGTCGGCATCCCTGTTCTGTTTGGGCGACTCCTGCCGGCCTATGCGCTCGCTGCTGTCGTCACGGGGGTGTGAGTGCAACCGCCTGCTCGTAGCACTGGTGGGAGGGATGCACGCAGCTCGTTCGCAGAGCCGGGGCACGGCGGTGCTTCAACCGTCCGTGCTGCTGGCTTCGGGGACGACGTGGTCGATTTCACCGGATCGGGTGTTTGTGTTTTAGGGGCGTACCTGCTGGGCATGGTTGCCGACAGCCCCACCGGGGCCTATGTGCAGTTCCACTACCAAACCGACACGAGTGACTGGAGGGATACGCCCTCGACCCGAGGGATCTCTTCCGTACGGGGCTGGGCGTGCGTGACAAACAATGCCGTCAATGTCGTGGGCACGACGGTGGGCGGCGGGGCTGCCCTCACGGGCTTCCTCCTGTTGGCGTAGTCGTTCTGCGGTCAAGAAACGTTCCGAGGTTGGCCCCCCACTTCCGACCCTACCCGGTTCCCCGGGGTTGTAGAGGAAAGAGATGAGCCTTTACTTTAGGGGTGGCAAAAGCAGTGCAGTCCCCGTTGTCTCCTCCGCGTCAAATAGAGAGTGCCTATGCCCTGGTACAAGAAGCTTCACTGGCAAATTATCATCGGGCTTGTGCTGGGCCTCATCTACGGGGTCATCGCCGCGTCTGCCGGATGGGGACAGTTCACCAGCAACTGGGTCGCGCCGTTTGGAACCATCTTCCTGAACCTCCTCCAGCTCATTGCGGTGCCGCTCATCCTGTCGTCGCTGATTGTAGGGGTGGCCTCGCTCGGCGACCTTGAACAGCTGTCGCGGATTGGCGGAAAGACGTTGGGGATCTACGTGTTGACCACGACCCTTGCGCTCGTGATTGGCCTGGTCCTGGTCAACACCCTGCAGCCCGGCCGGACGGTGCCGCAGGAAATGCGCACGCAGCTGGAGCAGACCTATCAGGGGGACATTGAGGAGAGCATGGAGGTCGCCGAGCAGGCAGAAGGACGCGGCCCTTTGCAGCCGCTCGTCGACATGGTCCCGTCCAACTTCTTCGAGTCGGCCTCGGACAACGGAAATATGCTCCAGGTCGTCTTTGTGGCCATCTTTCTGGGGGGGGTGCTGCTTCTGCTTCCCGGCAAGAAGGCAGAGCCGTTGTTGACGGTTTTCGACAGCTTGTTTGAGGCAATTATTAAGGCGGTGGAGGTCATCATGCTCACGGCACCAGTGGGCGTGTTTGGGCTCCTCGCCGATGCGATCACCTCCATCGCCGCCGGCAGTCCCACGGACCTTGCCAGTCTCCTCGGCGCCCTGGGGTTTTATTGTGTGACGGTCGTGATCGGGCTCGCCATTATGGTGTTCGTGGTCTATCCCATTTTCATGAGGCTCTTTACCTCCATCTCGGTTCCGGACTACTTCCGGGCCATCGCCCCGGCGCAACTGGTTGCCTTCTCCACCTCGTCGAGCGGGGCCACACTGCCGGTCACGATGGAGGTCTCGGAGAAAAATCTTGGGGTCTCAGAGCAGGTGTCGTCCTTCGTGTTGCCCCTCGGCGCCACGGTCAACATGGACGGAACGGCCCTCTACCAAGCCGTCTCGGCGGTCTTTATCGCGCAGGTGCTCGGCATCAGCCTGGCCTTTACCCAACAGCTCAACATCGTTTTAATCGCGGTGCTGGCCTCCATCGGAACCGCGGCGGTGCCGAGTGCGGGCATTGTGATGCTCGTCGTCATTCTGGAATCGATTGGGGTGCCAAGTGCCGGCCTCGCACTCATTCTTGGTGTGGACCGTCCGCTCGACATGCTGCGAACGACGAACAACGTGACGGGCGACACGATGGTCGCATCCGTCGTGGCGGCCACGGAGAACCAACTCAACTTCCCCACAGACGGCGTCAGTGTTGCGACGACCGACGTACAGGGCAGCGTCCGCGAAGAGCCGGCCCGGTAGGGACGAAACAATCGGGTCACGTTCGGGGCCTCGGGGCGAGCATCTGGGAAACGGCCGTTGTCCGTTCCGTTTTAGCCGTGCGAACAGTCTTGGTCACCACCCCTCCTGTACATGAGCATTCTTCCCGACCGCGTCCAGCCATTGAACGAGCAGGAAGTGCAGGAGGAGGGGCGCTACGTCCTGTACTGGATGGAACAGTCGCAGCGGGCCCAGCACAACCCGGCGTTGGAGCGCGCCCTTCACCATGCCCGAGAGACAGGACTTCCTCTGCTGGTTGTGGTTGGCATCACGGATGCCCACTCGGAGGCGACCCTCCGACATCATACCTTTATGCTGGAGGGCCTTCGTGAGACGCAACAGCGCCTCGCCGAGCGGGGACTGAAGATGGTGGCGCGCCACGGGGCGCCGGACGACGTGGCGCTGCAGTACGCCGGAGAAGCCGCGGTCCTCGTTACCGACCGTGGGTACCTTCGGCACCAGAAGCAATGGCGCGCCCGTGTGGCGGAGGAGGCGCCCTGCCGGGTGGAGCAGGTGGAAGGGGATGTGGTCGTGCCGGTAGAGACGGTTACCGACAAGGCCGAGTACGCCGCACGAACCATCCGGCCGAAGATCCATGAGCACCTGGAGCGGTGCCTGCAGCTGCCAGATCCTGTGTCCGTGGAGATCCCCTCGCTCGACCTGGAGGTCGAATCCGGCCTCTCTCTTGACGACATTGAAGGCCTTACCGACCCGCTGGAGCTCGACCAGAGCGTCGCACCGGTTTCTGACCTGTATCCGGGGGGCGCCTCCGAGGCCGAAGCGATTCTCGATGACTTTCTCGCGGAGCATCTCGACGGGTACGACGAGAATCGCAATCAGATTCACTCCCACGCGGTCTCTCACATGAGCAAGTATCTTCACTACGGGCAAATTTCGCCCGTGTGGCTGGCCCAGCAGGTGCGCCGGGCCGAGGGGCCGACGTCGGACGTTGAGTCCTACATCGAAGAGCTCGTGGTTCGGCGCGAGCTGACGATGAACCATGTCCACTTTCGTCCCGATACCTACGACTCGTATACGTGTCTGCCGGAGTGGGCCCGTGAAAGCCTGGCCGAGCACGCCGATGATGAGCGCGAGCACGTCTACAGCCTGGATGAGCTAGAGGAAGGCACCACGCACGACCCCTACTGGAACGCAGCGATGAAGGAGATGCGGGAGACGGGCTACATGCACAACTACATGCGCATGTACTGGGGAAAGAAAATTCTGGAGTGGTCCCCGAATCCGAAAACGGCCTACGACCGCACGCTCCACCTCAACAACACGTACTTTCTCGACGGGCGCGACCCGAATTCCTTTGCCAACGTGGCGTGGGTGTTTGGGCTTCACGACCGTGGCTGGAAGGAACGGCCCGTGTACGGAAAGGTGCGGTACATGAGCCAGGGGGGGCTGAATCGGAAGGCGGATCCGGACGCGTACGTCGAAAAGGTAGACCGCTTGGCCACGGTCGCGCACTCTGCGTAGCCATTGGAGCAACCGACATGACCAACGACACGAAGGAAACCCTCTTTCCCATCACGTACGCCAGCGCGGTGTTCTTCTACGCGTGGGCGATCATTTCTCTTTGGGTGGGGCCCGACCGCGGCTTGACGGGCGATTGGTACCTGGTCCTCGGGGTGATCCCTGCCTTCCTGGGCGTGACCAGTACAGTCATGGCTCTTGCGCTTCACCTGGAGCTTCAGGATGGAGACTCGGCAAACTGAAACGCCCCGTTCCGCTTCTATGCCTGGGTCCGTGCCGACGATGTCTCAAACTGGATCCAGGCTGGATTGAGGCCGCCAATGATAGCCCCGTAGACGAGGTGGAGCACGAGAGTGGCGGCGACGTACTTGGCCGTTGAGCCGAGGTGCAGCGGATTGCTCGGGGCGAGGTCGTGGCCCGCGCCACCGACCCCGAAGACGCCCCATCCGATGAGTGGCGAGTAGACGAGCATCATGAAGAGCCACAAGCCCGCGGCCAGAGAAAGGCCTCGCCGAACGTTGGTGGCAGATCCGTACAGGCCCACCAGGACGAAGGACCAGGTGGCTCCGTAGCCGAAGTGGGTGAGAAGAGGGAGGGGCCCTACGTTCAGGCCGAGTTGCTCCAAAAAGGCGGCGGAGGGCGGAAGATTGAAGGGAGCAACGCCCGTGCCGTGAATGCCGAGCATCATGAGCAGGAACATGACGAGGCTTCCAAGCACGCCGATAAGAATGGACTTGAGCCACTTCATGGGATGGAGAATGGACTGTAAGCGAGAGCGCGAAAACCTGTGCGGAGGATGACTCTGCACACTCTTGGGTAGGAAGCACCGCGCTCCGTTACGCACCCGTGAAGTTCGCCATCGGCCCCCTACTGGAGCGAAAGTCCGAGTGCAGACGGGGAGAAATGCAGCACGTATCCGCAGTATTTACAGACGACATTGATCCGGGGCTCCGTCGAGGAATCATTTTCATCTGTGGGGAGAAGCGTAATTTCCTCCTGCACGGTCATGTTGGCGGCCCCACAGACGGGACATTGCGGCGGCTGTGCACGCGCCTTGAGGTGATTGGCCACGGCACGCTGCTGGTCTAACGTCAGAGGCATACTGAGAGAAACGGGAAAGGCTGGGGAAAGATGACAGGCTTTCAGAAGACCGCCCGTGGGCGACGGACGGATGGCGAGTGGGTTTGCAGGCTCTTCGCCGGGCTTCTGCCAATCGGGCAGGATGTTCTGCCTGGCACTTCTTTTGGAGGGAAATACCATTGCGTGCGCCGGGACGTTGCCCGACCGCCGAAGATGTTTGAATATTTTCGCCCCGTTTGTTTCTACAAGCCCCTTCCTAGCATGGTTGCCCAGCAGCACTACCAGCGTTTGAAGCACCTCTACACGGCCGCCTCGGCGGAGCAGGCCACCGGGCCTGTGGACATCTCCTACGGATACGCCGAAGTGGTGGGCGTGATCGAAGAGGGAGCGGACCGCCCCGTGGTGACCCGCGTGCCCCACCAGCACCTCCTGGCCGATGTCGCGTCCCTCGCGGCGGGCTCGGTGGAGAAGGAGGGGCAGCTTGCACTGGAGCAGTTCAACCTGAGTGTCAACCAGCCCGACTATCGAGGTTCGGTTCGGGCCAGCGCAGAAGTGGTTCTGGCGGAGCCGCCTCGCTACCACGTCCGAGCGACCCTGTTTGGGGAGGACGGAAAAGAGCTTGCCGAGGCGCTGACGTTCTTTGGGCCAAGTGGAGAGGACCTGCCGCCCGATCCCGCCCCGGAAGACGAGGCCGAGGGCCCAGCACCGCCCCCGGCGCCCTTCATGCCCGTCCACGCCACCCGGTTCGGATCGCTGTGCCTGAACTAGTGATGGACATACGGAGGAAGAGGAAGACGAACGGACGATCGTGCTGCGGAGGCACGGAGAGATGCTCCTGCTCGGAACCTTCATCGGGATGGAGCGTGGCGGACGCCGGACTCCCAGCTCGGTCGTCCCAATGTGTCCTCCATGCTTCCCGATTGGCTTTCCGGACGGCGTCTCTTGATCGGCACCGGACTGGTGCTGGGCGGTGTACTTGCCATTGTGGCGGTTCGGACCGGGCAGGTAGAGTCGCGCCAAGTGCAGACGGAGCCGGTGGAGCCGACGGTTTCGCCAGGGGCTCCGCGGCGGCTTGCTGAGGCCCTGACGATTCGCACGATTACCGAGCGGGATCCTGCTGAACTCGACTCGGCGGCGTTCCGACAGTTCTATGAGTACGCGGCGCGGTCTTTTCCGGCCGTCCATTCGGCCCTCGACACGACCCACGTCAACGGGCTGAGCCGCCTCTACACCTGGAGGGGGCGCGTCCCCTCCCTTGCGCCCATCGTGCTCATGGCCCACGTCGACGTGGTGCCGATCGAAGATTCTTCGGCCTGGACGCACCTGCCGTTCGAGGGACGAATTTCGGACGGACACGTGTGGGGACGCGGCGCCCTCGACGACAAGGCAAGTGCCCTTGGGATTCTGGAGGCCATGGAGGCCTTGCTGAACCGGGACGTGACGCCGCGGCGAACGGTGCATGTGGCGCTGGGACACGACGAAGAGGTGGGGGGGCGGCGGGGCGGACGTGCCCTGGCCGAACGGATCACTGCCAAGGGCGTCTCGCCGGCGCTGGTGGTCGACGAAGGAGGAGCGATCGCGCGGGGGGCCCTTCCGGGCCTGACGGACCCGCTCGCCGCCGTGGGAGTGGCGGGAAAAGGATTTTTGAGTCTGTCCCTCACGGCCGATGGGCCTGGGGGACACTCGTCTGTGCCGCCGTTTCGAACCAGCATTGAGGTTCTCAATGAGGCGATGACTCGGCTGCGCGCCAACCCGTTGCCGTCCCGCCTCACGGGCGTGGCGGACGCTATGTTCGAGTACCTCGCGCCGGAACTGACGCTTCCGATGCGCACGCTCCTGGCAAACCGGTGGCTCACGGCCCCGGTCCTCCGGGCCGTGCTGAACCGCCGCCCGGCGACCCGGGCCACGATCCGGACGACGACCGTCCCGACACGGCTCGATGCCGGCGTGAAGGACAACGTGATCCCGACGCAGGCCCGCGCCGTCGTCAATTTTCGGATCCTGCCGGGCCAGTCGGTCGATGAGGTCATCGCGCACGTCCGAGCGGTCCTCGACGGACTGTCCGTTCAGGCCGAGCCGATCCGGTCGACCTCCCCCCCGTCGGTCTCCAAGATCGAGACGCCGGCGTTCCGGATGATGCAGCGCACCATCGGGCAGGTCACGGCCGACTCGGTCGTGGTGGCCCCGTACCTCCTGCCCGGGCGCACGGACAGCGGCTACTACGCCGACCACAGCGACGCCGTGTACCGGTTCGTGCCGTACCAGCTCGGCCCCGATGACCGGAGCCGCATCCACGGGCCCAACGAACGCATCGCGGTCGACGATTACCGGACTGTCGTCCAGTTTTATACCCAGCTCCTCCGCAACGCCGATCGTCTTCCGACGGCATCGGGGGCCGAGGCTGGGCCGAACGGCTGACGGCACTCTCACGGCTTGTGTCACCCACCGTACCAACACCACGTCCATGTCACGATCCGTTTCTCGAAGTGGGGGAGGACTGGGGCTCGTTCTCGCACTGTTGATGCTCGTGGTGGGAGGAGCGGCGACGGTTCAGGCCCAGTCGTCGCCCGCGACCGAGACGCCCCAGGAATACATCCAGTCTGTCGTCACCGACACGATCGACGCTGCCCCGTACACGGGGGCGCTCTGGGGCATTGAGGTGATCAATTTGGAAACGGATGAGCGGCTGTTTCAGCACAACCCGGAGCATCTGTTCACGCCTGCGTCCAACGCCAAGCTCTTGACCGCGGCCGCGGCCCTCCGCCGGCTGGGCCCCTCGTACCGCTACGAAACGAGGCTGTACGTGGACGGGCCGGTGCAGAATGGCGTCCTGCGCGGCAACCTAATTGTGCGGGGGAGTGGGGACCCCACCGTGGGGGGATACGAGCAACGAGACGATCCCACGTCGGCTTTTCGGGACTGGGCGGATTCGCTGAAGGCAGCCGGCATCACGCACATCGAGGGCGATATTCTCGGGGACGACGACCCGTTCAGCGACGTGCCGCTCGGGAACGGGTGGAGCTGGAACGACGTGCCCTCCTCGTACGCCGCGGAGATCAACGGACTTGTCTTCAACGGCAACTCGATTGACCTGGAGGTGCGGGGCCGCCAGGTGGGGGCGCCCGGTCGTGTCACCTGGTCGCCTTTCGAGACCGATTTCGTTCGGGTCCGCAATCAAAGCCGAACCGTGCCGCGCGACACCACGTCCGACGAGGAGTACGACCGCCCCTTTTCGGAAAATGCCTTCACGGTTCACTCCCGGATCCACCCGAACGAGGTCCAGGAGGAGCCCCTTACCATCACCGAGCCGACGAAGTATTTCACCCACACGCTCCGGTCCGTGCTGCTCCGAGAGGGCATCTCGGTAGCGGGACGAGGGCGAGACGTGGACGAGACGCCCCTCAAGCCGCGCTACGAGGCCGACTCGGTACGGCGGGTTGGGACGTACCGGTCGCCCCCGCTGCGGGATATTGTGCAGACGATGAACCACGAGAGCCAAAACCTTTACGCCGAGCAGCTGCTCCGCACGCTCGCCGTGGTGGGGCCGCCGGACACCACGGCCGACGATCTCACGGAGGGCTCGGCGGCGCTTGGCGCCCTGGCCGTCCGCACGGAGCTGTCGGAGGTGGGGATCGACACCAGTCGGGTGCGGGTCGTGGACGGCTCGGGCCTCTCGCGCAAGAACTACGTCCGCCCCCGTGCCATGAGCCGCCTGCTGACGCACATGTGGGGCGAGGCGCCGCCCGACCGCAGTACGGCGTTTTACGACTCGTTGCCGATGGGGGGACGCGAGGGGACCCTCGAGTACCGGTTCCGGGGGGGCGCTGCGGCCGGCGAGGCGCGGGCCAAGACGGGCACGCTCACCGGGGCCAGTGCCCTTAGTGGGTACGTGAACACGCCCCGCGGCACACCGCTCGCCTTTGTGGTGTTTTGCAATCACCACCTGGCCGATACGGACGAGGTGCGGGCCGCGCAGGACGCGATCGTGAACGCGCTGGCCGAACTGTCCCTATGAGCCACCCCCCGGCCGTCTCTTCCGGACTGCCGACCGCGAGGCGCCACACTACCCGAAGAGCAGCTGCACCATGTACACCGACGCGAGAAAGCCGACGAAGTCGGCGAAGAGGCCGGCCGGCACGGCGTGTCGGGTGTCGCGGATGTTGACGGCGCCAAAGTAGACCGCAATGACGTAGAAGGTGGTCTCCGTGGAGCCGAACATGGTTGCGGCCATTTTCACCACGAGGGAATCCTCGCCGTACTGGTTAATCATGTCGGCCACGAGGCCCGCGGAGCCGGAGCCCGTGAGGGGGCGCACGAGGCCCATGGGAAGGACCTCGGCGGGCACCCCGATGACGCCCAGCACCGGATCGAGCACGTTCACGAGGTAGTCCATGGCGCCGGAGGCCCGGAACATCCCGATGGCGAAGAGAATGGCGATCAGGTAGGGAATGATGGTGACGGCCACGTCGAAGCCCTCCTTCGCGCCTTCCACGAAGACCTCGTAGACCCGCACGCCCTTGAGGAGGCCGTAGAGCGGAAAGCCGACGAGGAGGGCCGGCAGCACGAAGGCCGAGAGCGCGCTAACGACGGAGCGAATGGTTTCAAGCATGGCGGTAGAAGGGGGCGGTATGGGGCGGTATACAGGGGCAGAAGGGCGAGTCGAGAATTACTCGTCCGGGTCCTCAGCGTCGGCGGTGCGGTGTGGGGCCGTGGCCCGGAAGTAGGGCAGCCGGTGGAGGGCCAGGGTGCCGAGGATGCCGGCGATGGTTGAGCAGAGGGTTGCCAGCGTGATGGAGAAGAAGAGCTGGTTGATCTGCAGGCCCATGATGGCGACCAGGAGCG
Organism: Salinibacter altiplanensis; assembly: GCF_002894645.1. Taxonomy (GTDB): domain Bacteria; phylum Bacteroidota; class Rhodothermia; order Rhodothermales; family Salinibacteraceae; genus Salinibacter; species Salinibacter altiplanensis. The sequence continues at coordinate 306,143 of NZ_NCQY01000002.1, forward strand.
AGGGGGGGACGAGCTGTACGCTCGACGTGTTGAGCGCCAGGAGCATCACCATGTCGTCGCTCGCCTTCTCGTCCGACGGGTTCAACTCCTGAAGGTCCTCCATGGCCTTGATGCCGAGGGGGGTGGCGGCGTTGCCCAGGCCGAACACATTTGCCAAGAGGTTGAGGCTGATGTTGGCGAGGGCCGGGTGGTCGTCTGGAACGTTGGGAAAGAGGGGGCTCAGAATCGGCTGTACGAGGCCGGTCAGGGATTCGATGAGGCCCGCCTCCTCGCCGATTTTCACGAGCCCCAGCATGAGCCCGAGGACGCCGATGAGGCTGAGGGCAAGCGAGGCGGCCGTTTCGGCAAAGTTGAGGGCCGCCTGTGCGATGTCGTTCAGCTTGCGGAAGCGCACCGGCTCAAACTGAAGGGCCGTTTCGATCCGGCCCGCGCCGACGGACGCCTGAGACGTGTTCTGGAGGGTGCCGCGGAGGGCTGGATTGTCATCCGTCGCGTGAAACGACTGAACGGTGGCGAGCGGCTCGGGAAGAGCGGCGTCCGGGTCGAATTCCACCTTTTGGCCCTCCTGGGTCTGCACGAGGGTGCCGGCGTAGACCGGGTCCGGAACCGGGTCGACATCGTACAAGTCTTGGTAGGTCGACGAGTCGATTCGGATCTCGACCGGCTGTCGGCGCGCGTCTGGCGTGTACCCGTCGGGAAACTCGAGGGTGACGGGGAGGGGGGCGTCGTTCCGAAACCGATTCTCGGCCAGCTCCTGGGTGTCTATGGTCAGGGCGAACAGCAGGCTCCCGATAATGAGCCCACTCCAGATGTAGTTGAGCATGGGCATTGGGCGTCGTCGAGCACAGGCGCGAATCGCTCCTCATCATACGGACTGCCGGTCGGAAGAGAAATCGCGGAGACGTAGTTCGTCGGGGGAGAGCGCCGTGGGCGACGGGAGGAACACTGCCCGAAAATCGGTGGTTGCAGAGCGCGACGCTTCGTTGTGTGGAGCCCACTGCAAACTCGTGTCTGTCCCCTCCTCCCCGCGGTCCAGTTCCCTGAAGTCGCCCCTCGTGGTGTTCAAATTTGGGGGGACCTCGGTGGGGACGCCGGACCGATTCCGGACTGTCGTGCGACTGATCCGGGAGGCGGCCGCCGAGGGGCGCGTCGTCGCCATCGTGTCGGCCCTTTCGGGCGTGTCGCGCCAACTGGCGAGTGCCCTGGAGGCGGCGTCGTCACGGACCGACGGGCCGACGGTCGCAGAGGATCTGGCGGACACACTCCGGGCCCGTCACGCCGAGCAGGCCAGGGCGGTGCTGAGTACAGACTGCCAGTCCGCGTACGAGGCGATCCTCGACGAGCGGTTGGCAGCCCTCCGACGCACCTTCGGGCGCATCGGGCCGGAGAAGGAAGCCCCGGCGGCTCGGGACGCGGTCCTGGCCGTCGGCGAGCAGCTCTCGGTGCCCCTGGTGACCCTGGCCCTGCGCGACGCCGGACTGTGTGCCCCGCGGTGCGACGCGACAGAGCTCGTCGTCACCGACGATACGTTCGGCGCGGCCCATGTGCAGCGGACGCCCACGACCGAGCGGGTGCGCTCCTGGTACCGGGCGCTGGCCCCCACGGCCGTGCCCGTCGTCGCGGGGTTTATCGGGGCCACAGAGGCCGGCGCCACGACGACGCTCGGCTTTGAGGGCAGCGACTACTCGGCTGCCCTCTTTGCACAGATTCTCCGGGCGCAGGGGCTTACCCGGTTCACCGACGTGGACGGAATCTACACCGAGGATCCGGACGCCCACGAAGACGCCGAGCGGATCGACCACTTGTCCATGGAAGAAGCGGTCGATCGCAGTGCGTCGGGGGGGCTAGGCATGCACCCCAAAACGCTGCGCCCACTTGCCGACGCCGGCATTCCGATGCAGGTGCGGTCCATCGTCGCGCCGGACCGTCCGGGAACCCCGATCGTGCCGGCCGATGGCACCGCCGACGCGCTCTGGCCGGCGCCGTGAGGAGCCAACGTCCCGCCCCGGCTGTGGCGTCGGCGCCGGCGTACAGTTCGTTTCTCCCGCCCAACCCCGTTTCGTTTCGTGTCCTCTGATTCCCTTCGTGTCCTACAGTACGGCCTCGGGCCCATCGGGCAGGAGGTTGCCCGGACTGTTCTCAAGAAAGAGCCGTTCACCCTGGTTGGAGCCGTGGACATCGATCCGGACAAGGTGGGACGGGAGGTCACCGAGCTGATCGATGGAGATCTCTCGCCCACCGGCGTTCACGTGTCGGACGACGCCGAAGCAGCGTTGGCCAATGGTTCGCCCGACGTTGTGCTTCACACGACCACCTCCTTCCTGGAGGGCGTGACGGAGCAACTGATGCAGTGCGCCCGGGCCGGGGCCCACGTCGTGTCCTCCACCGAAGAACTCTCCTTTCCGTATCACCAGTCGTCCGACGTGGCCGATCAGCTCGATCACGTTGCCCGAGAGCACGGAGTTTCGCTCGTTGGCACGGGAGTGAATCCCGGGTACGCCATGGACACGGTGCCCCTCATGGCGACGGCGGGGTGTACCGACGTCTGGGCCGTGCGGGCGGAGCGGGTCGTTGACGCGGGCAAGCGGCGCGCGCCACTGCAGGCGAAGGTGGGGGCCGGATTGTCGCCCCGGGCGTTCGAGACGAAAAAGGCCGGGGGAACCTTCGGGCACATCGGTCTTCGCGAGTCCCTGCGGATGGTGGCGGACGGGCTCGGATGGTCGCTGGATGGTGTTGAAGAGATGCTTGAGCCGGTCCATGCCGACGCGCCGGTTGACACAGGGGTTCGGCAGGTGGCGGCCGGCGAGGTGGCAGGCATTCACCATACCGCCGTGGGGCAGGTCGGTGGCGAGTCGCGGCTGACCCTTGACCTCAAGATGTTCGTCGGGGCCGATCCGTCCTACGACGCCGTGACGGTGGACGGAGAGCCGCCCATCGACCTACAGTTCCGTGGGGGCATCTTTGGAGACACCGCCACCGTAGGCATGCTGGCAAACACGGCCCCGCTGGTCGCCGATGCTGCGCCCGGGCTGCACACCATGACCGACCTGCCCGTCCCTCGCGCGTTTGCGACGAGCCCCGCGGCGAGTGCCTGAGAAGGGAAAGGGACGCCTACGAGTTTTTAATGTTAGACACGCGATGGGTCTCGTGACCATTCTGTATCGCGATGAGTGCCTCCTCGTCGTCAATAAGCCGCCCGGACTGCTCTCCCAGCCCGACCACTCCGGGGCCCCGGACGTTGTGTCACGGGGCAAAGAGATGCTGTCCGATGGGACGGGGGAGGCGCCGTTTCTTGGGCTGGTGCACCGGCTCGACCGGCCCGCGTCGGGCGTCATGGCACTGGCGCGATCGTCGGAGGCGGCCCGGCACCTGTCCCGTCAGTTTCGGGAGCGGGTGGTCGAAAAGCGGTACGTCGTGGTCGTGGAGGGCACGCTCAACGGAATCGGATCGTGGGTGGACTACATCGCAAAGTCCGATCGACGGGCCCGCCTCGTCGACGCCGACCATCCTGAGGGCAAGCGGGCCGAGCTCGACTGGCAGGTGCTCGAGTCGAACAGTGCCCGAACGCTCCTGCAGGTGACGCTCCAGACGGGGCGCTCGCATCAGATTCGCCTTCAGGCCGCGAGCCGGGGACACCCGGTGGTGGGGGACGACCGGTACGGCGCATCGGCGTCCCTCACGGACCGTGCCATCGCGCTCCACCACGTTCTCCTGCGGGCCGACCACCCCGCTCGCCCGCGTCGCAAGACCATCCGGGCGCCGCTCCCAGCGTGCTGGTCGGATGTGCTTACCGACGCGATGGACGCGGCCATCCACCGGATGCTCGACCGCGAGCAGCCGTCCTAAAATCCACGGGAAGATGGGGGCAGGAAAGGTATCGGGGCCCCGGCGAGTCACGTTCAGGCGCTCTCAAATCTCTCGAACGAACTGCAGTCTGCGACCATGGGCGATGATTTTGACCGTCTCGAAACCCTTCGTGAGGACCCGCGCGATGACCTTCCAATGGCGCACCGCATGAAGCGGTTCGTGGAGGCCCTGCAGCTTCGGATTACGCGGGCGCTCGACGACCTCGACCCGGGGACCTCATTCGAGGTGGATCGTTGGTCGCGGGAGGAAGGGGGAGGCGGCATCACGGCGGTGATTGAGGGGGGCGATGTGTTTGAAAAGGGAGGCGTAAATACCTCTGCGGTCCACGGCGCGCTGCCGGACCGGATGGCCCAAGAGTTCGGCGTCGAGGAGGCGCCGTTCTACGCGACGGGCCTCTCTCTGGTGGTGCATCCCCGCTCCCCGTACGTCCCTACCGTCCACGCCAATTTCCGCTATTTCGCCCTGGGCGACGACCTCATGGACCCGGTGGACCAGTGGTTTGGCGGCGGGGCCGACCTTACCCCGTACTACCCTCGACTCGACGACACTCAGCACTTTCATCGGGTCTGGAAGGACGTGTGCGACCGTCACGAGGTGGCCGACTACGCCGCCTTTAAGGACAAATGCGACGACTATTTTTACCTGGATCACCGAGACGAGGCGCGCGGTGTGGGCGGCATCTTCTACGACTACCTTCGCGAGGACCCGGAGGGGCTGTTTTTCTTCACGCGGGAGGCCGGCCGGGCCTTTCTCGAGTCGTACCTCCCAATCGTGAAGCGCCGCCGGAACGAGTCCTACGGGACGCGGGAGAAAGCGCATCAGCGCATCCGTCGGGGGCGGTATGTGGAGTTTAACCTGGTGTACGATCGAGGCACCAAATTTGGGCTGGAGTCCGACGGCCGCACGGAGAGCATTCTCATGAGCATGCCGCCACAGGTGCAGTGGCCGTACGACCACACGCCGGAGCCAGGCACGCCGGAGGCGGACGCGCAGTGGTACTTTGCGGCCCGGGATTGGCTGTCTGTGACGGAGGCCGAGGCCCCAGACAGCACCACGTGAAGGCCCTGCTGAGAAGGCGTTTTAGGGCGAATTTCAACGCGGTTTAGGAACGGCACGGAAGGGCTAGCGCTCAATCTACCGCTGGTGTCACGCGTTCAAATTCGGCTTCTGAGTGTACGCTCGGTCCGTATGACTCCCCTCGACATTCTTCATGCCCACGAGCCCGGTCAGTGGACGCGTCCCGAGGATTGTGTTTCTCAGACCCCTCTTCCGATTGAGGAGGGAGATCGAGTTGGCGTAGTGTTGTTCAACCTGGGTGGGCCATCGGCCCTGGACGAGGTTGAGCCGTTTCTGTACCGCCTGCTGATGGACCCACTGCTTCTCGACGTACCGGTCGGGGGACGGATGCGTCAGTGGCTGTCGGCATCGATGGCCTACGTCCGAGCCGGGTCTTTGCGCAAACGCTACGAGCTCATCGGTGGCGACTCCCCCGTGCCCCGGCTGGCCCAGGAGCAGGCCGCAGTGCTTCAGCGTCACCTCCACGCCCGCTACGGGGGGGCGACCGGCGTGGACTTTCGCACGTACCCGGCGATGCGCTACGGACGCCCGTTTCCGGAGACGGTTGCGGCCGACATGGAGGAGGATGAGATTGACAAGGTCATCCTGGTGCCGTCGTATCCGCAGTACTCGGCTGCCACGACAGGGTCGGCCCTCGCATACTGGAAGGCCTTGGAGGCGGAGGAAGAGCGTCCGCCCTGGCCGACGACCGTCGTGCCCGAGTACGCTGCCAATCCGAAGTTTGTACAGGCGCTCTCGGAGCGAATCGACGAAGCCCTGCAACGCTTCCCGCGGCATGAGCGGGACGACGTTGCACTCGTTTTTAGCGCGCATAATGCGGTCTTCAGTGCCCAGAGGCGGCCCGAGCCCCCCTACTGCTGCCACGTGCACTCGACCGTGGAGCAGGTGATGCGGCACCGGGAACAGCACCGTCCCTTCCGGACGGCCTTCCAAAGCGTAATTGGGCCGAGTCACTGGCCCACTCCCTCTCCCTCGGATGCCATCACTGCGCTCGCGGATCGGGGGCATCGCGCGGTCCTGGTCGTCCCGATTACCTTCGTCACCGATCACGTCAACGTCCGCTACGACCTTGATGTGCGGGTGCGCGAGATGGCGGAGGCAGGCGGAATTGATCATTTCGAGGTGACGGCCGGGCTGAATACCCATCCACTGTTGATCGAGGCCCTTGGGGAGGCCACTGTGTCTCAGCTGGACCTGCCCGTCGATGTCAACCAGCTCCGCCACGAGGGCGACGGACACTCCGGGGCCTATCCGCTCCGGCCCCTCCAGCAGCTTCCCCGGCATAAAGTGACCCACGACGCGGCCTGTCCGTCCTGTGGACGGCAGGGGGGCGCGCGCCGATGGACGGGTCCGGACCGTTCGACCCAGCCGGAGCCGTCCACCGATCGACCCGCGTCGCCCCCCGACGACCGCTCGAGCCCCGCCGCGGAATCGCGGCCGAAGGAAGACTCGTAGGGAGTGTCTTCGGGGCGGTCCCGCATGCTTTCTGCATTTACCTCATCGCCGACGATGAGTCTTTCTCTGTCCGATCAGCTATTGCGTACCCTGGCGGCCGTTCCCGTCTCCAGTCCCGTCCTGGACCTGGGATGCGGGGCGGGAGACCACACCGGAGCCCTGCTGCGCCTCGGGTTTCCCGTCCACGCCTGCGACCCCCGGCCGGAAGCGGTTGAGGATACGCAGGCCGTCGTCCGCGATCTGGTCGACGAGGAGACCGCGGAGACGTGTGTCCAGCAACTCTCCCTACAGGGGCTCGACGAACTGGAGGCGACCTTTGACTGGGTCATTGCCGACCGGACGGAGGCCCTGGTCGATTCGCCGGCCGACCTTGCAACTCTCCTCAACAAGAGCCAGAGCCTGCTGGCGCCCGGTGGGTGGGTGTACCTCACCGTTCCGGCGACCACGGACGCCCCTGGCAAGGCGCCCCACGACGACACTGTAACTCGTTTCGCACCGGCGGACCTCGACACCGATGCTTTGAATATAGCACTGGTGGAGTCCCAGTCGCCCTCGCGCGTCGAAGAGAACGGAGAGGCTCGGGTCCATGCCCTTTACCGACATGTGAAACGGCCGACGCCCGAATGACGGCCCCCGAGACGCCGTGCCTTGAGCCCGCAAAGGCTTCCCCCTGCTCGTCACTGCCTGACCGATCGCGCCACTGATCCCATGGAAGTTGCCCCCTCCGATGTTGACCTGCGGAACAGCCGGCGGTTTTACGAGCGTGCCCAGCACTCCATCCCGGGCGGCGTAAACTCTCCCGCCCGTGCCTTTGACAGCGTAGGGGGGACCCCGCTTTTCATCGAACAAGCCAAGGGCGCGTACCTGGAGGATGCCGACGCGAATGAGTATCTCGACTACGTCGGCTCCTGGGGCCCGATGATCTTTGGGCATGCCCACCCGGACGTGGTCGAGGCCGTGAAAGACCAGGCCGAAGCGTCTACCTCCTTCGGCGCCCCTACAGAGATCGAGATCGACGTGGCCGACCTGGTGTGCGACCTCGTTCCGTCCGTGGAGAAGGTGCGGATGGTGAACTCGGGCACCGAGGCGACCATGAGCGCTGCCCGGCTGGCCCGAGGGTACACGGACCGCGACAAGATCATCAAGTTTGAGGGCAACTACCACGGCCACGGCGACTTCTTCCTCATCTCCGCCGGGAGCGGGGCCATGACCCTCGGAAAGCCCGACTCGCCCGGCGTGACCGACGGCAACGCAAAAGACACGCTCCTGGCCCAGTACAACGATCTGGACCACGTCCAGCGGCTCGTGGACGCCAATCAGGGAGAGGTTGCCTGCATCATCGTGGAGCCGATTGCTGGCAACATGGGCTGCATTCCGCCGGAGCCCGGCTTCCTGGAGGGGCTGCGGAAGCTGTGTGATGCCCACGACATCGTGCTCGTCTTTGACGAGGTGATGACGGGCTTTCGGGTGGCGCCGGGCGGGGCCCAGGAGCGCTTCGGCGTGATTCCGGACCTGACCTGCCTGGGCAAAATTATCGGCGGGGGGCTGCCGGTGGGGGCGTACGGTGGGAAGGAGGAGATCATGGACTACGTTGCGCCCACGGGGCCGGTCTACCAGGCCGGCACCCTCAGCGGCAACCCGCTCGCGATGCGGGCAGGGCACGCCATCCTCTCCAAGATTGCCGCGGAGAAGGACCGCATCTATGACCAGCTGGAGAACTACGCGGAGGCGCTGCAGGAGGGCACGGAGCACAACCTCGACGCGCTGGGGGTGGACTATACGACGCACCAGGTGGGGGCGATGGGCAGCCTCTTTTTCACGGACACGGAGGTCGTGGACCAGGACACGGCCCAGACTGCGGACACGGAGGCCTACGCCGCCTACTTCCACGCCATGCTGGAGGAGGGCATCTACCTCCCCCCGTCTCAGTTTGAAGCAATGTTCTACGGCACCTGCCACGGCGAAGAGGAGCTCGAGACGACCCTGCAGACCCAGCGTCGTGCCCTGAAGCGAGTCCACTCGTAGCAGGCGGCCCGTTCCCTTTGTGCTTTCGAATCGAACATGGACGACCGTACACCTTCTAGGGGGCAGCTTTTCGGGGTCGACCGGCGCGTGCTCGCGCTGGCCCTCGCGCGGATGGCAGACGCCGTCGGCAACTCGTTCCTCATCATTGTGCTCCCGCTTTACGTAGCCAGCGAGGCGGTGGGGGGGTGCATCTTTGGCCTGCCTGCCTCGATGGTTACGGGGGTTGTTCTGGCGCTATTTGGCATCGCAAGCAGCACCGCACAGCCCCTGGCGGGGCGCCTGTCTGATCGGGTGGGACGCCGGAAGGTGTTCGTCATCGGGGGGCTCGTGGTCCTCGGAGGGATTAACCTGTCGTTCGCGGCGGCGACGGTCTACTGGCACCTCTTCGCACTTCGGGTGATCCAGGGCCTCGCAGCGGCCTTCACCATCACGGCGAGCTTGGCCATCGTCAATGAACTGAGCGATCCGGGCAGCCGAGGGGGCAACATGGGCGTGTACAACTCTTTCCGCCTGATCGGTTTCGGGGCCGGGCCTCTTCTGGCGAGTGTGCTGCTCGAGATGGGGCCGTTTGTACTGCCGGGCGGAACGGAGGTGACGGGGTTTGAGGCGACGTTCGGGGTTGCCGCGGCCACCGCGTTTTTGGGCACGGGGCTCGTAGCGGCACTCGTGCAGGACCCGGAGGGCACGGCCCCCACAGAACGCCGGCTGGCTCTTCGCGTCTGGGATCGGTCGGGAACGGGATGGCGGCTCGATACCATATTCGCGCTGGGGATCGCAACGCTCATCATGGCAAGCTGCATGGCGCTGCTGTCTGCCATCGAGCCGGAGGTAAATGCCCGCTTGGGACAGGGCCCGTTCCTCTTCGCGGTCGAGTTCGTGGCGCTCATCGCAGCCCTCGCAGCCCTGCAGCCGGTGGTGGGCCGGGCCAGCGATCGGGTGGGCCGCAAGCGCTTCATCGTAATCGGGCTGATGGGACTCGTCCCGACTACCCTCCTACAAGGAATGGTCGGCCTGCCCTGGCAGATGGTCGTGGTGCGAATGCTGCAGGGCGGGGCTGGGGCACTGGTGTTTGCCCCGGCGCTGGCCCTGGCGGGGGACCACACCGAACAGGGACAGTCGGGCGCACAGCTGGCCGTTCTGACCGTGGCATTTGGGCTCGGGATCTCCTCCGGCCAACTGATGGCCGGGTTCTTTGTCTCGTTTGGATTCGTCGTGCCGTTTGGGATTGGCAGCCTGCTCGCGGCGGGCGCTGCCGCACTGGTGGGCACACAGGTCGACGAGGCCGACCGGACCCCGTCCGCGGCGTAGGCAGGCGGGCGTTCCGGCCCGGGCACGTCCCGACAAATCGTCCCAACAAAGAAGCCCGCCCCGAGCGGGGGGGCACGCTCGAAGCGGGGACAGCCGGGCACGGTTCGGGGAGCAATCACTCGCCCTTCCGTTCCAGAAGAAGGTCTTTTAGCTTCTCAAACTCGTCCCGTTGGAACGAGAGACTGTACTTTCCAGGGGCTTTGTCCTCGCCCACCTCGGTGAGGGGCTCTATGCCCGACGACCGAACCACCTCGATGAAGTCCTCCGACTCCATCTCGAAGGCCCCGGCGAAGTCTTCGGCCGTAGCGGCGTAGATGCCACCGTACGATTTGATCTCGCCGGTCGAAAAATCTTCGGCGTCCTGCGGCTTGAAGCTAACTCCACGCATGAGGGCTGACGGGGTTGGTGGTCGGCACGGCTAGCCTTTTGTTTTCAGAGTAAATTGATTGTCCGGTGAAACGTTTCTCTTCTTGATGGGGGCGAGCGGCTCTGCGGAAGAACTTGTCAAGGCCAGTTCGCCGTCATCGGTGGAGTTCACATTTTAAGACCCTGTTTCAATTTTTGTCTTGGGACTCCGAGCGGCAGTAAGGGTCTGCAAATCCCCCCTGGCCCTGGCCGCCCCCGTTTCCGGGAACGAAGAAACTGGGGGCCAGGAACCTGTTTTGGCTGTGGATCGGTTGGCAAAGACATGCATTCCTCGTTTCGGATCCTTCCTTCCGCCCAAGGCTGGAGCCACGACCGACAGGAGAGTCCAACCGTCTCGTTCCTCAACCCTTTTCGCAGATGCTTCCCGACGAGTCTCTCGACGACCTAACAGCGGCCGTGCAGGCGTGCGATGACGCACGGTCGGCACTCGTAGACGCCCTGAACGACGCCGCCCCCGCGGATGACGCACGGGCCGATTCGGCGGCGCTGGAGCCCGTGGGACGAGCGCTTGCCGACTGGCGGACCGCTCAGGAGCGGTTCATGTCTACGGTTGAGGCGGCGGGCGCCGCTGACCCCGCCACCACCGCACTGCTCCTCCAAACGAACCACGGCGTGGATGCCTCGAACGCGCGCTGCGGAATTCCTGGGACGGATGTGGAGGGGGCGGACCAGCCGTTTCCCCTGGATCTGACGGGGGCGGAGGGCATGCTCCTCACACAGGCGGCGACGGAGCACCTCGAGTAGTGGGCGCCTATCCGTTGAGGGCGTCCCGGAGCGTCCGTGCCGCCTCTGCGGCGGCGGCGGCGTAGTCGGGGCCCTCGGAGGCGTAGAGGATGCTGCGGCTGGAGTTGACCAGCACAGGCCCCTCCTCGGTGGCCGCGGCCTCCATCACGGCGGACGGGCGGCCGCCCTGTGCTCCGACGCCCGGAATCAAAAATGGGAGGGATGGACACAGCGACCGGAGGTCGTGCAGGGCCGCCGGGGCCGTTGCGCCGACCACGAGGCCGGCCTCTCCGGCGGCGCCTGTGCCCCAGTCCTTCACCCGCTGTGCCACGTGCCGATAGAGGGGAAGACCGTTGCACGTGCAGGCCTCCTGCAGGTCTTCGGCCCCGTCGTTCGAGGTGCGAGCGAGCACGAACGTGCAGGTGTTCTCGTGCTCGAGGAAAGGCGTTGCACTGTCCCGGCCCAGGTAGGGGGAGACTGTGCAGGCGTCGAGCCCGAGCTCTTCGTAGATCGACGCAGCGTAGAAGCGGGCCGAATGACCGATGTCACCGCGCTTGGCGTCCCCCAGCACCAAACAGTCGTCGGGGATTGTCGCCACGACCTGGTCCAGGACAGTCAGGCCCGCCGGCCCAAGGGCTTCGAAGAAGGCAAAGTTGGGCTTGAAGGCACACGCGTACGGGGCGGTCGCCTCCACAATGGTTGTGCAGAAGGCGCGCACGGCGTCCGTACGGAGTCGGCCGTCCTGGAGAGCCGGCGGAAACCGCGCGGGGTCGGGGTCGAGTCCCACGCAGACCGCCGTGTCCTTCTGGGACTGGAGACGGCGAAGGCGGGTGGAGAAGGAAGTCGACATGATCGGACAAAACTGATCGGAAGAGAGCGCCGTTCCAACGTAGCGGTTCGGCCGAGCGCACGCAACTCCCCGTACGCACACTTCACTTGCGGGGCGACCCGTGCAGTCGGAACGGTCCTGAGGAGTTCGGTCGGGAAAAGAGCCGCGAAAGGAACTGAATGCAAGCAAACTGTTATTAAGGTTGGCTTTTGGTGGAAGCCCTTTCAAAAAACCCGCAGGAAGCCCGAGTCTTGGGGAAAGATCATCTCCAACTTCTGTTGGATGTATGACTTCTTGAACGCCGGTCCCCCTCACGTCCCGTACACAAACCACTCCGACCCGCCATGGCAGACCAAGGACTCAGCGACATCAAAGGGGTCTCCGATGAGGATCAGAAAATGATCCAGAACATCGAGACGATGATGGGCCCTGAGCCGGAAGACATGGGGTTCATTAAGAATGCCTTCTGGGGACGCCTCCGCGACGACCTGCTGTTTCCTTACCCGGAAGAAGGGGACGACGAGCGAGAGCGGTGTGACGCCCTTCTCGAAGAGCTCGAAGAATATCTGGAGAACGAGCACCCGCGGGTGGAAATTGACCGGGAGCAGTACATCCCCGAGTGGGTGGTCGACCGGCTGTTCGACATGGGCGTGATGGGAATGATCATTCCGGAAGAGTATGGGGGCCTTGGGCTCGGGGTTACGAGCTACAACCGGGCACTGGAGATGATCGGACGCTACTGCGCGTCCACGGCCGTGATGGTGTCGGCGCACCAGTCGATCGGCTGCAAGGCAATCGTGATGTTCGGCACAGAAGAGCAAAAGGAGAAGTATCTCCCGCTCGTCGCCCGGGAGGAGCTGAGTGCCTTCTGCCTATCGGAGCCGAATGTGGGGTCCGACGCCGCGGCGCAAGAGTCCTTTTCCGTGAAAACCGAAGACGGCGAGTACATCCTGAATGGAGAGAAGAAGTGGTCCACCTCGGGGGCCATGAGCGGGGTGTGCACCGTCATGTGCAAGAACATGGTGCCCAATCCCGAGACCGGCGAACTGGAACAGCAAGGGGTAAATGCGCTCATCGTAACGCCGGACATGGACGGGGTCGAGGTTTTTGAAAAGAACCGCGCGAAGACCGGCATCCGTGGGACGTGGCAGGCCCGATTCCGATTCAACGACGTGCGCGTGTCGGAGGAGAATGTCCTTCACGAAGAGGGCTCGGGCCTGAAGGTGGCCCTCTCGTGCCTCAACTACGGGCGGTGCACGCTTAGTGCAGGCGTCACCGGCGCCGCCAAGGCGGCTCGGGATCAGGGAATCAAGTGGGCCCAGACGCGCCATCAGTTCGAGCGGCCCCTGGCGGATTTTGAGCTTGTGAAGCAGAAGATTGCTCGCATGTCGGCGGTCACCTACGCGATGGACGCCATGCTCTACATGATGACTGGGCTTCTGGACCGGGGAGAGACCGACATCATGGTGGAGACGGCCATCACCAAGGTGTTCTGTTCCGAGCTCGGCTGGGAGGTGATTGACGAAGCGATGCAGGTTATGGGGGGAGAGGGCTACATGACCGAGCACGAACTGGAGCGGGCCTGGCGCGACAACCGCATCCACAGCATTGTGGAAGGCTCCAACGAGGTCATGCAGTCTTTCATCTTCGCCTACGGCGGCAAGCAGCTCGCCGAGAAGATGGTGTCGATCCAAGAGGCCCTGCTGTGGGACTCGGACGAGTCGATCGGGGACAACCTTTCGCGCATTCTGACGGCCGCGACCACCCCGACAGTGCTGAAGAAGGCCCTGCCCATGGGGGCACAGCTGTTCCTCGGGCTGAAGCCGCGGGCCCCAGAGCTTCAGGGAGTGCATCCGGCCCTCCAGGACCAGGCCGACATGCTCGCGCGCCTCATTCAGAAGCACTCTCATTACTTCAAGCTCGTGAGCAAGTGGGAGCGCGAGGACGTGGTGAAGCATCAGGCCCAGCAGGCCCGCGTGGCGGACAATGCCATTTACATCTTTGCGCTCGCGTCGTCGCTGTCGAAGATGGACGACCAGCTGCGCTCCGGCGAGTTCGGGCCGGAGTTTGAGCGGGACCGCGCCGCGTTTGAGTACCTCTTTGAATGGTTCAGCCGCAAGATCCACCGCAACTTCGGCGAGATGCGTGACAATGCGGACGACAGCATGCGAGAAGCCGCGGAGGCCGCCCGTGCCCACAACGACACCCTGCCCAACGAAGACTTTTACATCCACGAGGGCAGTCCGCTGGGGCGTGACGCCGGCAAAGAGCGCCCGGAGGAGCACATCGCGCAGTTCGAGGGAGAAGGCGAAGACCCCCGTGCTGTAAACCGCGAGCCGGGGGACACGTACGATCTCGACCTTGACAAAATGGTCGATGACATGACCAAGCCTGTGGATCGAGGGGACGGTGCGCCCGAAGAGTCGACCCCTGCACCCAATCCGGACGATAACTGAGCGGCTCGCGTCGCTGCGTCCCCGCACGGGCGATATTCCGCTGTGCAGTGGCGGGGGATTGCGTTTCCCCTCGCGGGAAAGGATCGCTTAGGTACAGATACAAAGGGGCCGGCGCAGATGCACGAGTGCGTGCGGCCGCACATTCGGTTTCCGGCACGCCAGCTCGGGCGACGACGGATGCTCTCTCCGAGGCACCTGTTGGCGCCGGGGACCCCCTTTTCCGGTGCTCAGAGCGGCCCACCTTGGCATTTTGAGGCTGCGCCGGGAACGTAGAGATTGGCGCTTCGCAGGTGTCCAGTGAGATCCTTTTGCCTCCCTTTCAAGGCCGGAAATTGTGCGACACAGCGGGTGCACTTGGAATTATGTGTCCCACAGGCGTACGCCCGTTCGATTCGCCCTTTGTCTGCGCGGGGAGATGCCCCCGTCAGCATGTTAGATTGGGGGCGTGCAGGCCCACTCGCGACCGGCCCGACGGATCTGGTCGGAGGTCGTTTTGCCGGGAGGGGCGGCCGTTGTCGTGTTGAGTGTACAGACGCCGGTGCGCCAGTGTGCGAGAAGAGTGTGCGGGAAGGGAGTCCGTGGGCACGCTGGGTTGGCAGGAGGTAGGGACGAATCGTGCCGGTGCCTTGTGCATTGGTAGTGGGCGACCATACGTCTTCTCTCGACAGCCCGTCTCGGATCTTCGCCGCATGCGCTCGCTCTACCTTGTTTATCTCGATCGTCATCACCTCGGGGACGAGCTCTTCCTCAAATCATTGGCCCAATACTTTTCGAGTGCGGGCACGGAGGCACCGACCAGTGTGTTGGTTCATGGGAGCGGCGAAAAGGTGGAACGCACCCTGGAGGCGCAGGGCTACTTTCCCGAACGCACCGACGGGGTGCTCGACGTGGAGACGGAGGACCAGCGACGACTCGTAGAACGCGCCGTTCGGGAAGTGAACCAGGATATCGTCGCGGCACTGACCGACGAAGTCGTCTCTACGGTCGGCATTCAGGGCGTAGATCGTGGGCTGTTTCAGATGGACGACGATGCACGACTCCGGGCGACCAACGTGGGATGGCTGTCGGCGCTCCTCAAGCAGCACGTCGTTCCGGTTGTCTCCGCGCTCGTTAAGGCCCCGGGCACAGGAACTGTGCGTGAGGTGGGAACGGAGGAGGCTGTGCAGGCGCTGGCAGAGGCGCTGGACGACGCGTTCGAGCCGAGAATCTGTGTGTTAACGACCGCCGATGTTGCGGGCGTGCCCGACGAGACCGGCGGGGTGCAGTCGGCGATCAAGGGCGCGGCCCTGGAAGAGCACTCGGTCCCGGAGCCGGCGGCCGTGCGTCGGATGGCGGAGACGGACGTGCCCGTTCTGGTTACCAATGCGCAGGGGCTGCTCAACGGCCCTTCCCCAACGGGAACGCGCGTTCATGCGTAGTCGTCTCCCTCGGCCTTGGCCCCACTGCTTGAACCTTTTGACAAATCAGGCGCGGATGGAATTGGGAACGCACTCCCGCCAAGATCCGGCTTGACAGCGGCTGAGGGGGCCATTATGTTCTTGCTGCATAATCGAGTCATTCACGCTCAAATTTGCTGAGGTTATCGCATGAGTACATTTGAAGAACGGTACAGTCAGTTGTCCGAAACCCTTGAGGGCGCTGAAGAGGACCTGATGAAGTTCTACGAAAAGGGCAACAAAGCCGCCGGTACACGTGCCCGGAAGAGCCTCATGAAGCTCAAGAAGCTGTCCCACGAGG
The DNA here is from genome assembly GCF_002894645.1 of Salinibacter altiplanensis. GTDB lineage: Bacteria > Bacteroidota > Rhodothermia > Rhodothermales > Salinibacteraceae > Salinibacter > Salinibacter altiplanensis. The sequence goes on from NZ_NCQY01000002.1 coordinate 322,046, forward strand.
TCCGGCAAGAAATCCAGGAAATCAAAAACGACGAGCTTTAGTGTTGGGCCGACCAATCCGCCTTCCCTAGGGGCAGGACATACTTGACTGGCCCACACGGGTAGAGTAAATTGGTCGCCGATTCGACGTTCAACGTCGCGGAGGAAGCCCTTGCTTTTCGTCGGCAAGGGCTTTTTGCGTTCCGGAGTGTCTTTCATATCCTTCTGGTCGGATCCGGCCTGCCGGGCCGGTTTCATCTCCTGTCACCAGTCCCCACTGTTGCGATGCCTGTCCGAACTGTTGTCGGTGCCCTTGCGGTGGCCTGCCTCGTCATGGCAGGGGCCTCCGTTCATGCTCAACCGAAACACTCCCCCATCCCAAATCCCCAGAAACGCCCGATCTCCGACACCGCCGATGCGGAATGGGACTCGGAGCTGACCGGGAAGATTTCTGTGTCGCAGGCCGCGTACCGAAACTGGCAAGAGGGCGGCGTAAACTCGTTGTCGTTTACGACCTCGTTGGACGGTGCCACCGAACAAGAAGGCGACCGATGGGCGCAAGCCTACAGCGCTCAGTTTGCCCTCGGCTACATCAACCAGGAAGACCAGGAGGTTCGAAAGTCGGAGGATCGGATTCGTTTGCAGGCCAACCTGCAGTATCAGGGAGAGGGCTTCTTTGACAAGTTCAGCCCCACCTTGGCCGGAGACCTCCGAACGCAGTTTGCGACCGGGTTTGACTACTCCGACAATCCGTATCCGGACGATGATCCCTTGGCGGGAGAAGAGCCCCCTGTCCAGACCTCGTCGTTCTTCGCGCCTGGTATTCTCACGCAATCCCTGGGCCTTACGTACACGCCGGTCGATCCACTTGCGCTTCGGCTCGGGATTGCCTCGAAGCAGACCGTCGTGGCCGAACCGGACTTTCGGGTCCTGTACGGAGTTGACCCGGACGATCCAGCGCGTATAGAGGCGGGGGGGCAGTTCGCCGCGCGCTACGACCAGCAGCTTTCTGAGAGCATCCGCTATCGGTCCCAGCTCGACGTGTTCTTTGCCGTGAACCAGCTCGAAAATCCTCCGGACGCAGTCTGGGAAAACGTCATCAATCTCGAGGTGAATGATTGGCTGAGTACAGACCTGGAGTTCGTTGCGCTCTTCGACGAAGACACCTCCGGCGCGATTCAGGCCAAGGAGGTGATCTCGGTCGGGGTGTCCTTCACGCTCCTGTAGGCGTCCCAGCGCGGTCGTGCCCCCTGACGTAGATGCCCCAATGCGCCGTGTCGCCGCTGCATACCTTGCGCTGGGCCTGTTGTTGGCCCCGGTTCCCCTCCTGAACGTGCTCCAGGCCGAGTCCGCCGCGGTGGTGGCCCTGGCGGCCTACTTCATTAGCGGGGCGGCGGCGGTCCGAGCGTTCGGGGCGAGGTCGGCCTCGGTGGGGCGTGTGCTGGCGCGCCAGGAGGCCGCCCTTCTGGTTCCGCTCGGGGTGTTGCTACTCGCGCAGTTCTGGGCCCCAAATTGCACCCTTGGGCAGGGACTCCTCTTCTACGCGCTGTTTCCGGGCGTCACGGTCGTCTTCGCGGTGGCGCTGGCGTACCTGCTGCGAGGAGTGCCGTCGTTGGTGCATCCGGGGTGGGTCCTGGGCGGCCTCGGGCTTCTCCTCGTGGGGGGCGGTCCGCTGTATGACCTCGGCCTGCATCCCCAGTTTTACACCTACAATCACGTTTTCGGGGGCGTCCTGGGGCCGATCTACGACGAGCAACTCGCCGTGCGCCCCGGACTTTTCGCCTTTCGGGGCCTGACGTTGCTTTGGGCCTTGCTTGCGCTGTTGGTTGGGCATCGGCTGCGGGGGCGCGGGCCCCGGTGGGCCGTCCCGGCGTGTGCCCTTCTGCTCGGGATGGGGTATGTGTTTTCCGTGCCGCTCGGCATCAACACGACGGCGGCCTCCATCCAAGAACGGTTGGGCGGCCACACGAGGACGGCTCACTTCGACCTCTACTACGACTCGACACAGGTTGATGCCCCTGCCGCCGCGGATCTGGCGGCCGCCCACGAGGCGCACTACGATTGGGTGCGGCGCCGACTGGAGCGCGGGCCGGATGCGAAGGGCGCCCGGATTCAGAGCTACCTCTATCCAAATCCAGATGTGAAGGGGCGTCTCACTGGGGCGCGCACGACGAGCGTCAGCCCGGTGTGGCTCGACACGCCGCAGGTGCACCTGCTCCGAGACCGGGTGTCGCAGAGCCTCGGCCACGAACTGGCGCATGTCGTGAGCCGTCCCTACGGGCTGCCGGGGCTCCGGGCCTCCTGGGCGCCGGGCCTTGTGGAAGGATGGGCGGTGGCCCTGGAACCGCCGTCTCCAGGGCCGTCCCCGGATGACCTCGTCCGCACCGCGGCCCAGTCCGATACGACGACCACGCTCGCCGCCGAGGCGCAGGCGGTGGCGCAGCGGCTGTCGCCCTGGGGCTTCTGGTCGGGGCGGGGGGCCGTCTCGTACGCCACGATGGGATCGTTCGTCCAGTACCTACTCGATCAGTACGGGCCGGCTCGGCTCAAGCGTGTCTACGCCTGGGGAAATTTCGACACCGTCTACGGACGCCCGCTGGACACACTCGCGGCGGAGTGGGAGGCGCATCTCCGTCGAGCGCCGGTCGTGGCGCGGGACGCCCACGGCGTGGTTGCCCGGCGGTTCGCGCGTCCGTCGCTGTTCGAGACCGAGTGTCCCCACTACGTCCCGCCGGCGCGGCAGCACTATCAGACGGCACAGCGGGCCGGGCGCCGCCGCGACACCACCAGGAGGGAGCGGCTCCTGAAAGAAGCCCTTGGCGCCCGGCCGGGCTACGCGGCGGCCCACGAGGCGCTGGCCCGGCATCGGCTCGCCCAGGGACGGGCCAGTGCCGTCTGGCGTCAGGTCGATACGCTGTCGACGACGGCCCAGACGGCCGCTCTCCAGGTCGCGCAGGCCGACGCGGCCGTGCTGCGGGGGGCGCCGGATACGGCGCGAGCGCTCTATGCCAGGGCCCGGGCCCAAGTTCCGAGCCACGCATATGACCTCCGGGCCCGCCTCACGCTCCGTGACGCGACCGCGGACCGTCCCGCGGTCGTTCGCGTGCTTACGAGCGGAGATTCGGCGGCGGCGCAGGCCCGGCGTTTGGCAAAACGGATTCCTCAAGACCCGCGGATACGGGCCTGGCAGGCCGTGCGGTGGATGGACGCGCGGCAGTACCGCCGCGCACTGACGCTGTGGGAGCGGCTTGAGGTGCCGGTGCCTGCCACCCGGCCACGAGGGTGGCGCCGGGAATGGGAACTGCAACACGCAGCGTGGGGGGCCACGTCGGCCTTGCGCGGGAATGCGGGAAACGCGGCGCGGCGATGGGCTGCGCAGGCCGCACGCAAGGCCCGAGTGCTCGGGGACAGCGAGCGCACGTTGCTCTTCGAGTGGTGGAAGCGGCGGGCGATGGACATGGACGCAGGGCCTCGCGCGGGCCGGCTCGGTCGTCCGTCTCCGAATCACGCGTCCCGGCCACTGGTTCAGGCACACGGTCGCTCTCTAGACCCCTCTCGGCGGAGGGACGACCCCACGTCGATTCCCCACGGCCCATGTGACTCGTAGCATGCGCGTTGTTTCTCGTCTGGTGCTCGGACTGGGCCTGTGTGTCGGGGCGCTCGGGCTGGTGCTCGGGTGCAAGTCGACGGAGGAGACCGAACAGGCTGAGGCCTCCTCCTCGACTCCGGGCGCGGTCCAGCCGGGATTGACTCCGCCGTCCTCCTCGATCCGCACCATTCAACTGTACCAGGGAGGCGACGAGCAGAGCCTGCCCGTGACGTCGATGGGGAGAGGGGACGGCCTGACCCTGGAGTTCGATCTCTTGGCGGAGGAGGGGCGTCCCCTCTCAATCTATTTTCAGCACGCCGACCGGACGTGGCGCCGCGACCTCTCGCCGGGCCAATTTCTAGAATCGTTTCAGGACGACCGCCTCGTGGACTACCGTCCGTCCCGCGGAACAGACATATCGTACGTGCACTACCGGTACCGCTTTCCCAACGATGACATTCGGTTCCGCGTCAGCGGAAACTACGTTCTGCGGGTGACCGAGCGGGGGCGCCGAGACTCGGTGCTCTTCGAACAGCCATTTTTCGTGACGGAGGAGGAGGGGGGGCTCCAGTTGGGGGCCGAGGGCCTTCCGGTGCCAGGGCAGCAGCAGCCCTCCCTTCGTCCTCGCGCCCGCTTCGCCCCGCCGTCCGCGATTCGGGGGAATCCTTTCGGACACGCCGTGTGCTTCGTTCGAAACGGGCGCTTTGCGGACACCCGATGCAAGGACCGTCCGCTGCTGGTGCGCCAGCCGGAGCTGGAGTTTGAGTTGGGGCGGGAGCGCGCCTACGATCCGGCCACGGCCGAGTACGGCCTTGACCTCAGTACCCTCCGGCCCACCGCGCAGGTTGCACGGGTGAAGCGCACCTCACGGCCCATTCAGGTTGTCCTGGACCCCGATCATGCTCGCTTTGCGGAGGCACTGCGAGGACCCAGCCTGAACGGGCAGACGGTCGTTCGGAATGCCCTCTCGGCCCAGGCGGATCCGAGCATCACCGCCGAGTATGTGGAGACGACCTTTGCCTTCGTTCCCCCTGACGAGACGCCCTACGGCAGCCCGCCGGTGGTGGCCGGCAGCTTCAGCGGAATGGACCCGGCCCAGGGTACCCCGATGGACTGGAACGCAGAGCAGGGACGGTATGAAGGGCGCGTCCTTCTCAAGCAGGGCCGCCACCAATACTTCTATGCAACGTCGGGCCCGGGCCTTACGAAGGAGGTACGCCGAACGCAACTGCGCCGCACCAGTACCTATACGGCGTTTGTGTACTATCGGGACCCGCAGTACAACACCGACCGCCTGCTCCGGGTGGGTGGGTTTCGGCCCTGACCCTGCACAAGAAACGCCCCATCCCGGGGGATGGGGCGCACGTCCCAGAATAAAAGCAGGGCCGACCCCTATCCGATAACGACCACGTCCTGGGCGTTAGGGCCCTTGTCCGTGTGGCCGACCGTGAACTCGACCCGATCATCTTCGTCGAGACTCTTGAAGCCCTCCGTATCAATTTCGCTGTAGTGAACGAACAGATCTTCGTCTCGGTCTTCAGCGACGATAAACCCGTAGCCCTTGTCGTTGCTGAACCACTTGACGGTTCCCGTTTCGCGCTCTGCCATGGTGCTGCTGAAAGGTCAGTCGAAAGAACGTATGCTGTGCGGCAGGGCACCCGCCGTCCGTTGTGCACGCCACGATGGGGGGCACCAGACGTGGAGGCACTGCCGCATGCGATCCATTATATAATCTTCAAAACCCGAAGTCAATTTTTCCAGCAATGGCACAAGAGGCGGGCGGATCTCTGGGGGAGCGCCCCAGTCCAAGAATTCTCGTGTCGTTGAATGATCCATCTGCGTCCGCATGCCCCTTTCGCTAGCGAGCCTCGTTGACGACGCCCCAACCCTGCGCACTCACCGTGCGGTCCGCTCCCCGATTGAGACGGCCTGTGCGCAGCACCCAGACGTCGCGACCTTCCACGAGCTGGGGCCGAGTGAGGACGGGACGGCCCTTTACGGGGCGGTGATGGGGACCGGCCCAATCACGGTGAGCCTCATTGCCGGCAACCACGCGGACGAGCCCGTTGGCCCGGAGACCCTCCGGTCCTTGCTCGTCAACGGACTGGCACAGCGAAACGAAATGGAGCCGCTGCTCCGGCGCTTCCAGTTTGTGGTCGTGCCACACACAAACCCGGATGGGGAGGCGCGCAACCGGGCGTGGATGGAGGCGTGGCCGGACCTGGAGGCGTACCTGCGAGAGGCCGTTCGGGAACCACCCGGGCGTGACATGGAGTACGGCTTTCCCGATATGCGCCCCGAGAACACCCACGTCTCGGCCTTTCTTCGCGAGCACGGGCCGCTTGATCTTCACGCCAGCCTACATGGTATGTCGGCCGGGGAGGGCGTGATGCTGCTTATCAACCGGCCGTGGACCTTCCGCACACAGGCGCTCCGGGACGACTTTGCGGCCGCGGCCGCGGCGGAGGGGCTGCCTCTGCACGACCACAACCGGAAGGGGAAGAAGGGATTCTTCTGGATCGAGCCGGGCTTCCAGACCACCCCGCGTGGGGACGCGATGCGGACGTACTTTCGGGCCCAGGGCGATTCTGCAATGGCCGATCGGTTTCACGACAGCTCGATGGAGTTTGTCGCGTCGCTGGGCGGAGACCCGCTCTCCCTCGTGACAGAGGTTCCCCTGTTTCTGATCAGTGGGGAGGGGGGCGATGGGCACCGGCCGACCCGGTACCTGGAGCTCCGGAAGCGCCTGCCGGACGTGAAGGCGCGGCTCGATCGGGGAGAGGACGTCGACGAGGTGCTCGCCCCGTTCGACATTCACCCCGTCCCGCTCGATACGGCGATGCACCTCCAGTTTCGGGCCCTGGAGTTGGGACTCCGGGCCGTCGCGCCGAAGTCCGCTTCGTGACTTCCCTTCTCAAACCAGACCAGAACCGCGAATGTCTGCACTCATCTACGGGGCCTACGGGTACACGGGACGACTCATCGCCCGGGCGGCGGTCGACCGAGGGCTCGAGCCCGTGCTGGCGGGCCGCGACGCCGATCGACTGGGAGAGCTGGGGGCAGCCCTGGACCTTCCGACCCGAACCGCATCCCTCTCGGAGCCGGAGCGGCTGCGGGCAGCCCTGAACGGTGTCTCCGTGGTGCTCCACTGTGCGGGGCCGTTTGTCCACACGGCCCCGCCGATGATTGCCGCTTGCCTGAAGGAGGAGACGCACTACCTGGATCTGACGGGGGAGGTGGACGTGTTTCGGAGGCTCGCTGATCGCGACGCGGAGGCCGAGGCCGCGGGCTGCATGCTGCTTCCCGGAATTGGGTTCGACGTGGTGCCGAGCGACTGCCTGTCACGATTCGTGGCGGGGCAGACCCCCCACGCCGATGCCCTCGAGGTGGCGCTGTACGCCGACGGGACGGTCTCGCGAGGGACGCTCAAGACGCTGATCGAGCAGATGGGGCGGGGCGGGGTGGTACGCCGGAACGGACGGCTCCACGACGTACCGCCCGGATGGACCAGCCGAAACGTCGACTTTGGGGATCGCCGCCGTGGGGTCACCTCCATTCCCGAGGGCAGTGTCGTAACGAGCGGGGCGTCGACCGATGTGCCCAACGTGACCGCCTACATCGCCGTGCCGCTCCTCGTGCAGTCGCTGCTCCGGGCCAGCCGACACGTGCAAGGGGTTCTGGCGTGGCCGCCCTTGAAGCAGCTTTTGAAGCGACTCGTGGAGCAGCGCCGCCCGGGGCCGACCGCCGAGGAGCGCCGACAGGGCCGCACCGTGGTCTGGGCGTCGGCACGAGGGCCGGGGGGGAACACCACGACTGCCCGGCTCCACGGGCCGGAAGCCTATGCTTTTACGGCGCGGGCCGCGGCGGAAGCCCTCCAGCGCGTCCTCGATGGAACGGCCCCTTCTGGGTACCAGACGCCGTCCACTGCCTTCGGGGCGGACTTCGCGCTTGCCGTGGACGGAACCTCGCGACAGATCGTCGAAGAGCCGTCGGGCTCATGAGTGGGTTCCCTGTAGCCCCCCCCGCACACGTTTCCTCACCCGCACGTTGTCCTTTGTGTCTGCCTCGCCATCCGCTTCTGAACCGAGCCTGAATTGGACGGCCATCGCGGCGCTCTACGCCGGACTCCTCTTCGGAATTGGCGTGATGCTCCTGGCTGAGCAGTACCGCAACGCCACGTGGCTGGGGCTTCTCGGATGTGCCGGCGGCTGTACGGCGTACGGCCGTGTGCTGACCCAGCAGGGCCGAGAGACGATCGCGAAGCGGTGGAAATGGGGCAGTGGCCTCCTCTACGCCACCTTTTTCCTCTGGGCCGGAACGGCCTTTCTGCGCGCCCTTCTGGGGTGAGTCACGACCAGTGCCCCACAACTCTGTGGAAAAAACCAGATCGTTGAGGTGGGCGAACTCTTGGGGAAGCCAAAACAACTTTGTGGAATGAGGCGTTTGCAAACGCAGGAAAGCAGCAACAAACCTTAGTGCATTCTCCAACCAACCCCCCGACGGCTTATGGCTTTTGAGCTTCCCGAACTGCCGTACGATTACGACGCCCTGGAGCCGCACATTGACGAGCAAACGATGCGGATCCACCACGACAAGCACCATGCCGGGTACACTCGAAAACTGAATAACGCTCTGGACGGACACGACGACCTCCAGGAGCACTCGATCGAAGAGCTTCTTGCTGGTCTCGACTCGCTCCCGGCGGACGTTCAGACGTCGGTGCGCCAGAACGGGGGCGGATTTTACAACCACCGCCTCTTCTGGAACACCATGTCCCCGGACGGCGGGGGCACGCCGGACGGCGACCTTGCCGACGCCATCCACGACGCTTGTGGGTCCTACGAGGACTTCAAGGAGGCCTTTGCCGACGCTGCAACCGGGCAGTTTGGCAGCGGCTGGGGATGGCTCGTGGCGCAGCCCAACGGCGACCTCACGATTACCAGCACGCCCAACCAGAACAATCCGCTGTTGGACGGACATACGCCCATCCTTGGAATTGACGTGTGGGAGCACTCTTACTACCTGAACTACCAGAACGAGCGTGGCACCTACGTCGACGAGTGGTGGAACGTCGTCGACTGGAACGCCGTCGGTGACAACTACGACGAGGTTGTGACGGCGTAGTAGCGTTTCCACACGGGTCCTGAAGGGTCCGACCTGCGTTTTCTGAAGGGGTGGCCGTTTGTCCGGCCGCCCCTTTTGTCGTTGGGGGATTGTTGCCCGAGCGGCGCGTCTACGCGTTCCGGAGGGCCCGAATGAGGGTCCGGCAGAAGGCTGGAATGTCCTTCACGACGCGGCCCCACACGAGGTGATCTTCCTGAAACGCGGCCTCGTCGACCCACTCCGCGCCCGCGTTCACGAGGTCGTCCTTGATGCCTGTGCTGCCGGTGGCCCGGCGGCCCTCCACGATGCCCGCAGAGATGCCGACGAGGCCGGCGTGACAAATCTGCGCGACGATTTTCTCCTGTGCATCCAGGGTGCGCACGAGGTCGGTCACGTCCTCGTCGCGGCGGAGCTTGTCGGGGGCCCAGCCGCCCGGGACGACGACGCCGTCGAGGCGGTCGGGGGCCAGCGTACCGACGGCTGTGTCCGTCGTGGCCGTGAGCCCGTGTTTGCCGGTGAACGTGACGTCGGCCTCGCGGCCGGCGACCACGACCTCGGCGCCTTCTTCGCGGAGGCGCGTGGTAGGGACCCAAAACTCGAGGTCTTCAAACGAGCGGTCAACGAGAACGGCGACGCGGTGGGCGCTCAGAGACATGGGCATCGGGGAAGATTGGTCAAGGATAATCCGTTATTGAAAGAAATGCGTCGAAAAGAAAGGGTCAACAACTGTTCAGCGGATTTCAGTGGGATGCCGTCCGGTCGTACACGTCGTCAATGAACTCCTTGAACCAGTCGGGACGTACGACGAGGACGTAAGCCGCCAGGAAGGGGACGATGGGGACCACGAATAAGAGCAGGTCGACGGCGACGAGGCCGGCGGCGATACACCAGATCTGGCGGTCGGAAATGATCGGGAGAGTGGGCAATGACGGGAGCATGGGAAAATGTAGACGACAATGGATCGGGGAGGTTGCGTACACTGGTCGCCTCGTGGGTCATGCTTAGCAAACATTCAGCCCCTGTGGAAATTCGCACCGTGGTATCAACCTGACCAGACTGATCGTGCCCACTGTCAACGTGTGTCTATGCCATCTCAAGTCCCCTCTTCCTGGAGCAACTGGTTTTCCCGAAACCTCATCGAGGAGACAATTGCCCCCCTTCGAGTAGAGCGTCCCGTGCTCCTGTCGTTCCTCGTATTCCTCATTGGGGCGGGACTTGTGATTCCGTTGTCGCTGGAGTACTGGCTAAACGAGCCCGAATTTCTCCTCAATGTTCTCGCCGAGGCACACGGCGTGCTGCTGGACCTGCTGCTGTTTGGCTGCCTTCTGCTGTGGTTCGACCAGAAGGCCGAACGAAGACGCCGGATTGAGAAGTACACGAACGCCATCAACGACCTCCTTGGCTGGGAGCACGAGATGGCAACGTACCGGATTGTAGGAAACATCCGGCGACTGAACCAGGAAAAGACTCCTCCAGAGACGCTAAAGGATGCCTACCTGCAGAGCGGACTTGAGGGATGCCGATCTTTCGGAAACGTCGGTGCATAGGGCCGACCTGGCCGACGCCGATCTCCAAAGTGTGAACCTGTCGGATGCGTACTTGGGGACCGCGGACTTTACGGGGGCACACCTCCGAAAGGCTGATCTCTCCGAGGCGCACTTCGGGGTGTTCGCGGGCGTGGTGTCGTCGGAGGAGACGCAAGAGACGAGGCTCGTGGGGGCGGATCTCCGCGGGGCGGATCTCAGAGGCATCCGGAACGCCACCGCCCAGACCTTCGCCGACGTGAAGACCCTCTTTGGGGCTCGGCTCGATCCCGACTTGGAGGCAGACATTGAGGTAGAGTATCCTGAGCTGTTGGAACCACAGGTCGAAGGGCGCCGCGGATGAGCAAGGTCGCCAGGGGCTACTCGGTGCGCAGGACCGTGGTAGGATTGACGCGAGCGGCACGGGGAGGGCCTGCACGCCCACTGTGAAGAAGGCCACAAGGAGTGCCCCTGCACTGGCTCAGAGAAATACACCGGAACCGAGGTCAAGGTGATGGGCAATCGTGTCGAGCCACCGTGTCGAGCTCACATACGCCGTGGGCACCGATGGCCCGGCTCACCAGTCGCAGGACGTCCTTGGTGGTCCGCCCACCATCGGTTCCGCCGCGGTGCCGACGGTCTTCCGAACGCTTCTACGAGCAGCGCCCGAAAGGATGGGCAGGTAGAAGAGAAATCTACTCGCAAGGCTTCGAGTGGAACGGATACGGCTCCCAACTGCGACTCGTCGGCCCCGGTCTTTTGAAAAGGTGCAAAGAAGAGGGTCCCCTTACCGAGGAAGAGCGTCAGTCTTCCCATATGTGGTTGGGGAGCTTTCCCTGACGAATCCCAAAATGGCAAGCTTACGTCCAAGAAAACATGACGATCAGATGAGCATCCTGGTACGTTCGGCAGGGGGCTTGCTCATCAAAAGATTGAGCCAGGCAGGGGCCATGTTGTCAGTGGAGGCAGTTTGCTTCTGAATGCTCCTTAAGGAGAGCCTCCGCACCACAGACGCGGCAATTTGTTTCTCCGTTGGTTCCATAACGAAAAATTCAAATTTACTGATTGGGACTCTCGGCCACACAGGGGTATACTTATGGGTGCGCTGTAGACTCTATTCTATCCAAGCAAATGTAAGCTATGACGTATCGTATCAAAGCAGCTATTGCTTTCTTGTTTGCCGCTGTCCTTGCAGCTGGATGCACTTCGCGAATTGGGGACTTTACGACGGTGTCCACGAAAAACGTGAACATGGATGATGAGTACCAGAGAGTCGGTTCCACGGAGGGGTCAGATGGGACCTTTCTCGTTGGGCAGCCCGACATGAAGACGGCAGTTGACAACGCACTCGAAAATGCGGATGCCAGTGCGAAGTACTTGACGAACGCCCGTATCTACGGCACCAGCTACCCGTTCTACTCGAAGGTTACCGTAGAAGGAGATGCCTGGGCGCCCGTTAGTGGTGCTGATGCCGGAGGTGAAATCTACCGTCTGAAGACGACGAAGAACGGCAAGTTTCTCGTGAGTGAAGACGGCTCTGAGAAAATAAAGGTCTTCGGAGCCGGTGATGCTTCTCCCGCGCTTCAGCCGAATGGCGAGAGAAGCCGCTGAGGCCTCCGTGCACGTGTTGGAATCTGATGTGGTAGATGGTATTGAGCCCGAGACACAGTGGGTGACGTGTACGAACAGGGACCGCCCGAGTCCTGTAGCGGGGACTGAGCAAGAGCGAAGTCACGCCCCTGGTGAGCCACTGGGCGAGTGCAAAGCCCGTTCTATACGAGATCCGCAAAATCGTAGGCCATAGACAACTCCCCAACAGATTCTCAACGATTCATCCAGTTCTAGGTCCGTGATAGGGCCAAATCCCAACCTCAACTCTGAGCCCGCCCTATCTATCAGGGCGGGCTTTTTTGTGTCTTCTCTGAAACGTCTGGGGCGTCAACGTTATGCATTGCTGAGGGATGAACGTGCGGGAAACCGTCGGGCATCGTCAAAGAGATACGGGCAGATCCCTTACGCTTTTCCCAGTTGGATTTCTCGACGAAAGCGGACGGTCGCGAGGGCTCATGCTGTAATGGGAGAGGGGCTCCGGGGCGCAGTTGTTCTTGGCGGTGCTGCCGCGAGGGAAACCCATGCTGGGGGCGGCGGCCTGCTTCGGTCGCTTGGCGCCAGAGCAGCAACGCAGCCTAAACCGCATGTTGTCGAGCGACTGGACCCCGAGGCGAAGACCGTCGGTCGCCTCCGGCCGAGCCCGGTTCTCAAACAGGGTGACCGCTGCGGTGTGGAGGGTGGCGGGCGTCGTGTTGTCGCCGAGCCGCACGTACGTGTGCTGCGTGTAAACTGCTCCCAGGCGTCCGGGTCGGAGGCGGCGGCGGACTCCTCCGTGGCGAACAGGTACCCGTCCGCCGTCACGTGCGAGGGCCCGTCGGGGGCAGCGAGGACCCCGACGACGGTGTATGAGGTTTCTCCCTCGTGCTGAAAGGATTTGCCCACGGGGTTCGAGAAGCCAAACAGCTGCCGCGCCGTCTCCGAAGACACGACCGTCGTGCGGGGGCGCGACCGCGCGTTGCTCTTCGTGCCGGCCTGGAACCGAAAGCCGTCGAAGACCTGTCAGAACGCATCGCTGGTCTCTATGGTCTGGACGGTCAGGCTCTCGTTCTCGTCCACGATGAAGCTCTCCTCGTCCGGGTCGAGGGAAGCGACCGCGTCGAGGCCCGAAACCGACTCCCGAAGGGCCGTCGGGAGCGGCTGCGGGACCGTGGCGTGATGATACCCCTCGCTTTGGACCTGCGCGGTGACCCGGTGGATCTTTTCGCTGTCCGAATGAAAGCGGTCCGTCCGCCATTGCTGGCGCACAAACAGCAGCACGAGCAGCGCTACGGCGAGGCCAACGGCCAGCCCGATTCCGTTGATGGCAGTGGTGCCCCGGTGCTTCCACAGGGTGCGAACGGCGGTCTTGAGGTAGCTCTGGATCATGGGCTTCTGCTGATTGAGAAATGCTAAACAGAAGGTTCGGCAACCCCTCTGTGATCACTCGTCCCGCAGCGTGGTCGCCGGGTCAAGGCGGGCGGCCCGAACGGTTTGCATCCCAATCGTGACAAGGCACACCCCGACCACAGCACCGACGCAGAGGACAACGATTCCCCCTTCCACGTCCACGGCATCCGGCATCCACTGCAGCCACCCGTGATTCACGACCCACGCAATGGGCGTGGTGACGAGAGCCGTGCCAACTAGAAGCACGGCAAACGGCCACGACAGGTGCACCACGACATCGGTGACACTGGCCCCGAGGGCTTTCCGCACCCCGATTTCTTTTGTGCGGGTCTGCACCTGGTAGGTGGCTAGGCTCAATAGCCCAAGTGCAGCGATGAGAATCGTGAGGAGGCCGACGCCGCCGGTCAGGTACGCCACATCCTGGAGGGGCCCGTACCGCATCCGCACGATGTCGTCGTAGTAGCGAAACTCGAACGGATGTAGTGTGTCGAAGCGCTCCGTCCAGGCGTCCTTCAAATCGCCACGAAGGACTGCCAGATCGTCGCTCCCCGCCCGAACGAGAGCGTACTTATAGTGTCGCGCGTTGGCATAGAGCATCATGGGACCTTCTGGATCGGCGAGGCCCCCTCCATACACCTCTCCCGTCCCCGTATACTCAAAGTTGTCGACGACCCCCACGACAGTTCGCCCCACCCCTGACGTCTCCGACCTGTCTTCCGTAATTTCGGCCCCGAGCGCCGCGCTCGGGCTGTCGAATCCAAGCTTCTCCACAGCCGCCTGGTTGAGAAGAACACCATCCCCTTGTACGTAGGCACGATCCCAGTTCGATACTGACGCCCGAAGGGTCAGCCCCATGTGAGCAACGAAGCTCGTGTCCACCGCAAATGAGACCGTTTTGATCGGGGTCTCCACGAGACTGGACCGAAGGTATCGAGTGTCATAGCTGCTGGGACCCAGCATCAGGTTGTTGATCGCCGCCACGTCCTGTACACTTGGCAGATCATCGACTGCGTCTCGAAACGTGTCGTAGGGCACGTCTTGGAGGGCGACGCTCGCCACCCGATCCGTGCGAAGTTGATGGTCGGCCGTGGCCATGTGCCATGTCTGACGCAGCATCGTCGTAGCCGTGACCACGAGGAACAGCGTGACGGCCACTTGGACTGCGATGAGAGCGCTACGGAGGCGCTGCGAGCCTCCCCCCCTCGACGAATCCCCTTGGGCTCGGAGCGTCTGTGCCGGACGATACGACGACAGAACGAACGCCGGATAGGCGCCCGCCAGAAGGCCCACGACCACGCCCGTAAGCGCAATGAGCCCTATGACCGCCGGATCCAACAGCAGGTTCAAATCCAGCGGTGGAATCTCCAAGAGGTCCAAGAGATAGAGATTGTTAAAGAGCGGCACAAACCCCCCGAGCAGCATCGTCGCCACAACTGAGGCCGAGAGGGCCGTCACGATGGCTTCGCCCAAAAACTGACCGACGAGTTGCGACTGCTGAGCCCCGAGGGTCTTCCGCACCCCCACCTCCCGCGCCCGCCGTAGTGATTGAGCCACCGACAAGCTTACGTAGTTGAATCCCGCAGCAATCAGAAGAACGGCCGCCAGCCCTCCGATAAACCAGAAGGTCCATCCGGAAAGAGTAAGTCGGCCGGCGATTTCATTCCAGAGGCGCGGCCCAAAGCGAAGGGTCGCGAGGGATTGCACAGAAAGCTGATAGTCCGATGCGTCCTCCGGCTGGGCACCGCGCTCAAAAAGAATTCCTGCCGTAGCCTCCAAGTCGGACGCAGACGTTCCCTCCGCGAGCCGCACGTACGTCCACTGGGAGTAGACATCCCCCCAGGCATCTGCGTCTCCCCCAGCAGACGAAGCGTCAGTGAGCGATAGGAACACATCCCCCCCCACATGTGTCGGCCCGTCGGGCGGGGCGAGCACCCCCGTGACGGTATACTCCGTCTCCCCTTCGTGCAAAAATGTCCTCCCCACCGGGTTGTCGGTCCCAAAGAGGCGGCGGGCCATTTCTAGGGTCACCACAGCGGTGTGCGGCTGTGCCAGAAGCCTCTCCCTACTCCCCGCCCGGAGTTGGAACCCGTCGAAGACCTGCCAGAAAGAGGCGTCCACCTTCATCGCCTCCACCCCGAGGCTCGTGTCCCCCCGCACGACGAACGTGTCGCCGTATTGATCGACGGCCGTAGCGGCGTCAATTCCGGGAGCCGACTCGCGAAGGGCAGTCGGCAGCGGAGTAGGAGCGGTCGCGAAGTGCGCCCCATCGTTCATCCGGAGGGTCGTGACGCGGTGGATGCGATCCGATGCCGAATGAAAACGATCAATCCGCCACTGCTCTCGAACAAACAGCAACACGAGCAGGACCACAGCAAGACTTACAGCCAACCCAAAAATGTTGATGGCCGTGGTACCGCCATTTCGGCGGAGGTTCCGAACGGCAACGGTCAGAAAGTTGCGAAGCATAATCGCCTGGTTGCATGTGAGTTGAAGGGTGGGTCCATAAACCCCCGCGGCTGGATTGGTGCTGACGTTGGACGACTCGGGTCGCAGCGGCCCTCTCTACAAGGACCGACCAGCATGGAGCCTCTACGCCCCAGGGTGCGCGGCGTACTCCTGCTCAATGAAGTTCTCGGAGACGACTTTGCCGTCGAACAGGTGGATGGTGCGGGCCGAGTACTCGGCGTCGGCGGGGGAGTGGGTCACCATCACAATGGTGGTGCCTGCCTCGTTGAGGTCCGAGAGCAGCTCCATCACCTGCGCGCCGTTGGTCGAGTCGAGGTTTCCGGTCGGCTCGTCGGCCAGGATGAGCTTCGGGTTGGCCACGACGGCCCGGGCCACGGCCACGCGCTGCTGCTGGCCGCCGGAGAGCTGTTGGGGAAAGTGGTCGCGGCGGTGGGCGATCTGGACGCGGTCGAGGGCCGCCTCCACGCGCTCATCGCGCTCCGCCGAGGGGATATCGAGGTAGAGGGGGGGCAGCTCCACGTTCTCGTAGACCGTGAGCTCGTCAATCAGGTTAAAGCTCTGGAAGACGAACCCGATGTTGCCCTTCCGCAGCTTGGCGCGCTGGCGCTCAGAGTGATCGCCCACTTCCTGCCCGTCGAATGCGTAGCGGCCCTCGGACGGGGTGTCGAGCAGGCCCAGAACATTCAGTAGGGTGGACTTCCCGCAGCCGGACGGGCCCATGACGGAGACGAACTCGCCGGCGTCGATCTCGACGTGGACGCCGTTGAGGGCCAAGGTCTCGACCTCGTCGGTGCGGTAGACTTTCTTGAGGTTTTCGGTCTGAATCATGGTGTGTTGGGGTTGGAGTGCTGGAGCGTTCGGGGGCTGGGGGAACTGAGTGATGAGATGCTGGGGGCCAAGGTTGACCTATTCCCTTTCAGGTGATGACGAACCGATGTCGACGTGGCGATCGGGGAGGGACCATTCGGGAGTGAATCCCCCGTCTGTCTCAAAGGGCAAAGTAGGCTCTTTCGCCTCCCCGGAGGAGTTTGGAATCGTACTCCGGACGTGCTTCAAGAGGCTGAGAATCATTCGCTGACAAACCTCGCTGTCCTCCTGAATTTCCTCAACCCGTTCACGGTACCCAACGTCCTGATCAAGGACGACATACGACAAACTCTTGACTTCGGCGGCAGAACTCTGCTCGTAATCCAGGAAGCGGATGAAGTCCTTCTTGTTGTACCGGGCAAATCCTTCGGCGATATTCGACATTGTAGAGACGGCCGCCCCTGTAAGCTGATCGCGCAGTCGATAGTCGTTGGAGACCCCTGATTCCTTGATCAGGTCATACACCTCACTCGTCAATTCGCGGGCTTTCTTCCAGCATCGGAGGTCCTCGAATCGCTCAATCTTTGGCATAGCAATTTGATCGACTTGGAATTGCGGTGCTCCTCAAATGAACACAACGATACCCAAACACACGAACACCGCTATTCCAGTGAGAGCCGGTCGGCATCCCCGAAGGAATCGTAGCTGCTCGTGATGACCTTGTCGCCGGGCTCCAGCCCGCCGAGCAGCTCGAAGTGGTTGGGGTTCTGGCGGCCGAGGCGAATGGGCTTTCGGACGGCATCGTCGCCGCTCTCGGTAAGCACGTAGGCCCAGTTGCCCCCGGTGCTCTGGTAGAAGCCGCCGCGGGCGAGGAGGGTCGCCGCTTTCGGCTGTCCGAGCTCCAGCTTCAGTCGTACGGTCTGCCCCCGGCGCACGGCGGGAGGGGAATCGCTCCCAAATGCCAGATCGACCTCAAACTGGCCGTTTTCCACCTCCGGATAGACCCGATCGATGGTAAGGGTGTGCGTCGTGTCCCCGAGGGCGTCGGTCGTGGCCGTTTGCCCGTGCCGCACGCGCTCGATGTAGAACTCGTCGATCTGGGCGCGCAGCTCGTAGCGGCCGATTTTGTCGACCTGACCGACGCGCGTGCCGGCGCCGATGATCTGCCCGAGCTCCGCGTTGAGCGAGGTCACCTGGCCGTCGATGGGAGCCTGTACCGTGAGGCTCTGGACGGCCTCCTGTATCGTCTCGTAGCGATCGTCGAGCCGCTGCTGCTGACTGCGCTGCTGGTCGAGCCGAGTCTGGTACGTGAGCGAGTCCTGCCGGTAGGCCGAACGGGTGAGCGCCAGCCGCCGCCGCTGGTATTGCAGGTCGTCTCGAGTCTGCTCGAACTGTTGGTCCGCGATCAGGTCCTGCTCGTGGAGCTGCTTTTGGCGTCGGTGCTGCCGCTCCAGTTGCCGGACCTGATTCCGGATCTGTGCCAGGTCCCGCTGCAACCCGAGTCGCCGTTGCTCCATGTCCATCCGAATCTGCTGCATGCGGCTCCGTTGCTCGGAAAGCCGGGCCTCCGTGCGGGCCAGTTGGAGGCGCAGGTCGTTGTTCGAGAGCCGCAGGATGGGCTCTCCTTTCTCAACCATCGTCCCTTCTTCGAGGTAAATCTCCTCGACCCGCCCCCCCTCCACGGCCCCGAGATACACGGTCTGCTCCGGAACGGCCGTGCCCGTGACGGCGATAAATTCCTGAAAGTCGTCCTGTTGCACTGTCGAGACCGTTACCTTGTCGCGGTCTACGTTGTAGACTTGCCCGCCCGTGGCGGTCGTCCACACGCCATACGCCAGCGCCCCAAGGGCCAGCACCACCGCCACACCGATCCCGATGCGCCGGGGCGTGAAGAGGGACGTCTCAATCTTCCGGTCGATGCCTTCCCCCGTGCCTCCGGAGGAGTGTGGACCGCCGCCTATCAGGGGAGAGCCGGACGAGGACGATTCATCGGAAGAGGCGCCGTTGGTGGACGTGGAGTCCTGAGGAACCATAAATGCAAAAGGGGTGGGCGACACACAATGCTACGGGCAGGCATCACTGCAAGAACATGCCGTGCAACGGACGTTCCACCACTGGCAGGTGGCCTCTGGCGCCGAGAATCGACGATGGGAACGGGGGCAGTGTGCGGATCCGCACGGCTGGATGTGCGCAATCGCCCGTTGGTCGACGGGGCCCCACTGTCGAGGGGGACGAAAAGAGAAACCATCTGCGGGCCGCTGCGCTTCACAGATCATGGCCCCCAATGCACTCCTACACTCACGTCTCGGCGTCTCCATGCCTGCCCCCGCCGCGTCCGCCCTCACCAAGACCGACGGTCGGGTTCTCGTCGTCGACGACAACCGGGATGTGCTCACGGCGCTTCGGCTTCTGCTCAAAGAGCACGTGGGCGCGGTCCATACGACCATCGATCCGTCGTCCATCCCGTCGCTCCTCCGTGACAACGAGTACGACACGATCCTGCTGGACATGAACTTCCAGCAGGACGCCTCCAGCGGGCGGGAGGGCTTCGAGTGGCTCGACACAATTCAGGAGATCGATCCGCAGGCCGTGGTCGTCATGATCACGGCCTACGGCGACGTGGAGAAGGCTGTGCGCGCCATGAAGGCCGGGGCCGCGGACTTCATCGTGAAGCCGTGGACCGACCCGGAGCTGGTGGCCAGCGTGCAGGCGGCGATCAAACTGCATCAGACCCGTGCGGTGGCGGAGTCGAGGAACGCCGCCCGGGATGCCGGGCCCGATGTGTCCACGGAGGTGGGAGAGGAGTCGCCCGGGTTCGAAGGAATTGTGGGGTCGAGTGCCGAGATGCAGTCGGTCTTCGATCTCATTGAGAAGGTGGCCGCGACGGAGGCCAACGTGCTTATCCTCGGGGAGAACGGCACGGGGAAAGAGCTCGTGGCCCGTGCGGTGCATCGTCGCTCCGAGCGAGACGACGCGAGATTTGTGACGGCGGACCTCGGGGCCCTCCGTTCGTCCCTCTTCGAGAGCGAGCTGTTCGGGCACGTGGAGGGAGCCTTTACCGGGGCCGATGCGGACCGGACCGGGCGGGTTGAGGCAGCGGATGGGGGGACGCTCTTTCTCGACGAGATTGGCAACATTCCGATGGAGCTGCAGAAGAAGCTCCTTACCGTGCTGCAGCGCCGCGAGGTGACGCGCGTGGGGGACGTGGAGGCGCGGCCCGTCGACATCCGGCTGGTGTGCGCCACGAACCAGCCGATTTACGACGCAATGGACGACGGCGATTTCCGGCAAGACCTCCTGTTCCGCATCAATACGGTCGAGATTGAGCTTCCGCCGCTGCGCGAGCGGGGCGATGACGTGGGGCTCCTGGCACGGCATTTCCTCACCGAATATGCCGACAAGTACGACGCCGCGACGACCGGCTTTACCGACGAGGCGCGCTCGGCCCTGCAGCAGTACCACTGGCCCGGCAACGTGCGGGAGCTGAAGCACACCGTGGAACGGGCCGTCATCCTCAGCGAGTCCTCCGAAATTATCCCCGATGACCTCCGCTTCTCAGCCCCTTCGCCCGAATCGTCGTCCGAGTCCGACGACGCCTTCGAGAGCCTCGACCTCGACGACCTGGAGCAGAAGGCCGTCCGGCAGGCGCTCAGCAAGCACGGCGGCAACGTGAGCCAGGCCGCCGAGGAGCTGGGCATCTCCCGCCGCGCCCTCTACCGCCGGATTGAGAAGTACGGATTGTAAGTATGTGCGTTTGGGTATGCGGGCGTGTCGATCGGCGTGCTCATACGCTCACCTACTGACGCTCACACCCTCAGATCTCCACACCCAGATGCACAGGCGCTTCCGCGTACAGGTGGCCTTCCGAGTCGCGGTAATCGCGGCCCTCGTGGCGGGGGCGGCGTACCTTGTGCTGGGCCTGCGGCTCTACCTGCCCGGGGGGCTTTTGGGGGCGTGTGCCATCCCCGTTGCCGTCTCGCTGGTGCGCTACGTCGAGAAGACCACGCGCGACCTCACTCGTTTTTTGGAGTCGGTGCGCTACGCGGACTTTACCCGCCGGTTCACGACCGACGGGCGGGGGCCCGTCTTCGAGGACCTGCGCGATGCCTTTGAGGATGTGACGGCCGAGTTTCGGCGGCTGCGGGCGGAAAAGGAACGGCAGGTGCAGTACCTACAGCAGGTGGTACAGCACCTCGGGGTGGCCCTCATCACGTATCAGGACGACGGGGAGGTGGAGACGATGAACACGGCCGCCCGGCGTCTCCTCCGCACCGGTCCCATCCGGCACGTGGAGGCGCTGGAGCGGGTGAGCGACGAGCTGGCCGAGACGCTCCGTACGCTCGACTCCGGCGAGCAGGCCATGGTGCGGGTCGAGGAGGAGGACCGGACGCTTCAGCTGGCCGTCCGGGTGAGCCGGTTTCAGCTTCAGGGAGAGCCCCACGCCCTCGCCTCGATCCAGGACCTGCGTAACGAGCTGGAGGAGAAGGAGATGGAGGCGTGGCAGCAGCTGACGAGCGTGCTCACCCACGAGATCATGAACTCGGTGGCCCCGATCTCGTCGCTCGCCTCCACTGCCTCCCGCCGCCTCCGGGTCGGTGAGAGAAACGGCACGATTAGTGCCGACCAGGCCACCGATGCCCGAGAGGCGGTCAACACGATCGAGCGGCGCAGCGAGGGCCTCATGAACTTCGTCGACGCCTACCGAAGCTTCACCGACATCCCGGCGCCCGAGTTTGAAGTGCTTGATGCAGAGGGGCTCCTCTCCGATGTGGAGGACCTGCTGCGTGCCCAGATCGAAGAGCAGAACCTCGCGGTTGCGGTCTCGGTCGCCCCCTCCGGACTTACCCTTTCCGCGGATCCAGACCTGCTGGACCAGTTGCTCATCAACCTGGCGCTAAACGCTGTGCAGGCCCTCGAAGAAGACCCTGGAACTGGTCAGGGCCGGATCGAGCTCCGCGCGTTCGTCGACCGACGGAGTCGCCCCGTGATCCAGGTAGAGGACAATGGCCCCGGCATTCCCGACGACGTGCAGGAGAAGATCTTCGTTCCGTTCTTCACCACGAAGGAGGAGGGGTCTGGGATTGGCCTCAGCCTGTCGCGCCAGATCATGCGCCTGCACGGCGGCCGTCTCTCGGTCCGCTCGACGGAGGGGGACGGGGCCGTGTTTACCCTCCGATTTTAGGAATAGGTC
Source organism: Salinibacter altiplanensis (assembly GCF_002894645.1). Taxonomy (GTDB): domain Bacteria; phylum Bacteroidota; class Rhodothermia; order Rhodothermales; family Salinibacteraceae; genus Salinibacter; species Salinibacter altiplanensis. The sequence continues at coordinate 343,700 of NZ_NCQY01000002.1, forward strand.
TTCCCGAAGGAGTCCCGGCATCGAGAAGTGGGCGCGGGGAAAGGAGGCTGTGGCCCGTGGCACGTGAGGCGTGACTTGCATCATCCCCTCACGCGCTGCCCACCGCCGCCTCCCGGTTTCGTCGGCTGATGAGCTTCCACTGCTCCGTCTGGAAGCGGTAGTAGATGACCGCGGCGGGCACGGCCGTCTCGGCGAACAGGGTGCCGTAGAGCCCCCAGATGCCGAACGACGTGACGGCCCCGAGGTAGGCCAGGGGGAGGGCGAAGACGAAGAGGCCCAATAGCTGGCCGTAGAAGGGCCATGTGGTGTCGCCACTGGCGCGGAGCGGTCCCATTGCGCCATTCATGACGCCCCAACACAGCACGCTCACACAGGCGGCCCGGATGAGGGCCGTCGTGGGGGCCTGCACGGCGCCGTCGGCGACGAAGAGGGCACTGATCGGATCGGCCACAATGAAGACGGCGGCTCCGACCAGGGCATAGGTCGCGACGGTGAAGCGAAGGGTGTCGCGGGCGTAGCCGTCGGCGTCCTGCTCGTGGCCCGCGCCGAGCGACTGGCCGACGAGGCTGCTGGAGGCGAGCCCGAAGCCCCACCCGGGTGTGTTCATGAGGGCGCGGACGCGGAGCGCGACCACGAAGGCGGCCACCATGTTGGGCCCGTAGAGGCCCACGATGGCGAGCAGGGGAAACTGGCCGCCGTTCTGAGCGACCTTCCGCAGGGCGAGGGGGGTCGAGATGCGAGCGAGGTGACGGGCGTCCGCCGCGTCCCAGTAGGGCGCGGACCAGTTGATCTGGACGGGCAGGGAACCCACAACCGGAAGGCGCCCTGCGGTGAGCCCCCATCCGAGGAGAAGCACGCCGCCGATGCTCCCGAGAACCGTGCCCAGGGCCGCCCCGACCACGCCCAGGTCAAAGACAAAGATAAAGACGGCGTTCAGCCCCACGTTGATCACCGCGCCCCCGGCCCGCACGATCATGGGCGTCCAGGCATCGTCGGCCCCGATGAGGGTGCGGCTTCCGATCAGGTTGAGGGCCGCGAAGGGCATCGCCAGGCTTGCAACGCGCAGGTAGCGGGTGCCGTACTGGATGGCTTCCTCGCCCGTCCCGATGAGGCGAATGAGCGGCTCCGGAAGCGTCCAGAACACGAGGACGAGGGGCAATGTCACCAGGAGGGCGGCCCCCACGCTCACCTTCACCGCCCGGTCGATGTCGTCGTGCCGCCCGGCCCCGTACCGCTGCGAGACGAGGCTGATCGTTCCGCCGGCGATGCCGCCCCCGAGCATGTACGTCATCGTCCAGTAGGGCACCCCGTAGCCCACCCCCGCGATGGCCGCCGGGCCCACGGTCATCCCCACCATCGCTACGTCGGCCGTTGCCTTCGACATGCGCGCCAGGCCTGTCAGGATGCGGGGCCAGGCCAGGTCCGCAATCCGCTTCGCCCGCGAGGCCGCGATGAGTTGCCAATGGGCGAGGAGGCGCCCGATGCCCTCGACGGTGGCGCGGATGGGATTTGGCACAGAGACGAATCGGAACGGAAAAACAGCGTGGACGGTCCCAACACCTACACGGATGGCGTGTCGGGGAAAGGAGGCACTTGTAAGGCAGAGGGGTTGTTCGGGGGAGTCCATCGGAGCGGGGGCTCAGCCCCAGGAATAACTGATTTCTACCATTCCCCTTACGTGCTCTTGACCTGCGGGCCTGCCGGCGTCCACCGCCCTTGGGCTCGAAACCCCAATCGACGGGAATGTGAGACGAATGAAATTGCCTTCATCAATCGGGAGAGGGACGCGTTACGGCACCGCGTCTTGTAGTCTTTGTTTGCTCCAGTGTCCCTCCCAATGCTGCTTTTCTATCTTCTGGCCGCCCTCGCCCTCGTTGTGATTGGTGCTGTCGTACGCACCTTCAAGGTCGTGAAGGAGTACGAGCGCGGCGTCAAATTTATGCTCGGCCAGTTCGTGAAGGTGATGAAGCCGGGCCTCGGCACGGTCATCCCACTGATTCAGTCGTGGGAACGGGTCGACATGCGCGTGAAGGCGGTCGACGTGCCGCGGCAGGAGAGCATCACCCGCGACAACGTGACCGTCGAGATCGACGCCGTCATCTACTACCAGGTGCGGGATGCAGAGAAGGCCATTCTGGAGGTCGAGGAGTACATGTACGCCACGCAGCAGTTGGCACAGACCACCATGCGCAACATCGTTGGGGAGGTGGACCTCGACGCGCTGCTGGCCGAGCGGGAGCGCATCTCCCGGCAGATCCGTGAGATTATCGACGAGGCCACCGACCCGTGGGGCATCGCGGTGCAGTCGGTGGAGCTCAAAGACATCGTCCTGGCGGAGAACATGAAGCGCGTGATCGCCCGGCAGGCCGAGGCCGAGCGAGAGCGCCGGGCCGTCACGATTCAGGCGGAGGGCGAGCTGGAGGCGGCCCAAAACATGGCCGATGCGGCCAGCACCCTCAACCAGGAAGAGGGTGCCCTGCACCTCCGCACGCTGCAAACGCTCAACAGCCTCAGCAGTGACGACTCAAACACCGTCATCTTCGCCGTGCCCACGGAGGCGCTGCGGGCCCTGGAGAAAATTGGGGCAGATGGGCCGGACGAGAGCAGTCCCTAGCGGGAACCAGAGAAATGAAGAGACCGCCGGCCGTAACTGAGGTCCCGATCTACTGACAGTGCCCCTGGGGGCACCTCCTGCGACGACCGGGGCACTTTGATCTTGGGGCACCAGGCTTTCCACCGTTTTGCCACAGGCGGCCTGTTTGCCACCGCATTATACCAAATGCCGACGGTCATTGTGCACATTTGTGTGGATGATACGGGAAGAGAACGTCGCGAGGCGCGCCTCGCGACGGGCCTTCCGAGACGTCCCAGAGCCATCCGGTGCATGGTGATCCCTCGCAACTGGTATTACCACCAAAACGGAGGCAAGCTGCAACAAACGTGTTGCAACGCGGCCCAACAGAAAACGCCGATTCCAGGCCACAGGGCCCGGAATCGGCGTCCAAATGCTGCTTAGAGCCATGTACGCTCGGGAGGATTCGAACCCCCGGCCTTCGGTACCGGAAACCGATGCTCTGTCCGACTGAGCTACGAGCGCAACTCTGAAAACGACACTACAGTGTTCGGAAGACGCCCCGAAGTGTTCCTGCAAAGAATCGGCAAAGGGGCAAACAGGAGGGGGCGCCGTACTTTCAAGGCGCCGCTAGCCTTTCTCCCCTTGGGCCTTCCAGGTCGTGGCCGCTTCCTCCTCTGTCCCCGGCAGTGTTCTGTTCGATCCGTGGCACCGACGGGGGCGCCTTCCGCTGGACGGCCCGTTGGAACGGGCGTCGGTAGGGCGGCCCACCCTCAGTTTTGTGACGGGCCTGTTGGGCCTCGGGGCTGCGTTTCTGTTGTTTCAGTTTCTCCTCACCCCCATCGCGCTCCTGACTCAGATTGCGCTGGCGGAGGGGGGACTGTCGATGAAGGTGTTTCAGAATCCGGAGCGGCTGGTGGCGTCCTACACACAGGAGTTGCTGATCAGCAACAGCATCGGGCAGGTGGTGGGGCTGGCGGGGCCGGCGCTGCTGGCGGCGCGGCTGCACTCGTCCGAATGGGCGGCGTACCTGCGCCTGCGGGGCGTGGACGGGCGGCTCCTGGCGCTGGCCCTGGTCGGGATCGTGGGGCTGCAGCCCGTGACGCAGTGGCTGGCGGAGCTCAATCGGGCGCTGCCCCTGCCGGAGTCCCTCCGGGTGATGGAGCAGTCGCAGCTGGAGCTAATTCGGAGTGTGTTGGAGAGTGACTTGGGGCTTCTCTTCAACGTCACGATGCTGGCGCTCGTGCCCGGTGTGTGTGAAGAACTGCTGTTCCGTGGCTATGCCCAGCGACAGTTTGAGCGTGCCGCCGGGCCGGTCGGCGGAATTCTCTTGGCCGGGGGGCTCTTCGGACTGTATCACCTTCGCCCCTCGCAGGCCCTTCCGCTGACTGTGCTCGGGCTGTACATGGCCTACCTCGTGTGGCGCACAGGCAGCCTCGTGCCGGCCGTGCTGGTCCACATTGTGCACAACGGCCTCGCCGTTGCCGGGGCCCGGTACGTGGAGACGCATCCCGACTATACAGTCCGTGTGCTTGAACGGACCTCCATGCCCTGGTCCCTGGTGGGACTCGGGTTCGTCATTGTGGGAGGTGTTCTCTATGTTATGCACTCCCTCGCTTCACGCATCCGCGATCCCGAACGTGGGACGGAGCGCTCTTCTCCTTGATCGTGTCTACACCCCATGAGTTCGCACGAGAATTGGGCGAGCGTCTTCCGGACCAGCACCGACTACGAAGCCGACCTCGTTCGGGATCGGCTTGACGACAGCGGCATTCCGGCCGTCGTGCTGACCCAGCGCGACCATGCGTTCAACCTCACCGTCGGCGACCTTGCTTCGGTGCGCGTGATGGTGCCGCCGGGACAGGCCGACCGGGCGGCGTCGCTGTTGGAGGAGCAGCTTTCGGACAAGGAACTGGAGGCGGCGGCCCTGGATGCGGACCCTGATGCGTCCCCGGCCAATCCCCCCGATCAAGACTCAAAGCTCGACTCCGGGCACGAGCACATGGACCTGGGGCCGCCCGACGAGGATTGGGAGGACGCCGCCGACAACTCGTCGGCGTAGGGGGAGAGGATCGACGCCATGGAGTGGACTGACTGCGCTGCGTTCCCGTGAGCAACAACCTTCGCCGGATCGTCACGGCCCTCTTGGCGGCGCCGGTCGTGCTGGGACTGGCCTATCTGGGGAGCTGGTGGTTTGCGGGCCTGGTCGCCGGCATCGGGCTGTTGGGACAGCGGGAGCTCTACCGGATGGCCCGCCAGGGAGGCGCATGGCCTCAACGAGTGTGGGGAGGGGTTGTGGGGGGGCTCCTCGTGGTCACGTTCCTGCGGCCGGCCCTCTGGCCCGTTGGGGCAGCAGTCTTGCTGCTCTTCGTCGTGGCCGCGCCGCTCCTGGTGTCGCAGGAGCAGTTTCTGTTTAGCTTCACGGTGACGCTCGCGGGTGCCGTGTACCCGACCGGCCTGCTTGGAAGTCTCATCTGGCTTCGAGAGGCCCGAAATGCGACCGTCGGCGACAAAGAGGCGTTCTGGCTCGTCGTGTTCGTACTGGTGGTGGTGTGGGCGACGGACGTGGCGGCCTACTACGTCGGCAAGACCCTCGGGCGGCGTCCCCTCGCTCCGTCCATCTCCCCGAACAAGACGTGGGAGGGCACGCTCGGGGGCTTGGGGGCGGCCCTGATCGTCGGCCTTGTGCTCAAGCTGACCGTCGTGGACCTCCTCGCCTGGACCCATGTGGTCGCTCTGATCGGGATTGGAGGGGGAGTCAGCCAACTCGGGGATCTGCTAGAGAGCAAGCTGAAGCGCTCGGTGGCGGTCGACGATTCGAGCCAGCTCCTGCCGGGCCACGGCGGGATGCTGGACCGGTTCGATGCGATGGCCGTGGCGGCCCCGCTCAGCGTGCTCTACCTCCACCTGGTTGCGGGCCTGGTCTAGCGTCCGGTTGTACGCCGGGAACAGAGCCGCGAATGGGCGCGAGAGGGACGGCCTGAGAGGGGCCAGACACCGGTCTATAGGAACGACGGCTCCGACCGTTCTGTTCAGAATGGCGCACGTTTTCCTGACACGCAGCCGACACGCCCATGGGTTTGTTCAGTGCCGGGCGTGGGCCCCGGTCGTTCGACTATCGGCCTCGCCACCACGACCCGGAGGAGGAGGACGACCGCGACATCCGGCGGCGGATGAAGTCCCGCCGCGCTCAGGAAGCCCAGCGCAGCCCGCTCAGCCTGCTGTTCTTCCTGGCCCTGCTGTTTCTCACGGTACTCCTTTACTACTCGCTGTAAATTTTCGCAGTCCGTCCGCGCCGTGTCCGACGAGTCCGCCCCATCCGAGGGCCTCATTGAGGTGATGTCCGACCGCCTTGCCAACCAGATCGCGGCGGGCGAGGTGGTGCAGCGGCCCGCCTCGGTGGCGAAGGAGCTGGTCGAGAATGCCCTGGATGCGGGGGCCTCATCGGTGGAGGTGCTCCTGAAAGATGCAGGGAGCACCCTCGTACAGGTCATCGACGACGGGTGTGGGATGGGGCCGGGGGACGCGGAGCGCTGCTTCGAGCGACACGCCACCAGCAAGCTCCGCTCGGTAGACGACCTGGAGCGCATTCGGACGCTCGGGTTTCGGGGAGAGGCCCTCGCGTCGATCGCCGCCGTCTCGCAGGTGACGCTGAAGACCAAGCGGGTGGAGGACGAGGCGGGGAGCCTGGTTCGGGTCGAGGGGGGAGAGCCGGTGGAAAAACGTCCCTGCGCGATCCCGAGCGGCACCTCCGTGGCGGTCCGCAACCTGTTCTTCAATGTGCCGGCCCGGCGCAACTTTCTGAAGACCCCGGCGACCGAGCTGAAGCACCTCTCGCAAACCGTCCAGTCTCTGGCCCTGGCCAACCCCGACACGGCGGTCCGTCTGGAGCACGACGGCCACGAGCACTACGACCTGCCCGCGGCCCGAAATGACGGCTGGCAAACGGCCACCCGGGCCCGCATTCTCGGCCTCTTCGGCAGCGACCACGAGGGCGAATTGGTGGCGGTCGAAGATGAATCGAGTGACCTCAGGCTGCGCGGGTTCGTGGGGGCGCCGTCCTTTCACCGAAAGACGCGGGGGGAGCAGTTCTTGTTCGTGAACGGCCGGGCCGTCACAGATCGGTACCTGAGCCACGCGGTCAAGAAGGCGTACGGCGAACTGGTGCCAGATGGGGCATTTCCGTTCTTCGCGCTCTTTCTGGCGATGAACCCGGAGCGGGTGGACGTGAATGTCCATCCGCAGAAGGAGGAGGTGAAGTTCGACGATCAGAGCGGCATCTACGGGTTCTTGCGGAGTGCGGTGCGGAGGGCCCTGGGGCGCGTGCACGTGTCGCCGCAGATGAACGACGGGGGAGAAGACAAGACGGAGCGTGGAGCGGACGCCCCCGGTTCCGACGAGGAGGACGCAGGCGGCCCCGCATCTCCGGTGCTGGGCGATGGCACCTCCTCTTCACGGCCCCCGCCGACGTCTTTTCAGCCGCGGCAGTCGTCCGGAGGCGGATCGGAACGTTCGTCTGCCGGGCCGTCCGCTCGCCCCTCCAGGTCGGAGGGTGCTTCTCCATCGGCGTCGCCGGGGGATCGGTCCGATACGCTCTACCATCCTCCGGACGCGCCCGACGAGGCTTCCTCGGAGGACGCCCTGCCCTCGTCCCCTCAGCGAGAGACAAGATCGTCTCCGACCCCTGCCTCCAACGACGGGGCGGAGCGCTCGGGCCCGCGTCCGGTCTGGGGGCTGCACGACACCTACGTCGTGACGCCGACGGAAACGGGAATCATGCTCGTCGACCAGCGCGCGGCGCACGTTCGTGTGCTCTACGAGCGAGCCCGGGCGCATCTCCGCGACCAGCAGGGGGCGTCTCAGCGCCTGCTCTTTCCACACACCGTGGAGCTGTCTCCCGCCGAGATCGAGCTGCTGAACGAGTTGCGGACGGACCTCGATGCGCTTGGGTTTGAGCTGGAGCGCCTCAGTGGACGAACCGTGTCGGTGCGGGGCGTGCCGACCGACGTGCCGGACGGCAACGAAGATACGATCCTGGAGGAGCTCCTGGAGCAGTACCAGTCCGCTCAGAATGCCGTCGAGGATGAGCGCCGTGAGCACCTCGCGAAAACGATGGCCCAGCGGAGTGCCGTGGGCCGAGGGCAGTCGTTGTCGGAGGAGGAGCGCCGAGCCCTTCTCCACGACCTGTTCGACTGCGAAATGCCCTACGCCGACCCCACCGGCACGCCCACAATCGTTAAGTTTTCGATGGAGGAATTGGCCGACCGCTTCGGCCGGTAGGTCGTTTTTCCCACGAGCCTGTAGCCCGATGTCACACACGCTCGTTGACACGGTTGCGGCGTTCAGCGAACGGTACGCCCTGCTGGACGATGAACCGATACTGGTGGCCGCAAGCGGCGGTGTGGACTCGATGACGTGTCTCTCTGTGCTCCGGCACCTGGGCGTCGACGTGCACGCCCTCCACGCCAACTACGGGCTGCGGGCCGGGGCCGATGCGGACGAAGCTCTGGTGCGCCGGTGGTGCAGCGACCAGTCGCCCCCGGTGCCGCTCTCCGTAGTGGCGCTGGATGCTGAACGCCGGGTCGCCTCCAACGACGAGTCGCTTCAAGAAGCCGCCCGTCGACTGCGCTACGACGCCCTCGCCGATCACGCCGCAGAGATTGGGGCGGCCGCCGTGGCGACGGGGCATCACCGCGACGACCAGGCCGAGACGCTTCTCCTCAACCTCGTTCGCGGGAGCGGGCCGGAGGGGCTCGCCGGGATGCGGCCTGCACGGCTCCTCAAGGCCGATTCGTCCGTTCTCCTCGTTCGTCCCCTTCTGAACGTCCGACGGGCCGCCATCGAGTCCTACGCCGACGCCATCGGACTTCCGTGGCGGACCGATCCGACCAACCGCCGTCACGACTACGACCGCGGTGTGGTGCGGACCGACATTCTTCCCCGACTGGAGTCTCACTTCGAGGGCGCGACCGACGCCCTGGCCCGCTCGGCGGATCTCATGCAGGAGTACGTCGACCAGGCCCTCCGTCCCGGCCTGAATCAGCGGATGTCACAGGCGTACACGGGCTGCGAGGCGGGCGGGGCCCTGTCCGTTGCGGTCCTGCGTGCAGAGCCGTCCGTCTGGCGACGGCGCCTTCTTCTGGAGGCCCTGCGCCGCACGCTGCCCGCTGCACCCTACTCCCGGGCGGTGGCCGAAGAGCTGGAGTCCCTCGTGGAGGCACAGGTGGGCAAGCGCGTCGAAGTGGGGGCGGGCACCGTCTGGCGGGAGCGTGGGCAGCTGCGCTTCGTGCCCGGCGCCGCCACGCACGCCCCGGCCTCGCCCACGCCTGTTGAGTGGGGAACGCCGGTGTCCATTCCCCAGGGCCGTCTCCGGGTGGAGCTGTGTGACGAGCGGCCCGCGTCGCTGGCGTCCGGCACGCCGCACGTTGCCTACGCCGACGCGGACCGGCTGGGGACGGCGCCCACGGTGCGTCCTTGGGCGGATGGCGACCGCATCCGGCCGCTGGGGCTGGACGGGACCAAGCCGGTGAGCGACCTCCTCACCGAAGCCCGTGTGCCCCCTCACGACCGAGGGCAGGTGTCTGTGTTGTGCGGGAACGACCGCATTGCCTGGGTGGTGAGCCACCGGCTCGCGCACCGGGTCCGCGTGCGACCGGAAACCGACCGGGTGGCCCGGCTTGTCCTCCGTCCGCATGAAAACCCCTCGGACAATTGACACTCTTCGGGGCCGCCGCCTAGCTTAGATTGTCGTGCTTACGCTTTGCTTTCTTTCCATCGATGGCCCTAGACATGCCCACTACGCGTGACCTCTTGGAGACCCCCGTCCAGCCCACCGACGCCGCCGTTACCGTGCAGGGGGACCGCTTTCGGCGATACCTGTTGGCCGAGCGGATTCAGGAGCGGGTTGCCGAGATGGGACAGGCCATTGCGCGTGACTACGCCACCACCACCCCCATCCTCGTGAGCGTCCTGAACGGAGCGTTCATGTACACCGCGGACCTGATGCGGGCCATCGACACGGACTGTGAGATCGACTTTATTAAGCTCTCCTCGTACGGGGACGAGAAGGTCTCGAGCGGAGAGGTGCGGGAGCTCAAAAGTGTCGACGCCGACCTTGAGGGCCGCGACGTGGTCGTGGTGGAGGACATCGTGGACACGGGATTGTCGATGGACTTCATGAAGCGCCGTCTCGCGGAGCACAACCCGGCGTCCCTCCGGGTGTCGACGCTGCTTCACAAGCCCACGGCGACGGAGCCGAACCTCACGCTCGACTACGTCGGCTTCCGCATTCCGGACCTCTTCGTGATCGGCTACGGGCTCGACTACGGCCAGCTCGCCCGCAACCTCTCCGACATTTACATTCTCGACGAGGAGGGATGAGGGGCCCCGGAGCACGGATCGGCACAGATGCTCCACTGAGAATTGTACGGGCTTGCCGACGGAGGGAAGAGACGGGTCCGTGGGGCCGTGTCGGTGCGCGCTCTTCGTCCAAACGTCCTCTTGCATTGCGTTGCTGGTTTGATGGCCGAATCGTCGCCCCGCATTCTCGTGGTCTACACTGGGGGCACCGTTGGCATGGTGGAAAGCGAGGAGGGCTACGTGCCGGGGGCCGGTACCCTGGAGGCCCTCATGGACCAGCGGGCCTCGTTTCAGTCGGAGGACGTGCCCGACTACGACGTGCATGCGTTCGATCCGCTGCTCGATAGCGCGAACATGACGCCGGACGACTGGCTCCAGATCGCAGAGGCGATTCGGTCGCGCTTTGAGGCGTACGACGGCTTCCTGGTCGTCCATGGGACGGACACGATGGCGTTTACGGCCTCGGCGCTCGCCTTCATGCTGCACCCCCTCGACAAGCCGGTGCTCCTGACTGGGGCCCAGCTGCCGCTCGACGAGACGCGGACCGACGCGCAAGGCAACCTGCTCACGTCCCTGCTGCTCCTCGGTACCCACGCCGACCGGATGGGTGGGGTGCACGTGTTCTTTCACAATCGCCTCTATCGCGGCCCCCGCGTGACGAAGGTGAACGCCGATGCGTTTTCGGCCTTCGACTCCCCGAACTTTCCCGCCGTGGGCACGGCCGGGATCGACCTCGACGTGGAGTGGGAGCGGATGCCGGCGCCGCACCACCCGCCCCGCACGCCCGTCGTGACGGAGCTCGGGGCCGCGACCGTCTCGGCGTTTCGGCTCTTCCCGGGGCTGGGGGTGGCGTCCCTGAAAAATGTGCTGGCCCCGCCGGTGCAGGGCGTCGTACTGGAGTGCTTCGGGGCTGGCAACGCCCCGGCACAAAACGAGGCGTTTCTCGACGCCCTCCGGACGGCGACCGACCGGGGCGTCGTCATCGTGGCGGTGACGCAGCCGCTGCGCGGCACGGCGGACCTTGACCTCTACGCCACCGGGCAGGCCCTGGCGAACGTAGGGGTGGTGAGCGGCTACGACATGACGACGGAGGCGGCACTGGCCAAGCTGTACTACCTCTTCGAACAGGACCACGCGCCCGACGAGGTGCGTCGTCTCGTTCAGCGCAACCTTCGGGGCGAGCTGACGCCCCCGGACGAGGTGCCGCCCGCCCTGGGCCGCACGCGGCGCCGCCTGGCCGGCTATCGATGACGACTCGTTACGACGCCTCGGCGGGGGCGTCGGTCTCGTGGTGGACCGCCCCGGGCTCCTGCGGGCGAAAGTGGGCCGTAAAGTGCCGGAGCTGGGGCGGCTCCTCGGTGATCTCGTAGCCGCAGAGGGCGTCCTTGCGGCCCACGAGCGCCTCGAAGCACTCGATCACGTAGTCGACGTGGCTCTGGGTATAGACGCGGCGGGGGATGGCGAGGCGCAGGAGCTCCTGGTCCGCCGGCTCCTCGCTGCCGTCGGGCTGCCGACCAAACATAACCGATCCGATCTCGACCCCGCGGATGCCGCCCGTCACGTACAGGGCGACGGCCAGCGACTGGGCCGGGTAGTCCAGCGGGGGAATGTGGGGCAGAAGCGACTTGGCGTCGATGTACACCGCGTGCCCGCCCACCGGCCTGATGATGGGCACGCCCAAGTCGGTGAGGGCCTCGCCAAGGTAGCGGGTCGAGGCCATGCGGTACTCCAGATAGTCCTCGTCGACGATCTCCTGGAGCCCCACGGCGATGGCCTCTAGGTCGCGCCCTGCCAGCCCGCCGTACGTCGGAAAGCCCTCCGTAAGAATCAGCTGATTGCGGGCCTTGCGGGCCCACGTGTCGTGGTCCAGGGCCAGCCACCCGCCGATGTTGACCAGCGCGTCTTTCTTGGCGCTCATGGTCATGCCGTCCGCGTGCGAAAACATCTCCCGGACGATCGCCTTGACTGAATGGTCGCCGTACCCGTCTTCGCGCTGCTTGATGAAGTAGGCGTTTTCCGCGAAGCGGCAGGCATCGAGGAAGAGCGGCACGCCGTGCTCGTTACACAGGGCCTTCGCGCCGCGGATGTTGGCCATTGAGACCGGCTGGCCACCGCCGGTGTTGTTCGTAACAGTGAGCATGACGAGAGGCACCCGGTCACCCTCTTCCTGCAGCAGTGCCTCCAGCCGATCGAGGTTGATGTTGCCCTTGAACGGGTGCTCCTCGTCCGGAACATGGCCCGCGTCGACGACGAGGTCGATCGCCTCGGCGCCCGTAGCCTCAATGTTGGCGCGGGTGGTGTCGAAGTGCGTGTTGCTCGGAATTTTGACGTCGGGGCCCGCCACCAGGCCCATCAGGATGCGCTCGGCGGCCCGGCCCTGATGGGTGGGAATGACGTGCTCGAACGGCATGAGGTCTTTGACCGCCTCCTCGAACCGAAAGTAGGAGGGCGATCCCGCGTAGCTCTCGTCGCCTTGCATGAGGCCGGCCCACTGCGCCGCGCTCATCGCGGAGGTCCCGGAGTCGGTGAGCAGGTCGATGATTACATCGTCGGCGTGCAGGTTGAAGAGGTTGTAGTGCGCGTCCTGAATCATCTGCTCGCGCTCGGCCCGAGAGGTGAGTTGAATGGGCTCGACCGACTTGATCCGAAACGGCTCGATGATCGTGTCCATCTCCATGGCAGACTGAGGGACTCTGAGGGTGAAACGGTATAGTAACGTATCAACTTAGCCCCCCAAGGACAATGAAGAGATGGATGGGGGGAACCAATCTACGCCGGAACCGGGTCGAGGGCGCGGTCGAGCTGCCCCCGGAGCTTTTTGCGGCCCCGGTGGAGGTACACCTTCACCGTGTTGAGCGGCCTATCCAGTACCTCGGCGATCTCTTTGTACTTGAGGCCCTGCAGCTCGCGGAGGGCCACCACTCGCCGATACGGATCGTCGACCCGGTCCAGGGCATCGAGCACATGGTCGTGGAGGTCGGCGTCCTCGGCGTGCCGGTCGGGCGTCCGGGTCGGGCTCGGGGCGCGGTCTACGCTATCGGGGTTGTGCCGGACGGTCTTGCGCCGCCGCTGGCGAGCCCGGAGGCGATCGATACAGGCGTTCCGGGTGACGCGCATGAGCCAGGCGATGACGCCGTCCTCGTCGAGCTCGTCCTGGTGCTCCCAGAGCGTCACCAGCACCTCCTGCGTTACGTCCTGGGCCGTGGCGTGATCGTTGAGCATCGATCGGGCGAACCGGTATACCTGGTCCTCGTGGGTGGACACCTGACGTTCGAAGGCGGGAACCGTATTCATCGCGGGGGAGTCGTGTCTGAAACGAACCGAGCGGGCACGACGAACGGCCGTCGTACAGCCACGACGGACAGCCTCGTCCGTCCTTGACTGCAGGGACGCCTACGATCTCGTCCGGGGCCGAGATGCCCGGCGCGCGATGAGTGGGATGCATCGTACGATCAATCGCCCGGCCTCGTCCCCAAGATCAAACACACCCGCCCCAACCGGGGAGCGACGAGGAGCAGGGGGAGAGACGAGGCAAGAATTGAGAGTCGGGAAGCGCATTTCCCGTCGCAGCGTCTCGGGCCCTGTCCCGGTTCAGCTTGGGCAAAGGCGGCCTTTCAGAGGTGCTTCGTGCCTACGCTGTGCAGTGGCACAGGTGAGTGCCCCCTGGGGCCTGTGGAGGAGCGGAGGTGGCCTTTGATCAGTCGTCCAGGACGGGGGCAAGGTCCAGGTCAACGGGCTTCGGAAAGCACACGTAGGGCTTTTCGACGAACCCCGTGAGGTCCGAGATGGTGGTGGTGTCGGCCATCTCAGAGAGCTCGCGGGCGGTGCCGTCCCGGCCCAGAATCCCAATCAGCTCCTCATTGTCGTCGTAGGCGGTGTGGCGTGACACATTGAGGGTGAGGTAGTGCCGGGCGGCGGCCTCGGCCTCCGATCGGGCCACGAGACCTTCGTCCACGAGCCAGTCGGCCACCTCGGTGCGCCAGGCGGCCCTCCGCGCCTCGCTGGGGCGCTGAGACAGGAAGCGGACGCGCAGGAAGACACGGTTGATGAAGCGATGGCACAGGTCGGCCATGACCGGATCGGGGCCTTGCATCCACTGCTTGAGGCTAAAGAGGACATCGGTGTCGTCGAGCTGCAGGTAGTGGTTGCGGACCTCGGGGGTCTCGATCTCGTCGACGTGGACGTTGTGGTCGAGAAAGAAGAGCAGGGCGTGCGATCCCCGTCGCAGCCAGTCGGGAGAGGCCCCGGCCTCAAGGTGGACCTGCGCACGCTGCAGAATGCCCCGGAGCAGCTCGTCGCCGGCTAGCACGGTCTTGTGGAGGTAGACCTGCCAATACATAAGCCGGCGCGAGATGAGGAAGTTCTCAACGGCGTAGATGCCTTTGGCTTCGATCATGACCTCGGCGTCGGAGCCGCCCGAGAGGGGGTGCACGCGCATCGTTTTAAGGAGGCGCTGGGCCCCGACCTCCCCCTCCGCAACGCCGGTGTAGAAGGAGTCCCGCCGGAGGTAGTCGAGCCGATCCATGTCGAGCTGGCTCGACACCAGCTGGTGAAAAAAGGGACGCTGGTAGGTATCGTCGAACATGTCAAGGGCCGTCTCCAGCGTCCCGTCCATGCGTTCGTTGAGGTCCGTCAGCAGGACCCGACTCATGTCCTCGTGCGAGAAGTCCTCAATGAGCTGGTGTTCGAGCGTGTGGGAGAAGGCGCCGTGCCCCACGTCGTGCAGGAGCGCGACGGCCAGGGCAGCGGTCTGTTCGTCGGGACTCACGGGTGTGCCCTTCTCGGACAGATTGGCGAGGGCATCTTGCATGAGTGCCATCGCCCCGAGCGCGTGGTTGAAGCGCGTGTGCTCGGCTCCCGGGAAGACGAGGTGGCCGACCCCGAGCTGGCGGATCCGGCGCAGGCGCTGCACCTCCGGCGTTTGGATGAGGGCCATGATCACGGTCTTCGGCACGGAAATGAACCCGTGCACTGGATCCGAGAAGAGCTTAAAGCGCTGGTTGGAGGACACGAGGGGTGGGCGAGTTGTTGAACGGAAGCGTCACGAAAGAGCGGTGGGGCCGTGTGTCGGGAGCGGGGCATGCTACCACCCATCCTCGGCCAGCTTCTCGACGATGGTGGTGTAGAAGGCATTCGAGTCGAAGCTGGCGGCGAGGCCCGATGAGAGGCCGACCTGTCGGGCGTGGTCCGCGTCGATGGTGCCCTGATAGTGGCCCCAGCGGGCGCTTTCGACGCTGACAATGCCGTCGTTTTCCCCTTCTTCCTCGTACAGGCGGCGGTTGAGATACCGAAAAATGGGGGCAATGGGGATGTCGGTTCCTTTGCCGGCCCGGCAGCCGTAGGACCAGTACTCCACGTCTGGGTGGTCGGGCACGTCCGGGTTGAACGTATTTTCCATGTACTCGGGGGTGAGCTCCGTGAGGGCCTTCCGGATGTTCGCGGAGCCGTCCTCCAGGATGTGGGTCCCGACCCAATCGGCCATGTCTGTGAGCCAGTCGCGCACGAGCTCAGGCTGGTCGAGCACAAGGGAGGCGACCGAGGAACCGCGGTGGGGGGTGGCAATGGTGACGAGGGCGTCGACCGCCTCGTGCCAGCCCATGGCCGAGATGAGGTAGCGGGCGTCGAGCCCACCCATCGAGTGGGCGATGAGCAGCAGTCGGTCGGCCCCCGTTTCGTCGAGGACGTGTTGCAGGCGGTCATTCCAGGTGGCGGTCCGAGCGCGGACGGTGTCGTAAGGGGACACGTTGGGCGCCACGGCCCGCACGCCCTGTGACCGGAGGTGCAGGGCTTCCTCGTGCAGGTGCCCGCCCCGCCGAAACGAGGCCCCGACCCCAAATCCGTGCATGAGTACGACCGGGGCCTGCACCGGAATCATCTCGGGTTGGGGAAACGGCTCCAGGCCCGTGATGCGCCGCAGGGCGGAGGCCGGGATCGTCTCGTCCAGTTCATCGGGCATGAAAAGCGATGGGCCGACTGGGAAGAGTCACTGCATGTGGGATACCCACACAAACCCCGGCGAGTTCGTGGGCCCCACGGGGCTACAGCGCAAGAACAGGGAGAAGCGAGACGGGCCGGCCCCCAATGAGCGCCTCACCGGCGACAACCGCCACGGCGGCCGCCACGGGCACGCGGATGTTGTCGTTGACGGGCAAGGAGAGGGCCTCGGTCCCCGCGCCCACCAGCACGCCGGCGGCCCCTGGGCCGAAAGCAATGGACGAAAAGAAGGCCATCACGCCCAGGCCCGTGCCCACGAACGCGGCGGTGCCCTCCACCGTCGCCGAGCGTGTGCCCCATGCGTGGTGGCCCCACCGGCGGCCCACCAGCGCAGCAGCGGCGTCCGCGAGCATGGCCATCACGAGCACCGGCACCGCAATCCGGAGGGGGAAAAGAAAGACCATGAGGGCAGCGCTCACCAGCACGCATGTGGCTCCGTTGAAGCGGATCCCCGCTCTGGTCGCCGGCAACTCCTCCGCTCGCATGAGGCCCCCAAAGGTCCACCGGATGATCGTGTTGACGGACTCGGAATACGCTCGGGCCACGTCGGCGGCAATGGCCGCGAGGGCCGCGGGGGCCAGTAGGTACAGCGCCGTGGGCAGGCCGACGCCCCACGCCCCAAACGGGATGGAAAGGGCAAGGAGATGAAGGGCCTTTCGGCCGACTTCGCCAGTGTAGGAGAGGGAAGAGGCGGGCACGAGAGGGCGAAACCAGGACGCGGGATTTCGTTCGTCTCCCGAACCTTCCGGTCCAGCGATGGTTCAGCAAACAGTCCATATTCGGCCCAATTCTCGAATGGAATCAGCGGGAACTGGATCGTATGGGGCTGGCACTCGGCTCCCTGTTGAGATGGACGGCGTCCACGTCGTCGATACGCGCCAGGATTTCTCAAACGCCACTGTTTCCATGCGCTGGTCCACCGCGTTGCTGATCCTCTTTGCACTCCCACTGCTGACCGGCTGTGGGGCCGATGAGAGCGCCGAGGCCGAACGCATGGCGGAAGAGCACGAGGGCGACACCCCCACGGCCACCGATGCCGCCCAGGCCCCCGAAATTCCGGTGGAGGGGGGCACCATTTCCTATTGGCAACAGGAGGGAACAGATCAGACCGGCTACCTCGCCGCGCCCACCAATGCGGATTCAGTGCGGTCCGCCCGAGGGGGCGACGCGCTCCCCGGCATCGTCGTGATCCACGAGTGGTGGGGCCTCAACGACAACATCCGCGCCGCCACGCGACGACTCGCGGGGCAGGGCTACCGGGTCCTGGCCGTGGACCTGTACGGCGACGCCGTGGCCGCAACGCCGGACTCCGCGCAGGCCCTGATGGGCCGGGCGATGGAGGATCCGGACCCTCTCGTCGAAAATGTGTTGGCCGGGCACGCCTACCTGAGATCGGAAGCCAACGTGCCCCGCACCGCCCTGCTGGGCTGGTGCTTCGGCGGGGGCATGACGTACCGGACGCTCGCAGTGGGCCTGGGTGCCTTCGACGCCGCCGTGGCCTACTACGGCACGCCAGATCCCCTCTCCGGCGAGGCCCTGCAGGCGCTGGAGACCCCGATCCTCGCCCACTTTGGCACGCAGGACCAGGCCGTCCCGATCGACGCGGCCCGGAGCTTCCGTGACCGGATGAACGACGCTGGCAAGCCGCTGTCCTACTACGAGTACGATGCGGGCCACGCGTTTGCGAATCCGTCGGGCGAACGCTACGAGCCAAAAGCCGCCGAGCAGGCGTGGACCCGCACAACCGATTTCCTCCGGACACACCTTGATCCGTAGGCTGTCCTTCTCGTCTGGCGACCCGCTTCCCGGAAGCGGCCTCGCGCTCCCCCTCCTGGCACCGAATCCACCCATTCTTTCGGACGCATCCTCTCGCACATGGCTTCCTTCCCGCCCCTCCAAAACGACCGCCTTCTCCGCACCGCCCGCGGGGAGCCCACCGACCGCACGCCCGTCTGGATGATGCGACAGGCCGGCCGGTATCTCCCCGAGTACCGAGCAATCAGGGAAGAGCATGGGTTTTTTGAAGTCGTGGAGACCCCTGAGCTCGCGGCGGACGTGACCATTCAGCCCGTCGAACGGTTTGCCATCGACGCGGCAATCCTGTTCTGTGACATCATGGTCGTGCCCGAGGCCATGGGCCTGACGGTCAAGATGGTGTCGGGGCAGGGGCCGACCTTTCCGAAGCCCCTTACGACGCCCGCGGAGATGGAGCGCCTCGTAGAGCCGGACGTGGAGCACGCCCTCGGGCATGTGTTCGACGCACTCACAGTGACCCGTCACAAGCTGGCCGGGCGGGTGCCCCTCATCGGCTTCTCGGGGGCGCCGTGGACGCTCATGGCGTACATGGTAGAGGGAGGGGGCAGCAAGTCGTACCGGGCGGCCCGGCGCTGGCTCTACCGCCACCCCGACGCCAGTAAGGCCCTGCTTCAGCGCACGACGGACGTAATTGTCGACTATCTGATCCGGCAGGCAGAAGCGGGGGCGCAGGTGCTACAGGTTTTTGACTCTTGGGCGGGCCTGCACAGCCCGGAGAACTTCCGCACGTTCTGCCTCCCGTACCTCGCTGAGATTGCCACGCGGGTGAAGGACGTGCATTCCGATGTGCCGCTCATCGTCTTTGCGAAGGGAGCACACTATGCCCTGGATGCGCTGGCGGACACCGACTACGATGTCATCAGTCTGGATTCTACAATGGACCCGGCGGCCGCCCGCGATACGGTCGGCGACCGGGCGGTCCTACAGGGCAATCTTGACCCGTGTGCACTGTACGCTCCGCCCGACGTTCTGCAGCAGGAAGTGCAACGCATGCTGGCGGGGTTCGGCTCGCACCCCCACATCGGCAACCTCGGCCACGGCATGCTTCCAGACCACGATCCCGAGCGTGCCCGTGTCTTCGTCGACACCGTCCACGAACACTCTCAACACATGCGAGCCGCCTGAAGACGAAGGAGACCCGGGACGGTGCCATTCTCCGTACTTTTCCTAGGATTCCCTTCTGTTGCTATGCTCGACACCGCCGCCCCGAAGGTTCGTGCCGTCCTCCCGCTGCTATACGTTGCCTGGGCCGATGGCGTGCTCACGCCGTCCGAGGCCGAGACCATTCGCGGTCACCTCCGCGCTCAAGATTGGCTGGACGTGAGCACCCGCGAGGAGATCTGTGCCCACCTCGACCCCCAGTCGCCCCCGACCTCGACCCAATACTTCCGATGGGTCCGGGCGCTGCGGAAGGGGGCCGAAGACGCCCCCGTGACGACGCGATGCACACTTGCGGAGCTGGGGATGGCCCTCGCGACGGTTGGGGGAGATGGGGCGGCCCTGCCGGACGCATCTCGTCGCGCGCTCGAAGACATTGAGGCGGCGTTGGACATCAACGGGGAGGCAGTGGTCTGTGACCTGCTGGGCGAGCGTCCCGAGCCGTCGCCGGTCGAGTCGGAGACGCCGTTTGACACGGGTGCAATGCAGGGCTTGCTCGACGGGCCCCACGCAGACCTGCGTGAACACATCCGCACGCTGCTTCAAGATCCCACCTTTGCGTACCGGGAAGAGCTGGGCACAGACGCCTACCGTGAGCAGGTCCTCGACTGGTGCAGGCACCTGGCCGATCAGGGGCTCGGGGCGCTCGCGTTCCCCGACGAGTACGGGGGCGACGGGGACATGGAACGGTTCATCGTGGCCTTCGAGACGCTTGCCTACCATGACCTGAGCCTGGTCATCAAGTTTGGGGTGCAGTTCGGTTTGTTTGGGGGCAGCATCTACCACCTCGGGACGGAGCGCCACCACGAGGCCTATCTGCAACGGGCGGGCACCCTCGACCTGCCCGGCTGTTTCGCCATGACGGAGTGGGGACACGGCTCGAATGTACGGGAGCTGGAGACGACGGCCCGCTACGATCCCGCCACCGAAGAGTTCGTGGTCAACACCCCGCACGACGGTGCCCGAAAAGAATGGATTGGCAACGCCGCCGCACACGGGCAGGTGGCGACCGTCTTTGCCCAGCTCCAGACCGACGGGGAGGAGCACGGGGTCCACGCGTTCCTCGTGCCCATCCGGGCGGAGGATGGCACGCCGCAGCCGCGTGTCCGGATCGAAGACTGTGGCGAGAAGGTTGGCCTCAACGGCGTGGACAACGGGCGCCTCTGGTTCGACCAGGTGCGCATCCCACGTGAAAATCTGCTCGACCGGTACGCGCAGGTCGATCCGGACGGCACCTACGACAGCCCGATCCCGAGCTCCGGCAAGCGCTTCTTCACGATGCTAAGTACCCTGATCGGCGGGCGCATCAGTGTGGCGCGGGCGGGGCTGAGTGCGGCCAAGTCGGGGCTCACGATTGCCATCCGCTACGGCAATCGGCGCCGCCAGTTTGGCCCGAAGGACGAGCCGGAAGTGCCTCTTCTCGACTACCGCACCCACAAGCGGCGCCTCCTGCCGCGTCTGGCCACGACGTACGCCCTTCACTTCGCGCTCGATGACCTCACTGCGCGGTTTGCCCGCAAGGGACGGGGCGAGTCGCTGGAGGCCATCGAGGCGGAGGCCAACGCGTTGAAGGCATACACCACCTGGCACACCAACGCCACCCTCCAGGAGGCGCGCGAGGCATGCGGGGGACAGGGCTACCGGGCCGATACCCGCATCGGACGTCTGCGGGCCGACACGGATGTCTTCACCACGTTCGAGGGCGACAATACGGTGCTCATGCTACAGGTGGCCAAGGGACTGCTCTCGGACTTTCAGCGGGAGTTTCGGGACATGAACCTGTGGGGCATGGCGCGCTTCGTGGCCGACGAGGTGGCCACCCAGGTGCAGGAGCTCAATCCGGTCGTCACGCGCAAGACGGATTCCGAGCACCTGCGGGGGCTTCCGTTCCAGAAAAACGCCCTCACGTATCGCGCTGAGAAGCAGCTTCAGAACGTGGGCCGACGCCTCCAGCGCCGCATTGACGACGGCACAGAGCCGTTCGACGCGTTCGTGGACGTGCAGGACCACCTCGTCCAGTGCGCCCGGGCGGAGGCAGAGCGAATGGTCCTGGAGCGCTTTGCGGACGCAATCGGGGAGGTTGAAGATGCGGCGCTCCAGGACACGCTCACGACCCTCCGTCGGCTGTTTGCACTGTCTCGCGTGGAGGAAGACCTAGGCTGGTTTCTGGAGGCCGGCTACGTAAGCGCGTCGAAAGCAAAGGCCATCCGGGGGGCCGTAAACGATCTTTGCGACGAGGTGCGTCCGCAGGCAGAGGCCCTGGTCGGTGCCTTTGGCATTCCAGACGCCGTGCTGGGGGCCCCAATCGTAACGGAGCCGAGCCCCGGCCCGAAGTGACGCTGGCATCAACGGCGCGTCGGGTTCAGAGCAGCAGTCCCCACGCGACGGCCATTCCTGCGCAGCCGCCGAGGAGGAGCAGGTCCGCGGGGCGCGTCCAGGCTCTGCGCTTCCAAATTCCGTACAGGGCGATCGGCCAGCACACGAGCACGAGAAGCCCGAGCCATCCGGTGTGCTCGTGCCACGGGGACCCTGTCGCCTCCGAAAGGTGAACGTGCGTCAGCGTTTCTCCGCAGACCGGGCAGAAGTCGTCCGACGGCTCCCGACGGGCACCGCAGGAGGGACAGTGCTCCATAGAACATCAGGACAAACACAAAGAAGGACCAGCCGAGCCCCGGCCCGGGGCCGCGCCTAGTTTTCGGCTTCCTGGATTTCGAAGGGCACGCGCGCATCGGCCCAGTAAAGGACGCATGTGCCGGAGGTGCTGGTGACCTGCTCGAACCCAAACGTCATCATCTCGTGCGGAGGAGCGGATTCCGGGCTCACATCCACCCGCAAGGCATCCGCGCTCCGGTCGTACTGCGTGCCCCACTGGTCGGCCACGTTATTGAAGATGATCGTCCAGGAGTTCGGGCCCGGAATCGTGTAGAGCGAGTAGGTCCCGGCGGACAGCGACTCCCCCTCGATGGTTACGTCCGACGAGACAGAGAACGTGGTGGCCTCGTTCGCGCCGGTGCGCCAGACCTCGTTGTACGGCACCAAATCCCCAAAGATGGCGCGGTCGTTCACTTGAGGGCGCCCGTATGTGAGGCGGACCTCGGTGGTGCCGATGGTCTGGGACACCGCTGCATTGGGACTGGTGCGGGGCTCCTCGGTGCCCCGGTCCTGAGCGGCGGCGGGGGGGGGGGG
>NZ_NCQY01000002.1:365870-429950 GCF_002894645.1 Salinibacter altiplanensis
GGGCGTGAGAAGTCGCAAGAACGTCGTGGGCATGGCACGAGGGAACGGCAAGAGAAACAGTTCGGGCGTCGAGAAGGCCGGACGGGTTGGACCAGCGGTCCATGAGGCCAAGGGGTTACTCGGCGTCGAGGGACCCGGGCCCCGCAATGCTTCCATCACGGGTTTCGTACCACTCGATTTCGAGTTCGAGGCTGATCTCAGAAGAGCCCCGATCGTTTGACTCCCGTTCAAGTTCCACCTCGAATTCGACGTGGTCGGGTACACGGATCGTCGTGGATTGCTCGTCGGAGGAGAAGTCGAGCTCCCCGGAGCTGTCCAGTTCATCCGCCACGGTACGAAGGTAGGTGGCCACGTCCGCACGGGACATGTCGCGGTCGAATTCGTAGAGCGTATCGTCAGGCATTGTCGGGAAAGGTGTTCAGAAGAAAGTACCGAACAGATACCAGGGCACATACACGGCTCCGAGGCGTCCGTTCATCCGTCGTGGGTGAAGAATTGAGGGACAGCTGCCGGTCGCCCAAAATCTTGAGGTCTCGGTGAATGGGGTGAGACTTCACGTGCTAGCGCTTACCCTATACGGTGGAAAATTACAGGCAAGTCCTCGCCGTGAGTGTCTATTGGCGTGCGAGGGGGCATCCACTCGTCGTTTGCAAGAGTTGGGACCGGTGTTATGGTAGAGCTTAGCGGTGCTCCGGCCTGGTTTGCGTCCGCGTGTCTGGTCGCAATTGCCTTCTCGCTCGTGATGACGGTGATTCGACTGCTGCGCGGGCCTACGCTGCCGGACCGAGTGGTCTCATTGGACCTCGTGGCCTACCAGGCCGTCGCCTTCATGCTCGTCTACGCCGTGCTCACGGGGCAGCCCGCCTTCCTGGACGTGTCGCTCGTGTTGGCCCTCGTGGCCTTTCTCGGAACGGTCGCGTTCGCCCGGTACATCGAGTACTTTTCGATTGGGGAGGAGGCCGCCCAGGCGTCGGAATAGCGGCTCGGGCCCGTCCTGCACTCTTAACAGATCCAAATTCTGTTATGCTTGCCCAACAGGTTGTGGGGATCTTTTTGGTGGGCGCGGGCACGTTTTTCGTGTCTGTGGCGGGGCTCGGGGTGCTGCGGCTGCCGGACGTGTACATGCGTCTCCATGCCTCGACCAAGGCCGGTACCCTCGGGGTGGCCTTGAATGCCGCCGGCCTGGCGGTCTTTTATCCGGACCTGGGCATTTTTACGCGTGCCTCCGCCCTCGTGCTCTTCCTCCTCCTCACGGCCCCTGTTGCTGCTCACATGATCGGGCGGGCCTCCTACTTTGCCCGGGAAGAGATGGGGATTGCCGTCTGGGACGGCACAGTTGTGGATCACATGCTCGACCACCGGGGGGAGGCGTTGTTCTCCGCCAGAACCGGGGAGGACGACCCCCGCTCCCCGGGGGCAGCGTCCTGAATCTAGACCCTGCGATGGGGAAAGACCGCCGATTGTCTCGTTTCTTGGGTTGACCGACGCTGATCATGGCGATCCTGTTTGCCGTCTTCTCGGGCTTTGTGCTCGCCCTTGCCTCCCCCTGGCTGACACAGTACACGGGCCGGGCCACAGGGTGGGTGTATGGGCTGCTGCCGGCCGCCATCACGGGAACGCTTGCCACGCTCGTGGGGGAAGTGGCAGCGGGAGAGACGTTGCGGGTGTCCTACGCCTGGGTGCCGGGACTGAACGTCAACCTGTCGTTCTACGTCGATGGGCTGAGTCTCTTCTTTGCCCTCCTCATCACCGGCATCGGCACGCTGATCTACGTCTACGCCGGGGGCTATCTGAAGGGCCACCACCATCTGGGGCGCTTCTTCAGCTACCTGTCGATGTTCATGGCCGCCATGGTGGGGCTCGTCCTGGCGGACAACCTGATCACATTCTATGTCTTCTTCGAGCTGACGAGCTTCGCCTCGTTCGTCCTGATCGGGTTCAACCACGACGAGGCCCCCTCGCGGCGGGCGGCCTGGCAGGCGCTGCTGGTGACCAAGGCGGGCGGCCTCGCGCTGCTCGTTGGGTTCATCCTCATGCAGCAGGCGACGGGGACCTTTCAGATCTCCGCGATCTTGGAGTCCGGCGACCTGATTCGGCAGCACAGCTTCTACCTGCCCATCGTCCTGCTGGTGCTGGCCGGGGCGTTTACGAAGTCGGCGCAATTTCCCTTTTATTTCTGGCTGCCCAACGCCATGGAGGCGCCCACGCCGGTGAGCGCCTACCTTCACTCCGCGACAATGGTAAAGGCCGGCATCTACGTGATGGCCCGCTTTCATCCCGTGCTGTCGGGAACCGATCTCTGGATGTGGGTCGTGGGGGGCATCGGGGCCCTCACGATGCTCCTCAGCGCCTGGCTCGCCCTGCAGTACACCGATATGAAGGCGATCCTGGCCTATACCACCATCATGGCCCTCGGGCTCCTGACGATGCTCTTGGGGCTGGGGACCGAGGTCGCCGTGGAGGCCTGTATGGTGTTCATTCTGGTGCATGCCTTCTACAAGGCGGCCCTCTTCATGGTGGCGGGGGCGATTGACCATGAAGTGCACGTCCGCGACATCACGAAGCTGGGTGGCCTGTGGACCCGGATGCCCGTGACCGGGGCGGCGGCGGCCCTCGCCGCCCTGTCGATGGCGGGCATCCCGCCGTTTTTCGGGTTCGTGGGGAAGGAGCTGATCTACGAGGCGGCGACTCACTTCGACCCGGCCACGGTGGCGGTCACGGTCGTCTCGGTGCTGGCGAACGTGGCACTGGTCGCCTCCGCTGGCCTGCTGGTGGTCCGGCCCTTCTTCGGGGAGCTGAACGACGTGACGAAGCACGCCCACCGGCCGGACGCCGGGCTCTGGTTTGGGCCGGTCGTTCTTGCCGTCTTCAGCGTCGGGCTCGGCCTGGCGCCGGGGCTGCTCGACGCCGCGTTCCTCGGCCCGTCGGCCGGGACGGTCCTGGGCGCGTCGATCGCGCCGCACCTCGCCCTCTGGCACGGATTTACCCTGGAGCTGGGGCTCAGTGCTGTGACCGTGGCGGCGGGCGTGGGGACGTACCTCGCCTGGACCGCGCTCCGTACCAACACGGCCTTCCAGCAGCTTGAGCGCTGGCTCGGCACGGGGCTCGATCACGGATACGACAACGTCGTCGACGGACTTTTGGGCGTGGGGCGGTGGCAGACGAGCGTGCTCCAGAGTGGGGTCCTGCGCCGCTACCTCTCAACCGTCCTGGGGACGACCATTGTCCTCGTGGGGGCCGCCTTCTACCACTACGGGTTCTTCGGCGGGCCGATATCGGTGGCTGACGTGCGGCCTCACGAGTGGGTGCTGGCGATCTTGTCGGTGGTGGGGGCATTCGGGACGTTGTTCTTCCGGTCCCGAATTGGGCTCATCACGTCGCTCGGCGTCTCCGGCTTTGGCATCGCGCTGCTCTTTTTGGCGTTCGGCGCGCCGGACCTTGCCAAGACGCAGTTTCTGATCGAGACGCTGACGGTCATACTCGTCGTGCTCATCTTGACCACGGTTTCGAGCGTCGAGGGGACGCTCACGGCGAGCCAGAAGGCGACGAACGGAGCAGTGGCCGTGGGAATGGGGGTTGTAGTGTCGGGGCTGATCCTGGCCGTACTCAAGCTGCCCTTCGAGAACCCGATGGGCGACTATTACGCTCAAAACACGTACGTGGAGGGGGAGGGGCACAACATCGTCAACACCATTCTGGTCGACTTCCGGGCGCTCGACACCCTCGGAGAGATCACCGTGTTGCTGGTGGCCGGCTTTGGCATCTATGCGCTGCTGCGCACGGGGACCGCCCCGGATCCCAACGCCGAGCACGAGCCGCCGCCCGAAGACGCATCCGCGCCGATCGAACAAGCCGAACAGACCCAACAGGTACCGTGAGGTTTTCCGTCATTTTGCGCACCGCGGCGCGCCTTCTGGTGCCGCTGATACTGCTGTTTTCGGTGTTCCTGCTTCTTCGTGGGCACAACGAGACCGGGGGCGGCTTCATTGGGGGGCTCGTGGCCGGCATTTCGTTTGCCCTCTATGCGATCGCGTACGGAACGGCGGCCTCCCGAGAGTCGCTCCGGGCCCGGCCCCAGCGGCTGATGGCCGTGGGCCTCGGCATCGCGGTGCTGAGCGGGCTGCTGCCTCTGTTTGGAGGGGGGACCCTGCTCGAAGGGATCTGGGTGAAATGGGGAGGGCTGAAGGTGGGGACCCCGGTTCTGTTCGACGTAGGGGTGTACCTGCTGGTCATTGGCCTGACGCTCGTGATCGTCTACGAGCTGGAGGAGCACAACCCTGGACTGTTTCCGCAGTCGGTCGCTCCCGAGTAGACATCCCGTTCGACTGGCCCTCTCACGAATCGTACACGGCGCAATGGAAACCCTCCTCGCCCTCGTTACCGGCGCGATGGTCGCCATCAGCGTCTATCTGCTGTTGCAGCGCGACCTGGTGCGAAAGATTATCGGCGTGGTCATCTTGTCGAACGGCATTCACCTGTTGATCTTCGCGGTGGGCCGAATGACGCGGGCCGCGTCGCCGCTCATTCCCTCGGGGGAGAAGTACCCCCCCGAGGTCGTTGCGAATCCGCTCTCCCAGGCCCTCATCCTGACGGCCATCGTGATCGGGTTCGGGCTGCTGGCGTTCTCGCTCGTGCTCATCTACCGGCTGCACGAGTCCTACCAGTCGGCCGACGCCGACGTGCTCATCGAGGCGACGCTCGGCGACGAGTAGTTCCCCCCCGACCATTTCTGCCTGTTGAACTGATCGCCCTGGTTCATGTCCGCCCATCTCCTTCTCATCCTGCCGCTGATCATCCCGTTTGTGGCGGCGGTGGCGGCGCTCTTGTTCGCCCGATGGCCCACGGTGCAGAAGGGCATCAACATTGCCAGCATGGGGGGCATCTTGGCGGCGTCGCTGGGGCTCCTGTCCCGAATTACGGAGCAGGGCATCCAGGTGACTACGATTGGGGACTGGCCGGTTCCATTCGGGATCGTGTTTGTGGTGGATCACCTGAGCGTCGTTATGCTTATCGTGTCCGCCATCATTGGGGTGGCCGTGGCCGTCTACGCCGTGCCCGACGTTGACGATGCCCGGGTGCGGTTTGGGTTCTACCCGTTCTTCAACCTACTCATGATCGGGATTAACGGGGCGTTCCTAACGGGGGACCTCTTCAACCTCTACGTGTGGTTCGAGGTCATGCTGATTTCCTCGTTTGTGCTGATCGTGCTGGGCAACACGGACGAACAGCTCGCCGGAGCGGTCAAGTACGTCGTCATCAACCTGGTGTCGTCGCTGCTCTTCCTGTCGGGCGTCGGGCTGGTGTACGGAATGACGGGCACACTCAACATGGCCGAGCTCTCGCTGGCCCTCTCGGAGGTCGGCCAGCCGGGCCTGGTGACGGTGGTGGCGATGCTGTTCCTGATTTCCTTCGGCATCAAGGCGGCCCTGTTTCCGCTCTTTTTCTGGCTGCCAGCCTCCTACCACACCCCGCCTGCGTCGGTCTCGGCCTTCTTTGCGGGCCTGCTGACCAAGGTGGGGGTGTACGCGCTCTTTCGCGTCTTCACGCTGCTGTTTACCCAGGACGTGGGCTACACCCATACGCTCCTGCTGTGGGGGGCGGGGCTCACCATGGTGACGGGCGTGCTCGGCGCCGCTGTCCAGAACGACTTCCGGCGCGTGCTGTCCTTCCACATCGTCAGCCAGATCGGCTACATGATCATGGGGCTCGCGCTGTACAC
Organism: Salinibacter altiplanensis; assembly: GCF_002894645.1. Classification (GTDB taxonomy): domain Bacteria; phylum Bacteroidota; class Rhodothermia; order Rhodothermales; family Salinibacteraceae; genus Salinibacter; species Salinibacter altiplanensis. The sequence goes on from NZ_NCQY01000002.1 coordinate 371,590, forward strand.
GCCGCTGGCCATCCTGGGGGGCGTGTTCTACATCGTCCACCACATCATTGTAAAGGCAAACCTGTTTCTCGTCAGCGGGGTGGCGAAGCGGCTGCGGGGCTCCTTTCGCCTAAAGTCGCTCCAGGGCCTCTACGCATACCATCCCTGGCTGGCGACCCTTTTCATCATTCCGGCGTTCTCGCTGGCCGGCTTTCCGCCGCTCTCCGGCTTCTGGGCGAAGCTGATCCTGACGATTGCCGGCATCGAGACGGGCGCCTACTGGATTGTGGCCGTGGCTGTGGCCGTGGGGCTCTTTACCATGTTCTCGATGACGAAGATTTGGGTGAAGGCCTTTCTCCCGGGGGGCGGGGGCGAGATGGCGGACGCGGTGTCGTCGATGGGCCTGGGCACGCGTGTGATGTACGTGCCGATTGCTGGGCTCGCGGCCCTTACGATCATGATTAGCGTCTTTGCCGGGCCGGTGTACGACCTCGCCGAGCGTTCGGCGGACGAGCTCTACAATTCCTCTGAATACGTCGAAGCGGTGCTCAACCATGAAGAATCTGCTGCTGACGCTGGTCCTCGCCCTGGTGTGGACGGCCGTCCAGGGCGCGTTCACGCTCGGTAACTTCGCGTTCGGCTTCGTGCTTGCGTACGCGGTGCTCCGAATGCTGCGGCCCCTGTTGGGGGAGGCCAGTTACGACCGGCGTCTCTGGTACAAAGTGGTCCTGGCGGGCTTCTTCGTCAAGGAGCTGATCAGTTCGAGCGTCCGGGTGGCGACGGAAGTGATCACGCCGGGCTACCACATGCGGGCGGGCATCCTTGCCGTGCCCCTTTCCGTACGGTCGGACCTGGGCATCACCCTCTTTGCGAACTTCATCTCACTGACCCCGGGCACGCTGAGCCTCGACGTGTCCGAGGACCGGGAGTACCTCTACATCCACGCGATGTACATCGATCAGGGGGAGGAGGAAGACGTTCTGCATCTGAAGCGCACGCTGGAGCGCCGTATCATTCTTGCACTGGGGGCGGAATCGACCGAGGCACCACCGCCCCCCGGCTCCGACGCGGCCTCTGCCTCGTAGGTCTCATTGGGAAGACTTGTGCCCGCGGACGTGCCCCCCGAAGGCACTACGAGGCTTGCCATCGGCGGAGGAGCCAGGCTCCCAGGGCGGCGCCCCCCAGCCCTAACAACAGCGGTGCAAGGGAGGGGCGAGAGACGAGGTCCGGATCAACGAGTCCACTCGTGCGCCCAACGTCTTCGATCTGCGGTACGGCGAGGGTGCCTTCCATCGTAGAGGTGGTGGCGGCTTGCACGGCGGCGGCCGCGACGAATTCGACGGGCAGTGGGCGCCCTGCGTCCGACGCATACGGATGGGGATGGAGCCCCTGGCCCTGGCTCAGGACGGCGGCGAGCGTCGAGGTCCCGGTCCTGCGGTCTCCGTAGACGAGGTTGGGACGGAGCGTGGCGGTCCGGAGGGGTGGGTAGTCTTCCCGAAGGCTACGTTCGGCCCGGCGCTTGGCCGACAGGAAGGGGGAGGGGATGAGGGGCGGTTTGTCGCGCACCGAGAGAAACACGAAGGCGTCGACACCGGCCGCGACGGCCTCCTCGGCCGCGAGCAGCGCCGACTCTGCATTCACGCGGTCGAAGGTGACGCCGTCATTGGGGCGTTCGCGGAGGGTGGCGATGGTGTGCACCACCGCGTCGGCGTCCTGGAGCAGGTCGCGCCAGGTGTCCGGGGCGAACACGTCGGCCGCGCGCCATGTCACGTCCTGAACCCAGGGGTGTCGAGCGGGCGTGAGGGCGGGCCGGCCGGTGCGCCCGAAGGCGGCCACCTCGTGTCCGTTCTGGACGGCGACGCGGCAAATTTCGGTGCCGATGAACCCATTGCCGCCGGGAACAACGAGTGTGGCCACGGGAGGGGGACGAGGCTGGTGAAGAAAAGCAATCTGCGGGGCCGACGCCTCCGTGGGCGCCTCTTTGCACGGACGACACAGGGGGCGGAGGGGTTCCGGGTCGGAACGAGCCGCGCTCCCGGAAGAGTAGGGACTCGTGCGGAGCGTGCGCTACGGATGGGCGTCCGGCCCGATGAGAGGGACTGATCTCTGGACGGGCTACGCTGGGTGGAGACACAGGGTCTGTACGGACCGAAAAGATTCGATGCAACGTGTCTTCGCATTGTCCGTAACTTTTTGCGGAAGCGCTTCCTAAGTTTGCCCGGCCCCTTCCGCGAGTCTCCTTCACAACCGTTCTTCCCTCATGGACGTCGATCGCTATCAGCCCACCCACCCGGTCCGGTTCGTCACCGCCACGAGCCTGTTCGACGGGCACGACGCGGCGATCAACATCATGCGCCGCATCCTGCAGCAGACGGGCGCGGAGGTGATCCATCTCGGTCACAACCGCTCGGTGCAAGAGATCGTAGATACGGCCATCGACGAGGATGCACAGGGCATTGCCGTGTCCAGCTATCAGGGCGGGCACATGGAGTACTTCAAGTACATGCACGACCTGCTGGAGGAGAAGGGCGCCGGGCACGTTCGGGTGTACGGCGGGGGGGGCGGCGTCATCGTGGCCGAGGAGAAAGCAGAGCTGGAAGACTATGGCATCGCCCACATCTACTCGCCGGATGAGGGGATGGACATGGGGCTTCAGGGCATGATCAACGACATGGTGGAGGCGTGCGACTTTCCGGTCGCGGACGCCGACTTTCACGTGCCGGACGACGTCCCGAGGCGGGACTCCCGAGTCGTGGCCCGCAACCTCACCCGCGTGGAGGCGCCGGAGCCGGAGCGGGCGGCAGTGGTGGTCGGGGCGGCTGGCGATGCGGACGAGGCCGACCCGGCAGCGACGGAGGGGGAAATGAGGGGGGACGGAAGCCCTGAAAGTGTTGACGCTGACGCGTTGAACGTTGAAGATCCCAGCGTTCCAACGCTGGGGATTACGGGGACGGGAGGGGCGGGGAAGTCGACGTTGACCGACGAGCTCGTGCGGCGCTTCCTCAACGACCACGATGACCTGGAGTTGGCCGTCCTGTCGGTCGACCCCACGCGGCGGCGCACGGGCGGCGCGCTGCTCGGTGACCGCATCCGCATGAACGCGATCTATGGCACGAACACGGACCGCGTCTACATGCGGTCGTTTGCCACGCGGGAGGCGAACCGCACCACCACGCAGGCCCTCCAGGAGGCGATTGAGGTGTGCCAGGCCGCGACCTTCGACCTGATTCTCGTAGAGACGGCGGGCATCGGCCAGAGCGATACGGAGATCGTGGACCTCACCGACCTCACGCTCTACGTGATGACCCACGACTTTGGCGCGCCGACGCAGCTGGAGAAAATCGGCATGCTCGACCTCGCCGACTTCGTGGCGATCAACAAGTTCGAAAAGCGGGGGTCGGAGGACGCCCTGCGCGACGTGCGGAAGCAGGTGCAACGCAACCGGATGCGGTTCGACGAGGACCCAGCGAATATGCCGGTGTACCCGACGATGGCGTCGCGCTTCGGTGATCCCGGGGTTACGCACCTTTACCTCGGACTGCTCGACCGACTGAACGCAAACTTTGACTTTGAGCGCGAGTCGGGCACGTACGACGAGGACGAGGTGCCCGAGCCGGACCCGTCCGAGGTCGCGATCATCCCCCCGGATCGGCAGCGCTACCTCGGTGAGATTGCGGAAACCTGCGACGAGTACCACGACTGGGCCGAGCAGCAGGTGGCATACGCCCGAAAGTGGGGGGAGGCCCAGGGCGCGCGCCAGCAGGTGGAGGACTGGGCCCCGGAGGATCGGGACCAGATCGCCGGCCGACTCGACGAGATGGAAGCCCACTGGTGGGACAAGCTCGACAAACGGTGCAAGGAAATTCTGGAGAATTGGGGGGACTTGGCCGAGGAGTACCGGCAGGAGGAGTTCACCTACACGGTGCGGGGCCGCGACTTCACGGTGCCGCTCTACCGCGAGAGCCTGAGCGGCACCAAAATTCCGCGCGTCGCCCTGCCGCAGACCGAAGCCCCGGGCGAGCGGCTGGAGTTCGCCCTCACCGAAAATCTGCCCGGATACTTCCCCTTCACGGCGGGCGTCTTTCCGTTCAAGCGGGAGGGAGAGATGCCGACCCGCCAGTTTGCGGGCGAAGGGTCGCCCGAGCGCACAAACCGCCGCTTCCACCTCGTCTCGCAGGGCGACGAGGCGAACCGGCTGTCCACGGCCTTCGACAGCGTCACCCTCTACGGCCGCGACCCCGCCGAGCGGCCGGACATCTACGGCAAGGTGGGCAACGCGGGCGTCTCCATTTGCACGCTCGACGACATGAAGAAGCTCTTCTCGGGCTTCGACCTGTGTGCCCGCAAGACGAGCGTCTCGATGACCATCAACGGCCCGGCGCCGATGCTGATGGCGATGTTCTTCAACGCGGCCATCGACCAGCAGGTCGAGAAGCACCTCCGGGAGGAGGGCCACTGGGACGAGGCGGAGGCGGTGATCGACGAGAAGCTGGGGGACGACCGCCCCGAGTACGTGCCGTACGGGCCGGAGGGCCGCGAGGAGGATCTGCCGGAAACCCACGACGGCAGTGGGCTCGGCCTGCTCGGCACCAGCGGCGAAGAGCTCGTGGAGTGGGGCGTCCTCGATCGCGAGACGTACGAGGAGATCAAGGCCGACACCCTCCACACGGTCCGGGGCACAGTGCAGGCCGACATCCTGAAAGAGGATCAGGCGCAGAACACCTGCATCTTCTCCACGGACTTCGCCCTTCGGCTGATGGGCGACATCCAGCAGTACTTCATCGATCACGACGTCCGCAACTACTACTCGGTCTCGATCTCCGGCTACCACATCGCCGAGGCCGGCGCCAATCCGATCACGCAGCTGGCCTTTACCCTGGCCAACGGCTTCACGTACGTGGAGTACTACCTCAGCCGGGGCATGGACATCGACGACTTTGCACAGAACCTGTCGTTCTTCTTCTCGAACGGGATGGACCCGGAGTACAGCGTCATCGGACGGGTGGCGCGGCGCATCTGGGCGGTGGCGATGAAGGAGCTCTACGGCGCCAATGAGCGGTCGCAGAAGCTGAAGTACCACATCCAGACCTCCGGCCGCAGCCTACACGCGGAGGAGATCCAGTTTAACGACATCCGCACCACGCTGCAGGCGCTCATGGCCGTCTACGACAACTGCAACTCGCTCCACACCAACGCCTATGACGAGGCCATCACGACGCCGACGGAGGAGAGCGTGCGGCGCGCCATCGCGATCCAGCTCATCATCAACAAGGAGCTGGGCATGACGAAGAACGAAAACCCACTCCAGGGCTCCCATGTCATTGAAGAACTGACGGCCCTGGTGGAGGAGGCGGTGCTGCACGAGTTTGAGCGCCTCAACAACCGGGGCGGCGTGCTCGGGGCGATGGAGTCGATGTACCAGCGCGGCAAGATCCAGCAGGAGTCGATGAAGCTGGAGGAGTCGAAGCACTCCGGCGACCGCCCGGTGGTGGGCGTCAACACCTTCCTGCGCGACGAAGACGACGACGCGTCGGGGAAAGAGGAGGTGGACCTGATGCGCTCGTCCGACGACGAAAAGCAGCACCAGCTTCACAACCTGAAGGCGTTTCAGGAGCGCTACGCCGACAAGAACGAGGCCGCCCTCGCGGAGCTCAAGGAGGCGGCCCGCGAAGACGAAAACACGTTCGAGGTGCTGATGGAGGCGGTGAAGTACTGCTCGCTCGGGCAGATCACCAAGGCGCTCTTCGAAGTTGGCGGCGAGTACCGGCGGAACATGTAGAGAACATTGTTTCAATCGGGCATTGCATCATTGCCTGAGCCCCGGAGCGGCAACGGGCCTACGTTTAGAGGAGAGGTGCGTCCATACTCAGGTCGAAGAAGAGCGCCTCGCTCCCCGCACTGACGAGTTGCATCTCGCCGGCCGAGATGCCGGCTTCGTGGCTCTGGTCGTCGCCGTGGGTCCGTATGCCCGCCGAGACGTACGTGACGATTTCTGCGTCGCGGTGCGGGTGCGCGGAAGATCCCTCGTGGGGCACAATATGGTTCTCCACCACCACGCGGAGCAGCCCGAAGTGCACCCAGTCCGGATCGTGGCAGTCCGCGAACGAGAAGGGCATCCAGTTGTGGGTTCAGCCCATGTGCCCAAGGCCGCGCTCGTCGCTGCGGTGGAGGCGAACGGCTGGCGGCCGTCGAGGCATTTATCGCTGGGCGAGGGAAAGAGGGGGGATGGAGGGTACGCGAGAGAGGGCCAACTAGCCGCGAGGCTCAAGCTCGGCGAGGGAGTCGATCGTGTCGAAAGACACGCCATTTTGCAATTCGTCCCAGGTCGGGTAATCAGTGTATCCGTGCTCGTCGCCGTTGTAGAAGGTCTCCTCGTCGGGGACGTTGACGGGGAGGCCCTTTCGGAGGCGTTGGGGCAGGTCGGGGTTCGCCAGAAACGCGCGTCCAAACGCAATGAGCTGCGCGTATCCCCGATCGATGGCCTCGCGGGCTGTCTGCGTGTCGTAGTTGCCATTGGCCATGAGCGCGCCATCGAACGCCTCCCGAATGCCGGAAAAGACCGCGGCCGTTTCGTCGTCCTCGACCACGGGCGGCTTGGGAGAGTTTGGTTCTACGAGGTGAACGTACGCCAGGTCAAAGTTGTCGGCGGTGGATGCGGCCGCCCGAAACGTGTCCGCTGGGGTGTCGTCCCCCATGTCGTTAAATGGGCTAAGTGGGGAGAGCCGGATGCCGACCCGCTCCGAATCCCACACATCCGTCACCGCGCCGGTCACCTCCCGCAGAAAGCGCAGCCGATTGCCGAGCGACCCGCCGTAGCGATCCGTGCGCTCGTTGGTGCCGGAGCGTAGGAATTGATCGATGAGGTAGCCGTTGGCCGCGTGAATTTCCACGCCGTCGAACCCGGCCCGCCGGGCGTTCTTTGCCCCCGTGCGATACTGTTCCACCACCTCCGGCACCTCCTCGGTCGCGAGTGCCCGGGGCGTCTCGAAGGCGGTCATCTCCAGATCCGGTGTTAAAACTTGACCGTCCGGCGCGATCGGAGAGGGGGCGAGGGGCTTCTCCCCGTCGTGGTAGAGGGAGTGCGAAATGCGCCCCACGTGCCAGAGCTGCAGAAGGATGCGCCCCCCGGCGTCGTGGACTGCGTCGGTGACCTTCTTCCATCCGTCCACCTGTGCGTCGGAGTGAATGCCCGGCGTGCGGGGATACCCCTGTCCTTTAGGGGCCACCTGCGTGGCCTCACTTACGATGACGGCGGCGTCGGCACGCTGGCGGTAGTACGTTGCGTTCAGGTCACTGGGCACGTTGCCCTCGGCGGCCCGGTTGCGGGTGAGCGGTGCCATCGCCACGCGGTGCGGAAGCGTGAGGGGCCCAAGGTCCAGGTCGTCGAAGAGGGAAGAAGCCACGAGGAACGAACGGATTGGTGCGTGAAATGACGAGTCCGAGAGCACGTACACGATTTATGAAACGGACGTTCCAAAACAGGTGGTCAATTTCGTCGGTTCTCCGCATGGGATAAGATGCAGTCAATCTGGAACGATCATTCCAGACATTGCGATCAACACAGCACGGTCGAAGCGTTTGGCGAGCAGGCTCCTTCAGGTTGTCCGGCTTCGGGACTCAGTGCATGCTCGAGTCACGATGCTCGGTTGCCCAGCCGGACTGTATTTTTGATCCTTCACCACCAGATACTGTCCCCTTCATGAACGTCATAGAGCTGAATCCTAGTGGGAATTCCTTCGAGGCCCTGGAGCCCACGGAGCGTCCGCGCCCGGAGCCCGGCCCTGGGCAGGTCCGTGTGCGGCTCCAGGCCGCGTCCGTCAACTACCGCGACCTCTTGATCGCATGGGGGACGTACCCGGTTCAGCAGGACGCGCCTTTCATTCCGCTCTCGGACGGCGCCGGCCTCGTCGATGCCGTAGGGGAGGGAGTGACGCACTTTGAAGAGGGGGATCGGGTCGTGAATACCTTCTCGCAGGTGCCGCCCGACGCTCCGTCGTCTGCTCCCCGACAGGCCCTCGGCGCGCCGCTCGATGGCACCCTGGCGGAGTACCAGGTTTTCCACGAAAGTGGGCTCTTGCCCGTGCCCGACACGCTCTCCCTAGAAGAGGCGGCCACGCTGCCGTGCGCGGCCCACACGGCCTGGCAGGCCCTCTTCGGGGCAGGCACGCCCGTTCGGCCCGGTCAGACGGTCCTGATGTTGGGGACGGGTGGGGTGTCCATCTTTGCGCTGCAGTTTGCGGCGGCCGCCGGCGCCCGCACGTTCATCACCTCGTCGAGCGACGACAAACTGGAGCGCGCCCGGGCCCTGGGGGCCGACGAGACCATCCATTACGAGCGCACGCCCGACTGGCACGAGCCCGTGTTGGATCGGACCGACGGTCGGGGGGTAGACTGTGTGGTCGAGGTGGGGGGCACCGGCACGCTGGGCCGCTCCTTTCAGGCCGTGGCGCCGGAGGGGAAAATCGGCCTGATCGGAGTGCTCACCGAGGCGGACGAGAACCCGAATCCACAGATGCTCATGCAGCGCCGGGGCCACCTGCACGGCATCTACGTCGGATCGATCGACCACCCGCGCGACTCTTTTGCGGCCATGAACGCAGCGATCGAGGCCAACGACATCACGCCGGTCGTCGACCGCACCTTCACACTTGAGGAGGCGCGGGAGGCGTATCAGTACCAGGCCGACCAGGCGCACTTCGGGAAGGTTGTCATCTCGATTTAGGGACTGACAACAGACAGGCCTGGGGAAAACGGGTGTTTGAACATCGTTGCGGACGAAGGCATCGGTGGGGCAACGAAGCGCTGGCCGGATCGTACGTTAATCGACTGAGCGCTGCTTCACTATGGACCTTTCCGGTACGCCCCGTGCTTGATCCTCGGATTCTCGCCCGTCCCGGGACGGTGCTGCTCGACTCGGCGCGGCCCGACGCCGAAAACCCGTGGAGCTGGGCCTTTACGGCGCCGAAGCGCGTGCTCACTGCATCGACCGCGGCGGAGGTGGGCACGCTGGTCGAGACGCTCCAGGCCGAAACTGCCCGCGGTCATTACGTCGCGGGGCATCTCTCGTACGAGGCCGGGTACCCCTTCGTAGACCTCGACATTCCGGAGCGGGCCGAACACCCGCTCGCCTGGTTCGGCGTGTACGACGCGCCGCGTCGCCTTGCGCCGGCGGACGTGGCAGCAGGACTGAGCTCGCTTGGCACAAGTCCGGCCGTTGATGATGTGCGGCTGGACACTACGGAAACGGCCTACGTCGACGATGTGCGGACCGTCCGGCGTCACATCGGGCGGGGCAATGTGTATCAGATCAACTACACGGCTCCACTCCGCTTTCGTGTAGAGGGCGATCCGCGGGGCCTCTATCGTCGGCTTCGGGCCCGCCAGCGCGTCCCGTACGCCGCGTACCTGCACTGTGGCGACCGGCAGCTCCTGTCCCTCTCGCCCGAGCTGTTCTTTCGGCGCGACGGCGACCGGCTGATGACCCGGCCCATGAAGGGGACCATCCGCCGCGGCCGAACGCGGACCGAGGACCAGGCCCTGCAGGACGAGCTTGCTGCGGATCCGAAAAACCGGGCGGAGAACCTGATGATTGTCGACCTGCTCCGCAACGACCTGTCGGTCTGCTGCCAACCCGGGTCGGTGACGGTCCCGTCGCTCTACGAGACGGAGCCGTACCAGAGTGTCACGCAGATGACGTCAACCGTCGAGGGGCGCCTTCGAGACGACGCGGGCCTGGCCGCAGTGCTCCGCGCGCTCTTTCCGTGTGGCTCCATTACCGGGGCCCCCAAGCGCCGTGCCATGCGGATCATCCGCGAGTTGGAGGCAGCCCCGCGAGGCGTCTACTGCGGCGCCATCGGGATGGCGGGGCCGGACGACACGGCGGTCTTTAACGTCGCCATCCGTACCGCTGTCCTGGACGGGGCGGAGGGCACCATGGGCATCGGCAGTGGCATCGTGTGGGACTCCACCCCGGCGGCCGAGTACGAGGAGTGTGTGCTCAAAGGCACCTTCCTCACGCAGGGTCGATCCGCACAGTCCGATCCTACGTCCTCTCCCGATGAAGACCTGAAGCTCATCGAAACGATGCGCGCCGAGGAGGGGCGGATTCTGCGTCTCGACCGGCATGTGGCGCGCCTCGCCCGCTCGGCGGACTACTTTTCATTCCCGTTCGATGAGGCACGGTTTCGGCGGCGAGTCGACCGGGCCGTGGCCCAGGCGGGAGAAGGGGACACTTTGAAAGTCCGAGCCACATTGGACCGCTGGGGAAGGGGGGATGTGGAGACCACGCCGCTACGGGGATCGATCGATGAGCCCTGGCGGGTGACCGTCGCCGACGAGCAGGTCGATGCCGCCGACCCGTTCTTCTACCACAAGACCACCCGGCGTGGCACGTACGAACGCGCCCTGACGGCGGCGCGAGACGACGGCTTCGACGAGGCGATTCTGTTGAATCAGGCAGGACACGTGACGGAGGGTACGTACAGCAACGTGTTCGTCCGGCGGGGCGACGCGTTGTGGACCCCACCGGTGGACGCGGGACTGCTGGCGGGGGTGTACCGGGACTCCGTCCTGGAGACCCGCCCGGAGGCTGCAGAGCGTCCACTGGGTCTTGAGGACCTTCGAGCGGCGGACGCCCTGTACTGCTGCAACGCGGTCCGGGGCTGGTGCGAAGCAGAGCTTGCAGGGGAGCCCGAGGTCGTGGCCCCGAGTTGAAATTGGGCCCCCAAATCCCTAAGGTAGCTTTGCAAAGGGCAGAATACACCGAGCAACGTCGACGCCCTTCCAGGCTGGCTGCTCATTTCTCGTTCGTCTCTCCGCACACGCCCCGACTGCATGTCATGGCCGATGCCGCCCTCGAAGCACGCCTCTCCGATCAAGATTACCTTCGTCCTTCACCGGCGTTCGTGGGACAGGCCAACGTGACGGACCCGGCGGTCTACGACCGGTTCGACGACTTTCCGGAGGGATTCGAGGAGTACGCCGAGCTTTTGGACTGGGACGCCCGCTGGGACGAGGCCTTCGATGGGTCCGACCCGCCATTTTTCGAGTGGTTTACGGGCGGTGAGCTCAACGCCTGCTTCAACTGCGTGGACCGTCACCTCGACGAGCGGCCCAACCAGGCCGCTTTCATCTGGGAGGGCGAGGATGGCACCCGGCGCACGCTCACGTACCGGGATCTCTACCGCGAGGTGAACAAGATGGCCGCCTCGCTCCGCGACGTCGGGGTGGAGGAGGACGACGTGGTGACGCTCCACCTCCCGATGGTGCCCGCGCTTCCGATTACCATGCTGGCCTGCGCCCGGATCGGCGCGCCGCACTCGGTTGTCTTCGGGGGCTTTTCGGCCAGCGCCCTCGCCCAGCGCGCCACCGACGCCGACTCGGATGTCATTGTCACGATCGACGGCTACTACCGACGAGGCGAGTTTCTGCACCACAAGGAAAAGGCCGACACCGCCGTAGAGGAGGCGGATACCGACATCGACACGGTACTGGTGTGGGAGCGTCACGAAGGCGAGCTCCACTCCGATGCCGATCTGCACGAGGGGCGCGACATTCTTGTCTCCGAGCTCCTCGCAGACAACGAGCGGGCGCGGGTTGAGCCGGTGGCCCGGGACGCCGAGGACACTCTCTTCCTGATGTACACGTCCGGCACCACCGGCAAGCCGAAAGGGGCCCAGCACCGCACCGGGGGCTACCTTAGCTACGTGGCGGGCACGTCGAAGTACATTCTCGACATTGAGCCCGAGGACACCTACTGGTGCGCCGCCGACATTGGATGGATCACCGGCCACTCTTACATCGTCTACGGTCCTCTCGCGCTCGGTACCACGAGCGTGATGCGGGAAGGGGCCCCCGACCATCCGCACAAGGGCGTCACCTGGGAGATTGCCGAGCGCCACGACGTCGACATCTTTCACACCTCCCCCACGGCGGTGCGCATGTACATGAAGTGGGGCAAGGAGTACCCGGCGGCGTACGACTTCAACTTCCGCCACATGACGACGGTCGGGGAGCCCATTCAGCCCGAGGCGTGGCTCTGGTACTACACGCACATCGGGGATGAGGACGCTGTGATCGTCGATACGTGGTGGCAGACGGAGACCGGCGGGCACCTCATCACCAACCTGCCGGCCCTGCAGGACATGAAGCCCGGCTCGGCGGGGCACGCGTGCCCGGGGATTCAGCCGGCGATCTACGACAACAACGGCACTCCGGTGGAGGCCGCCAGCGGACGGGCCGGCAACCTGGTGATCGAACGTCCCTGGCCCGGCATGTTGCAGACCGTGTACGGCGACGACCAGCGCTTCATCAACGAGTACTGGCGCCGCTTCTCGGACGTCGACTCCGACGACTGGCGCGACTGGGTCTATGAGGCCGGCGACGGGGCCGTGCACGCTCAGGACGGCTACTTCCGCGTCCTGGGCCGCCTCGACGACGTTATGAACGTGGCCGGGCACCGGCTCGGCACCATGGAGCTCGAATCCGCCGTGGCTCAGGTCTCCGAGGTGGCCGAGGCCGCCGTGGCCGCGCGGCAGGACGACCAGAAGGGAAATGTGCCCGACGTGTACGTGACGCCCCGGCACGGCGTGGCGGCGTCCGAAGAGCTCCGCCAGGACATCATTACCGCCGTCGAGAAGGAAATCGGAGCGTTTGCCCGTCCGGCGAACGTCATCTTCGTCGGGGACCTTCCGAAGACGCGCTCGGGGAAGATTATGCGCCGTCTTCTCGAAAACATTTCCAACGGCCAGGACCTCGGCGACACCACGACTCTCCGCGACCCGACGGTTCCCGAAGACATCCGCCGACAGGTTCAGGAGGCGTAGCCCGTGTCCGGGGGGCTGTGCAGGCTACGGGGCCGCGGGAACGAGCCGGGTTGTGCGCTCGGCCGGGGCCTGCTGGACAGCGACGGACGTCGGGCGGTCGCGGGAAAGAAGAGAGCGGGCGAAGAAGTCGGCGGGATCGAAGCGTAGGCGTCGCACCGTCAGGTCGCCGGAGGGGCGCCGCATCCATCCGCTCCAGTGCGCCGGTGCGGGCCCGAGGGGGGGCGGGTCTACACGAGTGGGGCCGCCCGAAAGGGCAGACGCGTGCCCCTGGCCGGGGCGATTCAGGGGGGCAAACCGGGTGCTGCTCAGCGCGGACAGGTCCTGCGCGACAAGACTGTCGGCCGCCCACACGGGAAAGTAGCGTCGGGCCGACACCACACGCTCCCAGCGCCACCGTCGTACGTCGGTGCCGTAGCGCTGGGTGAGCGAGTCGACGGCCGTGCGAAATGCGCGCCGTCGGCGCGGGGCCGCAAAGAAGGCGGAATCGGTAGGGGAGGGGGGGTGCCCGATTGCCTGCTGGTAGGCACGCATCCACTCTTCAAACACCACTGCCCCGATGCTGGCCGGGTCGTAGACGGCGTCCCAGTTGCGCAGGTATGAGCGCGCGTCAGCGGTCGTGGAGTCGGCGTTGCTGAGGGCGTCCAAGCTCGGCACGAGGGCCGGCAAAAGGGCAGCCGCCCAGGCACTCGAGTCCCCTGCGCTCCGCTGAGCTGGGTCAACGGGCCCCGTGCGAGCCTCGGCGTGGAGCACCCTGGCCTGGTAGGGGGCCCAGTCGGACCGACCGACGAGGACGGAGGCCGGGCCCCGGTCGACAACGGGCGGTTGGCCCTGCACCGACCATGTCCCGGTGGAGTCCACCCACAGCCCGTCGCCCTGCATGAGACGAAAATCAGTGGGGGCTTTGCCACGCTGCCCGTCCAGGTTGGCCGTGGCGAGCCACCGTGGAAGATCCGTCCCGGCACGCAGGCCGGGCCATTGCAATACCCAGGCCGAGTCCGGGCCGATCGAGCCCACTCGGACCCGGGTGCCCTGCCGCTGCACCTCGACCAACTGTTCGTCGCCCCGGGCCGGCGCAATGCGCTCGTGCCGAGAGCGGGCCTGTGTCGAGTCGAGGCCGACGGGGGTAAGCTGGGCGTTGCTGCTCATCAGATAGGTCCACCGATGGCCCCCCGCACGGCCGGTGGGAAAGAGAGGAGCGCCCGGCAGGGTGGCCGTGACCGTGGGGGCTGTGCCGGGGCGCCGGAGGACGACCTCCTGCACCACCGGATCGGCCGTCGCCCCCAGTACGTGTCTGGCGAAGAGAGCGGTCTGGCTGGTGTCCCCGCGCGTGGCCCAGGCCACACTGCGCGACCGCCCATGCAGGTGAAGCCAGTGCCGAAGGCGACGGTCGGCGGTGCGGAAGTCGGCCAGGCCGGAGTCGGCCAGGCCAGAGTCGGAAGGAGTGGCTTTCGCGACCGGAGAGGTGCCGGTCCAGGCCATCAGTCGCTCGATGGCCAATGAGTGCCAGGGGGCCCACCGCTGGGGGACGAGGTCAAAGTACAGGAAGGGCTCTCGCTGATGCACGCGGCCGGACTGCAGGGCCGTGTTCAGGCCGCGCGTGTACGCTCGGAGGCGTTTCCGAACCGTAGAATCGAGCCGGTTGTAGGTGCGGCGCGCATGGTGTGCAAGGCCAAGCCGACGTGCATGCCGGTCGATCGGCACAAGCTCGTCGCCGAACGTCGCGGAGAGCGTGCCGAGGGCCGTGTGGCGCCACACCGTTAGGGTCCAGGCTCGCTTCATGCCATGTATGTAGCCCAGGGCCGTCAACGCATCGATGTCGTCGTCGGCGTCAATCGTCGCGGTGTGGCGGTTTGTCCAGCCCACCGTCGTGGTGTCGCGAAGGCCATCGATCGGGTGCTCGGACGGTGGGGCGGTGGCGGGACCGCTGAATGCCCACCACAGGACGGCACCGCCGGCCGCAATCAGAGCACACGTTAGCCCAAGGTAGAGGCGTTGGGACACGGGGTCGAGGGACAGGACTTGAAAGTGAGCGGGGGCCCTACGGGCGAGCGTCCTCAAGCCACTGCTCAAAGGCGTTCAGGGACTTTGCATTGAGACACTGATCGGGCGTCAGCCAGCCCTTTCGGCCCACGGCCACGCCCCACGTCACGTAGTCGAGCTCCGAGATCGCATGGGCGTCTGGATTGACGGAGATGAGGACGCCGTGGTCAGTGGCGTGTCGAACCCAACGCCAGTCGAGGTCAAGCCGGTGCGGGTTGGCATTCAGTTCCAGGGCCACGTCGTGCTCGGCGCAGGCCTCAATCACGCGTTCGTGGTCGATAGGGTAGCCCTCTCGGCCGAGGAGGAGACGCCCCGTCGGGTGCCCGAGGATGCGGGTGTGTGGGGCCTCCACGGCACGGACGAGCCGTTCGGTTGCTTCATCCTCCGTCATGCTGAAGCCGGTATGGACGCTACCCACTACGAAATCAAAGGCGTCGAGGAGTTCACGCTCGTAGTCGAGCGATCCGTCCCGGAGAATATCGCTTTCGATGCCATGAAAAACGCGGAATGGGGGGGCACCGTCCGCGAGTTCGTCGTTGAGACGGGCCACCGCCTCATGCTGGTCGCGGACCTCCTCCGGCGACAGCCCGTCGGCGATTTGGAGCGACTGGCTGTGGTCGCAGATGCCGAAGTACGAGTAGCCGCGGTCCCGGGCCGCCACGGCCATTTCGCGCAGCGTGTGCGAGCCGTCGCTGTAGGTGGAGTGGTTGTGGAGGCAGCCGTCGAGGTCCTCCGTCGTGAGGAGCGCCGGCAGTTCGTCGTCGGCCGCCGCCCGGACTTCCCCCTGGCCTTCACGGAGGGCCGGCGGCACGAACGACAGTCCAACGGCGTGGTAGAGGGCATTCTCGTCGGGGTGGTCGCCGGGTGAGGAGGCACGTTCCGTGACTGCAGCACAGTGGTCGGAGGCACCGGTGGTGCGCCACCAGGCCGTCCCGAACCGATCCGGGGACGCGAGGTGCACCGCGACCGGCAGTCCTTCATTGAGGCGGCCGGTCACCACCGCATCCTCTTCCGAAGGGTCGTCGAGGCGCCCATCAAGCCACTTCGTCACCGACGTGGGGTTGGCGGTAGACACGAGCACATCGGCCCGTTCCATCGTTTCGGCACGGCGCCGGAGGGCACCAGTGGGCACGGCCCGGCCGACCGCGTCGAGGGCCCGAAGTGCCTCAAGAAACGGGCGGGTCGCTCCCCAGGCGTCGGCGAGGCGCCACTGGGCCTCGTAGCGCCGGAGCTGACGCACATTCTCCAAGATGTTCTGTTGCGTCTTGGCCCCGAAGCCGTCGAGGCTCATAATCCGGTCCGACTCCGCGGCCTGTTCCAGTTCATCGAGAGAGGCAATGCCGAGCTCCGTCCAGAGACGACGGGTTCGTTTCGTCCCCAGGCCGTTCACCCGCAAGACATCCATGAGGCCCGGCGGCACGGCGCTTTGCAACTCGTCCCGGAGCTCAAACGAGCCGCCGTGCACAATGTCGCCAATGTGATCTGCCATGCCGTCTCCGATTCCCGATGCCTCGACCAGGGTCTCTTCGGAGAGGCGTTTGGCGGCGGGCTCGTCGAGGTCTTGCAACGAGCGGGCGGCGCGGGAGAAGGCCCGGGCCCGGTGTGGGTTTCCACCCGTCAGCTCAAGTAGGTCCGCCGTTTCCTGTAAGAGTTGGGCAACCTCGTCGTTGCGCATGGACGTAGGGGGTTGAGAAAGAGGGCATGGTGGCGGCCGCAGGACGTTCGTAATATACCCGCCCGTCAAATTGATTCCAATGAAGGCCTGCGGGAATTTCCGGGCCCGCACGCGAAGACTCGTCACCCGGGGCAAAATCGCGGCGGAGACGAGTGGAGTGGAACCCTGTGCGGTCGGGTCATTTGAGAACAGGGGTTCAAATTCTTCCCCCGTACAGAATTTTCGCACTGTCCCCGACACTGTGTGCCCGCATTCTTCCCCTTTCGTTCACGAAAAGCGAAGGCGAAATCCGGGGGGGCAGAGGAGTTCGCCAATCCCGCCCTTTGACAACCTCTCCTGGGCTGTGTATACTGGGCAATTGTGAAGCAGAGTCTACGAATCTGCCTGAATGCCTGTCGTTGTTTGCGTTGATTTGAGACTGTCTTGTGGGCCCGCCAGACGCTGCTGGGCAGCGCTGAGGGCCGCCTCCCGGCCAGGCCACCGCGGGACGTGAGTCCCAGTCTCCCATCCCCACACCTGAATTTCACCCTCCAACAGACTCGACTGAGCACTAGCCACTTATGGTCATCCTGGATAAGCTGTCGGTTCACCTTCTCCTCCTGCTGCCCCAACAGTCCGGCGGAAGTGGTGCCATCAATGCCCTCGTGGAACGCTTCAACGAGGGCGGGGAGTGGATGTGGCCCGTTCTCATCTGCCTCATCATTGGGCTTGCGATCTCGTTTGAGCGCATCATCTCGCTGAACCGTGCCGACATCAACACGCAGGCGTTCTTGCAGCGCGTGAAGGAGGCCCTTGACGAGGGGGGGATTCCGGCGGCCGAGGAAGAATGCGCAAGCACGCGGGGCCCCGTTGCGTCTGTCTTTCAAGCCGGGCTGCTTCGGGCCGATGAAGGCATCGACGCCGTGGAGGAGGCGGTCGTCTCGTACGGCTCCATCGAGATGAGCTTCTTGGAGCGTGGACTGGTCTGGCTCTCGCTCTTCATCAGCGTCGCGCCGATGCTTGGTTTCCTCGGAACTGTTATCGGAATGATCGAGGCCTTCGACTCGATCGAGCAGGCCGGCGACATTTCCCCACGGCTCGTGGCCGGTGGAATTAAGGTTGCGCTCCTGACCACCGCCTTCGGACTGATCGTGGCGGTCATTCTCCAGTTCTTCTACAACTACGCCGTGTCGAAGATCGACCGACTGGTGGCCGAAATGGAGGACGCATCCATCGAGCTGGTCGACGCGCTCGTGGCCCTGGACCGGGGCGAGTCCGCTACGGCCGAGAAGTCGATTCCCGAAAGTGTTGGCGAACGAGAAGAGTAGGACTGCGAACGGCCCTCTGTGCCCCCGTCCTTGGGGGCGACAGGGGCCTTCCCCAGTGTCACTCTTCTCTCTTTTTCCAACGATAGACGGACAGACCTTTTTATGAGTCAGAATGCCATTCTTCCCATTGCCATCTGGGCTGCCATTGCTCTCGCCGGGCTCAGCCTTCTCGGGATGGGCATCTTCGGCCTTCGCAGTCTCGTGTACGGCAAGGTGCAGCCCCTCAGCATTGCCATCATTGCCATTCCCGGGGTTCTGATGGCGGTTCTTGGGTCGACCATGGAGACGTGGGTACAGGCGGGCATATATACCCTCGCTGTGATGTTTGGGTTGGCCGCCCTCAGTCTCTTGCTCACAGGGCTGCGCAAGCTCTTTGTGATGTAGCCGCCCTCCCTTGATACCGCACTGAACTGTCCCCTGGTAGCGATCTCAAATTATGCCTGGACTGCTAGAGAAGCGGCGCAGTGACCGAGACGAAGGGACCATCCCGACCGCGGGGATGGCGGACATCGCCTTCCTGCTGCTTATTTTCTTCCTGGTGACCACGACGATTAACGTCGATACCGGGATCGGCATGACCCTGCCGCCCAAGCTCAAACCGGAACAGAAGCCCCCGCCGGTCAAGGAGCGCAACCTTATGAACGTGCTGGTGAACGCCAGCGGGGACGTGCTGGTTGATGAGGAGCGGGCTCGGGTCGCTGAAATTCGTGACCGCGTGAAGACCCACGTGCTCAACTTTGGGGAAGACCCGAGCCTCTCCGCGAGCCCGGACGACGCGGTGATCTCGATCAAAACGGATGCCGCAACGCCCTACAACACCTACATTGAGGTGCTGGACGAGGTGTGGATGTCCTACCGTGAGATCTGGGACCAAATTGCCCGGACGAATCGACTGCCGGGACCCGACGGGGGAACGGCGGGGCTTGAACAGACCTATTCCAGCTACCGAGAATATTACAACCAGCTCGGCCCGGACGAGGACAACCAGATCCGAGACACCTTCGGTGCTCAAATCTCGATCGCTGAGCCCGACACTGGCGAGTAGGGGGCTTGCCTCCTGCATGGAGAGCCCCCGCAGCCCTCGCTCATGTGCCCTTCATCATTGACACCTCCTTCTCATGGCGTCGCAGAAGTTTCAACGGGGAAGTTCGAGTACGGAGCCGGAGTTCACGACGGCCTCGCTCCCGGACATTGTCTTCATGCTGCTGATCTTCTTTATGGTGGCGACGGTGCTCCGAGAGACGGACATCAAGGTCCGCACCCAGCTTCCACAGGCGGAAGCCCTGACGAAGATCGACCAGAAGCGGCTCATTTCGAAGCTCCACATCGGCCCGCTCAAGCGAGGCGAGAATCAGGGCGATACCGCCATTCAGATTGATGACGCCTTGATCGAAGACCAGCGGACCATCCGGCAGATCATGTACAGGAAACTGCAGGAGCAGCCGAAGCTGATTGTGTCCCTGAAGGTAGATCAGGAATCTGAGATGCAGATCGTCAACGAAGTGCAGCAGGAACTCCGGGAGGCCAACGCCCTCCGCATCAACTATTCGTCGAACCGCGAGGGCCCACCCCCGTCTTGATCCTCTACGCTCCTAACACGAAAAGGCTCTGCTTCCCGGCAGGGCTTTTTTGTTTGGCCCGGTCTGTCTCTGACGCCCAGCGCTCGATGAGGGGGGAATACTCAAATCTCATCACTTCCTTCTTCCTAACTCCCAACGACCTTCCCACCTATGGCTCATCAACTTACCCTGCTTCCCGGCGACGGCATCGGCCCCGAAGTCACTGAGGCGACGACCCAAGTCATTGAAGCCGCCGGTGTCGACATCGAGTGGGACCGCCATCGCGTCATCGGCGCGAAGGCGGTGGAACGCGGGCGTCCCGCCCTGCCGCCCGACATCATTGATTCTATTCAGGAACGCGGCACGGCCCTCAAAGGCCCTGTCACGACGCCGGTGGGGCAAGGGTTTACGAGTGTCAACGTCCAACTCCGCCAGCGCCTGGACCTGTACTCGAACGTCCGGCCGGCTACCAGCATGGAGGGCCTGGACACGCCCTTCGACGATGTCGATCTGATTATCTTCCGCGAAAACACGGAGGGCCTCTACTCCGGCATTGAGTACTACGACGAGCGGCTCGACATTGCGGACTCGATTGCGCGTGTCACCAAGCGAGGGGCCGAGCGCATCATCCGGTTCTGTTTCGAGTACGCACAGGCCCATGGGCGTGACCGTGTCACGCTTGCTCACAAGGCCAATATTTTGAAGAAGACGTCGGGACTCTTCCTCGACATTGGCCGAGATGTGGCGGCGGAATACTCGGACATCGCGTTCGAGGACAGCATCATCGACAACCTGTGCATGCAGCTCGTCACCAATCCGGAGAACTACGACTGCATCGTCTCGACGAATCTCTTCGGTGACATTCTGAGTGACCTGACGGCCGGCCTTGTTGGGGGGCTTGGGGTGACGCCGGGGGCAAACATCGGAGACGACCTGGCCGTCTTCGAGGCGGTCCATGGGAGCGCGCCGGACATTGCGGGCCAGAACGTGGCGAACCCGACGGCGATGACCCGAACAGCGGCGATGATGCTTCAGCACATTGGCGAGGAAGAGGCGGCCGCAGCAATTGAACAGTCCCTCTTTGCCATGTACCGGGACGGCGACGTGCTGACGCAGGATGTGGGTGGGGACGCCTCCACGTCCGAGTTTGCGGACGCCCTCTCGGATCGAGTGGCAAACCGCGTCGACGCATAGCCGACTGCCTGACCCGATTTCTATGATTCAACGCATCCAAACGGTGTACTTGCTCCTCGGCGTCCTTGTCCTGGCGGCGATGGGAGGATTCGAGGTTCCGTGGAGCGACCCGGCCGCGCAGCGCTACGCCTGGTTTGTGCCATCGGTCGCTGGGCTGCTCGTGGGAACTGCCGGGACGGCGCTCGGGGCAATCTTCCTCTACGAGCGGCGAAAGACCCAGCGGACAGTTGTGTACGGGGTTCAACTGCTCACCCTCGTACTGGCAGGAGTGCTGTACGGTGGACTGTACACGACCGGCACCCTCACCTTTGCCGACCCGACGGGTATCCTGTGGGGCCGGACGGTCGTGTTGCTGCTCCCCATCGTCGCGTACGTCCTGTTTCGGCTGGCGCGCCGGGGAATTGAAAACGACATCGACCTCGTGGAGTCGATGGATCGGATCCGGTAGCCGCTACGCCCTTCCGCCCCTTTTCATGTCCGACTGGCCCCGCCGGATCTATGTTGTTCTGGGCCTCGGCGTCGTCAGCTTCGCGTTTGCGCCCATCCTGGTGCGCTGGGCCGGGGATGTGCCGGGCGTGGCCATTGCGGTGTGGCGCACCGTGACGGCGGCGGCGGTGCTGGTCCCGGTTGCGGCGGTCCGGAGCCGGTCAGAAATGCGCCGGTTTGCGAGCCGAGATGTGCTGCTGATCGGGGCGGCGGGTGTGTTCTTGGGACTCCACTTCATCGCGTGGATTGAGTCGCTGTCCCACACGACGGTGGCCAGCGCATCGGTGCTGGTCACGACGAGTCCGATCATCCTGGCCGTCCTTGGCTACGCCGTGCTGGGGGAGCGGCTGCGCCGGAGAACTGTGCTCGCCATTGGCGTGGCGGTCGGGGGGGCTGGGCTCATTGGCTGGGCCGATGCGGGGACGGTTGCCCTAGGCCAGGGGGCGCTGCTGGGCAACGCGCTGGCGCTGAGTGGGGCGCTTCTGGTGAGCGTCTATCTGCTGATTGGGCGGGTCGTCCGTCAGAAGGTGTCTTGGCTGGCGTACGTGACGCCCCTGTACACGGTGGCGGCGCTGACGGCCTTGGCGGCCGCCATCCTCCGGGGCGTCCCGCTACTGGGCTACTCGTGGCACTTCTACGCGCTCTGTGTCGGGCTTGCCCTCGGGCCGCAGGTGCTGGGGCACGGGTCGTTCAACTACGCCCTCCAGCACGTGCCGGCCGCCATCGTGGGCATGCTGGCGCTCCTGGAGCCGGTGGGGGCATCGCTCCTGGCGTACGGACTGTTTGGCGAAGTCCCCCCGCCGGCCTCGATTGTGGGCATGGGGGGGGTTCTGGCTGCGGTGGCGGTCGTCGTCTGGCGGCGCGAGGGGGAGCCCGAAGCGTCCGCCGACCCGGCGCACTCAGGCGCGGTCGCCCGGCAGGACGAAGCGTGAATCCGGAAGGGCCGCGAAGGCGCGTCGGCCCCAGAGGAAATAGTCGACGGGCACCAGGCCCCGGTAGAAGGGCAGGACCGTTGTCTCGGCGGAGGGAGGACGGGTGTCGTGGTAGTGCCGTCGCATGCGGAACGCGTCCCGGTAGGCCCGCAGGATGGCGCTGGCCTCCCGGCCCCGTCCCTGGGCCAGTACGCGTCCGAGGGCCGCCACGTCGCAGGCGATCCGAAGCGGCAGGGTTCTCCGCCACGCCGACGGGGAAAGGTTCTTGTAGAGCATGAGCAGGCTGTTCCGGTAGTTGTAGTAGGTCTTCCGGGGGGACGACTGTGGAAGCGATGCGCCGCCGATGTGGTACACCGTGCTCTTGGGGGCGACGCGGACCCGGTAGCCGTGTCGCCACAGCCGCCAGCACAGGTCAATCTCCTCCATGTGCATCTCGAACCGTTCGTCGAGGGGCCCGACCTCGTCCAGGGCCGAGTGCCGGAGCAGAAGGGCCGCGCCGGTGGCCCAAAAGACATCGCGTGGGTCGTCGTACTGTCCCCGATCGCGTTCCATGGTGTCGAACAGCCGGCCCCGAGTGAAGGGGTAGCCCGCACGGTCCAGAAAGCCGCCGGCGGCCCCGGCGTACTCGAACCGGCTCCGATCATCGTACTGGAGCATCTTGGGCTGCACGGCAGCGACATCGGGCCGCTCGGTGGCCGCTGCCACGAGCGGATCGAGCCAGTCCGGGGGGACCTCCACATCATTGTTCAAGAGCACCACAAACTCGCCGGAGGCGTGGGGCAGGGCGGCGTTGTTGCCGCGGCAGAACAGCCAGTTGTCGGGGTGACGAACGATCTTGACGTTCGGGTATTCGCGGGCGACCCAGGCTGCGGTGCCGTCCGTCGAGGCGTTGTCGGCAAGGATGATCTCGAAGTTTGGGTACTCGGTCGCTACGACGGAGGGAAGGCACGCCTGCACCAGTTCCTTTGCGTTCCACGTGACGATGATGATGGACACTGGCGGGGCAGACATGAGAGGGGCGACCTACGGCTGAGATGCATCGTGAAGAGAACGAACGCTGAGTCCGGCCAAACATAATAGCTGACCGTGGAAAATGGAATCTGATTTGAGAACACCCTCCGTTCATGCCCAGTCTGTCGTCCCATTCGATTGAGGAGGCCCGCCGGGCGATGCAGCGTCGATGGGGACACGAGGCGTTCCGGCCGGGCCAGGAGGCGGTGTTGGAATCGCTTCTGGAAGGGCAAGACGTGCTGGGCGTGATGCCGACGGGAGGCGGAAAGTCCTTGTGCTACCAGCTTCCCGCTGTTCTTGCAGACGGCTTTGTGCTCGTCGTCTCACCGCTCATTGCGCTGATGCAAGATCAGGTGGAGGCGCTCCAAGCAGAGGGCATCGCCGCCACGTTCATTAACAGCACCCTGCCCGGCTACAAGGTCGAGCAGCGCTGGACGAACGCAGAGTACGGGCAGTATGATCTGGTCTACATGGCTCCCGAGCGGTTCTCCACGGAGGTGTTTCAGGCCCGAGCGGAGCGGCTGGACGTGTCGCTCATGGCGGTCGACGAGGCCCACTGCGTGAGCGAATGGGGGCATCACTTTCGCCCCGACTACCTCGAAATCCCCGATGCCCGAGAGCACCTGGGGATGCCCCCCACCGTGGCCCTCACGGCCACGGCGACCCCGACGGTTCGTCAGGACATTCTCGAGCTGCTCGCCCTTCCGGACGCCGTCGAAGTAGTGCGAGGATTCGACCGCCCAAACATTACGTGGTCTGTGTTCCGCACCGATCAAAAGTGGGCACGGCTCCGCGCGGTCGTCGACGCGGTGCCGGGAACGGGGATTGTGTACGTGCCCACGCGCCGAGACGCAGACCGGTGGCAAAAGCGCCTCGATGCACACGGCGTTACTGCGGCGGGGTATCACGGTGGATTGGGCGCGGAGACCCGCGAACGCCGTCAGCAGGCCTGGATCGACGACGACGTGCGGGTGATGGTGGCGACCAACGCCTTCGGCATGGGAATCGACAAGCCCGATGTGCGCTTCGTCGTGCACATGGCCCCTCCGTCGTCGCTGGAGGGCTACTATCAGGAGGCAGGCCGGGCCGGGCGCGACGGAAAGAAGGCCCACGCGGTGCTTCTGTACCAGCCCACCGACGCCGACACGCAGACCGCGCTCATCGAGGCGTCACACCCGACGGCCGAGGAGGTGCGGATGGTCTACGACGCGGTCTGTAGCGTGGGCCAGGTTCCGGTGGGGAGCGAGCCGGATGGGCCGCTCGCCGTGCGTCTCGACGCTGTGTTGAAGACGACTGGCTTCTCACGGACGAAGGTTCGGACCGCCGTCGATCTGGTCGATCGGCAGGGAGCCTGGACGCGCCTGCCCCGGCGCAAACACTTCGGGCTCTTGCGGTTTTCGACGTCGGCCCGAGAGGCACGTGAGTACGCCGATGCGGTGGGCAACCGGGCGCTGGCGAAGTTTGTGCGGATCTTGCTCCGAACGATTCACGCCGACGCATTTGGGAAGTGGTGGCCGCTCGACCTACGGGCCGTCGAACGCCGGGTGGACCTGTCTCGGGACCGTCTTCGTGCTGGGCTGCGCTACCTTGAGGGGCAGGGGCTGCTCCACTGGCGGCCGCCAGGGGCAGCCCTGCAGGTGGAGCTTTCATTCCCGCGCGCGTCGAAGCTGCCCGTAGACGATCAGGCCGTTCAGAGCGCGCGTCAGCGAGCCGAAACGCGGCTTCAGTACATGCTCCGTTATGCCCGATCAGTGGCCTGTCGGCGCTGGGTCCTACGTACGTACTTCGGCGAAGAGGCCGATCAGCAGTGCGGGGCGTGTGACGTATGTCTCGGGCGGCATCAGCCAACGGCCATCACTCCCGAGGACGAGCCGCTTCTCCGTCGCATCTTGGAGCAAGCGGCGGCGTCGGTCCCGCGAGAAGAGTGGAGGGGGGAGCTGTCGGCGCCTCCCCATCGGATCGAAGAGCTCGTGGAGTGGCTCGTTGCGGAAGACTATCTGGCCGTCAAGAATCCGTTGGACGGGGCAGTTCGGCTCACAGAAAAAGCCGAGAACTGGCTTTGAAAGAGCAGCTACGGAGTGTCCGGTGGGTCCTGAGAGCGACCTTGGAGAGAATCGGGGATGTTCTGGGGCTTGGAGCGGCGCCGGTTCGGAGACCGCAGGGCCTGAAGCGTGTCGATCACGATCTGGTACATCGCCTCCAGACGGTTCGGCCGGCGGGTGTAATGCCGAAGGGCGGCCTCAAACTCGGATGGCTTCACGTTGTACCGTGCGAAAATCGAGTCCCGAAGGCCCGGTGGTGTCGCCACGTCCCGGGACTGTCGGGAGGAAGCCACGTGCAACTCCGTTAGCACGCGCGTGAACGTACTGTCTGGGAGGGGCTCGTCGCCGGTCGAAACCGCCGAACATCCCATCAGCAGGCCCAGGCCGACGACTGCTCCGAACAGGCCCCAGTGCAGGGGGGAAGCCGACCGCACGGAAAAGGACACGGTAGGCATTACTTTGCGGCGGTTGGCGACGCGTCTGGCGGGCGGTCTCCCTCTGCGGTCCGGAAGGTACGGGCCATGACCTCCATCTGCCGAAGGAGGTCGAGCTTGTCGTTGTCAGGGGCAAAGATCGATCCGTCCAGCATGTACACCCGATCCGTGGCCTGGTCGTAGAAGGTGTAGTTCACGAAGGGACCGCCGCCCCCGACGGGCTGAAGGTCGCCGCCTTCGTCGAGCGGGGCCACCATGTACCACAGGCCGCGCGAGTCGTACGCGTATCGGTCTAGAAACGAGCGCTGTTCGGTTTCAAGGGGGCGTCGGTAGTCCACCCTCACAAACCCCTGCACGTTGCCCCGAAGGTGGCGCCGCGTGAGCGAGTCGCGGGTGTTGTAGATCCACTCGGGAGTGATCTGGTCGGGGCTGACGTCCTCGACGTAGTAGACGAAAAACTCGCGTCGCGTCTGGGCCAAGAGGCGCCGAAGCCAGACGAATCCCTCCGATCCGGTCGTGGTATCGACGGCAATCTGAAAGTCCGACTGCATGTTCACGGCAAAGTCGTGGCGCCGCAGGAGGGTATCCTCAAGCGCCGCCCGGCGATCCTCGTCGTACATGTTCCGGTCCATGCGCTGAAGGGTTGCCTCCGTGAACGTGTCCCGGATCTTCGGGCCCTGGGTCTGAAACGTCTCGGCGAGCGCGTCCGGGCCGGCCGCCGCAACGTAGTAGATGCGTTGGCTGCGCCGCCACAGGTTCGGCTTGGAGACCACAGCAGTCTGGCCATTCCGGATGGCTTGCTCCGCCTCGCCCGAGAGGCGCCGTCGCAGAAACGAGGTTTCGTTCGTCGAGTCGCTGAGGGGAGCTGCGATGATGACGTTCTTCAGGTCCTGAACCCGCTCGTATGTACGCTCGTCGGTCAGCTCCAGGTGGCGCAGTTGAAAAGAGCGCTCCGAAACCGGCAGGGTCTCGACCCAGGGCGTGACGTTTGTGCGCAACGCCTCGCCGGCGGGGCCCGTCCAGTGCGAGCTGTCCATGACGACGGTAATCTCGCCCTCCGGGCCCACGGCGCGCGGACGGTAGTCGCCCTCACACCCGGTAACAAGGAGCAGACCGGCGAGCAGCGCGCCTACGGGAAGCCAGCACAGGTCGGCAAGAGAACGGCGCATAGAAGAGAAGGGCTTGAAGGCTCAGGCGAGGCGGGAAGCACCTCTACACGTTTGAATGCGCGAATTGCTCCGGAAGCACAGAGAGTCCGATGCTGGCGGCCCGGCCCCACCACGCCGGCACAGAATAGAGCGCCCGTCGCTCAGCCCTGTGCGGGACGGGGCGGAGGCGCCGGGGCGGGGGCGCCGGACTTGAGATGACGCGCGAACGCCTCCACCTCGTCGAGTCGGTCCGGTACGGACTGTTCGGGGGGCTCCCAGAGGGCCGCAACGTGGTTGATGAGGGCGGAGCCGACAATGAAACCATCGGTGTGTCGGCTGAGCTCCATCGCGTCGTCGTGGGTCTTGATGCCAAAGCCGACGAGGAGGGGATTTCGGTCCACGAGATCCTCGGCGTGCATCAGGTACTCCTCCACGCTGGGCGTCTCGGCCAGGTCACTGCCCGTGAGGCCGGTCACGCTCACCGCGTACACGAAGCCCGTCGCCCGTTGGTCGACGACACGGATCCGGTCGTCGGAGGTGTTGGGGGCAATCAGGAAGACCAGGTCAAGGCCGTGGGCGGCGGCCGCGTCGCAGAGCGCGTCGCTTTCCTGCGGGGGGAGGTCCGGAAGGATGAGCCCATCGACCCCGGCCTTCGCCGCGTCTCGACAAAAGCCATCGACCCCATACTTGAACACCGGGTTGACGTAGCCCATGAGCAGGAGGGGCGTGTCGCTGTCCTCCCGAAATGCCTCGACGGTGTGGAGGGTGTCGCCCAGCGTAACGTCGTGGGAGAGGGCCTGGGCGCTGGCTCGTTGGATGGGACGCCCCTCGGCCAACGGATCGCTGAAGGGCATGCCCAACTCGATGAAGTCCGCTCCCCCGCGGTCGATTGCGTGGAGGAGGGGGACGGTCGCGTCGGGATTTGGAAAGCCGTCCGTCAGGAAGAGCCCCATGGCTTTGTCGTCAGGGCCAAGGGCTTCGAACGTTTCGTCGAGTCGGGACATGGCGGTTGGGACGAGACAAGAGACGACGTGAAGGGAGGCCGGAGCGGCCGCGGTTACCGGTGCGCGGCGATGGTCTGCATGTCTTTGTCGCCCCGGCCGGAGCAGTTGAAGACGAGCACGGCGTCTTCCCCTCGCTCTTCGGCCAGATTTCGTGCCAGCTCAGGCAGAAGGGCGACGGCGTGGGCCGTCTCGAGTGCCGGAATGATGCCTTCCGTGCGGGACAGCAGCTCCACTCCATCCAGGGCCTCGTCGTCGGTCACCGGGTGGTACGTGACGCGTCCCTCGTCGCGCAGATGGGCATGCTCGGGGCCCACCCCAGGGTAGTCGAGACCGGCGGAGAGCGAGTGGGCGAGGCTCACCTGGCCGGTGTCGTCCTGCAACAGGTAGCTCATCGCCCCGTGCAGCACGCCCGGCGAGCCCTCGGCGAGGGTGGCGGCGTGGTCGCCGTCGAGGCCGCCGCCTGCCGCCTCGGTCCCGTGCAGCTGCACCTCGGGGTCGTCGAGAAAGGGGTGGAAAATGCCGATGGCGTTGGAGCCACCGCCCACGCAGGCCGCGATGGCATCCGGCGTCTCCCGACCGGTCTCCTCGCGCAGCTGACGGCGCGTTTCGGTCCCGATGACCCGATGAAAGTTGCGCACCATCATGGGGTAGGGGTGGGGGCCCACGACGGAGCCGATGATGTAGAACGTGTCGTCCGGGTTGGACACCCAGTCCCGAATGGCTTCGTTGGTGGCTTCCTTCAGGGTTTGGCTCCCCGAGGTCGCGGCCCGAACCTCCGCGCCGAGCAGCTCCATGCGCTCCACGTTCAGGCGCTGGCGCTCCATGTCCTCGGCCCCCATGTAGATCACACAGTCCACCCCAAACTTGGCGCAGACCGTGGCGGTGGCCACGCCGTGCTGCCCGGCCCCGGTTTCGGCGATGATGCGCTCCTTGCCCATGCGCGTCGCCAGCAGGATCTGGCCGAGCGTGTTGTTGATCTTGTGGGCGCCGGTGTGGCAGAGGTCCTCCCGCTTCGCGTAGATGCGGGCCCCACCGGCCTGTTCGGTCAGGCGGTCGCAGTAGGTGAGGGGCGTGGGCCGACCGGCGTAGTCCGCGAGGAGGGCGCGAAGGTCTGCCTGAAAGTCCGGGTCGTCCTTGTATGTGTCGTAGGCGGCCTTCAGCTCCTCCAGAACCGGGGTGAGGGTTTCCGGCACGTATGCGCCCCCGTACGAGCCGAAGTGGCCGTCGGTATCGGGCAGGGCATCCGGACGAGACGTCGTGGCGGGGGCAGACATGGCAGGAGGCTTTTGCGCGATAGGTACAGCGAGTAAGAACGCCGGTACACTTTTACGCGAAACGCGCGCCGGGGTCCGGACTAGGCGTCATGCGTTTCGGCTTCTTCCAACTCGTCCGCCGCGGCCTGGAAGGCGTCCATGAATGCATCGATCTTCTCAAAGCTCTTCTGCCCGGGAGCGGATTCGAGACTGCTCGACAGGTCGATCGCGAACGGGCGCATCGTCTCGAGCGCCCGGGCCACGTTCTCGGCGTTGAGACCGCCGGCAAGGAAGACCGGGTAGTCCTCGGCGAAGTCGCGGACGAGACGCCAGTTGAACGATTCGCCGGTGCCGCCCCACACGCTCGAATCGTGGGTGTCCAGCAGGAAGTATTCCGCCACGTCCTCGTAGCGCTCGAAGAGCGTCCGGAGCTGGTTTGGGGCCGCGTCGTGCCGCACGTGGATTGCCTTGATCACGGGGCAGTCGACCCGTTCGACGACGTGGGCGGGCTCTTGTCCGTGGAGCTGGGCCACCTCAAATCCGGCGGTCTCCACCGCCTCGTTGATGGTGTCGGCGCCGTCGTTTACAAACACCCCGACGGGCGCGGGGCCGTGCACCCATTCAATGATATCGTTGGCAAGGGCGGGCGGGGCGTAGCGTGGACTCTCCTCGTGCTGAATGAAGCCGAGGTAATCAGCCCCCGCGCCCGCCAGGTAGCGGGCATCTTCGAGTTCGGTGATGCCGCAGGCTTTGAGCTTAACTCCCATGGGACGTGACTGCGTGGGTGGCGAAAGCAGAAGAGAAAATAGACAAAACAAACGGTCGTCGCTTGGCCGGCACTCGGTTAGGCTCCGTCGGCCCGTTGGGCCGCAATCTTCTTGCCCTCGGCGCGGAGCTGGGAGAGCGCCTCGCCGGGATGCTCCGCGCGCATCAGGTGCTCGCCGATGAGGACGCCGTTGACACCGGCCTTTCGGAGGCGCACGAGCGTCTCGGGATCGCTCAGGCCACTCTCGGCCACGCGGCCTACGCCCTTCGGGGTCTGGTCGAAAATGCGGAGCGAATTTTCGATATCGACGTCGAAAGTGCGAAGGTCGCGGTTGTTCACCCCGAGGACATCCACCTGCTCCCAGCTGATCGTGTCGAGGTCCTCTTCCTCGTACACCTCCACGAGGCACGACAGCCCGAGCTCGGTGGCGGCGGCGTGCAGGTCGGCGAGCTGGCCCGGATCGAGGGCCGTCGCGATGAGCAAGACCGCGTCGGCGCCCACCGCCCGTGCCTCCACGAGCTGATACGGGTCGATAATGAAGTCCTTCCGCAGCAGCGGTGTGTCGGGCACATGGGCCCGGATCCAGGCCATGTGCTCCAGCGCCCCCGAAAAGTGAATTGGCTCGGTGAGCACACTGATCGCCGCCGCGTCGTGCTTGGCGTACTGCTGCGCAATGGCGGCGGGGTCAAACTTGTCCCGAATGACGCCCTTGGAGGGAGATGCCTTCTTGACTTCCGCGATGAACGAGAGCCCCCGCTCCTGCAGGGCCGTCGCGAGCGAGAGGGGCTCCCGCTCGTCATAGAACGGACGCTCCTTGAGTTCCGAAACGGGCGTCTCTCGTTTCCGCCGCTCCACGAGCTCGCGGGTGTCGCTGATAATGTCGTCCAGGATGCTCACGGTGAGAATGGGTTGGTGCTGAGGACGGGGAGGGGGCGCGGGCCATCTGTTGCCCTTACTCGGACTTGGCCCTCTTCGACACGCTGGCAAGGGTGTTGAGGGTTTCGAGGGCGGCCCCGGAGTCGATGCTCTCCGCCGCGGCCTCCTGGCAGGCGTCGAGGTCGGCGTACTGCCCACTGACGTGGAGCGCGTAGGCGGCGTTCAGCAACGCGATGTCCCGCCGAGGGCCCTGGTCCTCGCCGGACAAAATGTTGCGGAGGATAGCGGCATTGTCCCGGGCGGTCCCGCCTTCGAGGGCGGATATGGAGGACCGGTCCAGGTTGTGACTCTCCGGGCCGACCTCGTGACTCCGTGGGACCGGGTTTTGGTCCGTGGCGTCGTACTCGAAGAGCGTCGTGGGGGCGGAGACGCTGACCTCATCCAGCCCGTCGTCCGCGTGGAGCGTGATGACGTGGTCGGCGTCGAGCTCGGCGAGGATGCGCGCCATGGTCTGCGCCGTGCTCGTGTCGAAGGCGCCCACGATCTGGCGGGTGACGCCGGCCGGGTTGCAAAGGGGGCCGAGGATGTTGAAGAAGGTGCGGACGCCGAGCGCCTTGCGCACCGGCATCACGTGCCGCATGGCGGGATGAAAAAAGGGGGCGAACAGGAAGGCAATGCCGGCCTCGTGGAGGCACTGTTCCACGCCCTCCTTCTCGAGGTCGATTTGCACGCCGAGGGCCTCCAGCACGTCGGCGGAGCCGGACTGGGACGAGACGGAGCGGTTGCCATGCTTGGCCACGGTGGCCCCGGCCCCGGCGGCGATGAGGGACGCCGTGGTGGAGATGTTGAACGTGCTCGCCCCGTCGCCCCCAGTGCCGCAAAGGTCGATGGCACGAGGATCGTCGGTCTCTACGGAGACGGCAAACTCTCGCATGGTCTTCGTGAACCCGACCAGTTCGTCCAGCGTCTCCCCCCGGGTGCGGAGACCCATTAGAAGGGCGGCGATGTGCTCGTCGCGGGCGGAGCCGTTCATCATGGAGGCCATGGCCTCTTCGGCCTCTGCACGCGAGAGGGGATCGCCGTCGGCGATGGTTTGGAGAAAGGTGTTCACGGGCAGCAAGGAATTTCGAGGAGGAAGTGGAAGAGCTACGGAGTCTGGGCAGAGAAGCGTTCATCCAGCGCGACCGAGAGCCAGTTGGCAACGATTTGGGGTCCGGCCCGCGTCATCACGCTTTCTGGATGGAATTGGATGCCGTACAGCGGGTGGGTGCGGTGGCGGAGGGCCATGATCGTGTCGCGCTCGGCGGTCGTGGCTGTGACCTCCAGGGCGTCGTGTGGAAAGGTGTCCGGGTCGATGACGAGGGAGTGATACCGGGTCGCATCGAACGACGGATCGATGCCCTCGAAGAGGGCGGTGCCCTCGTGGTGTACGGGGCTCGTTTTGCCGTGCATCAGCTCGTCGGCCTGGGTAATGGATCCACCAAAGACCTCGCCGATGGCCTGATGCCCGAGGCAGACGCCCAGGATGGGGGTCGTGGCGCCGAGCTCCCGAATGACCGGCTCCGTGATGCCGGCCTCCGACGGGTGCCCCGGCCCTGGGGAAATCAGAATGCCGTCCGGGGCCCGGTCCGCCACCTCCGCGACTGTCAGGTCGTCGTTGCGCACCACCTCCAGGTCGTCCGTGTGGCGGCCCGCAAGATGGACGAGGTTGTAGGTGAACGAGTCGTAGTTGTCGATGACCAAAATCATTGGTGGGGAGGAATGTGGAGGGAACGGAGGAGCGTCCGCCGGGGGGAACCGGGAAGAGTAGTCCGGCCGCATGGGAAGACGGAGCGGGACGGACGCATGGTTTGTTCAGCGTTTCCCGGCCCCAACATCAGTGTGCGCGGACCAGTCCGACCCGGTCGCGCACCTTCTCCAAAAGGGGCTCTGCCCGGGCCCGGGCGTCCGTTGCGCCCTGCCGAAGCACGTCCCGCACGTAGTCGGGCCGTCGCTCGAGGTCCTTGCGCCGAGCCCGGGCCTCGGCGAAGTGGTCCTCGATCAGCGTTGTGAGTGCCTGTTTGGCGTGCCCGTAGCCGTAGCCGCCCGCCCGGTACTGGGCGGCGATTTCCTGCCGTGTCTCGTCGTCGGCAAACAGGGTAATGAGTGCGAAGACGTTGCAGGACTCGGGATCCTTCGGTTCGTCAAGGGGGGTAGAGTCGGTCACGATGTTCATCACCGTCTCCTCAAGCGCATCGCCTTCGTCGAAGATGCCGATGGTGTTGCCGTAGCTCTTCGACATTTTGCGCCCGTCGGTGCCGGGGACGACGGCCACGTCGTCGAGAATTTTGGGCTCGGGAACCGGAAGGAGGGGCTCGTCCTCCGGGCAAAATCGGTTGTTGAAGCGACGGGCCAGATCACGGGCAATTTCCAAATTCTGTTTCTGGTCCGCCCCGACAGGCACCAGAGACCCGCCGTACGCCAGGATGTCGGCGGCCTGAAGCACCGGGTAGTTGAAAAGGCCCGCGTTGGGCGTAAGGCCGGCGTCGATCTTGTCCTTGTACGCCAGGCCCTTTTCGAGGGTGCTTGTCGGGAGAAGGTTGAGGAAGATCCACATGAGCTCGGTTACCTCCGGCACGTCGCTCTGCACGAAGAGGGCCGCCTCGTCCGGATCGAAGCCGAGTGCGAGGTAGTCCAGGGCCACATTAAAGGTGTTTTCGCGGAGTTGCTCCGCGTCCTGCACCGTCGTCATCGCGTGGTAGTTCACGATGAAATAGTAGGCGTCGTGGGACCGGTGCAGGGCGATGTGCTGGCGGAGGGCGCCAAAGTAGTTGCCCAGGTGCAGGCGCCCGGAGGGCTGGATGCCGGAGACCACGACCGGGTCGGCCGGCGTGTCGGTGTCTGGGGCCGAGGCAGAATCGGCGGCTTCCATCGGAGCAGGGGGGGCGTGAAGGAGAGACGGAGAGGAGGGGGAGGCATTTACGTCAAGTCCTCAATGCGTCGCTGCAGCGCCGTGAGGGCGTCGAGGCGGTCCTGGCTGTTGCTCCGGATGGCCTGGAGCACCCCGCGGGTGCGCATCTGATGCTCAAGGTCGAGCTCGTCGGCGAGGGCGTCGTTGAACGACGTTTCGAGGTCGCGCAGCTCCCCGAATAGGGGGCTCAATGCTCCCTCGAATGCAAAGTCGTCGGGGGAAAGGTCCGTGCCGTTGTAGGGGGTGCCCCCGCAGCTCAGGACGGTCTCGGACAGCTTGCCCACGTCGGTACGGGCGGTCTTCTGCAGGCGCTCCAGCACGTCTACGACGCGCTCGTCGTCGCAGTGCCGGATGGCGGCGCCGTAGTGGTGGTTCAGTTCAATGTGCTGTCGGATGAGCGCGTCGAGGCGGTCCACCGTTTCGGACCGGCTGAGCGTCGGGCCGGCCCAGCCGCGATTCAGAAGCACCTCTTTGATTGGGTTCGGCATAACCGGAGAGAAGTGTTGATGAGACAAGCGTGGTATGCTACCGGTGTGCGGGGGGAAGGTTTGGAGGCTGGACAGGGGACAAAGGGCACCGCCGGTCGTGTCCGACAGGTTACAGGAGCCCATCGGAGGCCACGCGAAGGGCCTGACGCAGGGCTGCGGCCTTGTCCCGAGTTTCCTCGTACTCGCGGGCGGGATCGCTGTCCGCGACGATGCCCGCCCCGGCCTGCACGTACGCTGTCTCGTCGGCCACCACCATGGTACGGATGGTAATGCAGGTGTCGAGGGTTCCGGAGAAGTCGACGTAGCCGACGGCCCCGGCGTACACCCCGCGTCGAGCGGGCTCCAGTTCATCGATGAGCTCCATCGCTCGCACCTTCGGTGCCCCGCTGACGGTCCCGGCCGGGAAGCAGGCCGCCAGGGCGTCCATTGAGCTCTGGTCGGCGGCCAGCGTCCCCTTCACCGACGACACGATGTGCATGACGTGGGAGTACCGCTCGACATAGGCGTACCGATCCACCTCCACGGTGGCGTATTGGCAGACCCGACCCAGGTCGTTGCGGCCCAGGTCGACCAGCATCAGGTGCTCGGCGCGCTCCTTGGTGTCGTTGAGCAGCTCATCGGCGAGGGCCTCGTCCTCGGACTCGTCCGTGCCTCGCGGCCGGGTGCCCGCAATGGGCAGCACCTCGGCGGTGCCGTCTTCGGCCCGCACCAGCACCTCCGGCGAAGAGCCCACGAGTGCAAGGTCGTCAAGGTCAAGGTAGAAGAGGTAGGGCGACGGGTTGACCTGCCGCAGGGCCCGGTACAGGTTGAAACGGTCGCCGTCGAAGGAGGTCGCAAAGCGCTGCGACAGGACGACCTGGAAGATGTCGCCCTTCTGGATGTGATCTTTGGCGGTGCGGACCGCGCTTTCGAAGGCGGGCTGCTCAGTGTTGGAGGCAAGTGTTTCCCCCGTCCACTCGACAGGGACCGGCGGGTCGGAAGGGCGCTTGAGATCGGCCTCCAGGTCGGCAAGTCGGGTGTGAGCGTGGTCGTAGGCGGCCCGCAGGTCCGTCTCCGCGTCGATGAAGACGTTCGCCATCAGCACGAGTTGGTGACGGACGTGGTCAAAGGCCGCGACGGTGTCGTAAAAGCACCACACGGCGTCGGGAAGGCCGAGGTCGTCTGGAGGGGCATCCGGAAGGTGCTCCACGAGGCGTACGGCGTCGTACCCGAGGTAGCCCACGGCCCCGCCTCGCAGGCGCGGAAGGTCCGGCAGTTCGACTTCCTCGTACCGGCCCAGGTACGCGTCCAGCACTTCGAAAATGGAGCCGGAGGGAGAAGAGAGGTCGGCTTCGGGGGCGGGGGTCCGACGCTCGTCGATCTTGACCGTGGCCCCAAACTCTCGGCCTGTCAGGACGCGGTATGGGTCGCGACCCAGAAAGGAATAGCGGGCCAACTTCTCGCCCCCCTCCACACTCTCAAAAAGAAAGCTATACGGGGTGTCTTCGCGAAGGGCAAGGTATGCCGAGACCGGGGTGAGGAGGTCAGCACTCCGACGGGCGTGCACCGGCACCACGAGACGAGAGGGGCCGTCGGCCCGGGCAGCGTCTACACATGTGCGAAACTCGTCGTACGTCATACGCGAGGAAAGGCAAGGGACAAAACAAAAACCCGCCACCAGTCGGCAGCGGGTCCAGAGTCATTCGGTACGAGGGCCGTGCACAGCATCAGGCACGTCGAGGACTCTTGACCCGCGGAGAGACAGGCCAGGGCCACCCGCTCGTGCATGTGATGCCGTGGTTGTTAATCATACAGTTGTAGGGTAGGACCCAGACGCATCATCCGCAACGGGAATGGTTTGAAATTCGATTGGAGGCCCCTCCCGGGACGGCATTCCCATCCGTCCTCGGTATGGCCCTCAGAGTCTGTTTCAATTCACCTCTTGGACCCCCCAGGGAATACTTCCTCGCCCCGCTCGGGGCGCCGGGCGCGGTCTTGACGGGCTGCAAATCGCCTCTTCACTCGGCCGACAGTCCCACTGCAGGCCTCGTTCAAGGGGGGATTTTCGCCCCGCCAATTCTCGCTCTCGCGATCTCCCCCCAAACCAAGACAGACTCTCAGTGGAGGGGGCGAGGGGAACCTGAAACCGGCTCAGGCCTTGATTTCGCCAAGTGTTCTCTCCGATCCCACTCCCGATGTGGACATGGTCCTGGTGCAGACTCTCCGCGAGCGGCTGAGAGGATACCGTCCACGGCTGGAGCTTCTGGTGTTCGGGCTCTCATTGCTGGGGATTCTCGACGTTGTGCACCTGCGGATTCAGCAGGGAAGGGGCTTCAAAAATGGATGTCTCGGGACGTCGTCGTTCGGGGGAAACACGTCCCTCTTCGACTGTGCGGCGGTCACGACCGGACCGGGACATGAGCTTTTGGGGGTGGACAACACAACGTGGGGACTCGGGTTTTACGGAATGGTTGGCCTACTGACCGTCATCGTGTTCTGGGTCGCGCCCGCGCTGCGAGAATGGGGCCATGGCGCCCGGTTTGGCCTGCTCACGGGGGGCGTTGCATACTCCGCATACCTTACGTACCTCCAGGTCAGTCCTCCGGAGACGGTGTGCCTTCTGTGCTTGGGGTCGGCCTTCATCACGACATTCCTGTTTGCGGGACAGGTTGCCCTGCTTGCTTCCTCACCAACATTCCCCTCTGACTCCATGTCGTCTCGACTCGTAAAACGGCAGATTGCGCTCTTTGTCTACTTCATCGCCGCCGCGGCTGTCCTTGTTGGGACGGACCTCGTCTACTTCAATGGGGAAGGTGCCCAGGACGTGCAGGCCCGCTCCCGCTCCGCGTCCGGATCGGTCGCGTCGGCCCAGTGCGAGCTCGACGACTCGAAAGCGCCGCTGCAGGACCAGGGCTCCTCGCTCGTCGGCTTTCAGGACATTGCCGAGGGCAGTAACGAGTCCGGCGTGACAGTCGTCGAGTACTTTGATCCGAATTGCCCGCACTGCAAAGACTTTCATCAGATTATGAAGCAGGTGGTGGAGGCCCACCGCGACGAGGTTCGGTTTGTGTACAAGCCGTTCCCCCTCCGCCGCTCGTCGCTTCCGGAAATTCAGGCCCTGTACGTGGCGGCCCAGTCCGACAAGTTTGATGAGATGCTGGAGGCGCAGTACGCTCGTCAGGGACCAAATGGCATCTCGACGCAGGATCTCCGTGCCATCGCGGACGACATTGACCTGGATCCCAACGTGTTGACTGATCGGGTAGAACAGAATGAGTATCGCGATCAGATTCTCCAGCAGCGGAAGCAGGCCGTGAAGATTGGGGTCGACAGCACGCCGACCGTCCTGATCAATGGGCACTTTGTGGAGTCCCGTACGAAGGAGTGCCTGAACACCTTCGTCGAGCAGGCGAAATCTGGGACCCTCAGTGACGCAGCGTCCGGGTGATGGTCCCCGATGATCAAATCCACGGGTTTTCCGACGTCGGGGCATTTCCCAATGGCCCCCTTTCGGGTCGCATTGTGTGACCAAGCTCCTGAGCCCCTTGACCCCTCCCTTGTCGGTGGGAATGTTGCTCGTGGCGACGGGAGCGCTGGTGGCGGTCCGGTGGTAACGAGTCGGGCTGACGTTGGTGACTGGGGGAGGGCTCGTTTTGTGGCTGTTCTCGGCGCCTGTGGTCAT
This sequence comes from Salinibacter altiplanensis, assembly GCF_002894645.1. Lineage (GTDB taxonomy): Bacteria > Bacteroidota > Rhodothermia > Rhodothermales > Salinibacteraceae > Salinibacter > Salinibacter altiplanensis. Next base: position 409,219 of record NZ_NCQY01000002.1, read on the forward strand.
CGCCAGTGGGGGGAGCCCTGGAAGGATCCGCGCACCCGGGAGGCACCCGCTACAAAAGTGCTTCTGTAGGATTGAAGGTGCCGGAGGATGCCACCCTTCTCGAGTCGAAAAGCGCCAACACGTGCAAGAATGCCATCCGGACGGCAGATGTGATGAGCCGGCAGGACCTTGACGGTGTGCTCTTGGTGCCCTTCCCCCTGCACATGCCGCGGGCGCTTGCGGTCTTTTGGAGCGCGGGCATCAGGGCCGTGCCGGCGCCGACGGACGTTCAGGTGGGCGACCGAAACCACACCGTGCTCGACGTGCTCCCCGACGCCGGGGCCCTTGCCGGATCCACCGCCGCCATCCGTGAATAGGTAAGATATCTCGTGTACGACTGGCGTGGGTGGATCGACGGGGCCACCGTCCCCGCCGGATCCCCGGACTCGAGAGACGCGACGGCCTGCTGTTCACCCTCTGCCTCGGCTCCCGTCCGCTGATGGCGTGCGGTCGGCCTCCTCGACGACGCACCCTTCCGACTGGGCACCGCAACATGCCGCCTGACACGCTGACGTTATTCTACCGCTTTGGGGTGGCCCTCGTCCTCGGGCTCTTCATGGGGCTACAGCGCGAGTACGCGTACCGCGACCGGGCGGACGGGGACGGGGAACTGATCGCCGGCGCGCGGACCTTTCCCATCATTGCGCTTCTAGGGGCGGCGTCGGCCCTGAGCGCCACTGAACTTGAGAGTGCGTGGCCGTTTGCAATGACTGTTATTGCAGTAGGAGTGTTGCTTACCATCGGGCATTTCCTGCAGGCCCGGGCGCGGGACACCGGCCTCACCACCGAGATGGCGGCGCTCGTAGCCTTCTTCACTGGGGGGCTCTGCTACTGGGGGAACCTTCGCCTGGGTGCGGCCCTCGGGGTTGGGACGGCGGTGCTCTTGTCGCTGAAGGTGCAAACCCATGCCCTCGCCCGCACGCTCGATCAGGAAGACGTGATCGCGACCCTCAAGTTTGCGGTCATCACGGTCGTTGTGCTGCCCCTGCTGCCGCAGCAGGGCTACGGTCCATCGCCGTTTGACGTGCTGGTCCCGTACAACGTCTGGCTCATGGTCGTGCTGATTTCCGGGATCAGCTTCCTGGGGTACGTGCTCATCAAGGTTGTGGGCCCGCGTCGCGGAGTGGGACTGACTGGGATTCTCGGGGGCCTCGCATCGAGCACGGCCGTCACGCTAAGCGTCGCGGAGCGGAGCCGAGACTCGGAGGGGCTGGACCGGCCCTTCGCGCTGGCTGTACTCCTGGCCTGGGCCATTATGTTCATACGGGTCATTGTGGAAGTGGCGGTCATCAACCCGCCCCTGCTTCTGACAGTCTGGGCCCCCATCCTGGGGGTTTTCGTCGTGATCCTCGCCTATTGTGGGTACCTGTACGGCGTGCAGCCGGTCGAGAAGCACGACGAACCTCAGACTGTCAAAAATCCGTTTCGCCTCGGCCCGGCAATCACGTTTGGGGTGCTGTACGCTGTCATTCTCGTTCTGTCGAACGGGGCCCAAACCTACTTTGGCGACGCCGGCGTGTACCTGTCGAGTGTCGTGGCGGGGCTAGCGGACGTGGACGCCATCACCCTCTCGATGGCCCGTCTCCACGAAAGTGGGGACGTAGGGGCGGTGCCTGCCACCCGGGCCATCGTGATTGCGGCGGCCGCCAATACGGTGCTGAAGGGCGGCATCGTGGCACTCACCGGCACGTCGGGCTTGCGGCGGGCGGTGGTGCCGGGCCTCCTCCTAATCGTCGGGGCGTCCGGCGTGGCCCTGCTCTTCATCTGAAGCTGAGAGGACGTGCCGGGACGGTCGGGGCCCGTGCGCAGTGCAACGGCGGTACAATCGGGGGTCATTGGCTATGCAGGTCTCTCATCGTTACATCATCGGGGTGCTGGTTCTGGGGCTTTTGCCGGTGTCGGTGGGGTGGGCGCAGAAGGGGGGTGTGGCCGGCGACACGAGCGCGGCCTGGCACGAAGACGCCTGGACGCCGATTGTTGCGCAACGCGGGCTCCGAATCGCATACATTTACTACCCGCGGGCCGACACCGAGCACGACGGGGTCGTATTGCGCCTCATCAACAGGAATGAAGTGCCTCTGCGGTACGGGTTTACGCTTGTTTTCCGGGCGCCCACGGCGGATACCACGGTCGCGGTTCGGGGCGGATTGGGGCCCGGGGCAATGAAGACTGGGGACGACGCCGGCCTCTTCTGGGTGCCGTTCCGGGGCGAAGACCGAAGCCTGGGGGAAATTGGGCTCCGGGGCCTGTCCGTGGTTCGACTCCGACCGGACGGTTCGGGCTGACCCACCCGCAACGGGCAGGGTGAAGGCTTCTTGGAGACCGTCTCGGGATCCCGAGCGTCCAAAACCGTTTGGGGTTCGTCCCGTACTTATCAGACGACTCCTTTGCTGAGTCCTCCACTCGTACATTGTCGTTTGTCAAACCCCTCTTTTCTGTCGTGAGCACTACTGATGCCTTGTCTCCGGAGGACGCCACTGCCCCGCCGACAGACGACGTGGATCCGGTGCTGAAGGAGGAGATCGAAAAGCGGCGCACATTTGCCATCATCAGCCACCCGGACGCGGGCAAGACGACCCTCACCGAAAAGCTTCTTTTGAAGGGAGGCGCCATCCACGAGGCAGGAGAGATTAAGGCCCGGAAGGCCGACCGCTTCGCGATGAGCGACTGGATGACGATGGAGAAGGAGCGGGGCATCAGCGTCACCTCCTCGGTGATGAAATTTCCCTATCGGGGCTACGAGCTGAATCTGCTCGATACCCCAGGCCACCGCGACTTTTCGGAGGATACGTACCGCGTCCTCACCGCGGCCGACAGCGTGATCATGGTGCTCGACAACGCGAGCGGCGTGGAGCAGCAGACGGAGAAGCTGATGGAGGTGTGTCGGATGCAGGACACCCCCATCATCACCTTTGTCAACAAGATGGACCGACACGGGCTGCCGCCGCTCGACATCCTGGAGGACATCGAGGACACGCTCGATCTAGATACCGTGCCGCTCTCCTGGCCCATCGGGATGGGCAACCGCTTCCGCGGCACCTACAACCTGTACCGCGACGAGCTGCACCTCTTCTCCCACGCCGACATGGAGGGGGAGCACGAGCGCCTGCCGATTGATGACCTGGACGACCCCCAGCTCGACGAGGTGCTCGGCGACCAGGCCGACGACCTTCGATTCGACGTGGAGCTGGTCCGCGAGGCGGGCGACGAGCTGGACCTGCAGGCCTACCTCGGCGGCAAGCAGACGCCGGTCTTCTTCGGCAGTGCGCTCAGCAACTTTGGGGTGGGCGACATGTTCGACACCTTCGTCGAGATCGCCCCGCCGCCCCAACCCCGTCCCACGGTGACTCGGGACGTCTCGCCCCACGAGGACGACTTCACGGGCGTTGCCTTCAAGATTCAGGCGAACATGGACCCGAAGCACCACGACCGCATGGCATTCGTGCGCGTCTGCTCCGGCAAATTCGAGAAGGGCATGGAGGTGATCCACCACCGCACCGGGCAGACGATGCGCCTCAACAACGCCACCACGTTCATGGCGCAGGACCGGGAGGGCGTCGACACCGCCTACCCAGGAGACATCATCGGAATCATGAGCCACGGGCGCGTCAAAATTGGCGATAGCTTTTCGCAGGACGAGCCCCTGCACTTTACGGGGGTGCCCAGCTTCGCGCCGGAGCACTTCCGCAAGGTGCGGCTCGACGATCCGTTCCGGTCGAAGCACCTGAGCAAGGGCCTGCAGCAGTTGAGTGAGGAGGGCACCATCCAGGCGTTCCGTCCGCTCCGCGGCAACGACTACATCCTCGGGGCCGTCGGCGAGCTGCAGTTCGACGTGACCCTGGACCGCCTGGAGGACGAATACAATGTGGACGCCCACCTGACGGGCGTGCGCTACGCCTGCTGCCGCTGGATTGACGGACCGGCGGAGGACCTGGAGGACTTTGAGGCCGAAAACATGGACAGTCTCTTCCGCGACGCCGGTGGCGACCTGGCGTACCTCGCGCTCAGTGACTTCCGGTTGGAGCGCACGATGGAGAATTGGCCCCGCATCAGCTTCAACTCCACAAAGCAGCACACGGCGGAGGAGGAGCGCAGCTAGTCCCATTGGGGAGATGCCGGACCCGGTGGGTTGTCCTCACGAACGCCCTGCGTTGCGGCTCGGTGCGCGTGCCCTGGAGACGGCTTCGTTCGGAGAGAGGCTTCGGCTCTGATAGCGCCGGCCCGTTGCCCCAGATCCAACGCAGACGGCATTTCACGCCCGCGAAGGGTCTTTGGAGGGGGGGGCTTTCCGGAAAACCAGTTTGTTTTAATACGCCTCTGAGACCCTCTATAGCACCACGTTCTGACTCTTGACGGTGGGCGATCTGTTTCTCATCGGTGGCGTCATCATCGCGTGCTTCGTCGCGTTCAACATTGGCGGCGCGACGACCGGGCCGGCGTTTGGGCCGGCCGTGGGGGCGGACGTTTTGTCGAAGACCACTGCGGGGACGCTCATGGCGGTGGCGTTCTTTGGCGGGGCCTACACGATTGGGCGGCGCGTCGTCGATACCCTGGGGCAAGAGCTGGTCCACGACCCGTCCGTCTTCACGCTAGAAGCCAGCATCACGGTGCTGCTCTTCATTGGTGGGGCGCTGCTCGTGGGCAATCTCTCGGGCACACCGGCCTCCACGTCAATGACGGCCGTGGGGGCCATCATTGGCCTTGGCCTTGCGAGCGGGGAGCTTAACGTTGCCGTGGTTGGAGAGATTCTCGCCTGGTGGATCCTGTCTCCAATCATCGGCTTCTGGCTGGCCGTCATGGTGGGGCGCTATGGGTACGAGTCGCTCGACCGGCTTGTCGCCATTAAGCGGAGCGATGGGCCCCTGCTGGTGTTCGAACGAATTGAAGTCAGAGGGTGGCCCGTGATTCGTCCCGACGGGTCGCCGATTGTGGAGATGAAGCCCATCGGCGTGCCGCTCCGCCTCGCTCTTGGGCCCAACACCTCCCGGCGCGAGGTCGTGGGCACGGCCGTTCTGGTGAGCATCGGGGTCCTGATGGCGTCTAGCTCCGGCACCAGCAACATTGCCAACGCCATCGCGCCGCTGGTGGGCAGCGGTGCGCTTGCCATGAACGCCGGCATTCTCATCGGATGCGGGGCCGTGGCGCTGGGGGCCCTTACGATTGCCCGTCGGACCATGGAGACGCTCGGCAACGACATCACCGATTTGCCGCTTACGGCTGCGATCGTGGTGGCGCTCCTCAGTTCGTGTATTATCATCGTTCTCTCCGCCCTCGGCATTCCGGCGAGCTTCGTCGTGGTTGCCACCCTCTGCATCATCGGGCTCGGCTGGGGGCGTTCTACGCAGACCGTGTCGGTGGCCGAGGCTGTACGTGGGGACGTGTCTCCCCAGGTGTCGGTGGGGGCGCTGGCACAGAGTGGGGATGCGACGGTTGGAACCACGGGGGCCGCCTCTTCGCCCCCGAACGCTCCGCGGCGGTCTGGCCCGGCCCGGTCGGACCTGTTTGACCCTGGAACCAGCGTGCGGATCGTGTTGATGCAGAACCTGGTGCCCCTGCTGGCGACGGGCGGATCGTACCTGGCCTTCTGGCTGTTTCCGGTGGGAGGGTGAGCCGTTGGTGTTCTTCCAAATTCCAAACCAGACGCACGCACGCCGTATGCAGCTCCGCGGTCGTCAAACGCAGTTTTACATCGACCTACTCTATGGCCTCGGGTTCGCGATGGGCTTCGGCTACTTGCTGTTTGTCGGCATGAACCCGCTGGTGGCCGCCTTTCAGAGCGGCCTCGTGCTGGGCTATTTTCTGCGGGTGTGGGAGAACATGAGCATATATGAGCGCATCCTGCACGAAGAGGTGGCGGCGGAGGCCGAAGCGGTGGTGGCCGACGAAATTGAGGACACGATGCCGGGCGAGGTGGAAGAGGCCGTGGCCGAAACGGTTGAGGGCGCCGTGGCCGAGGAGGCCGAAGACGCCGTGCCCGAAGAGGTGACCGCCGAGGTCGAAAAGCAGGTGGCCGAAGAAATGGCCGACGAGATCAAGCAGCAGGTGGGAGAAGAAATGGAAGAACGACTGGCCGGCGCGGACGAGCGTGTCCCCGAACACGTGAGAAAGCGGCGGGAAGAGCAACGGTCGCAACTGGACGACGCCGGAGACGGTACGGAGGAGGCGCCGGCCCGGAGACCCAGCGATGGAGGGTCCTCCGGGCAACCGTAGGGGCGGTTCCCCCACGTGACCTTGCCCTTTTCCCGGTGGCGCCACGTCAAAAAGACCCCCGTCGGATTGAGAGAGAAATCTTCTCAAGAAACGGGTCGTGGTTTTTCCGGTACGCCGCGGTTCGCGTAATCGCATGAAGATTGGAAACACGCATGGCTGTTTTCCATGCTCCCACCCTACCGAGACTGCAGGAACTGCCTTTCTGTTGCGTCTTTGCACCCGTCAGAAAAAGGGGGACGGACCAGTGACCGTTTCCCGACGGGGCGATGCCCCAGAGGAGGGGGCCGCGGGCCGAGTCCTGTAGCTCCGGATTGATCGGGTGTGCATCGTTCATGATTTGTTTTCTCCTCCGGAAAAGGCCATGTCTATAGATCGACGACAGTTTCTGGATGCTTGCTCCGCGGCGGGGCTAAGTGGCCTCTTCCCGGGTGCCCTCTATGCCCAAGTGGCTGAGGAGGGAGATGATGAGGCCCCCATTACGACCGAGCACGTCGCGACCGCCGAATCGATTGCCGGGCTTGCCTTCACCGAGGAGGAGCGGGAGCTGCTGGTGGAAAACCTGAACGAGACCCTTGAGCAGTACGAGGCACTGCGGGCACACGCACTTCCCAATGCCCGGGCCCCGGCCACGATTTTCGATCCGCGCCGCGGAGGTGCAGAGATTCCGGAGGTGTCCCCTTCCGACGACGGAGCCGAGGTCCCCCTGCCGTCCATCGACCGTCCGTCCGCCGACCAGGACCTGGCCTTTGCCTCGATCTCCGAGTTGGCCCACTTGCTCCGTGCCCGGAAGGTTACCAGTGTGGAGCTTACTGAGCTAGCCCTGCGGCGGCTGCGGCGGTACGACGACCGGCTGCACGCGGTCATCTCGTACACCGAAGACCGCGCCCTGACGGCGGCGCGGCAGGCCGACGACGAGCTGGACGCCGGCACTTGGCGCGGCCCCCTTCACGGCGTGCCGTATGGGGCCAAAGACCTGCTGGCCGTGGCGGGCACCCCCACGACGTGGGGAGCGGCACCGTACAAGGACCAGACCATCGACGAGACGGCAACCGTCGTGAAGCGGCTCGACGAGGCGGGCGCTGTTCTCGTTGCCAAGCTGGCACTGGGGGCGCTGGCGTGGGGGGACGTGTGGTACGATGCCACCACCAAGAATCCCTGGAACCTCGACCAGGGCTCCAGTGGCTCGTCGGCGGGGCCGGCCGCGGCGGTCTCGGCGGGGTGCGTGCCGTTTGCGATCGGGTCTGAGACCCTGGGCTCCATCGTGTCGCCGTCCACCCGCTGCGGCGTCACGGGCCACCGGCCGACCTTTGGGGCTGTGGGGCGGGGCGGCGCCATGGCCCTCTCGTGGACCATGGACAAGCTGGGGCCCATCGCGCGCTCGGCCCTCGACTGTGCACACGTCTACGACGCGATCCGTGGGGCCGATCCCGATGATCCCGCCTCGGTGGACGTCCCGTTTCCATTCGAGGCGGAGCGGTCCGCCGCGTCCCTCCGCGTGGGGTACCTCCACGAAGCGTTCGAGGAAGACTACGGCAACCAAGCGGCCGACCAAACGACGCTTGAGGTCCTCCGTGGGCTCGGCGTGGACCTGGAGCCGGTGTCGTGGAATGCGGACGTGCCGGTGGGGGCGCTGCTGAATACGCTTGACGTGGAGGCGGCCGCGGCGTTCGACGAGCTGACGCGCTCGGGCGGCGTCGACGATCTGGTCCGGCAGGGCGAGAACACGTGGCCGAATGTCTTCCGTAGCGCCCGCTTCGTCCCGGCCGTGGAGCACGTGCAGATGGATCGGCTGCGGGTGGACCTCATGGAACAGGCCCACGCGGTCATGCAGGACCTCGACGTCCTGGTGAGCCCGAGCTTCGGCGGCGGAACGCTCAGCATCACGAACCTAACGGGACATCCGTGCGTGTGTCTTCCCAATGCCCTGCGGCCCGTGGACGAGGGCCCGGATGAGCGTCGGGAGCCGGGCAGCGTTAGCTTCGTGGCCCCTCTGTACAAGGATCAGAATGCGCTTACGCTCGCCCACGCCGTGCAGAAAGAGACCGAGGTCCACAACCGCCGTCCGCCAATCCGGTAGTTCCAGACGCGCGGAGGTTCGAACTGCCGCGCGCTTTTCGACAGCCATCCTGTTCGCCCATGCGCATCGTCTCGTTATTACCGGCCGCGACTGAATGGATCTGTGTCTTCGGGGCCGGAGGCCAGCTCGTGGGACGCTCCCACGAATGCGACTACCCGGAGAGCGTACAGGACGTGCCGGTCGTGACGGCCCCGACCTATGCGTCCGACGGCGACTCCGCCGCCATCGACGATGCGGTGCAGGGACAGCTTCAAGACGGGCTCAGCCTCTACGACGTGGACCTGGAGCGACTGCGAGCCCTGGAGCCCGACCTGATTGTGACGCAGGACCAGTGCGAGGTCTGTGCGGTGAGCCTGCCGGAGCTGGAGGCACAGCTCGGAGAGTGGACCGGCGGTGGCCCTGAGGTGGTCTCGATGCAGCCGCAGACGCTGAAGGAGGTGCTCGACGAGGCCCTCCGACTGGCCCGTGCCACGGAGACGCTCGACGCGGCGATGACCGCAATTGCCAATCTCGAAACGGGCCTCCACGTGCTGCGCGAACAAATCGGCGTGGACCGCGCCACGAATCCGCAATCGCTTCCCTCCGTGGCCTGTGTCGAGTGGTTGGAGCCACTCATGGTGGCGGGGCACTGGATGCCGGACGTGGTGGAGATGGCGGGCGGGCGTCCCGTGCTTGGAACCGCCGGAAAGCCCACCGCACCGGTTGAGTGGGACGCGCTTCGTGAGGCGGATCCGGACGCACTCGCCCTCATGCCCTGTGGCTTCACCATCGACGAAACGCGCCGCGACGTGCACTACCTGACCGACCGGCCCGGCTGGGAGGCCTTGTCGGCGGTTGAGGATCAGCGTGTGGCCCTGCTCGACGGCAACGCGTACTTCAACCGTCCGGGCCCGCGCCTCTACCGGGCCATCGAGGTGCTCGCGTCCGTGCTCCACCCCAACGCGCTTTGCCCGGAGCCTCCGGTGGCGGCCTGGGAGCGCCAGTGGCTGCACGCCTCCACCCCCACGCCCGCGTAGAAAGCCCGCGTGGAGTGGGATCAACTTGACCCGTGCGGAAGTGTAGTAGGCTCGCGCCCCAACTCGTACCTACCCTGTTCCCCCACGAACGTCGTTTGTGGGTCCCCGCGCTTGCTCAACTCACCTGTTGCCCGACTGACGACCGTATATGAAACGCTCGGAATTCAGCTACGACGTCCCCGAAGAACTCGTCGCAGAATATCCGGCCGATCCGCCCGATTCGTCCCGGATGATGGTGTTGGATCGGGCGTCGCACGACATCAACCACGACAAACAGTTCCACGACCTTCCGGAGTACTTCTCGGAGGGAGACGTGCTCGTCGTAAACAACACGAAGGTCTATCCGGCACGCCTGTACGGCCAGAAGAAAAAGACCGGCGCCGACATCCGGGTTTTCCTCCTCCGGGAGCTGAACCCGGAGAGCCGGCTCTGGGACGTGGAGGTCGACCCGGCCCGCAAGATTCGCATCGGCAACAAGCTCTACTTCGACGACGACCTGATCGCGGAGGTCATCGACAACACGACCTCCCGGGGCCGAACGATCCGCTTTTCGTTCGACGACGTAAACGAGGCGCTGTATCAGAAAATCCGGGACATCGGTAAGACGCCGCTGCCCCCACACATCGAGCGGGAGGTGGAGGAGGAGGACCGAGACCGGTACCAGACCATCTTCGCCGAGGAACGAGGGGCGGTGGCTGCGCCGAAGTCAACGCTCCACTTCACCGAAGACCTGCTGGGGCGCCTGAAAGAGAAGGGCGTCAAGGTGGTCCCCATCACCCTGCACATCGGCCGCAACAAGTCCGAGCCGGTGGGCGTGGAGGACCTGTCCAAGCACCGCACGGACTCGGAGGAGTACGACATCCCCCCCGAGACGGCGGAGGTTGTGAATCGTGCCCTCGCGTCCGACGAAAATACCGTCACGGCCTGCGGCACGACCGTCGTGCGGGCCCTTGAGTCGAGCCTCTCGGCCGACGAGACCCTGAAGCCGGACCACAGTTGGACGGACCTCTTCGTGTTTCCGGAGCACGAGTTCAAGATCGTAGAGCGGATGATCACAAACTTCCACCGGCCCGAGAGTATGTTGATGATGATGGGCGCGGCGTTTGCCGGGTATGACTTCCTTTTCGAGGCCTACGAAGAAGCCTTCGAAGAAGAGTACCGGCTCTTTGCCTTCGGCGATGCGATCTTCATCAAGTAGCTGCGCAAGAGCCCAAAGCGCCCCGCGTCCGTCGCACCCGATTCCCCGTTCCCATGGACCCTGCCGATGCTCGTCCGGACGACGTGGCCGTTCTGATTCCAGCGGCGGGCAAGGGACGCCGGTTGGGGGGGCGACCCAAACAGTTTCGGACCCTTGGCGAGCACCCGGTGCTCGTGCAGGTGCTTCTTTCGTTCGAGCGACACCCAGCCGTGGGGCATGCTGTGGTGGCGGCCCCCGAGGATCGGGTTGCAGAGGTCACCGACCGCTTGGAGGCGGAGGGCCTCAGTGTGCTGACGGCCGTCGTGCGTGGGGGAGAGAACCGGCAGGCCTCCGTCCGGCACGCGTTGCGGGCGGTTCCCGACCCCGTAGACACGGTGCTCGTGCACGATGCGGCCCGTCCGTTCGTCGCGGCGGCGCAGGTGCAGGCCGTTGTTCAGGCTTCACGCGCAGACGGGGCAGCGTCGCTGGCCGTTCCGGTGGCCGATACGCTCCGCCGGGGCGGCGACGATCAGTTTGGCGATACGATCCCGCGAAGCGACCTCTACCGGATGCAGACGCCGCAAGGCTTCCGGCGCGGCTGGCTTGAGCAAGCACACCGTCGCGCGTCGTCCGCGGACGGGACGGCAACCGACGACGTGGCCCTCGTGCAGCGACTGGACCGCGAGGTGGTCCCGGTGTCGGGAAGCCGGCGCAACTTCAAAATTACGACCCCGGACGACTGGGCGCTCGCCCGAGAGCTGTGGCCGGGGTGGAAAGATGCGCCCGAACGGTTTGGGGAGGGGGCGTCGACGTAGCGTTGCATTCCACAGGTGAAGACCATCCATGCGCATTGGGTTCGGGTACGACGTGCACCGCCTGGTCGAGGGGCACTCCCTCATCCTGGGAGGCAAGAAGATTCCGTACGAGCAGGGCCTCGCCGGCCACTCGGACGCGGACGTTCTCCTGCACGCGGTGGCCGATGCCCTACTCGGGGCCGCTGCGCTCGGTGACCTCGGGGCTCACTTCCCGGACACAGACGCCGAATGGGAGGGGGCGGACAGTCAGGTGCTGCTCCGGCAGGTGACACAAAAGATCCACGACGCCGGGTACATACCGCACAACGTCGACGGCACAGTCCTCCTGGAGCGCCCCAAGCTGCGCCCTCATGTCGACGAGATGCGGGCGAACATTGCGACGGCGCTTTCCTGTTCCCGCGACCAGGTCTCCGTGAAGGCGACCACGACGGAAGGAGTAGGCTTCGTGGGGCGGGAAGAAGGCGTGGCGGTGCAGGCAGTCTGCACGATCCAGCCCGCGCAACGAGAAAGGTCCTGACACCGATTTGGCCGGATCGCTCGCGCACATGCTCGACGGATTCTCCAACTTCTTTGCCTGGATGGAGGCGCTCTCGCCGATCTGGGCGTACGTGACGTTGCTCGTCATCGCGTACGGCGAGAACGTGATGCCCCCGATTCCCGGCGATATGGTCGTGGTCTTCGGGGGGTACATGGCCGGGCTCGGGCAGCTGCACCTCGGCGTCGTGGTCCTGCTCTCCACGGTGGGGGGCGCGCTGGGCTTCATGACGATGTACGCCGTTGGGCACAAGCTCGGGCGTTCGGCCTTGAATCCTGACCGCCTGCAGTGGCTGCCCCGGGACGGATTCGAGCGTGCGCAGCGCTGGATCCATCAGTACGGCTACGGCGTCATCGCGGCCAACCGGTTTCTCAGTGGGGCCCGGTCGGTGATTTCGTTGACGGCGGGCATGTTTCGGATGGACGTGGGCCGGACGGCCGTGTGGTGCACGGTCAGCGCGCTGGTGTGGACGGGCCTCATCAGCTACGCCGGCTACGCCGTGGGGGAAAACTGGAACCTCGTGGTGACGTACCTCCAGACCTACGGGCGCATTGTACTGACGATACTGGTCCTGATTGCGGCCGCGCTGGCGGGACGGTGGTACTGGCGGCGGCAGCAGGACGGGGCGGCGACTGAGGCCGACGATAAGGGAGACCCCTCCGGGACGTACTGACTCGTCGAAACTCGGCCCGATACGACCAGTTACTTTTGCTGGTTTGGGGTTGGCTTCCTACGCTGACGTAGCTCAACTGGTAGAGCAGCGCACTTGTAATGCGCAGGCTGGCGGTTCGAGTCCGCCCGTCAGCTCCGCAGCAATGTGTCCTTCGCATCTGAGATGCGGGCAAGGGAGATGTTTTCGTCTCCAGGGCCGTGCCCCAGCCGAGCGGCATGGCCTCGTTTTACTCCTGCCGCGCGTCGGCTCCCGGCTCGCCCACGGTCCCCGATGCCGCATCGCTCTGTCTGCAGCTGGTGTCCGCAGGCGGTGCGCTCCTGGGCATCGTCCTGTCATCAGGGGAGGACTGGGACGAGACGATGCCCGGCACTGTCCCTGATCTTTCTGTTCGGGGTGGCTTGCGGGAGCGAGTTCGGGACCGTTCCGGCGTGGGCTCCGACCGGCGGGACGGACTGCAGGGGGTGGGCTTCGTTCAGTGTTCGCCCAGCAGCGAGACCTCGTCGCCCAGCACGTCCTCCACGTAGAGCGTTTGCACGAGGACGATTACGACGATGGCGAACGGGGTGGCCAGGAGGACGCCCCCAGCCCCGGCGCTGGCCCCGCCGATAAACTGCGCCGTAATGACCGTGGCGGGTGGAATGTGGACGGCCTGCTGCTGCACGAGGGGGGCGATGAGGTAGCTTTCTAGCAATTGCACTGCCCCGTAGACCAGGAGGACGTAGAACACCTCCGTAGGTCCAATTAAGGAGGCGACGAGCAGGGCCGGCAGCACGGACAGGATGGGCCCCAGATAGGGCACGAAGGAAAAGAGGGCGGCGAGGAGCCCGAGAGCGATGGGCGAGGGGATGCCGACGGTCTTCAGCCCGGTGGCCGTCAGTACCCCGACGATTAGCATAAGAATCAGCCGACCGGTGAGCCACCAGCGCAGGGCCCGTCCAACTGCAGAGAGAACCTCTCGGGCCCGGGGACGCGAGGACGGAGGCACCAGCCGGACCGTGCCCTTGAGGTATGACTGCGGCGCTGCGCCCCCGTAGATGCCAATGAAGAGGATGATGAATCCGTTGACGAACAGATTGAGGGTGCCCCGAAACACATTCGTCACGCGGCCTAGGACGCTGGAAACTGGAGGCAAGAGTTGGCTGGGGGATACGTACCGCCCCATCCACCCGTACTGCTGGACGGCGGCGCGAACACGTGCGGCAAGCCGCTCGGCGGCGTTCGGCAGAAGGGTCGCCAGGGCACTGGCCTGTTCAGAAATGTCGGGCCCTGCCAGGGCCCAGAGGCCCATGAGCACCCCCACCAGTCCGAGCAGTGTGAGGGCGAGAGCCAGCGGGCGAGGAAGGACGGTGTCGTCGGTCAGCTGTTGGGTGACCCCCGCGAGAAAAACGGCCAGCAAAATGCCGGCGAAGACGGTAAACAGAACCTGGACGAGCTGCGTTGCGAGAACGACGAGCAGCACTCCCCCAACGGCCAGTCCCGTCGTCACGTACGGGCGTTGCGAGATGAACGAGCTGGAGGGAGGCGCAGCCATGAACGGGAAGACGACCGTGGAGAAAAACAGATAGGGATCTGGCGTCGATGCGCACTCCCCAACATCTTCCTCAGCCGAATCATGATCAAACCCTTGTTGGGCGTCGAGCCCACGTACGACGGCACAAACTACGTCGCGGACACGGCGGTCCTCGTTGGGGACGTTGTACTGGGACGGAAGGCCAGCATTTGGCATCACTGTACCCTCCGGGGAGACGTGAATTGGATCCGTGTGGGGGCCGAAACCAACGTGCAGGACCACACGGTCGTCCACGTCACGCACGGCACGGCACCAACCGACATCGGGGCGCGGGTTACAATCGGGCACGGGGCCATCGTGCACGGATGCACCGTCGAGGACGAGGTGCTGGTGGGCATGGGCGCTACCCTTCTGGATCATGCCGTGATTGGTCGTCACAGCATCGTTGGGGCCCAGGCGCTCGTGACGAAGGGCACGCGGGTGCCGCCCCGGTCACTTGTCCTCGGCCAGCCGGCCGAGGTGGTGCGATCACTCACGGACGAAGAGGTGGCGGGCATCGCGGAAGGGGCCGAACGGTACCTTCGCTACGGCGCCGTGCACGCGGGGCGGGAGACGCCGGCACAGAACCCGTGGTACGATCCGGTGTAGCCGTGAAAGCGTTACGACGGGGTTGCATCGAGGAGGACCCACTCGGTAGGCTTGGCATTCGCCGCACAGGCGTTGTCCTCCCCGTATCGAATTCTTCAATCCATGCGTTCCTCACTGCTCCTGCTGGTCTTTTCGGTCGCATTTGCAGGATGCTCCACGATTACGATCGATGAGGAGACGGTTTTCCAGCCGAAGCCCTCGGTGACGCCCGAAACGTTTTCGGTCGACGACGTTGACCTTTCGGTCCGCAACATTCCGGTCACGGACAGTGCCTCGGTCAACGCCTGGCACCTTACGCAGTCCGACGCCGAGACGACCGTGCTTTTTTTTGGGGGCAACGGGTTCTACCTCGTCCAGTCTCAGGGGTATCTGCGCGCCCTGACGCGTCCTTCCGTGAATGCGTTCCTTTGGGACTACCGGGGCTACGGGCGGAGCGACGGCACGCCCAGTGCCGCGGCCGTCCGCAACGACGCGCTCGCGATCTATGACTCCCTGGTGGCGCAGCCGAACGTCACGCCGGATCAACTCCTCGTATGGGGGCACTCGCTGGGCAGCTTTCTGGCCACGCACGTCGCGACCGAACGCACTGTGGGGGGCGTCGTGCTCGAAAACCCGGCCACCAACGTCGATGACTGGAAGGGCTACCTCTTCCCGTGGTACGTCCGGCTCTTTCTCGGGGTCGAGGTGGATCCGGCCCTGCAACAGGATGACAATCTGGAACGGGTCCGGACGCTGGACGCGCCCCTGCTCGTGGTTGGGGGCAGTGAGGACCAGGTGACGAACCCGGAAATGGCCCGGCGCCTGCACGCCGAGGCGGGGAGCGAGAGCCGCCGGCTCGTCATCGTAGAGGGGGGTGGGCACAACGACCTCTACGACCATTCGGAGGTGCGGGCGGCCTACCGCGCACTGGTCGAAGACGTCACTGTAAACGCCCCGGTGCAGTCCGTGCGGTAGGGAGCCGGGGGCACTAGCGCTCATCCTCGTGGGCGGAAGGAAACGTCCCGAATGGAGGAGGCCAAAATGCGTCGAGCCCGCTGATTACAAGGAGGCCGCCGCCCAGGGCCGTGCCGGCCACCGGGAGGGGAATGCCCACTGCAATTCCCCCCAAAAGCCTCTTTAGGCCCGCGAGTCCCGGACCGTCTGCACCGTAGCGATGCTGGAGGACACCGACGCTGAGGTCCGCTACGCCGGCCCCGACGGCCGCGACGAAGAGCGTGGAGAGGCCGAGGGTTATCGCGTTTTCCGAAAACAAGAGCCAGTCGAGCCCCAGAATGAGCCCTCCGCTGGCGGGATGGAGAATGGTGGGGGAGCGGTCCGTGTCCGACATACCGTGTCCGACATCCTGGAGAAAGTGCTGACCGAAGACGCACTACGAGAGGTGCGAATTTACAGGATTGAGTAGAGCGCGAGAAGAGCTAGAAAGGTCCCGTCCTGTGCTTTAGCCGAGACATGAACCTGTCGGTTCGGGCACTCGTCTCGCTGAGAGCAACGAAACGATTCCATACCTTGCCGCGGCGATGGAGGAGGCCGAGTCCGGGCACCCGTGCCTGATTCGTCCCCGCACTGATCCGTCCATTAGCACCATCGCGTGGCCGTGCTGCGCACTGACTGCATTCTGTTTCCCACCGATGGTTTCCTAAGAGCGGCACAGGCGGGGCGTCACGCTCGGCACCTCGCCACTCATTCCGTCACTGCCCTTCACGTCGTTTGGGTCTCGACCCGCACCGTGGACCCGGCCGTGTTGGGCACGCACGGCCGTCGGGAGGTACGGTGTTTCCTCCTTCGGTTGTTGGTCGCTCAGAATGACGTTGGTTAATGCATGCGTGCCGGTTTACATGGTCGTCTTTTCGGAGCATCGATTTTGGCGGGTGCCCCATGCCTGAGAACGTGCTCCGGTGCACGGAATGGACCTTTTGCGTTTCCATATCGTGGAGAATATAAAACCGTTCAGTATACATAGAGCACATGGCTCGCTGCCCACCCCGAGCGTTCTGGCGGAGCGGACCGAGACGGGGCTCTCCACAGAGGCCGAATCGCTCCGGCCGTGGGGGATTGATGTTGCAGTCAAAGTGGGGGAGGGCGCCTGGCCGATGCGGTCTTGGATGTGACGGAGGAGAACAAGGGTGCCCCCTGACACTGGAACCCACGGCTGAACGGGGCTGGAGCGGATACTCAAGGAAAGTGTACTGAAACGGACGCCCCGTCAAGCCTCATGCCCGGTCCGTACCGTGGAGTTTTTTCAGCCTTCGGTTGAGGATGAAGGTTGGGCGGTCACCTAAACTGTTCTTGACACGGCTGGCCATGACTGTCGATCCTATGACGCCTTCACATCCACACGATGGCTTCGTGCTCCTCTGGAGTGGCGGCAAGGACGCCATGCTCGCCCACGACGTCATCCACAGCCAGTCGCCCCGTCGGATTGGGGCCTTGCTCACGACGGTGACGGAAGAGAAAAACCGAGTTACGATGCACGGCACCCCGCGTGCCCTCGTCGAACAGCAGGCCGACGCGCTTGGTCTTCCGTTGCACATCATGCAGGTGCCGCCACAGCCTCCGAACGACGTGTACGAGGCGCGGCTGGAGGCGGCGCTGAGGCCTCTGCTGGATACTGGCTTCTCGACGGTCGTTGCGGGGGATTTGTTTCTCGACGACGTGCGTGCCTACCGCGAAGAGGCCCTTGAGTCGCTTGGGGCATCGGCCCTCTTCCCGCTGTGGGAGCGCGATACGACCTGGCTGGCCCAGCACTTCCTGGCGCGGGGCTATCGGGCCGTCGTCACGGCTGTCGACACGGCTCAGCTCGACGCGTCGTTTCTGGGACGAACCTACGACAACACGTTTCTCAAAGACCTGCCCGACGAGATTGACCCCTGCGGCGAAGAGGGGGCCTTCCACACATTCGTGACCGACGGGCCGCCGTTCGCACGTCCTGTGCCTGTGAAAAAGGAGGATCGGGAAACCGAGGGGCGGATCCGCACTGTCCGCCTCACACCCAAGAGACAGGAGTCTCAGTAGCAATCCGTCTTCCTACTAGAGAAAATGGAGACGCGGAAGACTGCAGAACAGAGGACCCCAGTTGGCAGCAATGCAAAAACCCCTCCGTCCAGCACCGCCGGACGGAGGGGAGAATGCCAATCGGTCGTGACATGACTACTCCTCATCGGAGGCTGCCGAGGCCTCTCCGCCGGAGCCATTCTCATCAGTGGACGCTCCTTCAGCGACCTCCTCGGTGGACACACTGGCCTCTTCGTCTTCGCCCGCCGATGTCTCTTCGGTCGGGGCCTCGCCCTCTTCCACCTCGAAGGAGAGCTCTTCCGATTCGCCGTCGTGCGTGATGAGCACCGTGTCCCCCTCCGTGATCTCGTCGTGGAGAATGTCCTCGGCCATCGGGTCCTGCACGTACTTCTGGAGGGCCCTGCGGAGTGGTCGTGCCCCGTATTTCTGATCGAAGCCGCGGTCCGTCAAAAACTCCTTGGCGGCCTCGTCGAACTCAAGGTCAAGCCCGAGCTCCTCCGCCCGCTCGAAGAGATCCTCCGACATGATGTCGATGATGTCGAAGATGTTCTCCTTGTTGAGCGGGTTGAAGACAATTACATCGTCGAGCCGGTTCAGAAACTCCGGGTTGAAGACGTTCTTGAGGGCGTCCTGAACCGTCGACTTCATGGACGTGTAGTCCATGTCCTCCCCGTCGGTCTGATCGAACCCAATCCCCTGGCCGAAGGACTTGATGTCCTGCGTGCCAATGTTGGAGGTCATGATCAGAATCGTGTTGCGGAAGTCCACCTCCCGACCCATGCCGTCGGTCAGAATGCCGTCGTCCAGCACCTGAAGGAGGATGTTGGAGACATCCGGGTGGGCCTTCTCAATCTCATCGAGCAGCACCACGGAGTATGGCTTCCGGCGCACCTTCTCGGTGAGCTGTCCCCCCTCTTCGTGCCCCACGTATCCCGGAGGGGCCCCCACGAGTCGGCTCACGGAAAACTTCTCCATGTACTCGCTCATGTCGATCCGGATGAGTGACTCTTGCGAGTCAAAGAGGTATTCGGTGAGTACCTTCGCCAGCTCGGTCTTTCCGACGCCGGTCGGGCCGAGGAAGATGAAGGACCCGATTGGCTTCTCGGGGTCTTTTAGGCCGGCGCGGGTACGGCGAATGGCCTTCGACAGCTTCTCGATGGCCTCGTCCTGTCCCACGACGTGCTCCTTCAGCGACTCCTCCATCTTGAGGAGCTTCTGCTGCTCCGGCTCACTAATCTTGTCGACCGGAATGCCCGTCATCATGGCCACCACCTCAGCGATCTCTTCCGAGGTGACATCGTAGACCTCGGTCTCCGCCTGCTCGTGCCAGTCCTGCTTGGCCTGCTCCAACTCTTCCTGGAGCGTCTTCTCTTTGTCGCGGAGCCGGGCCGCTTCCTCAAACCGCTGGCTCTTGACGACCTGGTTCTTCTCCTCCTGTACGTCCTCAATCTGTTCCTCAAGCTCCAGAATCTCGGGGGGCACCTCAATGTTCGAAAGATGCACCCGCGCGCCGGCCTCGTCCATCACGTCGATGGCCTTGTCCGGCAGGAACCGGTCGGTGATGTACCGATCGCTCAGCTGCACGGCCAGATCGATGGCCTCCTCAGAAAAGCGGACGTTGTGGTGGTCCTCGTAGTAGGACTTGATGTTCGAAAGAATGTTGACCGCCTCTTCTGGTGTAGACGGATCAACAATAATCTTCTGAAAGCGACGGTCGAGCGCGCCATCGCCCTCAATGTTTTGACGATACTCGTCAAGCGTCGTGGCACCGATGCACTGAAGATCGCCGCGGGCGAGGGCCGGCTTGAACATGTTCGACGCGTCCAGGCTGCCAGAGGCGCCGCCGGCCCCGACGATGGTGTGGATCTCGTCGATGAAGAGAATGATGTCGTCGTTGTCCTCCAGTTCCTTCATCACGGCCTTCATTCGCTCCTCGAACTGACCGCGGTACTTGGTGCCGGCCACCAGGGAGGCAAGGTCGAGTGAGACGATGCGCTTGTCGTAGAGCACACGGCTGACCTTGCGATCCACGATCCGTGCGGCGAGGCCCTCCGCAATGGCGGTCTTCCCGACGCCCGGCTCTCCAATGAGGACGGGGTTGTTCTTCTTGCGTCGGCTCAGAATTTGGGCAACCCGCTTGATCTCTTCCTTGCGCCCGATGATGGGATCAAGTTCGTCCTCCTCCGCGAGCTCGGTCAGGTCCCGACCAAAGTTGTCCAGGACCGGCGTGTTGCTGTTTTCCGACTCGCCGCTCTCTTGCCCGTACCCGGACGAGAGACGACCACCGGATCCACTGCTGCCGCTGGAAGAAGAGGCTTTGCCACTAATAATGGAGTCTAGCTCGTTTCTCACGGCGTCGTACGTTACTGAGAAGCCTTGCTGGAGAATTTGCGCGGCGATGTTCTCATCGTCTCGGAGCAGGCTCAAGAGGAGGTGCTCCGTCCCAATGACGTCACTCTTGTAGAGCTTCGCCTCCAGGTATGTGATTTTGAGCACCTTCTCGGCCTGCTTGGTCAGGGGAATGTTTCCCACCGAGGTGGAGCTGCTGGTGCTCCGAACCGTGTCTTCCACGGATTCTTTGAGCTCCAACAGGTCACATTCGAGGTTGCGGAGAATCTTCACCGCGATTCCCTCACCCTCCCGGATGAGGCCAAGCAAGAGGTGCTCCGTACCGATGTAATCGTGCCCGAGACGTACCGCCTCTTCGCGACTGTACGAAATGACGTCCCGGACGCGGTTTGAGAAGTTGCCTTCCATACCAGATGGGTTGAACGATCAAAAGCGCCGCGTCGGCGCCCTGCACGGTGGGGACGAACGGGAAGGTCAAAACCGGGCCTCTCCGCAGAATCTCCCCACGCGTGAAGCACGTGGTGCGGGTACTAACCAGACATTTGCGCATTCTGTTCCCCTGCCGGGTGCTCCTGCCAATTGGGGGACGAACTAGTGCAGGAGCGTTACAAGATCGAGGAGGCCGTCAGCGCGTGAGTGCGTTGCTGGCTGGGGACAGGATGCCCCCCCCC
>NZ_NCQY01000002.1:430037-481405 GCF_002894645.1 Salinibacter altiplanensis
GCAGAAGACGGACGGCTAGGCCGCAAAACTAGCGCCGCAGCCACACGTCTCGGTCGCATTTGGGTTCTCAAAAGTGAACCCTCGTGCGTCAAGCCCATCATGGTAGTTGATGACCGTTCCCATGAGATAGAGCCCGTGCCGCTTGTCCATGTAGACGGTAATGCCGTCAAGGTCGAACACTTTGTCTTTTTCCCGCTCTTTGTCAAACCCGAGCACGTAACTCATGCCCGAACAGCCCCCGCCTTTGACGCCCACGCGAAGCCCGTATCCATCCGGAATGTTTTTCTTGTTGATGATCTTCCGGATCTCGCGTGCCGCGTTCGGGCTGATCTGGATGGGTGTATCCTGGGCAGAATCGTTCTCGGGAGCGGCAGTCTTGGGCATAGAGGGAAGGGCCGATAGGTGATTCTGTAGACGCCTCGCGATGGACGTCCGCAAACGGTGGGGGCGTCTCCCTGTTCCGGTCCCTAGGGCCGCGATGGGGCACCACAAGGCCACAGAAGCCCTCTTAGGAAGCCCTCCTAGCGGATGCTGAAGACCTAAATTGACGGATTCGTGAAACGTGATTCGCGGCTACGAACCGTTGGTCCCTGCAGCCAGTCCACTCGAAAGCCCCATGTCCTGCTGACTTTCCTCACCTCCGGTGGCCCTCATCGACATCACATCTCCGACTCCGCGCTCTACGCTCGTGATTGCATTGATCTCCGTGGTGTTCGCGGGGACCTTTGGATTAGGGGCACGGGGCCAGTCGGCCGGTCCTCTTCCTGACTCCCTGGCCCAGGTCCAATCGGCGCAGTTGAGCGACGCGAAGAACGCGCACCTGTGGCGGGTCGGGGCGTGGGGCGGCGTAAATGCACTCGGAGGATTCGTTCTCGTCTGGGCATCGTCCCGTTCGGCCCAGTCGACGCGGTGGCACTTCGGGGCCATGTCGGTGGGGTGGGGCCTGGTCAACACGGGCATCGCGGCGGGAGGGCTCCTGACGTCCGGGACTCCACCGGTAGAGGTCGGTCCTCTGTGGGCTGCGGAGCGACAATTCCACGATGTACTGCTATTCAATCTCGGCCTGAACGTCGCGTACTCGGCCGTCGGCGCCACCATGCTGGGGGCAAGCCACTACGGCGTTGGCAACACAGGCCGGTGGCGCGGCTTTGGCACGTCCCTCATTCTGCAGGGCGCCGGGCTGCTCGTGCTGGACGGCATCGCGTTCTGGGCGTCGCGCAGCCGCCTCTCATCGCTCCTCGATGCGGGCGTGCAACTGTCCGTGCACCCTGCGCCGGCGAGGCTGGCCCTCACGCTTCAGTTCTGACACGTTTCAGTTCTGAGTCCGTGCCGGGCCCACGCTCGTCTGGATAAGCTCAAAAATGCGGCGGTACTCATCCGTCCAGCTCGTCGGCTCCACGAAGCCGTGGCCCTCCACTGGATACATTGCCAGCTCCCAGTCGTCCTTGCCGAGCTCGATGAGGCGCTGCGTGAGCCGGAAGATGTCTTGCGGCTGCACGTTCGTGTCCACGAGGCCGTGGGGCATGAGCAGTGGGTCCTCCAGGCCCTCCGCGTGGTAGATGGGAGAAGAGCGGGCGTAGGCCAGAGAGTCGGTCTGCGGGGTATTCAGGATGTTGGACGTGTAGACGTCGTTGTAGTGGGCCCAGTCGGTCACCGAGCGGAGGGCCGCCCCGCCGCCGAAGTGATCCGGCGCAGTAAAGAGGGCCATGAGCGTCATGAAGCCGCCGTAGGAGCCCCCGTAGATGAAGCGGCGCTCGGCGGGAATGTCGTAGGTCGCGCCTACCCACTCGGCGGCGTCCACGTAGTCTTGGAGGTCGCGCCCCCCCATGTGTCGGTAGATGGCCGTGCGCCAGTCGCGCCCGTAGCCGGCCGACCCGCGGTAGTCCACGTCCACGACTGTGTAGCCGAGGTCTGCGAGCATGTTGTGGAACATATACTCCCGGAAGTACGGCGGGAAGTCCTTGATCACGTTTTGCAGGTAGCCGGCGCCGTGGACGAAGAAAACGGCCGCGCCGTTCGGGGTGTCGGGCCGGAAGACGTGGGCGGGGACCTCGGCCCCGTCCGACGCCTCGAAGCGCCTAACCTCCGGCATGCGCCAGTCGTACGCCGCCCACTCGTCGGTGGGAGACTCTGTGATGCGCGTCCGCTCAGAATCGGCCGAGGCGTCCCCCAGGTAGAGGTCAGCGGGTTGGTTGGTCGTGGAGTAGAGCGTGGCGAGCCGCTCCCCATCGGGACTCAGGGCCGCGTCGTGGGTGCCCGCCATCTGGGTGAGGCGCGTGATGTCTCCTCCCTCGGCGGGCATCTGCTCCGCGTGCTGCTGGTGGGGAGAGTGCCGGTTGGTGGTCAAAAACCACGCCGAGCCGTCCCGCGAGAGGCGGGCGTCGAGCACCTCGAAGTTGCCGCTCGTAAGCTGCGTGGTCGCGCCCGTTTCCACGTTGACGATGTAGAGGTGGCTGTAGCCGGTGGCCTCGCTCTGGAAGTAGAAGTGCTCCCCGTCGGGCATCCACCCTACGTTTCCGGGCCCGCCGTACGCGCTGATGCCGGGCCCCCCGATCCAGGCCGCGTCGTGCTGACGGTCGAGCACCGTGAGGTCCCCCGTCTCGGGGTCGAGGCGCGCGATCCATCGGTCCTTGTTGTTGTCCGCCCGCACCACGAGGACACCGTGCTCCCCGTCGTCGCTCCAGTAGGGCCCGTAGCTGTAAAGGGCCCGCTGGGCCTCGCTGGAATCAAGCTCCACGCCCTGCTCCTGCCGGAACTCCGGCACGTCGTAGGCGCCGGGGAGCTGATGCAGATTGACCTCAATCGTGGTGTCTCGTGCCAGGTCCTGCACGTGTAGCGCAAAATCGCCGGGCGGAATGCCGACCTTGGGCCGGGCCGGCTGCACGTCGGCGTGGCCTGACTGGGTGACGTAATCGATGACCTGTGTGGGATCGGCGGCATCCGGCTGAGACTGCTGCGCGATCGTCACGAACCGCTCGGTCGGGTCCATGCGCAGGTCCCGCACCTCGGCGTCGCCGGTGTAGTGTGTGGAGGGCGGATCGTCGGCCCTACGGTCCCGCTCCCGCATCTCCTCGGCCCGCTCGTTCTCTTCGTTCTGCTGCCGGAGCGTTTCGAAGAGCTCCAGCTGCTGCTGCTCAAGGAATTCCTCACGGGGTGTGGGGTCGCTCTCTCGAGGCTCGCGCCCGGACTGCACGTCGGTCAGCTGCCGAAGCTGTCCGGTACGGAGGTGGACGGCAAACAGGTTGTTGGCCCGCTCGAACAGAATGCGCTCCCCGCCAGGAGCAAACCGCGGATCGCTTTCGCGAACCGGTGTGTCGGTCAGGCGGGTCTGCTCGTCGCTGGTCCGGTCGTAGAGGTACAGGTCGCCGTCGACGGCATACACTTTTCGGGAGAAGTCGTCGGTGTAGACGTGCTCGCCGTGATGCCAGCCGTCGAACGTCGGGGGATGTGAGCGCCGCTCTTCAGGGGACACCTTCTGGGGGGCTCCGCCGCCGCGCGACACCTTGTAGAGGGAGTCACTGGGGAAGTCGCCCTCGGGGTTCCAGTCGAAGTAGAGCGCCTTGCCACTCTCGTGCCAGCGGGCATTGGTCGGCCAGTCGCCGATCCACGTCTCGGGCTCCTGCATGATCTGCTCGACCGTGAGCGCGGAGGTGCGCTCGGCGGGTTGGCCCTGTACGGACAGGGGAGAGAGAAGGACGAGGAGGGGGACAAGAAAAGCAGTGAAGCGGGACATGCGGGAAAGGAGTGGTACAAAAGCTGAACTGGTTCGAACTTATGGGCTGCGCCACCCAATGTCGATCCCGTCGGCAGGTCCACTCTTCACCCGGGTGGGGGCCCGCTCCAGAGCTTTGTGTGGAGATGAGCTACGTCAGCGACGGCGCCGCTTGGGCGCTCAAGATCGAGGTCTCCTTGGACTAGGGCCTTCACCGCCCGGCCCGGCTTCACTGCAGGGGGCCGGACACGAGTCTCATCCAGCACACTGGCCTCGTCCAGCCAGTGGGCTGATCGACGCCGGGGGACGCGGCGTGTGAGGTGGAAAGGGATGTCTCAGGATCGGCACGGCTCCATCGCGGCTGACTGCGCGCGCTGTCACCACGTCAGGCCGTCTCATGCTGATGTCCTTGGGGGAACGAATGTCCCAACGGGACAAGTGAGGAGGAAAGGCCAGGAGCATGGGGGGCATTTGTGGGCGCAGGAGAGGGGTGAGTCAGTAGGTCACCCGGTCGTCGTAATTGAGCCAGGCCTCGAAGGGGCGTGTGCCCGTTTCCGGGAGGCGCTGCTCCATCGGAATCTGCCGGTCGGTGGGCGGCCGCGCCATCTCTTCGTAGATGTGGTGGTCGTCAAAGCCGGCCTCGGCGGCGTCTTCTTGGGTGGCGGCGTAGTAGACCCGATCGAGCCGGGCCCAGTACGCGGCGCCCAAACACATGGGGCACGGCTCACAGGTGGAATAAAGCGTACAGCCCGTCAGTTCAAAGTCGCCCAGCGCATCGCAGGCCCGCCGGATGGCCGTCACCTCGGCGTGGGCCGTCGGGTCGTTGAGCGTGGTGACGACGTTTGTCCCCCGCCCGATGACCTCCTGGTCCCGGACGATGAGGGCCGCGAATGGGCCGCCCTGCCCGGCGGTCACGTTCTGGACCGCCATGTCGACGGCCTCACGCAGAAATGACGTGGGAGAAGGCATGGCGAAGCCGGGTTGGATGGAGAAAGGTCGAGCACGAAGGCCGGGAATGCGGGGCCGAGGCACTCAGCCAAAGCGCCTCCATCATTCGGGCGCCACGACGACGGGTTCCGGGGCCAACTCAACTTAAAGCCCGGGAGCCCGGCCTGGGGCCTTCGTCTGTTTATGGACGGCATTTGCATCCCGCGACGGAGAGCATTTTTTTAGCGGGTCCGTCAGTGCCTCTACTGTGGCGCTTTTCCCATGGATCCTGCTGCGCCTCCGTCTTTCGCTGCCCGTGCCGACGACCTGCAACAGAGCAACATTCGCTCCGTCACCCGTCGGGTGAACGAGGTGGATGGCATCAACCTGGGCCAGGGCGTCTGTGACCTCCCGACGCCCGAGCCGATCAAGGCTCGCGCCCACCAGGCCCTCCGCGACGACGCGTCGATTTACTCCCACTACGCCGGCATTGAGCCCCTTCGGCGCGCCATTCTTAAGAAAGAGCAGGCCCACAACGAGGTCCCCGCCCCCTCGCCGGAGGACGTGGTCGTGGGCGTCGGGTCGACCGGCGTGTTCGTCTCGGCGGCGTTCACGCTCTTGGAAGACGGCGACGAAGTGATTCTCTTCGAGCCGTTTTACGGATACCACCGCAACATTTTGGAGCTTACCGGGGCGACGATCCGGTACGTTCCGCTCGGCGGCCCCGAATCGATGTTCGACCGGGCGGCGATGGAGGCGGCCGTGACCGAGAACACAAAGGCCGTCGTCGTGAACACGCCCGCTAATCCGAGCGGCAAGGTGTGGACGCGCGAGGAGCTATCCACGCTCGTGGACCTGCTTCACGATCACGACCTCGTGGCGATTACGGATGAGATCTACGAATACATGCTCGACGACGGGACGGAGCACGTCTCGCTCGCGAGCCTGCCGGACGCCTACGAGCGCACGATCACCCTCTCGGGCTTTTCCAAGGCATACAACGTGACGGGGTGGCGCCTCGGTTACGGGGTGGCGCCCGCCCCCATCGCCGAAAAGATGGGACTGATGAACGACCTGCTCTACATCTGCGCGCCCCGTCCCCTCCAGCACGCGGCCCTGGCGGCGTTCGAGGACCTGGACGACGAGTACGTGGCCCAGCTTCAGGCGGACTACGCGGAGCGCCGGACGCTCATGTGCGAGACGCTCGAGGCCATCGGGTTCGACGTGCCGTAGCCGGACGGGGCCTACTACGTGCTTGCGGGATTTGACGAGCTCTCCGACACGCGGGCCGGATTTGCGGACGATGCGGCGGCCTGCGACACCCTCCTCCAAGAGGCCCACATTGGGACCGTCACTGGGGGGGCCTTTTACCGTCGTCCTGCGGACGGCAAGAGACAACTGCGATTCTGCTTCGCGAAAGAAATGCCGGTCCTGCGGCAGGCGTGTGACCAGCTTCGCGACGCATTTGCGGACTGAGGGGCCAGGATTGCAATCCGCCGCGCACCACGAGTCTTCGGTCACGAAGCGTGGTCGGCGAGAGACGCTCGCACGGTGTCCGGGCCGAGCACGTGCCGCGGTTCGTTGCGAAGGAGGCGCCGTGCCCGCTTCAGGTCGTCGGGCGTGTTGCAGTGGAGGCGCAGGTTGGCCGTCCTCGGAAGGCGGTGGGCCCGCACGGAGTGCGTCCGGGCCAGCCGATCGAGAAAGCCCCCAAGCGTGTCGGGCGGTCCGCCGTCGTTGAGGTAGGCGGGAACGGCCCTCAGCCCCTCGGCACTCAGCAGGAGCCAGGAGGGGCAAATGCAGGGGGAGGAGGCGCCGGTCGGGTCGTCGAGCACCTCGGTTACGGTGGCCCCGTCGAGCCGAAGGACGCTGCTGTGGGCGCGCCGCGCAGGGTCGGGCTCATGGAGCGCGAGGACGTCGTTCGTGGTGCCCTCGTAGGCATTCAAAATCGGGGCGAGCGGGAACCGGTACAGGCTATCGCCCCCGCTCACCAGTGCGCCGTCGGGTGAAGCGCCAACTTCGTCCAGCAGGAACTTCAGGTCGCCGACGCTCCCGAGCTGGTCGTCGGGAGACTCCACGCCATCGTTGTGAAGGTGCAGCTCGATGCCCGCGGCCGCCAAGTCTGCCCGGTGCGCGGCGGCCCACTGGCGGAAAATGGGGGCATTCCGATGATTGACGGCGACGTGGATGTCTGTGAGGGCCGACCCGGCGGTGAGTTCGTTCAGAAGGTAGTCGAGAAGCGGGCGGCCCGCCACCTCCACCAGCGACTTCGGGGTGTCCGTCGTCAAGGGCCGCATCCGGGTGCCGAAACCTGCGCACAGGAGAAAGGCGTGCATGGGCGAAACGAGCGGTGAATCGGAAGAGAGGGGGCTCACGCCTGGGCGGCGTCCAGGGCCGCAATCACTTCGTCGTGGAGGGGTCCATTGGTGGCGACGACGCCCGTGTTTGCCGCCAACAACCGACCATGGGTAAAGTCGAGGGGACGGCCGTGCATGTCGGTCACGGTGCCCCCGGCGGCCTCCACGGTCAGCATCCCGGCCGCGTGGTCCCAGATGCGCTCGGTGTAGTCGGGGCTGTCCGGGCGCGGGAGGCGCAGGTAGATTTCCGCCTCGCCCCGTGCCACGACGGCGTACTTCGCCTGACTGTCGATCCGGATGGAGTCGGCGGTGATGCCGAGGCGCTCGCCGGCCTTTGCGGCAAGGCTGTGAGAGCTGTGCGACGAGACGAACGACTCGCAGAACCGGCTCTCCGACGGCTCGGTCGTGTCGCTGGTGTGGATTGGGGTGGGCACCGCGTCGGTGTCCGGCGTGAGCAGGGTCTGCACGGTGCCCTCGCCCCGCACGGCCAACAACGCTTGTCCTCGCGACTCCGGCGGCTCCGCGTCGAGGGCGTGGGGAAGGTGTGGGCAGCACAGGGCCGCCACCTGAGGCTGGCCGTCGACAATGAGGGCGAGCGCAATGGCGTACTGGTCGCCCCGCACGAAGCCTTTGGTGCCGTCGATCGGGTCGAGCGTCCAGAAGCGGTCGCTGTATTCGTCGGCCGTGCCGTGGTCGATCCAGTCGAACACCGTTTCGGGGTCGGCCCCAGGGTGGTGGGACTGAACCTCTTCGAGAAGGCGGCTCCGGACGTTTGCATGCGCGTCAGTGCGGAGGGCCGAGCTGTCTTCCTCACCGATGACGGGATCGTCGGGGAAGGCCGTCTGCAGGGCCTGGCAGATGACGGCCTGGCTGCCAAAGTCCGCCACAGTCACGGGCGTACGGTCGTCCTTTTCGAGCACGTCCCCCTCGAGGTCGTCCCGGACGGACTGGCACAAGTCGGCGGCGGTCTGGACAGCGTGGAAGGCGACGGTGCGTTCGCGGTCGTAGTCGGGCATGCGTCGGAAAAGCGGGACGGGTGAGGGAGCGAGGGGCGAGGTCTATGAGCGGCCCTCCGTGTCGAGAAGGGCGTCGTAGGGAGGAAGGTCGTCGAGAAAGGCGTAGCTCTGGTCGTCGAAGTCGATGGCGCAGGCGTAGTGGGTCTGGCCGTTGGTCACCACGAGGTACGGGGCCTGCAGGACGATGTTGTACCGGGCGCACTGGTCGAAGGCGTCCTGGGTGAGCGACACGCGCGGGGCCTTGCATTCGACGAGGAGGAGCGGGTCGCCCTGCCGGTCGTGCACGATCACGTCGGCGCGGCGCGGCTGGCCCTGGAACTGGAACGCGGCCTCAACGGCGACGAGGCCCGCAGGCACGCCGAGCTCCTGAGTCAGGTACTGCACAAAGTGCTGACGCACCCACTCCTCGGGCGTCAGGCGGACATACCGGTCCCGGAGCGGGTCGTATATGGTCTGGGCGTCGTCACGCGTCCGGGTCCGAAACTCGTACGTGGGCAAATTCAGTGCGTCCACCGCCGGTGTGGGCCGGTTCCAAAGAACGATCGGGAAGACCTGTGTGGTTACGAGACTGGGGAGCCAGGGCTGTCCCCGTATCCGGTCATCTCCACGTATCCGCGGCCGGTGGCAGAGCCCTCGACCTCAACAAATCCTTCCCAGTAGCGGACGGACACATCCAGCTCCTGGTTCGGGAAGAGGGGCGTGACCCGCAGGTCGATGTCCGCGTCGGGCACGCGCAGGGTCCAGTCCACCGGATAGGTGTGCGTGCCGTCCGGGCTCGTCCAGGTGTCGAGCACCTCCACGGAGACATCTGAGCGATCCAGAGGCTGGGTCGACCCATCGGGCCCGACGATCACGCCCTCGCTGAAGCGGCTGGGGGTGCCGTCCGTGCGGCGGAGCTGGTAGTACATGAGGTCGCGTCCGTCGTCCAGCTGGAGCGAGAACCAGTCCCAGCCCTCCTGGTCGGGGCCCAGGGCCGAGGTGCTCCACTCCCGGTCCATCCAGCTGTCGCCAGTGACCGACAGCGTGTCGCCCGACAGGACGAGGGTTCCCTCGGTGGCCAAGCGCGTGTAGGAGTAATAGTACGACGCATTGCCGCGCCCCGGTCCTTTTTGGCTCAGCCCCTGGTCCCCCTGCAGCACGCGTGGCTTTGTGGGGCGGAGGGACAGGTCCACGCCAACCCCTTCTTGCTGGGCCTGCAGTCGGAGCGGAAAGGCCGACGAGTCCGGTCCGGTCATGGACCAGTCGTCGAGCCACACCCGGAACGGGGTCGCCTGCGCCCCGGCGAGCCCGGCGCCGCCCCGCTGGAACCGTTCGAAGGCGTGAAATTTTTCGTCGGCGCCGTTCGTCACGGCAAAGTGCGCCAGGTACAACTGGTTTGTGCGCCAGCCGGAGGGGGACTCGGGCGCTTCGTCCGGTGGGGTCAGGCCGGTCCGAAAGATCGTGAGTTCGTAGCCGTAGGGGTGGGCGTCCGGGCCGCTCAGCGTGCCGGTCGCGTACCACCACTCCGTCTTGTAGCCGGGATGCGGGCCGTGGTCCGCCGGAAACGAAAACGGACGGGGGGCCGTGGCGCGCCGGTAGCCGGTGGTGTCCCCGGCCATCGCCTCCGACACGGAGACGGACGTTTGGAGCGTGGCCTCGCCGGACGACGCGGTGAGCCAGTAGGCGCCCAGGCCGAGGAGGGCGACCAGTCCAATCAGGCCGGTAAGCAACACCCGAGAACGTGACATGAGAGACGAATCTATTGAGAGCGTGAACCCCTATGGCGAGGCCGCGAGGGTGAGTTGGAAAGCATGGTTCCTGCCGAAGAGCACCGCGATAGCGCCCCCGGCTCGCCCGACCGGTTCACTCATCCTGCAACGCAAGCGCGGGGCTGGACCGCGCCATTCGCCACGTTGGATACAGGCCCGCCAGGAACGCCGCCACCACGGCCAGCACGAGCGACTGGACCAGAACATCGCCCGGGACGGTGAGCTGGAGGGTCCACCCGAAGGAGCGCTTGTTGATGACGAAGACCAGCACGTACGCCAGCACGTAGCCGAGTGGGAGGGACAGAATTCCCGCGATCGCCCCCATCAGGCTCGACTGCAGGGTGAGGTAGCCGCCCACCTGGGGCGGCGTCATCCCGGTGGCCCGCAGCACGCCCATCTCTCGCCGCCGTTCCAGGGCCAGGGCCATGAGGGCCGTCAGCACGCCGATGAACGCCACCGCAATCGCGAGCAGCCGCAGCACCGTCGTGATGGTGAACGTGCGGTCGAAGACGCGCATCGACGTCTCGCGCAGGGCCCGGTTCGACCGGATGAGCACGTCCTGCAGGCCTGCCACCGAGGCGCGCATGTCTGCGATGAGCGCATCGACGGAGGTGGTGTCGGCGGCCGCAAACGCCAGTCCAGACACGCCGCGGTCGTCGTAGAACTGCTCGTAGGTGGATCGGCTCATGAGGGTCACCCCGAGGTCGGAGCCGTAGTCGTAGTACACCCCCTTCACCGCGAACGGCTGCTGCCCACGGTCCGTCTGGAGGCGGAGCGTGTCGCCCACGCCGACGTCGTAGCGGTAGCTGTACGGTTCGGAGACGAGCACGGACGGCCCCGCCCGGACCGCCGGCCAGGCCGACTCGGGCGTTCCGGCCTTGAGCTGGTAGACGTCGGCGGTCTCGGGGCCGGGCTCCACGGCCACCAGGTCCGTGCGCCCCACATTGGCCTGCACGGTGACCCGGCGGACCGAGTAGGCCCCTTCCACGCCCTTGACGTCCCGCAGGCGACGCGCGACGGCGGAATCAATCGTGGCGGTGGAGCGGCGGAAGACGAGGCTCGGCGGCTGCACGTAGACGTCCGCCTGCAGCGACTGCTCCAGCCAGCTGGTAACGGTGCCGCGGAAGCTGTCGATCATCACGCCCACGCCCACCGTGGAGGCGATTGCGATGGTGAGGGCGGCGATCGCGACGCCGGTGCGGCTGAGGTTCGTCACTACGCCACGGGCCGCCATGCGCCCAATGACGCCGGCCACGCGGCCGAGGAGGGGGCGCACGCCGTTCGACAGGCCCACCACGGCCCACGGGATCATGAACGCCGTGCCGACGAGGACGCAGAACAGCGCCCCGTACCCGGCCCAGATGCTCTGTTCGGTCCCCAGGAGCAGGAGGCTGCCGGCCCCGGCCACGAGGAGGCCCAGCCCGGCCCACCCGGGGGCGCGGCGCCGCAGGGTGCTCTCGCGGGTCGAGCGGCGCAGGACAGTACTCACGGAGGCGGCGGTGGCCTCTTGGGCCGGCGGCAGGGCCGCGGCCAGCGTCGTGCCCATGCCCAAGAGCGCGCCCTTCGCCAGGGTCCAGGTCGAGATCGACAGCTCGCTCACCTCCACCACGAAGTAAAGGTCGTTGATCGTCTGCGCCAGGAGTTGCACCAGGCCGGACGCCAGCACGATGCCGAGCAGGAGCCCGAAGACACTGCCCACCCCGCCCAGCACGGCGGCTTCTCCCAGCACGAGCCGAAACACCTCCCCGCGCGTCACGCCCAGGGCCCGGAGCTGCCCAATGAGGGCGCGGCGCTGGACGACCGAAAACGTCATCGTGTTGTAGATGAGGAACGCCCCCACGATCAGCGCCAGCAGGCTCAACGCCGTCAGGTTCAGGTCGAACGCCTTCGTCATCTGGGCCACGGTCTCCGTCCGGGTGTCCGAGCGCTGCAGTTGGGCCCCGTCCGGGAGCGCTTCGCGAACCCGAGCGAGGTACGCCTCCTGCGCCGACGCGTCGGAGGGGGCCAGCAGGTCGATCCGGCTCAACTGGCCGGACTGGTCGAAGAGCCGCTGGGCGGTCGACACGTCCACGACCAGCAGATTGGCCACCGCACGGCGGGTTCGTTCGTTCTGCGGCGCGATGAGGCCGCTGAGCACCACCGGCTGCGTCGTCCCCTCCACCCCCACGCGCAGGGTGTCGCCGGACGCGAGGCCGAGATCCTCGGCGGTTCGGGCACTCATGAGGGCCGCGTCGTCCGTCATGAACTGTCCCAGGTCCAGGTCACTGCCGGCCCCGGTCCCCAGATAGGGCCGGAAGGGCGCGTCGGCGAGAGGGGCGATCCCAACGACCTGGAACGTGCGGTCGCCTTGTTGAAGGGAGCCGTAGCCCTCCACGACGGGGGCAGAGGGACGAAGGCCGGCCGCTCGGAGGCGTCGGTAGACATCGTCGTCGAGCGTCCCGCCTGCGCCGACGACCTGGTGCGTCGCGGCGCCGGTGACGGTCTCGGCGGACAGCTCGAATGCCCGGCTCGCGCTTGTGTTGGCGAGGTCGATCGCCACCACCACCGCCACCCCGATCGCCACGCCCAGTACCGACAGGCCCATGAGCCATGGGTGACGGGTGAGGTAGCGCCGGCTGGAGCGGTGGAGAAGCGTCATCTACGAGAAGATGGGGTGGAGAAGAGGGGGCGCGAGTGCGGAAAAAGCACGCCACTTTCCTAACGTTCGTCTGCGGCGGAACGGGTCTCCGATCGTATGTACTCGGGCACTTCTTCGTGCAGGGTGCCGCCGTGAAGGTGCAGAACCCGGTCGGCGCGGGGGAGCACCTCCGGGTCGTGGGTGGCCACGAGGAGGGTGGTGTCAGTGTCCGTCACGAGGTCGCTGAGAAGGGTGAGCACCGCCTGACCGGTGTCATAATCCAGGTTGCCCGTTGGCTCGTCGGCGAGGACGAGGAGGGGCTCATGGGCCAGGGCCCGGGCGACGGCCACCCGTTGCTGCTCGCCCCCCGAAAGGCGGTCCGGAAACTGGTCGGCACGGTCGGCCAGCCCGACCCGGTCGAGCATTGCCTGTCCCCGCTCCCGGTTGGCCCGCGGGGCCGCACCGGCCAGTTCCAAGGGCAATCGCACATTCTCCCCGACCGTCAGGGTCGAGATCAAGTTGAACGACTGAAACACAAATCCCACATGCGATCGCCGAAAGCGAGTGCGTGCCGTTTCGGACTTGCCGGTAAGGTCGGTGTCGCCAATCTGCACGCGGCCGGACGTGGGCTGGTCGATGCCGCTGATGAGGTTCAAAAGGGTGCTTTTCCCCGCCCCGCTCCGCCCCATGAGGACCGAGAAGTCGCCCCGGTTCAGGCGCAACGAGATCTCTTGAAGCACCGTGCGGTCTTGCTCCCCTTCGCGGTAGGTCTTCGTCAGGGCGTCGAGCTGAACGAGGGGCGACGGGGCGTCGGGCATGATGGCAGACGGCTGAGCAGCAGTGAGGACGAGGCTCGGTGGCGAAATTGAAGGCCGCAACCAAAAAGCTCAACGCCGAGGATGGAGGGGGCCGTTCCGAGGTGGGGGGCTCTCTCCAGAATCTTTGCGTCTCACGCCGAAGAAGCGGAACCCAAGTCCCTGGGATCTCGATCCCTCTGCGCGCGGGCTCGACAGGCATCGGGTTGAGCACCGGCTGGGTGCAGACAGGAGGACAGTGGGGCGAGATTTGGGACGGCCCTAAGCGGATCGTGGGGCCTCTCGACGGAGGAAGGAGTTCCCTTTTCACCATCTCCGACCCTGCAATGAAGTACTGGAGATGAGTCTGCTGTGCCCGTTTGGCCGCCGTGCGACTGTCCTTGACGGTTTCGAGTGGCGAGGGAAGATGAGCCGCCTCGCTTCTGGGGCCCACGCGGCGTCAGTCCGCGATTCTCAAAACCGGATCGTCGCCAACGAGAGGCTCACCGCGTAGCGCGCGCCGCTCCCGAGTGTGGAGGTCGAGGGCGTGATGCTCGCTCCCAGATCGAACCGGTAAAACCCGAGATCCAGCCCGAAGCCCCCGGAGAGCGCGACGGCCTGTGTGCCGAAGAAACGAGCACCGGCGCGGAGGGGAAAGGCCCCAAGGTGGAGCGTTCCTCCCACGTGGAGGGCCGCTGGACGTGGCACTGCCCCGGCATTCTCGTTGAGCCCGATCGACGTGCCCCCATTCAGGGTTACGAAGCCCGCGTCCCAAGTACCGTTCAGGTGCAATGTCGTGGGAAGGCCGGTAGCGAACGACGAGCGGTCGCGATTAACGTCCTCGTAGGCGTCATGAGCAAGACTGTCGACCTGATCTTCGATGTATTCTCCCGTTGCTCCGTCGTACTCGTCATCGATCCGATCAGAGTCCAGCGACACGCCTTCAAACCGAAAGATGTCTTTGGAGGGGGTCACCGTCTGGGCCTCTTGGGTCCAGGTGATCCGCCCCAGGTCCGTGATGCTCGCCGATACCAGCAGGCCCGGCCGCACCGTGTAGGTCGCCCCCAGATCGAGGCCGCCACCGATCCCCGCAATCCCGGACGATCCCCCCACGACCTCGTCCACCGGATCGTCGTTGAAGGCGTTGAACGTGTCGAACAGGCCGGTGCTCAACGGGCCCGCCGCACGGGCTGTGTAGTCGAATCGGTGAACCAGGGAGTCGCCACTCACGGTCGCCTGCGAGGTGAGTGCGGCGTCCGCGAAGGCCGTTCCGAAAATGACGCGGGGAGAAACGCCCACCGACAGGGGAGCCGACGAGAACCGGTAACTGAAGGCCCCCGTGACGTCGACGGCAGCGTACGCTCGGCTGCGCCCGTCGACCGGTACGGTTCGGTCTTCGCCCGTCCCCCGGAGCAGTACGTCAAAAATCCCCTTATTGACGGCGGAGGTCTGGAAGGTACGCCCCCGAATGCCGAAGCCGACTGCCCAGGAGGCGTCGCTGGGCCGGTGGGTGATCGACAGCGGGACGACTTCCAGGTACGTGCTTGCCGTTTGCTGATCCCGTCCGAACCAGTCATCGAGGATGGCTTTCTGCTCGTCGCTAGAAAGGGCCTTCTCGTTGTCATAGAAAAGGGGATCAATGTGCTCGAACTGGTAGAAGTCCCCCCCGTGGTAGGCCCCCAGGCGAAACAGTTGAATCTCGAGGGAAGGGGCGTCCGGCCCGACCGTGAGGTTGGCGGGATTGGAGTAGAGAGCGGCCGGGCCCGTGTCGAAACCAGACGTGCCCCCGCCGGTGCTCACCGCCTTCACGCTGCGCATGCCGGACTGGCCGCGGGCGGCTCCGGGCGCCAGGGCCAGAAGGCCAGAGAGAACAAGAGCAAGAGCCGAGCGGAGAGCAAAGGCGTGGCGCGTCATCTTTCCAGCCTGATTTGTCGGGAGAGGGAGGGGCAGTGTAGAGATTGTCAAGGCCTTGAAGGCTTAGTTGCCGGTCTGAATGGAGGCGTCGGCCTTGAGGCGGATGCGGTTGAGGGTTAGTTGGTCGTCGGCCCGGAGGCGGGCGACGGCTGCTGTGCCTCCTCCCGATCCCTTCTGATTCATGTTGAGTACGAGCCGGATCTTGTCGCCGTCGGCCAGCGCTCGCAGGTCCTTCTGCGTGCTCCCGAGGGGGAAGACAAAGGTGCCCGACGACGAACGCGCCGCCGCTCCGTCTTCGTTCTTCGCGGCCGGTTCAATTCGAAAGTCGTTGTTGCCGAAGCCGTCGTTGAACGTCTCAATCGCCGAGCCCGCGGCGTCGACAATGACCATCTTCACATCCGCTCCGAGTGGAAGACCGTTCGTGTAGCTGAACTGGAGCTCCGCCGTCGAAATATTCACGTCTTCCTCCGGGTTGGTCAGGTCGTTGAGGTCGGACAGGTCTGCATCGATGGTATCCCGCACGACGAAACGGTCCTTGATGCGGAGAGGGACGTTGAGCGAAAAGTTCGCGTCCAGCGAGATGGGCTTTCGAGCCTTCAGGCCGCCCCTGTCCGTGTTGATCTCGGCCTGCCCGGCCAGGCGGACCTCCGTCGGAAGTGCGTTGACGAAGTCCGCTACGTTTGAGTTGTCCCCGTCGACCACGAGCGGCGTCCGCACCGTTTCGTCCAGGGACGCATTCTCAAGCCCAACGCCCAGTTTGATCAGCGAGTCATTTGGAAGAGAAGCGCCGTTGTCCGTAAACCCAGCCGAAGAAAAGGGCAGCGAGGACACGTTCCGGTCGGCCCCGCGCGATTCGTTCTGATCTTCTGTCCCGCCAAGAAGGACCTGGCCCGATTCCTGTTTTCCTTGAATCGCCGCGTACAACTGGGCGTCGGTCGACGCGAGATTTACGGTTTCGACCTGGAAGCTCAGGCTTACGTCCGCCAGCTCAAGTCCGTCCACCCGGCCCGTGATGCCCTCAAACCCATCAAAGGCGGCCGTCTGCACCTCGTTGTCGTTGGCAACATTGATGTCTCCGCCGTTTTCATTCGGCGTGACGGCCACTGTGAACGGCTTCGCCGCACCGACGTCAATCTCTTGGACCTCAAAATCGGTGAGTGAGGTCGAGCCTCCGAGAGAGATCTTATCGTCGTCTTTTACCTGCAGATCTGGATTCACTCGGCCGTCAATCTTGAACGCGATCGTCCCTTTTTCGTCGATCTTCGGCTTGTCCGGGTATACTCGTGCGTCTTTTAGGTCGATGCCAAACCCATCACTCAGGTCGTTTATGTCCCGTTGATATTCGCCATTGGGACCGCAGCGGCCGTCTCCGCAGGGGGTTTTGACAAATTCGACGACGAATTGGTCGTTCTTCCCGTACGGCTTGACTCGGATATCGGGATATGTGAACCGTAGGCTGTCGAAAACACCCTTTGTAGAGTTTGGTGAAACCGCGATGTTCGGCACCCCGATCTTCGTGTTTCCGAGCTCTACGTAGTTGTCTTGCGACTTTTCGAAGGCGACTCTGTCGCTCCCAGTTACTGAGACGTCAGCCGTCGCAGATCTCTGTAGTTCTACCTCGAGGTCCCCGATCCGTTGTTTACCCGAAACCGGGACTCCTTCCTCCTTCAGGTCGATGAGCTCTTCTTCAAAGTTCTTCTGGGCAAAGGTGAGGCTGCCGGTGGCGTTTTCCAGGGCGCCGTCCAGATTCCCGATGTCGAAGTTATCGATGTCCTGTACGACCGAGATGTCGTTATTCGCCGATCCCACCTCGAAGAGGGAGTCGAAGTCCGACGACGTGGTGTCAATTAATGGGTCGAATTCACTGTCGGGCCCGCCGAGAAACGTGAAGGTTTTTTCCTGCACGAGTGGTGTGCTGATCTCCGTCTCGGTGTTGAGGGACGGTGAGGTGTCCCCCGTGGGCACGTCGCACCCCACTAGGATCGTGAGGGAAAGTGCGGCGACCGTGGCGGCCCACCAGTTGGCGTGCGAAGCGGACATAGCGCAAACCTGTTTTCGAAAAGGGAAAATGAAGTTTGTCTGGGGGGAAGCGCCGGTGTGGAGGGAACGGGCCGCTTTGCTCCCCGCAGAGCGGAGGATGCGGCCCTCAAGCGTAGTAAATTTTGAAACGCTTGTCTGCGTACATGTCTGGCATTGCGTTGAGGTCAAGAATCGCGCCAGGACGGACACCCGCCCTCGTTCGACGGTCTGTTTGCTTGAGGTCGACGATATTGAGGCCCGATCCGTAGTTTCTTCGCTCCCCGGTCCGCAATCATGCAGCTCAGAGTAGGTCAGGCATGAGGCCACATGCGGTATGCACGCCATAGAAGTTTGGGGCGACGTGGTCGCAGTTGAGGGCAGGTTTTTCGTCTCTCCCCGTCTGGACGACGGGTCCTTCTCGTTCGGGAACGCCTCGGTCGGCTCCAAAAGCCTGTCCGGATGCCCTCGGCAGTGATGACGCGGTCCTCCCACTTGTCCTCACCAGCGGCCATGTTCAACAGAGGGGGGAAAATGGCCTGGCCCGAGTGGAACGAAAAACCATCCGTGAGAGGAATCTGAGGAGTCGTGCCTAACGGTACTCGACACTCGTCCCCGACAGGTTCTGAGACAAAAGGGGCCCCGTGACTCAGAACACCGGTAGGCCTTGGCGCTTCCGACCGTGGCGGAGGCCAACCTCTCAATTCTGGACATTCCTCAGTGATGTGCAGGTGTTGCTGCCCGGCGACGTGGGGGAGTCCGCTCTGTAGGGCGTGCTTGAAGTCCTTTTCTGGATGGACCAGACCGCCGGTACGCTTCAGCTCTCCGGTACAGCGGTGAAACTGTAGGGGACGTTTCGGGAGGGGGACGCGCCGTCGACGCGAGGAAATCCGTTTTCCGGTGACACCACGACAGACGCGAGTTGGGATGGGCCGTTGGTCGTCTCCATCGATCTGGAGGCCAGTCCGGACGTGCGTGGAGATTCCACGGCTTGGCGCTCGATATCACCCCCCTGCAGAGTGAATTTGACGGTGAGGGGGGAGAGTGCGTAGAGCACCAGGCCGCCACGGTCGTTGGGGACATTCAAAAATGTGTGGGCGGCTGCCGGTTCAATTGTGGGCACAGGGGGGCTATGCACGCCGACGCAGGTCAGGGGGGCATCGCGCTCGACGCCTGTCGCTCACGACAGTCTAGTTTGCCCGTTTGGGGACCGTTGGGCTACGCGTCCTCACGACGCGGGGCCAGCAGATAGAGTGCCGCCATCCGGAGGGCGACCCCGTTTGTGACCTGGCTCAGAATGATGGACCGTTCGTGGTCCACGACGGCGTCGGTCAGTTCAATGCCGCGATTGACCGGCCCCGGGTGCATGATCAGAAGATCGGGGTGGCGGCGGAGGTGGTCGGCCGTGATGCCGAACTGGCGGTGGTACTCCCGCGTGCTCGGAAAAAGGCCCGCGTCCTGCCGTTCCATCTGGATGCGGAGGGCCATGGCGATGTCGCATCCGTCCAGTGCCGCGTCGAGGCGGGTCGTCGTGCGCACGTCCATCGCCGCCTCCATCTCGACCGGCAGCATGGTCTCGGGCCCGCAGAGCGTGACGGTGGCCCCGAGCGTGGTGAGGGCCTGCACGTTGGAACGCGCGACGCGGCTGTGGGTGATGTCGCCGATGACGGAAACGCTCAGGTCCTCAAACGAGTCGATGTGCGTCCGCATCGTGAGCACGTCGAGCAGCGCCTGGGTCGGATGGGCGTGGGCCCCGTCGCCGGCGTTCAAAACGACGCTGTCGGTGCAGCGGGCGAGGAAGTGAGGGGCCCCGGGCGAAGGATGCCGGAGCACCACCACGTCCACCTGCATCGCTTCCACGTTGCGGGCCGTGTCCTTGAGCGTCTCGCCCTTCGTGACCGACGAGCTGGACTTCGAGAGGCTCACGGTCTCGGCGGAGAGACGCCCGGCGGCAAGGGTGAACGACAGCTTTGTTCGGGTGGAGGGCTCGAAGAAGAGGCTGGCGACCGAGGTGCCCTGCAGTGTGGGCACCTGTCGGATGGGGCGGTCCAGCACCTCCCGGAACTCCTGGGCGGTGTCGAGCAGGTACCGAATCTCGTCGGCCTCGTAGGTGGAAAGGTCCAAGAGGTGCCGGTGGTGCAGCGCGCCCGGACGGTCCAGGGGGGCAGACGATGTGGGAGCGGCCATAGGAGGGACGAGGGTAGGAGGGACGAGGGAGGGAAGATTCAGAGATCGGACAACTCGGGACGCGAGTGCGCTGCGCTCAGCGACTGTCGTTGGTGGAGCGTTCGGACACGGGGACGTTCACGAGCCACACCCCGTCTTCGTCGTCGACCTCCTCGACACGCACCCGCACTTCTTCGCCGGGCAGGGTGGGCACCTCCCGCCCCACGATGTCCACCGAGATTGGAAGTTCGCGGTGCTGGCGGTCGACAATGGTGAGGAACTGAAT
This sequence comes from Salinibacter altiplanensis, assembly GCF_002894645.1. Lineage (GTDB taxonomy): Bacteria > Bacteroidota > Rhodothermia > Rhodothermales > Salinibacteraceae > Salinibacter > Salinibacter altiplanensis. The sequence goes on from NZ_NCQY01000002.1 coordinate 449,588, forward strand.
GGCGGCGGGGCGGCCCCGGTCCATGAGGGCATCGAGGGCGGCGCGTCCCGTCCGGCCGGTAAACACCACGTCGTCGACGAGGACGAGCTCTCGGTCGGTCACGTCAAACGGGATGCGGGTGGCCTGAATTTCCGGCTTGTCCAGCCGCAGGCGCACGTCGTCCCGGTACATGGTGACGTCGAGGAGGCCGAGCGGCAGCTCCTGTCCCGTCTGGGTATGAATGCGTCGCTGGAGCCGACGGGCAAGGTGCACCCCCCGTGTCTGCATGCCCACGAGGGCAAACGTATCAACGGGCGAGGCGGGCGCCATGGGGTCGAAGCGCTCGATCACCTGTTGGGCCATGCGGTCCAGCGTGCGCCCGAGATCCCGGGCCGTCATGAGTTGGGCTTTGATGCGGTCGTCGGACGGCATGTGGACGGTGGGTAGGATGAGAACAGCAGGACTGCAGCGAAATCGGGACTGTGGCCGGAGGAGCGTTCCGCCACTCCCAAGGAACCGAACAGCAGGCAAACTTTCTAACCGGCCCGGTGCACTCCCGAAGTTGCTGTTTTCTTCATGGCCGAATCCACCGCCGCGCGTCGCTATCTCGATCCCGTCGTCGTGTCGCAGCTCGAGACCATGGAGCTGCGGGCCCGTCTGATCGTGGAAGGGTTTATCACAGGGCTGCACCAGAGCCCCTACCACGGCTTCTCGGTCGAGTTTGCCGAGCACCGGCCCTACAACCAGGGCGACGAGCTCCGGCACGTCGACTGGAAGGTGTACGCAAAGACCGATCGCTACTACATCAAGCAGTACGAGGAGGAGACCAACCTCCGCAACTACGTGGTCCTGGACACCTCTGCCTCGATGCGCTACGCGGGCGACAACGAGCTCTCGAAGCTCGACTACGGGTCGTACCTCGCCGCGGGCCTGCACAACCTCATGCTCAAACAGCGGGACGCCACGGGGCTCATCGGGTTTGACGAGTCGGTGCACACCGTCCGACCGCCGAAGGCGACCCAGGGCTACCTGCGGCAGTTGCTGCTCACCCTTGAGCAATTTCACCAGCAGGAGGCCGCCGATCAGCGCACCAACGCGGCCGCCGCACTCGAAGAGGTGGCCGAACGAGTTCAGCGCCGCTCTCTCATCGTCGTGATTACGGACCTCTTCGAAAATGTTGCGGCCCACGAGGACCTTCTGCGGGCCCTGCGTCACCTCCGGCACCGCGGGCACGAGCTCGTTGTTTTCCACGTCCTGGAAGGGCAGACCGAGCGCCAGTTCCAGTTTCCGGACCGGCCCATGCTGTTTCGGGACGTAGAGACCGGGGAGGAGGTGTCGCTCCAGCCTGCCCAGCTCCGTGATCACTACACCGAGGCCGTGGAGCACTTCACCGAAACGTTCCGCCGCAGTTGCCTGGAGCACGACATCGACTTCGCGGAGCTCGACACGAACGAAGCCTACGACACGGCGCTTCTGGAATACCTCAACAAGCGGTCCCGTCTGGTCTGACGGCCCCCCACTACGGGTGGGCGACGGTCTCTGAGGGGGACGCTGTGAATGCGTCCAGGTGATCCAGTAGGGCCGTTCGTGCCTCGGGCTCCGGGAGGGCCACAATCACGGGGCCGTCGCTCGTGCGAATGCAGAGGACCTGCTCCGACATTGCACTGACAAACACCTGTGTGGCGGCGTAGCGGCGGTAGTGGCGGTGGTAGCGCTGGGCCGGAATGAGCGTTGCGTTGTCGACATCGGACGGGGAAAGGGTACAGGTCCGGTCTCCTTGTTGAATCGTCAGCGCGTCCGGGCGATACATTACCCGAACCGCGGGACGAAACCCCACAAGCCCGATTGCGGCCAGCGCCAGGACCGTCCCGACCTGGGTTCCCCAGAATATCGTCTGTCCTGCCGGATGGGCATTGATGACCGAGCCCAGGAGGGCCCAGCTCAGATAATGCGCCATGAGCAAGGCGATCGTGAGGCCCGTCATCGCTACGAGGTAGAGCGCCTCTCCCCGCAGGCGGTCGTTCGTCCAGGCCCGAATTGCACGGCCGAGGAGGGAGGCGCTGGGGCGGTAGGTCCGTGGAGCTTCGAACGTCCGCGTCACAATGTCTGATGAGGATCGGTTGGGAAAAAGCACTCCGTAGGGGGGCACTCGGTGACAAAAGGGACGCAGAATGGTAGTCTGCAAACAGAGACCGGATGCTAACAGTGTGGAAGCAAGTGGGTTGCCCGGTCCTGCGTCCCGAGACGAAAACGTTTCATGGGGTGCCGTATTCGCTCAGGTCGAGTGTTAATTCCTCGCGGCAGGCCCGGTAGCCCGTCATCAGGATGGCGGTCATGGGGACGGCAATCAGGAGGCCGACGACGCCGAGCAACGTCCCGAACGCTAACAGAGAAAACAGCACCAGGAGCGGATGCAGACCAACTTGATAGCTGAGAATCTTCGGCGTTAGCACGCTCTGTTCAAGCAGGCCCTCGCCGAGGAGGACGGCGAGTACGATTACGGCTTTCACCCAGCTTCCGACGATGAGCGCCACCAGGGCCCCCACGGCCATTGTGATGAGGGCGCCGATCTGGGGGATGAGGTTGAGGAGACCGGCGAGCAGCCCGATCAGCAGCCAGAACGGGATGTCAAACAGAAACAGGAGCGCCGACACGTTGATCGTTGCGATTGTGCTGATCAGAAGCTGCCCCCGAAAGTAGCGGCCCACGATGCTCCCGGCCTCCACGAGGTAGTCGCGCCGGCCGCCCGCGGTGGGAAACAGGTCGACCAGGCCCGACTGGACCGTTGGATAGTCCTTGAGGGTGTAAAAGAGAATGACGGGCACGAGGGCGAGAAGCGTGACAATGCCCAGAACCGATCCGAGCGAGGCCACGAGCTCCTCGGCGGCACTGGGCAGACGGCCGGCCTGCTCCTTGATCAAGGCCTGAACCTGCGCGATCACCTCTTCCTTCTGGAGAAGCCCCGCCCCTTCGAGGGTGTCCAAAACTGTGGAGGCTTCTAGCCAAGCGCGCAGGGTTCGAACGGTCCCGAGCACCCGGTCGGACAGGGCCTGTGCCTGGCTGGAAATGCTGGGGGCGAGAATGAGAATGAACAGTACAAAGACGCCCACCACGAGGCTCGTAATCACGAGTGAGGGCAGCCAGCGGGGCACCTGATAGCGCTCCCTGAGCCGCTCGACGAGCGGATTCAGGAGATAGGCCAGGAGGTAGACGGCCGCAAACGGAACGAGGACGCGGTGTACCTTGTCCAGTGTCCAGAGCAGGAGCAAGAGCCCGCCGGAGAGCAGCAGGGCCCGGACGGCCTTGTGCCCGCGAAGGGGCCAGAGGAGAACGATGCCCGCAAGCCCGACGAGGGCCGGGGACAAAAATGCGCTCTCCGGCGGCGGGGTGTGCATCTCGTAGAGCATCACGAGAAAAAGCACGACGCCGCCCGCGACGAGGACCGCTTCGAACGCCACCCTACGAAGCCGTTCCAGCCGAGAAGATGAGGCCACAGAGGAGACCGGGGAAGACGCGTCCGATGCACTGAAGGACGCGGTCGAATCGGAGGACTCCGAGGACTCGGGCGAGGGAGAATCGGGGGCCATGGCACAGGGAGGGGCGTTGACAGACCGACTGCTGCAAACTGCTACCGTCCTGATGGGTTCAGGCCCCCGTTTGTTTTCGGGGGGCGTTTTCGGGGGAGCAGCGTCCCGTAAAGCCGGGAGGCCCGCTCCAAAGTCTGTGCTTTCGACGAAAAGAGAAGAAGAGTCCGACCATCCTGTATGGGCGGGCCGTACGGGCCGGTGATACATCCCGTGTTTCCTCAGTCGCTCCTTTGCCTCGGTCGTGGAGTCCCCCGAATCCTCTGCGTCGCTCCCCGCCCCGCTCCGGGGCACAGACGCGGGCTCGTTTACCCACCACACCATCGCCCGCCGGTGGCCTCGCATCGCGGATCGCGTCGTTGCGGAAAACGACTTTCCGGACGCAATCAATGCTCGTATTCAGGCCCTCCGCAACGACCTTCCGGACGGCTCCATTCGCCCCCTCCGCGACGAGGAGGCCCCCGATGCAGGCCTCTGGACGGAATACGTCGCGCCCCACCGCGGAAAAACCTGGCTGGAGGCCCCCTGGTTCTTCGGCGAAACGTATTTTTACCGCCGCCTCCTGGAGGCGACGGGGTACTTCCGATCCGGAGCAGGGGCGCGGGTGGATCCGTTTGCCTCCCAGAAGGACCAGGGGCTCGTCCAGACGGCGGATCGGATTGGGGCGCTGGCCGAGCGGCGCATGCGGGCTCTGGACGAAGGCGAGGGCGCAGGCCCGGTGCTCACGCGGCTGTTCCGGTCGGCCCTCTGGGGCAACCAGGCAGACCTGAGCATGTGGGCGGCCGACGAGGAGGGACCGGCCCACGACGATGTCGCGCAGGCCGAGGAGCACCTCCTGGTCGATGACACTGCCACGGCGCTCCTGCCTCTCGAGAACCTGGAGCGCCCGGCCCGGGTCGACATCTGGGCCGACAACGCCGGCTTCGAGCTTGTGTCCGACCTCGCCCTGGTCGACGGTCTTCTTGCGGCCGAGGCGGTCGGGCGGGTGACGATTCACCTGAAGGCGCATCCAACGTTCGTATCTGATGCCACCGTCGGCGACGTGCACGCCACAGTTCAGGCCCTGGCCGATGCCGACCGGGCGCCCGTCCGGGCCCTTGCGCGACGGCTGCAAACGGCTCTCGCATCCGGGCGCCTCCGCCTGCGAGATGCCTGGGTGTGGACCTCACCGCTTCGGGCCCGAGCGCTTCCTCTGCACGTTCGGGCCGACCTCGCCCGGGCTGACCTTTTGATCAGCAAGGGGGACGCCAACTACCGACGCCTCCTGGGGGACCGCCACTGGGCCTTCACGACTCCCTTCGAAGAGGCCGTTGCGCCGCTCCCGGTGCCGGTGGTGGCGCTCCGAACGCACAAGTCCGAGGTGGCCGCCGGCCTGTCGCGGTCCCAAGTCGATCGGCTCGACGAGCAAGCCCCAGACTGGTCGGTGAATGGAGAGTGGGGGGTCATTCAGTCTGCCCCGGTCGACCCATCCCCAGCGGCCTTTCGCCCGGCCACCGCGACGTGAGGCGCCGCAGGGGAACGCCCCCGCACCGAGATCGTGAAGAGGAAATCGAAAATCATTGCCCCGCCTCACTCAGATTGCAGACCCCATGCCCGACCGTCTAACATCCCGCCAGCGCGCTCATCTCCGCAGTGAAGCCCACGGGCAGGATCCCCTCGTGCACATTGGCAAGGAGGGGGGGACCGACGCCGTCCTGGAAGCGGTGGAGGAGGCCTTCAATACCCGCGAGCTCGTCACCATTCGCGTGCTCGACAATGCCCCCCGCCCCGTCCGGGAGGTTGCTGAGGCGGTGGCGGACGCCCTGGAAGACGTGCAGGTGGTCCGGACAATTGGGGGAACGGCCCTGTTCTATCGCCCGCACCCCGACGATCCGGAGATCAACCTGCCGGCGCCGGGCGACCAAGACTCGTAGGAAAGGGCTACGACGCCTGCGTCGTCCAGTATCGGTGCAGGCCCTGCGCCGCCATCCAGCTCGGGTTGGCCAGCTCGTACTGCGCCCAGGCGTCGTCGCCGACGCTCTCCGCGGCGGCCTGCTCTCGCATCCAGTCCGTTACGGCGTCCTGGAGGGCCTCCTCGCCGTCGTCCCAGCCGGGCAGGCTCTGTGCGGCCCACTCGTCCGCCGCCTCGAGGGCGGTCTCCAGCCGATGGAGGTGGGCAGAGAGGTCGTCGTAGAGGCCGAAGTGGGTGGGGGCGAGGCGGCGCAGATCGTGGTGGTCGGCCGCGGTCCGGAGCCACGTCAGGCTCTCGCGCCAAGCGTCAAGGTCGATCTCTGGAGGGGCGAGGGGCAACTCGACGTGGTGTTCTCCGGGCATGCGGACGCCGCCCACGTCACCGGTAAAGCAAACGTCCCCGACGACGTAGCTCATGTGGTGCGAGGCGTGGCCCGGCGTGTCGAGGGCGGTCAGCTTCTCGCCTCCCAGCGACACCGTGTCTCCATCGTCCAGTGCGACGAGTTGTGCCTCAGGGACCGGAGGCATCTCTCCCCAGAGCGCGTCCATGTCGTCCCCGTAAATCCGTTCGGCGCTGGTCAGAAGGCGCTCCGGGCTGGACAGGTGCGGCACCCCAATGCGGTGTGCGTAGATCGTGGTGCCGTGGCGGGCGAGGTGGCCCGCGGCCCCCCCATGGTCGAGGTGAACGTGGGTCAGAAAGGCCGCCGAGATGTCTGCCGGCGTAAGGCCACGCTCGGCCAACTGGGCCTGGAGCATGGGAAACGTAGAGCCGGGGCCGGTTTCAATCAGGGCCACGCCGTCGGCGTGCGGAAGAAGGTACGCCGCGATGATGTGCCGCTGATCTTGGAAGTGGAGGTCGAGCGTGTCGATCCGGTCGATCATGACAGGGACACGATGGATGAAGAAGGGAACGCGAGTTGGGGCCAGTGACTTCTCATCGCCGCGGACGAACTGCCGGGGGGGCCACGGCCGGAGTGGCGAGGTCCGGACGGCCCCGATCAGCCGAGGTGGGACACGGCATTGGTGTCCGGCTGGAGCAGATTGCGCACCGTGTCGAGTAGCGCCGCACTGCCGGCCGTCACCAGGCTGCCCCCGAAGACGATGTCGTCGGCATCCGGGTCGAGCGGCTGAGCAGCCCCGCCCGCCTCCCGCACGCAGGGCACCAGGGCGGCCACGTCCCACGGGTGCATGAGGGTGTCCACGGCTGCGTGGGTGCGGCCCCGGGCCACGAGGGCGTGCTGGGTGCAGTCCGTAACGAACCGAAACTTGCCGGCCCGGCGGACCAGTTCGGTGAGGCGGTAGGGGGTCTGGTTGTCCTCTGCCGTCACGTCGGAGCTGTGAAGGGCCGTGGTCGTCACGGTGGCTGCGTCGAGCGACTCGACGGGGTCTGTGCTCACGGCGTGTTCGGCCTCGGCTGTTCGGAACTGGCAGCCCTCCCCCCGAGCGGCGTAGACCGTTTCGTCGAGGGCCGGGAAGTGGATGACCCCCACGACCGGCGTGCCCTCTTCCAGGAGCCCCACGAGTGTGCCGAAGAGGGGCATGCCAATGGTAAATCCGGCGGTTCCATCCACGGGATCGAGGACCCACTGGTAGCGGGCGTCGTCGGGACCACCTTTGCCAAACTCTTCCCCCAATACAGCGTGGTCGGGACGCTCATCGGCCAGGCGCTCGCGCATGGCCCGCTCGGCCTCACGGTCCGCCTCCGTCACCTCCGTGCCGTCGGGCTTGTGGGCGACACTGACGGTACGGAATCGGGGAAGGATTTCACCTTCGGCAATGCGGGCGAGAGTGAGGGCAAGGTCAAGCTCAGAAGCGAGGGAGGACATCAGAGGGGACGTGTTTATTGAGAAACGTGAGCTGAGAGGACGCGTCGGTTCATTGGGCCCAGCAAAATTACGACGCGGGAGGGTCGGTGGTGAGTTCGTCGAGCGTTCGGCGGGCCGCTTGTTGCTCGGCCTCCTGCTTGCTGCCGGCGGTTCCGTGCTCGTAGGCCGTGTCGTCCACCCGCACCTCCACCGTGAAGGTCTTGTCGTGGCTGGGGCCGCTCTCCCGAACGACGTGATACGTCGGTTGAGGACGCCCCTGCGCCTGGAGGGACTCGAGAAGCTGACTCTTGTAGTTTTCGTCCTGGGTCGCCACGGCCCGCAAATCGAGCGGAGCGAGCACCCGATTCCGCACGAACGCTTGCGCGGCCTCGTAGCCCAGGTCCAAGTAGATCGCTCCCACCAGCGCCTCGAACGCATCCGCGAGGATGCTGGGATTGTCGCGCCCGTCTTCTTGGGCCGCATTCTGGCTCATCAGAAGGTGCCGGCCGAGATCGAGACGACGGGCGTAGAGGGCCAGGGGGGTCTCACTAACGAGCCGGGCTCGGAGTCGGGTCAGCGCGCCCTCGTCCTTCTCCGGAAAGCGCTCGTAGAGCACCTCCCCCACGAACACGTCGAGCAGCGCGTCGCCCAAAAATTCGAGGCGCTCGTTCGATTGAAACGTGTAGTCCGGATGGACGCGGAGTAGTGACCGGTGCGTGAAGGCGCGCCGATAGTGGGAACGGTCGTCAATCGGCCGCCCCACGAGATCCTCGACCGCAGACGGGTCGACCTGAACGCCGGACGGAAGAGACGTGCTCATGGGCCGTCGAGATATGGGGTTGGGGATCCGCGCGTTCATTCCCAACGCAAACAGCCTCGTTGGGATCTAGTGAGTCGACGAAGACGCCCCCGAATTGGCGAGGAAAAATCAAGTGTGGGGCCGGATCACCGGTCGTCCGCCGGGCGTGGAATTTCGTGTTGCCTCTCGTTCCATCACCCCTGTTGAGCCATGCCTCTCGTCTCCAAGAATCCCACCACCGAGAATGAAATCGAACGGTATTCCCTGCACACCGACCGAGAGATTGAGCAGTGCCTTGCGCAGGCCAGGTCGGGCTTTGAGGCAAACCGAGACCGTTCGTTCGGGGAGCGGGCCGCGCGGCTGGAGCGGGCCGCGGATCTTCTCGAAGACCGTGCGCCCGCTCTCGGGGCACTCATGACGGAGGAGATGGGAAAGCCCCTTCCACAGGCCCGGGCCGAAGCTGAGAAGTGCGCGTGGGTGTGCCGGTACTACGCGGAGCACGGGGCCGACTTCCTTGCCGACCAGGCGGTGGAGACGCCCGCGCAGAAAAGCTACGTGGCCCATGAGCCGCTCGGGCCCATCCTGGCCGTCATGCCGTGGAATTTTCCATTCTGGCAGGCGTTTCGGTTCGGCGCGCCGGCCCTCATGGCCGGCAACGTGGTGCTGCTGAAGCACGCCCCGAACGTCACCGGGTGCGCCGAGGCGATCGCGGACGTTCTGCGGGAGGCCGGGTTTGCGGACCACGAGCTGCAGGTGCTCCGCGTCGATGAAGAGACGGTCGGGACGATTCTGGAGGACCGACGGGTCCGGGGCGCCACGCTCACCGGAAGTGTGCCGGCCGGAGCGGCGGTTGCCCAGCAGGCGGCGGCTCAGCTCAAGCCGACCGTGCTGGAGCTCGGGGGCTCCGATCCGTTCATCGTCTGTGCCGACGCGGACCTTGAGGAGGCGGCCTCCATCGGGTGCACGGCGCGCATGCAGAACAACGGCCAGAGCTGCATCGCCGCGAAGCGATTCATCGTGACGCGGGCCGTGCTCGACGATTTTCGGGAGCGGTTGGTTGAAAATGTGGCCGCCCTCACCGTCGGTGATCCGACAAACGACGCGACGGATGTAGGGCCGATGGCACGGGGTGACCTGCGCGACATGGTGCACGATCAGGTGGAGCGCGCCCTTGGGGACGGTGCCGTGGCCGTTACCGGCGGACATATGCTCGAGCGGGACGGGTTCTTCTACGCCCCGACTGTCCTTGCGGACGTGGAGCCCGGCACCGTGGCTTTCGAGGAAGAGATCTTTGGCCCGGTAGCGTCCATCACCGCGGCGGACGACGCCGAGCACGCCGTGGCCCTCGCCAACAATACCCGGTTCGGGCTTGGGGGAAGCATCTTTACCGAGGATCTTGAGAAGGGAGAACGGATGGCCCGTGCGCTGGAGGCTGGCTGTGTCTTTGTAAACGAGATGACGAAAAGCGACCCGCGCGTTCCGTTTGGGGGGATCAAGGACAGTGGCTACGGCCGGGAGCTGTCTCACCACGGAATCCACGAGTTTGTGAACGTCAAGACCGTATGGGTTGAGGGATGAGAGGCCCCCCAAGGAGCTTTTCCGAAGGAAACAGATACGGCCCCGCCTGGCATGCATGTTGAAAAGGGGCGCCCGCCCTCCCCACGACGAGCCCGTACGTGTTTCCGCGGAAGGCGAATGGGACTCTGCTCGTTTGGCGAGCCCCGACAGCCGTCGGTGCTCAGGGCAATGACGTGCGTTCACGCAATTGCCTTCGGGACGGGCCCCGAAACGAAGTGGGGCCCCTGTCGTGAAAGCATCCGCTTTTCGTTCCGGACGAATTCCACTTGAGCCTGGTGGCCACCAACTCTGATTCCCAAGGCGCCGTGTTCTGGGACTGGCTGCGTCCCCTCTTTGCCTCGACGGACAACGAACCGCGGCGGGAGCCCCCTCCCCAGCGTGGCATGGCCCTCACGGTGTGCGTGCTGCTCTCCTGCGTCCTCTGGCTGTCGCTCACCCTAGGCGAGCAGCGCACACAGACGGTCCGGTTGCCGGTAGAGGTGACGGAAACCCCGGAGGGGCAAGCCCTCGCCGAGGTGCCCCCGACACACGTGCAGGTGCAGGTGCAGGGCCGGGGGCTCGACCTTCTCCGCCTGCTTTACAGTCCCCCTGTCCTGAAGGTGAACGCCACCACGAGTCAGGTCGACGTGGCGGACATGGTGACCCTTCCGCAGGGAACATCGCTCCAGATTGAGTCCGTCACCCCGGCCTCGTTCGAGATGGCCCTGGAGCCTCCTCAAACCCGAAGAATTCCGGTGCAGAGTCGTGTGGAGGTTGACCTTGCGTCCGACTACGAACTGATTGGGGCCCCGCAGCTCGTGCCCGACTCCGTGGACATAGAGGGGGCGGAGTCGGTGGTGCAGGGGGTCGACGTGTGGCCCACCGCCCCGAGCACCATCGAGAATCTTCAGGACACGGCCGAGGTGCAGGTTCCGCTCGCCGACACGCTTCGTCGGCTCGTAGATGTGCAGCCGAAGGCGGTCCGGATAACTGCGCGGGCGGGCCGGTTTGTGGAAGAGACGAGGGAGGTGGAGGTCGAAGTAACCGGTGTGCCGTCCGGCCAGGATCTTGTGTCGCTTCAGCCGTCCACGGTTCGGATTCGGTATCGGGTCCTGTTTCGTGACCTGTTCAAGGCGCGCCGTGCCTCAGAATTCTTTGCTACCGTCTCGTACGACCAAATCCGGTCCGACACGACCGGATACGTGACGCCACGTGTGCACGTGCCCCCCGATCTTTACATCCGTGACTCGGAGCCCATTCCGTCGCGGCTGCGCTACTACACGTTCGTTTCCGAGCGTTAACGTGAACGGACGGCGAGGGGAATCCCGAGAAAGGCCCCAACGATTGGGAGCGGATTTTTAGGGATCACTGTGGACTCTGAACGTGCACTCGAGGCTGGTCGATGATTTTCTTGGTCTTTGCCGTTGCGGGCAGCGTAGCAATCGGCATGATCTTCAAGCACGCCGGCCGGCAGCAGCTGGACCGAACGGCCCTCCTGACTGTGAATTACGCCGCTGCCGTGGTCGTGGCGGTCGGACTGCTCGGCTTCGGGGGGCGAGAAGTGGAGCAGGGTCTCGTTCTTTCAAAAGAGGTCCTGGCGCTTGGGGCAGGGGCGGGTGTGGTGCTGATTGCCGGGTTTTTTGTCCTCGCGTGGGCCACTGAGGTGGCGGGAATGTCGCTCGCGATCGGGGTCATGCGTGTGTCCGTCGTCGTGCCGTTCGTGGCATCATGGGGCATATGGGGGGAAGTCCCTACTCCGGCGCAGGGCCTCGGGATGGTCCTGGCCATGGGCGCATTTTTCTTGCTCGCGCATCAGCGGTCCCCCTCCGACCCTGTTCCCGCCGGGGCGTCTCCCTCGGCCGAGACGACGGGCATGGCTCGCTCGGTGCTGGCTCGCGTCGACTGGTTCGCCGCAGGAGTGCTCGCGCTTACGTTCTGCTCCGGTGGGGCAATCGACGTGTTGATGAAAACGTTTGAGGAGGACTTTGGGGCCGAGAACAGTCGGGTGTTATTCTTGCTGCTGGCGTTTGGGGTCGCCTTCCTCGTGGGGGCCATCATCGTTGCGTATCAGGGCCTCCAGGACGGCGAATGGCCCACGCTCAGGGCCGTTGGGTGGGGCGTTCTGCTCGGCATTGCGAACTATGCCTCCCTTGAGTTTTTGCTTCGTGCCATTGAAGTCCTTCCAGGTCCGTTCGTCTTCCCGGCGAACAACATTGCCATCATGGTTATTGCGGCCCTGCTGGGGGTGACCGTTTGGGGGGAACGGCTCTCGCGCCCGAATCGCGTCGGCCTGGGGCTGGCCTGTATCGCGCTCGTGTTGCTTGGACTATAGGTTCTTGCCTCTTTTCTCGGTGCGAGCACGCTGGACCTGCCGTCGTTCGTCTGAACACGGGCGGTGGGGATGAGAGATCCTGTTTGGCGGAACGCCTGCGGCCCCCCGGTGAGTATCCGGTCGCTGCGCTCAGGGCGCTCCACCACAAGGTCCACTTGGGCGATTCATCGTCCCTTTGCCTACTGTGTCTCGGCTTTCGGTCAACACGCAAAGCAGGTTCTGAGGGCTACGTTTCGGCGTGTCGTCTCACGTCTGCCCCACGGGCTGGAGTTCAGATGGGTGAAGGGCCCGTTCTGCGTCGGGATGGCGAACAGAGGCAGAGGCCTTCCGCGTGACGTTCGTGTGCCCCTGCTCGCGGCATGTCTCGCGTGCCAGGGACGGGCTTGCTCTTTCAAGAGGGGCTCTTCCAGGAGGGAAAGTCTTTCAACTTTCGGTTTGAATTGAAACCGCGCCCCCCAGCCCCTGTACAGATCTGGCAGTTGTAAAACCCGCAAATGCAGCTGTCGCTTCGCGAGACGTTGATTCTGGTTCACAACGGTCTGGATGGAGGGTTCTTCCACACCTTACATCGACACACCGTACGGTCTTCTTACGGAGGGGGGACGGTGGTACCACGTTACGGAGAAGGGCGTAGAGGAGTACGCCGGGACGGTGCTTGACCACGTGCCGCTGGGGCAGTTGCTCCGCTGGGCGGACACCTGGATCGACTCCGCCCGTACCGTCGTGGTGTGGGTGCTGCCACTGATGCTCTGGGGACTATCCGTGGAGTGGGCAGTGGGGGGCGCGTTTGTATTGTTTACCGCCTGGGCCTCATTGAGCCCGGCCCTTCCGAGTCTTCTGGCGGTGCGGGCCGTGTCGATGCTCGACCATGTGCTCGCGCAGGCGCTCTATTACGTGCTGGCAATGAGTGCCGTTGCGGCCGCCGAGATGTACGGTGCCCTCGGGGCGGGTCTCCTGGGGTTTGTGCTTCTTCGGTGGGGGGTATTGGAATGGGCAATCGGACACGTCGTGCGCCCGTTGCGGCGGTCGCTTTACCCGCTGCCGGTGGCCGACCAGGTGCTGCGGGGACTCATCGTGCGGGTGGCCCTCAAGCACCGCCTCTCCCTGCCGCAGGTGGACGACATCACGAAGAACATCCTCGACAACCTGGACAGTCATCAGGAAACAGACACGGACGCGTCGTGAGGAGGCGTCCAGGCACTCGATGCCCTCGGTTTTCCCCATGCCTCTCCTTCGATTCGCTGTATGAGTGACGATTTGCGACCGGCTCTTACAGATGCGCCGACGTCCCTGTACCTGGTTCGCCACGGCGAAACCGAGTACAACCGACGGGGCGTCATGCAGGGCGGCGGCATTGACAGCACACTCAATGCAACCGGCCGCGAGCAAGCCCGAGCGCTCGCTCACCGGTTTGCTCCGGTAGACGTCGATGCTTTGTACGCCAGCACGCTTCGGCGAGCAATCCAGACGGCCGACATTCTTGCGGCGGAGCACGAGTCGCTCTCCTGTACACGCCTCCAAGACCTGCGTGAAATGGACTGGGGGGTCTTTGAAGGGGAGCCCCCGTCTCCGGAACGGGATGCCTCGGTTGACGCCCTCAAGTCGGCCTGGCGAAACGGCGACTACGACCGTGCCCCGGAGGAAGGCGAGTCCATCCGGGACGTGCAGGGCCGGGTGCGGCGGGCGCTCCGACACATCCTTGCCCAAGAGGAAGGGGGGGCGGCCCTCGTCGTGACGCACGGCCGGTACCTGCGCGTCCTGCTCGCGACCCTTCTCGACGAGTACGGCCTTGAGCACATGTCCCAGTTTGGCCACTCCAACACGTGTGTCAATCACGTGGTCTTTGACGAAGGGCAGACACGGGCCGAACGGCTCAACTGCACCGCTCATCTTGCCGGGAATGGCGCTTCGGCCGCCTCCTAGACCACCTGCCTCGTTCCGCGGGACCAAATTCCGCGGGACGAAGGGGGCGAGCCCACGCCGTTCGTCCCCGCTTGCCCCGGACCCGTTTTTCTCACACATACCTCCATGCTCGATCTCGACCCCACCGTCATTCACGACATCGACAGGGCGGACGACGTGCGGACGGCCCTGGCGGACCAAATTCGCGACACGATCCAGTCGCCCACTGCCTGTGGTACGGTCCGTGTAGGCGTGCCGGTGCCGGGGCCCATGCGTCCCATTGACTGGGTGCGGGCCCAGCCGTCCTCCGAGGCGGTGTACTGGTCGGGGCGAGACGAGGACCGCACGGTGGCTGCGTGCGGTGCCGCGGACGTCGTGTCGGGTAGTGCGGCGCCCGTTGACTACGGGGCCCTCGGCCGTGCCCTGGACGAGCGCCTCGACGAGGCCGGTCCTGGGGTTCGGTACTACGGGGGGATGCGGTTTGACGCCGGGCAGCCCATGGCACAGGGCCGTCCGGACCGTCGCTGGGCGCCGTTTGGAACATATCGCTTCGTCCTGCCTCGGTTTGAGCTGGTGGAGACGGACGGGGCGCTGCGTCTCGTGTGTACCTTGGTGCTTCCCCGCGATGCCGACCGCGCAGACGAAATCATCGGGGCGTTGGGCGTGGCGGCCCTTCCTGGACCCAGCGATCACACGGCCCTCCCGCGGCCGCGGCGACGACAAGACGTGCCGGGTGATGAAGAATGGACCGACATGGTGCGGTGGGCGCTCGACGCGATCGACGGCGGGGCCCTCGACAAGGTCGTGCTGGCCCGGCGTGTGGCCCTTTCGCTCGGCGCGTCGATGGACCCACTCCTCGTGCTGAGTCACCTGGAGCCCGCGACGCCGGAATGCTACCACTTTGCGGTCCGACCGGCGAACGGGGCCGCGTTCGTGGGGGCCTCTCCGGAGCGCCTGTTTCGACGAGACGGCCGGACCGTCGTCAGCGAGGCGGTGGCGGGCACACGGCCGCGGGGGGAGACAGAGCGGGAAGATGAGGCGCTTCGGAACGAGCTCCTGCAGAGCCCGAAGGAGCGTCGGGAGCATGCGTTTGTGAGGGATGCCATCCAGGACGATCTAGCCCGCGTCTGCAGTACGGTCCGTGTTCCCGAGGAGACGGGAGAGCTGGCGCTGGCACGCAGACGTCATCTCCACGCCCGGGTCACCGGCACGCTCCAGCCCGACACGGCGACGGCAGATGTGCTGAAGGCATTGCATCCCACCCCTGCGGTGTGCGGGGTGCCCACCGCTGATGCTGCGGCGGCGATCCGTGCCCAAGAGCCGTTCGATCGAGGATGGTACGCGGGCCCGGTTGGGTGGGTAGGACGCGACGCCGCGGAGTTTGCGGTGGGCCTGCGGGCCGGGCTCGTAGAAGAAACGCAGATCGCCCTGTTTTCGGGGGCGGGAATCGTTGAGGGGTCGGCGCCGGGTCGCGAGTGGAAAGAGATCGAGCAAAAGATTGGCGACTTTGCCGCCATCATGGGCGTGAGCGATCCCCGAATGGCATCCCGGCAATCCTCTTGACTGACTGCTCTGACCAACCACACGGCCCTGTGGCTCCTCCCTCCTGGTCCGTTCTCGACGCGCCCAATCCCACCTACCTGTGGACGCAACTGCTCGTCGAGGAGCTCGTGCGGAGCGGCCTAGAGACCTTTTTTCTCGCGCCAGGGTCCCGATCCACTCCCCTTACCGTTGCCATTGCCCGCCACCCCGAGGCCGACTCGGTGCTGCATGTCGACGAGCGCGGCGCCGCGTTCGCGGCCGTGGGGGCGGCACGCACGGCCCAGGCGCCCGCTGCCTGGGTTACGACCTCCGGCACCGCCGTCGCCAATGGGCTCCCCGCCGTGGTGGAGGCGTCCGTCGACGGCGTGCCGATGCTTCTTCTGACGGCCGACCGTCCCCCAGAGCTGCGCGACACGGGCGCCAACCAAACGATCGATCAGGTGAAGATCTTCGGGGCGTACGTGCGGTGGCAGGCCGACGTCCCCCCGCCGTCCGACAGCGTTGATCCCGCCTACGTCTTGACCACGGCCGATCAGGCACTGCATCGGGCTCGGCGCGCCCCTTCCGGCCCGGTGCATCTGAATTGCATGTTCCGAAAGCCACTGGAGCCGGTGGAGCAAGAGGCATCCGTCGCGATTCCGCCTGCCGTTGAAGAGTGGGCGGCAGACACAGAGCCGTACACACACTACCCGACTCCCAACCCGTCCCCGCCGGGTTCCAAGCTGGATGCCTTGACCGACTCTCTAGGCGGCACCGAGCACGGGCTCGTGGTGGCGGGGCGACTTGATTCGGCCGAGGCGGCCGAGGCGACCCAACGGCTGGCTGTGCACCTCGGCTGGCCGCTCATTCCTGACCTTACGTCCCGCCTCCGGTTGAACGGAGAGGACGGCCCCGGGCAGGTGCCGTACGGGGATCTTGTGTTGACCGCGGAGGCCTTCCGGGAGGCCCATCCGCCGAGGGCGGTTCTGCAGGTGGGGGGGCGTTTTGCCTCGAAGCGGCTGCGTCTTTTCCTTCGTGACAGTGCCCCGGAGACCTGGGCCGTCCTGCGCCCCGCTCCCTCCCGCATCGACCCGGACCACCGCGTGACCCACCACGTGGAGGCGGACGTCCCCGGGGCCGCCGACGCGCTGGTGGAACGGCTCGGTGGAGGGAAGCGCAGCACGGCGTGGCGCGACGCCTGGACCGACGCCAGTGAACGAGCCGGGGCCGTCGTGCAGGCCCACGTGGAGGCATCGGATGTTCTCACCGATCCGCTCGTGGCCACGCTGCTCGCCGAAGAGATGCCGTCGGAGCATGCGCTCGTGGCGGCCAGCAGCATGCCGGTGCGGGACCTCAACCGACACGCCCCCCCAACCGGGACGGGCGGGCCGGCCTACGCCAATCGGGGGGCGAGCGGCATTGACGGGACCGTGGCGACCGCGGCCGGGGTGTCCGAAGGGCGCGACGGCCCGGTGACGCTTCTCATTGGCGACCTTGCCCTCTGGCACGACCTGAATGGGCTGGCCCTTCTTCAAGATCGCCCCGTCGTGGCGATTGTCATCAACAACGACGGAGGGGGCATTTTCCACTTCCTGCCCATCCGGGCACACGACGAGTTCGACCCGTACTTTACGACGCCCCACGGCCGGGACTTTGAACACGCGGCGGCCCTGTTCGGACTGGCGTACCATCGCCCGGAGTCCCCGTCCGCCCTCCGCAGGGCCTACACTCAGGCCTGTCGGTCCGGCGGGGCGGCCCTCATCGAGGTGCAAACCGATCGGGCGAAGAATCGACAGGTCCACGATCGCCTGGAGGCGTCGGCCGAGGCAGCGGTGGAGGACGGGTAATCACGAGCGAACACTCACACACGAGCGAACACCCGGGGGCATCGTCCACGCCGTCGTCACCCCGCCGTCTGTTCCTGGTGGACGGCCTCGATGCAGTCGGCGAGCGACAGGGCCCAGTCGAAGTCGAAGGCCTCGAAGCCCTTCAGCGTTTCCGTTTGTTTCATTTCGTCCAGGGAGGCCCCGGCCTGGCGCTGCTGGGTGACGTACTCGTTGAGCGCCGAGAGAAAGTCGCGCATCACCAGCAGGTCCTCTCGCCCGCCGGTGACCCCAAACTCCGGGTTGCCGTGGCCATGGATGAGAATTGTGTCGTCGTCGAGCGTGTCGTGAATGGTTTCGAGGCTCTCAATCCAGCCTCGGGAGTCGGCCCCGCCGTCGACATCGATGAAGGGATAGGCTCGGTTGAAGACCAGGTCGCCCACGTGGACGATGTTCGCATTCTCGAAGACGACGATTGCGTCTCCGCCCGTGTGGGCGGGGCCGCGGTAGTGAAGCGAAATGGTCTCGTCCCCGAGGGATTCGGACCATGTCTCTTCGAATGTTTCCGTCGGGTACGTCTGGTCGTTGGCCGCTCCCTCGTCGGCGCTGGCCCGCATCAGATCCGGCACGTTGGCGTGGGCCACGAAGCGGTCGGTATACTGCGCGAAGACCCCGTTGCCCCCGACGTGGTCGCCGTGGTGGTGCGTATTGATGACGAGGGAGAGGGGTCCCTGAGACCGGTCGCTGAGGCCGTTCCAGCAGTCGGGGGCCGAATTCGGGGACTGGGTATCCACGACCGCAAGTCCGTCGTCGGTGGCAAGCCACCCGATGGTGCCTCCGCGCTGGGTGAAGGTCCCAATTCCTCCACGGAGAGACTCGAAGCCGTCTGCGGAGGACAGCCAGGAGGGCAGGGACGAGAGAACTGGGGAAGCGGCGAGGGCAAGGCCGCATTGGCGGAGAAATGTACGGCGTGATGGCATGGCGTCGGGAAAACTTGTAGGGACAAGGTGCAGCCCACAGTGTAGCTTCTGTGTGGACCGAATGCCAGCATATTGGTTCGCAAAGAGACGATATTTTCTTCCCTGAGGACCCCACGACGCCAACAGAGGTCGGGATCGTTTGTGTCCTGAGAAGCGTTGAGGCACAGAGTCACAGACAGAACCTCCGTTTTCGTTGAGCCCCTCGTTGCCGATGGACGATCCGACGGATGCCCAAGACGTACGCCGGGCGCGCGTCTGGCTGTGGGCGGCCCGGCCCAAAACGCTTGGGGCGGCCGTGGCTCCTGTGCTCGTGGGGACGGGCATGGCCGTCGAGGCGGGCGCGGGCCATCTTCCCTCGGCGGTATTGGCCCTCGCGGGGGCGATCCTCATTCAGGTTGGGGTGAACTACCACAACGACTACGCCGACTACGTGCAGGGGGCGGACACCCAGGATCGAGTCGGGCCGCTTCGGGTTACGCAGGCCGGACTGGTGTCCCCCGAGACCATGCGACGGGCGACGATTTTGGTCTTCGGCCTTGCTGTGATGGCGGGTCTCTATCTCATCGTGCGGGGAGGGTGGCCCATCCTTGCGGTAGGAGGGGCATCGATTGGGGCGGCGGTCTGGTACACTGCGGGTCGGTACTCCCTCGCGGCCCTTGGGCTGGCCGATGGGTTTGTGTTCGCGTTCTTCGGCCCGGTGGCAGTGGGGGGGACCTACTACGTGCAGGCACTGTCGCTGCCCCTGGAGGTGCTCGTGGCTGGGACCGGGCCTGGGCTGCTCTCGATTGGAATTCTGCTGGTGAACAACGTGCGCGACGTGGCGGAGGACCGTCGGGCGGGGAAACGGACGCTCATCGTACGCTTCGGCCGCCGCTTTGGAGTCGCTGCGTACGGGGGCTGCATGGCCGCGGCCCTGTTGCTCTCGGCGGTTCTCGCGACGGGCGTGCTCGGCACGACCCCTCATCCGTGGGCGGCCCTGCCCCTCGGGCTGTTCCCCCTTGCGATTGAGTCCGTCCGGAGACTGTCCAACACGACAGACCCGCAAAAACTGAACCCATTGCTTGGGGCAACCGGTCGACTTCTCGTGCTTTGGGCCCTTCTGTTCGCCGTCGGCTGGAACCTCTAATGCATCCCCGCCCGTGACGATTTCGGAGAGCGCCCTCTACAGGTACGAGCTTCCGCTCACTGCGCCCCTGCAGGTGGGGGGCGAGCAGGTGGCCCGGCGCCGAGGCGTGCTCGTGCGGCTGGTGGCGGGGCAGGGGGCCGTGGGCTGGGGCGACGCGGCGCCGCTGCCGGGCTTTAGTGACGAGGCACTGGGGGACGTCGAGGAGCACGCCCGTACTGTGCTTCCCCGCTGGACCGGCCGCTCCCTCTTCGACGCCCCCGAGGATCTCGATACGATGCTGGGTGGGCTCTCCTTCGGCGCGGATGCGCCGGCATCCTTTCGGTTTTCGATGGAGAGTGCTCTGGTACAGGTGATCGCTGCGGTTCGCGAGACCTCTCGGCCGGACGTGCTGGGGGCACCGCGACGAGTCGTGGCCCTGAACGCCCTGCTTCCTCGCTCCACGGCAAATGGTCCGGCACAGGCTGTTCGGCGACAGAAAGACGGGTACCGGGCCATCAAAGTGAAGGTCGGGCGTGGGGACGTCGAGGCCGACATTGACCGCGTCCAGGCGATCCGGCGGGCCCTCAACGCTTCCGTTGCCCTTCGTGTAGACGCGAACCGGGCCTGGTCGTACCGTGAGGCCGTAACATTTTCGGAGGGCATCGATGCCCTGAACATCGCCTACGTGGAAGAACCGCTCGCCAATCCGGCGGGCCTCGGAGCACTGATAGAAGACACGGGGCTTCCCGTGGCACTTGACGAGACAACGCGAGAAACGGCGCCGTCGACTCTTCGAGACCTGCCGGACGTGACGGCCGTCGTCCTCAAGCCGACGCTCCTGGGAGGCCTGCGGCGTACGCGAGAGTGGGGCACCGTGGCCCGAGAAACGGATGCTCTCCCTGTCCTCAGTGCTTCCTACGAGTCCGGCGTTGGGCTGCAGATGCTCGTGGCGTTGGCCGCCACCGGCCCGGAGGTGGCCGTGGGCCTATCTACGTACGATCGCCTCGCGGCCGACGTATATGCCCCTCCGCTTCCGCTTGGGGGACCCCGTGTAGACGTGGCCTCGGTCGTGAATCCCTCCACGTCCCAGGTTGCATGGGACCGGCTCGACCTCATCGAACGGTTTTCTGCTTGATCTGCACACCATGGCTGCCGGCCCTCGCGCTCCGTGTCCAATTCGTCGTCAGGCCCAGGCCCGCCCCGACGCCCTGGCGCTCTGGACGCCCGACCGGCGGTGGGCGTACGCCGAGCTCGACGCGGCGGTTGCGGCAACCGGACGGCGACTGCGGGAGCGGGGATGGACCGATGGCACGCGGGTGGCTCTTCGTCTGCCCCGAGGGCCGTCACTGGTAGTGCTACTGTGGGCGCTGTGGCGCGAGGGGGCGGTGGCGGCTCCGATCAGTACTCGCCTCCCGGACGCGGAGGTCCGTCGTGCCACGGAACGGCTCCAGGCGCGCTGTCTGATTGCCCGGGACCGTGGCGCACCGACGACGGGAGGCAGTGTGGAAGAGATCGAACCTCCCGAGTCGCTCGTGGTGCGGGAGGCGGTGGAGGATTCCGCGTCGACGCTGCGCCCGATTCATCGTCGGGCCACCATTCTGTTCACCTCTGGCAGCACGGGCCGCCCGGCCCCCGTCCTCCACTCGTGGGCGAATCACCTGTACAGTGCGAAGGGGGCAAACGCCAATATGCCCCTTCGCGCCGGAGACCGATGGCTGCTTTCGCTGCCGCTGTACCACGTGGGGGGGCTGGCCATTCTCGTTCGGTGTGCACTGGCGGGGGCTGCCGTTGCGGTGCCGGGACGAGACGTGTCCGTTTCGGAGGCGCTGGGCGAGACCGGGGCGTCTCACCTGTCGCTCGTGGCGACCCAGCTTCGTCGTCTCCTGGACGCCCAGGAAGAAGGGACACCGGGGCGGGTGCGCGCTGTGCTCGTGGGGGGCGGGCCCATTCCGTCCGGGCTTCTGCGTCGAGGATACAATCAGGGATGGCCTCTCCACACCAGCTACGGCTCCACCGAGATGGCCTCACAGATCACCACGACTCCCCCTGGGGCGCCGCTCGCGGACCTGCAGACCGCCGGACGCCGCCTCCCGCATCGTCGGGTGCGGATTGGAGAACGGGGGCAGATTCTGGTTGCCGGGCCCTCCCTGTGCGTGGGGGTGATCGAAGGAGATGCCGTCGAAGACCCGCGTGTGGACGGCTGGTACCCAACAGGAGACGTGGGGCACGTCGACGCGCAGGGGCGTCTCCACGTGCAGGGACGGGTTGATCGGCAGTTCGTCTCCGGGGGGGAGAACATTCAGCCGGAAGAGATTGAGGCGGCCCTCGAACAGATCGACGACGTCGAGCGGGCAGTCGTCGTGGCGGTCTCCCACGAGGCCTACGGGCACCGACCGGTGGCCTTCGTCCGGTCGCGTGGTTCCCTGCGGCCGGAGGCCTGGCGACAAGCCCTGTCGGCGTCCCTGCCCAAGTTCAAGCTTCCGGACGCGATGTATGCCCTTCCCGAAGCGGCGGTGGACGACCGGTTGAAGGTGGACCACCGGGCCCTGCGCCAACGAGCCCAAGAGGAATAGAAGAAACGGTGCCCGGGGCCCGGAAGATCAGGAGTGCTTTCTCGAATAGGGGCACGCCTGTTGCATTCGGGGGGGCTGCCCGTTTCCTTAGAAGGCAGCAGCACTCAGCCCAGATGGTCCGCCCTTCGCCTTCTCCCTGAATTTGGAAGCGCTTTCAAAATGAACCCTTCGCCTTCTGTTTCCGAGGTGACGCCGCTGTGTGGAGAGCGTGTCAAGTTCACGCCGCTCCGGATGGAGCACATCCACACGCACTTCCAGTGGAACAATGACCCGGAGCTGAACCGCCTCGACAGTGAGGTGCCGTACGAGGAAGAGTCCTTCGGGGCGTTCAAGGAGCGGTTTGAACGCATGTGTGAAGCGCCGCCCCCATCGAACCGGACGTTCGAGATTCACGCTGACGAAGAAGAAATGCTCATCGGGGTGGCCTACGCGACGCACATCAACCCGCACAGCCGTCACGCGAAGGTCGGCATCACCATCGGCGATCGGGACTACTGGGGGCGAGGCTACGGGCGCGCCTCGTTTGAGATTTTGCTTTCGTACTGCTTCGGTCAGATGGACCTTCACCGGGTCCGCGCAGAGACGTTCGAGTACCACACGGCGTGGCGGGACCTGGTGGAGGGCATGGGGTTTCAGAGAGAGGGGACGGCGCGGGACTCCCTGCACCGAGACGGACGCTACTGGGACAAGGGCCTCTACGCCCTCTTGGAGACGGAGTACCGGGCACGCCGGACAGGCGTCGAACGGGAGGCATCGGTGACGGCTGCCTGACGGGGCCCTCCGGGTTGGGAGGAGCGTGGCCCCCGCGCCACGGCCGTTGAAGGACGGCTATTCCGCCAGGCGCTTCAGCCAGACGACGAGAAGGTCGTCCTCAAAACTGTCAGAGGCACTTTGGGAAAGGACCCCGTCCAACAGGGCCTGAATCGATGACGCGTCGTCGTAGGCGTCCACGGCGAGGTCTCGCACGCCGTCTTCGCCCAACATCCCGCCCTCCTGCGTGTGCTGCTCCGTAAGGCCGTCGGTGTAGGACAACAGCGCAGTACCCGGGTCGAGATCTAGGGAGACCTCCGAGAATGTGATGTCCTCCTCCAGGCCCAAAATCAGGTCGCTGTGTTCGTGCACCGTGGCCCCGTCCGGGGTCATGAGAACGGGCCGACAGTGGCCTGCATTCGCGTACGTGACGGTGTGGGCGTGAGGGTCCCAGTGAAAAAGCAAGAACGTGGCGAACGTATCCTCGAGCACGTCGTCGTTGAGCAGCATGTCGTTTAGCTCCCCCATCAGTGCAGCCGGCGAGGTCGACTCCTCCAACAAGGTGTGGAGGGTGCCCCGCACGTAACTCAGGAAGCTGAAGGCATAGAATTTGGCCCGAAGGCCCTTGCCCATCACGTCCCCGATCGTCAGAAAGTACGTGCCCTTCTCCGTCTCGGTCCAGTCGAAGAGATCGCCACCGCCCTGCTGACGCGATTCACTGTGGAAGTCCAACTCGTAGCCGTCGATGTCCGGGGTGTGGTCCGGAAGCAGGCGGTTGGAAAAGTCGCGTCCGATTTCTGCGTCGAGCTGGTTCTGGAACATGTCGATGCGCTCCAGAAGGCGTTCCACCCGGGAGAGCAGGGTCTCCATGTCGAAGGGCTTGGTGATATAGTCATCGACCCCCTTTCGCTCGCCCTGCTGGCGGGCCTCTTCGTCGGCCCGGGCCGTGAGGAAAATGAACGGGATGACGCGCGTGTTTTTGTCGGCTTGGAGGGCCGACTGCAGCGCGAAGCCGTCCATCTTCGGCATCATGATGTCCGAAATGATGAGGTCGGGGATGGTCTCTTCAATTTGATCCAGGGCCTCCTTGCCGTTCGTGGCCGTGTAGACCTCGTAGTGCTTGCCGAGACGGTACTTCAGGAGCTCCCGAACCGTGCTGTCATCCTCGACAACTAAAATAGTGTGTTCAGCCATGGATCGTGGTCGGAGGGGATGATAAACTTGAATCGGTGAAGGCCGTCCTCCGTCGGCGAGTACGAGAGCTCGTCGGTGCATGCTTCGATGATCCGGAGTCCCATGCCGCGCTCAGGGAAGGCCTCCGGGTCTTCATCGTCGGTCGGGAGGTAGGAGGCAAGGTCGAATCCGTTTGAGTTGTCCAACACGGAGCAGTCCACCTGCTCGGCGTTACAGGTCAGCCGGATTTCGACCCTCGGGGTGTTGTTCTGGAAGTGAGCGTGCTGGTGGAGGTTGGCAATCCACTCGTGGAGCACGAGACACATGCAGTGAAGCGTCTCGTCGTCGACTGTGCCGTTCTGGGCGGGGGGCGGCCAGTCATCAGAAAGCGAACGCACCTCGTCGATTGCACAATCGAGGTCCGTATACGTTTTCGTGAAGGGATTCATAGAACCGGGGGGTGTCCAACGAGGCAGGCCACTGTCGATGCAGAAGCCCGAGGTCGGGCGATCAACTATTCCGCAAATGCCTCGCGGGCCGCTTCCACAGACGGAAATTGACGAAAGACCTTGTACGTTCGGGTGAGCTGGACGACCACCTGGACGGGCTCTGATACGTCTGCAAAGGCGACCTTTCCATCGTCCGGTGAAATGGCCCGGTACAGAGAAAAGATGGACCCGAGACCTGTTGAATCGAGCACCTCTGTGTCGGAAAAATTGAGAATAAATTGCCGAACTCCTTCGTCGACGTGTTCCTGAAACGTTGCTTTAAAGTCGTCTGCGTTCCGGAAGTCGAGGGCCTCTCCGACGTGGATGATTACAGTCTCGGAAGAAGCGGTCTCAGCGTCAAAGCTCATGATGGTGAAGCGAGTCGTCTGGACGGAGAGTGGTGAAGAGAAGGTGCGCCGCAGGAACGCTGGGTGAGGTCTGCGGGAGAGTCTCAGGGCAGGCAGTGTGCTGTGTGGGAGAATCATGCCCCGGCTCTACATGTCAGAAACGACCGTTTCCGTCGCGCCAAGCCCTGTGCGGGCTCCGGCTCGGGGTTGACGTGGGGCCCATCCGCCTGGTGTCTCCTCCTTGTTCGGGCGATCGGCTCTGCATTACGTTCAGAGCGACAAGGGACGTTTTCCTCATCGAAGGATGTTTTACGTATCTCGCTGTAGGACAGGCCGTTCTGAGGGGAAGGAGAGCGGAGGTGTGTCTGAGTCCCCCTGCAACTAAGTGTCAGCAAAATCAGTGCCAAGGTAAAAGACAGGAGTCGGACTGTGAAGTGGTGTTCCAAGAGCCTTCAGCATTGTCCCTCAAATGTTGTAGTCTGTTCGTGGAATTTGTACACGGGCGTTGGGTCGGGACCTGCTGAGGACCGGCGTCCGTGGAAGCCAATGGAATTCCTGTTCAACACAAAAGCCAAACTGAAAACCAGGGAGTTGTGATGGAGCCATACTGGGGACGGCATTCGGGGTTTGCGCTGCTGCTCTGCGCCGCCGTGGGAGGGGGCAGCCTGCTCGGTGGAGGTTGTGAGCACCGATCGCACTCGGGAGAAACCGACCGCGAGCGTTCGGCGCAGGGACCGACGCCCACGCACGTGAGCTGGGACGCTGACTTTGGCATGTCGGAGCAGGGACGTGCCCGCGCTGTTCTTCGTGCCCGTCGGATGGAGCAGTATCAGACCAGCGACAGCACCTATTCGGTCTGGCGCTCAATGGAGGACACAGCGCGCGTGCGGGTCTACCTCTTCGACGAAAGAGGCGATTCCTCAGCCACCGTCACGGCCGATAGTTTGGTGTTTCAAGACCAGAAGGGTGTGCTGGATGCGTACCGGAACGTCGTCGTGACGACTGAAGACAACAAACGGCTTGAAAGTGAGCACCTCACGTGGCACCAGGCCAACCGGACGATCCGCACCCGTCGGTTCGTGCGCATCCGCACACCCTCGGAGGTGGTCCAGGGGGACGGGCTCGTGGCGGACGAGGATCTTGAAACGTACCAGATCGGGCGCTTTTCGGCGGAGGTAGATGTGAACGAGGACGACGATGGGGAAGATGAACAGTCATAAGGTGCGTCCCCAACGTGAAGAGACGATCCACAGGTCCGATGTGGAACTGGCGCTGGGGGAACTCCGGCTTGGGCCCTTCGGTGTAGGACAAGCTTTTTTTGGGCGATGAATCTCGTGCGGGAACTACCGGCGCTAGTTGTATGACGGACCCCTCCAGCTATCCGATGTGGCCCCTCCTCACGCGTGTGCTCACGCTGGCGGTGATCGGGGCCCTCTGGATGGGGGGCGGGACGGAGGTCTGGGCACAGGCCGAGGACGATACGTCCCGGGCGGCCCCGACCGGTGTGGAGCCGGCGGACATGGACTCGTTGCCGACGGGGGGAGGGATTCCACCGCCCACACTGGCTCCCTCTGCATCCGATACAAGTGATCGCTCTCGAGCCCTGGTCGAGGCGGACTCGCTGAGCACATTTTCTCGGGACGGGAATCGCGTGCAGGACCTGTTTGGGGAGGTCTTCGTCCGGCAGGACACCACGCGGCTTCGGTCGGACTACGCCCGGCGGTACCTTGCGCGCAGCGACCTTTTGTTCACCGACAACGTGGTCATGTACGAGCGGGGGGATACCCTTCGGGCCGACACGGTGCGGTACGACCGCGCCACCGACGTCGGGTACGCCCGTGGCAACGTACGGCTAACGAACGGGGACGTGGACGTTTGGGCGGACAGTGCACGGTACTACTCCGCGGAAAAACGCACAGTCTTCCCCGACAGCGTTGTGCTCGTTGATAGCAACCGGGTCCTGCGGGCCCAACGCGGCACGTATTGGTCCGATGAAGAGCGGGCGGAGTTTGGGGGACGCGTACGCCTCACCGAGCCCGGGACCATGCTCCTTGCCGATTCGCTGACGTACGACCGTGATCGCGACCGGTCCACTGCCTACGGGAACGTCTTCATTGACCGGCGGGGGGACGCCGACGCCGACACGACGGCCCGGACGTACCTGTTTGGGGACCGGGCGGACAACCGGGAGGCTCGTCGGTACAGTCGGGTCGAGGGCAACGCGCTTCTGGTGCGGGTGCGGATGGATTCGACGGGCGCCCCGAGCGACACGCTCGTGGTACAGGCCCGTCGGCTGGAGTCCTTCCGCACAAACACGCATCGCCGGCTCGTAGCGGTGGACTCGGTGCGGATCTGGCAGCCCGACCTTTCCGCCGTCGCGGACTCGGCGGTGTACGACCGTGTCGTGGGCACTTCCCCCGACAGCCTCCCCGACCGGAGGGGGGGTATCGACCCGCTCCGCCCGTCGGTGGACTCGTTGCCGGCGCAGAGAGAGACGGACTCGCGTCCGGTAAGCGCCTCCACGGCCGTCCCCTCGGCCTCCTCCCGAGACCGGCCCGTCTCCCCGCCCGATTCACTTAACGATCGGTCCCGCCCCGTGCCCGACACCTCGGTCCCATCCGATACGGCAGATCCTTCCGACCACTCACGTTCTGCGGTTCTGCATCCCCCTCGTAGCGATTCGGGAAGGGCGCCGCGGAAGTGGGCGACCCCGACGGCGCGGGCCGAGAGCTCGCTGCCGATCGAAGAAACCCGCCTGTTTCGATCTCCCGTCACGTGGTTTGAAGGCAGCCAGGCATGGGGCGATTCGATTCGAGTGCGGGCCCGGGACCGGAGCCCCGATACGGTTTTCGTCCGCGGCTCCGGGTTTGCGGCCCGGCGCGATTCCGTTCTGGATCGAATTCAGCAGCTTAAGGCCGAGACCATTACCGCATTCTTTGGGGACGGCACCCTCCGCCGCATTCGGGCCCGTCCCAATGCCCGGGCCATCCGGTTCCTCGCCACCGAACGTGATTCCCTAAACGGGGCCGCCCGAACCTCCGGAGACCGCATCGAGCTACGCTTCGTGAACGAGAGCGTTGAGCGTGTGAGCGTCATTGGGGGGACACAGACCACCTACTACCGGACGAAAGAAAATATTCCGGACCCTTTTGAACTAGAGGGCTTTCAATGGACCCCAAATCGGCGGCCGACCCAAAATGAGCTCCTGCGAGATGAACGGGTGCGCCAACGGCTCGGGCGAGGACAGCCCGAGCCCGACCGCCCTGTGGCGGATCCGTTCCTCCGCCTCGGCCCTCCAAAAGACCCGAAAGGCCGGGCCGACTCCACCGCTGGGCCGATGCCGGCCCAACAGTTTCCCGAGGCGTTCCCGCCAATGCTTCCCCGGCTGGACGCGCCACTGGACTTCCTGGGGCCTTCCCCGCGTGTGACACCGCCGACCGACACCCTTACCACATCGTCCACGCCCGACTCATGAACGCTCCGCTCTCCAACGGGTCTTTCCCGAATCGGGATGTCTCCGGGGAGCCGGCGACGCTTGCGGCCCGCCACCTCACGAAGCGGTACGACAAGCGGGCCGTCGTCGACGACGTGAGCCTTGAGGTACATCAGGGGGAGATTGTGGGGCTCCTGGGGCCGAATGGCGCCGGCAAGACGACGACCTTCCACATGATCGTGGGCATGATTCGTCCGAATGAGGGCACCATTCACCTAGAAGAGGACGACATCACGCGCCTTCCGATGTACAAGCGGGCACGGCGCGGGGTGGGCTACCTGGCACAGGAAACCTCGGTTTTTCGGGAGCTGACGGTGGAGGAGAACCTGCACGCGGTCCTCGAATTCCAGTCGATGAGCAAAGAGGACCGCACAGCCCGGGTGGAGTCGCTTATTCAAGAGTTCGGCCTGGAACGGGTGCGAGACTCGAAGGGCTATGAACTGTCCGGGGGCGAGCGCCGTCGCACCGAGATTGCGCGGGCCCTGTCGACCCGCCCACGGTTCTTTCTGCTCGACGAGCCGTTTGCGGGCGTCGATCCGATTGCCGTCGAAGACATTCAGGGCATTGTCGCGGGACTTCAAGAGCGCGGCATCGGGGTGCTGATTACAGACCACAATGTGCACGAGACCCTTGCAATCACGGACCGTGCGTATTTACTATACGAAGGGCACATCCTAAAGCACGGCACCGCGGAAGAGCTTGCGGCCGATCCCGAGGTGCGCAAGCGGTATTTGGGCGAGAAATTTTCGCTGGAACGGTACTGAAGACACACGCAGAAATACATTGTTGAACGTCATTCTGGGGGACCGGCAACTAGAGGGAAGAACACGCCGAAGGGTTCGTAGGGGGATCCCCTGGGACTCTCAGGGAGGATGCCGGCTTGAGGAGCGCTTCTGCTGATCTCCGAAGAGATTCATTCCAAGAGCACTCAGTCATCGCGCTTCCAGCGCCTCCCCGCGCCGCTCCACCTGGAATGACGCATCGCCAAGGGGCTTTCACGTGTCCACTTGGCCAGACTTCGGCCTCCGGGGAGATTGTTTGCGGAGATCCATCCCCCATCGCCGCGAGCCTGGAAGGAGGAACCCGCTGCTCGGGAGGCACTTGCGTTTCATCTCGGTTGTCACATCAATCCAACTGGACGTCCATGTGCGGAATTGTCGGATACATCGGTAGCCAAGAAGCGGAAGAGCTCCTGCTCACAGGCCTCAAGCGCCTCGAATATCGAGGGTACGACTCGGCCGGCCTCGCAACGGTTGACGATGCGGGGCTTCACGTTCAAAAGCAGCAGGGGAAGGTGGACGGCCTTCGAAACAGCCTTGACGGGGCGTCCATGGCCGGAACGATTGGCATTGGGCATACCCGGTGGGCGACCCACGGGGCTCCCAATGACGTCAATGCACATCCCCACGTCAGTTCCGACGGCGCCTTTGCCCTGGTGCACAACGGCATCATCGAAAACCACGGGGTCATCAAGGAACGACTCGAAGAGAAGGGCTACGCTTTTGAGAGCGAGACCGACACGGAAGTGCTCGTGAAGCTAATCGAGGAGGTGAAGCGGGCCACAACGCTTTCCCTTTCGGAGGCGGTGCGGCAGGCGCTCACTCAGGTGGTCGGGGCGTACGGAATCGCCGTCGTGTCGCGAGAAGAGCCGGACCTTCTCATCGCGGCCCGCAACGGCAGTCCTCTCATCCTGGGCGTCGGGGACGGCGAGTACTTCGTGGGGTCCGACGCCGCCCCACTCGTGGAGCATACCCGACAGGTCGTCTACCTGGAGGACGGAGAAATGGCCACCCTGCGTCCCTCCGGGTA
Source organism: Salinibacter altiplanensis (assembly GCF_002894645.1). Taxonomy (GTDB): domain Bacteria; phylum Bacteroidota; class Rhodothermia; order Rhodothermales; family Salinibacteraceae; genus Salinibacter; species Salinibacter altiplanensis. The sequence goes on from NZ_NCQY01000002.1 coordinate 479,558, forward strand.
CGACGTGACGACCATCGACAATGAGCCGCTAAAAAAGGAAATCCACGAGCTGGAATGGTCGCTCGGCGAGATTGAGAAGGGGGGGTACGACCACTTTATGCTAAAGGAGATCATGGAGCAGCCCGACGCCCTGGAGGATGCCATGCGGGGCCGGGTGCGGCCCGAGAACAACCAGATTCATCTGGGGGGGCTTCACGGTCACTGGGACCAGCTGCGGGAGGCCGACCGCATCGTCATCGCGGCCTGTGGGACCTCCTGGCACGCCGGCCTCGTGGGCGAGTACCTCATCGAATCGGCGTCCCGCGTCCCCGTGGAGGTCGAGTACGCGAGTGAGTTTCGGTACCGCGATCCTGTGCTGCGAGAGGGGGACGTGGTGCTCGTCATCTCACAGAGTGGCGAGACGGCCGACACCCTCGCGGCGGTCCGCGAGGCCCACAGCAAAGACATTCCCTGCTTCGGCATTTGCAACGTCGTGGGATCGACCATCGCGCGGGAGACGGACGCGGGGGTGTACCTGCACGCCGGGCCCGAGATTGGGGTCGCGTCCACGAAGGCCTTTACCGCACAGGTGACGGTGCTCTCGATGATCGCCCTCAAGCTGTCGGAGGGACGCACGCTGTCGAAGGCAGAGCTGGCCGACAACATTCGTGCCCTCGCGGGGGTGCCCGACAAGGTGCGCCGCGTCTTGGAGGCAAGCAACGGGGCCCTGCAGTCGATGGCCCACACCTACCGCTACGCGTCGAACTTCCTGTACCTGGGCCGCGGCTACAACTTCCCGGTGGCGCTGGAGGGGGCCCTCAAGCTCAAGGAAATTTCCTACATCCACGCGGAGGGCTACCCGGCGGCCGAGATGAAGCATGGGCCGATTGCCCTCATCGACCGCTCCATGCCGGTGGTCTGCATGGCGATGAAAGACAGCACCTACGACAAGGTGCTCTCCAACATCGAGGAGGTGGCGGCCCGCGAGGGCTCGGTCATTGCCATCACCGACGACAAGGACGCGGAGCTCGAGCGCCTCTGCGAGGCGGTCGTGGAGATTCCGCAGACCAAGGAGTTTCTCTCACCACTCCTCACCGTGATTCCGCTTCAGCTTTTGTCGTACCACATCGCGGTGCTGCGAGGGTGCCACGTCGATCAGCCCCGCAACCTCGCAAAGAGCGTGACGGTGGAGTGAGCGGGGCCGGCGAGTGCGTCCTCGTGTGGGCAGACAATAAAGTCCACAACTGCCAGATAAAGTCTACAACTCCAAAATAAAGTCCACAACTGGGAACTAAAGTCTACAACTGAGGTCGAAGGTGCAGAACTGCCACAGTATGTTAGGCGATTTCCCTGAATTGGAGACCGTCAGCGTGCTCTTCGGCTGACCGGCCCATGCTCCCATTTGCTAGACCTTGGGTAGTACGCCCAGCAAGCCCTGGTGGCTCACCGCCCCAGGGCTTTTTTCTTTGATCTGACACTCGTGACCCATGCCAGCTATTTTTCCGGAGCTTCAGCCTGAGGAACTCTTGTACAGCGGAATTGCGCGGTTCGGCGACATGATGGGATTCTCAAGCGCTCAGGCGCTCTGGAGAAATGTGTACGGGGAGTGTCCGATGAAGGTGGAAGTTGACCTGTCGGGTCCGCTCGGGAGCATGATTGTCCGGATGCCCAGTAGGAGCAATTACGACGCCCCGTCACTCCTGCGAAGGCATACCCTATTTCCATACCTAACCTTCTCAATGCCTCCTAAGAGGCAACATGAGGTGGAAGCTAAATTAACCTGTAGGGGTCCTCGTCCAACGGGGAGCGTGCTGCGAACGGGATATGTGCCCGAATTTTTGGACCAGTTGACCGGCTAGGTACGGCTAA
>NZ_NCQY01000021.1 GCF_002894645.1 Salinibacter altiplanensis
GGACTGAATGTTGGTGTTGATCTGCGAAAAACTACTCATGGGTCTCGGCTGAGGTTGGTGTAGGGGATGTCAGTGAGCGTACGTGGCACGTGCATCCGGGCCCTGCTCCATCGCCCGGCGTCGTGTCCATCGCTCGGCGTCGTGCATCGGCTCACCTCCGGTTATCGGACGTGGGCCAGGGTTTTTAAACTGGTCCGATCAAGCCGGCCGGGCAGTCCTTCGCTGCGGACCCCTCCTGGGGAATATTCGCCCCCCGGGAAGCCGTTGTGCAGAAGCTGGCTCAGTGTTTGCTCCCGTTGAGGACGGGCACGCGGGCGCTCAAAGCCACATCTTGCTTCGGGCGTGCGGACGCTCCGCCCCGCTGCTCCTCGTTCTGCTTTTTGTCACTTTCCGCGGCTATTCCATGCAATTTGTCGTCAGCTACCCGAAGAGCGGCAACACGTGGGTCCGCCTCGTGGCCGCCGCGTACACCCTCTCCGACGATGTGCTGATGGAGTCTCTCCGGTCTCCGAGCGCGTCGGCCGACCTTCCCGCCTCCCTCCAGTACACCGACGTGGAGCGGTACCAGTACCAGACCATCTGTCCGTTTCCGATCGACGACATCAATTTTCCGACGGAGGTGCGCCTGCGCCCGGCCGCCATGCTCGTGCTCAACCGGGAGAAGAGCCTGACGACGAGCCAGCGCCCGGCCCTCATCAAGAGCCATCACATCAACGGGGAGGTCAACAACATCAACCTGTGGAATGGAGGGTGGGCCGAGCACGTCGTCAACCCGGTCCGCGACCCCCGCGAGGTCTGCTGCTCGTTCGCGGCGCACCGCGAGATGAGCTATATGGAGACCGCTGAACTCATGAACGACTCCACCGCCCGGATGGGAGAGGAGGACAAGCGGATCCACAGCCTGCTCACGACCTGGTCCACCCACGTTCGTAGTTGGCTGCAGGAAGAGACAATGTCCGTTCATACCGTGCAGTACGAGGACCTGCAGGCCGACCCGGTCGGCGAGTTCTACGACATCCTCGACTTTCTAGAGGTGGAGGAGCTGACCGAAGAGCGGGTGGAAGACGCCGTCGAGCGGACCCGCTTCGACCGGATGCAGGACATGGAGGCCGAGCACGGCTTCCACGAGGCCACGGCGGACCAGGAGCAGTTCTTCCGCTCCGGCCAGACCGAGGGGTGGAGGGACGAGCTGCCCCCCGACGTGGCCCGCAAGATCGAGGAGGACCACGGAGACGTGATGGAACGGCTCGGGTACCTCTAACCGACAGCCCCACGGCCCCGCCGACGCCCGATGAACGGGCGCCGGACCGAACGATTTTCCGGTCCTCCTCGCACAGTTCTTCCGCACCCACGCCCTTCCCCCCATGCAGTTTGTCGCCAGCTACCCGAAGAGCGGAAACACCTGGATTCGACTCGTCTCGGCCGCATACGCGCTGCAGGACGTGACCGCCGCCGACTTCATGAACTTCACTGAGGACGACGAGACCCGGGTAAGCAATGTCATCCGGTTCGGGGACGGGACCAAGTACTACTACCAGGCGGTCAGCCCCTACCCGATCCGGGCGCTCAACTTCTCGGCGCAGGCGCGCCTCCGGCCGGCCGCGATGCTTCTCCTGGAGCGCGAGATGGCGGAGACGACCACCCAGCGCCCCATTCTGGCAAAGAGCCACCACCTCAACGGGAATGTGGATGACATTAACCTGTGGAACCCGGCGTGGACCGACCGGGTCGTGAATCCCGTCCGGGATCCCCGAGAGGTCTGTTGCTCGTTCGCCGACCACATGGGAAACAGCCTGGAGAAGGCCGCCGAGCAGATGAACGAGGAGAAGTTCACCATCGGGGGCGGCGAGAACCTGTTTCACCTGCTGGGGACCTGGTCGCAACACATCAAGGGGTGGCTCAGCGCCAAGGAGATCCCCGTCCACACCGTGCGGTACGAGGACATGAAGGCCAACCCGGTCGGAGAGTTCTACAAGATCTTTGACTTCCTTGAGGCACCCAACCTTACGGTCGAGCGGGTGGAGGCGGCCGTCGAGAAGACGCGGTTCGAGCGGCTACAGAAGGTGGAATCGGAGCATGAGTTTCCCGAGTCCACCGAGCACCAGGACAGCTTTTTTCGCTCCGGCAAGACGGACGGGTGGAAGGGAGAACTCCCGCTCCGGCTCGTTCGCAAGATCGAGAAGGACCACGGCGACATGATGAACGCACTGGGGTACAAGTATTTGTAGTGTCCCCATCGCTCTTCGTCCCTGAGGCGGTCAGGCTCGTCCGTCTGTCTCCTGTCTCGTCGTGTACACCCGTCCGGGAGCAATCCGTCCTTCTACAGCTTCTGGGGGCGTCCGGCCCCTGCTGCCCACGCGCAATGCCCGCTGGACGACGGCTCGGAGGCCCAACCGGTCCTGTCGGCGGAGCCCAGGAGTGCTCCCTCCTGCTCCCGATTAGGAACAGGGCGCCTCCCGGAGCGACGGACGGCTGGAAGAACGCGTTGCCCACCGACACGGCCTGCACGCTCAGAGAGGGCCACGGCGAGGGGATGGCGGCACTTGGCTGCCTGTAGGCGCAGTGCCTTCTTTGGGGCGGGGAGAACGGCCGAGAGGGCTGATCTACTGCTCCCTCTGTGTCTGGGCCATCCGTTCCCTACGCCGCGAGCGGCTCTCCAAACGGCAGGTCCGGCTCCTCCGCGTCCGACGCGCCCACGAAGAAGTCGGTGAAGAGCATGACCATTCCCCTCTTTGCCCGCAGCCGGTCCATGAGGTCCGGCGGGGGCCCGTCGGCCTCGGGGGCGGGATTCCAGTGGCACCACACCGGCCGCGCGGCGCACGCCGCCCAGTCGATCGGTTCTTCGGTGGGGGCCACGCCGGCCAGGGGGGCCCCCATGGCCTTCGCGGCGAGGTTGGCCGCCCGGACGGCCCGGAGCACCGAGGGGGACGCGTCGCCCGTCGCGCCCTCGAGATCGTGATGGTGGCGCACCACGTCGACGAGGGCGGTCGGAAAGTTCAGCTCCAGGGCTGCGTAGGCCCCGGCCTGGCAGTGGTCGCACCCAAAGACGAAGCGCTCCAGGGTCCGGTCGTCGGCCTCCTGCAGGTGGTCGCGGAACCGTTTCTCCTCGTACAGCGCGGCGGCCTTTTCGGGGTAGTTGTAAAACAGGACCAGCTTGCCGAAGTCGTGGAGCAGGCCCTCCGCGAAGCCCCTTCCTGTGGCGGCGGCGGACGCGCCCGCGTCCGCCGGGGACTCCAGTTGTGCACCGGGGGCCGGCCCGTCGTCCCCAGGCGACAGCGAGTCCAGCAGGCTGCGGGTGAGGAAGCCTGTCGCCTCGCTGTGGCGGATGAACCGCTGGAAGCAGGCCTCCACGGGCCCATCGGCCAGCTCGTCCATCCGGAGCATGCCGAGGCTCACGACCGACCCGGCGGCGGTGGTGGTGCCCATCATGCGGATTGCCCGCCCCACGTCCGAGATGGAGCGGCGGAGGCCGTAGTAGGCCGAGTTGATTTGCTTGAGCAGCCGCGCGGTGGCGGCCGGGTCGTGCTGCACGATCTCCGTCAGGGCCTCCGGGTCCGTAAAGCCCGGCTCGTGGAGGAGCTCCAGGACGCGGGGAAGCGTGCGCGGGAACGGGGGCACGCTCAGGTCGAGGTCGCGCAGGGCCGGGGCGGGCGAGTGGGTCGGGTCGTTGCTCATCGGGGTGGGGCGTCGGCCCGCGGGCCACGAGGACCCGGGGCCGCTCGGATTCGGGGGAAGCTAGAGGAAGTTCAAAAGGGAGGTCTGCTGCGAGGAGGAGGTGGCCTGAAAGGCCGCCTGCAGCTGGGTCTGCCGTTGCTGAAGCTCCGAGATGGCGGTGGCGAGGTCCGTGTCTTCGGCGTCGGAGCGGCGCTCATTGGCCTCGAGCGAGGCCGCCTCGATCTGCTCTTGGGCCGTGGAAAGGCGCCGCCCGATGGTGCCCGCCTGCGAGCCCTTCGCGATCACGTGGTCGAGCGCGTCCTCCACCTCCTTGAGCCCGTCCTGGATGCTCGGGTCCGGCGGGCCGCTCGGGGACGAATTGTCGGCCGGGTCCACGGCCTTGATCAGGTCGTCAAGCGCGCCGGTGATCGTCTCGGGGTTTCCGCCGGGCGTGGTGCCGGGGCCGTACTGGGCGAGCTCCTTGCCGCTGACGTTGACCGTCAGGTCCTGGTTTTTCCCGATCGGCCGGGTCCGGTCGCCGTCGATGGCGTTCAGGGACCCGTTGATGGGCGCGTCGTCGCTGGCGGTGCCGTCCGCGTCGAACGGCTGCGTGTCGGTGCGATTGCCGGCGAAGATGTACTCCCCGTCCTGCCGGGCATTCATCCGGTCCACGGCCTCGTCCTTGAGGGAGCGCAGCTCCCGGGCAATGGCCGATCGGTCCTCGTCGCTTCGGGTGTCGTCGGCCGCCCGCACGCCGTCCTCACGGGCCTTCGTGAAAAGGTCGGCCAGGCCGTCCAGCTCCTGCTGGGTGCGATCGACGAACGTGCGGGCACTGGCGATGGAGTCCTCGCGCCGCGCGAGCTCGCTGCCGAGCGACTTCATCCGCTCGGCCATGGCGAACGACGTGGGGTCGTCCGAGGGACGGTTCACCCGCGTCCCCGAGCTGATCTGCTCGCGGAGGCGGCTGATGTCGCGCTGCAGGCGGGGCACCTCATCGGAAATCACGCCGGAGTAGACACTCGAATTGGAGGCAATGCTAACGTTGGCCATGGCGGACGGTCGGGGTTGTGAGCGTCATGAAGCACCCGGCCTCACGGGGCCGGGTCGGGGCGCGCGCTGCGGCCGTCACCGCGCGATGGAGAGCAGCGTGTTGGAGACCTCTCGGGCCGTCGTGAGGACCCGTGCGGACGCCGCAAACTGCTGCTGCTGTTCGATCAGGCTGCTCAGCTGCTGGTCCATCGACACGCCCGACACGTCTTCGATCTGGGCCTGGATGCGCTCGCCCACGGCGGCCTGGGCCTCTTCCTTCGAGGCGGCCCCCTGCACCTGCGTGCCGACGTTGGCGGCCAGGTTGGTCGCCTCCGAGGTCAGGCCCGACACGCGGTCGGCGATGGTCTGGGCCGGGCCGGTGTCGCCCGCGAGGGGGTCGTCCACCGTCACCGAGAACTCCTTGGGGCCCGAGGAAGAAGTAACGTCACCGTCCGTGAAGGCGGTGCCCACGTCAAGCTTGATCGTCTCGCCACCGCCGTCGTCTTCCAGCGTGATCGTGGTGCCGCTGGAGTTGACGTCGACCCCGGTCTCAGTGCTGGTCGACCCGTCGGGGCGATCGATCGTAAAGTCAAGCTCTCCAGCGGTGCCGTTGTTCTCGACAGTAATGTCGAACGTGCCTCCTTCCAGGGCCCCCGGGAGGTTTCCGTCCGGGGAGATTGAGGACACCTCGACCGTGCTGGTACTGCCATCGGGGCCGTTGGTGAGCCGAGCGTCGATCCCTCCCGCGCCGTTGCTGCCGCCAAAGTCGCCCTGATCGATGGTGACGGCCCGGTCGTTTCCTGCCGGCGTGCCCAGATCCGGAGTCGCCACGGCCGCGATGTCTTTCGGGCCGGTGGCCGCGATTTCGATGTTGCCCGCCGTGTTGCGTGGGGGCTTGCCTGGGGGCGGCCCGGACTTGTCGACGAAGAAGTTCTCCCCCGTGTCGCCGTTCTGGTCGGCCCCTTTTCGGTGCGCCTCGTTCACGTCCGTGACCACGTCGTCGGCAAGGGTGTCCAGCCGGCCCTGCACGCCGGGCAGGGTGTCGTTCAGGAGGCGCGTCTGCGCGCCAATCTCGCCTCCGCCCTCGTCGCCGGGCTCGAACGCCACCCCGGTCTTTCCGAACTCGACCGTCGTGGTCACATTGGGGTCGTTCTTGCCCTTCAGGGTCAGGTTTGTGCTCTCGGTGCCCTGCACCACCGTCATGCCGTCCACCGTGAGCGTAAAGCCGTCCGACCGGTTTTCTTGGGCCTGCACCGGGAGGAGCTTCGACAGCTCCTGGACGGCCTGGTCCCGCTGGTCCTCCGCGGCGTAGTCGGGCGCGCCGCCGGCGCGGGCATTCTCGATCTGCTCGTTCAGGGAGGCGACCTCGTTTAGGAGCCCGTTCGCCTGCTCTACGTTGTCGGCCAGCGCGTCCTCCGTGTCGGCCGACAGCTCCCCGAGGCGCCGGTCCAGGCGGCCGAACGTGTCGGTCAGCTGGCGGGCCCGCCCCAGGACCGACTCGCGCGCGCCCTGGTTCTCCGGGTTGTTCGCCAGGGTGCTAAAGCCGTCGGCGAGGCCCTCCAGAGAGGACGACAGGCTCGCGTCCGTCCCGGTGGCGAGGGCCCCCTCCAGCACGCCCAGCACGCGCCCCTTCTCGCGGGCGGCGCTCTCGCCGCTTCGGGCGTCGTTTCCGGCGGCCTCCAGCATGCCGTCCCGCACCCGCTCGAACGTTTCGACCCCCACGCCGCTGGAGGTCACGTCCTGCGCGCCGTTCGAGGTATACAGGCCCGTCGTGGCGACGCTGCGGGAGCTGAGGGTCGTGCGGCGCCGGCGGTACCCCTCCGACTCCGCGTTGGCGATGTTCTGGCTGGTCGTGTCGATCTGCTTGCCGATGGCACGCAGCGACGTGCTCCCAATGTCGAACAGCGAATTGATGCTCATGGGGCGCGGTCGGGGCCTAGCCAATGGTATTGACGAGAGAGTGCTCGCCGCCCCCGGACTGGGTCGTTCCGTCGGCGGTGTACGTGCGGGAGTCGGTGTCGGCCGCGGCCTCCTGCACGGCGGCCAGCAGTTCGTGGTTGAGGCCGGCGGCGTACTGCAGGGCAAACTGGAGCGTGTCGTTGGCCGCCTGGGCCGACTCCGCCCGCTCCACCACGGCGGCCCGGGCCTGATCCAGTCGCGGGCCCACCCCCGAGGAGGGCGCCTGGGCCTTCAGCCCCGCAATCAGGGCGTCCAGGGAGGGATCGTCCTGCTCCAGCTCCAACAAACGGATCAGGAGGCGGGCCTGCCGCCGGTACGTCTGGCGCAGGTCGTCGATCGTGTCCGTACAGTCCTGTGCCTTCGCCGCGAGGGGGCCCAGCGCGTCGGCCTCCCGGTGTCGGAGGGCGTCCAGCTGCTGTTCGAAGAGAGACTCCAGCGTCTCGAACGCATCGGCCTTCTGTTCGAGGGTCTCAATCAACTTATCGACGGCCGGAGCGAGGCGTTTAAACGACATGGTCAATCTGAGAGCGATTCTGAGACGATGGGGACTCGGCCGGGGCGGGGAGCGGATCCACCATGTCCGGCACCGACGGGTCCGGCGATGCCGGGGCGGGAGCGTCTTCGTTGGCCTCCGTGTCGCTGGCCTTCGTACCGTCGGCCTCCGGGGACGCGTCCGTGCCCCAGCTCTGCATAAGCGTCTCCGAAATCTGGAGGGTGCCGTCCTCCGTGAGCTGGTCGGTGATCATGTTGGTCATCACCTTGCGCTGCCGGTCGCGCTGGCTGCTCATCCAGTTTTTGCCCTCGTCCCCCGCGAGGGACGAAGAGTACATGTCCTCGGTCATCACGTCGACGAACTGGCGGACCAGCACCTTCTCGAACTGCTCGGCCGCCTCCTTGGGCGTCTCGGGAGTGTCGCCGCCCGTCAGGCCTGTGCCCAGCCCGCCCCGGGACGGGGACGCACGTCGCTTCAGGGCACGGCGGGCGGCCGCCGCGTCGGAACCGGTCGATGAGGGGGAGAGCGTCATGGAAGCGCTTGGGGTTGGGACACCTCGAACCGCAGTGGGGCCGCTACAGGATCACCAGCTCGGCCTGCAGGGCACCGGCGCGGTCGATGGACTGGAAGATGGAGATGATGTCGCGGGCCGTAATGCCCAGGTCGTTCAGGGCGGACGCCAGCTCGCTCACGTTCGTGTTCGGCGGGAGCACGACCGACCGCGCCCCCTCCTGCTGCACCTCGGCCTCGCCCTCCGCCACCGGCTGGGTCTCCCCTTCGCCCAGCGGGTTCGGCTGGGAGACGAACCGGTCCTCCTGGGTGGACACCGTAATGCCGCCCTTGGTCACCATCACCTCGTTGATCGTGACGTTGCCCCCAGCGACGATGGTGCCGGTGCGCTCGTTGATGACGACGCGGGCCGGCGCCTTCACCTCCACCTCCACCCCCTCCAGGGCCGCCATGAGCTGGGAGGGGTTGTTTAGCGCCTCGGGCATCCCCACGTTGACGAGCCCCGCATGGGCCGCCTCGGCGGCGTCGGGAAAGACCTCGTTGATCGCGTCGGCAATCTTGCTCGCGTTCGTGAAGTCGGGCCGGCGCAGGACGAGCCCCACCCCCTCCGGGTCAAGGTCGACGGGATGGGCCCTCCGGACGATGGCCCCGTTCGGGACGCGGCCCGTGTTTGGGCTGTTGACCGTCACCTCCGAGCCCTGGCTCGACGCCTGGGCGGCCCCGGTGGTCAAGGGGCCCTGCGCCACGGCCCGGAGCACCTTGTCGGGGTCCTGCAGGGGGGTGCGCAGGAGCACGCCCCCGGACAGGGAGCGCGCGTCGCCCAGCGAGGAGACGGTCACGTCAATCTCGCTGCCGGTGCCGGCAAACGGGTCCAGGGAGGCAGTCACCAACACCGCCGCCACGTTGCGCGACTGCAGCACTTCCTGGTCGACGTTCACCCCAAACTCGCGCAGCATGTTGGCGATGCTCTGCACGGTGAAGACGGCGCCGCTCTGGGCCCGGGCCCGATCGCCGGTGCGGTCGAGCCCCACCACGAGGCCGTACCCGGTGAGCTGCAGGGCGGACGCCCCCTGCAGGGACACCATGCTCTTCAGCGTCGAGGTGGCCGTCGACGCCGAGTCTCCTGTGGGAGGCCCCTGCTGGGCCACGGCGGTTCCGGCGCCCCCGGTCAGGGCGAGCACGATCAGTCCCAGCATGGCGTGTCGTGGGCGAGCAGTCCTCATGAATCGGTGGATGTGTGCGTAGGGAGGCGACGTTTCTTCTTCCCGGACCTACTGAATGCCAAGAAAGATGCCAATGCCGGTCGCGACGACGCCGCCCACCTTCAAAAGCAGGCCCTTCGAGAAGACGCCCCGGTGGCGGAAGCCCTCCTCCCCGTACGTGATCCTGGCGTTGGCGATCTGGGTGGACAGAATGGTGTTGTCCTGCCGCACGTCGGAGGGACGCACGACGCCGGACACCTCCATGACGTGCGTCACCCCGTCGATGGTGAGGCGACGCTCCCCCGTGACCTCCAGGTTGCCGGCAGTGCTCACGCCCGTCACACGGGCAGTAAAGGTCCCATTCAGCACCTCACTCTGGACGGATTCGTTGCTGTTTTCGGTCTCGGAGCTGACCTCCGTGCCCGCGGAGAAGCTGCCACTGATGCTTTCGGAGAGGGTCCCGGACCCGCTGCCGTCCAGGCTCGACGAGGAGTTGCCCTCGTAGGAGCTCTCCCGCTGGCCGGACGTCTGCTCGTTGATGACGACGGTAATCACGTCCCCCGGCTCCCGGGCCACCGGGTCGGCGTACAGCGATTGCTCCGATGCCCGCACGCGGGTCGACGATTCCTGGCCGTGTGCCGGGGGCGCCCCCGTCAGGCCGAGGGCAATCGTCAGGGCAAGGACGGTGGCGATCGGAACGCGACGGAATCGAATCATGAGGGACAGGGGAGTGCGTGAACGGGCAGTGAGCAATGCGGCGGCTACAGCGTTTTGACCCACCGGACGGCGTCGTTCGTCCGGACGCGGGCCTGATAGGTCTTGCGCGTGTCGGGGCAGTACACCCGCACCACGTCCTCTAGGAAGCCGGTCTCCCGGACCGTGCAGGAGAGGCGAAAGGTGACCCGGCCGCGCCGGTAGTACATCTCGGTGGATGTGCCAGGGTCGACCGCGTAGGGCGGGCGCACGTCTCGTGTTCGCAGGACGCGCTCCGAGCGCAGGTACCGGTCGGCGACGAGCGGCCCGTTCTCCCGCTGTGCCCGAAACTCGGACGCCCGCAGGGGCTCGCCGTGGAGGTCGCTTACATTCATCCACGCCCGCGCCACATCGTCGGGCCCGATCGATGCCCCCTGCTCGATGCGACCGCGCGTCGTGAGCACCGAGTCGTACCGGGCCACGCGGAGCATGGCCCACCCGGCCTCGCTCCATCCCCCTCCCGGCCCCCGCGTCTGAATGCGTGCCCGAGCAAGGCCGTCCGTCACCGCCCCCCGGTCGGGAAGCTCCAGCCGGAGCTGCGCTGTGCTGTCGATGAGGCCCCGCACGCGGCGCACCCGCACCCGCAGGTGGTCCCCGCTCTCGGGATGACGCGCCATGATCTTCTGCTTCGCGGCGCGCTGCACGGCCGCCTTCGCGGCGGCGTCTTGCGCCCGCAGGGCCTGTGGCCAGCCGGCCGCGAGCAGTCCAAAAAGCACGAAGAGGAGAAAACGTTGCATAGGGGCAGTCTCGGGGCGACAAACGGCGGGCTACCGCTTCACGTTGTTAGCGGTTTGCATCATCTCGTCGCTGGTAGTCACCATCCGCGAGTTGAGCTCGTAGGTGCGCTGAGCCTGGATCAGGCTCGTCATCTCCTGCACCACCTTCACATTCCCCTCCTCCAAGAAGCCCTGACGGACGTTGCCGAGGCCATCCTGCCCCGGCGTGCCGATGAAGGGCTCCCCGCTCGACTCCGTCTGCTCGTACAGGTTGCCCCCCTGAGGCCGGAGGCCCGCGGAGTTGGGGAAGCGGGCAAGCTCCAGCTGGCCCAGCTCCACCATCTCGGACTCTCCCTGGAGCCGCGCCTTTACCGTGCCCTGCTGATCGACGCTGATCTCCACCGCGTTGGGCGGCACGTTGAGGTTCGGCTGCACCTTCAGGCCGGTCTGTGTGACAATGTTGCCCTCACTGCTGAGCGTGAACGTGCCGTCGCGGGTGTAGGCGAGGGAGCCATCCGGCTGCTGCACCTGGAAAAATCCGTCCCCGTTGATGGCGAGGTCCAGGGAGTTTCCGGTCTTCGAGAAGCTGCCCTGCGAGAAGTTGCGCACCGTGGCCACGGAGGTGGCGCCGCTCCCAATCTGGAGTTCCGCGGGCTCGGCGCCGTCGGCCTGCCCTTCCGCACTGGCCTGCACGTTCTCGTACAGCAGGTCCTGAAAGACCACACGGGACCGCTTGTAGCCGGTCGTGTTGGCGTTGGAGAGGTTGTTGGAAATGTTGTCGATGCTGGTCTGCTGGGTCTGCATACCCAGCGCGGCCGTCTGGAGGGAGCGAGGGGGCATCGGCGTCCAAAGGATAGTACAAAAGAGAAGAGAATGCCGGGGCCTACATGCCCCCGAGCGACTGGGTCGCACGGCCCAGCACGCCGTCGGTCGTCTGGATGGTCTTCTGCTGGGCCTCGAACTGGCGCTGGTGCTCGATCATGTTGGTCAGCTCGGTGACCGGGTCCACGTTGCTGGTCTCCACCGTGCCCTGTACGACGATCGGGTCCTCGGCCGCCTGCGGCTGGGCGTCCCCCGCCACGAAGGACGCCCCTTCGGTCCGCTCCAGCTGCTCGGGGTTCTCGAACGTCGCGACGCGAAGGGCACCGACCTCCTCCTGCCCGGCAGTGATCCGGCCGCCCTCCGAGATGCTGACCTCCCCGCCGTCCTCCACCGGGATCTGGATCGGGCCGCCCTCGCCCATCACTTCGCGGCCCTCGGGTGTGCGGAGCGTTCCCTCGCTGCCCACCACGAAGTGACCGGCCCGCGTGTAGCGCTCGGCCCCGCCTCCCCGCGGCTGGGTCACGAAGAAGCCCTCGTCCCCCAGCGCCACGTCGAGCGGGTTCCCAGTCTTCTTCAGACTGCCGCCCGAGAGGTCGTTGTTCTGCTGGATGGACCGGTCGGAGCGTGGGGCCCCGTCCTTCGTGAGGCGCTCGTTCAGGGCCTCCGTAAAGAACTGATCCTTCTTGTAGCCGGTGGTGCTGGCGTTGGCGAGGTTGTTCGCCACCTGCTCCTGGTGGAGCCGCATCTCACTCATGGCGGCGGCGGCATTTTCGAACCGAGTAAGCATGGCAGGGACCGGGGACAGTGAACGGGACGGCCTGTTGTGGCCCAAAGGCCCTTCAAAGAGCCTACCAGGTTCGGGCAGCGGGACGCGTTGCAGCGGGCGGATCGGCGTCCGACCCCGCTCGGGCACAATTTTCCGACCCGTCACGGCAGATCCTGCCGTTCCCTCAAAGCACACGACACGAATGGGACCGGCGTGGGAAACGGATCGACGGCTGCCGCCCCCGTAGGAAGCGTCTTGGAGCCCCGTGGGCGACGCTCCAATGGAACGGGAGGACGAGCCCCACCGGCCGGCGTGGACCGGCTCTCCCGCTCCGTCTCCAAACGAGGGCCTGCGAGCAGCGTACACAAGACGTGACAGGTAGACTCATCGTTGCCCCCCCATCCCTTCCTCCCCCATGACTCTCCCCGCACGGCGTACCTGGCTGGCGACCCTCGCCGCGCTCGGACTGCTCCTGGCGCTGCCGGCCCACGGCCAGTCGGCGGCCGCCGGGCCGAGCCCGGGCGATACGGTCCGCACCTCGGCGCCGACGGCCCTCTGGCGCTCCGCCGACGCGGTTGCGCTAGCCACCGCCCTGCCCCCCGCTACCCCACTCGTTGTGACGGAGAAAACGGACCGGCGGCTGCGCGTGCAGTCGCCACAGGGGGGCGGATGGGTGTCGCGGGCCGCCCTCGATTCTCTCTCCCCCGTCGTTCACGGTTCGGCTTCAGGACGCAGCACCGCGGCGGGCGTCCGGCCGTCCTGGCGCGCCCGACAGCCCCGCCGTCGCAGCCGTGCCCTCGCCATTCCCCGGCTGGCCCTAGGCGACGGGCGAGATGGAGCCCGGATCGTGTCCGTCCTCCTCTCGAACCCGTCCCGCCGGACTGTGACGTCCGTGCGCCTGGGGCTGGTGCTCTACGACCAAGCCCCCGACTCGACCGCGCAAGCCATTCGTCGACGCACCGTACGGGTCGTGGGGCCGCTGGAGCCCCGCACCCTGGCCGCGTACGACCTCCGACTTCCCGCCCCGACGCACCGCCCTTGCGTGGGGGTCCGGCGGGTGCGCGTGGAGCGCCTCAACGGAACGACGGTCCTCGCGGCACCCCGACGTGTGGACCAGGGGCCGGGGCACGACGAAGCCCGAGGGACTCTCCCGTACGCGGGCGATGAGTGCCTTACCGAGCAGGCATCGAGACCGCCGAGGGGCGTCGAGTGAAGAAGCGCCCGCGACGGGATCGTCGACGGCATCCTGCACTGCCCCTGCCCATCGGGTGTGGGGATGACCCGCCGTGATCAGAGTCGTTTGTTCCTGAATCGAGGAGGAAGAGAGACAAACCCCATCTACGAGGGGCCCGTCTCAACAGCGGTTGGGGCTCTCCTTCAGGGAGTTCCAGTTTTGACGTTGCCGTTTCCCGTCTCCCCATCGCCTGTGCTTCCATTCGACCGACTGGGTTCTCCAGCGAGGGCCTCTTCGCGAGCATCGGCCTCCACCGGATCCTGCCCCGAGGCCGACCGGCCCCGACCGACCTCAAACTGACTGAGCCTGCCTTGGAGATCTTCGCTGAGCCCTTCCAGCCGCCCGGCGGTGTCGGACACCTGCGTCACGCCGGCCGCCGAC
>NZ_NCQY01000022.1 GCF_002894645.1 Salinibacter altiplanensis
CCCAACGTCAGTTAGTCGACCCACCAGTCCAACTTTTCGGGCGCACCTCAGAGACGGTAAGATAGATGCCAGAAATGAGGCATTCACATTTTAATGGTCTGAAACGGAGCAAAGAAATTCAATCCTTGAACTGGAGCACTCAGTTTCGCTCTGGGAAGCCGTAGTGCCCCCGTTTTGATTCAATCAGAAGATGCGGGGCCGCTTGACACAAAGCGGCAGGAAGCACGATCCGCTGGATCTGAGCAATGGTACCTCTACTTATCGATCATTCGTCTGGGGCGAACCTGGGGCGTCTCCGAGCCTGTGGTGGGCCCCAGCGAGAGCCACTCTGCAGAAATTCGGCCTCGTCAAGCCGAATTTCCCCTATGAACGTTCCTCCAACCCTGTGAAGTCAAATAGGGTCTGTGGGTGAACCTCGAGCTCTTCGGATAGCTCCGCAATCACGTCGAACGACGGGGAGGCCCTTCCCCGCTCGATGTGGCTGATATATTCCGGGGACAGACCGCAGTACTCCGCAAGCTTCTCTTGGGTTACGTCACGACTCCGACGAGTCGCGCGAATACGACGGCCAAACTTTCTTCGAAGCTCCTCGCCGGTCACAAAAGAGGCCGTGTCGTTACGGAAGTGGTAGACGAAAATCAAACTGCCCTACCACGTTATTGACCTCTCCGTACGAACTACACGAACCCAGAGTACGAATATGCGTACACCGGGTAGATTTCGCTCTTTTATCCCGTCAAAGCTGTGACCGCCCCGGTGGTTGGTCAAGCTCCCCCACTTCATCGTGAGCGCCCTTTTCCCCGATCCCTTTCCCGACGAGCTTCTCTACAGCGCGCTGGCGCGTTATCAAGACATGATGGGGATCACGGGTGGTCGATCGGTCCACAGAACATTTTTCGAGGCGAAGACCGGCCGCGCGGTTTTTGACCTCCCTGGGCGGATCGACGCGCTTCTCTCCTCCCTTCCTGCCGGTCACCAGTACACTCCAAAGCGGATTCTGTACGAGCATACCCAGCTGCCGTACTACGTGCCGTTCTTGCCCCCAGAACGCGCAGATCGCGTCGAACGAGCGATGAGAATGGAAGAGGGCAGCACAATCCACGGACGTCTCGGGCTCAGATCTTCTCGAGTCTCTCTAGCTCAACCCTATCGGTTCTGCCCTGACTGCGCAGAGGAAGACCGCAATTCGCATGGCGTTTCCTACTGGCACCGAGTCCACCAATTGCCCGGCATCTGGGTGTGTACGACTCATGGCACGATCCTTCGAGAGTATCGGCCACGTTCCTCATTCCCACCCTACGACTTTATCAGTCTAGGCCGGCTTCGACGCCTTGATCTCCAGACACAGCCGGCGATTCGTGCCGAAGAGAACAGTCAGGGACTGAAAAGGCTCGCTGATGACACGTCCTGCCTGCTTGCAAATCGGGTTCGGCCGACCGGTCTACCGTCTATCCACAAGCGCTACCGCTACCATCTGCACCTGAACGGCTGGATGCAAACCGCGACACGCATCCGGATGAGCGACGCGCGCCGGGCGTTCTACGCACATTTCGGTACCTCACTTCTGGAAAAACTTGGGTGCTCTCCTCCTCAGGACAAGGACGGGTGGTTCGAACGCCTCCTCCGCAAGCCGCGGACGGCCTCTCATCCCCTGCATCATCTCCTCGTTTTGCAATTTCTCGGCGCTTCTGTTCTGGACTTCTTTGGCCAGAGAGCGCCGCGTCTGAAGAGCCGGCCAACCGCGGCAGCCAAAGAGCAGAACCAAAGATCCAACAGCAGAAAACCCTCTACTGACCGGAAGACCCGCGATTCGAGCTGGGAAAAGCGACTTGCCCATCTCGTCCAGCACACGGATCGCTCACTCCGAAGCATCGCCGAGGCGTTGACAGTAGATCCTCGCACGGTGCAGCGGCACGCCCGTCGGCTCGGGGTGTGGCGGAAAGAGTGGACGACGTGGGACAAGGTAGCCCCAGCGACAAAACAGGCGGACGCGACCGTCGAGCGTCGAGAAAAGTATCGCTCTCAATGGCTTTCGCTCCAGAAACGGAATCCGGACGAGGGGATTACGGTCCTCCCAAAACGGGCACCTGCGGCTTATGCCTTCCTTTACCGCGTCGACCGGACGTGGCTCGACGCCCACAGGCCTTCCCCTCCGATAGCTCGCGTACAGCCTTCTCGGGTCAACTGGCCAAGTCGAGACCTGGAGTTCCGGAATCGAGCCGTTGAGGTGGTAGAGACGCTTCGACAGTCGCCTGGGCGACCGGTGTGGATTCGCCGGTCGACGGTTCTGAGACGCATGGGTCGCACGTCCGAATTCTTTTCAAACCGCGATCACCTCCCGAAAACCCAGGCGTTTCTCAACGAGGTCTCAGAGACGCGGGTCGAGTTCGCGAGGAAGAAAATCGACTGGGCGACGCTCGACTTTATTGCCCTGAAGAAGCGTCCGCAGACCTGGAAGTTTGTGCGATACGCATCCCTTCGCCCGGATCTTGCAGCTCAATTGAGCGAGGAGATCGCGGAGGCACTTTCGAAGATCAGAGGCGCTACGCCAGAACTTGATGAGGAGGTATGGGGCTCGTGAGACTGCTCCACCTCAATTTTCTCGCACGATTCCCTTCCAAACATTCTGAGCCACCAGCCCCTTTTCCGCAAGCGTCTCGTAGGCAGATTTCTCTTCGTCCTTCCCTTCAAGCAAGTCAGGAAGACTGATCGTAGACTTTTCAGGTGCCTTCGGCTCTTCGATCGTGTCGGTCGAAACCGCCTCAGTGGAAGGACCGCTGGACATCTTGCTGACTCCTTTTGTTTTGTCGCTGTTGTCGCTACGATTCGTATCAGGGACTCGCTTCTTTTCGCTGGGCGGTGAAGACGCCTCTGGAGCATCTCCTCGCAGAAATGGCACATAATCAGTCCCCTGTGGCGGGAGAACATCTCCCAAACGATCAAGGAGATCCCGATCTCCCCGTCGCATCGTCCGCAACACAGGTCCAGCCTGTACAAGACCGTCTTTGGCCACAGAGCGAATGAGGGCGGGGGTGACCTCTTCGATACCAGTCGAGATTGCTCGGATCTGGGCAAGCTTGTAGATGGTCACCAGATACTGGGTAATGCCCTGCGAGCACTCAAATAGCGCGTCCACGTGGGCCTGAGTTATCGGAGTTTCCTTGCTGGTGTACTGGTAGCGCCAAAACACCTCACAAAGGTCCCGCCACCCGCTCCCGTTCTCTGCGGGACCGACGACCATGTCTCCTTCAGTAGCACCCCTCCGAGCCTGTCGAAACTGATCAGAAAGGGCCGGAAGAGCGTCCACCCCACCGATGAGCACGACCGGCACGCCGATTTCATTGACCAACTGGACGAGAAATGAGAGGAGCTCGCGGCTTCCTCGCTGGCGCAGGTCCTGGACCTCGTCGAGGACCAGTAGGCCCAGTCCATGTTGCGCCGCTACCCTGGCCATACTCGGAACCAACGTCCGTATTGTAGAGCGAGACTTTACGAAATCGAGCGTGTAGTTCGTCTGCGTCCGAAGCGGGGAGTGAGCCGCGTCCATCGCAGTAAAAAAGTTGGTACACACTGTCTTGATGCTCCCGTCACTCGGGCACTGGAGGTTAAGCCAAACAACTTGGGAGCGTGTGAAACTTCGGCCTTCATAATTCGAATGGATGACGACCTGAGGGTATCCGTCGAGAACCATCTGCATCCCAGCGGTCTTTCCGATTCCGGTCGTTCCCAAAAAGGTTAATCCGGTCGCCGCCCCCTCTGGTGCACTGGGTTGGATCACCAAGTCTTGAGGTGGTCCTTCATTGTCTTGTGCCTCTTGAATTCGCCCTATTCTCTCGTCGACGCTTTTCTGAAAACTACGAGATAGCGGATTACGGGAGGCATACCCCCAGCGAATCAGCCGAGAGAGCCTTGATTCAAGCTCAAGATGGATTCCCACAGGGTGACGGATTTCTGAGAGTCCCGCCGCCAGATGTTGCCGCACATGCGGGGAGAGTTGGCGCTCTTCGGGATTGTGGGGCGGATAGTAAGACATGAGTTCAACCGCCTCCTCCGCGCTTCGGATGGGAGGAAGTGCCTCAATGAAAGGATTCCCACGATATCGTGGAATTTCTTGCTCTGTGTAGCTTGCTTCGACTACACTTCCCGACACGTGTGGACTTGTGATCATTTGCTCGTCCGATTAGATGTAGGTTATGACGGGAACGGGATGTACTCATCGTTCCTCTGTTCTTTTTCCGGCTCTTGCTTGTCATCTCCACCGGTAAATGCCTGACTCTTGCGGAGCTGATCCCGTTCGATCTTCCGGGTATCTCGTATTCCGTTAACGGTAGGAGTAACGGTTGCACGCAACTCTTTATTTCGCTGCTCTGTTTTCTCCGTGAGTGCACCAATGCGTGCGTTTAGTGCTGCCTCATCCTGGAGCCGCTGAACCTGACCTCGATGCCGGGTATTTCTGCGTCGTTCGTGGTAGTCATGTACTTCGTCGAGGGTTTTCCCTTCAAAATGCTTCTGGTCTGCCGGGGTGAGAGGGCATTCTTCAATGTCCCCATCGCTCTCACGCCGCAGAAAGACGCTCGACACGTCCCGCGGGTCGTACGAGACCTCAACTTTTTTCTTCTTGCGACCCGTATTTTCTTCGAACCAGCCCGCGGCTTTGGCAGTCGCACTTTCATAATGAAGTTGGCAGGAGTGCACGACGAGACCCCGTCTGCTGGCCCGAGCCGTCTTCCTTGGAAGCAAATTGATGCGAACCTGCCTCCTGTCCATCTGGCGCCCTAGGCCTGGAAAAGTCTCCATTCCCCAGTTCCAAACCGAAAGGGGTGTCGGCTCGCGATCTGGGTTGAGGGGATAATCCTTGGGCACAGGTCCGCCAATTCGTCGCGACTGATTGTTGAACAAGATAAGTTCGATCATCAGCTGAGTGAACGACTGAATGTCGAAGGTTGCGTCCAGTCTATAATCTGGGCCGCCCCGCTCCTTCATCTTATCCACCCACCCAGGCCGACGCTCAATCCCCCGCTTTGTCGTGATGCCGAACTGGCGCTCAACCAAGGACTTGAAGTCAGCCCGAAACGGCGGTGTGTTTGTGACCCGCATGTTGAACGCTGGCACGAGTTGATCGGATGCATAGCCAACCATCTCTCCCCGATCCGCTGTAATCGCTTGTGGATAGACGCTGCAGGGCCAGTCTTTTTCGCGGATCTCTATTCCGTACTTTTCGCAAAACGAAACCTCTTCTGTGAACGCGTTTTCGAGAGCCATCATCGCCCCAAGCCAGCTTGGCCCCTCAAATCCGACGTAAAAGCCGACAATCATCCGGCTGAAATGATCAATGACCAGATAAATCACCGGTCGCCCGACAACATACTGCGGATTGATTGAGCTCACGAGATAAATGTCCCCAACGGTCGCGTCGATGAGAAAAAGGTCCGCCGGCCCTCTAGAAAGGTGGGCGGTGGACCCAAGCACCGCGCGATTGTTCAGAGCGTAGTGACTCGTGCTGCTCCGATTCTTTGTCGTCTTTCCCTTTTCTAAACTCTTGTCCAGCCAGTACCGAAACTGCCGGAACGTCGGAAGATCTTCTTTCAGTTGGGGAACGCGAACCCCTTCTTCCAGCTTGTACCCGTCGTTAAAAAACGTCTCCAGAGTCCGCTGATACGCCTCCCGCTTTGACAATGTACGCCCGTCTACCTTTTTGCCCCAGAATCGCTTCGCTCCGTGAGCGATAAGGTCCCGCATTTCCATCGTAACGTTCATTCCCCCATGCTCCGGCTCTGAAGCCGAAAGGGTTCGAGGCCGACCTAACTTTTTATCTCCGGGAACTCTCTCCTCCCCTGGTGCCCCACACCGTTGATAATTAGGAAGAAGAGCATTGACAGTCTGTCCTCGTTGCCAGTACTGACGCAGCCAGGCATACACCCGGTCACGCGCAACCCCAAACCGTTCGTTGATCTCACGAATCCCCTGACCTCGCCCTGTAGGCCGCATGAGCGATACTGCCGTCGACGGATCCTGCAAGTACGTCTGCAACACTTCCCAGCGCCGGTCCCGCGTCCTGAGACTTGCGTCCGTAAATGCACTGTCAGGCCGGGTATCAGCGTGGTGCCGATCTTCTTTCAGTTCTCTAACAGCATTTCGGGCTAGCAGAGCTTCAAGATCGGCTTCCGTCCACCACTTCGGGAGTGCCTTAGGGTCCTCCACGTCGATCACAGCGATCTCACCGGCGGTGGAATCCACATGCAGGATCCTATAGATGTGGTCTTTCTCTTCTCCTTCTGTTCTGAGGAGAGCGTTGACCTGGGGTCTCATGGTCTTCATGGCATCAGTAGGCGTTATATTTTGGGAATGAGCCACTAGGGAGTGCCTTGCGGAGAACCGTGGTCCGCATAGACGGATCGAGGGGCTTGGAGAGATCAGTGAACCAATTTTTTGTGGCGAGGGCGTGCCATACGAGGCGCAGACCGGTTCCTGCTGGAAGATCAACGTCCTGCTCGAAATCGAGGCACGCGGTTTTCAAAGGTCGATCTGCCTGCTCAACGTATCTGTAGAGCTCTTCCAGAAGAGATCCAGCTCTGTCTTGCGTAATTTCGCTTTCCACAAGCTCCTGAAAGGACAATATCAGCCTGAGGTTATCGATCTTGTTTTGAGGGAGCTCCTGCTCAGTGACGAGCTGCCAATCGATCGAGCGACGGTTCCAGTATGTCCGTTCGATTTCCAATTTTTCCAGGACCCGGCGCTTCTCCAATTCCGCTGAGGGCTTGACCGAGATTATCATCTCGGGCACTGAAGACTTGTCGGACAAGGTGACCCGAAAATCACTGGTCTGCACCGCAGGTTGCTGATTCCGTTTTCCTTTCCACTTCCAGCGCTGTACGGGATGTCGATATCCGAGGTGACCGGCGATCCGTTGGGTTTCGGAGACCGGATGGAGCGGAAACTGCTCGCGGATGTCGATGACCTTATCGTCCCATTCCAGCAGTAGAAAACAGCCGAGCTCGTGGTTGCTGTGAAGGTGATGAATTCGCCCCGTTTTGTGACCGAGCACACGATGGGCCATCCCCCGAGAGCCAAAGCTTCGGACCGTCAGCCATGGCTTGTAATCTGATCCGCGACCCGAGCCGTAACCAAGCTTTTTCCAACGATCAACATTTCGGACTCCCTTCGCTCTTCCCATCAGCTTTCCCCCCATATTTCTGAGTCAGAAGTCTTCCACTGTTCAGGAATGCACTCCTGCTCCTCAATGTGGGCCGTCAGTGCCGCATATGCTGATGAAGCCAACTCGGGATAAGAACGAGAATCCATTGAAGCTTTGTCGGTAAAATCTCTGTAGGGGGGAAGCTCACTCTCCGAGGCATAGTGACTGACTGCACTGCATAATCTTCGTAAGGCGTAGTCTCTTCTTCCCTCTACTACTTGGTCGACGAATTTCTCAGTATTGGGCAGTTTTCCTCTCCGGAGTCGGGACTGGAGTGTGCTTATCTGTCCGAGACGTGTGGACAGGCTATGTAACGTAATTCGGACTGGTGGATCTTCCTGTATCATTTCCGCCACAATCTCTTTCATCTCGGCCAGTGTTGTATCATCGCACCTCTCCCACTTCTTTCTCCTCTCTCGGCTCCACTTCTTTCCTTTCTCTGGACTGTGCTCGTCGTACCAGTGCGTGTCGTATTTACTCAGGT
The DNA here is from genome assembly GCF_002894645.1 of Salinibacter altiplanensis. Lineage (GTDB taxonomy): Bacteria > Bacteroidota > Rhodothermia > Rhodothermales > Salinibacteraceae > Salinibacter > Salinibacter altiplanensis. The sequence continues at coordinate 7,680 of NZ_NCQY01000022.1, forward strand.
ACGACCCAACGCGCGGCATGCGCTTTCTAAGTTCAGAGCGACTCTCCTCTGGAAACTCATCACGAAGCTTAAGCCATTTTTGCCGGTTACGATGACGCGCGGCCTTCTTTCGTCTTCGCGACTTGCCTGTTGAGTCGACTGATTGCTTAACTGAATCTTTCCATTTGGACCTCCAGAGGTCGAGCCTAAGGGCATGCTTCTGGATAGTACTCTGGGAGAAGCCAATTTCGTTAGTTAGCTCTGCTAGGGAAAGCGCCGGAGTCTGCTCAAGCAATTCCCGAAGCCGACTATCCCATAGATCCCCGGTCTGCTTTATTCGAATGCGACAAGGGTCATCGCAACTGGGCCTTTGTGTGTAGCTGAAATCACAGACTGGACATGATATGGTAAACCGCTTGTCCTTCTCCTCTTCTGAGACATTGAGGATTCGCGGTATAGGGGGGTCATACTGCTCACAGGCAACATTTGAACATGGCCCGTCCAGAGTAAGCTGAGATTTTGACTTCTCCGGCTCGGGCGGGATCATTGGTTTGGTCGGCTCCTGAACAAATTCCCTAACCGTTAAGCCCAGGAATTGCCAAAGAAGGATGTGCTGCAACGGGGGGTACGCGCGGGCTTCATTCTGTAGCATGGTTAATTGACGGACCCATCCCCCTGTCTTCGCAATCAAGAGGGACGTTTTGTCCTCGCAGAGCACCCGAAGAAATTCTTCGTCGTAATGATTGCGGATTGCCTGTAGGAAACCTTTGAAGTTGAAATTTCCTCTGTGGGGTGCTCTTTCATGCTGCCATCCGCGAGCAAATTGCCAATCCCTATGCCGCTGCAGGAGGGTTCCATCTCCCATATCGGGGTTTTGAAGAAGCCATAGGCTATCCTTCGCAATCTGTAGGGCTGACACAGCGAACCGATCAGGCAACTCGACACTACTCTCGCCACTCATTTCTAGCGCTCGCTCAAGGCTTATAAACTCCTTGCGGCCAGCACCGACTGCGCGTAATAGAGGGCTCAGAATCAGTCTCTCCTCATGTTCAGGACATAGAAGGACTCCTGGCAATTGGTGAGACCGACGCCAGAAGGGCACACCGCCTGGACTATCTTTATCCTTTTTGACGCAGGCCCGACAGTAGCGTAGGTGCGTAGGTGACTTCACTGCCCAATTTGACGTTGAGGTGCGCCCGAAAAGTTGGACTGGTGGGTCGACTAACTGACGTTGG
>NZ_NCQY01000023.1:0-58758 GCF_002894645.1 Salinibacter altiplanensis
GCCTGGGCGGACTGCTGCTCGGCGCTGGCGGCCATCTGCTCGCTGGAGGCACTGATCTGCCCCACGGCCGTCACGGTCTCGTGCCCCGCCTCCTGTACGTCGGTGAAGGCCTGCCGCACTCTTTCTACCGCCCGATTGAACCCGTCAAACAACTTCCCAATCTCATCGTCTCGGTCCGCCTGTACCCGAACGGTCAGGTCCCCAGTGGCAAACTGGCCCATCGCCTCAAGCATATCTTGAACCTTGCGGGACAGATATTCCTGTTGCGCTTCGGCCTTCTGCCGGGCCTCCTCGGCGGCTTCCGCGGCCACGGTGGCCTCCTCATTCTTTTCCTGGACCTCCCGAATGGACGCACGGATCTTGCCGACCATCTGATTGAAGTTGGTCCCCAGAGAGCCGAGTTCGTCGTTGCGATCGATTGCTACCTCGACGCTTCGGTCCCCGTTTGTGACCGCCTCGGACGCTTTGCTCAGGGACACAATTGGTTTGGTCAGCATCCGCCCGATCAACGCACTGCCTCCCGCGACGAGCAAGAGCGCAATCAGGCCAGCCACGATCATGATCCACTGCACAAAGTAGACGCCGGCCATCATTTCATCGGTGGGGGCCACGGTAATCATGCTCCAGTTGCTCGTCGGAACGGACGCCACGGATGCCACCGCTTCTCTCTCCTGAAACGGGTCTTGGATCCGGGTCTGGATCGCCTCTCCACTGTCGACCGCCTCGTAGACCGCGTCCATCGAGGGATGGTCGCTGATTTCATTCAACTGCGACCGCCCCGCATGTTCTTCTCCCGGCGCAGAAACGACCCGTCCGCTGTTGCTGACGAGCATCGCGTAGCCCGTCTCGTATAGCTCCAGCTCCCTGACCTGCTTTTGGATGTCGGTCAGCGTCACCTGGGTCATTACAACGCCCTGAATCTCTCCTTCGCTTTCCACCGGTGCCGAATAGGTAACGCGCAGCCGATCGTCGAACGTGTAGGGGTCCGTGATATACGACCGGCCCTCGTTTTTGGGAATGTTGTACCAGGGATTGTCGATGTCCTCGAAGATTTGAACGAAAAGGTCTTCACCATCTCGTATCCAGATTGGCGCAAAGCGCCCGGCGGAATCCGTTAGCTTGCTCATCTCCGGGGCCGCCGGCCCTCGGCCGTCAACCTTCTCCGGGTCAAGCACCACGCCGACCGCGCCGGTGATCCGACGCTGTTCGGCAACTGAACGGACCTGCTTGTTCACCGTCTGTCGGCTCGGAGTATCGGTCGCAGACAAAATGCCAGCGAGTTCGTCGGTCGAAGACCGCAAGCGCTGCTGACGCGTGTTAAATGCACTCGCTTCCTTCCGGGCCGTTTCCCATACCTTGCCGAGAGCCTCCTCCTTCAGGTTTTTGTCAACGAAGTAGAAGATGACGGCAAACGTCAGAACGAACGCAACCGCGACCATGCCGACAGCACGCGAGACGACCTTCGAGGTGAGAGATGCAAACATGGATCTGCGTCGTAAATGATGGGTGGTGGAAGGTGGAGGTCATCGTACACGGGCCGGCATTTTGCCCTGGAAAGCTCCTATCCAGAAGCGAATGCTACATGGTCCATTTGAGAAGAACCTGCGGGGCCCGCACGTTAATGGCGCTGTTGGAATGGTAGTATAGCTCAAGGCCGGCCTCTATGGGGAGATCATCGGTGCCGACCAGAAACTGAGGCTGCGTGTGGAAATCTGCTCCGTCGTGATCAGTGCCGTATACGTCAACAAACCCGGAAAACGTGAGCCGCAGTGGCGAAATCGAGAAGGGAGATTCCCAGACGGATTTCCAAACAGTCGTGACCTGATACGTCGGGCTGTTGAACACGTCGTCTCGGTAGTACACGTTCACGTTGCTCGCCGTGAACCCTGGGACCTCCAGGTCCACCCCTGCCCCGATCATGTGGGCGGCAAACCCGTTCCCGTCCCGGTTCATCTGCGAGGCAACGAGGACGTCGCTGACGAACCCATCCGGCCGCGCTCCGAAGGCGCCCAGGGGACTGAAGCGCGCGGCCAGTTCGGAGTAGACCCGGTAGTCCTTTCCTATCGGCTCGCCGGCAGCGTCGACGTAGGTCCCGCGCGCGAGGTCGGCGAAGAAGAACACGTCGCCGCTTTTGAAGTCGGCGAGGTGTTGAAAGGTCACCGTGGTTTGCCGGCCGCTTTCTGTACTGCCTCCATAGTACCAGTCCTCAAACCCATCCCCGTACAGAACCTGGATGTTGCTGCTGGAAAAGACTTGGGCCTTCACCGACAGGGTCGGCAGCCCCACAAACACCAGAAGAAGTAGAACAAACGTGCGGCGCATCGGCAAGAATGATTCAATTTAAAAGCACTACCAAACCGCAAACCGGAAGCCCAAAAGATGTGGACGCACCAGCACTAAGTGTATCGGCTAAAAAAAGAGGCTTTTAAGCAACGAAGCCCCTCCATCATCACATCTACACGAGAGGAGGACTCGGTCTTGATTCTATTTCGGAAGAACAACGTGCGGGCCTGGCCGAGCCTCTCCCCGAACGGTCGGGACCAACCAGGAGCAACTCCGTCGGCGGGTCGAGACCGCTTTCCACCGGTCCCATTGCCCCAACGACAGCCAGCGGACCGCAGTCCGCAGGCCGCCTATCACGAGACGCGTAGTGAATGGGCCCATGCATGCGGGCGATGCCCGATCCCCTCCCATTAGCTCGTCGGGCTGCCCCCTCTCTTCGTCCTGGGCGAGTGGGCCTTCTCTGTTGTGGGGCGCAGAAGGCCTCCCCGGCGGGCCCGAGAGATCGACGACCACAAGCGCTGAGTCGAACGGGGGACGCGTCCCACGTCACGGCATCTTCAACCCGCGGCGGGCCGGAAGGGGGATCCTTCACCGGCCGCATGGGTGTAGTACACCGCACTTTATGACAAAGTGGCAGGAAGAGTGCTCCGTGACCTGCCGGTTGGTTCGCCTCGTTGTTTTGCCTTGGCCCCCTCGTTCGGTATGGACCGCGCCTCTATTCAGGAACGCTTCGGCATCGTCGGCACGTCCGACGCCATCAAGAACGTGATCGACCAGGCCCGCCAGGTGGCCGATACGGACATCACCGTGCTGCTACAGGGCGAAAGCGGCGTCGGCAAGGAGCTCATCGCCCAGGCGCTGCACGAGCTCTCGATGCGCCGCCACGAGCAGATGGTGGTGGTCAACTGCGGGGCCATCCCGGAGGGCCTCATCGAGAGCGAGCTGTTCGGGGCCGAGAAGGGCGCCTACACCGGGGCCGTGGAGGAGCGGGTCGGCTACTTCGAGGAGGCCGACGAGGGCACCATTTTCCTCGACGAGATCGGCGAGATGCCCAAGAATGCGCAGGTGCGCCTCCTCCGCGTGCTCGAGACGGGCCAGTTCACCCGCGTCGGGGCGTCACAGCAGCAGCAGGTCGATGCCCGCATCGTGGCGGCGACGAACAAGGACCTGGCGGAGGAGGTGCAGAAGGGCACCTTCCGCAAGGACCTGTACTACCGCCTGAGCACGGTCCTGATCGACATTCCCCCCCTCCGGGAACGGGCGGACGATGTCCTGCCCATCTTCGAGACGTTCCTCCACGAGTTCTCTCAGGAGTACAACTCGTCCCGCAAGCAGCTAACGACGGACGCGGAGGACCTTCTAGAGACGTACCGCTGGCCGGGCAACGTGCGCGAGCTCCGCAACATCGCCGAGCAGGTGGCGGTGCTGATGCGCACGGAGGAGGTGTCGGCCGACGACCTGCGCCCCCTCCTCCGCGACATCGGCCAGGCGTCGGCCTCGACGGGGCTGATGCGGGTGGAGCCCGGGCCCGAGGACCAGGCGTCCGGGGGCGGCGCCGAGGACGACCTGCGCCAACGCGAACTGCTGTACCGGGCCATCCTGGAGATGCGCATGGACATGCGCGACCTGAAGGAGCGGATTGACTCCCTCATGTCGAACGTGGGCGTGGTGGTGCCCCGCGAGGTGGCCGAGCGCGGCGACTTTCCGGGCGACTACGACGACTTCGTGGTCGTGAACAGCGAAGACGGGCCGACCGCCCCCCGCGGACACCGCGAGCGCGATCGGCGACACGGCGGCGAGGTCGACTCCATGATGCGAGATGTCATTTATGAGGTGGAGGAGAGCGGCCCGGCCCGCCCCACGCGGCCCCGCCGGGACCGTCCCTCCCCCCCCGATTCGGAGGCGCCGTCCTCCACCGAGGCCGAGGCGGACACGACGGCCGAGGCGAAAATTGAAACGGACCCGGCCACGGAGACGCCGGACGAGCTGCCCACCCTTGAGGAGTCCGAGAAACAGCTCATCAGCCGCGCACTCAAGCAGTTCGACGGCAACCGCCGCAAGACGGCCGAGGCCCTCGGCATCAGCGAGCGGACCCTCTACCGCAAGCTCAAAGACATCGACGAAGACCTGTAGGGACGTTTCCGGACGCGGGGGCCTTTGGGGACACGGAGTTGGCGTGGAAGCGAAAGGGGAACATCATGGGAAATATTCGCAGCTTTCGCGACCTTCACGTGTACAGCTCCGCCATGGACGGGACGATGGAGATCTTTGAGATCACGAAGGAAATTCCGAAGGCAGAAACGTACTCGATGGTCGACCAGATTCGGCGCTCGTCCCGCTCTGTGTGCGCAAACTTGGGAGAAGCCTAGCGCCGACGACGGTCTGTCGATTTCTTTCGGTCGAAGCTGGGCGACACAGAACGTGAGGCCGCAGAGCCCCGAGTTGGGCTGGGGTTCGCGTACCGTTGTGAGTATCTAGAAACGGACGTAGCACGAGATCCGGACCACCAGTACGATCAAATTGTCGGGAAACTCGTTCATATGATCGCCAATGCCGAAGACTGGACGATCCGCGAGTAAACAAAACTCCTACCCCGTGCCGCACATCACATCCCCTCCCCGTGTCTCTTCCTCCCCGCGTCTCCGCATCGCTTTTCACGGGACGGCGATACGGCACCACCTGAGCGTCCTGCTCCTTCTTCTCGGGATGGGCAGCCTCTCCGGCTGCGCCGTGTACAGCTTCAGCGGCGCCAGCATCCCGTCCGGCCTCGAGACCATCTCGATCCCGATCGCCCAGGACAACACCTCCAGCCCCGTCAACCGGCTCGGCACCGACCTGACGGACCAGTTGACCGACCGGTTCGTCGACCGCACGAGCCTCTCCCTCACGACCGACGACGCCGGGGCGGACGCCCTTCTCAGGGCCCGCGTTCAGCGCTACACAAACGAGCCCACCGGCGTCAGCGGCGACGAGCGCGCCACGACAAACCAGGTCACCCTTCGGGTGCAGGTGCGCTACGTCGACCAGACGCAGGACGAGGAGCTCTTGAACCAGACGTTCAGCGGCTCCGCCAACTACGACCCCGTTGAGGCCGGCCTCGACGGCGAGCGGCAGGCCATTCAGAACGCGCTCGAAAACGTGGCCGACGACATCTTTAGCACGGCGACCTCAAACTGGTAGGCCCCGGCGGCCCTACTCGTCGTCGAAGAGCCCCGGAATGTCGACCCGGCGGACCCCCTCGGCGTCCCCCACGATCATCTGTCCGGGGCCCCGCATCTGTGCCCCGCCGAACTGCCCGTCCGTCCGCAGCGCGTAGAACCGCACGTTGAAGTTGGGCTCGTTCCGGTCGTTGCGGAGGCGCGGGACCTGGGTGTTCTCCGCGATGCGACGACAGGCAAACAGGCAGGCCTCTTCGGGCGTGTCGCCGTCGCGCATCCGCTCCACGATGAGGTAGCTCGACAGGTTCTTGAGGTTGGCCTCGCCCCGGCCCGTAGAGCCGGCCGCCCCCACATCGTTGTCGGCGTAGAGGCCCGCCCCCACGACGGAGGTATCCGCCACCCGCCCCGGAATCTTGTAAAACAGGCCGCTGGTGGTCGTGACGGAGCCGATGTTGCCGTCGGGGGTGAGGGCCGAGCAGTGGATGGTGCCGTAGTGACGCTGCACCTCGCGCACCTTTGCCCCAAGCGCCGGGTCCTTCAGGCTGTCGGGCGGCAGGTAGTTGTCCTCCTGGGACAGATTTTCCTTCCACTCCACCCAGATCCGGCGCGCCTGTTCGGTGAGCAGGTCCTGCGTCTCGACCCCGTGCATCCGGGCAAACGTCTTCGCCCCCTGCCCCACCAGCCGGACGTGGTCGGTCCGCTCCATGACCAGGCGGGCCACTTGTGAGGGGACCGGAATGTCTTCCAGGACCGCCACCGCCCCGGCCCGGTGCGTCTTGCCCTCCACCACGCCCGCCTCCAGCTGCACGGTGCCGTCGGCGTTCGGGATCCCGCCGTACCCGACCGTGATGTCGTCGGGGTCGCGCTCGACGATGTTGACGCCCTCAATGACGGCGTCCAGGGCCTCCCCGTCGTTGGCCATGACCGTCAGGGCCTGCTCGGCGGCCGGCGCGCCGTTGTCGCTCGCCACCACCAGCGGGCCCCCGTTGGCCCCGGCGTCGAACGACGGCGGTTCTCCCGACGCGGCCTGGGGCAGAGCGGCGGCTCCGGCCCCGGCCAGAGCGGCCTGCTTCAAAAAAGAGCGACGGGACGACGCAGCAGAGGGGGCTTCGTCGGGCATGGCGACGGGGCGGTTTCTGAGAATGGGATGTGCCCGCGGAAACTAACGAAGCGAGGGGGAGAAGCAAAACCGCGCCGCCTCCTCAATACATCGCCGACGCGCGGGCCTCGTGGCGCCGGGCATACTCGACCATCGCTGGGGCGTAGTCCGGGAGGGACGGGCAGGCGATGCCCGTCCCGTGGAGGGCCGCCCGCGCATTCGACGCGTCGTAGTCCGACGGATGGTCGAAGTAGTCGATGAGCTCCGGCGCGATCCCGAGCGACCGCCCCACACCCGTGCTCATCATCGCCTGCGCCAGGCCCGGCGGCACCGGCACGTAGGCCACGCGCTTGTCCAACAGGTTGGCAAGCAGCTCCATCACGGCCTGGGCCGTAAGGGGCCGTGGGTCGGTGAGGTGAAAGACCGTCCCCACGCGGCCCTCCGTTCTCAGGAGATGCCCCATCGCGTCGACCGCAAAATCGACCGGCACCAGGTTTACCGGCTCGGTGCCCGCCCCCACACGGGTCATGAGCGTGTACCGCGGCAGCCTGCGCAGCGCGTTTAGCACAAAGTAGAGCCCGTCAAACTTGTCCGTCTCGCCCGTCTCGGAATCGCCCACCACGATACTGGGGCGGAAGATGAGGGTCGGAATCTCGTCCATGCGGTCCTGCACCAGCACCTCGGCGTGGTACTTCGTCTCCTCGTAGAAATTCTTGAACCCGGCGTCGTGAACGAGCTCGTCTTCGTAGATCGTGCCGGTGCGCTCGCCGGATACGTAGGCGGTGCTGACGTAGCCGAACCGCTCCAGGTTGGGGCTCCGCACAAGCAGGTCGAGCACGTGCCGCGTCCCTTCTACGTTGACCTCCCATCCCACCGCTCGCGGGATCGTGAGGTCGTAGACCGCGGCGAGGTGCACCGCCCGCGTGGTCCGCTCGGCCACATCGTCGTAGCGGTCCCCCAGGCCCAGGTCCGGCGCCGTAATGTCGCCGGGCAGCACGTCCGCTCGGTCGTGCAGGCCCAGGTCGGCGAGGAGCGTACGGGTGCGGGCCTCAAACTTCGGCTGGACGAGCAGCAGAAATGACTGCTCGGGGTCAGCCGTGGCCAGGCGTCGCAGGAGGCGGGTGCCGAGGAAGCCGGGGACGCCGGTAAGGAAGGTCATGCGGCTAGAATCGGTGGTCGGAGGAACTGCGAACGGGACGCCAGGCCTGTAGGGCAATCGGGCCACGCTCATTCTCCCCCTTGACGGCAAACGGCTTTCCCAATTCCCCACAAAGGGAGGATCCATCCCCGCGCCCCCTCATACTCACCATCGAATCCACGTTTCCCCGCGTCCCACGCCCCATTCCCTCATGCCCGAGACGCTCCCGCAGCCCCCCGAGGTGGACCGCGCCCTCGCCCTCGACCACGGCCTCACCAGCGACGAGTACGACGAGATTCTGGACCGGCTCGGGCGCACGCCCACCTTCACCGAACTCGGCATCTACTCGGTGATGTGGAGCGAGCACTGCTCCTACAAAAACTCGACCGCCCTGCTCCAGACGCTTCCCACGGAGGGGGAGCAGCTGCTGGCCGAGGTGGGCGAGGAGAATGCGGGCCTCGTGGACGTGGGCGACGGCAAGGCGGTCGCGTTCAAGATCGAGTCGCACAACCACCCCTCGGCCGTGGAGCCGTACGAGGGCGCGGCCACCGGCGTGGGCGGCATCCACCGCGACATCTTCACGATGGGCGCCCGCCCCATCTGCGCGCTCGACTCGCTGCGGTTCGGGTCGCTGGAGGCGTCGCGCGTCCGATACCTGTTCGACGGGGTGGTGCGCGGCATCGGCGACTACGGCAACTCGTTCGGCGTGCCCACCGTGGGGGGCGAGGTCTACTTCGAGGACGCCTACGAGGGCAACCCGCTCGTCAACGCCATGAGCGTGGGGGTGGTCGACACCGACCGCACGGCCAGCGCCGCGGCCGAGACGCCGGGCCATCCCGTGGTGCTCGTCGGCGCCACCACGGGCCGCGACGGCATCCACGGGGCCACCTTCGCCTCCGCCGAGATCGACGAGGACAGCGAGGAGGATCGCCCCAGCGTGCAGGTCGGCGACCCCTTCACGGAGAAGCTCCTCCTGGAAGCCACGCTCGAAGCGATCCGCGAGGGCGTGGTGGCGGGTATCCAAGACATGGGCGCCGCGGGCATCACGAGCTCGGCCTTTGAGATGAGCGCGTCCGGCGGCACGGGGATGGATCTGTACCTCGACCGCGTGCCGACCCGCGAGACGGGGATGACGCCCTACGAAATCCTGCTTTCGGAGAGCCAGGAGCGCATGCTCGTCGTCTGCGAGCCGGGGGACGAGGAGACCCTCGCGGAGATCTACGGCAAATGGGACCTGAACGCCCAGCGCATCGGCACCGTCACCGACACGGGCCGCGTCCGTGCTCACTGGGGGGACGACGAGGTCGCTGTGCTCGACCCGGCCCACGTCGCCGGCGACGACGTGCCTGTTTACGACCGCGACACCGAGCGCCCCTCCTACCTGGAGGAAACGAGAAGCTTTGAAGCCTCTGACGTGCCAGACCTTGAGGCGGCCGACGTAGAAGACGCACTCACCACGCTCCTCGGCAGCCCCAACATCGCCTCCAAGCGCTGGGTGCACGAGCAGTACGACACCATGGTCCGCACGAACACGGTCGTGGCCCCGGGCCCCAGCGACGCCGCGGTGATGCGGCTGAAGGGGACCGAAAAGGGCCTTGCCGTAAAGACGGACGGCAACGGCCGCTACGTCTACCTGAACCCGCGGCGCGGCGCCAAGATCGCGGTCGCCGAGGCGGCGCGCAACGTGACCTGTGCCGGCGGCACGCCCGTGGCCGTTACCAACTGCTGCAACTTCGGCAACCCGAACAACCCGGAGGTCTACTGGACCTTTGCGGAGGCCATCGGGGGGATGGGCGACGCCTGCCGGGCCCTCGGCACGCCCGTCACCGGCGGCAACGTGTCGCTCTACAACGAGCACCCCGAAGGCGCCATCTACCCCACCCCCACCATCGGCATGCTCGGCGTGGTGGACGACCTCCACACGCAGCCCACCACGGCGGCCCTGCGAAGCGAAGGCGACGTGACATTCCTGCTCACCCCGCGCGGCTGGACACACCCCGACCGCCTCGGCGGCACCGAGTACCTGTCCACCGTCCACGACCGCGTTGCGGGGGACGCGCCGCCCCTCGACCTGGAGGAGGAGAGGGCGGTACAAGCGGCCACGCAGGCACTCATCCGCGACGGCCTCGTTCAGCACGCCCACGACGTCTCCGACGGCGGCCTGGCGGTCTGCCTCGCCGAGTCCGTGATTCACAGCGACGGGCTCGGGCTGGAGGCCACCCTTCCCGGGGCCGGTCGCCTCGACGCCGCCCTCTTCGGGGAGGCACAGTCGCGCGTGGTGCTGTCCACGCGACCGGACGACGAGGCCTCCCTGGAGACAACCCTGGCGGCGCACGATGGCGTACAGGCCCACCGCCTCGGCCCCGTCACGCCGGGGGGGCTTCGCCTCACCGTGGGCGCGGACACGGTACTCGACGCCTCTCCTGAGACACTGGCCGCCCCCTACGAGGGGGCAATCCCTGACGCCGTGACATGACCCCCGTCGGAATTGCAGGCCACAGCCCTGTAGTTGGCCAAAGCCCCGGGGCGCTTCGCCGTGTCCCTGTAACGCGACCGGGGGGCACGTTGCCATAACGCTGCCTGTCCGGTGTGGCATCCTCCTTGCTCTAACACACACTGACTGTGTTGGCACCGGTCCTACAGTGAGAAACCACCAGGGGGTGCCGACGGTACAGTAGAAAGTGTGCTGAGATGCTCGTCTTCTTCCCCACAGAACGATTCCCCCTATTTATGGCCGAGAGTGCCAACGTGATTACCCTGACCGACGACAACTTTGAGGAGGAAGTGCTGAACGCCGACCAGCCGGTGCTCGTGGATTTTTGGGCCACCTGGTGCGGCCCCTGCCGCCAGATTGCGCCAATCGTCGAGGAGCTGGCCGACGAGTATGAGGGCGAGGCCAAGGTCGGCAAGGTCGACGTCGACGAGAACCCGGAGACCGCACAGGAGTACGGCGTGCGGTCCATTCCAACCCTTCTGTTCTTTAAGGACGGCGAGGTCGAGGAGCAGCTCGTGGGCGCCGCGGGCAAGCAGCCGCTGAAGGACAACCTGGAGGCACTGACCGGCCAGCCGGCGTAACCCCGCTCGGGCACAGCATTGTCCTGGGCATCCCTTTCCTCCGGATGGTGGTCGGCAGGTGCCGGGCGACTCGCCTCGGGTCTCCTCGGGGCCGCAGCGCCCGGCACCTGCCCGGTCCATCCGCACACTACGTCCCCGAATTTAGCAACGCCCCCATGCACGAGAACGGAGCCTTCTCGAACGGACACCAGCATCCGGACCTCACCGCTTTCGAGGACGTCGACTTCACCGGCGCCGAGATGCGAGACGTGGCCGTGATTGGAACCGGACCCGCCGGCTGGACGGCCGCACTGTACACCGCCCGCGCCGACCTGAACCCGCTCATCTTTATGGGCCCGGAGCCCGGCGGTCAGCTCACAACCACGACCGACGTGGAGAACTATCCGGGCTTCCCCGAGGGCCTGATGGGCCCGGAGATGATGGACCGCTTCCAGGAACAGGCCGAGCGGTTCGGGACCGAGTCCCGCTACGGAACCGTCACGCACGTCGACTTCCGGGAGCGTCCGTTCCGGCTCCTGATCGACGGCGAAACGCCGGTCTACGCCCAGACCGCGATCATCTCCACCGGCGCCTCGGCCCGGTACCTCGGCCTGGAGAACGAGCAGCGCCTCATTGGCAAGGGCGTGAGTGCCTGCGCAACCTGCGACGGCTCCTTCTTCCGCGGGGAGACGGTGGCCGTAGTGGGCGGCGGCGACAGCGCGATGGAGGAGTCGACCTTCCTCACGAAGTTTGCCGAGAAGGTCTACGTCCTGCACCGCCGCGACGAGCTGCGGGCCTCGGAGATTATGCAGCAGCGGGCCTTCGACAACGACAAGATCGAGTTTGTCTGGAACACCGAGGTCGTCGACGTGCTCGGCGAGAACGCAGTCGAGGGCATTGAGGTCATCGACAACGACACCGGCGAGACGCGCGTCATGGACGGCGTGACGGGCTTTTTCCTCGCCATCGGCCACACGCCCAACACCGGACCGTTTCAGGGCTGGGTAGAGACGGACGAGACCGGATACATCCAAACCGAAGGCGCGTCCACCTACACGAACGTGCCGGGCGTCTTTGCCTGCGGGGATGCGCAGGACAGCACGTACCGCCAGGCCGTGACGGCCGCTGGCACCGGCTGCAAAGCCGCCATCGATGCTGAACGGTGGCTCGAGGAGCACGGCGCGGCCAAAGCCTCACACTCCGACGCCGATCGGGAGCCCGTGGAAGCGTAACGTATCCCCCCGTCGCGTGCCGATGCTCGTCCGTTTACTTCTTCTTTTCGGTGCCCTCGTCCTCGGCACCGGCCTCTGTTCGGCCTGCACCCCGGGCTCTTCGCACTCCTCCCCCGCGGACACGACCGACACGGAGATGTCCGCCTCGGGCGCTGCCTCCTCCGCACGACGTTCCCCCGAGGAGGCCTCTCCCCCCACCGACGCAGAGCCCCGATCCGTATCGCAGCGGCTGGCGGACGCGAGCGTGGCGGCCCGTGCCACACAGGCCCTCGCCCGGCACCAGACGCTCCGGCGCTTCGACTTTTCTCCGTCGGCCGTGCGGGGCCACCTCACCCTGCGCGGTGACGTGAACACCCGCGAGCAGTACCGGGAGGCGGCACGCACAGTGGCGGCTCTGAGCAGCGTGCAGACTGTCACGAACGCGGTGACCATCGACGGCCGTCGGGATCCTGAGGCCAGTGCTCCCTCCGCGTCGAACACGGCCCACCACACCGTTCGGCGCGGGGACACCTTGTCCGAAATTGCCCGCCGGTACGGCGTGTCGGTGCAAAAACTTCGCAGGCTCAATGAGGGGACCTCGTCCCTACAGCCCGGCGAGCGCCTCCGCGTGCGATAGTCGTTTTCGCTTTGCGCTCTAGTCTCTATGTTACGGACGCACTCGTCTACCGCAATCGCGTTCTCCGCCCCATGGACCGCTCTCCGCTGCTCTACCTGTTGCTCTGTGCCCTCTTTCTCGCTGCCCCGCCGGCGCTCGCCCAGAACGGGGATGGCGGCGGCGACCGCCTTACCGGCCCTGCCTACGCGCAGAGCCCCGTGATTGCGGAGCATGGCATGGCCGCCACCAGCCAGCCACTCGCCTCCCAGATCGCCGTCGACGTCTTGAAGCAGGGCGGCAGCGCCGCCGATGCCGCCATCGCCGCCAACGCGGCCCTCGGCCTCATGGAGCCGACCGGCAACGGCCTCGGGGGCGACCTCTTCGCGATTGTCTACGACCCGGAGACCGACTCGCTCTACGGCCTCAACGCCAGCGGCCGCTCCCCGCGCGGGCTCTCCTACGACGCGCTGCAACAGGAGCTGGGCACCCGCGACGAGATTCCCCTCCTCGGCCACTTGCCGGTGAGCGTGCCCGGCGCCGCCAGTGGCTGGGGCAAGCTGCACAAGCGATTTGGCCGGCTGCCGCTCGAGGACGACCTGGCCCCCGCCATCGAATACGCCCGCGAAGGCTTCCCGCTCTCGCAGGTGATCGCGTACTACTGGCAGGGCAACGTAGAGGCCTTCCGCGAGAACAGCGACTTGATTCCGGGTGACAACTGGAAGGAAACGTATCTGATTGAGGGGCAGAGCGGCGAGATGCGGGCCCCGAAGGAAGGGGAAATCTTCCGCAACCCGGACCTCGCCAATACGCTGGGGACGATCGCCCAGAACGGCACGGAGGCCTTCTACGAGGGCGAAATCGCTCGGACGATCGCCGACTACGCCGAGCGAACCGGCGGCTACCTCAGCATGGAGGACTTCCGCCAGCACGAGGCCAACTGGGTGGACCCGGTCTCGGTGAACTACCGGGGGGTGGAGGTCTTCGAGCTGCCCCCCAACGGCCAGGGCATCGCGGCGCTGCAGATGCTCCAGATCCTGAAGGGCTTCGACGTGGCGGACATGGGCCACAACTCCACCGACTACCTCCACGTGCAGGCCGAGGCCAAGAAGCTCGCCTTCGAAGACCGCGCTCGCTTCTACGCCGACCCCGCGTTTGCGGACGTGCCGGTGCAGGAACTCATCTCCGAGAAGTACGGCACCCAGCGGCGGCAGCTGATCGAGATGGACGAGGTGCTCTCCGCGCCGGACGCCGGACGTCCCCGGGCCGCGGCCACCTCGAGCCTGGACCCGACCATGCGCCAGCGTCTCAACAGCGGCGACACCATCTACCTAACGGTCGCCGACTCAAGCGGCATGATGGTCTCGCTCATCCAGAGCAACTACGCTGGGATGGGCAGCGGCCTCGTGCCCGACGGTCTTGGCTTCATGCTGCAGGACCGCGGCGCCCTCTTCACGATGGAACAGGGCCACCCCAACGTGTACAAGCCGGGCAAGCGCCCCTTCCACACCATCATTCCGGCCTTCGCGATGAAGGACGAGGAGCCCTTCCTCAGCTTCGGCGTGATGGGCGGCGGCATGCAGCCGCAGGGCCACGTGCAGGTGCTCAGTAACATCGTCGACTTCGGCCTCAACGTGCAGGCCGCCGGCGACGCGGCGCGCTACCGCCACTCCGGCAGCAGCAGCCCTACCGGCGAGGCCATGGAGGGACGCGGGACGCTTCGCGTGGAGAGCGGCGTGCCCGATGAGGTGGTGAACGCGCTGCGCGGCCGGGGGCACAGCGTGAGCGTGGGTGCCGGGGGGTACGGCGGCTACCAGGCGATTCGCTGGGACCCAGAGGAGGGAGTCTACTGGGGCGGCACGGAGATGCGGAAGGACGGCACCGTGGTCGGCTACTGAGCAGACCGGGGGGGCTCCGTCGAGAGCGGGTCCTCCTCGGCGGAGGCTGAGCGGGACGGTTCGGACGCGCCCTCCGCCACCTTAAGCCGACGGAGGAGCTGCCAACGCGCCCCGGCCCCAATCGTCAGGAGCCCCACGACCACCGTGTACGACACGGTGGTCAACTCCTGAACGTCCTCCTGCGGCAGCATGGGCGGACGCACCGTCAGCAGCCACTCGGCCAGCACATTTCCTTCCACCATCAACAGTGCCCCAAGGGCCAGGAGGAGCACGACGCGAAGGAGGAGGCCCCACCAGAGGTAGCCGCGCAGAACAGACGCGGCATGCTTTGTGTCGTGGACGCGCCCGAAGAGGCGATCAAGCATATGGTCGGGGCATTCGCCATGAGCCAGTGGGGGCCGTAGTGGAAGGACAAGCACCTGGGCCCATCATTGTGCGTACGTCTAGGAGGTCGGAACGTCGGACGCCATCTCGCGCGGATCCGTCGCCATTCGTTCAGCGACCCCGACCGACTCGGCATGGGGCCCCGTGCGTGCCGTCACGCGGAGCGTGTCGCCGTCCACCTCGGGCCGCCACCGTTCCGCGTCTTCGTCGGGCGTCCCTTCATCTTTCAGGACAATCGTCTGCCCATCGATCTCGAGAATTGGGTGAGCGGCAACATGGGGCTCCTGCCCTGCTTCACGCTTCACGACATCCCAGCTTTCCGTCGTGGCGACGTAGTAGGTAGGCACGGAGGGCTCCGCCTCGTCCCAACGGCGGACCCGCCAGAAGCCCACCCAATCGGGGCGCGCGGCGCCGGGGTCGGCACTCGTTGGGGGAGACGCGGACTCGTCGGGGCCTGGGTCAGTCATGGAGAACGGAGCAGGGGATAAAGGGAGTGTGCTTTTTCCGTACGGCGCACCGGGAGCGACAGATTCCCGCCCCGCTCCCATCACCGCTGCCTCTCCGCTCCGGACGGCCGGAGGACAAACTCGACGGTCCGCGAGACGGTCGCCCCCGTTACCTCGTCGGTTGCGCGGACGGTCACCCGCACGTCCTGGGGCTCGTCCTGCTCGATCTCAGAGAGGTCGAGCAGGATTGCCTCCTCTGTGCGGCGGTCGGTGCCCTCCATCGTCATTTCGGTGCTCGTGCGCTGCGTGTCGGTGCCGCGAAAGATTTCTGTCCAGCCGCGCCTCGTCTCCCCTTCCGCCTCGTAGGCGATTGCGTACTGTGTGCGGTCATCGTCGCTGAGGGCCAGGTGATACAGCTCGAAGGAGAGCAGCAGGGGCGTGTCGCCCGTGAGGACGCGGAACGGATACGGCGTGGCCTGTTCGGTGGGACGGGCGAGGGACTGAGCACTCGTGTCGGGCAGTGTGAGCACCTTCACGTCGCTCATCTCCACCTCCGGCCCCTCCTTCCGGAGCGGGACCAGCGAGTCGGCCCGGGCGGTGGCCATCCGGCGCTTCGGTCCCATCCGTTTTTCGGCGGATGCCTCGGACGCCCACAACTGGTATTGGCTCCACTGCAGGCCAAGGTGGTAGCGATCGGTCGCGCCCTCTAGCGTGAGGGGCGGCGGCACAATCATCCGCGGATCCGAGCCCGGCTGCACCTCTACCGGATGCCGTTGACGCGTCCGCTGCGACAGTCGGTGCTCGTCGTCGTACTGGGCCGCCGAGACGGCGATCAGAGACGACGAGGGCGAGTCGGCCTCGCCCAGGACCAGCCGGGCGGCCGGCACGCCCCAGTAGACCTCCGTCCGTGTCGTGCCATCCGGGTCGAGGAATCGCGCCGTTCGCACCGACACGGGAAGCTGTGCGGCCTCGTCGAGTAGGGTGGTGTGCTGGCGGGGCATGGCCTCCTCGCGTCGTTCCACGGCCTGCCGGTCTTCGTGCTCGGCTCGCGAGACCATCCGGGTCACAAACTGCGTCGGATCGTCGAAGCCGAGCGACGGATCCGAAAAGACGCGCCGGGTCTGCCCGACGCCCGCTCCCACCTCCGTCGAGCGCTGACTGGCCGACCCGGACGCCACCATCGCCTGCATCTCCTGCCAGTTTACGTAGCTGGCGATCTCGGCGTATCGTGTGCCGAAGTTGATGTGGTACAGGGCCAGCTCTCGGTAGATGGCCCGCATGGCCATGACGGCCGAGTAGGCGATGTTGAGCCCTCGCCCTGTGTCCGCGCGCTGCCGCGTCAAATACCTGGGCATCAGCTCGTTGGCCGTCGCCTGCCGAAAGCACTCCGACGTATCCTCTTCGGCGAACAGATAGAAGCCCGACTCGTCGATGTGGGTGTACAGCCAGATCTCGCTTTCCGGAAAGCTCGAGGGCGGCACGTTGACCCCGAATCGGTGGACCTCCCGAAAAAACTCGCCGTCTTCGTAGTCGAGGGCCCGTTGCTTGTAGGGCTGGCCGAAGCGCAGGTGAACCAGGCCGCGATCGTCGAGCGCGCTGACTCGCTCCGCACACGCGTAGTTCTGACGCCCTCGAACGAGCCGGGTGAGGTGCTCCTCCAGGCGCTCATTGGCGTCGGTGGCCGGCAGGGGATCGGCGCCACGCCACCACTCCACGAGGGCCGCTCCGGCCCCGGGCCGGAAGGTCCACTCCGCAGGGGCGGTGGAGCGATCGTTCCGGATGACACGGGCCAGTGCGGAATCGGCCATGAGGGGAGCCATCTGCGCCACCCGCCGGCGCGAAAGCGCCCGCACCGCCTCCGACGTGTCGGTGCCCACCCGACCGAGGAGGGACCGGTAGACCTCAACCGCGTAGAGTCGCTCGCCCCGGAGTTGCTTGGGCGTAAGTCCTTGGAGGTACGCATCGGCAAGACGCACGTCAAACTGCCCCGTCTCCCAGAGCGCCCGAAGTCCCGTGCGCCGCACCGACTCGGCCTTCGCCGACTGGTCGGCCCGCTCATAGGCCTTGCCCAACCAGTAGGCGGCCGCGCCGTGCACGGGAGAGACGAGCGTGGAGTCAGTGTCCAGCGCCGACCGCAGCAGGGACGCGGCGGCGTCGGGGCGTCCGTCTCGAAGCAGCCCCGCTCCCGCTTCCACCTGGGACGCGCCGGAGAGGCTTTTGACCCCGGGAATATCGAATTGGGCCTGTGCAGGGAGCCCCCCCCCACACAGGTGCAGAAGAAGCCCTCCGAGAACGCCCAGGAGAACACGGGCCGCCCACGGGGGCACGGGCCACAGGAGCCGAGTCAGAGCAGAACAGGGAGGGCTGCACATGGGACTGCGCGCGTCGCGCCGCGACGAAAAAAGCAGCCAACGTCTACATTTTACGTGGGGTAAGTAAGATGTTCACCGAACCTTTGTCGTTCCCACTGTTCGCCTCGTTCGTCCTCGGCCGTTACAATTGTGTAGTGAAGGAATCCGTCGAGGGCGGGCGTCGTGTGTTGCATCTCATTGGAATGTGCGCATTGCCACTTACGTCCGTGTCCTCCCTCACGACCTGCCTCCGGTCCGCGACGCGCCTTGAGCGCTGGTCGCTCGTCAATGCCATCGCCATGCTTCTCGCGACCGTGGGCACCGTGTGGCTTCGCGCCCTTGGCCCCGTCCTCGTCGTGGGCACGGCAATGCTCGGGGGACTTGTGGGGATCGAACGGGGGCGCTGGACGCCGACCGGGGCATTTGGCGTCGCCAACGGCGTGACGGCGCTCCGGGTCGTCCTACTGGGCCTGCTCCCACCCGCAGCGTCCCTCGGCCCCTGGCCGCTCGTCGCGCTGAGTCTCTTTCTTCTGGGCCTGGACGGCCTCGACGGATGGCTGGCCCGCCGGTACCGCCTCTCATCGGGGTTCGGGGCGTTTTTCGACAAAGAGACCGACGCCCTCTTTCTGCTGCTCCTGTGCGGGTTCGCGGCGTTCCAAGGGGTCCTCCCACTCTGGATTTTGGGCGCCGGGCTGCTCCGCTACGGATTCGTGGTGACTCTTTTTCTTCTCCCAATTCCCCGAAAGACCGAGCCCCGCTCGTCGGTCGCCCGGTACGTATACGTGGGGATGGTCGGCGCACTGCTCACATCGTTCCTTCCCTATCCAACCCTCTCGCACCCGCTCGTGACCGTGGCCACGGCGGCGTTGCTCATGTCGTTTGGTCGGTCGCTTTGGGCAGTCGTGGCCCCACAGTGGGCGTTGAGGAAATCGTGAGCGGGAGCGTCCCTGACGTTGCCTCCCCTTCTCCTGAACGGACCGTGCTATGTCGAGCCGTTGGCACACGTCGATCTCCGCCCCCGACCGGGCGTGGCTCTCGTTTGTGGGGGCTTGGGGGCTTCTTACCCTGCTTCCGTTCCTTCCGTCCCTCGCCACACCGCGCCCCCGCAGCCCATATTTTCCCCTCTGCGTAGAGGTGCTGGTGCTCGGGACGGCGGTCGTCTACGCTCATCACACACGGTGGGCCCGGGCCACTCGGATCGGAGCGGGGCTCGGGGTCGGCGTTCTGTTGCTCTACGAGGCGTACGACGCGACGGTCTATGTCGCCACCCGCCGCAGCGGCATTCTCTACGAGGACCTGCAGTACGTCGACAACCTCGGCTATCTGCTGTTGAACCTCTGGTCGTGGCGCATGGGGGCCCTTGCCGTTCTCGCGCTCGCCGGGGCCCTCGGGGCAGCACGGCTCGTGGCCTGGGGCCTCCGCACAGTGGCGCGGACGGGACGCTACGGGGGGTGCCGAGCGGCCCTGCTGGCCGTACACCTGGGGGCCTGGCCCCTCATCGTCGTGGTGGGGCCGGCCCTGGAGCTCGGCCCCGTGAACATGACGTACCAGTCGTCCAGCGAGCGAGCCCGTGTGCGCACGGCGACGACCCGCGCCGTGGCCAACGTCCAGGCCTCGCTGCGCCTCCAAACCATGCTCGACTCACTGCAAACAGCCCCGGTGGACTCCACCTACGCGGGCTACGACTCCCTCTCCCTCGACCGGCGTCCCTCCATCTATCTCCTCATGGTCGAGTCGTACGGGTCGGCCCTCAATACCCACCCGTCGCTCCGCGCCCCATACCGAGCCCTCCTGCGGCGCACCGACTCTCTGCTTGCCGCGGACGGCTGGCACCGGGCCACGGCCCGGAGCGACGTGCCCGTGCGAGGCGGGCGGTCGTGGCTCTCCATCGCGTCTTTCCTGACCGGCACGCGCGTGGGCCACCAACTGCTCTTCAACCAGTTCCAGGCCGCCGCCGACGACGAGTCAAATCGGAAGGCGCCCCACCTCGTCCGCTTCCTGGATGACCAGGGCTACCGCACCGTGGCCCTCCAGCCGTTTGTCTTTGAGCGTCCCGGCCTTCCCGTTCGCAACCTCTACGATTTCGACGTCCCCCTCTACCGGGACGACCTCAACTATGAGGGCCCGTCCTACGGCCTCGCGGACGCCCCCGACCAGTACAGCCTGCAGTACGCGCACGAGACGCAGCTGCGGGCCACCGACGAGCCGTTCGTTCTCTTCTTCGAAACCGTCGACTCCCACTCGCTCTGGAACTACGGCCTGCCGCCCTACCTCGACGACTGGCGCCAGTTTAACCAGCAGACGGAGCCCCCCCGCTCGCCCCCTTCCAACACAGCATCGGCTCCCCCGGTCTTTCTCCCGGACTCCCTCACGACCCCCCTCATCTACGATCAGCCCACACCGCTGCGCTATCTCCGCCACGTGGCCCACGAGCTGCGTGTACTCCGCGAGTACCTGATTGAGAACGCCCCGCCCGGCAGCCTTGTGCTCCTGCTCGGGGACCACCAGCCGCCCCTCATTGACTCCGCGGACCGCACAGTGCCCCTCCACGTGCTGAGCACCGACTCGACCCTGGTCGCTCGTGCTCGCGAGCAGGGGTTTACGGACGGCCTCCGCCCCTCTCTCACAGGACGAACCCTTCGCCAGGAAGGACTGTACTCGTTCCTCGTCCGCCTGCTGGTCGCACACGACCGGGGCACCGCGCCGACGGACACGACCGGCCTTCCGGCTCTGCAGCCGCGCGGCCTTCCCCCGTCGTTGCTGATGCAGTGATCCCCTGGCAAGAGACTCTCCCTCAGCGTGCTCTTCGGGAACCCGCAGCGCACCTGAAGGGCGCGCCAGAAGACTGTGCCTCGCCCCCTTCGCGGAACGCACTCCCGCTCGGGCATCGGGGGCAGACAACTCCCGTTGTCGCTCTCCGTTGGGGGAGGCCCTGCACCACGACACGTTTGCTTTTCGCATCCGCACGTTCCATCCATGGCCGGACACACGCGCAAGTGGGCAAAGGTCAAGCGCAAGAAGAAAAAGGACGACCGGCGCAAGTCGAGGGTCTGGGCTCGGCTGTCGCAGGAAATTGAGACGGCCGCCCGGAACGGGGGAGGCGACCCGGACGCAAACGTCGCGCTCTCTCAGGCCCTGGAGCGGGCCCGCGACGAGGACATGGCGAAGGACACGATCGAACGGGCCATCAAGCGGGGCACCGGAGAGATAGAGGAGGAAGGTCGCGAGAGGGTCACCTACGAAGGCTACGCCCCCCACGGCGTCGCCGTCTTCGTGGAAGGCGAGACGGAAAACATCAATCGCACCGTCAAGGACCTCCGCAACCTGTTCTCCGACCACGGCGGCAACCTGGGCAAAGACGGTTCGGTCGCGTACCTGTTTGAGCAAAAGGGGCGCCTGGCGGTTCCCACCGGCGCCACGGACGAAATGACGCTCTTCGAGGTGGCGGTGGAGGCCGGCGCGGAAGAGATCGACGAGGCCGACGCAGCGTACATCGTCACGACCCGTCGGGACGCCTTCGCCGACGTGGAAGCGGCCCTCGACGAGGCCGGAATCGCCGTGGAGGCGAACGACCTCGTGCGCTCGCCCACCACGACCGTTACCCTGGCGCCCGACGAGCGCGAGGCGGTTGAGGACCTGGTTGAGAAGATCAACGACCTCCGAGATGTGGAGGCCGTCTACACCACCCTGCAGATCGACGGCGTTCCCCTGACGCTCGGCGTGGACGTCGCCCCCCCGGCTGAGCATTGACCCCCGCACAGGCCGTCTTGCCCTTCCTTTTCCCCTTTTTCAGCGCGTAGACCCATGGTTATTCTCGGCGTCGACCCCGGCTCCCGCGCCACCGGCTACGGCCTCATCGACCGGTCGGGGAGCGACGAGCAGCTCCTGGCCGCCGACACGATCCGCGTCGGCGGCACCGACGATCACCCCACCCGCCTGAAGCAGATCTACGACGCCCTCATCGAAATCATTGCCGCCCACGGGCCCGATGAGTTTGCGGTCGAGATGCCGGTGTACGGCCAAAACCCCCAGTCCATGCTGAAGCTGGGCCGGGCCCAGGCCGCCGCGATGATGGCGGCCCTCAACCGCGACCTGCCCGTGGCTCAGTACACCCCCAAGGAGGTCAAAAAATCCGTCACGGGCAACGGCAACGCTTCGAAGAAGCAGGTCGGGTTCATGATCGAGTCCATTCTCTCCGTGGAGGGGGAGGGGTTCACCCACGACACCACCGATGCCCTCGCCATTGCGCTGTGCCACGGCAACCGCGACGCACACGACGATGGCCAGTCCTACACCGGATGGGCCAGTTTCGTCGACGCCAACCCCGACCGCGTGTCGGAGTGATGGCACTACCCGCGAGGGCCCTGGTCTCTAACTCACAGGGCACCCTAGCGGTACCCCTTCTCCTTGTCCCGCACCCGGACCACCCGCTCCACCTCGTCGGTATCGAGCTGGCCGCCGCTTAGCTCGTGGGCGAGTTCGGCGATCCGCTCGACCTTCTTGGGGGCCTGCCGCCACTCCGGGTGGGCCTGGTCGATCAGACTGATGAGGATGCGGAGGTACGGGTATCGCTCCTCGCGGGAGTCGAGCTCGGGGATCGACTGTGCAAAAAGCTCAGCGTTCCGGCCCACCTGTCGGTCGACCATCGTGGAGTCGTAGCGCATAACGGGAAGCCCTTAGGCCAAAGTTATCGAGTGTGTCCTTCGCCCATCCGTCGGTCCGACGGGGACAGTCGGAGATTTGTTGTTGGGAGCAAAGGAACGGCTCACAACGCGGTCCCCGGCCGAGAGTTGCCTGTCCCATCGGAGCCCCCCGTCCATCGCCCCAACTCGTCCCGATGGTTTCACGTCTTTAACGGACGACGGGCGCTCACCGAGGGCCACTGCGCGAACCTGGCCTCGCAGGTTCCGTACAGCACATCAGTACTCATCAGGCCCCGAGGTCCCATGAGCAGCCGTTCCGACGAGTCCTCCACCCCGTATCAACTCGATCGCCTCCGGGAGGTGCCCGCCTTTCATCGCGACGCCCGCCGGGACGGCCGTCTGTCCGAGGGACAGCTTGTCTATTACGGCCCTCAGCCCTCCTACTACGGCATCGGCGAGGTGAAGCGCATCAACGGCTCTGATATCGCCGTGGACTTCCGCGGCACCGGGCTCTTCGACGTGCACGAGGAGATTATCGAGCAGCGCTACCTCATCGGCATCCCCCCGGAGAAGATGGCGGAGCTGTAGCGCTCCCCCCGGACGCTCGGGGGCTGCATTCCTCGTCGATCGGACGCCCCGTTGGCCCACTCCGTGCACCTGCTCCTCAATTGTCGGATCGTCGGCCCGGGCGGTTTCTTTTCCTCTCCCTGCCCTCTTTCTTTATGGGGAGTTTGCATTCCGGCCTCTTCCGACCCCCACTTCTTCCATGGCACACCTTGAGGTGTCTCGCGTGACGAAGCGCTACGGCAACACCGTAGCGGTTGACAACGTGTCGTTCTCGGCCGAGCCCGGCCGCATCCTCGGCCTTCTGGGCCCCAACGGCGCCGGCAAGACCTCGACGATCCGGATGATCACCTACATCGCCGTGCCCGACGCCGGCACGGTCCGCTACGACGGGCGCACTGTGGGCCCCTGGAGCCAACAACGGATGGGCTACCTGCCGGAGGAGTCGGGGCTCTACAAGCGGCTCGGGGTGAAGGAGCAACTCGTCTACCTCGGCACGCTCAAAGGGCTTTCACAGGAAACCGCCGCCGACCGGGCCGACCACTGGCTCGATCGCTTCGACGCCACCGACTGGGCGGACATGACGATCGAGGAGCTGTCGAAGGGCATGCAGCAGAAGGTCCAATTCATCGCCACGCTGCTGCACGACCCGTCGCTCCTCATCTTCGACGAGCCGTTCAGCGGCCTCGATCCCATCAACGCCGACCTTCTGCGCGACATCATCCTGGAGCTGCGCCGCGACGACCGCACGATCCTGTTCGCCTCCCACCGCATGGAGCAGGTGGAGCAGCTCTGCGACGACATCTGCCTGATGGCCGAGGGGGACGTGGTGCTGCAGGGCCCGCTCCGCGACGTGAAGGCGCAATTCGGCCAAAACACGCTCGTTCTGGAGTTCGACGGCGACGATGCCTTCCTCGACGAGCTCGTGGCGGCCGGACAGGTGCGCGTCAACACCCGCAGCGCCCACCGCGCCGAACTCACCCTGGCCGACGGCACCGACGCGCGTCCGGTGCTCGACCGCGCCCTCGACCACACCGACGAGCTCTACCGGTACGAGCGCGTGGCCCCGCCCCTGAACGAGATCTTCGTCGAGGTGGTGGGGGAGGCTGAAGCCCAGCGCATGCGTGAGGAGGCCGCCGCGGACACTGACTGATCGTCGCTGTTCCGAGTCGTCCTCGAGTTTCTTAAATCTAGCCCCCGGACCTCGAATGTCGTTCCACAAGATCTGGCTCATTCTTCGTAGTGAGTTCTGGCGTCGCGTCCGGTCGAAGGCGTTCGTACTCGCGACGCTCCTGGTGCCGTTCGGGGCCATCCTTCTGTTTGCGGCGCCCGCCCTGTTCGGGTACCTCGCCGACCAGACCGACGAGCAGACGGTCGCCGTCGTGGACGAGACCGGCCGGCTGGCCGACTCGCTCATGGCCACCGGCGGAGAGAGCCTCACCTTTCGCCCCGTCGATGCCCCGACGGACTCGGTGCGGAGGGCCGTGCGGAGCGGCCAGTACGACGGGTACCTGCGGCTGCCCACGTCGCTGCTGGACGGCACGGGAGAGGCCACCTACTACTCGATGGAGGGCGGCGGGCTCACCCTCCGGTCAGACCTCGACACGCGGGTCAATCGGGTGGTGCGGCGGTCCCGCCTCGCGACGGCCGGCGCCTCCGCGGACGTGCTGTCCATCGTGGACTCGGACGTGGGGCTCGCCACGCGCAAGTTGAGCGAGGACGAGGGCACCACGGACGACTCCACCCTCGCCTACACTGCCATCGGCTACGTGATGGCGTTCGCCATCTATTTTGCCGTCTTCTTTTACGGCCAGTACGTGATGCAGGGGGTCATCGAAGAAAAGAGCAGCCGGGTCGTGGAGGTCATCGTCTCGTCGGTCCGCCCCTTCGAACTGCTGATGGGCAAGGTGCTCGGCATCGGGGCGATGGGGCTGACCCAGATGGTGACGTGGGCCGCCCTCGCGACGGGCGGCATGGCGGCCATCGGGCCTGTGCTGGCTCTCTTTTTTGCCCCGTCGGACCTGGGCGCCTCTCCTGGGGCCTCCCCGGACGCGTTGCGGGAGGCGGCCGGAATCTCCGTCCCAACGATTCCCCTCGACCTGATCGTCTGGTTCATTCTGTTCTTCGTCGGCGGCTTCCTCCTGTACGCCTCTCTCTTCGCCGCCGTGGGCTCGGCCGTCGAGCAGCAGCAGGACGCGCAGAACCTGCTCCTGCCAGTCATGACGCCCCTCATCCTGCCCATCCTCTTCCTCGTCTTCATTATCGAGAGCCCGAACGCGACCGTGTCGGTCGTCACGTCGATCATTCCGTTTTTCTCCCCGATCCTGATGGTGCTGCGCATCGCCATTACCTCCGTTCCCCTCTGGGAAGTCGTCACGGCGTTTGTCCTCCTGGTAGGCGCCTTCGTCGGGATGATCTGGGTCGCCGGGCGCATCTACCGGGTCGGCATTCTCTCGTACGGCAAGACCCCGAGCCTGCGCGAGATCGCCCGGTGGGCCACGTACCGGTAGGGAAGCGGCCGCCACCGGCTTTTCATCCGGGATTTGTGGGGTTTTCGGCGTGCAGTCTCCAGTCTCGGGCACTCCCGCCGATCTTTTTGTCGGGCCGCGCATTCCAAAGGCGTTCCCCAAAAGAACAAACGCCCGCCCCCCGGAGCCTCTTCGGAGCGCCGGGCGGCCCGTCCTCGCTCTCGTCCTCTCAGCGCACCCCTTTGTTGCTCATGGACACCACACTCTCGGAGGCTTCTCCGGTCGAGTACGAATTGGACCTTCACGCCACGGCCGACGAGCTGGCGCCAAAGCTGGAGGAGGCCCTGAACGCCCAGCGCAAGAACATGGACGTGCAGGGCTTCCGCAAGGGAAAAGTGCCCCTCGGCCTCGTGAAGAAGATGCACGGCGAGGCGATCGGCTACCGCGTGGCCGAGCAGTTTGTGCAGGAGGCCTTCGAGGAGGAAGTAGAGGAGGCCGACGACCTCGAGCCCCTCGGACAGCCGACGCTGGTGGACCTCAACTACGAGCTCGACGCGGACCTACAGGCCACCCTTCGATTCGGCGTCCGGCCCGCGGTGGAGTTGGAGGACCTTTCGTCGGTCGAGATTACGATGCTCGACCCCGAGATTACCGACGAGGACGTGGAGGACGAGATCGAGCGCCTCCGGAAAGAGGAGGCCGACCTGCTGCCCCTCGAAGGGGAGGCCGCCACGGGCACCGACTACGTGAACGTTGACCTCCAGCGCATCGACCCGGAGACGGATACGCCCATCATTGGGGACAAGGACGAAGACCTCACGTTCTTCCTCGACGATGATCGGCTCAAGGAGGAACTTCGCGAGGCACTCGTGGACCGGACGGCAGGCGACACGTTTCGCGTGGAGCTGCCCCAAGAGCCCTCCGCCCACGAACACGAGGGCCACGAACACCCACACGAACAGGAGCACGATGGCGAGGATCGCCTCTACGAAGTGACGGTCAACGAGGTGAAGCGCCGCGACCTACCGCCGCTCGACGAGGAGTTCGTGCGTCGGGCCACCGAGGGAGAGTTTGACGACCTGGAGGCCTTCCGCAACGACATTCGGGAGCGTCTTCAGGAGGCCTGGGACGAGCGGGCCCGCGAGATGGCGCAGGGCGAGGTGATTGACAAGATGCTGGAGCTCCACCCCGTTCCCGTTCCCGAGTCCGTCATCGAGGGCTATCTCGACTCGTTCGTCAAGCAGGTGGAGGAGGAAAACGACGGCGAGCGGCCCGAGGACTTCGATGAGGAGCACTTCCGCCAGCGCAACCGCCGCGATGCCGAGAACCAGGGCCGCTGGATGCTCATCCGGGACCAGATCGTCGAGGAGGAGGCCCTGGAGGTTTCCAACGAGGAGATTCAGGCCTTCTTTGCCGAGCAGTCCGGGGGCGAGGAGCAGGTGACTGCCCAGCAGATCGAGCAGTTCTACCAGACCATGCCCCAGATGATGGAGAAGGTGGAGCAGCAGATCCTAAGCGACAAGGTGTACGACTTCTTGTTCGACCGCCTCACCGTGCAGTCCAAGAGCCGCGACGAGTTTGAGGAGGAGATGCAGCAACAGCAGCAACAGCGGCAGCGCGTGGCGCGGTAGTCGGGCTGTCCCCTTCCCACACTGTTCACGAAGGGGAACCCCTGCCCCAAAATCTGGGTTCATTATCGCCCGTTTTGAGACTCTCAGGAACGTGTGCCGACTCCATGGTTGATGACTTTGTTCAGTTTAGCAGAGGCCTGACCTCTCTTCCCCGGAGCATCTACGACGGGGACCTGGGAGATCAGCCGATGTCGGGGCTCGTGCCCATGGTCGTGGAGCAGACGACCCGGGGCGAGCGGGCGTACGACATCTTCAGCCGCCTGCTGAAGGAGCGGATCGTGTTTATCGGAACCCCGATCAACGACCAGATTGCCAATCTGACGGTTGCCCAGCTTCTCTACCTGACGAGCGAGAGCTCTGAGAAGCCCATCAACCTCTACATCAACTCGCCGGGCGGCGTCATCTACAGCGGCCTCGGCGTTTACGACACGATGCAGTACATCGGCGCCCCAGTCTCGACCACCTGCGTGGGCCTGGCGGCCTCGATGGGCTCCGTGCTGCTCGCGGCCGGTGAAGACGGAAGCCGCGCGTGCCTCCCCAACTCCCGCGTCATGATCCACCAGCCGATGGGCGGGGCCGAAGGCCAGGCCTCCGACATCGAGATTCAAGCGGAGGAGATCATGTGGCTCAAAGAGCGCCTCTACGAAATCTTGGCCCTCCACACCGGCCAGGACATGGACCAGATTGAGGCAGATGCCGACCGCAACTACTGGATAAGCGCGGAGGAGGCCGCAGAGTACGGCCTCGTGGACAACGTTTTGAACTCGGACAACCTGGAGGACCTGCGGTCCGTGCAGCCCAACGGAGAAGCCGCGGACGACGCGGGCGAAGACACGTAGCTTCCAGTCCTCTTTTTGCGTCGAAGACAGCGGCGACGGCCCCAGTGGGGCTCGTCGCCGTTTCTATTGGGGCCCGGTGCGGGCCCGAGCCGCCCACCACAAAAACAAAAAAGAGGCGCTGACCTGGGGGGAGGGAGGAGGAAGGTCAGCGCCTCTAAAAAACGTCGGGATGTACCGCGTACGGGATTCGAACCCGTGCTACCGGCGTGAGAGGCCGGCGTCCTAGACCCCTAGACGAACGCGGCAGGGCCGTGTCTACAAGTTCACTACATTGGACACGAGGGCCGATTCCAGGTTTCACGTTCACGAAAATTCAACCCCACACTGGCGAATCAACTTCGCGCCCCCCTCCTTGATTCGCCTCTTTCCCTGCCCGCGACAGGCCGTGCTTTTGCTCGGCGTTTCGAGAAACATGTCCGTGCGGGGGGACGTGCATCCATCGCTTGCTGGCGGCGCGCCACGGAGCCCGGCTCGTCTGGGCGTTCCGGGGGTGCCCTGCTCGCCAGTCCCCGCCGTCCTTCTCCCCGTACTCCCCCGACTGCCCTGTGCCTATGTCTCTCCCGACCCTCTCACGCCTTCTGCCGGCCGTTGTGCTTCCTGCCCTCATTCTCTCGTTGGCGGGGTGTGGGAGCGGAAACGGAACCAGCTCCGAGACCGCGGACGTGCCCTACCAGATGGGCAACGCCGTTTCCGACTCCACCGTCGCCCTCGTCGTGTCGTCCGAGTACGGGTCCGACACCCTCACGGCCCAGCGCTACCAGCAGCAGGTGCGGATGTCGATGAAGCGTCAGGCCCCCGGGCAACAGTCGGAAGACCAGGCGCAAGACACGCACCGTCAACTCATTCGCGGCTTCGCGCGCCAGCACGCCCTGCGGGGAGAGGCCAAAGCCCAAGGGGTGGAGGCCGATCCCGCACAGGTGAACGCCCGGGTCGAGAAGCTCAAGCAGCGGTACGAGAGCGAGGAGCAGTTCCGGAAGCAACTGGCCCGCAACAACATGACCATCGATTCGGTCCGCAGCCTACTGGCCGATCAATTTCGACAACAGCAGCTGCAGCGAGAAATGGCCCAGAACTTTGAGGAGCCGTCCTCCGAGGACGTTACGGCCTACAGCGAGGAAAACCGGCGCATCCGGGCCCAGCACATTCTCCTCAAGGCAGGCGAGAACGCCCCGGAGTCGGAGGTCGACTCGGCCCGGCAAGCCGCGACGGCCCTCGTGGACAGTGCACAGATGGACGACGTCGACTTCGCCGAGCTGGCCCGGCGTCACAGCCAGGGCCCCTCTGCCCAGAAGGGCGGCGACCTCGGCTTCTTCACGCGGGACCGGATGGTCGATGAGTTTGCCGAGGCAGCCTATGCCCTCTCCGACTCGGGCGACGTGGCCGACGAGCCCGTGCGCACACGGTTCGGCTTCCACGTCATTCGCTTAACCAATGCCGGCGAGCCGATGGACACAACCAAGGCGCGAAAGCAAATGACGAAAGAACGCCGTCAACAGGCCGTTGAGGATCAGATCAACGCGCTGCTGGACGACGTGACCGTGCGGACCAACCCCGACATCGTCAGCGCTGGGCTGCGCAAGTAGGCGGGCGCCCTGGAATTGAGGACCGGGGAATTGAGGGCCGGACGGCAGCGAGTTCTTCCTCTACCGGTCTTCCCGCCGGACCATTTCGACGTGGGGAATGCCCACTTCCTCGAAGGTCCGGCCCGTCGATTCGAATCCGAGGTCCCCGTACCAGTCCCGAAGGTGTGCCTGGGCGTGGACGAGAAACGCATCGAATCCAGCGCGGCGGGCGTCCTCGAGGACCGCACGCACAAGCTGCGTGCCGTGGCCCCGTCCGCGGTAGTCCCGAAGGACGGCGAAGCGCTCGAGCTTCGCGACGATCTCTTCGTCGTACGGCACCGTGCGCCATCGCGCCGTGGCAACGGCCTCCCCGTCTGCCCAGCCCAGCACGTGCCGGCTCGTCGCGTCGTGCCCGTCCCACTCCTCGTCGGGCGGGCACTCTTGCTCTTCCACGAACACCTGCGTGCGAATGGCACGGGCCTTCTTCCAGTCTGCGTCGCGCTGTACGGGTGTAATCTCCATGTGGGCCATCAGACACGGTCGGTTCCGCAAAAACCATCTTGTCTTAGGGCACACGCACGCCACGGGTAGATGCTCCGACGCGTCCGGGGCGTGCCTTCCTCTTGAGTTCTCACATACACACCAAGCACTATGCCCTCTTCCACCGATGCCTGGGGCCTCTGGGAAGACCGTTTCGCCGACTTCCTAGACTCTCAGACTGCCGACGCAGCCCACGATCGCGCCCACGTCGAGCGCGTGGCGGCGACGGCCCGCCGCCTGGCTCAAAGCGAAACGGCCCAGATGGATGTCGTCATGCCCGCCGCCTGGCTGCATGACTGCGTCGTTCTTCCGAAGGACGCGCCCGACCGTGCATCCGCCGCCCGGCGCGCCGCGGACACGGCCCGGGACTTCCTCACGGACGAGGGCTATCCTGAACAGTGGATTCCCGACATCGAGCACGCCATCGCCGCCCACAGCTACTCGGGCGACACCGAGCCCGAGACCGCCGAGGCGAAAGTCGTGCAGGATGCCGACCGGCTCGACGCCCTCGGGGCCATTGGGATTGCGCGCTGCTTCACTGTGGGCGGGGCCCTGGACCAGTCGCTCTACAACCTCGACGATCCGTTCTGCGACGACCGCGCGCCCGAGGACGATGCCTACACGCTCGACCACTTCTACGCCAAACTGCTGCGCCTTCCCGAAACGATGCGGACCGACGCCGGACGGACCGAAGCCAAGCGGCGCGCGGCATACATGCGGTCGTACCTAGAGCGGCTCGACGGCGAGATCGATACGGACTGAACCGGTGCGTCCCCTCGGCATTGGCTGTTTTTCCCACGTCGGGCCTTTCTGGGGGCGCCCCACGACGGTGCGCAAGAAACCCGTCCCTCACCGTGCCGATTCGAATGTACGGCCTGCATGCACCGTCAAACAGACCCTCTTCCTCATGGAATCGATTGAGAACCGCGTTGCCCAGGGCGAGATTGAGGTTTACAACCTGGCGGATCTCTGGGACGATCGGCCCGTCACGGAGCTCGACATCAGCGCCTTCCTCGTGGACGGCCTGATGCTCAAGGAAAAGGAGTTCCGGGCAGAGGTCGACGCACACGACTGGTCCCAGTACGCGAACGAGCACGTCGCCCTGCACTGCTCAACGGACGCCATCGTGCCGACCTGGGGATACATGCTGATCGCCTCGGAGCTCCACGACGTTGCTCAGTCCACCACCATCGGCCGGGCCGACGACCTCCGGCGCGAGTACTACGTCGCGGCGCTCGACGCAGAGGACTGGTCGGCCTACGAGGATACACCGGTCGTCGTCAAGGGCTGCGGGGACGACGAAGTGCCGGAGATGGCATACGTCCGCGCCACCCAGAAGCTGCAGGACGTGGCCCGCAAGCTGATGTACGGCGAGCCCTGCTCGTCCGTCCCGCTCTGGCGTCGGCCGCAGGACAACTCCCCCACGCCCGACGCCGAGGCGGTGGGCGTGAAGAAGCCGGATCTCCCCACCCCGAACGCGGAATAGCGCCTGCTCGTCCCTCCCGTCAGGGCGTTGGGGCGGGCCGTTCCGGTCTGCCCGCTTACGCCGTCGAATCGTGCGGTCGGCTCCGTCCCCAGAGGCCCCGTCGGAAGTGCGCTGCACAGGCACTGGGCGCGGCGTTTCGCCCGAATCCTCCGCGACCGGCTCGCCCGACAGCTACACCATCGCCACGAGGCAATCGTCCCACTGAAGGGTTTCTGTGGAGGCCGTTCCCGGGAGTGCCCTCACTCTTTAGCGAGTCGGCGTGTTGCCCGACAACGTCATCTTCAGGGAATGCCTCGAACTGTTAGAGGGCTTCTTCTCAACCGGCACGACCGCCCGCTCCCGCCGGTGCTGCGGGCCCTCAGCCCCTGATCTGTCGGGGCGGTGCAGTTCCTGGTCGGGAGGAGATTCATCGCCTGCGCGATCTATCATACGCGGAGCGCTTCGCTCACCACCGCGTCCCTCTTCCTGCTCGTGCTGATGGGGCTCCCCCTCGGCGGGCTCATCACCGTTTTCAGCCGGGCTCTCCCCGTTCCCACCGTCACACGCACGCCCCACTGCTGCGCGTACCGGTCGCTCTGCTGACGTCCCCCGTTCCCCAAACGAAACTGCCCGCTATGGACCTCGATCTGTCGAATCGCACCATTCTCGTGACCGGCGCGAGCCGCGGCATTGGCCGGGCCACCGCCGAGGCCCTCGCCGACGCCGGGGCCACCGTGGCCGTCCACTACGGCCAGAGCAAAGAGGCAGCGGCGGAAGTGATGGAGACCTGTGGCCGGGGGGCCCGCACGTTCCAGGCCGATCTCTCGACACTGGACGCAACGGACGCACTGATTGAGCGCGTGGTGGACGCCTACGAGGGGCTCGACACCCTCGTGCTCAACGCCGGCGTGGCGGTGCCCACGCCCCTGGACGACGATACCCACCGCTGGGACGACGCGTGGAGCGAAACGATGCATGTCAACCTTCGGGCCCCCGAACTGCTGTGCCGGCACGCCCTCGGCCACTTCCGCTCTCGGTCTCCCTCCGGCGGCCGCATCATCAGCGTGGCCTCGCGGGCCGCGTTTCGGGGCGACACGCCCGACTACATGACGTACGCCGCCTCGAAGGCCGGGCTGGTGGCGCTCACACGCTCCATCGCCCGAGAATTTGGGGCAGACGGAATCAAGGCCTTCACGCTCGCGCCCGGTTTCACCCGGACCGACATGGCCCAGGACTTCATCGACGAGTACGGAGAGGCCCACGCGACGAGCGACCTCGCACTCAACGAGCTTACCGATCCCGCGGACGTCGCGTCGGTCATCGTCTTCCTCGCCAGCGGCCACGCGGACCACACCACGGGCACGACCATCGACGTCAATGCCGGCAGTTATGTCCACTAACTGATGCGGCTTCTCTTCCCGTACAGGCCCCTCGGAACTGCGTCTCCAGTTTACGGACGGGCACTCTCCCCCCCAATCGGGCCAGTCACCTGTCCGGCTCCGCTGTCCCAATTTGCACCGACCAAACACTGTGCGTGCCGTGTGGATCAATTCGTAACGCGCCGCGTCAAAACGAGCACTCCAACCCGGTGGATTGTGTTACCAATGGCTCACCGCCTTGTGCATGGCCCGACGAATCAAGCGCTACGACAACCGAAAACTGTACGACACCAAAGCGAGCGAGTACGTGTCGCTGAGCGACATCGCCGCCCTCGTGCGGCGGGGCCATACCATCGAGGTCGTAGACAAGACCACCGGTGAAGACCTCACCGCCCACACGCTTACCCAGATCATCCTGGAAGAAGAAAAAAACGGCTCCCCCGTCCTCTCGTCGGACCTGCTCCACACGTTGCTTCGTCGCAGCAGCGAGGCCCTAGACACCGGCCTCGACCAGCTCCGGGCGACGGTCGACGGCCTCGTGGAGAGCTCGTTGGGGCCGCTCACGCAGCTCCTCCAGGGGCCCCGCCAGCAGGAGTTCGACCACCTCCGACGGCAATTGCGCGACCTGGAGCGCCGGCTGTCTGTTCTGCTCGACGACCTGGACAAGCCGCCCCCTGATGCCGCAGATGCGCGGTGTCCCTCTCAGGAGGCCTCCGGGCAGGCGTCCCCCTCCGAGCCGCTCGGCCTGCCCTCCCAGGAATGACCCGTTTGGTTCTGCACGCTTCGCTCATAACCGATCGTTCCACGCCATGACTGCCGAGCACGACGGATCTCCCCCCGACAACCTGCAGGATGAACTGACCGAGCGCGGCCGCGAGGTGTGGCTGGCCGGTCTTGGGGCCCTCGCCACGGTCGAAGAGGAAGGCACCAAGCTCTTCAATCGACTCGTCGACCGGGGGCAAGACTTTGAGGAAGAGCGCCAGGCCCGCATTGAGGAGGCCACCGAGAAAGTACGTGAGCAGAGCGACGAAGCCCTTGCCCAACTCGAGGAGGCCGGGGAAGAGACGCAGTCGATGCTTGCCGACTCCGTAAAGGCCGCCCTGGACCGCTTCGGCGTTCCGACCCAGAAGGAGGTCGACGACTTGGCGGACACGGTAACTCGCCTGTCCGAACAGGTCGAGGAGCTTGCCGACCACCTCGCGGAGAAGGAAGAGGCGTCCCCGGATCAGTCGTAGTCTCCTCGTCCCCCGTTCCACACCTGTCTTCTCGGGGGCAGGAAGTCCCTCTCCCTCAGGAGCCACGAGGCCGCCTCTACGGAAAGGCGACCCCGCAGGACCGGCGCGCTGTCCCACTGCTCATTCCCCTCGATGCCGTCCTCCCCCTCCGGCTCCAGCACGCTCGGTCTCGCCTGTGCGGGCGGGGTCATCGAGGGCGCCCTCTACGAAATCGGGGCGCTCTGTGCCCTCGACGAAGCGATTGCGGGATGTCGCCTGCATGACCTAGACATTTACGTCGGGGTAAGCTCGGGCAGTCTAATCGGAAGAATGCTGGCCAACAACGTCTCGGCGAGAACCCTCAGCCGGGCAGCCGTCTCGGAGTCGGCCGACCCGAGTCTGCACCTCGCCCCAGAGGTGCTTTTCCGCCCGGCGGTGAACGAATACGCGGGCCGCCTGTTACGCATGCCCGGTGCCGTTTTCTCCTCTCTTCGCCACTACCTTCTGCATCCCGGCGACCTTTCAGTCCTCGAGCTTCTCGCCACGGTGGGGCCCCTGGTTCCGACAGGCCTCTTCAGCAATGCTGCCCTCGAACGCTTTCTCGCCGAAGCGCTCTCCGCCAACGGGCGGACCAACGACTTCCGACGGCTGAAGCGGAAGCTGTACGTGGTGGCCATGCATCTCGACTCCGCCGACGTCACGGTCTTCGGCGAGCCCGGGCACGACCATGTGCCCATCTCGTCGGCCATTCAGGCGTCTACGGCGCTTCCAGGCTTGTACACTCCCGTTGAGATCGACGGCCAGCACTACGTCGACGGGGTGGCGCGCCGCACCGTACACGCCAGTGTGGGGCTCGACGCCGGTGCCGACCTTCTCTTCTGCGTCAACCCCATCGTGCCGATCAACATGCAGCTCAAACGGCACGCCACCCGACTGCTCGATCGTCAGGCACGCGGCCAGGGGGCGTCCCTCGCCCATCGGGGCCTGCCGACAGTACTTTCCCAGACGTTTCGGGCAATCGTCGACTCCCGCAAGCAGACCGGCTTCAAGAAGTACGAGCATACCCACCCCGAGGCAGACCTCATCCTGATTGAGCCGGAGTGCGATGACACACGCCTGTTTTTCTCCAATGGCTTCGGCTTCCAGAACCGGCGCGACATCTGCGAGCACGCCTACCAGGCCACCCGCAGCCACCTGCGCACCCGTGCGGGCGAGCTCCAGACGATTCTGGAGCGCCATGGCCTGTGGCTGCGCCAGGACGTACTCGACGCCCCGCACACCCTCTACGACACGCGACCGTCGACGTACAACGACGGTCCCCAGGGCTCCTCGTCTTCAATGACGGAGGTGCTCCGCAAAACCGACGACGTCCTCACCCGCCTCGACGTGCTACTTGACCGCCTCCACGACCGCACGGCAGAGCCGGACCGTTCCTCGTCAGAACGGTCGTAGCTCCTCTACCGGGCCCACACCGCCAGTCCTGTGCCCAGCACGAACAGAGGAATTGAAAGCCACAGCGGGCCGCCCTGCACGACAGCGATTACCCCCCCAACGATGCAGGCGCCAGCAATGACGCTGCTTCGAACGCCAGAGAGGGGATCGCTCGGGGATTGATCGACCAACGACTCCTCAAGGTGCGCCACCCCAGAGGTAAGAAGCTGCGGGAGCTTTAGGGCTACATCCACCAGCTCAGGGGCGTTGCTCAGCATTTCCGATCCCAGCGTCAGGGGATTGAATCGCTCACGGAAGATGTGCCGCACGTGACGCCGCGACACCGACACCACATCGAGGTCCGGATTGAGCGTCCGCCCGACGCCCTCGAAGGTAACCAGGGCCTTTACCATGAGGGTCATCTCCACCGGAAAGAAGATTCGGTACCGCCCGCCTAGACTCAATGACCGCAAAATGACCTGCGCGAGGCTGATCGAGCCCTGCTTGCTGCGCATCAAGAAGTGCCGGGCCATGTCGGAGACGGCTCGCCGAAATCCCTGTGGGTCGCCGCCCTCCCCCACCCGAGCCATGTCGAGCAGGTAGCGGGCCGCGTTGTCCACGTCTCCCCGCACGAGGGCGTAATAGTAGTAAAGCATACGCCGCCGGATGTCGGCCCGGAAGCGCCCGACCATCCCAAGATCGATAAAGCCAATCTGGAGGTCCTCCGGACGTTCTCCCGGAAGGATTTTCAGGTTTCCCGCGTGCAGGTCGGCGTGAAAGAATCCATCCTTGTACAGCATTCGAATAACGGCGGAGGCCCCAAGATCAATCACACGCTGCCGCTCAGCCTCGCTGAGCTCGCGCACCGCCTGGGGGCCCGGACGAATGCCGCTCAGATACTCCATCGTTAGCACATCGCTTGTGCTCAGCTCACGATAGACAGTCGGAAAGATGACCCCCGACACGTCCTGAAAGTTGGCGGCAAAGATCTCAGCGTGGTCGGCCTCGTAATCGAAGTCGATCTCGCGCTCTGTGTAGGCCCCAAATTCGTCGATGATCTGCCGCGGTTGATAGCGTGGCAGCAGCCATTGCAGAAACACCCCGAAGAATTCCAGGAGCTTCAGGTCGGACGTTACGACGTCCCGAATGCCGGGCTTAATCACCTTCACCACCACGTCGTCCCCGTCGTGTGTCGTGGCACGGTGCACCTGTGCAATGGAGGCGGCGGCCAGCGGCTCCGAATCGACCGACCGGAAGAGGGATTCCACAGGAGCCTCCAGTTCTCGTTCGAGGATCCTCTCCACCTGCGCGAAGGGAATCGGCGGCAGATGGTCCATCAGGCTGTCGAGCTCCGCCGTAATCACCTCTGGCAGCAGATCCTCCCGAATGGCCATGATCTGCCCCAATTTGGTAAACGTGGGGCCGAGAATCTCCAGCCGGCGCCGAAGCTGTTCCGGAAAAGGTTGGTCCCGAAGATCGCCACGCACGAACGGCTTCAGAATGGCCGCTAGCATGCGCTTCCCGAGTGAACGCAGGCCTGTTCTCTGCACACGCGGCAGGGACCGGACGTACGCGATGTGCCCCCCCATCAGCAAACCTGCCACATGCCGCCAGACCGTAAAGAATCGCCGAACGGCTCCACGGTAAGGCGCCAGGGGGTCGAAGTCCGTAAACGGCGAAAAGGGGGGCCGTCCGCCTGTCGATGAGGACACGCCATTGTCGGAAGGACCACTGTCGGGAGCAGAAGTCTCCCTCTCCTCCGAGGCCTCGTCGCGACGTGCATCCAAAGACCCTGCCTGTTCTACGACGGAGTCTCCGTTGCCCTCTGCCCCCAGTTGGTCAGACGAAGAGTCCGATGGGGAGCCGTTGGGGCGTTTCATGCGAACACGTTGGCTCGTGAGGAGAAAAGCGCATCGTTGGGGGCAGACGACCATCCCCACACGTGATACTCTGTAACGACGAGCCTCCGAAATGGTTGACGAGTAGACAGTTCGGAATCGGCACTTCTCGTTGGCTCACAGCCCCAAACAAAAAAAGGGACGCCGTTGCAGTTGCAACAGCGTCCCTCAGGGGAATCCTGGCAGCGTCCTACTCTACCGGCCAAGGGCCAGTACCATCGGCGCTGCGGGACTTAACTTCTCTGTTCGAAATGAGAAGAGGTGTTACCCCCGCGCTTTAGCCACCAGGAAACTCAGTGCTGGTACGTTCACCAGCGAATGTCTGACATAATGGTAGATTGGATCACACTCCCGAATAGAATCGGGATGCAAGCGATGCGTTGTGCTCCTATGATGGCATGTGCAAAATAGGAGTGTTAAGCCTTATGGGTAATTAGTACGGCTCGGCTGAACGTGTTGCCACGCTTACACCTGCCGCCTATCGACGTTCTCGTCTCGAACGACCCATTGGGAAGACCCAGTCTTGCGGAGGGCTTGGCGCTTAGATGCTTTCAGCGCTTATCCCTTCCGGACATAGCTACCCAGCGATGCGCCTGACGGCACAACTGGCACACTAGCGGTCCGTCCACTTCGGTCCTCTCGTACTAGAAGCAGATCCGCTCAAGTCTTCGACGCCCTCAGTAGATAGGGACCGACCTGTCTCACGA
Organism: Salinibacter altiplanensis; assembly: GCF_002894645.1. Taxonomy (GTDB): domain Bacteria; phylum Bacteroidota; class Rhodothermia; order Rhodothermales; family Salinibacteraceae; genus Salinibacter; species Salinibacter altiplanensis. Next base: position 37,977 of record NZ_NCQY01000023.1, read on the forward strand.
CGGTCTGAACCCAGCTCGCGTGCCGCTTTAATGGGCGAACAGCCCAACCCTTGGAACCTTCTTCAGCTCCAGGATGCGACGAGCCGACATCGAGGTGCCAAACCTCCGCGTCGATATGAACTCTTGGCGGAGATAAGCCTGTTATCCCTGGCGTACCTTTTATTCTTTGAGCGACGACCCTTCCATTCAGAGTCGCCGGATCACTAAGTCCTGCTTTCGCATCTGCTCGACGAGTATGTCTCGCAGTTAAGCACCCTTTTGCCTTTATACTCAACGCATGATTACCGACCATGCTGAGGGTACCTTTGAAATCCTCCGTTACTGTTTTGGAGGAGACCGCCCCAGTCAAACTACCCGCCTGACAATGTCTCTCGGCCGGATCACGGCCGCAGGTTAGACATCAATCAGAACAAAAGCGGTATTTCAGGGATGGCTCCACTGCGCCTAGCGACGCAGCTTCCATGCCTCCCGCCTATTCTGCATATGTTCTGACTAATGGCAATGCCAAGGTGTAGTAAAGGTGCACAGGGTCTTTCCGTCCCACTGAGGGTAGCCGGCGTCTTCACCGGCACCACAATTTCACCGAGCTCGCGGTCGAGACAGTGCTCAGATCGTTGCACCATTCGTGCAGGTCGGAACTTACCCGACAAGGAATTTCGCTACCTTAGGACCGTTATAGTTACGGCCGCCGTTTACTGGGGCTTCAGTTGCGAGCTTCATGTCCCGAAGGACATTAACACGCTCCATTGACCTTCCAGCACCGGGCAGGTGTCAACCCCTATACGTCGTCTTGCGACTTAGCAGAGGTCTGTGTTTTTGTTAAACAGTCGTCTGAGCCTGGTCACTGCGACCCTCTTCCATTTTTGGACGGAAGAGAGCGCCCCTTTTTCCGAAGTTACGGGGCTAGATTGCCGAATTCCTTGACCACGATTCACTCGAGCGCCTGAGGATACTCTCCTCGCCTACCTGTGTCGGTTTATGATACGGGCTCCCGAAGCAACGACCGACGGTTTTCTCGGTGGCCTGCTTGGGGGCTCTGTGAGTTTGCCTGTCGGCTCCCTCTACTATTGCGGTTCAGCCTTTGGGATGGAGCAGCGGATTTGCCTACCGCTCCGGCCTACTCGCTTCAACGTGCTTTCGTCAGCACGCGGCCCTTACGCTACCACGTCACGTCAGACGTTTGCGCTGTTGGGAGGTACGGGAATATTGACCCGTTTTCCATCGCCTACGCCCTTCGGCCTCGGCTTAGGTCCCGACTAACCCTGTTCCGATTAGCGTTGAACAGGAACTCTTAGGCTTGCGGCGAACACGTTTCCCACGTGTTTTATCGTTACTCATGCCTACATTTTCTTTTCCAGTCGCTCCACTGTGCCTCGCAACACAGCTTCCGTGCAACTAGAATGCTCTCCTACCAATCGCCCAAAGGACGATTTCGAAGCTTCGGCGTCAGACTTGATGCCCGAAAATCTTCGGCGCCAGACCGCTCGACCAGTGAGCTATTACGCACTCTTTTAATGAATGGCTGCTTCTAAGCCAACATCCTGGTTGTCTAAGCAGTCCGACCTCCTTCGTTCAACTTAGTCTGAACTTTGGGGCCTTAGCTGTCGATCTGGGTTGTTTCCCTCTCGGACATGGAGCTTATCCCCCATGCCCTCACTGTCATGAAACGTGTACCGGCATTTGGAGTTTGTCAGGGTTTGGTACCCGGTGAAGGGCCCTAGCCCAATCAGTGCTCTACCTCCAGCACACTTTAACATAACGCTGCACCTAAATGCATTTCGGAGAGAACGAGCTATTTCCGAGTTTGATTGGCCTTTCACCCCTACCCACAACTTATCCGGCAGTTTTGCAACACTGGTCGGTTCGGTCTTCCACGCGGTCTTACCCGCGCTTCAACCTAGTAATGGGTAGCTCACTCGGTTTCGCGTCTGCCCCCACTGACTCGACGCCCTATTCGGACTTGCTTTCGCTGCGGGTACGGCCCTGAAGGCCTTAGCCTGGCCAGTGAGGAGCAACTCGTAGGCTCATTAAGCAAAAGGCACGCCGTCACACCGACCCAAAGGGTCCGTGCTCCGACTGGTTGTCAGCCCATGGTTTCAGGTGCTTTTCGCTCGCCGATTAGGCGTTCTTTTCACCTTTCCCTTACGGTACTGGTTCACTATCGGTTATGGGCGAGTATTTAGCCTTGCCAGATGGTGCTGGCTGCTTCCCACAGGATTTCTCCGGTCCCGTGGTACTCAGGGGGTCCCGCGAAACCTAATTGTCTTACGCCTACGGGACTTTCACCCTCTTTGGTACTGCTTTCCAGTCAGTTTCGACTTCGACGCATAGGTTTCGGTGCGGGCCCTACAACCCTGACGTAGCCGAAACCACGTCAGTTTAGGCTTTTCCCCCTTCGCTCGTCACTACTAAGGGAATTCCGATTGGTCTCTTTTCCATCGGCTACTGAGATATTTCAGTTGGCCGAGTTAGCTCTTGCCACCTATGTATTGAGTGACAAGTGACAGGCGTTGCCTGTCGGGTTTCCCCATTCGGAAATCTACGGATCAACGCTTATTTGCAGCTTCCCGTAGCTTATCGCAGCTTATCACGCCCTTCGTCGCCTGCCCATACCAAGGCATTCACCATGAGCCTTATCAATGCTTAACACCCACTATTTTGCACATCCCACAACGGAGCAACATTCTGCCTGTCGAGGATGCCCAACAAAGTCGGTGAAACACACCGCTTAAATATTGCGCTCGCATGCTCGGAGTACAACACGATCCGTGAAAGCTCTCTCACATGACGTGTTGCACCGTGCAGTGCGGATCAACCTACCACTATGTCAAAAGAACAATGCCTGACTACCACTCGTCAGGGCGCTGTGGAGCCAGTCGGATTCGAACCGACGGCCTCCTGCGTGCAAAGCAGGTGCTCTACCAACTGAGCTATAACCCCGCCTGACAAGATGTGGGGCTGGGTGGAATTGAACCACCGACCTCACGCTTATCAGGCGTGCGCTCTAACCAACCTGAGCTACAGCCCCAGTCGCAGGCACGACCTGCGTGGGGAAAGTGAGCGCAGACATCGCATTCGATACGCGCTCTGCCCAAACTGGGCTGTACCTGAACAGGTGTTCTCTTTGGAAGGGAAGCACAGCGAGTCCTGCCGATTCTGCTGCAAAGCAGCACGAAGTGCAATCGAGCAAGAAACTCTTTAGGAGGTGATCCAGCCGCAGGTTCCCCTACGGCTACCTTGTTACGACTTAGCCCCAGTCACTGAGCTCACCTTCGGCCGCTCCCTCCCAAAAGGTTGGGTCACGGACTTCGGGTGCTCTCAGCTTCCATGGCTTGACGGGCGGTGTGTACAAGGCCCGGGAACGGATTCATCGCGGCATTGCTGATCCGCGATTACTAGCGATTCCTGCTTCATGGAGTCGAGTTGCAGACTCCAATCCGAACTGGGACCGGTTTTAAGAGATTCGCTCCCTCTCGCGAGGTGGCTGCTCGTTGTACCGGCCATTGTAGCACGTGTGCAGCCCTAGGCGTAAGGACCATGATGACTTGACGTCATCCCCACCTTCCTCACTGCTTGCGCAGGCAGTTTCACTAGAGTCCCCGGCATTACCCGCTGGTAACTAGCGACAAGGGTTACGCTCGTTGCGGGACTTAACCCAACATCTCACGACACGAGCTGACGACAGCCATGCAGTACCTCGCTAGAGGCCCCAAAGGGGAAGCTCCTTTTCGGGAGCGGTCCTCTAGCGTTCGAGCCTAGGTAAGGTTCTTCGCGTTGCATCGAATTGAGCCACATGCTCCACCGCTTGTGCGGGCCCCCGTCAATTCCTTTGAGTTTCAACCTTGCGATCGTACTCCCCAGGTGGATTGCTTAACGCGTTAACTTAGCCACTGCCCCTTGAGCGGGGCAACGGCGAGCATTCATCGTTTACGGCGTGGACTACCAGGGTATCTAATCCTGTTTGCTCCCCACGCTTTCGTGCCTGAGCGTCAGTACCCGTCTAGCTGTCCGCTTTCGCCTCTGGTGTTCCTCGTGATATCTACGCATTTCACCGCTACACCACGAATTCCGACAGCCTCTCCGGGACTCAAGAGCAACAGTTTCGAAGGCGCTTCCGTGGTTGAGCCACGGGCTTTCACATCCGACTTGCTGCCCCGCCTGCGCACCCTTTACACCCAGTGATTCCGGACAACGCTTGCACCCTCCGTATTACCGCGGCTGCTGGCACGGAGTTAGCCGGTGCTTATTCCTGAACTACCGTCGCGCCCTGAAGCTACAGGGGTTTCTTCGTTCAGAAAAGGAGTTTACGCCCCATAGGGGTGTCTTCCTCCACGCGGCATGGCTGCATCAGGGGTGACCCCATTGTGCAAGATTCCCCACTGCTGCCTCCCGTAGGAGTCTGGGCCGTGTCTCAGTCCCAGTGTGACTGATCGTCCTCTCAGACCAGCTATGGATTGTTGCCTTGGTGAGCCGTTACCTCACCAACGAAGCTAATCCAACGCAGACCCATCCAAAAGCGCCCGAAGGCTTTCATCTGGTCCCCATGCGGGGTCCAGACGACGTACGGTATTAGCCGCGGTTTCCCGCGATTGTCCCGCGCTTTTGGGCAGGTTGTCTACGCGTTACGCACCCGTCCGCCACTGTACTTGCCCTGGCAAAGCCAGAGCGTTCTCGTGCGACTTGCATGTGTTAAGCCTGCCGCCAGCGTTCGTCCTGAGCTAGGATCAAACTCTCCGTGGTAGGAAAGCTTGGTATCGCTCGGTTTGCATTCGCTTTCTGCCCGAAGGCAGAAAGGAATCGACAAGGACTCGCTGTGCTTCCAATTCCGTCAAAGAACGTTGCCGCGTCCCCTTATTTCCAGTGAGCGCGGACTATCATGTTACGGAGAGTGTCCTTCAATTTCAAGGCGGGCCCTTTCATTTCATTATTTCTCAAAAGAGCGCCTTTCTCCGTGGGGCTGAGTGAGCCGCTTTCGCTCTCTCGCCCCGTCTTTCCGTCCGCATTAGACTCATCGGGTGAGGCTTGGTTTCAACTCACCGTATGAATCAAAGTTAAACTGCCTGCGGACCGTCTCCCCTGTGAGGCCTCGCCGGCTGCGCCGACGCCTCCTCGTTCAGGGCCCGCATTAGACCCGCTGTCTTTACTGCTGTTCCTGCCCCTCATGTCAAGAACGAGTGGAGCTCTCAGTGCCCTATCTGCCGGTCCGTCCCCGGAAACTGCAGACATGCGCTCGTGTTATCCTGCCGCGACGCCAGGCAAGGGCAACGGGCATGACTCCCTGTCTCTCTGTTGCTCTTTCCCTTGGCGTTTGGTATCCGTGGCCGTCGCCTCTTACGACTTGCAACAATGCCTTTCTCTTCTGTCGTTCAGAACCTGCTTGGCTGGCTCCGCACGCTCCTCCGAAACACATACTTCTGGGGGGGGCTCGGCGGGCTCCTGGTTCTGGGCGTGGCGGCGTATGTTCTGGTGGACGCGCTCCTCATGCCATCGTATACCCGGCACGGGGTGTCCGTACAGGTTCCCGATGTGGAACGCCAGTCTTTTCTAACGGCGAAGGAGCGTGTCGAAAACCACGCCCTTCAGGTCAAGCGCCAGGTGGGTCGCTTCAATCCGAATGTCCCACGAGAAACCGTGGTGGACCAAAACCCGCCTCCCCGCTCAGACGTGAAGCCGGGGCGACGTGTGTACCTGACAGTAAACGCGGGCGAGGCGCCCGTGGTGAACATCCCTGACCTGAACGGCATCTCGGTGCGGGAGGCCAAAAATCAGGTTGCCTCGCTCGGACTCAACGTCGGGGTGGTTGAGCCCGACTCGCTTCCCTCCCCATACCCAAACACAATTACCCGGCAGCGGCCCAGGCCGGGCGACTCTCTGAAGACGGGCGGCACCATCGATCTTTGGTACAGCACAGGACTCGGAACGGATAGCGTTCAGGTGCCAGGCGTTGCCGGACGGACGGTCGAACAGGCGCGGCGTCGGCTCCGGGCCCAAAAGCTGCGGGCCATTGTCGTTGCCCCCCGTACGCCTGACACGCCCAACTCCGACGCCCAGCCAGCCGACACCTCCTCGCCCCAGCGTTTTATCCAACGACAGGGCCGTCCCCCGGAGACAAAGGTGCGCGCCGGAACGGAAATCCGGCTCTTTGCAACCGACGACTCCACTGCGGTGCCGGAGCCTGCCTCCGCTTCTCCGGACACCGCAGCCTCCAACTGAGGGCCCCAAAGACGTGGGGGCGCCTCGGACGTCGGAGCCCTTCAGAAGTTGTTTGGCGGACGCTCTGTGGCCCCCCCGACGAGTACTTGGTCGCTGCGCTCCCAGCGCAAGATGGCTTCTGCATTCGCCCGGTAGCTCCCCACGGGCATGACCTCGCTCCTGCTCGGCCCCCGCTACAGAGACTCATTACAGAGACTCATTTGGGCACCATTTTGCAGCTTCGCCCACTGTGTGTACTCGGCTGGGCCTCGTCAGTCGCTACGCTCGTGTCGACTGAACATCAATCCACCAAACAGCTTCTCAGTCGTCCACGTGTACCGCAAACTCTCCATCGGTCTCCACGATCACCTCTTCCTTGTGCTTCGTCTGGAGGCGCCGACCGGTGAAGTCCGGCTGGAGGGGATACTCCCGGTGTCCCCGATCCACGAGGACGACGAGCTGAATGCTGCGCGGGCGTCCACACTGAAGGACTGCGTCGAGCGCGGCCCGCGCCGTCCGGCCTGTGAAGACCACATCGTCAACGAGGATCACGTCCCGATCCGTCACATCCACGTCGTGGGGCGCCCTCCCGGGCGACTCTAGGTCGGGGCGGTCGTCCCGAAAGGGCGTCACGTCGAGATCGTGGGGCTCTAAACCGGTTCCTTCCACTGCCCCAATGTCATCCGCCAGGACCTGGGCCAGCGGAACACCACTCCGCTCTATTCCAAACAGCTCGAGGGAGTCGGCCCCACGGTTCTGTTCGATGATCTCGAAGGCAAGACGTCGGAGCGTGCGGCGGACTCGCTGTGGAGACAGGATGCGCGTTCGGCCCATGTGTTGACTCGATATGGTCAATTTGGCTGTAGGAGACACGACGGAAGACGACAGTTCTTTTCGCAATGATACGGCATGGCGGGCCGAATGTCGAAAGCCAGGGGCTGAGCAACGACAACTCGTTCCGCCCTCCATAGATCACTCCCCTGCGGGCCTCGGGCTGCCACGGGGGATTTTGAGGCGGTCGCGTCGAGGGCCTGGGGCAACCTCCGACGGCTGCGGAAGCGGAGGCAATTCCGCCCGCGGGTTCGTCGGTAGATTGTACCGTTGTGCCCCAAGGGGAGGGGAACGTCCGACGGCGACGCAGCGGGTATTCTGCCCTCCCCACCGGGCCTTTGGGCGCTCCACTTTCTCCCTGCCCTCCGGTTGTCTCAAATGTAAATCGAGCGGGAATCCAGGACCGACGTTTCCCCTTTCGCGTTGCTACAAGTACGAAACGCATCTGCAACGATCGGGGCACGAGGCGGGTCTTTCTACCAGTGTCCTCGTTCTACAATTGCCATTTTGACGTCCCTTCTCCAAGCGACCGTTTTCTCAGATGACGCCCTACGAGTTTATACAGCGCTACGACCGCGAGGAATACAACAGCGACTCCCGTCTGGTGGAGGGGGAGTTCTTCCCCTCGGCCAAGCTCGGCGTCGAGTCGGGCGATACGGTCGGGGTCGTGCTTCTGAACCTGGGCGGCCCCGACGGCGAGGAGTCCGTCGAGCCGTTCCTCTACAACCTGTTCATGGACCCGGCAATCATCGACTTCTCGGAGGTCGTCTACTTCCAGGCACGGGGCCGCGTTCGCCAGGCATTCTCCAAGGTCATCTCGTACTTCCGGTCCAAGTCGGTCGCCGAGGACTACAAGGAGATCAACGACGACGGGGGCTCGCCCATCAATCCGCTCACGCGCGAGCAGGCCGACAATCTGGAGCAGCGGCTCAACGAGCAATACGCCGCGGAGACGGGGGCCACGTTCAAAACGTACATGGCGATGCGGTACTGGGAGCCGTTCAGCGAGGACGCGGCCGCCCAGATGCAGGAGGACGGGGTCGACAAGGTGGTGTTGCTCCCCCTCTACCCCCAGTACTCCAAAACGACGACGGGCGCCTCGCTCGTGTACTGGCACGAGCTGGAGAAGGCAGGCGAAATTCCGGCCTGGCCCACAACGTCGGTCTTCGAGTACGCCACGTACCCGAAATACATCCAGGCCTTGAGTGACCGAATCGACGAAGGCCTGCAGCGCTTCCCCGACGACGTGCGCGACGACGTGCACCTTCTCTTCAGCGCGCACGGCACCCCCCTGACAGAGATGAAAGACCGGGAGGACCCGTACTGCTGTCTCGTCCACTCCACAGTCAAGCACCTGATGGAGCACCGCGGGTTCAACCACGACTTTAGCACGGCCTTCCAGAGCAAGGTCGGGCCCTCGGAATGGCTGACGCCCGCCACAGACGAAACTGTGGAGGAGCTGGCGGAAGAAGACGAGGACGTGCTCGTGATCCCGGTGGCGTTTGTGACCGATCACATCGAGACGAGCTACGAGCTGGCCATTGAGATCCCGGAGGATCTCGAAGAGGAGGGCGCCCCAATCCCGGAGCACTACGAGGTGATGCCGGGCCTCAACAGCCACCCGAAGTTCATCGAGACGCTCGCGGACATGACGGCCGCTCAGCTTCAGCTGCCGAATGTGGAGACCCCCACGTCGGCCTCCGATCGCCCCTGCTGCCAGGTCGACAACCGCGACATCCGCTGCCACCAGTGTCAGCATGTGGCCGAGGCGACTGACTGGTCCGCGTCGGAAGAAGAGGAGGCGCGCGAATTGGAGGCGGCGTAGGACACACGGGCGTTGGCCGTTCCGATCAGTCTCTCGGGCCTCCGCTCAGCGATGGGAGGGCGTCGTAAGACGGCCATTCGGCCACGGCCACAGGGCGCAGCGAAGCCGTCACCGCGCAGTGGTCGGACGGGGGGGCAGGGGTCCCGCACCACCGCTGTGCGCGCGCTACCTCGAAGAATTGAGGAGGGTACAAGATGTGATCGATCTTTTGGGCGGGGGCGTCGGACGGGTAGGTGGACTCCGCCGCGGTGGTGTCGGTGGCCGGCCGCAAATCAGTGCCTCTCAGCAGGCGGTGCATCGTCGCATCCGCCGTCCCCTCCTGTGCGGCCTGCGTCTCAGGCACGAGCCGGCTGTTGAAGTCGCCGAGCAGGAGCGTCGGAATGCCCCGATCGGCGAGGCGGCGGTAGAGCTCGTTCACAGTGCGGGCCTGTTCCTCGCGCGTTTCGACGTGGAAGGCCTCAAGGTGTACGTTCAGGACCGCGAGCGGGTGCCCGTCCACGTCGACCACACTCACCTGTGCCAAACGATCGAGGTAAAATGCATCCCGAAAAAACGGCTGCGGGGGACGCGGGAGCACCGTCCGCACGTGCCGCCGTACGGGGAGTCGGCTGAGGACGGCCTGCCCGGAGAGGGTCCGACCAAAGTGTACGGCGGGGCGGCCATACGGAAAGGGGAGGTATCGCTCATCCCAGTTTACCGCCTGCGCCGCCCCGGAATACCCGAGACGCGTGGCGAGGGTGTCGAGTTGGTGCACATGTGCGGCGCGGGCCCCTCCAAAATCGATTTCCTGGAGGGCGACGAGGTCGGGGGCAACGCCCCGAAAAAAATCGACGACCTGATCCATGTTGGCGTGGAAGAGGCTATCGGGACGCACCACCGGCTCGTTGTTCGTCCTTCCCGAGAGGTAGCCGATGTTGTAGGTCGTTACCGTGAGCGGGTCCGGCCGCGTGGTGTCGGGCCCGGCGGCGTAGGTCCGGATCTGCGAGAGCTCCCCCTCGGGCAGCGCCCCGGAGCTCGCCCAGAAGAAGAGTCCGGCGGCGCCGAGAAGCAGGCCGCCAACGACCAACCCGAACACTCGAAGCGCTCGTCTCATCATGCTGTCGTTGACTGATGCGCGTTGAACGAAACCGGACGGGATGTGGACCTGCCAATGGCCTCTCTCTTCAGCCCGGTACACCGGGCGGGGCCTTCTCTTTCTTTGCACCGGGGAGCGCTCCGCACAGGCGCAGTCTCCCCGGGCCGCCCTGGAGCCACAGACGGGACACTGGAAGGGCCCGTTCGGGGTATACACCCACGACGGCAAACAGGTCGATTCCCTTTCGGCAGAGCACCGCTACCGATGGGAGGACAGCGTGCAGGTGGGCACGCAGGTGGATCGGTCTCCGGACGGACGGGTCGTCCGAAAGACGGCGCGCAATTACGTCACCGACGAGGGGCGGCTGATCTGCGAGGTCGACGAGCCCGGCGGCCCCGCCCTTACGTATCGCGGGCAGGTGTCCGACGGCGTGATCACCTGGCACCGGACCACCGACGCCGGGGTCGTCGAGAGCTTTCGGGAGCGCGTGGTCGACACCCCCACCGGTCCGGAGTATCGGATCGATGGCTTCGGCGTCTACCCGAGCGAGGACGGAACGCGGAGCTATCTTCATTTTGTCGGGCGGTATCGGGCCGTTCACCAGGACGTGTCGACGGGGCGGGAGTAGTCCTGGGGGGGCGGGAGCACCGCAATGCGGACCCGCCGGTTGCGGCGGCGGCCCGGGGCCGTCGCGTTGGACGCCACGGGGGCTGTGGTCCCGTAGGCAAGGGCAGCAAACTGCGAGGGGGCAAGGGTGCTGTGGGCGATGAGGTAGCGAGCAACAGCGGTGGCGCGGGCCGCCGAGAGTTCCCAATTCGACGTAAACCGCTCCTGCAGGGACTCACTCAGGGGCGTATCGTCAGCGTGCCCCTCCACCCGAACCGAGCGGGCGGAGTAGGCCCTTTCTAGGTGGCCAATTGCGGCCTGGAGTCGTCCTTCCCCCGCCGCCGTGAGCGTGGCCGTGCCGGACTCAAACAGCGAGTCGGCCGGGAGCACACGCACCGTTCGTCCTCCCTGCCGAAGCATCTGCACCTCGTAGGTCCGGCGGTTCAGCCGGTCTTCCAGGACGCGCAGGTCACGGTAGTACTGTCCCGTCGCCACGTCGTCGCGCACCCTCAGGGAGTCCTCCGCCCGGCGGAGCCGACTGCGCAGGGCGGCATTCTCGGCCCGGAGGGAGTCCAGACGGGACGCGGCAGGGTCCCCTACAAGCTGCGTCGTGGCGCACCCGACCAGCCCAGGAAGGGCGACGACGAGGCCGGCAAAGAGGAGAAGAGGACGCATCGGGGGAAGGCAGCGGCAGGGCGAGACCGGGCGTTGCGCTACGAAGCGGAGGCGGGGGTTTCTTCTCCTGCGGGCGATGGGCTCCAGGCCAGCAGCGCGAGCACGGCCCCAAACCCAATCAGAGCGAGAAGAACGACCGCCCCAATCGGTTCGCCCGCCTCGGGCGCCCGCAGGACGCGCTCAGCCCCGCCGTAGGGCCAGAGGGCGCGGAGGGCCCCAGCAATAAGCCCCACGAGCGCCGCCATCGTCGCGTCGTGGCGATGCGTGAGGAGCAGATCGAGCAGCTTCGCGAACGTGCCGAGCCCCACGGCCGCCCCCGCACAGAAGGTGAGCACGTATCCTCCGTCAAGCATATTGAGGGCCTCCAGCGTGGGGGCGTATATGCCCAGCGCCTCCAGCAGGAACGCCCCACTCACGCCGGGCAGAATCATGGCACAAATCGCGACCATGGCCGAAACAAAGATCCGGACGGGGCCCGGGTCCGGCGCGGCCAGGGCGGGAAGACTAGTCAAGACAAAGGCCCCGGCGGCACAGGCAAGGCCAATGCCAACCCGTAGGCCCGTGACCCGCTCGATGCGGCGGGCCGGGATCAGAAGCGACGCGGCCACGAGCCCGAGGAAGAGCCCACGCATGGGCGCCGGATACGCCTCCATCAGGGGCGGGATAACCTGCGCCCCCCCAAGAATGGCGACCACGATGCCTCCCAGGAGGGGACCGATGAGGCGCCACGGCACCGCCGCCCAGTGCTGCCGAGCCGCCGCAGGGTCGAGTCGGAGCAGCGCGAGCCCAGCGGAGGCCCCCGAGCTGAGGGCCCCCACGAGCTGCTCGTAAATGCCCACGATGAGGGCCATGGTGCCCCCACTTACCCCGGGAATGACATCGGCACCCCCCATCAGCACGCCGTACAGCACGTAGCGGACGAAGGCAAACGGGACGGTGGGCATGCGGCGGAGGACAGATGGGTTCGGCGAGAGACTGCTGACTCAAACACGGCGGCCGTCGCGACAGCCCAGGCCGGGCCGGTGGGGACTACGAATCGAGGTCGAGAAGCCGTCGGACGCGGTCGTTGTCATAAAGGGTGGGATAGGCCTTCTGGAACTCCTCCTTCTTCGCAGGATCGAGTTGAAAGGCCGTCTTGAGGGCCCGAATGCTTTCGTCCGCCCGCCCGAGGGCCAGCAGGGCCTTGGCCTGTCGGAAGTACGTGTTGGCACTTTTCGGGGCAAGCTCCAGTGCCTCCCGGTACGCCTCCAGCGCCTCCTCGGGCTGCTCCTTGTCCAGCAGCGTCTCGGCGTAGCCCGTCCAGGCGTGCTCGTTCGATTCATCGAGCCGGACGGCGTGCTGGTAGGACTCCAGCGCCTCGTCGAGCTTCCCCATCTTGTACGCACAGTCGGCCCGCGCCGTCCAGAATTTCGGCACGTTTGCGTCCAGGTTCACGGCGTACCGGAAGCACTCCAGCGCCTCTTCGTGCCGCTCATCCATGTCAAAGCAGCAGCCAAGGCCGTACCACGCCTCCGGGTAGCTCGATTTTAGATCGAGCGTCTTCTCGTAGTAGGTGCGTGCCGCGCGGAGGTCTCCCTGCTCCTCGTAGGCAAGCGCGAGGTTGTAGTAGGTCGCCGCGTCCGGGCCCTCAAGCTCCAGCACGTGCTCGTAGCTCTCGATGGCCGCCTCCAGGTCTCCCCGATTCGCCTCCGCGTTGCCTCGGTTGTAGTAGGCCGACGAGAACGTGTCGTGAATCGCAAGGGCCATGTCGTAGCTCTCTATTGCCTCCCCAAAACGCCCCAGGCGATTGAGCACAATGCCGCGGTTGTACCAGGCATCCTTCGAGTAGGGGTCAATGTCGAGGTGGTTGTCGTAGGCCTCCACGCTCTTCTCGTCCTCGCCGAGCCGGTCGTAGCAGTAGCCCAACTCGTACCAGACCTCCGGGTGCTCCGGGTAGACGTCCGCACACCGCCGGAAGGCATCCACGGCCGCCTCCAGTTGCTCATCTCGTTCCAGAGTGACCCCGAGGTTGAAAAGCGCCTCTCCGTGCAGCGGATTGATCGAGAGCGCCTCGTCGTAGGCCTGCAGGGCCTCGTCGGTCCGCCCGAGACCGTCGAGCGTGATCCCGAGATTAATGAGCGTCTCGGTGTCGGTCGGGTTCACGTCGAGGGCTTGCTCGTAGGCCTCCAGGGCCTCTTCCGGGCGGCCCAGGTTGTTTAGGAGAATGCCGCGCCGCATCCAGGCATCGGAGGTGTAGGGGTGAAGCTCAATGAGGCGGTCGATGACCTCAAGGGCCTTTTTCATTTCTCCCTCCTCAAAATAAAAGGAGGCAATCTCTTCGAGGTCCCCGGAGTCGAAGTACGCGGACGGGTCGTTTTCGTAGGCGGCCACGAGATCCTCAAGAGGGTTCTCGTTCGGAGAGTCCTCAAAGTCATCGAAGCCAAAGTCGAACGTGTTCATACCACACCAGTACGTGAATAGGAAGTCCGCACGGTTGTCGCCGAATCGTCATGCCAAGGGCCACGGCCGGCGCTTGCTCCTAAGTATAATGTTTCCTCGGAGGAACTTGCAAAGAGGACGCCGTCGTGGGTCCCGCGCACACACCGAACCAATTCTTGTCCACGGAGCCGCCACCATGCTGCTTCTCACGTTCGAAGGCATCGACGGAAGCGGGAAGAGCACGCAGGCCCGCCGGCTGAACGAACATCTGCAGGAGCACGGGCACGAGACCCTCCTCGTCCGCGAGCCCGGGGGCACCGAGCTGTCCGAACAGGTCCGTTCCATCCTGTTGGAGCCTGACCTAAACGTCCATCCAATGGCAGAGTTGCTTCTGTTCTCGGCGGCCCGGACCCAGCTTGTGACCGAGCGCATTCGGCCGGCGTTGGAGGCGGGACAGATTGTCATTTGCGACCGCTTTTACGACTCGACCACGGCCTATCAGGGGGCCGGCCGGAACGTCGCCAATCCGGAATGGCTCCAGTCGTTTCACCACCGCGTCACGGACGGCCTCGTTCCCACCCGCACCTATCTCGTGGAGCTCGACCCGGCGACCGCCCGCGCCCGGCGCACGGAAGACGACCCGACGGACGACCGCATGGAGGCCGAAGACGAGGCGTTTTATCACCGTGTTGCGGCGGCCTACGATGCCCTTGCCGACGAGCATCCGGCCCGTATTCATCGCCTCGACGGGCACCGGTCGATCGACGCCCTGCACACCGAAATTCGGGCCGACGTAGAGGCTCTTCTGGACGCTGCTCCCGGAACCCCCCACACGGCCTCCGGTTCGTCTAGTCCCTGAGCAGGGCTACTCGCATCGGGGGACACCTGCTCGTGGCCCCACGCCCCGACGTCCCCTCTGCTGTCCAATACAGGCCCCAGTGGCATGTCGACCCTTCCCCAACAGAAGATCGACGAGGTTCGCTCGATCTTCCAGGCCTTCCTCAAGAATCGCAACAAGCGACAGACGCCGGAGCGCTTCGCCGTCCTGGAAGAGATTTACCAGACGGAAGATCACGTCGACGCCGACGAGCTGTACGTCCGCCTCAAGCAGGACGGCACCGAGGTGAGCCGGGCCACGGTCTACAACACCCTGGAGCTGCTGCTGGAGTGCGACCTGGTGGTGCGTCATCAGTTTGGGAAGAACCAAGCCAAGTACGAGCGGGCCTACAGCTACTGGCAGCACGACCACCTCATCTGCATGGACTGCAATGAGCTGTTCGAGTTTTGCGACCCGCGGCTGCAGAGCATCCAGGAAATGGTGGCCGACATCTATGAGTTCGAGATCAAGCATCACTCGCTGAACATGTACGGCCACTGCATCCGGGAGAACTGCCCGAACCGGTCCGAGGGGTCGGATCGCGAAGAGGCCGACTCCGCGGACAAGACGACCGCGAAGAAGGCCGCCACGAGTGAGACTGAGGCGTAGCGCAACAGACAGGGCTCCCTCTTCACTTCCCTAACAGCCCGTCTGCTCCGAGCGAGAGAACAGAACCTCGTCGTTCGCGTCTGCCGGCCCGTCCTGCACGTTCACCGCCACGAGGATGTACGGGGACGTGAGCACCTGCGTGGCGGCGCACGCATCGCCCGGCACGGTCTCGACAAACTCAACGCGCATCGCCCCCTCGTCTTCGTCGGCCACCACCCGGTCGATGTCCACCGAATATCCCCCGGTTGACCGTTCGCCCAACACGATGGCCACGACCATCCGCGCATCAAAGTCAACCGGGGGCGGATCCGGGAGCGCGTCTTCGTGCGCGCCGGTCTGCCCTTCGTGCAGCTTCGCCCAGAAGTCAGCGAGCTCGTCTTCGTTCCGGAGGACGGCCTGCGTGCCCTCGACGATGTCGCCGTATTTGCCACGATCGATCTCTTGGGTATTCACGGTCCCCTTCGCGACTGCTTGCGTTTCCACGTCGGCGTCGAAGTTCGTCTCGTCGGTTGGGGGCGGGCCTGCGCCGGTGCATGCCCCAATCAGCAGGATCGCCACCCCCAGAACGATAGGGACTCGCGGACGGGGGGGCCCTCCAGCTCGCTGAGGGCCGTCGTGCCGTATCGCAAGAAGGAAATCCATTGGTAAAACGGGCCATTGGCGGAACAGGATCGAGGGTCTCTGCGCGTCTGTGTCTTCGTACACGCACCTGTTCCCCAACACACAGTTGCGACGGCCTGCTGGCCCGCGGCCCTCACTGCCGGCGCACATCTTGAGTTTCGTTTTCTCCTCCGGCCCTACACGCTGTGCAGGAGAACGCCACCCGGGCCCTCGTCCGCGGATGCGGGCTGTTCCTCGCCGGCCGGACTGGCCCAAACGTCCACGGGCACGTAGCCGAGGGGCCGGTCCCAAGGGCGATGTGTGCGATCTGGATCGCAGGCATTCCGATCGCACTGTGCAGGCTGAGCAGGCACACCGTTGGCAGTGACAGTCCCCCGGACCAGACGATCCGGGGTGCACCGGCAATCGGGGGCCCACGGTACAGAAAAGAAAGGCGAGCCCTGCACGCTGCGGGCGTCCGGGGGGGCATTCAGTTGCCCGCGGGCGCCGCGGTCTCCACCTCTTCTTGGAAGTAGTCCAGCGTGCGACGAAGGCCCTCCCGCCGATCCACATCCGGGGTCCATCCCAGTTTTTCCTTGGCCCGCGAGATGTCCGGCTGGCGTACCTGAGGGTCGTCGGACGGCAGTGGCTCGTAGGTGATCTCGCTGTCCGTCCCGGTCACCTCGATGATCTCCTCAGCAAACTCCTGGATTGTGATCTCGTCGGGGTTCCCAATGTTTACCGGGTCGGTGGTGTCGCTCATCAGGAGCCGGTAGAGCCCCTCCACGAGGTCGTCGACGTAGCAGAACGCGCGCGTCTGGCTGCCATCGCCGTAGACGGTGAGGGGATCGCCCCGAAGCGCCTGCGACATGAAGTTGGGCAGGGCCCGCCCGTCGTCCACGCGCATGCGCGGTCCATACGTGTTGAAGATCCGTGCGATGCGGGTCTCCACGCCGTGGTACCGGTGGTACGCCATCGTGAGCGCCTCCCCGAACCGTTTGGCCTCGTCGTACACCCCCCGCTTGCCGATCGGATTCACGTTGCCCCAGTAGTCTTCCGGTTGGGGATGGACCTGCGGATCGCCATACACCTCGCTCGTTGACGCGATTAGCAGACGAGCCTCCTTCGCCTTGGCAAGCCCCAGGGCCTTGTGGGTGCCGAGCGCCCCCACCTTCAACGTCTGGATCGGGTACTGCAGATAATCATCCGGCGCAGCGGGACTCGCGAAGTGGAGGACGTAGTCGAGCTCGCCGTTGACGTGGAGGTAGTCAGTCACGTCGTACTCGACAAACCGGAAGCGGTCCTGCCCGAGCTCGAACAGGTGCTCGATGTTTTCGGTGTCTCCCGTGATGAGGTTGTCCATGCAGATCACCGAGTGGCCCTCCTCGATGAGGCGGTCGCAGAGGTGGGAGCCAAGGAAGCCGGCACCGCCGGTGATGAGTGTACGGGGCATGGGCGGGGGCGTGGGAACGTGGAAAAGGAAACGCGGGGTGGGGTGGGGGCTACGGCTGTCCGTTTTCGACAATAGCCTCCTCGATGGCCTCCTGATTGGTCTCCGGCGCGTAGCTCGGCCGTCCGATGCTGTGGTACTCGAAGCCCATCTCGGCCATCCGGGCCGGGTCGTACAGGTTGCGCCCATCGAGCACGAGCGGGGTCTCCAGGTGGTCTCGCACTGCGCCCAGGTCCGGCCGCCGAAACTCGTGCCACTCCGTGCAAATCAGGAGCGATTCGGCCCCGTCGACCGCCTCGTACATGCCGTCGGCGTACGCGATCTGGTCACCGAACGTCTCTCTCGTCGTCTCGATGGCCTCGGGATCGTACCCTACCACGTCGGCCCCTTTCTCCAGGAGATGGTCGATAATGATGTGTGAGGGCGCTTCGCGGGTGTCGTCGGTGCCGGGCTTGAACGACAGGCCCCAAACGGCAATCCGCCGGCCCTCCAGGTCGCCGTCGAAGTAGTCCTCCGCCTGCTCGGCGAGGCGTCGGCGCTGTTGATCGTTCACGTCGAGGACAGAGTCCAGAATTTGGAAGTCGTACCCCTCTTCTCGGCTCTTTCGGGCGAGGGCCTGGACGTCCTTTGGGAAGCAACTGCCCCCGAACCCGATGCCCGCGTACAAGAAGTGTGGGCCGATGCGATGGTCTTTGCTGATGCCCAGGCGCACTTTGTCTACGTTGGCCCCCACCCGCTCGCAGACGTTCGCGATCTCGTTCATGAACGAGATGCGCGTGGCCAGAAGCGAGTTGGCGGCGTATTTGATCATCTCCGCCGAACGGCGATCGACGACAAGGATGGGATTCCCCTGCCGCACGAATGGCTCGTACAGCCGCTCCATCTTCTCGGCGGCCTGGTCGCTCTCAGTGCCAATGACGACGCGATCTGGCTTCAGGAAGTCCTCCACCGCAGACCCTTCCCGCAGAAACTCCGGATTGGAGACGACATCCACTTCCCGCCCGATCTCGAGGCCGCGGTCCGCAAATACCTCCTCCACCCGATCGCCAGTGCCCACCGGGACAGTGCTTTTGTTGACGACGACCCGGTACTCGGGAGCGTCCGCCTCGATCAGCAGATCCGCCACGTCGTCCGCCGCCTCCAGCACGTACGAGAGATCGGCCGAGCCGTCCTCCCCCGGTGGCGTCGGAAGGGCAAAGAATACAATCTTCGCGTCGGTGAGGCCTTCTGCCAGGTCCGTCGTGAAGTGAAGGCGATCCTCGGCCCGCGCTCGCTCGAAATACCGGTTTAGGTCGGGCTCGTAAATCGGAACCTCACCGTTGGAAAGCTGAGCAACTTTTTCCTCGTCGATGTCAATGCACGTGACATCGTGGCCCATTTCCGCAAAGCAGGTGCCCGAGACGAGACCGACGTACCCGGTACCAATCACCGTGATGTCCATACCAGCAAAATTCGTTTCGATCCGTAGAGATGTGCGTGAAATGCCCCGACTGAGCAGAACGGTACAAAGGACATTTGTGTTTACCGTAAGGTGAAAACCGTCACCCGCAAACGCAACGAGGTTCTGCTCGACGCACCGTTGCAGCGGCATCTTTGTAGAACCTACTTCTTTCGCATACAAAAACCGATCCGTCTCAGGAGAGACTAACACCGATAGGGGTTGACGCAACGCCGACAACCTCTCAGAGGAGACGGTCCGTCCCCCGCAGCATTCCACTCCCCCCCGGAGGCCGGGGCTCCTTGTCCAAAATAACGGAAGTCCATCGGCTACAGTGGACACACGTCCCCTTAGCCCCGAGCACAGTTATCCACAACGCATCCACAGACCGTCCCAGCACTTCACAATAACAGATTTACAAAGGGAGGCCAAACATCGTACTGAGCCCTCTTTCCAGGGATTTAAAGTCTGTTATTGTTCCACTTAGGGGCCTCCTCAAAAAACGTGAAGAAGTTATCCACAATCGGTGCACAGTCTATTCAGGGACCGGCAATTCTCACTCTCGGAAGAGGAGCGTGCAGACAACATCGACTTGTTCACGAAGGTCCATCGAGAAGAGACGGATGCGGGAAGGGACGCGGGCACGGCTGAGTACTCCGAGGCGTATTTGATCGTGCACCCGTACGGCTCCGCGCACTTGGGACTCACTTCTTCTCCGCTCATCATAGCGTCGAGGGCCTTCTAGACGTAGTTCGTCGCCCCCTCAACGTCGGCCGCGTGGGGCATTCGGAGGAAGCGCACCGTCACGGATTCCTGAAGGGTGGTGTCAAAGAAGCGAGGCGCGCGTGGTCGGACGCAGCGGTGTCGGTTGGCCCCGGCGTGCCACGGTCGGATCACCGGGACTCGCGCGTGGCCACCGTCGATGGAAGGTCGTTCAGGGCATCAAGGACGGTCGCTTCCGTGAGCACCTCCGGCAAGAGCTCTGGCTCGGCACCGTTGCCCCCGTACAGCACGTAGACCGGGACCCCACTCCGGCCGTGCGATGCGAGCGCGTTGGTGATTTCCGGGTCTCGATTTGTCCAGTCGGCCCGCACGAGCGCCACGTTCTTCTCGTCGAACGCATTCTGCACCGACTCCGCCGTCAAGACGCGGCGCTTGTTGACCTGACAGGTGAGGCACCAAGCAGCGGTAAAGTCCACGAAAACCGGGCGGCCCTTCGCCCGGAGCGACTCAATGGTTTCTGGGGCGTAGGGGCGCCACGTCATTTCCGTGCCCGACGCCTCGCCGGTGGCAGCGGCCGTGGCCCGCTCGGCGGAGGACGAGCCCGCCCCGATGACGGCGATCGCGATGCCGCCCACCAGTGCGGCCCCTGCGAGCCCCCGCGTGACCAGTGTGGTCGTCCGCGAGAACTGCGGCGCCGACCAGCGGTGTACAATCCAGACCGCCACGCCGAGCAGCAGGAGCCCGGCGAGCAGGAAGGCGACCCCGCCGTTGCTCGTCTGCCGACCGAAGACCCAGACGAGCCAAATGGCGGTGGCAAACATGGGGAAGGCGAAGGCCTGTTTCAGCGTCTCCATCCAGGCGCCCGGATCGGGCAGGCGATCAAGGAGGGCCGGCGTCATAGAGAGCACGACGTACGGCGTGGCCATGCCGACGCCGAGGGCGGTAAAGATTAAAAGCGCCCCCGCCGTCGACAGCGTCAGCGCCACGCCGAGTGCCGCCCCCATGAACGGCGCCGTGCAAGGCGTGGCGACGACCGTGGCGAGCACGCCGGTGAGAAAGGCACTCAGGTCGCCTCCCCCGGACGCGGCCGTCTGCATCCGCCCGCCCCAGCCCATCAGCGTCGTGCCCACCTCGAAGGCCCCGAGCAGGTTCAGCCCGATGCCGAAAAAGAGCATCGTCATGAGGGCGATGAAGATGGGCGACTGGAGCTGAAAGCCCCACCCAATCTGGCTGCCGGCCGCCCGGAGCGCGAGCAGCCCCCCGGCCAGGATCCACATCGACCCCAGTACGCCCGCCCCAAAGAGCAGCCCGTGGCGCCGCATCGCGCTCGCCTCGCCCCCTGCCTCCTCGGCAAATCCGAGAATCTTAACCGACAGGACCGGAAAGACGCAGGGCATCAGGTTGAGCAGAAGCCCACCGACAAGGGCAAACGCGAGAGCCCAGGGCAGCGAGAGCCCCCCCCC
>NZ_NCQY01000023.1:58840-142697 GCF_002894645.1 Salinibacter altiplanensis
CGTTGTGTCCACCGGCACGTCCACCTGCATGGCACGCACGCGTCCGTCCGGCGTCCAGCTTTCGCCCTCAGGCGCCACCAGCACGCCCCGCAGCCGCTCGGCCGGAGCCTCCGCGTACTCCGACTGCCGCAGTGCAATCGTGTAGGTGTCCCCGTTCTGCGTCACCGGCTGGGGGGCACCGGGATCGACCACCGATGTCTCCGCGGCGTAGAAGTACACCCCCTCAAGGTCTGGACGGGGGGCGTCCGGCGCCCCCAAGATCAGGGTGTACCGGTCGCCGCTGCGCCCCGCCCCCACCGACCAGTTGCTCACGCGCTTCGGATGCTCTGCCCGGGCCGCCTCGAAGGCCGGGGCCCGTTCGGTGTCCGAGGGCGCCTCGTCGGTGACGGGGAGCGTCACTTCCACGTCCGCATGGGCGGGCAGACAGATTTCCTCACAAATGAGCCACTCGGCGCGGCCGCCGAGGGAGACCATCGTGCCGGGGGCAAGGGTGTCGGGCGGCGTAATCGTAGTAAGGAGAAAGACCTCGTCGGAATACCCGTAACTGGTGAGCGACCCAAACTCGATTTGGTGAGGATAAGGCCACTGAAACCCGCTGGTCTCGTAGCCCGCCGGGAGCGCCCAGTCGAGGGACGTCGGCTCGCCGGACGCCCCCGGGTTCTTCCAGTAGCTGTGCCATCCCGCCTCCATCTCTAGCCGCAGGGCCACCGTCAGTGGCTCCCCCGGCACGATCGCGTCCTGCTCGCTGAGGAGGGTCGCCTCGCTGTGCGGACTCGGGTCGTCAGAAGCCTGTGGCTGAGCCTGAGGGGACGCGGTGCCCATCATTCCCCACAGAACCACGAGGGGCCACGCGGCAATGACCAAGCGCCGACGTCTGAGGAACCGCCAAAAGAGCGTCATAAAAGGCCAAGGGCGTCGTGCAGACAGTCGCCGAGTCGGAGTGAATGTACCCAAGCTTCCCCAAATGGTTCATCCCTCTGCGCCCGTCCGTTGGGCGGACGTGCCCCCCGAAGATCAGTCCTCATTGCTCACCAGGACGGTCTCCCTGGAGAAATGCCGTTGCCGAAAGACGCAACGGCCTCTTTTTATCATACAGTTTCTCATCATACAGTGTCCCCACTTGGGCTTCGATTCGGAAACGAGCAGCAGTCTCCACACATCGCCCCTCAAGCAGCCTCGGCGGAGAAATACCTCCTCCGACGTGCAGTTTGCCGCATCCGCGTGTTAAGGACGCACACCCCCCTGAAGCCGTTACAGTGCTTTTCTAGCGATCCAATCAGCATGAGTGGCCTCGTTTTCGGGACCACAGGGTTCCCTTCGGGACACCGAGGGGCCTCAAGACACAGATTGCCCCGGCGTATTGGAGACGGAACCGGGGACCGTCGCCGCACCTGGCTGCCGCGGGGCCGGAAGCGAGGCCCAGGACTGCAGTCCTCCGTTCGTTTAAGGTCTTCTCCTGTCCGCCGATACCTACGAACGGAGGAACATCCGACAGATGCATTCCGGACCGCTCGCTCCACCAGCGGGCGTTCCGCCCCCCTCGATACTCCCCCTTTCCCAGTGGACCGACCAGAATGTTTCTCAACAACTCTTTTCTTCCGTTCGGGTCCGTCTCAGACTCTGACCCCGAAGAGTCGTTGACCGAGGGTCTCTCCCCCAATCTACGCCGCGCCGGACAATACGCGTACCGCCGTGGATGGGACGAATACCGCGAGGCCGATTGTCCGTTCGGCCCGACGGACCAGGCAATGCTGGTCTGGTTCTCATTCAGCAACGAAACAGAAACGCCCCCCACCGTGGGCCGAAACTAAAGTTCCCCCTCCAGACGCCGGTCCCAAGGCCCGGCAGATTCACCGTTCGCGAGGGCTGTCCGCACGAGAAGGACGTGAGGCGCCTTTCGTTCGTGCCACAGCCCGTAGGTTCTGCTTTGCAAATCCCCCCTGGATGCACCATGAACGAACCGGCCTCCACCGTAAACATCACGTTTCAAAGTCCGACCCGGACTTCGCGCCCGAGTGCCCCTTCGTTCCACCACCGCAATCTCGAAGGCGTACCGGAGTCCACGGCCCGACAGATGTCCCGGGACTTTACGACCTACCAGCACGAGCCGTCCAGGATTAGCGAGAAGAAGCTGTACAAGTACCAGTCGGCGGACAACAGCGGGGCGCTCGACGACGAATGTCTCGTCGCGCTCGACTTCGGGGAAATTGTTACCCTTGAGGTCACGTCGTCCTCAAACGTGGCTGTTCACGGACGCCCCTAAATCTGGGCACGCGCCTTGTCTGGACGTCCGTTTTGATTTTGGACCGGATCGCGAGAGTGAGAATTGGCGAGGTGAAACGCCGTTCGAGAGATTGATACTCAGCCGAGACGCGGTGGGGGACGCCCCTGTAGTGGAGCCACCGGGCGAACGCAGAAGCCATTTTGCGAGAGACCCCGAAGTCCCACCACTGAGAGCAGAGCGACCGAGTGCTTTTAGAGTGCGATCGAGCACCCGCCAGGGGAACCCCAGAACGTTCGCCAAGCAGCTTCTGAAAATCACTTTCTGAACGGGACTTGCTAGGGGAGCACCCTGAGCACCAGCGAAGGAGCTCCAGTGTGCACAGTGTAGTTCACACCCTGCTCCGAGGATGCCTGCGACCGACCCGTCACGAGATTTTTGTGGATGGACACTGAGGACTGCGCCTGCATGACAGGGAGTGCCCGTAGCCACCCGCCTTTAACGACGAGACCGGTGGGCGTCGAGGCAGGGCTTTCCACCGCGGACGGGGCTACGTCCGGTGTGCCCCCGGCACGGCCCCCGTCCCTGGCAGGGTTCTTGTCCCTCTGTTGAGACAGGCCGGCCGGATTTTGTTGGGGCCTCCTAACCGGCCCCTCCCTTCCAACCAGCCGGGCGTGCCGTGTTCAGCGCCTCTACGAAGCGGTGGGCGTTGATGACTTGGAAGAATGCCTCCCTCTTCCCTCAGTTGGGCTCTCGCCTCCCCCTCATGATGGACGCTCATCTTTTCATCTCCGACCGACGAGCGATCCGTGCAGTCCTCCTCGTCGTGCTAATGGGGGGACTTGGCGTGCCCCTGCACACCTCCCACGCGCAGGAGGCACACACCGAAATTCCCCTTACCGTCCGCAACGCGGAGGGCAATGCCTTCACCCTCACTCTCGGCCTCGACTCGGAGGCCACCAGTGGCCTCGACCCGAAACTCGGGGAACGAGAGCAGCCCCCGGTCCCTCCCTCCGAGGTCTTTGACGTCCGGCTCGTCGACGACAATGTGCCCGCGTCTGGCTTTGGGGAGGGGCTTTTGAAAGACATTCGACCGGGCGCCCCGCAGTTTGAGGGGACCCGGCAGCACGAGATTCGCTTCCAGGCAGAAAGCGGCGAAGAACTGACCATCGTATGGGACCTGCCCGCGGGGGTCACCGGCACGATCCAGGACGTCTCCGAGGAAGGCGCGTACGGGCCCAAGGGCATGCGAGGCAACGAGTCCCTCACGGTAGAGGCGGGCGCCCCCAACGCGATCGTCACCCTGGAGTACACCTCGAATCAGGCCCCAACCCTCGACACAAACACAGGAATAACTCTTCTTGAGGGCGGATTGACGACAGTCACGACCAGTGCACTCAGTGCCTCCGACCCGGACGATGCTCCCTCGTCGCTCACGTACACGGTCACCGCAGCCCCGACCCGAGGCAATCTCCTCGTCGACGGGCGCCCGGCCTCGACCTTCACCCAGGCGGACCTGAGCGAGGGATCCGTTCAGTACGACCACACGGCCGCCGACGCCGAGAATGATAACGTTTCACTCTTCGTTGAGGACGCAAGTGGGAAACGCACCCCGGAGACAACGGTGTCGATTACAGTGGATGCCGAGAACAATGCCCCGGCCGTTTCGCTCACTCCCCCCGCCGCCTCGATCGCAGAAAACAACAGCCCCCCCACCACGGTCTCCGCCGTCTCGGTTACCGACGACAACCTCGGTGCGAATGAATTGTCCCTCGGCGGCCCCGATGCGGGCTCGTTTGCCCTAACCGATGCCGACACCCTTGTGCTCACCGAATCGGCCGACGCCGAGACCAGGAGCAGCTACGCCGTCACCGTGACGGTGAACGATCCGGACGTTCCCCCCAGCCCCAACGACAGCGAAGAGTTTTCTCTGCGGGTCGAAGACGTAAACGAGCCCCCGATCCTCAAGCGGAACGCCGGTCTCGCCCTGTCGCCCGGCAGCTCTACGACGCTCACGACCGGGGAGCTCAGTGCCTCGGACCCGGACGATGCCCCCTCGTCGTTCACGTACACGGTCACCAAAGCTCCGACCCGAGGCGATCTCCTCGTCGACGGGCGTCCCGCCTCGGCCTTCACCCAGGCGGACCTAAGCGAGGGAGCCGTCCAGTACCGCCACACGGCCACCAACGGTAAAAATGACCGCTTCACCTTCGTCCTAGAGGATGAAGCCGGAGCACAGGGGACGGAGGCAACGACCCGCATCGCCGTCAATCCGTCCACGCACCGGACCACAATCACGGGCACGGACGGAACGAGGAACGACACGGGCTGGCGCCTGCTTGCTCCGCCCTCAAACGTGACCCGCCGCGCCCTCGAGGACGACCTCGCGTTTGGCATCAACGCGGGGGCTCTGCTGTACACTTGGGACGACACACGGTGGACACCGGCCACGGACTCCTCGGCGTCCCTGCCACGCGGCAAGGGCTTTATCCTGTACTTCTTCGACGACGAGGTCGACCCGGTCACCGCCGACGGACTGACGCTCGACATTCCCGACCTGAAGGAAGACCAGACCGCGGACGTGACGGTTGACGGGCTCGACGCACGTACGTCCCTGCACCTGCTCGGCAACCCGTACGACACCGCCTTTCACCTCGGCGACTTGGCCGGGGGCGACCTCTCCAAGCACGGCTTCCAGAATACGGTGCAGGTGTGGGATCCTTCGGGAGGAGGCCAGTGGACGCTGATCACACAGGGCGGTCCCGACGACATTATTCCGGCGTGGCAGGGATTTTTTGTTGAGCGTGCCCGGACCGGCCGCGGCAAGACGCGCCTCACCTTCGGGGCGGACGGACGCCAGTCCGACTCGGGCGACCTCATCGGAAGCCAGTCCGCACTGCTCTCGGCTGCGCAGGACGAACAGGTCCGACTGGATCTCTCCCTCACCGTGGAAGGCACGTCCGACACGCTCGCCCGAAGCGGTGCCACCGTTCTTTTTCGCGACGGTGCCGATGCGGGCTGGGACGCGTACGAGGCCACCCAACTTCCCCCACCGACCGCGAACACCTACGCCACGCTGAGCAGCCCCCTCCAACGAGACGGCACCCTGATCCGACGCACCCTCGCCAGCGAGCCCCCGCCGGCACGGAACGAGACGCTCTCCTACCCGCTCTCAGTGCGCTCGGTCGGCACGGCAGGGACCGCCACCGTGCGATGGCCCGAGTCGACACGTTCTCTCGTTCCTCGTACGTGGACCGTGGAGCTGCTCGACCGCAGCACCGGGGCCGTCGTGGACCTGCGCGAGGCCCCCTACACCTTCAACCTCGCCAAGGGAGCCGGAGTCCTCAGTGCCCCCGATGAGGCCCGGTTTGCACTCCGCCTTACCCCCAAAGCGGGGGTCGCGAGGGTGGCCAACTTCTCGGCCAATCCCATCGAATCGGGCGTCCGCCTGACGTGGGAAACAACCACCGAGATCAACAACACAGGCTTTCACGTCCAGCGCAGAAACAAAGGGGGAGAATGGAAACAGATCACGTTCGTCGAAAGCAGCACCGCGAAGAGTCCCACGACCGGCCCTCAATCTTACCGGTTTACGGACCGGGACCCTCCCTACGCAATCGATTCGCTGAGCTACCGCCTCCAGCACGTGGACACCACTGGCACCGCCCACACCGCCAACGAAACGGGCCTCCAGTTCAGCGCCCCTGAGCGGATCGTCCTTCGCCCCCCCTTCCCAAACCCGGCGCGGCAGCACGCCACGCTTCACTTCGGCCTCTCCAGCACCACAGAAGTGCAGATTACGATCTACGACCTTCTAGGACGGTCGGTCAGGACGCCTGTCCGGGGCCGCTTCGAGGCGGGACGCCACCAAAAACGGCTGACGACATCGGGCCTCGCCCCGGGCATGTACTTCGTGCGGATGCGGGCGGGCAACACCACTCGCACCCGAAAACTCACGGTCCTCCGGTAGTCTACGCGCTGCATCCGGACAACAGGGGCAGACAGGGAAACAGCCCTCCTACTCCGTGGGATGAGACCACAAGATGAAGTTGATCCATATATTTATACTTGTCACTCCGAACCTGGGACGGAATCGCCGGCGAGCGTGTCCACATTGGTCCTTGCGCGCTTGAAGCGTACAATCGGCCTTGACCACCGGGCCCTACGCCGCAATGGGACTGATCAGCACGCTCTTTTTGGCTGCTTCACTGGCAACCTTCTCAGTCTACCTCCGGCGCCTCTCGGGCGGGGCCCCGGCGAAGGCCTCCTGAAGGGCCCCGGCAGCATCCCGAAGGGAGCATATAGGACGCGAGGGAAATGCAGGCAGTCCGGACGCGGCGGTGCATCATTCCGTCACGGTGTCGACCCGCCGGGCCATAAAGCCGATGCGGTCTTCGTACCCGTAGGTCGACATGAGCACCGGGTAAAAGGGCTCTTCGGCCCGCCGCACAGTTCCATTTCTTTGCGCAAATACCTCTCCCGCCTCCACCCGCCGAAAATTCTCAGCGACGAACTCGAAGCCCCGTCCCGAGGCGTCCCCAAATACCTCGTACACCTGCGGGGTAGAGCGAACATAGGGACGATCGATGAGGCCCTCCGCGGCCAGGAAGTGGAGCAGGATGCGGTGTGCACTGGACGCTGCGCCCTCGTCGTCGTGGTATCCACACTCGATGGCCACGCCCGTGACGTGCGCCGTCACCCCTCCCCCGACGTGGCTCATCTCGACGAGGCGATCCAGCCCCGTCGATCGGGCAAGCCGCCGGGAGGCCGTATCCCCGCCCGTCGCAATCACGTACGGGCAGCCCCGCGACTCGGTGGAGTGAAAATCGATCACGGTGGTGCCGTCCAGCTCGCGTCGGAGGCGCGCCCCGAGGCGCACCTCGTGCTGTTCGCTCGACGCGTCGCCGGGCATCGACCGGTTCAGGTCTGCATCGCAGAACCGGTAGCCGAGCTTAAACGCTCGTTCGTTGGCGAGCACAAACTTGACCGGGGCCTGCAGCGTCACATCGCTCGCCTTGAGGCGGTTGAATGCGTGCCAGCCGCAGGTCTCGTCGCCGTGCACACAGGCCAGGATGGTGTATTCGGGGCGGCCGTCGCCGAGGGTTTCGACGTGCATCGTTAAAGTAGTGAGTGGGTGTACTGCGGATTGTGGAGTGACCAAGTGCAGCTGTACGGCACTCAAGAGAGCCTGTTACGGGCCGGGCCTCGCGACGACGCCTTCTCGGCGAGGACAACGACCAAGGGCACAGCGATCTGTGAGGACGGCCGACTACTCACGGGTGTCGACGATCACCTCGTAGTGGACCACCTCGTCCTCAAACCGACGGAGCAGCGAGCGGGCAGTGGGCGGCACGTGCGCGTCCTCGGGCGTTTCTCCGACAAACTCTCGAACGGCATCCATCGAGACAAAGCGGAGGAGCGTCATGAACGCCACCTCCTTTCCGACCGGCCGCCGATGCACCTCCGCCCCACGAAACCCTTCGCCACTCTGGGCAGCGATGTCGGGCAGGATCTCGGTTCGAAGCAGCCGCTCGTACCGGTCCGCATCGTCCAGGGCCGTCCAGCCCCGCCATACGCGAGCAATCATCGGAGCGTAACGTCGTGTGGAAGGCAAAAAGAACAAAGAGCTCCTGTACGCTGCCCGTCGCAAACGAGGAGGCGCCCCGCCGAGTCGCAGTCGCCCGTGTCGTCGATCCTCATCCCGAGGACTTCTCTTCCGCCACCGGCACCTCCATAGACGCCGCCGCGGGCGCTGAGCCGTTCGACGCGGTCGGCACAGCCTCTTCTTCGACGGCCCGCTCCACCTGGTGGTGGAAGCGCGCGAGCAGAAGGACAGACGCCGCGGCGAGCCCCGTCACCAATCCCCACCAGAGCGCCTCCGGCCCACCGCCCCCGCGCACGCCCCACAGGTACCCCGTCACGAGGCCAATGCCCCAGTACGTTCCCACCGCGATGCCCATGGGCACTCGGGTATCTTTGAGGCCCTGCAGCGCGCCGTGGGCCGCCACCTGCAGGCCGTCGAACAACTGAAAGACCGCCGCCACCCCCAGCAGCTGAACGGCCAGCGCAACGACCTCGGTGTTGCCGGGATTCGCGAGGTCCAGGTAGAGCCCCACGATGGGCCGCGGCAATGTCCAGAAGAGGATGGCCGTCCCTGCCATGAAGAGGGTGGCAAGCCCCATGGCCACCCCACCGGCCCGGCGCGCCCCCGCCTCGTCCTGCGCCCCAGCCGCCTGCCCCACCCGCACCGTCCCAGCCATTCCAATGCCGAGCGGCACCATGAAGGCAAACGCCGCGCACTGCAGGGCCACCTGGTGGGCCGCGAGCGCCGTCGTCCCCAGCGTGCCCATCATCACCGTCGTTACCATGAACAGGCTTGACTCCACGCCTCGCGACGCGCCCATGGGCGCCCCCACCCGCACCAGTTCCTGCAGGGTGGGGAGGTCCGGCTCACGGAGCCGGGCAAATACCCCATGGGTCGAGAACGGCTCTGTGTGGTAGACAAACAGGGCCAACAGGCCGAAGAGAGCCGAGAAGACGATCGTGCTCGCCCAGCCGGTGCCGGCCAGCCCGAGCGCCGGCACTCCCCAGTAGCCAAACATCAGCAGCTCGTTGGCCCCAATGTTCACCCCCACGCCAATGAACGCGATGATGGTCACCGGGAGCGGGCGCGAGAGCCCCTCCACGAAGCTGCGGAGGGCGGCGAACCCCAAAAACGGCAGGATGCCCCACCGGATGGCGTCGAGATACGTCGTCGCATCCTCGATGGCCGCCGGCCCCTGCCCCGTCCACCGCAGGACCGGCTCAACGTTGCTCAGAATCAGGAGGATGACCACGCCCAGTCCGCCCGCCAGCCACAGGCCCTGCCGCGCGCTGCGTCCCACCGCCGCCGGGGCCTCCGCCCCCACGGCCTGCGACACTAGGGGCCCCACGGCCCGGACCATGCCCATCCCCATGATCGCGAAGAAGAAAAAGACCGTGTGCCCGAGGGCCACCCCCGCCAACGCCTCCGGCCCCAGACGCCCCACCATCACCGTGTCCACAAAGCTCATGGAGATGTGCGCCAGCTGGGCCGCCACAACGGGCCCCGCCAGGCGGAGCGTGGCGCGAAGCTCATGGTACAGAGCGGAGGAGAACACAGGAGTAATGGAGCGAAGGAGTGTTTGAACAGATGCTTTTGAACGTGGCATGGGAACTGCCGTTCGTCGCGATGACGGGGAGGCGTGCCCGTTTTGGGAGAACTTCCCGTTCGGGCCCGGCCCTTTTTGACGTCTCGAACTGGCCGCCTCGCTGACGACGAGGTGTTTCAACGAGGCGTACCGCGACACACCCATGAGACGAACGCGATACAGCCACCCAGGATTTCGGTCGTCGTCTTCTCTGCCCCCGTTCTCCTACCCCCTCCTTCGTGGCCGACAGACCCGGAAAGCGTATCCATCCTGTGAATCGATGCGGATCGCGACGCTTCGGAACGCGCCTTGTCTTCTGTAGAGGGTGGACGCGTTTGATTGGGTTGGCGCCCGCGGGGGCCTCCAGGCCACGGAATGCGTCTTCGCAGAGCGATTTCGATCGCGCATTGCAGTTTTCTCACCAGTCAGCACCACAGACCATGATACGATCTACACTCCTACGGTCCCGCCTTGCCCCCCTGGCCCTCGTCGCTGCGATGGCCCTCGCCTTCGCCGGCTGTGATTCCACCGGTCCCTCCTCCAATGGGAACGGCGAGGTACAGGTGGGCTTTTCGACGTCCTCTTCCGGGGCCACACAATCGACGAACGCGCTCGTCAAGGTCAACTCCGACACCTTGACGCTCTCGGGCTCGAACGGCACCCTCGAATTTTACGACCTTCGCCTGATCGTCGACAAGGTGAAGCTGGAGCAGGACTCGGAGGATCAAGGCTCCGACAATGAAGGCGACGACAGTACGGAGGTGGAAATCGAACGCGAAGTTGAGGTGGAGCGGCCCCGCTTCCTGGACCTTCCGCTGCAAGGATCTGAGGTCTCGCCCGTGGCCGCCGGAGACGTGCCGGAAGGCACCTACAACGAGTTTGAGTTCGAGGTCGACGACCTCGACGACGACAATGGAAATGCTCGCGAACTGCTGTCGGACATCCAAAACGAGGAAGGATTCCCGAACTGGCCCGAAGACGCCAGTATGGTGGTCGTCGGCACCTTCACCCCCACCGACGGCGCGCCGACCTCCTTCACCACGTACTTCGAGGCCGAAATTGAAGTTGAGCGGGCATTGCAACCGCCCCTCGAGGTCACCGGCGAGGGCTTCTCGCGCGATCTCATCGTGCGGCTCGACCCGGCGCAGTGGTTTGAGCGCCCGAACGGCACCCTCGTGGATCTCTCCCAATCCGACTACAACACCGGTGAGGAGCCGGTGGAGTTCGAGGCCGAATACGAGTTCGAAGACGGCGTCTCGGAGATCGAGTTTGAGTAGGGGTCCCGGCCAAAAGCAGCCTGACCGGTGGTGCCAACCGGTCAGGCTTTGCTTTTGCCGTCCCGTGTATCTTCAGATGCCATCCCCCGGGATTGTTCTATTGCCTGCTTCAGGGCCTCCGGCTCGTCGGTACCAATGCGAATCTGCCCCTCTCCGCGAATTGTGAGCTCCACGGCCCGCAGCCCGGATACGTTGTAGAGCCAGCCGTGGGGCGTGTAGCGGATGCCCCAGCCATAGAGCGCCAAATTCCGGACGATCTCCGTGCTGATAATGTCGTCGAGGACGAAGCGCCGCGTCCAGAAGCCCGGTCCGAAGTAGAACGCCAGCTCCTCGTCGCTCACCTGAACCGTTAGGCTGGAAAAGAGAACCGCAAGAATGCTGAAGGCCCCAAACATCGTGTAGCCGAGCATTCCCAATTCCCCGTCTTCGGCCATGTGGGCGTAGTAGATGAGGGGCAGGAGGGCGAGCGAAAGACCTCCCGTCACGTACCCGACTTGCGTGTGCTCGTATCGCATCGTTCGAAGCACTTCGTCTAGAAGAGCGAACCCGTCGCCGGCCCATCCGCACTCCCTACTGCTGTTTGGCCGGTTTGATGAAGTACCCCGCCACGCGCCATTCCTCTCCGTCCTTTTTCAGGGACACGGTCTCGACCGTCTTCTGCTCGCCGTACGTCGCGCGGTACTGAGCGATCACGTACTCGCCTTCGGGAGCATTCGGGACCGAGTTTGTGTACCGCGCCGCCACCAGAGAGCGCGACTGAAGGGAGTCTAGAGAACTGTGCGCCTGCCGGACCTGGGCAGTCCACTGCTCGGCAGACACCTCCGACTTGAAAAAGGTCGCGGCCTCGTCCCACGTCGCCTCATGCGCGTCAGCGTCGAGCAGCGTGAGCCATTCCTGCGCCGCGGCCTTGGCGGCCGTCACGGCCTGCTCGTTCGACTGGGCCGACGCGGTCATCGGGGTCCCCACAACGAGGACACCTGCGGCGAGAAGAAAGAGGACGGGCCCTGTAGGAAAAGATCGAACCATGAAGCTGTGACTCTGTGATGAGGAAGGCATAGCGGAAGGCATAATGGGAAGCACTCGTACGTGCCCATCGCCTCGTCGGTGTCCCCGTTCACCAGCGGCTCGGCCCGTTCGTCAACCGAACCGTTTCATTCGGGCGTGTGAGGCGGCATCCTGTCCCTTCCGGCCTCACAGCATTGGTTCTTCTGCGCCATGACACGCGTTTTTCGTTCCGGTCCCCCCGTTTCCCTGGAGGCCCTCTCCCTGACGGGCCTGCAGCTGCTTGGGTGGGGACTCTACGGCGTCGTGTACTACCTGACGCTCCGTCCGTACCAGCCGTTCGGCGACATCCTGTGGAAGCAGACGCTCATTGCCACCAGTACAGGGCTGCTCGTGAGCACGTTGCTTGGAGCCCTCTACTGGGGCCTCACCCTGCGCCGACGCCCCCCCGTGGTGCAGGCACTGCTCGTGCTCGGGGCCAGCCTTGCGGCCGGGCTGGTCTGGTTTCAGGTCAAAGCATGGGGGGCCGACTGGGTGAATCCGTTTATCGCTCCCGTGACGGGCCTCGGGGCTTTTCGGCCCGGCGAGGGCTCGATCCTGTCCGGCGCCGCGGCCTTTCCCATCGTCCTGTTTGCCTGGAGCGGGCTCTACCTCGGCCTCGCGCAGTGGTACACGCGACAGGAGCAGGAGCGGCGCGTGCTCCGGGCCGATGCCGAGGCGCAGCGCGCCCGCCTCCGCATGCTGCGCTACCAGCTCAATCCGCACTTCTTCTTCAACGCCCTCACCACCATCGGCGCGCTGGCCGACGAGAGCCCACGGCGCGTGAAAGAGGCCGTGCGCGAGCTGTCCGGCTTCCTCCGCTACACGCTGCTCGACGACGAGGCACTGGAGGCCCCCCTCCACGACGAGATCCAGGCCGCCGAGCACTACCTCACCGTCGAGAAAATCCGGTTCGAGGAGGACCTACAGGTGGACATCGACGTGAGCGACAGAGTGGGCCGACAACTCGTGCCCTCGTTTCTGGTGCTCCCCTTCGTGGAGAACGCCGTCACCCACGGACAGCACACGAGCTCGTCCCCGCTCCACGTACGCATCACGGGCGAATGGACAGCCGAGGCCTTTACTGTTGAGGTCGCCAACACCGGCCACTGGCGCGACGACGCCTCCGACGTGGACGGCACCGGCACCGGGCTCGCCAACGTCCGCCGCCGCCTGGAGGCCCACTACCCGAGCCAGCATCAGCTCTCGGTCGGCATAGACGACGGGTGGGTACGCGTCCGCATCGAGATTGCTACCGACGCCCTCGATTCCCATGCGTGAGTCCCTCCGGGTCCTCATCATCGACGACGAACGGCTGGCGCGCCGGTCCGTCCGCAGTGCCCTGGATGACGTGACGGACGCCACGGTGGTCGGCGAGGCCGGAAGCGCGGACGCGGCCGCCGAGCAGATTCACACGAGCGAGCTCGACGTGGTGCTGCTCGACGTGCAGATGCGGGGGGAGACGGGCTTCGACCTGCTCGACCGCCTCGACACACCCGTGCAGGTGATCTTCGTGACCGCCTACGACGAGTACGCGGTCCGGGCCTTCGAGGTCAACGCCCTCGATTACCTCTTGAAGCCGGTCGACCCGGACCGTCTCGCCGAGGCCCTCCACCGTGCCCGCCGCACGGACACGGCCCTGCCGGAGGCCGAGGACGCCTCTGACTCGGACGCCTTCCGGTACGACGACCTCTTCTTTTACGAGGAGGGACGGCGGCCTCGCTTCCTCCACATCCGCGACATTGTTTTCATCGCGGCGGCGGGCAACTACACCGAGCTGCACCTCATAGGCGGCGACACGGCCCTCACCTCTACGACGCTGTCCGACTGGGCCAACCGGCTGCCCGACGCCCACTTTGCCCGCATCCACCGCTCCACGATCGTCAACGTAGAGCACGTGACCGACATAGCCCAGACAGAGGGACGGTCCTACGACGTGCACGTGCCGAACCGCGAGGCCCCGCTGGTGATGAGCCGGCGGCGGGCACGGGCCCTCCAAGATCTATTCACATAACGTTGGCCGAACGGCTCGTCAGTCGGACGTCTCCGCCTGCGCAGGAGCGAGAAGGGAAAAGCAGGACTCGGCCGGCGGTGAGAAGGCCACACATTCCCACGCAGCACACGCTCCCAAACGCGAGACCGCCCCCCATTTAGTCATAAAATATCGTCCTCCATCCCGTGGAAAATAAGGGACATTCGTCCCCACCGTCGGTCAGAGCGTCGTCTCCACTGTCTTCACCACGTCCTCCGGCGTCCAGTCATTCCCCCGAAAGATCCGTCGCACCGTTCCGTCCGGCGCCACGACCGCCGTTACCAGGTTGTGTGTAATCTCGCCCACTTCCGGCTTGGTGTACACCTGGAAGAGGCTCGTAGCCCGGTTGACCTGGCTCCGGTCCCCGGTGGCGAACGTCCATGTGTCTAGACGGCCGGTGTACCGCTCAGCATAGTCACGGAGCACCGATGGGGTGTCTGTGGCCGGGTCAAAGCTGATGGAGAGCAGGTGCGCCTGGTCCCCAAACTTTTCGCGGAGCGTCGGCTGGAGGGTGGCAAAATGCTTCGACATGAGCGGGCAATAGTCCGGGAGCGGGCAGCTCGTGTAGATGAACGTCAGGACCAGCGCTCGGCCCCGGAAGTCCTCCATCTGAATGGGGATGCCGGTCTGGTCCACGAGCGTGAGGTCTGCGGGCACCGGGTCGCCTTCCCGCAGGGGCTGGGGCCCGTCGCTCGTAGACGTGGAAGCCGGCACCGGCTGGGTGGCCCGGGCGGGATGACGGGCCACGGCCGTATCCGGAAGAGACTCGACGGAGCCAATCCACGTACTATCGCTGGACACGACGAGCTCAAACTCAATGGCGTCGCCTGACTGCAGGGATGAGGTCGTGCTTGGGTCGGCTGGAAGTGGCATCGTCATCGCGGTCATGTATCCAGGGATTTCTTCGTGCTCTACGATGAGCGTACGTCCCCCGTCGTCGATGCCGGCGACCCGTCCTTTCGCGTCGTAGGTGCTGGGGATAAGCAGAACATAGGTGGCGAAGAGGAAGCCAATTCCGGAGAGGATCAGGCCTCCAAGGAGCACACGCTGCAGGGTATTTTTCATGACACAGCAAAGAATCGTCACAAGGAGTCTGCGGGATCCCACACGCAGCTGCGGGGGGCTTCTTGTGGATGAGCCGGCCTCGGCGGCTGGAAGGCGTTTTCTCAGGACCCATTCTCAGGACCCCTTTGCGTGTATTTGTCGTTGGTCAATACCTACTTATACGCACTCCATCGTAGAACCAACACGGAACCGACGCAATCGTCACAGGGAGCGGGTCTGATGAGCTTATGGCTTCCAGTGGGGGCGCCCCACCGGCTGCACCGTGCGAACTAAATGCCTGGCACCGCACGCATTGCTTATCAACTCACGACTCGGTACGGCGTGCCTGTGGCTCACGATCCAGCGTCATCCATCTCTCAAGATAATCCATCTCTCAAGATAATCCATCTCTCAAGATAATCAGCCCTAGAGGTACGCAGGCATGCACACGCACCGCGCGGATCCCCGGCACCGTCTTCTCGGACTCGTTGCCCTGGCCATGTTCTGGGTCCTCCTCAGCCCTGTGGCGACGGGTCAGCATACTCATTCACACCGTGCAACCAGTAGCGCAGACACGACCACGTCTGATCGCGGCGGGGAAACCGCGCTGGTTGAAGGGTTCCGGTTAGACCTTGACGATCCGCCGCCGGGAAGCGGCGTGGCTCGCGCGATGGCCTTTATCGGCGATGCCTATATCCACATCACGTACGGCCGCCCACTGAAGCGGGGCCGTACCATTTTTGGCGGGCTGGTCGGTTTTGACCAACTATGGGCCGTGGGGGCGCACTACGCCTCTGAGCTCTTCCTGACCTCTCCCCTCAACATGGGCGGCACCGATGTGCCGTCCGGGGCGTACTCCGTCTTTGCCACTCCCGGTGCATCCTCGTGGACCCTCCACCTCAATAGCGTGCTTGGCATGCACCAAACAGATTTGTACGATCCCGCACGCGATGTGCTGGTGGTTGAAGTGCCCGTCGAGACGCTCGACGAGGTAACAGAGGCACTCACGATCGACTTTGAGCATGTGGACGATGGGGGTGACCTGCGCATCACGTGGGACCAAACCCGTGTGCGCCTCCCCGTTCGGGCTCCACAACGCAGCCGCTAGCCATCCTCCGCTCGGAGAAGATCCAGGACGGGGGCAGGCAGGCCGCCACGCACCCACGCGGCCTTTCCTTGCGTTCCCCGTCCCCGTCACGGTGCTCGCCGGATTTTTGGGAAGCGGCAAGACGACCCTGCTCAACCACCTGCTACGCGGGCTACGACCACGCGGGCCACGACCATGAACACAGTGACCACGAGCACAGCAACCGTGAGCACAGCGACCATGAGCACCCAGGGCCCTGTTCTCGTATCGAACGTGAAAAGCGGGTCGACCAGCGAGCAACGGTCGCCCCCCCGGCCCTCCCAAGCCTGACAGACTCCTAGGCGTCGGGCGCCACGCGGATGCCCGTCGCGACGATCTGCACCTCTTGGGCCTCGGCCGGCGCGTCCCCGTCCTCAGCAAGGTGCTCTTGCGTGGCCGCGTCGAGCGTGACAGTCTGCAACGTGCCCATGGCCGTAGCCTGTCCGGTCAGCGTCGTCGGCACGGTGAACTCATATCCCTCGTCGGTGCGCGGCACGAGTACGCGAATCGGCGTTGCCGTGCCCGTATCCAGCGCGAGCCAGCAGCCCTTCTTCTGGCACACCGTCGAGATGCGTCCGGTGACCGTCACGGTTTCTCCGTCAAGCGCCGACGCCGACGCCGCTACCTCCGAAGCCGCACGGGCCGACGCCTTCTCGACAGACGCCCCGTATGTCCGAACGGTCGCGTCCGGGTCCGACGACGGCTCTGGCTGACAGGCACCGGCAATTATGATGACGCAGAAGAGCGCAGGAAGGCCGCGAAGGCGGGCCAATGTGGACATGGTGTGTGCAAACATGGCGTGCAAAAGACGGTGTTGAGGAAAGGGGACAGAATGAAACCTCCGCTCGCTCGCCGGCTTTCGGATGCGTCTCGAACCTCTCCCGGCCTGCCACATCGTCAGACTCAGTGACCGTCCCGTCCGAGCCCCAGATCTGGTGGTAGTCGAGCGCCTTGTCGAATGCCTGCCTCGAAATCGATGCGCGGATCAGAAGCGCACTGATCAGACTGCTCGCGTCGAATACACAGGACGGCCTGTTCTTCATTCAGCAGGAATTATGGGAGTTCGGGCGTGAAGGTTCGCTTTTCGGCCCGTCTGCTGATCTCGTCCGTGTACGTCTTGATCGACACCTGCGAGCGGGTGGCACTCCGGAGCTTTAAATTCAGCAGCGAATCGTTTTCCCGTCGCTCTTCTTTGGACGCGGCACGATGCGCCTTCGCAGCTTCCTTGTCGACCCGAGTTGTACCCTGATCGGTCTTCATGTCGATGCATCTCGTTTTGACCAAGACGCCGTGCCAACGAACGGCTCCGAGGGGAGTTCTTTTCAAGCGCTATGACGGGTCCAGCTCCGCCGCGACGGGCTTCAGGGCTTATGAAGAGGGCATTTGAGATGCCACCTTCCACAAGCGGCACCAGCCCGTCGTCGTCTGCAATGAGGAGTTATGCACATCATTCGTCTTCAACATCATTCGACCGATGTAGCTTGCTTCCAGCTTTCCTCGATTTGCTCGATCAGTGCCTGCCTGTTTTCACTATCCTCCACCTCACTGATCATAAATACTTTACCACCTGCGCCTTTAATCGAATCACCAATATGGTGGCATGTCGACTCATTCGTAATTATACACCGACCATTGAATTTCGTCGTCTTTCGTACATGGAGTGACAAGTCTGAGTACTGATCTCTGAACTTACGCGCCTCCAGCTTGAGATCTCCCTTTGGATTACTCGAAAGGAATTGCACCGAGGAAATAGACTCGGCAACACCTGAAATCACTTCGAGAAGCGATTCGTCAACGTAGGGGGCTACGATCATTAATGAACCGGAGGCCCTCCCCCCTGCGTGAACTCGACGCGAAAGACGGAGAAGCCTGCTTGACTTTTTCTGGCCGGCCCTTGCTAATTGTATCGAGTCTAAATAAAGAACCCGCATCAAAGAGTTTAGCAGTTATGTCGCGTCGCACCTGGTTCGCTGGATTGTGCATCGCCCTCCTCCTGGGCCTCGCGGGGCCACCGGATGCACGTGCCCAGACGGGACGTGTGGAGGGGAGGGTCGTCGAAGCAGAAACCGGGAATCCCCTCCGGAGCGTGAACGTGGGCCTGCGAGGCACCTCCATCGGAACGGCGGTACAAGCGGACGGGTCGTTCGTCTTCGACGACGTGCCGGTGGGCACGTACACGGTCGAAGCCAGCCTGGTAGGATATGAAACGGCCGAGCGAGAAATCGAGGTACGGACCAGCGAGACGACCACTCTCACCATCCGGCTTTCTCAGAAATCCGTAGAGCTTAGCGGCATTACAGTGACGGACCGCCGCGGCGGATACGTGGCCGAGGAAGTCGCAAGCGGAAACAAAATTGGTGCTCCCTTGGCGGAGACGCCCCAGTCTGTCTCGGTGATAACCCGCGACCAACTGGCCGCGAAAGGCGTTGATCGGCTGTCTGAAGCGCTTCGCTACACGCCCGGGGTTCAAGGTGAGACGTTTGGCTTCGAGCCCCGCACGACGTTTCTGCGGTTCCGGGGCTTCGACGCAACCACCGGTGGGCTCTATCGAAACGGGGTTCAGCTCCGGAATCCATCCTTCAACGAAGGGTACAACCCCGAACCCTACGGTGCCGAGCGGATCGAGGTACCCCGTGGGCCCTCCTCCGTGCTGTACGGGGCGGGCAGTCCAGGCGGGCTGGTCAACGTCGTCTCCAAGCGGCCGACCCAGGAACCGTTCAACGAGGTGGTGTTCGAGCCCGGATCGAACAACCGCCTACAGGGCAAGGTCGACCTGAGCGGCCCCATCGACGACGACGGCACCTTCTCGTATCGACTCACCGGCCTCGTTCGGGAAGCCGACACGCAGGTCGATCGCGTTCCTAACGACCGCTACTTCGTGGCCCCAGCCTTTAGCTGGCGGCCCTCCGACGCTACGACCCTCACGCTACTGGGCCGCTACCAGGAAGACGACACTCGGGCTTCCCAGCGGCTGCCCGTCTCTGGTACACTGGAGTCAAATCCAAACGGGGAGCTTCCCGTCGACCGGTTCCTGGGAGAGCCGGAAGCCGACCGGTTTGATCGTGAACAGTGGTCAATCGGCTACCTGTTTACACAGAAGGTCGGGAACGCGTGGACCATCGAGCAAAAGCTACGCTACTACTCGATCGATGTCGACGACGTGAGCGTCTTCGGAACCGGCCTCCAGGACGACATGCGAACCTTAGGCCGGTCCCTCTTTGAGAGCTTCGCAGAGCTTGATGGCATCGCCCTCGACAACCAGGCACAGGTCAACTTTGCGACCGGTCAGGCGCGCCACACGTTCTTGCTCGGGGTCGGTGTTCAGAGCATCGACGTCGGATCAGAGCAGAACTTTGGCAGCGCCCCGCCCATCGACGTCTTCGCCCCCACCTTCGACAAGGAGATTCCGGCCCCGCCTCCCTTCCAGGACACCGACATCGATCAGCGGCAGATCGGGGTGTATGCCCAAGACCACGTGGATCTGTACGACAAGTGGACCCTATCGCTGAACGGTCGAGTGGACTGGGCCCGGACCGAGACGGACAGGGCCCTTGCCGAGACCCAGACCGAGCAAAACGACACAGAGTTTAGCGGGCGCGTCGGTCTCGTGTACGAGTCCGACATCGGCCTGGCTCCGTACGCCAGCTACTCGGAGTCGTTCTTGCCGTCTCTGGGGACGGATCCGGACGGGGAGGCCTTTGAGCCGGAGCGCGGCGAGCAGTGGGAGGTGGGCGCCCGGTACCAGCCGCCGGGAAGCAACAGCTACCTGACGGTGGCCCTCTTCGATCTAACCCGCGAGAATTTTCTGCAGACCGATCCGGAGACGTTCCAGCAGATACAAACCGGGGAAGCCAACTCGCAGGGCATCGAGGTTGAAGGAGTGGCGAGCTTCGACTTCGGACTGGACGTAACAGCCAGCTACACGCGCCAGGACGTGGAGATCACCGAGAGCGTCAACGAAGCGGTGGAAGGAGACCGCCCCATACAGGTCCGTGAACAGATGGGGACCGGCTGGGCCGACTACACGCTTCAAGACAGTCCCCTCGCGGGACTGGGCCTTGGGGGTGGCGTGCGGTACCTCGGACCGAGCTTCGGGGACACGCCGAACACCCTGAAGGCCCCCGGCGTCACGCTCTTCGACGCCGCCGTTCACTACGACTGGGAGGGAATCCGTATTCAAATGAACGTTGACAATGTGTTTGACAACGAGCACGTCGCATCCACCTTCGTGAGCGGTCCCCAGGACTTTGCGACGTTCGGGGCCGAACGCACGGTCACGGCCAGCATCCGATACCGGTGGTGATCGGGAGCCCCACCTAATCGCCTCCGAGTTTCATTTTTGTGCCGTTTTCGATGCTCACAGCTACGCTCAGTCTCACGTACGCAGGAGCGGCTCTCTGCTACGCCGCTTCGTCCCGGTGAGTGGGGCACTGGCCTTCGAGATTGCCGTTCTTTCGATCGCTGTGTAGCTCCGCTCCCTTCATTCACGTCTGTACGGTTCTGCCCGACGGTGCCTCCGTGTCCCATGAAGTACAGCTGGACTCCCATTGAGGTGTGGAGCAGGACGGGAGCTGTCCTGCTTGCCAGTACAGCGCTGTATCTTGCCTTCTGCGTCTTTTGCGTGACGGGGATGCCGGTTGGACAAGACGTAGCCGTCGCCACGGGGGTCCTGATCGGATTTCCCGTGTGGGTCGGGGCGATGTGCTACGCAGTACTGGCTCGCACCGCGCTGCGGGCGTGGGGGATTCTGCTCGGGATTGCTTTCGTTCTCGGCGGCTGTGCCGCTCTCGCTCACGCCTTCTTGTAAATCACGCCGATGCCGACGTTTTCCTCTCGCACGTACAAGTTGATGTGGGATGCACATTCGATGACGGGCATCGTCATCGGATTGGCGCTCTTTGTGCTCTTCGTGACGGGGGCACTGCTGCTCTTTTGCGGAGAAATTCGGCAGTGGGAAGAGCCCTCTCTGCGAGCTTCGCCGGGCGAGCAGGCCTCCCTGAAGGCCATGACGGGACCCGTTCTCGACTCGCTTGGGCGAGGAGACACGCCGCCCTCCTACGTGTACTTGGGGCTTCCGGACGCCGGGCACGACAACCTGTACGTGTACGCAACCGGCGGGACCGTGGGCGCGTCGCACGACGCGTGGGTGAATCCAAAGAGCGGGGCGTGGGTCGCCAATCCCAATGAGGGCGCGATCACGCAGACGTTGTACTACCTCCACTTCTTTTATCAGTTTGGACTCTGGGGCCTCTACCTGTCGGGTGTCATTGGCCTGTTTGCCCTGTTGGCCGTCGTGACCGGGACCACCGTTCATTTCGACCGCCTTGTCAAGGATTTCTTCCAGTTTCGCCCCAGTGAGAAACTGCGCGTCGCGTGGGCCGATGCCCACAAGGTCCTCGGCACCATCGGCCTGCCGTTCCAGACGATGTATGCCTTCACCGGGGCGTACCTCGGCCTGGTGGGCTTGATTGCTCTTCCGTACGCGTCGCTCCTTTTCGACGGAAGCATGGCCGACTTTTACCGAGAGGCCGGGTACTACGCCCCTACCGTTCAGGTCGACTCGGTGGAGACGGCGTCGCCGACGGGAACGAGCCTGGACCAGTTGGCCGCCCGGGCCCGGAACGCCTGGCCGAACTTCGATCCGAAGACGATGATCGTCTCTAACATGGGAGAGCCCGACAGCCGTGTGGAAGTGATCGGGCGGACGCGGGGCTCGGCCTTCGGGGGCACCGGCTCCCTCGTCTTTCATGGCGCAACGGGAGAAGAGCTGCTACGCGATCCTCCCAGCGAGGCGGGGGCGCTGAACCAGGCCGTCCAAAGCATGGAGGTGCTCCACTTTGCAGAGTTTGGCGGCCTGGCGCTCAAAATCCTGTTCTTCCTCCTGGCGCTGGCGTCGAGCGCCGTTATTCTGACGGGCAACTTTACCTGGCTCGAAGTGCGCCGGACGCAAGACCGCACGATCAACACGATCCTGGCTCGTCTCACGGCGGGGGCGGCCACGGGAATGGCACCGGCCACGGCGCTCCTGTTCTTATCTGCCCACTGGAGACCTAGCGGAGCGATCTCCCCCGACGGCTGGACCGATCTCGTCTTCTTCGGAAGCTGGGGGCTCTGCGTGCTCTACGCACTGGTTCGACCGAACATTGCCTGCGTGCACCGCGCCCTGCTCGCCACCGGCGGCGTGCTCGCCCTGCTGATTCCGCTCGCCAACGGGCTCGCCACGGGGGACTGGCCGTGGGTCGCGTGGGCAGCCGGGCGCGGAGCCGTGGTGGGTGTGGATGTGGGGGCCGTTCTGTGTGGACTTGCGCTGCTGGGCCTTGCGGCGGGCCTGGACGTGGAAGCCGCCCCGCCGCCGCCCACCGATCAGGACCGACGTGAGGAAGAGCGTACGTCCGCTTCGGGGAGAACACCGGAGGAGGTCTTGCTGGATACGGCGTGACGCCGGACGGTAAGGGGGAAAGGAGAGCTCAGACAGGATGGGGACGCTGAACAAGTT
The DNA here is from genome assembly GCF_002894645.1 of Salinibacter altiplanensis. GTDB lineage: Bacteria > Bacteroidota > Rhodothermia > Rhodothermales > Salinibacteraceae > Salinibacter > Salinibacter altiplanensis. Next base: position 81,247 of record NZ_NCQY01000023.1, read on the forward strand.
GCGAGGGCGGGCTCGTTGGCCGGTGTAATGCTCGTCATCGTCGCTGCGGGACCGGTCCTGCCCCACCGGGCGGTCCGGCGGTGACCTCGGGCGCCCGGTGGAGAGCAGCACCAACGCGCCCCGCACAGTGCACGGACGCGTCGAAACGCCCCGTCCCGGTACACCGACGGACCTGAAGGTTTGCGGGCAGTCCCCCCAGGCCCGACTGTTCATTTTGTTTTCACCGCAACGGGCCGGGGATAGCCTTGCAAGTATCGGGACTACCCGGTAGGGTTTGACTGGCTACGTTGTTTATAACTAGTCTAAATAGTAAAGAAAGCCCTCCGCTTCCTCTCTGACGTTCTCTTTCCTCACTTTTATGATTCGACGAGATCCCCGTCTTGCCTGCGTGACCACTGCCCTGGCGGTTCTTCTGAGTCTGGGGCTCCCCGCACTTGCGTGGGGCCAGGCGCCGGCCGTTGCCCCCAGTGACTCCGCGGCACAGGCCGACTCCCTCTGGTCGATCGACATGAATCCCGTCGTCGTGACGGCCACCAAGACCCGGACATCGCTGAACGACGTGACGGTCCCGGCCTCGGTCATCACGAATGAGGACATTGAGGCGCGCGGGTCGCTGCGCCTGTCCGAGCTACTGCGCGAGGAGACGACCTTCCAGTTCGATTACTCGCACGGCACGGGCGTCCAGGTTCAGGGGCTTGACCCCGAGTACACGCTGCTCCTCGTGGATGGCGAGCCGATGGTTGGCCGCACGGCGGGCACGCTCGACCTCGATCGCATAAGTGTCAGCAACGTTGAGCGCGTGGAGGTTGTCCGCGGGCCTTCGTCGTCGCTCTATGGGAGCGAGGCGCTGGCCGGCGTCATCAACGTCATCACCGGAGAGCCCCAGCAGTCGCGGTCGCTCTCGGTGAGCGGGCGCCTTGGGCGCTACACGACGGCGGACCTCAACGCAACGGGCGAGTTCGTGGAAGGGCCGCTGTCCGGGTCCGTCTCGGCGAATTTCTACCGGACGGACGGCTACGACTTGAGCGAGGACGCCATCGGCCAGACAACCCCGGAGCAGGACGACTACACCGTGACGTCCGACCTGGCGTACGACCTGGGCGCGGCCACGACCCTGGACGTGAACGGCCGCCTCAACGTGAAACAGACGGACTACCGGACCGCCAATCGCCAGCAGCAGACCCTGAACGGCGAACGTGACCAGACGGACTGGAACGTAGAGACGACGCTCCGCCACGAGTTTCGGCCCGGCCTTCGCGGACAGACCACCCTCTACGGCTCGTGGTTCAACTTCGACCGCACGGAAACCCTCCAGCAGAGCGGGGAGGTGGACGATGAGCTAAGCACCGATCAGTTCTACGGCAAGGCGGAGACAGAGTGGAACGTGACACTGCCCCACGACAACCTCGTGACGGCCGGCGGCGGCCTTATCACCGAGTCGATCTCGGGGGTCAACCTGCTCCGGAACGGCACTGAGCGGCGCAAGAGCGGATTCGTGTTCGTCCAGGACGAGTTCTCGCCGACGGACTGGCTACAGCTGACCGCCAGCGCCCGCTTCGACGCCAACGAGGACTACGAGTCGGAGCTGAGCCCGAAGGGCGGCGTTCTCGTTGAGCCCGTCGATGGGCTGCGGCTGCGGGCGTCGGTCGGCACTGGCTTCAAGGCGCCTACCTTTCGGGAGCTCTACTACGACTTTACGAACAACTCGGCGGGCTACACGGTGATCGGGGCGGACCAACTGAACAGCGGCGTCGACCGCCTCCGCGAGAACGGACGCATCGCCCGGGAGCTCGATCGCTTTGCGGACATCGAGGATCTGGAGCCGGAGAATTCGCTGTCGTTCAACGGCGGGGTCGAAACGGACCTCCTCCCGCAACTCAGCACGTCGGTCAACCTCTTCCACAACGACGTGGAGAACCTGATCGACTCGCAGCTCATCCTGCAGAAGACCGGCGGCGGGCCCTTCCCCTTCGTGTTCACCTACTTCAACGTGGGAGAGGCCTTCACCCAGGGGCTGGAGTCGGAGGTGACGCTGCGCCCGCTCCGCGGCACGGACCTGGAGACGTCGCTGGGGCGTGTGGAATTGACGGCCGGCTATCAGTACCTGGAGGCCAAGAGCCGGGATGACATCGACGACATCGAGGCGGGCGAGCTCTTCCGCGTGCCGAACGACCCGCAGAGCCCGAACTTCGACCCCAACGCGCCCACGCTACAAGAGGGCGACTACATCGGGCTCTTCAATCGCTCGAAGCACTCCGGCTCCCTGAAGCTCCGCTACCAGCACGATCCGCTGGGCCTTACCGTCACGCTGCGCGGCACGTACCGGGGCGACTACGGCTTTGCCGACACGAACCAAAACGGCGTCTTCGACGAATTCGACGACGAGGCAGACGGCTACACGTTCTGGAACACGACGGTCCGCAAGACCCTGCTCGACCGCGCGACGCTCACGCTCGGCGTGGAAAATCTGACGGACGCATCGCCGGAGTACACGCCCGGGTCGCCGGTTCCCGTCTTTGGCGGACGCGAGTTCTACGCCGGCCTCTCGATGCAGCTCTATTAGATCCCCCTCCACCGCTGTTCAGATTCCTGATTCGATCTCACTCGGTTCTTTGGCCCGCCTGCTATTTAGACCGCCTACTATGATGCGATCCGCTGCGCTGCTTCTTGCTAGCTGCCTCCTTGCGTTCGCCGCGCACGCGCAGCCCACCGCCGACACGAGCCGCATCGTCACGCTCGGCGGCTCGGTGACGGAGATCGTGTACGCACTCGGCGCGGGGAGCCACGTGGTGGGCGTGGACGCGTCGAGCCTCTACCCGGAAGCGGCGACGGAGAAGCCGAGCGTGGGCTACTTCCGACGGCTGCCCGCCGAAGGGGTGCTGTCGCTCGACCCGTCGCTGGTCCTAGCGCTGGAGGGCACCGGCCCGCCGACCGTGCTCGATCAGTTGCGGAGCGCGGGGGTCCGCACTGAACTGATCGAGAATGAGCCGACCGTGGAGGGCACGACCCGGAAGATTCGCCGGATCGCCGGGCTGCTCGGGCGCGAGGCGCAGGCCGATTCGCTGATCCAGGAGATGGAAGCGGCCCTTGCGGAGGCGCGGTCGCTGCGCCAGAGGGCCACATCCTCCCCACGCGTGCTCTTCATCTACGCCCGCGGCAGTGGCACGATGAACGTGGCGGGCACCGGCACGTCGGCCGAGGCGATGATCGAGCTCGCCGGCGCGAAGAATGCCGTCTCTGGATTTGAGGGCTTCAAGCCGATGTCCGCCGAGGCCGTTGCTAGTGCGGAGCCGGAGGTCATCCTCATGCTCACGCGGGGGTTGGAAAGCATCGGCGGCGTCGACGGACTGCTCGAACAGCCGGGCATTACACTCACACCCGCCGGGGAGAACCAGCGCATCGTGGCGATGGACGACCTGCTCCTGCTCGGCTTCGGCCCGCGCCTGGGCACGGCGGTGAAGCAGCTCACTGAGAAGCTGCACCCGGAGCTGGACCCCGCGTCCTCATCGGCCAGCCGGCAGTAACTGACAGCGTCTGGGCATGGAATCGTCAATAGATACGCATCCCGGTGAGGACGCAGAACGTGCTGCGCCCGCGTCCCGCAACGGGGTCGGTTCTCCGGCCATGTCGATGCGGGTGCAGCACCAGCGGCGGGCCCGGCTCGTCCTGGGCGGGCTCGTCGCGCTCCTGCTCGGGGCGGTGGGGGCGAGCCTGGCGCTGGGGGCGGTGACGATCACGCCGGGGCAGGTGCTCGCGATCTTGGGCGAGCAGGTCGGGCTCGCGCTCCCGTGGGCCTACGAGACGCGCCAAGAACTCGTGCTAACGGTCATCCGCCTGCCGCGCGTGCTCTTGGCGATCAGCGTGGGCGGTGGACTCGCGGTGAGCGGCGCGGTGATGCAGGGCCTCTTCCGCAACCCGCTGGCCGACCCCGGCCTCATCGGCGTGTCGAGCGGGGCGTCGCTGGCGGCGGTCGTAACGATCGTGCTGGGGTCGACGGTGCTCGGCGCGTGGAGTGACACGCTCGGCGCCTTCCTGCTGCCGGCCGCAGCGTTCGCCGGTGGCGTGGTCGCGACGCTCGTTGTCTACCGCCTCGCGACACGCAATGGGCAGACGTCCGTCACGACGATGCTGCTGGCGGGCATTGCCATCAACGCGCTGGCGGGCGCCGGCACCGGACTCATGATCTTCATTGCCGACGACGACCAGCTGCGCGACCTCACGTTCTGGACCCTCGGCAGCCTCGGCGGAGCGACGTGGACGCAGCTCGCCGTCGTGGGGCCGTGCCTGCTGGGCGGGATGCTCGCGGCCCCGCTCCTGGCGCGCCCACTCAACGCGCTGCTGCTGGGCGAAAGCGAAGCGCGGCATCTGGGCATCCGCACCGAGCGGGTGAAGAGGCTCGTCGTCCTGCTGGCGGCGGGCGTGGTGGGCGCGGCAGTGGCGGTGAGCGGCATCATCGGCTTCGTGGGCCTCGTCGTGCCGCACCTGCTGCGCCTAGCCGTGGGGCCGGATCACCGCGTACTCATCCCCGGCTCGGCAATCTTGGGCAGCACGCTCCTCCTGGGGGCCGACCTTCTGGCGCGCACGATCGTCGCCCCCGCCGAGCTCCCCATCGGCATCGTGACGGCGCTGGTGGGCGCGCCCTTTTTCTTATGGCTCCTGCTGCGCGACCGCCAGCGCGGCGTCGGCTACTCGTTCTGACGCACAGGTGCTGCCTCGATCGTGCCTCGCCTCTCGCAATCCCCCTTCGCACTCTACTTCGGCTATGATTCGTCCTGCCCGTATCGTCATCTGGTGCACGGTCGCGCTGCTGACACCCCTTATCCAGGCCCCCACGCACGCTCAACCCGCACGGGTTGCGGACGAGACAACGCTGCATGACCTGCGCGTGGACGTCGGGTACCTCTCGTCCGACCTGCTGAAAGGCCGCGAGACGGGGACCGACGGGGAGCGCCTCGCCGCGCAGTACATCGCCGAGCGCTTCCGGGAGCTCCGCCTCGACAGTACATGGACGCAGCCGTTTGACTTTACGTACAGCCCGAACCCACACGCGTCGCCCGAGGAAGGTGAGCCGCGCACCGGGCGAAACGTCGTCGGGCACCTCGACCGCGGGGCGGCCCACACCGTCGTCATCGGCGCGCACTACGACCACCTCGGCTACGGCGGCGTCGGGTCGCGCGCACCGGGCGACTCGCTCATCCACAACGGCGCCGACGACAACGCAAGCGGCGTCGCGGCGCTCCTGGAGATCGCCCACCAGCTTCAGTCCGCCGATGCGGAGGGCAGCAATGTTCTCTTCGTGGGCTTCTCCGGGGAAGAACTGGGGCTTTACGGCTCGAAGCACTTCGTCGACGCGCTTTCTGTGCTCGCCGACCGGGTGAGCTACATGATCAACCTTGACATGGTGGGCCGCCTCGGCGACGAGCGCAGACTGGCCGTAAACGGCACCGGCACTTCGCCCGCCTGGGACGCCGCCCTCGACGCGGCGGCCGGCGCCACGGACATCACGCTTGCCGAAGACCCGTCCGGCCTCGGTGCGTCCGATCACACGTCGTTTTATCTCGACGACATCCCGGCGGTGCACCTCTTCACCGGTGCGCACGATGACTACCACACCCCCGCCGACGACAGCCACCGCATCGACTACGACGGGCTGCACGACGTGGCCACGTTCGCCGTCCGCCTCGTCGAAGCCCTGGACGATGATGGCGCGCTCGCGTTTACTGAGACCGACGATGAGCAACAGGGCCGCCGGATGTCGTTCGACGTCACCTTCGGCATTATGCCCGACTACGTCTTTGAAGGTGAGGGCATGCGCATCGACGCAGTGACGGAGGAGGACGGCCCGGCGGCGCGCGCAGGGCTGCAGGAAGACGACGTCATCGTGCGCGTCGGAAGCGTGGCGGTGGACGACATCTACGCCTACATGGACGCGCTGGGCCAGTTGGAGACCGGGGACACGGTCCCCGTCGTCGTGGAGCGCGACGAGCAGACATTGGAAAAGACGGTCCAGTTCTGACCGCGCCTACAGATTGTACGCGCCCGGTTTCACTTGCTGCCGGAGAGCACCCCGGAACGATGCCTCTTCGTGATTGCACGCCGCCACGTCCCATGCTTGCGCTCCGCGACATCACAGTACAGATTGGGGACGCGACGCTCATCGAGAGCGTGACCGCCAAGGTGCACTCCGGGCAGCTGACGGCGGTGGTGGGGCCGAACGGAGCGGGCAAGACGACGCTCCTGCGCGTCGCCACGGGCGAGCTGGCGCCGTCGGCCGGAACGGTGGAGATGGGCGACCGGCCGCTCGAGGCACTCCCCGAGCGCGAACAGGCGCGGCGCCGGGCCGTGCTGCCGCAGCAGTCGCAGCTCCACTTTGCGTTCTCCGTGCTGCAGGTCGTGCTGATGGGACGGACGCCGCACCTTCGGGGGGCGGAGTCGGCCCGGGACTGGGAGGTTGCACACGCCGCGCTCCAGGCCGTGGCGATGGACGACTTCGCCGAGCGCGACTTCCCGACACTCTCGGGCGGAGAGCAACAGCGCGTTCACCTGGCCCGCGCGCTGGCGCAAATCTGGACGCCGCCGGACGCCGGGCACCGCTACCTGCTCCTGGACGAGCCGACCGCCAGCCTCGACCTCGCGCACCAGCACCAGGTGCTGCAGACCGCCGCTGGCCTGGCCGCCGACGGCGTGGGCGTGCTGGCCATCCTCCACGACCTGAACCTCGCCGCGCAGTACGCCGACCACGTCGTGATGCTGCGGCGCGGCATGGCCCACGCGAAAGGGCCGCCGCGCGACGTGTTCACACCGGCGGGGGTCGAGGACGTGTTCGGCTGTCCCGTCCGCGTCATCGCCCACCCCACACAGCCATGCCCACTTATCGTGCCGGACGCGACGGCCCCTGCGTCCCCCCCCGCTGTTCCTACAGCATAAGCGCCCCCACTCGCTTGATCATCCACTCCTCTTGATCCGATGCCCACACAACCTCTCGACGCCCCCGACCTGAAAGCGCACTGGGAGACGTTCCAGGACGAGCACCCCGATGTCCGCATCCGTACCGCCGCCGACCGAATGGGCGTCAGCGAAGCGGAGCTCGTGGCCACCGGGTGCGGCGAGCACGTCACGCGCCTCGACGGCGACTGGAACGCGCTCCTCCGTGCGCTCGAATCGCTTGGCGAGGTGATGGCCCTCACGCGCAACGACGCCGCCGTCCACGAAAAGACGGGCGTCTATCGGAACGTCGAGTTCACCGACCCTCACAACATGGGCCTCGTGCTGGACGACGACATCGACCTGCGCCTGTTCATGAACCACTGGCACCTCGGCTTCGCCGTCGAAACGCCCTGGGACGGGGGGCGCGGCGGCGTGCGCCGGAGCCTCCAGTTCTTCGACCGCGACGGGACGGCCGTCCACAAGGTGTTTCTCACGCGCACGAGCGATCTGGGCGCCTACGACGCACTCGTCGACACGTACCGGCACGACGACCAGTCCATCGCGCAGGCCGTCACGCCGACCGAGGACGCCCCGGCAGAGACGCCCGACGAGGAGATCGATGTGGAGGGCTTTCTGCAAGAGTGGAGCGAGCTGGAGGACACGCACGACTTCTTCCCGCTCCTTCGTACGTACGAGGTCTCGCGGGCCCAGGCACTGCGGTTTGGCGAGGGACCGTTTACGCGCCGTGTGCCGGACGACAGCCTGCGCGAAATGCTCAAGACCGCTGCCGAGCGGGAGACGCCGATCATGGTGTTCGTCGGCAGTCCCGGCTGCATTCAGATCCACACCGGCCCGGTGAATGCGCTCAAATCCACACCGCCGTGGTACAACGTGCTCGACCCCGGCTTTCAGCTGCACCTGCATGAAGAAGAGATCGATCAGGCCTGGGTGGTGAAGAAGCCGACGATTGACGGAACCGTGACCTCGCTGGAGTTGATGGACGCGGAGGGCGGCATCATCGCCCGCTTCTTTGGCAAGCGCAAACCGGGCCGGCCAGAGCGAGAGGACTGGCGCTCCATTCTGGCGGCCCTGCCGTCGGAGCCGTAGTCTTTTTCCTGCACGCGGCCTCCCCCACGCGATCTTCACGAGGACGGTCCCTGCCCCCCTTGCAAGTGCACTACAGAATCGGTAGCGTTGAACTGCACCGCTTATTTATAACTAATCTAGATAACGAATGCATTCCGGTGTCCGTGGTCGGACGGCTCTCGGCCGAATGAAGACGGAAATGGGGTGCGTGAGGAGTGATGGCGCGCCCTGAGGGCAACGTTCTCACGCGTCATGCTTTCCGGTTCGCTTTCGCTCATCCGCAATACGAAATACGCAACAGTCGCTCATGTCCCGCCTCCTTCAGTTCCTCTTCGCCGCTCTTCTCGTCGCTGCGCCCCCTGCCTGGGGCCAATCGGCCGACGCCCCCGACGGCGACCCCGGTGTCCTCGTCCTGGCGCCGGACCGTGGCTTTCTCGGCAACGAGAAGACGCGCGACGCCATGGCCCATTTCCGGGAGCACACGTCGAACGTTGGGCTTGCCGTCGCCACGTACGAAGAAACCCGGTCGAACCTGAACGAGGCGCTCTCCTCAATCGACACCGAGCACGGCGTGGTGGTTCTTCCGCTCTTTCTGTCGGCCCACCACGCACTCTACCAGACGGCCCGCGACGCCCTGCCGGAGGTAGAGAACGGCGTGCGGTGGGCCGCCCCACTGGGGACGAGCTACCTGAGCGAGGAGCTTCTCTTCGACCGCGTGGACGCCCTCTCGGAGCGCCCGGACGAGGAGGCATTGGTCGTGGTCGGCTACGGGGCCACGAACGCTGAAGGAGCCGACGCCATCCGGGCCGATCTTCAGGCCTCCGCCCGGCGAGCCGCCGAGATGCACGGGCTGACCGGGGGGAGCGAGGTGGTCGTACAATACGCACGGACAGCACCGGAGAAGGCATCCCGCGCGGCCATCGGACGCGCCACCAAGACCGTGAAGGCCGCGGCCAGCAAGCATGAGCGCGTGCTGGTGGTGCCCTTCAACCTTGGGATGCAGTACACCACCATGATGTCGAGCTGGTCGTGGATGCAGCGGCCGCTCCAGTCCATCGACGGCGTGGTCGCCAGCGGCGCGGACGTACTCTCTCACCCGAACGTCGAGCGGTGGCTCCGGCGCACCACCACCGCGCACCGCCCCCTCGCTCGCGACGAGGTGGGTGTCATCGCCGTGCCCCACGGCTCGGAGTACAACTGGAACGAGACAATGCGCGAAGGCCTCGCGCCGGTTGCGGACGACTACACCATGGCCGAGGCGTTCAGCATGGTCGACCCGACGGTCGTGGAACGGGCCGTGCGCACGTTGGAAAGGGACGGCCTAAAGGCCGCCGTCATGGTCCGTATCTTTTCGATGGAGAGCAGTTTTCGGGAAAAGTCGCACTACATACTGGGCCTACAGAACACCTACAGCGGCGGGATGGGCGGGCGCTTCCCGGAACGCATCCGGACCCACCTGCAGATGACGACACTCGGCGGACTGGAGGCGAGTCCCCACTTCGCGAAGGGCCTCCTCGACCGCGCCCGGGCCATCAGTCAGGCCCCGTCGGATGAGACCGTCATCCTCCTGGCGCACGGGACGGGCTCGGACACAGAGAACGCACACTGGATGAGCAACCTTCGCACCATTGCCGACACGATGCGGGCCCACGGCGGCGATGCGTTCCGCACCATCAAGGTGCACACCTGGCGCGAAGACTGGCCCGAGAAGCGCACGGAGACAATTCCTGAGATCCAAGACATGGTCCGCGAGGCGTCCGAGGACGGCACGGCACTCGTCATTCCCGCCCGCACCACGTCCGAGGGGCGCGCCTCCGAGTACCTCGACGACCTCGACTACCGGTACGGCAAGGGGCTGGCCCCACACCCGCAGTTCGAGGCCTGGATGCGCGAGCAGATCGAGACCGGCATCGACCGCCTCCGGGCGGCGCCTCAATCCCCCGACCCGGCCACGACGACCGCCGGACCCCCGCAGTGACAAGGCAGGCAAAGGCGCCATGCACTAGGCCGCCACCACACGTTTCCCGCATTCTCCTCCCTCCGCACCATGCACAACCTCCACGGCCCCGACCGCCTCTTCGAGACCCGCTACGGCCACGTCCTGCAGTGTGCCTGCTGCAGCCGCATCCAGATCACCCTCCGCGAACACACGCTGCTGGTAGACGCAGACGAGTTGGAGGCCCTGACCGACACGATCAAGCACGCCTGGGCCAAGGTGCGCAACGAAGACGGGCAGGATCAGTGGACCCTCCAGGCAGGGACCGATGCCGGTCCCGTGTCCATCACGCTCTCCGAACCGTCGCTCTACACGCTGCACATCCTTCTCCAGGGGGCCTGGTCGATGTACACGCTCCGAGAACGGGTGTGGGCCGTGGTGGGCGGCGCGGACAACCACCGCGCCCGCGACGTGCTGCACAACCATGTGCCTCCCGCTCAGTCACGGTGGGGCCGCCTCGACCAGTCCTCATAAGTTTGCGTTTTCACCACATGGACGACACTGCCCCGGCGCAGCCGTTTGATGCTCAGCGGGCCGCCGCGTACGACGACCGCATCCGGCGCCTCTGCCCGGACTACGGTCATCTCCAGAAGACAGTTGCCTCCGTGCTGGCGGCCCAACTGCCAGACCGCGCCCACCTGCTCGTGGCGGGGGCCGGCACCGGCACTGAAATTGTACAGATGGGGCGTGCCCATCCGCAGTGGCGGTTCACCGCCGTCGACCCGTCGGCCGCGATGCTGGACCGATGTCGAGCGAAGGTCGCACACGCTGGGCTCAAGGACCGGATCGACTACATCGACGCGCCCGTCGAGGACATGCCCGCCTCGCGATTGTTCGACGCCGCCACGTCGCTTCTCGTCACGCACTTCATCGACGAAACAGCGGCCACGCGGCGCTACTTCCAAAGTCTCGTCGGGCGACTGGTCCCCGGCGCCCCACTGGTATGGGCGGACCTCTACCGTCCCGCATCCGACGGGGCGTTTCGCTGCCTCTGGGCCGCTTGGCGCAGGCACGTAGGGGCACACATGACGACGAAGGAAACGGACCGGGCGTTTGTCCGCATCGAAGAGGACATCTCGTTCGTGCGACCGGACGGGCTGGAACAGATTGTCACTGGGGCGGGCCTGGCCCCACCCACACAGTTCTACCAGCACCTTCTGTGGGGCGCGTGGACCACCACAGCGAGATGACCGCCCCGGCATAGGAGAGACGTCGCGCGGGACTCTCGTTGTCGGGAGTTCCTCTACACAGTCTCTTCTTGACGCCTTCGGAATTGGGAGCGATGTTGGAAACCCACACGTTGTTTCTCCTCGCCCTGCGTCACTGTGTACCGACGCTGGATCGCCCGTGCCAGTCTCGTCTTCACCCTCCTTGGCAGCTGGGGGATCCTGGGGGGATCTGCCTCCACGTTCGGCCAGCCGTCGAGCACAGGGTCGGCGCTGGTCACGCCTCAGGGGCAGGACGCGGCCCCTGAAGTTCAGCGGCGCGTGCAGCGATCCCTCCACGGCCCTGCGCCCCGCTCCAAGGATGGGCCTCTCTCTCCCATCGGCGCGGACCTCGCCACGCTCTATCACCAGCACGCGGCTGACGGCCCCGCGGGAGTGCGCCGCCTGTTCGGAAGCGCCACGCGCATCCGTCAGGGCCGGGACGCTCGCTACCGCCGCCCGGTCTCGCGGGACGGCCGGCACGTCACAGTCACCGCCGTCGCCACGGGCGCGGGCGGCCTCCTGTCGGACCTCCGGGCCCTTGGCCTAAAGCGGGGCGCTCGGGCGGGCCGCTCCGTCTCGGGACGCCTGCCAATCGCGGCCCTCAAGACGGCCGCTCAACTCTCGTCGCTCCGGGGCATGGTGCCCGCCTATGCCCAGACGCACGTCGGACGTGTGGACTCGGAGGCCGACACGGCCCACCGTGCCTTTGAGGGGCGGACCGCCCTCGACGTGAACGGCAGTGGCCAGAAGGTCTGCGCCTTGTCGGACAGCTACGACCGGAGCGCTACCGCCGCCACCACCGCCCAAGACGACGTCGCGTCGGGCGACCTGCCGGGGCCGGGGAACCCAGCGGGGCGAGCCGCCCCGGTGGACGTGCTCGACGACAGCGAGCCGGGCAGCGACGAGGGGCGCGCGATGCTCCAGCTCATCCACGACCTTGCCCCCGGCGCCGAACTCGGCTTCCACACGGCCGTCGGAGGACTCCCTGCCTTTGTACAGGGCATCCATGACCTCGCCGACCCCCAGAAGGGAGATTGCGACATCCTGGTCGACGACGTCCGGTACAACACCCAGCCCTTCTTCCAGGACGGCCCCGTTGCGAACGCGGTGGACCGTGTCGTTGCCGAGGGCGTCGCGTACTTCTCTTCCGCCGGGAACGACGGCCAGAACGCCTACCAGGATGGCTTTCGCGACTCCGGAAGGCAGGGTGTCCTCAGTAGCAGCGCCGTGGCCCACGACTTCGCTCCCTCCGGCGGGACAGTCGACACGCTCCAGCGCATCACCATCCGGCGGGGCGGTACCTTCCGCATCTTCACGATGCAGTGGACGGATCCCTCGTCGTTGGTCGAGGGGTCGAGGGGTGCAAACACGGACCTCGACGTGGCCCTCGTGAACGACACGCTCGGGGTCGTCGCCCAGTCCGCCCGCGACAGCGACGACACGGGCCTGCCCGTAGAAGGGGTCCTGTCACATACCAACACCGGCACCATCGACACCAACGAGGACGGCGTGGCGGACTCGACGTACCATCTCGTCATTGAAAAGGCCGCGGGTCCCAACCCCGACGGCGTGAAGTACATCCACTCCGGACTCAGCTACGCGATCGAGGAGTACGACCCGACCGGTCCCACCCTCTACGGTCACCCCATGGCCGAGGGCGCAATGGCGATCGCCGCGGCGCCGTTCTTCAACACCGGCGCGTACAACTCGAACGTCAATCCCGCCGTTCTGGAGCCCTTCTCCTCGGCAGGAGGCATCAAGGTTCGGTTCGACGAGAGCGGATTTCCGATTCTGGCCCCGGAGGCCCGCGAGAAGCCCGACCTCACCGCGACCGACGGCATCGACAATACGTTTTTCGGCGCCGATTCGGCCTACGACTCGGACACACACCCAAACTTCTTCGGCACGTCGGCGGCGGCCCCGAACGGCGCCGCCATCGCGGCCCTCGTCCGCGAGGCCACCCCCGGCCTCTCCCCCCCGGAGGTCTACGACCGGCTCGAGTCGAATGCGCAGGACGTGACGAAGCGCCAGGATCGGGGCGGAGCCTTTGTCTCCATCCCGTCGGGCGTCGACCGCTGGAGCGGGCACGGGTTCATGCAGGCGACCGCCACAGCTCTGCCCGTGGCACTGACTGACTTCGGGGCAGTCGTCGAAGAGAAGCACGCCGTGCTCACCTGGACGACGGCCCGTGAGACCAACAACGCTGGCTTCGGCGTCGAGCACAAGCGCGGCGACGGGGCCTTTGAGACGATCGGCTACGAGGCCGGGGGCGGCACGACCTCCGAATCGCGGACGTACCGGCACCGCACAGCACCGCTCGCCCCCGGCCTCCACACCTTTCGACTCCGGCAGGAGGACCTCGACGGATCGTCCTCCTACAGCCGAGAGATCCCCCTTGAGCGCTCTCTCTCCAACACGCACCGCGTATCGGACGTCGCCCCGAACCCAGTGACCGACGAGGCGTCAGTATCGGTTGCCGTGGGGGCGCCGCAGGAGGTACGGGTGGACGTGTACAACGTGCTCGGCCAGCGGGTCGCGCGTCTGCACAACGGCCGCTTACGGGCCGACGATCCGTGGACGCTGACGGTGGGACCTGGATTGCAGAGTGGTGCGTATTTCCTCCGCGTCGACGGTGCCTCTTTCACCGCGACCCGACCGTTCGTCCGTGTCCGATAGCGCCAAGGTCCCTCTCAGTACCATGTCGTGTCCGTCGTGGGTGCCCACCGGCCTGTTCGTCCTGCTCACCGCGGCACTCGTCCCGGGACCCAGCCCGGCCCAGTCCCCGCCCGACAGCCTTCGGGCCGAGGCCCGTCAGGACTTTCACGGCCCCGACCAAACGGGCAAGGACGGCCCGCTCGCCAAGGCCGGCCTGGATCTGCTGCTGCTCTACCACGAGTATCGGGCACTTCGGCGGGACGGCGAGGCCCCCTTCTCACCAAGTGTGGACGGGGCCCGAGTGGCCGATGGGCACGTGACCATCGACGCCGTCGCAAAAGAATCGGCCCAGGAGCTACGGGCGGACCTGACCGCACTCGGCCTCAAGGAGGCGGCGGTCGCCGGGCGAGTGGTGTCGGGCCGACTGCCCATCGAGCACGTGCCGGCCCTCGCCCGGGTCGAGTCGCTACGGGGCGTCGTCCTTCCGCGGGCAGAAACGCAGGACGGTGGGTCCTCTCGCCTGCGGCCGGAGGCCCGGAACGCCGCCCCAGAAGCCTCTTCCGCCCCCTCGCTGCCCTCCGACGAAACCGACCCCGGCGCCGCCCTCTTCCTCGGCGTCGCACTCGGGACGTTTCTCCTCACCGAGGCGTAGGGGCAGTTTCTCCGTCGCGTGTGACCGCCGCGGCCGTCCGCTACAACGCCACTTCCGCCCCGACCAGCAGCGTGCGGCCCGGCATTGGCGCGTCGAAGACCTCGCTGTACTGCCGGTCGAAGGCGTTGCGGAGCTCGACGGACAGCGTGGTGCGGGCGCCGGAGAGGCGCGTGTCATAGGCCAGCCGACCGTGCACCACCCCGTAGCGGTCGGTCGCTAGGGGCGCGTCGCGGAGCCGATCCTTCCACAGTCCCTGCAGGCCCAGCGTCACGGCCCCGGCCCGGAGCGACGCGCTGCTCTGTATCTGGTGGCGAGCCCCATCGAGGCCGTACTTGTAGGCGGAGGGGGCCTTCTGTCCGTCGAGGCTGGCGTCGAGGAGCGTGTAGGCCGCGTCGAGATGAATCCCCACGGCGCCGAGGGTCCGGTCGAACGACAGCTCGGTTTCGAGGCCCGTAGTGGTGGTCCGGTCCAGATTTTGGGCCTCAAACACTTGCTCCGTCTCGTTCCGGAGGTAATCGATGGCGCTGTCGGTCGTGCGGTGGAAGCCCGTCGCGGACAGCGACAGGTTTGCTGGCAGGCGCACGTCCACCCCTGCCTCTCCCGACCAGGCGGTCTCGGCAGCGAGGTCGGCATTGCCCTGGTTACTGGGGGAGTCGATAAAGCGCTCCAGGAAGTTGGGCGCCCGCACCACGCGCCCTCCCCCCGCACGGAGCGTCGCCGGCCCAAGGTTATAGGCCACGTAGAGCTGCGGGGTCGGCTCCGTCCCGTACGTCGGGTCGTAGTCGACACGCGTGCTCTGGTTGATCGTGAGGCGGGAGGTGGCACGCCAGCGCAGGCTCACGAAGGCCCCGACGGATGGGTCGCCGTGCACCCCATCCCGATTGCTGTCGACCCCGCGGAGCCCGGCGGAGGCACCGCCGGTTGCCCGAACGCGGTTCCACGTGTGGGAGCCCTGCCCCTGTACGCGGAGGCGACGACTGACGTGGGTGTTGGCCCCCACGTTGGGGTTGTACGTATACCGGTCGCGGTGCTGCTTGCCGAAGAGCTGCACCTGCCAGGGCGTCTGTGCATCGCCGGGGCTGGTCAGGCGGCTCTGCAGCCAAAACGTCGACGTCGCCTCCCGGGCCCGATCCGTAGCAAAATCCGTGTAGAAGTGGTAGGCCCCAAACTCACGGTCGTCCACCCCGGCTCGGGTGTAGAGCGTCGCGGCCCCAACGTCTCGGGAGACCGCGGCCGTAGCCGCTCGTCGCTCGAAATCGGTCTGGACAGCACTGGACAGGTCCGTTGTGCCCTCCGGATCCACCGACACATCCCGCCCATCACTGCCCTGCACCGCCGCCGCTGCACTCACGGTCGTCCGTTCGCTCACGGTCCGCACCGCCCCCCCGACATCGTAGAAATCGTTCTTTCCGTACCGGCCATCCACCTGGGCCGTGGTTCCCTCCCCCGCCCTCTCTCTTCCACGCAGGGCCGTCTTCGTGATGAGGTGGACCACCCCGCCGAGCGCGTCGGGGCCGTAGAGGGCCGTCGCCGATCCGTGAAGCACCTCGACACGCGCAATTTCCGAGAGCGGCACCGGCAGGTCCATCAGAAAGTGCCCGGTGTACGGGTCATTGATGCGGGCGCCGTCCAGCAACAGCAATACCCCGTTGAACGTGGAGCCCCGCATTGTGAGGTCGCTCTGCACGCCAAAGCCGCCTCGGCTCTTCACGTCGAGCCCCGCCGCGACGTTGAGCAGCTGGTCCACGCTGTTGACGGACAAGGCCTGGATGTCCTGCTGGGTGTACACGCTCACGCGACGGCCCGTCTCCTGCGCCGCCGAGGCCACGCGGGAGGCCGTCACCACGACACTGTCGGACACCTGCACACGAAACGCCACGTCGGACGTGTCCTGGCCCTGAACAGGCGTTGCGAGCAAAAGGAGAAGGGACGGAACAAGCAGGCGGAAACGAGACATGCAGGAGACAGGGGAGAGTGTAACGATCGACCAGCAGCGCCCAACAACTATGTCAGTAGGGGGATCCTCGTCCGCCTCCGAAATTCTTTGAAGACGTGTAACGCTTCGCATCTCTGCGGGTACGGCGGATCCTGCTTCGGAGACCGCCGATTCCGAAGTGTCCCTACGCAGACTCTCATTATTCCTGTGCATTTCTCCCCCATGGATATGCCCGACGCCCCAACAACCATTTCTGCCAACGACCTCAAAGATGCCCTCGAAGGCGAACACCCACCGGTCCTCATCAATGCCCTGCCGCGGGAGGCCCACGTGGCGAAGCACATTCCGGGCTCCGTGAACGTCCCGGTCGACGAGATCGAGCGGGTTGAAACGATCGTGCCCAACAAGGATGCCCTCGTCGTGGTCTATTGCGCCAATGCCGACTGCACCGCCTCCCTCAAGGCCGCACAGGCCCTGGAGGAGACGGGCTACACGAACGTGGTCGACTTCGAGAACGGCTACGCCGGCTGGCGGCGGGCGGGACATCCGCTGGTCGGCAAGGAGAACTGAGCAGATAGGCAAAAGAACCGGGCAGTGCCCCCTTCCGAGCACGCCGGAGGTGCGAA
This sequence comes from Salinibacter altiplanensis, assembly GCF_002894645.1. GTDB lineage: Bacteria > Bacteroidota > Rhodothermia > Rhodothermales > Salinibacteraceae > Salinibacter > Salinibacter altiplanensis. The sequence goes on from NZ_NCQY01000023.1 coordinate 98,333, forward strand.
GCGGAGTCAGGGCACTGAACGCCCGGTGCCCCTGTACCCCCGGGGTGCGTTTCTTCAAAGGCCCCCCGTAGCGACCTTCACGGCATAGGTCCCCATCGGTGTCCTCGCTGAATCCTAGGGAGATTCTCAGGGGATGCCCCTGCGGGCTTCGCTTCGTCTCCCGTCTGGTCGTCAGCCCCTCGGGATTGACCGTCGAGTGAACGCGTTTCCGCGTGTCTACGTGGCCTGTACGTCCGGCGCCCCCCTAAAGAACTACAGAACACCGTCCCTCTTGCGGACGAGACGGCCGTCGTCCCGTCATCGCTTTACACAAGCGATTCGTCCGCCCCTCCGCACCACACGTTGGACTAATCTGTTGTGAAGACCTGCTTCCTTGTCCAGGTCCTTCTCCCGCATGTGCCACATTCGTGTTCGCGTTCTCGTCGGCCTCTGCGCCGTCGTTCTGAGCCTCGTGGGGCCGCCTGTTGTGGCCCAGGAGCGGGCCGCCCTCAACGGGTACGTACGCGACGCCGAGACGGGCGAGACCCTGCTCCAGGCCAACGTCGTGGTAAAGGGTCTCCGTCGGGGCACCGCCACCAACAACGACGGCTACTACACGCTCCGAGACCTCCCGCCCGGCGAGCAGACCGTCGTGTTCTCCTACCTCGGCTACCAATCTCACACGGAGACGGTTGCCCTGACGGCCGGAGAGACGACCCGCCTCGACGTAGAGCTCGCGCCCACTGACCTGCAGACGGAGGAGGTCGTCGTGACGGGCGAGCAGGACAACGCCAGCGAACAGCGCATGGGGGTCGACAAGCTCCCCGTCGCAACGATCACCGAACTCCCGTCCGTCCTGACGCCGGATGTCTTCCGGTCGCTCGCCCTGCTGCCGGGCGTCACGACGGCCTCGGACTACTCCAGCAACCTCTACATCCGGGGCGGCGGGCCGGCCCAGACCCTGATCCAGCTCGACCGCACGACCGTCTACAACCCAACCCACTTCTTTGGGTTTTTCTCGACGTTCAACCCCGACGCCATCAAGGACGTGCAGCTTTACAAGGGTACCTACCCGGCCGAGTATGGGGGGCGGCTGGGGAGCGTGGTCGACATCTACAACAAGGACGGCAACCAGCGTGAAACCACCGGGGGCCTCAGTCTCAGTAGCCTGGCAACCCGGGGCTACATCGAAGGGCCCTACGGCGGCAGCGACGACGCCCCGGCCGGCTCCTACATGGTATCCGTGCGCCGCTCGACCCTCGAGCCCCTGCTCGCCGCCCTGGACGACGTGGACGGGCTCCCCGAGACCTTCTACTTTTACGACGTGAACGCGAAGGCCACCTACGACGCGGGGCCCGACGACGACCTCTCGCTGGCCGTGTACGGGGGGCAGGATCAGCTCTTTCTCCGGCCCGGGGACGGGCAGGAGTTCGACGTGGACTACGGCAACCGAACGCTCAGTGCCGACTGGACGCACCTCTTCTCCGACCGGCTGTTCGCGACGCTTACGGCCGCGGGCTCCCGCTACGAGAGCACGCCGGTGTTCGAGCTCGGCGGAACGCGCTTCACCCAGACGAACGAGGTGAGCGACGCATCGCTGAAGGCGGGCGTGGAGTACGTGCCGGGCGACCGGCACACCGTGGAGGCCGGGCTGCACGCCAGCCGCCTCACGTTCCGGTTGCGCAATACGCTCGACGGAGACGAAACCTTCAACCAGCGCCTCCAGGGCCAGCAGGCGGCCCTGTACTTGAAGGACACCTACACGCCGACCTCGAACTGGACCGTCCGGGGGGGACTGCGGGCGACCTACTTCTCAGAGGGAAACTACCTTCGGCTCGCCCCGCGACTCTCGGTGAGGCACGACCTGACGTCATCGGTACAGCTGCAGGCCGCCTACGGCCGCTACCACCAGTTTCTTACGCTGGAGACGAGCCAGCTCTTCACCGCCTTCGATTCTTGGCTCATGACCGACGAGGGCCTGTCCCCCGCCTACGGGGACCAGTTTGCCCTGGGCGTCGACGTCCAGCTGGGCAACGCGTGGCGCCTTGAGGTGGAAGGCTACGCGCGCACCATGCGGGACCTGTTCGAGCTGGATCCCTTCTTGCCCGACGCGGCGGGCGTGCCGTACGCCGATCGCTTTCGGGTGGGCGACGGGCGCGCGTACGGGACGGAGGTGCTTGTTCGTCGGCCGGAGGGCCGCCTGAACGGCTTCCTGAGCTACACCCTCAGCCGCACCGAGCGGCGCTTCCCGAACGTCAACCGATCCGAGGGCGGCTCCCCTCAGTATTACCCGCCCAATTTTGATCGCACCCACGACCTCACACTTGCCCTCAACTACCACCTCACCGACCAGTGGCGGGTGTCGAGCACCTTCAACTACGCCACCGGCCAGGCCTACACGCAGCCCGAACAGCGCTACGAGCTGGTGGACAGTCCCTTCTCGTTCAGCCCCGGGGTGGGGGAGTCACAGAACGTGTTCGTGAGCCCCTTCAACAACGCCCGTCTGCCCCCCTACCACCGGCTCGATGTGGGTTTGGCCCGGACGGGCCAGTTCTTTGGAATCGCCGAGTACGAGCTGCAACTACAGGCCATCAACGCCTATGGGCGGCGCAACATCTGGTTTTACCAGTTCGAAAACGAACCGGGCGGTACGCTCGACCGCAACGTGACCCCTCAGATCCCCATTCCGGTGCCGAATATATCATTCTCCCTCACGTTCTAGCCCAACACATCTCGTCTCGTGCACGCCGCCTGCCCCTGACTGCCCTGCCCCCTTCATGCACCGCCTGCTCCTTCTTTTCCTGTCAGCGCTCCTAGCCGTTGGGCCCCTCGGCTGCGACACGACCGCACCCGCCCCCGAGACGCAGGTCGTCGTGGAGGCCTACCTGCAGGGCGGCGCCGCCATGCCGCCAATTCGCCTCACCCGCAGCGTCGGGACGGAGGAGGCCTACGTGGCCTCCGAGACGGCCGTGCGCGAGGCAACCGTGGAGGTGCGCCGCCGCTCCGGCAACGGCTCCCCCGCAGACACGCTCGGCTTCGTCGAGCAGGAGCCGGGCGTGTACCGGCCCAGGGACACGTCGCGAGTGCGGCCCGGCACCACCTACGAGCTGTCCGTCGTCACGCCAGACGGAACGGACCTGACCGCCACCACCACCGTGCCGGATGCCATCTCGATTGTGGAGGCCGCAAACACGACGGCGGTGTACAGGGACACGACCCGGCAGCCGTCCTTCACGATTACCCCCCCAGACAGCAGCCGCGAGCAGCAGGCCGTGCTCGTCATCACATCGACCTCCCTGGCCGACTTCGGACGGCCCGAATCCCAGTTGGTCCGGGGCCTGACGCCGTTCTACGCGGACATCTACGACGCGGACGAAGATAGCCTCCGCACCTACCGCACCACCTCCTCCGGCGTGCGGAACGAGGCGAACTTCACCCGCGACGCGAGCGGACGGATCACCACGGACCTGCCGTGGATTTCTGTGGCGTTTTACGGCCCGAACGAGATCGGCATCCACGTTATCGACGACAATCTGCTCAACCTCATTCGCTCCCAGCAGGCCCAGTCGCCGGGCGGCCCGGGCGGCGGGCTCGGCCCCGGGGAGATTCCGAATGTCATCGAGGCCGTAGACGGCGGCACCGGCGTCTTTGCCAGCTACACGAAGGCCACCCGGAACGTCTCAATCCGGTGTTCACCGTCGCTCGCGGACGCGGAGTGCCCGGCGTTCGCGGCGTTTCCGTAGCGGCACGGGCAGGGCTTGCTACGCGGCGCAATTTCTACCGGGGCACGCCCCAATCCGGGCGCGGTGCTGATACGCAGGACAACCCGTCATGAAAAGGTTGTCGCGTGGCGGGGGCGCGTGGGACACAGCCGCCTCGGCTACGCCTCAGACGGACGCCCCGACTCCACCTGCACCTGTCGCCGCTCCCCAATGTACCCGCCCACGAGGGAGGCGATGAGGCCAATGCCAAGAACAAGAGCCATGCGCCCGTAGGAGAGGATGTCAGCGCCGCCAAGCGCGACGACGAAGACATCGATCAGAAGAATGAGCGTGATGAGGCCCGCAACGGCCGCCTCGTACGACGTGTCGCCCGGTGAGCGGAAGGCGCAGACGTACCCGGTGGCCTCGAGCCCAAGAAAGACCACGAGCAGCATGACCCAGGCGTACGGGGCATCAATCGCGGCCGCCGGGCTTCCGAAGAGGCCAAAGAGCCAGACCACGAAGTTCACCAGGAACAGGCTGACGGCAAACCCGAGAATGGCCCCGGCCATGATCCACTCCCACGACAGCGCGGGGGGCTCCGCGTCGGCGTAGGTTCGCTGCAGCATCTCTCCGGCCCACGCCCCTCCGAATGTCAGGACAAGCCCGTTGAGGAAGGCGACGACCATCGTGTACGTGAACGCCCCGTCTCTCACGAGGGACTCGAACGCCTTCAGGCCGAGCGCAGCAATGATAAAGTAGGCCGCGAGGGCCACCAGCACGGCGGCCAGGGCCGGCTCCAGCACCGTCTCGCCCTCACTCAGGGCCCCGTAGGTCGCGCCCGCCAGGATGAAGCCGGAGATCATAGCGAGCAGCGGAAAAGTAGGCGCCCCAAACGCATTTCCGGTCATCCAGGTAAAGAGCACGACAAACACCACGCCGGTGAGGAAGGACCCGACAATGGCCCGAGGATCAAAGCGGAAGGCGGAACGGGTAGACATTGCGTATCGGAACTCAGTTCGTGAGGGATCGGATGAACGAACATGCGGAGCCGGAAGCAGGCGCTTGGCCCGCCCGGTGCTTCGTCACCCTTTAATATAAGAAGGCAAGGGTCAGAAGAAAGCCGAGTGAACGCCGGTCGCCTCCTCGCCGTGGCGGCCGTCAACGCTCCCAATCCACTTGGTTAAATCCGCATGACCCCATCGGAACCCCTTGTTTCGGAGCAGGTGGGACGGTACACTGCACAGTTCAGAAGGGACAAGCGGCGCTTGGGAAGCATCAGTGCTGTCCTGGGCGCCTCCACGTGCTTTCCCTCGGTGACGGGGAGAGTCTCCCGTCATGGTCTTTTCTCCGCACACGGCCTCGTCTCCCCCGAGCGCTGGATTTGCCTGCACGGCATCGCCGCAGGGCATGGCCGCGCTCGCACCTCCCCGCACTGACTGCCGACCAGCCTGCCTGCTTCATGGATTCTACCGCCCCTTCTCACCGCGTCGTCGTTACCGGCCTCGGGGCCCTCACGCCCCTCGGCCACTCCGTCGATGAGTTCTGGGACGGCCTCCTGGCCGGCAGGAGCGGGGCGGGCCCCATCACCAACTTCGACGCGTCGGACGTCCGCACCAAGATCGCGTGTGAGATTTCGGGCTTCGATCCGACCGACTACATGGACGCAAAGTTGGCCGAGCGGCAGGACCCGTTCAGCCAATATGCCCTGGCCGTCGCCCAGCAGGCCTTCGACGACGCGAACCTCGACACCGACACCCTCGACCCGGAGACGCGGGACGACATCGGGGTCATCTTCGGCACGGGCGTAGGGGGCAGTGACCTCTTCGTCGACTCGGTGCTCGACCTCGACGAAAACGGGGCACGGCACATCTCCCCCTTCTTCGTGCCCATGATGATCAGCAACATGGCCGCCGGCCTGATTGCCATGGAGCATACGCTTCGTGGCCCCAACCACTGCGTCGTGAGCGCCTGCGCCACCGGCAACGACGCCATCACCGACGGGCTGCTGCTGCTGCGCCAAGGCCACGCTCGCGCCATGCTCGTAGGGGGGACAGAGGCCTCGATCAATGAGCTGTGCGTCGGGGGCTTTGCCTCGATGCGGGCCCTGTCGACCCGGAACGACGAGCCCACGAAGGCCAGCCGCCCGTTCGACGCGGATCGGGACGGGTTCGTGCCCGCCGAGGGCGCCGGGGCCCTCATGCTGGAGACGCTGGAGCACGCCCGCGAGCGCGAGGCCCCCATCTACGCCGAAGTTGCGGGCGTCGGCAAATCGAACGACGCCCACCACTATGCCGCTCCGGATCCGGACGGCCGGGGAGCGGCCCTGGCCATGAACAAGGCCCTCGACGACGCCGGCCTGGCCCCGACCGACGTGCAGCACATCAACATGCACGCCACTTCAACCCCCGTCGGCGACGTGATCGAGTCGGACGCCGTGAAGCAGGTGTTTGGCGATTACGCGCACAACCTCAACCTGTCCGCCACCAAGAGCATGACCGGCCACATGCTCGGCGCCGCCGGCACGGCCGAGGCCATCGCGTCGATCCTCGCGATCCGCAACGGGCGCGTGCCGCCGACGATCAACCACGAGACGCCGGACGAGGACTGCGACCTCAACTATACTCCCAATGAGGCGGTGGACCGCGACGTCTCGGCGGCCCTTACCAACGCCTTCGGCTTCGGCGGCCACAACACCACGATTGCGCTCACGGCGTTTGAGGACTAGTCGTCGGCCGTTCCGCGTCGCCCTCTTCTGCGATCCGTGATGCCCCCCCTTCTTCGCCCAATGGGCCCACCCCGGCAATGTCCTCCCTGCCCAACAACCTTGGCGGCGCGGCCGACCTGCTCGGCATTGCGATCGAGGCGGCCACCCCTGAGCGCGTCGTTGCAACCATGCCGGTAACGCCCGACCATCATCAGCCGTTCGGGCTGTTGCATGGGGGGGTAAGCGTGGTGCTGGCCGAGACGGCGGCCAGCGTCGGGGGCACGCTGGCGGCCCCCGACGAACAGGGGGCCGCGGGCCTTGAGGTCAACGCCAATCACGTGCGCTCCGTACGGGACGGCACGCTGACAGCCACGGCCACCCCCCTCCACACCGGGCGCACCACACAGGTGTGGACGGTCAAAATTCGGGACGCCGACGACCAGCTCGTGTGCGCCAGCCGCTGCACGCTCGCCGTCGTCGACCTCGCGGATGCCCCCGCGGCGTCGTAACAGATCCCAGCCGACTCTTCCCGCCCTCTCTGTCCCATGCCTGATGCTTCGCTCCCCGGCGTTCACCACGTTACGGCCCTGTGCGGCGATGCCCAGGAGAACCTCGACTTCTACGTGGGCGTGCTCGGCCTGCGCCGCGTCAAGACGACCGTCAATTTCGACGACCCGACCACACATCACCTCTACTACGGCGACGCTGCCGGCCGCCCCGGCTCCACGCTAACCTTTTTCCCTTGGCCGCAAGCCACAAGCGGACGAGGCGGGGCTGGCATGGTGCACACCGTCGCGTTCGCCGTGCCTCGGGGCTCCCTGGCCGGTTGGCACGACCGCCTGACCGCGCACGGTGTCGAGCCGGAGGAGAAGACCTACTTCGACGAGCCGTGCCTCCACTTTTCCGGCCCGAGCGGCCTGCCGCTGGCTCTGGTGGCCACCGCCCCTGCTGAGGATGCTCGGCCCTGGACCGATGGCCCGGTGCCCGCCAACCGCGCAATCCAGGGGATCCACGCTCCGGTCCTGCCTGTCTTCTCCGACGACCGAACCCTGGAGCTGTTTACGGACGTCTTTGGCTGGGCCCGGGCCGGGACCGACGGCGACCGTGTACGTCTCCGGGGCCCCGGCACGGGCGTCGGCACCACAGTGGACCTGCTCGTCCGCGACCGCCACCCGTCCGGTCGCATGGGCCGGGGCACCGTGCATCACATCGCCTTCCGGGCGCCGGACGACCAGGCCCAGCGGGCGTGGCAGTCCATCCTGCGGGAGCACGGCCTGCAGGTGACCGACGTCAAAGACCGCCACTACTTCCGCTCCGTCTACTTCCGCGACCCGGACCGCACCTCGGGCCTGCTCTTCGAGATCGCTACGAACGGGCCCGGCGTTCACGTCGACGAGGACGATGCGGAGCTTGGCCGGTCCCTCGTGCTGCCGGAGCACCTTGAGTCGCGCCGCGCCGAGCTGGAGAGGGTTCTTCCCAGACTCACCACCCCTTGACGTCGCGCCCTACGCACTTCCTTTTTTCTTCGGTCGTTATGAGCACGGACGCCCCCCATCAAGACCAGCCCGTACACACCGGCGGAGCCCCGCTGAGCGACGCCCAAGCAGCCCTCGTGCTGCTGCACGGACGCGGCGCCTCCGCCCAGGGCATGCTGCGCCTCGTCGACGCCCTCGACGTGCCGGATGTCGCCTGCCTCGCCCCCCAGGCCCGCATGCGGTCGTGGTATCCCCAGTCGTTCATGGCCCCTCGCACCGAAAACGAGCCCGAGCTCTCCTCCGCCCTCGACACCGTCGGCACTGTACTCGACCGGGCGGAGGACGCCGGGCTCGGCCCCGAGCGCACCGTCTTGCTCGGGTTCTCGCAGGGCGCCTGCCTGGCCACCACATACGCCGCCCAGAATCCACGACGCTACGGCGGCGTCGTTGGACTCAGTGGCGGCCTCATCGGCCCCGAGGACGCGTCGTTCGACGACGACGGCTCCCTCGACGGCACGCCCGCCTTTCTCGGGTGCAGCGACGAGGACCCATACATCCCCGAGTCGCGCGTGCGGGAGACGGACGACGTGCTTCGGGCCCTGAACGCCAACGTCACCACACGCATCTACGAGGGGATGGGACACACCACCAACGACGACGAGCTTCAACGCATCCAGGCGCTTCTCCACCGCTGCGTCGACACACGTGCAGCGTAGCGCCTCCGTTCGCCCACCTCGCGACGCGACGATCGTTGTCGCCGTGAATGCCCGGGCCGGGGGACATCACACTTGATGCCGGGCCTGAGATGTCAGTGTCGAAGGATGCCTTCCGGCGACGAATCACTCATCCGCCCGGCGGGGGAGGCGGGGCCAGGGCCTCAACCGTAATTGTCACCGTGGCCTCGTTGGCGACCCATCCGTCCTCGTCAGTCACCGTGTAGGTGTATTCATCCGTGCCGATAAACCCTGGCTCGGGCGCGTAGGTCACCGTGCCGGCCGACGCGTCGACGCGCACCGTCCCGTGGGCCGGCCCGCCCTGGACCCGTACCGTGGACGCGTTGAGGGCGCCGTCCGGGTCCCGATCGTTGTCCAGAACGGCCGTCGTCGTCGCCTCTCGCTCCGTCGTTTTGTCGCTGTCATCGGCGGCTGTGGGCAACTGGTGGCCGCCCGTTCCACAGCCCTGCGCCGTGCCCATCTTCAGTGCCACGACCGTTCCGTCGCGGCCGGCGGCGTAGACGTGACAGCCCACCCCGACGACACGGTGGATCGGAGGCGCAGCGCCCATGAGGGCCCCAAGGTTGATGGCGCCCACGTCGCGAAGCCCGGTCGCCGGATCGCCCGGATCGAGACCCTCTCGGCCCACCTGGTACACGTCGAGGCGGCCGTCGGGCCGGGCGGCGTACACGAGCCCAGACGGCTCGTTGGGCACCGCCGGGTCCTCTTCATGGAGAGAGACGCTGGTGTACGTCGGGCCCTCTCGGCGGAACAGCACGTCGCCGTTCGTGGCGTCGAGGACGGCCACCCCGCCGGTTCCGAGTGCCAGAAACAGGCGGTCTCCCTCCAGAACCGCGTCTCTCCAGACCTGCAACTGCTCCACACGCTCATCCTCGAGGCCGGACACCTCCGTAAGGGCCCCGTCGTCTTCAATCGGCCCCGCGTACACGCCTCCGCCGCGGTCGGCCACAAACAATGCGCTCGGCGTGGTCTCCACGGATTCGAGCGCCGCCCCGGAAATGTCCCGACGGGTTCTGTCGTCGAGGGCCACGCCAAACTGGGACAGCGCCTCTCCCCCCGACACGGCGTAGGCCTCGTGCTTGCCGTCACGCTCCGGGGCAACGGCGACACCCTTTCCGACGGACCCCGTCAATCCCGTGACGGTGGCCTGCGGGGCCTTCATCCCGTCGACTTTCAGCAGGGAGGCCGGGGTGCCCCGAAGATCGCCGTTGTACGCGGATGGGCGCAGCCCCCCAGTCAGGTACAGTGCCTCATCGTCTTCATCGTACGCCACGTCCTCCACGTCGAGGACATCGCTGCCGAGCCCACTCGGGGCAAGGAGCGTCGTCGGATCGCTCGCGTCGAGGCGATCAATGCCCCCTCCAAAAGGTCCTCCGGGCGTTTTGTACCCGATGTATATTGTGCCGCCCGCGTGGACGAGGGCCCCCACCCGCATGGTGTCACGGGGCGGGGCCACCCGTGTCACACTCGCCAGCGCAATGCGCATCGATCCGTCTGTCGACGGAAGATCGGGGGAGGCGGCACGGGTCAGCGAGGCGGTCTTGCGGAGACCCGTCATCCGTGCCCCCAAGTCATCGGTTTTCTGGAAGAGCGACGAGGCGCTTTCCGAAGCGGTCCCCGGTTCCGTTCCCATGGGCATGGTCCCGTCGCAGCCGCTGAGCACGAGGCCCAGGGCGAGAACGGAAAGGAATGGGCGAACCGCATTGGGGATACGAACACGCATGGCGCGGAGCGGAGCGTTTGGGCGAAGAGCCACGAACCGAGGTCATCGCGCCTCTTTGGCTCTTGGCCGACGCCGTAGGAGCCCTCCGAGAGCGCCCCCATATGATGGCAAATCCACAACAGATGTGCGGGTAGATATTGCGCAAACCCATGTATAGATCTGGTGCCCTCGTGTGGACCCTTTGCACAGATCGCATACAGATTTGACGGTTTCGTGCATTTCCGGAATCTCGGGGCTGCAGACGCCTCTCCTACCCAGCAGTGCCACCGCCCCCGGCCCCAAAAATGCACATCCGTTTACGCCTCGATGGACTCCGGGACGTCCGGCGTGAGGGCAGACTGCGTTCGCTCCCCCTCCGCGTCGGTGTTGCCCGCCGACCGGACCTCGACACACAGCTCCGGCACGACGGGACTCGCCTCCGCGTCGTCGGGAATTTGGCTCCACCGATCCTCGGAGAGCCACACCACGTCCGGCACCTTCACCCCTTTAGTCGTCTGTACGGCGAACTCGACGGCACGACGGCCAGGATGATCAAGGTGTTCGAGCAGGAGTTCCCCGATTCACATTTGGAAATGTCCGTGGAACAGTGTGTGCGGGCTCAAGAGAAGCTGTCCGTGTCTGTTCGTCTCAATTTTGAAGGGGAGATCCCGCAACTGTGGATCACGTAGGGCACGCTTCCAGGTGGATTGAGCCGTAGCATCCATGTGATCGGGCTCTCCGATTCAGAAAATAGCGTGCAAATCGTACCGGAGACTTCTACGGCCGACCCCGACCGCCCTCTCCCTACAGCACGTCCTGCGTGTCTACGTCGATCGCCACGTGGTAGCCGTTCGGCGGCGCGCCGTGGGCGTCGCGCGTCCGGCGCAGGGCCGTCTGGAGCGGCGCCGGGCTGCCACCGCGCACCTTCAGGAGGGTGCGGTAGCGGTGCTGCTTCTTCACGCGCTGGATGAAGGCGGGCTCCGGCCCCATCACCCCGGCCGGCCCCGCGTGCTGCCGCAGCTGCTCCGTCCAGTTCTCTGCGAGGCGCTCCACGCGGGCCTCGTCCGGCCCCCGAAACTCGACGGTGGCCACGTGGCCGAACGGCGGGTAGCCCAGCTCGCGGCGCTCGGACAGCGCCTCCGCCGCGAAGCCCTCGTAGTCGTGCTCCTGCGCGTAGCGGAGGGCCATGTGGTCCGGGTTGCGAGTTTGGAGAATCACCTCCCCGGCCAGTTCTCGGGTCCGGCCCGCCCGGCCGGCCACCTGTGTGAGGAGCTGAAACGTGCGCTCCTCCGCCCGGAAGTCGGGAAAGAGGAGCCCCACATCGGCGTCCACCACGCCCACCAGCGTCACGCGGCTGAAGTCGAGCCCCTTGGCGATCATCTGCGTGCCGAGCAGGATGTCGGCCCCGTTTTCGAAGCGGCGGAGGAGGTCGCGATGGCCGTGCTTCTGGCGGGTGGTGTCGCGGTCCATGCGGAGGACCGTCGCGTCGGGGACGGCGTCGTCGAGCTCCGCCTCCACGCGCTGGGTGCCTGTGCCGATCTGGGAGATGTTGTGCCCCCCGCACTCCGGGCACTGGCGCGGGACGCGGTCGGCATGGCCGCAGTAGTGACACCGCAGCTGCTCTCCTTCACCATGTCGGTGGAGCGTGAGGCTGACGGAGCAGCTCTGGCACTCAGGCACCCAGCCGCAGTCTTCACACTCCAGCACCGGCGCGTAGCCACGTCGATTTTGCAGGAGGATGGTCTGCTCCCCCCGCTCCACCCGCGTGCGGATGGCCTCCCGGAGCGGATCGGCCAGGGCCCCGTCCAGCTGATGCTTTTTGCGCTGCATCGTGAGGTCGAGGACGCGCACGTCGGGGAGCGCGGCGGTCTTGCCGGAGTCATCGGGCACACGCTCCGGCAGCTCGAGCCGCTCGTACTTGCCCCAGCGCGCGTTCATGGTGCTCTCCAGGCTGGGCGTGGCCGACCCGAGGATGCAGACGGCGTCGCTGCGGTGGGCGCGCATCACCGCCACGTCGCGGGCGTGGTAGCGCGGGGCCGGGTCAAACTGCTTGTAGGAGGTCTCGTGCTCCTCGTCGACCACAATCAGCCCGAGGTCCTCCAACGGCGCGAGGACGGCCGAGCGTGGGCCAATGGCAATGGCGGCGTCGCCCGCCCGCAGTCGGCGCCACGCGTCGTAGCGTTCGCCCCGGTTCATCTGCGAGTGAAGGACGGCAATCTCATCGCCAAAGTGGGCCCGGAAGCGCTGGACGGTCTGGGGCGTGAGCGCAATCTCGGGGACGAGGATGATGCCGGTGCGCCCTCTCGCCCGCACCGCCTTGAGGGCCCGGATGTAGACCTCGGTCTTGCCACTCCCGGTGATGCCGTGGAGCAGGAAGGTGCCGTAGCGATGGGCGCCCACCGCGTCGGTGACAGCGTCGAGGGCCTCCTGCTGGGCCGGGAGCAGGTCGTGGTCCGGCGGCGCGTCGGGCGGGGGCAGGTCGTCGAGGGGCGAGCGCATCACCTCCTTCTCCACCAGCTCCACCATGCCCTTCTCCACCAGGCTGCGGACGGTGGAGTACGAGGCATCGGCCCGCTCCATCACGTCGACGCGGCGCGGCGCGGGCGTGCCTTCGGCCCGGAATCCCGCCAGCGCCCGAATCGTGGCCCGCTGCTTTCCGCCACGGAGTTGCTCGATGAGATCGTCCGGCGCATCGTTGTGCTGGAAGGCGGGCGCGAAGCGGAGGTGCGTCTCCGTCTTGGGCGCCACCTGCTCGTCGGAGAGGGTTGTCTCCATCGCAACAGCCCCATCAGCGGCCATGCGGCGGATCAGGGCGAGCGGGACGGCGGGCCCCAGGCGCTGTCGGACGGCTGCGAGGGTGGTCTCGTCGTGCGCCGCCAGGTCGTCGAGAACGGCCCGCCCCACATCGTGATCGGCCCACTCGCCGGGATTGGCATCGGTGCGCGTGAGGCGGTGCTCCGTCTCGACGGTGGTCCCGGCGGGCAGCACGGCCTTCAGCGCCTCCCCCCAGGGACAGACGTAGTAGTCGGCAATCCACTCCGTAAGCCCCAACAGCTCTTCGGTGCACACCGGCACGTCGTCGAGCACGTCCAGGACGGCCTTGACCTCAAAGTCGAGCGTCTCGGCCGGGGGGCCCTCGTCCACGATGACGCCGGTAAGGCGCCGGTTTCGAAACGGCACGAGCACCCGTGCGCCCGTCTGCGCCATGCCCACCAGCGCCTCCGGCAGGCGATAGGTAAAGGCCTGATCGAGCGGGCGGGGCAAAAGGACGTCGACGGTCACCAGGCGGGAAAGACACTTGTTCGAAACGACACGGTCCCCCGTACGGGCCGCCGGGGCGTGGGTGCCGGGCCGCCGTCCCGCACATCCCTCTGGACCTACCGCTGCGTATCCGACGTCGTCTGGACCCAGTCGGCCGCCACCTGAATCTTGACCGCCTGCCGCACGGCCTGCACCCGCACCAGGAGATAGGTCTGTCCCCGGTGCTGAAGCACCTCGCCCGCGAGGCCCTGCAGGCGTTCGGGGCCGCCCGTGATCGTGACGGTCTCGCCCACCGCCGGCCGCAGGTTCGCCGTCGAGAGCCGCTCGGGCACCGCCTGGGCCTTCTGGAGGCGCTCAACCGTCTCTTCGCGGAGGCGGGCCGGCTCGCCGTCGAAGTGCACGCAGCGTGCAATGCCGTTCGTGCGGAGCACGCGCAGGCGGTCCTTTTCGTCGACCCGGGCGAAGAGGTAGTTGCGGAAGAGCGGCTCGGTCACTTCCTTCTTGCGGTCGGACCACTGCCGCACCTCCGTTCTCTTCGGCACCATCACGTCGATGCGCCGCTCGTCGAGACGGGTTTCGCACTTCTTCTCGGCCCGGGCCCGGGTGTAGAAGACGCGCCAGACGCGATTGTCGTCGGAAGACGTGCTCATGACGCGGACAGCTGTTGGGGCTGAAATTCGGGGAGCGACAGGGATGCGCGAACGGCGCGATTGCCCTCGCGCCGAGGCGAGTACGGAATTGCCCTTCGTATCGTCTTCTTCCCCATTGCGGCACGGGGAGAATCGTTCCCGCCTCGACCACCGGCGACAGAACCATACGTACTTCTCCGTGAGCGTAAACGCAACCGGCAGCCACGGCTACACCGCAACGGGCCCCGCACGGACACAGGAGAGAGGCAGGCCCAGGAGAGAAACGGAAATGCCGGGGCACTGTCTCCTTACACGTCCGCGTCCATCCGCGCCTTCGTGGTGTGAGTGGCGGGGGCGTGGATCGGATCTTCGGGCCAGTAGTGCTTCGGGTAGCGGCCGCGCATGTCCTTGCGGACCTCGTGGTAGGTGTCCTGCCAGAACCCTTTGAGGTCCTGTGTGATCTGAACGGGACGCTGGGCCGGTGAGAGGAGGTGGAGCGTGAGTGCCACACGCCCGTCGGCGATGCGCGGCGTCTCAGTGCGACCGAACAGCTCCTGCAGGCGCACCGCGAGGACCGGATCCTCGGCATCGGAGTAGTCGATGGGACGGTCGTAGCCACTGGGGACGGGGACGTGCGTGGGCGCCCAGTCCGCCAGTCGGTCGCGCTGGTCGTAGGTGAGCTGCTCGCGGAGAATCTCCGGCAGGTTGAGCTGCTGAAGGTCATCGGCCCGATTCAGTCCGTACAGGTGGGGCAGTAGCCAGTCCTCCAGGGCATTGAGCAACGCCTCGTCGCGCACGTCGGGCCAGTCGCCCGCGAGGTGGTGGTGCAGAAACTGAATTCTATTTTGCAGTTGGCGCGCATGGTCGGTCCACGGCAGCAGGCCGAGGCCCTCTTCCCGAAGGCCATCCACCAGCGCCTCGGCGACGGCCGTGGGGTCGGGACCCTCGACGGGGCCCTCCGTGAGCGTAAGGGCGCCAATCTGCTCGCGGCGACGAGCCCGCACGCGTCGATGCTCCGCGTTCCACGCCACCGTCGTTTCGGTCGCGATCCGGTCGCCGAAGTGGTCGACGATCTCCTCCTCGGAGAGGGGCACAGCCAGGAAAATGCGGTTCTCCTGCCGTCGGGCGTCCACGTGGGCCGCCACGAGGTAGTCGGCGTCCGACAGCAGCTGGGGCCGCGGCAGTGTGGCGGCGCGGCCGGTGCGGAGTCGAAAGCGACCCGCCTGTCCTTCGCGCCGCTGCGCCAGGCGGTCCGGGTAGGCGAAGGCGGTCAGCAGGCCGGCGACCTCTACCTCGCCCTCCGCCTGGGTGGAGACCCCGAGCTTGGATCGCCAGTGGTCGGCCATCTTGCGGACGTGGCCCACGGCGCCGTAGGGGACCACGTAGCTGCGGGCGTGGTTCGGGGTGGGCCGCTCGCCGCGGCGCAGGCGGTGGAGCGCCTCCAGCCGCAGCCGCAGATCCACGTCCGGGGCCTCGCCCTGTCCCTTGAAGATGTCGCGCTCGCTGAGCAGGGCCGCCAGGTCGCACGCCAGGGCCCCGTGCCCGAGGGCCTGAGCGTTGAGAAGCATGTGGGCGAGGCGGGGATGGAGCCCCAACTTCGCCATCTCGCGACCATGATCGGTGATCGTGCCGTCCGCGTCGACGGCCCCGAGGCGACGCAAGAGATCTTGGGCCTGCTGATACGTGTCCTCGGGCGGCGGATCGAGCCAGCGGAGCGCAGACGGGTCGGGCGTGCCCCACATCGCCAGCTCAAGGGCGAGGGGCGCCAGGTCGGCGTTCTCGATCTCCGGGGCGGTGTGGGGGTCGAGGTGGTGCTGCGTGCGCTCCGTCCAGAGCCGGTAGCACGTGCCGGGGGCCACGCGCCCGGCGCGGCCCGTCCGCTGGTCGGCGGAGGCCTGCGAGACGCGGACGGTATCGAGGCGCGTCATGCCGGTGGTGGCGTCGAACCGGGGGGCGCGGCGGAGCCCACTGTCCACCACCACGCGAACGCCCTCGATGGTGAGGCTCGTCTCGGCGATGTCGGTGGCCAGGACGACCTTGCGCTCCCCATCCGGACTCGGCGCGATGGCTGCGTCCTGCTCCTCCGGTGGCAGGTTGCCGAACAGGGGGTGGAGCGTGACGTCGTCCGGCACCTCGCCCTCCAGCCGCGACTCGGTGCGTCGGATCTCGCCCGCCCCGGGCAAAAAGACGAGCACGTCCCCGTCCGTCTCTTGGAGCACGTCTTGGACCCTCGCCGCCACGGGCGGTGCGATGCGGTCGCCCGGGCTGAGGGGCCGGTCGGCGTAGTGCACCGCCACCGGGTAGCTGCGGCCCTCGCTCTGCAGGAGGGGTGCGTCGTCGACGAGGCCCGCGATGGGCCCGGTGTCGAGCGTGGCGCTCATAACGAGCACTCGCAAGTCGGGCCGGAGGACCTCACGGGCCTGCAGCGTGAGGGCGAGGCCGAGGTCGGCCTGCAGGTTGCGCTCGTGGAACTCATCGAACAGCACCGCACCGATGCCCTCCAGCGCCGGGTCGTCCTGGAGCATGCGCGTGAGCACGCCCTCCGTCACCACCTCGATGCAGGTGCGGCGGCTCACCTGCGTGTCCATCCGGACGCGGTAGCCGACCGTCTCTCCCGCCTCCTCCCCGAGCTGACCTGCCATGTATTGCGCGGCGGAGCGGGCGGCCAGCCGCCGCGGCTCTAGCATAATGATACGGTTCTCCCCGAGCCAGTCTTCCCCCAGCAGTGCCAGCGGCACGCGGGTCGTCTTGCCGGCCCCGGTGGGGGCCTGCAGCACCGCTTCGGGGCGCTCCTGAAGCACGGTCGTCAGGGCCGGCAGCACGTCGTCGATGGGGAGGTCTGACATTCACTCAGGAGGACCCGTTCAAAAACCATCGAGAGGGTTGGAGCCGTGGGATAAGCGGCGGAATTCCCTTCTCTTCTTGTGTTTGGGATGTTCGGAGGCCCTTTCGCTTTTGCCCGCCCGGGCGCCCTCCTCGCATTCCTCCCCCCGGTTTGCGAGACTACGACTCGCCTTCCCGTGTTTCTACGTGGCACCGCCAGTCGACCCGAAGTTCCTCTCCTTCAGAATGAACCGCCACCGCGTTGAGCTGAGGAACGACCGCCGTAGCCGCCTCAAGGGCGGCCGGAGGCATCGCGGTTGCCACGCCGAGGACAGACGCCCCGGCCCGCCGGGCCGCTTCGACGCCCGCGGGGGCGTCTTCGAGGACAACGCATCGCCCGGGATCAAGGCCTAGCTGCTCGGCGGCCCGCCGGTAGGGCTCGGGGTCCGGCTTGCCCCGGTCCACGTCATCGGCCGTCACCAGCACCTTCGGCTCTGGCAGTCCAACCTGTGCCAGGCGTGAGGTGGCCGTACTATGGCGCCCACTGGTGGCAATGGCCCATTGGTCCTCGGGAAGACGCCGGAGGAGCGCCTGCGCCCCGTCGAAGGCGCTCAGCTCCTCCGTGTCGGTGGCCATCTCGGTCCCCAGCCGCTCGACCTCCGTCTCAGGATCGAGGTGCGGCGCCACTTCCTCGATGACCTCAATCGCCGGGCGCCCCGTGTGGACGGCCTCAACCTCCTCGAACGGGATGTCTCGATCCTCCGCCCAGCGCCTCCACCGCCCCTGAACGACCGCTTCGGAGTCGACGAGCACACCGTCGAGGTCGAAGAGAATTGCATCGCACGAGAGGGCCATGGGAGCAGGAGGCAGGTGGGAGCAGTACGGATGAGAGGTACGACCGCAAACAACAGCGGATTGGCATTTAAACCCCATCTGCAGGACCGGGTTCAGTCTTGCCTGTTCCAAACGGGCTTTTGAGGAGCGCGCTTCACGAGTACTTTTTCTTGTCCTCTCTCGGCCTCCGTCGTTCCCAGTTCGCCCCCGTCCACATTCATTTCACCTGTGTGCGATCCACGACACTCCGCCGTCTCGGATTTGCTTTCGTCGGCCAGGAGCCACTTCATGCAACCGTCACTGTTTTCTTTTTAACGGGGCCGGTGCCTTTGGCCTCGTGGCGTTCCCTCCCTCCTTCCCTCTCCTCTCGCCTCCCGTTCCGTGCTGCTCCCAATGCGCTCTTTGTCCTCTGCTCGCGGCCCGATGCTCTTCGCCGCGTTTCTGCTCACCGGCCTCCTCGTTGGCTGTGCCGGCTCTCAGTCCACAACGTCCTCCTCCCCGGACAGCCCCGACCAGGCCCAGTCCGCCAACGCGAGTGAGAACGGCGAAAACGGCCTCAAGCCCTTCGGAGAGGTCATTCCCGACACCGCCCGAACCGACCCGGGCCTGCTCACGATCCACCGCTTCGACGGGAAGCTGTACGTCGAGCTCCCGGACTCGCTGATCGGTGAGGAACTGCTGATGGTCTCGCGGGCCGCCCAGACGCCCGACGGCTTCGGGTACGGGGGCGAGAAGACCAACACGCAGGTGCTGCGCTGGCAGCGCCGGGGCGACCAGCTGTACCTCCGGGTGGTGAGCCACGAGAACATGGCCAAGGAGGACGACCCGGTCTACCAGGCCGTTCAGAACTCCAACCTGGAGCCAATCATCCAGTCCTTCTCCATTGAGGCCCTCAACAAGGACTCGACCGGCGTCGTCGCGGAGGTGACCGACCTCTTCACGTCCGACGTGCCCTCGCTGGGCGTCCCGAGCGGGGCACGCGAGGAGTATCGGGTGCGCCGGCTCGACGGAGACCGGACCTACATCAAGGACGCCGAGAGCTTTCCGGAGAATACGGACGTCGAGACCGTTCTGACGTACCAGGCCGAGAACCCGCCGTCCAGCGCCTCGACGCAAACCCTGACGGTGGAAATGAACCACTCGATGGTGCTGCTGCCGGAGGAGCCGATGCAGCCGCGCCTCTGCGACGACCGGGTGGGCTACTTTAGCGTCGAGCGCACCAACTACAGCTCCGACGAGCAAAGGGCCACCGAGGAGTGCTTCATCACACGGTGGCAGCTCGAGCCGACGGACCCGGAGGCGTACGCCCGCGGGGAGCTCGTGGAGCCCGAGGAGCCGATCGTGTACTACATCGACCCGGCCACCCCGGAGAAGTGGCGCCCCTACCTCAAGCAGGGCGTGGAGGCCTGGCAGTCCGCCTTCCGCGAGGCCGGCTTCAAGAACGCCATCCTCGCCAAGGATCCCCCCAGCGCGGAAGAGGACTCGACGTTCGACCCGGACGACATTCGCTACTCCACGATCCGCTACTTTGCCTCGGAGGTCCAGAACGCCTACGGCCCGCACGTCCACGACCCCCGCTCCGGCCAAATTCTGGAGAGCGACATCGGCTGGTACCACAACGTGATGAACCTGCTGCGCAACTGGTACTTCGTGCAGACGGCGGCCGTCAACCCGGAGGCGCGCCAGCCCGTGTTCTCGACGGAGGTGATGGGCAAGCTTGTGCGCTTCGTCGCCGCCCACGAAGTCGGACACACGCTGGGCCTGCCGCACAACATGGGCTCCAGCAACGCCGTCCCGGTCGACTCCCTCCGGTCGCCCGCCTACACGGAGGACCACGGCACGGCCCCCTCCATCATGGACTACGCCCGGTTCAACTACGTGGCCCAGCCCGGCGACGGTGTGGACAACTTCCTCCCGAAGATCGGCGTCTACGACAAGTGGTCCGTGCAGTGGGGCTACACCCAGCGCCCAACCGGCTCGCCGGAGGCACAGGCCCAAACCCTCGACGAGATGATCCGGGAGCACACCGACGACCCGCGGTACTTCTTCGGGGCGTCCGGCTCGATCGACCCCCGCTCGCAGTCTGAGGACCTCGGGCGAGACGCCGTGGAGGCCAGTCGGCTCGGCGTCGCGAACTTGAAGCGGATCCTTCCCAACCTCATCGAGTGGACGAGCGAGGACGGTCAGGACTACGCCACCTTGGAGGAGCTGTACGGCGCGGTGGTGAACCAGTGGCGGCGCTACATGGGCCACGTGACCCAACACCTCGGCGGCGTGCATGAGACGCCGAAGACATCCGACCAGGAGGGCCCGGTGTACGAGCCCGTCTCAGCCACGGACCAGGAACGAGCGGTCGACTTTCTCCTCGACCGGGCATTCGAAACGCCCACGTGGATGGTGGAGGCCGACGTGCTGCGTCGCATCGAACACGCCGGGGCACTGGAGCGCGTGCGGGGAGCACAGGTGAGCGTCCTAGAGGGCGTGCTCGACCCGGAGCGCATGGCCCGCATGCTGGAAGCGGAAGCGATGAGCGAGGACGACGTCTACGGCGTGGGCGACCTGTTCGGGGACCTGCGGGGCGGCGTCTGGGCCGAGCTGGACTCGGGCACGGCCATCGACCCGTACCGGCGCAACCTGCAGCGCGGCTACCTGGAGCGGCTGGGCCACCTCATGACGGCGGAGGTGGAGGCGCCCCCGCCCGAATTCCGGCAGTACATCGACTACACGCCGGTCAACGTGAGCCAGTCGGACATCCGGCCGTACGTCCGGGCGGAGCTCAAGACGCTGCGCGAGGACGTCCAGCAGGGCCTCCGTCGCACGACCGACGACCGAACCCGGATGCACCTCCAGGATGTCCTCGCCCGCATCGACAAGACCCTGGACACTGACTCGGAGGCGTAGATGCGGCCGGTCTTGAGGGCGGGCCCGCTTCTCCGTGTCGCTTCTTCGTGTGGGAACCGGGCCCGCCGCCGACCGGACGGTTGACGGCTAGCGCCCCCCTCCAGCCCCCGACGTAACCTCGTCCCGCTTCTTGCGGAGACTCTTCATCAGGGAATCGAAGCCCCGCGTCCGAACGACCGTCTGAAACGAGCGGGCGTAGCCCTCCACGGTGCTCACCCCGTCGATGATGATGTCTTCGGCCCGCCACTCATCCTCGCGGCGCTCTAGCACGTACTCGACGGGCGTGGTGCGCCCCTCATACCTCGTTTGGGTGCGCACGAAGGCACTGTCGCGCTGTACGTCAATCTGGTCGTAGGTGACCGCAGAATTGTACACCCCGAGGTCGCTCATGGACTGCGCGCGCACTACCTCGCGGAAGACGGAGACGAACTCCCCTCGCTGGTCCGTGCTCAGGTCCGCCCAGTGCGGCCCGAGGGCGCGCTGGCTCATCACCCGAAAGTCGATCACGCCGTTGACCAGCTCCTTCAACTGGGCACGCTGCTCGGCGCTGTAGTCGTCCGTCTCGCCGAGAATGGACTTGATGTGCTGGTCTCGGTTTTCCAGCATTTGCCGGATCTCGGCTGCTGTGGCGCTTTCTCCCTGCCCGAACGCGGTCGACCCCCCTCCGCTCAGAAGCAGAAGTGCGGCAAGCATGGCGGAGAGGAATGGGCGAAGACAAGTCATGGGCGTAGCGTCGATAATGAGCAGAGCTGTTCGTCGGGGGCCGGCGTGTGTTCGGGCCGCGGGGCCAATCAGGTGCGTTTCCGGGGCGGCACCGCGCGTCCCGTGTGTCAATCCGGGCCCGGCTATTCTTGGCCATCCACGGCATCAAGAAGCGTACCGCTCCGGGCGCGGTCCGCAAGCGTCCCGGTGGCGCGCAGAAGGTCGAGCACGGCACCGTTGTACTGCCGCACCGCCCGGAGGTACTGTGCCCGCGCCTCCAAATCCGCCCGTACGGCCTTGATTAGGTCCTCCGTGTCGCCGAGGTCAAGGTCGAAGTTGACCTGCTCGGTCCGGAGCCACTCGCCGGCAATCGTGGTGGAGCGGTCGCGAGACTCGACGGCGGCCTGCGCCGTAAGGAGCGAGCGGTAGGCCTCTTCCACCTCGAAGCGCACGAGCTGCTCGGCCGCGGTGCGCTGGTACTGCACCGCGTTGAGCTCGGCCTTCGCCTGCTCGACCTGCGCACGCGTCTGGCCGAAGTTGAGGTTCTGCTGGACGCCGATGCCGGTGCGTGTGCCCGTGCCCATAAATGAGTCGCCGATGAAGGCATTGTCGGGGTTGGGACGCTCCGGCAGCGTGACGCTCTGCGAGAGGGTGGCCCGCAGTCCCACCTTGGGGTAGTACTCGGACCGGGCCACGTCCACAAGTGCGCGGCGCGCCTTCACGCCCGCCTCGGCCTGCTGCACCTCCGGGCGGTTCTGCAGGGCGCGCTGCGTGTAGTGGTCGAGCGAATCGGGATGGATGGCGAACGAAAGGGGCCGCAACTCGTCGGCCTTCGGCTGCACCCGCACCCGGTCCGACAGAAACAACTGGCGCCGCAGGGCCGAGCGGGCCGTCTTCCGATTCTGCTCAACCTCGACGGCGCGGCGCCTCGTCTCCTCCTCGGTCAGGCGTGTCTGAAAGAGATCCGACTGGCTCACCCCCTCATCGCCCTCGTCGAGCAAGCGGTTGATCTCTCGCTTGGCCCGGTCGATGACCTCTTGGGTCCGGTCGGCGAGCCGGTCGAGGGCCTTCGTGAGCAGCAATCCATAGTACGTTTCGCCCGCCCGGACGGCCACCTCCAGGGCTTTCTGCTCCACGCGGGCCGCCTCCACGTCCACCCCGCGCCGCGCCGCGCTGATGGAGCCGGACAGCTCGCCCCACGTCCAAAGGGGCTGCTGCACCGCAATCTCAAACCGGCTGAACGGGCGAAGCGCCCGGGGCGACCAGTCGTTGGTGACCCCCGGCTGTAGGTACAGCTCGTCTCCCGCGATCCCATCGGGCACATTGTCCAGTCCCGGTGCGAGTGAGTGTGCCGTGTTTATGGACACGTCGGTCAGAAACCGGTTCGCCTGTGCTTCCTCGCTTCGGGCCGTCGCGAACTGCTTCTGGGCCCGGCGCTGATCAACCTCCGGGCTTTCTTCGAGGGCACGGAGGATCGTCTCCGTGAGGTCGACCTGCACGGTGTCCATGGGGACAGGGGCTCCGGGCTGAGCAGCGGCCAGTCCGGCCCCGAGCAGGACCGCAGTGAGGACGACGGCCCCAAGCAGACGAACGAGGGAAGGTGCAGTCATTCTGG
Source organism: Salinibacter altiplanensis (assembly GCF_002894645.1). Taxonomy (GTDB): domain Bacteria; phylum Bacteroidota; class Rhodothermia; order Rhodothermales; family Salinibacteraceae; genus Salinibacter; species Salinibacter altiplanensis. The sequence continues at coordinate 121,396 of NZ_NCQY01000023.1, forward strand.
AGAGACCAGGCTTGCAAGCGGGAGAGCACCGAGCATGTAGACGACATCTTCCACGCCACCAGGGCCGCCCGCCACCAACGGAAGGCAACGGGCCCTCGCCCCCGGCACACGCTGGAGCATCCGGCGTAAGGGGTAGAAACCCGCCACTCCCCCTGATTATTGCCCACGATCCCCCATGTCTGCCGACGGCCCCCGTTCCCTCGGAGACGTTCTTGAGGACGTCATCGACGAGCTTGGCGTTCAGGAGGAGGTCGACGAGGCCCGTGTCGTCGAGACGTGGGCACACCTTGCGGGCGACAAGATCAATAGCGTGACCGAGTCGGCCTGGATGAAGGACTCGACGCTGTACGTGAAGATCACCTCGGCCGCCTGGCGCCAGGAGTTGCACATGAACCGGCGCAAGTGGCGCGAGCGTCTCAACGGGGCGCTCGAGGCGGAGCTGGTCGACGAGATCGTGTTCCGGTAAATCGTCTTCCGGTAACGGCGTGGGGGGCGTGGCCGCTACTCGTCGTAGGCGCGCAGGGCCAGGGATGTGTTGTGCCCGCCGAACCCGAAGGCATTGGACAGGGCTACGTTCACGGGCCGCTCTTCCGCTTCGTTAAACGTGTAGTCCAGGTCACACGCCGGGTCGGCCTCCTCAAAGTTAATCGTCGGCGGCACCACGTCGTGTCGGAGCGCCTGGATGGTCGCGATGGCCTCGATGGCCCCCGCGGCACCGAGGAGATGCCCCGTCATGCTTTTCGTGGAGGACACGTTCAGGTCGTACGCGTGGTCGTCGAACACCTTCTTGAGGGCCTGCGTCTCGGCCTCGTCGCCGAGGGGGGTCGACGTGCCGTGGGCATTGATGTAGTCGACATCGGTTGGGGCAAGGCCGGCGTTGTCGAGGGCGCGGTTGAGCGCGAGGCACACACCGCCGCCCTCCGGGTCGGGCGCCGTCAGGTGATGGGCGTCGGCGGACATGCCGATGCCTTCGATCTCCGCGTAGATGTGGGCCCCACGGGCCCTGGCCCGCTCCAGGGTCTCGATGAAGAGCGCACCGGCCCCTTCCCCCATCACGAAGCCATCCCGATGGGCCTCGAACGGGCGCGAGGCCCGCGCCGGGTCGTCGTTGCGCGTCGAGAGGGCCCGCATGCTCGCAAAGCCCGCGATGCCGAGCCGCGTCACGCAGGCATCGGTTCCGCCACAGAGGGCGGCGTCCATGTCCCCCTCCTGAATCATGCGACAGGCGTCGCCGATGTTGTGGTTGCCCGTGGCACAGGCCGACACCATCGCATGGTTCGGCCCCCGAAAGCCGTGCGCCATCGCGATCTGGCCGGCCGCGATGTCGGGGATGAGGGTCGGGATGAAGAAGGGCGACGTGCGCTTCTCACCCCCCTCGATGAACTCTTCGGCTTGGTCCCGGAAGGTCTTGATGCCCCCAATGCCGGTGCCGTAGACGACCCCGATGCGGTCTTTTTCGTCCTGGGCCATCGCCTCGGGATCGAGGCCAGCATCTTTCACTGCCTGATCGGCCGTGACGAGGGCGTACTGGCTGAACGGATCGACGCGCCGGGCCTGCTTGGCAGGGAGGTGGTCTTCCGGATCAAAGCCGTCGAGCTCACAGGCAAAGGTCACCCGGAGGCCTTCCGGGTCGAAGGACTCGATTGTGGCGGCGCCACTGGTCCCCGCCACGAGCCCGTCCCAGTACTCATCCACCGAAAGCCCAAGGGGGGTAAGCGCCCCCATGCCAGTAACGACGACGCGACGTGACGTGCCTGCCATGCTTTGTGTAGGTGTGGCTGCCCAAGGATATAGAGTACGCGGCCCACGCCCGGTTCGGCCCAGTGCCCTCACATACAAACGCCCGGCGAGTCGTCCAGCCCTGTTGGGCCGGCACCCGCCGGAACGCAGGAGCGGAAGAACTACGCCTTCTCTTCAAGGTATCCTACGGCATCACCGACCGTCGCAATCTCCTCGGCCTCCTCGTCCGGGATGGTGAGGTCAAACTCTTTCTCAAATTCCATGATGAGCTCGACGGTGTCGAGCGAGTCCGCGCCCAGGTCGTTCGTAAAAGAAGCGTCCGACGCCACGTCGGCTTCGTCGACGCCCAGTTTGTCGACAACAATCGACTTGACCGTCTCTTCGATGTCGCTGGCCATGATTGGCAGTGTCGTTGGTGAGAAGTAGGCAAGTGAGTGAACGGGTGGCCCGCCGCCCCAAGAGAACGCATACCTTCACTGAGAAGGCGCAAGCCCCAGTTGAAACTGGGCTTGCTGGGGCAGGAGATATTCAGCCACGCTAAACTACAATGGGGCCCGTGGAGAAGCAACGTTTGATGCAAGCTTCGCACTCGTACGGTCCCTCTGTGGGCTGCACTGGAGGATCTTCACGATCCGACGTTGGCAATTATCCCTTCAGGACCTAATGTTATCGGTCAGTTTTCGAAACTTTCCTTCGACCTCTGCTTTGGGCGTAGTCGTTTGCTCCTCCCTCGGAGCGGAGCCGTTTTCCAGGCGGTGCATTTTTCTCACGGACCGATTGTTGTTCATGGCTTACCTCTTCACCTCCGAGTCGGTCTCGGAGGGCCACCCCGATAAGATCGCCGATCAGATTTCGGACGCCATCCTCGATGCGCACCTGGCCGAAGACCGGAGCAGCCGGGTGGCCGTCGAGACGCTCGTCACGTCCGGGCTCGTCGTGCTCAGCGGCGAGATCACGTCTCAGGCCCACGTGGAGCCGCGGGAGATTGCCCGAGACGTCATTCGAGACATCGGATACACCGACCCCCAGATTCGATTCGACGCCGACTCTTGTGGGGTCATCAGCAGCCTCCACGAACAGAGCGGCGACATCAGCCAGGGGGTGGACGGCGGCGACGAGCAGGGCGCCGGGGATCAGGGCCTTATGTTCGGCTACGCGTGCCGGGAGACCGAAGAGTTGATGCCCATGCCCATCACGTTCTCACACCGGCTCGTGCAGGAGCTTGCCCACATCCGCAAGGAGACGGACAAGATGCCCTACCTGCGGCCCGACTCGAAAAGCCAGGTGACCATCGAGTACGAGGAAGACCGCATGACCCCGCGACGGGTGCACACCGTTGTCGTCTCCACGCAGCACGACGAAGGGGTATCCCAGAAAAAGATTCGGAAGGACGTGCGCGACATCCTGCTCCCCCGCGCTCTTCCCACCGGCCTTCTGGACGACGACCTGATCCTCCACGTCAACCCGACGGGCCGATTCGTTACCGGGGGGCCGCATGGGGACACGGGCCTCACGGGCCGCAAGATCATCGTGGACACCTACGGCGGCAAGGGCGCACACGGCGGCGGGGCCTTTAGCGGAAAGGACCCGTCGAAGGTGGACCGGAGCGCTACCTACGCGGCCCGCCACGTCGCCAAGAACCTCGTCGCGGCGGAGCTCTGCGACGAGGCCGAGGTGCAGATTGCCTACGCCATCGGCGTGGCCGAGCCCGTGTCGATCGACGTGTCGACGAACGGCACCGGCGTCCTGCCCGACCCCGAGTTGTGCGAGATCGTCCGGAAGCACTTCGACCTGTCCCCCTCGTCCATCATCGACCGGCTCAACCTCCTGAAGCCCCGCTACCAGGAGACCGCCGCGTATGGGCACTTCGGACGCCCCCCGTTCCCCTGGGAGGAGCTCACGCACGTGGAGGCCCTGAAGCGAGACGCCCCCAAGGTCACCCCGTAGCCAAACTCGGTGCCATTCTGCGTCGTGCCCCCACGCCCTCGTCGCCCACTCGGCGGCGAGGGCATTTCTTGTTTCGTGTGGCCGTCCCTGGCGCAAGACACTTACCTTTGTGTGCCCCTCACTTTTTTGCCTGTCCCCCCTCCCGGGTGTCCTCGCTCACTGCCCGCATTGCACCGACCTCTCTTGCGCCGAGTGGACGATCGATGTCGCCCCCGGCACTCACTTGGTCATAGCAACAGCCCCCCCCTGAGACGTCGCTCGTTTCTGACACTCATTGTTCTCTCCACTTTCGGACTTCTGTTCGCTGTGGGATGCGGTTCGACCGGGTCAGTAACGGACGCGGGAGACGGCACGGGGTCGCCGATCATGAGCAGCCCCTCGACGAACCCATCATTGAGTGCGTTTTTCGCAATGCAAAATGTCCCCGACGACATTGGGACGGCCCTGGTGACCAGCGATGAGATTTCGGTTGTGCCCGTCGAGGACGCCAGTGATGGAGACGCCACCGAGGTCGGGGGCTCCGTGCTTCGCAGCGAGAACTTTGAGGTGGGCCTCGACGGCCTCCGGGCCGACCTTGATCCGGCGACCGCAGGCGGCACTCTCTCCGCGTCAGTGCTGTAGAACCTCTTTCAGGGCTCCCTTCCCGACGGGGCGCGGCCCCGCAGAAAACCCAATCGGCACCTGGGAGCGCCCCTCAAATGGGAGGAGACTACTCCTCGGGCGCCGTCTCAAAGATCCGGACCGCCGCGTTGCCGTCCGGATCAACGTAGGCCCGGAACATGCCCCCGGTACTGAAGGGCGTGGCGATGGCCCCGTTTCGATCAAGTGCAATGACGCCCCCCACCCCGCCGAGCGCCTCAATCTCGTCGATCGTGCGCTGCGCCGCCGTGAATGACCAGTGCCGTCTCGGAGGACGGTCCCCCCTGGCCCCGTGCCGTAACGGGCATCACACACGCCCAACCAAAAAGCACCGCCGCAAGGAAAAACGCACTGTGAATTCGCACCGGCAGATCACACATGGGGGTGAATGAGGGATGTGGGGATTGGAAGATTTGTAAGACACAATCACAATGAGTGGACCAGCGCGGAGAATCACCACTCGATATCTGCCGTTTTGCCCGACGAATCGTCGGACCTGCCCCGTTGACCCCGACTTGCTTCTGCCGTTATGACGAAAGTTGCATTTCCTTCATACAATATTAGGGGCTGCTTCCCAAAAAGCCACTGCCTGGACCGCATTTTGCCGCACAATAATGTCCCAACGCCTCACGTTGGGGAACACGCGGCTATGTGCCTGATTTGTGGCATTTTACGCTTGCGACTTGGCAGAATTTTTCCCACACTGTTTTCTGCAGACGTCGTTTCTTGACGTTCGGCATTCCCGCACACAGAACACACCCCCACATACATGGCGAAGGACAAGGCAGAAGTCGTCACCAAAAAAACCGCCTCGAAGGACAAGAACGCGTTCAATCAGCATGAGGCCCTCCAGGAAATGAGCGACGAGGACCTCATGTCGCAATTCCAGGCTGGCACCGTGGAGGCGTTCAACATCCTCGTGGAACGGTACTCCGACCGCCTGATGCAGTATCTCTATCGCTTTTTGGGCGACAAAAAGCGGTGCGAGGACCTTCTGCAGGAGACGTTTCTGCGCGTTCATCGGAATCGTCACTCCTACCGGCGCATTGCCAAGTTCTCGACGTGGCTCTACACCATTGCCGGGAACCTTGCCCGCTCCGAGTACCGGAAGCGAAAGCGGCGGCGCATGCAGTCGATCCAGTCCGTCAACCGCGACAACGAGGAGTACGAGATGGAAATTCCGGACGAGTCCTTCTCGCCGGACAAGCACGCGGAAAGCACCATCCAGGACCACTACATCCAGGAGGCCATGAACGAAATTCCACCGGCCTTCCGCGAGGTCGTGGTGCTGCGCGACATCCAGCAGCTCGCGTACGACGAGATTGCAGAGATCACGGGGCTGCCCATGGGAACCGTCAAGAGCCGCATCAACCGCGGGCGGACGAAGCTGCAGGCACTGCTCCAGGACGTGTACCCGTTCCAGGAAGAAGAGTAGGTCCGTCTCAAATCCGACGCCCCACGAGACTGCCTTGTCGTACACACTGAACAACGCTGCGCCGGATTCCTGCGGGGATCCGGCGTTTTTGTGAAGGGATCTCGTCGTTGTTCTTCCGCTCGGTCCGTTGTCCGATGGCCTCTTCCCAGCCGCGCCGGCTTCAGGTGGACACGAACGCCCAAACCCTCACGGTGGACTGGGCGAACGGACACACGTCGGTGTTTCCCCTCCCTCGGCTTCGGGCCGCCTGCCCCTGCGCCGAGTGCCAGGGCGATGCGATCGACGAAATCGACCCGCCCGCCCCCGACGCGGAGCCGGCCGACGCCGACCCGCAATGGACGAATCTCGACATCGAGCCCGCCGGGAGCGTCGGCATCCGCATCACGTGGGACGACGGGCACAACGCGGGCATCTTCCGATGGGATCGGCTCTGGGGCCTGCAGCCTCCGGAGGCGTAGCCACACGTTTTTTGCTGGAGCCCCACTATCCAGTGAACTGTGCGATCAGCACGAACAGAAGAACGATCCCGGCGAACACCCCAAGCGCGATGAGGATTTGACGCGTTACGCGGCGGTTCATGATGGGGAAGGGTTCATGATGGGGAAGCGTGGATTCGAGCCGTGTGACAGGGGCGAAAGGGATATTCTTTTCGTCTGTTCATGTTAAGACCAGAGAAACAGACCGTGCTGTCAACCCCGTCGTCGCTTCGATCTGTCGTCGCTTCGATCTGAACGCAGGGCCGACTCCACACTCGACGACGACCTCTCGGCCCAATCGGACGGGCCCCAGATCGGATCTAGAGCGACAATGGAGCTCACTTCGTGCGCCGAGAGAACGTTTGTGTGTTGATCTGACGGCGCTGCTCCTTATTCGCCCTCGGATGTTGATGCGGACGTCGCGCTGGCCCATCCGTCCAACAGACGTCCCGGGAGCACGTAGCTGAGGACGAGGAAGCCTCCCCCGGACCCGAGAAAGAGCCCGATTCGCCAGAGGGCCGAGAGCGACGCGAGGTCGACGAGAAACAGTTTTCCAACGAAGAGGACGAGGGTGAGGAGGCCGCCGATCCGGAGGAACGACTGCCGCCGCCAGGCTCCCGCCACGAGAAGGATCGCGGCGGTGCCTCCCCAGACCGTCGAAACGTACGCCTGCCCCTGCGCCGCCGGCGCAAATTCTCCCAGCCACCACGCGAGCCACCCGGCCACTACGACGCCCCCGTAGGCCCAGCGGACCCCGTCCCGACGCACAAACCAGGCCGCCCCGGCCACGAGCCCCAGCGCAACCACTTCACTAAGCGCCGCCGCCCGGACAACAGGTGTGGCGTCGGGCGCTACGGTCGCAATCCGATCCGCGAGAACAGCCGCAAGCACCGCGAAGAGGCCGTGTGCGGTGCGGCGAAACGGGGCCGCCTCAAGGCGACGAGCCAACGCCATGAGCAAAAGCCCCTCTACCCCCCAGGCCACGAGCATGGTGCCATCGCCGAGGATCTCGCTTCCGCTGTACGCCAGCAGCACCGCGGCCACCATCCCATGCACGATGGCGCTGCGCCGAAGCTCCTGCCGCCAAAGGCCCACGACGCCCCCGGCGTAGAGGCCCGCTCCGCCCCCAGCGACCACCCCCCACACAAGGCCCGACGCCCCCCACAGAAGCTGCGAACTCACGAGAGCAAACAGTGGGGGCCCGGCAACCAGGCTGTACGGAACAGTATTCGGCCCCTTGATCCACGCGCCCCAGTGGCTCTCCTCCTGCGTGTCCCCCTCGCCCGACGCGAGCCGCCCCAGTACCGGGGTGACCGCCAGCAGCATCCACGCGACGCCGATGCCCCCTTGCAGCGCCCACGCATCGGGCGGGAGCCTCCCTCCGATCCCCGTCCAGAAGGCGGTCACGCCCAGCACGAGCCAGCCGCCGGCGACCGCTGTGTACAGGAGTGACGTCCAGCCTCGTGACAGCACGATCACGCACGCCCCCGCCAATACCACGCAGGTGTAGACGGCCAGCCCGGTCATGCTGTCGACCTGCCCGGCAATCAGAAACGGCGTGCCAAGCCCCCCCACTGTGCCAATGATGGCGAGGCTCGGGGCGTCCTGCCGAACGGCGAGCACAATGGTGACCACCGTCACCGCGCCCATGCTCGCAAAGGCGATCGGGTAGCCGAGGAGCCCGTACAGCTGATAGGCCGCGAAGATCGTGGCGTAGAAGGCAGCGCTACTGCCCCCCAGGAGCACCTGTCGGAGCCGACGCCGCGAGCCGTAGACCCGCAGCCCTGCGCCGAGCAATGCGCTTCCCAGTGCGGCCCCGATCCCAACCCGCACTGCCGGCACCAGCCAGCCCTGATCGACGGAGTACTTGAACAGAAAGGCGACCCCGAAGAGCAGCAGCCCCACACCCACGTAGTTCAGCCAGTCTTCGCTCCGAAAATCGACCCACGACGCGAACGAAGTGAGCAGGCGCATTACTGGGCCCGCCTCCTCCCGGCGAGACGTGTGAGGAGACTCCTCACGCACCGGTGCTGGGGGACTCGACGTCACAGACGCACCGTCCGCCGGATCGGACACCGCGGAGCGAAGCTGTGCTACCTCGGCACGAAGGGCGTCGAGAGACGCCTCCAAACGCTCTACGCGGGCGTGGAGGTCGGAGGCGTCTTCCTCTTGGTCTGCGGATGCGGCGTCTGAACCGGTCATCGGATCCGTTGAAAGCGGCGGCTACACTCGTTTCTTCTCTGCTCCCTTCCGACTGCCACGCAGCGTTCGGCCAAGCCATCGTCCCGTGGGTCCACTTCGGGCGAGCGTGTTGACCCGGGGACTCAGAAGCTGCTGGGCGGACGTTCTGGTGCCCGCGGCTCATCAACGTACCAGACAGCACTCCAAGATCAGACAGGCGAGTTTCATTTTCAATGCCTGCTCTCCGCAGGACAAGTGTCGAGGCAGTGGGGCCCTTACGAGCCCCTTCCGGACGCTACACCAGTCGTCGACTGCGGAGGCAGCGCTGCAGCCATTTCTTCTTGCGCTTCAACAGCTTCAAGCTCATGTCCGACTGCGCTTTGTGGAAACGCTCCTTCGCCTTCGCGTGCACGTCCCGGATGTGAACGTCTATGCCCCGGCTTTCGAGGGCGTGGGCGACCTGCGTCGCCAGCGCCGAGCACTCCTGGCGGAGCTCTTCCTCCTGCGCCGAAAGGTCAAGCGTGTCGGCGTCCGGCTCTTGGAAGGGCTGGCGCTGCACCTGGAGGTTGGAGTCCCGCCCGTTGTCTTCCAGCTCCAGCCGGTGGGTCTCAATTTCCCCCTCATTGACGCCCGTCAGGGCCCACTCGGAGCGGTCGTCGGTCGGCTCGGTCTTTTCGGGCGACGTGCCCTCTTCCGTCCGGCGCCGGAGCCCCTCTTGCACCTCCCGCGTCATCCAGGCGAGCGTCTCGGACAGGCCCAGGTCGCCGGACGTGAACACGTCGCACACGTTGGCGTCCTCCTCCCACGCGTCGTAGTAGCGCATCCCCCGAAAGATCTGCTGTAGCGTCTTGGAGCGGGCGCTCACCAGGTCGAGCTTGGCAATGACGCTAATCGTCTTGATGTCGGTGCCCTCGCCGATCATGTCGACCTGCACCATCACGTCCACCTCGCCGTTGCGGTAGGCCGCCAGGCGCGCCTCCCGCTCGTCGCGGGGCACGTCCTGCCCGATGCGGGTGGCATTGAGCCAGCCGTAGCGCCGCTCCATGAAGTCGAGCACGTCGGCGGCATGGCGGTTGCTCATGCAGGTGACGAGCATCTGGTGGTTGCGCTCCTCCCCGGCACCAATCTGACCAGCCCGTTTTTTTTGGAGGCGCCCCACCGCGGGGCCGAGCAGCGTGTCGAGGTAGACGTCGTGGAAGCGGAGGCTCCGGCGGGCAAAGTAGCGGTCGAGGTGCGACGTATCCCGTCCCACCTCGTCTCTGAGCTCGCCAAGCGAGACCTCGACCTCCTCCCCGGTGTCCTCCTCCACCATTGTGATGGTGTAGTCGATCACGTGTGCCTCGATGCGCTTCAGGATGTGGCCCTCGGCGTGGGCGTCGCGCAGGCTCACCTCGTGGAGGGCGCGGTAGTGGAGCCGTTCCTGGCCGTCGTTGCCCGTCACCACGTCGTGCGGCACGCCGAAGAGGGGCTGTCCGTCGCTGCGAAGGGGCGTGCCGGAGAGGCCGATGAGCGAGTCGTACGGCAGGCGCCCCACGGCCTGCGACCAGGTGCCCTCCTCCGGCAGGTGGTGAATCTCATCCAGCACGAAGAGCGGCGAGCCCTGACTGCAATAGCGCTGCAGGTCGCGGTTGCCCGACTGCCCACAGGCGTACTGGTAGGTGGCGATGACGATGGGGATCGTCGGGTTTTTGACGAACACGCGGTCCGCGTCGGCCACGCAAAAGGGCATGCGCGGGGCCCCTATCCAGCGGAGCATGCGCGCCATCTCGTCGGCGTCGGCGTACTGCTCCTGCAGGTTGCTCCGCGGCACAAACACGACGAGCTTGTCGCTCACGCCCATGGCCCGCGCCACGGCAAAGGAGGCGAGGGCGGTCAGCGTCTTGCCGTAGCCGGGGACGAAGACACCGAGGTGATCGGTGCGGCCCTCCTGGTACGCCTCCGCGAGCTTGGTGAGGAAGGCGAGTTGGCCGTCGCGAAACGAGAAATCGTCGGCGGGGTCGAGGCCGGGCAGGCTGGCGGCGTCGACGGTGGGTACAGGCATAGGAGAACTGCGAAACAACAGGGACTGCGGGGCGGCGGCCGGGGGGAGCCCCCCCGGAAGAGCGCTTGTTGAAGGTAGGGGTCGTACGGTGGAGGCGAAAGCAGAAGCACCGGGATTACACACAGATCCCATGCCGCTCCCGCAGGGCGTGACGGCCGGCGTAACCGTACTGGGCACTCGGCCCTCTTCGGGCTCCCCCCTCTCGAGCTTGGGCATCAGGGACGCTCACTGGCCGGTGCCTCTTGCTGGAGGGACCGTACGTTTGGGCGCTCCCGGTCGTCGTTCAGCAGATGCTCGGCGAAGTACTCCGCCCGAAGCCAGAACCAGTAATCGCTCATGCTGCCGTATCCGTGCCGCTGGCCGGGAAAGACGAAGAGGTCGAAGCGTTTGCCGGCCTCGATTAACGCCTTGGCCATCCGGTAGGTATTGGCCGGGTGTACGTTGTTGTCGATTGTGCCGGTCGTCAGCAGAAGGTCTCCCTCCAGATTGCCAGCAAGCTCTGAATTCGTACCGACGGAGATGTCGTAGGAGACCTCCCCGGAGTCATTTTCGGTCGGCTCCACGCCGTGGTGCGTCTCCGACCACCAGCGGTTGTACACGTTGTTCTCGTGGTTGCCGGAGGAAGCCACCCCCACGTCAAACACGTCCGGGTACTGGAGCAGGGACGCCGTCGTCAAGAAGCCACCGCCGGAGTGCCCGTAGATGCCGACCCGGTCCCCGTCGATGAAGTCGTGACGGGCCGCGAGCTGCTCGATTGTGGCCTTCTTGTCCGCGAGCGGATAGTCCCGCAGGTTGCCGTAGCCGTAGGTGTGGTACCACCGCGAGCGGTCGGGATGGCCGCCGCGGTGCCCCGCCACCACCACAATGAAGCCCAGCTGGGCCAGCCCCACCTCGTCCCCGCCCGGGCCGAAGGCCTTCGGCACTGCCTCCGTCTGCGGCCCCGGATAGACGTAGGTGATGACCGGATACTCCTTCTCCGGATCAAAGTCGAACGGCTTGTACATGACGCCGTAGAGGTCGGTCACCCCATCGGCCGCCGTCACCTCGAAGGGCTCCGGCATCTGCCAGCCCGCCTCCTCCAAGCCGCTCAGGTCGGCCGTCTGCAGCTCCGTCACCACCTCCCCCTCGGCGGTGCGGAGGACGGCCTGGGGCGTCGTATTCACGCGGCTGTGGTTATCCACGAAGAACCGGCCCGACTCGTTCATGGCCACGCTGTGGTCGGCGTCGCCAGGATTCACCAACTCAACGCCCGATCCGTCGAGCTGGACCCGGTAGAGGTGGTCGTAGTACGGGTCCTCCTCGTCCTCCCGTCCGTTGCCCGTGGCGTAGACGACGCCCTCGTCCTCGTCGACCGCCTCCACCGCGTCGACGTGCCAGTCGCCCTCGGTGAGCTGTGCCTCCACCGTGCCGTCGGGCCCGTACCGGTAGAGGTGCGACCATCCGTCCCGCTCGGAGAGCCAGAGCGCATCGCCATTCGACAGCAGCTCCGGGCGTTGCGTGTGGAAGTACGTGTTGAATCGCTCCTCCACGACGGTCCGTGTCACCTCGCCCGTCTCGGCGTCGGCCACGCGCAGGTCCGCCTTCGTGCGGTCGCGGCTCTGGCGCTCGTACCAGAGCTCATCGGACCCATCGGAGAGCCACACGCGGCGGCGGGGCGCCTCGGAGCCGGGGTAGCGAAACTGTCGGTCGTCGATCACCGAAAGGCTCTGGTCGGCCCAGCTCGTGTCCGCAACCTGGGTCTTCTCCCGCGCCTCCAGGTCGTAGATCCAGAGCTCATCGCGCCCGACGCTGTCCTCGCCGGGCATCGGGTACTTAAAGGTTTCCAGTTCGGGGCGCTCGTTGCCGGTCGAGTGGACGACCCACAGCTCCTCCACCTCGCGCAGGTCCGACCGGACGAGCGCAAAGCGGCGGGAGTCTTTTGCCCACGAGATGTCGACGGCCTTGCGCTCGCCCCGCTCCTCCTGCTTCTCCTGGTCGGTCGTGCCGCGCCCGTCGTTGTTGGCCGCGTAGCTGTAGTACTTCTCCCCGTCCTCGGTGAGGCGCGTCTCGTCGAGATCAAGGGCCTCGACGGCCTCCTCCGCGTCCTCGCCGTCTTCGCCACGGCGTGCATCGAGCACCTTCGCGTACGCCTCCCCGTCCATCGCCCAGAGGTCGTAGTCGCGGGCGAAGACGACCGTCTCGCCGTCGGGGGACACGTTGGCCCAGCCCGGATGGTCGTCCGGCTCCTCGTAGTCTTCGAGCTCGCGGAGCGTCTGGGTCGTGACGTCGTACTCGAAGTGAAACACCTTCTGCTCGGTCTCCTCTCCGCTCCCCGCGTCCTCCACGTCCTGCTTCTGTTGCTCCTCCTCCACCTCGCCCGCCTCCTCGTCCTCTACCTCCTGAGAGGAGGTCACGTCGAACTGAAGGGTATTCTCGCCGACGAACCGGATGTTCTCGATGGGCAGGTGTTTGGCGTCCCACGGGTCCTGCGTAATGCGCGTGAGCTCGGACGCCAGGCGCTCACGGTCGAAGAGCTCACGCTGCGTACCGTCCTCGGGGTCGACGATCCAGTAGCGCGTGCCCTCGGCGGTCTCAAAGTCGTACCAGAACCCCTCGGTGCCCTCAATCCACTGCGGGTCGACGGACAGGTCGTAGGCTTTCTCCTCGACCTTGTACGGCGCGAAGCGCTCGGCCAGCTCGTAGTTGGCCGCCCCCGGGCCGCCGACGCGGGCCTCGTCGTCGCCGGCCCCCTGCCCAAACGCGGGCGCCGCGGGTCGTACCATAAGCACAACGGTCAACGCCGCGCCGACGAGAAGCAGCGGGCACGTGAGTGAACGAGGCGACGAGTGACGAGACACGAGGAAACTCCGGATGAACGAAAGGTGCATCGACAACAACACAGAACTGAAGAGAAGCTGCGAGAAGAGATACGGGCCACAGGCCAGGCGTAATTTATATCAGAGCTCTCCCAGAATGCAACTGCCAGCGTACATCCTCCATCAATCGCATTACGGGACGAGTCAGTCCGCACCAATGGCCCACGAGTTGAATCAGCTTCCAGCCCCCCACACCCCAACAGTCATGACGCACGGTAGCGCCATCGCGCACCCCTCCCCTCGTGCCCGACTCGTTCTCAGTAGTGCCAGGGCACGTCGCTCCAGTCCGGGTCGCGGCCTTCGAGGAACGCGTCGCGGCCCTCCTGCGCCTCGTCGGTCCTGTAGGCGAGGCGCGTGGCCTCCCCCGCAAAGACCTGCTGCCCCACCATTCCGTCGTCCACCGCGTTGAAGGCGTACTTGAGCATGCGGATGGCCGTGGGGCTCTTGCCGTTGATGGCCTCGGCCCACTCCAGCGCCGTCGCCTCCAGCTCCTCGTGCGGCACCGCCTCATTCGCCATGCCCATCTCCACCGCCTCTTCCGCGGAGTAGTTCTTGCCGAGGAAGAAGATCTCGCGTGCCTTCTTCTGCCCCACCTGCCGCGCCAGCAACGCCGAGCCGAAGCCGCCGTCAAAGCTGGCCACGTCGGGGTCGGTCTGCTTGAACGTGGCGTGCTCGGCGCTGGCAAGCGTGAGGTCGCAGATCACGTGCAGACTGTGCCCCCCGCCCACGGCCCACCCCGGCACCACGGCAACCACCACCTTGGGCATAAAGCGGATGAGGCGCTGCACCTCCAGGATGTGCAATCGGCCCGGTCGGTTCTCATCGGGCTCTCCCTCTTCGTCCTCGTACTGGTACCCGTCTTGGCCGCGGATGCGCTGGTCGCCGCCGGAGGAGAACGCCCACTTGCCGTGTGTTTCAGAGGGGCCATTGCCGGTGAGGAGCACGCAGCCCACATCGGCGCTCCGTCGAGCGTGGTCGAGCGCCTGGTAGAGCTCGTCCACCGTCGGCGGGCGGAAGGCGTTGAGCACCTCGGGCCGGTCGAACGCGATGCGGACCGTGCCGTGGTCCACCGACCGGTGGTAGGTCACGTCGTCGAAGTCAACCCCGTCGACGGGCGTCCAGGCGTCGGGATCAAAGAGCGTGGAGACCATCGTGCGTTCGGACTGTGGCGTGGAAAATCGATCGTGTAGGCCGTGAGCCCCGAATCTCACTGTGCCGTGCCCGGCGAGCCCCCCGCTGGTGAGGCAGTGCGGCCCGAGTCCGCAGTTGCACCCGTGAACCAGCGCCGCAGGACGTCTTCGGCGGGCTTGGCCTGGGGAGTGAACGCGGTTGGCCCCTCCACCTCGCCCGGCGGGTGCCACTTCCAGATGACGCCGCCCGCCAGCCAGGGCGCGCGGCCCACCGTGGACAGGAAGGCGCGGTAGCAACGGGCCTGGAGCGCAGAGTCGGGCACAGCCTCATCGTCGCGCTCCGGCCACTCCCACGGGGCCGCCGCGGCCCCCACGGCGCTCCGGTAGCCAATCTCCGTCAGGAGGATAGGACGACCGGTTCGCTCGTGAATTTTGGCGAGGGCCGCCCGGTGCGGGCGCCAGCCTTCCTGAAGCGCGGCGAGCGACGGGTCCTCAGCCTCCGTGAGCGGGAAGTAGGCCTGCACGCCGACGTAATCGAGCGCGTCCCAGAACTGGATGCGCTCGTACGCCTCGTGCCAGTTGGCGGCGTAGGTCAACTTGCCGTCGTAGACAGCACGCACCGAGTCGGCCAGGCCGCGCCAGAAGTGGGGACGCTCGGTGGCCGCCCGGGTCAGCTCGGTCCCCAGTACGAGCGCGTCGGCGTCGACCTCCGCGGCGAGGCGGGCGTAGAGCAGGAGGAAGCGGCGATAGTTGGCCTCCCACTCGCGCCAGCGCGCGTCGGACTCGAAGCCAATGGTGCTGCGGTCCTGCGTCTCGTCGTACCCGCCCACCCAGAGGTGCGGCTTCAAGATCACGCCCATGCCCAGCGCATCGGCCTGGCGGGCGAGGGTGCGGATGCCGCGGTGCGACTCGCTGTACCAGCCGTCGCCCGTGTCGGCCCGAACGGTGGGGCTGTCGGGGGCCTTCTGCCACCCAAACGCGACCAGGGTCAGGTGCGTCACCCCGAGGTCGCGGAGCCGTACGAGCAAGCTGGAGTCGGGGCGGGTGCGGGCGTCCAGCGTCACGGAGCGCACGTCGAAGATGGGCTTCGCGTCCGGACGCGTGTCGGCAGCCGCCGGCGACGCCCCCGTCGTGTCCCCACACCCGGCCCCCGCGACGAGAAGCACGCCGAGGGCAAGCCCGGTTGCAAGACACAAGCAGTGGAGGGGCCGGCGCATGGAATGGAGGCGCTCGTTCGAGAATGCGCCGCCTAAACTCTCCGCAGGCTCGGGTGTTGCCTGCTCGGCCTCAGATGTGCGGCCCCTCTCCCGACAGGTCTTCAGTCAATCTTCCCGGGGTGCCACGCACTTTTCCGTTCGCTGAGTCTTTGTACTTTGAGATGTACATCCTCAAGGCTTTTTGAGGCTGCTGCTCACGGTCTTCTCACTGCATTGTCCGTTGCCGTATGCCAACCTACGACGTTGCAATTATCGGGGGGGGAATTGTCGGCCTCGCCACGGCCTATCGCCTCACCGAGCAGTATTCTGACACTTCGGTCGTCATCCTGGAGAAAGAGGATCGGGTAGCGGCCCATCAGACGAGCCACAACTCCGGGGTCATTCACTCGGGCATCTTCTACGAGCCCGGCTCGCTGAAGGCGGAGAACTGCCGGACCGGCAAGCGCGCCCTCATTGACTTTTGCGAGCGGGAGGGCGTCGACTACGAGATGTGCGGCAAAGTCGTCGTGGCCACCGACGAGAGTGAGGTGCCCGAGCTGGAGCGGATCGAGGCCAAGGGCCGCCAGAACCAGGTGGACTGCACCCGCATCGGCCCGGAGCGCCTGCACGAGCTGGAGCCGCACGTCCGGGGCGTAGCGGGGCTCCGCGTGCCGGCGGCCGGCATCGTCGACTACGAGGCCGTGGCCAAGGCCTTGGCCACCCGCGTGAAAGAACAGGGGCACTCGGTCCGCACCGGAGCGGCGGTCCGCGACCTGCACGTGACACCGAGCCACGTCACCATAGAGACCCCGACCGGCGCCGTGCAGGCCCGGCACACCGTCAACTGTGCCGGCCTCTACGCCGACCGCATCGCCGCGATGAGCGGCCAGGACCTGAACACGAAGATCGTGCCGTTCCGCGGCGAGTACTACGAACTCGTGCCGGAGCGACGCTCCCTCTGCCAGCGCCTCGTCTATCCGGTGCCCGACCCGGCCTTTCCGTTTCTCGGCGTCCACTTCACCCCCACGGTCGACGGGCGCCTGGAGTGCGGGCCGACCGCCGTCCTGGCGTTCGCGCGGGAGGGGTACGGCCTCACGGACATCGACTGGGCAGAGCTGCGGGAGATTCTCACCTATCCGGGCTTTCAAAAGCTGTCCGCCCGGCACTGGCAGAAGGGCCTCCGCGAGCTGCTGCAGTCGATGAGCAAGCGGATCTACCTGCGGGCGGCCCGCAATCTCATTCCGGAAGTGCAGCTGGACGACTTTACCGCCCCGTGGGCCGGCGTGCGGGCCCAGGCGCTCCGGCGCGACGGCACCCTCGTCGACGACTTCCTCATCCGCGAGACGGACCGCGTCGTCAACGTGATCAACGCCGCCTCCCCCGCCGCCACCTCGGCCCTCAACATCGGGGCCCTGATCGTCGAGAATCACCTGGCCGACCGGCTGTCGGACCTGCAGGCCTCGGCCGCCGTCCCAGACGAGGGCTGACCACCTACCGCCCCCCAGGGCCCCCGGCCCCGCACGGCGGTGCATGGGCTGTAACTGCACGAGCCGCCCCAGGACGCACCTGTCCCCATTCGTTTCTTCCCTTCCCCGTCCCCCCAGAAAAGACATGGCCTGGATCGACGTCATCGAGCCGGAGGATGCCACCGGCGACCTGAAGGCCCTCTACGACACGATTGCCGAAACGCGTGGCAAGGTGTCCAACGTCCTGACGGTGCACAGCCAGAACCCCGCGGCATTGAAGGAGCACCTCGACCTCTACGACGCCGTGTTGTTCGGCTCCTCGCCGCTGAGCCGGGCCGACCGCGAGGCGATCGCCGTCGTCGTCTCCGCCGCCAACGAATGCGACTACTGCGTGCGGCACCACGCGGAGGCCCTCCAGGCCTACTGGCAAGACGAAGCTCGCGTACAACGGCTGGCCGACGACTATGCCGCGCTCGACGACCTCAACGATCAGCTTCGAACGGCGTGCGCGGTGGCTGAGAAGTTGACGACCGCTCCCGGAGACATGACCGAGGCCGACGTGCACACCCTGCGCGACGCCGGCTGGTCCGACCGCGCCGTGCTCGACATCGTACTCGTGACCTCGTACTTCAACTTTGTGAATCGCATCACGAACAGCCTCGGCGTGGCGGCGACCGAGGACGAAGCCACCGGCTACAACTACTGACTGGAGGCGGCGAACGGCGGATTGCCGGCCGTGCCCCACGATGGCCCGACGTCGGAGCAATTCCGGAATGAGAAGCACTGTTCGTCGTCCCTTCCGAAGGCACCACGGCTCCCTGCCGTTCAACCGTCCACCGCCCTACGCCGAGTCTATTGCCTGCTCCGGGTCAAACTCACACCGGAGCTGGGCACAGAGCTGCGCGATTGAGCCCTCGGGGCCATACATGATGGCCATATATGATGATCGCGCCGTCGGCCGAAATGCAGTCGTCGGCCCCCGGCGCGTAGTCTGTCGTGCCGTCCGGCCGCTCGATGGTTCGCACGATGAGCCCCTCGGCCCTGGAAGCCGACGGCCCGGTCGAGCACCCACTCGATCAGGAGTGAGAGGCAGCGGTCCACCCGGTCGCTGAGGGCAAGGTACGCCAGCACGCCGAGCCCCGCGGCCAGTACGAGCCCGCGCTGAAGCACTTCTGCGGGGGTGCCAGTGCTCGTAAACGACAGGACGAACGTAGAAAGGGCCGTGACGAGGCCCGCATTTCCGACCAGCATCAGCGTCAGCGTGATGCGGCGCCGCACGGGGTGGTTGACCACGTGCTCGGCCTCGTCGGTCGTGAAACCAGTCCCCGTAATGATGGACCGGGCTTGAAAACGGGCGGTCTCTCTCGACAGGCCTGTAAGCATCAGCGCCCGCGTGGCAATCCGTGTTACGAGAATCGAGACGGCAACGACGGACAGCAGGATGAGGAGCGCCGCCATGCCGGCAGGCAGCCCTGGACCGAGGCGCATCGGGGACGGTTCTGCGTTTCGAGCACCGACCCGACGTTATACCAAATGCCGACGGTCATTGTGCACATTCGTGTGGGTGATACGGGAAGAGATCGTCGCGAGGCGCGTCTCATAAGCCGCGATGCCTCGTGCTATCCCTTTCCGGCCGGCTCCACGATTACGGTCGCCCGCATGGCTGCCTCGTGGGGCACGCAGAAGTAGCGGTACCGGCCCGGGGTCTCGAAGGTGTACTCGAACGTCTCGTCCGGGGCAAGATTGCCCGAGTGGAACGGGGCCGCACCCTCCGGAAGGCGCATGCTCTCCTCCATCGTGGCCTCTTCGGAGTCGGCCGTGACCGTGTGGACAATGACAGAGCTGTTTTCCCAACGCACGGTCTCCCCAACCTCTACGCGGACTGTGTCTTTCGTGAAGGACAGGGTGTTCGTCATCCCGATGGTGACGGCCGGCTCCTCACTCGTTTGGGCGACGGCCGGTGTGGCAAGCGCTCCCATCCAGAGCACGAGCAGCCCGGCACTTCCGAGAAATTGAGGGGCAAGACGACCAATGCGTGTAGGCCAGAGCAAAGACATCGACACAGTAGTTCCAGGAGGGGTCAGTGAAAAACGCTCAACCGAGGGCGGAGCCCCGGGCCGAGTGCTTCGGGCCCGGGGCCGAACGCACCGTCCTCGTGTCACGGTGCCCGCAATCGTTACTCGCCACGCTGGCTCTCGATGTTGAGGTTCTCGAACATCACGTGCCAGAACGGAAGCTCCTTGCCATTGGGCAGCTGGAAGCCCGTGCTTACGTTGTTGTGCTCGAACTTGTGCTCGCCCTTCACAGGCATGAACGGCGCGACCATCAGGTGGAAGTGCTTGCGCGTGGGCGTCACTTCGCTGTCCGACGCGAGCTCGTAGCCCTCCGTCCGGACGTACTCGGTGAGCATTCCGTGGACCACGCGGGGCTTGTCGACGACCTCGCCGTTTTTCAGCACCGCACCCATGCCCCAGAAGGCAGCGTACGTGTATTCAGTGGGCATCAAGGGCGTCCCGACGCCGCTGAAGCCGTGGAGGAGGTGGTTGGTCACCACGCCGCCGAACGTCGGGAACTCGGGGCCGGCGGCGGAAAGCATTTCACAGCAGCGCACCGCGTAGGTGTTGCCCTGCTTGTCTTCCCAGGAGGCCTTGAATTTGACCTGGTCCTCCGTCGTGGCGGCGTCGGTGGCCGTCACGTCCTGGGCTTTCAGCATCATGGACCCGCTTGGCATGGCCGTGCTCTTGTTGCCAAACGGCGTGGGACGGTCGAGCTGCGTAAACTGTCCGTTTTCAACCTCGCGGAAAGGAACGGGCACCCCCGTCACGCCCGGCGTGCCGGTGAAGGCGAGGGGCATCTCGGGGGTCCCGAAGACATCGCTGTCGAGCTCGCGCTGGTCCGGCAGCCCGACGAGCACACCGCCGCTGTTCTGCTCAACGGCGAACGAGAGGGGGCCGCCTAGCAGCTCGGGAGGATTCTCAACGTCCCGGTGGGCCTCCAGGTAGCCATCGGCCTGATTCATCTCCTGGAGTTGCATCAGCATCTTTTTCATGTTCTTGTCCTGGGCCTGCGTCGTGTTGGCGAGCAGGACGGCAAGCACGGCCGCCGCCACCACGAGAAGCCCCGTTCGAAGTCGTCGTCCCTCATTCCTCTGGGAGGCGTTCGAAAAGAAAGGCAGGAAACGTGTAGGCAATGAAGTGCGAATCATGGGTCGTAGCGGGATTGGTGAAGGAGTGAAAAGAAGCCGCAGTGTCTGCACTGGCAGCACGGAGCCGCCCGTTTTGCTTCCGGTTTGTTCTGTAGGAGACCGTTCCATCATCGTTACGGCCCCCAATTTCCATCGCCCGTCTGCGGCCTCTTCTTGGAAACTTTGCTCTTGGCGTAACGCCTCCCTCCCCCGCCGAACCCAGTTGCCTGGAGGGAAACATTCACATCTGCAAAATCGCCCGCTCGCCCACACATGTGTCGCCTCTACAGCCTTCAGGCCACCCATCCGACCCGCTCCGCCTGCGAGCTGCTCGACGCCCAGAACGCGATGATCCAACAAAGCCGCCACGACGCTCGTGGCCTCTCCAACCCGCACGGCTGGGGCATGGGCCAGGTCACCAGCGGCACCACCTCCTGCTTCCGACAGGTGGAGCCCGCTGCCGAGAGCGAGTCGTACCGAAAAGAGGCCCTCACGACGGAGGGCACCACCGTGCTGACCCACGTCCGGCGGGCCACGGTCGGCGATCCCTCCCACGCCAATACCCACCCGTTTCGGCACGGCTCGGCACTTCTCATCCACAACGGCCACATCCCAGCCTTCGACGCCGTCCGGCCCCATCTGCTCGACCGGCTGTCCGACGAGCGAAAGCGATACATTCGGGGGAATACCGACAGTGAGCACGTCCTGGCCCTTCTCTTGCAACTCCGAGACGAGGCGCCGGACGCGCCGCTCCACGAGATCACGCGGGAGGCCCTCCAACGCATCCAGTCGTGGGTGGAGCACGAAGCCCCCAACGCTACGCCCGATCCCACCGACGCCGATACACAGTCCCTTTCCCACGACGAGCTGGAAGACATCCTGGCCCTGAATCTGCTGTGGACCGACGGCACCACACTGGCCGGCTCTCGCCTCAACCGCACCCTCTGGACGCTCGACCGGTCCGGCGTTCGTGCCTGTCCCCTCTGTGGGGACGACCACGCCGACCCCCCCC
>NZ_NCQY01000023.1:142788-289235 GCF_002894645.1 Salinibacter altiplanensis
CACCGATGAGGACTGGACCGAGGTCCCAAACGGCTCCGTCTTCTCCACGTCCATCGACGCCGCTCGTCACCTCGAGCCGCTCACGACCGGCTGACCGTCCGCCCCTCCTGCCTCTCTCCTCTTCAACATTCAACGCTCCAACCGTCCTCCCCCCATGTCCCTCAACGAAAAACAGCAGGCCCTCTGCGACGCCTCCGACACCGACTTTTCCGACCTCAGCGCCCTCTTCCTAAACTGCACGCTGAAGCCGTCTCCCCAGGACTCCCATACCCGAACCCTCATGGACACGTCCGCCGCCATCATGCGGGAAAACGACGTGTCCGTCGACATCATGCGGCCCGTCGACCTCGACCTCGCCGCCGGGGTCTACGGCGACATGACCGAGCACGGCGCCGACGCCGACGACTGGCCTGAGCTCTACCAGACGGTGCTCGACGCCAACATTCTCGTCCTCGGCTCGCCCATTTGGCTCGGGGAGAAGTCGTCCGTCTGCCAGCGCGTGATCGAGCGGCTGTACGGCAACAGTGGCGACCTGAACGACGAGGGCCAGTACGCCTACTACGGCCGCGCCGCGGGCTGCCTCATCACCGGCAACGAAGACGGCATCAAACAGTGTGCAATGGGCATCCTTTACGCCCTGCAGCATCTCGGCTACACAATCCCACCACAGGCCGACGCCGGCTGGATCGGCCCCGCGGGCCCGGGCCCCAGCTACGGCGACGAGCGGGACGACGGCTCCCGCGTGGGCGTCGAAAATGACTTTACCCAGCGCAACACCACGTTCATGACGTGGAACCTGATGCACACGGCCCTCCAGCTCCACGAGGCCGACGGGGTGCCCGCCCATGGCAACCAGCGCTCCAAGTGGGAGGCCGGCTGCCGGTTCGACCACCCGAATCCGGAGCACCGGTAGCGCCCCCCGCAGTCCTTCTCTTCGGGGAAAAACGATGGGGCGGCCTTGCCTCCACGCCGACTGTGGCCTGCTCTTTGCGCCAATAGGAAGAGAACAGGCGCTTTCACGGTTGTGCCCATCGCACACATGAACGACGAAACGAGGAGAGGAGGGTCCGGGCTGTATCTCGTCGTCGCGCTTCTCGCCACACTTGGCGCGGCCCCGTGCTCGCTCTTCGGACAAGAGGCGCCCGGCTATCTCTCTCCCCCCATCCACGATCCCTTCAACACCTACGCCCAGCAGCCCCCCGATCGTGCATTTGCACTGGGCCGGGGCGGGTGGGGCACTGCTCACGGGCAGCCCTCCCTGCAAACGGCCCGAGACATCGCTCTCGCCAACTGCCGTGAGCACGTGGACCAGTGCGTCGTGATCGCGGAAAACGAGACGATTGTGCGCCGCAAGGCTCCGTTCCCCGATCCGGCCGCCCGTCCGACACTCGTCGCGCCGATGGACGCCTGGTCCGCCGAGACCGCGCTTCTGCTCGCCCTGAGTGGCCTCCTGGTGCTCGTCCTCGGCACCGTCGTCGCCGCGCAGTTCCCTCTGTATCTCTTCGACACAGGCCTCTCGGACGTCCTGAAGATTCGGATGAACTATACCCTCTTTCCCTTCGGGGCGCTCTACTTCTTCTGCATGCTCCCCACGTTTTTCCGGGCGGCCCAGAGAGACTTCTCGACCCCCTTCACCTGGGTCCTCTTCGCGGCCCCTATGCTGCCCTATCTTCTCGTCGTCTGGTACCTTTACGAACGCGGAGCGCTCTTCGAACGGTTCGAGCTCGACTGAGTACCCACCCCTTTGGGAACTGCACAGGGCATCACTTGGCGGAACCCTGCTCCCCCCCGAACGTGTCTCCGGACTGCTTCCTTACTGATTGGTAAGTGCAATCGCGCGATGCACACCCCGAACGCTTCGTCCACAGAACACACCGACACCGCCACCCGCATTCTCGATGCGGCGCAGGACCTGGTGCAGCAGTGCGGGTACAATGCCGTCAGCTACGGGGACCTCGCCGACGTGCTGGGCCTCACAACGGCGGCAATTCACTACCACTTTTCCACGAAGGCCGATCTGGGACAGGCCCTCGTGGCGCGCTACCGCAAACGAAACGCTGCTGCCCGGTCTACCATCTGGGCGGAAGAAGATGGCGCACGCGGACGATTGGAGCAGTACGTGAACGGCTACGTCGGGATCTTGGAGCACGGGGGACTGTGCCTCTGCGGTGTGCTCGCGGCCGATGATGAGACGCTTCCCGAACCAGTCCGGCGGGAGGTGCGCCACTTCTTTGCCGAGCAAGAGGACTGGCTCACGACGGTGATTGCCGAGGCACACGCCGAGGGGGCCGGACTGGCGGGGTACGACTCGCCCCGAGGGGTGGCGGAACTGCTCCTCGCCACCATCGAGGGCGCGATGCTCACGACGCGCGACCGGGGGCCCGACGCCTACCGGGCCCGGCTCCACCGCCTCATCGACACCATCGTCTCGTAACGGTTCGCGACTTGTCCCCACAAACCAATCGCCACAGGAACCTGCAGGATATCCCCCTGTACTTACTTACTGGTAAGTAAGAAAAGACAGCCTTTGCCGCTTCTTCGGTGGAGGTTGTTGTCCACAGACGCTGTACGTACCAACCCAACCTCAATCCTTTTATGGCTACGACCACCGCTGAACAGACCGACCACGAGCAGCAGGTGCACGAAAAGGCCGAACAGGCCCTCGGCTTCGTGCCGAATCTGGTGCAAGAGATTGCGGGCGAGAACCCGGCCGCCGCGGACGTCTACCTCTCCGCCAACGGCATCATCGAGGAGGACGGCGTGCTCTCCCCGGCCGAGCAGCAGGCCGTCATTCTCGCCGTCTCCAGCTACAACGACTGCCACTACTGCACGAAGGCCCACGCCGTAGCCGGGCAGCAGGCCGGCCTCGACACGGAGACCGTCGAGACGATCAACGAGGGCGGCCTCCCGTCCGACGACCGGCTGAAGAGCCTCGTGCGGGCCACGCGCCGCATCCTCGGCAAGCGGGGCTGGCTCTCCGACGTCGACGAGGCGGAGTTCGCCGACCTCGGACTGGAGCGCCCGGCACTCTACGAGATTGTCACCCTCGCCGGCATCAAGACGATCAGCAACTACGTAAATCACATTGCTGATACAGAAATCGATGAGCCATTCCAGGGGTAGGCTCCGAAACGTCGCACCGACGACCGTTTGCCCCCACCAAGACGGCGGTGATGGATCGCCGCCGGCCGAGCGCGCCGGCCTCTCCCTCTGGGAGGGGCCGGCGTTTTTTGTTGTTTTGTTGGGGGACGGCCACGGCTCCGCCGTCATGATTGCCCCCCGTCCCATCGCCCTCCATCCCAGCCACATCACACTCGCCATCCCTGCGTTTAGAGGGCCGTCTGCTCCCTACAACACCACGCCTCCGTTCGATGAAGCCGCCCCCGATGGACCGGACGGTCCCTGCAACCACCGAGACGACCGTCGTGGCCCTTGGATGTTTCTGGGGGGTAGAGGCGGCCTTCGGCGCGCTGGACGGCGTGGCCCGCACCACGGTCGGCTTTGCCGGCGGACAGGTCTCCGATCCGACATACGCTACAATCGGGGACCATGCCGAGGCGGTACGGATCGAGTACGCCCCGGCGCGGCTCCGCTACGCCGGGCTCCTGGACCGCTTCTGGACCGTGTTTGATCCCGCCCTGACGCCCGCCAAGCGCCGGTACCAGCCCCTGCTCGCTCCCCAGAACGAACGTCAGGCGCAGCGAGCACGGGCCTCACGGGCCGACGCCATTGGGCGGGACGAACAGGCTGGGCGCGTTGAGATCATCGACGGCGGCGAGTTCTCGGCCGCCGCGCTCCGGCATCAAAAGCACACGCTCCGCCGCTACGAGGACGTGACGGGCGCCCTTCGGGCCCGACTTCCGAGCGAACGAGCGTTTGCACGGTCGCCCGCGGCCGCGCTCGCCGCCGGATACGTCGGCGGCTACCGCAGTCCGGCCCGCCTCGCCGACGACCAGGCCCGTCTCGGACTCCCCAACGACGCCACCGCAACCCTGCGCACAGCGACTTGCCGGCACAGCCGCTGGAACGCCTTCGTACAGGCGGAGCGGGCCGCCTGACAAACAGCCACTCCGGCTCCATCAGAAATGCCGCACGCACAGGCCGCCGCGATTCTTCTCGCATCGTTCGCTCCAGACGTCTCTTTCCCTCAATGCCATCGCCCGACCCATCCTCCGCCGACGCCTCGATGGACGTGCCCCCGATGGATCGCCAGGCCCCAACCGACCTCGCCCACGCGGCCTTCGCGCTGGGATGCTTCTGGGGCCCCGACGCGCTCTTTGGGGCCCAGGGGGGCGTAGTACGCACCACAGTGGGGTACGCCGGCGGCGGGTCCTCCACTCCCACCTACGAGGACATTGGCGACCACATCGAGGCCGTCCGCGTGGCGTACGACCCGGCCCACATTTCCTACCCCGATCTCCTCGACCTCTTCTGGAGCGCCCACGATCCCACGCGGGCACCATTGAAGCGACAGTATCAGTCCGCCCTCTTTCCCGCCACGCCCGAGCAACTTGAGCAGGCCCGTGCGTCGAGGGCCGACGTTGCCGACGGGCACGACGGCGCCCTCAGCACCGAGATCATCGAGGACGCGGCCTTCACCCGCGCCGAGCCGTACCACCAGAAGCACACGCTCCGCCGTCACGCCGCGGTCTTCGACCCGTTTCGGGCCGTGTATCCGGAGGCGCAGGCCCTTGCCGACTCCCCCGCCGTGGCCCTCGCAAACGGCTACGTGGGCGGCCACCGCTCCCCGATGCGGCTCGACGACGATGCCCCCCGCCTCGGCCTGCCCGCGAACGCGACCGACGCCCTCCGCACGATTGCCGAAGGCCGTCATCGGGCATGAACGGCCCTGCGTCCCCGGTTATCCGGTGAGCAGGCCCGCCGCGACGAACGCGGCGGCCGCCAGCCCGGCCTGCACCAGCGCGTAGGGCATCTGCGTGTTGACGTGGTCCACGTGGTCGGACGCCGCCGCCATCGACGAGATGATGGACGTGTCGGAGAGAGGCGAGGTGTGATCGCCAAAGATGCCGCCGGACAGCACGGCCCCCAGCATGAGCGACGATGGCAGTGCAATCTCGACGGCCAGCGGCATCACTACCGGAATGAGGATGGCGAAGGCGGTCCACGAGGACCCGAGCGTAAACGCGACGAAGCTCGACACCCCGAACACAAGCACCGGCATCCACCAGGCCGGGCCCTGCGCGCCCACCAGTTGTACCACGTAGTCGCCCATCTCGAGCGCCTGGGAGACCTGCCCAATTGCAAACGCAAGCACCAGCAGCAGCGTGACGGGCACGAGGCCGGACGCCCCCTTCACCACCCAGTCCATCGACGCGCCCAGCGTGAGGGTGGAGCGTCCGCTCCAGAGGGGACGCGGGACCGCGTAGAGCAGCAGCGCCGCCCCGAGGGCCGCCCCCACGGCCCACAGCACGGCCGTCGAGCCACTGCCCTCCATCAAATTGCCCCCCCCGGTGACGTACAGCCCAGCAAAAATCATCGCAACCATGACGGCGACGGGAAGCAGCAGGTTGCGTGCCCGGGGCGTCACGTCCTCGGGCGGCTCGATGCGGGCCACGTCCTCTTCGATCATCGGCTGGGCGTCGGGGCGCAGGACCTGTCCCGTCGTCTCCGCCCGTTCCTCGGCCCGTCGCATGGCCCCGAAGCGCCAGCCCGTCAGCGCCAGCACGAGCGAGAAGCCGATCGCGAAGAGGGCAAAGAAGTTAAAAAGCACTGCCTCGGCCAGCACGGCCACGGCGTTTTGGGACAGCTCTTGCGCCCCGACCAGGCCCAGCACGAAGGCGCCCCACCCGTTGAGCGGAATCGACATGCAGACCGGCGCGCAGGTGGCGTCGCAGTAGTAGGCCAGCTTCTCGCGGGGCAGGTTGAGACGGTCGAACAGCGGGCGGCTCACCGCCCCGACGGTGAGGGACGAAATGTTCGACTCGACGAAGAGCACCACGCCGATGCCCCACGCCAACAGCTCGGCCCCGCGCCGGCTCTCGCCCCAGCCGCGGGCCCGCGCCCACTTGATGAAGCCCCGCACGCCCCCGGAGGCCTGCACCAGCGCCACGAGGCTGCCCACCAGCAGGCAAAAGATGAGGATACGGGCGTTGCTCTCGGTCGTGAAGACCGTCACCACCTGGTCGGCCAGCTCGCGAAGCCCGAGGAGCGGATTCCCCCCGGCGAGGATGGTGGTGCCCAGCCAGAGCCCGGCAAACAGCGACAGGTAGATCTGCCGGGTCCACATCGCAAGTCCAATCGCCACGACGGGCGGCAGCAAAACGATCCAGTCCATTCAAACACCACGTCCCTGAGAAAGTCTCGCCGACGAGGCCGGCGGTGCCGGGATGGCCGAACAGTGAGGGCGACCACCACGGGATGCGTTACGGCGTCGCGTGCACCTTCAGCTCCGGCACGTGGCCCCGGGGACTGCGGGTGGCCGCGTGGAGCATCGTATCGGCCAGCTGGCGCGGCGCCACCCAGCCCGAAGGGTCCGCGTCCGGCATCGCCTCGCGGTTGTCCGGCGTGTCGACCACGCCCATCGGGTAGAGGACGGTCGTGCGCAGGCCCGCCGTCTGCTCCTCCAGCCCGAGGGACTTGAGGTAGGACGCCACCGCGGCCTTCGAGGCCCCGTAGAGGCCGGCTTCCGCTTGTCCCTCCAAGGCCGCCGGGGCGGACACGCCGAGCAGAACGCTACTCTCTGCCCGCGTGAGAAAGGGCACCGCGGCCCGAGCCGTATGGAAGAGGGTGCGGAAGTTCAGGTCCATCATGTGCGCGTAGTCGTCGGTCGTCGACTCGACGGCCTGCTGCATCGCGAAGCCCCCGGCGATGGCCAGCACGGCGTCGAGGGACGCCTGCTCCGCCCAGAGATCCGCGAACGTCTCCATCGTGGCCTCCTCGTCGGTCAGGTCCGTGTCGAACACCTGGGCATCGGGGAAGGCGGCCTCCAGCGTGGCGCGGTTCTCGTCGCCGACGTCAATGAGGGCGAGGTCCCAGCCCGCGTCGGCGAACACCTCGGCGGTGACGGAGCCGATGGTGCCGGCGGCGCCGGTGATGGCAGCGGTGGGCATGGCGGTCGAAGCGTTGATGCGAAGTGCAACGGACGCGTGCCCCCAACGTATCGACTGGACGCGTTCTGGTCAATAACATCCTGGCTGCCCTCCCCCCCTCCCGGACGAGGAGAGACTCGTGCAACGGGCCGCCACACCATACGGGCGTTGACGGTTCCATGACCCATCTCTTTTCTTTCCAAAAGCGCCCACGGAGACCCGCCGAGCGATCAGTTACGGCAGGCTCGCCCCTCGGGCCTCCTCGGTCGTCTGGGCTCGTTCTCTCTCATTCCCTTGAAGCTGGCGTCGGTAGCAGTACCGCTGGATCAGCATGTAGGCCGCCGGGAGCACCACCATCAGCCAGGTGGCCCCCACAATGCAAAGCGGGAGAAAGCCCAGCAAGAGCGCCGACTTGTAGGCGCTCTTGAGGTGCAGGAAGAGCAGCAAAAAGATGATCGCGAGCGTAATGGGCACCAGAACCTGGAGCCGCTTGTTGGCCCGCTCCACGTACTCGTACTGCCCGCTCCAGGTGAGGGAGTCCCCCGTCGGAAGATCCACCTCGTCCCGCCCCCCGAGCGGGGTGTGCCTCTCGACGGGGACCCTCCCGCTCGACGAAGCGTGACGAGAAGCCGCGTGCCTTCGCCCTCTATGAGTCGCTCCCGGGCACTTGCGACTTTCCAGCCACGCCGCATCCACGTCGCTACGGCCGGGTGCTCGGCGATCGCCTCCGGAGGGCGGTATGGCGCACGAAGAAGGAGGGCCTCTCAGGAAGGAGCCGGCTCGCTGGCCAACAGGCGGGCAGCTTGCAGTGGGGACTGCGGACTAGGGGACGGAGGAAGAAATGGAACTACGCCGCACCACAGGAGCGGAGGACATCGGCATGGTTGGGCTGCGTCTGATTGTAGGAAAGATTGATGAGCGACCGGTTTCGGAAGCCCTTCCAAAAACGCTGTCTCTGTTGGTGCAGCCGGAACGGTGCCGTTGCCAGGGGCCCACCTGGCACGACGGGTCCTATGCCTCGTCGGCCCTGTGCGTGCGTGGCTAAATTGGGGATCTGTTTTGACGTTTGGCCGATCCGATTCGGTGCAATGCCCAGCACCACGAGGCGCACCATTGTCTCGCTAATGTCTCACCAACATCGGTCCGTCGCGGGTGGCCTCCGGGTCTGCACTGTATAGAACCGGAAGAAGCTCACCGGGCCGGTGCAGCGAAGGGAGACATTCCTGCGACAAGACGCAGCCCAGACGTGTGCTCCCCAATCTCCCATCTTGTATTCAGACCTGCGTGAAGGTCTGTAATAAAGGGGGCACATCGAACGAAGCGGTGGCGACTCGTCGAAAGGACCCATACGTTATGGCTTGATTTTGCGAAAGCAAAAGCACTACTGGTTTCTCCAAATCGTGTGTCATTTTCCTGAGCCCTTTTGCACACGGCGCAGACTTCCCAACTAGACTTCTTTCCGGCGGATGAGCGAACTGGCGATCTACTGGATCTTTGCGGGTGCATTTTTGGCGGGCATGGTTGCCATCGGCGCGTACCAATTCATCGGACTGCGCACGGTCGACGACCGGGGCGAGCGGGCGTTTGACTTCTGGATCGGGGAGGGGACCGTGCCGGGCTGGTGGACCGCGGCCTCCCTGGCGGCGGGGTGGCTCCTACTCGGCTGGATGACGTGGCAAATGTATCTCTGGTACGCCTATGGACTGGGGGCCATCTGGATCTTTACGATCCCCTGGATTCTCTGTACCGTTGGGCTCCTGTTCGTGCCGAAGCTGTTTCGGCGGTTTCCGGGCGTCTCGATTCCTGAGATTCTGCGGTTCCGCTTCGATCGCATGACACAGACGCTGCTCGGGCCGGTGCAGAGCTTCGCGTACCTCACATGGCTGGCGGCGGAGATCTACGTGCTAAGCGCCGTCCTGTCGAAGCCGCTGGAGGTGGGCATCGTCACGATGGCCGTCATCGTGAGCATCACGTTCGGGATTTACGTGACGCTGGGCGGCTTCCGCTCTGTGTTGCGCACGGACCTGATCCAGTTCATCTGTGCGGCCATCATGCTGGTGGCACTCTCAGTGTATGGCATGATGGAGGCGGCGTCCATCTCGGGCGGGGTCGGCCAAATCGTCTCGCAGATCAACGAGACGCCACCGATCTACGCCGATCACTTGTGGGACTGGGACTCGCCGGGCTACTCCTACATGTTCGCCGCGGTGCTCATTTACACACCCGGGTTCATCACCCTCCAGGGGGCGTGGCAGCGCGTGATGGCCACCTCCAGCGAGACGGAGGCTCAGAAGGGGATGTGGTGGAACGTGACGTTCAACGTTCTCATCGTCGTTCTGATGCCCACCCTGATCGCGATCTCCGCCCTGGTTATCTTCCCCCCCGTCGGCGGTGAAATTCCGAGCGAGGTCGGCAACTTCGGCTACTTCATCTTCTCGTCGATGATTACGGAGCTCTTCAGCAACCCCATCGTCGCCGGGGCACTCATCGTGGCGCTCATGGGCATGGCGCTCTCGTCGGTCGACACCTACGTGAACGTGTGCGCCATGAACCTGACGAAGGACGTGCTGGAGCCCCTCGTCTTTGAGCGGTACGACGTGAGCGGTACCGCCCGCCTCAACACGGGCCGGGCCGTGACGGCCGGCTTCATTGGACTCGCGCTCTTGTGGGCGTTCGAATTCCCGGGCCTGTTCGACATGTACTTCCTGTCGAGTGCCCTTATCTCGGCGACGACGGCCGTCGCCACGTTCAGCGCATTTTCCAAGAAGCCGACGACGCTCTCGGCCTATCTGGCCATCATCTTCGGCACCGTCGGGATCTTCCTGTTCTTCTTTCTTGGCAAGTACGAAATGCTGGGCTGGCTGCCGGCATGGCTCACCAACTCGGGCCTGGCCTACGGCGTCATCGGGCTTGCCCTCTCCATTGTGGGCATCTTCGTCGGGATCGCCTTCGGGACGTCCCCAAGCGAGCGGGTGCTGGCGCGCTACGACGGGGACTACTACTCGGGCCGTCGCGAGATGTACGAGCTGAACCAGCAGCTGAAGCAGGAGGAGAAGGAAGAGCGGGAGGAGCCGGTCGGGGCGTAGCTCCCCCGCACGTTCTTGCCGACGGAGCTGTGGCGGACCGGACCGGCGTCGGTGCACGCAGGCTTCCCCTCTCTGACCACGACGGGTGCCTCGGCGGTGGAACGACGCGGCGCACCGGTTTGGGGGAAATCTGCGACAGGCGATGGGCCTCCGCCCGGATCCTTCCGGAGGAGCTCGCCTTCCACGGAGCAGTGTGGTTCAAGAACCAGCACTTCACCTTAGTCTTCCCAACTACTCTTCTGTCTCCATGACCGACCTCACCGACACCGCGGCCATCGTCACGGGTGCCTCCAGCGGCATCGGCGAAGCGACCGCGCACCAACTTGCTCAAGACGGAGCCTCCGTCGCCCTCGCCGCCCGCCGCGAGGAGCGCCTCGAATCGCTCCGCGACGACATCAACGCCAACGGGGGCACCGCGATCGTCTGCCCCACCGACGTCACCGATCGGGACCAGGTACAGGCCCTCGCCGACGCCACCCTCGACGCGTTTGGGCGCATCGACGTCCTGGTCAACAACGCTGGCATCATGCCGCTCTCCCTCATGGAGAACCTCCACGAGGACGAGTGGGAGCAGATGGTGGACGTGAACGTGAAGGGGGTGCTCCACGCCGTGGGCGCCGTGCTGCCCGCCATGCTGGAGCAGGAGCGCGGGCACATCGTCAACATCTCCTCCGTGGCGGGCCGCCGCACCTTCCCCGGAAGCGCCGTGTACTCGGGCACCAAGTTCTTCGTGCGGGCGCTGTCGGAACGCATGCGCAATGAGCTGGCGCCGTCGCACAACATCCGCGTCACGTCCATCGAGCCCGGTGCCGTAGACACGGAGCTGACCCACACCATTACCGATGAGGACGTCCTCGGGATGCTGGAGGGCGGCCACGAGGAGATGAGAATGATGGACTCTGAGGACATCGCCGACACCATCCACTACGCCCTGACGGCCCCCGAGCACGTGGACGTGGAGGAGCTGCTCGTGATGCCGACCGACCAGCAGGGATAGTGGATAGGCGAGTGGAGCGCTCTGGACCGAGCGCCCCAGCCCCTTATCCCCCGAGTCGCAGACCGAGTGCCCAGCAGCCCCAGGCAATCAGGACAAACTGGAGCGGCAGGCGCAGACAGGGCGCCCACGTCGGAATCCGGCCGAAGTCGGACGGGTGGAGCGCCATCTGCACGTTGGCGGGGAAGACGGCCAGCAGGAGCAGAATGAGTCCCCATCCGGCGTACCCGCACAGGCCTGGCACCAGCCCCCCGGCGGCCCCGAGCGGTTCGGCGGCCCCGCTCACGTAGACCAGCGTGCGGGGCGCGGGCAGGGACGACGGCACGATGCGGACAAAAGCCGCGGGCCATAGTCGAGGAGCGTTGCTGGTGTGCTCGATCATTTCGTAATGAAGCAATCCGGAGTTCCCTGTGTTCATGGGCGATCCGGAGGTTTCTTCGACCTCTCCACCACGCTTCCCTCCCGACTTGCTTCATTTCATGGACGCCACTGATTCCGCCCGGGGCCTCTTCTGCAACCGCACCCTCAATCTGCGGGGCATCCAGGCCATCGGGTACGACATGGACTACACGCTCATCCACTACCACATGCGGGAGTGGGAAAAACGGGCCTACACCTTCATCCGAGAGGGCCTCCAGAAGAACGGGTGGCCGGTGGACGACCTGCGGTTCGACCCGGAGCTCGCCATCCGCGGCCTCGTGATCGACGTCGAGCGGGGCAACGTGGTGAAGGCCAACCGCTTCGGGTACGTGAAGCGGGCCTTCCACGGCACCGAGCCGCTCGGCTACGAGCAGCAGCGCGGCGTGTACCAGCGCACGCTCGTCGACCTGGGGGAGGACCGCTGGCACTTCCTGAATACCCTCTTCTCCATCTCCTCGGCCTGCATGTACATGCAGCTCGTGGACCTGCTCGACGCCGGCGCGCTGGAAGGCTCGATGGGCTACACCGACCTGTGGGAGCGCGTGCAGCGGACGCTCGACGAGGCCCACATGGAGGGGCGCCTCAAGGAGGCCATCGTCCAGAACCCGGAGCGCTTCGTGAATCTGGACCCGGAAATGCCCCTTACCCTTCTCGACCAGAAGCGCGCCGGGAAGAAGCTGCTCCTGATTACCAACTCCGAGTGGAGCTACGCCCAGCCCATGCTGACGTACGCCTTCGACGACTTCCTCCCCGACGACATGACGTGGCGGGACCTGTTCGACCTGTCCATCGTGGGCGCACGAAAGCCGGACTTCTTCTCGGTGGACATGCCGGCCTTCCGCATCGAGCGCGAGGACGGCCTGCTGCGCGAGCATCAAAACGGGCCCCTGGAGGAGGACCGCGTATACGTGGGCGGCAACGCCCCGCTCGTGGAACAGACCCTCGGGCTGCGGGGGGAGGAAATTCTCTACGTGGGCGACCACCTGTTCGTGGACGTCAACGTGTCGAAGAAGGTGCTTCGATGGCGCACAGCCCTCGTGGTGCGCGAGCTGGAGCAGGAGATCGAGGCCTTCCAGTCGTTTGCCGACACGCAGGCCCGCCTCTCGCAACTGATGGAGCAGAAGGAGCAGCTCGAAGCCCAGCTCTCAGCGAAGCGCCTGGACCGTCAGCGCCTCCACAGAAACTATGGCGAGACGGACGGCCCGGACGTGGAGGCCCTCGAGCAGGAAATGTCGGCCCTCCGTACGCGCCTGAGATCGCTTGATGAGGACATCGCCCCCCTGGCCAAGGCCTCCAGCCAGCTCGCAAACGAAAACTGGGGCCCCCTCATGCGCACCGGCAAGGACAAGAGCCTCTTCGCGCGACAGGTGGAGCGCTACGCCGACGTCTACACCGGACGCGTCTCCAACTTCCTCCACCACACCCCCTTTACCTACCTGCGCTCCCACCGTGGCAGCCTCCCCCACGACGAGGCCGCCGAGCGGGACCCGCAGTACGAGTCGCTCACCTCCGGCTACGAGTGGGACGAGACGACCGCCTCCGAGCACGGGTAGCGTTCGGGCTTGGAGGCACGGGAGAGAGGACGGGATCCGGACCCGCTGCTGTCTCTCAAATCTCCAATCCTCCAACACAAAATCCTCAACGCAACAGCGTCAAGTTGTTGGATCCGAAAGACTTACGCAGTTGAAATCGGCAAATGATCTTCAGAGATTGCAAATGCCGTTTTACGCGAGCAGAGCGGCATCGACTGTCGCTGGGTCTAACCCGTAGGCGGTGATTTTGGCTCAAGTACGTAAGTCCTACCGGTTCTCAGTGCTTCCGGCAGAAAATGGCCGTCCGGACACCCGGGCGCGCGAAGCGACCGAAATTTCTCATGCCCGAGCGACAGCGAGTTTGAGAAATGTCAGTGGAGCGCGGGCAGGGCTGAGGCCATTTTCTGACCGCCAAGGCCGTTTCGTCCATTTTGGGTCCGCCAAAATGGACACTCTTTACCGGAGGAGGTGTCTACAGGGGCACGTTGGCCTGCCAGGTCGGCCAAGCAAGGACAAACTCGCAGGTTGAGAACGACTGGTCCCCTTTGCGTACACAACTTCAGACCATTGCCCTCCACGCAAAACCCTACAGCCCGACCGCCCCGAAGAGCACGACGCCGAGGGCGATCAGGATCGCGTTCGCCAGGGAGATGGGCAACAGGTACTTCCAGCCGACCTTCATGAGCTGGTTGTACTTGAAGCGGGGGAACGTCCACCGCACCCAGATGAAGAGAAAGGCGAAGAAGCCCACCTTCAGCATCAGGCTTCCAAACTGGAGCAGCGCCAGCAGGGTCGAGCCCTCCAGTGCCGGAAACAGGGCGATGAGCTGCGGCTCGAACGGCACCAGGTAGCCCCCGAAGAAGAGCGTGACGATAAAGAAGGAGGCGATAAACCAGTTGACGTACTCGGCGAGGAAGAACATGCCGAACTTCATGCCGCTGTACTCGGTGTGGTAGCCCGCCACCAACTCCTCCTCCGCTTCCGGCAGGTCGAAGGGGGCGCGATTGGTCTCTGCGAAGGCCGTAACGATGAAGATGAGACAGCCAATCGGGTTGCGCACCGCGTTCCAGCCCAGCAGGGCGCCGCCCGAGTTTTGGTGCTCCACAATCTCCATGAAGTTGAGCGACCCGGCGATGAGCACAACGGAAATGACCGCCAGGCCCATCGACAGCTCGTAGGAGACCATCTGCGCCGCCGAGCGCAGCCCCCCGAGCAGCGAAAACTTGCTGTTGGAGCTCCAGCCCGCCAGTGTCACCCCGTAGACGCTGATGGAGGTGAGCGCCAGGAGCATGATAACGCCGACGTTGAGGTCGGCCACCACCACACCCTCGGCAAACGGAATGAGCGCCGCGGTGGTCATGGCGATGACAACCATAACCACCGGCGCCATCGAGTGGATGAACTTGTTCGACTGCGCGGGCTGGACGTCCTCCTTCAGCACAAACTTGAGCACGTCGGCAAACGGCTGTAGGAGCCCGAGCGGTCCCACCCGGTTCGGGCCTGGGCGGTTCTGAATGAAGGCCGAGACGCGCCGCTCCGCAAATACCAGCAGCGACGCCGAGAGCAGCATCGCATTGATGACGAGGAAAGCGCCTAGGGCCGTCCAAACCATTGAAGGGATCATGTCCGCACCGTTGAGTTCGAGGGACGTGGGCGAGAGAAGCAAAGGCTCAAGGATTTGAATCTACCCGTTGCTGGCGACGGGCGCAACCAATCTGGCACTGTGTGGTCCCGGAAAATTGCGGGGGCATCGCCCTTTTTGGGGAGAGTTCACGGCCCGCATGACGGAGTGCTCCGCTCGTTCCTCAACTCCGCACTCTTCCGTTTCTCTCCACGTTGGGCCCCTCACTTCTCCCGCGACGACCGTAGAATGTATCGGGCCCTGGCGGGGCCGTCGACTTGCTCGCTCAATCGACCTGCTCGCTCAACGGGCCCCGGACCGCGTAGAGGCCAAGGGGACGGGGGCCTTCTTTGTCCAATGCCCAAACGGCCCACAGGCCGTAGCGCTTCGGGCGTTGGCCCGGCGTCACGGAGAGGTCCGCCTGAACCGCCGCTCAGGGCCGCCCTTCTGCCCTCGACAAGGCCTCGTCACCGTCGCATGTTTCCGAAGGGAGACACAAAGGCACATCCCAAGACAACGGGCGCGACGTGGCCGGCAGGGCGCTCAGGACGGATGTGTATCCGGAACGGATCTTCGAGTGCAGCGGGAACGAATGCCCGGAGTGTACTCCCGAGGCCCAACCCCACGACGGCATCCTTAACTACGTGCTGAAGGTGAAAGGGCGGGAGCGAAATCCGCCACGGCCAGCTACGTCGCATTCGACGAGACGCCGGGGGGCACACCGCAACGCACACTGATCTGTTCTGCGTAGAGCGCGCACGGAAGTCGTGCTGCATGAAGAGCGCGAGCTGTGCCGAGGAGCCCATGTTCGTCTGGACCACACGGTTCTAAAATACAGGCCACACGCCCTCAGCCCGTATAACACTTTGTCACCCAAACGTACCCCGTCCCATTTCCCTCATTGACACAGCAAAGGGACCCCTTCTTCCGCCCGGAACACGAGACGGATCGAGCCCCCCTCCATGCACTTTGCCATTCCTTGTTGACGTCGTGTCAAATTTCGACTCCACGAACTCGCCTTGAAGTCTCTTCCTCGTCGTCTCCGAGCCTACCAAGCTACAGAGAACCCACTTTTTGACATATCGACAACAAAGTGGGTTTTTGGTAGAAAGTGCAGTTTTGATAGTTTGTCATTCCAGATCTTTGGCGGGCAGGTCGGCAAGGGCTCGTCCGAGGAAGTCCAGCCCGGTGTCGACGAGGGAACCGGGATCCAGGCCGTATTGCTTCTCGAGCCCCCCGCCCTTGGTGGCGGCAAGCTGAATCAGGCCATGCGTAGAGCCCCAGAGCGTGAGGGCCGCCTGCCGGGGGTTGAGGGTCGAGCGAATCGAGCCGTCGTCGATGCCCCTCCGAATGGCCGTGCTCATAACCTGGAGGCCCCGGTCCGCCTCCACGAGGCAATGGCGTACCCGTTCAGGAGAGTCTTCCGGATCGGCGACGCGAGACTCAAACTGGGCGACCAGTCGGAAACGGGTCGGCTCTTCCTGGGAAAACTGGAGGTACGCATCGCCAATCGCTCGGATCTGAGCACGTCCCGTCTCGTGTTGCCGTGCAGCTGCC
Organism: Salinibacter altiplanensis; assembly: GCF_002894645.1. Classification (GTDB taxonomy): domain Bacteria; phylum Bacteroidota; class Rhodothermia; order Rhodothermales; family Salinibacteraceae; genus Salinibacter; species Salinibacter altiplanensis. The sequence continues at coordinate 159,048 of NZ_NCQY01000023.1, forward strand.
TCAAACCGTTCCCGCATTGACCGAAACCCCCGGTGCGTGACCGCGAGTACGATGTCGTCCATGTCCTCAAAGTAGACGTAAAGGAGGCTTCGGCTCAGTTCTGCCGCGTCGGCGATATCGGCCATTGTCATCGCGTCACGGCCCTTCTCCTTGAGGACGGTGTCCGCGGCGTCGACGATGGTCTGGCGGCGCTGTCTCTTCTTCTCACGCTGGGGGTTGTCGACTGGCATGGGAAGCAAGTTTGTCTCGTTGAGTGCAGTGTGGCGAGATTCGAGAACACAACGTCAAGGCACATACGTTCTGATGTCGTATTTGTCCCGATAGGCGTTCTTCTCACGTCTTGACACGTCGACACGCATTTCCAAACTGCTTCCACCGAGCGACCCGAGAGGCCCTCCGGACATGCCTCGCATGACGAATCATAAGCCAAACTCAATCCTGATCCACGAGTCGTAGTTGTCCGCGCCTCCCAGACGGCAAGCAGTCTCTCGGGGCCGGATAAGGCCACATCGACATGTGCGGGGACTCTGCGTGACTTGACATACCGTCATGGCAAACCTCACCGTTCCGGGTCAAAGGTGTTGACATCTTGACAAAAAAATTGACCCACAAGAAGATTGACTGCTCAGGGGGGCGGGGCACGGGCTCTTGCCCGAAACACGACCGCCCGGAAGCATCGGCGTGGCAGGACCTGATGGTGCCGCGGCCCCGTGGGCTCGCGTCACCCCGCCCGCAGAAGCCGGCCAGTCCTTTTGACTCTTCATCTGACTCTTCGTCAAAGAGACACGATCCACCTCGCGCTCTCAGCTGTGCGGCGGCTTCTAGACCCCGCGGTTTCGCAGTGTCTTTTGCCTTCAGCCTGCCCCGCAAGAGAACACATTGTCAAAGTGGCGCTCTCATTTTCGATTCGAGGGCGCGTGGCCGCCCCTGCCCCTGCCGAGGTCCCACACGATCTGTGCGGGGGAGCGCCGTCCAGCCCCCGGCTGTGGCACGGACGTTTCTAGAAATAGCCTGCAGCCGACTGGACCCAATTCCAAGATGCATGCCCCCATCGTGCGCTGTGGCATTCCGGACGAACGCTGCCCGAATTCGACGCCATTCCCGAACACAAAGGAGACCGGCCGGTCCAATTTGCAGCGTTTCTTCGCTTTCCTGCTCATCCCCTGTGCCTCCATGCCGACCGACGCGACCCTTCGTTCCGCACAGCCCGACACCCTCCCCTCCTCCCCGTTTCCCACCGACGATCCCGTTCTAGACCGGATCGGGGGCACTCCCATGCTCCCGTATCCCGGAGCGGAGGACGGGCGATTGCTCTGTAAGATGGAGTCGGCGAACCCCACGCGCTCGATGAAAGATCGGATCGCCATGGGCATCCTCACGGAGGCCCTTCAGGAGGGCGACTTCGACCGGGTTGTGGAGGCCAGTTCCGGCAACACAGCGGGCGCCGTGGCCCTCGTCACCAACCGATTGGGGGTCCCGTGCACACTGACGTGTCCGGAGGGGACGAGCCCCTACAAGATCGGCTACATGAAGGCGTTTGGGGCAGAGGTGCGAACGTGCCCCGACGTGGACTCGGACCACCCCGACCACTACCGGGCAGTGGCTCAGCGCATCGCCGAGGACACGGGCGCATTTCTGGTCGACCAGTATCACAACCAGTCCAATCCGGGCGTTCACTACCGGTGGACGGGGCCGGAGATTTGGGCGCAGGCCGGGGCGGACATCACCCATCTCGTTAGCGCAATGGGGACGGGGGGGCTCCTCAGCGGAAGTGCCCGGCACATCAAAGAGCAGGCCGAGGAGGCGGGGCGGGACGTGACCGTCGTGGGCGTGGACGCCGAGGACTCCAACATCTCCACCTCGTTCTACGGCGCGGACCCGGTTCCCTATAACACCTGCGTAGAGGGGCTGGGCAAGGGCGGCGAACTTCCCACCATGTGGTTCGACCACGTTGACGAGATGCGCGATGTGGCCGACGAAGAAGCCTTCCGACAGGCCCGTGAGGCCGCACAGACCCACGGCCTCCCCGTCGGGCCGAGCGCCGGGGCCGCCCTCTCCGTCGCCCGCGACATTCACGCGGAGCAGCCGGATGCGACGGTCGTGATGATCGTCTGCGACGGCGGCGAGCAGTACTTTGACACACTGTTCGATGTGTAACGCCCTACTCGGGCCGCATCATCAACACGGCGGGGACCTCATCTTGGCACCGGGTCTTCTGGACTTCAGAGAGTCGGGGCTGTTGAGGGCCCCCTTCTTTGTTTCTCGATCACCGTAGGGGGTTCGTGGACGAGGGACCCGCCGAGGAGGGCTGTAGCCCCTGTCCCCGCCTGTCCCCGAAAGCAAATGGGCAGGGGAGGCCCCGGAGGCTATTCCGAGCCCGTCTGCTCGCGCGTTCCCCGCTCGGCCCATTGCACAGCGTGCCGCAGCAAGTCCTCCACGGTCTCGTGACCAAGCTTCTCCTTCGCGCGCCGCCGGTACGTTTCGATCGTCTTCCGGTTTAGGTCGAGCTGATCAGCAATCTGGCGTACGCTGTGCCCCTCCCCTATTTTTCGGAAGACGGTGAGCTCACGGTCGGTGAGCTTTTCGAGGGGAGAGGTCTCCGCGTCCCCGCTGCCGCGGACCAGCCGACTCAGAATGCGGGACGAGACGTGTCGACTCAGAAACACCTGCCCCTCGCTGACGAGCTCGATGGCCTGCATCACCTCTTCGGTCGGTTTCGTCTTCATGACGTACCCCGATGCCCCCGCCTCGATGGCCCGCTCCGCGTACAGATCTTCGTTGTACTTCGAGAAGACAAGGATCCGAACCTCCGGCATCTGGGAGCGGATCTCCTGGATGAGCGTCAGCCCATCGGCGTCCCCCAGCGAAATTTCTACCACCACCACGTCGGGGTCATGCCGCTCGGCGAGGGCAAGGGCCTCCTCCGAATTCGCAGACTCCGCCTCCAGCTGCATCTCCGGATGCTCCGCAATCCTGGACTGAAGGACCTCCCGGATGGCAGGGTGCTTGTCAACGACGATGATTTGGGTCTTTTCGCGAACCGCTTCGGAAGTCATCCGCCTAGAGTTGGGATGTCTGGTGGCACAACGATCGTAGGGGAGGCCGGATGCCCAGTGGTTTCTTTCTCCAGAACGCCGCCGAGAACGAGTAGAGCCGGGGCAGTTGCCCACAAAGCCCTCGTCTCCCAGCGTCCGTCCGAGTGGTGAGCACCTGCGTGCGTGCGGCGCATGTTCGTCGCATAGATTCTGTCCCTTTGCCCAAGCTGACCTGCATGAGCGTTGTGTAGAGGGACAATGAACCTCTGGTGGGATGCTTCGCAGATGCCCTGCTTAACATTTACAAAACACGGCGGTCCGTCTCGTGGGAACCACCCTGCATCCGATGGTACGGTCTCTCGACGAAACGTCGTACCAAGGCCTGCCTGCTCGGGACCCTCGCAAAGAGGTGAACCAAGTACATCTTTCAGTAAGAAGGACGCGAGCCCCAGTGACCTACCACATCAGCGCAGATTTATGTTGAGGAAACGGATTGTGTATTTGTAATCTGACGGAGCATTTTACGCCAATAAATGGCTCCGATTACTTCGCCTCTTGGCGGGGTAGAGGGACCCAGAGGCGTGCCACGGAGAGCTGTGGTCCCGGCCGAAAATCGCGGGCGACTTCCCCTTTCTCGGCAGGAGCGGGGCCGCGTCCCTACTCCTCACTTCCCTTGTCCTCACTTCCATCGGGGGCGTTTCCATCGGCGGACCCGTCTCCGTCGGGCATCCCCGATACCTTCTTCCCGGCCCCCGGGGCGGATGCCCACTGGACCGCGAACTGAAGCAGCTTCGACACGGAATCAAACCCCAGCTTCTCTTTTGCCCGTCGCCGGTACGTCTCTACCGTCTTCCGCGCTAGGTTCAGCCGATCCTGAATCTCTTCAATGCTGCACCCCTCTCCGAGCATCTGAAAGACGGCCAGTTCACGGTCGGTAAACTCCTCGATCGGGAAGCTCGGCTCGGAGGACTCGCCCCGGGCGACCTTATTCAGAATCTGTGAGGCCATCTTTCGGCTCAAAAACACCTCTCCCCCATTCACCACTCGGATCGCCTCGATGAGGTCCTCGGTGGGCTGGTCTTTCATCAGATAGCCGGAGGCCCCCGCCTGGACGGCCCGCTCCGCGTAGACCATCTCATCGTACATTGAGTACACGACGACCTGCACCTCTGGACATTGCGACTGAAGATTTTGGACGAGGTCCAGCCCATGGGCATCTTCCAGGGAGATGTCAACGACGGCCGTATCCGGCTCCATCTCCTCGATCTTTCGGAACGCCTCGTCCGAGGAGGTCGCCATTCCGCAGACCTCCACGTCCAGGGTGTCGTCGATGCGATTGCGAATCGCCTCCAGAATCGCCGGATGGTCGTCGACGAGAAAGGTCCGAATGTGGTTTGTAGACTGATCCGACATGGAGATCGGGACAACAATGAGAAAGAGGACACGGACAAAATGCGAACGCCCCGCTGTCGAGACAGGGGCCGAGAAGTGTGGAGAATCTTGATTGGAGTGCAGGTGCGAACGTGCATGGGCATGCCTGCACTCCGACGTCGACGGTCGGGCCGTGTGCCAGACCGGGCAATTCCTACGGGTGCTTCGCGGACACAGAGGCCGTCGGAAGAACGAGCGTGAAGGTGCTTCCCTCCCCCTTCGTCGTTTCGACGTCCACCTCGCCGTCGTGGCGACTGATGATTTCGTTCACGAGGTAGAGCCCCAGCCCCAGCGATACCTCTCCGTCTGTGGGCTGCTGGGCGAGACGCTGAAACGGCTTAAACAGGCGGTCGAGGTCGTCCTCGTTGAGTCCCGGCCCGCTGTCGGAGACGGAAAATCGAACCTCCGCCTCGGCCTTCTGCACTCGCACGTCCACCGTTTCGCCACGGGGCGAGTACTTCAGGGCATTGTTTACAATGTTCTTCATTGCCTCCAGGAGCCGCACCTCGTCTCCAATTACCACGGCCTCTTCGGCAAATTCGGCCCGTCGCAGCGCCTGGTCCTTGTACTCGGCATGTGGCTGGAAGCTTTCGACCACCTGCTCGGCCAGGGCCGAAACGTCAACCGGCGCGAAAGAAAAGTCGTCGGCAAGGACCGGCGGGGAGGAGAAGTTTAGGTCTTCAAGGTAACCGGAGGCCTCCTTGGCCGACGTGTAAATCAGCTCGATTTTGCGCTTGGTATCACTCGAAAACTGCTGGTCATTCTCAAGCAGAATGTCAGACAGACGCTCGATGGCCAGAATGGGATTCTTCAGCTCGTGCAGTACGGCGGAGATCTATCTCGAATCGTTGCTCATCGCACTCTTCAAGATTGAAAATCGCCAACGGCTACGGCCTGTGCGAGTCCATCGCTGCTCCCGGTGCCCTACGCCCTTCGGGAATCGGGAGACAGCACTGACCTTGCCTCGCACTCAGCGGAGGGTGCCTGCCCACAACGATGCCTGAAAACAACGTGCCACAGATGCGTGCACAGGCCGATGTGACGGGCGTCTGTGCGCTTCCGTCGAGTGAAGTCGCCTTCAGCCCCCCGCTCGACTCACAAACGCCAAGGAAGCGATGCGCACCGCCCCCTTGTTGGCACTCAGACGCTTTGGGACAAGAGATTGCACACGAACTCAGCGTAAAGTACCGTGTAAACTTTCCGATTTCAAGGTACAAGTTTTCGGATAACGACTCTTTAATCGACCCTAGACTAGAACTTGCCTCGCATGCGAGCGCCTTTTTGACGAGGCCGGACGGTCGCTGGGTGAAATCTTCTGTTTTTTCGGGACGAGGACGAAAATTGGAAACCCCTACCGATCATCCACGACGGCCCAGTATAGCTTTGCGCTCTTTTGGCGCAGATCGTCGAGGCTTCCATCGTTCTCAATCACGTGGTCGGCCCGCCTGCGGAGCTCGCTCTGAGAGAGTTGGTGTTGCATGCGCGCCCGCACCTGCTCCGGGGACGCGTCGTCTCGGGCCGTCACCCACGCAACGCGGTCGGTCTCCGGGGCCACCGTGGCGGCGGTAACATCGACATGCGCGTCGCCGCCCGCCTCAAAGAGAAGTGCGGCCTCGTGGACAAGCAGGGACACCTCCTCGTCCACCGCGCGCTCTTTCGCTTCTTCGAACGCCTCGAAGACATGTGGATGAACGATGGCGTTCAGACGCTTCACCCGCTCAGCGTCGCCAAAGACGCGCTCGGCGAGGTACTCCCGGTGCAGGGTGTCGTCTTCGTGGTAGGCCTCGGGGCCAAACTCGTCGACAATGGCAGCCCGCACCGCGGGGGCCTCCTGCATGAGCCGCTTCGCCTCAATGTCGGCGTAGAAGACCCGAGCTCCTTTTTCTTCGAGGAACCCGCAGACGGTTGTTTTTCCACTCCCAATGCCCCCTGTCACGCCCAATGTGATCACGGTGGCGCAGTGCAAATGTGAAGTACAAACGTCAAACTCGAAGGGACAGGCCGCGAGTGCTCTGCGCACAGCGCGGCACTCGCGACGTGCCGGGGCCCGATCATCCTGGAGGCCAGCTCATGCGACGCCCTCCAAGGAGATGCAGATGAAGGTGCCACACCGACTGCCCGCCGTCGTCTCCACAGTTGATGACGGTGCGGTAGCCGTCGCGCAGCCCTTCTTCCTGGGCCAGTTCGCGGGCCACCACAAACAGGTGCCCAATCAGGTCCCCGTCTTCCGCGTCCAGGTCATCGAGCGACGGGATGGGCTTGCGGGGAACGACGAGGAGGTGTGTGGGGGCCTCCGGATTGATGTCCCGGAAGGCCACGCATCGGTCGTCCTCGTGGACGATATCGGCGTCCTCCTCCCCGTCGATGATGCGTTGGAAGATGGTTTTCTCGGACATGGATCGATCCACGGTCCGTGAGCAAAATTGAGCGGGCCCTCCTTTGGGTGAGGGCTGTGTTTTCACAATCACAATATACATGCAGCGGACAAATCACAAGGACCCAGGCAATCGCATCTTAGCGACGGGAGCTGCTTGCACGGTCCGGGGGAGGCGGAAATTTGGTTCCCCCACGCTCCCCCCATTCTCCCCTGCATTCCTGGCTTCCCCTCTACGATCAGCGGCAGCGGAGTCTCCCTCACTCGACGAATCCTTCAACATGCAATTGTCCTGTCATAGGGACCGATTTGTCTCGGAGGGCCCCTTCCACGACGCCCCCGACACATATGCGAACAGAGTGACAACTATGTGCCCGTTTGCCCCCAGGAAACAACACCACTTCCAGTGGTCAGTACCGTTCGGTGTCTCGATTCCCTTTCGTTCCTTCATCCGTTGTTCTGCCATGTCCACCGTCTACATCACCCGCAAGGTTCACTTCAACGCAGCGCACCGGCTTCACAACCCTGAGAAGTCGGACGCGTGGAACGAGGACACCTACGGGAAGGACAACAACCCGAAGTGGCACGGCCACAACTACGAGTTGGAGGTGACGGTGGCCGGCGTCCCCGACCCCGAGACCGGATACGTGGTCGACCTGGGCATCTTGAAGGACATTCTCCACGACCGGGTGCTCGACAAGGTGGACCACAAGAACCTGAACCTGGAGGTCGATTTCATGGACGGGGTGATCCCGTCGAGCGAGAACTTTGCGATTGCCATCTGGAACGAGATTGACGACGCACTTCCCACCGGGGAGCTCCACTGCGTACGGCTGTACGAAACCCCTCGCAACTTCGTGGAGTACCGGGGCGAGTAGCCGTCCCGGTGGCCCCTCCGCACGTTTTCTCACCGCCCCCACTTTTCCACAATGGCTGAGAAAAAGATTCAATCAAGCGGGCTGCGCACCAACGGCTCCGCCGACGGCATGCCGCCGAAGCTCTACGAGCGGCGCGACATCTACGACGAGGAGACCACCGAGGCCCTCAGCGAGCACATCGAGGGCATCCTCGACATCCTGGGCGAGGACACCGGCCGGGAGGGCCTCGCCGACACGCCCGAACGGGTCGCCCGGGCCTACCAGTTTCTGATGCACGGGTATGCCCTCAACCCGAAAGACATCCTTCGCCAGGCCCTCTTCGAGGAGGCCTACGACGAGATGATCCTCGTCAAAGACATTGAGGTGTACTCGATGTGCGAGCATCACATGCTGCCGTTCTACGGCAAGGCGCACGTGGCCTACATCCCAGACGGCAACATCGTGGGGCTCAGCAAGATCCCGCGAACGGTCGAGGTCTTTGCCCGGCGCCTCCAGGTACAGGAGCGGCTGACCCTTCAGATCCGAAATGCCATCGACGAGGTGGTCGATCCGCTGGGCACGGCCGTCGTCATCGAGGCAAAGCACCTCTGCATGATGATGCGTGGGGCCGAGAAGCAAAACTCGGCGACCACCACCAGCTCGGTCAGTGGCGAGTTTGACAACCACGCCACCCGCGCCGAGTTCATGCGCCTCATCGGCGCTACCGACTAGTCCTGCGGGAGCGAGCGGGGGCCGCTGGGGGAGACGACGCGTCCCACGCCCGAAATGAGCACTCCTGTTGATGCAACCATCACACATCGACTCTCCAAACAAGATGATCGCTGTCGTTACGGGCGCAAGTCAGGGCATCGGGCAGGCCATCGCGGAGGCTGTCGCCGAACGCGACGGTGCACGGGTGGCCCTGGTGGCGCGAACGCGGGCAAAACTGGAGCAAACCGCCGATGCCTGTCGGGCACGAGGGGGCACCCCACTGGTGCTTCCCACCGACGTGACCGACGACGCGGCGGTGTCCGAGATGGCGGCGGCGGTGCACGACGAGTGGGGCCCCCCGGACGTACTCGTGAACAATGCCGGGGCGTTCACCTATGCGCCCCTCGACGCACTGACCCTGGAGGGCTTCCGCGACCAGATCGACGTTAACCTCACGAGCGCCTTCGCCGTCACAAAGGCGTTTCTGCCCGCACTGCGTGAACGGGGCGAGGGCCACCTCTTCTTCATGGGCTCGGTGGCGTCCGTGATGGCCTACCCAGGCAACGCCGGCTACTGCGCCGCCAAGCACGGCCTCCGCGGGCTCGCCCGCACTGTGCGCCAGGAGACGAAGGCCGAGGGGCTCCGCGTAACGACGGTGCTGCCCGGCGCTACCGATACGCCCACCTGGGAGGGGACTGACGTTCCGAAGGATCGGCTCATGGCGCCCGAGGACATCGCCCAGTCCGTGGTGGATGCCTACCACCTCTCCGACCGCACGGTGCTCGAGGAGTTGCTCCTCCGCCCACAGGCGGGAGACGTATGATCCCTTGAGAAGCTGTTGGGCGAGACGTCTGCGCCCCTCCCAGCAAGTGCTCGGTCGGACTCTGGACGCATTCGGTCGCTCACCAGGGGCATGACTGCGCTCTTGCTCAACCCCCGCTACAGAGACTCATCTGGGCATCCTGTTGCCGCTTCGCCCGCCGTGTCTCCGCTTCCCATCAACCCGCAAAACAGGGTCTGATTCCCATCACTCCTTTTCTTCGTTCGCGAGCCGCTCCTCCGGCATCCACGCCCACGTCAGCGCACCGGTGACGAGCGTCGTGTCGTCGTTGGGGGCCGTGAGCGTCACGTCTACGCTGATCTGCCCGACGGGGCGAGACCGGACCTGACTCGCCTCGTCGCCGGTGAGGGTGGCGTCCGCCTGCACGGCGTCCTGGGCGAAGGCCTCGAACGACACATCCATCGTGCGCAGCAGGGGCGCGGAGCCGTCCGGCACGTTGAGGGCCACGACGAGCCCGGACGCAGTTTCGGCCAAGAGGGCCAGGGCCGCGGCGTGGAGTCCCCCGAGGTGATTCCGGAGGCGTGTCTCGTTGTCGAGGCGGACGGCAACGTGGCGCGAGGTGTAGGCCTCCACAAAGCACCCGGCGGTGCCCACGAATGGGATCACGTCCCCCACGGCTCGTGTGACGAGGGGCGCTCGCAGGCGCGGCGGCACTCCGTCGTATTGATCGGCGATGCGGACGAAGGGGTTGCGGGAGGCCATCGGAAGAGACGGTGCGTGGGCAAATTGGTGGGGACTCCCTGCGGCGGAAAAGCCGTCGGGAGACGGGCGATTTGTGTGCAAAAGACGGACGGGTCGTTTCTTGCTTTGGTAACGTATCGCCTCACCGTCCCTTCATCCGCCAAAACCCCGCGGGGTTTCCGAATGGATCCGATGCGACGGAGAACGTATCCGCCCTCGGCTCGTACGGAGATTCCGTTTACTTTGGTTTTCCTTTCGGATCCTCGCCACGCAGGTTGTTCGCGCCATGCCCAGCCCGTCGCTCAAGGACACCGCTCTCGACGAACTGGAGCGTCTCATCACCGAGAAGATGCCCATCACCGAGCACCTTGAGTTTGAACTCGCTGCGGACGAACAGGGCCGTCTACGTGCCTCTGCCCCCTTGCAGCCAAACGCCAATCACATGGGCAGTGCGTTCGGGGGCAGTCTCAGCATGCTTGCCACGGTCACTGGCTGGGCAATGATGCACCAGCTCGTGCAAGAAGCGATGCACGACGCGATGGAGGACATGCGAGAGCGGGTGGAAGTTATGATCCAGGAAAGCGATATTGAGTACCTTCGGCCCGTCTACGAAAACATCTCGGTCGTTTGCGAACCCCCAGACGAGGACACCCAGGAGCAATTTCAGGAGACACTGGACCGTTGGGGGCGGGCGCGAATCGAGCTTGAGTGCAAGATCAACGAGGCGGGCGAGCGGGCCGTTACCTTCATCGGCCAGTATGTGGCCCTCGCCCAGGGCGAGGAGCAAGGCGATGGGGCCCCGTTTCACATGGAGAGCTGCGATCCCCTAGATAGGTAGCATCTACAGCATCTCCTCGTACATCCGGTACGGGGGCTCGCTCATCCCCACCGCCTCGTATGCCGCCCGGGCCGCCGCGTTGTCCTGCTCCACGTAGAGGCGGAGCCCGCACACATCGTCGGCCTCGCGGGCTCGCCGCCGCACCTCGCCGTGGAGGGCGGCATAGATGCCTGTTTGCCGTGCGGGAGGGCGCACGTACACGCTCTGGATCCACCAGAAGTCCGCGTTGCGCCAGTCGCTCCACTCGGTCGTAATCATCAGGCTTCCCACGACCGTCTCGTCCCGCTCCGCAACGAGATAGAACGCCTGTTTCGGCCTGTCGAACACCCCCCGCACGCCGGCCCGCACGGCCTCCGGGTCAAGCGTCTTGCCCTCCGTCTCTTCGGCCATCGCTTCGTTGAAGTGAGCGAGCGTCTCGACATCGTCGGGGGTGGCGCGGCGAAGGGTGGGGCCGTCTGACATGGCGGTGTGGCTGCATGGAGGGCGCAACGCTGGGCATTGGAAAAGCGGACCGGCGATAATCTTTCCGTGGCCGTGAAGACATGCTCCCCCCTCGTCGGCCCGGGCACTAAGCGATCGCCCGCACAGTCCGCGACGAAAGGGCTCATTGACCGGTCGTTGCGGAGGTCTTTCGAGAGCCCGGCACATTGCTGTCCGAGAACGTCCTCGTTGCCGCGGGGGCCCTGAAGGGATGGGGCACACGCCCCACCGCTGTCCCCCCGGACGCCGAGGCCCTTACTCCTCCGTCCGACTCAGCTTGTGGGCCTGGCGCGTGGGCTCGGGAATCTTGTAGCGAGGGCTACAGTCCAGCATCAGGTCCGCGGCGGCGTCGAGCGTGCACTGGTGCCCCACGCTCACGTAGACCGGATTCACGTCCGTCCGCGTCCGAAGCACCGTTCCGACCGTTTCTCCATCGTCAACCAACGGCACGCGGTGGCCCTTCTGGGCCCCGAGCTCTCCCTGCGGTGCGCCGACGAGGATCGACTTCGCAACACCGATCGCGGGCACGTCGCACAACACCCCGAGGTGACAGGCCAGTCCGAAGCGACGCGGGTGGGCCACCCCGTGGCTGTCGGTCACGAAGACGTCCGGCGCCGTGTCGAGCTGTTGGAGCGCGGGGAGCACGGCGGGCATCTCCCGAAAGCTGAGCAGGCCCGGCACGTAGGGAAACGGCACCTCGCAGCGGTGCACCGCCTCGTCGGTCACGCCCATCTCTGGCATCCGAAGCACGGAGACGGCCGCCTGAGCCCGGTCATCGCGCACACTTACGTCGACCCCGGCGACGGTCTCAACATCGTTCGGCAGGGCCGTCTCAGCCACCTCCGAGGCCAGTCGGCGCTGAATGCGCTTGGCCTCGTCGGTCGAGACGTTCCAGTCGTGGGACCGTGCGGGAACATCCTGCATGCAGGAAAGCGGGGCATTGGGGAGAAGAGACCGTCCCCCTCGGACAGAATGCGTGCGGAGGAAGGGTCTGGGCCGACAAGAAAACCACGCCCGCACTCCAGTACAACCTTACCGCTCGAAAATCGGGGCCCCTGTGCGGCCCCCTCCACCGCTCCTTTTTTCTCTGCCGGGGAACCAAGGGTCAAAGTTTCGGTGAATTGAGGCGAAAAGGAATCCTGAGCGCGACGTAGGCATTGGTACGAAGCCCAAAATGACACCGACAGGTTTGGTTTGGGTCCATAGCTCAGCTGGTTAGAGCGCTACGTTGACATCGTAGAGGTCAGTGGTTCGAGTCCACTTGGACCCACTGCTGCCGCTCTCAGTCCCGAACGCGTTTGGGACGAGGCGGCTTTTTTGTTGGCGGTGCCCCGCCCGCACACTGATCACCGAGGACGCTTCTGCCCATGGCCGAAACCGACGAGACAACCATCGAGATCACCCTTCCGGATGGCTCCACGCTCACTCATCCGGCGGGCACGACGGGGATGGAGGTTGCCGAGAGCATCGGCGCCGGCCTCGCCCGCGACGCACTGGCCATCAAGGCGAACGGCGAGGTGCGCGATCTGAGCCGGCCCCTCACGGAGGACGCCGAGGTCGCAATCCTGACCTGGGACGACGAGGAGGGCAAGCAAACCTTCTGGCACTCCTCCGCCCACCTCATGGCCGAGGCGCTGCAGGCGCTCTACCCGGACGTCACGTTCACCATCGGCCCGCCCATCGACCCGGGCTTTTACTACGACGTGGACCTGGGGGACCAGACCTTATCCGCCGACGAGCTGGACGCCATCGAGGACAAGATGGCCGAGCTCGCCCGCCGCGACGCCACGTACGAGCGGCACGAGGTGTCGAAGGCGAATGCGATCGAGCACTACGAGGCGGAGGGCAACGAGTACAAGCTGGAGCTGATTGAGGGCCTGGAGGAGGGAGAGATCTCCTTCTACGAGCAGGGCGACTTCATCGACCTCTGCCGCGGCCCCCACATTCCGTCGACCGGCGCCATCAAGGCGCCGAAGCTGCTCTCTGTGGCCGGGGCGTATTGGCGCGGGGACGAGTCGAACCCGCAGCTCACGCGCATCTACGGCATCAGCTTCCCCAAGGAAAAGCTCCTGGAGGACTTCTTGGAGCGGCGGCGCAAGGCGAAGGAGCGGGACCACCGCAAGCTCGGCCAGGAGCTGAACCTCTTCACGTTCGACACCGAACAGGTGGGCCCCGGCCTGCCGATGTGGCTGCCCAAAGGAACCACGCTCCGACAGACGCTGCGCGGGGTGCTGCAGCAGGAGCAGGTGAAGCAGGGCTACAAGCCGGTCTGCACCCCCCACATTGGGCGGCTCGACCTCTACCGCACCAGCGGGCACTATCCGCACTACGAGGCGGATCAGTTTCCGCCCATGGTGACCGGACAAGGAGACGACGGCGAGGAGGAGGGCTACCTCCTCAAGCCGATGAACTGTCCGCATCACGTCAAGATCTACCAGAACGACCACCATTCGTACCGCGACCTCCCGGTGCGGCTGGCCGAGTTCGGGACCGTCTACCGCCAGGAGCAAACCGGCGAGCTCGGCGGACTCACCCGCGTACGAGGCTTCACGCAGGACGACGCCCACATCTTCTGCACCCCTGGACAGGTCAAGGCCGAGTTCAAGTCCGTCATCGACCTGACCCTGAAGGTCCTCGACGCCCTCGACTTCGAAGAGTTCGAGGCACAGATCTCGCTTCGCGACCCGGACGACACTGCGAAGTACACGGGCCGCGACGAACTCTGGACCCGCGCCGAGCAGGACATCCGCGAGGCCGTGGCCGAAACCGACCTCGACGCCTACGAGGAGCCGGGCGAGGCCGCCTTCTACGGGCCGAAGCTCGACTTTATGGTCGAGGACGCGCTCGGGCGCGCCTGGCAGCTCGGCACCATCCAGGTGGATTACAACCTGCCGGAGCGCTTCGAGCTCACCTACGTCGACGAGCACGACGCACGGAAGCGACCAGTGATGATCCACCGTGCCCCGTTCGGCTCGCTGGAGCGCTTCATCGGCGTGCTGATTGAACACTGCGGGGGCACCTTCCCTGCCTGGCTCGCCCCGACGCAGGTGCAGATCATTCCCGTGGGGGACGACTTCGTCGACTACGCCAAAACAGTGGCGACTCAGCTTCGGACCGACGACATTCGCGTCGAGATCGACACGTCCGACGAGACGGTGGGCTACAAGATCCGGGAGGCCGAGACCCAAAAGGTCCCGTACATGCTCGTCGTAGGGGGGGACGAGGCGGACGACGGCACGGTCTCGGTCCGCTCCCACGCCGACGGCCCCCAGGGCACTGTGCCCATTCAGGACTTTCTTGACCGCGTCGGCCCGGAATTTGAACCGACCCTCGACTAGCCCTCTCGCCCCTGCGCGGCTCGCCCCACTTCAGGTGACCTTCACTGAAACCTCAAAAGGGCAATCGCGTGTACAAGAATTCCCGACTTGCTCTTTTGTGCCGGAGCGCCATCCCACTTCGCACAGGCCGGGATTTCTTCCGAGCTCTTTCCTCAAAAAACGACCCATCCTGCCATCGCTGACGTCGACAAACTTCGCGTAAATCAAGAAATTCGTGCCAACGAGGTTCGCGTGGTTGAACCCGACGGCGATCACGACGTGGTCCCGACCGGGAAAGCCCTCGACCGTGCCCGAGACCACGAACTCGACCTCGTGGAAGTTGCGCCGGACGCCGATCCGCCCGTCTGCAAAATCCTCGACTACGGCAAGTACCGCTACGAGAAGCAGAAGGAGGAGCAGCGGCGCCGGAAGAAGTCGAAGTCCATGGAGATGAAGGAGCTTCGCTTCCGGCCCCGCACTGAGGAGCACGACTTCAACTTCAAGGTCGATCACGCCCGCGAGTTTCTAGAGGACGGCAACAAGGTCAAGGCATACATTCAGTTCAAGGGGCGCGACATCGTCTACAAGGACCAGGGCATGGACCTGCTGCGCCGAATGATTGAGGAGCTTCAAGAGATTGCCCGCATTGACCAGCAGCCCGAAATGGAAGGGCGGCGAATGGTGATGATCCTCGCTCCCCACAAGAACAAGTAGGACGGTTCCCTTCCCTGTGTAGGAAGGCCCCCCGACCGTGGCGAGCACAGGGTCTTTTTGTGGACTCTGTGCGGACAGGAACGCGCGGACGCCTCCCTCATACGGTGTCTAGCTCCTGACTTTTGACTGCTTTGCGAACGAAAGCCCCTCGGGGTGTTGTTGCTGCCATGCCTAAGATGAAATCCCACAGCGGTGCCAAGAAGCGCTTCAAAACGACCGGCAACGGCAAGATCAAGCGCAAAAAGGCCAACAGGGGGCACCTGCTGACCAAAAAGAACGCGAAGCGCAAGCGCCAGTTGCGCAAGAGCGTCGTCGTTGACGACAAGGCGAACCGCGATCGGGTCAAGCGCATGCTGTCGACCTAGTCGTGCTGCGGGCCTGGGGGACCTGTTGACAGAGGGCTGTGCTCAGCCCCCGTCTGTCGTTTGTAGAGCTTTTCTCAGACGGGCATCGGCCTCGTGCTGGTGCTCGTCAATGTTGTACCTTCGACTGTATTGTCACACGGACGCTTTACCTTACATGCCGCGCGCAACGAACAAGCCGGCGACCCGTCGGCGACGAAAGAAAATTCTGAACAAGGCCAAGGGCTACTGGGGCCGCCGAAGCAAGGTGTACAAGGTGGCCAAGCACGCGGTCGAGAAGGGCCTGCAGTACGCCTACCGGGACCGCCGTCAGAAGAAGCGACGGTTCCGACGGCTGTGGATCACCCGGATCAACGCCGCAACTCGTCAACACGACGTGAGCTACTCTCAGTTCATGGGCCAGTACCGGAAGTCGGGCCTGGAGATGAACCGGAAGGTGCTTGCCGACCTGGCCGTCCACGACCCGGATGCCTTCGAGCAGATCGTGGATCACGTGATGGGGTAGGCGATGCGTGACTCGTGATGCGTGATGCACAACACGTGGTGGGGAATCTCCCCTTCGCGCCTTGCGCACCGCTTCCCGCGGTCCGTACCTCACGGCTTCCTCCTCGTCGACCGCCTTGCTGCGATGCCACTGGAGCCCTCGACGTTTCGGGGGGTCCTTGCGTTTTCCACCTCAGGGAGTGCGCAGGGACGCTGAACGTTGACCACCAGCACTGCCGGTGACCTCGTCCCGCCCCTGCCCTCGCAGGCTCGGCGGGATTTTCTATTGCCCCTCGCCTCTTGGGCCCGCCCTCGGCGGCGCGCTGCTCTCTGTGACCCTCGACTCGCCCCCGCTTCATGCCCGACACAATCGATCAGCTCCGCGAACAGATTGAGGCCGAATCGATCGAAAGTGCGGAAGAGGCCGAAGCCTTCCGCATCAAATACCTCGGCCGCAACCAGGGCGAAATTCCGGACCTGTTCAATCAGATCGGCGACCTTCCGCCGGAGGAGCGCCCCGAGTTCGGAAGACGTCTCAACGCCCTGAAGGACCGCGCTCAGGAGCGCATCGACGAGGCGAAGGCGCGCCTTGAGCGACAGACGCAGGCGGGCGGTCCCGACATTGACCTCACCCTGCCGGGCCGACGCGGCTTCACGGGGTCGACGCATCCCCTTACGCAGACGCTCGACGAAATTCTACGCATCCTGCGCGGCCTTGGCTTCTCGACCCACGAAGGGCCGGAGGTCGAAACGGACTGGCACAACTTCACGGCCCTCAACTTCCCGCCCGACCATCCGGCGCGGGACATGCAAGACACCTTCTTTCTGAAGGATGCCCCGGAGGACGAAGACCCGCGCGTGCTGCGCACCCACACCTCGCCGGGCCAGATCCGGATCATGGAGGCCCACGCGCCGCCGATACGGGTGGCGGTGCCGGGACGCGTGTACCGCAACGAGGCGATCTCGTACAAGTCGTTTTGCCTCTTCCACCAGGTGGAGCTACTGTACGTGGACGAGAACGTGACGATGGCCCAGCTGAAGCAGGTGCTCTACAGCCTCGCCCGCGCGCTCTTCGGGGAGGACGTGACGCTCCGCTTCCGCCCCAGCTACTTCCCCTTCACCGAGCCGAGCGCCGAGGTGGACGTCTGGTGGGCCGACGAAGACGCCGACGACGGCGGGCAGTGGATGGAAATCCTGGGCTGCGGCATGGTGCATCCCAACGTGTTCGAGGCCGTCAATGTGGACCCCGAGCAGTACACCGGCTACGCGGTGGGGATGGGCGTGGAACGAATGGCCATGCTCCGCCACGGCATCGACGACATCCGAATCTTCTACGAGAACGACGCCCGCTTCCTCGACCAATTCTAAACGGCGTTGGAAGGTTGAAAACCTGTTTGAAGCAGCTTCTGAGACGTTCAACGGTGAACGTTCCAACGTGTAACCCTTCTCCGCAACATGGACCTCAGTTTTCGCTGGCTAAGCACTTACGTAGATCACCATTGGACGCCGGACGAGCTGGCCGAGCGCCTCACGATGGCCGGGCTGGAGGTCGAAACGGTCGAGCCCATCGGCCAGTCGCTTGACGGCGTGGTGGTGGGCGAGATCAAGGCGGTCCGCAACCATCCGAACGCCGACCGCCTCGTGCTCTGTGACGTGGACCTCGGAAACGGCGAGCCCTCGCAGATCGCGTGCGGCGCGCCCAACGTGGCCGAGGGCCAGCACGTCCCGGTCGCCACCGTGGGCACCACCCTGTCGCTCCCCGATCCAGACGGCTCGGGGGGGCGGCAAGAGCGAATCGTCGAGGCACGCGAGCTGCGGGGCGAGGCCTCGAACGGCATGATCTGCGCGGAAGACGAGCTGGGCCTCTCCGACGACCACTCCGGCATCATGGTCCTCGACGAGGAGGTGCCCGTCGGCACTCCATTTCCCGACTACCTGGCGGAGCACAACCTGCCGGCCACCGACGCGGTGCTCGACATTGAGCTCACCCCCAACCGCCCCGATGCCGCTAGCCACCTCGGCGTGGCCCGCGACGTATCGGCCCTTGCGGACAGCGAGCTCCAGGTGCCAGCGGTCGACACGCCCGCGCCGGGCGGCACCGCGGCCGAGGAAATCACCGTCGACATTCGGGACGAGGCCGGCTGTCCCCGGTACGTGGCCCTCGTGGTGCGAGACGTAGACGTGGGGCCGTCGCCCCTCTGGCTGCGCCGCCGCCTCACGGCCATCGGCCTGCAGCCGCGCAACCACGTGGTGGACGTGACCAACTTTGTGCTCCACGAGTGCGGCCAGCCCCTCCACGCCTTCGACCTCGACACGATTGCCGACGACACGATTGTCGTTCGTCGCCCCGACGACGAAACGTCCTTCACGACGCTCGACGACCAGGAACGAGACCTGCCGGAGGACACGCTCCTCATCTGCGACGCCGAGGCACCGGTGGCCGTGGCCGGCGTGATGGGCGGTGCCAACTCCGAGGTCTCCGCCGACACGACGGACGTGCTCATCGAGAGCGCGTACTTCGACCCGTCCACGATCCGTCGCACCGCCAAGGCGCTCGACCTCCAAACTGACTCGTCATATCGCTTCGAGCGAGGCGTGGACCGCGACGGACAGGCGTGGGCCGCCGCCCGCGCCGCCCGCTTGATCGCCAAACTGGGCGCCGGCACCGTCGTCCCCGGCATGGTGGACGAGCATCCCACCCCGCCCCCGACCAAGACGATCGCCCTCCGCCCCGATCGGCTGACGCAGGTGCTGGGAACCGACGTGCCGACCCCCGAGGCAACTCGTCTGCTCGACGCCATCGGCGTCGACGTGGAGGCGGGCGCGGATGCACTGCACTGCACCGTGCCAACCTGGCGCCCCGACGTGTCGATCGAAGAGGATCTGATTGAGGAGGTCGCCCGCCTGCACGGCTACGACCAGATTCCGGAGCCGGAGCGGGTGCCCGTCCCGAGCCGCACTCCGCGGCAGCCGCCCGAGGAAACGCTGGAGCGGCAGGCGCGCAGTCTCTTGAAGGGCCTCGGCTACCGCGAGACCTACACCAACAGCATGCTGCGCGAGGACCGCGCCGAGCGCTTCAGCGTGCCCCCGACGGGCGACGACCGAGCACGCGTCGTGGAGACGAAAAACCCGATCTCGGAAGAGATGGCCGCCCTGCGTCCGCGACTGCTACCGGGCGCGCTGGAGGTCATGCAGCACAACCGGAACCACGGCCAGGAGGCGCTCCGCGTGTTCGAGTTTGGACGCGTCTTCCGCCGAGCAACGGAGGACGAGGCCCCGATCGTCCCCGGCTACAGCGAACATCCTGCGCTGCTGATTGCCCTCAGCGGTCCCCACGCCCCCACCGGGTGGGACACCGAGCCCCGCACGGCGGATCTTTTTGACCTGAAGGGCCCCGTCGAGGCACTGCTGGAAGACCTGCGCGTACCGGACCTCCGGCTGTCCCCCCGCAACGGGGCGGCGGCCACGACGAACGAGCCCCCGCCGGTCACGCAGCACCATATCGACATCACTACGGGCGATACTGCCCTCGGCACGATAGCACGTGTCCACAGCGACGTGGCCGCCGACTTTGACCTCGACACGCCCGTCTTCGTGGCCGAGTTCAACTGGGCCACACTCGTCGCGGCCGCCCGGGCAGGACGACACCGCGACTACGAGCCGGTGAGCCGGGTCCCGGTCGTGGACCGCGACCTTGCCGTGCTCGTCCCCGCCAATCAGCCAGTGGGCCCGCTCCAGAACACGATCCGTGAGGCCGGCGCCCCCCTGTTGCACCGGGTGGATGTGTTCGACGTGTACGCGGGGGAGGGCATCGACGAGGACGCCAAAAGCGTGGCGTTTACCCTCCGCTTCGGGGCCGACCGTACGCTGACCGACGAGGAGGTGGACGCCCAGGTTGACACCATCGTCGAGCGCCTCAAAGAGGACCATGGCGCCCGCCTGCGACAGCAGTAGTCCCTTTCCCTCGCCCCATGAGCCGCCGCCTGCTGTACCCGTACCTGGTGATGTTCATTCTCGCGGTGGTTCTCCTGATCTTCGGATAGTGGCCCCGGCGGCTCCGACGTAAGGCCCTCGCGGGCGGGGGCCGAAGACGAAACCGTCTCGAATCGCCGGCTGTTGCATTTTTCTGCGTTTTCGCGTCCGAAATTCGCCCCCGAACGCCCTGGACGGAACGGCCGTCGTCCAGAACCGACGGTTCTGCGTTTCATCTGTGCGGTGCTCACTATGGATGACCCGACACGCGCATCGTTGCCCGACTCCGACCCCGCCCCGCCCGTGCCGGAGTCCATCAAGCCGGACGACGCGCTGCCGGACGAGGACCTGAGCCCCCTGCCGCCCGAGTACCAGGCCGTGGTGAGGCGTCTCCGGACCGAAGTGGATCGGGCCACTACTGCCCTCGATCGCCTGGAGGCCGAGAACGAGCGCCTCCGGCGTCGTGTCGCGAAACTGAAGCAACGTCCCGCGGTGCACCCGGACACCACCCCCCTCGTGCTCGACGACGACCCGGCGGCCCTCCGGGATCGCATCTCGGCCTTCATCGAGGCCATCGACACGTGCCTCGAAAACGGAGCCGACGTGTCCACGAATACGCCCTCGTCTCCCGACTCGTCCTGACGACGTTTTCCTGCTGCCTCCGCCCCCATGGCCGCCCCCGAGCCAACCAAATCCATTCGCGTGCGCATCCTGGGCCGGGAGTACGCCCTCCGCGTGCGGGAGGACGACGAGGCCCACACCCGGCGCATCGCGTCGTCCGTGGACGCTCGCATGAAGCAATTCAAGGCCAACCACCCCGACCAGGCCGAGCTCACGACCGCCGTCATGACCGCCCTTACCCTCGCCGAGGAGCTGTATCTCCAGCGCGAGGAGCACGAGGACGGCACCACGGCCCTCAACAAGGAGCTGGCCCGCCTGTCGAAGCGGTTGGAGGAGGCAACGCCCGTGCCCGATGATGCCCTGGACGCAGATGCGTAGGGCCCAGGCAGTCGTCCCCGCGCCCCGCACACCGCCCTCCGCTCAGCAAAGGCACACCGGACGGGCACTCACCGCAGAGCGACTATCCCTACATGATCAAACTCGAAGACCTCACCATTGAGTTCGGGGAGGACCCACTCTTCCACAACCTGTCGTGGACGATCACGCCCGAGCCGCACCGCGTCGGGCTCGTGGGGCCCAACGGCGCCGGAAAAACGACCCTCCTCAAGGCAATTGCCGGCGACCAGCGGGTGGACTCCGGCACCATCACGCGGGAGGGCGTCTCCATCGGCTACCTGGAGCAGGACGTGCAGGAATTGCCCGAGGACCGAACGGTGCGGGACGAGGCCCTCCGCGCCTTCGAAGAGGTGCTGGCCCTGGAAGAGCAGGAGCAGGACATTAGCCGCGAGTTGGAGGCGATCGACCACGAGCGCGACCGCCACGAAAAGCTTCTCAACCGGCTGCATCGGGTGCAGGAGCGACTCGACGCCCAGGACGCCCACCGCATCCGGCCCCGCACCGAGGCCACCCTCACCGGACTTGGCTTTGCCCCGGACGAGCTCGACCGCCCCCTTCGCACCTTTTCCGGCGGCTGGCGCATGCGGGCGGCCCTGGCCCGCCTCCTGCTCAAGCAGCCCGACGTGCTGCTGCTGGACGAGCCGACGAACCACCTCGACATCGAGAGCATCGACTGGCTCGAAGACACGCTGGAGACGTATCCCGGCGCCGTCATCCTGGTGAGCCACGACCGCTCGGTGCTCGACCGCATGGTGACCTCCACCGCCGAGCTTGTGCGGGGCCGCCTCCTGCACTACGACGGCAACTATTCGCACTACCTGGAGGCCCGGGAGGCACGCTACAAGCGCTGGCGCCGCAAGTACGAGAACCAGCAAAAGCGGATCGAGGAGATCGAGGAGTTTATCTCCAAGTTTCGCTACAATGCCGCCCGCGCCAGTCAGGTCCAGAGCCGGATCAAGAAGCTAGAGAAGATGGACCGGATCCCACCGCCCCCCGATCCGGCCCCGGCCATGTCGTTCGAGTTTCCCGAGCCCCCCCGCTCCGGCGTCGTCGTGCTGGAGCTCCCTGAGTTCAGCAAGACCTACGACACGGAGCACGGCTCCGAGACCGTCTTTACCGACGCCGGTCCCCTCACCATCGAACGGGGCGACAAGGTCGCGCTCGTGGGCCCCAACGGCGCGGGCAAGTCCACCCTCGCCCGCATCATCGGCGGGATGGAAGACTTTGCAGGCACCCGCACGGAGGGGCACAACGTCGAGATGGCCTTCCACGCCCAGCACCAGGCCGAGACGATGGACCCGGACCAGACGGTGTTCGACACCGTCCGCGAAGCGGCCCCCAATCGGCCCAAGACCGAACTGCGCAGCCTGCTTGGGCGCTTCCTCTTTACCGGCAAGGACGCGTTTAAGGACGTGCGGGTCCTCTCCGGCGGCGAGAAGAGCCGCCTCTCGCTCGCCCGCACGCTGCTGTCACCGGCCAACCTGCTCCTTCTCGACGAGCCGACGAACCACCTCGACATCCAATCGCGCGAGGTGCTGATCGAGGCCCTACAGAAGTACGAGGGGACCTTTGTGCTCGTGAGCCACGACCGCCACGTGCTCGACGCCGTGGCCGAGAAGACCTGGCGCGTGGGGGGGGGCACCGTGCGCACGTTCCTCGGCAACTATTCCGACTTTCGCTGGCAGGTGGAGGAGGGCTCGGCCCGCCCGCTGCGGGACGTCCACGCAACAGGGACACCGGCCGGCGGCACGTCGGCCAACGGACACGCCTCCGTCGACGACGCGGAGACGGCCCCCGAAGAGGCCGACACATCCAGCCCCGAGGGCCGTCGGGACGGCCCGTTCGCCGACCTCAACTCGTACCAGCTCAAGCAGAAGCTGGAGGAGACAGAGGCCCGGATTCTGGAAATCGAGGAGAAACAAGAGGAACTCGAAGCGGCCATGGCCGACCCGGACGCGTACGAGGGCGACGGCGTAGCGGCCCGAGAGTTGTCCGACGAGTACAACGCGCTCAAGAAGGAGCTCTCGGGGCTCTACGAAGAGTGGGAAGTGCTCACCGAACACGTCATGGCACTGGAAGACTAGCGCGTGTCGGTGAAACGCGTCCGGCGTGCAACACCACTTCTTTCTCGAGGGCCCGTCCCAGTTTATCCCCCGAGCGTTTCATTGAAGTCCCGAGCGTCCCGGACCGGCCTCCCCGGCCGCCCGTTCACGTTCCACACTCTCCTTGGAACCAGTGTCCGCATGCTCCGCCCCCGCCTCCTCTTGTGTCTCGGTCTTCTTTTCGGGCTCGTTCCAACGGAGGGGCACGCCCAAATCGAAGCCCTGCCCCGCCCCGATACGCTACAGTCCGCCTCCTTCGGCGTGTCCGTTGCCATCGACGATTCGATCGCCGTGATCGGTGCCAGCGGGGCGTCCGTGTGCGGGGAAGACGCCGGGGCCGTGTTTGTCTACGAGCGGCAGCCGGGCCCGCCGGTCACCTCGTGGGCGCTCACGGCACGCCTCGTTCCGACGCCCTGTCGCGCAGACGCCTTCTTCGGGGCCGACGTCGCCCTCAGCGGCTCGCGGGTCCTCGTGAGCGCCTCCAGCGAACACTTCGGCGGAGAGGGCGAAAACGCAGCGTACATGTTCAAACGGTCGGCGGACAGCACCTGGCAGCAGACGGCCCGCCTGACCGGCGCTCCCGACCGACGCGAGGGGCTCTTCGCAGCGGGCGTGGCGCTCGACGGCGACCGGGCGGCCGTGAGCACCTCCGGCAACCCCAACCGGAACGATCCGGAGAGGAGGTACGGCGGGGCCGTGTACGTCTTCGAGCACGACGCCGACCCCGATGGCTGGACCCGCACGGCGCGGCTTCGGTCCGACGATCGCCTGGATTCGGGGTTGATTGGGGGCGACGTGGTCCTCGACGGCCCTCACCTGGCCGTGGCGGCCTCGACGTTTTTTGAACGCGAGCCGGGCTCTGTCTACGTCTTCCGTCACGACCCGTCGAGCAAGCGCTGGCGAGAAGATGCGCACCTGCGCGACATCGACGCCTTCTTCATTTCCCTCGATCTGCACGGCTCCATCCTGCTCGTGGGGGAGGGACGAGCCCGCGACGACAACTCCGGCGCCGCCACCGTCTACACCCGCGACGACACGTCCTGGCGACAAACGACGACCCTCCGCCCCTCCATCCCCTACGAGTCCGGCTCCTTCGGCGCCACCGTGGCCCTCCACGACCGGCGCGCACTCATCACCGGGTACGACGAGCAGCTCGGCAACGAGATCAACATCGACCGCGTCGTGTACGTCTTTCGCCGGCGGCCCGAGGGCTCGTGGCGCGAGCGCACGGTCCTCGACATCGGCTCCGTCGACTTTGGTGCCTCCCTTGACCTGGACGGGCCGATCACTCTCGTGGGGACCGTTGCCGGGGACGAATCGGGCACCGCACACATCGCACGGATTCCGTAGCGGACCGGGACTCCGCGTCGACGGCTTAGAACCTGGTGTGTTGATTTTGGATCGGATGGGGGAAAGCGAGCATCGATGAACCGAAAATCGGCGCATGGTCGAGGGCTGTCGTGGTGCGCCCTGAGCGCCAGCGAAGAGGTCTTCTCAGAGTGCGACCGCCTGAGACCGGAGTCGGTGTGCAGGCCCTCACTGCCGCTCGGAGCCGGATTGCTTCGCCACGTGATTCGCGAGCGTATCGTAGGAGTAGCTGCCCCGCGACGCCTCGTGGGGCTGACAGAGCCCATCCATCTCCGGCTCCACGCCGGACGCATACCAGAAGACGAGGTGTCACGGGGGAGCGTCCACGCGGAGCGCGGTGTCCGAGGTGGGGCTTACGCCCCTGCGGTGGCCTCCGCGAAGGTGGTCCACAGCGCGTCGTTCATGCTGCCGGCCGCGAAGAGGGCAATGCCACTGGCATCTCCTTCGTGGGCCTTGTCGATGAGCCGCTCCAGGCCGCCCGGGGCCACAGCGCCCACGTTGAGGCCGCTGTACAGGCGGGTGGACCGGTCCTGCCCGCGCAGCCGCTCGATGCCGGCCCGCGTCTCATCGCGCACCCAGTTGGCCCCGGCGTGGTAGAAGTTGTGGTAGAGCATCGGGTGCACGGCGTCGAGGTCCCAGTGGTGCCACCGCTGGCGCACAGCCTCCCAGTTCGGAAAGGTAGCCGCCGAGACCGCCTTGTCGTTCTGGCGGGCGATGGGAACGAGGCGGTCGTTCACCAGACTCGTGATGCTGTCGTACCGGAAGAGGCGCCACGCCGTGCTCGTGGTCGGATCCTCAAGGTCGTAGGGATCGGCCCCGTGCTTCTGCTCGAATTTCGACCGGCAGACGTCGCAGTAGCAGTAGTCGTACGGGGCCTCTTCTTCCTCCTGGTCGATGCCGTACTTCGGCTGCAGGGCCTCGGCGATGACGACATCAGGAAAGCGAATGTAGTCGAGGTGGATGCCGTCCAGCCCGGCGATGGACGTGATTTCCTCAACCCGCCGCTCGATGAAGTCTTGGGCGCCGGGCCGATTGGGACACGTAAACTTGTAGTAGTCGACGTACGCCGGATTGTCGACCGCCGATGCTCCGTTTCGGTTTACGACGAACCACTCTTTGTGCTGCTCCACGATCTCGGGGATGGTGCAGGGCATCGACACCATCCACCCGTGCACCTCTAGGCCCACCTCTTTGGCGAGGGGCAGAATGGTTTCGAGCCACTCGCCCTCGACCGGCAGGAAGGCACTCCCGTAGTAGGCCGCCCGGTTGCCGTAGACCTTCGGCAGAATTGCGTCGATGTTGTGCGTTCGCAGGCGCTCGAAGCGTCGTTTCCACACGTCGTCGGAGACGTCGAGCTCCGGAGCCATCCACACCCAGTTTGTCGGGGCCGCGTCGGGCGAGGCCGGGACGTTCACATCTGCGGCATCGGAAGGGAAGCGCTCGGATGGGGCCGAAAATCCGGAAGCGGCCGCGCTCAGGGCGCCTGCCCCGAGGGCTTTCAGGAACGTGCGTCGCTCTGGCATGGGAAAACGCGTGGGGGCCGAGGTGATGCCGCCCCAGACGATGACCGGTGTACGATGGCCGATGTACAGGGCGGCTGCGTGCAAAGATGGATGGGCAACCTATGACCTGATGCCCGGACCGTACACGCTGGACGGCTCCGGAACCGCTTCCAAACTTCTCCTCGGCCCCCAGTCCTTCGTCTACTCTTCCTGCACCAGCCACACGCGGTCGATCGCCCCCTCCGTCACCCGGTAGAGGACAATCTGCTCAAGGGGCTCCGTCTCCGGCATGCCCCGAATGGTCTCGTGGAGGGCCACGGTGGTGCCGATGGGGGCCGTGTGATGCACCTCTACGCGGAGCTGGTTGGCCGTCTGGAAGGTCGATGCGTACTGCTCGCGCAGGGCCGATCGCCCCTCCATGATCAGCGAGTCGGGATGCGCGTACACCTCCAGGTCGGGCGCGAAGGCGTCCAGGAAGCCACCGAGATCGTGGGCGTTGAACGCGTTGGCCCCCTGCTGCACGACGGCCGTCGGCGTTCGGGGAATCAGTTGCGTCGGGGGGTATACACGGCCCTCTTTGACGATGCGGTGGATCGACGACACATTCGTGATGTCCGCGAAGGGATTTTCGTCCAGCACCACGAGGTCGGCCTGCATGCCGGATTCGAGCCGCCCGAGGTCGTCGCGCCCCAGAAGCCGAGCACCCCCCGCGGTGGCGGTCGCAAGAATCTCCTGCGGCGCGAGGCCCGCCGTCCGCATGAGCTCGAACTCTCGAAAGAGCGCCGGGCCGTGGGGCGTGCCAATGTTGCCCGCGTCGGTGCCCGCCGCAATGGAGACGCCGGCGTCGTGGAGCCGCATCAGGTTGCGCATGGCGGTGGTGTCGGACGCGACGGTCGGCGCCTGCTCGATGCGCTGCCGAAGGCCTGCGGGGACCAGGGAATCGGGGAGCGTGCGCAGGTCAAAGAGCGACCCCGTGACGTCCGGGTGCCCGATGTGGTGCTCGGCCGTCGTTAGGTCGAGCTGCTGGGCAAACGTCTCGCGGTAGCGCTCACTCACCATGAGCGTCGGCGTGTAGAGCACACCATTCTCTTGGAGGAGACGCACGAAGGCGTCGTCGACGGGCTGATCGGACACGCTGTGGACCAGGATGTCGGCCCCGGCCTCTACGGCGGCGCGGGCGGTCTCCAGCTCCGTCGCGTGGACGGCCACCCGCGTGCCGGCGTTGTGGGCCTCATCGACGGTCGCCTCGACGACCGGACGGTAGTCGGCCGGCGTCTCATCGCCGCCCACGATGTACCAGATCTTGATGAGGTCGACCCCGGCCATAATCTGGTCGCGAACCTCTTTCCGGGCTGCCTCGGGCGTCGTGATTTGTAGAATCGGGGGATCGCCCTCGTCGAGCGACGGACGCTCGACGCTGGAGATGAGCGGGCCCGCCGTCGCGACGGTGGGCGCCCTCGCCGCGGTGTCGGCCCGGGCGCGCACGTCCAGGGTCCACATCGGACCACCGACGTCCACCACGCTCGTAACCCCGCTGCGCAGGTAGCGGCGGAAGGTATCGGGGAGCCGCTTCTTGATGCGGCGCAGCTCCTCCGCGTACGGCCGTTCGGCCCGCAGGTCGATCACGTCGGGGCGCGTGTAGAGGCCGCCGCTCTGGAAGAAGTGGACGTGCCCGTCGACGAGGCCCGGCATCACGTACCGGTCCGGCATCTCGTGGACCGTCGCATCCACCGGCACCTCCACCTCGCCCGACGGCCCCACCGCGGCGATGCGGTTGCCGTCCAGCAGAACCGTCGCGTTCTCGATCACCGTCGAGTCGGCGGGATTCAGGGCCGTGGGGCCGACGAGGGCCGTGGGTTGGGCCGCGACCGGTCCGGTCCCGAGCAGGAAAATAAGGGGAACGAGCATCCAGTGCCGAACGGGACGTTGGGCCATCGATGTCTATTGAGGCTCGGAATGTTGTTCGATCCAATGAGCGAGTTCGTCTTCACTCGTCGTCCCCGCCGCTACTCGTTCCACAATCTGTACCATTTCCACCTCGTCGGGATTGAGCCGATATCCGTTCCGAAACAAAAACGCCCGGATCGCAAGAAGACCCGTCCGCTTGTTCCCATCGACGAACGGATGATTCCGCACGATGCCGTGACCGTACGCCGCAGCGAGCTCAAAGAGCGATGGATCCGCAAACGCGTGCCGGTTTCGCGGTCGATCAAGGGCGCTTTCGAGCCGACCCTCATCGCGTAGGCCCGCCGTTCCCCCAAACTGATGGAGCGTCTCGGCGTGCATCGCCAGCACGAGCTTCTTCTGGAGCCACGTCGGCTCGTTGCGCTGGGACTCTTCCATGACTCATCAGGCAAGCTCACGGAAGGCATTTCGGTGCGTACGCATGAACTCGCGCGCGTCCTCCATTGCCTCCACGAACTCCGGATTGTACGGCGTGAGCTGCACGCCATCCGGGGTCTGGATGGCAAAAAGCTCATCTCCCTTCTCTACGTTAAGGTCTTTCAGGGTTGAGCTGGGGAGAACCACCCCGAGTGAGTTCCCTATTTCGCGGACCTTCAGTGCGTCGGACATGTCGAAGCTACCGATGATGAAAGAAGCGCCTCAACAAAAGTGGTAACGTCCTCGTCCAGCCGCAGATCCTAGCAAGGACCATCCGGACTTTTACTACAGAGCCCTCTTTTTCCCCAATCCGGTAGACTCGGCCCCCCGTTCACGATTCGTTGACCTACGTTTTCCCCCTCTCCGGTGCCGGCTCGTCCACCAGCCGCTCCAGCGCATCGTCGAGTGCCCACTTGAGGATTATGCCGCTGTGCTCGTACCGGATGCGCCCTCGCTTGTCGATGAGGTACGTGCGGGGCACCGCCTCGCCCGGAAAGTGGCGCGCCGCGACCGCAGGATTGGCAATCTGTGGAAAGTTGACGCCCTGTTTTTCCACGAAGGGACGCACCGCATCCGCCCCGTCCCGATCCACCGCGATTCCCACGAACTGCACCCCGTCGTCCGCAAACTCGCGCTGCAGGTCCACAAAGCCGGGCATCTCCACGCGGCACGGGGGGCACCAGGTGGCCCACACGTTCACCACTACCACCTCTCCGCGGTGGTCGGCGAGCCGGAAGCGATCCCCCGCCAGCGCCTCGGCCTCGACGCTCGGCGCCGGGCGCCCCTCTTCGGCGAGATCAATGCTCGGCATGTACTGCTGATAGACGTACACGCCCATCACCAGGAGCACGGGCCAGTGCCAGTAGGCCGTAGCGTAGGCCCAGACGATGCGCCACAGGGAGCGATCGCGATTCGACTCAGGCATACGGGACGATGCGGGATCGGTCGGTGCACAAGCATCGAGCGGCCGGCGGAGACGTAGCTATGAGGTTTCCCGTAGGAGTGCCTCCAACAGGGGACGGATCCGGTCCTCGGTGGTCATGCCCGGAATGTGCTTGCGGATCTGCCCGTCGGGACCGATTACGAACGTCATGGGCAGCCCCCGCACGCCGCCGTATTTCTTCGCGATGGCGCCGTCGCCCAGCCCGATTGGGTAGTTGATGTTCATCTCGTCGGCGAAGGCCCGCACCTCGTCGGGGCCGGCGCTCCGCTCAAGGGCCACCCCCACGAACTGCAGGCCCCGGTCGCCGAGGTCCTTCTGCAGCGACACGAAGTCCGGAATCTCACGGCGGCACGGCGGGCACCACGTGGCCCAGAAGTTGAGCACCACGACGTCCCCACGGTGGTCAGCGAGGCGAAAGGTCCCATCGTCCAGGGTATTGAGGGCAAAATTGGGGGCTTCGTCCGTCGGACCCTGCGGGTTGTCCGCGGCGGGGGAGGCCGGCTGCTCGGCCAGCACGAGGGTAACGAGGCCGCCTACGACGAGCAGGCCCGCGACGAACGATCCCGTCCAGCTGGGAAGAGAGAAGTTGCGCATAGAGATACAGGGGGCGTCTCCAAAGAATCGAACAGAGGGGAAGATGCCGGACGACCGGCGAATGACCCTCAGGCGCCACCTGAGGGCAGATGGAGACGACTAAATTTGGAGGACGACCGGGCGGAGGATGTGCACCGTCGGCGAGACGGGCGGCGGAGACAGGAGCCGCTGCGCATTCAGAGAAACGGATGGGGACTCGGCAAACGCGGGCCCAACCGACCCGCCTCCCGACGGGCCGTCGAGCGAGAACGTGGACCGCTCCGACGGCACCGCACGAACCGTCGCCACGGTGCCCTTCTCCGAGCAGGTCCACTGGGCCTCGGACGCGACGGCGGCCACAACGGCGGCCGACGCCGCATCGTCCGGTGCCGCGGCCCCACGGCACGGCGTGACGGACTGCAGCAGGGGCCCTACGACCAAAAGGAAGCCAAGGGCAACGGCCCAGCGGCCCACGGTATCGGACGACCGAAGGTGATGCATGCAGAGGGGAGGCGCTTGATTTGTAGCTCTGTGCAAACCTTCTGCGCACAAACCAAGTTCCTCTGTCGCGTCCCCGGTCAGGGCAATCGCATCGTAGCGACAGGGGCTGTTTGCACGGGTCGGTAGAGGCGGACATTCGGTTCCGTCACTCGACGAAGCTTCCAACATGCAATTGCCCTACGTCTCCGGTCCCCCTCGAACTCCCCCTGTCCGGCCCGGTAGGACCGCGCCCAGCCGGTGTTGCCAATCGCTCCGTCCCTCTTCTCTATGCCATCGTCTCCCTCGATCACCTCTTTCCGTGCCCGCGGTCGCACCCCTCTCCTGTTCACCGTCAACATGGGGCTGGAGGACGTGGTCGTGGACGAGTTTCGGGCGCGGGCCGCGGGCGCAGGCCTCGACGTGACCGACACCGACGACGCCCCCTTCGACCTGCAGAGCTACGCCCTCGTGGAGGTCGACGCGGGGCCCAGTGATGCGCTCGCCGTGGCCCGCCAGATGGGCTCGGTCCACCACGTCCTGGCGCCCCTCTACACCTTCACGCTGTCCGCGGATGGCGAGGCGGCCCTCCGCACCATCCGCGACACGATGAAAGGCCTCGACGTGGCGGCGATGGAGGCGGCGGAGACCTTCCGCGCCTCCTCGGTCCGGCAGGGGACCCACGACTTCACGAGCGTCGACGTGCAGACGTGGGCCGGTGGGACCCTCGACGCCCGCTACGAGGCGTCCGTCGACCTGGAGGACTACGACGTGGAGGTGCGGGTAGACGTGCGCGACGACCGGTGCCTCGTGAGCGTACAGCACACCCGCGAGGCCCTGAGCCGGCGCCAGCTCGAGGGCTACCAGCCGCGGGCCGCACTCAAGGCAAACGTGGCCCACGCCCTCCTCCGCCTTGCCCACCTCGACGCGCCCCCGGACACCCTGCTCGACCCCTTCTGCGGCTCCGGCACCATTCTGTTGGAGGCCGCTCCCCTGTGGCCCGGCACGCAGTGCTACGGCAACGACTGGAACGAAGACGCCGTCGCGGGGGCCCGAAAAAACGTCGAGGCCGCGGGGCTCTCTGACCAAATTACGATTCGGAAGGGCGACGCGTGGCAGCTCGCCGAACGATTCGAGGACGTGACGGCGGACCTGATCGTCACCAACCCGCCGTTCGGCGTGCGCATGGCCAGCAGCATGGACTTCTACCCCTTCTACCGGCGCGTCCTGGGACAGATGGCCGAGGTGCTGCGGCCCGGCGGCCTCGTGGTAATGCTGGTGCTGCGGCAGGGCCCCTTCAACACGGTCCTCGACGAGTCCGACCAGTTCGCCAGTCGTCACGTGCGGGCCATCGAGATCGGCGGGCTTTATCCATATGTCTTCGTGCTTGAACGCCGGTAGGCCCGGGGGACGGTCCTCCACATTGCGATCCACCGCGGTCGGCCCTTCCTTGGCCCCCAGCCTCACCGGACACACCTCCCAACATTCATCAGCATACGCAGCGCCTATCTTCGTTCATGCACCCACCTCTCTGCCCCTCGTCTCCTCCTGTCTCGTCTCGCCACCGGACGCCGGCCCGTCCTTCTGGCTTCCACACCGCCCTCCTGGCCGTCGGACTGCTCCTCATGTCGGGCCTGATGGTCCCGCGGTCCTCCTCGGCACAGCCTGCCTCGCCCCCGGCGGTAGACGCCCTCCTCCAGAGCGACTCCAGCGCAATGATCCCGGTCGTGGAGCGCTTCGCGGAAGACCGGGATGCGCTGCGCCGCCGCTACGACGCCGCGGGGCCGACGCAATGGGCACGGATGCGCACGTTCTACAACCAGTGGCTCGACGAGCTGAACGCCGTTCGCTTTGATCCCCTCGGCGTGGAGGGACGCATCGACCACCTGCTCCTGCGGAACGACATTCAGACGTCGCTGCAACGGCTGGACCGGACGGAGCGGCGCCACGCCGAGATGGAGCCGTACCTTCCCTTCGCCTCGACGGTCACCTCCCTCTACTACCGGTGGCGGGACGACCCATCGCTCGAGCCCCGCACCGTGGCCGACACGCTGGCTGCCCTCCGAGACACCATCAGGGCGACCCAGAAACACCTGTCGGAGCAGTCCCGGGAGACGGAGTCGGACCGCGTCGTGGCCCACCGGGCGGCCAACAAGATTGCGGACCTCCGCGGGCATCTGGAGGAGTGGTACGCATTCTACGACGGGTACCACCCGGACTTTGCCTGGTGGGTGGAGGCGCCGTACACGGACGTCCAGGAGCAGCTGAAGGACTACCGGACGTTTCTCCGGCGAGACATTGTGGGCGTGCCGGAGGGGGAGGAACGTCCCCTGATCGGGGACCCGATCGGGACGGAGGCGCTCGAGGCGGACCTACGGCACGCCATGATTCCGTACACGCCCGACGCGCTGATTGAGGTGGCCGAACAAGAACTGGCGTGGGGGAAAGCGCAAATGCGACGGGCCGCCCGTGACATGGGCCACGGGGACGATTGGCGCACGGCCCTGGAAGCGGTCAAAGCCCGTCACGTAGACCCGGGCCAACAGCCTTCCCTCGCACAAAATCTGGCGGAAGAGGCCGTGTCGTTCCTTCGGGAGCGAGACCTGGTGACGATTCCCCCGAGGGCCGAAGAGGTCTGGCGGATGCAGATGCTATCGCCCGACCGGCAAGAGGTGGCCCCCTACTTTCTGGGCGGCGAGGTCGTCCGGGTGGCCTTCCCGGCCCGAGAGATGTCGCACGAGAACAAGCTGATGAGCATTCGGGGCAACAACCGGCACTTCTCTCGGGCGGTGGTCCACCACGAGCTCATCCCGGGGCACCACCTGCAGGGCTTCATGACGGACCGGTACAACGCCCACCGCGACCTATTCTCCACGCCGTTTTGGGGCGAGGGGTGGGCCCTCTACTGGGAAATGTACCTCTGGGACCTTGACTTTCCCGAGTCGCCGGCGGACCGGATGGGCATGCTCTTCTGGCGCAATCACCGGGCGGCACGCATCATCTTCTCGCTCCGATACCACATGGGCGAGATGTCGGCGCAGGAGGCCGTCGACTTTCTGGTGCGGGAGGTTGGGCACGAGCGGGCCAACGCAGAGGCGGAGGTGCGGCGCTCCATCATCGGCACCTATCCTCCACTGTACCAGGCCGCCTACATGCTCGGCGGCCTTCAATTCCGCGCCCTCCACGAGGAGCTCGTCACGAACGGCGACCTGTCCGACCGCGAATTCCACGACCGGATTCTTCGGGGCGGGCGCATGCCGGTCGAGATGGTACGCGCCCGGCTTCGGGGACGGCGCCTCCCGAAGGACTACGAGCCGCAGTGGCACTTCGTCGGCGCCCCAAGCAGAAAGTAGCACGGTGCAGGCACCACGGCCCTCGTTTTGCCAACAATCCCCTTCGTCGTTCTACAACCAAATCGGAACCGCCCCGCCGGGTTGATTGACCCGACGGGGCGAAATTCCACTACAGCTCAAAAAGGCCCCCTACAGTGCAAAGAGCAATCCCCCAGTGATTCCGATGCGGTCCGGATTGCCAATCGTAACCTGCCCTTGAACGAAGGGCTGGAAGGAGCCGGTGTCAAACTCAACGCCCCCGACAAGGTTGAGTCCAGTGTCGGTATCAGAGATGCCCCCCACCTCTGAGCTCGTTATTCCGAGTCCCCCTCCCGCGTACGGAGAAAACGTCTCCTCCGTGGGAAAGATGTAGTGTGCATTCAAGTCGATCGTGTAGATTGTCACGTCCGCCCCTCCTTGGTCGTCAGCAAAGTAGTAATCGAAAGCCCCGGCTAGCTGCACCGGTTCCTCCACATCTTGAGAAAGATCGTATCGGACGTTGCCCCCGAGGGCAAATTCTTCAATGTCACCGACATCGATTGTGACACGAGGGCCGATCTCAAACCCAGAATTTGACTCTGTCTGGGCCTGTGCAGTGTACGGAAATGCAATAGTGAGAGCGAAAGCGACGGCAGCGAGAGATGCGAAGCGTTTCATCAATTTTCGTCTACGGTTATTGATGTGGTTGGCGAAGCGAAAAAACACCAATCTTTACTCCGACTGGCTGAGAAATACGAGGAGCACAAATCTCATGCTCGTCCATTTTGATCCAGCGTCCAAGGGCCCCTGCAGACAAAGCCCCCTGCTGTAGCCTCCTACGACGGGACCGAAGAGGCCCTGCCAAGAGACTCGTCAATTCTTCTCGCCGTATCTCCCCCCGCTCGCAGGGATTTCCTTTCCGCACTCTTTCTGTCCAGGGCCGACGGAATGCCTTCTCCTGCGCTCCCATCTGGAGCACAGAGGCTGTTTGGGAGATTGATGTTCAGCCGCGACTCAGTGGGCGAGGCTGCATAATGGCGCTCAAATGAGGCGCTGTAGTGGAACTGCCGGGCCCAATGCCGAAGCCACTTTCCGCGAGACTCACGACGGCACAGTGCCGGGAGCAAAGCGACCGAATGCTTTCAGAGTGCGACCCAGTACTCATCGGGGGGGCCACAGAACGTCCGCCAAACAGCTTCACAGCGGTTAACACTTCGGGGTCCGCGTTCGATGACCATTACGACTCCCCCGTTGCGTTTATCGATGCTCCTCGAGGCGCGTCTCCACCGATGTCTGATCGGCCGGCCTCGGGGGCTGGGGAGTGCTCTCCCCCGAACCGACCCCGCGGTAACATGATGACTGCACTGGTCAACTTTTTTCTACCGGACTCCCTCCCTCAGAATTCTGCCCAACGACGAAAGGCACGCCTGACGCTGGCGATCACATTTCTCATCATCGGGGCGTGCCTGGCCTACACCGGCGCCCACTACCGATGGGAGTTCTGGAGCGGGATCCCCGTGCTTCTGGGCTCGGCAGCCCTCTTGACCGGAGTGCCGATTGCCCTACGGCAGGGGGCCGCCCCGTCCCTCATGGCAAAGGCAACCGCCGTGGTGATGCTGGGCCTCATCACGCTGCTTACGATCCGGTCCGGAGGGACCGCGTCGACCTCGGCCCCCTGGTTCATGGTCGCACCACTGATTGGGCTGCTGCTGGCCGAGCAGTGGTTTGCCATTCTCCTCACGGCGGTGAGCATCGCCGAGCTGTCCATCATCTACGCCCTCGAACTGAGCGGCCACGCCTTTCCGACGCCCATGCCCGACTCCATGGCCGGCGAGTCGCTCTTCTTCTCCTACGTCGGCCTGATCACCGTCGTCCTTCTCACCGCGCGGGTGTTCAAACAGGAACAGAGCCAGGCATTGCGGAAGGCCGAGTCCGCCGCGGAAGACGCCAAGGCCCAAAAGCAAGAGACCGAGGAAATGGCCCGCCAGCTTGAAACGCAAAAGGCGTCCGTCGAGCGGCGGGTGGAGGAGGCCACCCACGAGCTACAGGAGCAAAAGGACGCCCTCGCACGCCACGCCACCGAGATGCTCGACGCGATGACCCGGTTTGCCGACGGGGACCTCAGTGTTCGCGTTGACACGGACCGCGACGATGAGATTGGCGATCTCTTCGATGGGTTCAACCGGGCGGTCGAGAGCGTCCGACAGACCCTTCTCTCTGTGCGCGACGCGGCCGCGGAGACCGCCCGGACAACCGAGGAGATCAGTGCCTCGTCCGAGCAGATGGCGACCGCCGCCGAGGAGCAGTCCGCCCAGGCCGAGGAGGTGGCCGCGGCCGTCGAGCAGATGAACCAGACGATTAGCGAAAACGCGCGCAGTGTCCAGCGGGCCGCCGAGGCCACCCGGGACGCCGCCCAGCAGGCCGAGCGCAGTGGCGAGATCGTCACGGAGGCGACGCAGCAGATCCATCAAATCGCCGAGGTCGCCCAGACCACGGCCGAGACCATCCAGGGCGTGGGCGACTCAAGCGCAGAGATTATCCAGATCGTCGATGCGATCGACGAGATTGCGGGGCAAACAAACCTCCTCGCCCTGAACGCGGCGATTGAGGCGGCCCGTGCCGGGGACGAGGGCGGTGGGCAGACCGGACAGGGATTTGCAGTGGTGGCCGAAGAGGTGCGGGCCCTGGCGGAGGACGCCGACGCGGCCACGACCAAAATCGAGCACAGGGTACAGGGCGCTACCGAGGACATCGAAGACGCGGTCGGCGCCGCCCGCCAAAGCAGCCAGCGGGCCCAGACGGGCCTGGAGCTCGCCGGCGAGGCCGACGACGCCCTGGACGAGGTCACCGCCGCCATCGACCGCGCCCAGCGGAAGGCTGACGAGATCGCAGCGGCCTCCGAGGAGCAGTCCACCACCAGCGACGAGATCGCCCGGAGTGTGCAGTCGATTTCAACGGCGGCCCGCGAGTCGGCGGCGGGCGTTGTGCAGGTTTCCAGCTCGGCGACGGACCTCGAAAAAACCGTCCAGCGGCTGCGGGAGAGCGTCGCGGAGTTTGAACTTGAGCAGGACCCCCAGTCAGAATCCTCTCCTTCTGCCCCTCCCTCTCACTCCGCAACAAATCGGGACCATCCCCCCTCGCCGGACACACACGCCGACTTGCCGCCCCCTGCGATGCGCCCAGGGACCGATTGAGAACGGCAGCGTGACCGGACCGGCCGGTGAGCCTCTCGACTACGCGCCTCTTATCCCCCTCACCAGAGCACCTCCACACGTCCCCACATAGAAAACGCCCGGTCCCCCCACCAGAGGGCCGGGCGTCGACGCTTCAAGGCGCCGCTCAGAGAAATGAGTTGCAATACGAGTCCCACCAGGAACTCGGAATGCATCTCGAAGACACGCGTGGCCCCGCTACTCTAACGTCGGCCCCTCCCCATTCAGGCGTTCTTCACTTTTCGGCCGTCACAGGACTGTCTCCTTGGTGTTGTGCCCCTTTACGGAATTGCAGGTTGTCTCTCGATTGGGACATCAGGCCGCAGACGCCTCCTGATGGGGGGAGCTACCTCACGCTGTCAATTGCCTCCGGATCCCCCCTTGCTGCCTCAGAGTGCAGAACATGGGGACTGTTGTGAACGATGTCGTCACAGTGCCCCGTCCGCGCTTAATATACACGCCTCGGGTGACGATCACGTAACCAAGTCTGTACTTTGTAACAAAGACGTTTTTTGCATGTGCCCGTTCGCCGATGGCGTCTCTCACGCCGACCGGTCCACGCCAACCTCGTCCCCACAGCAATCCCCGAGCGCCCAGCCGTCCGCTCCCACCCGACGCCTGTCCGTGGCCTTCGGGACAGTCATTCTAACCGCTGGGGCCGGGACGGCAGGGGCGTTCGTAATATCGTCAGTCTGGATTAGCACCCTCGTTCTCGTCGGCTGCGGACTGCTCGCAGCCGGACTCGCAGCCCGCGTGGCGTGCCGGATCGGCGGGTCTATTCGTCGGGTCCGGCACACCCTGGAGGGCCATCAGACCGGCAACCACGACGCGCCACGACCCGGCCGTTCGAGCGACCTGCTCGGAGACGTGCACACCCGGCTCCACACCTTGGCTGATGAGGTGGAGCGGCGAGGCAAGCACATGGACGCCCTCGGCCAGATGATGACGCGCACGAGCACGGAGGAGGACCTGCACGCGGCATTTCGGACGTTTCTGGAAGAGGTGCGTGACGTGACACGGGCCGAGTACGCAGCCCTCAGCATCTTCGACGAGGACGGCGAGATCGTGGAGTTCTTTACGCTCGGGCTCACGGACGAGCAGGAGGCGGCCATCGACCATCCCCCGGAGGGAAAGGGCCTGCTCGGACACATTCCCGAGCAACAGGTGACGCTGCGGCTCGACGACATGACCACGCATAGCGAATCGGTGGGCTTCCCCGATGGTCATCCGCCCATGCAGTCGCTACTGGCGGCGCCGATCACGTATAAGGACCGGGCGCTCGGAAACCTTTACCTCTCGGACAAGGAGGAGGTCACAACCTTCGACGCGGCCGACGAGCGATTCGTCGAGACGGCGGCAGAGGCGGCGGCCGTCCTCATCAACGAGCGACAGTCGCGGCAGCGCAACGAGCGCACCCGACGGACGCTCCGCCGTGAGACGAGGGCGCTGGCCGACGTGCTGGGCCGGCTGGCCGAGGGAAACCTGTCGGTCGACGTTTCCCAAAACAGCGACGACGAGGACCTGGCCCGCGTGTGGACCCGACTGGACGAGACGGTCGACAGCCTCCGGACGCTCATCGGACGCATTACCGGAGCGACCCGGGAGCTCTCCGCCACGTCCGACCAGCTGTCCGGCACGGCGGACGACATGTCGGCCGGAGCGGAGGAGCAGTCGACCCAGCTCGAGGACGTCGCCGCGGCGATGGAGGAAATGTCTCGGACCATCAGCGAGAACGCCGAAACCGTCGACCGAACGTCCCAGCGCGCCGAGGCCGCCCGGGCGGCCGCCCAGGAGAACGGCGACATCGTGTACCGGGCCATCGAGAAGATGGAGCAGGTCGGCGAGGTCGTCGAGCACTCCGCCGAGACGATCAACGAGCTGGGCTCATCCAGCGAGGAGATCGGAGACATTGTGGCGACGATCGACGACATCGCGGACCAGACGAACCTGCTCGCCCTCAACGCGGCCATCGAGGCGGCCCGGGCGGGTGAGCACGGGGCCGGCTTCGCAGTGGTGGCCGAGGAGGTGCAGGCCCTTGCCGAGCGGACGGCCCAGGCCACCGACCGCATCGAGCAAATGATCACGTCCGTTCAGCGGGAGGCCAAGCAGGCCGTGGCCGTCATGGACGACGGCACGGAGGAGGCCCGACGGGGCATCGAGCTCGCCAACGAGGCCGGCGCCGCGCTCGACGAGATGATTGAGGACATTCGGGCCGTGGCCGGCGACATCGACGACATCGCCGCCGCTACAGAGCAGCAGTCCGCGACGAGCGAGCGGGTCTCCCAAAACATCAACGAGATTTCGACGGTGACCGCGCAAACCGCCCGGGACGTAACGGAGATCGCCCAGTCCGCCGCCGACCTGAGCGCCCTGTCCGGCCGGCTCGTCGACACGACCGACCAGTTCACCTTGGAGGCCCCGGCTCAGAAGGCATCTGCGGCCCCGTCCCCCGCCGGCGATGGCACTGCTTCTGCCTCGATACCCACACCATAGTATAGTGTGGATGGAATTATCCCCGTGATGGAAGACGGTGGCATTCTATTACGCTCTCCAGGGTTAGTGAATTTGATTGGCCCCTACCTCTCCGAGAATCTCATATATACGACCCACAGTACACGAACGCTGAGAACGCTTCCTCAAGCCTATTTTTTGATTATACTTATTGATTTTAAAGGTCCTAACTTCTACAATCGGAATCCAGCTTGCTTCCACTCTTTCGGTTTTTCAGTTCTGAACTTGTACTCTCATCATCGAGCATGATCGACAACGATTTGCTAAGAGAATTCGCCGAGACCCACCCCGACGGTCTCGAATCGAAACTCGCCCAGGCTTTCAACGAGAAACTCGACGCTTCTCGAAGTGACGCCGTGAAGCATCTCCGCGATCAACTTGAGAGCCTGCTCGAAGATCGTCTCGAATCAGAACACCCCTCTGAATAACCATGCGTCTGCTCCGCCTCCGTCCTTACTACTTCCGATGCTACGGAGAATCAGATTGGATCGAACTTGATGCCGATCTCGTCATCCTCTACGGTTCGAACGGCTTCGGTAAAACCAGCCTGGTAGAATCGATCGAGTGGCTCTTCCACGGTCGCGCGAAACGTCGTAAGCGCGGTGTCGAAGTGTATAGCAAACGCGACTATCGAAACTACTATAGGAACGTCCACGCCCCTGAAGACGCGCCGACTTTCGTAGAAGCTGAGGTTGAAACCGCGGATGAAAACAGACACAAGATCCGTCGTGAACTCGATAACCCGAATAAAAATGACACGAGTAACACCACCGTCATCGACGGGTCGGAGAAACCTTTCTCTACAATTGGCCTCAATGAGGATCCTGCTTTTGACCCAGTAATTCCACAGCACTCGCTGCAGGACTTCATCTTATCCCGTCCAATCGATCGAAGAGACAAGATCAGTGCGGCATTGGGCCTGGATCCACTGATCGAGTTTGATAGAACCTTGGATAGCACGAACCGGCGCCTGCAGCGAACACCCCCGAATAGGGTTGAACAGGCAAGAGAAGGCCTTCAGTCTGCTATCCGCAAAATGGATGAATCTGAGGATGACAAGGTTATTGCTTTACTAAAGAAATGGCGCGAGCAAGAGTTTGACCTCTCAGAGGACGAGGAAAAGCTTTTACAGGCAGCCCAAGATCTTCTCGGTACACAGGAGACTAACCGAATCACGTTGAGTGAAGAATTGACAACACACCGAGAAAAGGTTGCTGACAGGGTGTTCGATCCGACTCCAATTCGGCCTCCCTCGAACAGGGAGAATCTGCGAGAGGCCATTCAGGAATCGAAGCAGGAAATATTAGAGTCCGAGTTGAAGCAGTGTGAGGACGCACTCTCATCGTACTTGGGAGTGGCAGCAGCAGAGTACGCGAGCGAATGCCTCTCATTCTGGAAAACTGGCCTGCAGCTCCGAGACGAAGATACCGACACTTGCCCGATGTGTGAGGCACCGACTCTTGACAAGGAGAAGCGGGAAGAAATTCGGGAACGTCTGGAAAAGACTTCAGAATTTACATCAGCGAAAAAAACGCTTCAAGATTCCGTCTCCGATTTCTCACAACGCTTGCGACGAATCTCCAGACGCATTGACGGTTTATTCCCAGGATTTCTGACTTCTCCCAACAGAGAATCGCTTGCCGATCTCATCGATGACAGAGGACTCCTGCAACCGTTTCTAACGTGTCATGACGCTTCAGAGCTCTCGATCATAAAAACAAGGGACGCACTGAGCGATCTCGCCGACTCGATAGACGAGATTCCCGAACTGGCCAGTGATCCCGAATCAGTTCGAGAGGCAAAGGAGAGACTACTCAAGTCGGAAAAGAGAATTGAGCATGCTATTGGATCTATTTGTTCAACAGCAGAATCCTACGCGGAGGCCTATGAGAATTTGGAGGAGAAGTTAGAAGAGGTCATCGCAAGTGATGATGCCGTCAAGCAGATAGACGCTCTGATGGAACCGCTTGATAAATGGGAGTCAGCAGAGGTCTTGGCCGAATACCACGGCTTGATGGATGAGGTCCGTGAGGCTGGACAGCGCCTCAGTGATC
Organism: Salinibacter altiplanensis; assembly: GCF_002894645.1. GTDB lineage: Bacteria > Bacteroidota > Rhodothermia > Rhodothermales > Salinibacteraceae > Salinibacter > Salinibacter altiplanensis. The sequence continues at coordinate 200,596 of NZ_NCQY01000023.1, forward strand.
ACCTTCAAGACAAGCAGGAAGAAAAGTTAGAAGATCGGGGAAAGGAGATCAAAGATTGGTACGGCGTGATGAATCCTGCATCCAATGTCGTCCCCAGTCGGCTTGATGCTGGAGCGGAAAGCTTGAGAATATATGCGGAGGCTTTCGACTCGGAGCTTAATGTAGCCACCGGTTTGAGTCAGTGCCAGGCAAACACGCTTGGTCTCAGTATCCATTTTATGAGGACTTTGTCTCCCGGCAGTCCGTACAGATTTATCGTTCTGGATGACCCGGTCCAGTCGATGGATGACAAGCATTTTGAGGCTCTTTCACGCGACGTAATTGAAAGACTGCTGGACCAGGAGAACCTACAAGTCATCGTCGGTACGCACACACGCGCTCTCTCAGATAAGCTATGGAGTCTACATATCGACCAGAGGTCTAAATACCTCAGAATCTCCGACATCAGCAGGGAAGGACCGACCATCTCGAAGGAAAAAACCTTCGAAGATGAACTCGAGAGGATAGAACACTTAGCGAAAGGGAATGAAGAAGACCGAGAAATTGCGCTTGATAGAATCAGGAATTCTACAGAGCACCTGATCGGGTTAATATGTCGAGTGGAGGGCCACCCACTTCTAGATCCCAATGAGCACCGAACGGCAAAGCAGAAACTCTACCACTTGAGTGAGTGCCCATCTGTAAAGGCCAAATACATAAGCACACTGAAGGATACCATAGAATTTAGCAACTCGGCCCACCACGAATCGGAAGGTGAAAGCGTCCCCGAAGAGGGCAAAATCCAGACGCATTTGTCGACCCTTCACAGTTACGGAGACATGTTTGAGGTTCTTGAGAAAAGATAGGCTTCATTCACAAACGCCGCCGCCCCCCGATCTCTCGGAAGACGACGGCGCATTTCTCCTTCGAAATTATGGCCGAACGTTAAGCATCAACCGTCGCGGCGCCGTCCCCGCCCGCCCCCGCGGCGTCGGCGGCCGACTCGGTGCCCGCCGGTTGCACCGCCTCGAACGTCAGGCCCTCCCCGTCGTCGCCCAGCTCGATGCGGACGGTGTCGCCGTCCGTGATCGTGCCGTCGAGCAGCGCCTGCGAGAGGCCGTTCGACACGTGCCGCTTCATGACACGCTTCAGGGGGCGGGCGCCGAAGGCGGGGTCGTAGCCACGGTCGGCGAGCCAGTCCTTGGCGCCGCCCGAAAGCGTGAGCGTCAGGTCGTGGTTCTTCGCGGCGAGCCGCTGGACGCGCCCGAACTGGATCTCGACGATCTCGCGGATGTGCTCGCGGCTGAGCGAGCGGAACATCACGATGTCGTCGATCCGGTTTAGGAATTCGGGCTTCACCTGGCGGCGCAGCATCTTGAGCACCTCTTCCTCGAGCTCCTGATGCTCGCGCTCCGAGAGGTACCCGCCCTCGACCGCGTCCATCCGCTCCGAGATTACGTCGGAGCCCATGTTCGAGGTCATGATGATGATCGTGTTCGTGAAGTCGACCGTGCGGCCCTGGTTGTCGGTGAGGCGCCCGTCGTCGAGCACCTGCAGGAGGACGTTGAAGATCTCAGGGTGCGCCTTCTCGATCTCGTCGAGCAGCACCACGGAGTAGGGCGTTCGGCGGACCGCCTCGGTCAGCTGGCCGCCCTCCTCGTAGCCGACGTAGCCGGGCGCCGCGCCGATGAGGCGGCTGGCTGTGTGACGCTCCTGGTACTCGCTCATGTCGATGCGCACCATCGCGTTCTCGTCGTCGAAGAGAAACTCGGCAAGCGTCTTCGCGAGCTCCGTCTTGCCGACGCCGGTGGTGCCGAGGAAGATGAACGAGCCGATCGGCTGGTCGCCCTCCTGCATGCCGGTGCGGCCGCGGCGGACGGCGTTGGAGACCACCTCGATGGCCTCGTCCTGCCCCACCACGCGCTCCGACAGCTCGTCCTCCATGCGAAGGAGCTTCTCGCGCTCGCTTTCCAACATCTTCGACACCGGGATGCCAGTCCAGTTGGAGACGATCTCGGCGATGTCCTCCCCGTCGACCTCCTCCTTCAGCAGCGCGCCGTCCTCCTGGATCTCTTCGAGCTTCTGGTTGGCCGCCTCGGCCTCTTCCTTCAGGTCCGGAATCTCGCCGTACTGGATTTCGGCGACCGCGTCGTACTTGCCCTCCCGCTCCAGGTTTTCGGCCTTCACGCGGAGCTCGTCGATGCGCTCTTTCGCGGAGCGGACCGTCTGGATGAGGTCCTTCTCCTCCGTCCAGCGGGCCTTCAGGGCGTCGCGCTCGTCCTCCAGGTCGGCGATCTGCCGGTCGATCTCATCGAGCTTGTCGGCCAGGTCGCCCTCGTCACGCGTTACGGCCTCGCGCTCGATTTCGAGCTGACGGATCTCGCGGTCCAACTGGTCGAGGTCGGCGGGCTTCGAGTCGATCTCCATGCGCAGGCGGGCGGCCGACTCGTCGATCAGGTCGATCGCCTTGTCCGGCAGCTGGCGGTCGGTGATGTAGCGCTCGCTGAGGTCGGCGGCGTTGATGAGGGCACTGTCGTGGATGCGCACGCCATGGTGCACCTCGTAGCGCTCCTTCAGGCCGCGCAGGATCGAGATCGTGTCCTCCACGCTCGGCTCCTCCACGAGCACCTTCTGGAAGCGGCGCTCCAGGGCGCGATCGTCCTCGATGTGCTTGCGGAATTCGTCGAGCGTCGTCGCGCCGATGGCGCGCAGCTCGCCGCGGGCGAGGGCCGGCTTGAGGATGTTGGCCGCGTCCATGGCGCCCTCCGAGGCCCCGGCCCCCACGAGCGTGTGCAGCTCGTCGATGAAGAGGACGATCTCGCCGTCGGACTCGGACACCTCGTTGACGACCGCCTTGAGCCGGTCTTCGAACTCCCCCCGGTACTTGGAGCCGGCCAGGAGCGCCCCCATGTCGAGCGCCACGATGCGCTTCGACTGCATCGACTCCGGCACGTCGCCCTGGACGATGCGCGTGGCAATGCCCTCGGCGATGGCCGTCTTGCCGACGCCGGCCTCGCCCACGAGCACCGGGTTGTTCTTCGTGCGGCGGCTCAGAATCTGGAGCACGCGCCGAATCTCCTGCTCGCGCCCGATCACCGGGTCGATGGTGCCCTCACGGGCCATCTCGTTCAGGTCCTGCGCAAACCGGTCGAGCGCCTCGTACCGGCTCTCGGCGTGGGGGTCGTCGGCCCCCTGCCCGCCGCGCACGTCGTCGAGCGCCTCCATGACGTGCTCCTTCGAGCCGCCCTGGTCACGCAGGGATTGGCCGATCTCGTTCTGGCCCTCCACGAGGCCGATGAGGAGGTGCTCGGTCGACACGTACTCGTCGTCCATCACGTCTGCCTCGGCGCGGGCACGGTCGAACACCTTCTTCAGCTCCTCGCCGACGTACTGGTCACCGGCACTCGCGCCCGTCACCGTGGGCAGCGACGCCAGGGCCGCCTCGACCTCGCTGCGCAGGCGATCAACGCTCACTCCCACGCGCCGCAGGATCGACACGGCCACACTGTCGGGGGTGCTCAAGAACGCCTCCAGCAGGTGCGGGGGCTCGATGCCCTGGTGATTTTTGGACGCCGCCAGTTCCATCGCCTTTTGGACGGCCTCCTGGGCCTTGACGGTAAATTTTTGCAGGTTCATAGGTCAAAGTTTCGGTTGGACAAACGGCAATGGGAGTGCAGCCCCCCGCCCTAGATGGGCGTCTCTGGAGGGAATGCCACACCGCTCACCCACCTCTGCGAACGAAAAGTGTACCAGTCGGCCACAATCTGACAGGATGGCAGAACAACGGATCATGCGTGACGGCGCGATGCGCGAAGACCGGCGGCCCTCACGAATCGCGTGTCGCGCCTCCCTCGCCTGCATTCGCGACACGATCGGTCAATTTCCGGAACCAATGACGCACTGCGTTATTACCAAGCCTGCAGTGCCCTTCGCACTGCGGCTGTGCACTCTTCGGAGGCCCATTTATCACCAATTTGACGGACTGTCATGACGGCCACGAACGACGAGACGCCGACGGACGACCGGAACAGCTTTTCCCTCAAGACCCTGCCCGACGAGGTATCGGGGCGGGCGCGTGAGATTTGGCTCGCCGGGCTCGGGGCCCTGGAACGGCTTGAACAAGAAGGCGACAAGGTGTTCGAAACGCTCGTTGAGCGCGGCCGGCACTACGAAGACGCACGCCGTGACCAGATCGAAGAGGCCACCGAGACCCTCCGCGACCAGCAGGCGACGCTCGCCGAGGACGTGACTCAGCGGCTCGACGACGCGACGCAGTCGGTGGAGGAGGCCGTCTCGGACACCCTCAGCGGCACGCTCGGCCAGCTCGGGGTGGCCAGTCGCAGCGAGGTGCGCGACCTGTCCCGGCGCGTAGGGGAGCTGTCGAAGAAGCTGGACGCCCTCTCGGAGATGCTCACCGCTCAACAGACGGCCGCAGAGGCCGGCGTCTTTCACGTCGCGCCCACCGACGATGGCTGGCACGTCACGGTCGAGGGGACGGACGACCCTGTGGGGACATACGGCACGAAGAAGGAAGCCGTGAGTACCGCCCGCACCACAGCCAAGGAGCAGGCCCCCAGCCAACTCGTCGTCCACAAGCAGGATCGCTCGGTCCAGGAGAGCTTCTCGTACGACACGGCCGACGCGTAGTCCTCGGCCTGCCGATCCCACCGGCCCGTCCCGACCGTTCCTCATGCACGCCGGAACCCTCCGCGACAAGCTGGAGCAGTTCGACGAACAGTGGGCCCCCCGCATCATCGCGGCGGTGAACGACCAGCACGTCAAGCTCGCCAAGCTGGCGGGCCCGTTCGACTGGCACCACCACGACGGTGCGGACGAGTTTTTTCTCGTGCTCCGTGGACGGCTCGTCATCGAGTTCCGGGACGCGGACGATCGTCGGCTCGACGAGGGCGACTTCTGCGTCGTCCCGAGCGGCACCGACCACCGCCCGGTCGCCCCCGAGGGGGAGGCCCACGTCCTGCTCGTCGAGCCCGCCGGGACCCGCAACACCGGACCGCGCGATACCGACCGCACGGTTGAGGATCCCGAATGGATTTGAGCCAGCGGCCCGGATTGGCGCGGACTCACGAGACGCACGCCGTCGCGCTTCCGAATCGACGGCCACATGTTTTTCTTTTCCAGAGTGCCCGCCTCGCCATGATCCAACAGGACGTGCTAATGCGGCAGATCCGCCAGTTCACGAAGGCCATCGCCACGCTGCTGGGACAGTCGTCCCGCGAGCAGCCCGACGACCTGTTGCGGGGCATCGACGAGGCCTGCCGCACGCACCTCGACGGGCGGGCCGAGGACCTGCGCACGCTTCCGCCGGACGCGCTGCTGGAGCTGTGCCACGACAACGACCGGTTCGTGCCGGACGTGGCCCAGACCCTTGCCCGGGCCCTCCACCGGATGGGGGAAACCTACGCGTACCGGGACGCCGACGAGAAGGCCGGGGCGAGCTTTGCACGGTCGCTCCTCCTCTACCGCCACCTCCTTCAGGATCCGGACGCACCGGTGTCGTGGCAGGTGGGCACGACGGTCGCGGCCCTTTCGGAGCGGGTGGAGGCGCTTCCCGTCGACGATGCGACGACGGAGGCACTGAAGGCGTTGCGCAACAACGGGACCCCCTAGCCAATCAGCTCTTCGTCTGCCCCACTCGGCTCGCGAAACTGATACGACGCCAGCCGGCGGTACAGCCCGCCCTCCTGCATCAACTCCGCGTGCGTGCCGCGCTGCACGATGCGGCCGTCGTCGAGCACGAAGAGGCGGTCGGCGGTCTGGACCGTGGAGAACCGGTGCGCGATGATGAAGGTGGTGCGCCCCTCCATGAGCCGCTCCAGGGCCTCCTGCACGAGGGCCTCCGAGGCGGAGTCGAGCGACGAGGTGGCCTCATCGAGCAGCAGCAGGCGCGCGTCGCGCAGCAGGGCCCGGGCGATGGCGACGCGCTGGCGCTGCCCGCCACTCAGCTTCACGCCCCGCTCGCCCACCTCGGCGTCGTACCCCTCGGGCAGGTCCACGATGAAGTCGTGCGCGTTGGCGGCGCGGGCCGCCTCGGCCACCGCTTCGTCGGACGCGTCGAGCCGCCCGTAGCGGATGTTCTCCCCAATCGTGGCGTTGAAGAGGTGCACCTCCTGCGACACGGACGCGATCTGTGCCCGGAGGGACCGCCGCGTGACGCGGCGCAGGTCGTGGTCATCGACGAGGACACGCCCCTCCTGAGGGTCGTAGAAGCGGGGGATCAGGCTCATGAGGGTCGACTTCCCCGCGCCGCTCGGCCCCACGAGGGCGACCGTCTCGCCCGCCGCCACGTCGAGCGAGAGGTCCTTGAGCACGGGCTGGCCCTCGTCGTAGGCGAAGGTCACGTCGTCGAGGCGCACACGGCCGTCGATCGGCGGCAGGGCGACGGCGTCCGGGGCGTCGCGGAGGCGGGGCTCGGTGTCGAGCAGGTCGAACAGGCGCTCCGTGGCGCCCGCGGCGCTGTTGAACGTGGAGTAGAGCTGCGACATGCTGCTCACACTGCGCGCGATGTTGAAGGCATAAAACACGAACGCCACGAGGTCGCCCTCCGTGAGCCGCCCGGCCAGCACCTCGATGCCGCCGTACCAGAAGATCGCGACAAGGGCCGCGAAGAAGAGCAGTCCCACCGTCGACTCGAACAGGGCCGTGACGACCACACGGTAGCGCGCCGTGCCGAAGAGATCTTCCACCGCTTCGTTGTAACGGTCCACCTCATACTCGGACCGGGCAAACGCCTTGACGACGCGGACGGACGCGAGGGCCTCCTCTGCCACGGCCGTCGTGTCGGCCAGCCGGTCCTGAATGTCGCGGGCGAGCGCCCGGATCTTGCGCCCGAAGTAGATCGCAAACCCGGTGACGGCCGGCACGATGAGGAAGATGATGAGGCTGAGGCGCCAGTTGAGCACCACCATGAGCGCCACCGAGCCCACCAGCGAGAGCGACTGGGTTAGGAAGTTTGGCAGCGCGTCCGTCACCGCGCTCCGCACCGAGCCCACGTCGTTGGTAAGGCGCGAGGTGAGGTCGCCCGTACGGCGGTCGGTAAAGAACCGCAGGCTCTGCCGGTGGAGGTGCCGGTACACCTTCGTCCGCAGGTCCGCCACCACGCGCTCCCCGACCCAGCCCAGCAGGTACTTGCCCCCGAAGGCCGCCGCGGAGCGGGCCAGAAACAGCCCGATGAGCACCAGGGTGAGAAGGTCGAGCAGGGCCCGATTTTCCTCCTGAAACACCGCGTCCACCAGCTCGCGCAGGCCCAGCGGCACGACGAGCGCCACCGCCGCCCCCACCACGGTAAGCACCACGGCCCCCGCGAGGCGGACCCGGTAGGGCCATCCGAGCCGGAGGATGCGCCGGAGGGATGTCCACAGCCGCGCAGGACGGAGCGACGAGGCGTCAGACGTAGAATCAGACTCCGGCATGAGCGGCGGGCGTGGATGGTGGATCGGCTGTTTTCCCCTTTGAATCAACCTTCTGCCCGACAGAAGGGATTCGCGGGGGATGTCCCCGTTTCGGAAAAAGACGAAACCCCGGGCGTCTGCCCGAGGACTTGGCGTCGCGCCGGCACGGCTTCGCCCCGACGCGCCCCGTTCCGCGCAGAGTCGAGCGCAACAACCACCGGGCCCGTGTGTGAAAAGGGCAGCCTCGCGTCTTCTGCTCACTGCCACTTTGCCCATGCGCGCTTCTACACTGCTGCTACTGCTTCTCGGGTCGGCCGGGGCCCTCGCGGCCTGCGCCACCACCGCCGGGCCTCTGTTCGACGACAAGCGTGAGTCGTACGTGCAGGAAAATGACCTGTCGGGCAAAGACAGCGTGCACGTGAGGGAGGGCCGCATCTACCGGGGCATGCCGATCAACCACGCGCTGGCGGCCCTGGGATCGCCCGCCGGCCAGGACACGACGACGACCGACGGCGAGACGCGCGTCGAATACACGTACCGGTCGCGCCCCAACGCTTTCGATCCCGGCAATGTGCCTCGGGCGTACGTCTACGCGGAAGAACAGGCGGTGGTCGACTGGAGAGGCCTCGACAAGATTCCCCGGTTCGACGCGTACTACGAGGGAGGGATGTGATCCCGGCCTACAAAAATCGCAGCACGCTCACGCCGAGACTGAGCCCCTCCGCGTCGAGCCGCTTCGTCAGGTCGAGACGAAGAGAATCGTAGAGCAGGCCGTTGACCGACAGCCCAATCTCGTGGTGGGACCCGTCCGCCTGCCGAACCGCGACGCCGCGCCGGCGGAGGCGCTGCTCGGTGTCGTCGTCGATCCAGGCGCGCCCGTGGCCGCCGTGCACGATGAGTTCGATGTCCTGCTCGACCGGCGCCTGCCACCCGAGGAGCTCGAAGGGCACCGTGCGGACGTTGTGCTCCCAGAACAGGGCCGCGTGGTGCTCGCCCTGGTACGGGCGGTCGTCAAGCGTACGGAGCGCGCCGAACGGCGTGTAGGGCTGCGGGCTCGCCTCCACCACCCCGAAGCGCTGCAGGGGCGGGTCCCCGAACGAGGCCCCCGCGTCGACCCGGAGGTCCAGCGTGTTGGGACGAACGCGGCGCTGGAAGAATGTCTCAAAGCGGGCATCGGCCACCGCCTCCACCCGCGTGAAGTCGAAGTCGCTCGCCGCCACGTCCGGGTCGCTGTGCTCGACGGTCACCTCGACGCGAGTGATCGGGAATACGCCCAGCAGCCCGCCGTCACCGAGCGTGGCCGTGAGCGCCCCCGACCGCAGCCAGCCGTCGTCGACCGACGGGTTCGCCGGCTGCGTCACAGACCGGCCGAAGGCATTGTAGTCCGTGGCCTTGCGGACGGAGAAGTGTCGCTCATTCCGAACTTGGAGCGTGAGGTCCAGCGCAGGATCCGAAATCGTCTGCCGGATGGACACGCGGAGCCGCTCGTTTCCGAAGTAATCGAAGTAGTCCGGCGCCCCCGCGAGCGTCCAGAGGCTGTTCGAGAGGCGCGCCCAGACGGATCCCATGCGGGCCCGGGCCCGGTAGCGCGGCGCGACGCCGTAGTGGTAGCGGGCGGACAGGTCCGTGTCGTCCGCCAGCGGCAGGGTGGCCTCGCCCCCGTACGACCACTGCGTGGATCCCGATGGCCCGGTGTTGTAGCCCCCCTGCCCCGTGACAGCGAGCGGCCCGACCCCGAAGTTGAGCCGGAGGCCAAAGTGTCCCCCCTCCACGCGGTTGTAGCGGAGAATCGGGAATCCTCCCTCAAAGTCGACGAACGAAGAGCTCCCAGAATCTTCCCCCGCGGCGTCCGTCGTATCGGACGCGGCCGTCTCGTCCGCGTCGCTGCCCCCAAGGCTCAATCCATCCTCCTCAACGAGACCGAGGTCCTGGAGCCATCCGTAGAGCCCGCCCGGATCGAACGCATCCTGCACCGTGTCGGTGCTGTCGATCTGCTCGTATGCCGTCTGCTCGTCCTGCGAGTATGGCACGAACGGGCCGCCCCCCAACGAGTCGGGCTGGGCGTTGGAGAGGGACTGAATGCCCACCGTGCTATCGGCGCGCATCGCAATCTCGTCGGTCTCGCCGTCAGCGTCATAGAGCGAATCGGGAAGCGGCACGTTGATCTGATAGTCGCTCAGGCGGCTGACCTGACGAATACGGATGTCGGAGAGCGAAAAGAGCGCGGAAAACTGCACGTCTAGGTCGCGCCGAGCCCGAAAGTCGACGGGCAGCCAGTACGGCCCGCCGAAGTTGGAGAATTGCTGCTCGAAGGTGATATTGACCTCTTTCAGCACCCGCGACGTGCTCAGCGAAGTCGTGGGGCGGAGCCGTGCCTCCAGCAGGGCATAGGTGCTGTCGAGCACCGTCACCGTCCCCCGGAACGTGGACGAGAGGCGGTTGTCCGGCTCCACCCGGATGAGAAACGCCCGCCGCCCGTCGATGGCACGCGTCGTGTCGAGCGTAAAGTCGTAGTCGTCGAGCGCGTCGGGGTGAGTGACGCCGATCATCCGGTTTCCGAAGACCTCGACGTTGTCGCGGTACAGGTTGCGGACCGTCGCGGCGGCCGGGAGGGCCCCGTCGGCGAGGTTTTGAAGGTTGGCCGTGCCGCGCTGGGAGCGCACCACCTCACGAGTCCCCCGCTCCGCGTCCCAGAACGCGGTAGTCTGGCTCTCGGCAATGGCCGCGATCGTGGTGTCGCTGGCCAGCGCGAAGCGGTTGTAGGCCTGCACCGAGTAGCTCTTCAGCTCCGGCCACCACTCCTGCTTGCGCTCGATCACGCGCCGCATGATCGTCTCGCCGGGATTTCCGGACCCGGTGACCGTCACCTCGTCCATCTGGACGGTCGACGGCGCCAGGCGAAATACCTGGCGGGACTCCGTATCGGCCGTGATTCGGCGCCGGACGGACTCGTAGCCGACGTAGCGCACGACGACGGTGACCGGCAGGCTGTCAAGCGTCAGGGTGTACCGGCCGTCCGCGTTCGTAATGGTGCCCTCGTACGTGTCCGCGATCCGGAGATTGGCCTGTGGGAGAGGGGCCTGCGTGTCCGCGTCGACCACTCGCCCGCTCAGGGTGAGGGCCGTCGGGGCTCGTGTGTCCTGTGCGTGCGCCGGCGCGACGACGATCGAAAGCAGGAGGACAGAAAACAGAGCGGCCCAGAGGGGACGGGAAGAGCTGGGAGGGGACATGCCAGGACCAATCGATCGTTTACAGAGACTCCATCCGGCCGGAATGCAGATGATTCGCCGTGCCTACCCGATTGAGATATCTGCGCTCGCCAGCACCGGTTCCTCCACGGTCTCTTCTCGCTCCAGCTTTCCGTCCCGGAGGTGGATAACGCGCCGGGCATGGTGGGCGATGACCTCCTCGTGGGTGACCAGCAGAATGGTGTTGCCCTGCCGGTGAAGGCCTTCCAGGAGCTCCATGATTTCGTCCCCCGTCTCCGTGTCGAGGTTGCCGGTCGGCTCGTCGGCCAGCAGGAGCGACGGGCGGTTGACGAGGGCACGGGCCGTGGCCACGCGCTGGCGCTGTCCCCCGGACAGCTCATTGGGGCGGTGGTCGAGCCGGTCGCCGAGCCCCACGCTGCGAAGCGCCTCGGCCGCCCGCTCGCGCCGATCGCGCTTCGACATGCCGGCGTAGATGAGTGGCAACTCGGCGTTGCGCAGACAGTTGACGCGGGGCAGCAGGTTGAACGTCTGGAAGACAAACCCGATCTCGTGGTTGCGAATCTCCGCGAGCTCATCGTCGGAGAAGGTGCTCACGTCTTCCCCCCGCAGGTGATAGGTCCCGCTGGTGGGTGTGTCGAGGCAGCCGAGCATGTTCATGAACGTCGACTTGCCGGAGCCGGACGGCCCCATGACGGCCACGTAGTCGCCCTCTTCGATTGAGAGCGTGACCCCGTCGAGCGCCCACACCTCTTGGGTGCCCATCATGTACTGCTTCTTCAGGTCGGTCACTTCGATGAGGGCCCGGTCTGGCGCACGGGTCGGAGCCCCATTGGTGGCGAGTGCTTCCATGGCGGTTTCTGGTGTGCTTTGAGCAAAACGGGTTGTGAGGAGGCCACTTGTTGGCCCCCGTCCCTGGCGAACACGGAGGGACGGACGGGGCGGTTCGTGGCCTCGCTCTCGTCTGCCGCTCCCTCCTACTGGGTCATGGCAATGGTTTCGCCCGATTGACCTCCTTCTTCACCGGTTCGGATCTTCATGCCCGGCTCCAGATTGCGGCTAATGGCGCTGTACGGCCCGGTGATGACCGTCTCTCCGCCCTCCAGCCCCGCCTTGATCTCCATGTAGGTGTCGTCGGCGACGCCGGTGTTGACTTCTACCATGCGGGCCGAGTCGCCCTCCGCCACGAACACGACCCGGCGCAGGTCCTCCGCCGCCTCGCCGTCCTGCCCAGCCGTATCGGCCGGGGCCCCGGAGCGAGCCTCGGCGAAGTCGCGCACCGTCACGGCCTGGATGGGCACCGCCACCGCGTCTTCGGCGGTCTCGGTGTAGATGTCGACCGCGCCGCTCATGCCGGGACGGAGGACCGGCGAGCCCCCACCCGTCGGAGGGACTTCGGGGCGCGCAATGGCTCCCTGCTCTCCGCTCGTAAGGCCAGTATTGGGGTTGTTCAACACGCGGATCGTGACGGGGAAATTGGTCACCTCGTTCTGACTCCCTTCGTTCTGAATGCGGGCCGAGTTGGCAATTTCCGTGACGGCCCCCTGAAAGGAGCGGTCGGGATGCGCATCGAACTCGATGGTCGCCGAGTCCCGCGACGCGACGTTCACCACGTCGCTCTCGTTGACGTCCACCTCCAGCTCCATCTGCCCGAGCCGCGACACCCGCATCATCTCGGTGCCGGCCCGCTGTTGAGTGCCCACCACGCGCTCGCCCTCCTCCACTTCCAGCCGTGTGATCGTGCCGGCCATCGGGGCGTAGATGCGCGTCTTCTGGAGCTGCTCACGGGCATCCTGCAGGTCGGCCTGCGTACTCTCGACCCGGAAGCGGGCAGCCTCCAGCTGGGCCACGGCCTGCTCGTACGTGGACTCAGCCTCCTCGAAGTCGCTCGCCGGGACCACTTCTTTCTCGTACAGTTCCTTCTGTCGATCGTAGGTGCGGCGCGCCTGCACCGAGTCGGCCCGGCGCTGGGCGAGGGTTGCCTTCGCCTCCGACACCCCCGCCTGCGCCCGCTCCACACTCGCGCGGTAGTCCTCCGCCTCGAGTCGAGCCAGCAGGTCGCCCTGCTCCACCACGTCGCCCTCCTGTACCGGCAGCTCCACGATCTCCCCCGGCACGTCGGGACTGATCTCGACCTCGACCTCGGGCTGGGCCCGGCCGAAGGCGGTCACCACCTGGGTGATGGTGCGGCGCTCGGCCTGCTCCGCCTCCACCGAGAGGCCGCGCTCCCCACCGCCGAACCATCCCAGCTGCCACCCGAGCCCGCCGGCAACGAAAAGAACGAGGAGCAGGCCGCCGCCTGCGTACAACATGCGATTCGAGGTGCTCTTCGAGGAGGCCATGGCGAAGGAATCTGGGGTCTGTGGAGAGATACGACGAGAACGGGGGACGGCCTACTGGTCCGCCGGGGCGCCCAGGAGGGGCGCAGACGGCGAAAGCCGGCCAACGTTGTAGTCAATCCGCTTCTGCTGAAAGAAGAGTTCGTATCGGGCCCGCACCTGCTGACTGGCCGCGTCGACGTAGTCGCGCAGGGCGTTCTGCAGCTCTACGATGTCGGCGGACCCGAGCCTATATCGTTCTTGGGCGGCCGTACGGGCCCGCTCGGCGGCCCGGAGGCGCTTATCGGCGGCCTCCAGCTGCTGCGTCGCATTCTGGTAGTCGAGGTACGACTGCCGCACCTGCAGGGCGATTTCCTGGCGCTGGTCCTCGAGCGCGTACTCGGCGTTCTGGGCCTGCACCTGGGCCTGCTCCACTTGATTGCTGCGCTGGAGGCGATTGAAGATGGGAATGCTGAGTGACAGCGAGACGCCGCCGCCCCGGTTCACGTCGAGCTGGTTGGTGAAGTCGTCGCTCACACCCCCTCCCACTCCCCGGCTCGACCAGTCCGTTCCGTAGTTGCCCCCCAGCGACAAGCTGGGGTAGTAGGCGGACCGCGCGGACCGAATGCCCTGCTCGGCCGCCCGCCGCTCGGCCTCCGCCACGCGCAGGTCCAGGCGGTTCTGGAACGCCTCGTCGATCAGGGCAGACAGCTCATACTGGGTGGGCTCCGGGGGGGCCTCCTCCAGGCCGGGCACCTGAAAGTCATAGGCCGCCCGGGGATTGAGCTGAAGGGTCTGGATCAGCTGCGTCTGGCTCACCTCCCGCTCTCGCTTTCCTTGTAGGAGCTGCTGCTCGGCGTCGGCCAGGTCGGCCTCCGCGGTGTACAGGTCCGAGGTGGGTCGCGAGCCGGCCTCTACAAACTCCTCAATCTGACGCAGGCGCTTGCGCTGCGCTTCGACCTGCTCCCGCCGCACCCGCACGATCTCGCGACTCTCCACCAGGGAAATGAACTGGTCCATCACGGTGAACACCACCTCCCGCTGCGTGCGCTTCAGGTTCGTCTGGTCCGCCCCGGCCCGCTCGCGGGCCTCTCGGAGGGAGGCTACGTTCTCAAACCCGTTGAAGAGCGTGACGCTCGACCGACCGCTCAGGTTGAAGAAGTCGGTCGACTGTGTCGTGAAGTCGCCGGTGACCTGGCTGAAGTTGCGTCCTACCCGCCGCGAGATGTCCGAGTTGATGCTCAAGTCCGGCGCGAAGTCCATCCACTCGGACTGCACCTGCACGTTCGACTGCCGGGCCTGCGCCTGTGCCCGCTTGATGTTGGTGTTTTGGTCGAGGGCGGTGCGCACCGCCTCGTCGAACGCAATCTGGGTGGTGTCCTGGGATGGCTGTGCGGTCGCCGGGGCCGTCCCGAACGTCAGGAGCACGGCGAGAAGGGCCAGTCCCGTCGCAACGGGACGGAGGAAAGAGAAGCGTTGCATGAGCGTGGTGGAGAACATGAGGAGAACACGAATGACCGGGGCCGGCACGCTACTCGTACCGAAGAGACTCGATGGGGTCCAGGCGGGCGGCCTTGTAGGCCGGATAGCCGCCGAAGACGATGGCCAGCAGAGTGACGCCCCCCACGGCAATGCCCGCCCACATCCACGGGAAGGAGGGACGGATGTCCCAGTAGAGGGCCGCTAGGTTGCCGCCCAGCCCCCCGAGCACGATGCCGATCAGGCCGCCGATCTGGCACAGGACGATGGCCTCCAGCAGAAACTGGCCCAGGATGTTGCGCCACTTGGCGCCCACGGCCTTGCGGATGCCAATCTCCTTTGTCCGCTCGGTCACGGAGACGAGCATAATGTTCATGATGCCCACCCCGGCGGCCAGCAGCGAGATGAGCCCCACGAGCGCCCCGCCCGTCGTGAGGGTGCTCGTAAATTCCCCGAAGGTGCTGCGGAGAAAGTCGCTCGATTCGATGTTGAAGGTGCTCGGGGCCCCGGGTGCCACCTGCCGAATGACCCGCAGCTGGCTTCGCACCTCGTCCTCGGCGGCCGAGAGCCGGGAGGACGCGGCGGCCCGGACGCGCGTGTCGTCCATGCTACGGCCCCCACTTCCGTACGCCCCAAAAAGGTGGGTGAGAGGGGCGTACACTCGCGTGTTCGGGCTCCGGAAGAGCCCCGCCTTCTCGGCCAGAACCCCTACCACCTTTAGCCGCACCCGCCCAATCCGGACCTGTTGGCCGAGCGGACTGGTGGCCGGGAAGAGCACATCGGCCACCTCCGCCCCGAGAAGGGCCACCGGGCGGCCGCTCTGCACATCCTGTTCCACGAAGGGCCGCCCCGCCTGCATCTCGTAGCCGAAGTTGGCGAGAAACGACTCGTCGGTGCCGTAGAGCGACACGTTTGGGTTCGTCTCCTGCCGGTCCGACTGTGCCTTCACGCCCCCGTCGAACCGCTCGCTCACACTGATCGTCAGGTCGGTGCCCACCCGCTCTTTGAGGCGCAGGACCTGGTCGTGCGTGATGGGGGGATGGTACCGCCCGGGCCCGTCGCCGCCGCCGTAGTCGTACCGTTCTACCGAAACGGTGGATGCCCCAAGGCCCTGAATCGAGCTCTTGAAGTACTGGTCGATCACGTCCACGGCCGTCACGGCGGCGATCACCGCAAAGACCCCGATGACGATGCCGAGCAGGGTGAGGGCGGAGCGCAATTTGTTGGCCCGGAGCGCCTGAAGCGCCTCCCGGATGGTCTCGAATCCGTTCATGAGAACAGCAGTCTCGTTCGGAAAGTGCAAAGGCCCTACGCTACGCGGTCTGTTCGTGCCGCACCACGAGCCCGCTCCGTGTCGGCACCGAGGGAGAGCGAGAGATCGGCATGGGCTTCTGTGAGGGGTGAGCTTTGCAGAAAGAACGTGCAGCTACTCGTACCGGAGGGCGTCGATGGGATCGGCCGTGGCGGCCTGCCAGGCCGGCGCGATGCCGAACAGAATGCCCACCCCGACGCAGATGCCGAAGGCGAGCCCCACCGTCTGGGCGGGCAGAGACGCGGTCAGCCCCAGTGCACTCACCCCCATCGCCCCGAGGGCCGAGAGCCCGAGCCCGAGGACGCCCCCGATCAGACACACGATGACCGCCTCGACGAGAAACTGAAACAGGATGGTGCGGCGTTTGGCCCCCACTGCCTTGCGGATGCCGATTTCTTTCGTCCGCTCACGCACCGACACGAACATGATGTTCATCACACCGATGCCCCCCACCACCAGGGCAAGGCCCGTCAAGAACAGCCCCACCCCGTAAATTGCGATCCGGACGCTCGCGAAGCTGTCCATGACCTGCTGCTGGTCGTTGATCGCAAAATTATTTTCTTCCCCCGGCCCCACCCCCCGAACCGTTCGCACAATGCCCGTAAGCTCCTCCTCGGCCCGGTTCATCAGGGCCGAGCTCTCTACCTTCGCCATGACGGTGACCCCGTCCTGGCGGCTGACGCCGAACACCTTGTCGTAGGTACGAAACGGCATCAAAATGCGCTCGTCCGGCGAGCCGGGCCCCCCAAACATGCTCTCGCCCTTTTCCGTCTGCACCCCAATCACTGTACAGGGGACGCCCCCCATCTTGAGTTCTTTTCCGAGCGGCGTGACCGCCGGAAAGAGCTCCTCGGCGACGGTGGCCCCGATGACGCAGACCTGTCGCCCCGCCCGCTCTTCAGACCGGGTGTAGAATCGCCCCCGGCGGAGCTCCACGTTGCGGATGCGCCCGTACTGGGGCGGCGAGCCCATGATTTCGGCCTCGACCTCTTGTCCGCGGTAGGTTGTCTGCCGGTCCGTGTCGATCATCGGCGCCGCCGTCTCGGCGAAGCGCGAGCGCTCCTGGATGGTCTGGGCCAGAGCCGGCTGAATGGCCGGGCGATTGCGAAGACGCCACCACTCGCGGTCGGTGTTCTGGCCCCACGGAAACTGATCGACGTACAGCACGTCCGTCCCGAGCTGCGAGAGGGCCTTCTCGAACTCCTGATCCAACCCGTTGATGACGGTCGCCATCAGCGTCACCGCCGCAATGCCAATGATGACCCCCAATGTGGTAAGCGTCGACCGCATCTTGTTGGCCCAGATGGCCTGTCCAGCAATGCGGATCCCCTCCACGACTTCGAAGACAAAACGGCGCATGGACTCTCACGAGCGTTCAACAGACACGAAATGGGAGCGTCCTTCCCCCTCGGCGGGCCGCTCCGCTGGAACCGGAGATCAGCCCATGGGGGCACAGGCTGCGGGCCTTCTTCAAGGTGCGCATACATTCCAACACCAGTAGGCCCTGCGTGATGCCGCCCTATCGACGAATTGCCCGGTTCGCCCGACGAATCGAAGCCACCGACCCACGAGCGGTCGGCACGTCGCGGTCTGCCTGGATCGTCTGCCGGAACTGCTCGCGGCCCACCGTGAGCTGCGCGTGCACGACCGGGCCGTCTCGCTCGATGCTCGCATCATCGAGCAGGCCCCGCAGGCCGTTGGCGTCCGGGGCGTCTCCGGACAGCCGGACCGCCGCCATCACCCCCTTCGACACGTCGACGACATTGGAGGCACTGGTCTCGTCCCGCATCGTGAGGTAGGCCTCCCCCTCTACGGATTCGGGGCTCAGGGTCACCGAGACGGCCTGCTCGCGCACCTGGCGCCGCAGTCGTTCGAACCGACTGTCGTCCGGGGCCTCGACCTCAAACGCCGGCGGGTCGTCAAGCCCCAACATGCGGTCAGCCCACGCGCCGAGCATCCGCTTCAGCCCGGCCCCGTTGGGAGCAGGGGCCGTCGCGGTGTCGCCTCGTTCCCCCACGGAGTCGCGAAGCGCGGTCTGCAGGACGTCGCGCCCCACGAGCCACGCGGTACTGCCGTGGCCCACCCGCTCCACGAGCGTCATGTAGGGATCGTTGCCGCGAAGGCCGGGGGCCTCGTCTTGGTGCCGATCCACCATGGCTTCAACGCGCCCGGCCTCCGGCGCCACGGCAATTACCCCGTCCCGCACAAACCCCAGCGTGAGGGTGTCGGGGGCGGCGGCGTCCGACGGCGTTCCGGCAACGAGGTGATAGACGGGCACCTCCCCGTAGGTCGTCGTGTAGCCGGCCTCCGGGACCCGGTCCAGGTACCGGTCCATCTGGGCCGGGGTCAAGTCCGCAAACACCACCGCGCTGAACGATTGGGCGCGCCCTCCGGTCCCGTACACCGCCTTCAGGTCCGCCTCCGGCTTCATGCCCGTCGCGTCCAGGAAGGTGCCCAGGCGGGTGCCCTCTGCTCTCCGGAGTTGTTCGCGCAGGCCCATGTCCGTCCACGCCCCAAGCTGCCCCGTCATCGTTTCCAAGTCAACCATGCCGGCAAAACGAGGCGTCTCCGGGAGCAGGGCCGTCGCCTGCCGCGTTTGCGTAGGGACGCGGTCGGTGAGACTCATGTAGGGCTCGCAGCCGGCAAGCCCCACGGCAACGACGACAAGAAGGCCCCAGAGCGGTGGGCGGCGAGCAGACATGGCGACACGGATTGGTCGGGACACAAGAACGGCACGGCGCAGCGGAGCGTCGTGTTGGGTGCCGGTCCCGTACGTGCCGTGGCCCGCCGTGATGCCGGGCGTGCGACGGACCGGCCACGCGACGCGACGAATGCCCGAGCAGCGGAGATGGATGGGGCCGCTGCTCGCGTGTTCTCTTCAGCTTCTGGCCCAGACGGCCATGCATCCGCGCCGTCCTCGCTCGCCCAAGACGCAGACCGAGCCCCAGAAGGCAGTACTACGTCATGGTGATGTGTTTCTGCAGACGGTCGTCCGAGATGGAAAGCTGCCCCTCCTCGTTTACCTTCTCGTACAGCGCTTCGGAGCACACGCGGGTGCTCATCTCTTCGCACCAGCAGGCAAACTCGTACCCCACGGCCCCGTGGTCGTCGCCAAAGGCCTCAAACTTGGCCGTCCGCAGGCTCTCTTCGGGGGACGTGCCGACGCCCCAGACGATGCCAGTCGTTCCGTCGAACGTCACCCAGTGGGCAGGCGTGGCGACGCGCTCGAACTTCTCAAGCTTCCCCCCCACGGCGGAGTCGTCGCGTTCGACCTCCCGAAACCCTGCGTTGGAGGAACTCCAGACGAGGTCCTTGGGGGCGATCCGGCCCTCTGTTTTTTCGACGTACCCGTCGGGAAAGCGGTCGGGGTGTGTAGCGTGGGGATCAGCCATGACGTGTGCCTTTGACCGGAGCGGAACGGAATGCGGTGCGATCGATCACCACAGGCTTGTGCCCAGGCAAAGTCCGCACTGCCGGCTCTCGCGGATGGTTCACCCCACATCTCCGTTCTACGCCCAAGCGGGCTCTTTCCACGACTTCGTTACGTGGGCAGCTGGCCCCCAGGGCCTCCTCAGCCCCCCGCTAGGAACTCGCGTTCCAGATCGCGGAGTTCACCGAGCACCGCTTCTCGGTCGCCTGCGTCCTCCAGATCGACCGTGCGGAGGTTCGTCGAGGCCGTATGCACATCGAGGGCCGTTCCGTTTTCCCCCGTCACGATGAGCCCGAGCCGCAGGGGCGACTTAGCGTCGGCGGGCGACTGGGCCTGTCGCACCCGCATCTCGCGGCGGGCATCGTCGAGGGCCCGGAAAAGCCGCCGCGCCTCGGCGCCGTGCACCGAGGTCGGCAGGGCCGTGTCCGTCAGATCAAGGGGAGATCGGTCCGCCCCGTGCACGGGGTGAGAGGAGCGGTGTCCGACCACGGCGAGGTGAGCGTTCATGGCGTTGCGGATGAGGCAAGCGTTGGGGGGAGCACTGACGGTCGCTTTCATCTAGCCCGTGGCGTCGAGCAGCGCGTCGATGTTGTCGCTGTAGCCCCGGCTCGTCTTCAGGGGCGTGCCGCTCGCCATGCGAAGCTGGTAGGTGCCATGGTCGAGGGGGCGCAGCTCATCGATGTGCTCCACGTTGACGATGTAGGAGCGATGCACGCGCAGGAACCGATCGGCGTCAAGCTGCTCCTCGAGCTTCTTCATCGTCTTCCGGACCAGATGGGCGTCGTCGCCGTCGTGCAGAGCCACGTAGTCGCCCTCCGACTCGATCCACTGTACGTCCTCGGCGTCCACGAAGTAGATGCGATCTCGACTCCGCACCGTGAAGCGTTCGATGCTGGTCTCCTCGTCCGCGTACTCCCGGAGCATCCCCCGAAGCTGTTGGTTGAGGGTGTCCGCTTCCGTCTGGCGGAGCTGTTGACGGGCCCGTTCCATCGCTTCCTGGAAGCGGGCCTCCTCGATCGGCTTAAGCAAATAGTCGAGCGCGTGGGCCTCGAAGGCCTCCAGCGCATACTGGTCGTAGGCCGTCACGAAGATGGTGAGCGGCATCGCTTCCACCCCCACCTCGCGCACGACCTCCAGCCCGCTCATTTCGGGCATCTGCACATCGAGAAACACGAGGGCGGGCTCCTGCGCCTTGATCTGACGCACCGCCTCGTCCCCGTCGGTGGCCTCCCCGACGATGGTCACATTATCGAGGGGCTCCACAAGCTGCCGCACCCCGGTGCGGGCGAGCGGCTCGTCGTCGACGATGAGGGCGCGAATGGGCATACGTCTATGTGATGCGGGCGTGGGTGCGCAAGTGCGTGTGGGGAAGGGCACGTCGGCCGGCCCCGCGTGTGCCGACCTGCGCTCACGGCTGCACACTTGGGGCCGACGCCGCGGGGGCCTCTCGCTGCGTCGGCGAGGGGGACAGTGCATCGCGGGGGCTGCACGGAATCCGAATCGTCACGCGTGCCCCGCCCTCCGCAGCGGGTCCGAGCTCAAGGGCGTGCGCTTCGCCGTAAAGCGTGTCGAGCCGACGCTTCGTGGTGGAGAGGCCCACCCCTTCGCTCTCCTCCAAGAGGGTTTCGGGGGCCTCCGAGAAGCCCGGGCCGCTGTCGGCCACGGCGAGCTCGACGCCCTTCTGGTCGTGGGACGAGGCCGGACGGGCAATCACGCGCACCGTCCCGGGCTCGGCGTGGGGAGCGATCCCGTGTCGAACAGCGTTCTCCACGAGGGGCTGGAGCAGCAGGTAGGGCACCGCCACCTCGCTGACGGCCGGGTCGACGTCAATTTCGGTCCGCAGGCGGTCCTCGAACCGAATCTCCTCGATCTCAAGGTAGCGCTCCACCAGGTCAATCTCTTCCCGTAGTGGCACCGTCTGGACGTCCGCCCCCTGAAAGGTGGCCCGCAGCATGTCGCTCAACAGGCGAAGCGTACGGCCGGCCTTTGCCGTTTCGCCGCCCCGCACCAGAACCGTGATTGCGTTCAGGGTGTTAAACAGAAAGTGTGGGTTCACCTGCATGCGCAGCGCCTGCAGCTGGGCCTGAGCCAGTTCGGCCTGCAGCGCCTGGGTCCGGGCTTCCTGCTGCCGGGAGCGCACGAAGTGCTCGTACGTGAAGCATAGTGCCGCCACGATGAAGTACGTGAAGTAGTCGGCAATGAAGCGCCGCACGAGAAAGACGGCGAGCCGCCATCCGCCGAGGCCGTAGGGGTCGACTGCCCGAAAGTCGAACGACGTCGTGAAGTTGGGATAGATGCCCTCGCGGGTGAGGGTGGCGACGGCGAAGATGCCGCGCTCGACGGCCACATGGACGACGGCGATGCCCCCTCCAATCGCCAGCATCGCACCCACACCGTGCTTCAGCCCGGCGCGCACGTCGGCCCAGCGGAAAAGCGCGAGCACGACGGGCAGGAGCAGGGCCCAGAGGTGCAGTCGTGTCCACAGCCCCACGGCGAACGTGAAGAAGGCAAACGGCACGCGGCCCCACAACTGCTGGCCGGGGGTCGCCCGGAACCATTCGACGAGCCACGGCCCGGTCCCTTCGATGAGCAGGAGGGCGCCCAACAGGGCCGCGGTGCCGTACTGCAGGTAGCGCCGCGTGAGCCGGCGAAGGGCAGACAACTCCGGGGTGGCCGGCACGGCCATGGCGGATTCCGGCGGGTGAGCGGCGTCGGGGACAGGTCTGGGGGCCGGGCGTGCTTCTACGTGGCCCGGCGTTTGCAAAAGAGGGTCCTCGACAGATGCGGACTGAGGGGCGGAGGGGGAGGGATTCGAACCCCCGGGGCCTCGCGGCCCGCCGGTTTTCAAGACCGGTGCATTCGACCAGGCTCTGCCACCCCTCCGAGGGGACTTATTGCTCTGGCCATTCTTTCACACAGGCCGTGGGGGACGGTTTCAACGGGGGATTGAATTGGGCATAGGGACAGGAGGCATCGTGTAGGGACCGGGGGCTGGGCATCGCGCAGCGGGCCCTGCTGCCTGCTACTCAAGCCGCAGGAGCCACGCCCCGGACGGTAGGTCGTCCGACCGCTCCACGAGCACGCGTTGGGCCGCCGCGTCCTCCCCAAACGGCCCGATCACCACTCGATGCCGCCGGGCGCCCTGCTCGGTCTCGGCCGTCACCATCTCCACCCGCAGGGGACCGGGGAACTGTTCTCGGTACCGACGGGCCACGGCCGTCGCCTGCCCCTCCGCACTCATGGAGGCAACGACAATGCCCCATCGCTCTTGTGGGGGCGCCTCGGCCGAGGACCCGGTCGGCGTGGGAGGCGTCGTCGACGAATCCGTGGGACTCGGCCCCGCCGCCGAGGCGCTCGTGTCCCGCTCGGCCGGCCGGGCCACCCGGACGTCGATTGTCCGATTGTCCGTCCCGCCCCGGTTGGAAACGCGGAGCCGGGCGGCGTACGTGCCCGGGGTGTCGTAGGTGTGTACAGGAGAAGCGCCCGTGGCCGTTGCCCCATCCCCAAACCGCCACTCGTACGCAAGCGAATCGCTCCCCGTAACCGCCGCACGGAACCGCACCGGGGCCCCCGCCGCAACCGATGCCGGCACGGCGCGGGCCGAGACGATCCGGGCCGGATCTGGGGGCCGCTCAGCCACAACGGCGATGGAGTCGCCGGCCGATCCAGCCTTGTTGCGCGCGGTGAACGAGACGACGTAGCGCCCGGGACGATCGAAGGAGTGCGTGGCCGTTCGTCCCGTCGCGGCCTCGCCGTCGCCAAAGTCCCACTGGGCGTCGAGGGGGCGGTCGGCGTCCTCTTCGTTGACGGTCGCCACGAACGTCACCGTCGTGTCGGTCGGCACAGTGGCCGGCCCGTCCACCTGAAGGATTCGCGGAGGGGTCGGCGTCGTGAAGTGGACCTTCAGCCCGATCCCAAGAAGCTGACCGGTCACATCGAACCGATTCTCGCCACCGGCCCCGTCCACGGCATCGTCGGGAACGGTCAGGTTGATCCGCGACTCGACGTAGAGCGAGGCCGCCCGTCCCAGCTGAATGTCCACACCGCCCCCCACCGAGGGACCGGCGCCGATGCGCGTCGGGGGACGGTCCCCCCCGAGCGTGGCATGCACCCCAAGGTCCACGTACGGGGCCACCGTCCCACCGGCAAACGTGTACCGCCCCAGAAGCCGCGGCGTGTAGCGGTACGCATCCGAAATGCCTTCAACCTCGGGGTAGACCTCCACCGGATAGTTTCCGCCCTGGAGCCCAACCCCCAGGGCCCACGCCGGAGAAAACTGATACCCGATCTCGCCGACGAACACGACGGGGGGACCGGTCCCCCGCGAAAATTTCCCTCCCCCAAACGGGTGCGCCGGGCGCCACGACGACAGGTCGCTCGCAAAGTCGGAGAGCCCGCCCCCGAGCCTGCCGTAAAATTTCCCGTCGGCCCGCGGGGACTGGGCCTGCACGGACGGGACCGTGACGCCGGCCATCACCCCCGCCAGAAGAAGCGTCCGTCCCACAAGCTGGAGAATCTTGCGCGCACGACGGGGCGCACAACGAAAGACACGACGAGGAACAGGCATGGAGACGACGCGGGGACCAATGGACCGAACGCACGTGCAATTGGAGCGCCCCAAACGATTGCCCCCGTCCCCGCATGCTCCCTCTCGGGGTCTCGGCGGCCTCTTGTTGGGCGACAGGGAAAGCCGCAAAGATCTTGCCTTCTCTCTTGCCAACGGGCAGGTGCCGGCAGTCCACAGTGGGGCAACCGGTTGCACGGGTCCATCTTTACGCCTTTCGCTTCGGCCCGAGTGCATGCCCAAAAGTTGATAATTTACGTTCCGTCTGGACAGATTATCACTCGTATCGACTCTTATTTACTATTACCTCAATGTTATTTAGGTATTGCCTAATTTTAAATGATATTGGGTGATAATATTATTCTTTGTGGCAGTACACGAAAGTGTTCTAATCATCACAAATGGGTCCGTCTTCGTCCATTCCTTAGGGAGAGCGTATTGCACTCATTCGACTTCGCCTCTTCTATGCTACGGTATTCTGTGCTGCTTCTGGGCCTCCTGCTCAGTGCACTCTGCCTCGTC
Source organism: Salinibacter altiplanensis (assembly GCF_002894645.1). Lineage (GTDB taxonomy): Bacteria > Bacteroidota > Rhodothermia > Rhodothermales > Salinibacteraceae > Salinibacter > Salinibacter altiplanensis. Next base: position 224,815 of record NZ_NCQY01000023.1, read on the forward strand.
CCCACCAGCAACGCGCAGGACCCTGCCACCATCCGCGGGGTCATTACGGACTCCACTGGTGCTCCCCTGCCGGGTGCCAACGTGCGCGTTGAAGGGACGCAAACCGGCGTCTCGGCCGACGCAGACGGGGTCTACGAACTCGCCACGGTTCGTCCCGGTCGCCGAACGATCATCTTTTCGTTCGTCGGGTTCGAGAACACGTCCCGCACCCTTGAACTCTCCGCCGGCGAAACCCGGACGCTCGACATTGCTCTGGGGGCCGGGACGGTCGGGCTGGACGATGTCGTGGTGACCGCCCTTGGGGTCGACCGCGAGGAGCGCTCCCTCGGCTACTCCGTGGAGCGGGTCTCGGGAAGCGACGTGGCGGAGGCGCCGGAGCCGAACGTCATGAGCAATTTGTCCGGGAAGGTCACCGGCCTGGACGTGACCGGCGGATCGGGTGGCCTGGCCAGCACCCCGCGCGTCACCATTCGCGGAGAGTCCTCCCTGTCTGGGTCCAACCGGCCCCTCATCGTCGTGAACGGCGTTCCGATCGACAATACGCCCAACACGCAGGGCTCCGACGCGCAGACCACGCAGGTGGACTTCGGCAACGGCCTCAGCCAAATCAACGCCCAGAACATCGCGGAGATGAGCGTGCTGAAGGGCCCGAGTGCTGCGGCCCTGTATGGCTCGCGCGCGGCCGACGGGGTCATCCTCATCGAGACGAAGGACGGCTCGGAGACGGACGGGATTGGGGCGACGGTTCGCACCAGCGTGACGGCCAGCCGCCCGCTCCAACTGCCGGACTACCAGAACGAGTACAGCTACGGGAATGGGGGCGATTTCGCCTACGTCGACGGCACGAATGCCCCCGGCTGGAACTGGGGCGTCCGCATGGACGAGGGCGTCGAGCGGCCGCAGTGGCAGGGACCCCGCACCGAGAACGGCGAACTGACCCCAACTGAGGTAACCTCCGCGCCCGACAAGGTCCGCAACTTCTTCGATACCGGCACCAACGTCAGCACAGACGTGGCTGTGCGGGGTGGGGGCGAGAACAGCTCGTTCCGGGCCTCCTTCTCTCGGAGCGACCGGACCGGCATCGTCCCGAATACCAACCTCGACCGCACCAGCACGTCCCTGTCGGCGAGCTACGACATCAGCGACGCCCTCACCGTCGACGCCAACGCCAACTACGCGAACACCGCGAGCGACAATCTTCCCAGCTCGGGGTACGGATCGGAGTCGATCATGTACTACTTCACGTGGGGCGCCCGCCACGTGCAGACTGACCTGCTGGAAGACTACTGGCAGGAGGGCCAGGAGGGCACCCAACAGGCGCACTACGACCTCAACTGGACGAACAATCCCTACTTCCAGGTCAACGAAAACACCAACGGCCTGGACCGGGACCGCCTGTACGGAGGCGTCTCTGCTCAGTACGAGTTTACCGACAACCTGAACCTCCGCGCCCGCACGGGCCTCGACTACAGCAACCAGGGCACGAAGCAGCGCAAGGCGTTCAGCTCGATCACCGCCCCGAACGGATGGCTGCAGGAGGTAGACCGGACGTTTACGGAGTGGAATTCCAATCTCCTGCTCAACTACACCCGCGAGGCCGGCGGCTTCACGTTCGAGCCCTCGGTGGGAGCCAACTTCATGCGGCAGACTCAGCGCAACGTGCAGCTGACGGCCCAGGCCCTGAGTGTCCCCGATGTCTACAACATCGGAAACGCCCGCTCCAACGTGCAGGCCGACGAGCGGGATGCGACGCAGGAAATCCTTGGGGTGTTCGCCTCCGGGACAGTGAGCTACCAGGACCTGCTCTTCCTCGATCTCACTGGTCGCAACGACTGGTCAAGCACGCTGCCGCTGGGCAATAATTCCTACTTCTATCCGTCGGCCTCCCTCAGCGTGATCGTGTCGGACCTCGTGGAGGTGCCGGAGTCTCTCCCCCTCTCGTTCGCGAAGCTGCGGGCGAGCTGGGCCCAGGTCGGGAACGACACCGATCCGTTTCGCCTCACCAACACATATACCTTCGGAGAGGCGTGGGGCAGCACCCAGACGGTAGTGTCGGAGGCCGATTTGGCCAACGCTGACCTACAGCCGGAAATCACGTCCTCCTACGAGGTCGGCACCAACCTTCGATTCTACGACGGCCGTGCCCAGCTCGACGTCACCTACTACCGGAGCACCACGCGCGACCAGATTCTGAGCGTCCCGCTCGCCCAGTCAACCGGGTTCAACAGCCGCCTCGTCAACGCCGGAGAGATTCGCAACACCGGGGTGGAAACCCGCCTCCAGCTGAGCCCCATTCAGAACTGGGGCGGCTTCGGATGGGACGTGTCCCTGAACTGGACGCGCAATCGCAGCACGGTCGTGGAGCTGGCAGACGGCATCGATACCTTCGTGCTTGGGGAGGGGCCCTTCGGGGGCTCCGCACAAGCCCGGGAGGGCGGCCGGATGGGCGACATGTACGGCCGCGTCTTCGACCGGGTCGACGACCCCAACAGCCCGCACACCGGAGAAATCATCTACGAAGACGGCCTGCCCCAGCTCACCGACGATGTCGAGAAGGTAGGCAACTACAACCACGACTGGCAGGGCGGCATCGGCAGTACCCTCAGCTACGACAACCTGCAGCTGAACGTCCTCTTCGACGTCCGAAAAGGCGGGCTCCTCTACTCCAACACCCACGCCACCGGCATCGAGGGCGGCTCGCTGGAGGGCACTACCCGCGCTCGCAACGAGACAGTGGTGGGCGACGGGGTGGTCCAGAACGACGACGGGACGTTCTCCGAAAACACCCAGGAGGCCCGCTACGTCACCTGGCTCCGCACCTACTACGACCGCCCCAACGTCGAGTCCAACTCCTTCGACGCCACCTACGTGAAGCTGCGGGAGCTGTCCCTCCGGTACAACTTCACCGCCGACTGGCTCGCACGAGCCGGGGTACAAAACGTGGGCGTGTCCGTGACGGGGCGCAACCTGTTCCTCTGGACCGACGTGCCGCACGTCGACCCCGAGACGACGATCTCGGGCGGGAACGGACAGGTTCCGGGCTTCGAGGTTCAGCAGATTCCCTCCACCCGGTCCTTCGGTATGAACCTGCAACTCGACTTCTAACCCCCCGGTTGCCTGCAGTCTCTCCCCACAGCCTCTCAATGTCGTACACGCTTCCATGCGATCCTTCCCCCGTTCTTTTCCTCTACGCGTCCCTTCTCTTTTCACCCTCCTCGCGGTGCTCACCGTGGCCGTGGCCAGTACGGGCTGCGACAGCCGATTCGAAGATGTCAATGACAATCCGAACGAGCCGGAAGAGGTGACCCCCAACCTCCTGCTTCCGAACATCATTCGGAGCTCGGTCAACACCTCCGTGAACACGGCCCATACCACCGGCAACCTGGTGCTTCAGTACACCGCCAAGGTCTCGTTTGCCACCGAGATCGACCGGTACAATTGGGCGGGCGTCGGCTACTGGCAGCCCCTGTACGACGACCTCCGAAATGTGGAGGACATGATCCGAATCGCTCAGGAGCGGGACCAGCCCCAGTACGAGGGGGCTGGGCTCGTGCTCAAGTCCTGGATTTTCTCGATGCTGACCAATGCGTACGGGGACGTGCCCTACTCCGAGTCGGTGGCGGTGCAGGAGGGCATCGAGACCCCGGCCTACGACCGCCAGGAGGCCATCTACCGGGGCATGCTCGCCGACCTGCGGCGGGCCAACGACCTACTCACGCCGGGCAGCGGGGCCATTCAGGGCGACGTTCTGTACGAGGGCGACATTGCGAAGTGGAAGAAGCTCGCCAACTCCCTGCGGCTGCGCCTCCTAATGCGGCTCTCCGAGAAAGACATCACGCTCGACCTGGACGGGAGCGACGTGAGCGTATCCGAGGCCTTCCAGTCCATCACGAGCGCCCCGGACACAGCGCCCGTCTTCACGTCCAACGACGACAACGCGGCACTGGAGTACCTCGACTCACGCCCGAACGAGTGGCCCCGGCATACGTCGCGGATTGGTACCTTCCGGACCTTCAAGCTGAGCGAGACGCTCACCGATACCCTGACGCACTTCGACGACCCGCGTCTGTCGGTCTTCGGCGACCCGACCGCCGCCTCCGTCGAAGACGGATCCCCCGAGTTTGTGGGTGTGCCGAATGGATTGACCGACGACGCCTCCGACAGCTTTAACGGGGGGCGCGACTTCCAGTCTGGTCTCAACTTCACCCGGTACTTTGATGAGCCGGACGCTGCGAAGGGCCTCATCATGACCTACGCGGAGGTCCTGTTCCTGAAGGCCGAGGCGGCCGAGCGGGGCTGGATTTCGGCGGACGCCGAGACGCACTACCGAGACGCCGTCGAGGCGTCGTTTGAGCAGTACGGCCAGTCGACGCCGTCCGGATACTTCGGACAACCGGGCGTGTCGTATCCGACCAGCAACCAGACGCAGGCCCTGGAGCGGATCGGGACCCAGAAGTGGATCGCGCTCTTCTACACCGGCCTGGAGGGGTGGTTCAACTGGCGCCGCACCGGCATTCCGGACATCGATCCGTCCGTCGACAACGTCAACGGCGACCAAATTCCGGTCCGGTTCCGCTACCCCGAAAGCGAGCAGTCGCTGAACGCCGACAACTACGAGGCGGCCGTCGAACGCCAGGGGGCCGACGACATCAACACCGAGATGTGGCTTCTTGAGTAGCACTCACGTCCTCGGTGCTTTCTATTCCTGATCTACTGGCTCCATGCTTTCGGCTCGCCCATCTCGGCTTGGTTTCGTTCTCGTGCTCCTCACAGTCTTCGCGGTCTCCTCACTGGGAGCGGCGGGGGCCTGGGCCCAAGAGACCCCCGCTCCTCAGCGCGACCGGCCGGACTCGCTGACGCTGATGACGTACAACGTGCTCTACGCCACCCCGGACACCGGCACCATCCGGGCGATCGACGCGGCCGACCCGGACATCGTGGCCCTACAGGAGATTAGCGAGCCTCGGCTCCGCCACATCGCCGACGCGCTCGATTACTACTTCCACCACAGCGACGAGCACGAGGCGAATGAGGAGGACACGGGACTCCTCAGTCGGTATCCCATCTCTCGCCCCACGCGGTACGGGGCCGTGCTATACCTGACGGTCGACGATCCCGTCCACATCGCCAACGTCCACCTGAGCCCCTACCCCTACGAGCCCTACGCCCTCCGGGACGAAGAGATGACCCCGGAGGAAGCAGTGGCCCAGGCTGAAGAGACCCGAGCCCCCGAGATCCGGCCCGTGCTCGACGCACTGACAGAATCCATGCAGGCGGACGTGCCGACGTTCTTGATGGGAGACTTCAACGAGCCCTCGCACCTCGACTGGACGCCCGCGGCCGCCGAGGCCGGCCTTCATCTTGGCGTGGAGGCCCCATGGCCGACCTCCCGGATGGTGAGCCAACGCGGCTTTCGGGACGCGTTCCGTGTAGTGCATCCGGATGAGGTGGAGCACCCCGGGTACACCTGGACGACCCTCACCGGAGACTCAGACGAGGTCCATGACCGCATCGACTTCATCTACGTAGCGGGTGAAGCGGCTACTGTTGACACCACATACACGGTTGGTCTGCGGGAGACGTCCCCGACGGATCTCTCGGTTCCGGGCTACCCTTCGGACCATCGAGGCGTCGTTACAACCGTGTCGCTGGACGCTTCGTCCGATCAGTGATTCCCGACGGCTTCGTTTGGCGGGCGGTCCGCTTGCCACGGCCTTCGTTCCCATCAGACGCGACACGAGGCCACCTAGACCACGAGAATCGCCGCAATGAGCACCGCGGAGACTGCGACGAGCATGAAGTCGTCAAAGTTGGAGGCGTCGTGGAGGCGATTTTCGTGAGAGTGGGTCATGGCGTGCGATGCCTGATGGGTTCGGTCACGACAACGAATGGGCGAGCGAGGCACGCGGGGACGTCCCGCGACCAGTTCCCGCCTCCTCGCGTGGATCGGACCGGACCTGCCCCCCGATGGATTCGGCCTCTCCGACGAACCGGGGGATCTGTGCGACGAGCGAAATGGCCCAGGCGACGAATCACTCCGGCCCTCGATGGGGGACGCCACGCACGATTCTGTCAGTCCCTTTCCGCCCGCCCGTCGACGCTCCACGAGCAGTTCGCTCGTGTGAACTGCCGTAGTTCAGACTGCAAGAAGCTGGCGTGTTGATTTTCCCCCGCGAGAGGGGTGCCTTCCCAGCCCTGTTGGGAAAGATCCGAGGACACTCGGACGGGAGGCGACTCGTGGAGATCAACGGCCCGACTGGGACATTTGACACCAGTGGGGCCACCAAAGAGACGCGGGGACGATGCACAACGGTGGGCGGCATCGGGGGGCCTCCCTCCTCGATGGATGAGCCGGCCCGGGAGCACTGCGACAGTGCCTATGCCTCTATCTCCTCTCCGTCGAGTATGTCAACCGGACGCACATCCCAGAGAAGCATCGTCTCAATGTCAACGTAGTCTTCCTCTACCGCCTCCTCTTCGTCGCCGTAGTCGTCGACGAACTTGTAATCCCCGTAGGTGGATCGCTGAAAAGGCGGGAGGCGATGCCACTCCGTGCCCTCCCGATCGACGAAGTGGTCCGGGAACGGGCTTTCGACCTCGTAGCTGGGATGGTAGGAATGGTAGGTCTTGCGCGCCTCGTGGATGGCAGCGCGGCGGGCCCCGGCCTTCGTTCGGCTTTCTCCCTCCACACTAAACGGAGAAATTTCGATCTTGGCCGTGATGAAGCCGTCGTCGTTCTCGTAGTAGGTCGGCCGCATCACTTCAAAGTCACTCGGCTCGGGATATGCACTACTTTCGTCGGCCATGGGAAGGGGACGGGTCCAGATGAGGGGTGCGTGTGACGGCGGCCTCGTAGAGTTGCCGCTGACTATCATTTTCAATACGACCGCCTTCTAGAGAGGATTCCGGGGGAGTCGAGGCCGTCGCTGCTCTCGTTCAGAATTCGCACAAGTCGTCCGGGGGCGCCTCCCCACTCACGACCCTGCCGGGGCTGACAAAGACTACGCGCCCCAACCCCCCAGTGACCTGTGGACGGCAATGTGGATAACTTTTCCCCGCGGTCTTCCGCGTACCAGAACGAGAACAATAACGGATTTTAATCACGGAGTGTACCCCGAAAATCCCGTTTTTGCGCCGACAAGATAGGTTCCGTTATTTATAAAAGTGGGGCCCGTTCGTGGACGCGTTGTGGACAACAAAGCCTCCCTGGCACGGCGACCGCTCTGGGGAGGATCCAGGCACCGTCCGGACAGTCACTGAGTCTGTCGTCAACGGCCCACCGCGTTCGCCTCTTCTCCAATTCGTGCGTGGGCTCTTTTGTGTCGGCGACGATCTGTCGTCTCTCAAGCATCGGACGTTATGCCTGCGCCGTTTCACCTGTCTATGGCATCCGCCCCTGGCATCGATGCCGAGGGTGGAAGGCTCATCCCCTACCATCGCACACTGATCCTGCCATGTCCGCACCTCGATCAGTCCTTTTGTTGGGGGCGCTCTTTCTGTCCGTCACGCCCGGGTACGCCCAATCCCCCGTCTCCGATTCCGTCACCCTCTCGGCCGAATCGGTTCGTGCCCTGCAGACGACGCTCTCCGACGCCCGGGGCATGCTCGACACTCGAACTCGCCCCGCGGCGTCGGGGAAAACCCCGTCCGCACGCAGCGGGATGGACCGCAGTCGGGTCGTCAATGTGCTCTTTTTGGTGCTCGCTCTCTCCCTCGTGTTCGAGTCGGCCATGTCTGTGCTCTTCGACTGGCGGCTCTTTATTCGCTACTGCGAGGGGCGTGGCGTGAAGACCCCATTCATCATCGCCGTCGCCTTTCTGGTGTTTCTAAACTACGACCTCGACATCGTCGCTGAGCTTCTGAGGGGCTTTCCGGAGATTCGGGCGCAGAACATTGGGAGCCCGACCCTCCCGGGACAGATTCTCACAGCTCTCCTCATCGCGGGGGGAAGCGGAGGGGTCTTTCGAATTTTTGCTCGTCTCGGCATTCGGAGTCCGGAGGAGCGGGATCGGAAGGCCCGTAAAGAGCGAGCCTCGATGAAGGAGAGTTCGGAGGAGTCGTCCCCCGACACAGACTCGTAACACGTTGCCTCACCCCTTCGGTACTCATGCCACATCCTGCGTTTTGTCCGCGGCACCGCCCCGTGGCACTCGTCCCTCTCGCAGAAAGGACTGCGCTCTTGGGACTTCTGCTGCTGGCCGCCGCGGCCTGCAGACCCACCATCTCCGAATTCAACGCCCGAGCGTACGAGCAGGCCACCTCGCTAAAGGTGGAAGCGCTGGCCCTGATGGACGAGGCCACCATGCCCCACGCGGAGCACGCCGACGCTGTTCAACACCTGACAACCGAGTTGGAGAAGGCCCACGAGTTCGCGAAGGGACGCCCCGATAACGAGATTTCAGCCCGGCAGTGGCGCATCCTCACCGATCCGGAGCGGGACCTTTTGGGAGGATTCTTGGCCGACTGGGAGGAGCAGTCCTCGTTTTCGGCGGCCTTCGTCGAAGAGAAGAAGATCCAGGTTGCCCGCGCCTTCGACACGATCATCGAGCTGGAGAGCGGAAAGAAACCCCCCGACGAGGTCCGCGACAGCCCGTAGTGCAGGCCCGCATCCCACGTCCCTTCCGGCCTCCTTTCACCAATCCCGCCCCTGGACTGATGCCCAACGTTGACGCGTTTTTTGACGCCCTCAGAGACGAAATCACAGACCTGGCCGAGACGCACCGACAGGAAATGCAGGAAGCTGCCCTCGAGGATGGCGAAGCGTTCCTGAACCAGACGCGGGACGACCTGGAACGATGGAGTCGCTTGCTGGAGCAGGGAGAGCTCTCCCAAGAGGAGTTTGAATCGCTCGTTCGGGGCCAGAAGGACCTGGTCGAGATGGAAGCCCTCAAACAAGCCGGGCTCGCCGCCGTCCGGGCCGAGCAGTTTCGGGACGCGTTGATCAACCGAATTGTCGGCACCGCCGGTCGGATTCTTCTGTAGGCACCACCGGCCTCCTTCGTCGGCCCCCCCTACGTGAACCGTCCAGAGCCGGTGTGCCGACACGACTTTTTTCTTCACCGCGGGACAGTCAGTCGCCCAACACAGAAGCGACCGGATGAGAAGGGGCCCACTCGGCAGAATTGCAGAACGGAGCGCCCTGAGAAACGGCCCTACAGTTGAAAACGCCTGTCCTGAGCGGGACCAGCAGAGACGTTCTTGATGACTGGGGGAATGTCTCATCTCGCAAAACCTGCTTTGGGGAGCAATTACCCTCAGAGATACAGCTCTGTAACAGTCTGGTCCTTCTCAAAGTTGGTCGCTCGAACAATTTTCGACACCAGGGTTTGTAGATTGTGCCCATGGGGGTCGAACGTGCGTCGAAGAAGCCGTATCGTTGTGTTTCCTGCCCGGTCCCCTCGCCCTTTTTTGAAAAAGCCCTTCCATTCATGAGCGATCCAGTCTCCGGCATTCACCATGTTACCGCCTACGCCCACGATCCACAAGAGAACCTTGACTTCTACACAGGCGTCCTGGGACTTCGTCTCGTCAAGCAGACGGTCCTGTTCAACAACCCCTCGGAGGCATTTCAGGGGCCGACAATGTACCACTTCTACTATGCTGACGGGACGGGGACGCCCGGCACCGTTCTGACCTTCAAGCCGCATCACAGCATCCAGAAAGGGCAGGTAGGACGGGGACAGGCCACCGCCACGGCCTTTACCATTCCGGAAGGGGCCGTAGACTACTGGGTCGATCGGCTAGAGGCGGCCGACGAGGCCACCCTGTATCCCGTGACGGAGCGCTTCGGGCGGACCGTGATCCAGTTTCAAGACCACGACGATCAGCCCCTTGAGCTTATCACGGGAACGTCCGACATTGAGCCGTGGGCCGATGGGCCCGTGCCCGCCGAGCACGCGACACGCGGGTTCCACGGCGTGACCATTCACCCTCACAATGGCCAACTGACCGCGGATGTCCTCGAGCTGATGGGGTACGAGCAGGTCGACCACGAGCCGACGCCCCAGAACGGCGACTGGACTCGTTTCCGGGTCCCCGGCCCCGACCACGCCCAATTCATTGACCTCTACAACGAACCCAACATGCACGAGGGACGGTGGGGGTACGGCACGGTCCACCACGTTGCGTTTCGGGTATCGGACGACGAGCATCAGCGGGCCGTCCGCCAGCGGCTTCGAAGCGCCGGCCACGACGTTACGACAATGAAGGATCGCAATTACTTCCACTCCCTCTACTTCCGCGAGCCGAACGGCGTCAACTTCGAGATCGCAACGGACCCGCCCGGCTTCCTCCACGACGAGTCCATTGATGAGCTCGGCACGACGCTGATGCTGCCGCCCTTCCTCCAGGACCGGCGTGAGGAGGTGGAAGCACAGCTCGCCGACATTTCGGTGTAGCGATCTTTCGTCCCGGCGCCTCTTCCCCGACGACTGCGCCCGCGGCCTCGACCAGCGTTGAGGCCACGGGCGCTTTTGTTTTGGGTGATTTGCTTCTAGGCGACGGGCCGGAGGGACCTTTCCCCCAAAACATCGTGGCGCCGCCCCAATTCAACCGGGGCGCGTGCTCGTTTTTCGCGGAAGTGGTCCGGAACGAGACGTCGCTTGTGCTCCCCCCAATTTCTCTGCCCCACAATGGAAGACATGGAAGGCCCCACACCGGAGTTTATCGCGGCCACCTCGATTGCGCAGCTGACACCGCTTCTCTTCGACGCGGCCGAGGACGTGGACAAGCTCGGTGAGCAGCCCGAACATGTGGCCGTGGCCGAAGAGACCGTCCGCGCGTTCCTGGAGGGCAAAGCCCCCGATCTCGACCGGTCGGTGGCCACAGTGACGCGCCTGGAGGATGGGGTGGAGATTGAGTACGAAGGGCGCACCGTCACCATCACGTACGACGAGTAGCGTTCGGTAGAATCGTCGCTGCGACGGTGGAGCAGCACAAGGGGCAGCGGCTCGGTCGGGGCGGAAGCCCCCCTGATCGACGCCCTATGCTTCTCGCGTCTCGACCGTCCCGATGGTGTACCCTTCGATCTCACTCGTACGGAACCGGAAGACGGAGCCCCCAAGGTTGATGGCCTCGGCGCCGGTCATGACCTCCTGCACGGACACGTGTACGAACGTGCCGTCGTCGGACGTCCCCACCTCGTCGAGCATGGCAGAGATCGAGTCGCCCATCGCCTGCACGGCCTCGTCGTCCTCGGCCTGCTCCTGCGCCATGTCCACCATCCGGGCGGTGTCCGCCTCGAAGGTGTCTCGCGCCACGACATGCCCGGTGACCATGTTTCCGCTCACCACTAGGGTAACCGGACAGGCGGCCTGTTCTTGTGTTGCCTTCTTGCTGAGTGCTTCGATGCCTGGATCGCTCATCAAACCGTCGAGTCTACTCGAAAGATGTGTGCAAACCCGGCACTAAATGCCGAGAACTGTGCATTTTAATGTATGGGTGCGCCGGGGACGACGACAACTCGCCCCGGACGATCTCATGTTGAATATTTTCCCTCGACGAGGCCCGTGGGGCGGGCGGCACCGGGCCCTCTCGGTTCTTGACGTTGCCACAGGCGATGATTATCGTTCGTACGCCCAAATTGGCTCAGGATCGTCCAGTGGCGTGCGTGTCAGCCCGCAGCCGGTCCGTTCCGTTGAGGACAGTGCGACAATGCCAGCACCCGCTGGGACAATGGAGAACGACACTTGACCATCGTTCCCCAGGACCTCTCAGGCTTCTTTCAGGGAACGGGTTTCAGAAAACGGGCCCTGTTTTTGTAGGCGCCCTACGGAGTCGCAGTCCGTAGACAATCCAGTAGACAATCCGCCAGACAGGGGTTGAGCACCCGTCTCGATTTCCGTCTCGAGGCCCCGCCCGGAAGCGATGGCCCGCACATCGCCTCCGGGCCCGGGCGGTCGTCCCACGTGTAGCCCGCGGCCGTGAGCCGATTTTCGGCTCCTCGATGCTCGCCCCCATCCGATCCAAAATCAACGCAGGTTCTTCGTCTCCCACGTGTCTCACGGGCCCCGGAAGAACCGCCTTTCGCCTCCGTCCCCAATCATCCTGGCGAGCCTTCCTGCTCGTGAGATTGACCCTGGCCTGGCATGGATCAGTCCGCCGACCACGCCTGGAATGAATGTCTCGACATCATTCGGGACAACGTGAGCCGTCAGAGCTTCACGACCTGGTTTGAGCCACTGGAGGCTCAGTCTCTGGAGGAGGCGGACGACCTGCACAAGCTGACGGTTCAGCTCCCGAGCCAGTTTTACTACGAGTGGATCGAGGAGCACTACTTCTCTCTGCTCCGGAAGACCGTCACGCGGGTGCTCGGCCCCCACGGCCGCCTGTTCTACGACGTGGTGATTGAGCAGGACGACCCGGAGGCCTCCGAGCAGAGGGGGGCCTCCATGCAGCTGCCTGCACGCCCCTCCGGCCCGGACCCGCCTCAGGAATCATCGGACGCGTCCACGGAACCGTCCGGGTCCCCGGAGGCGTCTGCCCCGCCCCCGACGCCTTCCTCCTCCTCGACCACTCCGCCCGGAGACAAGCCCCGCCCCGACGACACACAGTCGGAGCCCGCAGGAGAGGAAGACAAAAGCGCCCCTCCGGTCCAGAACCCGTTTGCCATTCCCGGCCTCAAGGACACCGCGGTCGACAGCCAACTCAACGACAGCTACACGTTTGACCGCTTCATCAAGGGAGCATGCAACCGCCTGGCCCGCAGCGCTGCCCGCTCCATCGCCACCGATCCCGGCGAGACGAGCTTTAACCCGTTTCTCGTCTACGGCGGTGTGGGGCTTGGCAAGACTCATCTCATTCAGGCCATCGGGAATCATGTCGCGGGGCACAGCCCCTCCAAGACCGTCTTCTACGTCTCCAGTGAGCGGTTCACCACCGAGTTTGTCCAGTCGATCCAGGAAAACCAGATTGGCGAATTTTCGACGTTCTACCGTCAAGTCGACGTGCTGATCGTCGACGACGTACAGTTTTTCGGCGGCAAGGAAAAGACCCAGGAGGAGTTCTTTCACATTTTCAACGCCCTCCGGCAGGCAGGGAACCAGATTGTGCTGTCGGCCGACCGGCCGCCACGCGAGATCGACGGCCTCGAGGAACGCCTGCTGTCCCGGTTTCAGTGGGGCCTTTCCGCCGACCTGAAGCCTCCAGGACTGGACACCCGCATCTCCATTCTTCGCCGAAAGGCCGAGGATGACGGAATCGACCTCGACGACGAGGTCGTGGAGTTGATCGCCCGGAGCATCGAAAGCAACATCCGTGAGCTCGAAGGGGCGCTGATCCGTCTCCTTGCCCACGCCACCCTCCACCAGCTCGACATTACCCTCGACCTTGCCGAGGAGGTGCTCCACGACCTCTTTCAGGAGCAGGAGGCCCTCCTCACAGTCGATGACATTCAACGCATCGTCTGCGGGCACCTTGGCGTCTCACAGGAAAAGATGCGGGGCAAGACCCGAAAGCGAGACATCGTCCGCGCCCGACAGATCGCGATGTACTTTACCAAGAAGCACACCCAGCACTCCCTGAAAGACATCGGCCTCCACTTCGGCGGGCGGGACCACTCGACCGTTATCCACGCCAACAACGCGGTGGAGGACCGGATGGCCGACGACGAGTCGTTCCGGGAGACAGTAGATGCAATCGGGCACAAGCTCGAACGCCACGGCCGGTAGGCGGCGTCGAGGCCTCGTGAGGCTGAATCTTCCACCGCCCCCTCCCGTACAGGTGGTAGATGCATTCATGCATCCGTCTATTTCAGCGAAAATCCCCCGACACCTCCTTTCCGCAACGCGCCGATACCCATGAAATTTACCGCCTCCAGTGCCGACCTTCTCGAGGCGCTCAACACCGTCAAGGGCGCCGTTCCGTCGAAGAGCACAATGCCCATTCTGGAGTGCATTCTCTTTGAACGGGACGGGGACACGTTGCGTCTGAGCGCCACCGACCTCGAAATCTCAATCATCCAGGCCGTGCCCGTCCAGTTCGAAAAGAACGGCACGCCGGAGAGCACCCCCATCGCGGTGCCGGCCCAGCGGCTGATTGACACCCTGCGTGCGTTGCCGGACATGCCCATCGAGTTCGCGGCGGACAGCGACTTCGAGATTCGGATGGACACCGATCAGGGCCACTACAAAATGGTGGGCCACGACGGATCGGACTATCCGGAACTGCCGGAGCTCGAGGAGCAGCACGAGATCAACGTAGAAGGAGGGCTTCTGGGCCGCTCCATCGACAAGACGGCATTTGCCGTGAGTCAGGATGCCCTGCGCCCCGCCATGATGGGCGTGTACTTTCAGGTCAGCGAGGAAGAAACCTCCGTGGTGGCGACCGATGGACACCGGCTCGTGCAGCTCACCCTGCCGGAGCTTCGGGCCGACACGTCCGCCGACTTCATCGTGCCGGAGAAGGCCACCAAGCTGGCCGGACGCATCGTGGAGGACGACGAAATCTGCACCGTCCGGGTGGACGAGAGCCACGTGAGCTTCGAATTCGGCGATTCCCGTGTGCTGGCCCGCCTGATCGACGAGACGTATCCCAACTACCAGTCCGTCATTCCGGACGGGAACGACCGCAGCCTGGTCGTGAACCGTGAGGACATGCTCAACGCCGTCAAGCGCGTGGGGCTGTACTCATCCAGCATGACAAATCAGATTCGGCTCGACATCACGGCTGATACCGTTACAATCTCGGCGGAGGACGTGGAGCGCTCCAGCGAGGCCGAGGAGACCATCCACTGCGACTACGACAACGAGCCGATGGAGATCGGATTCAACTCAGAGTACCTTACCGAGGTGCTCGGCAACGTGGGGTGCGACGAAGTGGTCTTCGAGCTCAGCTCCCCGAACCGGGCCGGCATCGTCCTGCCCCGCGAGGAGACCGACGAGGAAGACATCCTCATGCTCATCATGCCGGTGATGCTCAACACCTATGCCTAACGTCACACAGTGAGGGCTCTCGTCGAGGCCCGTGTCCGGGTGAGCACCAGCGTGCGGCGCTGGTCCCCAGTGGGGTTCAGTGAGAAAAGGCCCTATGACTTAGCGCCGCTATACTCCCGCTGAAGGGCCTTCAGGATTTCGTGTGCCTCCTGTGTCTGCCGACCCTCTCGCTGTACGACCGTCTTGAAATGCGTTCGCGCGGCCTCGACGTTTCTCTGTGCGAGGGCAATCTTCCCAAGATAAAAGTGCGCCTCCAGGGCGAGGAACGAGTTGGGCTCCGTCTCTTCGAGAACATGCCCGAGACGCTGCTGGGCCTGCCCCAGTCGGTCGGTATTGTACCGGGCAAACAGCCCCAACGTGGAGATGCGTGCGTCCTCTAGAATGGAGAGTGCCTCCAGGTAGTGCTCGTCCGCAACCGACGAGGCCTCCGGCGGGGCACTGCGCATCCTCGCGCTGGCGTAGTTGTCGGCGACCTGCTCACTGACCTCCACCGCCGCGAGCCGGTCCAAGGTCGACTGTGTCGTGAGACTGATTCCGTACAGGCCTCCGTACAGCCCCACGAGGATCACCGCAACGGCTACGCCCCGTGGCACGAGCCAGGGAAGCCCCTCGAACACATCCCACCAGGAACCGGTCGGGAGCGATGACGTCCCGTGGTCGGAGCCAGCAGCATCGCGCGCCGCCGGATCCAGCGTTTCCTGCGCCGCAAGCTCATGCTCCGTGAGCGCCTCGAAGTGGGAGACCGGATCGACGGCCGCCTCTGCCTCTCGCAACCGGCGCTCCGCCGCTTCCACCTCGCGCCGGAGCTCATCGTCCTCTTGAATGCGTGCCTCAAGCCGTCCGAAGGCCTTCTGCACTCGGGCCGACATGTCCTCGTCGTGCTCCAGGTAACGCACCATTACGTAGGTTGCCAGAAGGGTGTCGGAGGGAAGGCCCGCACTCACGTTTGCCGAAAGTCCCTCCACCGACCGAACGTCCCTGAGCAGCGAGGCCCACTCCGGGTTTTGTTCCACGTATGCCTCGATGTCCTGCTGGGTCTCTTGAGGAAGATGGGGGTACGAAAGGATCTGCTTTTCGATGTCATCCATGAGCGGTACGCTACACGACTGCACGCAAGAAGAAATCCACCAGTGCTCCCAAGAAGTCCCGAAATGAACAGGTCTCTTCCTGTCGGGACGACGAGAACGTTGATTCTGGACGGCCACAAGCCGGTACGGCCCAGGTCACCCCCTTCGGGAGATAGGGCGAAGGAAAGACGGATGCGAAGGGATTCAGAAAGACATGTCGAACCCAAATTTATAACTACATAAACTAAAATTTGACATTTCTCACTTATAAACCACCGCGGTTTGCGTATTCGCGGAGGCGATCGTCGGTGCGAAGCTGCTTCATGGCCTTGTGCTTGTACGTTCGAACCGTTGCCACAGGCTTTCCAACGGCTTCGCTGATCTCTTCAAACTCCCGGTCCTCCAGAAAATAGAGCCGGGCCGGCTCCTGCAAATAAGCGGGGAGTCGCTCGATGGCTTCCACGAACGCCTCATGCACGAAGCCAACTTCCGCGACGGTGTTCGTCGTCCCGGCGGTCAGGACGGCCCGATCCGTGTCGTCAATCGACTCGGAAAACTGGTTGCGACGAGTGTAGTTGAGAAGCGTGTTCTTACACACCACACTCACCCAGTTCGCATATCGGCCGGCGTTCCGGACCCCATCACGGTTCTTCTGCACCTTGCGATAGGCCCGCGTGGTCAGCTCGTCGGCGTCGGACGGATTGTCGAAGGTGCCCCTGGCCGACTTTGCCAGGAAGTACCGACAGACGTAGCAGTACGTCCAAAGGTCCGCGAGGCGCTTGGCGTCTGGGTCTTCCTCTTCCTTCCACTGCCGAAAGGCATCGTTCGCAGCCCCGGTGTCGTCTACCGAGAACGGCAGACGATCAGTCACGGTTTGGAGTTCGGAGGCGGACGCAGGCATGGGGACATTCCGTACGCAAAAGAGGCCGCACCAGGTTGGGACTAGATATTTTTGTAATTCCCCCAACGCACAGGAGTATAAGAATCAAAGCAGCGGACGTCAACGTGCGGCTTTCTTCTCTTTCCCTCTCGGTTTTGCACCTTGGAGGCGGATTTCGCGGGCCCGGGAGGCACGCGTCTTTGCTTGCCTGGTCCCCCCTGAGACGGCACGGTCGCCCCAAGGACGAGCCTCATGGACACGGCGCATTCGGTAGAGGGGCCCTGCAACCTTTCGGCACCGCCCCTGGTTTAGAGGACCCGAGACTCCCTAGACCCTCTTCCCTGTCCCATGCCCAACACGCGTCTCGCACAGCCGAGCGGACGGTTTTTCCATTTCTCTTGGCTCGAACTGGCAATGGCACTTGCCTTGTTCTGGAGCGGGGCCTTTGCCTCGGCCGCCCACGCCCAGCGGGCCGGCCACACCCCGGAACAGATTGAAGGGGTGGGGGTGGACCAGAAGCTCGGCGCGACGATTCCGAAGGACCTCTCGTTTCGGAACGAGCAGGGGGAGCCGGTCCGCCTCAGTCAGTATCTCGACGGGTCGACGCCCGTGATGTTGACCCTCAACTACCACGAGTGTCCCCAGTTATGCCGCATTCAGCTGCAGAAATTTGCCAAGTCGCTAGGCGGCATGTCGTGGACGGCCGGCGACGAGTTTGAAGTGCTGACCGTCGACATCAGCCCCCATGAGGGTCCCGAGATCGCCCGCAAGGCCCAGGCACGCTACGCCGCCTCCCTGGACCACCCGGAAGAGACGGTCGACGGCTGGCACTTCCTGACCGGCAACCAAGCGGAAATTCGCACGCTTGCCGACTCAGTGGGCTTCCGCTACCAACCTCTTCCGGAGAAAGAACATCAGTTTGCCCACCCTGCGACAATCATCTTCCTGAGTGGCGACGGAGCTGTCACCCGCTACTTTACCACTCTCGCCCCTGCCTCCGGCGATCTGCGAACAGCTCTGGTTGAGGCGTCCGACGGCACGGTGGGCAGCATTGCCGACAAGGCCTTCCTGGCCTGTGCACGGTTCAATCCAGACTCGAATTCGTACTCCGCAAGTGCGTTCACGCTCATGCAGTACGGCAGCGCCCTCATGGCGGTCGTGATGGGGGCCGCGCTGTTCGTGTTCTGGCGCCGCGAGAACAAACAGCTGGAGGCCGCGCAGGAGGACGGGCTCAACGCGATGATTGGGGAGCAGGCGTGACAGTCCTGCCCCGCACCCAGGGGAGCGCGCAGTGCCGCCTTTCCCCGGGCCGTTCGGCTACTCGTCCTCCTCCCGGTCGGCAAGTCCCGTCATTGCCCGACTGACCGTCCAGAGACGTGCCTCAGCCTTTTCGTCGTAGGCCTCGGGAGAGGGGTTGACGACCTCGGTCTCCTTGAAGTATTGCCCCGTTACGCCCTCTATCTCGGGTGAGGCCGCAAGGTGCACGACGCTACGGGCCCCTTCCTCCGGGCGCTTGTACAGCCAGGAGAAGAGGCGGGCGACCCAGGAAATCCATCCGGAGCCCCGCCAGATGTTGGTGTTGACGATCCCGGGGTGCACCGCATTCGCAACCACGCCCTCGTCCTGAAGACGACGAGACAACTCGTGGGTGAAGAGGATGTTGGCGAGTTTCGACTGGGCGTAGGCCTGCAGGGGGTTGTAGCCGGTCTCCGCGTTGAGGTCATCGAAGTTCATGCTGGCGCCCCGATGGGCCTCGGAGCTGATGGTGACGATGCGGGCCTCTCCGGCCCGTCCGGCGGTCTCACGGACACGGGGCAGCACGAGATGGGTGAGCAGGAAGGGGGCGAGGTGATTGACGGCAAACGTGGTCTCAATGCCGTCGATCGTCTCCTCCCGGGCTTCGAGGAAGACACCCGCGTTGTTCACGAGTACGTCGAGCCGATTGTAGTCGGCCCGGAGCGTCTCACCGAGGTGATAGACCTCCTCCTGAACGCCGAGGTCCGCAATGCAAAGGTCGATCGTGTCTTCGCGGCTGGGGTGGGCCGTGCGGGCCGCGGCCCGAATTTCGGCCTGGGCCTCTCGTCCACGCCCCTCATCCCGGCACACCATCACCACTCGTGCCCCCAGGCGCGCGAGCTCGGCGGCCGTGGCCCGGCCGATGCCCGAGTTGGCCCCCGTCACCACGCACACCATGCCGCTCATGTCTTTCAGGTCAGATCGCGGGTTCTCCATGGCCCCTGGTACGTTCGATGCGTGGGTCCCCGGTGGAGGGGTGAATCCGATACGGCCGTGTGGATGAACGCCTCCTAGCTCCCCGAACGCTCGTCACACCTTCAGGGTAAGCGCGTTCCGCAGGGCCTCCACGTTTTTCGTCACGGACTGCTCACCGCCGAACACGGCGCTTCCAGAAACCAGCACATCGGCCCCAGCCCGCACAAGCTCCATTGCGTTGTCCGGGGTCACCCCTCCATCCACCTCCAGGTACGCACTGGACCCAAGGGCGTTGAGCTGGCGACGCGCCCGCTGAACCTTTGCCGTCGACTCCGGAATGAAACTTTGCCCACTGAAGCCCGGATTGACCGACATGACGAGCACAAGGTCGACGAAGGGCAAAATGTCTTCGAGGTGCCCCAGGGGCGTGGCCGGATTGAGCGCAACCCCCACCTTGCACCCCGCCGCCCGAATTTTTTGGGCCACCCGGTGCAGGTGCGTACAGGCCTCCGCGTGCACGGTGAGCATGTCCGCCCCGGCCTCGGCGAACGTATCGACGTACTGCTGCGGCTCTTCGATCATGAGGTGCACATCGAGCCATGCGTCGTGCTCGTCGGCCACGGGCCGAAGGGCCTGGACCACGTTGGGACCAATGGTCATGTTGGGGACAAAGTGGCCATCCATCACGTCAACGTGGAGCCAGCCGGGACCGGCCCCGAGCACTTCGTCGGCGCAGGCGGTGAATCGGCCCGGGTCGGCGGCAATAATGGAGGGGGCGAGTGTCGGCATTGTGGGGGAGGCGGGCATGGAGAGAGAGCGCAGTCAGCAGCAGAAAACGGCAACGACACTTTTAGAATAAAGGGTGCGCTCGGGTGAAGAAAAAGAAGAACCGCAATCTTTCGGTGAAAGGCACCACCAGAGCGTCCGTAGTCCAGGCCTTTTTCCTCCGCAGCCGTCTTTTTTCTCCCTTATCGGAGAAACATTTTTTTCTACGGCAAAGTAGGGGCAAGGGTAGGTGGCATTTCTCGTAGGCTACTGTCCGAGGCCCGCGGAGTGCTCTCGTCCCGACTGTTCCGTCTATCTCTCTCCGCTCCCATGCCGGTTCGCGACGCCGACCGTGACGACATCACCGATCGTCTTAGCCGTATCGAGGGCCAGATCCGAGGCCTGAAGCGAATGGTCGAGGACGATCGCTACTGCGGCGACCTTCTTGACCAAATCCATTCGGTACAGCAGGCCCTCAAGTCCGTGGGGCGCGCCATTACCCGAAACCACTTGGAGACGTGTGTGACCGACGCGATCCGGTCGGGCGATGACCAGGCCGCTCAGGAGAGCTACGATGAGATCATGGGACTGCTCGAAAAGGAGCTGTAGCCGACCGGCTCCGAGAACTCTCGTCGCCATGCCCCCTAGCGATCCGGATGATGGAGGAGCTTCTTGCCGACCGCACGTCCCCGGAAGACGAGCCACCCTCCGAGGAAAAGCGGTCGGTCCACGTCAAGTTCAAGCTCAGCAAGGCTGCTACCGAGGCAAAAGAGGAATTGGCCACCCACTGGGGCGTGTCGGAGAAAGCCGGGGCGGAGATGGTGGCTCGGCTTGCCGTGTCGTTTCTCGAAGAGGAGGACGAGGACACCCGACGCCGGTTCGTCGAGAAGGCGCAGGACCAGCCTCGCCCGCTCAGGCGAGAGACCCACGTGGTGGGCCGTGCCACGAAGTCCCTTCTGGAAGCGACGGCGAGCGATCTCAACTTGACCCGAGACCAGTGCTTTGATGCGTGCCTTCGCCTCGCACACACCATCGTGCAATTCCTCCAGGACGATCAGCTCGAGCGCCACGAGGCCCTCGTCTCTGAGCTGCGCACCCTTCTCGGCCGGGCCAGAACAATCGAGACGACGCTTCAGGAAGAGACGACCGATATTGATCCGCTGAGCCCAGCCGTTACCACAGTTCGACGCTACATTGAGGCGATCGTGGACGACATTGAAGACGAGCTGGCGCACGGACGCCCGCTCGACCGCACCCACGAGTTTGTGTAGTCGACGATGTCGGGCATGCCCCTGTTCGTCGTTGGGGGTCCCTGCACGATGTCGCGTCGCCGCAGGCCCCTGACTCAGTTCTCCTCGTGTCTCGTTTTTCCGAGAAGGGGCGTCAGGCCCGGATACACAGTGTCTCTCTCCACCCGGCGTGGGGCAAACTCGTCCGTTCGCGTGGCAACGAAGCGAAGCAGCCGCCGCTCGGCATTGGTGCCCGTTGCCACTTCGTCCCCCGCAACCACGTCGCGAATCCGTCGGTGAATCGCGGCCGCCCGTTCTCGGAGCGCTCGGAGGGCGTCTCGGCCGGCCCGGGGCGTCCACGTCCCGTCCACATGGTCGGCCACCGACGATTCCGCGGCGGCGCTCCCCCGCCAAAACACAGGCTTCAGGAAGATGCGCGGCTCGGGATGATGCCGAATGCGCCTCAGAAGCCGGTAGGCGCCCTTCTCTCCTCCCCGTAGGAGAAACGCACCGGCTCGTTGGGCACGGGATCCAGCTAGATGCTGGATCCCCACAGACGTCGTGCTCCCGTCCGAACGACCGCTCACCCAGAGAAACGACGGTGCCGGACGGGCGGGAAATACAATCGTCGGGAACGACTTTTCGTCCGCACCTGTCTGGTCGGGAGAGGCGTGCCGGACTCGCCGCCTGTAGAATGCTCGACGGAACGCCCGTGCACGATCTTCGGCCCCCTCTTTCAGCTCGCCGGATCGATCCGGCTCGTCCGTGACGCTTCCATCGGACGCCGACCCGTTCTTGCGTTCTGTTTCTGCCTCCGACGGAGCGGGACGGGGCCCTGGCGCCCCAGCGGAGTTCTCTTCGGACATCCCCTCCACGGGGGTTTGATCTCTGGTTTGTTGATCGGCCCGGCCGTTTCCGATTTCACCTCCGGCCGTCCGGAACGCAGTGAGTGTTTCCTCAACCCACGTCTCAACTGCCCCCGCTTCACTCTTCTGAACCAGTTCTGGGCCCTGCTCCTCATGATTGACGGCCGATGGAGGCCGACCCAATGCCGAGCCCTGTTGTTGTGCCTCGCCCTGTCGTTGCAGATGGGATGTGTGCCTCTCCCGACGCCCAATCGCCTTCCGATACGCACCAAGGACAAGCTCCGGCGAGGGCATTTGGGAGACCGGTCTCGGGTCGTTGTGAAATGAAGCGTCGGCCATGGCGGTGGTTCTGGAGGTGGTGGTGCGTCCGGCAATTCAGAGCAGCGTATCGCCGAACAGCGTCTCCCCCCAGAGGTTCATTCAGGGCACCTGGAGCGTTGGTCCCTTTCACAGAAGTGCGGAGAGCAGGCCTTCGCCCCGCGGGCCGAGCCGAGCGGGCTCCCGGGCTTGACAATATTTTCAGGGGGATTGCTCACCACGGGGAACTGTTTGGCGCCTGCACTGTCTCACTCGGTACGACATTTCGCGGGGATTCCCCGCACCGACAAAGGGCAAGTCCCGCACGGCCAGCTCCCTCTGAACCCCGTCAGGGCCGGAAGGCAGCAGCGGTAGGAGGTCGCAGCGGCGCGCTGCGGGTCGCTTGCCCTTTTTCTTTTGCCGTAGCCTCCCCCCGGTTCCTCTGAACCGGCCTCCCCCCGTCCCGTTTACCGAAGGAGTGGATCGTTTCTGTCCCTTTCATGGGAACGCCGCTCTCTTCCCGACCTCTGATCTTCGAACACACCCACCATGCTCTCCTCCCCTCTCTCCGCCCTTGATCCGATTCTTCTCGTCGGGCAATCTGGCAGTGGCAGCGGCGGCATCGTCGGCCTGCTGTTTCCTCTCGTTCTGATCATCGGCGTCTTCTACTTCTTCATCTACCGCCCCCAGCAGAAACGTGAAGAGGAGCATCAGGAAATGGTGGACACCCTGGAGCAGGGCGACAAGATCGTGACTGTGGGCGGCATCCACGGCACCATCCAGAAGATCGATGAGGACAGCGTCCTGGCACAGGTCAATAGCAAGGGCACGCGGCTTCGTTTCAACAAGGACTCCATCGCGAGCCTCACCGGCGACGAGGAGTAGGCGTTCCTCTTCACATTCCCTCGGGACTGCACCAAACAGGTCTGTTTTGCCCCCATGAGTCCTTCCTCACACTCCTCTTCTTCGTCCTCGGAAACGCCCTTCGACGCCATTGAGGACGCGCTCGCGGCCATCCGAGACGGCGGACTTGCGATTGTTGTAGACGATGAGGACCGCGAAAATGAGGGGGACTTCATTGGGGCGGCCGAGGCAATGACGCCCGACCTCGTAAACTTCATGACGAAGGAGGGCCGCGGCCTCCTGTGCACGGCCATCCCTCCCGAGCGGGCCGACGAACTGGATCTCGACCTGATGGTCGACGCCAACTCGTCGCTCTACAGCACCCCCTTCACCGTTTCGGTCGACTACCGACAGGGCACGAGCACCGGAATCTCGGCGGCGGACCGCGCAAAGACAATTTGTGCCCTGGCGGATCCGGATGCCTCCCCGTACGACTTCGTCCGCCCCGGACACGTCTTTCCCCTTCGTGCCCGCACGGGGGGCGTGCTCCGCCGCGCAGGGCACACCGAAGCCGCCGTGGACCTCGCCCGCCTTGCCGGCCTGGAACCAGCCGGCGCCCTCGTCGAAATCATGAACGAAGACGGGAGCATGGCCCGCGTTCCGCAACTCCGCGAGCGTGCCGAGGCCCTGGACATGCCGTTCATTACCATCCAGGACCTCATCGCCTACCGCATGCAAAACGAACGGCTCATCGAGCGGGAGGCAGAGGTGACTCTGAACACCGCGTTCGGGACCTTTCGAGTGATCGCCTACCAGGAGACGCTCACTGGCGACGTGCACCTGGCCCTGTTAAAGGGCGACTGGGCCGAAGATGAGCCCGTCCTCGTCCGTGTGCACTCGCAGAATGTACTGGGCGATGCGCTAGCGGCACGGCGCGAATCGTACAGCGAGCAACTGGCCGAGGCACTCCTCCAGGTGGCGCACGAAGGCACGGGGGCCATTCTCTACATGATGCAGAGCAACCACGGCCAGGGCCTCCTCTCGAAGCTCAAAGACCTGGAGCGTCATCAGAATCAGGACGACGGAGGCCCCGCAGACGTATCGCTCGAAATGGATCACCGCGACTACGGCATCGGGTGTCAGATCCTCCGGGACCTCGGCATCCGAAAGCTCCGGCTGCTCACAAACAACCCTCGCAAGCGGATTGGGCTGGCCGGATACGGCCTCGACCTCGTCGAGCAGACCCCCATTGAGTTGCCCACAGAGGCTCAAGACCACCTGTCCACCGTCGCGGCCGACCGGCTCACACCACTTCTGATGGAGCTTATCGATCCCGGCGTTTAGAACCTGTTTCAATGCGTGCCTTGAGGTCCCAACCGGAGGCAATGACCGGCACATCGCCTCCGGCTTCAAGCGGTCGTGCCGCGGTGCCCCTCGACCATGGGTCGACCCGGTCCCTCGGTGCCCTCCCCATCTGATTCGAGCCCAAGACAGATTCTTGGTCCTGGGACGTTCCCCCTTCGTTCGTGCCTCCGGCCCAGCCTCCCTTCCGTATGTCAAGCTCCCAGATCTTTCAGGCCATCTACGCGCTCATCGCCATCTTCAGCGCGTCGCTCACAGTGATCCGCCTGCAGGCCGGAGACTGGATGGCCGCATTATGGCCCGCCCTCATTGCCGGCTTCTGTATCTATCGTCTCTTTACGGTGTCAGGGGACTAATCCCTTCCAGCAAATCGTCCTCGGCAGGGTGGTCCTTCCCCTATGCGTCTGAGAATGCCCTTTATCCACAAGATTGTGGATAACTCGTGGATAAGTGGGGGATAACGTCTGGATAATCTGTGCACGAGAATTGAGATTCTGTCGCCCGTGCATAACTGCCCCGGATATCCACACCGGTCCCCACCTTGTGCACACTGTGGACGAGTGTTCATAACTAGGCCCGTGAGATCCCCCATTCTCTCGTGGATTACTGTGGACACGTGGAAAACTACGCCTTCACCGGCCTTCAGCGCCGTGTACCGGCTTTCAGTAGCCGTCCGTTTGTGGATAACCTCGTGAATGACTGGGGAGACTATCCACATCCCAGCGGCACGGATGTGGGCAACTCAGTTATCCACATTTCCACACGCCTAACAACAACAACCACATCTTTTAAAAAATCCCAAGTGCTTTATTCATACTAGGGAGTGTGGATAACTTGACGCTCAGGCAGCGCCCGACCAGGAGAGGCCACATGTCAGGAGGTTCTTCTCTGGAAAACTGATACACGGTTTTGTATCGGTTGAGTCTGAAGGATATTCCCATTTAGGAATAAGTAAGGTGTCTAGTGACACCGGCACGAAAGCCCCTGAACGAGAAGATTTATATCCTACTTCCACCGTGCTTGCCATACTTCCTTTCCGTCTGTGCGAATCCACACTGCACCCTTTTTGCTAATGCTGTGTACTTGCTCTGATCGCTCTTGCCACCTGCGAATCACCTTTTCACTGGGCATATCATATTGAGTGCTTCTACCTGTACTTACCACCGCATGCGTTCGCTCTGGATCGCCCACTAAGTGCACGAACTCTGGGTGGCTACTGGTCTCGGATCCGTGATGCGGAACCTTTACTACGTGTCCTCCCAGATTCTCTCCGTATGTTCGAACCAGGTCTTGTTCGGCGAGCCTTTCAATGTCTCCAGGGAGAAGAACATCCACACGTCCATACTGGACACGAAGCACGACAGAAGCATCATTTTCTCCCCCAAAGTTGTCATGGGCAGGCGGACTAAGGACCCTTGCCCGAACGGATGCCCCCAGCCGAAGTGTGTCTCCCCGCCGGGCGGCCTGATGAGGAATGTCCTCTTGATCGAGAAGACGACGCGTTTCATCGTACAACTCGGTGTCCACCGGGTACCCATTGTGCACCAGGCGACCCACCTGCACTTCTCTCAAGAGAGTCGGGACTCCCCCTAAGTGATCCTGGTCGGAATGAGAGACAACAACGAGGTCCAGTCGTTGGATGCCTTGTTGCTCCAGAAAGGGAAGGACCGTGAACTCTGCGGCCGCCCCACTCGGGGATCGTGGCCCCGTGTCAACAAGTACGTGCCGCCCTGAGGGCGTTTTGAGAAGGGCAGCGTCTCCCTGTCCCACGTCGAAGAACACGAGGTCGAGGGTGGGCCTTGCTCCGGGTCCAACCACAGATCCCCAGACAGCCACGGTTAGGAAAAGAGAGCTCGCAATTACCCAGCGCCACCGGAGACGGGGGCGTGGCCACTGTGCGATGGCGACCAGTCCGGCCCCAAGGGCCCCTAGCTTCCAGAAATCCGGGGTTGACATTCGGATTCCTGCCCAAGAAAACCAGTCGGCTCCGTACCGGGACGTGGCAAGAAGCCCCTGCAGAAACAGATCCGCTGCACTTCCGAAGGAGGCCGCCGCCGCGGTCCACAGGCCCCCCATGGTGACGGTTACAATTGCGGACGTAAGGGCCAGTCCCGTGCACGGAATCCCAATCATGTTCAGGAACAGGCCGGCAGCGGACACCCACCCAAAGTGGTAGAGAAGAACGGGAGCGGTTCCCAAGATGGCAGCCGCCGAGGCCGTACCGGTCGAGACAAGCCAGTCCAGAGACGCAGAATTCCGATACCGCTCCGGCACCCCCTCACGAAATCGAGGATTGAGGGCCACGATGCCCGCCACTGCCGCCATCGATAACTGAAACCCGGCGTCAAACAACATGGGAGGTCGCACCGCAAGCAGCACCAGGGCCGCACTCCCAAGTGTGTTCAGTGGATGAGCCGACCGCTGAAAAAAGATGCCTCCGATAAACAGGGTTGCCATGACCACAGCCCGAACGACCGACGGCCGCCCTCCCGTCAACAGCATGTAGATGATCAAGACGAAGACCGTAACCACGGCCCGCACAACCTCCACCGTGCGCCACCGCAACCGAAAGCGCATCAGGAATGGGCGGAGCAGCGTATAGAGCACCATGCCCACCAGGAAGACGTGCAGGCCCGACACGGCGAGGAGGTGCATGAGTCCGGTTTTTGCGAAGCGATCTCGCTGGGCATCGGTAATGCGGCTCCGGTCCCCCAGCAGCAGTGCCCGGAGCACGGCGCGCCCCTCCCCACTTGGCACGTACCGGGCGATCTGCCGACGGATGTGCCCGCGGACCGAAACGAGCGCATCTTGCAGTGCCCCACGCCGATTTCCCAAAACGATGACATGGTCGGGCGCATCGACGTACAGAGTGCAGCAAATGCCCCGTCGGGACAAGTAGGCACTGTAGTCAAACCCCCCCGGATTGCGACGCCCCGAGGGACGTCGCAAAGACCCGTGGAGCCGAACCATGTCTCCCTGATGGAGTTTTGGGAAAGACGGAGCCGCGTTGGCCCAGGGAGACGGCTTCAGGGTCGCCCGAACCTGCCCGTCTACGGCGGCTGTGTCGCGGGGGCCGAAGAGGGTGTCGGTCTCCAAGACAAATCGCGTGGCCTCCTCGGTCTGTTGAGGAGCGTTCGTGATGGCTCCCTGCACACTCACCGCGTTCCGGCTTTTCTCAGCTGCGGGAGCGAGGCCTCGGGGGGAGCGGGCCTCGTAGGCGGCATGGCGGGCCCCGCCGGCAGCACACATGACCAGCATGACGGCAAAGGTACGGCCGAGAGGGGCAAGGGTGACAAGCCGGGTCCGGTCCCACCACTGCATCCCTACGAACAGCGCGAGCCCACCCCCAACGCCACCAAGCCAGAGAAAGAAAGAGGCCGCAACGAGCCTCGACGCCCCCACAATTCCAAGTGCGAAGGCCCCCGCCACACAGAGGGCCGGATACGCACTCCATTGAATCGACGAGTCGGAACGCATGAAGCGGGACACTACCGTCCAGGAGAAGCGGGCTCGAAAGACACATTGCTCCCGGAGGGCCTAACATTTTCTCACGGCACGGCAAAAGCGACCCTAAATCCAAAATTGAGGGAATCCAGGTACAGGCCCGAACCTGCCTTCGCCGCAGAAAATAAAAGCTGTCTCCGCACAACTGCGGCTTCCCCACCCCCCCTATCTTCCGGACGGTCCTTCGCCATGAGTTCCCGACGCAACGCCCGTGAGCAGGTTATGAAGGCGCTCTACGCGAATGAACAGACCGAAGGGGACGCCGATCAGGCCGTGCATGCCCTCGTGCAGGTGCCACTTAGCGACGATCCCCCGACCCGGGATTTTGCCGAGCGCCTCTTCCAAGAGACCCTGGATGCGATGGAGGTGGCCGACGGGATCATCGAAAAGCACACGGACAATTGGGAGATTGACCGCATTGCGGCCATCGACCGGTGCCTGCTCCGGATGGCGACCACAGAACTTCTGGAGTTTGAAGAGGTCCCGCCGAAGGTATCGGTCGACGAAGCGATTGAGATTGCCAAGCGGTACAGCACGCCCCGAAGCGGGACGTTTGTCAATGGGGTGATCGACGCCGTCCTGCTCGACCTCCACGACCAGAAGCGGCTCAACAAAACCGGCCGTGGCCTCATCGGGATGGACACCATTCAGGAGCGGGCCGACTCGTTGTAGGTCCCAGCCGTCGGCCGAGTCGACTTTTCTCTTCCCCTCACTGCAGAGCACACGCGATGGGACTTATAGCCGTCGGCGACATCCACGGATGCCTTGCGTCCCTCAACGCCCTCCTGGATCGGCTGAGTCCCTCCCCGGACGATCATCTCCTGTTTGTCGGGGACTACATCGACCGAGGCCCTGACTCAAAAGGAGTGATCGACCGGCTGCTGGACCTGCGTGAGGAGGTTCCCTGTACATTTTTGCGGGGGAACCACGAGGCGATGATGATCGAGTACCTCGACGCCGGGGCCTTTAGCCTCTGGCGCATGAACGGGGGCGTCTCGACGCTCCAGAACTACCTCAAGGGCGACAGCTCGGAGGTTCACATTCCGGCCGCGCACGCCGAGTTCGTCCGCGACACGAAGCTCTACCACGAGACGGACGACTTCCTGTTCGTCCACGCCGGGCTGCGCCCCGACCTCACGGTGGAGGAGAACCTCCAGCAGCCCGACGAAGAAGTGCTGTTGTGGGAGCGTGGGCACCTGGAGGCCTCCGGGCTGGCCTGGGAAAAACCGGTGGTGTGCGGCCACACGCCCCAGCCGGACCCCATCAGTCACGAGAAGCTGATTCTGATCGACACCGGCTGCGTCTACCACATAAAGCCCGGCCTGGGGCGCCTTACGGCGGTGCGTCTCCCGGAACGGGAATTTGTCGACGTGCCCTACGCCGACGGGTGAGCCTGCGCTGGACTGGACGCAGGAACACACCTGTCGGACGCGCAATTCACCCCGGTCGCATTCACCTCCAGGTCCCCACCCTCCAATGTCGCTCCAGTGTGGCCTCGTCGGCCTCCCCAACGTGGGCAAGTCCACCATCTTCAACGCGCTGAGCAGCGCCGGCGCCGAGGCCGACAACTATCCGTTTTGTACGGTTGATCCCAACGTGGGCGTCGTGCCGGTGCCCGACGAACGGCTCCCGCGCGTCGCCGAGCTGGCCGGGTCGCCGGAGACGGTTCCTACCAGCATCGAGTTTGTCGACATCGCCGGGCTCGTGGAGGGGGCGGCCGAGGGCGAAGGATTGGGCAACCAGTTCCTTGCTCAGATTCGAGAGGTGGATGCGATCATTCACGTCGTGCGCTGCTTCGAGGATGAGGAGGTGGCCCATGTTGCGGGCTCGGTGGATCCGGTGCGGGACGTAGAGGTGATTAACACGGAGCTGCTGCTGAAAGACCTGGAGACGGTCGAGAAGCGCCTCGAAAAGGTGAAGACGGCCGCGAACAAGGGCGACCCGGACGCCGCCGAGGAACTGGAGGTGTTCGAGCGGCTCCACGACCACCTGAGTGGTGGGGAGTGGGCCCGCTCGTTCGAGGTTGGGGAGCCCGCGCGTCCACTCGTCGACGAGCTGTTTTTGGTGACCGACAAGCCGGTTCTGTACGTCGCAAACGTGGGGGAGGAGGCCCTTCCCGACGGCAACGCGTACGTCGATCGGCTCCGGGCCATCGCCCACGATGAGAACACCGGGGTCGTGGTCACGTCGGCGGAGCTGGAGGCCCAGCTGACCACGCTTGACCCGGAGGAGCGTCAGCTGTTCCTGGAGGATGCGGGGCTGCGCCGAGCCGGTCTTGAGCGCCTCATCCATACCGCGTACGACGTGCTCGATCTCATCACCTTCTTTACGGCCGATGAGAAGGGGGCCTACGCCTGGGCCATCGAGGCGGGGACCGAAGCCCCACAGGCCGCCGGCGAGGTCCACAGCGACTTCGAACAGGGATTCATCAAGGCCGAAACGATCCCCTTCTCGGACTTCGACGAGGCCGGTTCCGAGGCTGCCGCCCGCGAGGCGGGGCTCATTCGCACCGAGGGAAAGGACTACGTGGTGGAGGACGGGGACGTGATGGAGTTTCGGTTCAACGTGTAGTCCCCCGAAAGCCCCCGTCGTGTACGGGCCGACTGTCTCACGGCCCTGTCCCCTACTCCGCAAGAAGTCGGGGCTGCACCTCTGCGTCCTGCCCTGTATATTGCCCCTGTTCTATCTTTCCAAGCCACGTTTTCCAGCATGACGCGCGGTTCCGCTTCGCTGATCGCTACGTTTCTGATGGGCGGCCTGCTCTGGGCCGGCTGCTCGTCGGACTCGACCCCCGGTTCGGAGTCCGTCGTGTCCCCAACCGATACCATTGCGCCCAAGACGCGGGCCGACTCGGTGGCCTACCGGCTTCTCCAGGCCCACGGCATGGACGCATGGGCGTCGTCGCCGTATCTCCGGTTTAACTTCGGCATCGAGACGCCGGGCGGTGCGCAGACGATTGCGCGGCACCTCTGGAACCGAAACACGGGCGAGTACCGGATCGAGTGGTCTGCCGGGCCGGATTCCTCCTACGTGGCGCTCGTCAACGTTCGGGACCAGCACGACGGCCGCCTGGGCGGAACGGCCTATCTGAACGGAGATGAGCTAACGGGAGCGGCGGGGGAAAGCGCCCGCGAAGAGGCCTACGGGCGGTTCGTGAACGACACGTACTGGCTGCTGGCCCCGCTGAAGGCCTTCGATTCGGGGGTGAACCGCAGCTACCTGCCAGATTCCTCCACCGCCGAGCACGATGTTCTCCGGCTGACCTTCAACGATGTCGGGCGCACGCCGGGCGACCAGTACTGGCTGTACGTGTCAACCGAGACGGGACGACTCGACCGGTGGGCCTATCACCTCCAGGGGATGCCCGAAGACGCGCCGCCTCAGTTCTACGACTGGACGCAGTACCGGGAGCTGCCGTCGTCCGGTGGAACCGTCCGCCTTGCGTCTCGGAAGGCGGCCGTTGGGGCGGATCAGGCGCTCCTCACCAATCAGTTGGCGCTTCCCGAATCGCCGCCGGAGGGGGCGTTCTCGACGCCCAAACCGATGCTCGGAAGCGAGTGATCTCGTTTCCTCGGGGCGGCGGCGCCCTGGGGGCCGTTCCGCGCTGACCGACGGACGATAGACGACCCACCGTGGACTACCGGTTTCAAATCGCTCGGCGCTACCTGGCCAGCCGACGGGAGGTGTCGCTCATCTCGATCATCACCGGCATCTCGACGATGGGCGTCGCCCTTGGGGTTGCGTCGCTCATCGTCGTGCTCTCCGTGATGAACGGGTTCTACGACGTTGTGCGGGATCTCCTCGTGTCGCTCGACCCCCACGTCCGGGTCGTGAGCGCGGAGGGACAAGGGGTTGCCAATGCCGACTCGCTCCTCCGTGTCGCCCGTGAGACCCGACACGTGACGGCGGCGGCGCCCTACGTGGAGGGGAAAGCCCTGCTCATGAGCGACAACGCGGACGACGCCCATCGGGTGGTCCGTGTTCGGGGCGTCGAGGCGTCCATGATGGAGGCTGCGGCCCCGACGATGGCCATGGGGCGCTTCGATCTGAGCCGGAACGCGGACGAGGGGCCGGGAATCGTCCTGAATCAGCGGCTTGGGCAGCGGGCGGGGCTCATGCCGGCCGGGCGAACGCAGTCGGCCAGTGCGGTGGGGCTGCTGTCGGCCCCGGCTGTCGAGCGCACCCTCACCAACATTTTTGGGAGCCCGCCGGTGCGGCGCTTCGACGTACGGGGGCTGTTCCAGTCGCAGGGGGCCTCAGAGGGCCAGCGTGTCTTCGTGTCGCTGGAGGAGGCGCAGCAGTTGTTTCGCACAGAGGACCGGGTGACGGGGATCGAGCTCCGCCTCGACAATCTGGAACGGGCGGCGGGCGTGAAGACGGCCCTGCAGCAAAAACTCGGGACCGACCGGTACACCGTACAGACGTGGTACGACCTTCAGCGGTCGCTCTACGACGTGATGCAGTTGGAGAAATGGGGGGCGTCGGCCATTCTCGGGCTCATTGTCATCGTAGCGGCCTTCAACATCGTCGGGTCTCTCACGATGGTGGTTATCGAGAAGCGGTCCGATGTGGGGGCGCTCCAGGCCATGGGGGTTTCACGAGGGAACGTGCGCCGCATTTTTCTGCTTGAAGGGGCCCTCATCGGCGCGCTTGGAACGGGCCTCGGGCTCGTCCTGGGGCTCGGGCTCGCCTTTCTGCAGCAGTACTCCGGAATTGTGCCGGTGGCCCAGGCCGAATCGTTTCTCATCGATGCCTATCCGGTGTCGGTGCAGGCCCTCGATGTGGTGCTTATTGCGGTTGTCTCATTTGGGCTTTGTGTGCTGGCCGCCCTGTACCCGGCCGCCCGAGCGGCCGCGATCAAACCGGCCCGGGCCGTGCACCTGGACAGCTGAGCCCACAGTCGTCGACCGACACCGGACCTGAGGCCCTCTCGGGCCCATTGAAACATCTTGCCGAACTCCTCGATCAGGCGTCGCCTTCCGTTTCGTCCTGCCCCCCGTCCCATGACCAACGACGCGTTCGACCTGATTGGCCTTCCGGACCGTCCCGAAAAGCCGCGGGAACGAGGCCTCACGCACATGCTGGACAAGGGGCTGTCGGCCCGGGAGGTCGAAAATGTTCTCAACGGGGCCGCCCACATCATCGATGTCGCCAAGCTCGGGTGGGGGACGGCCGCCGTCACGAAGAACCTGGAGACGAAGCTGGATGTCTATCGGGAGGCCGGCATTCCCTTCTTTTTCGGGGGCACGCTCTTCGAGGCGTACTTTCTTCGGGACCAGATCGACGAGTACCGCCGTCTTCTGGACGACCTGGGCGTGCACCACGTCGAGATTTCTGCCGGGGCCGTCTCGATGGCGCACGAGGACAAGCTTGACTTCATTGAGCTCTTCGCGAAGGACTTTACGGTCGTGAGTGAGGTGGGCTCCAAAGACTCCAGCGATGTGATGGCTCCGTACCGGTGGGTCGAGTTCATGCAGGCGGAGCTGAAGGCCGGAAGCTGGAAGGTAACCGCCGAGTCGCGGGAGGCTGGGACCGCCGGGCTCTTCCGTCCGAACGGGGAGGTGCGAACAGGCCTCGTCGATGAACTCCTGTCCCGGGTCGACCCCCACGACATCATCTTTGAGGCCCCAAACAAGAAGCAGCAGGTATGGCTCATTAAGCACGAAGGCGCGAACGTGAACCTCGGCAACATTCATCCGGAGGAGGTCGTCCCGCTCGAAACGCTGCGTCTGGGCCTGCGGGGGGATACCCTCTTCGAATTCCTGACACCGGGGATTACGCCGCACCTCCCTGGCGGAACCCCCTCGGGGGACGGGCATTCCTGAGCAGGCGTGGAATCAGTCCTCAAGGCAATGGGGAGACGGAACGACACGACGAAATTGCTGCGTCTTCACGAACAAAGTCCTGTGGTCCCGCCTTCAAGATCGTCGGTCTGATGCACACAAGCCGTACAGTGGTTTGTGTTGTTTTGAGACGACGACACGTCATAGCCCCAAATTGCCCCAAGAGATGCGTTATGGCTCGCAAAGATGACATCACAGGGGAGGGTCCGGTGACCGGCAACAGCGTCTCCGACTCCAACCAAAAGACCAACCGCCGCTTCAAGCGCAACCTGCACGAGAAGCGGTTCTACATTCCTGCCCAGGACCGTCACGTGAAGCTGAAGGTGTCTTCGAAGACCCTGAAGACGATCAACAAAAAGGGCATTCAGGCGGTGTTGAAAGAAGCCCGCAAGCAGGGCTACGACGTGTAGGTCGAGCCTTTTTTGCTGGATGCACCCCGTGGTGGCTCCAACCCGTAGCTAACCCCCCTACTCAACCCACAGTCCGATGGCCACAGGCGATCGCGTTCAGGTCATACTCGAGTGCACGGAGGAACCGGGAACGTCGCGCTACCACACGACGAAAAACCGGAAGAATACCTCCGACCGGCTCGAGCTCAAGAAGTACAATCCTGTCCTCCAGAAACATACCCTTCACCGAGAGAAGAAATAAGCCATGGCAGACCAGAGTACACCGGCTTCGCGCAAGATGGCGAAGCTCATCGTTGCTGAAGAAAAGGAAGACGGCAACTACGGCTTCCGTGAAAAGATTATTCCCCTCGACGATGTCGAGGAGGAGCTTGAGGAGGCTAAGAAGCTAACCTAGATTGGCTTCCATTGTCACCCGGGGCGTGGCGCAGTCTGGCAGCGCACCTGCTTTGGGGGCAGGTGGTCGCCGGTTCGAATCCGGCCGCCCCGACCGATTTACGCCCAACATCTGGGGGCGCCTCGCCCCTCTGGAGCCTCGACCTGCGCCCGTAGCTCAGTTGGATAGAGCAGCGGACTTCTAATCCGCAGGCCGCAGGTTCGAATCCTGCCGGGCGTACACTCCGGACCGCCGTTTCCGCCCCGAAGGAGAGGAACTCAGTCCGGAATCTTTTCATTTACAGCGCAGAAGCACATCTTGAGTGACCCTTGGTGACGTGGCCGAGTGGTCAGGCAGAGGCCTGCAAAGCCTCCTACGGCGGTTCGAATCCGCCCGTCACCTCTACCACCTCTACTGCGAGCGCCCCTGGGCCCGGCCCGGCGGGCGCTCTTTGTTATGCGCCCTCCCGCGAAATTCCTTCGCGCGGATATGAGGGCGGCCCCCCGTCCGTGGACACCGGGAAGAGACGAGGCAGCGACGAGGGACATCTGCTCGCCCATCGGGCGGGAGACTAGAACGGCGCGTCGTCCTCAAACGAATTGCCGCCGCCCCCGCTAGCG
Organism: Salinibacter altiplanensis; assembly: GCF_002894645.1. Taxonomy (GTDB): domain Bacteria; phylum Bacteroidota; class Rhodothermia; order Rhodothermales; family Salinibacteraceae; genus Salinibacter; species Salinibacter altiplanensis. Next base: position 260,015 of record NZ_NCQY01000023.1, read on the forward strand.
TTTCCGTCGGAGGGCGGCATCGGGGCCGAGCCGTCGCCCTGGGGCGGGCCGCCTCCGGAATTGTCGTACTGCGTGGTGAGGGGCTCGAAGCGGGCGTACTGGTCGACGAACGCCAGCTCGACGGAGCCGATGGGGCCGTTGCGCTGCTTGCCCACGATAATCTCGGCGATGCCCTCGGTGGAGTTGCCCTGCTCGTCGACGGTGATGCCGTAGCGCTCGGCCCGGTAGATGAACGACACCACGTCGGCGTCCTGCTCGATCGAGCCCGACTCTCTCAGGTCCGAGAGCTGGGGCCGCTTGTCGCCGCCCCGATTTTCAACGGCACGGTTGAGCTGAGAGAGGGCGATGACGGGGATGTCGAGCTCTTTGGCCAACCCCTTGAGCGAGCGAGAGATGTGGGCGATCTCCTGCTCGCGGTTGGCCCCGCTGCGCAGGTTGGCGCCGGAGGCCTGCATGAGCTGCAGGTAGTCGACCACCACGAGCCCGAGGTCGTGCTCCGCCTTCAGGCGACGGCACTTGGCCCGGAGCTCCAGTACGCTGAGCCCTGGCGTGTCGTCAATGTAGATGTCCGCGTCGCTAAGGGCCCCGGCCGCCCGGGCCAGGTGCTGCCAATCGTCATCCTTCATCCGCCCTGTGCGGGCCCGGTGGGCGTCCACGCGGGCCTCGGAGGTAAGCATGCGCTGTGCGAGCTGCTGCGCGCCCATCTCCAGCGAAAAGATTGCCACGCCCGTCGAGCGCTCCGGGTGCGTGGCGGCGTTCTGGGCAGACGCGAGCGCAAATGCCGTCTTGCCCATGGAGGGCCGGGCCGCAATAATGATAAGGTCGGAGTCCTGCCAGCCGCTCGTAAGGTCGTCGAGCTTGGGAAAGCCGCTGGGCACGCCGGTGATGCCGCCGTCCTGGCCGTGGATGGTCTCGAGGCGCTCCAGGGTGTCCTTCACCACCTCGTTCATCGGGGCGGCAGCCTTGCGGAGCTGGTTGTCCGAGATCTGAAAGATCTTGCTCTCCGCCTCGTCGAGCAGTTCAAAGGCGTCGGCCCCCGAGTCGTAGGCCTTCTGGACGACCGATGTCATCGTCTCGATCATCTTGCGGAGCAGCGACTTCTCCGCGATGATGCGGGAGTGGTACTCCACGTTCGCGGCGGAGGCGACCTGCGTGGTAAGCTCGGTCAGGTAGTAGGCGCCCCCAATCTCGTCGAGCGTGTCGCGGCGGCGCAGCTCTTCGGTGAGGGTGACGAGGTCGACCGGGTTTCCCCGTTCGAAGAGGTCCTGAATGGAGGCGTAGATGCTCTGGTGCTTGTTTTCGTAGAAGGCATCCGACGGAAGAATCTCAATGGCCTGCGGGATGGCCTCTCGTTCGATCAGCATGGCGCCGAGGACGGACCTTTCTACGTCGACGGCCTGCGGAGGCACGCGGCCCGACTGCTCGTGGACCGCCTGGGCCTGCTCCCGCTGCTGCTGACCCGCGCCGCCCCGCATCTTTTCGAGAGGATAGGACGATCGGGACGACTCGTCGATGTTGAACCGTTGGGAGTCGTCGCTTTCAGCCATGAACGGAAGGGATAAGACTTGAGAAGAGGAACGGCTCGTCCGCTCGTGGGGAGCCGGGGACAGCCCCTGGGCAAAAGGACCGGAGCGGGGGCGGTCAGGTTTCGTCCCTCAGCTGATCGTAGCGGGTGCGGAGCAGTTTGACGTCCTCCCAGGTCGGCCGCTTCCACTGCGAGTTACGCAGGAGGGCGGCCGGGTGGTAGGTTGCCATCAGGGGAATGCCGTAGAAGTCGTGTTCCTGATCTCGCAGGTTGGAGAGGGAGGAGCTCCGGTCCAAAAGCGTGTTGCCGGCCACCTTGCCCACGGTGAGAATAATCGCCGGACGAATCAGCGCGATCTGCTTGTAGAGCACTGGCAGGTGCGCGTCGACCTCCTCCGATTTCGGGTTGCGATTGCGGGGCGGGCGGCTCTTCAAGATGTTCGTAATGTAGACGTCCTCCCGCTCAAAGTTGATTGCGTCGAGGATTTTGTCGAGGAGCTGCCCGGCCCGGCCGACGAACGGCTCGCCCTCCTCGTCCTCGTTGCGGCCGGGGGCCTCTCCGATGATGACGAGGTCGGCCTCGGGGTCGCCGACGCCGAACACGGGATTCTCGCGGTCCTCGTCGATCGGCACGAGAATGTTGTCGGCGAGATATTGCTCCACCGCTTCCAGTGCGTCGGCGTCTTTGTACGGGGCATCGTCGGGGATGAGCGCCTCGATGCGCTCTGAGGGAGGGAGCGAGGGGTCTTCGGCAGGGTCTACCTGATTGCCGAACAGGTCGTAGTTGGGCATGTCAGTGTCGGGGGCAGCGTCGTCGAGGGCAGTGCGTGAAGGGGAGGGGGAGTCGGCCGGGGAGGTGGGCGAAGACGACGAGGCCTCGTCCGCAGGGGGAAGGGGAAGAAGATCCCCGTGCAGCGCGCGCTCGTGCTCGACGATGGCCCGCAGCTTGCGGAGGAGGTCTCGCATCGAGAGGGAGGGAGAGTGGAAAACAGGCTATGCGCTGTTCTTCTCACGGGCGGGTTGCACCCGGTCGAGCAGGATTTCGGCCACCTCAGCCTTCGGCATGCGGGGAAGATCCTCGGACGCCCCGTCGGCCCGGAGGAGTGTGACCCGGTTCGTGGAGGAGCCGAAGCCGGCCCCGTCCTCTGTTGGGTCGTTCACGACAATCCAGTCGAGGTTCTTTTCCTCCAGTTTGTGCCGGGCGTGTTCGAGGGCATCGTCGGTCTCCAGGGCGAAGCCCACGAGCACCTGCCCCGTCCGTTTGTGAGCCCCGAGGGTTTTCAGAATATCGGGGGTCCGGCGGAGGGGCAAGACAAGATCCTCGTCTGTCTTCTTGCGCTTGGAGCCCGACGGATCGGCCGGGGTGTAATCGGCCACCGCAGCGGCCATGAATACGTAGTCGGCGTCTGCGCGCCGGGCCTGCACAGCGTCGTTCATCTCTTCCGCCGTCTGTACGGCAGTGACCTCGACGTTCGGGGGGGGAGACAGAGAGGTCGGCCCCGTTACGAGTGTCACCGACGCGCCTCGCTCCGCCGCCGCCGCGGCCACGGCGTAGCCCATTGTTCCCGTCGACGGGTTTGTGAGGACGCGGGCCGGATCGATGGGCTCCCGGGTGGGACCGGCCGTCACGAGCACGGTGTGGCCGGCGAGGGGCATGTCCTGGGCTTTCCCGCTTGCCTTCGTCTCTGCCATCAGATCGGCCACGCGTTGGAGGATGTCTCCGGGCTCGGGCATCCGTCCTTGTCCCACGAGGCCGCTCGCGAGTTCGCCGTGGGCGGCGGGCATCACCTCGTACCCAATCTTCCGGAGGCGATCCAGGTTGTCCTGAGTCGCGGGGTGCTGGTACATGTCCCGGTCCATGGCCGGGCACACCAGGAGCGGGCAGCGGGCCGAAAGGGCCGTAGCCGTCAGCATCGAGTCGCAAAACCCGTGGGCCAGCTTGGCAACCGTCTGGGCCGTGGCCGGGGCGACGACGAAGAGGTCGGCCCACTGCCCCAGGGTCACGTGCTTGGTCCACGACCCCTCCTCGTTCTCCGGAAAGATGTCTGTCAAGACCTCCTGCTCAGAGAGCGTTCCGAGCGTGAGTGGGGTTACGAAACGCTCGGCATCTGGGGTCATGAGCACTTGCACCTCGGCCCCGGCCTTCTTCAGTCGCCGCACGAGCGATGCCGCCTTGTACGCGGCAATGCTGCCCGTCACCCCCAGCACGACGTGTCGTCCGGACAGGTCAGGAGGGGGGGGCATCGGGAAAAGAGAGGCGACGAAAGAGCAAGAATCCAATCAGGGGCCCACTTCGGGCATTCGTGGGGACGGGGCGCCCCACCGCTGGTTTGGAGGGGCGCCTGCGCAGGAAAGGGCCCACCCGGGCCGCGCAGACACCCGCGGACTACTCGTCGTCGGGCTTCCGGTAATAAATCTTGTCCCCGAGAAACTCATCAATGGCGACTTCCGTCGGCTCCGGTTCCTTCTCGTATTCGAGGGAAACCTTCTCCTGCTCTTCTTGCATGCGGGCGTCTTCCATCTCTGGGCCGAAGCCCTCGAAGTAAGACAGCTTGTCGTCCAACTCCGAGCGCGTGTCGGAGGCCACCTGTCGCGACCGCTTTGACAAAACGGCGACGGTCTCGTAGAGGTTGCCGGTCTTCTCAGCCAGCTCGTCCAGGTTTAACGTTTCGATTGCCATGATAGAACGGGGCTACTTCGAAAGAAGGTGAGGGACCGCCGGTGGAATGCCGGTACTGTACCCATCGTCACGAGTTCAGAAACTGACGAATTTGGGTGAGGGTTTCCTCGACCGCGGTGTCAAGATCATCATTCACGACCACCGCATCGCAGTCGTCGGCCCTGGCCATCTCCTGCTCGACCCGGTCGAGGCGATCCTGAAGGGATTCGCGGTCTTCGGTGCCCCGCCCTTCGAGCCGGCGTTGCAGCTCGTCGAGTGAGGGGGGCGCCACAAACAGGATGAGGACATCGTTCCCGAAAATGCGCTTGACGTTGAGGGCCCCCTTGACGTCAATGTCGAGCAGTACAGGCCCGTCGGCGGCCTGATCTTCGACCTCCGATCGGAGCGTGCCGTAAAATTGATCGGGATACACCTCCTCGTATTCGAGCAGGTCGCCGGCGTCGATCCGTGCGCGAAATTCCTCGGGGGAGAGGAAGTGGTAGTCCTCGCCGTCGGTCTCGTTGGGGCGGGAGGCACGTGTCGTGGCCGACACGGAAAACTGCATTTCTGGCATTGCTCCCAGCACCCGATGGGCGATGGTGGTTTTGCCGGCGCCGCTCGGGGCTGTGAGAACGACGATGTTACGGTCGGGCATGGTGGGAAACGTTGAGGGTTGGAGGGTTGAAAGAGGCTAGGATCAGCCGATCGATACCGACCCTCCGGCCTTTCAACGCTGGGCCTTCAACCCGGGTGCTATTCAACATTGCGAATCTGCTCCTTAATCTTTTCGATCTCCTCCTTCATCTCCACTGCCTGCCGCGAGATGGCCTCGTCGTCGGCCTTGGCGCCGATTGTATTCGCCTCGCGGTGGATCTCCTGGGTGATGAATTTGAGCTTCCGACCCGACGGCTCGTCGGCATCGAGGGCCTCCCGAAACATCTTGAGATGGGAGTGGAGGCGGACGCACTCTTCGGTCACGTCGAGCTTGTCGGCGAGAAGGGCAATTTCGGTTTCGAGGCGGTCGGGATCGAGGTGCTCATCGTCGAGCAGCCCGTGCAGACGCTCACGGAGCTGCGCCTGGCGCTCCTCGACGCGGGCAGGGGCCCGTGCCTCGATGGCGTCGAGATGATCGTCGATGGCACGGGTGCGCTCCTCCAGGTCCTCGCGCAGCGCGTTGCCCTCTTCGTGCCGCATGGCCTGGAGGTCGTCGATGGCGGCGTCGAGGGCCTGTGTCACGGCCGGCCAGGCGCGCTGGATTTTGGCCGCCTCCCGTTCTTCCTCCCCGGCAAAGATGTCGTCGAACTCCATCAGGTGATCGAGCCGGACTGGGGCCTCGATCTCGGCCGCCGCGGCGAGCTTCTCCAGGCGCTGCTTGCGGTGCATCGCCGCGTCGGCGTCCACCTCGACCGGCAGGGGGGCCGAGCCGCTGAGCTCGGCGGAGACGTTGACGTCGAACTGGCCCCGCTCGAATGCCTCCTTCATCCGCATCCGCACGTTCGACTCCGCCTCGGGAAGCGGGTCGGGGAGGTGGACGAAAATGTTGAGGTGGCGCTTGTTCGTCGACTGAATTTCGACGGTCGCCGAGGCGCCCTTGGTGCTGGCGCGGCCGCGCCCGAAGCCCGTCATGCTGCGAACCATAAAAGAGAGACGGAGCAAGTGGAAAGCGTGAGTGAGAGGGCCTCATTTTCGAAATCCCGCCTTCCGGGCGGAAGGCGGGCACTGCGGGGGCGTTCGGGACGGAATGCGCCGCGGGACAAACGGCGGAGGGGGAGGGATTCGAACCCTCGGTACCGTGGAAACGGCACACTCGCTTTCCAGGCGAGCACCTTCGACCACTCGGTCACCCCTCCAAGGTGGCGGGACGGGAGAGACAGCTCCTCCCAGAGATTCGGACTCGGTCTTGTCAGACATCCATGATCTGTTCCGTTTTCTGCTCCAGAAGCCCCTCCACGCGCCCGGTGTACGTATCGGTGATCTCCTGAAGATCTTCCTCCGCGCCGTAGAGCACGTCCTCGGAGAAGTTCGCCTCCTCGACGGCGCTCTGGATCTCGTTTTTGGCATCGCGCCGGATGTTGCGGATCGAGATCTTCGTTTCCTCCGCTCGCTCTCGGCTCGTTTCCACAAGCTCTTTGCGGCGCTCCTCGGAGAGGGGCGGGATGGGGATGCGGATCTTTTCACCGCTGTTGTTTGGGTTCAGGCCCAGGTCGGCCTTCATGATGCCCCGTTCGATGTTCTCGATCGCGCTGCGGTCGAACGGCTGCACAATGATGAGGTCGGGCTGCGGGGCGCTCACGCTGGCCACCTGTTCCAGGGGCGTCTGGGAGCCGTAGTACTCCACCGTCACGTTTTCGAGCATGGCCGGGGAGGCGCGTCCGGCACGAATCGTGCGCAGCTCCGAGCGCAAGTACGACACGGACTCCTCCATCTCCTCGTCGGCCTCGTCCAGGATGTCCTGAATGGGGTCGTCGGGCATGGGCGAGAGGGAAATTTGGTGAGTAAGAGCGTGGCGCGGACGGCCGTCGTCACGCCGGCACGCGTTCGGTGTCGGCCTTGGCTTCGTCCCAATGCACGTGGGTCCCCACGGTTTCTCCGGCGAGGAGGCGTCGCAGGTTGTCCGACGTGCCCATGTTGAACACAATGATGGGCATTTTCGACTCCTGGCAGAGCGTGAGGGCGGTCATGTCCATGACGCGCAGGTCGCGGTCGATGACCTCCCGGCCGTGAATCTCTTCGAAGCGCTCGGCGGAGGGGTCTTCCTCGGGGTCCGCCGTAAAGATGCCGTCCACCCGAGTCCCCTTCAAAATGACGTCGGCGTCGATCTCAAGCCCTCGGAGGGCCGCGGCGGTGTCGGTGGTGAAGTACGGATTGCCGGTGCCGGCCCCGAAGATGACGACCCGTCCCTTCTCGAGGTGACGGATGGCGCGGCGGCGGATGAACGGCTCCGCAATCTCCTCCATCTTGATGCTCGACTGCAGACGCGTGACGAGGTCGACCTGCTCGAAGGCATCCTGGAGTGCCATGCCGTTGATCATGGTGGCCAGCATGCCCATGTAGTCGGCGTGCGCCCGCGTCATGCCCTCCATGGCGTGCTCAACCCCCCGAAAAATGTTGCCGCCCCCAATGACGACGGCCACCTCGGCCCCGGCCTCGACGGCCGTTTTTACCTCGCTTGCGTAGGTGCGGAGCACCGTCTCGTCGATGCCGAACTCCCGCTCCCCCAACAGGGCCTGTCCACTGAGCTTCAGCAGCACACGCTGGTATTGGAGGGACGAGTCTGATCCGTTGTCGGAGGAAGCACTCATAGAAGGATGCACCGCTGGGTGCGCGTTCAGGTTGACTGTGCGGGCGTCCGGCCGGTCCCGTTCTTTTTTGGGAGAAAATGGAGCCGTGTGCGCGCCGGTCAGACAGGACGGACGGCTCCGCACGGCCCGCGAGAGGGGCGAGGGGCGTTCCACGCGACGCCGACAGGACGCAGGATGCCCGCGCCTAATCGCCGAGGGCGTAGCGCGTGAAGCGGGCCACTGAGAGGTCGGCGTCGTTGAGCATCTCCTTCACCGAGACCGACGAGTCTTTCACGAAGGCCTGCTCCATCAACACGTGGTCTTCGAAGAAGCGTTCGAGCTTGCCCTCCACGATGTTGTCGATGACATGCTCGGGCTTGCCCTCATTGACGGCTGCCTCGTGGGCGACCTCTCGCTCTTCCTCTTTGACCTCCTCGGGCACTTCGTCCCGGGTGACGGCGATTGGCTCCAGGGCCGCCACCTGCATCGCGACGTCGCGGCCGGTTTCCTCCGCCTCTCCGTCGCCGTGCACCTCCACGAGCACGCCAAGCTTCGAGCCCGGGTGGACGTACGAGATGACCTCGCCGTCCTTGCTTTCGAGCACGTCGAAGCGACGGATCGTGAGCTTCTCGCCGATGCGGCCGGTGAGGGCAACCAGCTCATCCTCGACGGTCACGTCGTCCTCGTAGGAAAGGCCCTTCAGTTCCTCTAGGTCGTTGGGCTTCTCCTGCAGTACCTGCTCCGCCACCGTGTGGGTGAACGACTGAAAGTCATCGTTGCGGGCGACGAAGTCGGTCTCGCAGTTGATCTCGATGATGGCACCGGCACGGCCGGTGTCGGACACGGCCGTCGCCACGAGGCCCTCGTCGGCCTCCACCGCGGCACGGTCGGAGGCGACCTCCTGGCCCTTCTTGCGAAGCAGGCTGACGGCCTCGTCGAAGTCGCCGTCGGTCTCCTGCAGGGCATCCTTGCAGTCCATCATGCCGACGCCCGTGGCGTCGCGCAACTCTTTTACCTGTTTGGCAGAAACGCTCATGTCTCGTCGGTTGGGGAGGGATCGGGTGAAACGGACAGCACAGGACAGGGGCATTGGCCCTACGCGGCTGCCTTCTTCTTCTCTTCCTTCTGCATGCGGCGCTCGTGCAGGCCCTCCTGAACGGCGTCCGTGAGGGTGGACGTCACCAGCTCGATCGAGCTCAGCGCGTCGTCGTTGACCGGGATCGGGTAGTCGATGTTCTTCGGGTTCCCGTTGGTGTCCACCATCGCGATGGTCGGGATGCCGAGGTTGTTGGCCTCGCTCACCGCAATGTCCTCCCGCTGCACGTCAACGATGTAGATGGCCCCGGGAAGGCTCGCCATGTCGCGGATGCCGCCGAGCGTCTCCTCGAGCTTCTCGTGCTCGCGGAGCCGCATCAGCTTCTCCTTCTTCTTCAACTTGTCGAGCGTGCCGTCCCGGTCCATTCGCTCGATCTCTTCCATGCGGCGGATGGACTTCCGGATCGTTTGGAAGTTGGTCATGGTGCCGCCAAGCCAGCGGTCGACCATGTGCGGCATGCCACACTCCTCGGCGTGCTCGCGGACAATGTCCTCGGCCTGCTTCTTGGTGCCGGCGAAGAGAATCTTCTTGCCCCGCTGTGCAAACCGCTTGGCGGCCTGCGCCGCCTCGTCGAGGAGAACCTGGGTCTGCATCAGGTCAATGATGTGGATGTTGTTCCGCTCCATGAAGATGTATTTCTCCATGCGCGGATTCCACCGGCTCGTCAGGTGGCCAAAGTGAACCCCTGCCTTCAAAAGCGCCTCGATGGTCACACGGTGAGAGATCTCCTCCTCCTCCCCAGAAGCGTCGTCCGCGTCGGCAGAATCTTGGTCCGCGGCGTCGGCCGTGTCCGCGGCGGACGCCTCATCGTCATCTGCAGGACCGGCCTCGTCCGTAGAGTCGTCGGGGGAATCGTCGTGAGCCTCGGGTGTGGGATCCTCAGCTTCGGGCGTAGGGTCCTCGGGGGCATCTTCGTCCCGGGTGTCCGGGGTCTCTGTAGTCGTCTCGTCAGCCATAAATAGGGTCTACAAGTGCATGGGAAGTTGGGTTTGCGCTACTACGACCGTCGCCTGCGCAGCGAAACCGTGTATTCCCACGATCAACCCACTGTCGCATCGGGCCGTATGGTTGATTGGTGCAGCACCGAACCGCGACCTTCGAGTGCCGAGTGATGTCCACTCGCCATTCGCCGTTCGCAACTGTCTAACGCTTGCTGTACTGGCTCTTTTTGCGGGCACCGGGCTGACCGTACTTCTTGCGCTCGACCATCCGGTCGTCGCGTGTCAGGTAGCCGGCATCACGGAGGGGCGCGCGCAGTTCCTCGTCGTACTCAACCAGCGCCCGGGCGATGCCGAGCCGTATGGCCTCGGCCTGTCCAGTGAGACCACCGCCGGACGCGTTGACCTTCACGTTGAACTGACCGACTGTGTCGGTCACATCGAAGGGCTGATCGAGGGTGCGGCGGCGCCAGGCAATTGGGAAGTAGTCCTCGGCGTCCTGTTCATTGACGACGAAGCTGGAGCCGTCGCCCGGCCGCAGGTACACGCGCGCCGTAGAAGTTTTGCGGCGCCCAATGGCCTGATACTGGGTCATCGTGGGCATGAGTAGAGGTCAAAGTTTCGGAAAAGTGCGTCGGCAAAAGGGCAAACGGCCCGTCACGCGGTGTCGAGCGGCTCGGGCTGCTGGGCCTCGTGGGGATGGTCGGGGCCCGAGTAGACCTTTAGCTTCTTGAACGTATCCCGCCCTAGAGGGCCCGTGGGCAACATGCCCGCTACGGCCTCCTCGATGATGTGCGTGGGCTTGTCCTCCCGCATCTCTTCGGGGGAATGTGCGTGGTCGCCGCCCGGATAGCCGCTGTGCTCGTGGTACTCCTTCTGCTGCTCCTTCTTCCCCGTGAACCGAGCCTTGTCCGCATTCACCACAATCACGTGGTCGCCCGTGTCTACGTGCGGCGTGAAGGTGGGCTTGTGCTTCCCGCGCAGCACGCGGGCGATCTGAGAGGCGAGGCGGCCCACGATCTGGTTCGTGGCATCCACAACATACCAGTCGCGCTCTACCTCGTCCGGCTTGGCGTTGAAGGTCTTAAAGCTTTGCGTATTCATCGGTCGGGATGCGTCGGTTGGCACAGGTCCGGAAGACGAAGCGGAGACACAGGAATGTGGCGCCGTGAAGGGACGCCTGAGCCCCGAGGGAATCCTACAGGCCCGCCGGGGTGGCAGCATCAGTCACATGCGGAACGTTCTTGTGGGCTACGTCCTCACATCAAAAGATTTATTGCAGTCACTGTGGCACGGATGAGGGGAAGCTAGGTTTTTGTCCCCCGAAGGGATTCCTGTAATCTTGACGGAGGGAGGGCGGGGAGCGTGGGGGAGCCCCGAGCGCATTCGTCAAGCACTCGCCAACACAGGAACTCTGGTGAGACGGCATCATTCCACAAAAACTCCGCAAAACCGACCGAATGGCCTTGCTCGGGCGCATGCTGACCATCGACATTACGTCCCTTTCGACGGGCATTCATCAACTGGAATTCGCTCCTTCCGCGAGCCAGGCCGACCTGGATCCCACTACGTTTGGCGATCTTCAGGTCGACGTTGAGCTGCAGTACCATCGTGACCGTATCCTCGTGAAGATGCACGCGACGGCCACGGCCGAGTTGACGTGCGATCGTACGCTTCGGCCCTACGACGAGGCCCTGGAGGGCCGGTACAATGTGCTCTTCGGTCCCCCATCCATGGTCGGGCAGGAAGGAGAAGAGTTCGAAGAGGTGCGCCCGCTCACCTCGTCCGACCGGGAGATTGACCTCACGGATGTGGTCCGCGACACTCTGCTCCTCGCCATCCCGCAGCGCTGCATTGCCCCGGGGGCCGACGATGAGCCCATTGAGCGGGAGTTCGGGGACACGGGCGACGACGAGAGAGAGTCCCCCGTTGATCCGCGCTGGAGTGCCCTGGAAGAGCTGAAGGACGACGAGTGACGGTGCGATGCCTTCCCCAGACAAGCTCCGCGGGGTGTAAATTCTGGGCGAAATGAGCCCAGGACTCTGAACACCGGCGGCGATCCTTCCATCATACCGGGGCCTTCATTCCAAGTGCTTGATGGCGCCCCGTCCCGAATCTGACGTTCATTGTTCCGACGATCCTGAGCCATGGCTGTCCCGAAACGACGACACTCGAAGTCGCGCACTCGAAAGCGCCGCTCGACCTACTACAACGAGCTGGAGCCTCCTCAGCTCATGGAATGCAACAACTGTGGAAACCCGAAGGTGATGCACCGAGCGTGCAAGCACTGTGGGCACTACCGTGGGCGACAGGTCATTGAGCCGTCTGACGAATTGATTGCGTAGGGGGCTGGCGAGGCGTTGTTCGGCACATCCCCGTTGACAAAGCTCGTGCTCGGGACTGACCGGCGCCGCATGTCCCCCGCCCCAGTCCAGATCAGCTTTTTTGTCGGGTCTTCGTCCCGAGTGCGGATGTGCATCCGGCGATTGTCTGTGCGCACACCTATGTTTCCGCCGGTATGCCGTCGTACCCATTAGATGCTCATTAGAGAAACGCCCCTCCGGTGCGGCGGCAGTCTCCCCTCTGACACGCATGTTCTGGCAGACACACGGACCGTTCGTATGGCAGCATCGCGTATCGCAGTGGACGCAATGGGGGGCGATGAGGCCCCAGAAACAGTCGTGGACGGGGCCGTTCAGGCCCTTCACCAGACCCAGGCTGAACTCTCGGTGCTCCTCGTGGGCCCGGAGGAGCAGCTCCGGTCCCTTCTGGCGTCACGCCCCGACGCGCCGGAGCAGCGGCTTCGTGTCATCGATGCTCCCGAAGCAATCGGCATGGGGGAGGCCCCGTCGACTGCCGTCAAGCAGAAGACCGACTCGTCCATCCACCGTGGCCTGGCGGCGCACCACGACGACCACGCCGATGCCTTCGTGAGTGCCGGCAACACGGGGGCCATCATGGCGGCGTCCATGTTCATCCTGCAGCGAATTCCGGGCGTCGAGCGGCCGTCAATCGCTGGGTTTTTCCCGACCCTCGAAGGGTCTTCTGTGGTCCTCGACATCGGGAGCAACGTGGACTGCAGGCCGGCCCATCTTCTCCAGTTCGCCCGGATGGGCACCGTCTACGCGCGGCAGGTTCTCAAGACCGACCCGCCGTCGGTGGGGCTCCTCAACATCGGTGAAGAGCCAGGCAAGGGCAACGAGCAGGTGAAGGCCGCCCACGATCTGCTTCACGACGCCGATGATGTGCACTTTGTCGGCAACGTAGAAGGGGGAGACCTGCTCTTTTACGCCGCCGACATTATCATCTGCGACGGATTCGTGGGCAATGCGCTCCTGAAGTTTGGCGAAAGCATGTCGACCGTCTTATCGGACATGTGTCGACAAGAGATGGAGCAGCAGGGCCTCGCTCCCGAACAGAAACAGCTCGTGTCGGGCGTGCTCGACGAAGTGCGGGAGGGATTCGACCCGGAGGCACTGGGGGGCGCCCCGCTCCTCGGCGTCAACGGAAATGTGCTCGTGGGGCACGGGAGCTCGTCTCCGGATGTCATTGCACAGATGATCCACTCGGCCCGCACCATCGCCACTGAGAACGTCGCCCACGCGCTGGAGGACGCATTCCAGTCGTCCTCTCAGTCGTCCTCCGCGTAGCGCCCGGGCGGACCCCGTCTTTTTTGCACTGTCCGGTTGTCCCATGGCTTCTCCCTCGCCCCCTTCCCGCCAGGCCGCCATCACGTCCGTCGGCCACTACCTGCCCGAGACACGGCTTACGAACGGCGACCTGGAGTCGATGGTGGAGACCAGTGACGAGTGGATCCGCACCCGGACTGGGATCCAGGAGCGGCGCATTCTGGGCGACGACGGCAAGGCCACGGCCTTCATGGCGACGGAGGCCGCCCAGGAGGCCCTCGACAAGCGCGGAATCGGGCCGGACGCGGTGGACCTGATCGTCGTGGCCACGGTGACGCCCGACATGCTCTTCCCGGCCACGGCCTGCCTCGTGCAGGACAGCCTCGGGGCGTCCAACGCGTGGGGGTTCGACCTGTCGGCAGCGTGCAGCGGCTTCATCTACGCCCTCACGACGGGGGCCCAGTTCATCGAGACGGGCCAGGCGGAGACGGTGCTTGTGATTGGGGCCGACAAGATGAGCTCAATTGTGGACTACACGGACCGCACCACCTGCGTCCTTTTTGGCGACGCGGCGGGGGCCGTGGTGTTGGAGGCCGACGAAGAGGCCGGACTCCACGACGCCGTCCATCATGCAGACGGGGAGCACAGCGATCTGCTGCGCATGCAGGGGGGCGGCAGCCTCCACCCATCGACCCACGCGACCGTCGACGCCCACATGCACTACCTCGAACAGGAGGGGCCGAAGGTCTTTAAGCTCGCGGTAACCCGGATGGCGGACGTGTGCAGAGAGGTGCTGGACCGCACCGGCCTCGACGGGGACGACGTGGACTACCTCGTGCCGCACCAGGCAAACCAGCGCATCATCGACGCGACGGCCAAGCAGCTCAGCCTTTCGGCCGACCAGGTCATGGTCAACATCGACCGCTACGGCAACACCACGGCCGCGACGATTCCACTGTGCCTGTATGATTGGGAGGACGAGCTGGAGCGTGGCGACGACCTCATCGTGACGGCCTTTGGCGGCGGCTTGACCTGGGGCGCGGGCCACCTCACCTGGGCCTACGGGTGAGCAATCCACGAACGAGAACCCGCGCCCCCTTCTGTCCAACGCCGATTCTGAACGCGCCCTTCGAACCCTCCCCCTCGACACTGCTATGGCAACTGCGTTTCTCTTTCCCGGACAGGGCTCTCAGGCCGTGGGAATGGGGCACGAGCTCTACGAACGATACGAGGACGCTCGGGCCCGCTTCGAGACCGCCAACGACCTTCTCGACGTCGACCTCCTCACGCTGATGTTTGGGCTGGAGGGAGACTCGGACGCGGCGGCGGAAAAGCTGAAGCAAACGGAGATTACGCAGCCGGCCCTCTACACGCACAGCCTGGCGGCGATGGCGGTGCTCGAGGCGCACGGCCTGGAGCCTGACATGGCGGCGGGGCACAGCCTCGGGGAGTACAGCGCGCTGGCGGCGGTGGGGGCGCTCTCCTTCGAGGACGGCCTGCGGGTGGTGCGCCGGCGCGGGGAGCTCATGGGCGAGGCCGGAGAGCGGCGCCCGGGCCGCATGGCGGCCGTGCTGGGGGCCGACGCCGCCCACGTCGAAGAGGTGTGCGAAGACCTCTCGGCGGCCGGGGACGGGGTCGTCCGGCCTGCAAACTACAACGCCCCGGGCCAAATCGTCATCTCTGGTGACATCGAGGCGGTGGAGCAGGCCACGGAGGCGGTGGAGGGGCGCGCCATGCCCCTGCCGGTGAGCGGCGCCTTCCACTCGCCCCTCATGGACTACGCCCGGGACGGGCTCACGGAGGTGCTCGATGCGGTGACCATCGAGCCGCCCCGCTGCCCGGTGTACCCGAACGTGACGGCCGAGCCGACGACGGACCCCGATGAGATCCGACGCTGCCTCACAGAACAGCTCCTGTCCCCGGTCCAGTGGGCGCCCACGCTTCGGCGCATGCACGATGACGGCGCCGTCCACTTCACAGAGGTGGGAACGGGGCAGGTGCTGCAGGGCCTCGTGGGGCGTACGCTGAATGCGGATGAGGGGATCGAACAGATGGGAGCGGGCACCCCCGAAGAGATTGAGCATCTGGCCGAGGCATAGGAGGCAAAGGGACGAACCGAGACGGAGGAACGCACGCCGGAAGGAGGAGTGCTATCCCTTGCACGTCGCAGAAACTGACTGTTGGCCTCCGTCCCAACCGCCGTCGTCCCATGGCTGCACTCGGCTCGTTGCCTCCGCGCTTGTTGGTTCGCTGGCTCGTTGGATTGTGTCTCGCCACGGGGGTCCTCGCGGGGTGCGGGGGCGGCGACACCTACTCGGTCGACGAGGGCGAACTCTCTCAGCGGTTCCTGCCGGCGGAGCGAACTGTGGACCACCATCCCGATTCCCTGGAGGCCCTCACCATCTCAGAGGGCGACGACAAGGTTCAGTTCCAGACCGAACGCGACTTCGAGTCGCTCACCGAAAAGTGGTCCAGCAGTCTTCAAAACGTAGGGACGGGGCGCAGCTTTCGAAGCCGGACCTACGCGACCTTCTGGAGCCTTGAGCTCTCGCTCATGTCGCTCCAGCCGGAGGTGGGCGTGCTGTCCCTCCGGAAGGAGCAGGCCCGAGAGGTCCTTGACGACCGGCGTGCAGAGTACGCCGAGACGATCCACATCGACGTGTACTGGTTCGTGGAGCGGGGCATGAACGGCATCATTACGGGGCCCAGCGCCCGGACGGAGCTCCGCGTGGGGGAAGAGACGCACCGTCCCATTCAGTCAGATCACGGCCCCCTCCGGGAGGCGTTTGTGTCGGGGGGGCAGACCGTCCTCTACCGCCGCAACTCGCTCTTCTTTCCCCGAAGGGTGGGGGGAACCGACATTCTCGCCAATGCCTCGAAAATGGAGCTTCGCGTCCGCCAGACGGGAAGAGGGTCGCGGCAAGAATTTTCGTGGCGATGGGCGGATTCAGAGACGGCGCAGGGTGCGACGCAAGAAGCCCCACGAAGCAGCGCAGAGGCGTTGGGGCCGGCGACACCACTGGGCTCGCCGTGAGGTCCCCGCCGTGCCGCCAAGCGGTTCTCCGGTGGCATCGGGGCAGGTGTTCCTCCGTATCGGCCGGGGCGTTACTGTGAGAATCGTGGGGGAAGGGCCTTGCCTTTCTGGACGGGATTCCCAATTTTCCGAACCAGATTGCGGCGGGGTTCCTCCATACCACATCGCTCACAGCGTACAGCCCTTCATGCAGGTCGACCTTCACGGCTCCACCGTTCTCGTCACCGGTGGCACGCGCGGCATTGGACGCGCCCTCGTCGAAACGTTCGCCGAGGCCGGGGCCGACGTGGCGTTCACGTTCCGCTCGTCAACCGACGCGGCCGCGTCCCTCGTCGAGTCGCTCGAAAACCAAGGCACCGAGACGCTGTCGCTACAGGGAGACGTGGCCGATCTGGATGCGGCCCAGGCCCACGTAAACGCCGTGACGGAGCACTTCGGGTCGCTCGATGTGCTCGTCAATAACGCCGGCATCACACGAGACGGGCTTCTGCTCCGCATGGGCGAAGGCGACTGGGACGACGTGATCGACACGAACCTGAAGGGCACGTTCAACTTCTGCAAGGCGGCGTACATGCCCATGATGCGCCAGCAGAGCGGTTCGATCGTCAACATTTCCTCCGTCGTCGGCACCACGGGCAACGCGGGCCAGACGAACTACGCCGCCTCCAAGGCCGGCATCGTGGGCTTCTCGAAGAGCCTCGCCAAGGAGCTCGGCGGCCGCAATGTGACGGTGAACGTGGTGGCCCCGGGATACGTGCAGACCGACATGACCGACGAGCTGGACGACGAGACGCGGGCGTCCATTCTCGATGCTGTGCCCCTCGACCGGCTCGCGACGACCGAAGAGATTGCCGAGGCGGTCCTGTTTCTGGCGTCCCCGGCGTCCGATTACATCACAGGGCATGTCCTGCAGGTCAACGGGGGGCTCTCGATGTAGGCCTCGCCTCGCAGAAGCCGCCTCCTTTTTTCAGTCCGTTAAGGAGTGAGAGGATCGATCAGGAACAGGATCCCGTACCGTTCTCGATGCCTCAACGCGCGGTTCTCCGTTGTCTGTCCAGCAGCACGACGGAGACGGCGGCGAGGCCCGTCTGGAGAAGTCCTTTCGACGCCCCCACAACTTGATCCCGAATTGTTTGCCGCATGGCTGCCGATATTCCGCAGAGCAAGTACACGAACGTCATTGACCTGACCTCGGAGGCCCAGAAGGAGCGGCGCCGCGACGAGGTGGGATCGGAGCTGCACGAACCGGACCCGCCCCTCGACGAAGTGACGGTGGACGACCTCTCCGGGCACATGGAGCAGGCGGTGCATGCCGCCGGCTGGTCGGAACTGATGGACGTGCAGCGCAAGGCCATCCCCTACACCCTCGACGGGCGCGACCTGATCGTACAGTCCCAGACCGGCTCGGGCAAGACCGGCGCGTTTCTGCTGCCGCTGTTTGACCTGGTCGACCCGGACAAAGAGGAGCAGCAGGTTCTCATCCTCACGCCCACGCGAGAATTGGCGCGGCAGATCCACGAGGAGTTCGAGCAGATGAAAATTGCGACGCCGCGCACGAACCGAATGGAGGCCGTCCTCATCTACGGCGGCGTCGGGTACCAGCCGCAGATCGACGGGCTGACGAACGGCGCGCAGGTCGTTATTGGCACGCCCGGCCGTATCCTCGACCACATCAAGAAGGACCACTTCGACGCCGGTACCCTCCGGATGCTGGTCCTCGATGAGGCCGATGAGATGCTGTCGATGGGCTTCTACCCAGACATGAAGGACATCGTCGAGCACGTACCGGGGGACCGGGTCTCGTACATGTACAGCGCCACCATGCCGCCGAAGGTGCGGTCGGTGGCCCGCGAGTTTTTGGACGATCCGGGCTTCCTCTCGCTCAGTACCGACAAGGTGAGCGTGGAAGAAAACGAGTACCGCTACTATCTGGTGAACCCGATGGACAAAGATCGGGTGATGGCGCAGCTGCTAGAGCTGGAAGAGCCGGACTCCGCCCTCATCTTCGCCAACACGAAGCGGGAGGTCAGCTACCTCAACAAGTTTCTCGCCAACAAGGGCTACGATGTCGACGAGATGTCCGGGGACCTGTCCCAGCGCAACCGGGAGAAGGCCCTCGATCACCTGCGCGAGGGAAAGCTGCGTCTCCTCGTGGCGACGGACGTGGCGGCCCGGGGCATCGACGTGTCCGACCTGAGTCACGTCTTTATCTACGACGTACCGCAGGACCACGAGTACATCATCCACCGCTCCGGCCGCACGGCCCGCGCCGGGGAAGAGGGCACGACGATCGTCCTCTCGACCCACGAGGACGAGTACGAGCTCAAGCGGATGGCCAACACCTACGACATTGAGCTGGAGAAGGCCGAGCTCCCCAAGGATCCGCACAGCGAAGCTCGTGAGCTGCTCCAAGAGCGCTACGCCGACACGGATCCCTCGTCCGACGGGCTGGAGCAGAGCGCCGAAGACTTCGTCCCGCTTGTGAAAGAGCTGTCCGACGAACAGCCGGAACTGCTTGCCTCCGTCGTCACGGAGCTGTACGCCCGGGCGAAGCGACAAGAAGAGGAAGAGGGGCCTGAGGCGTGATGCCTGAGGCGAGGCGTGCGGTGTCTAGCCCCGGCGTGTTTGGCACTTTCTGCACTCTGTCCCACGCCTCACGTCTCATTCTCGAGCACACGCTCCGACTGCCGGTACGCGATGACGCCGCTCGCCGCAAAGATAACGGCGTAGATGCCGAGCGGGGTCTGGGTTTGAGCGATTGTCTGGTAGGCAAGGGCCGAGATGCCGGCCGCGACTCCACCGGACAAAAGAAAGATGATAACGTGAAGGATCCATCGGCCGAGCGCCTGGCCTGGCGTCAGGGGTTTGTTGGACATGGGGCTTGGGGGCGGCGAAGAGATTGTTGGGGGTGAATCTATCGGGGCATTGGGATAAGGGCAAATCACCGCACAGGAACATGCCTCGCGGCACGCGTGTCGTCGCAAAAGGCTCCTTCTGCCTCATCTCGTTACAAGATTGTGAGCCTGCGTTTAAGCGTGCCCCGGGGGTGGTTTTGTTATACTGTGTGTGGATGCAGATGACAAAGGCCCACCTTCTCCACGAAGGCGCTTTTTTTGTATCGGGCCCAAGCCAGCGTTCTCTCTTCTTGCTGGTCCTGCTCCATCCCCAATCGTCCAGCGCGGAGGCGTGTCTCTCAGTGCCGCCCCGAAAGAAAACCTCTCGTTGCGGGGACATGTGTCGGAAAATATACGGCGCGTGAGCGGCGACTGATCGGGCGTCTCCCTTGCGGCGCGCATCGAGTTCGCTCTGAGCGGGTGCGAAATGCGAGAGGGGCGTGGGCATTCGGCCGGAAAAATCATGGATACACGCGTCTCTCCGTGGGGAAACAAGCGCAAAGACGGTCATTGAACCCTCGCGGTTGTCCGACGATAAGGGCTCTCCTCGACGAAGACGAGGTCGCCCCGAGGGACATGTGGGTCCGGAGGGAGGCGCGAAACCACTGCGCCGCCGAAGAGGCGCTGGGTCGCTCACGAGTACGTGGGCTCCGCACCTCTCGCGCCCGCTGCCCCGACGTTCTGTGACGGACGGCCGTTCGTTCTCCTTCTGCCCTGCCGGTCTACCGATGTGACCCCGATGCCACAGGAACTGGGGGGCGCCGCCACTTCGCGTCCAGCGACCACCGCCCGCTGCCGAACGTGCACACGAGCAGGAGCAGAAACAGCACCAGCGCCGAAAACTCCAGCGACTGGTTCGCCGACAGCAAGCCGTCCTGCCAGTGCACGAGAGAGACAGCCCCGCCGAGGACGGGCAACTGCACGAGGGCGGCGAGGCGGGTGTAGAGGCCTACGGCAAGAAGCGCCCCGCCCACCAGGTGGGCCGTGGCTACGTATACGGAAAGCCCGGCAAGCCCGAGGCTCGGCTCCGCGGTGCCCAGTAGCTGTTGCAGTCCCTTCTCCGTGAAGAGCAGTGCCAGGCCCCGAAAAAACAGGCCCGTGCCCAAGTACACGCGAAGGGCATCGAGGACGAGATCGCGTTGGGCTTCGAGACTGCGAAGCATGGACATGAACGGGTCGATCGAAAGAGCGAAAGACAGTTTCGTAACACGTGTCCGCCAAGGAACGATCCGGCCTCCACATTGGGGCGGCCCGTCGGAACCACTGTGCCGGACGGGTACGTGTCAGACCATGCATTCGCCTGTAGCCCCGTGTGCCCCACTTGAGTCGTAATGAGTAAAGACGTCCCCCCGCGGTCCCTTCGGCAGCTCCGGGCCGAATGGCGCGAGCGTCTGCGGTTGGCCCGCGACCGGGCCGTCGTGCAGATCGACGACCTGGGCCTCGCGGACCTCCGGGCCCTCCGGGCCACGATCGAAGAGGAAATGGAGCGACTGGAGGGACGCCTCCCAGAGCCCGGCCCCGTCGAAACCAAAGGCCCGATGACGGCCGAGCAGCAGGCCCGGCACGTGCAGGAGGCGCTCCGGTACCACGCGCTGCAGGTACGGAAGCAACTTGTTGCCCACGATCTGCGGCGCCGGGCCCTCGGGCCCACCGCGGTGGAAGAAGAAATCGACGTGCCTCCCACCACACGACGCTATGCGACCCTTGCCTGGGAGGCAATGGGGACGGCTGAGACGGAGACCACCGAGGGAGTCTTCCGAGAAGTGGCTCATCAAGCGGACGAGGACGTGCACGTCACGACCGTCGAGAAATGGCTGCGCGAAAAGAACCCGCACCACCCCGAAGAAACGGACGGGCGCTGGACAGAGCTTCGGCGCGCCGTCCTCTTGGCGTCGGCATGAGGGCCCCGCGGGTCCTCCGAGCCTACGAGACGGTCTACCCGAGGTCTTCCGCGTCGGCCGCTCCTTCTCCGACGTATCCCAGTACCTTCAGAAGTGTCCCCAGTCCCACCAGAAGCCCCGCGCCGACGAGCCCCATCGCGCCCAGGGTCGTCTGGAGGTCATCGCCCGGCCCCGCCAGGGCCAACAGCACAAGGCCGCCGACGCTCATCAGCAGGGCGATGCGGTAGACAACGTTGTGCACAAGGCAGGTGCTCGGGGGAGGCGACGGGAGGAAGATCAGGGCAAGACGGGTTTGCCCCTACGGACGAACCAAGTTTTTCTTTCAGTATCTCATTCCACATAATAGCAAAATTCGCCCCGGGAATGTCAACCTTTCCTGTTCTGTTTAAGTAAAGAAAAAATTAAATAAGAGTGAATAAGTGGGTCTTCCGGAGGCATGAGCCCGCGAAAGACGAGACGGAAGGACTCCGAACACGAGACGGGCCCGACCGTGAACCGCTTCTGGAGCGTCGCCGGGGATCCCGCTCCCGCAGTAATCGACGATTCTTATCCGCATTGAGTACGTGTTATGGACGAACGGATTAACGAACACGCCTGCACCCTTCTCAACTGGTCGACGGACGTCCAGCGTGGTGACGACGTCGTTATCGCGGCCGGTCCCGAGGCCCACGATCTCGTCGTGGCCCTTCACCGCGAGCTCGGTGCCCGAGGGGCGAACCCGATGACACTGTATACGTCGGGAGAGGCCTCTCGGGCGCACCTCCAGGCCCACGACGGGGACTTCACGCTGCCCGAGCACACGCTGGCCCTTTACGAGACGTGTGACGTGGCCATTCACGTCCGGTCGAGCCCGAATTTGGCCGCTCTCAACGACGTCCCCGGCACGCATCTCGCGGAGCGCTCTCGGGTGCACAAGCCCATCATCGAGGAGCGCCTGTCGAAGCGATGGTGTCTCACCCAGCATCCCACGAACGCGCACGCCCAGGCCGCGGACCTGTCGCTCGGGGCGTACCGCGACTTCGTCTACGGGGCCATCCTGCGCGACTGGGCGGCGGTCGAGGAGTACCAGGAGGAGCTTCGCCGGCGGCTGGAGGACGCGAGCACGGTGCGCGTGGTGGCCGGAGAGACCGACATCCGGATGAGCGTAGAGCACATGCACGCCATCAACTCGGCCGGGCGCCACAACATGCCGAGTGGCGAGGTCTTCACCGCCCCCGTGCCCGACAGTGTGGAAGGAACCGTGCTCTTCGACAAGCCGCTGATCCACCAGGGGCGCGAGATGGAGGGCGTCCGCCTGCGCTTCGAGGAGGGAACGGTGGTGGAGTCGGCCGCCGAGCGCAATGAGGAGGCCCTCGACGACTTGCTCGATACCGACGACGGGGCCCGGCGCCTCGGCGAACTTGGCATCGGGACGAACCGCGAGATCGACCGGTTCACCAAAAACATGCTCTTCGACGAGAAGATGGGCGAGACGGTCCATCTGGCCCTCGGCCGCGCCTACGACGCCAATGTGGGCGAGGGGCAGACCGGCAACGACAGCGCGGTGCACGTCGATATGATCCTCGACACGAGCGCTGGTCGCATCGAGTTCGATGGGACCGTCATCCAGGAAGGGGGGCAGTTTGTGTGGGAGTAGCACCGCCCAACTCATTTCGAGACCGAACGCGCAGATCCTCCGTCGAGAACGGTTGATGGACCGAGGGGGCGGTCGTGGCATTTTTCTGAGAGGGATGTGGGCCCGCCCCAGAGCTCTGCGAGGCTTAATGTTTTCTGCCTGGGAGCGATAACAGAACCCCGAACGTGCAGGCAGCCCCCTCGGATTACGTCCTGGCCTTCTTTCCCGTCTAGAGGGAGAACAAATCAACCTGGATGCGTCATGCGCCTCCTCAGTCTCGACCTGTCCCGTCTACCGGAGGGAGGGCTCGCTCTCCTCGGGGCTGTGCTTCTGGTTTTGGGGAGCGGGCCTACCGTCCAGGCCCAGCACCTTGACAGTGGGTTTTACGGCAAACTCGGCGCCGGCCTTTCGGGCTACACCGGCGACCTGGCGGGCCAGCGGGCCGGGGCGCCCCAAACATTCGGTGCCAACGCGCTGAGCCACCCTCCCCTCGTGGCGGCCGGGGAGTTGGGGTACCAGTTGTCCCCAAGCTGGGGCCTTGCCCTGGGCGGGCAGGCCGGCAGCTACGGGTCGGTGGGAAACGTCACCCCCGCGACCGATTCGTACCGCCGGTACACGTCCCACCTGCTGGGGCGCTACACATTCGGTGCGTCGGACCAGCGGGTCGCATTCTATCTTGATGCCGGCCTCAACGTGACGGTCGGCGGGCCCACGCGCACCGGGGTGGGCCCCTCGGTCGGGGGCGGAATCGACATCCGGGCCAGCCGGGGCGTCTCCGTCTACGTCGAGTCTCGCCTCAACACGACCTTTCCGGACGAGGCAGTGGACGGGGCGGACCAACCGCCGGGCTCCGCCGGGGGAGGAAGGGCGTTCGACACCGTCAACCAGCCCCTGGGCTTCGGGCTCAGGTTTAGCCTTACGACGCCGACTGCGCCCGAGATCGTCGCCCTCACCGTTCCCGCCGAGGTGGAGGTGGGCACACCGGTCACGCTCACGGCGACGATCAACGAGGACGAGGCCGCCCGCCCGCTCGACCGTCGGTGGCGTGTCGGGGACGGGACGGAGGGCACGGGCCCAACGATGACCCACACGTACGGCCGGCCGGGCACCTACCCGGTCACCTTTTCGGCGCACAACGAGGCCGGGGAGGCGACGGCGTCGACGACGATTCGGGTCACCCGTGCGGCGGAGCCACCGTCCCCCCCAGACGCGCCCTGGATCGTCTCCCTGACCGCGCGTCCCAATCCGGTTCGGGTGGGCGAGCCCGTTCAGCTCCGCAGTGCCGTGGAGGGAGACGGGCCGTTTACCCACCGGTGGATTGTGGGCGACGATACCTCCGACGCGGGGCCTGCGCCCACCCATACCTTCGAGCGGCCGGGTCGGCACACGGTCCGGGTTCGCGTGTCCAATGACGGGGGGACGGAGGCGCGCTCCATGACAGTGCACGCAGAGCGGCCTGCGAATCAAACGGCCCGCGCGCCGGCCCCGGCTGCTGAGTGGGCGATCGGCGTCGCCTCCATGCGCAGCCGTGCCGGGGCGGAAGAGATGGCACAGCGGTACCGGGGGCGCTTCGGGGACGCGCCCATGTCCGTGCGGATTGTCGAACGCGTGCTCGATCAGACCCGCCACTTCCGGGTCGTCGTCGGCCGCTACGAGACCCAGGCCGCTACGCGACAGGCCCTCGAGGACCACCGGCGGGCGTTGCCCCCTGGGGCGTGGAGCGTTCGACTCCCGTGATCACAATGGGGCGTGATCACAATGGGGACAAAGCCCGGAAGCTTGACGAGGTCGCCAACCCTCTCCTAGCCGTCCGGGCGACCAACGTCCGTGTCCTGCACGGCGTCCTGGGCAGCGGTGGGCACGGGCACGTACCGAAGAAAACAAAACATTGCTTTAGTATATAACTGTCTTGATATATAACAAGACCATGAACAGGCTTCTGTAGCCCACGACCGCCCCCTCCGCTTCCTCCGCCACGCAATCCCGGGATCAGAACCGACTCGTCCTCGCGCCCGTGGTGCTGGCCGGCATCGCGCTCTACAGCCGGCATCGGTACCCGAGTCTTTCCCGCCGCATCGTCGTCGGCTTCGGGGCAGGACTCGTTGCTACGTTGGCGTTGGACGCCTGGCGACAGACGGGCGTGATCTAGGGGGGACTGCCGGGCGATGCGCCCAGGATGTTCGGCCGGGTGGTCACCGGAAGCAAACGCATGGTGATCTGGTATCCGGTCGGGCTGTTCATGGAGCAGTTTCTCACGGACGACGACCGGGCCTGGCTCCTGCCGTTTCTGACGGGCCGGTCCCCCTCGTGACTTGCACCCGCGTTCTTTCTGTCCTCAACACGACTCCTGATCAGGCCAGGTACAACCTACGATCTCGTTAAGAGCAGGTCGTGACGCAGGGGACGCCTGCCTCAAGGAGTTATCCCACCAATGCCGTCACGTTCTGCCACAAGATGACCACGCCCATCAAGACGAGAAAGGCCGCAAAGCCCCGCTTCAGACGTGCCTGTGGCACATGCGAACCGACCTTTCCCCCGATGAAGCTGCCCACGATGCCGATCGCCGAGAAGATGAGCACGAGGTCCCAGTGAATCGAGAAGCCGGCCTGGCCCAGCACGTCGATGTACTTTACGAATCCGCTGATGCTCTTGACGGAGATGATGAAGAGGCTCGTCCCGATCGCCAGGTGCATCGGGAGCCCTCCGAGCAGCACGAGGGCGGGAACGATCAGAAACCCGCCGCCGACCCCCACAACGCCCGTCAGCAGGCCCACGCCGAAGCCGTCAAGCATCACCTTCCAGTACAGCCGAGCGTGGTCCTGCCCCGAGTCCGAGGCGGTCCGACGAAACATCATGACGGCCGCCAGCAGCATGACCCCGGCGAAGAGGGCCAGTTGCAGTTCCCCCGGCATGAACTGCGACAGGTACGCCCCAAGGTAGGCCCCCACGATGCCGGGTCCACCAAACCAGCCGACGTTCCGCCAGCTCACCTGCCCGCGGTAGACGAACGGCAGCGCCCCAACGAAGCTGATAAGGGTGACGATGCCAAGCGACTCGGCGATGGCAAGCTTATTGGGCTCGCCGACGAGGTAGACGAGCACCGGCACCGTCAAGATCGACCCGCCCGACCCGAGCAGGCCGAGGACGAGTCCGACGAGAAGTGCACCGAGCCAGGCCGCGTACATGTGGAGAAGGGCATTTGGGGAAGGGGGGAGGGCAATCGTATGTCAAAATTTCCTTCGTGGCGTGAAGGCTCGTCCGCCTCTGATTAACGAAACTGCCCGGATGGCGCGGGCAAGAGGACACGTGAGAGTGCGAACACACCGCCCCGGACTGGGACACCATCAGGCCTGGGGCCAAGATGCGATTGCCATGGGAAAGGGATGGAAGGGAAAGAAAACAGCCACTAATGTGGAGCGGGTGTCTGGGAATAGCCCCGGGACGCCTCTGCTCCGATCATCGACGGAGTATGCTAATTGCCGAGGATCGTTACTCGTCTCTTCCGGTCCGCATAGACCGGAAAGCCTGTCGCGATGCGTGCCTCACGACGATTCGTTCCGGAAATTCCGTCGTGAAGTGCACAGTTATCCCCAGCACTTAGTACTACTCCGCGACGGCCTCCTCCGGTCTCGCCTCGTAGTTTGCGAAGTGGTCGTTCACGTACGTGACCGAACGCCCGGCCCGCGCCAGGTACGAGGACGCCGCCGCCGCACGCGCCCCGCTGCCGCAGTGGACCAGCATCGTTTTGCCCTCCGGCAGGTCCGACTCGTACTCCGGCATGCGGGTGTAGGAGGCGTTGAGGGCGCCGTCTACGTGCCCCGCCTCGTACTCCGAGCGGTAGCGTACGTCCAGCACGACCGTATCCTCGTCCGGCAGCTCAGCGTCGACGTCGTCGAAGGTAATCTCGTCGATGGTCTCGCTCGGGCCGCCCGCCTCGAAGGAGCGCCGAAGCGTGTCGATCTCCGCAAAACCGGCGACGTTGTCATACCCAATCCGCACCAGGTCGCGGACGGCCCCCTCCACGTCCTCCTCATCTGTGACCAGCACAATGGGCGTCGTCTCGTCCTCCACGAGCGACCCGACCACCGCGCTGAAAGTGTCGTTCATCGGCGCGTAGAGGCTGCCGGGAATGTGGCGGGCCATGTAGGCGGACCGGTCGGTTCGCGTGTCGATAATGAGACGATCTTCCTCGGCCGCGGCCTCCCGGGCCTCGGCAAGCGTCTTCAGCTCACCTGCCGTCAGCTCGCGGGGGGACGGCAGCGATCCCAGCACCGGCATCCCCTCTTTGTTGTCCCGCTTCATGCGGGCGAAATACATCTGCGGCTCGGGCTGCCCCTCCAGGATCGCCTCCACGAACGCGTCTTCGCCCATCCGGGCCGCCTCGATCATCGGGTTGAACTGCTTCTCGTAGCCGACGGTCGACTGTGGCACCGCGCCCAGCGCCTTCCCGCAGGCCGACCCAGCCCCGTGGGCGGGCCACACCTGCAGGTGATCGGGGAGATCAAGAAAGCGCTGCACGGACGCATGGAGCGAGCGCGCCGAGGGCTCCATCGCCCCCTCCACCTGCGCGGCCGACTCCAGAAGGTCCGGCCGCCCGAGGTCGCCGACGAACACGAAGTCGCCGGTGAGGAGGCCCATCGGTTCGTCCGCGCCCCCGCCCCGGTCCGTCACGAGAAAGGACAGATGCTCCGGGGTATGCCCGGGCGTGTGGAGGACTTCGAGTTCGACATTGCCCACGTGGAACGTGTCCCCGTCGTGCAGCCACGTCACGTCGTAGTCTCTCCCGGTCTCGGTGGGGCCTTGGGCCCACTCGTACCTCCAGTTCTCGCCGCCCTCATCCGAGAGGTAGAGCGACGCGCCGGTGCGCTCGGCCATCTCGCGGGCGCCGGACAGAAAGTCGGCATGGATGTGGGTCTCGGTGACGGCAACAATCTCGATCCCTTCCGCCTCGGCGAGGGCCAGGTACCGGTCGATGTCCCGTTCCGGATCGACCAGGAGCGCCTCGCCGGTCTCTTGACAGCCGATGAGATAGGCGTACTGCGCGAGCTTCTCGTCGTTGATCTGTCGGAATAACACGGTCCTAGCGGGTTGAGTGCAGGGAAAACAAGAAATTCTCGAACGGGAAACATCGTACATTCCACCTACTGCAAGCACAACCAGACGTCGGAAAGTGCGATCAGAGGCCGGCGCCTCCAGCGTGGCACAGAAACGCCGATGTGAAGAAGTACGATTGTGAGTGATTGATCACTCATTACCACGTTCGTCCTCACACACTGTTCTCTCGGACTCCTTCTTCATCGGAGACTGACGGGGGCGCAGAAAAATGAAACTCCAGAAAAACAGTGAACTTCCGAGGGGGGAGACGAGACGACTGTAAGTGATCGTGCACTCACAACCCGACAAATGTCCAAGATGCCGCTTCCTCATGACCTACACCTAGAACCTGTTTCAATTTCTGTCTCGGGGCGCACCACGACAGCCCTCGACCATGCGCCGATTTTCGACTCCTCGATGCTCGCTCTCCCATCCGATCCAAAACCAACACAGGTTCCTAGAGACGATCCGTATAAGATCAGGCGCTCTGGGCGAGAGCGGTGGATCTCTCGAAGGTGCTCGGCGGTCCAGCGCAGGGGCGTGCGGAGATCTGATGGAGCGCGGCGGCGAGAATACGCAGCCCGATCGGGGAATCTGTGTCGAGCGCGCCCCGATGAAATACCGCTCCTACACCGCCATGGGGGAGCCGCACGACGCCTTCGACTTGGTGAAGCGGCCCGGCGACGTGCCGATCGGTCTTCCGGTCGCCCCCGTTCTCCGGAAGCAGTCTCCAGCGTCGAACTGGCAAACCGCCGAGACGCGAGCAAATGCATGCGTCATCCCGCCGATGATCGCCCGATCGCGCAACCGAGGTAGACCCTGCTTCTCCTCAACGATCATGTCGAGACGCTTCCGTGCCTCTTTGGCCGTCAGGGCGGGGGGCTTGTCCCCGTCAGTTTGAAGACTCAGGAATCAGATCGGCCATGACGGACAGCAAACCGGTGGAATGTTGGTCGAGGAGCTCTGAGGCGTGTGCCTGCCGCGCCCCCAGCGGCCTGCTCGGAAAGATCCTCCGCCCCGTGGGTACATGGCACACACAGTCGGTAGGTTTGCCGCCTGCTCAGAACTGTTCTTCTCGACAGCTTCCCCAAGATCCCCAAGAGAGGTCCGCCCATGCGAGAGGAAATCGTCTCCATTCCTCCGGATCTCCGTGAGCCCCTGCGTTCGGCCCAATAGCGACGTGGATCTTCTCGTCGTGCTGGAGGGCCCGGTCACCTCCATCGAAGAAGCGAAGCGCACAAGTCGAGTCGCGATGAGGGCCACGGCCTCCCGGAATACGGCCCTTTCTTGCGTCCACATGAGCGAGGAAGAGGTTTCCAGGGGCGGCAGTCCGCTTGTCTGGTTGCCCGAGAGGACGGCACCGACCTCTCGGGGCTTTTCGCCAGGAGCGCTTCGCTCACCTCTGCGTCCACGTCGCATCGACACGGACGATGAGCTCAAAGGGCGCGTCAGAATCGGAAGGCCCGTCAGATCCTGAGGAGGCTGTCCGGGTGCTACGGGAAAAAGCCCGGGCTGCACTTTCAGCCGAAGACGCCCCCCCCCAACACCCCCCCCTC
>NZ_NCQY01000024.1 GCF_002894645.1 Salinibacter altiplanensis
TATCGATTTGGAAAGTGAAGGAACGTCCATCGTACCGGGTTTGCTCCAGTTCAGTGGTAATACTGTGCGACTGACTGCCTTGAATTCCAGCCTTCAAACCATCGACGGGGATCTCCGGCACATCCTAACGGCGGGATGGATCGAACTGGATCTGTCCAGCGCTCAGCTTGCAATTGCCGGACGCGATTGGGGGATTTCCAAAGTGGTTGACTTCTTGAGTGAAGAAAAGTCCATCTGGGAAAACCTGTCGTCCTTCCTGAGTCTTCCAATGAAGGCAAAACCTGCTTTGAAGAAGGGGCTTTACTCCGCCGTTTACGGCGCACTCGAGAATAACATTCCGCGCTTCATCCTGAAAAAGGCGGGGTCCGAGGGAATTGATGTACCAGAGGACAAGGCAGAGCGATTTACAGAGCATCCGCTGGTAGAGGAGCTACTGGAGGCCCGAGAAGAGCAGTTGGACAAAATCCGAGAACATGGAGGCGCAGAAAACTGCTATGGGCAATGGATCGACTACGACGGAATTGAGAAGCAGAAGCCTCAGCGGAGCATTCTTGCACAGCTAAATCAGGCGCGGGAAATGTCGCTTCTGGAGCCGGTTCTCCGCCTTGCAGAAGAGCAGGATGAAGGCTTGCAGGCATGGGATGTGACTCTGCTCCAGCACGACGGGTTCAGCATTAAGGTCCACGATGGGCAAGAGGAGCAGGTTGTGCAGACGCTCCAGGACGCCGTTGGCGATCTTGCGGAGCGTCACGGCTACCCAACGCGGTTGGAGGTGGAATCGATGTCTTGAATGGTGTGCGGTTAAAGGGATACCTCCTCAAACCCTTCTCTGCTTCGCTTGAAACACGATATGTTCTGTCTCTCCGCAGCTTCAAGTGCCGGTTTGCTGAACCCTTTACCCGAAACGAGTATCCATTTTTCGAGATCGTTTTCTCTTCTGTCATTATCTCCAAAATCCTTCATCCGACCAGCCAGCTTACTTACCTGGGGTCTTCCTACATTACGCTTCCAGTCTTTGCACTCAACGTACGTGTGCGTAGTCTGCTTTCTGATGTTGTACAAAGCAATAACACCTCCGAGGACCAAGAACACGACAAACGCAGAGCCTGCGAGACCGGGAGCAATTGCTCGTACCACGCCCTCTAAGGTCTGCTGCAGTTCGGTGAGACCGAGTCCATACGCCGCTCCAGCAACGGCATAAATAAGTCCTCCAAATTTGGCCAACTTAACCGATCTTGGATCTTTGCGTGTTGCGTAAACATCGACCTCATAACTCGACCCATCAAAGCCCGAAGAGACGTTCTTATTCAGGTCGATGCTATCGTAGTCTTGATCTGACTCCAACCAATCTCCAAAATCCTTTTCCAGTTTTTCCCCCGGCTGTAGGGAAGAGTCTTGTTTCGCAGAAGAGCCTTGCTTCGTGGAAGACATAGGTCGGAGTACTCTTGAAAAAGCAAATTCTGAGCGGTAGTGGGTACGAGTCGAAAACTAAAGGACCTGCCGCGGGCATTGGTACGAAAAGTCGGGGTCAGACACTTCAGTCCGCAAAAGGCATACCGGGTCCCGAAAGACTCAGCTGAATGCTGACTCCATTTCTGAGTGAAGACGCTGCCGGGACACTCTGACGTACTTAAGTGCCATCTGGAGGCTGGAGTGCCGCATTGCCTCTCGTATGACGTGGGCTGACTTGCCCGCGTCTGCCAGAGCCGTTGCAAATCCGGCACGCAGGTCGTGGAAGGTTAGCTCACGGTCGATATCCGAGTCCCGGCGGGCTTGGCAGAAGTGACGTGAGGCTGTTTGCCCGAAGATCTCAGGGTTCCGCTCGGCTGTCGGACTTCCTGGCGCTCTAAATACGTAAGCCTCCTCAGTGTTGGCCTCCGGGACACTCTCCAGTACCTGCTCAGCCGCAGATATCAGAGGGATCGTCTGTGCCTTCCGGTTCTTCTGCTCAGTGATCCGAATGAGGCCCCGTTTCCGGCCGATGTGTTTCCATCGAAGCCTTCCTATTGGAGCAAACCCGGTACGATGGACGTTCCTTCACTTTCCAAATCGATACG
>NZ_NCQY01000025.1 GCF_002894645.1 Salinibacter altiplanensis
TTAGCCGTACCTAGCCGGTCAACTGGTCCAAAAATTCGGGCACATATCCCTTCTTTCAACTCTACGACCTCAATTCACCATCCAGCTGGAGATATCAAGAAAATCGCAATTGATAATAACTCTCCAAACTCAGACAACTTCGCTGGTACTCCATCAAACTCACACTGGTTGGTTAATTTTGATGAAGGAACGGTCGAAGGAGGATCTTCTGGTGCCCCTCTATTCAGCCCGAACAACAAAGTGATTGGACAACTTCATGGTGGAACAAATGTTGACCGATGTGAAGTGAGAGATGGGTATTACGGAAAGTTATCGTTGTCCTGTAATAAGGGAGGAAATAATACTACCCGACTTAAGGATTGGCTCGACTCCAGCGACACAGGCACTATCACGTTGAATGGAATAGATCCCTTCCTATCCGTAAATGTGCCTCAGCCCGCTCCTGAAGTCGATGAGTACGACCCGATCACGTTCAGTGCCAGCGTGAACTCAAATGTAGATAGGAGTCCTTACACTTACTCTTGGGATCTTCGGCAGTGTCAAAGTTGTGCATGGCAGAGTGTGTGCAGTGGTGGGTCTTCATGCACAACATCTTTTTCGGATAATACCGATGGTGACGCTTTGGCTTCTGTTAGAGTGTACGTGTACGATGACGAAGGCGAAACTCACACTGACAAGACGGACATTGTTGTGAATGAGCAGGATGGATCCGGTGGAGATGAGTGCCAGTATGGCAATCAGAATCCAAACTACATCTGTCCGAAGAGCACGACCCCACGCCAAGGGACGCCCGACACCTTTGCACTGCAGTCCTCCTCCCCGAACCCGGTTGCACAGCAAGCATCGATTCGGTTTGCCCTGCCCGAGAAACAACACGTACGCCTTGTGGTCTACGACCTGATGGGGCGAACAGTGGCCAAATTGGTCAACGAAACGAAGTCAGCCGGGTATCATCGTGTCTCATTTACTCCGAAGGGATTGGGAAGCGGGGTGTACGTCTACCGCATCACCGCCGGCCCGCACCGCGCCACCCGTCGGATGACCGTGGTGCAGTAACGGGCGGAAGGCAAGAATCCTCCGCACTCTCGGCCAACGCTCTCAGTCCCATGTACAAATTCATTTCCCTCCTCCTTGTCGGTGCGAGTTGTTTTTCCTCATCAACTGCGAGCCGCTTGAACCGCTGTCCTCTCAGGATGCAGAGCATCAGGATCTGCCTCCCCTTATCGGGACGCAGTGGCAGCTAAAGGCGTTTGTTCATTCCAACGACTCGACACGTGTTGACCCTCCCGACACCACAGGAGCATTGTCAGCAGAGAATGCCTATACGCTTTGGTTTCGGGATACGACCTCTACCCGATGCTCCGGTCTCGATGTGCCGGAATGCAAAGTGGTCAAGGGTATCGGTTTCCCGAATGAATTATTTTCCGTCTACATAGTCAGATCTCGTTCTGAGGAAGATCCATTTCACTCGCTTGCACTCGGCAATGTGGCCAGAACAGAAATCAATCCCCCGCCCTCCTCGAAAGAATCAGAATTTGTCCGGGCCCTACGGAACGTTACCGGATTTCGGATTAAGGAGAACACCCTTCGGTTGAAACATGGAAACGACGCGTTTCTCGTCCTCCGACCAACCGATGTTTTTCCAGAGTAGCGCCCCCATGGAAACTCGTCTACAAATACTCCCTGTCCACACCGGACCCCTCGATGGATAGGATGGCAACATGCCCTCTTGACTTCTTCCCGATCCGCTCAGTCTCATGCGCTCAGTTGTCGCCCTACTCATCACCGGATTGTGCAGCCTGACTTTCGTGAACTGCGATCCCGTTGGGGACCTGTTCACTCAAGACGGAGAAGCAGTTCCGACTTCCCTCCGTGGAACAGCATGGCGATTGACGACCCTCGTAGAAACGAATGACACGACCCATATCCGGAGGGATTCTCTCTCCAGAGGAGCCCACTACACCGTCTCGTTCATGTCCACTCCGGCCGATTCCTGTTTTTCCTCCCGGTCGGGTCATTGCCTGACGTTTTCTGCACATCCCAATAGCGGAAGTGCAACGTATACAGTTGAAGGACAGAATTTGTCGGTCTCTGAGCTGCAGACCACCTTCATGGGCCGTCCCCCCGACTCGAAGGAGCCGGAGTTCTTGGGCGTGCTTCGTAGCGGCCCGTCCTACCGGATCGATGGTGAGACACTCCAGCTCCGCTCGGATAGCACCACTCTCATGCTTGAACCCGACTCGACGAAGTAGCTTCTGTCAACCGAGGGGGACTACTGTTCGACTGTTTCCCCCGTCAGCTCTCGCAGAAACGCCTGGGCGTCGGTCTCGTGCGCTGTGTCATCTGTGCATCGAGCAGATTCGCAATGTCCTTGAAATCGTGACTCTCTTTCATCCCAGGCTTTCCAGATCCCGTTTGACATTACCCGCGTCCGTTTTTTCTTCTGGTATGTTTGTATAAGTTCTAAACAAAACGACCAGAACAATGACCGGCATAGTTCGACATTTCGAAATAGCAACAGCACTAGCCGTAGGCCTGTGTCTCATCCTAGGCTCTGTCTGAGAATTATCGCTTCAGATATTCGCCGATGAAGGCCCATTGCAGCATCGCTACGGAGCTGTCGCTCTCGTGTGGCTAGCCTTCTTCTCATACCGAGTGGCAATCCGCCTTCGCTCCTTCAAACGGCCTACGAGACGCTCGACAACATTCCGTCGTTCATATTTTTGCTGATCGCAAGTCGGGGGACGTCCGGCTCCGGTATGCATCCCTTTTCGGGCCGGAATCACCGACTCAATGTTCTTCTGCCAGCACCATCTTCGGTTTGCTTTTGAATCGTACGCTCGGTCCCCAGCTACTGCTTCAGGCCGCTTTTTAGGCCGCCCAGTCGGTCTTGGCACCCGCACCGAGTCCATTACGTCGGCAAAAAAGGCCGATTCGTGACGCTGCCCAGCCGTAAGGAGGGCGGTCATCGGAAGTCCATTCCCGTCGGTCACAAGATGCATTTTGGTGGAGAACCCTCCCCGCAGGACCGACAGGTCCATATCCGAGAGCAGGACTTACTCCTTCGTCTTCTCGGGCGGTTCGGTCCCCTTTTTATCGTCAGTCGGGCCACCGGCCGCTGAGCGGCTGGCTCGAACCGTCGTGCTGCGTGCGCCCAACTGCTCCCAGTCGATATGGCCCTCAGCGTCGAGTTCTCCTTGGAGCTTCTGGGCAACCCATTGTAGGGTGCCATCTTTAGCCCAACGCCTGAACCGGTCGTGGGCCGCTCACCAAGAACCGTAGCGCTCGGGAAGGTCTCGCCAGGGAGCTCCTGAGCCATCTGCCCTGAAGATTCCGTTTACAACCTTCCGGTGGTCCTCATAAGGCCTGCCTCTTCCATCGACTTCGGGAAGAGCATCTTCAATGCGCTCAAATTGCTCATCGGTCAGTTCGTAGCGGCGACGTCGGGCCATCGGCAAATGTCAGAACAAGTCCACTTGCGAATCGCCCTTCATACCGGCTTTTTGTCAGACAGTGCCTAGGAAAAATGCTGGCCCGTCAACATCGCATTGCCATGCCCCGCCCTGCTGTTCTGTGGACCGCCGTTCTCGGGCTCATGCTCGGCCTTGGCACTGCCCCCATCGCAGCGGGGCAGCCCTCTTCTCCTTCTTCCCCCGACATCATACGGGACACGGTTCGTCTTGCCCCCGACGGGACTGTGGAAATCGACGACACCCGTGCGGGAACCATCACCGTTACCACGTGGGACCGCGACCGGATCGCCTACGAAATTGCCCCGGTGAGCGACGAGGACTCCATGCTGACGTCGATCGTCAGCGTCAGCCACACCGACCAGGAATTCGCAATCGATCAGGACGGAGCCTCCTGGTCAATTCGCATTCCGGGCCTTCTCCGCATCTCTCCGAGCGGGGGAAAGAACCTAGCCGCCCGCTACCGCATCACGATGCCGGCGACGGCGATGCTCGAGGTTGACGACATCAACTCGACCATTGAGGTCTCGAACCTGGAGGCCGACATGGAGATTGATACGCACCAGGGCGAGGTGGTCGTCGACTCCGCCGGCGGTATGCTCGATCTGAGGACGCACACCGGACAGATCCACGCGACCGGCGTTCGCGAGGGCGTCGCGCTGGAGGTCCACGCCGGAGACGCATCCGTCTCCTTCGAAGATTTCGCCGCGTCGAGCACGGCAGAGACCGTTTCGGGCACACTGCGGTTTTTTCTGCCTGCGGAAGCAGGGTTTTCCCTCCAGACAGACCGTACCGACGCCGTCACCGTCGGCGAGGCCTTCGGCAGTTCCGCGACAGACGACGAACGCTGGCTCTTCAACGGCGGAGGGCCCACGCTTACCCTGGACACCCCCCCCGCCGGAACGGTCGAGGTACGGTCCCTCAAGGCCCCCGAGGGCCCCGGCCAGCGCTAAAAATCATCCAGGGTGCGCTCGTCCACCCGCTCCGTTTCCCCTTCCGCCACCCGCAGCATGCGCCACGGCTCCTTGGGCTGTTCCAGGTAGCAAAGCACCTCGGCCTCAAGTGCCTCGTGGGCGGCACGAGCACATTTTTGGATGCCTTGCCACGGCAGACGGGGCGCGTTGAACCAAATGCTCGTGTACGGCCCATTTTTAACCCGCTCGGTGACCTGCACCGGAACGATCTCCCCGTCGTGCTGCCCCTCGTACGTCACGATGGGGGCCTCCGCCACCTGCTCCAGGTCTTCGAAAACGGTCCGCAGCCAGTCGGCAACCGCGTCCTCAGAACGGTCCCGTACAAAAATTTCGGTTGTGTCGTGGGCCATGTGCAGAAAAATGCGTTTGGGAAAATAAGACCTGCGGCGAACGCCACGCCCTCGGGCGCCTCCGTCACTACCGGTGGTCCTCAATGCGAAGCTGTCGGTGGTGTCGCTCCGCTTCGCCGGGTCGGTTCGTCGCAACGACGAGCAGCCGCCCCTGTGTCCGCCATGCCTCCGCGATCGACGCGACCATCTCCCGCCCGGCCGCGTCGAGGTTGGCACCGGGCTCATCGAGTAGCAGGAGCGGCGGGGTCGCAAGGAGCGCCGCCGCGTATTTGACGCGCTGCCGCATGCCCGACGAGTAGGTGCCCACTCGATCGTCGGCTCGGCTGGCAAGCCCAACCCGGGCAAGCACCTCATCGATCCGGGACGCAGGATCCAGTAGTCGCCGCGCTCGTGCCAGCACGCGGAGGGTCTCCCGCGCCGTGAGCTCTTCGTAGACCCCTACGGCCGGGGCCACGAGCCCCGTCCGCAGCGGACGCTCTTCGTCGGGCACGGATTGCCCATCCACCGTGAGCGTGACGCTTCCGGTGCGGGGCGTGAGCAGGCCCGCCAGGATGCGAAGAAGGGTCGACTTGCCCGTCCCGTTGGCCCCCGTCACCGCCAGCGTCTCTCCGGCGTGCAGGGTCACCGACAATCCCCGAAAGAGCAAGAGGCGCCCGAAGTGGTGCCCGACGTGCTCGGCCGTGAGGGTCGGCATGCGTCGACGAAAGACACTTGTTTTGGAAGGCCAATTTGGCGTTAGAACGTACGGCGTTCTCCGCACAACCCCAAAGAAATTGCCGTCCAATCCACGGCGCCCTCTGCGACCCAGTCGGGGCAAGGCTCCACTCGTTCCCATTTGTCTCATCCCGTCTCCCACGGCGAATTGCATCGGGCGGCGACAGACGTCTCGGCCGATTTCGTGTAGTTCGTCCCCGCTTTATTTCTCTTCTTACCACCCCGACATGTCTCATAGACGGTCTGTGGACCGGTGTCCACCAGTTGAAGGACAGTCTTCGCCCTTCCAGTCGAGTGCGTCGCGGGCTGGAATGCGTTTTGCGGACTGAAATGTGTAGGAGTGGCTTTCATCCTTCACGCATCTGCGGGAGGCTCCGTCCGGCCCCTCGGCGCACCTTCTCCTCTGGAATACAGGGCCAGGGGCCCATAGGGTTGTTGGCATGACGCCGAAGGGCCGGGCGGAGCTTCTCCAGGGAACCGCCTTTCGGTCGGCACCAGCTTTTCTCCGCCGGGGAAGCCCCAAAGGAGCCCCTCGCGTCTGCTGTCGTTACTTTCGTGCCGTGGACCAGTCCTTCCACGCCCCTTCCCCCACCCATTCGAGGGCTTCTCTTAATGAGGGGTGAACGCAGACCGTCGTCAAATCTCCGCGGGGTCTGAACAACACGTCCCCTCCGACCAATTTTCAAATTTTCACGGTCTTGACGTGACTTCCTCATGGCTGGGGTGTCCAAAATTGATTCCCGAGTCCGACAACAGTAGGTTTATTTTTAACGAGAGCACACTGTCGGACCACACTGTCGGACCATTGTACTCCCCCACTGTCGGCTCATTGCATCCGTTGATGTAGGATGTCCAGGGACTCGGACCTGAACTACGGAGCGTTGGTGGGCTGGGCTTCACAACTTCCGGACCCGCCTTCTTCTTCGATCCAGGGATGCCCTACAACTGGACCAGGGGCGTTCTCCCCCCTTGTGCTCGTCTGAGCAGGCCGTACCTCGTCCACACCCGCCGTTGCCTTTCTCAACTCCTCAATGCACATGGCCTCTTCGTACCGCCTCCTTTACGTCGCCGAAGCACTCGCTCCGTTCACCGACCGCTCGCCACTTGCCGCCCTCACCCGATCGCTCCCCGAGCACGTGCAAGACGCGGGAGACTTTGAAGTACGCATCATGATGCCCTGCTACGGGGACATCAACGAGCGGAAGCACAGCCTCCACGAGGTCATTCGACTCTCAGACACAGATGTCCCGATGGGGGCGAACACCGAGTCGGTCTCCGTCAAGGTGGCCTCGGTACCGGACGCGCAGCTGCAGGTCTACTTCATGGACCACGAGGGGTACTTCGGGCGAACGGGCCGCGCGACCGACGGGGACGGGACTCCCTTCGACGACAACGCGGTCCGGGCATTATTTTTCAGTCGCTCTGTTCTGGAAACCCTCCGGGAGCTGCGCTGGGGCCCGGACCTGATCCATGGCTTTGGGTGGATCAGCGGGCTTCTCCCGTCTCTTCTCTCCACCACCTACGCGGACGACGACCTGCTGGGCGCCACGAAATCCGTCTTCACGCCTGGAGGAACGGCCCCGGAAACGACTCTCCAGGCCTCGTTTGCCGAGTCCATGGACCTTCCGATCGACGGCGACGCCGGATCGACGGTGTCGGAGGTGGGTCTTGCCCATGCGGACACCACGGTCCTCCCGCCAAACGGAACGCTGACGAACGGGGCTCAGGCCGAAGAGGCATCGACGTTGCCGGCCGATGCCGAGCCGCGCACCAAGCAGACGGTGGCATTGTACGATCAAATGCTCGGTGAAGTCCCTGCGTAGGGTTCACCTGCCGAGAAACACCCTGCTTCGAGGCATCATTCAGGGACCCGATTCGGGAATGCGCCCACGCCCTTGTCTTGTTGGGTGTGTTCCTCTTCCGGAGCTGTTGTACTCGCCTGGGTGCTCCACATCGATGTGTCGTGCGCAGGCGCTCTCTCCTGCACTCTTGTACCGAACCGGCGTTCGCCGCCCGCAATGCCAATATCCATGAGGTCCTCTTGGCTCACCGCACTCCTTGTTGGGGGCGGGCTGATCGCCTCGCTCGCCGCCTGCACCGACTCGTCGGATGTCGGGTTGGGGGTGGGCTCCGATCCCCTGCAGGGGGACAATCCAGCGACCGTCGACGCAGTCCCTGACGTCGGCACGACCCGAGTTCCCCCGATCACGGGAGACAACGTCCGCAACCGGCCCCGGTCCCAGAGCGCATGGCGATTCCTGATCGGGTCCGTAGACGACCCGGTGAGCGGAACGGGACTCGTCGAGGCGGAAGGCTACATCGACTTCGCAGGCCGGAGCGACGACGTTCCCTCCGAGATCGAAAATGCCAGTCCCGACGCCCGTGCCGCTGAACTGCGCCTGAAAACCGACTACTTCCACGGCTATTCGACCGAATCGATAGACGTGGAGGTGTACGACCTGACGGAGGAGGCCGACATGGACTCCGCCCGGGCGACGGCGAGCTTCAACGCCGACGCGTCCCCGGTGTCCGTGGACACGGCACAGATCAACCTGTCTGACTCAGACTCTCTGGTCACCATTCGACTCCAGGAGTCCTGGATCAACGATCACCCGGAGGTCTTTCAGACGGGCGAGGACTTCGAAAGCAATTTTCACGGCTTCAAAATAACTGCCCCCAGCAGCGAGGCGGTCGTCGGGTTCTCCTCGTCGGACGCCACCCTGCGCCTCAGGACCGTTTCGTCTGGTGACACCACCACGGCCGACTACTCGGGCCTAAAAACCTTCACTCACATTGAGCAGACGGGCGGGGGTGCCTCGCCGTCCGGGTACCGGCTGATGCAGGACGGCGTCGGGACCGGACTCACGATGTCGTGGGACTTCAATGAGAGTCCGCTCGACACTCTCGAAGAGAGTCCCTTGAACCGAGCCGAGATCTTCGTCCCGAACGACACAAGCGAACTGCAGGCACTCACCCCTTCCAATTTTGAACGGCCGCAGCCACAGGGCTACCGCATCATCGCCACCCGCGCTTCGTCCCCAGACGTGCCCCTTTGCGGAGAAGTACAATCCACAGTCTTCCCGATCTCCGATGAAGACTGCACACTTCCACTCGACCCCACGGCGGCCCCCAGGGCAGCCCTCGTTCCGGACAACATCTCCTTTCCCATCTTCCAGCAGTCGCTCCAGCGCGTCCGCAGCGGGCAGTCCCCCGTCTTCACGACCTTCCGTGTCCACATCGCCGATCGGGCGAACACGTCGGTCAACCAGGCCACGACCATTCAGCCCGGCCTGCCCACCACGCTGCCCGCCCTCGTTCCCAAAGGCGGGACCGAGCCGAAGCCGCCCCGCGCTACTCTGACCGTAACCCCACTCTAGATGATGATTGCCGCTTGCTCCCTCCTCCACACGCTGCGCGACGGCCTCGTGCGGATGGTGGGGTTCCATCGCCTGCTCTTCTGGGGCTCCTGCCTTGCCGTTGTCGTGGGTATTCTGGGCGCTCCCTCTTCGGTGCAGGCCCAGTCCAACGGGGAGGGCACAATCTATTCCCGGTTCGGGATGGGCAGCCTGCTTGAGTTCTCCTCGTCTCAGAGCGACGCGATGGGGGGGGGCGGCTACGCACTTCGCTCCCTCAACTACAACCCCGACGCCAACCCGGCCCTCTGGAGCGACCAGGTGTTTACCCGCCTGTCCGGAAGCGCGGCCTACCGCTCCACCACCGTGGAGGACGGCCAGGGCAATTCCGGGCGGCTCAGCTCCGGCAACGTGCAGGCACTTCAGTTCAACTTCCCGCTCTATGAGCGCTCCCTGGGGGTCGGCTTCTCCTTCCAGCCCTACTCCCGCTCCAATTACAGCGGCAAGCGGCTGGACAGCGAAGAGGTGTCCATCAACGGCGAACGTCGGGAGGTTCCGTTTGAG
The DNA here is from genome assembly GCF_002894645.1 of Salinibacter altiplanensis. Lineage (GTDB taxonomy): Bacteria > Bacteroidota > Rhodothermia > Rhodothermales > Salinibacteraceae > Salinibacter > Salinibacter altiplanensis. Next base: position 9,426 of record NZ_NCQY01000025.1, read on the forward strand.
ACTGAGTTTTCGGGCTCCGGCGGCCTGCACCGGCTGCGGGGCGGGCTGGGATACCGCGTCAACGACATGTTGAGCGTCGGGGCCACCGCGGACCTTCTGTTCGGGACCCTCGAACGCCGTCGGCGTACGACGTGGGCAGTCGCCCAGCTCCGCAACACCGTCATCTCCGACGGGGTCCAGCTCTCCGGCCTGACCAGCACACTGGGCGGCCACCTCGCCCTTGCCGATGTGTTTGCCGAGGACGACGCCTTCTCCATCGGGGCCTCCGTTACGCTCCCGGCCAACCTGTCGGGCGAGCGCTTTCGGACCCTCGACGAAGACCTCGCCCGGGACACCCTCGCGACCGAACGGGGGGATGTCACCCTGCCCTGGAAGGGCCGCCTGGGACTGTCCTACCAGCCCAACGCCCGCTGGACGCTCGTCGTCGACGGGGCCTTCGACCCCTGGAGCACCTTCTCAAGCGACTTCTCCGCTCGGGCCTCCGAAACGGCCCCCGCTCGCTTTCCGGCCGGGGGGACGGAGACCCTCACCGATCGGTGGCGCCTCTCGACCGGGGCCGAAGTGGTACCTGCCGGCGACGACCGGTTGGCCGGGTACTTTGCCCAGGCGGCCTACCGCTTCGGCGGGTACGCGGAACAGATGTACGTGCGCCCAGACTCGGAAACGACCCTCTATGAATTTGCCCTCACCGCGGGCATCAGCCTCCCCACCTCTCTTTCTGGCACACGAATTGATCTGAACACGGTTGCCGGAACGCGAGGGACGACCACCGGTGCCCTCGTCCGTGATCAGTTCTTCGGAGTGTCTCTTCACGTGAACTTCGGAGAGCGCTGGTTCCAGCGGCGCAAGCTCCGGTAGGCGGCGCGGGGACCCGCAGGTCCTCTCTCACCGAACAGGCCGCACCGCAGGGCCCTCTTGACTGAAACCCAACGCAAAGCGTCCAGTCTAAAGCCCTAGCCTGTTCAAAATATCGGACAGATTTGCCCCCAATATGTCTCTGACCGCCCCCGTTCTCCGATTACAGTCCTTCGTCGCTGGTGCCCTCTGCGTGGGGCTTGCCCTGCTCGTGGCAACTTCACCGGCCTCGGCCCAGGATAGTGAGCCGAGCAAGCGGGAGAAGCTGATGCACTACAGCCTCTACTACGAGAATTACAAGAACGACAACTTCGAAAGCGCACGGAGCGACCTGCTCTGGGTGCTCAACAATGCCCCTGGCGTTCCCGACGGCGACGACGACAACTACCGCCGGGTGATTCGTCTCTACGAGGGGCTTGCCGACCAGGCCTCAGACGAGAAGGCAAAGAAGGCATACCTAGACACCGCGGCGACGTACCTCGCCTCCGCCGTAGACCAGATCAAGAAGGACGGTCTGGAGCACACGTCGTACAAGTGGGAACGGCGCAAGGGCCGGTTCCTCGAAGAGCACCAGGACGTCCTTCCCGAGGGTGCGGAGGGCCTTGAGACGCCGACGGCCCACTACCGAAGGGCCTTTGAGCTCGCCCCAAAGGACCTCGATCCGTACTACATCCAACAGGTGTTGCAGTCACACCTTGAGGACAATGCCCTTCAGAAGGCCCTTGACTTTGCCAACACCGTGGAGTCGAAGCGGGGGGACGATGAGGAGGTAACCAAGATGATCAGCTCGGTCCGGAAGGACATCTTTGGGAAAAACTCGCAGGCAAAGATCGCGTACCTTGAGAAACAGGTCGAGCAGAGCCCGGACAGCACCAAGCTGCTGACGGAACTGTTCGATGCGTACAACCAGCAGGGCAACGTCGAGAAGGCCTCGGAGCTCTCGAAGCGCTTGATCAAAATGGAGCCGTCGGCCGAGACCGTCCGGCAGATCGCCCAGATGCGCCTCGAGGACGGCCGTCCGGAAGACGCCCTGCAGGCGTACGAGCGGGCCGAGAAGCAAGGGGCTGAGTTGAAGGCCGAGGACTACTTCAACCGGGGCACCGCCTACCAGAAGATGGAGAAGCTCGCCCGGGCCCGTCAGGACTACCAAGCGGCCATTGACATGAAGGACGGCTTTGGGCGGGCGTACATCGCCATCGGTGACCTGTACGCCCGGGCCGTAAATCGGTGCAGCGGCAGCGAAATGGCCCGGAACGACAGGGCGGTATACTGGGCCGCCGTGGACAAGTACCGGCAGGCGAAGGAAATCGACTCTTCGATTGCCTCCGTCGCGGACAGCAAGATCCAGACGTACCGTAGGGTCTTCCCGACGAAGGAAGATGTTTTCTACCGAGAGGACTGGGAGAGCGGGCAGTCGTTCACCATCGACTACGGGTGCTACTCATGGATTGGTGAGACGACCTCCGTCCGATCGGCCCCTTCCTCGGGGTGATGCCGCCACATTCTGAGAGTCGAAGGGCCGGCGTGCCGTTGGGGCCGTCGGCCCTTTTCGTTGGCGCAGGCGGGAATCGCACCCGCATTCGTGCCTTCGTCCTCCAAGGGAGTTTTCGTGTCGATCCGCTCTTGTGGTTCTGGGCGCCGACCACGTAGTTAACGAGTGCGTTTCGTAACGGCCTCGTTGCGAGGCGTCCTACTCGCCGCCCCCCGCTCCAGCATTCCCCCCGTTTCGCATGGCCTCCGTTCAACGTGTCACCGCTCGCCAGATTCTTGACAGCCGCGGCACCCCCACAGTGGAGGTGGACGTCACCACCGACGAGGGCGTTCTGGGCCGGGCCGCCGTTCCAAGCGGAGCATCGACCGGCGCGTACGAGGCCGTCGAGTTGCGCGACGGGGATGCCGATCGCTACCACGGGCAGGGCGTGCGCCGGGCCGTGGGCCACGTCAACGACGCGATTGCCGACGCCCTGAAGGGCCTGAGTGTGCTCGAACAGGTGACGATCGACGACACGCTCCGGGCTCTCGACGGCACTTCGGACAAATCGAACCTGGGGGCCAACGCGATTCTCGGGGCCTCGCTCGCCGCCGCGAAAGCCGGCGCCGCCACCCTGGGCGTGCCGCTGTACCGCCACCTGGGGCGCGCCACCGCCCGCACCCTTCCGGTGCCGCTTATGAACATCCTCAACGGGGGCGAGCACGCCGACAACAACGTGGACATGCAAGAGTTCATGATTGCCCCGGCGGGGGTTGCCTCCTTCTCCGAGGCCCTCCGCACCGGCGCAGAGGTCTTCCACACCCTGAAGTCCGTCCTGCAAGACCATGGCTACAGCACTGCCGTGGGGGACGAGGGCGGCTTTGCCCCCGACCTCCGGTCCAACGAGGAGGCCGTCGAGCTCATTCTCGATGCCATCGAGACGGCCGGGTACACCGCGGGCTCGGATGTGTTCGTGGCCCTCGACCCCGCCGCCGCCGAAATGGTGGACGACGAGGCGTACGTCTTCTGGAAGAGCGACCCGAGCACCGACCGGTCCTCGGAGGACATGGTCAAGTTCTGGGCCGAGTGGGTCGACCAGTACCCCATTCTCTCCATCGAGGACGCCATGGACGAGGACGACTGGGACGGCTGGGCCCTGCTGACCGACGAAATTGGGGACGAGGTGCAGCTCGTGGGCGACGACCTATTCGTCACAAACACGGAGCGCCTCGGCCGGGGCATCGAAGAGGGATGTGGCAACTCCATCCTGATCAAGCCCAATCAGATTGGCACCCTCACCGAAACGCTCAACGCCATCGAGACGGCCCACAAGCACGGGTTCACGGCTGTCGTCAGCCACCGATCCGGCGAGACCGAAGACACAACGATCGCCGACCTGGCCGTCGCGACCGAGGCCGGACAGATCAAAACCGGCTCGGCCAGTCGGAGCGACCGGGTGGCAAAGTACAACCAGCTGCTCCGGATCGAAGAACAGCTGGGGGCGGCGGCCGAATATCCTGGGCTCGACGCCTTCCCACCCGCAAACTAATCAGCCTCTTCCGCCATGCCCGACTCCACGTTGTCCGCTCGCCGCGTGCGGTGGGGAATCGGCCTTCTGCTGGGGGGCGTGCTCGTCTGGATCGCCTTCTTCGACAGTCACAGCCTCTGGCAGCGATACCGCTGGCACCAAGAGCTGGAGGCTACAACCGCGGAGAACGCCGACCTCCGCTCCGAGATCGAGCGCCTTCGCTCACAGCTCGACCGTCCCCTGTCGGACAGCGTCGTCGAACGGATTGCCCGTGAGGAGTACGGCATGAAGCGGCCCGACGAAACCATTTACCGCGTCGAGCCCAGCGAGTGAGGCGGGGCGCTCCGGTGCCGATCGAAAGAGGGGCTTTTGCATCCATCGTCCATCTCGCCCTCGTCCGCTTCACGGACCAGCATGAGTTCGCACGCCATCGGGATTGACATTGGGGGGACAAACCTCAAGGCCGCGCTCGTGGCCCGCGACGAAGGCCTGCTTGAGCAAGCCGAGTGCCCCACAGAAGCCCATCGGGGCCCCCAGCATGTCGAGTCTCAGATTGCGGGCCTCGCCGCAGATCTACTCGATGCGGCCCCGCCGGACGCGGTGGCGGGCATCGGCATTGGGGCGCCCGGCACCGTAAATTGGGACCGCACGACGGTGTCTCACCCCCCGAATATTGACGGCTGGACGTCCGTCAACCTACGCTCGGTCCTTCGGTCGCGACTGGGCACCTCCCTCCCCGTCATCGTGGAAAACGACGCGAACGTGGCGGCCCTTGGGTCCGCCTTCTACGGGGCCGGGCAGCACGTCGACTCGTTCATCATGATCACCCTCGGCACCGGGGTCGGCGGCGGCATCATCTATCAAAACAAAATCTTTCGCGGCAGCACCGGCGGCGCCGGCGAAATCGGGCACATGACAATCGATTACGAGGGCCCCTTTGCCAACTCGGGCGTGAGCGGGGCCATCGAGGGCTATCTCGGCCAAACATTTCTGACGGCACACGCCCGCGATCAGATCGTCAACTACCCGGAAAGCATGGTCCGGGAGCTCGTAGAAGGCGACCTGGACCAGTTGTCCCCGCGCGTGCTGTACGAAGCGGCGACGCAGGGCGACGAGTTTGCCCGGGCCATCCTGGCGTGGGCCGGCCACAAGCTCGGATGCGTGCTCGGCTCCGCCGTAAATCTCTTGGACATTCGAACCATTGTGGTAGGGGGCGGCGTTTCGGCAGCGGGAGAATACATCCTCGCCCCTGCCCGTGACGTCCTCCCCCGCTTTGTCACGCCGGGCCTTCGGAACGACCTCCGGGTTCACCAGGAAGGGCTCGGCAACGAGGCCAGCCTTCTCGGGGCGGCCCGCCTCGCCTTCCAGGGCAAGGACGCCCAGGTCGGAACGCAGTAGTCGTCGGCCCTCCGAGGCGGCACAGTTCGTGTTTCCCCCACCGCCTGGTGATTGTGCTTCGTTTTCCCCAACCGGACCGGCTGATCGTTGGACTCGGGGCCGTGCTGGTCTTCCTTCTCCTGTCTCGCCCGGGCACGGCCCAAAACCGCCGCACCGTCCCCGACTCGGCCCGCCAGGCGCAGTCCTCCTCCGGGGCGGACCGACCGGCCGCCGGCTCCGGGGAGGCCGCCGGCGTGGAGTTCACCGCATCGGATTCGCTGGTCATCGTTACCCCCGCGGACTCGGCGGATCACAGCACCCTCCACGGCCAGGCCCAGATGTCGTACCAGGGCGCGACCTTGAAGGCCGGCACCATCGAGATGAACCTCGAGACGAGCGTCCTCGAAGCGTTTGGGGCCCCCTCCGACACCGCACAGGCTCGCCCCACGTTTGAACGGGGCAGCCAGCAGGGAAGCGGCCGGGGCGGCGGCCAGTCGTTTACGGGGGAAACCCTCTCCTACAGCCTCCGCACCAAACGGGGCCGCGTCGTGACGGCCCGTACGCAGCAGCAAAACGGCTACGTGCAGGGCGACGCCGTGAAGGCGTTTGAGGACAGCACCCTGTTTGTGCAAGAGGGGAGGTACACGACCTGCGACTGCCCGCCCGGCGAAACGCCCTCCTACTCGCTGCGCTCAAACGAGATGAAGGTGGACGGGGAGTGGGTCTACACCGGCCCCATTCAAATGTACCTGTTCGAGATCCCGACGCCCCTGTGGCTTCCGTTCGGGTTTTTGCCGAACGTGTCGGGCCGCCGGAGCGGCCCTCTCGCACCGGACTATGGGCAGGACCGGGAAAAAGGCCTCTTTCTCCGCAACTGGGGCTGGTACTTTGCGATGAACGCCTACACGGACCTGCAGCTGCGGGGCAGCGTCTGGTCGAAGGGCAGCGTTGAGGTGAACCCGATTTTCCGCTACAGCAAGCGGTACAACTACAGCGGGCGCGTGGACCTCACCTACCGGCGCACCCAAATTGGGGAAGAGGAGGACCCCGACTTCACCAACCGGCACCGAGGGCAGCTCAAGTGGCAGCACAGCCAAGACCTCTCCCCCACCGCCTCCATCCGCGGCGACATCAACCTAGCCACCTCTACAGACTTCGCGCGCCGCAACAGCAACAACTACAACGACGCCGTCAAACAGGAGATTTCGTCGAACCTGCGGTATAGCAAAAGCTGGCCCGGGAGCGGCAAAGACCTGAACGTCAGTGCCAACCAGCGGCAGCAGCTGCAGAGCGGAGAGGTGTCGATGACCCTCCCCAGCCTCAACTTCTCCCAGCGGTCGTTCAAGCCGTTTGAGATGGACCAGGCGGTGGGCGACGACCGGTGGTTCGAGAAGATCACAACCTCCTACGACCTCTCGGTCGACAACAACTACTCGTTCTCCCCGCGGGACGTTGAGCAGCTCCGCGAACAGGGCGACTCCCTGGCGGCCGACCGGGTCTCCGACATCGCCTGGTACGAGGCGCTCGTGGACCGGGAAAAGTATCGGACCGCCACCGGCGACGACGAGCAGTTCGATTTTCGCGCGACGCACCAGATTCCGGTGAGTGCCTCCTTTCGCGTCAACCGCTACAACCTCAACCTGAGCCCCAATTTTCGCTACGACTCGGACTGGCGCATCAGCACCATCCGCCAGGTCGTGAATCGCGACACGACCCAGGAGGACACCACCCGCACCACCGAAGAGCGAAGGGTCCAGGGCTTTTATGCCCGGCGGGCGTTTTCGACGGGCCTCTCGGCAAGCACGGAACTGTTTGGGACGTTTCCCCTCCGCGCCGGTCCCTTCCAGGGCCTCCGCCACCGGGTGTCTCCCTCCCTCTCGTTCAGCTACAGCCCCAACTTCAACGCGCCGTTCTGGGGCCGGACGCGCCCGCTCCGCTTCGCCAACGGAGATCCTGTGCGCAACGAACAGGGGGAGCCCGTCCGGTACGACATCCTCGACGGAAGCCGGGTGCGTGGGAGCAACGAGCAGCGCACCCTGAGCTTTCGGCTCGACAACGAGCTCGAAACGAAGCAGGTGAGCGTCGACTCGACCGGGGACACGGACGAGGAGAAGATCAAGCTGCTGGACTTTGACCTGGACACCTCGTACAACTTCACGGCCGACGCCTTCAAGCTCAGCGACATCGGCCTCCGGGCCCGCACCTCGATTCGTGACTTTAGCGTCCGGTCATCCATGACCTTCTCTCCCTACCAGCTCCGCCGTTCCGGGGACACTGGGGACGGGTTCCAGCGCGTCGACCGCTACATGTTCACGGAAAGCCCGCTCACGCCGGTGCGCCTTACGCGGTTCAGCCTCAACCTCAGCAGCTCGTTCCAAGGGGAAGGGGGGGGCAGCGGGGTCGGCACCCGGCCCGGCTTCCAACCGGACGGACGCGGGCCCGCGGGCCGCGCCGACCAACAGCGCTCCGAACAGGGCCAATCGGCGGGACAGACGGGTCCCGGGGCGCGCCCTGAGCCGGGCTACCTCGACACCAACATTCCCTGGACACTGAGCTTCGACTTTAACTACAGCTTCCGGAAGCCGCGGAAGCAGGTCGAGGGCCAAACGGCAACCCTCAACACCCAGGTCAGCTTCGACGTAACGCCACGGTGGTCCCTGGAGGGCCGCACGGGCTACGACTTCGTTCAGGAGGAGCTGGCCACCACGAGCATCAATCTCAACCGCGACATCGGACGCTGTAGGTGCTGGGTAATGTCCTTCAGCTGGGTGCCCTTCGGGTCGCGCCAGTCCTACAGCTTCAGCCTTCAGGTCAAGAGCGGACAGCTCTCTCAACTGCTCCGGCTCCAAATTCCAAGCTCGGGCCAGGACGGCCCCCTGGGCGGGTTTGGAAACCGGCTCCGCAACACCGCGGGCAGCCTAACCGGTGGTGGCCAAGGCTCTAGCGGGCCCCTCCCGTAATGCATCACGGCCGCGGGCGCGGCGCCGGGCGGTCCAGTTTGTTGGGACATTGATGCATGAACCGGGGCCTCGCGGGGACGCTGTCCGGGCCCGGAGACGCAGGGTCTGGGCGTCCCGGGCCGGGGCACAGTTCGAAGGAGAGCCTCCTGCGGCCGGGAACGCTGGGGGGTTCCTGCGGCTTCGACATGAGCGAGTGGGCACCGCCAACATGGGAACCCGAACAGGGGGGCTGCCAGCCCCCTCCCGAAACGCCCTCTCGTCCACAAGAGACGGTAGCGACTACACCGTCTCGGTCGTTCACTTCGATTTTTCGAGCGCCGACCCGCCAATTCCCTTCTTCCTCATGCCTGAACTTCACGACCTTCTGCTGCCCTTCGACTTTTCCCCCTCTTCGAAACGCGCCCTTGCCTACGGCGCGGACCTCCTCCGGCGGACCGATGCCAGGCTGCACCTGATGTACGTACAGGAGGTTCCGCAGGGCCCCTTCCAAGGGGCATCGCGGTCGCCAATGCCAACCTACAAACTCCAGGAGGAGTTTGAAGAACGTTGCCAAGAGCTTCTTGCGTCCCATGACCTCAGCACGAGTGACGATCGCCTCACGTTCAACGCCGAGCGCGCCGACGCTGTGGCCCCGGCACTCGTGCGGTACGCCGAGAGCAAACACATCGACATGATCGCCATGGGAACCCACGGCCGTCGGGGCGTCGAGCGGGCCTTCTACGGCAGCGTGGCGGAGGAGACCCTCCGGACTGCCCCAGCCCCGGTTCTTACCGTGAAGTCTTCCGACAACGGGGCGACATCCCCCTCTGTTGAGCGAATTGTGGCCCCGGTCGATTTTTCAGACCCGTCTCGGGGAGCACTGCGGCAGGCCGGTCGTCTCGCGACGATTTACGAAACCCCCCTCAAGCTGATGCACGTCGTTGAGACGCCCGATACCCCTTCGGTCTACGGCCCAGAGTCGCCCACGGTCACGAGCCACAAGACGAAAGAGAAGGCCGAAGCGGCCCTTGAGGACTGGGGCAGCAATCTCACGACGACGGACCGAACAGTGTCGTATGTCGTGCACCGGGGCAAACCGGCACCGAGCATTCTCCGCGGCGCCCCGAACGAGACCGACCTCATCGTAATGGCCACCCGTGGCCTTCGCGGCGTCCGGCGCGCGGTGCTGGGCAGTGTCACCGAAGAGGTCCTTCGGGAGGCGACCGGACCGGTTCTCGCCGCTCGTGATTTTTCGGCGTCGGACTAAAGGGGCGTCGGAGAGGTGCCCTCCAAGTCCTTCGATCGTGTTGGGGACAGGGGAACGCCAAAGCCCCTCGGCGTCATGAGTTGCGGCCACTGACCGCTGTACACAGTGCTGTACACAGTCAAGCCATGCCCTGATCAGGCCAAATGCCACGTGACGGCCTGCGACGTTCTCCCAAACAGAAGCCCGCCCTCAGCGCGGCTGAAGGCGGGGCGGAAGGACATTGCGGGCCCGGGAGGATTCGAACCCCCGACACTCGGCTCCGAAGGCCGATGCTCTATCCAGGCTGAGCTACAGGCCCGTTTTCAAAAGCACGGTCTATACACACGCCGCCGGGGCGAGATCCTACATTTCGACCGCTCCGCCTCTGAAGAAACGGGGAATGCGTGAGGACGACCCGGCGGAAGTGGGGACCTATTCTCCCGGACGTCGGGAGGAGGCAGGTCAGTGTCGCTCAACGGACGGTGGACCCCCACCACGGCGTGTCTCTCGTGTTCTTTCCTGCCAGCAGGGCGCGTAGGGGGGGTGGCTGCAGGGACGCACGTTCAAGCTGGTCGACGGGTGCCCAAGAAAACGACAGGTACTCCTCCCGGGCCTGCGGGGCCGCATCGACCGTGAGCGCCGGGCTCGTGGCCACGTAGCAGTGATTGACCTCGTACTGACGCTCCCCGTCGCGGCGCCACTGATGCTCCACGGCCCCGAGGTAGCGCCCCACCTCGGCACGCACCCCCAGTTCTTCGCGGAGCTCGCGGCGCAGGCAGGCCTCCAGGCCCTCCCCCGGCTCTCGATGCCCGCCCGGCAGAAAGGTGTGCGGGTGCCCGTCGGCCCGAACAACGAGCACATGATTGGCGTCCCGCACGACGGCGCGGGAGAGGAGATGAACCGTGGGCATCGGCAAACCGCTGTCTGTTTGTGACCGTTGAGCGTCTTCTGTGCGTCCGTGCAATTTCTCTCCTTCCTCTTCTCCGCCGGGCTCAGGTCGTTGCCGTCCCCATGATGTGGGGCGACACCGGTGGGACCCCGATGTCGAACCGCTCGAACTCGACGGTCGAGAAGCCTGCGCGCTGGAGCTGCACGCCGGTGGTGCGGTCCGGGCGACAGCCGTCGGCCACGGCCCGCCAGAAGGGCCGAATTCCGTGCTGAACCCAGCAAAGGGGCGTGTGCTGCTCCGCCGCGACGTGCTCGATGAACAGGAGGCGTCCGCCGGGCCGCAGGATGCGCCGGAGCTCCGCCAGCGTCGCCGGCACGTCGGGGACGGAGCACAGGACGAGCGTGCTGATCACCGCGTCCACACTGTCGTCCGCCAGGCCGGTGTCCTGTGCCGGGTCGGTGCGCACCTCGGCATCGAGGTCGCGTCCCTCCAGCCGGTCGCGGATGTAGCTGTGCATGTGCGGGTTCGGCTCCAGCCCGATCCACCGGAGGCCCTCCGGCAGGTACGGCAGGTTCACGCCCGTGCCCGGCCCGATCTCCACGACGGTCCCTTCCAGGCCCGCGAAGAGATCATGCTTGTGGTCGCCGTAGAGGCGGCGCTGGGCATCGTCGCCCCAGGCCAGGGTGTGGGCAAAGAAGCGTTGAGAAAGCGACATGAGCGATCAACGAAGGAGGCATAACAGCTCTCAAGGGACGGTCGCGCAGACCCACCGTCATTTTGTCGTTTTGTTCTCTGGTTCTCACCGTTCGTCTCTCGGGGTCAAGAGCCGTCGGTAGCGGTCCGCGTTTTGGAGAAGGTCCGTCGCCGCCGTCACCTGCTCATCCGCCGGGAGCAGGGCCTCGATCCGGCGGCGGGCACTGACGTACCGGGACAGAATTTCGCGCTCAAGGTGGCGCATGAGGGCCGGGGCGTGCTGCTCGAACGCCGACGCCTTTGTGTCGTCCAGCGCCACACTCAGCGCCGAAATCTCGTCCTCCAGCCCCTCGTGGCCGTTGGCCTCCGCAAGTGCATGAAGGGAATCGAGGGTTCGTTCGGACTGGAGAGGATACTCCACGCGCTCGCGGTCGAGCCACATCCGAAAGGCCTGCAGGTCGGACTCGCCGACCGAGAAGTCGGCGGCAAGCGTGTCGTGGGTGGCGGCGTAGTGGTTCGCGTAGCGGAAAAAAGCCCCGCGCCGCGCCAGGGCCTCCTCCAGGGCACTTGGGGACGAGGACGCCACCTGCACATCCGGCCGGATGCCGTGTCCGTCCCGTACGGTCCGGCCGCCGGTGGTTTCGTGCATCCGGGAGGCCACCGCAGCCGTGTCCGACTGGGCCGCCCCCAGGCGCTGGATGGTGCGCCCGCTCGGGGTGTAGTACTGGGCCGTCGTGAGCTTGAGGGCAGTGTTGTGAGGCAGGGAGCGGACATTCTGCACGAGCCCCTTCCCGTAGGTCGTCGTGCCCATCACCACCCCCCGATCGTGATCCTGTAGGGCCCCCGCCACAATCTCGCTCGCCGAGGCACTCTGGCCATTCACGAGCACCACGACCGGCTCCTCCGGCAGCAGGGGCGCACGGTCGGTCGTATACGACTTGGCCGTGTCGTCGCTGCGCCCTCGGGTGGAGACCACCGCGGTCCCCTGCGGCACGAAGAGCGCCGTGATTCGCACGGCGGCCCGCAGCAGGCCGCCCGGATTGTCTCGAAGGTCGAGCACAACGCCCCGCAGGGGCCCCGTGTCCCGAAGCCCGTCGAGCGCCGCCTCCACCGCCGCCGGCGCGTCGCGGGTAAAGCGCTCCAGCTTCACGTACCCGAACTCCCGCTCCGCCCCCACACGTCCCTGGTACGTCACGTCCGGAAGCTCAACCCGCTTGCGGGTTAGGGTAAACGGGAGGGAGGAGGGGCGTCCCTCCCGCTCCACCGTCATGCGGACCGTGGTGCCGGGTGGGCCCCGAAGCAGCACCTCCGCGTCCTCCACCGACAGTGCAGATGCGGGCTGGCCCGCCACCTCGGTGATCACATCGCCCGTCCGCACCCCCTGCTGATACGCATCGGCCCCCGCAACGGGCGAGACGACCGTCAGGGCACCGTTCCGACGCCCCACGTCCAGCCCCACGCCCCCGTACTGTCCTTCCGTGAGGATGTCAATCCGCGCGTTCTTCGACTCGTCGACGTACGCGGTGTACGGATCTAGCTCCTTCAGCATCGCGTCGACCCCCACATGCATGAGGTGCACCGGGTCCACCGGCTCTACGTAGCCGGTGACCACCTCCTCGTAGACCGCCCCAAAGATGCGGAGGCCCTTGCGGAGCTCGAACAGGTCGTCGTCCGGCATCCAGAACCCCACGACCACGCCAATGCCCAATGACACGGCGAGGGCCGGCCCCAAAAGCGACACGGTGGCACGGGAGCGATGCATAAACCCTCAGTCGGTGCAAGTGCGGAAGGTCGCAACGGGCTACTCGTCCGCCGTGCCGAGCGCCTGCGCCCGGCGCCGCGCGACCCATTTGGCGACGTAAATGGACAGTTCATACAGCCCCAGCAGCGGCACGGCGACGATGATCTGCGAAATGGGATCCGGGGGCGTCAGGAACGCCGCCACGCCGAGCACCGCGATGAGCGCATACTTTCGGTACATCCGCATCGCCTCCGGGGTCAGGATGCCCACCTTCGCCAGGAAGTACACGATCACCGGCAGTTCAAAGAGAACCCCGGTGCCCATTGTCCAGAACGTCACCATGCTGAAGTAGGTCATGATGTCGAACTGGTTGACGATCTGCTCCGAGAGGGTGTACTGGGCGAAGAATTGGAGGGCCAACGGAGTCAGAATCAAATACCCAAAGGCCGCCCCGAGCAGAAAAAAGAAGGTGGCAAACACCGCCGAGAAGCGCATGCCCTTCTTCTCGTTGGGATAGAGGGCCGGCTCGATGAACCGCCACAGGTAGAAGACCACGACCGGCGATCCGGCAATAAGCCCGACGACGATGATGGTCCCAATGTCCGCGAAAAACTGGCCGGTGATCGTCCGGTTGAGCAGCTCCAGGCTCTCCGGCTCCAGCGCCAGCACGTCGTACATAAAAAAGCCCGGCCGGGTGGGGCCAATCAGGATGCGATCAACGATCCATCCACTGAAGAGTGCACACAGGGAAATCGCAATGAGCACTCCGGCCCCGGCCTTGATCAGGGTCCAGCGCAGCTCTTCGAGGTGATCCAGGAACGGCATCACGCCACCATCGGGCGCGGGCGCCCCATCCGGCGCCCCGTCCCCCTGCACTCCAGCGGGCGTGTCGGTCTGTGAGGATGGAACCTCGGGCATACCACTCGTGACTGCGATCCGGCAAAAAAACGTCCACCCCCGTTCTGCTTCCCTGAGCGCCCCTACGCGCTGTCGGACCCGCTGCCCGTGCCCTCTTGCAGATTGAGGTCGAGGAGAGAGTCGACCCACAGGCCCTCCGCCTCAATTCGATCCTGGCCGTTGCTCCACGTGAAGTTGAAGAGCGTCAGGAGCCCGTCGACCATGAATCCGGCGCTGCGCACGAGGCGAAGGGCCTCGGCGGCACTGCGGCCGCTGTTGATGATGTCGTCCACCATCACGACGGGCTGGTCGGCATCGATGGGCCCCTCCACGAGCCGACGCCGCCCGTGCTCTTTCCGCTCGTCCCGAACAAGCCCCCCCTTGAACTCGTCGCCCTCGCTCACAGCCAGAACGCTGCAGACGAGGGGATGGGCCCCAAAGCCATACCCCACCACCTGGCGGGCGTCCCGCTCCCGAAGCCGCTCGGCAATGACCGACCCGACCTCCGTGAACAGCCCGCCGTCCAGCGTCGGCACGCGCGTGTCCAGGAGCCACCCAATCGGCTGGCCCCGCGGGTCGGTGATCAACTCGTCCTCCCGGCGCACCAGGGCCTGCTCGTAGAGCTTGCGGCCGATCTCGATGAGCTCGGCTCGGGAGGAGGAGCTAAATGTACCGCGATCCATCGACGGCATGGGCGCGCGCGTAGGTCGTCAGGTGAGCAGAGCAGGCGAACACAGGCAAAATTTCGGCACCGGATCTCGAACCGTCGGGCGCGCGAGGTCGTTCCCGTTTACGCCATGGCGACATCGTACAGCGGGTGCTGGTCACAGAGAGCCTTTACCTCCCGCTCGACTGTCGCCCGCGTGTCCTCATCCTCCGGGGTTTGAAGAACCCGGTCGATCATCTCCGCCACGTGGGAAAACTCATCGGGACCGAGGCCGCGAGTGGTCATCGCGGGGGTGCCCAGGCGCAGTCCGCTCGTGACAAACGGGCTCTTGTCGTCGAACGGCACCATGTTTTTGTTGGCCGTGATGCCGGCCGCTTCGAGGGCCTGCTCGGCCTCCTTGCCGGTGAGTCCCTTGTTGCGCAGGTCGATGAGGACGAGGTGGTTGTCCGTCCCGTCGGAGACGAGGTCGTAGCCTCGCTCGCGGAGCTCGGCCCCCAGTGCCTTCGCGTTGTCGACAATCTGCCGTGTGTACTCGGCAAACGACGGCGCGAGTGCTTCCTTGAAGCCAACGGCCTTCGCGGCGATTACGTGCATCAACGGGCCGCCCTGTGTGCCCGGGAAGACGGCCGAGTCGAGCAGCTCGCTCATCATCTTTGTCCGTCCGCTCTTGCGGGCCGTCTTGCCCATCGGGTTTTCGTAGTCGTCGCCCAGAAGAATCATGCCGCCGCGCGGGCCGCGGAGCGTTTTGTGCGTCGTGGTGGTGACCACATGCGTGTGCGGCATCGGGTCGTTCAGCACACCGCCCGCGATGAGCCCCGCCGTGTGCGCCATGTCCATCCACAGGAACGCGCCCACCTCGTCGGCAATCTCGCGGAAGGCCTCGTAGTCGAAGTCGCGCGGGTAGGCGCTGGCCCCAATCGAGATCATCTTCGGCTGCACCTCTTTCGCCCGGTCGCGCACCTTATTCATGTCGATGCGGCCGGTCTCTTTCTCCACCCCGTAGTACTTTGCCTCGTAGAGAATGCCGGAGAAGTTGACGGGCGAGCCGTGGGTCAGGTGCCCGCCGTGCGACAGGTCGAGCCCCAGGAAGGTATCCCCGGGATCGAGGAGGGTCAGGTACACCGCCGAATTGGCCTGTGCCCCGGCGTGCGGCTGCACGTTCACCCAATCGCAATCGTAGAGCTCCTTGGCCCGATCACGGGCCAGTTCCTCGGCCCGGTCTACCACCTCGCACCCACCGTAGTAGCGTTTCCCCGGCAGGCCCTCCGCGTACTTGTTGGTGAGGGCCGTGCCCATCGCCTCCATCACCGCCCGGGAGGCAAAGTTTTCGGACGCGATGAGCTCCAGCCCCTCGTTCTGGCGCTGGACCTCCTTCTGGATGACGTCGTGGATCTCGGGATCTTGATTGCGGAGCGCACTCATCGGAACAGGAAAGCTGTGAAGGCAACAGTGCAGGGCGGCCCTGGCGGCTAGCCGCCGTTGTAACGCATGAACGGACAGACAAAACGTGAATGCAGGCGACGGGGTTCACTGCCCCTCGTCTCTTGATCGGGGCCCCCGCCACTCAGTCCTCCCCCTCAAACTCGTCGATCTCGCCAAACGGACGCCCCCCCGAGCACGCTGCCCGCCCCACTCGACAGGTTTGCCAACGCCCCGGCTCCCAGGCCCCGCCCAATGCGGTCCGCCGCCCGAGTGTGGACGAACGCCTGGACGGCTTCCATTCCCGGGTCGGTAGCCGTCTCATCCCCCATGACGACCAGAATCAGGAGAAGCCTTTTTATCACGACCAGAAGGACAGCCACGGAGGGCCTTGCGCCTCGTCTCTTTGCTCAGTGCGTCATGGCGTACGTGAGAATGTTCGTGCCCATGCGGAGGGCGGCCCGCCGCTTCTCTGGAGGGTTGTCGTGAACCGAGGCCGGCTCCCAGCCGTCCCCCAGGTCCGTCTCGACGGTGTAGAACACCATGAGGCGGCCGTGGTCATCAAAGTAGCCGTATCCCTTCGGGGCCTCCCCGTCGTGCTCGTGGATCTTGGGGAGCCCATCCGAAAAGTCGTAGGGCATGGCGTAGATCGGATGGTCGAACGGCACTTCTACGAACTCCTTCTCCGGAAACACCTTCGCCAACTCGGGACGGATGTGCTCGTCGAGGCCGTAGTTGTCATCGATGTGGAGGAAGCCGCCCCGATGCAGGTACCGGCGCAGGCGTTCGGCCTCCGCCTCAGAGAACGTTACGTTGCCGTGGCCGGTGAGGTACAGGTAGGGAACCGTGAAGAGCTTGTCGGTGGTAAGCTCCACCGTCTCTTCCTGTGCCTCCACGTCGAGGAGCGTGTGCTGACGGGCAAATGCGAAAAGCTCCTGCAGCGACTCCTCGTCGCTGTACCAGTCGCCCCCCCCGTCGTACTTCACGCGGGCCACAGACACGGACCCGTCGTCCTGGGCCCACCCATCGGACGCCCCTCCGACAAGCCCGACCAGACCGAGTCCCACCGCAATCGAGAGGCGAACCAGAAGGGAACGCAGCATGAGGATTGGGGACAATGGGGCGCTGGCTCATCCATTTTTACGAACCTACACGTCCCGACTAGGTTCGCTTCGAGGGAAGAACTCCCCCTCCCTCTTCCCGTTGGTGTGACTCAATTGTTTCTCGCCCTGTCCCCCCGTCGCCATGTCTAAATTTGCAAAGGCCCTCCTCGTCTCCGCCGCCGCCACCGGCGCGGCCGCCCTGCTTCTCAACCAGCTTGACCTGAAGGCCGCCCGGCCCGCCCCGGACCCCGGCCTGCCGGGCCCCAACCCCGACGACATCGCGCAGGAGGATGTGGAGATGATGCTGAACGAGTTGGCCTCTCAGCTCTAGCCTGCCCCTGCTCGACGCCCCAATCCCCACGGTGCCCCACCATGCCATCCGACCGGGAGTGTCCCGCCTGCGCTCTGACATTCGAAGACACTGGGGACGTGAAAGAGTGCCCGTACTGCGGCTATGAGTTTCCGCAGCGCAGTGCCAGCGTACAATGGGTGGCGTGGGGGCTCGCACTGCTGCTCCTCTGGCCCGCCCTCGAGGGCCTGATGTACCTGCTGGGGTAAGCCGGAACGGCCACGCCCCCACCGTTTTCTTTCGTCAACCTCTCCCTGTCTCCGTGCAGCCCACTCCCCCCACGTCGTCCGTGCTGGGCGACCGTTCGCCCACCGACTTTCTGGATACCTACTGGCAGAGCCGGCCGCTCGTGGTCCGCGACGCACTGCCGGACTTCCGGTCGCCCCTCTCCCCGGAGGAACTGGCCGGCCTGGCCTGCGAGGACGACGTTGCGAGTCGGCTGATCCTAAAGGAAGGGGGCGAGCACCCGTGGGAACTGCGGCACGGCCCGTTCGCCTCGGCGGACTTTCTCGACCTGCCCGCGACGCACTGGACGCTTCTCGTGCAGGAGGTCGACCGCCTGCTCCCGGAGGTCGGCGCCCTGCTCGACCACTTCCGCTTCCTGCCCGCCTGGCGGCTCGACGACGTCATGGTGAGCTACGCCCCCACGCACGGAACCGTGGGCCCCCACATCGACAACTACGACGTCTTTCTGCTGCAGGGCGCAGGGCACCGGCGGTGGCAGATTGGGACCGAGCCGGTGGAGGACGAACAGATCGTGCCGGACCTCGACGTCCGCATCCTTGCCGACTTTGAGGCGGAGGAGGAGTTCGTGCTCGGCCCGGGCGACCTGCTGTACCTGCCCCCCCGGGTGGCCCACCACGGCGTCGCCACCGACGACCAGTGCATGACCTACTCGGTCGGCTTCCGGGCACCGCGGCACCAGGCCCTCGTGGCCAATTTCTTGCAGCACGCCATCGAGACGATCGACCCGGACGCGCGGTACAGCGATTCGGCCCTCGATCCAGTGGACCACCCCGGCGAGATCCACGACGACGCGCGTCGGAAGGTGCGCCGCCTCCTGCGCCGACTCGTGCATGACGACGGCGCCATCGATCAGTGGCTCGGCCAGTACCTGACGCGGCCGGGCCGGGACCGTGAGGCCGTGCCCCCGTCGACGCCCGTGACGAACGAGGAGCTCGTCGAAACCCTCCGGGCCGGCCATGGACTGCGCCCGGGTCCGGTCTCCCGACTCGCCTTTATCGAACACGACGACGGATCAACGACCCTCTTCGCAAACGGGTCGTCCATCGACCTGGCGCCCAACCTGACCCACGCGGCCCGGCTCGTGACGGGGCGCCAGCAGATCCCGAGCGACGCCCTCACCCCACACCTTGACGACGACGCATTCGTCGACCTGCTCACCACCCTGATCAACGACGGCCTTCTGGAGTGGGACGCGGCGTAGTGCCCCACCGATCATTGCCTCCCGTTGCCTCTGCTGCCCATGCACACTCAGCTTGACGAGTACCGCACCGGGTTTGTCGACCTCAAGAACGAGGCCACCGCACTCGTGGCCGACGTGGACGCCGCCACGATGCAACGACGGCCGGACACGGACACGTGGTCTGTCGTTCAGTGCATCGATCACTTGAACACGGCCGGCTGGCTGCTGCTCCGCTCAACGGAAGAAGAAATCCAGCGGGGACACGACGAAGGGCCGTACGGCGAGCCCCCGTTCGAGTACGGCATCGTCAGCCGCTGGTTTGTGCACGTGCTGGAGCCCTCCTCGGGCTGGACGTTCGACGCGCCTTCGTTGTTTGAGCCGGACGCCCCCAACACCCTCTACCCCGATGAGGCGATCGACGAGTTTTTGGGCCTGCAGGACCGGCTCGCAAGCTGTGTGGAGGGCGCCGAGGGCCTGGACCTGCGCCGCATTCGATTCGGCTCCCCCGCCGTCCCCCTTCTCCGCATTAGCCTCGGGGCCTGGTTTGAGGCCACCCTGGCCCACGAGCGGCGGCACCTGAAACAGGCCCGACGAACCCTTCGCGCCGTCCACGCGTCGTAACGCAGCATTTTGGCCCGCCCGGGGCTCGTCTCTGGCGCCCCCCAGGTCCACCGCACCGTTTCGACCCGGACGCTTCTCTTTTCGCTCACCCGTCCCCCTGCCGATCATGTCCTCCATCTGTGTCTACTGCTCGTCGAGCAACGCCATCGCCGACGCCTACCCCCCGGTGGCCAGGGCGCTCGGGCAGACGATGGGACGCCGGGGCCATGCGTTGATCTACGGGGGCGGCGCGGTGGGACTGATGGGCGTGCTGGCCGAGGCCACCCACGAGGCCGGCGGGGCCGTGACCGGCGTCATTCCGTCGAAGCTGCAGGACCGCGAGGGCATCGCCTACGACGCCGACGAGCTCATTGTGACCGACACGATGCGCGAGCGCAAGCGGATCATGTACGAGAAGGCGGAGGCGTTCGTCGTGCTGCCCGGCGGCTATGGCACCCTGGAAGAGTTCATGGAGGTGCTCACCCTGAAGCAGCTCGGCTACCACGACCGTCCCATTGCTATCCTGAACGTGGACGGCTTCTACGACACCCTCTTCTCATTTTTTGAGGAACTGCGAGACGGCCGGTTTGCACGGGCCAGCGTCTCGGACCTGGTCGAGATCGTGCCGTCCGCCGAGGCGGCCCTGGACCGCATCGAAAGGATGTCGGCCTCCGACGGACAGGTCGCTTGACCCCGCGTCTTTCTTCGATACATGCCCCTACCAGACAAGCAGACCGTGCCGCCCGAGCCCCGTCTCCATACGCTTCAGGTCACCCGCACCGCCCGCGTGGCCACGCTCGGGACGCCCGCAGCCGCCGCGTCATGGTGGGTGGTGCTACACGGCTACGGCCAGCTCGCCGCCGACTTCGTGTCGGCATTTGCCCCACTCGTCTCTCCTGATCGCTGCGTCGTCGCGCCGGAGGGGCTGTCTCGGTTTTACGTGGACGGGATGGATGAGCACGAGCAGGTGGGCGCCTCCTGGATGACCCGCGCGGCACGCGAGGCCGAGGTTGCCGATTACGTCAGTGCCCTCGACGCCACCGTCCGCCACCTCGCCGACGGCGCGCCGCCGGCCCTGCACGTGCTCGGCTTCTCGCAGGGCGCGGCCACCGCCAGTCGGTGGGCGCTGCTCGGGGACACGGCCATCGATCAACTGGTGCTGTGGGGCGGGGCCCCGGCCCACGACCTCGACCTGGCCGAGCACGCCGATGCGCTGTGTGCCCTGGACCTGACGCTCGTCGCGGGGACCGACGATCCGCATGTGACCGATGAGCGGTGGGCTGCGGTGCGGCGCCGCCTCCAAACCCATGACATCCCGGCGACGACGCATACGTTCGAGGGCGGGCACCGGATCGACCCGGCCCCGTTGCGGGCCCTCGTCGCGTCCTGAGGCCCGTGTCCTGCCGGATGCACCCCTATTCCTGCGCGTGCTCGTGGCCGTAGCGCCACGCCAGGTACGCCATGAACCCTGTACTCGTGCGGAGGGCCTCCTCGTCCGGGTCAAACCGGGACGTGTGGAGGCCGTGCTCGCTGCCCACCCCGAGTTGGTAGAAGGTGCCCGGGCACTCGCGTAGGACGTACGCAAAGTCCTCGCCCGCAAACCACCGATCCGCCTCCACAGTGCGCTCCGGCCCTACGTATTCGCGGGCCGCCTCCTGGACCAGTGTCGTCGGCGCCTCGTGGTTGTGGAGGGCCGGGTACCCCTCCCGCACTTCCACCTCGGCGGTCGCCCCGTGCGCCTCGGCGGTCCGGTGCACGAGCCGCCGGAACAGGTCATGGGCCCGGAAGCGCCACTCCTCGTCCATCGCCCGGAAGGTGCCCTCCAGCCGGGCCGTCTCGGGAATCACGTTCGTGGCCCCGTCCGCCACCAGGCGCCCGATGGTGAGGACCGACGGCACGCCCGGCGGGCACCGGCGACTGATGAGCGACTGAAGCGCCCCGACAATTTCACTGGCGACGTAGGTCGCATCCACTGCCTCGTGCGGGGTTGCCGCGTGTCCGCCCTCGCCGTTCACCGTCACGTACACCTCGTCGGCAGAGGCCATGAACCCGCCGGCTCGTACGCCGAGGGTGCCGGGCGGAAGATCCGGCTTCACATGCTGGCCGAAGGCGGCCTCCGGGGCCGGCGTGTCGTCCGTTGCGTCGAGCACGCCCTCCTCGATCATGAATTTGGCCCCGCCCGGAATTCGTTCCTCGTGGGGCTGAAAGCAGAACCGCACCTGCCCGTGCACCTCGTCGGGGCAGCGGGCCAGAATCATGGCCGTGCCGAGGAGCGACGACGTGTGAAGGTCGTGCCCGCAGGCATGCATCACGCCCTCGTGCTCCGAAGCAAAGTCGAGCCCCGTCTCTTCCTGAATGGGGAGCGCATCCATGTCTGCCCGGAGCAGCAGGGTCGGGCCGGGCTTGCCCCCGTCCAGGGTGCCCACCACGCCCGTGTCGTACACCCCAGTGCGCACATCGAGGCCGAGGGCCGTCAGCCGCTCCGCCACGCGTCGCGCGGTCTCGTGCTCCTCCCCCGACAACTCCGGCCGGCGGTGCAGCGTGCGACGCAGCGCCACGACCTCCGCGTGCACGTCGGCGGCGGCAGACTTGATGGAATCGAGCATCGGGCGGGCAGAGCGATGGTCAGTCAAAAAACATGCGCTGTCGATCCACGACGTACTCCGCAACCCACACCTCTCTGGAAAGATTCCCGCCCGGGGGTCGCTCAGGCGTCCTTCCCCCGGGTCCCAACCGCCGTTCGAAATTTCGGTTCGTTGTTCCTACCTTAGGTCTGCTCACGGTCTGTACACAGCAACACCGCGTCGATGCCCGACCAAGACGTTGAGCTCTCACGCGCCCAATGGGGATCACGCTTCGGGTTTTTGATGGCGATGCTCGGGGCCATGGTGGGGGCCGGCAACATCTGGCGGTTTCCCTACGTCACCGGCGAGAATGGAGGCGGGGCCTTTCTCCTCGCGTACTTCGTGCTCCTGCTCGTGCTGGCCATTCCCGGCCTCATCGCCGAAGTTGCGTTTGGGCGCTACGCGGGGAAGGGGGTGATGGGGGCCTTCCAAACGGTGGCCTCGTCGCGGGCCACACTGGGACTGGGCGTGGTGGTGCTGATCGTGAACGTCGCCCTGATGTCGTACTACGCACCGGTCGTGGGGTGGACGCTCTACTATGCCGTGCACTCCCTGCTGTTCACGTTCACGTCGGCGGGCTTCGCGCCGGAGGCGTTTTGGGAAGGCTTCCGTGCGAGCGGCGTCCTGTCGATCGGCAGCCACACGGCCGTGATGGCCCTGGTCGCGGCCATTCTGTACCTTGGCATCCGGCGGGGGGTGGAGCGGCTCGTCATCTACGCGGTGCCGGGGCTCGTGCTCGCCCTCGTCGCAATCATGATCCGGGCCCTCACGCTGCCCGGGGCGGCCGAGGGCCTCGCGTTCACCTTTGGCATCGAGTGGAGCAAGCTCGGACTGGGCCAGACCTGGATCACGGCCCTCGGACAGGTGCTCTTCTCCACCGGCCTCGGGTGGGGCATCGCCCTCACGGTCGGCAGCTACCTGCCGGACTACGATGACATCCCGATCGGCGGGGGCGTCTTTACGGTCATCGGGAACTCGAGCATCGGCATCCTGGCGGCCTTCGCCATCTTCCCGATCGTCTTTGCGTTCGACCTGAACCCGGAGTCGGGGGCCAGCCTGACCTTCGTGTCGCTGCCACAGGTCTTTCCGCAGATGGCGGGCGGCGCGCTGTGGGCCATCCTGTTCTTCGTCGGCTTCTTCCTGGCCGCATTTACCTCCGCCATCCTCATCACGGAGGTGAGTGTGACGACCCTCAGCGAGGAGCTGACCGCGAGCCGCGAGCAGACGGTAATCGGGGTATGCGGCGTCGTGTGGCTCCTGGGACTCGCAAGTGCGTACTCCCCCGGCGTGCTCAACTTCCTCGACTTCGTGTTTGGCAACTTCGGCCTGCCCCTCTCTACGCTCGCCATCATCGGCGCCATCGGCTGGTCGATGGGCCACCGCGGCCCCGAGAAGCTTCGGGTGCTGGAGATTAATCGCAACGCCGGACTGTACGTGGGATCGATCTGGACCCCCGTCGTGCAGTACGTAATCCCACTCGTGATGCTCTTGATCGTCGCGAACTACGCCTGGGCCAACTTCGGCACGCCAGAGATGATCGGGGGCGTCGCCGTCTTCCTTGGAA
This sequence comes from Salinibacter altiplanensis, assembly GCF_002894645.1. Lineage (GTDB taxonomy): Bacteria > Bacteroidota > Rhodothermia > Rhodothermales > Salinibacteraceae > Salinibacter > Salinibacter altiplanensis. The sequence continues at coordinate 32,814 of NZ_NCQY01000025.1, forward strand.
TTCCCGTCCTCGGCTACGCGCTAATGGCGTACCTGGAGGACCGCCCCGCTTCTCTCTCACGCGAACGCACTCGATAGCCCATGCTCGGACTGCCCTGGGACGTGTGGGCCACGATGCTCTTTTGCGTCTTGGCCTTCTTCGGCGTATCGATCTTGACGCTCGTCTACACGCTCCGCCAGGAGGAACGAAAGATGAGCCTGCTCGAAAGTGAGCGTGCCCTCGACACGTACTCTCCCCGTGCCCTGCGCGACCTGAAAGACTGGATCGAAACCCACCCGGAGCCGACACATCCGGACGTGGACGCGGCCCGGTCGGCCCACGACGACTGCGTCGACACCCTCCGGGCCACGGATCAACACTTCTACGCGTGGTCACGGGCCGAGGTCGATCGTCTCGACACGATCTAGAGGCGCGCGGCGACACAAGGCGGGGTCCGCTCGCCGGGCGGTGCGGCTTCTAAAGACGGAGAGTCCGCACTGCACGCAGCGTGGATGAGTGCCACGGGGCTAGGAGTTCAGCATCTTGCTAACTTCCGGGGCGGTCTCCGTCGAGAGGTCGTCCGGGGCAGCGGCGGCCCGGTCCGTCTCTGAGGCGGCCTCCTCAGACGCCGCCTGAAGCCGTGCCGTCAGCTCGTCGGTGGCGTTGGCGTAGTCGAGCGCCCCCCGAGAACGGGGCTCGTGGTCGAACACCGTCGTCGCCCCGTCTCGCGTCTTCGCCAGCGACGTGCTGGTGCGAATGATGGCATCCATCACCGCCTCCCCGTATTTCTTCCGAATGTACTCGCGGTAGGTCTTGTGTATCCGCTTCCGCGCGTCGACCTGCGTAAACAGAAACTGCCGGGTGTCGAGGCGCGGGTTCAACTTGTTCTCGACGAGCTCCGTGGTCTGGTAGGTCTGCTCTCCCCCCACCACAGACTGATACTCCGGCAGCACGGGGATCAACACGTGCTGGCTCGCGACGAGCGCGTTGAGGCTGTAGACCGTCACGGCGGCGGCTGTATCGAAGAGCAACAGGTCGTACTCCAGGTCAAGCCGCCGAAGGGCCTCCCGCACCCACAAGACATCGGTCGGCTTGTTGAGGTCCCGCATGCGGCGGGTCAGGGTGCTGGAGGACGGGATGAGATCAAACCCCGCGGTCTCCTGGATCGGAATGCGTGCCGGGTCCGCGTCGGCCGCAAAGAAGGCCGCCACCGACTGCTCGGAGGGCGGCTCCTCAATGCCCATCGTGTGCGTGAGAAAGCCCTGCGGGTCGAGGTCGATGACGAGCGTCCGCCAGCCCGACAGCCCCAGCGCCGCCGCGACGTGGATGGTCGTGGTGGTCTTTCCGGTGCCCCCCTTGTGGTTGCAGACTGACAGGACGGTCATAACACAGACAGCCGGTGGAAGTAGAGGAGAGAAAACTAGGCGCTTTCCGGACCGGTGTCAACCGTGACGCAGGACCCCGCTCGGCTTTGTGAGAGAGGGAGGTAACTTTCGCGCCCCTCTCACGTTTCTTCGGTGCACTTTCTCCGGCGAGGTCGCAGCGCATCCGATGAATCCACTTCTGCAACTGTCCTGCCCACTCCTTCTCGCCTCCCAGTCGCCACGTCGCCGCGCCCTCCTGGATCGCATCGACGTTCCCTTCGAGGCCGAGGGAAGCCCCGCGGACGAGACGCTGGAAACGCCCGGAACGCCCGCCGAGGCGGTCCGAACGCTGGCCCGCCGAAAGGCGCATCCGGTGGCCGCCGACCGCCCCTCGGCCCTTGTTCTCGCCGCCGACACGGTGGTCGCCCACGACGGAGACATTCTCCAGAAGCCCGACGACTCCCCGCACGCCCGGGCCATGCTGCACCGCCTCCAAGACACGGCCCACACCGTCCACACGGGCCTCGCCCTCATGCACGCAGCGTCGGAGCGGACGGCGACCGCGGTGGAGAGCACCGGCGTGGCGCTTGGGCCCCTCTCGGACACAGAGATCCAGGCCTACGTCGCCTCCGGATCGCCCCTGGACAAGGCCGGGGGCTACGGCATTCAGGACCACACGGCCCCGTTCTTCGTCGAGGGCATCGAGGGCGACTACTACAACGTCGTCGGCCTTCCCCTCCATCGGCTCTACTGCATGCTGCACGAGTCCTTCGCGGACCTCCTGCAGTCCCCGTCCGCCTAGCGCTTCACGTCCCGTCAACTTTTTCCGCGGGCCGGCGTAGAAGAATCACTACAATGCCTCCCATCCCCGTTCATCGAGGGCCCTCAGTCCATGGGCCCACTGCCTCTATGGTGGATTCGCCCCTGACGTCGTTGTCCCTCCGCGCCCTGCTCGTCCAGTGCCGGAGTGCCCCCCGGATGGAGGCGCAGGAGCAGACATGCTTCTTGGAGCGGACCCGCCTCCGTCCCGATCAGCTCCGGACCGTGAACGTTGCCCGGGGCGGCGACCCCGCCTCCGTCTCACTCGACGAGGTGGACGCCCTTCTGCTGGGCGGGGCCGGCAAGTACTCTGCGACCCAGACCTATCCCTGGACCGAAGGACTGAACGGCTTGATCCGCCGCGCCGCCGACCGGGCCCTCCCAACGCTCGGGTCGTGCTGGGGGCACCAGGTGCTGGCCCGCGCACTCGGCGGCCGCGTGGTCCACGACCCGGGCCACTCCGAGTTGGGCTGTGGATGGGTGGAGCTTACCGAAGCCGGGACCGTCGATTCTCTCTTTCGCCAGTTCTCGTCCCGTTTTCAGGCCAACATGGGCCACCACGATCGGGTGGTTGAGCTTCCTCCCGGCACTACGGAGCTTGCCCACAACGACCAGCCCCACCAGGCCTTTCGCCTGAACGACGCGCCGATTTATGGCACGCAGTTCCACAGCGAGCTCGACGCGAAACGGGAGCGCGAACGGATTCTCGTGTACCGCGAGTACTACCAGTCGGCCCTTCCCGACGCGGAAACAGTGGAACATGTACTCGACTCCCTGGCGGACACCACAGAGGTGGACAACCTGCTTTACGACTTCCTCGTGACCTTCGTCGCTCGTCCCCATCCGTCGGTCGGCCCTGCCGCCCTTCTCCCTGGAGAGGCCCCGAAGCCCGCTCCTGCCGCCTCCACCGAGCGACGCCGGTCGTCCCCACGCCCGGCATGATGCCCCGTCACGTGCCCGGGTCATCGATGGTATAGGTCGCTTCGGCCCGGTCGCACGGCCCCCCGACTGGGGGATTGGGCTTCCGCACCGTCACCTCGACTCCCTCCAGGTCAGGGTAGGTCTCGAGCACCGTGTGGGCGATGCGGTACGCCAGCTTCTCAATCAGGTAGAAGTTGTTTTCCGTCACCAGCCGCCGGACGAACTCGTAGACCTGCTCGTAGTTGACCGTGCGGTCCAGGTCGTCGTGCAGGGCCGCGTCCTCAAAGTCAAGGCCCACCCTCACGTCGACCTCGTACCGGCCCCCAACGCGATGCTCTTCCTGCATCACGCCGTGGTGCCCGTAGAAGACGGCGTTGACGAGACGGACCGTGCCGGTGGTGGTGTGGTCCGAAGAGAGGGACGTCTCAGGTTTGATGTCGGGGGAAGAGTCAGCCATAGAGGGACGGATGCAGCGGGATGACGAAGGGTGCGGCGGGCCGCCTCGGACGCCGCTTGGGGAGTGGTTTCAAGCCGAGACGCCACGGACGACGGGTGCCCTCGCGTGCATCCGGCAGCGGCGCCACCGGATGAGTGAAGCACCCATGCTGCCCGGGGCCGCGAACGGGGCCACGAAGTCGAAGCGCAGGAACGGGTGCGACCGAGAAGTCTCCGAGGGGGGATATAAGCAGTCGTTCAGACAGCGCCTCAAGCCTCAACGTGCTACGCCAGCGGCTTGTCAAACGGCACCAGTTGGGGAATGGCAGCCAGTTCACGGAACGAGTGGGCGCGCTCAGCAATGTCGGTCCGAGTGAGGTCGAGCAGTTTGTCGGGACCGTAGCGCTGCACCACGAAGGAGGCAATCACACTTCCGTAGACCACCCCGCGGCGAAGGACCTCCTGATTGAAACCGCCGGACTGGTACAAGTGCCCGGCAAGCCCGCCCGCAAATGCGTCGCCCGCCCCTGTGGGGTCCTGGATGTCCTCCAGCGGGTACGCGGGTGCGCTGAAGACCGAGTGGTCGGTGAAGAGGAGTGCGCCGTGCTCGCCCTTCTTGATGATGAGCGTCTCAGGACCCATGTCGCGAATCTGTGACGCCGCCCGAACCAGATTCGGCTCGTCCGCCAGCTCACGGGCTTCGGCGTCGTTAATCACAAAGCAGTCGACCCGCGAGAGGGTCGTTCGGAGGCTGTCCGGCGTGTTCTCAATCCAGTAGTTCATTGTGTCGGCCATCACGAACCCCGGGTCGTCCACTTGGTCCAGCACGTCACGCTGGATGCCCGGCTCCAGATTGCCGAGGCACACGATGTCACTGTCCAGGTAGCTCTCCGGAAGCTCCGGCTCGAACGAGGCGAGAACATTGAGCTGCGTGTCGAGCGTGTCCCGCTCGTTCATGTCGTAGTGATACTCGCCGTGCCAGAAGAACGTCTCTCCGTCTTCCTCGACCTCAAGGCCCTCGAGGTCCACCCCACCGTCGGCCAGCATCTGGCGGTATTCATCGGGGAAGTCGCCCCCCACGACGCCCACGAGGCGGACGTCGTCACAAAAATGGTGGGCGGCGAGTGTTAGGTAGGAGGCACTGCCCCCCAGCACGCGCTCGGCGGACCCAAACGGCGTGTCGATGGAGTCGAAGGCAACGGTCCCTACGGCAAGAATACTCACGGGCGGTCGAAGTCCTTCTACGTAGTGTACGAACACGGCGAAATGTAAACACGCGGGTGCACACTCAACACGTCCCACGTGCGAATTCTCTATGACAAGGCGCTATGTGTTCCCCAGTTTTGAGTGGCTTGACCGGCACGGGCGAAACTCAAGATGAGTCTCACATCGACGTGATGCCGGGCTGGTTCCCTGCGGGTGTGAGGGAGGCGGAACGTTCGGCCAGAAGGTGTTGTCCCCTGTCGGGTTTGGGAATAGCCGGTCTAGGCCCCCACCGTCTCGGGCGCATTTGCCCCCGGAAGGCGCACGGTAAAACAAGAGCCCTCCCCCTTCTCCGTTTGCACCTCGATGGTCCCCCCCATCTGTTCGACCGCCTCCTTCGTCACCGCCAGGCCGAGCCCCGTGCCTTCATACTTGCGGCCCATGCCTTCCGACTCTTGCCGAAAGGGCTCAAACAACGCGTCGGTCTGCCCTGGATCCATGCCCACCCCCGTGTCCTCAACTTCTAGAACCGCGGTCTCCTCTCCCGCCCGGGTGCGGATCCATACACTCCCCCCAGCCTCCGTGTACTTTACCGCGTTGGAGATCAGGTTCTGCAGTGCGATCCGAAGCCCCTCGCGGTCCGCCCGCGTCCAGACCGGGGCTCCATTCGCCTCCATTCGGAGCGTGATGTCTTTCTCTGCGGCTTCAGGATAGAACTGATCGGTGGCCTCTTCGACGACGGTGATCATGTCGGTGGGCTCTGGGGAGCGCACCAGGTCTCCCCCTTGCAGGCGCGAGAGGTTCAGGAGCGCATCGAGGGTGTCAAGCAGGCGGTGCCCGCTGCTTTCGATGTGATCGGCAAACCGACCGATCGGGGAGGCATCATCTTCGGCCATTGTGCTGATCTCTTCCGCAAATCCGATAATGGACGTCAGGGGCGTGCGAAACTCGTGACTCGTGTTGGCCAGGAGGGCTGACTTCATCTGACTTGCCTCCTCGGCCACCTCCTTCGCCGTCCGGAGCGTCTCTTCCTGGTCGAGCCGATCGAGCACAACGGCAGCGTGGGCCGCAAGCACATCGAGCAGGCGGTGTTCAAACGGATCGATTCCCTCCTCCTCCAGGTCGGCGGCCGCGATGGTTCCGTGGCTCCCCATCGGGAAGCAGACCGCGGCGCGGGCCGCCCCGTAGTCCAGTTCGGTGTCCACGGCGTGCAGGTCGTCGACCACCAGCGGCTCTCCGTCCCGATACACCTCCGCAAGAAGGCTGTCCCCATCGACGTCAACGGGAGGGCGCTGGGCCGGCATGTGCTCCGAGATCTGCGGGGAGTCCTGCACCGGCACCAGCTGCCCATCGTCGGCAAATCGGATGCTCACCAGCGGATACCCGAACACCTCGTTCACGAGACGGAGCACCACCCTGCCCGCCTCTTCTCTGTCTTGGGCTCGCAGCAGCTGACTGATCGTCGCGTAGAGGGCTTCCACCTTTTCTTGCCGGTCGCGCAGGGCCCGCTCCCGCCGCTCCCGCTCGGTAATGTCGGAGAACACCACCACATCGCTCCCGCCGGTGGCCCCCAGGCTCGTCTCGACGATTCGGTAGTACCGCGGGGCCGCCCCGTCGGTGGTTTTCAGCAAAGGGCGATCCTGCTCGAGCTTCTGTGCCAGTTCCGGCAGGGCCGCCCCGAGGGGCTCTCCAATCGCCGATCGGTCCTCCATCTTCGGAAACAGTTCGATGATCCGCCGCCCGTAGTCCTTGATTCGCCCGTCGGCACTGAGCATGATGGTGGGGGCCGAAAGGCTTCCCGCCAGGCGGACGGCCTGGAACTGGTAGCTGTACACGAGCAGGACACCGATCGCAAACACGGCCACGCCCAGCGGTTCGTGGGTGATTTCTTGAATCGCGGGGTTGATGTGTCCCATGATGTTGAGGACGGCCGGAGCCGCCGTCAGTGCCGTGAGCGCCGCCAGCGGCCCTGTTCGGGTCTCCGTCTTCCAGAACATCTCGAACAACATCAGGTAGCCGGCCGTCGCCAACGCATAAGCTCCCCCCATCACGACCCAGTAGAGGAGCCCATGGCGGACGACGAACCCGAAGGCTCCCTGGCTCGGCTCCAGTGTGTAGTAGAGGTGGTGGAAGGGATTTGTCATCTTCAGCAGGGTGACACCCCCGTACACGATAATCGCAAACCACCGGGCCGAAGCATTGCGGTGGAGCGCTCGTCCGGTGTAGGCGGAGCAGAACCACAGCCATGCCCACACGGTGCCAAATCCTACAATTAGGCTTGCCTGGTAGAAGAAATGCTTCGCAAGGGAAGAGGCTGAAAGGAGAAACCCAATGTACGCGGCCGCCCACCCCGCACTCGAAAGGAAAAACACGCCCAGGCTCTTGCGCGTGCCGGCGTACGGGATGTACCAGGCCCGCCAGGCGGCCCCCAGGCACACGATGGTCGCGGCAGCGAACGCCATCAGGTACCAGAACACAGGGCCCCCCAGTGGAACGGACAAAGACATGGGCCGGAATCTGCGACGATGGGTGACAGAACAGAGTTCTCCCAGGGAATGTCCGCGCGAGCTGGACCGAACGGAAAAGGCCCTTTTCTGCGGGCGTCTCGGTGACGTCCGGCCTGTCGGTCAAACGAGGAAGGCTGCGTGTGAGAAGTTGTTTGGCGGATGCTCTGTGGCCCCCCCGGAAGTACTTGGTCGCTGCGCTCCCAGCGCAAGATGGCTTCTGCATTCGCCCGGTAGCTCCCCACGGGCATGACCTCGCTCCTGCTCGGCCCTCGCTACAGAGACTCATTACAGAGACTCACTACAGAGACTCATTTGGGCACCATTTTGCAGCTTCGCCCACTGTGTGTACTCGGCTGGGCCTCGTCAGTCGCTACGCTCGTGTCGGCTGAACATCAATCCACCAAACAGCTTCTGAGTGTATTTTGTACTTCCGTCTTTTGCGTTCTGGGCCCTATCGAGGACTCACTTCCCGGACGCACGAGAAGCGCAATTACCATTCCATCTTCTCTCAGTCTCGTTGCCCGTACCCGTCCCAGGGGGCCGCGCTGGGGCTACGACGAATCCGTCGTCCACTCCAGCGTCAGCTGTAGAGTAACGTCTCCATCACTCAGACGAACGGTCCGGGCCGGCGCGGACGCCGGACTTCCGTTCAGAATTCGGTCCGGGGCAAAGTCCACGGCCCCAACAACCTCGTCCTCAATCAGATCGGCGTCCAGCAATTGCAGACGGTGCCAGCCCGACGCTTCCACGGCAAACTCGGCGTCCAGCGTCACCGGTAGGTCCTGGGGCTCCACATCGTCGACCACTGCACTGGCGTGCAGGCACGCCCCCTCCGGATCGTATGCCTTGTAGTAAAGGTCCGGGCCCGAGAACAAGTCCCAGCGGTCTTCACACTCCCCGGAGCCGAAGGGGACGACCTGAACTTCGACCTGCATCAGGGTCACACGCATCGGACGGACAGGCGTATGGGACGGAGGGGAGAACGAAGTGACTTTCGAATGCGACGACCGCCGGGCACAGGGCGGTCACGCTCCTCATCGAAATTCCCGCGGGCACGGTCGTTCCAATCCTTTCCCGTAAAACTATCGGGGAGAGGAGAGAGGAATTTTGGTATGCTTTTTGACCGTTTACAACCCAGAAGTTCTCGGGTACAGGGCGGACGTTGTCTCTCCGCTACCGTTCACGCAATCCGCTCGCTCTCATCAGCAGCTCTGATCCGCGCTCGTCCGCCGACGGCCCGCGTTCACCGCGTCACGCCGTTTTGCCCCCGACCCAAGCCCAGATTCGGGGCGCTGCTCTTCTGGCCCCCATCGCCCTCTTGTCCATCGGGCCGTACCTTGCACTCTGGGGATTGCCCGATCCGCCGTTCCCTACCGACACGGGCGGCATTCTACTGTTCCTCTTTGCCTTTGCGGCCGGCGTGGGGCTCCATGAGGCCCTCCACGGCCTCGGTCACGTATGGGGAGGTGCCTCGTGGCGGGACGTCCAGTTTGGCATGCACTGGGCGGCCCTCACTCCCTTCGCGCAGTGTCTCGTTCCCACCCGGGCCCGCTCGTACCGACGTACCCTTGCTCTTCCCGGCCTCGTGCTCGGCGCGAGCCCACTGCTCGTCGGCCTGGGGACAGGCAGCTGGTCAGCAACGTTCTACGGGTTTTTGATGCTCGTGGCCGCGGCTGGGGACGTCCTCATTCTCTGGATTCTCGTGGGGGTCCCCGCCGGGACCTGGGTGCAGGACCATCCCCAAAAGGTGGGCTGCCTCATTGTCGACGACGCCGGCTCGGCCCCGCCCCTCCCCGTTTTGGAAGGCAGCCTGCCGGAGGACCCGACGGCCGACGATCCGCTTCCATTCTATCGGCTCCTGCTTCTCGCGGTTGTCTCAGCCATTGCAGCGGCCGTCGGGTTTGTGATCGCTCTCGGGTGATCGTGATCTCGATTCGGCCCTGTCGCGTGATCCATCAACGGACCTGATGCGCCTGGCATCCGCCAAGCCACTTCAAAAAGTGGCTCTTTCCCTTCCCTCCGCACGAACACGAGGACCTCTTTTCCACCGTCGGTCCGCACTGGTCGCGCCCCAAACTTCAACTGGAAATTGTCGTCTTCCCCTGTGCGTTCGGTTGTATTTTTTGGGGACAGTCCTGAAGATAGACTCAGATTCTCTTCGAAATGAGAGTTCCAGCCCCGGACAAAACAGCTTCGGGGCCAGACGCCACGCGCCCCCGGTGGCAAACGGAGGGATCGACCGTCCGCCGGGCCCCGCCTTTTTCGTGAACAATCCCCCGGTGTCCATGACAGACTGGACCGCCCTCGCCACACAAGCGCTAGAGGGCCCTCCTCTCTCCTCCTCACAGGCGCTCAGGGTCGTGCATGCCGACGACGATGAGGTGCTCGCCCTCCTCGACGCTGCCTTCCGCGTGCGACGGCACCATCACGGGCGGCGTGTGCGCATCCACGTTCTTCAGAACGCCAAAAGCGGCGTCTGCCCCGAGGATTGCGCGTTCTGCAGCCAGTCCCTCAAGTTCGACAGTGAGCCCGCCCAGTACGGGATGCAGCGGGTAGACACGATCGTCGAGGGGGCCGAAGAAGCCTGGGACAAGGGGGCGGTTACCTATTGCATCGTGACCGCGACTCGGGGGCCCCATTCCAGCGAGGTCGATGTCGTCTGTGAGGCCACGCGTCGCATCAAGGAGAAGTACCCGATGGACGTGTGTGCCTCCCTCGGGCTGCTCGACGCAGAACAGGCCCAGCAACTTGCAGAGGCGGGCGTGGATCGGTACAACCACAACTTGGAGACCTCCTCCAGTCACTTCGAAAACGTGGTGTCGACCCACGAGTGGATCGACCGGGTTGAGACTGTTAACCGGGCCAAGGCTGCCGGCATGGAGGCGTGCTGCGGGGGAATCATCGGGCTTGGCGAGTCCCGTGAGGACTGGGTCGACCTGGCCATGGCACTCCGCGAGATCGGGGTTGAGTCGGTCCCGGTGAACTTCCTACACCCCCGCTCCGGCACCCCGCTAGAGGACGTGGAGAAGGTGCGCCCACAGGAGTGCCTGAAAGCCCTCGCGATGTTTCGGCTCGTCCACCCGGAGGCGGACATCCGAATGGCTGGCGGACGCGAGGTCGTGCTCGACCAGATGCAGCCCTTGGCCCTGTACGCCGCAAACTCTTTCTTCACCGACGGATACCTGACCACCGGAGGCCAGGGGGAATCGGAGGACTACCAGATGATTCAACAGGCCGGATTTGAGCCCGTGATCGTCGAGGATGGCCCCGAACGACAAGGGCCCACCGGGCCCAGCGACACGTCTTCTGAACATTCCGACGTTGCCAGTCGGACGCGTCAGCCCTCGACTGACCCCACGGACTAGGACCCTATTTTGATTTTGGGTCGGGAGAGCGAGCATCGAGAGGTCGAAGACGCAGCCCGTGGTCGAGGGCTGGGGCAGGACGGCCGCCCGAAATCGGAGTCGGCGTTCAGGCCATCGCTGCTGCTCGGCCCCCAAATACAAGTTGAACCCAGTTTTGAGTGCGTCCGTGTCCGATTGGCGCTCTGGGCCCAGATGCCTCGCGTGCCCGTCTTTCCGCCGGCCACCGGTGAGCAGGCACGGTCCCTCCACGCCGACGACTAGGCAGGGAGCGCATCGGGCGTCGCCGGCTCTGGCTCCCACCAGCCCTCGCTCACGAGACGGGCAACCGTGCGCTTGGGCCATGCCTTGTAGCGCAGCTCCGGCCGGTAGTCTACCACCTGCCCATTCTCGGTGAGCCACTCGAAGCACACGCAGGCCGAGGTCTCGAAGAGCACGCCGAGGGCACATCCCTTGCCCCGGAGACAGTACTTGTAACACGCCTGCCCGGGACGGTCGCACACCGAAAAATCGACAGGGGCCTGGCGCTCGATCTCCTCCAGTTGCATGATACTGTTGGTGGGTTGGGGGTTATTTGTTTAGACGGAGTCTAAATAATATACTATCAACGCTCTACGCAACCCGTCTCTGTGAGGTTTCGGGCGAAGTCGATCCGGTTTCTGCGCTGTGAGTCGCCCACGCGGGGGTTGGAGTACATTTAGACTGCCTCTAAACTTGGTTGGCCGCGGATCCCATTCGTTTCTCTGCCATTCGCATGACAGATCTCATTACTAATTTCATAAATACAGGGGTGGCAGCCGTGGCTCACGACATCGAATCACTGTGTAAGGCCTGTACGCATCTTGACCGCGATCGTGACGAGGAGGCGATCTGCGAGGCGTTTCCGGAGGGCATCCCGGAGGAAATCTGGCGAAACCAGCACGACCACCACGATCCGTACCCGGGGGACCAGGAGATACGCTTCGAGGCCATGCCGGTCCCCGAAGAACAGGCGGAAGTCGTCGCCTAGGGTGGCCCCCATTTGATCTGTGTCGGGCCGATCCGCCATCCGGCGGGTCGGCCTTTCTTTTTTGATGGTGCTTCTCGGTATCGAGCCTCCCACTCGTTCGTCGGCGCAACGCACGGCCCAACGAGGGCAGACGCGGCTCGTCGAGGGTCCCCAAACGCAAGCCCCGGGCGCCGAATAGGTGAGGATCCCATCGCGGATGACCTGATCCTCAACCGCCAGTCTCACCATGTGTCTCCGGTTCATTGGGGGACTCGCCGTCGTGCTTGCGCTCATTCCTGCCGTAGCCTCGGCGCAGCCCACGGTCGTGAAAGGCCGGGTACAGGACGCGCAGGACGCCGTCGGTGTGCCCTACGCCAACGTGCAGCTCAAAGGAACGACCATCGGCACCGCCGCCGGGGAGGACGGCCGCTTCCGCCTCGACACGAAACGCACCGGATCGGTTGTCCTACGGGTTTCGGCCGTCGGCTACGATCCCGTGGAGCGCTCTCTCCACCTCCAGGCCGGAGACACGACCACCGTCCGCCTCATCCTCCGGGCCGAAAGCGTTGAGCTTGACGGGGCCGTCGTGACCGGCGAGGCCTTCTCGACCGGATCGCCCGCGGAGTCCACCTTGGGCTCGACCGAAGCGGTGACGACGCCGGGCGCCGCCGGGGATCTTTTCCGCGCACTGCAGTCGCTCCCGGGCGTGGCCGCGCCGGGAGACGGCGCCGGCCTCTTTGTACGTGGCGGCGACGTGTCCGAGACCAAAACGCTCCTCGATCAGGCAACGGTTCATCGTCCGTACCGCTACGAGTCCCCAGCGGGTGGGTCGTTCGGCGCCGTGCGCCCCTTCCTCGTCGACGGCACCACACTTGCCACGGGCGGCTTCTCAGCCCAGTACGGCAACGCGCTCTCCGGCGTCCTCGCGATGGAGTCGAAGGATCGCCCCCAGGAATCCAGCCGGTATGTGAACCTCGGCCTTGCCGCCGCGTCCGTCTCCCTCGACCAGCCGCTCGTGGAAGACAAGTTCGGCCTCCGGCTCTCCGGCAACCGCTCGTTTACCGGCCTCCTCTTCCGCGTCAACGGCCAGCGCAGGGACTACGCCACCGTGCCGCAGGGCCTGGACGGCAGCCTGGGCCTGACCTGGGACTACGGCCCCGCCGGACAGCTCAAGCTCTTCGTCTTCGCCCGCCACAACCGCATCGGCGTGGAGACGACGGAGGGCACGTACTCCGGTGTCTACCGTGGCGAGACGACAAACCAGCTTTACAACCTGCAGTGGACGACCCGGGCACGCGGGTGGACCGTGGAGTCGAGCGCCTCCTGGAACGCACACACGTCGACGACGACGCTCGGCGCACTCGACCTGTCGCCTACCGACCAGGCCGCCAAGCTCCGCGTCGACGCCACGCGCAGGGCCGACGACTGGACGCTCCGCACCGGCGGCACCCTTGAGCGGCGGCGGTACCGGTTCGACGGCACGGTTCCGACGCAGCCGGACGTAGTGGCCCCTGGCGCCGCCACGCGTTCGATTGACGAATTGGTTCCGGCCACGCGGGCCGGTGGGTACGCCGAGATCGAGGCCAACGTTCTTTCGTCGCTCGTCGCCCGGGCCGGGCTCCGCACCGACCTCCACGGCCGCGCGGGCCGGCCGGTCGTCGATCCACGGGTGAGTCTCTCCTGGCGGATCGCGCCGCACACCCAGCTGCGGGCCGCCTGGGGCCTCTACCACCAGTTCCCAGAGCTCAGCACCTACAGCGAGCACGCCGGCGAAAACACACTCGGCGCCCAGCGCGCGCAGCACGTGGTGGTGGGCCTGCGCCATGAGCAGGAGAACCTGCTCCTGCGGGCCGAGGCCTACCACAAGCCGTACCGCGACCTGGTCGTCCGCACCGGGCCGTCCCGCTACGCAACCGACGGCACGGGCGTCGCGCGGGGCGTCGACCTCTTCGCCAAGTACGGATCGTTCCTGGGGACCCGCTTCAACGGCTGGGCCTCGTACAGCCTGCTTCGCTCCCATCGCACCCAGCCCCGGGATCAAGGAACGGAGGAGCTGACGCTTGAAAGTGGACCGGCCCCCTTCGACCTCACGCATCAGGCAACGGTGGTGGGCAAGGTCCGCGTCGTCGATCAGATCCGGATCGGCGGCACGTACCGCTACACGACCGGGCAGCCCTTCACGCCTGTCGTGGAGACCAATCGATCGCCCACCGGCGCCCTCCTGCCGGTAGACGGGCCGGTGGGCAGCGAGCGCCTTCCGGCCTACCACCGCCTCGACCTGCAGGTGAGCTACTTCTGGCCCTTCAACCGCCAGCAGAACGTGGTCGTCTACGCGGCGCTCAACAACGTGCTCGACCGGGCCAACGCCGTCGACGTGACCTACACCCCGGACTACGCTGAACGCCGCTACCGCACCACCAACTTCCGACGATCGGTCTATTTCGGCCTTACCCTCACCCTCTGAACGGTCTTCGGTCTGCTCGCGGCGACCACAAAAACCCACTCATGACTCATCCCCTCATAACTCATTTGCTCATGCCCCACGCCACACAAACCCACAACGCAAAACCCTCAACTCAAATCTCAATTTCTATGCTCAAACCCCCGACCCTCTTTCGAAAAACCCCACTCGTCCTCACCGTGTGCCTGCTGCTAATTGGTCTCGTCGCGTGCGGGACCAGCACGCCGATGGCGTCCGCCTCCGCCGGTGGAGCCCGCCTCACGACGGCAACGACTGATTCGCTCCTCCGACAGGCCAAGAGCCTCATCCGCGAGGCCACCGACAAAGGGTCCATCGACTCCTTGAAACAGGCGCGTGCCGTCGCCGAACGGGCAACAGACGACAGCGAGAACAGGGCACTCGCGCACTACTACATCGGCCTTGCCGACTTCCGAATGATCAACCAAATCCCCGAGGACGACGAGGACCGGCGCGAGCCGGTAATCGAAGACGCCATTGGTCACCTCAAGCGCGCGACGGAAATCGATGCGACGATGGCCGACGCGTGGGCCCTGCTCTCGGGCTGCTACGGCCAAATGATGGGGATGACCCCGATGCAGGGCATGTCTCTCGGCCCGAAATCCAGCGAGGCCATGAACGAGGCGAAGGAGCGTGGCCCCGACAATCCGCGCGTATGGATCGTCGATGGCACGTCGGATTTCTACACACCCAGTATGTTTGGCGGCGACAAAGAGCAGGCCCTGAAGAAGTTCAAGAAAGCCGCCCGCCTCGCCGAGCAGGAGTCCACCGACGACCCGCTGATGCCCAGCTGGGGGCACGCCGAGGCCTACGCCTGGATCGGCATTGTCCACATGGACGCCGAGCGGTACGATCAGGCTCGCAGCGCCTTTGAGAGGGCCCTCGACCTCAATCCCGATTACGGCTGGGTAAAGCAGATTCTCTTGCCGAAGGCCAAAGAGAAGCAGAGCTGACAGCCCGCCTCTACGACCACAGATGCGCAGCAGAACGTCCTCATCAGTCATTCACTCATTGACTCATGACCCGCCTACTCGTGCCTGCACACTCGTGACCCGGCTCCCTGGGGAGATCCCGATCCCATCCGTTTCTGCCAATCCGCCCCCCGACCCATGTCGTCTGCCCTTTCCTTCCAGTCCCTCCGCAAAACGTACGGCGCAACGGTCGCCGTCGACGATCTGTCCCTGACGGTCGAAGAAGGGGAAATCTTCGGCCTCATCGGCCCGAACGGCGCGGGCAAAACCACGGCCGTCGAGTGCGCGCTAGGCCTTCGACAGCCGGACGCGGGCACCGTGCGCGTGCTCGGCATGGATCCACAGGAGGCATCGTCCCAGGCGTTCTACCAACGAGTGGGGACTCAGCTCCAGGAGTCGGCCCTCCCCGACCGGATCACCGTCCGCGAGACCATCAACCTGTTCGCGTCTTTCTATCCCTCGACTGCGGACTCGGAGGCCCTCCTCGACCGATGGGGCCTCGCCGACAAACAACACGCCTCGTTCGCCTCATTGTCGGGTGGACAGAAGCAGCGCCTGTTTGTCGTCCTCGCGCTCGTGCACGACCCAGACCTTGTCGTCCTCGATGAAATCTCGACGGGGCTCGACCCCGACGCCCGTCATCAGGTTCGAAATCGTCTCCGCGAGGTGCGGGCCAACGGGACGACCGTTGTACTGGTGACCCACTTCATGGACGAGGCGCAGGCCCTCTGCGACCGGGTGGCCCTGATGAATCAGGGGCGCTGCGTGGCACTCGATGCGCCCTCGGCCCTCATCGATGAGCTCGACGCTTCGTATCGTGTCTGGTTCGACGCTCCGTCCGATTTCGACCTCGATCCCCTGCGTACGGCGGACGACATACAGAGCGTGGAGCTCGTGGACGGCCACGTGCAGGCCCGGGGCGGGGATGACCTCCTAACGGCCGTCGTGCACCGTCTCGCCGACGCGAACGTCTCCCCAAACGACCTGCACGCCGAGCGCGCCACCCTGGAAGACGTTTTCCTGACCCTCACTGACGACTCGCAGCTTCCCACATCCTCTTCCCCCGACCTTCGGGACTAGCGGCTCCCATCCCCCCGTATTCTCCGTCTCGTCCAACCGATCCGTCCAAGCCGATGAAGGCCTTCCTCACGCTCACCTGGACCGAATCGAAGCTCTTCCTGCGGGAACCGGCCGCGACCTTCTTTACGCTGGGCTTTCCCCTTCTGCTTCTCTTCGCCTTTGGGACCATCTTCGGCAACGGCCCGGCCTCCGCCCCCGGCAACGTCGGCTATACCACGCGCGCCCTTCCCGGCTACGTGGCCCTCACGATTGGGGCCCTCAGCTTGTTGAGCCTGCCCATCACGCTGGCGACGCAGCGCGACCAGGGCATTCTGCGACGGTTCCGCGTCACGCCCCTCCGCCCCACGACGGTGCTGGGCACGCAAGCGGCCGTGAACCTCTTCATGTTGGTCGTGAGCACCGTTCTTCTTCTCGTCGCGGCACTCACGTACGACGTGCCCCTGCCCTCTTCCGTCCTGCTAGCGACCGGTGCACTGCTGTTCACCGGAACCGCCTTCTTGAGCCTCGGCTTCCTGCTCGGGGCCCTGATGCCCACGGCCCGCGCGGCGCAGTCCGTTGGGATGGCCCTCTTCTTTCCCATGCTGTTCCTCTCGGGGGCGGCGATCCCGCAGTTTCTCTTCCCCGACTGGCTGACAACCGCGAGCCTCGCCCTGCCCCTCACCCACGTCACCCGCCTCCTGCAGGACGCCTGGCTGCACGGCCAGTGGAACGGAACGGCCGCGCTCGTGCTTGCAGGAACGGGCCTTACAAGTACCGTCGTGGCGGCGTGGGCCTTCCAGTGGTCGTAGTGCATCTCGACGAAACGATTCCTTCCCAACACACCGAGCAGACATGTCGTCGGTGCCCTCCTCAACCGACCTCGATGCCTCCCCGGAGGACATCGTCCCCCAAGCTCCACCCAAGCCACGCATCACCTGGACGGGGATCGGACTGGCCGCGGCGGGCTGGACGCTCTATGCGTTCCTCTATGCGTTTTTCATCGCCCGGCAGGAGCCCAACGCCCCCTTCGTTGGTCTTCTTGCCGGGCAGCTTACGTTCGTCCTCGTGCTCGGCCTCTACAGCGTACCGGTCTGGTGGATCACGGTGCGCGAGATGGATCGCACGCACTGGGGGGGGACACTCGGCGTGCACCTGATCCTCGGTCCTCTCTACGCCTGGGGCGGCCTCGAGTCGTACCTGTTTGTTGTTCGGGCCGTGTTTGCCCCCAGCATCGCGGCGGAGATTGAGGCCCAGTACCAATGGATCCTGTTCGCCAACCTTACGGTCTACGCCATCCAGTTTGCCCTCTACCACCTGGTCCGCAACGTCCAGCGCCTCCGGCAGAAGGAGCGGCAGGCCACCGAGCTTTTGGCCATGGCCCGCGAGCAACAGTTCGCCGCCCTCAAGGCCCAGGTCAATCCGCACTTCTTGTTCAACACCCTGAACTCAATCAGCGCAACGCTCCGCCGGGATCCGGAACAGGCCCGAGAAATGATCGCGAGGCTCTCCGACATGATGCGGTACGCCCTTGAGGGCCCGGACCGCGAAGTCGTTCCGCTGCGGGACGAGATCGACTTCACCCGCCGGTACCTCGACCTGGAACGGCACCGCTTTTCGGATCGGCTGGAGGCCCAGGTGAACGTGAACGCCGACGAGGACGCGCTGGGCACGCCGGTGCCGCCGATGGTGCTGCAGCCCCTCGTGGAAAATGCGCTCCGCCACGGCATTGCCCCAAGCGAGGACGGCGGCTCCGTGACGGTCGAGGTGACTGCCGAGAACGACGAACTCGACGTGCACGTGGAGGACACCGGCGTGGGCCCCAACGCCGACGACCCGCTTTCGGGCTCGACGGAGGGCACCGGCCTCGCCACCACGAGCACGCGCCTGGAACGCACCTACGGCCCCGACGCTGCCCTCCACACCGCCGAAAACAATCCCACCGGCTTTAAAGTCTGGTTCTCCATCCCCAAAGACGGCACCGACGCCTGACGGCCTCTCTGCACTGCCCCTTCCCTCTTTCCAACCTTCATTCCCTACCTGTGCAAGCCCTCATCGTCGACGACGAGCCGCCCGCCCGCACCCTGATCCAGGAATACCTGGAGGACGTGGACCGCATCGAGGCGATTGGCGAGTGCGGAAACGGACGCGAGGCCATAGAGGCCATCAACGAGACGGCCCCCGATCTCGTCTTCCTCGACGTGCAGATGCCCGGCCTCGACGGCTTCGACGTGCTGGAGCGGATCGACACACTGCCGGACATCATCTTCTCCACCGCCTACGACGAGTACGCAATTGCGGCCTTCGAGGCGGGAGCGGTCGACTATCTCTTGAAGCCGTACACCAGGGCCCGCTTCCAGACCGCCGTGGAGCGGGCGCTGGAGCGCCACGATCGGGGCGACGACGCGTATGCCGACCAGTTGGCGGCGCTGCTGCAGGAGGCCAGGACCGACGCCGAGGAATCGCCCGAACGGCTGTACGTGCGCCACGGCGACAAAATCATCCCCGTCGACCCCGACAATATTCGGTGGATCGAAGCGGCGGGCGACTACTCGAAGCTCCACACCGACGAGGCGACCTACCTGTCGTCGATGGGCATCGGCGAGTTGGACGACCGCCTTGCCTCGGCGCAGTTCATGCGGGTCCATCGCTCTCACATTCTCGCCTTCCCGGCCATCGACCACCTCTACAGCGACGGCTCGGGCGGGTACAAGGCCGTGCTCGACGACGGCACCACCGTCCGCGTGAGCCGCTCCTACGCCTCCGCGATCCGCGACCGGCTCGTGTAAGCCACAGAGTCGGTCTACGCCGAGGCCTCTTCGGCCTCCGTCATGTCTTTGACGAACGGCGTTAGGCGCACGTCCGGCACTTCGCTCAGCGTCGTCTGCTGAAAGGTCGTCTTCATACGGTCACGCTCCTCGGTCCAGTGCTCGTGGAGGGGACACGGCTCGGCCTCCCCACAGCCCGGCAGGCCCAGCACGCACTCCTCAAACAGGTCGGCCCCGTCGATCGCGACGACAATCTCGTAGAGGCCAATGGCCTCCGGAGCACGAGTCAGCGCAACCCCGCCGCCCGGTCCCCGCTTCGACGTCAGAAGTCCCGCGTCGTTGAGCTGTTGAAATACCTTTGTCAGAAACGAGAAGCCAATCTCCAGGTCGTCGCTAACGGTTTGAATCGAAACATACTCACGGGTGGGGGCGGAGCCGTCGTCTTCCCCTTCCGACCCCTCATCATTCTCGAGGGTCCCCAAGTACAGCATTGCGCGCAGTCCGTACTCGCAGCTTTTTGAAAGCAGCATCTGGGGGTTGGGGACGTGAACGGAATGCGGTGGGGGGATGGCAGAGCGTCTGCACGACGTGGTGTGCACCGGTCCATTCTGCCAGCGTTCCCCACTCGCCCCTCGGGTCCGCCGCCTCAATCTGCCGATTGTGGCTGACGGGACGAGCTGGACACGTGGGGATCCCGGACGCCCCGATACAAATAGTCAAGCACGTCGTCCGCGTCGTACTGCGGATCCTCCGCCGAGCCGAGCGGCAGGTCTTCGAGCGCGTCCCCCCCGGTAAAGAGGAACGGCTCGGTGCGGTCTCCTCGCTGCTGCCCACACCCAATGTTGGCCATCAGCGCGTTGCAGAGGCAGGCCCGCCCCTCTGTCTCGTCCCGGTCGCCCCCGCGACTGACGTAGGTCTTGACGGGCTCCGCCGGACATCGGCCCATCAGGCGCCCCTCCTCGTCGAGGTACGGCTCGCGCAGGTAGCCGAGGTCGCAGACACGAGCGCGCCGGTCGTACACCTCCGCGTCGGCCAGCGTGCCGTCGACGGTGAGCACCTTGAACGGGAAGCCCGTGGATGAGACGCGCCCCTCGGTGCTGACCTCAATCTCTCCGTTGTGCAGCCCCCGAATGAGGCGACGTGTGGTGCTGGGCGGGTAGCCCGACTCCTTCGCCAGGGAGAAGAGCGACCCCACCTGGATGCCGGCGGCCCCGGCCTCGTGGGCGGCCCGAAGGCCCTCGGGCGAGCCGTGCCCCCCCGCCAGGTAGAACGGCTTGCCAAGGGCCCGAATGGCCTCCAGGTCCGCCTCGTCGCGCTCATCGTACAGCGGCGTGCCATCGGCCGCGTAGTTTTTGTTGCGGGGCGGGGCATTGTGCCCCCCTGCAACGGGGCCCTCCACCACCCAGCCGTCCACGTGCTCGTCCGGCAGCTTGGCGTCCATAATGCGGGCCAGCGCGTCCGACGAGACGATGGGCAAAAACAATGGCCGGTCGAGGGCGGGCGGCGCATCGAGCACATCGGCCGGGTCGAACCGGTACGCGTAGGAGTCGTCAGGGTCCGGGGCCTGACTGGTGTCCACGTCCAGCCGCAGGGCGGCCGGCTCACCCGCCGCCAGCTTCGGAATCTGGCGGGCCTCCTCCAGCGGAATGCCGGCCCCGATGGAGACAATGTCGATGTCGGCCAGCAGTGCGCCGTAGATGCAGGGCAGCGTGTAGCGCTTCAGCTTCGCCAGCAGATTCATCCCGATCGTTCCCTCGTGGCCCTTTTTCGCGAGCCGCACCTCCGTGTAAGTGGCCGCCGCGAGGATGCGCTGCGACCGGACCGACGGCTCGAACGGATGCATGTTCAACAGGTCGTAGGGCTCGTCCGCCGGCATCCCGTCCGGCCGGTAGAACCGATCGACCAGGTGGCCGGCGATCCCTTTGTCGGGGTAGTCGGCAAGCACGGTGCACCGGTCGTGGGGGTCGCCCTCCTGGAGCTCACGCACGACCACGCTGTCGATGCCGGTCCCGGACACAATGCCAATTTCGCCGCGCTGAGCCACACGACGGGCCAGGGACCAACTCGACACCCCGATGCCCATGCCGCCCTGAATAATGTTGGGCGCAGTGGACGGGGCAGGTGAGGAAGGAAGGGCCATTGGGAATCAGGTCAAGGTGAAAGATCGAGACGAAACGGGACTGGGGCGTCAAACGCTCTCGGAATAGGCCGGCTGCGCGTCGGGGGAGGCGTTGTGCAGATGCCCATCGAAGGCCGCGGCCACGTTCCGGACCAGCAGACGCCCCGGCGGGCGCACAGCGATGGCCTCCGGATCCACCACAACGAGCCCGTCCTGCGCCATTGGCCGCAGGCGGTCGAGGGCGTCGCTGAAGTGCGCGTCAAAGTCGACGTTAAACCGCGCCTCAACCGCCGCCTTCTGCACCTCGGCGTTGCACATGAGCTCCATGATGACGTGGCGCCGCAGCCGATCCTCCTGGGTCGGTCGATATCCCCGGTAGACGGGTAGTCTGTCCTGGTCGATCTGGTCGTAGTACGTGCGCAGGGTCTTCGTATTCTGGGCGTAGAGCCCCGAGAGCTGATGAATGCCGGAAAGGCCGAAGGCGTAGACGTCGGCCCCCGCGCGGGTCGAATAGCCCTGAAAATTCCGACGGAGCGTGCCGTTCTGCTGCGCACAGGCCAGCTCGTCGTCCGGCTTCGCGAAGTGGTCCAGTCCAATGAACTGGTAGCTGGCCTCCGCGGTAAGGGTCTCCAAGGCCCGTTTAAAGAGCCGAAGCCGCATTTCTGGCGCTGGCAGCGCCTCCTCCGAGATGAGGCGCTGGTGCGCCAGGACGGACGGGACGTGGGCGTAGCTGTAGAGCGCAATCCGGGCCGGGTCGAGATCGACGACCCCATCAAGCGTCGCCCCCATCGTTTCGAGAGTCTGGTGGGGCAGGCCGTAGACGAGGTCGAGGTTGATGCTGTCGATGCCGTGGCCCCGCGCCCACCGCACGGCGGTTCGCGTAAGCCGCTCCGGCTGCACCCGATTGATGGCCTCCTGCACTGTGCGGTCGAACGACTGCACCCCGAGGCTCAGGCGATTCACTCCGATCTCGCGGGCCGCGGCGATGTGGCTTTCTGTGAGCCCACGGGGATCGGCCTCGATGCTGATCTCGGCGTCGGGCGCCACCCGGAAGCGATCGCGAAGGTGCCCCCCCAGCTTCCGAATCTGCTCCGGAGAAAGCAGGGTGGGCGTGCCGCCGCCCCAGTGCACCTGGGTCACCGGCCGGTCCGACGACAGCAGGGGGACCAGCAGGTCAATCTCGCGCTTCAGGTAGCGAAGGTACTTCGCGATCCGCGCCGGGTCGTGCGTCACCTTCATGTGACAGCCGCAGTAGTAGCAGAGCTGCCGGCAGAAGGGCAGGTGCAGGTACAGCGAAAGCGGCGCTTCGGGCGACGAGGCATTCTCGCGAACGACCTCTGCCTGGAAGGCCTCGCGCCCCACTGCCTCCTCGAAGTGGGGGGCGGTCGGGTAGCTCGTGTAGCGGGGAAGCGACTGGTTGTACTGGCGAAGGAGATCGAGGTCAACATCCATGTCAGGGCTTGGCGGTCTGCGAGGGCGGGGCGGATACGCCGCGGGCAGCTAGAGGAGCGATTCGGCACGAGGGAAGAGGATGTAGAGCTCCTCATGGAGGTGACGACGCAGGTCCATCTCCAATTCATGGAGTCGACCCATCACGTCTCGAAGAACTTGGCCCGCCTCGTCCGGCGCCTGGTACCCATTCGTCAGCGCCCGGAGACGCTCCAGCTTCGTCTTCGTGTCATCGTGCTGATCTGTGATGCGGCAAAGTGTGTCCTGGCTCGGCGTCGACCCGTCGGGCAGCACGCGCCCTGCGGCCACGGTCCGGATGGCGGGAAACACGTATTCCTCCTCCCGCCGGAGGCCCTCCAGCAGGGTCGACTTCAACGTCTGGAAGGCCTCACGGACCTGCCCGACCCACCGCGAGGTCTCCGCGTCCGAATTCCGACTCGCCCTCTCCAGGCGTTTTGTGAGACGGGGCAGGGCGCGCCGCAGATAGTCGTGATGAGTGGACTGGATGTGGTCGATCAGGACCGGCAGGGATACAGACAGCCACTCAGGACTGTCCTCGGGAGGCACGGTCTCGACCGCCACGTCGAGCATCCGGGCGACCGTCTCGGGGTCGAGTCCATTCGCTTCGCAGGCCTCCGCGAGGGAGCACTCCCCCTCCCGGCGACAGTCAATGCCGAGTCGGTCGAGAATGCGAGCACGAGTGGGCCGTTCGTCTATGAGGTCGACGAGAGGCGTGTCGGGGGAGAGAGCAGGCATGGGCCAAAAAAGACTGATGAAGAGAATCACGTGCGAGACTCAGACGCAATACCGGCCGGAGCGGCCCCCGGCACTACAGTACCAAGGGTAATGGAGGAGCCCGGCGGTCCCCAGCGCAGAACGTTACTTAAGAGAAAAGAACATGTTTTTATCTGAAATAGAGGATCCTCCTTCTTCACAGAGGAATATGGATAGTGCTACGCTGACACACCCAGTGCCTCATCCTCCATGACAGTTCCGGACTCCGTATCCATCGTAGGCGGCGGCATCGGCGGACTCTCGGCAGCTTGTCACCTCGCCGACGCCGGGGCCGACGTTACCCTGCTCGAGCAGCACGATAGCCTCGGCGGGGTGGCCGGCTCGTTCGACTCCGATGGGTTTCGCTTCGACTCGGGGCCGTCGTGGTACCTGATGCCGGAGGTGTTCGAGCACTTTTTTGAGTCGTTCGGGTCGTCCGTCGACGCGGCGTATGAGCTGAAGCGCCTCGACCCGAGCTACCGCGTCTTCTGGAAGGACGGCGACCGGCTCGATGTCCCCGCCGACCCGGAGGCCCTCGCGCCAAAGCTCGAGGCGTACGAGGACGGGGCGGCCGATGCCTTCCATCGGTACCTCGACCACGCAGAGGCCGTCTATGAGCTTGCGATGGACCGATTCGTCTATCCCCGCCGGGCCCGGCCGCGAGATTGGATCGACGGAGATGTACTGCGCGCGGCGTGGGCCTTGCCGTTGCTCCAACCGATGGACCGCCATGTGCGGAGCTACGTGGAGCACCCGAAGCTGCGCCAGCTACTGGAGTACAAGCTGGTCTTTCTCGGGGGCTCGCCCTACAACACGCCCGCCCT
This sequence comes from Salinibacter altiplanensis, assembly GCF_002894645.1. Lineage (GTDB taxonomy): Bacteria > Bacteroidota > Rhodothermia > Rhodothermales > Salinibacteraceae > Salinibacter > Salinibacter altiplanensis. The sequence continues at coordinate 56,832 of NZ_NCQY01000025.1, forward strand.
CTACACGCTCATGAGTCACGTCGACTTCAACCAGGGGGTCTTTCACCCGGTGGGCGGCATGCAGGTGCTCGTCGACGCTCTTGCGGGCCTGGCCGACCGCCTCGGCGTCACCCTCGAACTCAACGCCCCCGTGTCGGAGATTCGGCCAAACGGTTCGTCCGTGCAGGTGCGCACGAACGGGGACACGTGGAGGGCCGACTGCGTCGTGGCCAACGCCAGCCCAGCCCACGTGGAGCAGTCGCTCCTGCCCCCCGAGCAACGCGACCACGGCGACGCGTACTGGGAGGAGCGCACCTACGGCCCGTCCGCCTACATGCTCTACCTCGGCGTGGAGGGGGACGTCGGCCCGCTGCGCCACCACTCGCTCGTGCTTCCCGTGGACTGGGACGCGCACTTCGCGACGATCTTTGGCACCCCCGGATGGCCTGCCGATCCGGCCTATTACGTCCACGTCCCTTCCAAGACCGATCCCTCGTACGCCCCCGACGGCCACCACTCGGTCGTCATCCTGGTGCCCATTGCCCCGGGCCTGAACGACGGCCCGGCCCGCCGTGCCTGGCTGCGCGAGCGCGTACTGGACGATCTGGCCGAGCACGCAGTTGACCTTCGAGGGCGCATTGAGGTGGAACACGAGGCCTGCGTCTCGGACTTCGCCAACTACTTCAACCAGCCGCAGGGCAACGCCCTGGGCCTGGCCCACACGCTGTGGCAAACCGGCCCGCTGCGTCCCGCCCACCGGGCGGACACGGCATCGGGACTCTACTACACCGGTGCGGACACGCAGCCGGGCGTCGGACTGCCGATGTGTCTGATTAGTGGCAAACAGACCGCTCAGGCCGTCGCTGCCGACACCGCCGCGTAGCCCTCTCACCCGCTTTCTCACGCAGCCTGCTCACCCATGGCTTCTCCTGCTGCTTCGTCGGTCTCTGCTCCCCCACGCCAGGCCCCGGCGCGGTCCCCCACGACGCTCGCCGTGTGGGGCTCGCGCATCACCCTCGGGGCCCTGGCGGTCGGGGGCATCCTGGCCGCGTTGCTCGACGTGTCACTCTCGATGAAGGCGCAGATGGTGGGGTACCTCATCGGGATGGTGGCTCTCAACCTGCCCCACGGTGGCTATGAGCACTTCGAGAACCTACGCCACCGCCGCGTCTCCTTCAGCCTGCGGTACGTCGTGTTGTACGTGGTCTTCCTCGTGGGCTTCGTGGGCTTCTTCTTCGTGGCGCCCGTCGTGGCGCTCGGCCTCGCCTTCTCCACGGCGGTCGTCAAGGGCGGACACGGCGGGGTGAAGGCGATGGATGCCCTGTGCGGGACCGAGCACCTGCAGTCGTCCTGGCAGCGCGGCCTGGCGGCCTTCGTGCGGGGCGGCGCCATCATGCTGGTGCCGCTGCTGGCCTGGCCCGGTGTCTACGTCACGTTCTCCACCCATATGGTGCACATCTTCGGCGCAGCGGGCCCGCTCCCGCTGGCGACGCGCCTCTCGGATGTTCAGATGGCAGTGGGAACGGTCTACGGCCTCGCCCTCGCGGCCCATCTCGGCGGGGGGCTGTACACTGGGGGCCTGTCAACGGCATGGCTCACGGATTTTGCCGAGACGACACTCCTGGTCGTCTACTTCACGTTCGTCCCCATGATGCTGGCAGTGGGGCTCTACTTCCCGCTCTGGTACACCCTGCGCCAGACCGCCCGCACCACGGCCGTCGCGTCCGACGACCCGGCGCCGGACCGGCTGTCGCTCCCCCTCACCTGGGCGGCGATGGTCGTGGGGGCACTCGTCACGTTCGGGCTTATGGCCGGCTTCTACGTGCTCGTCCCGAATCCCCTGGGCGGCGCCGGACTGCTCGGCGGGGCGGTGGCGTTCTACACCATCTTCGTCTGTCTCCTGGCGCTGCCCCACATCGTCGTGGGCGAGTGGCTGGACTCGGCACGGGGCATCTGGTACGTGCCGTAGCCCCTCCTCCGTTGCGTCCTTCCGAATTGACTGCTTGCTCAATCCCCCACACGCCTATGTCCATGGATGCCAACCAGGTCATCGTCCGCGACTCCATTGTTTTCGCCGTGGCCCTCGTGTTTGTGGCCGCGGGCTTCGCCGACGCCGTGCACATTCTCACTGGCCTTTCGTGGTGGGGCGCCGCGCCCCTCGGCGTGGTCCTTTGGGGCACCGCCGCCACCCTTCTGTACCGCCGTGTCCAGGACCAGCTGGCCGATCCCCCCAACAAGACGGTGACCTGACGCGCACGTCCCTCATTGCAGCGGTCCACCCGCCCCCCGCCATGAGCAAAACCGCCCCCACGACCGACGTGCACACAATTACCGTACAGACCGAGACCGGCCAGCACGAGTTCGAGGCCAAGTCGGGCATCACGCTGCGACAGGCCCTGCGCCGTCACGGACATTCGCCCCACAATGCCGTTACGAACATCGCCAACTGTGGGGGGCGGGGCCACTGCGGCCTGTGCGTGGTCGAGATCGTAAAGGGCGCTCCTCCCCCCACGCAGGCTCTCGACAGCACGCTCAGTGGCATGGGCATGGGGCGCCTCTCCTGCCTCGTGACGATCGATCACGACATGACCGTCCGCCTGTAGCCCTTCTGCAATTGCTTCAGCTACGCGAAGGGACGAAGGACGTCCTCCACCTGCGCGGCATAGCCGCCCCCGAAGAGATTGAGGTGGTTGATGAGGTGGTAGAGGTTGTAAACGTCGCGGCGCGTCTCGTAGTCCGGCGCCAGTCCCCACGCCGACCGGTAGGCGTCGTAGAAGCGATCGTCGTACCCGCCGAAGAGCTCAGACATGGCCAGGTCGGCCTCGCGGTGGCCGTAGTACGTGGCGGGATCGACGAGGGCCGGGGCCCCGACGGCGGTCACCATGTAGTTGCCCGCCCAGAGGTCGCCGTGCAGCACGGACGGCTCGGGCGACTTGGGGAGGATGTCCGGAAGGCGCCGGTAGAGGGCGGCAAGGGCCGCCTCCCAGCCGTCGTGCCACCGGTTGCGCTCCCGCGCCATGTCCGCCTGCGGCGCCAGCCGTTGCTCCCGAAAGAATGCCGGCCAGTCGTCGGTCCACTCGTTCGACTGCGGCAGACGACCGATAAAATTATCGCGATCAAACCCGTACGCGTCGGCGGTGTGGCGGTGCAGGGCCGCAAGTCCTTCCCCGAACCGGTCCCAGAAGCGTCGTCCTTCCCGCCCCGGGTTGATCCATTCCATGACGAGAGCCCCCGGACGGGCCTTCGTGGCGGGCACGGTGTCGTGGACCGACGGCACCACGAGGGGGCTGTCGGCCGCGCCGAGGGCCTTCAACCCGGCCGCCTCGCCGGGAAAGGTGCGCGCCACCTCATTGGGGCCGTACTTCAGAAAGAACGGCGCGGCGTCGGTTTCGAGGCGGCACGCGTTCGCGATGCACCCGCCACGGACAGACGCCACCGACTCGATCGTTGCATCGAGCCGCTCCTCCAGCGTGTCACGGAGCGCATCCGGCAGCATACTGAGTGGGGGACTGGGGGCGTACACAAAAAGAGCGCGACGGTCATTGCCATCCGATCAGCCCGAGTCCGGGTCAGCGTCCATGCTCCTGCTTGTCTGCCCCCGCCTGCTCGTCCCCAACGTCGACCAGGTCGTACTCGTCGGCAAGGCGGTGAAGGAGCATGTCCGCAGTCCGCTCGACGATCTCGAAGACCCGTTCGAAGCCCTTGCGCCCCCCGTGGTAGGGATCCGGCACCTGGTAGTCGTCCGGCTCCGGGTCAAACTCGCGGAAGAGCCGCACCTTGCCCCCGTACTGGTCGTCCTCATCGAGATGGAGCACGTCATTGAGGTTGCTCTTGTCCATCACGAAGATGTGGTCGAACCGCTCCAGGTGCTCGGGCTGAAACTGTGAGGCACGGTGCTCCTCCAGCGACAGGTCGTTGCGCTGGGCGGTCCTGCGCATCCGGTCGTCCGCCGTGTCCCCAGCGTGCCAGCTGCCGGTGCCGGAGGACGCAATCTCGAAGTGCTCGTCCAGGCCGGCCCCCTCCACCTTGTCACGGAAGACCGCTTTGGCGAGGGGACTCCGGCAGATGTTGCCGAGGCACACGAACTGGATGCGAATCGGATCGGAAGTGGACATGTGATGGATTCAGGTGTGAGGGGATTGAGCGAGGCACACGGTCAATACGGAACGGAGATGAGCGTGTGTCCCGCCCGTCCAGCCGAACGGAAAACGCAAGCACAAAAGGCCCCGCCGGTGTCGACGGGGCCGTTGTAGGTTCGAGTCTTTCGTCTTTGCAAACTGCCTATACATTTTCGTCCGCGGGAATGGGGAACTGCAACCACACGTCGTCGCCTTCGCGGTCGAGGGGAAGGTCGTCGTTCAGACAGGCATCGTCGTTCGCATCTCCGCAATCCTCACCGAGCAGGCGACGCACGTCGATCCAGCGATGGCCTTCCCCATACAGCTCGTACCGTCGCTGATAGAGCAATTCGTCGAGCAGTGCCTCCTCCGTCATCCGCCCCGAGTAGTCGCCCAGACCGGCCGCGTTGCGAATGACATTCAGGGCGTCGACCACGGCGCCTAGATCCGGCGACGACTTCAGGAGATGGGCCTCTGCACGAAGCAGAATGAGCTCGGCGTTGCGAATAATGGGAATGGGGGCCGTCGGCCCGTCATACACGGCAAACCCCCAATCGGACTGAAGGCCCGCTCCCTCAAACGTATCGTCCCGCTTCACGACCTTGTCCATCCGGGTGTCATCCTCCCGGATGTCAGCTACGTAGCTCGGGTGGGCCGCAATGAGGTCGCCGGAGGCCTGCGGATCGAGGAAAAACGGGTTGGTCATGTCGCCCGCCGCGGTCGAAAAGATGTGGAAGGTTCCTTGGTTCAACGGCGCCCCGGGATCGATAAAGGAGTCGCCGAGCAGGCTCAGCACCTGCTCGTAGTCTTGCCGGTACGCCGCGACGCGCGCCGCAAGGGCACGGTTGAAGGTTCGGAAGGTCTCCGGAGTTTGGAACCCGTCGAAGCCCGACGTGGGCGAGAACGGAAAGTCGTCGCTCGCCCCCTGGAGTGCCTGATTTGCATCGTCCAGGGTGTCCGCGATCGCCTGTAGGGCCGCGTTGTACTCTACAAGCGGACCGGGCTCGTCTCCCGCCACGTCCACACGGATGCCATTTCGGAAGGTGAGGTTGGCATTCATCAGTAGCTGATGCGCCATGAGCGTCTTTGCAAACCCACGCGTTGCGTTTTTCTCCGCATCGCTTAGAATTCCCGAGTCCGCATTGCCAAGGGCGTCAATCAGAATGTTCGCATTCCGAACAACCCGATAGCGCTCCGCCCAGGGACGGGTAATGTAGAACGTATTGTTGTCCAGCACCGAGTTGTCGCCTCCGAGCAGCTCCGACGTGAATCGAGGCTCCGACCCACTGAAGCGAATGTACTCGCGTCCGATCACGCCAACATCCGTCAGGTACTGATTAATGTCCGTCCGCATCCCTGCCTCAATGCCCGTTGCCACATTTGCAATCTTGTCGCGGGTCGGATTCTGAATCGTTCCGTCCAGGCTCGGCTGGTTGGGGTCTCCCCGGTCGTCAATACCAATGGAGTCACACCCACCTCCGAGAGTGACGAGAAGCCCGCCGAGGATGGCAGTGAACAGGGAGCGCTGTATCATGAGGCGCAAGGGGGCCGATCTGCGGGAAAAGCGAGCGAGCATGGGCGAGACGCAATTGGGCATGGCGAAAAGCAGGAACGGATGCGGGTCAGGACGACAGGACAGGGACGCACGTTACAGCCCCACATTCAGGTGGAAGAAGAACTTCTTGGAGGAGGGAAAAGGGGTTACTTCCACTCCATTCGCCACCGGCGTTGATCCGAAGTTGTTCACCTCCGGATCGTAGCTCTTGTAGGGCGTGATTGTGAAGACGTTGTTGGCCGACAAGCCGACGCGAACGCGCCGAACCGCCCCATCGAAAACGTCCCGCAAGAGCGGGTCCGGAAACTCATAGAACACCCCCACCTCCCGGAGACGAAAGTACGAGGCGTCCTGCACGAATTGCTGGGCCGAAACGCCCTGGGCATTCAGGCGCTCAACGCCGTCCGGCGTGCCGTCTCCGTCCTCGTCCTCGTCGAAGTCGGGCGATGTTCGACTCAGGTCAAAGAGCAACTCGGAAAGGTTCAAATTGTCGCCGCCCTTTTTCCAGTGGGCAAGGAACGATGCACTCAGCCCATCGAAGAGCGTAACCTCGTTGGAGAACGACATCTGAAACTCGGGGGACGTGTCGCCGAGTTGAAAGACCCCGTCCGAAGACCCGTCTCCATCCCGGTCGTCGACGCCCACAATCTGTGTGGGGCTTCGGCCCTCCTGGATCCGGACCTCCCCGAGCGTCGCCCCAAATCCGCCCCCCACGGCTCGAAAGGACGGAACGGGAAGGTCCCGCACCTCCGCGTCGTTGGTCCAGAAGTTGATGGTTGACTCCCACTCCACGGTGTTGTTCGACACAGGGAGAACGGTCAGGGATGTCTCAAGGCCGCGATTGACGAGCTTTCCGGCGTTGATGGTTTCGAGCTGGAACCCGGTGGAGGAGGGCACCTCGCGGCGGAGCAGTTGGTCGGTAATGGCCTTCCGGTACACCGTAAAGCTGAGGTTCGCTCGCCGGTTGAAGAGGCCCAGATCAACCCCCGTTTCGATCTCGGACTGACGCTCCGGCTCAATCGAGTCGTCGCCCCGCTCCCGATCGACGAGCGTTCCCGCCTGTCCACCCACGTTTGGGGCCTCAAAAGAGGTAAACTTCGTCCCAAAGTTGGTCGTGTTGCCCGTTTCTCCGAAGGCAACGCGCAGCTTGAGCTGATCCACCGCATCGTACGTCCAGAAATCGAAGTTCGCCACCCGCACCGCGAGCGACGACTTCGGGAACAGAAAAAACTCGTCGGTGTCGCCGTTTAGCGAACTGCGGTCCCCTCGAACCCCCGCGGTGAAAATGACCTTATCGTCGTAGTTTGCCTCCTCCTGAACGAAAAAGCTCCGGTCATTTTGGAAGGTCCGCTCCTGGGTGGACGAAAGCGAAGCGGCCTGGTCGAGGTTCTGCTCTCCCGGAATGAGATCCCGGGCGACAAAATTGGTAGAGTTGACGTCTGAATCCGACGCCGTGAAGCCGACCTGCGTCGTCAGGTCGAGGGCGGGGTCCTCAATCGCATACTCGTGCACGAGCAGGGTGCGAAAATTCGTAAAGAGCGAGTTCGTCTCCCCCAGAATCGAGGTTCCCGGCTGATCGTCATTCGGCTCGAACTGGAGGCGCCGGGGAAAGAGCCCAACGGTTTCGAACTGAAAAAAGTCAACCCCTCCTTCCCCCACGAACCGCAGGCGCTGGGTGTCGGTGTTGAAAAAGTCGTAGTTGAAATTTGCGCCGGCCATGACGCGGTTGAGCTTCTCCTCGTTCGTAAACAGGTCCCGCGTCTGAAGCGGATTCGAGGCATTGAACGGGTGATCCGGATAGGTGCCATCCTCCCGCTCGCGAATGTCGATAAAGTTCGGCGTCGACGTGAGTGAGCGGCCGAAGGTCGTGCCCGAATTATCATTCCCCGTGAGGCCTCGCCGGGTCTCGCTGTTGACGTAGTTGACGGTGCCGGTAATCGAAGAACGCGCGCTAAACGTGTGGTCCACATTCAGCCGTACCGAGCGCCGTTCAAACCCAGTCCGTTCGATGATGCCTTCGTCATCCTGCCACGCTCCCGACAAATAAAACCGGGTGTCCTGCGACCCTCCACTCGCCGAGATCGACGTGGTCGACAAGACGCCTTCTTGTCCAAAGAGCTCTTCCTCGTAATCGATGAAGCCCCGCTCGTTTTGCGCCTCCAAGAACTCCTGCCGCCCCCGTTCCCCGAATGCCACCTCGGCCGTTTCGGCCGTGAAGTCCCGCATCCCCAGCTTCTTCCGGATCGTCGTGACCCCGAGCGTCTGCGAGAAATCGACCCGAGTCTCCCCGGCTTCTCCACGCTTCGTTTCAATGAGCACCACGCCGTTCGAGGCGCGCGCCCCGTAGATGGCAGCCGCCGAGGGCCCCTTCAAAATCTCGATCGACTGGACGTCTTTGGGATTGAGATCGGCGATTCGGTTTACTGGGTTGTCCTGATTGGACCGGCTTCCTCCCGAGGCGGCCTGGGTAACGGCGTTCACGTTCGTGGGAATGGACGCGTTGCTTACGATAATGCCATCGACGATGTACAGCGGCTGGGCATTCCCGTTGATCGTCGACACCCCGCGGAGCCGAACGCTCACGCCCCCGCCGGGCGCTCCGGAGTAGGAATTGATTTGGGCCCCGGGCACTTTTCCGCTCAGTGCCCCATCGATCGACTCGACGTCCGTGGTTCCCTCCAAGTCCGCGGCATCAACCGACGTGACCGCATTGGCGAGGTTCTCTCGCTTCACCTCCGACCCCAGCCCCGTAACCACAACCTCGTCCATGTCTACCACATCGCGTGGCAGTGCGACATCGACCTGTGCCTCGCCGTCCGGCACTTGAACCTCTCGCTCCTGGTACCCGACAAACGAGAACAAAAGGACGTCTCGGCCGGTCGGCACTTGGATCTCGTACTCGCCGTTCAGGTCCGTCGTCGTTCCCACAGTCGTGTTTTTTACCCGCACATTGACCCCAGGAATCACTTTCCCATCCTCGGCGTCTGTCACCACCCCGCTCACCGTTGTTTGGGCCTGCACGGGCAACACCAGGACCAGTCCGTGAGCCACTACGAAAAGCGCGGCGAGGAGAAGGGAAACAGGGAAGCGTCTGTGTCGGGCATCCATGGATCCGGTTTATGCTGACGAGGAAGGACGAATTTCTCGTAAACGATTGCCCTTATGTAAATATCCCTTGCACACTCGGTCAAGGACTTTTGAACCTACAATCATGAACATAACGTGAAGCACATGAGAAAGGGATCCGGCGTGTGCTCGTCTGTTCCGGTCGGTGCCGGGGCTCGGACGCTCGAAGATTGTCCCCGATTCTGAAATCTTTTTTCTCCCCCGCCCTATCTCTGCTCACTTCTGTGTCAAACGCTCTCTCTTCTGACATTCTCACTGTCACCGAACTCACCCGCGGTCTCAACGGCCTGGTTGAAGACCACTACGACGACGTGTGGGTGGAGGGGGAATTGTCCGATTTCACGCGGGCCGCGTCCGGGCACTGCTATTTCAGTCTCAAGGACGAAGATGCGCAGATCCGGTGTGTGATGTGGAAGCACCTTACGCAGCATGTCTACTTCGAGCCCGAGGAGGGGATGCAAGTCCGCGTGAACGGCCACGCCTCCGTCTACGAGCGGCGGGGCGACCTGCAGATCCAGGCACAGGCGATGCGGCAGACAGGCAAGGGCGCCCAGCAGAAGGCGTTCGAGCAGCTCAAGCAGAAGCTGCAGGCAGAGGGGCTCTTCGCCCCCGAGCGCAAGCAGATGCTCCCCTTGTTTCCCGACACCATTGGCATCGTCACCTCGGGCCAGGGGGCGGCGGTCCACGACCTCCAGTCGGGCCTGGCGCGGCGATTTCCGCCGGCGGAAGTGGTGTTGTGCCCCGTCACGGTACAGGGCCTCGACGCGCCCCAGGCCATCGCCGATGCGGTGGCGGCCTTCAACGAACTGCCCTCCGATGATGCACAGCGGCCCGATTTGCTGATCGTGGGACGGGGCGGCGGCTCCACCGAAGACCTGTGGGCGTTCAACGAGGAGAAGGTGGCGCGTGCACTCGACGCGTCCGCACTGCCGGTCGTGAGCGCCGTCGGGCACGAGTCGGACGTGACGATCGCCGACCTCGTGGCCGACGAGCGGGCCGCCACCCCTTCGGCGGCGGCCGAACTCGTGGTGCCGGACCGACGGGACGTGGCCGGGCGCATTCGGGGCCTCCACGACCGCCTCCATACCCAGGTGACGCGTCGGCTCCAAAATGCCCGCCAGCACGTCGACGCCCTGGTGGCGTCGCGGGCCTTCCATGCCCCGGCGCGGCGCTTGAGGCAGCACCGACAGCGCCTCGACGTCCTCGCGGACCGCCTGGAGCGAGGGGGAACCCGCGTCGTGAAGCAGGCCCGTACCCGCCTCGATCACCTCCACGACCGCCTGCACGCGCTCGACCCCGAGCAGCCGTTGCGACGAGGCTACGCCCATCTCACCCGCGACGGCATGCCTGTCCACTCGGCCGAGTCGCTCGACGAGGGCGAGCGGGTGCGCCTCCACTTCCAAGACGGGCACCGCGACGCACACGTGCTTCCGAGCGACGCGTAGCCGCGACGGTCTGCCTCCGCCCGTCCCCCACGAGCAACCGCCCCCGCGAGCAACGACGCGTTCGCGCATGCCCCCACTACGATGTCACAGCATCGTAAAATCGTGGCCCCGAGTCGCTCCTGCGCGAGACGACTGGGGAGGGGGCACCTCAGGCCTTGATCAGGAACCGCCCTGTTTGTAGGCTGTACATCCGACGGCTTTTCGCTGGGCGCCGCCGTTCTTCTCTCCCAACGCCCCGGCGTTCCCACTGCCTTTCCGCCTCTCCGTCCTACGGCTGGCCCAACTGTCAACGTCTCACGCTCCATGGCTCCGGACCCAACCCAACTTACGATTCAGTTCCAGCCGGAGCAGCGCGTAGACGTCATCGACGTAAACGAGCACGTAGAGCGGAAGGACGAGGGGTTTTTGCACGACCACGAGCAGGCCCTCTACTGTTCGTACCACACGACGGCCGGGTATCTGGAAGAAACCATCTGCAACCGGCTCGACCGGTGTCAGGATCAGGTGCACAAGTTTCTAGATCCTTTTCGGGAGCTCTTTCCGTACGGGGCCAACTATCAGCATGATCAACTCCACCTTCGGAAGGAGTTGAGTCCCAAGCAACGCCGCACCGAGCCCCGCAACGCCGATTCCCACCTGACATTCATTGGGTCGGGCCTTGAAAACTGTGTCACGTACCCCAGCAGTCCCGCCCGGCCGGTCTTCTTCATCGACCTCGATGGGATCAACAAGGACAACCAGGACCGCCGCGAGCGCCGCACGACAGTCATTGGGTACAACGACGAGCGGGTCGTCGAACAGATGGACCTTCGCGTTCCGGTCTCCGACCATTCCATCGACTCGGTAAGCCTGCGCGACCCCCGGCTCGGAATTTTCAAGCGCCTCCACGAGCGACTGGCCGCGCACGGGATCAGCACGGGCCGTGTGCATCTCGAACTCGTTCCGGAGGAGAAGCACGTGGGCCTCACGGTGAACGAGTACGAGACCCTCCTTATGAAGCACGACCTGGTCGAGGTGCTTCGGGACCCACTGCGGTTCATGGCACGGAAGGGCCGAAACATGCTCCGCGACCCCGGCGCCATTCCCAAGAAGGCCAAGAACTACGCGAAGTACGATCTCGTCCGCCTCGTCAACAAGGTCGTCGACACCCTGGGCCTGAGCGAGTCCTTGATCGAGCGCATCATCGACAAGTGTCTCGCAGTGCCGGCCGAGCGGTTCCTACGAATGAAGCGGTCGGTCAGCCTGCTCGTGACCGAGGACGAGGCCAACGGCGAGGGCACGATTGAACAAGGCCGCTACCAAAGCCCCATCCTCGTGCAGTGGCGTACGTCCGACCCACAGGCGCGTCGCGTCCGGGCCACCCTAACTCGTTTCGAGTAGATCGCGCCCGGCCGTCGACGACGGGGCCCTCTTCCCCCGACGCTGAGAACCTGTTTGGGAACTGGACCGGACGGGAAGACCGAGCATCGAGAAGCCGATGATCGGCGCAGGGTCGAGGGCTGCGAACGACCGCCTGAGACCGGGGATGATTTGCGGGCCACCCCTGCCGGTTGGGCCCCCGAGACGTAGATTGAAGCAGGTTCTACGTCTTCTTCTGTGAAGACTTGGCCTCGGTTGAGGAAAGACTTCCTCCGGTCCTCAATTTCCCCCCAGCAATAGTCAGGATTGGCAAGCACGTCCTGGCGTGAGGCATCGGTGGCCTCCTTCCGAAACCGGGTCTGTGGCATCTGAGGGCGAGGGTTTCCATCACGTGTTCCGTCGAGACCTTGAAGATGCAATCGCCCTGTAACTGTCATCGGGAGAGTTGACACTGCTCCAAGCACCGCTTATTCTCTGCCTACATATGACTCGTTCTCTCTGAGGCCACACCGTCGTGGTGTGGTAGCCGCTCCGGCCGGAGCGGTGCCTCGGGGAAAGTCCGGTGGAATTCCGGCGCTGTCGCGCAACGGTGATAGTCCGAATGCCTGCTCAGAGAACGACCCGTTCCCCCTGCCGGTGATCCGGCACGTGGGAAGCCTCACGCGTCATGAGGCCTGCGGTCTGCATCGTGGAACGGCTACACAGGAACCGCCCGTCCCTCATCTGGACTATTCCGGGGACGGCACGAAGAGGGTTCTGCTGTTCCCCACGTGCTCCCCGCCTTCGTGACGCGTCTTTGCGTCCGAAGGACTCTTTATTTGTGGAGCACACCATGTCTCACCTGGTTACTGTCGATCGCCGCCTGTCTCCGTCGACAGCCCATCCCCCACCTCGTCCGCCCGGGGGGCCCCTCACGCTAGCCTCGCGGCCCGCCCTCCTGTGGCGCATCGTCTAACGCGTTTCTTCTGTCTGCTCCGCCCCTGCCCCGCATCTACCGCACCGTTCCTCCGCCTGCCATGGACATTTTCGACGAGCGCGTCAACCTCAAGCCCTATGAGTATCCGCACCTGCTGGACTTCAAGGACGCCATTCGTCATTCCTACTGGGTTCACGACGAGTTTACCTTCGAAGGGGACGTCCAGGACTTCCACGTCAACTGCACCGACACCGAGCGCAGTGTCATCACCAAAACGATGCTTGCCATCGCCCAGATCGAGGTGTCCGTGAAGACCTTCTGGGCCGACCTGTACCACCGCATGCCGAAGCCTGAAATCGGCGCCGTCGGCATGACGTTCGCCGAGTCGGAAGTTCGCCACATGGACGCGTACTCCCACCTTCTCGACCTCTTGGGCCTGGATGATCGGTTCGCACGCGTCGAGCAAATTCCTGCAATTGCCGACCGGATTGAGTACCTGGATGCCTGTTTGCAGAATGACGGCGGCACGGACCGCGATTTCGCCTTCTCCATTCTTCTCTTTTCGATCTTCACCGAGCATGTGAGCCTGTTCAGTCAGTTCCTCATCATGCTCTCGTTCGACAAGTACGAGAAAAAGTTCAAAGGCGTCGCAAATGCCGTGGAGGCCACCTCCAAGGAAGAGCAGATCCATGGCCTCTTCGGGGTGGAGCTGATCGACGTCATCCGGGAGGAACACCCCGATTGGTTCGGGGCCGACTTCGACGCGGAGGTCCAGGCTGCCTGCCGGCGTGCGTATCAGGCCGAGCACAAGGTGCTCGACTGGATCTTCGCGGACGGCGAGCTGGACTTCCTGCCGCGTCCCGTCGTTGACACCTTCCTGCGTGACAAGTTCAACGAGTCGCTTCGCAATGTGGATGTCCCCCCGATCTTTGAGGTCGACCCCGAGCGGCGCGACGAAACCCGCTGGTTTCACGAAGAGATTCTGCTCACGAAGGGCAACGACTTCTTTTCGAAGCGGGGCACCAGCTATTCGAAAATGACGCAGAGCGTGAGTAGCAGCGACCTCTTCTAGAGACTGGTGTCCCCGACCGCTTCCGTTCTTTTTTCTCTCTGCCCAACGCCGCGATGGCTCAGCCCGCCCTCTCCCTCCCCACCACCGACTCATCCCGCGATTTTGCCTGGCTCAACGAGCACGCCAGGACGTTTCTCCGTCGCGGCTACTTGCTCGACGACACCACGCCCAAAGAGCGGGTCCGCGAGATCGCCGAACACGCCGAGTCGATTCTCGGCGTCGATGGCTTTGCCGACCGGTTCTACACGTACATGAGCCGCGGCTACTACTCCCTCGCCTCTCCAGTGTGGTCGAACTTCGGCCTCGACCGGGGCCTGCCCATCTCGTGCTTCGGGTCCTACTTCGAAGACACGATGACCTCCATCCTCGACACCCATGCCGAGGTGGGCATGATGACAAAGGTGGGCGGCGGCACCAGTGGCTACTTCGGCGACATTCGTCCCCGTGGCGCCCCCATCACCAACAACGGCACCTCCAACGGCACCTACCCCTTTGCCCAGCTCTTCGACAAGGTGATCAACGTGGTGAGCCAGGGCGAAACGCGCCGCGGCCACTTCGCCGGCTACATCGACATCGAGCACCCCGACATCGAAGAGTGGCTCAACATCCAGACCGAGGGCGACGCCATTCAAACGATGATGTACGGCGTCGTGATCGGCGATGCGTGGATGCGGGAGATGATCGACGGCGACGAAGAGAAGCGCGAGCTCTGGGCGAGCGTGATCGAGCAGCGCATGGAGCTTGGCATCCCGTACCTCCTTTTCCGCGGCAACGTCGAAGCCGGCAAGCCGCAGGTCTACAAGGACAAGGGCTACGACATTCACGCGTCAAATCTCTGCTCCGAGATTGCACTGCCCTCAGGCCCGGACGAGAGCTTCGTGTGCTGCCTCTCGTCGATGAATGCCCTCCACTACGACGAGTGGAAGGACACCGACGCGGTCGAGACGCTCACCTACTTCCTCGATGCGGTGATGGAGGAGTTTATTCAGGGGGCGGAGGACATGGCTCATATGCAACGGCCCGTGCGTTTTGCGAAGCGGCACCGCGCCATCGGCATCGGCATCTTGGGCTGGCACTCCTACCTACAGGCCAACATGATCCCGTTCGAGTCGGCGGAGGCCACCACCATCGGCACCGACCTCGCGCAGACGATCAAGGACCGGTCCTACGCCGCGTCCGCGGAGTTGGCGGACCGCTTCGGCGAGCCGCCGGTCCTGGACGGCTACGGGCGCCGCAACGCCACGACGATGGCCGTGGCCCCGACCAAGTCGTCGAGCTTTATCCTCGGGCAGGTCAGCCCCTCCATCGAGCCCATCAAGAGCAACTACCACGTGCAGGATCGGGCCAAGATGAAGGTCACCTACCGGAACCCATCCCTCACGGCACTGCTGGAACAGAAGGGCAAAAACACCCGCGAGGTGTGGGACGAGATTGCCCTCCACGACGGCTCGGTGCAGCACCTCGACATCCTGACCGAGAGGGAGAAGGACGTGTTCAAAACATTCAGCGAGATCAGTCAGATGGCCATTGTAAACCAGGCGGCCGCCCGCCAGAAGCACATCGATCAGTCGCAGTCGCTAAACCTGGCCATCGACCCGAACTCAACCCCGGCGAAGGACATCAACCAGCTGTACATTGAGGCGTGGAGGAAGGGCGTCAAGTCGCTCTACTACCAAAATGGCGTCAACGCCGCACAGGACTTCTCTCGGGAGATCCTGACGTGTAGCAGCTGCGAAGGATGAGGCCCGTACCCGACTCGTCTTCTCCCACCCCCTCTTGTTCTGATGCCCTCTCCCTCCCCAGACTCCCACGACGTCCTCGAGAGTGAAGCGGCGGAAACGCGCATGGTGCACGCCGTCTTTCCGGGCGATACCAATCACTACCACACGCTTTTCGGGGGCACCGCCATGGGGTGGATGGACCAGGCTGCGTTCATCTGTGCGACCCGGTGGTGCCGCACGAAAGTCGTCACCGTTCACACGAGCGAAATCGACTACAAGCACCCGGTGCCCGAGGGCACGATCGTGGAGCTCGTGGCGCAGGTTACGGACACCGGGGGCACCTCCCTCACGGTTCGGGTCGACATGTTCGTCGAGCCGATGGATGCGCACGACCGCATGCTTGCCTGCACGGGGCGCTTCGTCCTCGTCGCCCTCGACGAGGAGGAACGCCCGACACAGGTGCCCTCGGCCTCGGCCTCCGCCCCAAGTGCGACGTAGCCGCTAGATCAGGGACTGGCTTTGGCCGCCGTCCACGTTGATGCAGGCCCCGGTGATGAGGCTGGCCCGCTCGGAGCAGAGAAACGTGACGGCGTCGGCCACCTCGGTCGCACGCCCGAAGCGCTCGATCGCGATGTTCTCCTCAACAAACTGCTCCATCTCCTCTGGCTTCTCCTTCACGCGCTGGTCCCAACTGCCGCCCGGGAAGCGGATGGAGCCCGGCGCCACGCTGTTGACCCGGATCTCCGGGGCAAGGTCCTGGGCCATCACCTTGCTCACACTGATGAGCGCCGACTTGGTCGTGTTGTAGAGCGACAGGCCCGCGCCCCCCAGCTCCCGCCCAAAGATGGACGAGATGTAGCAGATGGAGGCCCCCTCCACCTCCCGCATGTGCGGAACGGCCGCCCGGCTCACGCGGACGTGCGACATGAAGTTCAGGTCCATCAGGTCCTCCCAGTCCTCGTCCGACAGCTCTTCGAAGCTGCCACGCCGGTTGCCCCCCACGTTGCCCACGTAGGTATCGATGCGTCCAAATCGGGCGTGGGTTTCTTTCACGAGGCGCTCCGGCTCGCCCGCCTCCGTGACGTCCATGGGCAGGGCCAGCACCTCCGCCCCCGTCTCTTGGATCTCCGCCGCGGCCTCTTCGAGATCCGATTCGGTGCGGGCACAGATGGCTACGTCGCACCCCTCGCGGGCGAGGGCCTGCGCAATGTACTTGCCAATGCCACGGCTCGCACCGGTGACGATGGCGGTTCGATTTTGAAGTCCGAGATCCATGGCGGGAAGGAAAAATCGTAAGGGAAGGTGAATGCGTGTACCACATAGGATAGACACCGCCACGGTCCCCGTCCATCCCTTCCTTCCGAACCGACCGGGCTTTCAACACATTTAGACAGGACTGCTTCGCCCCCTCTCCCCCCACCGCCGGCAACGCTGCATCGTCCTCCCATGCCCGACACGCCCGACGACACCGATCGCACGTTTGAAGACACCCTGGAACGCCTCGAGGACATCGTCGACACCCTTGAAGACGATTCTCCCTCACTGGACGAGGCGATCGACGCCTACGAAGAGGGCGTGGCCCTGGCCAATGAGTGCCTCGACCGACTCGACGAGGCTGAGCAGCGCGTGAGCGAACTGTCGATCGACTAGCGGGTCCGCCCCATGTCAGGCCGGGTCCCTTCGGGCAGGCACGATCGCAAGGGGGCGCACGTCGTTACCTCCCGCTCCAGGGACGAATATCCAAGCACCCTGCTAGGGGGTCTCTCCCTCTCTCTCGTCGGGTGTGGGCAGGTCCACGGCACTCGAGTCTACCGGCTGTAGCTCGGGCGCAACGGTGCCGGGGTCAAGGGCATGAAGCGCCCCGGTGGAGGCGTCTATGAGCAGGCCCGGAATAAAGAAGTTCAGGACATTGACTGTGGCCCAGAGGCTGCGCCCCGGACGAAGGGTCGTGTGGTAGGGCTCATACCCCTCCTGATAGATGCTAATCGCATACTCCCGGTCCCGCTCCAGAACCGCTGTCGTAGGCGTCTCCCCCACGGGGCGGCCGTCCACCTCAACCTGCGCCTCAGAGGGGGCAGACTCAACGGTCACCTCCTGCGAGGAGCCGTGGATAAGGGTCGCGCATCCCCCCAGTCCTACCGATGCGAAGACAAGGAGGCAGCACACGGCAGTAGGCGCAATCGAAGTCGGTCGAGGCATGAGACGGCATCTTGTTCGGAGAAATACTGCTTGGAATCACCGAACAAATATTGTGCCCGCCTCCGCAAAGCCGACCATTCTCAGAGCGAACCACCGGATCGACCGGGCCCTGCGTGGAGTTGCCTCAGCCGCCTGTCACCGAGTCGCGTTTGGGAGCCGCTCTCGCATCCGGGGTCGTCGGCCCGTCGAGCGAGGCCCATGGCACGGGATGAACCGACCACATGTCCTGGGCCCTCGCTCAACATTACTGGTCGCTTAGATTCAGTGTGCGGGCGTGGGCAGACTCGTGACCTGGGCGCACATGCGGGTGCTTCCGTTACCAGCCACCCGCACCGGCTGCTCAGCGGGTTCCGCAACAGCCCCTCCCAATTGCACGAAGCGGGGCGCTTCGTCGGCCGGAATATGCACGGTCAAGCCCCCCGTAGCCCCCGAACACGGAGACAGATGCACGCGCCGGCACAGCACCGCCTCTTGGCCTCACTCGTCGGATGAGGTCCAAGCAAGAGAAATAGGGGCCAGGGGAACAAGGCATCTTCTCAGACCGATGCGTTCCTGCGACCAAGACACGACCCGCGCCCCCAACGCACCCTCGCCTCCCCGCCACCGCACTACGCGATGAAAACCTCGTGGCAGATCGTCTCGAGTAACGGCGAAGGATCTCTTCGGACGAAGCGGAAGCACTCCGGGGATGCGTCCTGAGGCTGCCAAGTGTCCCTTGCTGTTCGCCGACGCTCAGAGTCTGGTTTTGATTTTGGGCCGGATCGCGAGAGCGAGAATCGACAGAGCGAAAATCGCACCCTGAACGCGGCCTGTAGTGGTACTGCCGGTCGAGCGAGGGGGCGATTTGCAGCCGTCAAGGCCGCTCGCAGCGCCCCGAGCAAGGCGGGGAAGTACTCTCCGGGGTGCCCGAGAGACAAATTAAAACAGACTCTCAAGGCACGTCGGTTTCGGACGTCCTGGGAATGGCCGGCCCTGGGGCAATCGGCACACGTTATTCCCCCGGTACACTGTTCGTCGTGCAGCAGATCCTACCGCTCACACCGGGGGCCGCACACGGCACACGCAATCGACGACATGGGCGCAAACAACAACGGTTGTATGCGTCAAAACCCTCCCTGTAATCTTCCCCTACGCTTCTGTGGCGTCCGTCGCATTTTTCTGCGCATGCCTCTTATTTCTCGCCTTTCTTGTCCAGGGATCTTTTCCGAGATAGTAAGGTAGTTTTTGAAAGAATAGCGGGATAGACGTTGCATCCTGAAACGACAGAGGCGATGTCTGTCCGTGTTAGTACTCCCGCCTTCATGGACCACAATCTCCTACACCAGTTTCTTATCCCCACCAATGTACAGTACTGAAGGCGTAGATGCCGTCGCCACCATCACCGAGCTACGATCGGAAACCTCTGACCTCATCGAGCAGGTGCAATCGACGAACAACGGCGTGCTCGTTCAAAAGAACAACGAGCCGCATGCCGTGCTCATCTCGTGGGAGGTCTACAAGGCCATCAAGGAGAAATTAGACCTCAATGACCTGTAGAAGGGCAGCGCGAAGCGCAGGCGGCCCCACCCTCGTCATCCTCTCCATCCCCCACCCCGCCTTCGCCTTCCTCCTGGACGCTACGCGTTATCACGGGCCAAGTAGCGCGTCCCGCTGTAGAGGAAACCAACGCCAAGGACCTTCACCAGGTCGATCACCGCGAAGCGAAGGAAGCCCTTGTCAATCGACTCCATCCAGGTGCCATGCCCGGCCGCGTAGTGCAGCCACACGACGCCGCACACGAAGACAAGGGCCGCCCCAACCATGGAGGCAAGTGTGCTTCCGGAAAACGCTTTCCACCGCCTCGAAAGGGCCCCGATGACTGCCGCCGCGAACGGATAGGAGAGCAGGTAGCCGGCCGAGACGGCACCAAAGAGGTAGCTTGTGCCGTATCCGTCTCCCACGAACACCGGAAGAAAGAGACCAAGCCCCAGGTACAGGGCCTGGGCAAGCAGTCCGTTGCGCCATCCCAAGTACAACCCACTGGCGTAAACGGCCGCGGTCTGCAGGGTAATGGGGACCTCCCAGAGGTAGACCCGAAGGTTCATCTGTGCCGCGGCGGCCGTCAACAGGGCAAAGCCAACCACCCCAACTGCCTGGAGGAGCGCGGATGCCTGTTCCTCACGGAGCGCGTCGACGAGGGCCGTGTACGAAGACCGGAGGGAGAGCGGATTGGACATGGCGCAGGGGTGCGTTCGTCAATCAAAGGCTAGTGGGAAGCATACTAGTATACCGAACTAGGAAGGGCACCTGCAAGCCCGGTGAATTCCCCTTCCCGAATTTTTACGGCCGCGTCTCACAGGCCGGTCCCGTCCACGATCACTGGCGCCAGACGCCCGTCACGCAGAAGTCAGGCCACGCTGCCCTGAATTCTTCGACAATCACCCATCTCGTCGTTTGCGAGGGCGAGGCCGTCCCGTATTCTATCGTTGGCTCTTCTTCCGATTTCTTCCGCGTCATGAAACGCTTCGAGGAACTGTTCGCCGAACTTACCGACAAGGTCAACCGGGAGGCCCCGGACTCGGGGACCGTCCAGGCCGTGCAGGAAGGGCGCCACGCCATTGGCAAAAAAGTGATCGAGGAGGCCGGGGAGGTGTGGATGGCCGCCGAGCACGAGGGCCCCGGCCGCACCGCCGAGGAGATTTCTCAGCTTCTCTACCATCTGCAGGTTCTCATGATTGCCTGCGACCTCGACCTTGAGGATGTCTACGAGCACCTGTAGCGCCGCGGGGGCGAAACGGGGAGACCCCCTGATGAGGGCGTCGGCCCCACATTTCTCGCTTCCCGCACGCCTCCATGGACACGTGGTGGCCCCGACCCAGGCCCGAATTCATTTTTCTCCACCAACAGACTTCCCCAATGCTGCAAATCGCTCTTCCGAACAAAGGCGCCCTCGCAGACGGTGCCGTCGACCTGGCCGATCAGGCCGGCTACAACTGCCGCCGTCGCGGCCGCGAATTGTCCGTGCGCGACCCGGACTACGGCGTTGAGTTCGTCTTCCTGCGCCCCCGCGACATCGCAACGTACGTGAGCAGGGGCATCATCGACCTGGGCGTAACGGGCCTCGACCTTACGTACGACAGCGGGGCCGACGTGAACCGCGTCTTGGACCTCGGCTTCGGCGCGGCCCGCTTCTGCTACGCTGCGCCCAAGTCCAGCGACGTAACACCCGGCGACTTTACCGCCGACACGCGCATCGCTACCTCCTACGATACCCTCGTGCGCCGCGACCTCGAAAAGCGGGGCGTGGACGCCCGGGTCATCTCACTGGATGGCGCCGTCGAGATCTCAATCCAGCTCGGCGTGGCCGACGTGATTGCCGACGTGGTCCAGACCGGCCGCACCATCGACGAGGCCGGGCTTGCGACGATCGGCGCCCCCATCCTCAACACCGAGGCCGTGCTGGTTGCCCAGAACGGACGCACAATGGAGAAGGACGCCGCCCAGCACTTTGCCGAGCGGGTGAAGGGCATCATTGTGGCCCGGGAGTACGTGGTCGTGGAGTACGATCTGCCAGAGGCGAACCTCTCCGAGGCCCGCGAGATTACCCCCGGCATCGAGTCCCCCACCGTCTCGCCCCTCAACAAGGACGGGTGGGTGGCCGTGAAGGCCATGATCGAGCGCGAGTCCGTCAACACCGTGATGGACGACCTCACCGAGCTCGACGCCCGGGGCGTCATCGTCACCGACATTCGTACCTGCCGGATGTAATCCCCGGGAGATCCCGCGGGCGCGCTTCACGTTAGTATCGGTCGAGCAGTTGTCCGCTGAGGCGCCGAAGCTCCACCTCTGCCTGCTTCGCCTCGAACTGCACCGTGAGGAGCCGGCTTTCGGCCTGAATGAACTGTTCCTGCACCTCGCGGAGCTCGACGCTCGTGATGGTGCCCTGCTCGAACTGCTCCAGGGCCACGTCCACGTTTGCCCGCACCGCCTCCCGGTTCTGCTGTTCGAGGGCCACGAGCCGGAGGCGATTCTGGTACCGCTCGTACGCGTTCGTAAGTTCGGTAACGAGCCGCGACCGCACATCCTCCACGGCGAGGCGGGCGTTGGTGGCACGCACCTCGGCGTTCTGGGTGCGCCGCCACCGGTTCAGCCCGTCGAAGAGATCGAGGGTGATCGACACCCCGTAGGTAAACTCCGTGCTCGTGTTTTCCTGCACGAAGCCGCTTTCCGCATTCAGCTGCGAGTAGTTGAGGCCCGCCGTCAGGTCGATGGTGGGAAAGAAGTCGGCCCGCAGCTCCCGCTGCTCCGCCCGGGCCGCCCGCAGGGCCTGGCGGGCCTGGGTGAGGGCGGGGCTCTCCTGGAGGGCCGTCTGCTGGGTCGGCGCGTACTGCAGGCTCGTGTCCACCTGGATCGTGGGGGCGACCGCGTACCGGGTGGAGGCGTCGTCGGGACGGGCGAGAAGCTGGTTGAGCTGATTCTTCGTGTTGCTGAGGGCCACCGCCTGCCGCAGGGCCTCCGTCGAGTCGGCGTTCAGGTCCACGCGCGCCTGCCGCACCTCCAGGTCGGAGGCCGACCCGAGGTCCCGCCGCAACTCCGTGATGCGCAGCCGCTCGCGCGAGATGGCGACCGCCTCCCGCAGCACCGCGAGCTGTTGCTGCTGCCGCGCCACGTCGTAGTAGCCCTCCACCACGTCGGCCACCAGGGTCTCGATCTGCTCCTCGGTGGCGGCGGCCTGTCGGTCCCGCTCCGCCCCAAGGCGGTCGTACGTCGCGAACGGCCGTAGGCCGTCGAACACGGTCCACCGCGCGTCCGCCCCGGCGCCGGACTGGGTCGACGTGGCCCCGTCCGTGCTCTGTGTCTCTCCGGACAAGAACACCTGCTCCGAGTTGGTGGTGGTTTCCGAGTAGTTGGCCTGCCCCGACAGGGTGGGCAGGAAGCCGGCGTTGCCGAGGGAGACATTGTTCTCGGCGATGTCCGTCTCCCGACGCGCGATCTGGGCCTGCCGGTTGTCGTCGAGCGCCCGCTGGATCGCGTCGTCGAGGCGGAGGGTGTCTCGAGGCGGCGACTGCTGGGCGTGGGTGGGCGACGGCACGAGCACGGCCCCGACGAGAAGGACCAGGGCGAGACGAAGAAATGGATTCATGTACAGAGCGCGTGAGAAGTGATGTGCGAGGAATGATGTGGAATTCGTGACGCGGGATGCGGGGTAAAGGACCGGTGGCCCCCCTCACGGGTCACGTTACGGATCACGTTTCCCGCATCAAATACACCATGCGAGATACGCAATACCGACCGCCGCGCCTCTACCCAGACGCCAGTTCCTGCTGTTGCGGCGCCACCTCCTCCTCCGGCAGCCCATCCCCACCGGCGCCGCCGTCGCCCACCAGCACGGGCCCCGCGTCCTCCCTCGTGAGGTAGGTGTAGGTGGCAGGAATCACGTAGAGCGAGAGGAAGGTGCCCACGAGGAGTCCGCCAATCACGGCCACGCCCATCGGGACACGGCTCTCCGCCCCGGCCCCCAGCGCCAGGGCGATGGGCAGCACGCCGAGGATCGTGGAGAGGGCCGTCATGAGAATGGGCCGGAAGCGCACCGCCGCCGCCTCCTCGATCGCCTCCCGGATCGACAGGCCCGCCGCCTTGCGCTGGTTCGCAAACTCGACGATGAGGATGCCGTTCTTCGCCACCAGCCCAATCAGCATCACCATGCCAATCTGGCTGAAGATGTTGATCGTCTGGTTGAAGTACCAGAGGAACAGCATTGCCCCGGCCAGGGCCAGTGGCACGGTGAAGAGGATGACGAGCGGGTCGCGGAAGCTCTCAAACTGGGCCGCGAGCACCAGGTAGATCAGGACGAGCGCCAGGCCGAAGACATAGAGCAACTGGTTCGAGGTCTCCTGGAAGTCGCGCGACTGGCCGGTGAGGGTTGTCGAGAAGGACGGCCCGAGCACGTCGTCCGCCACGCGGTCCATGGCCCCGATGCCGTCTTCGATCGTATTGCCGGGCGCCGGGCGCGCACTGACGGTGGCAGACATGTAGCGGTTGAAGCGAAAGAGCTGGGGCGGCGTGGCCTGCTCGCTCACCGACACGAGGTTGTCGAGCGGCACCGGCTCCCCACCCGCGGAGCGCACGTACAGGCTTGTCAGGTCGATCGGGGCATTGCGATCCGCCTCGTCGACCGTCGCGAGAATCTGGCGCTGCTCCCCGTCCTGCACGAAGTAGCCCACCCGCTGCTCCGCGAGGCTCAGCTGCAGCGTCTGCGCCACGTCGAGCGGCGAGACGCCGATGTTGTTGGCCCGATCGCGGTCGATCTCCACCTGCAGCTCCGGCTTGTTGAACTTCAGGTTGACGTCCACCACGCCCAGCTCCTCCTGCTGCCGTGCCCGCTCCAGGAAGGTGGGCAGCGCCTCGCGGAGGTTCTCGACACTGGAGGTCTGCAGCACGTACTGGACGGGCAGGCCGCCGCCCCCCCCGCCGACCGAGATGGTCGGCTCCTGCGAGACGAAGGTGCGCGCCCCCTCCAGCTCCCCGAGCGCCGCCTGCAGACTGTCGGCGTACTGCATCTGCGAGACGTCCCGCTCCGACGGCGGCACGAGGCGCGTAAACATGAACGCCGAGTTGACCGAACTGGCCGCCCCAAAACCCGGCGAGGTGACCGAGATGGTCGACCGCTGGTGCGCGTCCGGGAGGGTCTCGTTCAGGGCCTCGTACATCCTGTCCACGTACCCGCTCATGTAGTCGTAGGTCGCCCCCTCGCGGGCCGTCGCGTTCATGCGCACGAGGCTCCGGTCCTCCAGCGGGGCCAGCTTCTGCGGCAGCGCAACGTAAAAGGCCGTGATGACGACCCCACACCCGGCCATGATGACGAACGCCGCCCAGCGGTACTCCATGAACGCCTTCAGCGAGCGCCGGTAGGCATCGGTCAGATACTCGAAGACCGGCTCCGTCTTGCGGTAGATCCAGGGCTTCTCGTCCCGCTGCTTCAGCAGGCGGGTCGACAGCATCGGCGTGAGCGTGAGCGCCACGAACGAGGAGAAGGCCACCGCCCCGGCGATCACCATCCCAAACTCCTGGAAGAGCTGGCCGGTGAGCCCACCCATGAAGATGATGGGGGCGAAGATGATCACCAGCGACATGGAGGTCGCCACGACCGCGAAGAAGATCTCACGCGTGCCCTCCAGCCCCGCGACCATCGGGTCCTTGCCCTCCTCGATCTTCGCGTAGATGTTCTCCAGCACCACGATGGCGTCGTCCACCACCAGCCCGATGGCGAGCACGAGCGCGAGCAGCGTGAGCACGTTGATCGAGAAGCCCATCGCGTACATCACGAAGAACGACCCCGTCAGCGCAATCGGCACCACGATGAGTGGAATGATCGTGGAGCGCCAGTCGCGCAGGAACAGGAAGATGATCAGCACCACGAGGAGAAACGCGATGAAGATCGTCTGCTGCACCTCGCTGATGCTGTCGCGGATCGGCTCGGTGTTGTCGAAGCCGATGCCCAGCTCGAGGTCGCCCGGCAGCTCCGCCTCGATGTTGTCGACCCGGCGGTAAAACTCATCGACGATGTCGATATAGTTTGCCCCCGGAAGCGGCCGCAGCACGACCCCCACCATGGGCACGTTGTCGCGCTGCAGGAGCGTCCGCTTGTTGAGGGGGGCAATGTCGGCCGTGCCCACGTCCGACAGCCGCACGGTCTGCCCGTCGGGGCTTTGCTTAAGGATGAGCGAGTTGAAGTCCTCGACGGTTTCGAGGCGGCTCTTCGTCCGCACCGTGAGCTCGATGGTCTCGCCCTCGATCCGGCCCGAGGGCAGCTCGACGTTCGACCGGTCAAGGGCCTGGCGCACGTCGAGCGGCGTCAAATCGTAGGCCGCCAGCCGCTGCGGGTCGAGCTCCAGGCGCATCGAATAGGTCTTCTCCCCCCAGATGTCGACCCGGCTCACCCCCTCAATCGTCTGGAGCCGTTCCTTGAACCGCTTGTCCGCGATCTCGGTCAGTTCCATCAGGCTCCGCGTCTCCGACTCGATGTTCAGAAACACGATCGGCGGCGCACTGGCGTCGGACTTCGACACGCTGGGGGGCTCGGCGTCGGGCGGGAGCTGTTGCTGGGCCCGGCTCACACGGTCGCGCACGTCGTTGGCCGCCCGTTCGAGGTTGGCCCCCAGGTCAAACTCGACGGTAACGGTGGACTGCCCCTCGCGGCTGACGGACTCGATGGTACGGATGCCGTCGATGCCGTTGATCTGCTCCTCCAGCGGCTCGGTGATCTGCGAGTCGATCACGTCGGCGTTGGCGCCGCGGTACTGGGTGCTCACGCTGATGATGGGCGGGTCGACGGCCGGGTACTCCCGCACGCCCAGAAAGTAGAAGCCCACCGCCCCAAAAATCATGATGAGCAGCGCAAACACCGTCGACAGAACGGGCCGCCGGATGCTGAGGGAATAGAGGCTCATGAGGGTGGGGCGTTGGTTAACGTCGGATCTGCCAGCCCGAACAGGAGGAGGCTGGAACAGACGTCGGCGTGCGTGATGCGTGAATCGTGATGCGTGATTGGAAGCAGTGGGCAGCCGTCACGCGTCGTAGATCACGTGTCATTCAGGCATTTCGAGGCGAATGGGAAGGCCGGCGCGCAGACTCTGAATGCCGGACGTGATGACGGTGTCGCGCAGCGAGAGGCCGTCGGTCACCTGTACGGTCGAGTCGGTGCGAACGCCGAGCGTAACGTTGCGGGGCTGGGCGGCGCCATTCTCGGCCACGAAGACACGCTGGCCGTCGAGGGTGGGCACCACCGCGAACGACGGCACGATGATCGCGTCCGTCACCTCTCCGAGCGGAACGGTCACGTCGGCAAACATGCCGGGGCGGAGCGCGCCGTCGGGGTTGGGAGCCCGGGCCCGCATCTGAAGCGTGCGCGTGTCGGCGTTCACCGTCGTGTTGCTGGCGTAGACGGTGCCCGTCAGCCTCCGCTCCAGGCCCCGCACGCCGAAGGTGATGGACTGGCCGGGCTGCACGCGGGCAGCGTACTGCTCGGAGACCGAGAAATCGAGCTTGATCGGATCGGTCCGTTGCAGGGTCGCGATCGTCGTCTGCGGCGAGACGTACGCTCCTTCGCTCACCTCGCGCAGCCCCACGACGCCGTCGAACGGCGCCCGGACCCTTGTCTTTTCGATCCGGGCCTCCACGAGGTCCAGCTCCGATCGGAGCACCTCGACCTTGTTCACAGTGGCGTCGTACTCCTCCTGGCTCACGCCTCCCTCCGCCAACAGCCGCTTCTGACGCTCCGCCCGGTCGGTGGCCAGCGACAGGCGGTGCTCCAGGCGCTGCTTCTCGGCCCGGAGCTCCGCGTCGTTGATCTGCACGAGGAGCGCGCCCTCCTCCACCCGGTCGCCCTCTGCGAAGCGAATGGCCGTAATTTTGCCGTCGGACTCTGCGGTCAGCTCCACCGACTCGTCTGCACGCAAAGTGCCGGTCGTGCGGGTTTGCTCGGTCACGGTGCCGGGCCGGAGCGTCGTCGCCTCCACACGCAACGGCGCATCGTCGCCGCCGTTGTCGCCGTCCTCGCCGGACGACTCGGACCCGCTGATCTTGGGAAGCGCCAGCCCTACGACCGCAACCGCGAGGACCCCGAGCGCAATGACACGCTTGGTGCGGGGCCTCCATCCAGATTCGTTCTCGGGATCCTTCGCGGAACCGGAAGCGGCGGAAGCATCGCTCATAACAGGCAAAGAAAATCTGGAGAGGTCCGTGTTGCCGCGGGCGTCGAGCACACGAGGGGACGAGCACCGGATCGGAGAGACAGTGGTACCCGACCAACGATTCTTGGTTCGACGGACGGTGTGCCTTGTGTACGAATCACGGCCTCGCGTTGCGGAGTGCTCAAATTCCGGAACCGCTGCCCGGCGGACGGCGGCGCCCGGCCCCACGACGCCCCGAAACTGCCCCCGCCGTCTGCCAGTCCGTTACGTGCCCGAGTCCTCTTCTTCGCCGATGCCGTTTCGCCGCGATGAATACATTTACTGCCTTCAGCTCGCTCGGCGTGTCCGCCGACGCTCTCTTCGAGTGGCACCGCCGCCCCGGGGCCTTTGAGCGCCTAACGCCGCCGTGGGCACCGGTGCGGCTGGAGCAGTTTGAGGGCATTGCAGAGGGCGACCGGGCCGTGCTTCGGGTGGGGCCCCCTCCCCTGACGTTACAGTGGGTCGCCGAGCACCACGACGTCGTCGAAGGCCGGCAGTTTTGCGATCGGCAGGTGCAAGGGCCGTTTTCCCACTGGGATCACACGCACCGATTTGAGCCCGACGCGGATGACACGGAGCGTGCCACTCTCACGGATCGGGTCGAGTACGAGCTGCCGGGCGGGGCGTTGGGGCAACGGGCCGCGCCGTGGCTGGAGGCCGAGCTGCGCCGCCAGTTCGCGTACCGCCACCGCATTACGCGCCGCGACCTGTCACTGCACCAGCGGTGCCCCCCCGACGCGCAGTCCCTGACGATTGCCGTGAGCGGAACGTCCGGCCTCGTCGGCTCGAATCTGGTGCCCTTCCTCACCACCGGCGGGCACACCGTAAAGCGCCTCACCCGCTCCGGCCCCACCGGCGCGGATGAAATCCTGTGGGACCCGCGCACCGACCGGGTCGAGACCGATAAGCTAGAGGGTGTCGACGCGGTGGTCCACCTGGCGGGGGAGAACGTATTCGGCCGCTGGACCCCCGCGAAGAAGCAGCGCATCTACTCCAGCCGGGCGGACGGAACCCGACTCCTGGCCGAGGCCCTCGCCGGGCTCGACGATCCGCCGGAGGTGCTCGTCTCCTCCTCCGCCGTCGGCTACTACGGCGACCACGGACCCGACCGGATTACCGAGGGGAGTGCGCCGCGCAACGCGGGCTTTCTGGGCGAGGTCTGCGAGGCCTGGGAGGCGGCCCCCGAGCCCGCCGCGGCCGCCGGCATCCGGACCGTGCAGATGCGCACCGGCATCGTCCTGACGCCCGCCGGCGGGGCGCTCCGCCTCATGCTGCCGGCCTTCTGGCTTGGCCTCGGGGGCCGGGTGGGGAGGCGCCACCAGTACTTCCCCTGGATTACACTTGACGACGTGCTCGGTGGGATCTACCACGCCCTCCGGACGGACGCCCTGGAGGGCCCCGTCAACCTCACCGCCCCCTCTCCCGTGACGATGGAGGCGTACACCAACACCCTGGCCGATGTCCTGCGTCGCCCGGCCTTCCTGAACGTCCCTTCCTCCGTCGTGCGCACCGTCGGCGGCGAGATGGCGGACGAGATGCTCCTGACCAGTGCCCGCGTCGTGCCCGAGCGCCTCCAGGAGACCGGGTACGACTTCGGCTTCTCGGCGCTGGAGGACGGCCTGCGGCACGTGCTGGGGCGGACGGACGCGTAATTCGTGAAGCATGACCCATGGGGAGACTGTCCTCACGCATTACGCCTTCACGCATTACACTCTCCTACTTCAGCGCCCCCAGCGCTTCGGTCACGGGATCAAGCAGGGCCCGTCCCCGCACAAACGCGAGGCTTTGGTCGATGTCGTCCTCCAGCAGGTAGTCCTCCTCGCGGTGCATAATCGTCTCGCGGACCGTCTCGTGGGCCACCTCGACGCCCCGGCCCGGCCGCAGCGGCCGGCGGTAGTCGAGGGCCTGCGCGGCGGTGAGCAGCTCGATGGCAAGCACGCGCTCCACGTTCTCCAGAATGTCGAGCAGCTGGACGGCCCCGACGCTGCCCATGCTCACATGGTCCTCCTGCCCCCGGCTCGTGGGGATGGAGTCGACGGAGGCCGGGTGGGCGAGGCTCTTGTTCTCCGACACCAGCGCGGCGGCGGTGTACTGCGGCATCATGTAGCCCGAGTTGAGGCCCGTGTCCTCCATCAGCAGCTCGGGGAGGCCGTCGTGCCCTTCCAGCAGCAGGTAGATGCGGCGCTCGGCGATGCTGGCCAGCTCGGCCAGCGCGACCCCGGCGTAGTCGAGCGCCAGGGCGAGCGGCTGGCCGTGGAAGTTGCCGGCGCTGATCACGTCGCCGTTCTCGAAGACGAGCGGGTTGTCCGTCACGCTGTTGATCTCGCGGTCCACCATCTCGGTCGCGTGGCGGAGCGCATCGCGGCTCGCGCCGTGCACCTGCGGCACGCACCGAAGGGAGTACGGGTCCTGCACCTTGCCGCAGTGGCGGTGCGACTCCAGGATCTCGCTGTCCGTGAGGAGGGTCCGGACATTTTCGGCCACCCGCTGCGCCCCGGGGTGGGGCCGCACCTCGTGCACCCGCTCGTCGAACGGCTTGAGGCTGCCCTGCAGCGCCTCCAGGCTCATGGCGGCGAGCAGGTCGGCCATCGTGACGAGCCGGTGGGCCTCATGGAGCACGTGGGCCGCGTACCCGCCCATCTGCTGGGTGCCGTTGATGAGGGCGAGTCCGTCTTTGGGCCGCAGCGTGATCGGCGCCAGGTCGTGCTCGTCAAGGACGGACTCGGCGGGCCGCACGTCGCTCCCGTCGTCGGTCCAGAAGCGCCCCTCCCCGAGCAGGGGCAGCGCGAGGTGGGCCAGCGGCGCGAGGTCGCCCGACGCCCCAACGCTCCCCCGACTCGGGATCGCCGGGACGAGATCACGCTCGGCAAACACGAGCAGCCGGTCGAACGTCTCGCGCGAGACGCCGGAGTGACCCAGCCCCAGCGCGTGGATCTTGAGACGCAGGATGAGGCGGCTGAGGGCCTTCGGCACGAGGTCGCCCACCCCTACCGCGTGGCTAAAGACAAGGTTGCGCTGGAGCGTCTCCAGGTCCTCCTCCGGCACGCGTTCCTGAGCGAGCGCCCCGAAGCCGGTGTTGATGCCGTAGTGCGCCGCCCCGTCGGTCAGCGCCTCCTCCACCCGGGCCCGCGACCGGTCAACGGGCGTGGGGTCGTCGCGGAGCGCAGCCACGCGCGCCTCCAGGTCGGCGTGGAGGGATTCGATCTGCACCGAGGCGTCGGGACGGACGGCAGGCATGAAAGACGAGGGCTGGTTCGGAGGGACGTGAGAAGATCATATGGGTCGCCGCGTTCGTTCGAGGCGTGGCTCGAACGGAAGGGCCGGTGAGACGTTGCTTGCTCTCCGTGGTTTCCTCATGCACCCTTGCTCCCTCATGGCGACCCCCGACGTTCTCGTGATTGGGGCCGGGCTGGCCGGCCTGAACTGTGCGTGCCGCCTCCACGAGCGCGGCCTTCACGTGCAGGTACTGGAGGCGTCCGACCGGGTGGGCGGGCGCGTCCGGACCGACACGGTCGACGGCTTTCGGCTCGACCGCGGCTTTCAGGTGCTCCTCACCGCCTACCCCGAAACCCAGCGCGCACTCGACTACGACGCACTCGACCTTCACCCCTTCCACGACGGCGCCCTGGTGCGCTACAACGGCCGCTTCCACCGCGTCGCCGATCCGCGCCGGCACCCGTGGGACGCCCCGCGCACCGCCCTGGCCCGCGTCGGCACGCTGGCCGACAAGCTGCGGGTGCTGCGGCTGCGCCGCACCCTCGCCGGCCGGTCGATCCCGCAGATTATGGAGCGGGCGGAGCGCCCCACGCTCGATGTGCTTCGGGAGCGCTGGGGCTTCTCCTCCGTCATGGTCAACCGCTTCTTCCGTCCCTTCCTCGGCGGCATCTTCTTCGACCGGGCCCTGCAGGCGTCGAGCCGCATGTTCGAGTTCGTCTTCAAGATGTTCGCGGAGGGCCGGACGGTGCTGCCCGCGGGCGGCATCGACCGGATGCCGAAGCAGATGCGCGCGGACCTGCCGGACGCGGCCGTGCAGCTCAATACACCCGTGGCGGCGGTCGACGACCAGACGGTCACGCTGGCAGGCGGCGGGACGATGGAGGCCCCACACGTGGTGATCGCCACGGAGGCACCAGAGGCACATCGGCTGGTGGGCGACGTGTCTCCGACCGACGGCCGGTCGACGATCTGTCTCTACTACGACGCCCCCCGGTCGCCACTCGACGACCCGTTTCTCGTCCTGAACGGCGAGGGCGTCGGCCCCATCAACAACCTTGCCGTGCCGTCGGACGTGGCCCCCGGCTACGCCCCGGACGACCGCGCCCTCGTGTCCGTCGTGGTGGTGGGCGCGCCGACGGAGGACACGGCCGCACTCCAGCGGTCGGTGCGGGCCCAGTTAATCGACTGGTTCGGGCTCGCGGCCGGCGGGTGGACGCACCTTCAGACCCAGCACATTCCCTACGCCCTCCCCGAGCAAGCGCCGCCGTTCCTGTCCCCGCCCGAGCAGCCCGTGCGCCGACGCCCGGGCCTCTACGTCTGCGGCGACCACCGCCGCACCGCGTCGCTGAACGGCGCCCTCGCCGCGGGCCGAACCGCCGCGGATGCCGTCTGGGCCGACCACACGAGTTGATGCGTCTCGCCCCCGGACGGAGCAGCGGGCCTCAGCATCTCGACCGGACTTCGCAACTTGGCACCCGCCGCGAAAGACGTTCACGTTGAACGCTCTAACACAGGACGCCATGCTTCTCTCCATCCACGCCGCGGCGACCTGGCTCATGTTCGGGGTCATCCTCGTCGTCCAGCGCGTGCACTACCCCCTCTTCCGCTACGTCCGGACGGTGGACTATGAAGATTTCCAGGCCGCCCACATGCGACGCATCACGTGGATCGTGGGCCCGGCCATGACGACGGAGCTCGTCACCGCAGCGTGGATCGCCTGGGCCCCGCCGCCGGGTGTGCCCGCCTGGATGGGCTGGGCGGGCCTGGCGCTCGTGCTCGCCATCTGGGGCACCACGGGCCTCGTACAGGTGCCGCTGCACACCCGCCTCACCGACGGCTTCGACGCTGCGGCCCACCGCCGCCTCGTCGCCACGAACTGGCTCCGCACCGTCGCCTGGGCGCTGCGGGCCGGGCTCGCGCTATGGATGCTGGGGCGGGGCCCGACGCCGTAGCGGCGAACGACCGGCGCCCCGAACGGCAGTGAGGAAGTAGTCTTGGGCTGCGCTCCGAACCGCGCCCCGACCGCTGCGAAGCGCGGCGGCCTGTTCCTGGCCGTCGCCCTTCCAGCCTCCCCTGGCTCGGTGTATTAACCCCCACGTATTGAATATGTCAAAGCAGTTGATATATTTTGCGAGTGGAGCCCGATTGACATATGCACGGGGCTATTTTTGAAACTTAACATTTTCCAAAGGGTTGGCGGGATGGGGACGTTGATGCCCTGATCATGTTGATATAATTATAGGTTATACGGCACACTCGACATATTTCGGATTGACGCACAGGAAAATGTGGATATTTGGCTATGGATCGCTGATGTGGGACGATTGGGAAACAGAATTCGACAGCGAGAAGAGCGAAGAAGCAGTGCTCCTTGGTTATCGCCGAGCCTTCAATAAGGCATCAGTTCTGAACTGGGGCAGTCCGGATGAGCCTTGTCCGACACTTGGACTCGAACGAGAGACTGGAGTTAAGTGTGTTGGGACTGCCTTTAATTTCTCGGACGACCAAGAAGAAGAGGTGATTGCTTATTTGAAAGATCGGGAGGGTGCAAGTTTCGACATTGTCGAAGTGGAGATCACGCTATCAGACGGAACAGATGTCAAGGCTTACACAGCGATCAATGATACATCAGCAGACACGTACGTGGGTGATAAGAGCACAGAGGAGGTTGCTACGATGATCAAGAATGCTGAGGGTAAAGATGGTAAGTGCATCGAGTACATGAGAAATATCTACTCTATGCTCGAAGAACAGTCTATTCATGATCCAGCGGTAGAAGAGTTGTGGAGCGCCATAGAACGCAACAGTTAAGCCGTATAACACCCATTTCAACTCACGAGGGGCGGCTGCCCGTTTTCAGATGAGGGTGTCTCCCGCGCTCTGTTCGTACCTTGGCGTGCCCCTCGCAGTTGAATTCGACCGCTACACCGCATCGAAACTAGCTTCGTCTATTCAGCTATGGCAACAGCTATTGGAATTCGGTCGAGCCCAAGTGAAATCTATTTTGCTATCGTTGACGATGAAGACGGTAGTATAGGTCATGGGCCACCTCAACACCTCATCGTACCCCGTGAGGCGCTTGAAGGACCGAGCCTTGCACAATTTGTTCGAACTAACATGCTCGACGTGCTTGATGCACAGGAAGTAGAGCGGGCGTGTGTCAAAGAGGCCGACTATCATCCCCAAGCTACCGGTAATCCAGAACGGTACAGAATCGAGGGAGTGATCCAGGAGGCCGTAGCGAGCAGTACGGCTGATCACTACATATCGGGGGACGTGAACACACTCTCCCCGCACCTTGATCTTACGAGTAGTGATTTTAGAGAAATCAAATCTGGTGACCGCTGGAGTGGAGCGGCAAATGATCCAGATTGGGACACGTACAGTTCACCAGAAATCGAAAGTATTCTAGCAGCATACACAGCCTTTAAAAGCTATGATTAAAGCAAAAAATAACCTCATCTCTACTGAGGTAGAATTCGAGAAGATAGATCAGGTTGGTGTGGGTCAGGGTGCAAACTCTGATGTATACAAAATACGGGATATACAGCTAGACACCATTAGAGCTGCAAAAGAAATAGAGGCATCAAAATTTTCAAATTTCAATGAGTACTTTGAGGAAGCTCAGAAAATGCACGAGTCGAGGCATCCTAATGTTGTTCCAGTACATTTTTCGGGAAAGGGAACCGTAAATGGAGTAGATTATGTCTACATAGTCATGGATTACTACCCGAGAGGGTCGCTGGCTGGATTACATCAGAAGAGACCCTTGAAGGTAAAAGAAATTGTTCGGTACGGGTTACAATTCCTGACTGGTCTTGCTTTCATACACGGCAAAGATCTTGCGCACTTTGATATCAAGCCCACGAATGTTCTTCTCAAGAGGGAAGATGTGGCAGCCTTGACGGATTTTGGAGTTGCTGAAAGGCTGGGAGGACAAGGTTCTGTAATCAATCCACCGTTTTATATTCCACACGTCACTCCAGAACGTGTCAGCCCAGGTGTGCAGACGCAGGCCACTGACATATACCAAGCTGGATTGACGCTCTACCGCCTCTGTAATACTCCGGATGAGTGGGAAACACAACTGCAAAGCGCTAAGCAGTCTTCATTAGAGCACGCCGTCGTGGGAGGAGATTTTCCTGACCGAGACAGATTCCTTCCGCACATACCTCGGAAGTTGCGTACCGTGATTCGGAAGGCGACACGCATCGATCCAGATAATCGTTACAATTCAGTTAGGGAAATGATGAATGAACTGGGTAGTGTGAAGCGTTATCTTGAGTGGCAAATGGATTCAAGTGGTTCCGATACAGGCCATGAAGCTTGGGAAATGGAAGATGACGATGGTCGGAATTTCCAAATTCAGGTGCGCGAGGACGGGAACGATTGGTCAATAGAAACGACCAAGACAGTGAACCAAACACAGAGAGTGCGCAGTTGCTGTGCCAACGGGCTCCAGTCGAAAGAGAAGGCGCTTACAAGGGTGAAAACTTTCATCCGAAGCGACGACCTGAGCGTCAATTAACAAACCGAAACAGGCCCATGCTAAAACTCGAAAAGAAGGATATAAAAAAGTTTGCAGATATTGAGTCTCCTTACAGGAATAAGTCGTTTGAGGAGATAACAGGAGAGTCGTTCGAGCCAAAGGTTAAACATAGAATACGTGACCTCGGAAACGGATATGGCACGACTGATCCCATAGAAAACGGGGAAATTCGTGGTGAGAAGTGAAAACCCTGCTTTTTCTCACCATATTGTAAGCGCTTCCAAATACTCCCTCCAAACTCCCAGATTTACAGGGGTTTAGAGGGCGGTATAACCCTGCGCTACAGCTGACGGAGGGCAGATGCCGTCATCGATCTAGGTCAGTTCGGCAGTTTCGACTTCGCTGAACGGGAATGGCGATGCCGAAGAATGGAAACTGCGGCCAAAATTATCATTTTGGTCGGCTTGCATTCTGTTCGAGGTTTTCCTGCCCTCCGCACCTTAGCTACTACGTTATACCGAGCTCAGATTTTTCTCAATGCCCCAAAATCCATGAGCACCAGCACCGGAGAATTTCGGAGCGTTGAGGATTTCCTGAACGAAGAGCTTGAAGTCGCTCCCGCCCAATTCGACTTCCGGCTCTACAGAGGACAAGCAATGGACTGGCCGCTTCTTCCGAAGATTGCACGCGGTGCAGAAGAATTAGGCAACAGCAAGAGCGAGTTACTCAAGATCGAGAGCCGCATTCTCACATCCTTTAGGCGCCGCGCAGTTCAACTTATGGATACGGTGCCGGAGTCGACTCTCGGCTGGATGACCGTCGGTCAGCATCATGGCCTTGCAACAAGGCTTTTAGACTGGACGGAAAACCCGTTAGCGAGTCTGTGGTTCGCAGTGCGGAACGCTAATCCTGGTGAGGACGCTGTTGTTTGGCGAATTGCGATGACTCGGTACGAAGAAGATCCTCCCATTGTCCAGGACAGGACGGAAGATTTGTCTGCGTTTGACCCTCTGGATGTGAACGGTACCTGGATTTACAAGCCCAGCCATCTGGCGAATCGAGCCGCCGCTCAAGAATCATGGTTCACGCTACATGCCTACGGGAATAGGGGATTCGCTCCACTAAAAGAAGGTCGCTTCGCCGGATCAGAACCCGCAGTCAGTAAATTCACAATCCCAGGGAAGGTGGTGAGGCACATGAAATGGAAGCTATCACAGATCGGTGTCCACGACATGGCTTTGTTTGGCGATCTTGATGCTTTATCGCGTCACTTAAACTGGCAGTATAAGGAGACGAACACTTGGGAGGACTTCTTGTCGTAGGAAATATTCACATTGTACATTTCGGTATAACAATGCGCTACTGCGTACGCAGTGCGGGATGGCTTCAACCGGTCGCCGTACCGTAACAGAGCGTTTTTGCACATTCCGCCAGTGGTGCTGGTGTTATCCTGCACCGCAGCGCTCAATCCGTTATGCAGCTTCGGTCGCATTTCTGTCCTTCGCTTCCTACCGTTGAGGGATGAAACGACGCATCTACACAGATACCTCGGTGATTGGCGGTTGCCTCGACGACGAGTTTAAAGGCTCCTCCTAACAGCTGTTTGATCGGTTTCGTCGGGGAGAGGACGTAATCGTGATATCAGAACTCACCTTGCTCGAACTGGAAGGCGCCCCGGCTGAGGTCCGGGGCACGTTAGAAAAGGTCCCCTCCTCGTATCGCGAGGATGTCGAGTTTACTGAGGAGGCCTCCCATCTTGCCGAGCAGTACCTCCATTCCGGGGTAGTTGGAGAAGCAAGCCGATTGGACGCTCAACATATTGCGACGGCCACAGTGCACCGAACTGACGTGTTGGTCAGCTGGAACTTCAAGCATGTCGTCAACCTCGACCGGATTCGAGGATACAATTCGGTAAACCTGCGAGAAGGATATCCGATGCTCGAAATCAGATCTCCACAGGAGGTGCTTCCCTATGACGAGTAAGAAGCAGAAGGATTTTGACGCCGTGCAGTTGATGCGATCCCTCCGTGAGAGCATCAGACAGGAGACCGAGGGAATGAGCTACGGGGAGGAGAAAGCCTACATCCGCGACCGTATTCAGGAAATAAAGAATCAAACAGAAGAAGCGGATCAGGCAGAGAACGCTGCATAACTCTCCGCTGTAGCTGACGAAAAGTTCGGGCCATTTTGCTCTCCCGCAGCTAAAACGGGGATATGTGCCCGAATTTTTGGACCAGTTGACCGGCTAGGTACGGCTAA
>NZ_NCQY01000026.1 GCF_002894645.1 Salinibacter altiplanensis
CCAACGTCAGTTAGTCGACCCACCAGTCCAACTTTTCGGGCGCACCTCACGGGTTCTTGTGCTCGAATCTACGAGTGTGTCACAACTTTTCGCGAGCTAAGCTCGATCGTTATACAGATCTATCGCTCTCGAATAAACCTTCGACAATGCCATGCAGAAAAGAAGCTTCAAGCAAGAATTGGAGGATCTGCTCAACTCACACGTGAACGGAATGGACTGGGATGAGAAGTCTGAGCTTGTGAAAAGAACTCTCGTCGAGATTGAAAAAGAAAAGTCTGACTGGGATCAGTCGAACAAGGGAAAGTCGTGGAAGGACGAGGAATTGCGAGCTATATTGAGTGCTCCTCCCACCGTTGCAAATGCTCTCAAGTTCGCGAAAGCGTTCAAGCGAGGTTACGGCAGTATTGAGCAAATATATCGGTGGGCTGGACAGGGAGATGATGTCATCGACGAAAAGCGGCCTAACGATTCTTTCATACAGCAAATCAAGCGTGTCAGAAATGAGCTCAACTGGAAATCGGTCGGTATGAGTTCGTAAATCTGTATAACCCTGCGCTACAGCTGAAAATGGGCTGTAGCCGTTTTCGGACACGTCAGCCCGA
>NZ_NCQY01000027.1 GCF_002894645.1 Salinibacter altiplanensis
GATCCGGAGCGGGCCTACAGCGCCGACGTGTCGGTGCGGGTCCGGCGCGATCGCCTGACCGCCGAGGTGACCGGCTATGTGAACGCCATCAACGACTACATCTTCCTGGAAAACACGGGCAATAAGGGGCCGAATGGAAACCTGCCCGAGTTTGCCGCTAGCCAGACCGATGCCGTCATCCCCGGTCTTGAGGCGAAGGTGGAAACGCAGCTGCGGCCGTGGCTGCACGTGGGCGGGCAGTTTACCGTCCTGGGCGGAACCGGCGACGGGCTCGGCAGCGACGGGGGGGATGGCGACCTGCCGTTGATTCCGGCCGACAACGTGCAGGGCTTCGTCCACCTGACGCCCAACGGGCAGGGGCCGCTCCGCAGCCCGCGGATCGAGGTGGACCTGAAACGCGGCTTCGACAAGGACGCGGCGGGGCGGTTCGAACCGTTCTCGCAGTTTGACGAAGGGTTCGGTCCCCCGTTTGGCACGGCGTCCACGAAGGCCTACACGACGGTCGACGCGTCCGCCGAAAGCCGCTTCGCGCTCGGCCTCGGTACACAGCCCTCCCTCCGCGTGGAGGTACGCAACGTGTTCGACACCGACTACCGCGACTTCCTGGACACGTACAAGGGCTACGCCCTGTCCCCGGGTCGCGACCTGCGCGTGAGCCTGTCGGTGCCGTTCTAGCCACCCGCGCATCGACGCCATTCTGACGCATTCCCGTTCCGACCGTGGACCGGCTGGGCTCGGCCATTTGCCGGCTCGTCGGTCCACGCCGGTTTACGGGTCCGTCGTACGTCTCACGCCCAAAGTCCCTTCTTCAGCATGAACCACAAGCTCCCCGTCACTGTCCTGTCCGGCGACTGGAGCTTCCCCGATAAAGTGGACAGTCCCAGACTATTATGCTGCGACAGGGGGGAGACGCTCCGAAGGGAGTGGTTGTTCTCGGAAGCACTTCTCTTCGCAGTTAACGGGTGATTGGTGGTCGAGGGCCGAGGGCAACCTACGGGGATTGTAGAATCCCTCAACGAAGTCGCCTTCTTTTGCCCCCGCCCCTCTCGCTCTCAGCCCTGCGCGTAGTCTCGCACCCCGGCCGACTCCACCATCAGGTCGAACAGGTCCGTGTTGCGCGTGAAGTCGCCGATCGCCTCGCTGCCGGGGCCCATCGCGGCGAGCTGTACGTAGTCGGCCGTGTGGTCGCCCCCGACCCAGTTGACCGACGTGTAGTTGGCCTGGATGGCCCCGAGTAGCAGGTCGGGATCGCTCTTCTCGCGGTAGGCCGCCTGGTACTCGCCCTGCAAGGCGTCCTGGATCAGTTCGGCCTCGTCGCGCCGGATCGGGAACTGCCACGCCTCCTCCACCCGGTCTTGGATCTGCCGGTAGGTGCTGTCCGCGTCGAGCTCCGAGAGGATCCAGCTGTTGGTGTACTGGAAGTCCGCAACCCGGTCAAACATCTTGGGCGAATCACTGTAGCGGTCGCCGGCGGCGTTGAGGCCCGGGTTGGCACAGCCGTGGTCGGTGGCGATGATGACGAGCGTATCGTCGCGGCCCTCGGCGAAGTCGAGCGCCGTGCCGATGGCCTCGTCGAACTCAACTTGGTCGTAGACGAGGCCGCCGGTGTCGTCCTCGTGCCCCGCGTGATCAACCCGTCCGCTCTCCACCTGCAGGAGAAAGCCGTCGTTGTTCTGCGAGAGGCGCTGGAGGGCCGCGTCGGTCATTTTGGGCAGGCGCGGCACCTGCTCCTGGTGCGCGGGAGTGTTCTGGTGATCTAAGGCGTAGGGCAGGTGCGTGTCGTAGAACGTTCCGAGAACAGAGCCCTCGTGCCCCCAGTCCCTCAGGTCCTGCTTCGACCGGGCCACCGTGTAGCCCTTTTCCTCAAACTCTTGGTGGAGGTCTCGCCCATCTTCCCGCTGGTCGGGGTCGAAGTGACGGGCCCCGCCGCCCATCAGCACGTCGTACTCGCGCTCCAGGTGCTGCGCGGCAATTTTGTCTTCGTTCCACCGGACGGGCATGTTGATGCCGAAGCCCGACGGGGTAGCGTGCGTGATCCGGGTGGTGGTGACGAGGCCGGTACCTCGCCCGGCGTCGCGAAAGATTTCGAGGATCGTCCGGTACTTCTCCCCCTCCTGGCTCATGTTGAGCGTCTCGTTGAACACGCGGTGGCCGGAGCCCCACGATGAGGCCGCTGCCGCGGAGCCAGTCACAATCGAATTGGCCGAGGCCATGTCCATGAGTCCGTGCCGCACGCGCCCCTCTTCGTAGAGACGCAGCCAGTTCGATCGCCGCCCGTGGTGGCGCCGGAGGTGCAGGTCCGCCATCGTAAGGGTGCCGGCGCTCATGCCGTCGCTCACCAGGAAGATGATGTTTTTGGCGTCGCCGGGCGCCTCGATGCTCGACACGTCGGTGCGGGGCTGCCCGTTCGCCGTGCCGACCATGCCGCCGGTGCCGAGGGCCAGGGTCCCAAGGACGCCGGTCTTCAAGAAGTCACGGCGGGAGGGCGCGTCGCTTTCTCCAGGGCTCTTTTCAGATCGAAGACGGTCGTGGTAGGTGTCGCTCACAGGTGGGGCGGGGAATTTGGTCGAAGGAACGGGAGACGCTTGAGGAGACGCTTCCCTCAGCCAGAAGAGATCACAGCGCGGTGCTTTCTTTTGCCATCAAATGGAGGCGGTTGCCAACATGATTGGTTTGACATGACTGGTTTGAGAGCATAGAGAGCAGTTCACAGGGATGCAGACTTGACAAGGCCAGGAGACTGAACTCGGCCTCATGCCCTGCGAGATTTGGCGCGTGGGCGATGGAGGCCGGTGAGATCATACAGCCGGAAACGGTTCTCCGACCAGAGTACGGCGCGCCCTCTGTGCCACCATCCTTGGAGGCTGCTCGCCGAAACCTCCCTCTCCCGGTCCCCTCGGGCATTCTCTTTGTCCTGGCCGATGATGTGGGGCAGGGAGATGCGAGCGCATGAGGGATGAGCGCACAAAACGCGGACCCGAAAATCCAAAGCGGCCCCGATCGGCTTCACTCCACCGCTGGCCCCCTCTTGCCGGTAGAGCGCACGGTACCGGAGGGCTGCGAGGGTCAGTACCACGTACGCGATCACTCGCAATCTGAGGAACTCAGTTCACCCGTTGCGGCACGGGAGCCCTCGACTGCCCACTTTGTCGGGTCAACTTTGCCGGGTCAACCCTGTCGGGCGAGCCTTATCGGGTCAACTCCAGGCACACGCTCCGCCGGCAAGACATCTCACGCAAGACATCTCGCTCAAGGCATTTCGCGCAAGATGTCTCACGCAAGATATTTCACTCAACAGTATCGGTCCGTTCGATAAACTCGGCCAACGTGTCGTGGAGGGGGGGCATTGTCTCGGGGCGAACGTACGGCATGTGCCCGGTCTGGAAGAACTCGTAGGAAATGTTCTCCTGCAACCGGTCGCCGATCGGAAGGTGCTGCATCTCGTAGACGCCCTCGTAGTAGGGGGTAGCCAGGTCGTAGTACCCGCCGGTCAGCAGCACGTCCATCTCCGGATTCTGCTTCATCGTTTCCGCTAGGTCCGGCATTACGCTCATGCCGACTCCAAATCCTCCGCGATCGAAGTTCCAGTCTTGGCGGTAGGCTGGGCGGTAGGTCATGCTGTGCC
This sequence comes from Salinibacter altiplanensis, assembly GCF_002894645.1. Classification (GTDB taxonomy): domain Bacteria; phylum Bacteroidota; class Rhodothermia; order Rhodothermales; family Salinibacteraceae; genus Salinibacter; species Salinibacter altiplanensis. Next base: position 3,626 of record NZ_NCQY01000027.1, read on the forward strand.
CGTAATCCAGCGTCTCCCGCATGTACTGGTTCAAGAGCGACACGTAGGCGGCACTGATGCCGGAGGTGTACGGGTCGTAGCTGGAGCGCTGGCTCAGCGGGTCCATCGTGGGGCCCGCGTAGCGGGTGTCCAGGCGGCCTGTCGTGACGTCCTCGTCCGCTTGCAGGCGCTTCCCAAACTCGCCGCCCCCGATCCGGAGGTCTGCTTTCTTGAGGAAGCTCACGGAGAGCCCGGTGTACTCGTGGAGGCGCTGGGCAATCTCCTCGAAGCGCTGCTCGCTTAGCGCATTGCCCTTCGACAAGGCACGAGCGTAGGGCCCCATCGCAAAGTCCTCTACCTCTTGCAGGAACGGCTCCAGCGCGTCGGGCTTGCTTGGAAGCTCGTCGTGGTACCACGCCGTGGCTGCGTAGGTCGGCAGCGCCAACTGGTAAGGGCGGTCGTTGCCCGGGTTGCGCTGAGGGTAGTCCACCGAGTTGGTGTAGTCCAGAATCTGGGATAGCATGATGATTCCGTTCAGGCTCACGTTCTTCTCGGTGGTGAGCATATTGGCCAGCACCGCCGAGCGGGTCGTGCCGTAGCTTTCCCCGAACAGGTATTTCGGGGAGTTCCACCGGCCGTGCTTGGTCAAAAACCGAGCAATAAAGTCTGCGAAGGCGCCGGCATCCTCGTCGACCCCAAAGAACTGGTCCGGCTCCCCGTGTCGGCTGAGGCGGCTAAATCCAGTCCCCGGCGCGTCGACGAAGACCAGGTCGGTCACGTCGAGCAAGCTGTTGGAATTCTCGACCAGCTGGTAGGGCGCGCCGCCCACGTTGGAGGTGTCCTCGCTGGCGACGCGAATCGGGCCGAGAGAGCCCATGTGCAGCCACATTGTGGCCGACCCCGGGCCGCCGTTGTACAGGAACGTGACCGGGCGCTGGGAGTCGTCCTCGACCTCTCGTTTGACGTAGGCCGTGTAGAACATGTGAGCGGTCGTGTCCCGCTCGCCGCTGAAGAGAGGGATCGTGCCAGCGACAGCGTTGTAGTCGATCTGCGTGCCGTCGACGGTGACGCTTCCCTGAGTCGTTTTGTCGGCCGGGATCGGGGAGATCTGTCGCCCGCCGTCCCCACGCTCCTGGGCCTGGGAAGGCAGGGCCCCAAGGGCCGCCCAGGTGAAAATCAGCAAGACAAGCGCTCTCGACAAGGAAAACACGCTCGACAGGCCGCGAAGTCCTTTGGGGGTACCGGGGGTGCTTATCATGGATTTGCAGGTCGCAGACTTATTGAAGGTTGCAGGCGTACAGGTGAAAGCTCAGCAGGTGGAAGCCCTGGCGCAGACGATGAACTGCGCAGGGGGTGATGAGCGTCGTGAGGGATGTCGTCGCTGTGGTTTTCTCTGCCGGAGTCCGGCGGAAAAGATGGGCTATCGGCCCAGTGGTCTGGCGAGGGAGCCCGGCGAGGGCGCAGCATTTTTCTTCGGATTGACTTTTTTCTTCGGATTGACTCCGGACTCGTGGCGTCTTAGGAGAGGCGTTCAAGAAGACAAGGAGTGGTAAAAAGCAAGGGGTAGTTACAAACGAAGTAGCGGCAAACGAAAATGCCGGTGCGCGGCGGGAGGAGACCATCAGGGCGTTTCGCCCGCGCTTTCACTTCTTCCGGTCGGGCCCGGGCCCTCTCTCTGCGTCCGTGCCCGGCTTGCACTGCCGAAGATGGGTGAGCTCGCACCGCTGCTGAAGGCACGATCTAGGCGGCGCTCGGCGCCCCGTCAGCGGAGGGTTCTCGGCATGTGGGTTTTCAGCACGTCGAAAGCAGTGTCGGCCCTGCGCGGAGGGGGGCATGGGACATCCGTCGCGGGGCGAGGCTCCTCGTCGCTTTTCAATCGAGACTTTCGTTTCCGTGGGACCAGTTCCCATCGGTGCGTGTGTAGTACGGCACACACGTCTCCGTGTATCGTTCCGGAGTTTTCCGCACACAATCCCGATTCTCTTCATGAAGCGGCTGAACTTCACGCTGGACGAGGATGCCGTCGACCTCCTCAACTCGCTCGCGGACCGCTACTACGAGGGCAACAAGTCACGCACCGTGCGCGCGGCCCTCGAAAGTCTCGCCTCGCACGCCGGGCACGACGGGTGGGTCATTACGGGGTATTCGCCCACGCGCCTCGACGCGGAAGCGGCCTGTCACTCCTGCGGCACGGAATACCAGCAGGGCGACGTGCTCTTTCGTCCCGTGTTCGAGCGGGGGGCCAGCCCGAACGCCCTGCAGCAGATCCCCTCCGAGACCTGGCTCGACTGCCCGAGCTGTGCGGAGGAGCGCCCGACGGCATGACTCGGGTCATACACACGATGCGGAAGGGGAGCCCCCTGTTTGGAGGCTGCACGGGGGAAGAGACCCGCTCCGCGATGGGCTTCTACGGGAGGAAAACATGAAGAAAACATGATCTACGGAAGGGCCAACGGCGCCTGTCCGGGATCGGAGGAACTGTCATACATACTTTAGTGTGTACCAGAGTGTGTTGACTCAGATTCTTCGCAATGCCCTCCGCTGATCGGATGCTCGCTCGCTGGATCGACTGGGATCGCCTCGGCATCGGTCTCTCAGGGCTGTGTGTGGTGCACTGCCTGCTGACGCCGGTGGTGATGTCGCTCCTGCCGCTGTGGCCGACCCTCCAGGCCGTAAATGCCTGGGTGCATCCGTCGCTCCTTGCGCTTCTCCTGCCCGTGATCGTGGGCGCGATGCGCCGCGCCCGACGGACAGGCCGCATCGCAACGGCTGCGTTGCTCGGGAGCGGCTTCCTGGTGCTCGTCGGTGCCTGGTGGGGACATGCCCTCTGGGGTCCCATCGGCGAGCGTCTCATCACGATCGCCGGCAGTGCCCTGCTCATCGGCGGGCACGTGCAGAACTGGCGCCGCCACCGCGCCTGCAAGGCCGTCTCGCGCTGAGCCGACCTCCTGCGCGAAGCCAGTTTCACACGCCAGGCCAATTGCGGAAGCAAAGCGATCTCTCGCGCGAGGTGAGCCTCCTCGTCGCAGCGTTCTTTCCTCCCACTTGTTGTCACTCCTATGCGTAATAAACTTCCTGTCACCGTCCTGTCCGGCTACCTCGGCGCCGGCAAGACGACGCTTCTCCAGCACATTCTGCACAACGCCGAGGACCAGCGCATCGCCGTCATTGTGAATGACATGGCGGAGGTCAACATCGACGCCTCCCTCGTCGAGGACCAGTCCGACCTCGTGCAGACCGAAGAAAGCCTGGTCGAGATGTCGAATGGCTGCATCTGTTGCACGATGCGGGAGGACCTGCTCACCGAGGTGAAGGCGTTGGCCGACGACGGCCGGTTCGACCACCTGGTGATCGAGTCGAGCGGCATCTCGGAGCCGATGCCGGTGGCCGTCACCTTCGACATGTCCGACGAGTTCGGGCACACCCTGTCCGAGATCGCAAAAATCGACACGATGGTGACGGTCGTCGACGCGGCTCGCTTCACCGAGGACTTCAACTCGACCGATCTGCTTGAGGACCGGGATCAGGACACCGGTCCCGACGACGACCGGACGCTGGTGGACCTGCTCACCGATCAAATCGAGTTTGCCAATGTCATTCTGGTCAACAAGACAGATCTCGTCTCCGACGAAGAGGTCGACTTTCTGACGAAGGTGCTGCGGACGCTCAACCCCGACGCCACGATCCTTCCCACGCAGCACTCCGAGGTTGCGCTGGACCGAATTATTGGCACGGAGGCGTTTGACTTCGAGGCGGCCCAGACGATGCCGGGGTGGATGAAAGAGCTCGACGGCGAGCACGTCCCGGAGACGGAGGAGTACGGCATCGCGAGCTTCACCTACCGGGCGCGGCGGCCCTTTCACCCCCGGCGCTTCTGGAACTTCTTTCAGAGCGAGTGGCCGGGCGTGATCCGCGCGAAGGGGTTCTTCTGGCTCGCCACGCGCAGCGACATCGTCGGCGAGCTGTCTCAGGCTGGGCGGATGCGGGAGCAGCGTCCCGCCGGGTACTGGTGGGCTTCAAGGCCAGAGGAGGAGTGGCCCGAGGACCCTCGTCAACAGGAGCGCATCCTGGACCGCTGGGATGAGGTCTACGGCGACCGGCAACAGGAGCTTGTCTTTATCGGAGTGGATGTGGATGAGGCTGAGATGCGGGCCAAACTGGAGGATTGCCTTATGACGGCGGACGAGGAAGAGACTTATCTCGATGCCCCGTCGTCCGTCTCGGATCCGTTCCCGTCCTGGCAGCCCGCAATTCCGCACCACCGGCACAACTAGTGCAGCGTCAACCGCGATGATTCCATTGCTGATCCGCGTGCGGGCGGGCAAACTACATTCTCCGCGTGAGGACTCTGTGTGAGAAGATCAGCCGGACGAGTCCGGCGCGGGACCTGTCCGGCAAGACCCTGGTCTCAGATTCCCTGGGCCGTGTCGTACCCCCAGCAGGGTGCCACCGGTAGGGTTCCATCCGTAGGGATCGTCTTTGGTCACCCCTCCCCTCCACGCATCAGCAGTCACCGGTCTGCCGGCTACGTGCTCCGTCGCCGTCTTCTCCGCGCCCCCTACCTTCCCTATGGTCCTTCCATCGATTCTCCAGCGCAGTGCAAACCAGAACCGTCTCCTGTGCGCGGGCCTGCCGCTTTTGTGCGTCTTCGTTTTGTTTGCTGATCCCGCGTCCGCGCAGACCCGAGGTGCCGTCGCGGGGCAGGTGACAACGCCCGACGGCGAGCCGCTCCCCGGCGTGCAGGTCGTCGATCCCACGTTGCAGCGTGGCGTGACGACGGGGCCGGACGGGCAGTATCGCCTCGACCGGCTGCCCACGGGCACCCACACATTGGAATACCGGTTTGTCGGGTTCCAGACGGCCGTGCAGGAGGTGTCGCTGGCCGCCGGAAAAACCGCTGAGGTCGACGTGGCGCTCCAGTCGCGCGTGCTGGAAACCGAGGGGGTGACCGTGACGGGCACGGCCCGCGCTCGCAGTACCCTCACCACCCCCCAGAGCGTCGATGTACTCAATGAGGAGGACCTCGACGTGAATCGCAGCGCCTCCCTCGGCGACCTTCTGTCCAACAGCGTGGCGGGCGTTTCGTCCATCAAAACGGGCTCGCAGGCGGGCAAGCCGGTCCTACGGGGCCTCTCGGGCAACCGCATCCGCGTGCTGAAAGACGGCATCGCGCAGGAGTACTACCAGTTCGGCGTGCGCCACTTCCCCACCACCTCCTCGAACGAGGCAGAGCGCATTGAGGTGGTGCGGGGCCCCAGCAGCATCCAGTACGGCTCCGACGCCCTCGGCGGCGCGATCAATGTCCTCACCAAGGACGCGCCGACCGCCGACCTGGGCGAATCTCGGGTTGGCGGCAAATTTCGCTCGCAGTACTTCACCAACAATGATGAGCGGGCCGTGGGGCTCGACCTTCAGGGCGCCCGGGGCCCGGTTGGCGTCCGTGCCGGGTTCGAGCGGCGGATCGCCGACAACTACACCGCGCCCGACGAGGCGACCTTCTTCGACACCGGTAACAAAGGCACCTTCGGCGATCCGAAGTACACCGATGAAATCCCGTTCACCAACTTTGAGCAATGGAACGGCTACGCGCAGGTTGGCACGCAAGGGGACTTTGGGACCGTGCAGCTCTACGGCGACTACTGGGTGAACCGCCACAATTTCCTGCTTCCCACCGGCGGGCCGAAGGGAAATGCGAACAACCCGCCCGATGGCCTCGGGCAGAACCTGGAGCACGGAAACCTGGTGGCGAAGGCCAACCTCGTGGCCGATGGCTTCGTCATTCGACCTCGCTTGAGCCTGCAGACCTCGATTCGACAGAGTGGGGCTCCCAACGGGGAGCAAACCCTTGACTTCATCGACGACAACGGTGGCTTCAACGACTTCGACTACCCGCTGGATCTGAAAACCGACATCTACACCGGCCGCCTGGAGGTGGTCCACCCCGAGATCGGGCCTGTGGGCGGCACCCTCGGGGCGGAGGTGCAGCGTCAAGACGCGAATACACGCGGCCTGGCCGAACTGCAGCCGACCGCCGACACCTGGAACGTAGGGCTCTTCGCGTTCGAGGAGATTGACCTGGCGCCATGGACCCTGAATGCAGGCATCCGGGGCGACGTTCGCACCATCGACGCGGAGCCGAACGATCGGACGACCGATTCGGATGCGCTGGAGAACGAGTACGTTACGCTGTCCGGCGCGCTGGGGGCGAACGTGAAGGTGGCCGACGGGATCGCGTTGGCTACGAATCTGAGCAGCGGCTTCCGCGCTCCGAGTATCTTCGAGCTGTACGCTAACGGAGTCCACGGGGGCGTGGCGGCCTTTCAGGTGGGCGACCCGGACCTCGATCCGGAGCGGGCCTACAGCGCCGACGTGTCGGTGCGGGTCCGGCGCGA
>NZ_NCQY01000003.1 GCF_002894645.1 Salinibacter altiplanensis
AACCCCCCGAAGCCGCCTCCACCCCCAAAACCACCCCCGCCCCCGCCGAATCCGCCGTCGTGCGAGCCCCCGCCACCCCAGATGAAGATCGGCGCGGTCCCGCGGCGGCGTTTCGACACCTGGGCTCCGTTCCCCTGGCCTCCGCCCCTTCGCCAGAGCGAGCTGCCGATGAAGTAGGCAAAGATCAGGAAGATGTAGACGAGCGTGGTGGAGATGCCACCGTCGTCGGAAGACGAGGCAACGGTCTCCGCCGTGGCGGTGTACTCCCCCGCGGTGGCCTGGATGATGGCGTCGGTGCCCCGATCAAGCCCCGCGTAGAAGTCGCCGGTCCGGAACGCCGGCGTGATGACACGCTCCACGATGCGGTTGGCGATGGCGTCCGGGAGCGCCCCCTCCACGCCGTAGCCCGTGGCGATGAACATCTTGCGGTCGTTCTTCGACACAAGCACCACCACGCCGTTGTCCTTCCCCTCCTGCCCCACGCCCCAGTCGCGCCCCAGCGAGATGGCGTAGTCGTCCACGGGCGCCCCGTCGAGGGAGGACAGGGTGACCACCACGATGGACGTCGACGAGGTGTCCTCGTACGCCACCAGCTTGCGGGCCAGCGCGCGTTCTTCTCCCCCAGAGAGCATACCGCCCCGGTCCAGCACCGGGCCACTCGGCTTCGGCGGAACGTCGTAGCGCTGGGCCACGGCCGGCGACGCCCACGCCACGGCAAGGAGCCCGAAGGCGGTGAGAAGGAGCAGAATGTGGCGGAGGCGGTGTGGCACGGACCGGGGCAGGTCGAGTACAGAATTGCGAGCGGAACGGAAACGTGACCCGTAAGACGGGATGCGCAAGAGTTTCTCTGTCACGCTCCATTCCTTTCGTTTCACGCGTGACGCATCACTCATCCCCAAAGTTCACGTCCGGGGCCTGGTCTGCCCCTGTCTCCGCCTCGAACGGCGTCTTTGGCTGAAAGCCCATAAGGCCGGCAAAGATCACGGTCGGAAACGAGCGCACCCGCGTATTGTACTGGCGCACGCTGCTGTTGTAGTCGCGCCGCGCCACCGTGATGCGGTTCTCCGTCCCTTCCAGTTGCGCCTGCAGGTCGCTGAAGTTCTGCGTGGCCCGCAGTTTCGGGTAGTTCTCGGAGACGGCCAGCAGGCGGCCCAGCGACTTGCCGAGGGCCGACTGGGCCTCCTGAAATTGCCGGAGCTGTTGCGGATTGTCGAGGTCGTCGGCGCTGACCTGAATCGAGGTGGCCTTCGCCCGGGCCTCGGTCACGGAGGTCAGGGTCTCCTGCTCAAAGTCGGCCGCGCCCTGCACCGTCTCCACGAGGTTCGGAATGAGGTCGGCCCGTCGCTGGTAGGTCGTCTGCAGATTGGACCACGCCTCCCGTACTCGTTCGTCGTTCTGCACAAGGCGGTTGTACGAGCTCGTGGCCCCACAGCCGACGAAGCCGAGGACGACCACAAGGACGGCGAGGGTGATGGCGCCTTTGCTTCGCATGGACGCAGGGAACGTTGAGGGAAAAAGAGCAGGTCGCGTATGGAATCGCCCTTACGGATCACGAGGCTCGGAGTTGCGGCCCTGACTTGCATCCGCGACCGTACGTCCACGGGAAACGTGTTGGCCCCAAGATACTCGGCCTTAGGGTACAGTTCCTATCGGGCACGCCCCTCGGCATTTTGGGAACAGATTTTGCTGCCTCAGAGGCAAGGAACCTTTCATCTTTTTCTTCTAGAACCTACACTTTTTCTACGGGCACCAGTGGCCCCACCGGTTGGCAGACAAGCAGGACGAAGCTCCCCCCTTCACGCACGCCCCCCGATACGCTCCGCCATGGAGTCAGACGAGCCCCCACACGCTCGCGCCTCTCGTCCTCCGTTCCCGGCGTCCCCCTCTCCGTTCTCGGCGACGGCCCCCTCTGCGGAGGTGCCTCCCTATCAGGGGCTTGACGAAGAGGGTGAGCGCGCGTTCGACCGTGCCCTCGACCTTGCCACCCGCCTCTTCGAAGCCCCGATGGGCATGGGGACCCTTCTTGCCGACGGGTCCCCCCAGGTCGTGGCCACCAGCGGACTTCGCGAAGCGGGATTTGAGGCCCAGGACGACAGCGTCAGCCCCCGGTTCTGCACGCAGACGCTTCAGTCACCGGGAACGACAGTCGTCACAGACGCCACGAACGATCCCCGGTTTGCCGACCACCCGTGGGTGACAAAAGAGTCCGGGCTCCGGTTTTACGCCGGCGCGCCGCTGGTGGGCCCGCAGGGCCGCCCGGTTGGGACCGTGTGCGTCTTGGGGACGGCCCCACAGTCTCCCGCCCCCGCCGACCTCGACCGGCTTGAGGGCCTTGCCGAGACGATCGTCAATGAGCTGGAGCTACACCGTCGGACTCAGGAGCGGGAACAGGCCCGGCAGCGGTACACCGCCATCTTCAACCAAACCTATCAGTTTACCGGGCTGCTGACGCCGGATGGCACCCTCGTCGAAGTGAACGACACGGCCCTCGACTTTGGGGGGCTGGCGCGGGCGGACGTTCTCGGCAAGCCGTTCTGGGAGACACACTGGTGGCAGACCGGTCCGGACGCAAAGAAGAAGCTCCGAGAGGCGATCGAGCGCGCCGCCCGCGGCGAGTTTGTGCGGTACGAGGCGGAGGTACAGGGGACGGAGGAAACACGAACGATCGACTTCTCCCTCCGTCCGATCACCGACGCGGACGGAGCGGTCACGATGCTGATCCCCGAAGGCCGGGACATCACCGAGCGGAAGCGGCAGGAGCGACAGCTCCGACGGGAAAAGCAAAACACCGAGGAGGCCCTTCAGGCTCGGGACACCCTGCTCGGGTCCATCACCGGAAATATTTCGGAGGGCATCTACCGGTCGACGCCCAACGAGGGCCTCGTCTACGCCAACCGGGCCCTCGCCGACATGCTAAGGTACCCGAGCGTCGATAGAATTTTGGAGGCCGATCCGGTTGACTTCTACGCCGATTCGAGTCAGCGGGCAGACGTCCTTCGACGGTCCAACCGGCATGGCGGAATCGACGGGGTGGAGGTCGAATTTCAGCGGAGGGACGGGACGACGTTCACGGGTCTCCTGAGCGGGACGACCGTCCGGGGCCCCGACGGGAAGGTGCAGTGCTACGACGGGGTCGTGACCGATATCACCGACTGGAAACAGCAGGAGCAACGGCTCCGGCGAAGCCGCGAGCGGTGGCGCCGCCTCGTCGAGAAGCTCCGGGACGGACTTCACATCTCCGTCGACGACGAGATTCGATACGTCAATCCGGCGGGGGCCGAGATTATAGGGGCGGACGAACCGGAGGACGTGATCGGCCACTCGCTCTGGGATTTTCTGGCCCTGGAGAACACACAGCAGGGCACCATTGAAGATCGTCTCCAACAGGTCTACGGGGACCGGGCGTCGACCCCTCCTCGGGAACTAACGATTACCGACGTAGACGGAGACCACCGCATCATCGAGACCTACACGGTCCCCATCGAGTTCGACGGAGAGGCGGCCGGGCAGACGGTGTTTCGAGACATCACCGAACAGAGGGAGATGGAGCAGGAACTCCGCGAACGGGAGAAGCGGTTCCGCTCGATCACCGAAAACGTCTCGGATGGCATCTACCGGTCCACCCCCGATGAGGGACTTGCCTACGTCAATCGGGCCTTCGCGGAGATGTTTGGATACGAGAGCGTCGAGGAGCTCCTCCAGATTGACCCGATTCAGTTGTATGCACACCCCGAAGACCGACGGAAAAGCCGACGCATCACGCAAGAAAAGGGGCACATAGACGCGGTGGAGGTGCTGTTCGAGCGCAAAGACGGATCGACATTCACCGGCCTCGCCAGCGCCACCACGGTCCGCGACGAGGACGGCGAGGTGGTGTACTACGATGGGGCCATCATCGACATCACCGAACAGAAGCAACAGGCCCGGACGCTCCAGGACCGGCAGCAAAAGTTGGAGTCGCTGTACGAGGCGACACGCCGTCTTCTGAAGTCCGAGACCGCCGACGCGGTCGCGTCTCGCATCCAGGACGTGCTCCGGGACGTGTTCGACTATCCCGTCGAGGGCGTTGACCTTGTCCGCGAGGGACAACTTGCCCCCGTCGAGGTCGCGACCGCAACCACCCATCAGGTGCCAACGATCTCCCCAATCCCGGTCGATGGGGACAGCGTCCGGGCTCGGGCCTACCGGTCCGGGGAAACGGTGGTGGTGGAACATGTGGAGGCCCTCGACAACGACCCGGAGTACGGCGACCTGTGCTCGGTGGCCTGCGCGCCGATGGGCGAACACGGGGTCGTGTTCATGGGCCAGGTGTCGTGCGACGAGTTTCCCCCGTTCGACCTGCGCCTCATCGAAGTGCTATCGACCTACGCCGCTGTGGTGCTCGACCGCCTGGCCCGGGAGCGGGAGCTCCTCGCGGCGAAGGAGAAGGCCGAGCAGGTCAACGACATGAAGTCGGCGTTCCTGGCCAACATGAGCCACGAGATTCGCACGCCCTTGACCTCGATCATCGGGTTCGCGGAGGCCATCGGGGACGAGGTGGGAGGCGGGGACACGACCGTGTCCCAGTTTGCGGGCCTCATCGAGCAGGGAGGCCGCCGCCTGCTCGAAACGCTCGACGCGGTTTTGAACCTGTCAAAGCTGGAGGCCGAGGAGATGGAGCTCACCTTCGCGCCTCTCAACCTGGCGGCGCAGGCCGCGGACGCAGGGGCCCTGTTTGAGCAACAGGCCGCGAAGGCCGGCATCACCCTCCAGGTTGATGTCCCCTCGGAGCCTCTTTGGGCACGGGCCGACGAGGGCGCGCTGCGCATCGTGCTGCGCAACCTGGTGTCGAACGCGGTCAAGTACACCGGCGAGGGCGGCCGGGTCTGGATCCGCGCTCGCAGGGCAGAGGACCAGGCGGTCCTGGAGGTAGAGGACACCGGCCAAGGCATGGATCCGGCAGCGGTTTCGACCCTCTTCAAAGCCTTCAACCAGGCCTCGAAGGGCAAGGGGCGGGAGTACGAAGGAACGGGCCTGGGACTGGCCGTCACCAAGCAGGCCGTCGACCAGATGGGGGGCACCATCGAGGTCGAAACGGAAAAGGGAGTGGGCAGCCGCTTCGTCGTGCATCTGCCACGGCCGGACCAGGACCCGGCGGACGCGTAGACCAGATCTACGCCTCTGATGAATTGGCGCCGTTCCCCCGGGTCTCACCCGAAGCGGACGACAAGGTCGACGTGCTCACCGGCCCAATCAACGTGGGCCTCTTTTTGAAACGCAATGATGACGACGCCCTCGTACGCCACCACGCGGTCGAAGAAATATTCGACGGTGGACGGCACGGCCCGATCCTCCCCGTCGTCGGGCGTGTCGACGTGCGAGTGCACAAAGAGGGCGTCCGCGGCGTCAAAATAGACGAGCGCCGATTCCTCCGCCGCGTGATCGAAGGCCTTGCGAAGGGCATTTTGGGTCTGCATGCGCTGCTCGTTCAGCAGGGACGGCACTCGGAACTGGTGCACATTGGCGGGGGTGTGGCGCGTGAGCGTGGCCAGGGCCTGCTGCCGCGTCTCGCGCGCACCACCATGAAAAAGGATCCGGGCCGTAGACGGCTCGCCCCCCTCGCCCAAGAGCGCCTGGAGGGCTTGCTCAAACGCATCGGTGTCGTGTTGGACGAGAGAGACCCCCTCTGCGTCGGGCGTCGAATCGGAATCGGCCATGGCATGCCGAACGCTGGACAAGAGAACTGGACCGCTCTTAGTTCCGGAGAAACGTGCTTGTTCCCCGGTCGGAGCGGAAAGGCGCGGGGGAGTGTGGGCGTGGGAGAGACGAGAAAGGGGAAGGGGAAGGGGAAGGAGAAAAGAAACACGCACACGTCCCCGCGCGCCCCGTTTTCCCCATCCGCCCTTTCGCCTGTTCGAAGCTCCCCCGTGCTCTGCGCGGCGACGCCGTTGATGCTCAGAAAGACGGCCTCGCAGAGGGCCTCCCGGTCGGCAATCTTGAGAATGGACTCTTCGGCCCGCTCGTAGTCGTTCACGACGGAGGCGTAGAAGGCGGTGCCCGCGTTGGTGAGGCCCCGTACCGCCCGGCAATGGGACGGCGAGTGCGAGCCCTCTCACGCTGAGCACCGCCGGCCCCCCACGGCCTCATTTCCAAAGCGGGTCGTCCCACGAAAGAAAGTACCCGAGTGTGAACGTCGAGCTCGCAGGAAGACGGTTCGAGCGGGTCGACTGACCATGCACGGGAATGCGGACGCCGGCCTGCAGTGCACCCGGCCCGAGGCGCCATCCCACCGTCGGAGTGATCTGCACGAGCTCACGGGGCGCAAACGCGAACCCCGTTCGGGTATCGAGCGCGGACTGTCCAAAGAGCCCGTCGACCGCGATCTTCCATTCGAACCGATCCAGAGAGCCCCCGGCTGCCGCATTGAAGACCCACTCGTTTCCGGGGTCGCGGGCAATCGCTTCGTTCTCCTCCCGCCACCGGTACCCGGCCCACCCGGACACGTACATCGGCCACGGATGCAGGCTCTTCCCCACCTCCAGCAGCACACTCCAGTCGCGCTGTCCCTGCGAGAGAGAGATCGTCTCGGCGTCGTTTTCGAAGGTCCCGGTCGTGAGCGTAACGCCGCCGCGGAGGGCGACCGCCACCGGCAGACTGCCCACGCCAAACAGGCTCGGCCCTGCCCGAAGAAAGAAGCGCGGATCGCCCAGCCCGGTGGACAGGAGGTCGGTCCCCGCCCCGTTGAACTCTTGGCGGTGGAGGGGCAGGTCGACCCACGTGTCGAGCCCCCGGACGAGGCCGAGCGCGCCGGTCAGCCGCGCCGTCGTGATGATCGACCGCGCACTCGGGTCAAGCTCATCGAGGGGCACGACCGTGCCCGTCTGCCCGAAGCCTTCCTTCGTGCTCTGATGAGCCACCTGGAGCTGCACCCATCCCGTGCCCGGCGCCTCCACCCACTGTCCGTGGCTGGGGGCCGGGAGGACGGCACCGAGAAGGACCGCAAGTCCGAGGACAACTGCGTGGCGCATGGCACTACCCCTGGTCGGTCCAAAGGGCCGTCTCTGGTTGAAAGACCGGCCACGCGAACCAGAACGACATGTAGGCAGTCTCGACCGGATCGAGCCGGGCGGAGCCGTCCAGGGCGCGGCCGTCGAGCGTCCAGGTGCGGCCGGTCTGGTCGTCGACGAAGCGTCCCTCCCCGGTGACCGAGAAGGACAACGACTGTCCGTCGAGCCGCGGCCGGTAGGCCATCGCCCCGCGGGCGTCCTGGTTCCAGAAGACGACGACCTCTCGTCCCCCCACGGTCACCTCTACGGCCCGGGCCGCCGACCCGTCGTCGAGCTCGCCGAAGGGAATCGCAAGCCCTCCGTTCTCCACCGGAAGGCCGAGAACCCGCTCCTTCGGCGGGCGGCGGCCGTCGATGGGGGTATCGAAGAGCAGCCGCTCATTGCTCGGGGCGTTGTAGTTGCCGTAGGGGTAGCCGCGTGCGGTGTAGTCGCGGCTGTGGCCGGTCTCCGACGAGACGACCTTCGTGTCGGGGTGGAGTTCTTTCCAGTGCTCCCAGGTCATCCCCGTCACCGGCAGCTGGTTCAGGTCCGTGCCGACGTCAGCCCCGCATCGCGCCCCCCGGCTCATCTGGGGCCAGAGCGACTCGTCTTCACCGCGGTCGAACATCAGGAGGTTGTTGTTGAACAGGAGCCCGGACACCCCGAACTCGGCCCCGTCTACCGTGCTCCGGTCGAACGCCAGCGTGCTTCCGGTAAGGGGACAGAGCGTGACCGCAAAGGTGCGCCCGGCAAAGTCATCGATGTTAATAATCTCGTGGTGCCACAGGATGTTGTGCGGAACGGCCAACGGCTGATCCCCGAAGAGGAGCCCGATTACGCGGTCCCCATCGGCCAGATAGCCGGCGTCCTCGGAGCCCGGCTCCACGAGCCGATCGTCGCCGGTCGTGTAGCCGTTGAGGGACGGAATCCCGTTTCGGGGAACCCCCCCGTCCGCGAGCTGGCCCGTGGGAATGGTGCAGTTGCTGAGATTGAAGTTCGACCGGTCGCCGCCCCCGTCCCTCTCCACGCCGCCCGCATCGCAGCCGACGAGCAGCCCTCCCCCCAGGAGCAGTCCAAGGAGAAGCCGGGGCGCCGCACGAAAAACCATCATGGGAAGTCGAAATTGTCATCCAACAGTCAGTGTGAAGGACACGGGGCACGGATGGACTCAGGAGTCCCCGCGGTCGTCGTAGAGCGCGGCATCGGGGCGAAAGGCCAACCAGGCGAACGCGAAGTAGTCGCCGTGCTGGAGGCGGTCGAGCTGTGTGCCCTCCAACGGCCCGTCGAGGGCCGTGCCGGTCACCGTCCACGTGCTTCCGGTCTCTTCGTCTCGGAAGCGCCCGTCGCCTGCGTAGGCAAAGTGCAGCGTGCGCCCGTCCACCTGACGGTCAAACACCCCGGTCGAGCCGGTCTCTTTCGAGTTCTCGATCCGCGCCGCGTCGAGGGCCGAGACGGTCCCCGGCGCATGAAAGACCGCCAGGGACTGGTCCCCAATCGTGTCGTGAACGACACGCTGCTCCTCGGTTGTCGAGTGGGGATAGGCCTTGTGGCGGTCCCCGACGCTCACCGCCACGACCTTCTCCATCGGCGGGAGGCGGTCATCCGTCGGGCCGTCGTAGGCGAAGGGCTTGCTGTCGATGTCGTCGTAGCCGGCGTACGGATTGCGGCCGTAGGGACGGCTGTGGCCCGTGTCGCGGGAGAGCACCTCGCCGTCCGGGTGAGCCTCTTCAAACTGGCGGAAGGAGACGATCTGAGACGGGAGCTGCTCCAGGGTTTGGCCCGTGAGGTCCCCGACGACGGCCGTCCCCGTCAGCTGCTGCCACAGCGTTTCGGTCTTGCGGTCGTACATCACGAGGTCCGAATTGCGAAGCAGGCCCGACACCCCAAACTCAACGGCCTCCCCATCGAGCGTGCGCTCGAACACCAGGGCACTGTAGCAGAGCGGGCAGAAGGTGACCGCCACCGGAGTCCCCGCCACCCGGTCGTTCACGATCTCGTGGTGGGTGAGAATCTGAAGCGGATAGGCCCGGGCCACGCCGTCGTGCTCGAAGGCAATCACCGGCTCCTCCGGGGCAATCCAGTCTTCGGCCGCCCCCACCGACACGAACGACGGAGCGTCGACCGACGGGATGCCGTCCTTCGGCGGCCCGCCCGACCTCAACGTCGCCAGGTCAATGCTGTGTGCCGAGTGGTCCGTGTCGAACTGCTGCAGCGCCGGCGGTGCCCCGGCGGGGAGCGACTGGGCCTGTCCGTTCGGCACGACGACAAGTGCCCAGAGGCCCATCGAGACCAATGCGAGAAGCAACGGGTGTTGCATAAAGAGACAAGTATCCGTTGGAGGAGCGCACGAGACAGGCAGCGAGCCGCGCTGGGGCTTAGGAGGCCTCCGCGCAGGAAGTGTTACGCACTGTGAGTAGATCGCGCCAGGGACACCCTCTCAACGGCGCGCGCACTCGAAACCGCCCCGGATCGGCAAGCCCCCGTCCGGGACCGCAGCACAAACGTGGACGCCCCGACTTTTCCCAGCCCTCCGGCGGACACCGGGGGCCTCTGGGCCCGTCGCCGCCCCCCTAGACGTCCGGCCGTCCCTGGGCTGCACTGAAGAAACGCCCCCGGCCGCCGATAACCTACGACGAGTGGAGATTGCAAAATGACCCGATGGCGCGAACTTCGGGCCCGACGCTCAACCACCAGGAGGCTGAATTCTCCCCCTCTCAGCGCCTAGGCCCGCCCCCCGCCAGACCACCGGGCCGCCGGGCCTCGCCCTGCGTCGCTTGGGTAATCCCGCTTGGGCACTCCCGTGTCGTCACGTCTGCTTTTTCCTGCACACACGAGAACATGCACCGGACATTAAACCCAAGTGGACTGGTCATCGCCCTTCTGGGGTTTGTGTTGACCCGCTACACCGTCACGTTCGCCCACGTGGAGGCACCGATGACCTTCGTGGTCGGGGGAGTCATCCCCCTCGTCCTGGGACTGTCGCTGTCGGTGTGTGGGGTAGCCCTCACCATCGGCTCGTTCGAGGCCTGGTACGTGCGCACCATCGTGCAGTGGACGGTGCTCGGGACCGTCGCGATTAGCGTCCTCATCGTGGCGACCCTCTACGGAGGACCGACGTCTTTCTTGGAAGAGGTCCGGACGGTCGGCATCTTCTCGAATGTACTGATCGGGGGAAGTGTAGGAGGAGCCCTTACGGGCCTGTACGCCGCCCAGAACAGGGCCGTCCGACGGAAGCTGCTCAATCGTCAAAATCGCCTCGTCATCCTCAACCGCCTATTGCACGACCGGGTGATGAATGCCGTGACGGTCATCAAGGGAAGCGCCCCGTTGCTGCGAGACGGCGCGGACTCGGGCCTGGAGCCGGTGGACGCCATTCTGGAGAAGTCCGAGTCCCTTGAGGCCGTCATGAGCAGCGTGCAGGACCTGGCGGAGCCTGGCACCGAGGCCGAGCGGCAGCCGGTGGACGCCACCGATGCCATCGAAGAAGCACTGCGGCGGGCACGGGCGGATCATCCCAACGCAACATTTGTGGCCCCGCCGCTCCCCTCTGAACTTTCGGTGTACGCCAACCACCGGCTGGCAGACGTGGTCGGTCAACTGCTCAAAAACGGGGCGGAACACGCCACCGTGGACGCTCCCCGTGTGGCCCTCACCCTCGACACGGCGCCCGACACGGTGACGATCTCCGTCTCCGACGAGGGACCCGGGCTTTCGGATCGGAACCGGGAGGCCCTGGAGCACGGCACGACCATCTCCGAACATGGGGACCCGACGACGGGGCTTGGGCTGTACCTCGTGCGGCTGTTCGTACGCACGTTCCGCGGAACCGTCCACACCGAGGTGACCGACGAGGGAACCACCGTCTCGGTCTCTCTCGAGCGGGTTCCCGACTCCACACCGGCCGAGTTCACCTCCCCGGTGGACGCCGTCGGCGTTGCGCCGACGCGGCTCGGGGCCCTCGCCCTCTCGGGCCTAGCAGCAGGCGTGGTCATGGGGGCGTACATGCATCTCACGACCGGAGCCGTGCCGGTGATCGGTGCCCTCTACGGCACGAAGAGCCTCCTCATCGGCGTCCTGACCCATGAGTTTCACAGTCTCGTGTTTGGTCTGATCTACGCCGGCATTCTCACTGCTCTTCCCCACTGGTGGCAGGCAGATTGGCGTGGAAGCGTCGGCGTGGGCGCCGCGTGGGGGGGCGCGCTGTGGCTCGTGGCCAGTGGACTGGTCATGCCGATCTGGCTCAATCTCGTCGGGGTCACGTCCCCGATTCCAACCCTCCGCCCGAACAGCTTACTGGCCCACCTTCTGTGGGGCGTCGTGCTTGGGCTTGGGCACTACGTGAGTCAGAAATGGCTCTTCTCGTAGTGGTCTCTCGTGGTGGTCTCCCAGGGCCGCCGGGCCCGCCCCGACCGCTCATCGCCCCCATTCTCGTGGCGTCTCCGGATGGCGACCGCAGTGGGACCAGCGTGCCTCCGTCCACTTCGCCGTGAGGGCCAGGGCCTAAGGACGGGCCCGGTCTCCGCACGCGTCCTGCTCAGTGCGCCGGGGCGGGCGCGGGGCGAGGCCCCCCAGCACGATGAGCGGGGTGGGCCACGGTGGCCGCCCCCACCACGCCGGCCTGTCCGCCCAGGTCCGACGCGACGACCTCAAGGTCCGTCACGGCGGCGCCCAGCGCCCGCCGGCGGACGACGCCCGCGGCCCGGTCGACGTACGGGGGATGGCCCTCGATCATCCCGCCCCCCATCACCACGCGCTGTGGGTTGAAGGCATTCACCACGCCCACCAGCCCGAGCCCGAGATACTCGGCCGTCGCGTCAACGAGACGCTTCGCGAGGGGGTCTCCTTCCTCGAAGGCCGCGTGGACGGTCCGGCCCGTGATGTCCTCGACGGCCCCGCCGGCCCTGTCGAGAAGCCCGGCGCCCGCATCCGGGTCCGTCCGGACGGCCTCTTGCGCTCGCTCTTCCAGGGCCCACCCGCCCGCGTAGGCCTCCCAGCAGCCCCGGTTGCGACAGTGGCAGGCCCGCCCGTACGGCATGATCGTCGTGTGTCCCAGTTCGCCCGCCAGGCCCCGGTGCCCCGCCAGCACCTGCCCGCCACTCACGACGCCTCCCCCGATGCCGGTGCCCACGAACACCACGACCAGATCGTCGATGCTTCGACCGGCGCCGTGGCGCCACACCCCCCAGGTAACGGCGCGCACGTCGTTGGTGACCGTTACGGGCAGGCCGAGCGCATCGTGCAGGTGCGCCTGGAGGGGCACATCGGTCCACCCGAGGTTCGGGGCCGACCGCACAACCCCAGACTCGGCGTCGACCTGTCCGGCCACCCCGACGCCCGCGGCGACGGCCTCGCCCGCGGACTGCGAGAGACACTCCTCCACACACGTCGCGATGCCCTCAAGGACGTGCCGGGCCCCCTGGCGGGCATTGGTGGGATGGCGGTGGCGGGCCTGAATGGCACCGGACGCATCGACCAGGGCGGTCTCAATCTTTGTCCCGCCGATGTCGATGCCAAGTGTAGAAGCCGAGGAAGACGAAGACACGGTGTCAGAGGGCGATGGGGAAGAACACTCGTCGACAGGGACGGACCGCAACTGGGGCCACCCGCTCACGGAGACGATGCGGACGCGGCACAGCCAAACAGGGCGTCTACGCCGTCCGCCCCCACGATCAGGAGCTGCTCCGAGGCATCCCCCGCCCGGACGAAAATGGCCTCCTCGGCGTGACACTGAAGGCACGGCAGCACCTGAGACTCCGGCAGGCCGAGCCGATTTGCGAACTGGCGCACCGTCCCGATGGCCTCGCCGTCCTCGGCGAGCGTGACGTCCTCTTCGGGGTGGGCTTGATGGGAGCGCTGTGCGGTAGGCATGGCACGATTGGGGATTGGGGAAACAGATGCGAAGGCCCCGGGCAGACGTTCGTTCACGCCGCCATTTCGTACACCTCCTCGTAGGCCTCATCGAAGCGCGACTCCAGCTCATCGCGCAGGGCCGTGCGGGCCCGGTGCAAACGCACGCGGACGTTGACGCGGGTGAGCCCGAGGGCCTCCGCCACCTCCTTCGTCGACTGCTCTTCAAGGTCCCGAAGACGCAGCACTTCGCGGTACGACTCAGAGAGCTCCTCCATCGCGTCGTAGAGGAGCCGGTGCTCCTGTCCCCGCTCGGCCTCTTCCACCGGCCCGCGGTACGAGGGAGCTTCTCCTCCCTCCGCCCTCGCATGCATGTGTTCGAGCGTGTTCTCGTCCAGGCAGCTGCGGCGCTGGTCATCCCTGTAGCGCGCAAGCGCCACATTCTTCGCGATGCTGTGGAGCCACGTCGTGATCTTCGCGTCGCCCCGAAAGTTGGGGAGACTGCGGAGGGCCTGAAAAAAGACCTCCTGCACCAGGTCTCGGGCCGCGCCGGCGTCGTTGGAATACCGGCGGAGCACCCCCTCGATGTAGTCGCGATGCCCGTAGATCCATCGCCGAACGGCATCTGGATCGCGGTTGCGGAGGGCCTGGAGGGCGGCGTCGCCGGGCGGACTGTCGGGCGCGCCGGCGCTGTCGGAAACGGAGGAAGGAGACGAGTCGGGCATGGGCACGGAGACAAGAACGATCGGGAGTAGATGCGGTTGGTAGCACAGCGCTTTTGCCGGCACTCCATGTACGGGTCAAAGACTGTACCAGGCGTTCATCGCGTCGTCCCTATTTCTTGTAAGTAGTTCCAGGACAACGAGATACGGCATTCTCGCTTCCCTCTAGGCGTCTCGGTAGTGACGATATATAGACACTAAGTCGATATATCGTCACTATGCCCTCCCCCTGTGGTCCCGCACCCGGCGTCCGCCGGCGAAACGAGAACGGGCCCGTGTGCGCTCAACTGGGACACACAAGGGCCAGCGAGGCTCTCCGGCCCTCGTAGGTTTCCCTTGTAGGTTTCCCTTGTAGATTTACGGGCGGGCTTGTAACACTGGCTCGTGCTCTTCGACCGCAAGGATGGGCCACAGGCCCTCTCTTTGCGCCCCTTGTCCTCGTTTTGCTCTCCGCACGCCCCATGCTCGACGCGCTCGCCCGCTACGCCAACTGGCTCCACCTGCAGTGGCCCGCCGGCACGCCCGAAATGCTTCCCAAGGTGGACGACCACTTCCGCACAAACATCGACGGGGTGTACGTCGTGGGGGACTTAGCAGGGGTGCCGCTCCTCAAATTCTCGGTCGACGGCGGGGCACGGGCCGTCCGGGACATCCTCGCGCAGGGCATCGATCCGGTGGAGCCGGAGTCGGAGGACGGGCCCTACGACATCGTCATCGTGGGGGCGGGGGCCGGCGGCATGGCCGCGGCCCGGGAGGCCGAAAAGAGCGGGCTTTCCCACTGCGTGCTGGAGTCGCAACGCCGGTTTGCGACGATTAAGGACTTTCAGGCCGAGAAGCCAATCTACACCTATCCGGAAGCGATGACCCCGGAGAGTGACCTTGACATTACCGCGGGGGTCAAGGAGGCGCTCGTCGAGGAGTTGGAGGCACAAACCAAGGATCTTCCGGTGCGCCACGCGACGGCCCACCGGGTCGACCAGACCCCCGAGGGGCACGCGGTGGTGACCACCGACGGCGATCGCATCCGTGGCCGGCGCGTGATCGTGGCCATCGGGCGGAGCGGCAACTTCCGCAGCCTGGGCGTGCCGGGCGAGGACAAGGATCATGTGCAGCACCGCCTGCACGACCCCACCCGGTGCCGCGGCGACCGGGCCCTGGTGATCGGCGGGGGCGACTCGGCGGCGGAGGCGGCCACTGCGCTGACGGAGGCGGGGGCCGACGTGACCCTCTCGTACCGCCGCGACGACTTCGTGCGGCCCAAGGAGGAGAACGTGGAGCGTCTCTACGAGCTCGCGACCTACCACGACGGTGAGGGCTCGCTGACCCTCAAGATGCCGACCGACGTCGAGGAAATTCGGGAGGGCGAGGTCGTGCTCTCCGACGAAAACGACGCCCCGGAAACGGTCGACGCGGACCATGTCTTTGCGACGATCGGGCGGGAGGCCCCGCTCGACTTCTTCCGTCGCTCCGGCATCGAGCTGCGCAACGATTGGGGCAGGGTGCCGGACTCTCTTCAAGACGCCGTGTCGGGCCTTGCGTGGCTGAAAGACCTGCGCTGGGACCGAATCACAGCCTTCGCGGCCTTCTTTTTCTTCATGGCGGCCGTCTACAGCTGGAAGGACGGCGGCTGGATTGGCCAGTGGGCACAGGCGACCGGCTTTTTCCCGTTCGGCTGGTCCCCGGACACGAGCGGGACGGGCGCCTTCGACATTCTGCTGACCTCGATGCAGAAGCCGGGCTTTTACTACACGTTCGCCTACTCGGCGCTCGTCGTGGTCTTTGGGTTCAAGCGCATCCGAAGGCGAAAAACGCCCTACATCAAGGTGCAGACGCTTACCCTGATGGGGATTCAGGTCCTGCCGCTCTTCATCTTGCCGGAGTTCGTGCTTCCCTACCTCGGGGCGAACGGCCTGCTGCCGGTCGGCTTTCTCGACGCGCTCTTTCCCACCAGCGAGTACGCGGTGCACGGGCGCCAGTACTGGCGGGCCTACGGGTTCATCCTGGCGTGGCCCCTCTTTATCTGGAACGTGTTCACCGCCGACCCGCTCTGGTGGTGGCTCGGCATCTGCTTCGTGCAGACCTTCGTGCTCATCCCCGGAATGATTTACTTCTGGGGCAAGGGGGCCTACTGCGGCTGGATTTGCACCTGTGGGGCCCTGGCCGAGACGCTCGGGGACCAGCACCGCGAGAAGATGCCGCACGGGCCCGGCTGGAACAAGCTCAACCTGGCAGGGCAGGTGATTATGGGCGTGGCGTTTGCGTTGCTGTTTCTGCGAATTGGGGGGTGGATCTGGCCGGGCGGCTGGGCGGCGGAGACCTACCGCGCAGTGCTCCACGGCGGGAGCACAGGGCTGGGCTACAGCTGGGTGGTGGATGTGCTGCTGGCCGGCATGGTGGGCTTCGGGGTCTACTTCTGGCTCAGCGGGCGCTTCTGGTGTCGCTTCTTCTGCCCGCTGGCGGCAATCATGCACATCTACCACCGGTTTAGCCGCTTCCGCATCCTGGCGGACAAGAAGAAGTGCATTTCGTGCAACCAGTGCACGAGTGTCTGTCATCAGGGGATCGACGTGATGGCCTACGCCCAGAAGGGCGAGCCGATGGACGACCCGGAGTGCGTGCGCTGCTCCGCGTGCGTGGAAACGTGCCCGACCGGCGTGCTGGAATTCGGGCAGGTGCGGCCCAACACCGGCGAGGTGATTCACCGCGATGCACTGGAGGCGTCGCTCACCCGCATTCAGGAGCACGAGAACGGCACCGCGGCGTAGTCGCCGTCCACCCGGCCCCTCTCTGTTCCTCGTCTTCGTCCCTCACACTCCGACACACCCCCCCCAGGGCCGTTGTCCAAGCGGACTGTTTTTTATCTCTGTAACGTGCTCGGTCCGTCAGAAACACATCTTCTCCCCGGAAACGAGCCGCGGGCCCCCGCTTCCAACGGATCTTACAGGGACGACGGTTTTACACGTTGTGTGCCTTTTTCCCTCTGGATGTCAGCCCTCCCCCGTTGCCATGCACACGAACGCTGGTCCGAATTCGTCCCCCGACTCCGACGACGCGATTCCCCTCGGTGTAGGCGGGGTGGAGGCCGCCGTCGGCGACCACATTGCCCACTTTTTCCGGGGGGAGGACCAGCGGTTTTCGGTCCTCGGGCCGTATATTGAGACGGGGCTTCGGCGGGGCGACCGGTGCGTGTTCATCTCCCAGCCGGAGGTGGGAATAAGCCTGTGCGACTGGCTCTCGGAGCGGGGGATGGACGTGGGCAGCGCCCGCGAGGCCGACCGACTGATCCTGGACCCGGGGCGGGACACGACGGGCGACATGAAGCGCCTCGCCGACCGAATCGACGCGAGCGTCGACGAGATGGACGATTCCTTCGTGCGGTGGTCCGGCGACGGCGAGTGGTGCCTAGCCCGTGATATTACAGTGGAGGAGATGCTCCGCTGGGAGGCCCTCTACGACGAACATTCGTCCCAGTGGCGCATGCTGGCGCTGTGCCAGTTCGACCTGACCACATTCGAGAGCGACGTCATCATGGATGCGCTCCGTACACACCCGTACTGCGTGATGGGCGACGTGGTGGTCCCCAACCCGTTCCACGAGTCCCCGGACGCGGTGCGCGAGGCCCTCACCAGCAGCACGTAGCCCCCCGCTCTTGCCCCACCTCCCCTCAAGGACCGTCGCGGACTGGGGCCCCACCGCCGCGTCCGGCATTGACTACGAGCGATTAGTTCCGGTAGCATGGAGGCTTCCCACCACACATCCAACCTCGACCCCTCGTCGGTTCTCGGCTTCGGGTCGGCCCTGGCCCTGCTCGACTCTACCGAGGAGGTCGCCCGCCTCCTCACGGGCGCCCTCCGGTCGATGGGCCTCGCGGACCTGCAGGCGGTGATCCTGACCGGGACGGACGGGGAAGCGCCGTGTGTGCTGGGCAGCACCGGCACCCACCCACTGCCCGATCCGGTCGTCGACGAGCTGCGTCACGGCCTCCCCTTCGACGACGCCGCGGACGAGGGCACGGCCCCATCCAGTCGCCGCGTGGCGGTGCCTGCGGAGAGTGCCCTCGCCGCTCAGGGAATCGACCGCCTCGCGACCGCCCGCCTGGGCACCCTCGATCAGGAGTTCGGGGTGGCCGTGGCGGGCCTTGTCGAGGGCCATACCCACACGCCCCTGGAGCAGTCCTCGCTGCAGATGATGGCGGCCCAGACCTCAATGGCCCTGCACCGGATCGAGCTCGACCAGGAACGAGCGAGCCAGGCGGAGGCCCTGCGTGAAAGCGAGGCCCGCTACCGGGAGCTGTACGAAAACGCACCGGTCGCCTACGTCTCTGCCACCGCCGAGGGCGAGATCCGAATGGCAAATCGGCGCGCCACCGAGCTGTTCGACGTTCCGGAGACGGCACTCGTGGGGCGATCGATTCCCAACTTCTGCGCGGACACCCCGAAGGGCCGCGAGGCCGGCCGGCGGCTGGAAGAGCGCCTCCGGAGTGGGGCACCGGTGCGCGACGATGAGGTGGAGCTGTGCCGCCTCGATGGGACGCGCATCTGGGTAAGCCTCACGATGCGCCCCATCGAGGCGGACGATGACAGAAACGATCGCCTCATCATGATGGTCGACGTGACCGAGCGGCGACGCATGCAAGCGGCCCTGCGCGAGGCCCGCGATGAGCTCGAGGACCGGGTGAACGCCCGCACCGCCGAGCTGGAGCAGGCCAATGAGCGACTTGAACAGCGCACGCAGCGGCTGAAGGCCCTTCGCAACATCGATCAGGCCATTCTCGCCGCCGAATCGCCGGAGGAGATTGCGTCGGCCACCCTCCGGCGCATCCGCCGGATCGTTCCCTTCACCCGGGCCAGCGTGTCGGTAATCGACTGGGAGGCAGACCGCGCTCACGTTTTGGCCACCCGCCAGGACGACGAGGTCCTGGCGGGCGGGACGACGATGCCCCTCGATGACTTTTACATGACCGACGCCCTGCGGGCCGGCGAGACGGACGTGATTCCCGACCTCGCCGATCGGCCGCACTCCGGCACCGCGGAGACGGTGCAGGACCTCGGCGTCCGGTCGGTTCTCTGTATCCCCATGACCGTGGGGGAGGACCTGATGGGCGTTTTGAAGGTGGGGCGTGCCCAGCCCGACGCGTTCACGGACATGGACCACCGCGTGGGGGCAGAGCTGGCCACCCACCTCGCCATTGCCCTCCGGCAGGCCCGCCTGCAGGGACGCGTGGAGGCCCGCACCACCGAGCTCGAACAGGCAAACGAGCGCCTGGCCCACCAGGCCCACCGGCTGCGCACCCTCCGCAACATCGACCAGGCCATTCTCGCGGCGGAGTCCCCGGAGGAGATCGCGACGGTCGCCATCCGGCGCGTCCGGGACATCCTTCCGTACAAGAGCGCGACCGTTACGGATGCGGACTGGGACACCGGAACGGCCCGTGTGCTAGCGGCCGAGGACAACGTGCTGGATCCCCCCGCGACGCTGCCCCTCGAGGAGATCTACCTGAGCGATGCCCTGCGGGCCGGGGAGACAGAGGTTCTCTCCAGAGCAGACTACGCGCCGGTGCCGGAGGCCCAGGCGCGCATGGACGAGATGGGCCTCCAGTCCATCCTCTGCGTGCCGATGGTCGTCGAGGACGAGGTCATCGGGATCGTGCACGTGGGCCGCTCCCAGCCGGACGCGTTTACGGACGACGACTGGCGAATCGGGCGCGAGCTGGCCGACCACATGGCCGTCGCGCTCCGGCAGAGCCGGCTTCTGGAGGAGGTGCAGACCCAGCGCGAGCAGCTCGAAGAACGGGTGCAGGAGCGGACCGAGGAGCTGGAGTCGTTTACCTACTCGGTGTCGCACGACCTGCGCACCCCCCTCCGTGCCATCGACGGATACACGCGCATCCTGAAGGAGGACCACGCCGATCAGCTCGGCGAGGAGGGCCAGCGCCTCCTGAACGTGGTCTACGAGAGCGCGCAGACGATGGGCACCCTCATCGACGACCTGCTCACGCTCTCCCGGCTGGGCCGCCACGAAATGACCCACGGGACGATCGACATGGAGGCCCTCGCCCGGGAGACCATCGACGAGGTGCGGCGGGCCCACGACGTGGCGGCCGAAACGTTCAATCTCGCCGCTCTCCCCGACGCGGCCGGAGACCGGTCGATGCTCCGTCACGTCTTTTCCAACCTCTTCTCCAATGCCGTCAAGTTTACTCAGAACGAGGACTCCCCCCAGATCGACGTGCATGGCGAGGTGCGCGACGGCACGTGCGTGTACGCTGTGAACGACAACGGCGTGGGGTTCGCTCCGGCCCGGGCGGAGGAGCTCTTCGGGGTGTTCGAACGGGCCCACGAAGCAGACGCCTTTGAGGGGACGGGGGTCGGGCTGGCCGTCGTTGAGCGCATCGTCCGTCGTCATGACGGCCGCGCATGGGCCGAGGGCCGCGAAGGCGAGGGCGCGTCGTTCTTCTTTTCTCTCCCCCCGCCGGAGGCCGCGTCGTAGCGTGCCCTCGTCGCGCTCCTCTCATGTGTTCCCACACTCTCGCTCGATGATGTCCGTGGGCCCCGGCGCGTGCTCCCGGTCCCCCCGACGCTTGCGGCCCCGGCAGGCACCGATGCTCAACCTCCTCCTTTTTTCCGTCCTTCCCTTTGCGGCCCTTCTCGGAAGCGCCGCCTACACGCTCGTGGTGTCCTACCGGCTTCGGGACTGGCGCCCGGGGCTCTTCGTGGGGGTGCTGGTGCTGATGGCCGTTCACCAGGGGAACGAACTCTTCGTGTTTGTGGAGGCCGGGCCGGGCCGGGCGCTCTCCGGGTTCGGCGAGTACCCCGAGACGACCGCCAACCTCCTCGCAAGCGCCGCCACCGTGCTGCTGCTCCGGTTTGTGACGCGGGAACGACACCTGGCCGAGCAGCTCCAGGGCCTGGCCGGGACGCTCGAAGAACGCGTACAGGAGCGGACCGAGGAGCTCAACGCATTCGCCTCGTCGGTGTCCCACGATCTGCGCGTGCCGCTCCGCGCCATCGACGGCTACACGCAACTGCTCAAACAACACCACGCCCACCAGCTCGACGAGGAGGCCCAACGTCTTTTGGACGTCGTCCGGGAGAACACCCAGAAGATGGGGACGCTCATCGACGACCTGCTTACGCTTGCCCGCCTGGGCCGCTGCGACATGAATGTCCAGCCCCTCGACATGAACGCCCTCGTGCAGAACACCTACGAGGACCTGGGGCGAACGGCCCCCGCCACCGACAGCGTGGACTTTGAGGTTCATTCCCTCCCGCCCGCCGCCGGCGACCCGTCGATGATCCGCCAGGTGGTCCTCAACCTGCTGTCCAACGCCGTGAAGTTTTCCCGCAACGAGCCGACGCCCCGTGTCGAGGTGACGGGAACGCAGACCGACGCGGAGACCGTCTTCTCTGTGCGCGACAACGGCGTGGGGGTCGACATGAACTACGCCGATAAGCTCTTTGGGGTCTTCGAGCGCCTTCACGACGAGGAGGAGTTCGAAGGCACCGGCGTGGGGCTGGCCATCGTTGACCGCGTCCTGCGCCGCCACGATGGCCGGGCCTGGGCCGAAAGCACCAAGGGCGAGGGCACGACGGTATACTTCTCACTTCCGCACACCGCCGATACGCATGAGTAGTGCAACCGCGACCCAGCACGTTGACCTTTTGCTGGTGGAGGATCAGTCGTCCGACGCCGAGCTCGCGCTCCGCGCGCTCCGCACCCTCGACCTGGGCACGCGCCTGCACCGGATCGGGAACGGGGCCGAGGCGCTCGACTTCATCTTCGGGCGCAACGCCCATGCCGACCGGAGCGCGGAGGCGCCGCCGGGCCTCATTCTGCTGGACCTGAAGCTGCCGAAGGTGAGTGGACACGAGGTGCTTCGCGCCCTCAAGTCCGACGAACGGACCCGGCAGGTCCCCATTGTCGTGCTCTCCTCCTCCGGGGAGCGCAGCGACGTGGAGCGGTGCTATGCGCTCGGCGCCAACAGCTATGTCGTGAAGCCGGTCGACTTCAACGCCTTCACGGAGACCGTCCAGCGCATTGGCACCTACTGGCTGCAGACGAACGAGGGCGCGGGAACGTGCATGCCGTGAGGAGGAGCCACGAACAGGCCACGAACAGGCCCCGCAACGACACGCGCCCCACCCCTCAGAGCCCGTTCTTCCCTGCGACCGCTACGCCCATGTCGACCGACGAGCCGCTTCACATTCTCATGCTCGAAGACGTGGCCACCGACGCCGAGCTCGTCGAGCGTGAGTTGGACCGGGAGGGGTTCAACTTTGAGGCGCGACGGGTAACGACCGAGGATGCGTTCCGGGAAGCGCTCGAGGCGCTGGATCCCGACATCATCCTGGTCGACTACTCGCTTCCCCAGTTCGACGGCATGGCGGCGCTGGGGGTCGCCCAGGCGGAGTGCCCCCACGTCCCCGTCGTCTTTGTGTCCGGTGCCATCGGCGAGGAGCGAGCGATTGAGACGCTCAAGCAGGGGGCCACGGACTACGTCCTCAAAGACAAGCTCTCCCGCCTCGGCCCGGCCGTGCGCCGTGCCCTTCAAGAGGCCGCGGAGCGCCGCGCTCGCCGGGAGGCGGAGGCGGCCCTGCGCCAGGCCCACGACGAGTTGGAGCAGAAGGTGGCCGCACGAACCGCGGAGCTGCGGGAGGCAAACACCGCCCTGAAAGAGGAGGTCGACGAGCGCAAGCGGGCGGAGCGCGCCCTCCGGAAGAGCCGCGAGCGCCTCACACGCATCATCGACTCGGCGATCGACGCCATCATCAGCATCGACGCCGACCTACAGGTGCACCTGTTCAACGAGGCCGCCGAGGAGATCTTCCAGCGCTCGGCGGAGGCGGTGGAGGGCACCCCGCTGGCCCCGTTCTTGACCGACCCGTTCGAGGCAGTGGTGCACCGCCACATCGACGCACACCAGGAGGCGCAGGGGAGCGACGGAGCCCCCGAGACAGACGGACGCTACCTGGCTGCCCCGGAGGGCCTGGAGGCGCGCCGGGGCGACGGCACGACGTTTCCCGTAGAGGCCACACTCTGTCCCATCCAGCTCCCCGCAGAGGACCGCTACCTCATTATTCTCCGCGACGTCGACGACCGCAAGCAGGCCGAGGAAGAAGTCGCCCAGCTCGAGTCGGAGCGATCCTACCTGCAGGAGGAGCTCGAAAGCGAGTACAACTTCGACACGATCGTCGGCACGTCCGCGCCCATGCAGGAGGTGTTCGACGCCATCGACCAGGTGGCCGACACCGAGACGACCGTCCTCGTCACCGGCGAGACCGGCACCGGAAAGGAGCTCGTGGCCCGGGCCCTCCACGCCCGCAGTGCCCGCAGCGACCAGGTGTTCGTTACTGTCAACTGCGCGGCCCTCTCGACCGACCTGATCGAAAGCGAGCTGTTCGGGCACGAGAAGGGGGCCTTCACCGGGGCCACCACCCGGCGCGAGGGCCGATTCGAGCTGGCGGACGAGGGGACCATTCTCCTCGACGAGATCGGCGAGCTGCCGCTCGAGACGCAGGCAAAGCTGCTCCGCGTCCTGCAGCAGCAAACCTTCGAGCGCGTCGGCGGCAGCGAGACGATTGAGGTGGACACCCGCATCCTGGCGGCGACGAACCGCGACCTGGCCGCGGCGGTGGAGGCGGACGCGTTTCGATCGGACCTGTACTACCGACTCAACATTTTTCCCATCGAGCTTCCCCCCCTCCGGGACCGGGGCGACGACCTTCCGCTGCTGGCGGAGCACTTCCGCGAGACGTACGCGTCCCGAACGGGCACAGACATCGAGGGCTTCAGCGCAGGGGCCATGGCAACACTCAAAGACTACGACTGGCCCGGCAACGTGCGGGAGCTGGCCAACATCATCGAACGGGCCGTCATTCTCACGCGTGGTCGCCACATTCGGGCCGAGCACCTATCGGTCACAGGCTCGGCTACGGACGGTGGGAACGTCCAGGGGCCCTCCTCTCTCGCGACACTGGAGGAGGCCCAGCGGCGCCATATCGAGCGGGCCCTGGAGCACACCGACGGTGTGGTGGGCGGAGACGAGGGGGCCGCCCAGCTCCTTGACGTGAAGCGCACGACCCTTCTCTCCCGAATGGAACGACTGGGCATCGCCCCCAGCGAATATCGGGCGTAGCCCCCCACTACAGACTGGAGCCCCTGGCCTCGGCCGCGCCTGCTCGCGGTGTCTTTGCGTCACCCCCCATGACGTAGTGGAGCCGCTACCATCTTGGCATCAATCTTGCTCCTATTTACGTTCCATACGGGCTCTTGCGGCGTCTGAATCGTTGCCCCGAGAGGACCGTATACAAAGTCAAACACGCGATGGAGGAGAGCGAGCGTCCGGCCGACCGGAGGCGCGTTGCCTCCGCTTTTCTCTCCAGCCCTTGTCACGATGTCTACGAGCGAGACCCAGGGTGCCCCCCTGCCCAGCAATCGTGGAGATCCGGAGGCAGCCCCTTCTCTGCCCGAGCAGTCCGGGTTCGCAGATGCGGTGCTCGCGGCCATCCCCAGTCCGGTCTTCGTCTTTGGCCCCGACGATACGCTCGCATGGAGCAATGACCGTCTGCAAGACGCCGCGGGCGATTCGGCCCGGGCCCTGCGCGGGAAGCACCTGCCCGAGCTATTCGGGGAGGACGATGTCGCGGCCGTTCGGCAGGCCCTCGACGCCGCACGGACCGGGGACCGAGCCGCGGCGGTGGAGGCTGCACTCCGTCCCCAAGACGGCCTGCCCCGCCCGTGCACGTTCACGGCTCGGCCGATCGATGGGGGCTCGTCGGGGTACGTTATGGGCATCGCCCGGATGGAGCTCTTCTCCGCGGCCCAGAACGAAACACTTCGCCTTGAGCGCGATCAGTTGGCGGCACTGTACACGGGCCTCCCCAGCCCGGTGGTGCACTACGAAGTACAGAACGGAACGGCCATTGTGCGCAGCATCAACAAAGCCTTCGAGGAGGTCTTCGGGGGCTCACGAGCCGAAATCGTCGGTCGCAACCTGGATGCCCTCCTCGCCCCCGACGACTGCCGGTCCGGGGCCGAGGCCCTGACTCGGCAGGTGAAGAACGAGGGACGGGTGCAGGCCGAAGTGGTTCGCGAAACGGACGAGGGGCCCCGACACTTCCGGCTCGACTCGGTGCTCTTCTCCGACGGCGAGACGCCGAGGGGATACGCGATCTACACCGACATCACCAAGCAGAAGGCGCGGGAGCAGACGCTGCGCGATGAGCAGGAGGCCCTGCGGGCAATGTACCGCATTACCGCCGACCAGGAGGCCTCCTTCGAGAACAAGGTCAGCCGCCTCGTCAATCTCGGGTGTGCGTACCTGGACCTCCCGTACGGATTTTTGACGCGCATCTCGGACGACGCGCAGCACATCCTCTCTTCCACGGGGAACCATCCACTGCTTCAGACCGGCGCGTCGTGCCCCCTCTCCAAATCGTACTGTCAGAAAACGATGCAGGAGGAGGGCTTGCTGGCCCTCCAAGACGCCGCCAGTGCGGGATGGACGGAGGAGCCGGCCTACGAGGAATTCGGGCTGGGCACCTACATCGGCTCACAGATCTTGGTGAACGGGGACGTCTACGGCACGCTCTGCTTCGCCGCCTCCGAGCCCCGCGCCACCGCCTTCACCGAGCGGGAGCAAACCTTCGTGGAGCTGATGACCCGCTGGACCAGCTACGAGCTCGAACACCGTCGCGCCACGGAGCGACTTGAGCGCCAAAACGAACGACTCGACAACTTTGCCGGCCTGGTGGCCCACGACCTGCGCAACCCTCTCAACGTGGCGAAGGGGCGCCTTGAACTCGTCGACGACACGGAGGACCTCAGCCACCTCCCCGCCATCGATCGGGCCTTGATGCGGATGGACGCGATTATCGAGGACCTGCTGGCCATCACCTGGGGGAGCCAGCGCCTCGACCCCGACAACCTCGAAGACTGCGACCTCGGCCGCCTGGCTACATTGTGCTGGGAGCGGGTTGACATGCCCGAGGCCCATCTCGCCCTCGATGCCGCCCCCCGCGTGCACGCCGACGAGAACCGCCTCCAGCGGCTTCTGGAAAACCTCTTCCGCAACGCCATCGAGCACGGCGGCGACGGGGTGACCCTCCGCGTGGGCGCCCTCGACGACGGGTTCTTCGTCGAGGACGACGGCCCCGGCATCCCCCCCGACCAGCGCGAGCAGGTGCTCAAGGCGGGATACTCGTCGAACGAGGAAGGGACGGGGCTCGGCCTAAGCATCGTGAAGACCATCGTCGACGCCCACGGGTGGTCCCTCTCCCTCACGGAGGGACGTGAGGGCGGGGCTCGCTTCAACATTACCGGCGCCGACGTAAAGGCGTAGGCCCCCTGCAGAATCCGTTCGGGCGCTGCGGGAGACTGTGGTACGGGGACTGTGCCTCGCAACGGCCGCCGGGGCGGCCGGCCGGACCCCTCAGTGCAGTCCGGCCTCGAAGAGAAGCAGGCTCGCCGTGATGGTAAAGAGGATTCCAAGCCCAACCTCCATTACCCGATCCGGGACCCGCTCTGCAAGGATCGGTCCGAGCTGCGCCCCGGCGACAACGCCCGGCACTGTAAAGAGCAACAGGTTGCCCATCGTTGCGAGGCCGGTGAGCCCCCCCTGCCCGATTTGAATCATGTGCCCCACCGACGCGATGAGGGCTGTGATGGCGACCACGAAGACGCTCGTGGCAACCGACACGCTGCTGGGCACCCGGCATCGTTGCAGCAGGAAATACCCGTTCAGTTCGCCGAGGCCCGAGGACACCATCCCGAGGAACAGCCCCCCGACCCCAGAAATCAGCCGGCCCTCCACGGTGTTGCAGACCGTGTAGCAGATCTCCTCGCCCTCGGCCGTCACGAGGCACGTCTCGGCCGACTCTGGGTCTTCGCCGGCCATTTCTTCGAGGGCTGCCGTCTCCTCCTCGTCCGGCGCCCGCAGAAAGCTCACCGCCACGGCAAACAGGCCCATTCCGAGGATGACCTTGAGAATGTCGGCGTCGGCGAAGTGCGCGATTACAACCCCTGCAACGGCGGCCGGCACGGTGGCGGACAACAGCATGCCCCCCACCCGGTAGTCGACGAGCTGACGGCGCACGTAGGCGTACACGCCGCTTCCAAACCCGAACACCTCCACCACCAGCCCCGATCCCACAGCGAGCTCCGGCGGCAGACCAAGGCCCAGGATAAACAGCGGCGAGAAGAAGGTCGCCCCTCCTACCCCGGACGCCATCGCGATGGTGGCGATGACAACGCCAGCGGGAAGCATGTACCAGAACTCAGCGGTCATGGGCAGTCGGTCCAGCGGGTTTGAAAATGCAGACGCAAAGTCCCCTACGAGATGGATCAGGCAGGGGGCGCGGAGGAGGAGTCCTCACTGCCTTCAGCCTCGGTCGCCGGCTCCTTCGGCGAGGACGTCTTCTCCCGCACGGTCTGGACGGTCGAGTAGGCGCTGTACCCGATGAGTCCCACCACGAGCAGGTACACCCAGATCGGAAGGTTCTCGCCAGCAATAAACAAGTAGATGTAGGCCGACAGGACACAGAGCGAGGTGGCCACCACCGGGAGAAACGGCGACCGTCCCTGCCGCAGGTTCCGCACCAGCCACGCCACCGACAGCCAAAAAAAGGGAATGGCCCCGACCGAGATGCTGCCAAAGATCATGGGATTCACCCCGTACTGCGCCCCGAGACTGAAGAACCAGTCCTTGAACGCGGTCCAGAGTCCAGCGAGCACAATGCCTGCGAACGGGTCCGTCATGGCCTCATGGCGTTTGACTGAAAACGTGGCTGTTCTACGTTTTCTCTGTCCGGCGTCCGTTACGAGGGGCGACGCGAGCCCCCCAACGGGACCACGCCGATGGAGATATTTGTCGAGTGCAGGGATCGGCGGCCGGGCCGATGCGGGTGCTGGTGGGAAAGACCGGCGCCGTAACGCCCGTTTGGGACGGCACACCGAGTGAGGCGCCACGCTGCGGCACTGCCTCTTTGTCTCCGATGCGATTCGTTCTGCTTCCGCTCCTCGTACTGTCGCTGGTTCATCCTGCCCATGGCCAGTCCGCCCCCACCGAGGAGGCCTCCGCCCCGTCGTCATTTGCACGGCTGAGCGATGCGGCACAGTCCCTGGCCCAGCAGGTGCGCCGGGCCGTCGTGCAGGTCAAGGTGCGGCGGGTGGAGGGCCTTCAGGGCTCCGGGGAGGGCTCGACGCAACTGGCGGAGGTCTCAGGGAGCGGCTCAGGAGTCATCGTGGACTCGACAGGATTTATCGTCACGAACGCACACGTCGTCTCGGAGGCCACAGAGGTGTGGGTACAGCGGGCAACGCCAACCCCACCCCCGCCCGGGGAGAAGTCCATCCTGCGCCGACGCGGCTCGCTTCTGAAGGCGGAGGTGGTGGGGATCGATCCCGAGACGGACGTCGCCGTACTCGACGTGCCCGGGACGGACTACCCCACACTCCCCTTCGGCAACTCCGACCGGTTGCGGCGCGGGCAGGTGGTCTTTGCCTTCGGCAGCCCCATGGGACTGGAAAACTCCATGACGATGGGGATCGTCAGCGCCACGGCCCGACAGATGCGCCCGGGCGACCCGATGGTATATGTGCAGACCGATACGCCCATCAACCCCGGGAACAGCGGCGGCCCGCTGGTCAACCAGGACGGCGAGATGGTGGGCCTCAACACGTTCAACGTGTCACAATCCGGGGAGAGCGCGGGGCTCGGGTTTGCCGGGCCCAGCAACATCGTGGAGGCGGTGTATCGACAAATCCGGGCCCACGGGTCCGTGCGACGGGGGGTGATCGGGGCAAACGCACAGACCGTCACCCCAGAGTTGGCCCAGACGCTCAGCCTCAGCCAGGGCTACCGTGTTATTCTGGCGGACGTATACCCCGGCAGTCCCGCGGAGCGAGCCGGACTCCGGCCCGGCGATGTTGTGACCCACCTCAACGGAGAACGAATGCACAACGGCCGCGAACTCGACGTCAACCTCTACCCAAAGGCGGGCACGACCGTCACACTGGGCATCGTGCGCGAGGATTCTACGTTCGAGGCCCGGGTGCCCGTCGTGCAACGTCGGGGAGGGTCGGCGCGCTTCGCCGAGATGGCCACCCCTGAGGAGCACCTCGTGGCTCGGCTCGGCATTCTGGGGCTGCCCCTCACGGACGAGGTGGCGAAACACCTGTCGAGTCAGCGGCTGCCCAGCGGCGTAGTGGTGGCCGCCAGCAATCGCCCCCCCGCGCCCTGGGGAGACGGGTTGCAGCCCGGCGACGTGATTTACACCATCGACGGGCAGCGAGTCGAGAGCCCTTCTGCGCTCCGGTCCCTGATCGACGCAAAGGCGCCGGACGACCGCGTCCTGGCCCATGTTCTCCGCGACGGAACGATGCACTATCTCGTGCTGCCCGCGGGGTAAGGCACAGGCCCCTCCGTCCCGGCGTTCACCTTGCGGCACGACGGGAATGCGACGTGGGTTGTGCCGGATGCGTGTCCTCGAGCAGCCTGATTCTCACCGGGACGGAGCTCCGTTCGACCCGCTGTCCCCCACAGCCGACGGGCTTGCTCCCACTCCCAGCACGGGTCTCGCACACTGGGGACTTCCGTGGGTCGGCTTCGACGGGGAGTTCCGTTCTGCCGCTTGCCTGCACATGTGAGCGACAAGGACGCTCGGCCGGCGGCAGGGCATCCATCGCCCGCTCTGGTCACCTCTTCTGGAGGAGACAGGTGTAACAGCACACCGCGGGCCCAAACGAAGCCAGGCCTACTCGTGCGCGTGGCGTTCGCGCTTCACGTGCGTTCGACCCGATGACGAAAAGCCCCCTCCCCCGCGAAGTGGCATACTCCCCCATTGAGGACTACGGGCTCATCGGCGACATGCATACCGCGGCGCTCGTCGGCACGGACGGCTCCATCGACTGGTGCTGCCTGCCGCGGTTCGACGCCCCAAGCGTCTTTGCCCGCGTCCTCGACGCCGACAAGGGCGGCTACTTCCAGGTTGCCCCCCGGGGCGGGCAGGGAACCAGCACGCAGTTCTACTGGCCGGAGACGAACGTGCTGGTGACCCGCTTCCTCTCGGACGACGGCGTGGGAGAGGTGCGCGACTTCATGCCGGTGGCCGGACGGGCCGATGAGGCCGACCGCCGGCAGATCGTCCGGATGGTGCGGGCCGTGCGCGGAGCGGTAACCTTTCGGGTCGCGTGCCATCCCGCCTTCGACTACGCCCGGGCCGACCACGACACGGACCTGACAAGGAATGGCGCCTGCTTCCGTGGGGCCGACCAGGCGCTGAGCCTCGCTACGGAGGCCGACCTGGCACGTGAAGGAGACGGGGTCGTCGCCGACGTGACACTGGAAGAGGGCGAGAGCACAACCCTCCTCCTCCGCAACATCGACCCGGGCGACGGCTGCGCCCCCACGTTGGGGGCCGGGGAGGCCGAGCGTGCCTTCCGCGATACGGTGCAGTACTGGCGCGACTGGCTCTCGCAATGCACCTACACCGGCCGCTGGCGCGAGCAGGTCCACCGCTCGGCCCTGGCGCTGAAGCTTTTGACCTACGAGCCGACCGGCGCCATCGTGGCGGCCCCCACCTGCAGCCTGCCGGAAGACATCGGGGGCATCCGCAACTGGGACTACCGCTACACCTGGGTCCGCGACGCAGCGTTCACGCTGTACGCGTTCCTGCGCATCGGCTTTACCGAGGAAGCGCGCGAGTTCATTGGCTTTCTCTCGAACACGTGCCGGTTGGAGGCGGCGGGCGAGGGGCCGCTCCAGATCATGTACGGCATCGATGGGCGCACCGAGCTGCCCGAAGAGACCCTGGATCACCTGGAGGGCTACTGCGGGTCGGCCCCCGTCCGGGTGGGCAATGGGGCCTACGACCAGCTCCAGCTCGACATCTACGGGGAGATCACTGACGCGATCTACCTCCACGACAAGTACGGCGCCCCCATTTCCTACGAGACGTGGCAGTCGGTGCGCCGGTTTGCGAACTGGGTCTGTGAGAACTGGGACCGGCCCGACGAGGGGGTGTGGGAGGTGCGCGGCGGTCGCCAGCAGTTCGTCTACTCGAAGCTGATGTGCTGGGTCACCGTGGACCGGGCGCTCCGCCTGTCCCGAAAGCGCTCTCTCCCCGCCCCGGAGACCGAGTGGCAGCAGTGCCGCGACGCGATCTACGAGACGATCATGGACGACGGCTGGAACGAGGAGCGACAGGCGTTCACGCAGCAGCTGGGTGGCGACACGCTCGACGCCTCAAACCTAATGATGCCGCTCGTCCGGTTCATCTCTCCGGGCGACCATCGGATGCTGAGCACACTCGACGCGACGCTGCAGTCGCCCGATCAGGGCGGGCTCGTCACGGGCGGGCTCGTCTACCGCTACAACGTGGACGAGACCGAAGAGGGCCTGGAGGGCGAGGAGGGCACCTTCAACATCTGCACGTTCTGGCTGGTGGAGGCGCTTACCCGAGCCGGCCAGGTGGAGCCGGAACGGTTGGAGAACGCACGCCTGATCTTCGAGCAGATGCTCGGCTACTCGAATCACCTGGGCCTCTACGCCGAGGAGACGGGCACCCACGGCGAGGCGCTGGGCAACGTCCCGCAGGCCTTCACCCATCTGGCCCTCATCAGCGCCGCCTACAACCTCGACCGCGCCCTGGACGAGGACAAGGCGACGAACAGCCGTGGCGGGGGCTCCTGAGCGGAAGAGGCCGGACCGTTGAGAAGCAGCCTCCCCCCTCGCCGACCGGCCCGACAGGGAACGACTCATCCTCCCCCCATCCCTCTCGGGACCTCCACCCTCGCCGTTTCGGCCTCCGGAGGCCCGGACGTGGGAAGCCGCACGGTAAATCGGCTGCCTGTTCCCTCCTCCGTCTCGACCTCGACCTCCCCTCCCATTTTTTCGGTCGCCTTCTGGGTGACGGCCAACCCCACGCCACTGCCCTCGTACGCTCGGCTAATTCCCTCCGACGCCTGCCGAAACGGTTCGAAGAAATCCTCGGCCAGCGCCGGGTCCATTCCAATTCCACTGTCCTCAACCTCGAGGACTGCACGGTCGTTCTTCCGGGATACCCGAATCTGTACGCCCCCCTCTTCGGTGTACTTGATGGCGTTGGAAATCAGGTTCTGCAGGACGATCTGCACGCTTCCCACATCCCCCCACGCCCACACCGCCGGCTCGTCTGCCTGAACCGTCACGTTCAGTCCCTTCCCCGTCGCCCAGGGCCGCAGTTCCTCGGCGGTCCGGCGGGCCCTCTCGACCAGATCCACCGGCTCCATCTCAAGCTCCATCTGTTCCGCCTCCAGTTTTGACAGGTTCAGCACCCCGTCGAGGGTGTCCAGCAGGCGGCGTCCGCCCTGTTCGATGAGCTCGGCAAACCGACTGCCATTGCCACACCCATCCCCGATCTCGTCCCCGAGGGCGTCGGCAAAGCCGATGATCGACGTAAGCGGCGTGCGGATTTCATGGCTCATGTTGGCCAGAAACGAAGACTTGAGACGAGCAGCCTCCTCGGCCCGGTCCCGCGCCGCCTCGGCCTCCGCCCGCGCCTCTTCCGACTCCTCCTTTGCCGCACGCAGGGCCCGCTCCCGCTCAAGACGACCAAGCACCAGTGCCGCGTACCCCCCGAGCACCTCAATCAGGTACGTGTCGAACCCGCTAATCGCTTCCGGCTCCGGAGAGGCCGACGCAAACGTGCCGTACTCGCCGATTGGGGCAACGATGACCGACCGCAGATCGCCGTAGTCGTTGGGGTCGTCCACCTCCACGTCCTCCAGGTCGTCGACCGCGAACGTCTCGCCGCTGCGGTACACCTCCGCGACCACGCTGTCCCCCGTGACGTCGAAGGCGGGGCGCTCGGGCATGAAGCGAAAGGTGGACTCCGCCACGCTGACCACCTTCAGAGCCCCCTCCTCCACGAGCCGAACCGACACGCCTCGGTACCCGAGCACCTCACGCACGAGCCGGACCAGGCCCTCCGCCACCTCGTCCCGACTGCTGGCCCGTAGGAGGTCGTCGGTCGCCGCGTAGAGGGCCTCCACCTTCGCCTGCCGGTCCTTCAGCTCCTTCTCTCGTCGTTTTAGCTCTTGGGTGCGGCGCCGGACGGCAGACCGCAGGAACAGGATCACGGCAAGGCACACCAGCCCGCCCCCGCCCCCTCCCAGAAAGGCCCACCACAGGTATGTCTCGGTCAGTCCAATCTGCACTAAGTCATCGTCGTCCCGGGGAAGGATCTGGTAGGAGAGATCGTACTGGCCGATGATGCCTGTTACTTCCACCTGGTCTCCTTCCTCGAACCGCCCGAGGCGAATGCGGTCTGTGTGTCGACTCGACACGAAGACGGTGAGTTGAGCGTCCCCGCCCCTCTCCTCGCGGAGCACAAAATAGTCGCCCCCACGGTTCGCACTGCGTGCCGTAATCGTCCCCGAGACGCGCGCAAGTCGGCCCTCGTGGCGGTCTGTGGCCGCCGATGGGACGGAGAGGGGAATCGGATCCATCGCCCGCGGGGACGCCGCCACACGCTCGTACCCAAGCCCCTCGATCTCGGCGAGTCCGTCCTCGTACTTCAGCGTCCCCCACACCCGAGCGCTGTCCCCACGGCCGAGATCCGGGGCGGCCGGCAGACGCACGTGAAGCTCCCCCGTCGCATCCTGAAGGCTACCGACGCCCTTCTCCGGAAGGGGCAGCGCACCAGGGGCGGCGGCCACACGTCCCGCCACCGCCACCGTGTCGCCCACGCGGTCCGGCACGCCATCGTCGTCGAGGTCTTGCCGGACCTGCGCAATAGGAGCGGGCGCCTGGTGCCGGAGGCTGTCCACCGGCGAGGCATGCCCCACCGGGACACCGCCCCCGCCCAGCACCAGGCCCACGGCGAGCAGTCCCCAGGGAATCGGGCAACGCACAACAAACATCACATCAGCAACAACAGGCAATGGGGAACGGCGCGCCGAATGGCGAGGCCGTGCAACACATAACCTGCGCAAAAAGTGCTCCATCTTCAGTGCAGATCTGCACACACGCCCGGTCATGAGGTTTTGCAACGCGGTCGGGGTCGTCAACCGTAGCCGTTCCCACAACGATTTCTTCGGCCCTACACACAGCCTTGGGCGCACCGGCAACGTTCGGGCGCAGGGCGGAGCGCGTCGTGCAGTCTCGCGGCCCGAAGAAACGACTCCCGGCCCTTTCAGAACTTCACGCTGCGTGAAGGCACGTCCGTGCCATCGATGGGCCACGCGCACAGCCGAGCGGGGCACCGTCCCCGTTGTGGGCTCCCCGTTGTGGTCTGCCTCGTGGGCCAGGCCGGGCGCCGGACTGTTCGCCCGTGCCTTTGCGTCTCGGCTGCCCGTCCGGGACCGCTGTGCTAGCGTTCGGGGTACGGGAGCCGTTCGACGCCGAAGAAGATGGCGTAGAGGACGGGCACCACGATCATCGTAAGCACCGTGGCGAAGAGGAGCCCCGACGTGATGGTGACGGCCATGGCCACGAAGAACGCGTCGGTGAAGAGAGGGATCATGCCCAGCGCCGTCGTGATCGACGCCATCATGACCGGGCGCAGCCGGACGACGCTCGCGCCCACAATGGCCTGGTAGAGCGACGCGTCCTGCCGCCAGATCTCAATCTCATCGATCACGACCACGGCGTTTTTGATGAGGAGGCCCGACAGGCTCAGGAAGCCCAGCAGGGCCGTGAACCCGAAGGCCGCCCCCGTTACGAGCAGGCCGGCCACCACGCCGATCAGGGCCAGGGGCACGGTGAGCCAGATAATGAGCGGCTGGCGGAGCGCGTTGAAGAGCGCGATCGTGATCAGCACCATCAACACGAGGAAAATCGGAACGGCCGAGAAGAGGGAGGCATTGGCCTCGTTCGAATTTTCGTACTGTCCGCCCCACTCAATGTCATACCCCCGCGGAAGCGAGAGCTCCTCTACCGTCGGCCGCACCCGCTGGAACACCGAGGTCGCCGTCCCCGAGATGGGGTCGGCAAACACACTCATGGTGGGGGCGCGCTTGTGCCGCCACACGACCCCGTCCTCGAAGCCCGTCTCGAACGTGGAGACGACCTGCCGGATCGGAACGTACTGGTCCGCCACGGGACTCCACACCTGTGTATTTTTCATGTTGCTGGCACGGGCCCGCTCGTCGGAGGGGGCCCGCATCACGATGGGCAGCAGGTCGTTCCCCCGTCGATACACGCCCATGCGGGTGCCCTCGAAGGTGCGCTGGACCGCACGGGCCACGTCGGGGCGCGTCACACCGAGGGCACTTGCCGCATCTTCTGCCATCTGGGGACGGGTAACCTCCACGCGGCTGCGCCAGTCGGTACGGACGGCCTTGGTGTTGTCGTCCGCGCGGAAGATCCCCTCCACCCGTTGGGCAATGGCGCGAAGCGAGTCGGGGTTGGGGCCGCTGATGCGCGCCTGAATGCGTCCGTTGCCGCCCCCGGGGCCAAAGACGAACGGAAAGGCGTACACGTTGGCCCGCGGGAGCATCCTCGAGAGACGGGCGTCCACCGAGTCCTTGAGGCTCGCGATCGTCCGCCAGTCGTCGACGTCCACAATGAGCTGGCCGTAGGAGGGATTCTGTCGCTCCGGGCTGTAGGGGAGCACAAACCGAAGCGCCCCCTGTCCCACCACCGAGCTCACGTGGGTGACGGCGTCGAGATCCTGCACGTACTGCTCCGCCTCCCTCACGGCCGCCTCGGTGTCGCGGATGTGCGTGCCCTGTGGCATCCACACGTCCACGAGAAACTGCGGGCGCGTGGAGTCGGGGAAAAAGCTTTGCTTGACGAACCCGGCGCCCCACACCGACAGCCCCATGAGCCCCGTGATGACCGCCACCGTCACCCAGCGGTAGTTCATCGCGCCCTGGAGCAGGCGCCGGTAGACGGTGTAGACCGGCCCGTCGTGGGCGCTCTCGACCGCGTCGTCCGGGGCGGGCTTTTTCAGAAAGTCGACGCCCAGAAGGGGCGCGAGGGTCACGGAGAGCACCCAACTCAGGGACAGCGAGTAGAGAATCACGAGGAACAGCGACCCCAAGAACTCCCCACTGCTATCGGAGGACGTTCCGATGGCGGCGAAGCCGAGGACGGCCACGGCCGTGGCGCCGAAGAGGGGCCACTTCGTCTGCTCCACAATCTCCGACGCGGCCTCCACCCGCTCGCGCCCCTCCTTCAGGCGCGTGAGGATGCCGTCCACAATGACCACGGCGTTGTCCACGAGCATGCCGAGCGCAATGATGAGCGCACCCAGCGAGATCCGCTGCAGCACCACGTCCGTCGCGTACATCAGGATGAAGGTGCCCAGGACGGTCACCGCGAGCACAAACCCCATCAGGAGCCCACTGCGCCACCCCATCGCCACCAGCAATACGAGGATCACGATTGCGATGGCGGTGACCAGGTTCCAGACGAAGCCGCTCACCGCCTTGCTCACGTCCTCGGCCTGAAAGTTAACGTAGTTGTACTCGATGCCCAAGGGCCGGTCGGCCTTCAACGCGTCGAGCCGATCCTTTACGGCCTGCCCCATCGTGACGACGTTGCCCCCGTCGACGGTCGACACCCCGAGGCCAATGGCCGGCTGCCCATCGTACCGCATGAGCGCCCGGGGCGGCTCGGCATAGCCGCGCCGCACCGTGGCGATGTCCTCTAGGAAGATCTGGGTGCCACTCGAGCTCGCAATCAAAATCGACCGCAGATCGTCCAGCGACGCCGTCGCCCCCGACGGACGGACCGAGATGTGGCTGTCCCCCACCCGCACGCGCCCGGCATCGACGACAATGTTGTGCGTGCGCAGCTCCCCGGCAATCCGGTCGACGCTAATTCCTAGATTCGACAACCGATCACGGTTCGGCTCGACGTAGATGGTCTCCTGCCGGTCCGCAAAAATTTGGACCTTGGCGACGCCGTCGACCTGCACCAGCGCCCGCTTCAGCTCCTCCGCGTGATCTTCCAGTTCCTGTTTGCTGTAGCCCTCCCCGGTAATGGCCATAAAGATGCCGTACACGTCCCCGAAGTCGTCCTCCACCAGCGATGGGCCCGACCCGGGGGGAAGCCGCCCCTGAACGTCGTTCACCTTGTCGCGCAGGTCGTCGAAGGCCTGTGTTACGGCGTCCCCGATGACGTCGCTTTTCATCTCGACCTCCAGCGTCGAGCGGCCGCGGCTGGAGCGGGACGTGATCTCCTTCACCTTCCCCATTTCCTGGACGGCCTCCTCGATGGGATCGGAGACCTCCTCCTCGACTTCGTGGGCCGTCGCCCCCGGATACGGGGTCACCACCAGTGCACGCTTGATGGTGAACTCCGGGTCCTCCAGACGCCCCAGGTTGAGGAACGCGACGACGCCTCCCACCACCACGAGCACCGTGGTGACGTACGTCAGCGTCCGGTTCTGAATGGCTGCCTTGGCGATGTCCATGGTTGCTCACAGCGGAACACGTGAAAAGAGAGGGCGGCCGTGGAGGGCACAGCCTCCGGGCTACTTCAGACGGCGAACGGGGCGACCGTCACTGAGCTGATGGACCCCAGTTGCGACGATGCGGTCGCCGGCCCGCAGGCCCGCCGTAACGACCACGGTGCTGTCGCGCATCGTGCCCAGCGACACCGATTGGCGCGTCACCGTCATCGACGAGTCGTCCACCGTCCAGACGGAAGTCGTCCCGCTCGATGCTGAGAAGACGGCACTGGTCGGAATTTCGACCCCCTCCGACGCCTCGGGGCGTGCCCCCGGGTCTCCCCCCACGACGGCCCGAGCGGTCATGCCGGGGAGGAGGCCGGCGTCGTTCGGCGGGCGGATCGTGAGCGTCGCCTCGTAGGTGCGGGTGCGGAGGTCCGTCGTCGTCGTGATCTCCGTGAGCGTGGCGGGGAACCGGCGCT
Source organism: Salinibacter altiplanensis (assembly GCF_002894645.1). GTDB lineage: Bacteria > Bacteroidota > Rhodothermia > Rhodothermales > Salinibacteraceae > Salinibacter > Salinibacter altiplanensis. The sequence continues at coordinate 37,452 of NZ_NCQY01000003.1, forward strand.
CCGGGCGCGTCGAAACGGTGACGAAGAGGGAGTCCGATTGTAGGGCGCGGCGCATCCGGCTCTGCTCCGGAACGTCGACCTCCACCTCCATCTGGGAAAGGTCCTGCACGGTCACGACGGCCTGCTGCGGGCCGACGGTTTCGTTCAGCTCCACCATCGTCTCCGCCACACGCCCATCGAACGGGGCCGTGATGCGCGTGTCTCCGACCTGGGTCTGGGCCTGCTCGAGCTGAGACTGGGCCACCTCGTACTCGCGCTGCCGCGCCTCCAGTTGCTGTTGCGACACGATGCCCTGAGCGTACAGGGACTTGGCCCGCTCATACGCCGACCGGGCCGCGTTCCGGGTGGCGCGGGCAGACTGCCGCCGCGACTGCGCGTCGGTGCCGTCGACCCGGGCGATGAGCTGCCCCTTTTCGACGCGCTCCCCCGCCTGTACAGGCAGAGCCACGACCGTCCCCGGCACCTCGAACGAGAGGGTGGCCGTCTCGGCGGCCGAGACCGTTCCCGGATACTCACGGGCCGGCGCAGTTCCCGCCCCCTGCACGGTGTGTACCTTGACCGGCCGCACCGACGGTTCCAGGGACGGAGCGGACGCGCTCTCGGCACCACACCCCCCCAGGAGCACGGCCGCCCCAATGATCAGCGCGAGCACGGTGCCCGGGGGCATGGGGGCACGAGAACAGAAAGCATCAGACGTAGGCATCGACAGATCGTGGCGTCGTTGAAGAAAACAGTGGACCCGAACGAGTGCTTTACCGTCCGTCCTTCATGAAGGCACGGAGGCGCTCACGGACGGCCGCCCGCTCGTCGGCGGTCTGCAGCGGCCCGATGCGCGAGATGGCCCGTTCCGTCTGCAGGAGCCGAAGCAGGAACGAGTAGCGGGCGTCGACCTCCGCCAGGCGAGCATCCAGGACCGCCTCCTGGGCGTCGAGAAGGTCGAGCACATCGGCCGCCCCGGCGGTGTAGGAATCTTGGACAAGCTCAATCGTCTCTTGGGCCGTGCGCCGACCGGCCTCCGCCTCCCGCAGGCTGAGGTAGCCGGCCGTGGCCTGCTCAGTTCGCGCCCGGATGCGCTCTTCGAGGCTGGAGCGCACCTCCCGGCGCTGGGCCGTGAGCTGGCTGAGCCGGGCCCGCCCCTGCTCGATCTGCGCGTCGCGCTGGAAGCCTGTGAAGAGCGGCAGGCTGAGGGAGAGCCCCACGTTCCAGGTGGTGCTGGGCGTCTGCGGAATGGCGGCGCCGGCCGGTCCTCCCGGCAGGGAGATCGACTCGGTGCCCGCCCCGCCCTCCAGCACGCGACTGTTGAGCTGCCCCTCCAGGGCCACGGTGGGGGCCCAGTAGGACTGCTGCCCCGCCTCCACGCCCCGGCGGGCCGCCGCGATCTGTTCGTCGAGCGCCTGGAGCGCAGGGGCATTCGACACCCCCTCCTCCAGCAAAAAGTCGGTAAGGCGCTGGCGCGCGGACGGGGTGTGCCCGTGCTCCGCAAAGACCGACTCCGGGAGCGTCAGGACGGAGGCGGACGGCGACAGCCCGGCCACTCCCGCGAGGCCTTCGGGGGATCGGGCCAGCACCTGCGCGAGACGCGCCCGCGCCACCTCGACCCGCGCCTCGGCGTCGAGAACCGTGCGCCGCGCCTGGGCCGCCTGGGTTTTGAACCGCAGCACCTGCTGACGCCCTGCCTGCCCGGATTCCTCCTGGGCCCGGGCCAGGGACAAGTTTTCCCGACTAAGGGCGAGGTCGCCCCGACGGACCTCGGCCAGCGCGCGGGCCTGGAGGACCGAGACATAGGCGCTCGATACCTGGAGCGCAACGTCCTGCTCGGAGCGTTCCACGTCGGCCGCACCGGCCGCCCGCTGGCGCTTCGCAATCTCCAGGTCGCCTACGTCACGGGGCGAGAACAGGGTCTGTGAGAACGAGACCGATCCGCTCAGCGCCCGCTCGGGCTGGGCCCCAAAGCTGGCCGCGGCCTGGTCGGCATCCACTTGGCGGGCCCGCGCCCCCGCCTGCACCTGCGGGAGCAGGTCGGCCCGCTCCACCCGCACGTTCTCGCGCGTCGCCGCCAGCCCCGATCGCCGGGCACTCAGCTCGTGGTTGGCCCCCACGCCCCGGCGCACCGCCTGGGCGTACGTCATCGAATCCGTAGAGGCCGGGGTGGGCGTGCCGGTTAGGGTTGCCCGCAGGCGCAGGTCGCTCGGCACAGAGAAGCCGAGCCCACGGGCCGTCGACTCGTTGACGTAGGGCGTCCGCGGGGAGGGGAGCTTCACAGAGAGCGACTCGGCGGCCGCGCCCCGAAGCAGGTCCACGGCGTGGAGGGCCACGCGTCGCGAAATGGGATCGGCGGAGGGGGCGGACGCCGTCGCCAGTGCCCCCCGGTCCACGAGCTCACGCCCTCGGTGGACGGCCGTCGGAATCTGGCGCGTGCGCAGGCCCGAGATCAGCCGGTCCTTCTCCACCGACGAAAGCGGCAGCGGCGTTGCGAGGTAGGCCGCGTCTGTGTCGGGGGGCAGGGCGTTCAGCGTGGCCTCGGCCGTAGACCGGGCCGGCACCACGCGCCAGCTCACGTTCGACGAGTCCCGCCGCTCGAGCCGGTCGCGCATCTGCTCGGCGAGCGCGGGCGCCCCCTCTATCATACGAGCCGGCACCAGGAGCGCCGGGGCCGACGCCGGCGCCAGCGACCGCAACAGGTCCATGTTTTCACGCACCAGGCCCGGCTCGGTGACGTAGGTCAGGTTCGCCGCGCCGCTGGCGTCGTCCGCCATCGGAATTCCCTGCAGGCCCGGGTCGAGGACGTGGGCCGCCACCACCGGCACGCTTCGTGTGGACTTTAGCGAGAGCCGATGAGAGGCCGACAGGCCCACGGCAATGATGACTGCGGGGCCCGGCCCGTCGTCCGCGAGGCGCCCGAGGGCCGTGCTATCACTCGCGCTCAGGACTCGCCGGTACCGCTCCGGAAACCGCACGCGGCGCTCCGGGCCCACGAGAGATCGGACTTCTCGCCGAATGGTTTCGGCGGCCTGGCGGTGCGCCCGCGAGGAATCGCTGAGTACGAACCCGATTTCCACGTCCGCCTCGGGCGCCGGCTGGGCGGCTGCTTGCGGGTGGGAACGAGACAACGCCCCAAGGACACTCCCCAGGAGCACCACTGCGAGCACCCGTCCCCACGACACGGAGGCCGTGCCGGGACGCCAGTGGTCGGCGGACAGACGAGCGAGAAACGTCAAGGAGTCCATATACAAGCGGTAAACATTGTCGATGACAGGATCCGGCACTCGAATTCGGGTGCCCCACTGCAGCATGCATATATCATACCACCGCAGGGAAAACGTCCGACACAGGAGACACGCCCTTAGTGTCCGTCGTCCGGCGAGGCGGTCTCGGGATCCACCGATGCGTTCGTGTAGGCGGCCCAGAGCATCTCGAAGGACTGGTCAATCAACGCTTCGTCCAGTTCCGGACCGTCGTTGAGATGCTCCTGCACCAGGTGCGTAACCGTGCCGATGAAGAACGACCCGTAGACCGACTGCGGGAGATCGGGAAAGAGCCCCTGCTCCACTCCGTCCCGGTGGATTTCTTGAAACGGGGACCGCAGGTCTTCGGGCTGAGCCCGCTGGGCACGCCGGAGGTAGGCCGACGACTCGTACTGCAGAATAAAGCGGTAGAGCCGGGGGCACTCCATGTAGTTCTGGATGACGGCCCGCCACGTCATCCGAAGGCGGTCACGCACCGAAGCGTCCTCGTCGAACCCCATGTCCAGGATCGACTGGTGCGCCTCAGCCCGTGCCTCCGCGTACAACTGGTCGACCAGATCGTCCTTGCCGTCGAAGTACCGGTAGATGGTTCCGGCCCCGACCCCCGCGGTCTCGGCAATCTCCGACATGGACGTGCCGTGGAATCCCTGCTCGTCGAACAGACAAAGCCCCGCCTTGAGAATGTCGCCTCGCTTGCCCGGTGTGTCTTCGATCGGCTCACTTTGTGGTTTGGAATGAACGTTCATTCAGTTAATTCAGAATGCCCCTGTGCGTTTCGACCGAGCCACCGATTCACGCGGACCTTCATCCCCCTTCATGTTTTCTCTACCACGCAGCCGGCTCGCGATGCCCCCGGCAACGAACGGCCTCCACGATTCATGCGCGTATGAAACAAAAAAAGGACCGCCCCACGGAGGGGACGGCCCTTTGGTGTCCGGCGGATGTAGAACTAGAGGTCGAAGCGCAGGCTCAGTGTGCCGGTGAACGCACTGGTGGAGACGTCCTCGAAGTTGTTGGCGTCTCCCAGATCGGTGAACCCAATGTTGTACCGCCCGTCGAGGGCGATCTCACTGAGCGGGCCCTTGTTCAGCGCGTAGGCGATCTCTCCACCCACGACGCCGCTGAACTCCGCGTCATTGAAGCCATCGTCGGCGTCTTCGCCGTCGATCTCGCTATTGGTGACGAAGCCGAGGGCCGGCCCGACGTATATGCGCGGGGTCACCGGCGCAGTCGGGGCGCTCAGCTTCAGCAGCACCGGAATCTCGATCACGTCCTGGCGGACGCGGATGTCATTTCCCGCGGCGCTGTTGTGATTCTTCGTGCCCCGTCGGGAGTAGAGCACCTCCGGCTGAACGGCAAAGGCCTCGTTGACCTGGTAGTTCAGGAAGACCCCGCCCGTGAAGCCCGGCCGAAAGTCATTGGAGGCCACGTCGTCGCCGTAGAAGGTCGCCTGCGTGACGCCGCCCCGGACGCCGAGGTCAATGGGCGACTGGGCCTGGCTCGACATCGGCAGGGCGAACCCTACCAGAAGTGCCAGGGTTGCGATCGAGGCTGTGAGTTTCGATGTTACAGTTTGCATGGTCTACAAGTGGTTGTTGTGCTGTGGATTGTGTGACACAGGGGTGCTGCGACGGATAGGGTGGTGCCGTCGGTCGCAGCGCGCCCTGTGTTTTCTTTTGTGGGCACCGGAGCAGCCTCACCGGTGCGGGGGAAGGCCTTGACCCGAGCAGCATCCTCGATGCGGACGCTGCCCATCGGCCTACTTGGCGTAGCGGAATGAATGTTCATTCAGAAAACCCGCATGTTAAGTGGTCGTTCCTCTGCCCGGGAGGCTTCACGGGGTTTCCCACCGTCTCTCACAGGGCTTTCGGCGAACCGCCGTGTCCCGTCGTCTCCGGGGGGCTCGGGCGTGTCCGCACGGCCCAGCAGGCAGAATGATTGCGGGAGAGTCTTCACGGGAGGCGCTCCGCGATCCGATGAGTAGCAATCGATGAGTATCAATTCGGGCTTCTGTCCTACTCAACGGTCCTTCGTTACGCCGGGGTCGTCGCCTCTTCTCACATCTCTTTCCCTCCGACGCATCCACCGGGGGCCAAGGGGCGGACGCCGACGAGACGGGTCCTTCCCCGCTGTAACGGGCCCGAAGGCCCCTCAACGAACAGCCCAGTTGCGCATCCGCGCCCCAGTGTTTTTGCCATGCCTCGTGCAGGCCGTTCCCACCGTTGTCCCGTCTCTCCCTTCCCTTCCTGACCTCGCATCATGACCGCCGAACACGACCGCCTCGACGCCTCGGCGGCCCCTGGGGCCGACTGGAAGACGTGGGGCCCCTACCTCGCCGAGCGCGCCTGGGGCACCGTTCGCGAGGACTACAGCGCCACCGGGGAGGCCTGGGAGCACGTTCCCCACGACCATGCCCGCAGCCGCGCCTACCGCTGGAACGAGGACGGCCTGGCGGGATTCTGCGACCGCGACCAGACCGTCTGCCTCGGCCTCGGCCTCTGGAACGAACGGGACCCGATCCTCAAAGAGCGCCTCTTCGGCGTCACCGGCACGCAGGGCAACCACGGCGAGGACGTCAAGGAGTACTACTACTACCTGGACTCCACGCCGACCCACTCGTACGCGAAGATGCTCTACAAGTACCCGCAGGTCGCGTATCCGTACGCCGACCTCGTGCACGAGAATGAGCGGCGGAGCACGGACGATTCGGAGTACGAGCTCGTCGACGCCATCGGCGACGCCCTGAAAGCAGGTCGCTACTTCGACGTGTTCGTGGAGTACGCAAAGGCGGGCGAAGAAGACATTCTCTGCCGCATCACAGCCCACAACCGCGGCCCGGACGCCGCGCCGCTCCACCTCCTCCCGCAGGTCTGGTTTCGCAACACGTGGTCGTGGACGCACGACGCCCCGCGGCCGGAGATGGAGGCCACGGACAACCGTGAGGTGCGGCTCCGACAGGAGGCTCTCGGGGAGCGGTGGTGGTACGCGGAGGCCCCCGACGGGGCGGCGGTCGACCTGCTCTTTGCCCACAACGAGACGAACCGCGAGCGCCTCTTCGGGGCACCAACCCCGAGCCCCTACGTCAAGGACGGGATCAACAATTGCGTGGTGGAGGGAACCGCGGACGCCGTCCACCCCAAGCAGCGTGGCACGAAGGCGGCCGCACACATCCACACCGAAGTGCCCGCCGGCGCGGCCCGCACGGCGGAGATCCGTTTCACCCCCGAGCGCAAACAGCGCCCCTTCGTGCACTGCGACCGGCTGATCGACGACCGGCGGGACGAGGCCGACGCGTTCTACGACGCGGTGCAGCGCGACGATCTGTCCGACGACGAGACGCGCATCCAGCGGCAGGCCTTCGCCGGGCTCATGTGGTCGAAGCAGTTTTACCACTACGACGTGGACCGGTGGCTGGAGGGCGATCCGGCCCAGCCCGACCCGCCGGAGGGCCGCTGGCGCAACCGCGGGTGGGAGCACCTCAACAACAAAGACGTCGTGTCGATGCCCGACGCCTGGGAATACCCGTGGTACGCGGCCTGGGACCTCGCCTTTCACATGATTCCGGTCGCCCTCATCGACGCGGAGTGGGCCAAGCGGCAGATGGTCCTCCTCACCCGCGAGTGGTACATGCACCCGAGTGGCCAACTGCCCGCCTACGAGTGGGCCTTCGACGACGTAAACCCGCCGGTCCACGCCTGGGCCGCGTGGCGCGTCTACCAGATCGACCGCAAGCAGCGCGGCACGGGCGACACCGAGTTCCTGGAGAAGGTCTTCCACAAGATGCTGCTCAACTTCACCTGGTGGGTCAACCAGAAGGACCGCGACGGGCAGAACATCTTTCAGGGCGGCTTCCTCGGCCTCGACAACATTGGCGTCTTCGACCGCAGCCAGGAACTGCCCACGGGCGGACACCTGGAGCAGGCCGACGGCACCGCCTGGATGGGCATGTTCTGCCTCAACATGCTGGCAATGGCCCTGGAGCTGGCCAAGACGAAGCCGGCCTACGAGGACGTGGCCACCAAATTCTTCGAGCACTTCGTCTACATCGCCCACTCCATCAACGACACCTGCGGGGGCACCGGCCTGTGGGACCCGGAGGACGGGTTCTACTACGACACCGTCCACTGCCCGAGCGGGGAGATGATTCCGCTCCGGACCCGCTCGTTTGTGGGGCTTATTCCCCTGTTTGCCGTCGAGACGCTGGACAAGGAGCAGCTGGCGGAGCTGCCCGACTTCCGACGCCGCATGAACTGGTTTATCGAAAACCGCCCCGATCTCATGGAGCACCTCACGCTCGATGCGGGGGACGACGACAAGCCGCGCGTGCTGCTCTCGCTGGTCGATGAGGACCGGCTCCGGCAGGTCCTCGGCCGCATGCTGGACCCCGACCAGTTCCTGTCGGACTACGGCCTGCGCTCCCTCTCGAAGGAGCACAAAGACGCCCCCTTCACGTTCAATGCCGACGGGCAGCAGTTCTCCGTGCAGTACGAGCCGGCGGAGTCGCGGAGCGGCCTGTTCGGCGGCAACTCGAATTGGCGGGGCCCGGTGTGGTTTCCGGTCAACTACCTCATGATCGAGTCGCTACAGAAGTTCGACCACTACTACGGCGACGACCTAACCGTGGAGATGCCGGAGGCCGACGAGCCCCAACCGCTGTGGGACGTGGCCGGGCACCTGTCCCGCCGCCTCACCCGCCTCTTCCGGAAAGACGAAAACAACGAGCGTCCGGTCTTTGGCGACGAAGAGCTCTTTCAGGAGGCCCCACACTGGCAGGATAAGCTGCTCTTCTACGAGTACTTCCACGGGGACAACGGGGCCGGCCTCGGCGCGAGCCACCAGACCGGCTGGACCGCCCTCGTGGCCAAACTCCTCCAGCAGAGCGGCGGCTCCAAAGATGATTAATGTTGTGGGGTGCGAGTTGGTGGGGCTTTGAGTTCGAGTTTGAGAGATTCTGCATTTCGCACGCCCCTCGTTGCTTCCCTGTCGGCATTGTCCCCCTGGAGCCCCAAAACCCCAAGGCCCCCCACAACCCTTAACGAAAACGCCCCCATCCCCAAGCGCTCCCACACGCAAGATGCTCGACGTGGCCCGTGATCGTTGCAGTGATCTGGACATCGCCCAGGCCCGCGAGTGGCTCGTCACGAATGGGATCGGCGGGTACGCCTCCGGCACCGTGGGCGGCCCCCGGACCCGCGCCTACCACGGCCTCCTCGTGGCCGCGCTCGATCCGCCCCTCGGCCGCACCCTGCTCGTCTCGCACGTCGACGAAACGATCACCCACGACGACCGCGACTACGACCTGGCCACCCACCGCTGGGGCGACGGCACCGTGGCGCCCCGCGGCATCGTGCACCTGGATCGCGTCCGCCTGGAGGGCACCGTGCCGGTGTGGACGTACACGCTCGGCGATGCGCTCCTGGAAAAGCAGGTGTGGATGGACGAGGGTGCGAACGCGACGTACGTGCAGTATCGGCTCCGGCGGGCCCGGGCCCCACTGACCCTCCGGGCCAAAGCGTTCGTCACCCACCGTGACCACCACGCCCCCACGCAGGCCGGCGACTGGCAGATGAACGTGTCGGCGGTTGACGAGGGCCTGCGCATTGACGCCTACGATGGAGCAACGCCCATTTTTCTGCGCAGCACCAGCGCCGAACTCACGCCCGCCCACACCTGGTACCGCGACTACGCGCTGGCCGTGGAGGCGGACCGGGGCCTTCCGGACCGCGAGGACCTGCTCCACGCCGCCACGGTCGAGGCCCCACTCGCCCCAGGCGACACGCTCACGCTCACGTTCAGCACCGAGCCCAACGCCTCCCTCGACGGCCCCGCGGCCTGTGCCCGTCGACAGGATCGTGATAAACAGTTGGTGACACAGGCGGGCCTCGACGACGCCTCCGCCGACATCCAACATCTTGCCCGCGCCGCCGACCAGTTCGTGGTGGACCGCCCCACCGCGGAGGACCCGGACGGCACGTCCATCGTCGCGGGCTACCCCTGGTTCGGCGACTGGGGGCGCGACACGATGATCGCCCTCCCCGGCCTCACGCTCACGACCGGGCGGCCCGACGTGGCCGAGCAGATCCTGCGCACCTATGCTCACCACGTGGACCGGGGCATGATTCCGAACCGCTTTCCCGACCAGGGCGACACGCCGGAGTACAACACCGTGGACGCGACGCTCTGGTACATCGAGGCCATTCGCGCCTACGTCCACACGACCGGCGACACGGAGTTGCTCCGCGACCTCTTCCCGGTCCTTCACAACATTGTAGAATGGCACGTGGAGGGCACGCGGTACGGCATCCAGGCGGACCCGAACGACGGGCTCCTGCGGGCGGGCGAGCCGGGGGTGCAGCTCACGTGGATGGACGCGAAGGTCGGCGACTGGGTCGTCACGCCCCGCATCGGGAAGCCGGTGGAGGTGAACGCCCTCTGGTACAACGCGCTGCGGAGCCTGGAGGCCTTCGCCGAGACGCTGGGCGAGCCCGCCGATGCCTTTCGCGAACGGGCCGACCGGGCCCGGACGGCGTTCGGGCGCTTCTGGGCCCCGAAGTGCGGCCACCTGAAGGACGTGATCAATGGCCCGAACGGCGACAAGCCCCACCTGCGCCCGAACCAACTCTTCGCCGTGTCGCTGCCGTACAGCCCCCTTTCGCCGGAGAAGCAGCGCGCCGTTGTCGAGACCTGTGCCGCCCGCCTCTACACGCCCCACGGCCTTCGCAGCCTGTCGCCCGACGATTCGGACTACGTTGGCGCCTATCGGGGCGGCCGCGAACACCGGGACGGCGCGTACCACCAGGGCACCGTTTGGAGCTGGCTCATCGGGCCGTTCGTCAAAGCGCACCTGCGGGTGCACGACGACCCGGCGACGGCCCGTGCCTACCTTGCGCCCCTGCGTCGCCACCTAGCGGGCCACGGGGTCGGGAGCATCAGCGAGATTTTTGACGGCGACGCCCCCTTCACGCCCCGCGGCACGCCGGCCCAGGCCTGGGGGGTGGCGCAGCTGCTGGAGGCGTGGGCCGCCACCGACGAGGCGCAAACAGCTTCGTAGAAACGAGGCCCCACGGTTGCCTCCCAGCGCCAGGGCAGGACCGCTCCCCTGTAACACTCGTTTTGTTTCTTGGACCTCCTGTGGAAGGAACGGCCGCGGAAGAACAGACCGGCGTCCGCCCCGAGCACGACCGTAGAACATCCGTCATACTGATTCGCCCCGTGAAAAGCGCTTCTCCCGTCGAGCACGCCGTCCCGACCGTGCTCCGTCGCTGCTGCTGGCTTGTTGGTCTTTGCCTCGTGGTGGGTGTCGGTGGGTTTTCGGAGGAGACCGCTCCCCCCCAGACACCTTCTACAGAGGCAGAGTCGGATTCAATTTCTGCCCTTCCCCTTTCGGAGAGCCCGCTCTCGAAGCAAACCCTCACGGCCTGTACCGACAGCACGCTCCAGAAGCAGCTCCACCAGGAGATCAGCCGATCCGAGTGGACGGAACTGATGGAGCAGGGCAACCTGGCAATCGGGGTGGTCGACCTGTCCGTGCCGGCGGATCCCCACTACGCGGCAGTGAACGGACACCACATGCTGTACGCCGCGAGCCTGCCGAAGATTGGTATTTTGTACACCGCCGTTCGCCAGATGGAGTACGGAGGCCTGCGGCCGTCGCCCGCGGTGCGCAGCGACCTGCACAAGATGATTCGGGTGTCGAGCAACGCCGCCGCCACCCGCATGATTGACCGAGTGGGCGGGCTGCGGGCCGTCAACCAAGCCCTGGAGCACGCGCCCGCGTCCCTCTACGACCGGGACCGGGGCGGCGGAATCTGGGTGGGCAAACGGTTTTCCTCGGACTCGCGCCGCCGGCCCGATCCGCTTGAAGGCCTCTCGCACGCCGCCACGGTCCATCAGGTGGCCCGCTTCTACACGATGGTCGCCACCGGACGCCTCGTCAATCGGGCGCGCAGCGCACAGATGCTGGAGATTCTTTCCAATCCGGGCCTGGACCACAAATTCGTCCACGTGCTCCGGCGCCGTGCCCCGGAGGCCTCCATCTACCGCAAGTCCGGCTCGTGGCGCACCTGGCACGCCGACTCGGCCCTGGTCTGGGGCCCGGAGCGCCGCTACGTAATCGTCGCGCTCGTGAAGGACGCGCAGGGCGGCCGCGTCGTGCGCGAGCTGCTTCCGATGGCGGAAGCGGCCCTTGGCCTCTCTTCCTCTCGCTCGAACTCCTGAGCCCTGGCCTTTCCATGCAGATCTCCAAGTCCCTCAAGACCGTCAGCCCTCGTGGAGGTCCGCGACGATTCGCTCGATGAAGGTGGCCAGCGATTGGTGCTCCACGGCCGAGTTGACCCGAAGCACGTTCGACATCATCGCGACCATGTAGACGCGCCCGTCGGCCGTCTCGACGATGGCGATGGAGTTCATGTAGTTGAACCGGTTGCCGGTGTAGGGCTCGCAGGTAAACCCTTCCTCCTCCTCGCAGCTGTAGAGGCTGCCGGACTTGAAGTAGACGGCGTCGTCGCGCAGGGTGGGGGCCGAGGCGTAGCGGATTCGGTTTCCGGTCATGTAGAGGAGCCGCTTCAGCTCGAGGCTCGACCACGGGTCGACGATCCGCCCCTGTTCGAGGCGGAGCATCCACCGCATCAGGCCCTGCGGGGTGCCGATGCTGCCCCCCGGGACGTCGATGCGGCGACTGGCCGTGTGCGTAAAGAAGCTGCCCAGCCGCCACATGCGCTCCGGAATGCCGGCGGCGTCGAGCGGCTTGTGGACGACGCGGTGCGCAATCCGGCCGAGCGAGTCCGCCGGGGTCGACTCCAGAAACTGCTGCTCCCGCTCCTCGGACGCCGGATACTCGTCGCCGAAGGCCCGCATGAGGGTTGCCTCCTTCCACACCACACTGGCCGCCGCGTTGGAGCTCGGCGAGAGCATAAAGTCGACCCACTCGTAGAGCGAAAAGACGTCCGAGGGCCGTGGCTGACGCCGGGTGTATTCGTTGGTCTCCGGGTCGAAAAGAGGGATGGTGTGGTGGTCGGACACGATCCACTGGCCGGCCTGGACCGTGTGCTCTTTGAGCAGCGCCCGTCGCCGTTCGGGGCGGTCCGGGTAGCGGCGCCTCAGCTCCGCGAAGAAGCCAGTGGCGATGGCGAGCTTGCCGACGCTGCCGGGCTGGTAGCGATTGGTGGGGCGGAGCTCGGCGTAGCGGGCCGGGGCGCCGGGCGTGATGTCGAAAACCGTGATGCCGTAGCTGTCGTCCCGATCGGCAAAGAGCCGCTCCAGACGCCGCTGCAGGGCCGGGTCGGGCGCCGGAACGGTGTCGAGGGAGTCCGCCCCGGGGAGATGCAGTTGGATGTCCATCAGTGACTTGCGGGCGCCCTCGGGCGGCAGGTCGCCCTCCAGCTCGCCGTTCTGCACTCGCTCCAGGTACAGCAGGCGGCGGATGCCGGTGAGGTCGTACCCGTCAATCGGGTACGGGAGGTGGAACGCGGCGAGGAACGCAACGAGCCCGGCACAGAGGGCGACAATCAGCGAACGGCGCATGACACAGCTCATGGATTTGATTCGTGGCGTTTCGTGTGAGCCCGACGACTCCACTCTCGTCAGCGGGGCCGCGGGGCCGTGAGGTCGACGGTCGGGCGCGGCTCGGCCTGCGCGTCGAGCGTTCGGTAGTAGGATCGAGCCTTGCCCGGGCCGGCCTCCACAAAGGGACGGACCTGAAAGAGCCAGAGCGTGCCGTCGCGGAAGCCCAGCTCCACGTCGTACGGCCCCTCGGAGGCGACGCCCGGCACGGAGGGGAGGCGGTCGCGCAGGGTCTGAGCCAGGCGGCGCAGGCGCTCCCGATTGGCCGCTGTCAATACTGGTCGGTGGAACGAGGTGGCCCTCGTCTCGACCCCGCCCTCCGGCGGGAGTACCGTAATGGTGGGGGTGCGAAGCGGCGAGAGCAGGGCGGCATCGTGTGCGTCGTCGCTGTCGTTCTCGCGGGGGCGCACCAGCGTCATTTCAGTTGCCTCACCCTTTACGGCCCCCGCCACCCCTCGACTAAAGGAAAGAGTGAGGGCCTCGGGACCGCCCTCCGACACGCCCGTCGTAATAAGGACGCCGGACTTGTCCGCGTTGACGCTCTCGGAGAGGAGCACAGACGGGTAGACATGCTCCGGATTTTTGAGGACGCGCTGCCGCCATCGGTAGCTGCGCTCGGTATAGGGGGAGGCCCAAACCTGCCGGACGGCGTCGAAAATCGCACTCGAATCGACCACGTTGGGCCTCGTTAGGTTGAGGCCGGCCCCGGTAAAGGTGGGCAGGTCCTCCATGTTGGTGTCGCTGCGGACGAAGACGCCCACCTCTCCCATCGGCCCGCCGAACACATCGCGGAACGTGCGGGTCAGTGCGGCCCGGAAGTCGTCCCGCAGGGGCATGTCGCGGATGGCCATCCGCAGCGTGTCGAGCCGGCGTCGCACCCGGAGAGGCGGATCCCCCCGGCCCGCCGGGGCCGTTTCGAAGGTCGCCGTCAGGTAGTCCCAGTACGACCCGTTGGTCCCGGGCATCGGCTGATTCATGTGGGCGCGGAAGACGCCGAAGGGAATCGCGAGGCCCGGCGAGACGTGGTCGGGGAAGAGGGCGTTGAGCTGGCCGAGGTTGGCCGCCTTTGGGCCCACGATGCGCCCCCCATCGGAGGCCCGGAGGTCTCGGAGTGGGCGGAGATCCGTCTCGGCCAGCTCCATCGCCTCGGTCTCCACCGTGATCAGGGTGTCGGCGGACGCGGGGGCGACGAGGCGGCGCTCGATCTCGGTCATGCGCTCGGCCGGCACCATGCGGACCGTTCCCTCCGGCGACACGGCGAGGAAGACGCGGGTGCCGTCGTAGCGTGTCAGGGCCTCGATCTGATCGGCGGTGATCGCCGCGGTGGGAATGCCGAGGTTGCGGGCCAGGAGCTGCACGTGCGAGACCGCATTGCCGCCGCTCGACGTCAAGAGCCCGGCCACCGGCGAGAGGTCGGGGGGCACGTGCTCCAGGACGTACAGATCATCCTCGTCGAGATCGGTCGCGGGGGGCAACTCGGTGACGACGTGCAGGGTGCCGGCGGCGACCCCGGCGGTGAGGCCCCGGACGCGCCCGGTGTCGTCGAGGTCGAGGAGGCGATGCTCGCGCCCGGCCACGCGTGCCTGGAGGCGACCCAGCGTGCCCGCCACCCGCCCAAGGGGAAGCAGCACCGAGTTGCGGATCCGATCGTCGATGAAGCCCCGGGCCGCCGGCTCGAAGGCCGCGTAGCGGTTCACGACGTGCTGGTAGTGGGCCGTCGTCATGGCGGTGCCCCACTCCGCCACGCGCCGGAGTGCATCGACCCAGCGGTCAAAGTCGGATCGAGAAACCGTAGACGCCGCCGGGAGGGCCAGGCGGTCGGAGACCCGTTCCCACTCCCACAGCTCAAGGTGCCCGGCGCCGGCCGCGGCCCGGGCGAGCGCCGCTCCTTTCTCGAGCAGGCCGCGATGCCGGTCGGGGGTCCAAGCGGCGGCGCGGCGGAGCAGCTCGGTTTCGAGAGATACGGAAAGGGCCAGGGCCGTGCGTCGGTAGTCGGGGTCGAGGGTTGGGAGACCGCGTCGTAGACGGAGGAGCAGCCGGCTGCCCCGCTGCACGCGCTCGTCGGCCGCCAGCGACGGCCAGTCCGACACCAGGGAGCGGGCCGCGTCCGTGAGGGCGTGGTCGGCAGGCAGCGACGCGACGTGAGACTCCAACCGATCGGCCCCGTCGGAGGCGTAGACGGCGGTGAGGTCACGCTCCAGTTGGGTCAGCTCGGAAAGAAGCTCGTCCGAAAGGGTATCTTCGCGGGCTCGTCGAAAGTCACGAACCCGGCCGAGCACCGACGAGTCGGGCTGGCCGTGAATTCTCACGCGGAGGGGCATGAACGCCGACAGGGAGTCGGCAATGGCCTCCGAGGTGGCGCGGATGCGCTGCTGCACGTTGCCGGCACCCCCCTGCGGAAGGTCGCGGACGGCCTGGCGCAGGAGATAGAAGTGCGAGCGGACCCGGTCCTCGTCGCGGAGCATGTGCCGGAGAAACGAGCGCCCCCATTCCGCCTCGTCTTCTGCCTGGAACGCCCCGCGGTAGTACTGGGCGCGGCGCAAAATCCACCCGTCGTCGACGGCGTAGAGGTACCGGCCGAGCTGATACTGCTTGAGACGGCTGTGCCGGTCGCCTGCATCCCAGAAGGCGTCCGTGTCGGTCCCCGCCAAAATCTGCCCGAGGTACAGCCCGTGTCGCGTCTGCAGGGCCTTCGCCTCCGGCTTCAGCATCGCGTGCTGGAGGCCGCCGGGCGTGTCGCAGCGCTCCCGCGCTGGAATGACGCTGCCGTCCGGGCAGAACCACCGGATGCCGGCGTACGGCCCGCGGCGGTCCTCCTTCCAGGACGCAACAAGGGCCTCGATGCGCTCGGTCGACGCGGGAGCGACATCGGCGGACGGCGACTGGGCCGTGGCCGAAACAGGAGCTCCAACCAGAAGGCCTACGACGAGAAGAATCTGCGGTGGAAGGAGAAGGGAGCCGTCATTCACAGTGCCGGGAGCAGGATGTCCGTGGTGTAGAACCAACGAAGGGTCGGATGTGTGCTCCGGAGGGCCAGAACGTTTCGTTCGCCCGGAGGCCTTCGAATTCGGGAGAAGCGCCCTCCGGGAAGAGGCGTCAACCGATCGTCGACATTCCCACGACGAGCGTATACACCACGGCACCCATTACCAGGAGGGCAGCGCTGCCGTGCACCCACCGCCGGTCGGTGATGATTAGCCCCCCCAGGAGAGACGCGAGCCCCACGTTTACAGCGATATTTTGTACCAGGCGCGCAGTTTCAACGATCTGGGTGTCCTGCACGGCCCACGCGGCCCCGCTGAACAGCTGGCTGGCGACCAGCAGCCCAATGAACGCCCCGAAGAACCACCGGCGGTGGGCCGCCGAGAAGTAAAAAGCCTCCAGGTCGAGAGCCGCCTGCGAGTCGCTTGTCCGGCCCCGATCGGTTCCCAGACGCGTCCGGTCCGGGTCCGGGAGGGCAAACGCGCAGATCAGGTACAGGAGCAGAAACCCCAGCAGCACGGGCGTGAAGACGGCGGCGTGCGCCAGCGCCTCCTTTTGGAGAAACCGGAACGACTGCCACCAGATCTGCACGATTACCAGAAAGGCGATGGCCGCCCAGGCCAGGGGAAGCCAGTGCCAGTGCACCGTCCGGCTGGGCCGCACGAGCTCGCGGAGGCTCCGGGCCAGATCCGTGAGCCCGAGGCCGACGATGATCGAAACGAGGGCGATCAGGTATTCGAGTTGAGACATGAAAACGGGGGCCGCGGGGCAACCGGAACGCACGCTGTCGACACGTAACCGTACACGACGCACAGGTTCGGGGCCTCGGCGACCCTACGAATCCGTGCGGGAGGCTGCCCTCGGCCCGGAACCGAGACGATTTTCCAACACGAGACGGTCGCCCAAGCGATCCCCCCTCACGTCTCGAGACAGTCGATCGGCTCTTCGGCACCGTCCCCGGAAGGCTCTGCCTGGACGGCGGCCTCCTCATCGAGCGTCTGGTTGAGGGCCACGAGCCCGGTCTTGAGGCGCTGGACGAGGCGATCGCGCGTGCCGGGACTGAGCGAATCGTAGCACCCCTCGCGCAGTGCCCGAAGCGCGTGGCGGTGATGACGGCGTGCCTGCTGCAATTGGTCGGTCACGGGAGCAAGGAGACGGGTGCGGGGGACGGGCGGCCGTGGCCATTCTGCCACGGGTCAAGGCACAGGCGGGGGAAAGTCGTCGGGACTGTTGGCTACCGATGCGTGTCACACATCCTCACGGCGTTTCAGGTCGCCTTGCCCAACAGTGGGCCGCGGCCTCCCAGTCGGGCACGTCCTGAAGTGAGATGCCGACGTCAGGTGTAACGCCCCCGATCGTCCCAAGACGCAAGGATCGCCGCGCTTTGAGCAGGGGGCCGCGACGAGCCGCCCCCATGACGCCGACGGTTTCGTCTACAGCCCCTCCCCCATTCACCCCCATGCCGCCCCATTCAACGAGCAACACGACGCACATCGGATTTTCGGCCACGCTCCGGGTCATGTGCGCCGCGGAGCGGCACGACGAGATCGAACAGGTTACGGGGCTGACGGCGACCCATCAGCACGAGCACGGCGAGCCGGGCTTGTTCGGGCAGCCCTGGCCGAAGGACCTCTGGGCCCTGGAGTCGCCCCTGCCCCCGGACACGGCCCTCGGTGAGCACCTGGAGTGGCTGTGGACCCGGGTAGAGCCCCACCAGGACTACTTTCGGGGACTTGCCGCGGAAGAGGGCGTAGACGTCGACCTCTTCTGTGGCTACCGCAGCGATTGTGACGAGTGTGGCTTCGAGGTGCAGCCCGACGCGCTCAACATCGTGCAGGCGCTCTCAGTGCCGTTGGAGGTCTCGGTGGTGTTTACCTGAGCAGCCCCTCCACCGCCGTGCCGGCCCGTTCCCAACCGCCCCGCCCCTCAGTCATTCTCACAGCTTCTATGATCAGCGCCCTCGCAAGCAAAGTGGTGACGCTGTTCCAACACGTCGGGCGGTTCGTGAGGCTGCTGGGAGAGGCATTCGGAAGCCCCATCTACGACGGCCCCACCTACCGGCAGAACCTGGCCCGGGAGATGAAGCAGGTCGGCGTAGAGTCGCTGCCCATCGTCGCCATCGCCGCGGCGTTCACGGGGGGCGTGACGACCGAGCAGACGATCTACCAAATGCGCTACCCACTCATTCCGGAAAGCACGGTGGGCGCCATCGTGGTGCCGTCCGTCATTCTGGAGTTCGGGGCACTTATTACGGCATTCATCCTGGCGGGCCGCGTGAGCGCCCGGATCGCGGCGGAGCTGGGCTCGATGCGCACGAACGGCCAGATCGACGCGCTCAGCGTGATGGGCATCAGCGCATCGGGCTATCTGGTCTGGCCCCGGGTGCTGGCCGGCGTGATCACGTTTCCGTTCCTGTACATCGTCGCGAGCGTAGTGGGCGGGGCGGCCGGGTTTGGGGTGGCCGCCACGTCCGGCACCGTCACGCCCGCGGAGTTCTTGTCCGGCGCCCGGTCGTTCTTTACGGGGTTCATGGCGGTCTACGGCCTGGTGAAGGCCGTCGTCTTCGGGTTCTTGATTACCGCCATCGCCTGCTACGTCGGCTTCTACACCGAGGGCGGGGCCCAGGGAGTGGGACGGAGCGCCACCCGGGCCGCCGTAACAACGTGCATGTTCGTGCTGGTGGCCGACTACCTGCTCGCCCTCCTCATGCTTTGACGAGCTCATGCTTTGACAAGCCGTTCGCCCTGCGCGTCCCATCGCGCTGCTCCCCCATCGCGCCCCTCTGCTCCGACGCCCACGTGCCATGATCGAGGTCGAAAACGTCCACAAAGGGTTTGACGGAACGCCCGTGCTAGAGGGGGTCGACTTCGAAATCGACGAGTGCAATCTCTTCGCGATCGTCGGCCACTCGGGCTCGGGCAAGAGCGTGCTGCTCCGTCACCTGGTGGGCCTGCTGCAACCTGATCAGGGCCACGTGCGCGTCGGGGACACGGACCTGGCCACGCTGTCGGACGACGAGCTGGAAACAGTCC
Organism: Salinibacter altiplanensis; assembly: GCF_002894645.1. GTDB lineage: Bacteria > Bacteroidota > Rhodothermia > Rhodothermales > Salinibacteraceae > Salinibacter > Salinibacter altiplanensis. The sequence continues at coordinate 56,272 of NZ_NCQY01000003.1, forward strand.
GTACGCGCTTCGGCATGCTCTTTCAGGGCGGGGCCCTGTTCGACTCGATGACGGTCTACGACAACGTGTCCCTTCCGCTCCGGCTCCACACCGACCAGCCCGAGTCCGAAATCGAAGCCCGAGTGATGGAGGAGCTGGAGCGGGTGGAGCTCCGGGCTGCGGCCGATCAGACGCCCGCGTCGCTTTCCGGTGGGCAGGTCAAGCGGGTGGCCCTGGCCCGCGCCATCGTTCGGAAGCCCCAGTACCTGTTCTACGACGAGCCCAGCAGCGGCCTGGACCCGGAGACCTCGAGCGTGATCGATGCCCTCATCAAGCAGCTCTCCCGCACGCTCTGCCGCATGGGGGTGATGGTGACGCACGACATGCACTCGGTGCTCTCGATCGCCGACCAGGTGGGCTTCCTGCACGAGGGGCAGATGCGGTTCGTGGGCACCGTGGAGGAGCTCCGGGCCTGCACCGACCCCGTGCTCTGCGACTTTCTGGAGGCGAATGCCTACCAGCTCTGAGGCCGTCTCGGAGCCGCCCCAGGACTTCTTTTTGTCTTTTCGACGCGATTCTTCCGTGCCATGAGCTCAGACCGCAGCGACGAAAAAGAACGGGCGCGTTTCTGGAACGAGTTTCGGGTGGGCGTCCTCGCCGTCACGGCCCTCGGGCTCCTGGTACTGGGCGTCCGATTTCTGCAGAGCACCGCCCTCTTCGGAAGCACCTACACGCTGACCGCCCGCTTCGAGCAGGCGGAGGGCGTGGCGGCCGGCACGCCAGTCACGGTGCGGGGCATCTCTGTGGGCACCGTCGATCGGGTTGCGCTCGCGGAAGATGCGGGCGTCCGGGTGCGGATGCACATTCAGGACGACGTGCAGCTGCGGGAGGGCACGACCGCGTCGGTCGGCGGCATCGCGGCCCTCGATGATGTGAGCGTTTCGCTCAATCGGGCGGACGCGGGCGATCCCCTTGCCACTGGGGCCCGCCTCCCCACAGTGGAGCAGGGCACGCTCGACGAGCTGCAGGAACGGGCCCTGCCAATTGCCGAACGGATCGACAGCGTACTGGCACAAACCTCCGGCACACTGTCGGAGGCGCAGCGCGTCCTCACGGGGTCGGAGCCAAACGTGCAGCGCCTGACCGAAAACCTCCGCTCGGCCTCGGCGGGCATCGATGCGTTCGTGCAGCGGGAGCGTGCGCCCATGCGCCGCGCCATCGGCCACCTCGAACACACCACCGCCACCCTGGAGGCGCTCGTCGACACGCTCAACCGCGACACGCTGGCCCGGGCGGTGGAGGACGCAGAGCGGACCCTGCACTACACCCGCCGCACGGCCCGGTCGCTCGAACAGGGCGCTCAGGACCTGGAGGCGATCCTGGCGGACCTGCGGGCGGGACGGGGCACCGCGGGCAGGCTCCTGGACGACCCAGGCCTCTACCACCGGGCCGACTCCCTCTCGCTCCGGATGGACCGCATTCTGGAAGACTTTGAAGAGAACCCGGGGCGCTACATCAGCCTCGAAATTTTCTGAGCAAGCCGCCGCCCCTGGGCCGGTGAGGGACCGTAGGGCTGTAACGAACGCCCCCTCTCCACTACGGAATCGACGGAGTCGGGGGCGCCCCGTCGAGCCGAGGCACGGTCGCCCCTCCTCGAACGGTTTCCTGGGTGCAATCCTCCGCCCCGCCATGGCCTCCTCTTCCGTCCACGAAACCTGCGTCAACACGCTTCGCTTCCTGGCCGCCGACGCGGTCGAGGAGGCCGGCAGCGGCCACCCCGGCATGCCGCTCGGCGCGGCACCCATGGCGTACGTGCTGTGGGATCGTTTTCTGAAGCACAACCCCAACAGTCCCGACTGGCCCAACCGCGACCGCTTCGTGCTGTCGGCGGGCCACGGCTCGGCGCTGCTCTACGCACTGCTGCACCTCTACGGCTACGACCTGCCGCGGGAGGCGCTCAAGAACTTCCGGCAGCTGCACAGCAAGACGCCCGGCCACCCAGAGTACGGCCACACGCCCGGCGTCGAGACGACCAGCGGCCCCCTCGGGCAGGGCTTTGCCAACGGCGTGGGCATGGCCCTCGCCGAGCGGTACCTGGCCGACACTTTTAACACGGACGCGCATCCGCTCGTCGACCACTACACGTACGGCATCGTCAGCGATGGGGACCTGATGGAGGGCCTCTCCGCGGAGGCCGGCGCGCTGGCCGGGCACCTCGGCCTCGGCAAGCTCATCTACCTCTACGACCAGAACTGTATCTCCATCGAGGGCGAGACGGACCTCGCCTTCACCGAGCGCGTGGCCTCCCGCTTCGACGCGCAGGGCTGGCACGTGCAGCACGTGGAGAACGGAAATGACCTCGGCGACATCGAGGTGGCTATTGAGGCGGCCCAGGAGGCCACGGAGCGCCCGTCCCTCATCTGCGTCCGCACCCACATTGGCTACGGCAGCCCCCAGCAGGACACGGCCGACGTGCACGGCTCGCCGCTCGGGGAGGAGGACCTGGCGGCGACGAAAGAGCGGCTCGACTGGCCGACGGAGCCCCGCTTCCACGTCCCCGAAGACGCCTACGAGCACTGCCGGCGCACGCTGCGGACCGGTCCCGAGCAGCAGGCCGCCTGGGAGGAGACGGTGGACGCCTACCGCGAGGCCCACCCCGACGCGTGCCGCCTCTTCCTGCGGGCGATGGACGGAGAGGTGCCCGAGTACGAGGCCGACCACGTGCCCACCTTTCAGCCCGAAGACGGCCCGATCGCCACACGCAACGCCTCGGGCGAGACGCTGCAGGAACTGGCCGCCAACATCTGCACGCTCGTCGGCGGCTCCGCCGACCTGGCGCCGTCCAACAAGACGCACCTGGAGGGCTACGGCACCTTCCAGGCCGACCGGACGGGGCGCAGCCCGGAGACTACTTCCTCCTTCCAGTCGGGGCGCAACATCCACTTCGGGGTCCGCGAGCACGGGATGGGGGCCGTCACCAACGGGATCGCCCTGCACGGCGGCCTGCTTCCGTTCGACGCCACCTTCTTCGCGTTCTCCGACTACATGCGCCCGGCCCTGCGCCTGTCGGCCCTGATGGGCCTGCACCGCGTCACGGTCTTCACGCACGACTCGATCGCGCTCGGGGAGGACGGCCCCACGCACCAGCCGGTGGAACACCTGATGGCCATGCGCGCCATTCCCGGGTATACGGTCCTCCGCCCCGCCGACGCCAACGAGACGGCCGCCGCCTGGCGATTTGCCGTGGAGCACGACGGCCCGGTGGGGCTCGTCCTGACGCGGCAGGACCTCCCCATTCTCGGCCCGCACCGCATTCCGGACGATGCCATCGAGCGTGGCGCGTACGTCTTGGAGGACCCCGACCGCACCCCGGACGTTATCCTCGTGGCGACCGGCTCGGAGGTACACCTCGCCCGAAACGCCGCCGCGGCCCTGAGCGACGAGAGCGTGGCGACCCGCGTGGTCTCGATGCCGTCGATGGAGCGGTTCGAGGAACAGTCCAAATCGTACCGCCACGACGTGCTGCCGCCGGACGCGCCCACGGTGGCCGTGGAGGCCGGCGTCACGCGCGGTTGGCATCACCTCGTCGGCGACGACGGGGCCGTTCTCGGGCTCGACCGCTTCGGCCTTTCGGGGCCCGGAGAGGAGGTCTATGAGGAGCTCGGCTTTACCGTCGATCGCGTCACCGACGCCGTGCACGACGTCCTGGAGGGCACAGCGCCCCCAACGGCCTCGTAACCTCGCGCTCTGCTCCTGGCGCCTCCGCCACACCACTCCACACAACGCGCTCCAACGCATCCTCCCAAGCTCCCTATGCCCGATACCACAACCGCCCCTGCCGCCCCCCTCGCCGCCCGCGACGAAGGCCAGTCCCTCTGGCTCGACTACATCCGCCGCAGCCTCATGTCCAGCGGCCAGCTCGACCGGCTCATCGACGAGGACGCCCTCCGCGGCCTCACCTCCAACCCTGCCATCTTCCAGAAGGCCATCGGCGGAAGCGACGAGTACGACGAGGCCATCGAGGCCTTTCTGGGGGAGGATCCGGAGATGGACGCCGGCGAGATCTACGAGCGCCTGGCCATCGAAGACATCCGCCGCGCCGCCGACACCCTGCGCCCGGTCTACGACGAGACCGGCGTCGACGGCGTCGTGAGCCTGGAGGTCTCCCCGCACCTCGCTCACGACACCGAGGGCACCATCGAGGAGGCGCGTCGGCTCTGGGACACGGTCGACCGGCCCAACCTCATGATCAAGGTGCCGGCCACCGACGCTGGCATCCCCGCCATCGAGCAGCTGTTGAGCGAGGGGATCAATGTGAACGTCACCCTCATGTTCTCGCTGGGTCACTACGAGAAGGTGGCCCAGGCCTACCTGCGCGGCCTCCGCCGGGCCGACGACCCGAGCGGCATCGTCTCGGTGGCCTCCCTCTTCGTGAGCCGCGTGGCGCGGGAGGTCGACCACCGCCTCAAGGACCGAGGCCTGACCGACGAGGTGGACTTCAACGGCAGCGACGTGGCCATCGCCAACGCCAGGAAGGCCTACCAGCGCTTCGAGGAGATCTTCCACGGCGACGCCTTTGCCGACCTCCGCGAACAGGGCGCCTTCGTGCAGCGGCCGCTCTGGGCGTCGACCAGCACCAAGGACCCGACCCGCTCGGACGTGCTGTACGTGGAGACGCTGATCGGGGAGCAGACGGTCAACACGATCCCGCCCGACACGCTCGACGCGTTCCGCGACCACGGCACCGTCGCCGGCCAGACGGTGACGGCCGACCGGGACCGGGACGAGGAGGTCCTGCGGCGGCTGGGCGACATCGGCATCGATCTCGACGACGTGACGGAGACGCTGCAGGAGCGGGGCGTGAAGAAGTTCGTCGACCCCTTCGACGACCTCATGGAGACACTTGAGAAGAAGCGCGAGGCCATCGTTGGGGACTCGCCCGATTCCGTCTCGTTCGACCTCAGCGGCCACGAGGACCGCGTGGTCCAGCGCCTTCAGACGTGGCAGAACGACGACTTCGCGTGCCGGATGTGGCGCCGCGACCCGACGCTCTGGGCCGATGAAGACACGCCGGAGCTCACCAACCGTCTGGGCTGGCTCGACCTTCCCGAGTCGATGCAGGAGGAGGCCGATAACATTACGGCCTTTGCCGACTCGGTGACGGGCGACGTCGACGACGTGGTGGTGCTCGGCATGGGCGGCTCCAGCCTGGCCCCGGACGTGTTCGGCCAGGTGTTCGAGCCGGCAGACGGCTATCCGGACCTCACTGTGCTCGACAGCACGCACCCGGACGCCGTCGAGGCCCTGGCCGGCGACCTCGACCTGGAGCGGACGCTCTTCGTCGTCGCCAGCAAGTCCGGCACCACGACCGAGACGCTCTCCTTTTTCCGCTACTTCTGGGACCGGGTCTCGGGCGTCACCGACACGCCGGGGGACCACTTCGTGGCGAACACCGATCCGGGGTCAAACCTGGAGGACCTCGCGCGGGAGCGCGACTTCCGGGCCGTCTTCCTCGCCCCCCCGGACGTGGGCGGGCGCTACTCGGCCCTCACGCCCTTCGGCCTTGTGCCGGCGGCCCTGATGGGCATCGACCTACAGCGGCTGCTCGATCGGGCCTGGACGGCCGAGGAGGCCTCGGCCTTCTGCGTGGAGGCGCCGAACAACGCCGGGCTGGAGCTGGGCGCCGCACTGGGCGAGCTGGCCGAGGCCGGGCGTGACAAGGTCACGTTCGTCACCTCGCCGACGCTCGACAGCTTCCCGGCGTGGCAGGAGCAGCTCATCGCCGAGAGCACCGGGAAGGACGACACCGGCATCGTACCGGTTGCCGACGAGCCGCTGGCGGGCCCCGATGCGTACGGCGACGACCGCGTCTTCGTCCATTTCTACCTCGACGGGGAGCAGGACCGGGCCACGATTGGAAAGCTCGATGCGCTCAAGGACGCCGGGCACCCGGTCCTCCGCGTCCGCCTCGACGACCGCTACGACCTGGCCCGCGAGATGTACCGCTGGGAGATGGGCGTCGCGTCGGCCGGGGCGGTGCTGGGGATCCACCCCTTCAACCAGCCGAACGTGGAGGCCGCGAAGCGCCTCGCGAAGGAAGCCATGCAGTCCGAGAATGGGACCGGCGGCGAGACGCGCACCATCGCCGCCGACGACACAGGGGCCCTGGAGAAGGAGCTGGGCGAGTGGCTCGGCGCGGCCGACGCGACGAGCTACCTCGGCGTGCAGGCCTACCTGGCCCCGACCAACGAGACCACGGCGGCGCTGGACGAGCTCGTCACCACGCTCCGGGACCAGACCGGCCTCGCCACCACGCTCGGCTACGGCCCCCGCTTCCTTCACTCCACCGGCCAGCTGCACAAGGGCGGCCCGCCGAACGGCCTCTTCCTGCAGCTCGTGGACACCCCGTCCGCGAACGGGCCCGTCCCGGAAACCGACTACACGTTCAAGGAGCTGATCGCGGCCCAGTCCACCGGCGACTACCAGGCGCTCCGAGAAGCGGACCGCACCGTGCTGCGGGTGCGGGTCAACTCCTCAGAACTTGGTCGGGTTGTTGAGGCGATTGAGGCGCAGCTTGCATGACGCGCAAAATGTGATGTCGTGATGTGACTATCTCCTCCAAACGCCTCACGCATCGCTCCTCACGCATCACGTTCCCCCCACGAAGCGAATTTGCCTCCGTTCCGGCGGCCTCGGTTGACGAAGCCCTCAAGACACGATGCCCGACATCAACGCTTTCGTTTTCGACCTCGACGGCACGCTCGTCCAGACCGAACGGCTGAAGGCCCGCTCGTACGCGAAGGCCGCCGTGGCGCTCTGCCCCGAGGACGTGACCGAAGACGACGTGATGGAGGCGTACAAGGACGTCGTCGGCGAGTCGCGCCAGGTGGTGGCCACCACGCTCATGGAGCGCTCCGGCCTGGAGGCGGTGTCCGCCGAGCACATGACGGAGATCGGCGTAGACGCGCCGTGGCAGGCCTTCGTGCAGGTGCGGCTCGGCTACTACCACGACCTCGTGGGAGACCCCGACGTGCTCCGCGAGAACCGGTGGCCTCACTCGCTCGCGCTCCTGGAGCGGGCCCGCGAGAACCAGTGCGCCGTCGCCCTCGCCACCACTTCACGCCGCACACAGGCCTGCCATGTGCTCGACGTTCTCGGCCACGACGACACGTTCGATTTCGTGGCCACGGCCGACGACGTGGCGCGCACCAAGCCACACCCCGAGATCTACCGGATGTGTGCCGTGGAGCTCGGCGTGGCCCCCGAGCGCATCCTCGCCATCGAGGACTCGCCCACCGGCACCGAGGCCGCCCTCGCGGCCGGACTCCACTGTATCGCGTTCGGGACGCCGTTCACGGAGGCCCGGCTCCAGGCGGAATCTTCCCTCGACGACCGCTGGATCGTGACGGACCCGAACGACCTCCTCAACACCGTCGATACCCTTCTGGAAGAGCCTGCCTTATCGAAATAGCCCCCGGAGGCGGCGCCTCGGGGCTCCTCTAGCTCGACATTTACGCTCCACAAAAACCTGCTTCCACTTATGAAACTCGGAATGATCGGACTCGGCAAGATGGGCGCGAACATGAGTCGCCGCCTCATGCAAGACGGCCACGAGGTCGTCGGCTTCGACCTCGACGAGAGTGCCGTGGAGGAACTTAAGAACGACGGCGCCGCGGGGGCAACGGCCCTCGACGAACTCGTCGACCAGCTCGACCCGCCCCGCGTCTGCTGGATCATGGTGCCGGCGGGCGACGCTGTGGACGCTACGCTCAGCGACCTGATGCCCCTCCTGGGCGAGGGCGACATCCTCGTGGACGGCGGCAACTCGAACTACAAGGACACCCTCCGCCGCGGCGAGACCGCGGAAGAGCACGGCCTGCACTACGTTGACGTGGGCACCTCCGGCGGCGTGTGGGGCCTGGAGCAAGGCTACAGCATGATGGTGGGCGGCTCCGACGAGGCCGTCGACCAGCTCCGCCCGGCCCTCGAGACGCTCGCGCCCGGCCCGGACAAGGGCTGGGGACACATGGGCGACACCGGCTCCGGCCACTTCGTCAAGATGGTGCACAATGGCATCGAGTACGGCGTGATGGAGGCCTACGCCGAGGGCTTCGACATCCTCAAGAACAAAGACGACTTCGACCTCGACCTCCAGCAGGTGGCCGAGACGTGGCGCTTTGGCAGCGTCATCCGCTCCTGGCTCCTCGACCTCACGGCCCGCGCGCTGGATCAGGACCAGGACCTGCCCGACATTGCGCCGTGGGTCGACGACTCCGGCGAGGGCCGCTGGACGGTGAAAGAGGCCATCGACCTCGACGTGCCGGCCCCCGTCATCACCGACGCCCTCATCTCCCGCTTCGACTCGCGGGTGGAGGATTCCTACACCCACAAGCTGCTCGCCGCCATGCGCAACCAGTTCGGCGGCCACGACGTGAAAGACGCGGATGAGTGAGGTCGGTGGCGAGTGTCGTGTTCGAATGGCGAATGGCCTGACACTCGCCCCCTGCTCCGCATTTGGACTTTGAAATTCGCAACTCGAACATGCCACAGATTGAACCGCACTTGTTCGTCATCTTCGGGGCCACGGGCGACCTCACGAAGCGGAAGCTGATCCCGGCCCTCTACCACCTGATGCAGGACGCGGACGTGGCGCGGCACTGCTACGTCCTCGGCACGGCCCGGTCCAACTGGTCCGACGAGCAATTTCGGGACGCCGCCCGGGACGCCCTCCGGGAGAAGGGACACTCGGAAGAGACGGTCTCGGCGTGGTGCGCCCGCAATCTCTTCTACCAGTGCCTGGGGGCAGAGGGCGACGACTACGGGGCCCTTCGCGACCGCATTGAGCAACTGGAGCGCCACCTCGACCTGCCGGGCAACCGTGCCTTCTACCTGTCCCTGCCGCCCAGCATTTACGGCCCGGCCATCGAGGGCCTCGGAACGGTCGGGCTCGACACGAGCCCCGGCTGGACGCGCGTGGTGGTGGAGAAGCCGTTCGGGTACGACCTCGACTCGGCCCGAACCCTGAATGAGACGGTCCACGCCCACTTCGACGAGGAGCAGGTGTATCGCATCGACCACTACCTGGGCAAGGAGACGGTCCAAAACCTGATGGCCTTCCGGTTTGGGAATGCCCTCTTCGAGTCGATGTGGAACCGGGAGCACATCGAGCGGATCGAGATCACAGTGGCCGAGCCGCTCGGGGTCGGCGGGCGGGGCGGGTACTACGACGAGTCCGGGCACGTGCGCGACATGGTGCAGAACCACCTGACGCAGCTCCTGACGCTGACGGCCATGGAGCCGCCGTCCAGCATGAACGCCGACGCCATCCGGGACGAGAAGGTGAAGGTCCTCAACGCCGTACAGCAGCCCGACCCGGCGGAGGACGTCGTCTTCGGCCAGTACGGGGCCAGTACTGTGGATGGGGAGCCGGTGCCCGGATACCGTGACGAGACGGACGTGCCCTCGGACTCCGACACCGAAACGTTTGCCGCGTTGCGCCTCAACGTGGCCAACTGGCGGTGGCAGGGCGTGCCTTTTTTCCTGCGCACGGGCAAGCGGCTGCCCCGGAAGCTCACGCAGATTGCCGTCCGCTTCCAAAGCGCCCCGGTGTCCCTCTTCCAGGGAGACGACACCCCCTGCATCCCACAGACTGCGAACTGCGAGGCGCCCCCGAACGAACTTCTCATCACCCTACAGCCAGACGAGGGCTTCGACCTCCGATTCGAGGTGAAGGCCCCTGGCAGTGCCGGCGACGGCTCCATGACCCTGGAGACGCAACAGCTCAGCTTCTCGTACGAGGGCGCCTTCGGGCCCGTCCCCGACGCCTACGAGACACTCCTGCGCGACATCATCATCGGCGACCCCACCCTCTTCGTCCGGGGGGACGAGGTGGAGGCGTCGTGGCAGCTCTACGCCCCACTCCTGGACGAGGACCTGCCCGTGCACCCGTACGAGGCCGGCACCTGGGGCCCGGACGCGGTGAACCGTCTCCTTTCCAATTGGACCTCCACGGGCCGCGACCAACCGGCCCGCGCCACGGCCGACGTCCCATCGTAGATCGGCAGTCCCCGTTCCCCCTTTTCCCAGAAACACTCAACGCTCTCCCCCAGCGCAATGCCAGACCCTATGTCCCACGACCTCATCGTCATCGGGGCCGGCCAGGGCGGCGGCCCGCTCGCCGGCACCGTCGCCGAAGAAGGGCACAACGTCGCCCTTCTCGAACGCAAGCACGTGGGCGGTACGTGCGTCAATGAAGGCTGCACCCCCACCAAGACCATGATCGCCAGCGCCCGGGTGGCGCACCTCGCCCGCCGCGCGGAGGACTACGGCGTCGACGTGGGCGACGTATCGGTTGACCTGGAAACGGTCCGCCGGCGCAAGCGCGACATCGTCGAGTCTTTCCGGGCCGGGAGCCGCAGCAGCATCGAGGAGAAAGACACCTTGGACCTGATTGAAGGGGACGGCCAGTTCGTCGACACGCACACCGTGGAGGTTGCCCTCAACGACGGCGGCACCCGCACACTCACGGCGGACCGGATCGTGATCAACACGGGGACCCGTCCCGTCATTCCGCCCATTGACGGCCTCGACGAGGTCGATCACCTCACCTCGGCCTCGATCATGGAGCTCGGCGCCGTTCCCGACCACCTGCTCGTGCTCGGCGGCGGGTACATCGGGCTCGAATTTGGACAAATGTTCCGGCGCTTCGGGGCCGACGTGACAATCATCGACCGCGGCCCTCACATCCTCGGCCGCGAAGACGCCGACGTGGCGGAGGCCCTGCAGGAGATCCTGCGCGAGGACGGGATTCGCCTCCTCAACGAGGCCTCCATGACGGCCGTCGAGGAGGCGAACGGCACGATCACCGCGCACCTGGAGGGCGACGACATCCCCGCGCAGGTCGAGGGCGACGAGCTCCTGGTGGCCGCGGGCCGGCGCCCGAATGCCGACACCCTCAACCTGGAGGCCGCGGGCGTGGAGACCGCCGAGCGCGGCCACGTACAGGTGGACGACCGCCTCGCCACCACCGCCGACGGCGTCTACGCGATTGGCGACGTGACCGGCGGCCCCGCCTTCACGCACGTCTCCTACGACGACTACCGCATCCTCACCGACCACTGGCTCCACGACGGGGACCGTACCACGGAGGACCGGCTCATCGCGTACACCCTCTTCACCGATCCCCAGCTCGGCCGCGTGGGCCTCACCGAGGCGCAGGCCCGCGAGCACGACCGGGACGTAACGGTGGCGCAGATGCCGATGACGCACGTGGCCCGTGCCCTGGAGGTCGACGAGACGCGCGGCCTGATGAAGGCCGTCATCGATTCCGAGACGAACCAACTCCTCGGCGCGGCCATTCTGGGCATCGAGGGCGGCGAGGTGATGTCGATCCTGCAGACGGCCATGATGGGCAACGTTCCGGTCAACCGCCTCCAGTCCGCCCCCTTCGCCCACCCCACGCTGGCCGAGTCGCTCAACAACCTCTTCGCCGGCCTCGACCTCGGCCCCGCCAAGGAACGAGTGCGAAGCGGCGACTGACCCGCTCACCGCCTACGTCCCATCGCTTGCGTCCGCATGTCCCCCGTCCTCCCTCGTCTCGCCCTAGCGCGCCGCCCGTCTGCCGGAATTGTCCTCCTGCTCGTCGCTACGCTCGGGATGTCGGGCTGCGGCCCCGACGATACCGCGTCCTCCCTGGAGGCGAATGTCGTGCCCGATGAGGAGGTCGAGCGCCGCGTGGCGGCCGCCCAGGAGCGGCTGACACGAAGCGAGGGTGGGCAGCGCGTCCTGCGGGCCATCGAGGCGCACGGCGGGCTGGAGGCCTGGTACCGGGCGCCCACCAGCTCCTACACCTGGACGTACGCCAACAAGGACGCCGACCTCCGCTTCACGTCGTTCCTCCTCGTCGACAACCGTACGCGCCGGGCCTACCACGACCTGCTGACAACCGGCTCGTACGACAATGCCCGGCCGGTGGACGCCCGCTTTGCGTGGGACGGGGATCGGGCCTGGATTGCGCCAGATTCCATTCAGCAGCCCAACCCGCGCTTCTGGGCGCTGTCCGGCTTCTACTTTCAGCAGATCCCGTTCGTCCTGGCCGACCCGGGCACGAACCACGAGGCCCTCCCGGACGACACCCTCGACGGCACGCCGCACGACATGGTGGAGATTACGTTCGGGGACGACGTGGGCGACTCGCCCGACGACCGGTACACGCTCTACCTCGACAAAGACACCGGGCAGGTGGACGCCATCCGGTATGCAGTCACCTACGGACGGGACGTAGGGCCCGACGCGGACCTTTCGGAGACGTTTTTCGACTACGAGGACTACGTCACCGTCGATGGCCTCACGGTGCCCACCCGCTTCGAGGGCTATGCGTACTCTGAAGACGACGGGCCGGGCGACACGCTCCGCAACGAGGCCGCCGCCGACAGCCTTTCGTACCGCCGCCCGTTCGACGCGTCGAAGCTGGCCCCGCCCGAAAATGCACGCTTCGTATCGCTGCCGGGCGAGGCGTAACGCCGCTTCACAGCCCTATGCGGCCACACCCTCCCCCCGATACTGCCACGGCGGCACGCCGAAGGCCTCTCAAAACGAGCAGGAGAAGTAGGACTGGCTGTTGAAGCCGACCGCATAGGTCCTCTCTCCAATACCAAAGGCCGACGGTCATTGTGCACATTCGTGTGGGTGATACGGGAAGAGAACGTCGCGAGGCGCGCCTCACGACGGGCCTTCCGAGACGTCCCAAAGCCCTCCGGTGCATGGTGATCCCTCGCAACGGGTATAAGTAGACCCGAAGACATACGGGTACGCAAGAGTCATTCTGAACGACCGACGAACAGTGAGAGGAGGGCGTTGAAGAATCTCTTTGCATCAAGCGGAAGCGGCTCATAGGGGTCGCTCCCGCCCTTCTTCCGAGAGATCCCCTCCAGGAGCACTCGGTCGCTGCGCTCCCAGCGCCTCGACTCCGCTTGGAATGACGATTTTCAAAGTGTTTTGCCGACCTACGTAGTCGGCACGTCCGCGCGCTCTCGGCGGTGGGGGGAAGGGCCGCCTTCGTATTCGCCATCGCCCCCTCCCCTCTCTCCCTACATGCCCCACATGGCCCTCTGGGCCTTTCGAACAAGACGGGGAACAGGAAGGGCGTAAGCGCGAAACGTCTCGCCCCGACCGTCGCTCCCGATCGTCGGCACACCGTGTTTTCACAGGGGCCGCGCAGATATTTTCTCTCGTCGTCCGGCACACGGTGGGCAGATCGCCCGTGCACAATGCCCGGTTTTTTCGACCGGCACTGGGCCCTCCCCATCGGGGGGTCATTGGATTTTCACGCCAGGCACTTGGCAAATCCGTCCCGCACGGCGACTCTTGTGTGTGGGGCCTGTCGTCTCAGAGATCCCGCCCAAGCACCCGTAGCACGCCGCGTCCGCTCACCGTCTCTCTGCCTATGTCCACCCCCATGACGTCGCGCGACAAGCTCGAATCCATTGCCATCAACCTCTGGTGGACCTGGACGCCAGAGGCACAGTCCCTCTTCCGGCGCCTCAACCCTGAGGTGTACCGGGCGTCGGACAACAACCCTCGGGCCGCCCTCGCGACGGCCAAGGACGAGGTGCTAAACGACCCGTCCTTCCAAGACGAGGTGGACACGGTCTACCAGCGCTACCGGGACTACATGGAGCGGCCGCCACAGGTGGAGGACGCCCCCGAAACGGCATACTTCTGCATGGAGTACGGCCTCCACGAGAGCATGCCGCTCTACTCGGGCGGCCTCGGCGTGCTGGCGGGCGACCACTCGAAGGCCGCGTCCGACCTGGGCCTGCCCTTCACCGGCATCGGCCTCTTTCTGCGAGAGGGATACTTTCGGCAATCGTTCGACGCCGACGGGTGGCAGGAAGCGACGTACCCCGTCCTCGACCCGGCGAAGCATCCCGTTTCGCTCGTCTCAGAAGGCGGCGGCACCCCACTGACCGTCACGGTCCCTGTCGGCTCCCACGAGATTGCGGTGCGGGCCTGGAAGGTGGCGCTGGGCCGCACGGACCTGTACCTGCTCGACACCGACTTCGACGCCAATCCGGACGAGTACCGCCCCCTCACGCGCCGCCTCTATCAGGGGGGCGACCACGAGCGCATCCGCCAGGAGATCGTCCTCGGCATCGGGGGGCTCCGAATGCTGCGGGCCCTGGACGTGGCGCCCGACGTGTACCACGCCAACGAGGGCCACTGCGCCTTCCTCATGCTGGAGCTGCTGCGCGAGCGGCTCGCGGCGGGCGACGACGTGGCCGACGCCGAGGCATGGGTGCGCGACCGGAGCGTCTTTACCACCCATACGCCGGTGATGGCCGGGCACGACCACTTCGATCCCGACCTCTTCTCGGAGGCCATGGCCGGGTTCCGGGATGACATTTCTCTCTCCCCCCACGACCTGCTCAGCTACGGCCGCGTCCACCCGGACGACCACGAGGAGACCTTCACGATGACGGTGCTCGGCCTCAAGCTGTCGCGCGCCGCCAACGGCGTGTCGGAGCTCAACGGCCACGTCGCGCGGCAGCAGTGGGAGGACCTCTACCCGGACCGCCCGCTCGACGAGGTCCCCATCGACGCGATCACGAACGGCGTGCACCTGCCCACCTGGACCGCCGGACCGGCCCGCGACTTCTTTGCCGACCACATCCACGTCGACCTCACGGAGGCGCAGGCCCCGACCGACTGGACGGGCCTGGCCGACCTGAGCGACGAGACGCTCTGGGACCTCCGGTGTGCACTCCGTGAGCGCCTGCTCAACTACGTCGCGGAGAAGGTGCAGGAGCAAAGCCTCCCGATGCACCCCACCCTCGACCCCGACGCCCTCACCATCGGCTTCGCCCGCCGCTTTGCCACCTACAAGCGCGCCCCGCTGATCTTCCGGGACCGGGACCGCGCCCGAGCTCTCTTTTCCAACCCGGATCGCCCCCTGCAGCTCCTCTACGCGGGCAAGGCCCACCCGGCCGACGACGCCGGCAAGGAGTTTATCCAACGCATCTACGAGATCAGCCAGGCGGAGGGGTTCGAAGGAAACGTCGTCTTCCTGGAGAACTACGACATGGAGATGGGCCGCATGCTCACCTCCGGCTGCGACGTATGGCTCAACAACCCGCGCCGCCCGCTGGAGGCCTCCGGCACAAGCGGACAGAAGGTGACCGCGCACGGCGGCCTCAACCTGAGCGTGCTCGACGGCTGGTGGCCGGAGGGCTACACCGGCACCAACGGCTGGGCCATCGGGCCGGAGCCGACCGGCGACTACGGCACGGCCGACCCGGAGACGCAGGACGAGCAGGACGCCGCCTCGCTCTACCGGCAGCTCGAAGAGGGCGTCCTCCCCACCTTCTACACCCGCGACGACACCGGCCTGCCCAGCGGCTGGATTGACATGATGCGCGAGGCCATGACGGGCGTCCCGGCCCCCTTCAGCGCCAAGCGGATGGTGCTCGACTACGTGGACGAGATGTACCGAAACGGCGGGTGAGAACGACGGACCCGCCCCCCGACGGACACTGCCATAGCGATCACGCGAGCCTCACGACAGCGGGCGGCCCGTATTCGAAAAGGCGGGGTCCTGTGGCCGTGACAAGCCCGCCATCGGAGTACGCGATCCAGAAGTAGTGGTGCACCACCCAGCCCTCGTGGGGCCCGCAGCAAAGTGAGAAGAACAGGGCAATTGCGAGGGTGCCTCCACTCACGAGCGACAGGGCGTGGAACGGCCCGAAGCCGCCGGACGGCTCACAGAGGCCGAACGAAGAGAGGATCAGGCCGGTCATCGCCCCGACGTAGCCCCCCGACCGTGCAGTGCCGCTTTGTGCCCTTCATGGCGGCTAGGTTCCACGCCCTGAAATCAGTGCCGCCCCCCCGAAAAGCGCGTGGATCGCCAAAATCATGGCTTCGAGGGAAAGACCGCATAGGCATAACGACGAAACTCACCTGACCCGGGCAGGCGAACGTCTGGTTTCAACTGTCACGGCTTGAACTGCAACTCAGGTCGGAGTCTCCATTCGATCATGGCATCACTCTCGTTCAACGAAGTTGAAAGGCGCTGCCGCAACCGCTCGAAAGTGGGAGCAGCCCGGGTTCAGGTGTAGTGGATTGTTATACCACCCGGTGTTTTTCAACTCACTTCTGTCAGGGCCACGGCCACGTCGAATAGACCGTAGGTGACCGAGCCGAGCGAGTAGATCGTCAGTCCTAGGTGTGCCCATCTACGCCTGGTCACACCAAGAATAACATGGGGAATAGTTATCAAAAGAGAGGCGGAAAGCATCTGGAGGAGTGCTGCCTCGACAGGTATGTTTCCAGCGTGAAATTGTCCGTAGTTGGCTGATCCGAAGAACAGGAAGGAAAAAGTTGCTGCCATCCCAAAAAACCACCGCCGGTGGTCTTCTGATAGATAGAACGTCTCCATGTCTATCAATTTCTCGCCTTCTGCGTCCACGGTGTGGTACGACACCTCTTCCCGGTCTGCATCCGGCAGAGCGAAGGCGCACAGCAGATAAAGTGCCATGGTCGAAAGCAATACCGGGAGGAAGGCGACCGGATGGTGCCACACCTCCGCCTGTAAGAGTATGTAGAATACCCACCACGCCATCAAAACATACCCAAGTACGATCACGGTCCATGTGACCGGCAACCAGTGCCACTGCACGCTCATCTCAGGGAGGAGCAAGTTCCGCATGCTTTTCGCTAGGTCCGCTAATCCTAGACCCACGAGGATAGAGACGAGAATGATTAGATACTCGAATTGAGTCATAACTCCACGGAGTTTCCGAAAAGTCTCGTCCCGGCAAGCAGAGGTCGGTATAACGGTCGAATTCAACTGCGAGGGGCACGCCAAGATACGAGCAGGATGCAGGAGACCCCCTCATCTGAAAACGGGCAGCCGCCCCTTGTCAGTTGCAATGGAGGGTCACAGCGCCTTCCCGCTTATTCGAGGGGCTTGATCTTTCCGGTTGGTTCCAAGTTCTTTGCGCGCTTCCACACTTCTCTCAGTTCCGCGCGGTGCTTCCCCGCCCACTCGTAGACCAACCCCAACGACCGACTCGGAAGCTCACCTGCTATCACGTCCAATGTGTCAATTGTAATCAGCGCCTCGTCTCCTGCATATTTGGCATGGAAATGCAGCGGATTGTGGTCGTCGTAATACATCTTGATCCGCACGCCGTGGAACCGACAGAGCTCAGGCGTGCACTGTGGACTTCAGCTTTGGAAATGCCTCCTTCGGGGACGTGCCCGTGAGCTTCAGATACGTCGCGTCCGGACAGAGCTCCACTCCTTCGCTCCAGCGGATGGCTTCATCCGCTGCGATCCGTACGTCTTCCCACTTCTGCGTGTCCTCCCAAAGCTCAAACACGCCCTGGCCGGCGAGATGCGAAAGATCGACTTCCCCTGCTTCACCGTCGGCATAGCGGATCCAGATGCGATAGTCAGAAAGGGCCTTGACCTCCAGTGGCTCAAACATGACGCCGGAGTACTTGATAGGCAGATTTTCGAATTCAACGAATCGACTCACAGCCACGTTTCCAGGCGCTGTAACGACGTAGATCAGCTGAAATGGACGGGAAAACGCCAAACAGAATTTGATCCGACAGAACGACCTCGTCCGGCGAGGTTTCCATCCGCTCGCGCCGCCACTCCCGACCAGCGACGCCGAACCCGCTCGGGCTGACGTGTCCGAA
>NZ_NCQY01000028.1 GCF_002894645.1 Salinibacter altiplanensis
GGATATGTGCCCGAATTTTTGGACCAGTTGACCGGCTAGGTACGGCTAAGACGCAGCAGCGATTTGAGGTTCTGGTTCGAGAGTATCGAGGGTTTGCCCGAGATGTTCTCGGGGTGGAATGTATCCGATCGAGGAGTGTCTCCGCTCCTGGTTGTAGTACCGGAATCGCTCGTCGAAGACGCTTCGCAGGACTGGTAGGGACGAAGCTTCCGTAATCCGTGAGCCGATCTCATCCTTCGTCCGTCCCCAGAGAGACTCGATCCAGGGATTGCCTTTCGCCCCGTTCTCCGAGTAGCTGACACGGAGTTCATCGCCGAGGAGCATCGCGTGGAGCCACCGATAGCTGGTGTAGACGCTGTCGAGGTCGTGATGGATAATCTTCTCGTCGAGACTCTCCCCGAGGATCGCCATCTGTTCGCGAACCTGCTCCCAGCAGCGCATCGCGAGCTTTCGATTGGCGCTGGGGCCGACCGCCCATCCCGGCACATACTTGCTCTCCAGGTCGACCACGGCCATCAGGTACGCCTTGCGGTCTCCGCCCGCGTAGGCCACCTCTGTAAAGTCGGTCGAGAACGCCTCCAGCGGCCCCAGATCTTGGCCGGCCACAAGGTTGAGATTCCCAGCAGCTTCACCAAGAATCTTCTGCACAGGGGAGGGGCTGTGTTTGGAGGCTTGGCGGGACAAACCCAGCTCATGCTCGCTAAGAAGCCGTCGAAGCCGTTTATGGTTGACGCGTTGG
>NZ_NCQY01000004.1 GCF_002894645.1 Salinibacter altiplanensis
AAAAAAAAAAAGAAGGGCCCTGGAGGTAACTCTCCAGGACCGTGGGGCCGTAGAAATGGTACCGCGTACGGGATTTGAACCCGTGTTACCGGCGTGAAAAGCCGGCGTCCTGGACCAGGCTAGACGAACGCGGCATTGCGTGCGATCCCACCGCTTCGGGATCAAAGTGGGGTGAGTGGTGGGATTTGAACCCACGGCCTCTAGGACCACAACCTAGCGCTCTAACCGACTGAGCTACACCCACCGTCTAGGAGGTACTGAATCCCGCCATTGCTTCATTCTTTCCGACGTACAGATGCGGCGATACGTTTCGTCAGAGATCGGTTATGTCCCCAGTCCCGCCGTGAACTTTCCGTGGACGCCCCGAGGGAGCGAGGGAATGCACTCGCCTAGCCGCTGAGTTTGGGCATGAGGGTCGCCATTTCGATGGCGGCCTCCGCGGCCTCCCGGCCCTTATTACCCGCCTTCGCTCCCGCCCGTGCGATGGCCTGATCGACGGTGTCGGTCGTGAGGATCCCGAACAGCACCGGCACGTCCGTGTCGAGCGAGGCTTGCATCGCCCCACTCGTGGCCCCCGAACAAACGTAGTCGAAGTGGGGCGTGTCTCCCCGAATGACCGCACCGAGGCAGATCACCGCGTCGTAGTCGCCGGTGCGGGCGCACGTTTGGGCCGCAACGGGGATCTCCCAGGAGCCCGGCACGTGGACGACCGTCACGTCGTCCAGATGGGCCCCGTGGCGCTCCAGCGTGTCGAGGGCACCGTCGAGCAAGTCGCCGGTGACGTGCTCGTTGAAGCGCCCCACGACGAGAGCAAAGCGGTGGTCGTCGACAACGAGATCTCCTTCGAGATGCGTAGGCATTGCGTGGAAGACAAAAACCAAGGGGCAGTGCATTTGGACGGCGCAGTTACAGGGCAGCGTCCCGAAATCGTTCCCAGTGGTCACGGGTGAGGCCCACGGTGCCGGGCTCAGCGTCTTTCGCCTCCGGCCCGCCGTGGTAGTCGGAGCCTCCCGTCATCAAGAGATCGTGGCCCTGGCAAATCTTTCGGTAGTAGTCCACGAGGTAATCGGGGTGGCTGGACGCGTAGCACTCGACGCCATCCAGCCCCTGCGCACGGAGGGTCCGGAGCACCGTGCTCGGCATCCACTGGCCGGGATGGGCCACTGCCGCGACGCCCCCCGCAGCGTGCAGCGCCTCGATGGCCTCCGCCCCAGGCCGGGTCGGAGCCGGCACGTACCCGGGCTGGTCCCTGCTCAGGTACTGCTCGAACGCCTCCCTGTAGCCGTCGACGTGCCCCTCCGCCGCCAGGGCCCGAGCGAGGTGGGGGCGGCCCGGCGCCGCACTCGTTCCCACGTGCCGGTGTACCACTTCCGTTGGAAGGTCTACACCCTGGTCCGCGAGCCGCCCGACCATCCGCTGAAGGCGCTCTCGACGTCGGGCCGTGAAGGCAGCCAGGTAGTCGGTGAGGGCAGGATGCTCCGGGTCGAAGCCGTAGCCCAGAAGGTGGACGGCGCGATCGGCGACCTCCACGCTAAGCTCCACGCCGGGCACGAGTCGGAGGCCGTGCGTCGCCGCGGCGTCGCGGGCTGCTGGAAGGCCCTCCACAGTGTCGTGATCCGTCACGGCGAGCACACGGAGGCCCTGCTCGGCCGCCCGCGCCACGAGTTCCCCCGGCGCAAGATGCCCATCGGAGCAATGAGTGTGGGTGTGGAGGTCGGCGTAGATCGGTTCGCTGGGCATCACAGTGGGAAGGGGTGGGCTACAGTCGGCATCAGGCAAGTCCACTCGTACGTTTTTCCGTCCGGAAAAAGCGGACAACTTTTCGGGGCGTACTGAACCGAACCTCTCCGGGCGGGTTCGTAGAAACAACAGACAGCATTCCGTACTGCTTTTCACCCACCCTTTGCGGCCGATGGATCGCATGTGGAGCCCCTGGCGCTCGGCCTACGTGTCCGAGGACGACGCCCGCACACCCGCCGGCGACGGGTCAATTTTCACGGTCCTATTGCACGAAGAGCAAGATGCAGAGAACCTCATCCTGTGGCGGGGGGAGCACGTGTTTGTGATCATGAACCGACACCCCTACAACAGTGGGCACCTGCTGCTCCTTCCCTACCGCGAGGTTACGCAGTACGACGCCCTGACCGCTTCTGAACAGCACGCCCTCACTGCCACCCTAGACCGTTGCATGGGATGGCTCCGCGAGGCAGTCTCCCCCGACGGCTTCAACGTCGGGATGAATTTGGGCCGCGCGGCCGGGGCCGGCATCCCCGAGCACCTCCACACTCACGTCGTGCCCCGCTGGGACGGGGATACCAACTTCATGGCCACGACCGCGGACACGAAGGTCCTTCCCGAAGACCCGCGCACCACCTACGGCAAGCTTCGTGCGGCCATGTCTCCTGAGGCTCGCGACTCGACGAAGCCCCCCGGCGCAGGGAAGCCTTCCGAATGACTCCCACGACCTTCGCCTCGTTTCTATGAGCACGGTTTCGATTGAGGACCGCCGCACCGCGGTCGACGCATACGACTTTCATGGGGTGCATCCGCACGTCCGCTTCGGCACGGCCAGCAACCGGTACGGCGGCTGGATCGGCCAAATCTATCCCCATGAGCGGTACGCCGACCAGGTCTCGACCCGGTCCCGCAAGATGGGCGGCGAGACCTTCACCGAACGACGCGTGCCGGTCGCGTCGGTGCGCAGCTACTTCGAGCACTTTTCGGTGCTCGAGCTTGACTTCACCTTCTACCGCCCGCTGCTGGAAGAAAACGACGAACGAGGCTCGAACTACCACGTCCTCTCCAACTACGCCGAGCATGCCCCCGCGGAGGCGTCCTTTCTGCTCAAGGCCCCGCAAAAATTCTTCGCTCGCACCCTCCGCCGGGACGGGCAGTTCGTCGACAATCCCAGCTTCCTGGACGCCGAGGGCTACGTGAATACCTTCCACGAGCCGGCCCTCGACCTTCTGGGCGACCGGCTGGACGGAGTCATTTTCCAACAGGAATACCAGCGCGTGGCCGACAGCCCCCGTCCCGACGCGAACGTCGACCAGCTCGATGCCTTCTTTCGGGCCCTCCCCGACGTTCCGCAATCCCACATCGAGCTGCGGTCGGAGCACCTCCTGCGCGGCCCCTACTTCGACTGGCTCGCCGAGCGCGGGCTCGGACATGTCTTCAGCCACTGGACCTGGCTGCCCCCCCTCCGCCGGCAGTGGTCCATGAGTGGAAAGCGGCTGACGGCCGCCGACGGGCAGGTCGTAACGCGCCTCCTTACCCCGCGCGACATGAAGTACGCAGAGGCCTACGCAACGGCCCATCCGTTCGAGGAGCCCGTTGCCGCGCTCAGCGAGACCGACCAGGCCCACGACATGGTGCTCGACGTAACGGCGCTGGCGTTCCGGGCCGAGGCCCAAAACGCGACGCTCAACGTGGTTGCAAACAACCGGGCGTGGGGCAATGCCCCAGACCTCAACCGCACCGTGGCTCACCGCATCCTAGACCACGTGGAGAGCCAGACGTAGGGCCCGGCCTCTCACTCTGTGCGGTTCAAGAACCCTTGCAGAATGACGGCCGCGGCGGCCGCGTCGACACGGCCTTTGTCGTATCGTCCCGGCTGACTCACCCCCGCCTCTCGAAGGAGATCTTTCGCGATCTCGGAGGTGTACCGCTCATCTTCCCGGGCGATGTTCACATTCCCGAGGGCCTTCCGGATACGCTCCGTGTACGCCTCCACCATCTCCGTGGCCTCCTCCGCGGTGCCCTTTTCAGTAAGCGGCCACCCCACGACGAGTTGGGCAATGCCCTCTTCGTCACGAAGGGTTCGGAGCACACTGAGGGCCTCGTCCGGAGCGTATGTGCCGCGGGGCTGTGCAAACAGGCGCAGGGGATCGGCCACGGCCACACCCACACGCTTCGTGCCCACGTCGACCCCCACAACGCGGGCCTCCGATGAGAGTGTATTCACGATGGACGGATGGACACAGTGAATCAAACAGACTGGCGTTCTTGGAGGCACGCACTACCCGTCGTCATCGGCCTCGCCGTCGCCTCGCTCCGCACTGCCCTCCGGCACCTCGTAGCCCAACTCGCGGAGCGGCATCTTGAGGACCTCCTCTACGCGCTTGCCGGGCCGGAACAAGGTCTTGCGGCGGCTAGGCACGAACATTGGCTCGTTGGTCGTGGGATTGCGGGCGGTCGGTTTGGCCTTCGTCTTCTTCACCTCAAACACCCCGAAGTTGCGGAGCTCAATCCGTCGTTCCGGATCCGCCTCAATCAGGAGATCCCCCAGGGCTGTGAGAACAGATCGAACCTGCTCTTTGGCCTCGTAGAGGGGACACCCCTGCATGTCGGCGACGCGGCGGGCCACGTCTTCCTTCGTTGCCGTATCGACTTGGTCTGCCATCAAGGGAAGAACATGTGTCAGAATGCGCGTGAAGCCCCACCTATTCTTTGAACCGGTACACGCCCTGAATGCCGTCAATGCGCTTGAGGCGCTCGATGAGGCGCTGCAAGTGCTCCAGGTCCGACACGTGGAGCATAATCGTGCCCGAGAAAATGCCGTCCTCGGTGTCGATTGTAATCGACCGGATGTTCGTCTTTAAGTTCTTGGAAATCACCGTCGTGATGTCGTTTACCATGCCCACCCGATCCTCTCCCACGAGGCGCAGTGCCGCGGCAAACTGGACGTCCTTCTGGTGACTCCAGTCCACGTCCAGGATGCGATCGGCCTTGTTGACGAGCAGGTCAGAGGCATTCTGACAATTGCAGCGGTGAATGTTCACCGTACCGGTCTTGCTGACGAAGCCGAACACCTCATCCCCGGGAATCGGATTGCAACAGGACGCATAATTTACCGCTAGCCCCTTCTGCACCTCCCCGTCAATGACGAGGGCCTGGGTCTCAGTCTCCTGGGCAGCGTCGAGAAACTGTTCGTACTGCTCTTGGAGCGACTCCTCGTCGATCTCCTCGACGGTCTGTCCCTCCGGCTGCGCATTGCCCTTAATGTGATCGACAAGTTCGTCCGGGTCGTACAGCCCCTTCCCAATCTCGTAGAACAGCTGTTGGAGATCGGGAAATTTGAGCTCGTGGGCCACCTCCTGTAGCTCCTGATCGCTGATCTCCAGGTCCGCCTGATCCTTTGTCTTCGTCCACATCTCTTTGCCCAGCTCCACGGCCTTGCGCCGCTCCTCGTTCGTCCATCGCCGAATCCGGCTCCGGGCCTTGTGGGTGACGACGAAGTTAATCCAGTCCGGGCTCGGGCTCTGTTTCTCCGACGTAATGATTTCGACCTGGTCTCCGCTCTCCAGCTCCTGCGAGAGCGGCACCATCTTTCCGTTTACCTTCGCGCCGATGCACTGCATCCCCACCTCCGTATGAACCTTGAACGCGAAGTCGACCGGCGTCGCTCCCTGTGGCAGCGTGAGCAGGTCCCCCTGCGGGGTAAAGGCGTAGATCTCCTCGTCGTAGAGGTTGAGCCGAAACTCCTTCACGAACTCCCTGGCCTCCTCCGGCTCCGGGTTCTCGAGCAAGTCGCGCACCCACTCCAGGAAGCGCTCCATCTCCTCATCTACGTTCTCCGTCCCCTCCTTGTACTTCCAGTGCGCAGCCACCCCGCGCTCGGCCACCTCGTGCATCTCCTGCGTTCGAACCTGCACCTCCACCCGGCGTCCTCCGGGCCCGAAGACCGTCGTGTGTAGGCTCTGGTAGCCGTTGGACTTCGGCACCGAAATAAAATCACGGAAGCGCTCGGGAAGCGGCTTGTACAGGTCCGTGACGAGCGAGTAGACACGCCAGCAGTCCTCCTTCCCCCTCCGGCCGTCGCTCTCTAGAATCACCCGGATCGCGAAGATGTCGTAGATCTCATCGATCGGCTTATTCTTTCGCTGCATCTTGCGGTGAATGGAGTAGACGTTCTTGACCCGGCCCTTGATTTCGAACTCAAACCCCTCCTCCTCCAGGTGCTCCGCAAGCGGTTCGATGAACCCGGCGATGTAGGCCTCTCGTTGCTCGGCCATCTCTTCGAGCCGATCTACGATGTGGGTGTACGCCTCAGGATCCAAGACCTTGAAGCTAAGGTCCTCCAGCTCACTTTTAATCGTGAACAGCCCGAAGCGATGAGCGAGGGGGGCAAACAGCTCCTGCGTCTCACTGGCCTTTTGGAGCTGCTTTTTCTTCGGAAGCGCCTCGATGGTTCGCATGTTGTGGAGCCGGTCCGCAAACTTGATCAGAATGACGCGGAGATCCGACGCCATCGAGAGCATCAGCTTGCGGACGTTCTCCGCCTGCCCAAGTTTTTGGCTGCTGAAGACCCCCTCAATCTTCGTAAGGCCGTCGATAATCGTTGCCATGGTGTCCCCAAACTCGTCCTGGATGAGGTCCAGGGAGAGCTCCGTATCCTCGACCACGTCGTGGAGCAGGGCAGCGGCCACGCTGATGTCGTCCAGCCCGATGTCGCGGGCCACGATGGTCGCGACCCGAAGCGGATGGCTGACGTACTTCTCCCCCGACTCGCGCCGGTCGTTGCGGTGGGCCCAGTAGCTTAGCCGGAAGGCCCGGCGAATCATGTTCTCGTCGACGGTGGGGAGGTGGGTCCGGCAGCACGACAGGAGCGCGTCGAGACGCCCTTCGTACTTCGGGTCGATCTCGATCTCGCTCTTTTGCGGGACGGCCGACGCTTGGATCATAGGCAGGGTGGAGGGGACGGCTCACGAGACTTGCTCACGCTCTCTTTAAATTCCAGGGGGACTACAAGTTTCCCCGTTTCATTCGGCCCGATCCCCCATTTCTCCAATCTGTTCCAAACGAAAAGGCGCCGTGATCGGCTCACGACGCCCTGTACTGTCCACACACCATCCGATATGTACGCCCGCTGGGGGCCGGATCCTAGGTATCACTTTCCTCGGAGTCCACCGGCTCGTCCTCATCCTGCTCCGCCCCGGCGGAGGCCTCCTGTTGCCCCTCCTCTTCTTCGGCCTGCCCCTGGTCGGTCGGGATGCGTCGCCCCTTCCCACTGCCTCGACGCGTCCCCCCGGATCCTCCCTGCCCCGTGTCGGTCGGCGGAACGTCGTTGTAGTCCACAAGCTCAATCAGGGCAAGCTCCGCGCCGTCCCCGGAGCGCTGCCCGAGCTTGATGATTCGCGTGTAGCCGCCGGGCCGGTCGCCCACGCGCTCAGATACGTCTCCGAAAAGCTCCTCGATTGCGTCGTTGCTCTGGAGGTGTCGGAAGACCTCCCGACGGTTGTGCTGCGTGTCCTCCTTCGCTCGCGTGATCAGTGGCTCCACGAACGGGCGCAGTGCTTTGGCCTTCGTCACAGTCGTGGTGATGCGCTTGTTTTCGATAAGCGCATTCGAGAGGGACTGGAGGGTGCGCTTGCGATGGGACGCCGTGCGCCCAATCTTTTTTCCTTTCTTACGGTGTCGCATTGGTAGTCTCTAACGGGTGACGAATCGCGATGCAGTGCGGACCGGAGCGGTGTGCCCGGCATGGCCGTCCGAGGGCGCCCTTGGCGCGCACTAGGACGTCTTCTGCTCTTCGAGGTACTCCTCCACGTCCATGCCGAACTGAAGCCCACGCTCACTCAGAACCTCCACCAACTCCTGGAGGGACTTGCGCCCAAAGTTGCGGAACTTGAGCATCTCATCCTCCTCACGGCGCACAAGATCCCCAATGGTCTTGATGTTGGCGGCCTTGAGGCAGTTGTGGGAACGCACCGAAAGGTCGAGCTCGTCGACCGGCTGCGCAAGCAGCTCACGAATGCGCTTGACCTCCTCGTCAACCTCTTGCTCCTCCACGACCGGCTCGGGCTCCTCTTCAAGCTGGACGAAGAAGCTGACGTGATCCCGCAGGATCGAGGCCGCCTGCGTGATCGCCTCTTCCGGCGTGAGGGACCCATCGGTCTCGACGTCGAGAAGCAGCTCCTCGTAGTCGATTTTCTGTCCCACGCGGGTCGGCTTGACCTCGTAGTTGACGTTCTTGATCGGCGTAAAGATGGAATCAATGGCGATGACACCAATCGGGTCATCCTCCCGCTTGTTTTCCTCCGACGGCGTGTATCCGCGTCCGTACCCGACCCGAAGATCAACGTTTACGACAGCGTCCTCGGACAGGGTCGCAATGTGCTGGTCCGGGTTCAGGACGTCGAACTCCGCGGTGGCCTCGTTGATGTCTCCAGCGGTCCAGCTGCCAGGCCCTTCGAGGTTAAGGTGCAGATGCCCTTCCTGCATCTCGTCTGCCTTGAACCGCACCTCCTTCAGGTTCAGGATCAGGTCGGCCACGTCTTCTGTGACGCCCGGGATGGTAGAAAACTCGTGCTGGACGCCATCAATCTTGACAGCCGTGATGGCCAGGCCGCGCAGGGACGACAGCAGCACACGACGAAGGGCGTTTCCGATGGTCACGCCGTAGCCGCGTTCCAGCGGCCCCATGACAAATTGCCCTTCGGAGTCGGAATCTTCCTCGACGTGGACGCCTTCCGGCATCTGAAGCCCGTGGTTACTCATACGCTCGGATCAGCAAATTGTAAGGAATGATGTTTCGGTTCGCATCGAGCACACCGGGGTGCGCTCGGGGGAATGCGCTCAGGGCAGTGGGCGCGGGACGCCATGTCACTCTACTTCGAGTAGAGCTCGACAATGAGCTGTTCATCGATGTTTTCGGGGATCTCCTCCCGGTTGGGGTAGTCGATGAACTTGCCCTTCATTTCTTGGCGGTCCATCTCCAGCCAGGAAAAGGTCCGCTGCCGGTGCTCCACGTTTGTCTGGATGACCTCAAGGTCTTGGCTGCTCGGCTTCACAGACACGACATCGTCCGGAGACATCTCGTAGGACGGGATGTCTACCACTTCGTCGTTCACCATGATGTGACGATGGGCCACAAACTGGCGGGCTTGGCGGCGCGTCCGAGCAATTCCCATTCGGAAAACCGTATTGTCGAGCCGGGCCTCCAGAAGGATCAGGAGCTTCTCGCCCGTCACGCCCTGTATGCCAGACGCCTTGTCAAACAGGTTTTTGAACTGTCGCTCAAGGAGCCCGTAGGTGTACTTTGTTTTCTGCTTCTCCTTCAACTGCACGGCATACTCACTCTCTCGCCGCCGGCGCGACTGGCCGTGCTGCCCAGGGGGATACGGCTTTCGCTCCAGGGCTTTCGAGGGCCCAAAGATGGGCTCTTTGAAGCGACGGGCGATTTTTTGCTTCGGACCTCTGTAACGAGCCATGATATTCGGTGTCGGGTGTCAGGTGTCAAGTGCAAACAGGCGACGAGTGTGCACCGGGCAGAAGGCCGCATCGACCCCGCTGGCCTTGCCACTCATCACTTCGGGTCGGTCAGACACGGCGGCGCTTCGGAGGGCGGCAGCCGTTGTGGGGAAGGGGTGTCACATCGCGGATGCTCGCGACCTCCAGTCCGGATTCAGACATGGCTCGGATTGCCCCCTCCCGCCCCGATCCAGGTCCTTTCACGTACACGTCCACGCGGCGTAGGCCAAGCTCATAGGCCTCGTTCGCGGCGGATTCACCGGCCTTCTGCGCGGCATAGGGCGTGTTCTTGCGGCTTCCCTTGAAGCCCATCTTGCCGGCGCTTGCCCACGAGATGGTGTTGCCGTATTGATCCGTCAGTGTCACGATGACGTTGTTGAACGTGGCCTTCACGTAGGCTCGTCCGTTGGATTCAACAACAACATTTTTCTTTCGGGGCGTGCGTTTGCCCCCTCGATCGTCTCCGTCAGCCATAAAACTGTTCAGTGTTTGTGGGTAAAGCCCGGCGTGCTGTGTCCACTCATGCCGGGGCGGAAATGCAAAGGTCCAATGCCCGACCTACTTCTTCTGGGTCGACTGACTACGGCCCGCTACGGTCTTGCGCTTGCCCTTCCGGGTCCGAGCATTTGTCCGCGTGCGCTGGCCGTTCACCGGGAGTCCCTCGCGGTGCCGCTTGCCACGATAACAGCCGATGTCTTTGAGGCGCTTGATGTTCATCTGCACCTCGGTGCGAAGCTGGCCCTCCACCGTGTAGTCTTCCTCGAGAATGCGCCGGACGCGCTTGGTCTCGCTCTCCGTCCACTCGCGGGGACACTTGTCGTGGTTGACCTCAGCCTTTCCCAGAATCTCACTGGCCCGCGACTGGCCCACCCCGTAGATCTCGGTGAGCGCAATCTCTCCGCGCTTGTCATCTGGCACGTCGACTCCTTCAATTCTCGGCATGGCTTGTCAGTTGAGTTCGTTCTAGAATCCAAGTAGGCACTGCACACGTCTCTTCCCCCACCCAGCCTCTTTTCCGTGGTCGGCAAGGGGCTAGTTCTTGTAGCGGTATACGATACGCCCTTTCGAGAGATCGTACGGAGACATCTCGACCTTGACTCGATCCCCCGGCAAAATCTTGATATAGTTCATTCGCATCTTTCCAGAGAGAAGCCCAAGGATCTCATGACCGTTCTCCAGCCGAACGCGAAACTGCGCGTTGGGGAGGGCCTCAAGGACTTCTCCGTCTTTCTCGATGGCTTCTTCTTTTGCCATTAGCGAGTGGTGGTTTCTGTAAAAGCGTCGGTCTCGTAGGGAGGATCGATTACGTCTTCGATGTATCCGTAGTCGGAAAGCACCTCTGGCTCCCCCCCCTCCTGCACCACGATCATGTGCTCGTAGTGGGCCGAGGGAAGGCCGTCGGCAGCCCGTACGGTCCATCCATCGTCGTCGGTGATCACCTGAGCCCGCCCCCGGTTGATCATCGGTTCAATACACAGAGAAAGGCCCGGTTTCAGCGAGCGCCCTCGTCCCGCCTCTCCAAAGTTCGGCACCTGCGGGTCCTCGTGTAGGTCTTGTCCGACGCCGTGCCCGACAAGGTCGCGCACCACACTGAACCCTTGAGACTCGCAGTGAGACTGCACAGCGTGGCTGATGTCCCCCACCCGCTGGTCGTCTGTCGCCTGCTCAATGCCCTCCAAGAGGGCCCGATATGTCGCGCGACAGAGCGCCGCGTCTTCATCGGCAATGTCGCCGATGGCGAATGTATATGCCCAGTCGCCGAAGTAGCCGTTCAGCTTCGCGCCGCAGTCGATGGACAGCAGGTCTCCCTCTTCAAGTGCGTAGTCGTCCGGGATGCCGTGGACGACCGCGTCGTTCACGGACGTACACAGCGTGTTGGGAAAAACATTGCTGCCGACTTGATACCCCTTGAATGCGGGCGTCCCTCCACGTGTTCGGATGTACTCCTCCGCGACGGCATCGAGCTCTTGTAGCGTTGTGCCCACCTCAATGTGGCGGGCCACCTCGGCGAGGGTCTGCCCGACGAGGTCTGCGCTCTCACGCAGGCACTCAATTTCACGTTCGCTTTTTAGGTGCACCATAGAGGCTCCGGAGATTCGATTCCAGAGGCGGGAGAACCACCGCATGAAAGGAGTCAGTCAGTCGAAAAGGGACTTACAGCCCCCCGCCTTGTCGGGGGCTGCGCATCTTGCCACTCTTCATAAACCCGTCGTAGTGGCGCATGAGCAGGTGGCTCTCAATCTGTTGCAGTGTGTCGAGCGTTACCTGCACCAGGATAAGCAGGCTGGTCCCGCCGTAGAACATGGCGAACCCTTGCGACACCCCCGCCTGCATGGCGAAGGCTGGGAGGATGGCCACGAGGCCGAGGAAAATAGATCCCGGCAACGTAATTCGTGTCAGGACGGTGTCGATAAACTCACTCGTTTGCTTGCCGGGCCGAATGCCCGGAATAAACCCGCCCTGCCGCTTCATCGTGTCCGCCATCTCCTGCGGATTCACCGTGATCGCGGTGTAGAAGTATGTAAAGAACACGACCACCACGAAGAACAACACCGAGTAGCTCATGCTACTGATGTCTGAAAACCAGGCCCCTACCTGCTGCATCGTCGCATTGTTTGGAAAGAACGACGCAATCGTCGACGGGATGAACATGATCGACTGTGCGAAGATAATCGGCATCACGCCCGCCGCGTTAACCCGAAGGGGCAGGTACTGAGTCGTCCCGCCCTGCACTTTCTTCCCCACCACGCGCTTGGCGTACTGGACCGGAATTCGGCGCATGCCCTGAGATACCAGGACCACTGCCCCTGTCACCAGTACCCAGACGCCGATCTCAAGGAGCAGAATAAAGAAGTTGTCGCCAATCAGGCCGATCTCATTGAACAGTGCCTGAGGCAGGAATGCGATGATCCCGATCATGATGATCAGCGAGATGCCATTCCCGATTCCGTCCTCGCTGATGCGTTCCCCCAGCCACATCACGAACGCTGTGCCACTGGTGAGCACCACGACCGTCGTCATCGTGAAGAGGGTCGAGTTGATCACGACCGCCCGCCCGGTGGCGCCCGCCAAGAGATTGATAGAATACCCAATCGACTGTAGGGCTGTGATTCCAATCGTCCCGTACCGGGTGAGCTGCGTGATGCGCCGGCGTCCCTCCTCGCCTTCGCGTTGCAGCTTCTGAAAGTACGGAACGACGGCCCCCATCAGTTGAATAATGATGGAGGCCGTGATGTAGGGCATGATGCCCAGTGCAAAAATTCCAGCCTGCTTGAAGGCCCCTCCGACAAACATATCAAGAAACCCGAAGAGCCCGCCGCCCCCTTCTTGGGCCCGCACCTGTGAGAGGGCCGCCGCATCCACTCCTGGGAGGGTCACGTGGGTCCCCAGCCGGTAGATGAGGAGGATGCCAAGTGTATACAGGATGCGCTCACGGAGCTCCTGCACACTCCAAATGTTGCGGATGCTTTCGGCAAAGCCAGCCATGAGTCAGCCTCGTTGATGCGTAAGCCACGGGGAAGAACGTCCCGGCGCCGACCAGCCTACAGGTCGACGACCGTCACGGAACCGCCTGCCTGCTTGATCTTCCGTCGGGCCGATTCACTAAAGGCGTGTGCCCGAACCTCAAGCGCCTCGAACAGGTCGCCGTCGCCCAGGATCTTCACCCGATTGGCACTCCGCACAACCCCGAGGTTCGCGAGAAGCTCCGGCGTAACCGGCTCATCCTCATCGAGCACCTCCTCGTCCAACAGCCGCTGCAGGCGCTTCACGTTTGCAATGGCGTAGTCGGTGCGAAACGGCGCATTGTTGAACCCATGCTTCGGCACTCGCTGAAAGAGCGGGGTCTGCCCCCCCTCAAACCAAATCGGCCGCGTTCCAGCGCCTGACCGGCTGCTTTGTCCCTTCGTTCCTCGGGTCGAACTGTGCCCGCCTCGCCCAGAACCTTCGCCTCGGCCAAGGCGCTGCCCCGACTGAGTTGCCCCTTCCGCCGGCTTCAGATTACTCAAATCCATGTCGTGTCTTCCGTCCTTGTGTGATCTCAAGCGATGTGTGCGCGTCTATTCTCCGTCTCCGCAGCCAGGGAGGCGATCATTTCCGTGACTGACCGCACTGTGGAGGCAACAGAGCTGTAGCATAGGGACCCAACCCATATTCGTCTTTGGAGAAGCCGGGCAGGGCATTGTCAAACGTGTTTTCTTCCGCCTTCCCCGCGGGACCTGTCCACACTACCCGTTGAACACCTTCTCGAGGGGAATGTCGCGGCGTCGTGCCACCTCCAAGGCGTCCTCGGTTTCCGCGAGGGCATTGATCGTGGCCTTTACCTGGTTGTGTGGATTGGAAGTGCCAAGCGACTTCGTGAGCACATTTCGGTACCCGGCGCATTCAAGCACGGCACGGACGCCTCCGCCCGCGATCACCCCCGTTCCCGGGGCGGCTGGCTTCAGGAGAACCTTGCCGGCGTCCTGCTTGCCCACCACCTTGTGGGGAATCGTGCCGTCGCGCATGGGAACGCGAAGGACATTCTTCTTTGCGTCGTCGGCCCCCTTGGAGATGGCACTCGACACTTCGTTGGCCTTGCCCAGGCCCGTGCCCACGAGGCCGTCCTCGTTTCCGACGACCACGACCGTGTTGAAGGAAAACCGACGACCGCCCTTCACGACCTTCGAGACCCGGTTGACCGACACGAGCCGGTCGACCCAGTTCTCCTGCCGCTTCTCGGCGTTGACGCGCTTCTGTTCTTTTCGATCGGCCATGTCTGTGCGTGGTGCTGCGTGCAAGGATAGTTGCTACGATCGTCGAGGGTTCAGAGCTGGAGGCCGCCGTCGCGGGCTCCTTCTGCCAGGGCCCGAACGCGCCCCTGAAACTTGTACCCGCCTCGATCAAAGACCACTTTGTCGACGCCTTCCTCCTGGGCCCGCTCAGCGAGTAGCGCCCCCACCGCCCGGCTCTCTTCAGTAGGGGTGCCCCCCTCCACATCATCCGCCAGGCTCGACGCAGAGATGAGCGTGTGCCCCTCCATGTCGTCAACCAGCTGGGCATAGATGTACTCGTTGGACCGGTACACCGACAGGCGCGGACGCACCGAGGTCCCAAACATGGACTCTCGGATGCTGTCGTGGATTCGCTGCCGGCGTTCAACCTTTTCCTTTTTACCCTTTGGCATAACCGCTGTGTCGTCGTGGTCATTCAATCGAAGCACGCCGCTCCCGCAGTGCAGGACGCGGCCGAGGTAGGGGGACTAGCGAGCCGCCGTCTTTCCAGCCTTGAGGGAGATGTGCTCGTCAACGTACCGGACCCCCTTTCCCTTGTACGGCTCAGGGGGGCGAAGGCTGCGAATTTTCGCCGCAACCTGCCCCACCAACTCCTTGTCAATGCCCTCCACGATGATAATATCGTCTTGGCCCCGATCCGAATCGACAGATACCGAGATGTCGCCCGGCGGGAGGAAGTAAATCGGGTGCGAGTAGCCAAGGGCAATCTCGAGGGTTCCGTTCGACTTTTGGGCCCGGTAGCCAACCCCGATGATCTTCAGCTCCTTCTTGTATCCCTCGGTCACTCCTTCGACCATATTCACGAGGAGGGAACGGCTGAGGCCATGCAGCGAACGGTGTCGCTTTTGATCCGTCGGGCGCTGCACGACCATGTGGTCGTCGGCAATCTCAAGCGTCATCTCCGGGTCAATCTGCTCCACAAGGGTGCCTTTCGGTCCCTCTATGGTCACTACGTTGTGATCATCAACCGAGACGGTGACCG
The DNA here is from genome assembly GCF_002894645.1 of Salinibacter altiplanensis. Lineage (GTDB taxonomy): Bacteria > Bacteroidota > Rhodothermia > Rhodothermales > Salinibacteraceae > Salinibacter > Salinibacter altiplanensis. Next base: position 15,007 of record NZ_NCQY01000004.1, read on the forward strand.
CGTCACCGAACGGGATCGGGTTGTCTCCTATTCGAGCCATGGATTCAGTCGTTCATCTGGTGCAACGGAGTTGGGGGGCACACATGCCCGCGAACGGTAGGCCCTGGTTAAAAGACCTTGGCCAGCACTTCGCCGCCCACACCAAACCGGCGGGCTTCCTTATCACTCATCACGCCCCGGGAGGTGGACAGGATGACAATGCCAAGGCCGTTTTTCACCTCTGGCAAGTTGTCCGAGTCCGTGTACTCGCGACGGCCGGGACGCGAAACACGCTCCAGCGTCCGGATGGCCGGCTGGTCGTACTCGTCGTACTTGAGGTATACCCGAAGCAGGCCCTGCTTCTCGTCCTCGATGTTGACGAAGTTTTTGATGTACCCCTTTTCGAGGAGAATCTGGGTCATGGCCCGCTTCAGCTTCGAGGCCGGGATGTCCACGTAATTCTGCTCCGCCTCCTGCGCATTGCGGAGTCGGGCCATGTAGTTCGAGACGGGGTCGGAGATACCACTCATTTCGGGCGTCGAATCGTCGGTTCGGAAGTGGACTCGGGGGCCAAGGGGAAAATGCCACCTTGTGCCGGTGTGATGCTCAGGGCCTTGGGGACGAGCGCTACCAGCTCGCCTTCCGTATGCCCGGAATCTTGCCTTCGAGGGCGAGCTCGCGGAAGCAAATCCGGCAGACGCCGAACTTGCGAAGGTACCCGCCGTCACGGCCGCACAACTTGCACCGGTTGTTCTGGCGAACGGGACTTGAGTCCCGTGGAAGCTTCTGCAACTCGACCCATTTTCCCTCCTCCTTAAGCCGCTGTCGTTTCTCTTTGTATTTCTCGTAGAGTCTCTCCCGCTTCTCTTCGCGGGCGATCCAGCTTTTCTTGGCCATATCGTCGGTGTGTTGAGTCTATCCTGTATAGATCTAAGCGCACACGGAGGGGGAAGGGTCGCCAAAACATCGGCCACCATTATACTTCGGCCGGCTCCTCCTCCCCGCGCCGGACGAACGGCATGCCCAGTCCCTTGAGGAGTGCGTAGGACTCCTCGTCGGTTTCTGCATCGGTCACAAACGTAATGTCCATGCCATCAATCCGGTCGACACTGTCCACGTCGATCTCGGGGAAGATGATTTGCTCGTCGACCCCAAGCGTGTAGTTCCCGTGGCCGTCGAAGCTGCGATCGGGCACACCCCCAAAGTCTCGGATGTTGGGCAGGGCGAGCGTGACGAGCCGATCGAAGAACTCGTACATCCGGGCGTCCCGGAGCGTAACCTTTGCCCCAACGGGCATCCCCTCCCGCACGTCAAAGCTCGCAATGCTTCGCTTTGCTCGGCGGATGGTCGGGTGCTGCCCCGTAATCTTCCGCATCTCCTCCACGGCTCGGTCGAGGGCCTTCTGGTTTTCCGAGACCTCTCCCACCCCCCGATTGATGCAGATTTTCTCAAGAGAAGGCACCTCCATCGGGTTCTCGTACCCAAACTGGTCCGTCAGTGAGGGCCGGACCTCGTCTTGGTATTGTGTTTTAAGTCGCGGAACGTCGGCCATAGCTCAAAGGGTCAAGGCTCAGAATTCACGCCGCGGCGCGTAAAACAACGTGGCAGCCGCAGACGCTGGAAATTGATGATGTGCAGGTGGAGTTCCTAGTGCACGGACGCTTCATGCCGTGCCGTACCTCGGGCTAGTCGTCAAGCTCCTCCCCAGTCGTTTTGGCGTATCGCACCCAGCGGGATTGTCCGGTGTCCGGGTCTTCGACCTTCTTTCGCCCAACCCGGGTGGCGTCGCCGTTGCTGTCGATTGGGTTGACATTGGAAACGTGAATCGGCGCCTCCCGCTCGGTGCGTCCTCCTTCCCGGTTGGATCGGCTCGGCTTCTCGTGGAAGACGCGCACATTGACGCCCTCGACGATCAGCCGTTCCTCATCCGGAAATACCTTCAAGACCTTTCCCACGTATCCGGATTCCCGGTCCTCACCGGCAGACTTCGCGGACGTGACGGTCTTGTTCAGCATGACCATGTCGCCCTGCTTTACGTGTAGTTTGTTTTGAGCCATGGGCTTCGCGGTAAATGTTGGTTCACAAGTGCAACCGGATGACCTGGCGGGGCTACAGCACCTCAGGCGCAAGGGACACGATGCGCATGAACTGCTTCTCACGGACCTCCCGTGCCACGGGCCCAAAAACGCGCGTCCCGACCGGCTCCTCCTCCTGGTTGATGAGCACGGCAGCATTTTCATCGAAGCGGATGTAGGTGCCATCGTCGCGCCGCGTCTCTTTCGCGGTGCGGACCACAACCGCCCGGCTCACATCCCCCTTGTTGATTTCCCCGCTCGGAATGGCCGACTTGACAGAGACCACAATCTGGTCCCCGATGCCGGCATAGCGGCGTCCGCTGCTGCCAAGCACACGAATGCACTGGGCTTCCTTGGCCCCACTGTTGTCGGCCACGTTGAGTCGCGTTTCTTGTTGAATCATGGGTGTCGTCCAGGTTCAGTGTTCGAAGGGAAAAGGCCGCGTGAGGGCCGGCCGCTACCGACCGGCGACAGGCACTACGCTACTTGGCCCGCTCGATAATCTCAACGAGTCGCCACCGCTTGTTTTTGCTAATGGGTCGCGTCTCCATGATCCGGACCGTATCCCCCTCGTTTGCCTCCTCTTCTTCGTCGTGGGTCATGAACGTAGAGGACCGTTCCAGGTACTTTCCGTACATCGGGTGCTTCATCTGGCGACGGACGGACACAGTAATGCTCTTGTCCATTTTGGCAGACTCGACGACCCCAATGCGCTCCTTTCGGTCATTGCGGTCGGCAGTCTGGGCCTGCTCGTCCGTGTGCGTGTCGGCATGCTCTTCGGTTTGCTCCATAATACCCTATCGGCAGTTTGCTCGTCTGAATGGGTGGATCGGCGGGCGCATCAGGACGCCTACGCAGGTTCCTCTTGAACGGCCTGCTTTTCGTTGCGAACCGTTTTCAAGCGGGCGATGAGACGGCGCTTGGTTCGGAGCAGCATTGGGTTTTCCAATCGCCCCCGAATGGCGTGCTGGAACTGAAGCTCCTCCAGCTCCTCCTCCTCTTCGTCAATTCGCGTCTCAATCTCCGCGATGTTAAGATCTCGAATCTGGTCGGCATCCATTGGTCTATGTGACTTGGGTGAACGGTCCCGATCACGCACGCGGGAAACTACTCCTCGGCACGGGCGCCCGGACGGACCACAAATTTCGTTTTGATCGGCAGTTTGTGCTTGCCCAGGCGCAGGGCCTCCCGCGCGGACTCTTCATCGGCCCCCCCGCCTACCTCAAAGATAACGTTTCCGGGCTGCACGGGCGCAACAAAGCGATCGGGCTCTCCTTTCCCCTTCCCCATTCGGGTCTCAGCCGGGGTCTTGGTCTTGGGCTTGTCCGGGAACACCCGGATCCACACCTTCCCGTCCCGCTTTAGGTAGCGGTTGATCGCCACGCGGGCCGCCTCCAGCTGGCGACTGCTGACCTCGCCTTTTTCAAGGGCCTTGAGGCCATAGTCGCCGAAGTTGAGCCGGGTGCCCTTTACGGCGTACTTGTTTCGTTTTCGGCCCTGATTGCGCTGGACCTTTCGGTGCTTCGTGTCTTTGGGCTCAAGCATGGGTCGTAGGGCGGGTGCGTGTGGGTCGGTTCAGAAAGCGTGGATCGGCGGTACGGACTAGGAGTCTCCGCGGCGCTGGCGGCGCTGCTGGGGAGACTCCTTCATCTTGCGCTGCTGCGCCTGCACATTCGGGCTCAGGTCCGGCTTGCCGAGAATCTCTCCGCGGTGGATCCAGACCTTGACCCCAATCGTGCCGTAGATTGTGAGGGCGGTCTCCTGCGAAAAGTCGATGTCGGCGCGAATCGTGTGGAGTGGAACGCGCCCCTCCATGTACTCCTCAACGCGTCCCATCTCGGCTCCGCCCAGGCGCCCGGCGGCACGGATGCGCACGCCCTCAGCCCCCATGCGCATGGCGGCCTGCATGGCCTGCTTCATGGCCCGCCGAAAGGAAATGCGCCCTTCCAGCTGCTGCACAATGTTTTTCGCAACGAGCGTGGCGTCGAGCTCCGGACGCTTGATCTCGCTGATGTTGATCTGGATGTCCTTCCCTGTAAGGGTCTGAAGCTCTCCCTTCAACTTCTCAACCTCGGACCCGCCCCGGCCAATCACGACGCCCGGGCGACTCGTGTGGAGGGTCAGGATAACTCGCTCCGGTGTGCGCTCAATGACCGCCCGGCTCAAACCGGCGCGCTTGAGGCGCGTGTGCAGGTAACGGCGCAGCTCTTCGTCCTCGACGAGCTTTTCCTGGAAGTTGGTCTCGGAATACCAGTTGGAGTCCCAACCACGGATGGCGCCGAGGCGAAAGCCTATGGGGTGCGTTTTCTGGCCCACGGGTATGTACCTCGTGTGTTAGTTCAGAGAGCAATGTGTGATGTCGGAAACGACGGTCCGGCTACGCGGCCGCCTCGTCGGCCTCCTCCTCTTCGACCGCGACGACCACCTTCAGGTGTGTCGTGCGCTTGCGGATGGGCGCTGCACGGCCCCGGGCACGTGCCTGGTGGCGCTGGAACGTCGGGCCCTCGTCGGCCCGAATCTCCGCCAGCTTCAACGCCCCCTCATCGAAGCGCTCCTCGTGCTGGTCCATCAAGTTGTAGACGGCGGAGCGGATCGTCTTCTCCACGACGCCGGTCACCTTCTGCGGCATGTAATCCAGGATCGCGACGGCCTCGGGCACACCTCGGTCGCGCACCAGATTGATGACGCGACGCATCTTGAGGGGAGAACTCCGAATGTGCCTGCGGACGGCTCGTGCTTGCATGTCTCGTCGTGCGGTTTGCGGGGAAAATCAGGGTCGCGAAGCAGACGCGGGCGCCTGCTGGGCTCCAGCCAGCGCCGCGGGCCAGGAGCTACTGACCTGGCTTGCGGATTCGCTGGTCCACCTTCGCCTGCGAGTGCTCCTCGAATGTGCGCGTGGGGGCGAACTCACCAAGCTTATGCCCCACCATGTTCTCCGTCACGTACACCGGAATAAACTGGTGTCCGTTGTGAACGGCAAACGTGTGACCGACGAAGTCCGGCGTAATAATGGAGTCCCGGCTCCAGGTCTTGATGACCTTCTTTTCGTCGGACTCGTTGAGCGCTTCGACCTTGCGCTGCAACTTGTAATATACGTACGGGCCTTTGCGTAGAGAGCGAGGCATGTTGTCGGGAAAATTTGAATCCGAAAGTGCGGGCGGCGGGCAAGGGACAGGGGGCCGAGCGGGCAGCAGTTACTGCCCCCCGGTCCCCTGTTTCGATTCCGTGCGGCGCCGAATGATGTACTTGTTCGACTCTTTGTTGCGCTTGCGGGTCTTGTATCCCTTCGCCGGTACGCCCTCTCGAGACCGAGGGTGGCCCCCAGACTTCAACCCCTCTCCACCGCCCATGGGGTGATCGATGGGGTTCATCGCCACACCGCGAGTACGGGGGCGGCGCCCAAGCCAGCGCTTGCGACCGGCCTTGCCCAGCACCACGTTCTCGTGCTCAACGTTGCTTGTTGTGCCGATGGTCGCCCGGCACCGTGAGGGCACCAGACGCGTCTCTCCGCTCGGAAGCTCCAGCGTCGCGTAGTCTCCTTCTCGTGCCGTGAGTTGTGCATGCGTGCCAGCAGCACGAACCATCTGGGCCCCTTTCTTCGGGGTCATCTCCACACAATGCACCTGTGTCCCCAGTGGGATGCCAGTCAGGGGGAGACAGTTGCCCAACCTGGCCTGCGCTTGCGGGCCATTCCTCACTGTATCCCCCACCTCCAAGCCGTCAGGCGTTATGATGTATCGCTTCTCTCCGTCGGCGTACGCGAGCAGTGAGATGCGGGCCGAACGGTTTGGGTCGTACTCGATCGTCTTCACCGCAGCCGGAATGCCGTCCTTGCCACGCCGCTTGAAGTCAACCTTGCGGTAGCGGCGCTTGTGGCCGCCCCCTCGGTATCGCATCGTCATGCGGCCCTGGTTGTTGCGCCCCCCACTGTTCGGGAGGGGCTCCAGCAGGCTGCGCTCTGGGTCGGAGGTCGTCACGTCCTCCTTCGCATCCACCGAATACTGGCGCTGGCTGTTTATGGTCGGCTTTCGCTTCTTAATCGACATGGCGCTGGGGTGTCAGCGGTTCAAAGGGTCGTATGCACTCGCGGGAAGGGCCGTCAAATGCCCTCAAAAAAGTCAATCTGCTCTCCGTCCGGGTCCAGGTCCACAATGGCCTTTTTAAAGCCGGAGGTCCGGCCCTCAATCATGTTTCCGTCGCGGAACTGACGGCGTCGCTTTCCTGGGACCACCTGGGTCCGGACATTCTCGACCTCGACACCTGCATAGCGGTTTTCTACCGCCCTCCGAATTTCGATCTTCGTGGCGTCGAGCCCACACATGAAGGAGTACTTGCCCTCCTGCATCTGCTGGGTGGTCTTTTCTGTCACGTAAGGGCGAATCAGTACGCGTTTGCTCATGGGTCAACGCTGCTCGTTGGAGAGTGCAACAGGTGAGTCAGAACGGGAGCCGGACGCTACGCCGCCACAGCCTCTTCGGTCGAGAGTGTATTGGTCAGCCAGTCGAGCGCACCTTCCTGAAGCAGAACAACATCGGCGTCCAGGATGTCGACCGTATTGACGCTTTGTACCTCCTGCACGTTCACGTCCGAAAGGTTCTGGGCACTCAGGTAAATCTCGCGCTCCACCTCAGCGGTTGCAAGCAAAAGATCCTGTCCATCCACCCCCAACAGATCGAAGAGATCGGTAAGCCCGCGAGTATCGGGACGATCCAACGAAAAGTCCTCAAGGACCCGGACGTTGTCGTTGTCTGCCTTGTAAGAGAGGGCCGATCGCCGCGCCAGCCGCTTTTCCTTCTTGTTCAGGTCATGGGCGTAGTCGCGAGGCCGAGCCCCGTGGGCCCGCCCTCCACCTCGACGGATGGGCGACTGTGCGTCGCCAACCCGGGCATTCCCCGTTCCCTTCTGTCGGTAGAGCTTTCGGCCCGACCCCCGTACCTCGCTGCGCTCCTTGGTCTTGCTGGTGCCTTGTCGCTGATGAGCCTGAATGCGCTTCACGTCCAGCCAAATGGTGTGGTCATTCGGCTCGATGTCGAAGACCGTTGGGGCAAGAGCAGCGGTTTCCCCCGACTCAACCCCGTCTTTTTGGTAGATCTCAACGTCCATAGGTTCGTGGCCTCAACAGTGTACAGTGCGTCGATACGGAAGGAGGAGCGTGCGCTCAGGGTTCCGCGCCCTCTATTTCTTGTGCAGTTTCACGTATTCGCTCTTCGGCCCCGGCACAGACCCGTGAATCAGGATGGCGTTCTGGTCTGCCAGGATCCGGACCACCCGCAGGTTCTGAATCTTGGTTCGGTCGCCCCCGGTTTGCCCTGCCATCCGGACGCCTTTGAAGACGCGGGAGGGATCCGCAGACGCCCCGATCGATCCAGGGTGACGCTGACGATCCGACTGGCCGTGTGTCATCATCCCGACGCCACTGAAGCCGTGGCGCTTCACGACCCCCTGAAAGCCTTTCCCCTTCGACACGCCCACCACATCGATCCGCTCTTCTTCCTCGAAGAGATCATCGACATGCACGACGTCGCCCAGCTCCACGCTCTCTCCGAAGTCGCGAAACTCGGAAAGCATGCGCTTAGGGGGACATCCGGCCTTCTCGAAATGGCCCAGCATGGCCTGCGTCACGTTTTTTTCCTTCACGTTGTCGAAGCCAAGCTGCACCGCGCTGTAACCGTCGGGAGACCCCGACTTTACCTGCGTCACGACGTTGGGCCCCGCCTCCACAACCGTGCAGGCCACGTTGTTGCCCTCGTCGTCGAAGACGCTGGTCATTCCGACTTTCTTTCCGATCAGTCCGCTACTCATAGGTCTGGCCTCCGTGCAATGGTGTGTCCGTCGTGAGGAAATTCGCCCCGATCTCAGTCGTTGCCGAGCGAAAGAAACAGCTCGAGAGTATTGTCACGCCCCAAGTCCAAGGCGAGTGCGCTCAAAAAAGGGCTCGAGCCAAAGCGAATGGTGAGTCGTGCTTGTCTTCCTTCAAACCGATATCGCCAGACAGCAGATTGTTGACTGCTTACATCCGTCATTCGGATCTGCCGTTCGCCCGAGAGCACAATGCCCCCTTCAGCCAGCAGTGTCGGCGATTCACCTGAACGTTTCCCCGCGATCTCGTAGGTACGTCTCCTCTCTCCGTCCCGGAAAGTAATCTCCACCCCCTCGTCGTAGAGGTCATCGAGCTTGGCGTCATAGTCAAACTGCTGCCCCCTCAGGCGCTCAACAAACCAAGTGCCATCTCCGTCGGACAGGCGCTGATAGAGCGAGACTCGCTGAGAACTTGCCTCGTCACAGCCACCGATCAGGAGGCTTCCGGCACAGAGAAGCACCCCGCCAACCCCCAACCGTACCAGGTGGAAGAAGCTCAGTGACCTCACACCTTAATCTCCACGTCTACGCCACTGGGCAACTCGAGCTGCATGAGCGAGTCCACCGTGTCGCTGCTCGACGAGAGGATGTCGATCAAGCGCTTATGGTGACGCCGCTCGAACTGTTCACGGCTGTCGCTGTCGACGTGCGGCCCGCGCAAAACAGTGTAGATTTTCTTTTCGGTTGGCAGCGGCACTGGGCCACTTACAACCGCGCCGGTCGACTTGACCGTGCGGATAATTTTCTCCGCACTCTTGTCGATCAGCGTGTGGTCGTACGACTTGAGCTTGATTCGTATGTCCTGCTGCACAGCCATGTGTCCGTGTCGGGTTTCGAATGCAGAGTGTTGGCGAACAGGAGGCGGGCGGTGTCGCCACCCTCCGGAGGCCGCGGAGATCCTAGTCCAGGATATCGGTCACCACCCCGGCCCCCACCGTGTGTCCTCCCTCCCGGATCGCAAACCGAAGGCCCTCCTCCAGGGCCACCGGCTCGATCAAGCTCCCCTCAAACGTCGCGTTGTCCCCCGGCATCACCATCTCTACCCCCTCCTTCAGCTCAATACTCCCCGTCACATCGGTCGTCCGAAAGTAAAACTGCGGCTGGTACCCGTCGAAAAACGGCGTGTGGCGCCCTCCCTCCTCCTTGCTAAGCACGTACACCTCACACTCAAACTCCCGGTGCGGCGTCACCGTCCCCGGCTCGGACAGCACCATCCCTCGCTTGACCTCCTCCTTCTCTATCCCCCGAAGCAGTATCCCGGCGTTGTCCCCTGCCTCCCCCTCCTCCAACCTCTTGTTGAACATCTCTATGCCGGTCACCACCGAGTCCATCTTCTCCTCCTGCATCCCGACAATCTCAATCTCGTCCTGCAGCTCCACCCGGCCCCGCTCAATCCGACCAGTCACCACCGTCCCCCGACCCGTGATCGAAAAAATATCCTCCACCGGCATCAAAAACGGCTTCTGCACGTCCCGCTCCGGCGTCGGGATGTACTCGTCAACCGCCGCCATCAGCTCCATCACGTTCTCCTCGTGCTCCTCGTCGCTCTCGAGGGCCCGAAGCGCGCTTCCCCGCACCACCGGCACCTCGTCGCCGGGAAACTCGTACTCGGTCAGCAGCTCCCGCACCTCCATCTCCACCAGCTCCAACAGCTCCGCGTCGTCGACCAGATCGGTCTTGTTCATGAACACCACCAGGTACGGCACCCCCACCTGACGCGCCAGCAAAATGTGCTCCCGCGTCTGCGGCATCGGCCCGTCGTCGCTCCCGACCACCAAAATCGCCCCGTCCATCTGCGCCGCCCCCGTCACCATGTTCTTCACGTAGTCCGCGTGCCCCGGACAGTCGACGTGGGCGTAGTGCCGGTTCTCCGTCTCGTACTCGACGTGGCTCGTCGCAATCGTAATGCCGCGCTCCCGCTCCTCCGGCGCGTTGTCGATCGCCTCAAAGGTCTGCTCCGCCGCCCCGCCAACGCGCTCGGCCAGTACCTTCGTGATCGCCGCCGTAAGCGTCGTCTTCCCGTGGTCAACGTGCCCGATCGTTCCTACGTTTACATGCGGCTTCTCCCGCGCAAACTCTTCCTTGGCCATAAGCTCTGTTTGGTAGTCGTGTTCAGGGGGAATCGGCGTGTGTGGAGGATGCCCACCGCACTTCGGCGGAAGGGACTCCCTCCTCGGGGGGACAATCCACAGCAGACAACCTCAAGGCGTTTGCTGTGCAGTCCGAAAAAACCTCCAATGTGATTTAGGGTTCCGGCACGGCGTTAACTTCACTGGCTTTCCAACTCGGGGTCTGTCTTGATCTCGGTGCTTCTGAGTTTTGGGGCTCGCTTTTGCCACGCATGCAAAGAGGCCACACTTAGGGAAAGACTCTGGGGGCACACAATGGGTTCCACGATTCTCCCAGGAGATTTGGGCCCTGCCCCAGCAGCGCAGAGGAGGCCCTTCATCAGTATTCGCACACTCCTCCCCCATTTTCCGTCTCTTGCATACACCAATTCTGCCATCCATCAGTATGCACCGTCTACTCTGTACCTACTTTTGTTCTTTTTCGGCCGATTATCTCCTTGTTGCATGGACCTGCAGTTGCTGATTGTATTCGCGATTTTGGGACTTACCGTTGCCTTCATCGTCACTGAGGCGTTTCGGATCGATGTGGTGGCGATCCTGGCCATGCTTTCGCTCGTTTGGGCCGGAAGCATTACCCCTCAACAGGCGCGGTCAGGGTTTTCAAGCAACGCGGTTCTCGCCATCATCGCGGTGATGATCATGGGCCGGGGGCTCTACAAGTCGGGCATCACCGAAAAAATTGCCAATTTCATCCTGCAGGTCGCGGGGACGGGACGCCGTCAAATCATTTCTACCGTGTCGGTCACCGTCGGGCTCATGTCCGGGCTCATGCAGAATCTTGGGGCCGCCGCTCTTTTCCTCCCCGTCATGACTGGCATTTCGAAGCGGGAGAAGATCTCCATCTCCAGCCTCCTCATGCCGATGGGCTTCGCAGCCCTGCTCGGCGGCACCCTCACCATGGTCGGAACGAGCTCGCTGATCGTCTTGAACGACCTGCTCACGGCCCGCGGCGTGCCAACGTTCGGCCTCTTCAGCGTCTTTCCCGTTGGGGTCGTTCTTCTGATTGTAGGGATCGGGTACTTCTCCCTTCTGGGACCGTACGTGCTTCCGTCTGGACGCGAGGAGAACAATACTGTTAGCCCCGGCCAAAAGCTTCTTAACGTCTGGGGCCTCTCGGATACCATCTATACCTTTCGGGTCCCGAACGACAGCGACCTAATCGGAAGGTCTGCCGAGGAGTCCCACATGGGCGCCAACTACAACATCAACCTTCTCGAGGTGTACGACGACAAGCAGTCGGACTACGACATCTGGCGCGAGATCCGCTTTCGGGAAGGCCAAAAGATTGTCGTTCAGGGTCGAGAAGAAGACATTGGTGCGTTCAGAAACGCCTACGGACTCGAGCTTACAGAAGAAGAGGACAAGTCCGACACTGGGTCGAGCGGAAGATACCTGGAGGTGGTCATTCCGGCCCGGTCGAGCCTCGTGGGCAAAACCCTCCGCGGCGTCCCTCTGCGCGAGACCTACAACGCACAGGTCGTGCTCTTCTTCAGCGAAAGCGAGGTGGTGGAGGACGGCTGGGCCGACCGGGTCATCCGCGCGGGCGACACCATGGTCCTACACGCAAAGCAGGAGAGTCTGCGGTTCTTTGAGGGGAGCGAAGACTTCATTAACGTGACGCCGCTGCAGCACGACCCGAAGAAGCCGGAGAAGGCGTGGCTCTCGGTGGGTAGCTTCGCGGGCGCCATCGTGCTCGTGCTCGCCCTCAACCTTTCCATCTCGATCGGATTCCTTACCGGCGCCCTCGCCATGGTTCTGGGGGGCGTCCTGACGATCGAGGAGGCCTATCGATCCGTCGAATGGAAAGTGGTCTTTTTGATCTCGGGCCTTATCCCCATCGGCATTGCCATGGAGGAGTCGGGGGCCGCAGCCATTATCGCCGAAGCCCTCGTCACCCTCGTTCAGGGCGTGCACCCGTTCCTCATTTTGTTTGCGCTGGGGATCCTGATGACCTTTTTCTCACTGGTCATGTCGAACGTGGCCGCGACCGTACTGATGGTTCCTCTCGTGCTCGAAATGGCGGGCACCATCGACCTGACGGCTCAGGTGTTGGTTCTTCAGGTCGGGCTCTGTGCGGCGAACTCGTTTGTGCTTCCCACGCACCACGTAAATGCACTTCTCATGACGCCCGGCGGCTATCGCGTCCCCGACTACCTTCGTGCCGGAAGCCTCCTGTCGCTCATCTTTGTGCTTGTCACCACCACGATGCTCTACGTGTTTTATTTGTGACCGCTCGCCCCGAAAGGAACGGCCCCGACACCTCCTTCACATGATGTGCATGGAGAAACTTGAGCCCTTCTCCTCCGGTATCTATTGACTGATGCTGTGGAGGCACATCAGCACACACAGTGTCGACCTGACTCTCCGTCTTTACTTTTGACGATCCCGTTCATCCATGAGGTCTCGTTCCGCTAGAAGCCAGAAGGTACAACCTCATACCCGCAGTGGAGAACTCACCTCCCAGTCTGGCATTATCACCGGGCGCCTGGCCGACTGGGCCGACGCCTTGGAGACAACGAGTGCCGAATTGATAGATGCCATGAGCCGTGCCGGGGTAGAGCCGCTCATTGACACCGGGGCGTCGAAAGACGGAGAAGGACACGACCGCCCCACAAACCCTGAGCTCCGCTGCATTGCGATGACAGAAGCAGACGTGGGACGTGTGAGTGCCGAACTGCTCGAGATTTCTCCCGTGGCACACGAATAAGGATGTGTGGGTGCCGCCTGGTGCCCCGACGCTCGTGCCCAACGAGACGCACGTCCAACGGTACGGTCGCCCCAAGCCAAGCCCACAAGGGTCCCCTTGTTCGAACGACGACTGGTTCGAACGACGACCGGGCACCCACAGTCTGAGGGGCTCATCCGGACTAAGGGCCTATCCGGGAACCTTCTGCCCCACGAGATTTGCGGCCTCGTCCATCAGGCGTTTGAATCGGTGGGCGGTTGGTACACTCTTGAATGAGAGATCCCAGCGATTCATCTCCACACGTGTCAGCGTAAAGTCCGACGGGTCGAACCCTGCCGGCACGGCCAGGTGAATTACCGCGTACATGCGCTTCTTGCTGTCGGTTGTCACGGTTACGACGACCCCCTGACGCTCGACGTCGATCGGTGCCATTGCCTTGGCTACTTTTGGAGAAATCGTGGGTACATCAACGGCCAGGGCCGAACGTCCTCCGAAACGGACCAGGCCCAAACAGCCCTACTGTCGGGGCGCTCGAATCACCGCCGCCCCCGATGCAGTCCGCCGAACGGTGGCCCCGTCCGTGGGCGTCAGTGACTGCGCAGATGCCGTTGTGCTCGATCCGGCGCCAGGAGGGGTGAGGACAACCTCTAGACTGCCGTTCGGGCCGTCCAGCGTGATCGTGACCGTTTCGACTTTCGGATCTTCGGCAACCTCCGGGTCCGGATCCTCAACGACCCGGAAGGTGAAGGACGTGATCTCGTCCTTGTTCGTAATGTCCTCCGCCTCAAATCCGTCGTCGTCAGTGTCACTGAGGGCGGTGTCGTCGAGGGTGACCTCGGTACTCCCTACAGCCTTCACCTGCGTTCCCTCGGCCTGCACCTGAATGGTCGTCCCCGGCGCCAGCGGATTATTATTTTCTACGTCCTGCACCGTCAGGTCGTAGGTCTGGCCCAATTCGGCCGAACTGGGGTCCACCTCCACCTCTGGTCGCCCCGAAAAGACAATCGGAATCGTCTCGGAAATCGTGTTTTCGTTGCCGGTGTCCGCCGGGTCGGGGCAGTTGTCGGGGTCCACGATCGTGTTCACGGCGTCGGTTCCCGCCGTCTCGGCCCGCACAGTGCCGACCCCGCCGCTCGGCAACGGCTGCGCAGACGTGAGCGCCACGCCCCCCTGCCCCTGATCATCGGTCTGGAGCGAGCCCCCGATAAGCCCCGCATTCGCACTGAAGGAGACGGCCGTTCCGGGCACCACAGGGTTTCCGTACTTGTCGCCTACGAAAACCTGGATGGAGGTCGTCACCCCGAGGTCGACGAGACCGGGAAAGTTGAACCGCTCCGGGGCGAGGCTGAAGTGACACTTGTTGGGGAGACCGCCGTGAACCGAAAGGCCCACGGGCTTGGACTGAAAGGCCGTGCCGTCGGGCCGTTCAGTCTCGGCGACCACCTGCACCACGCCCGCGGTCGTGCCGCTCGACACGTTCACGGTGGCCTGCCCTTGGCCGTTGGTCTGCACAGTGCTCGGGGTCAGGGTCGCACCGTCCGGCTTTTGACCAAACCGGAAGTCTACGTCCACGGCCTGCTCCGCCTGGATGGCCTTTCCGGTCGAGTCGACAACCTGAAAGGTGAGGCGAGCGATGCTCGTGCCCCCGCTTTCCTGAACGCGAATCGAGCCGGCTGACTGATTCTGGAGCAAAATGTCCGTGGGCCGTCCAGGCTCTCGGTTTTCTTCTCCCCCGATGTTAAGCTTGAAAGTCGAAACGGACCTCCTCCCTACATCAGGCAACACCTCCAGCGTTTTTTCTTCACGGACTTCCTCCACTGAAACTGTGATGGTGACCTCGGCAGACTCTTCTACCTCAAGAGTCGCGCTGTAGGAGCCTGTCGAGTCAGTCTCAGTTTTTTGGCTAATCGCCTCTCCCGTCTCGTCTTGATACCGAATGATTACATCCGCACCGACCAGCGGGGTGGATTCCGTATCCTCTACGTCACCAGTCACGGTCACATCACTGGAGCCGGCCCCGCCCAGGTCGCACCCGAGTCCCCCAATCAAGAGCAAAAGAATCGCGAGGAAGGAAAAAGGCAATCGACCGGTGGGAAGAACGGAAGCCATGAACCCGGAGAGGAGATCGGAATTTGACGCACCCTTATGGTGCGGCAAGAAGCGTTCCGGAATCTCCTCCCCCTCGTCTGCCTCCCTTCTGAGCGACGCGATGCATCCCCGGTTTCCCCGCCCGCTCACCGAATCCAATCCAACGTATGGCGGACGAGAAAGAGAACAAATGCGGCGGAGGGGCAGAAGAGTCGGGACCTTCCCCCACCGTACGGATAATCCTATAGATTTTTTTGACTCCTCTTTTGGAGTATTACGTCAGCAAAACACTAGTTTTTGGGGCAAAATGCCGGAGAGGCACGCCCAAAGAGGTGACTTTCGTAACGGAAGGGTTGGAATTTTTACACCCCTGGTATTCGCATGGGCCCTGTTTCTCCAGGCACGGGCACTCATCCACAATCGGTGACCGTGCGGCAAGACGGAAGAGGACGCGGGGGCGGCCTCGCCAACGAAGGACAAAGTTTGATTGGAGACCGCAAGAAAGCGATAAGCCTTCAAGGGGCACGTCTCGTCCGAGCATCCGCTGTCTGAGGCGTTCTCCACCGCCGCCTCCTCATTCCTCGCCGGAACGTCCCGAAGGCGGTCCAACGGCCCCGTCCCCTTGAAGTCCTGGGGGAACCTGCTGGAGCGGGCGGTCGGACTGGAGCGCAGCGTCGTCTCGAGCCTCCACAGAGAAGTCCGACGCCCGCTCTGCCACCCGAAGCCGAAGGTGTTGCTGCCGCGTCAGCTCCAGGAGGGCCAAAAACGTCGCAATGACAAAGCCTCGCGATTCCCCCCTAATCAGTGTCCGAAAGGACACCTGCGAGTCGCGACGCAGGCGCTCAACGACGTATCGCTGCTGTTCCTCGACGGTGTGTTCAAGCGGCGCGACCTCGTGGATGGGCTCGCTCTCGTCGTCGTCCTCGTCGGCTTCGAGGACCCGCCCCAGCGCTTCGACCAGCTCGAAGACCGACGCGTCCACCTCCACCTCGTGAGACTCCTCAACACGCTCCCGATCCGCAGATGCGTCCCCCCGCACGAAGTGCTCGCGCCGACGCTCCCGGCGGGTAGAGAGCTGGTCGGCCGCCTCTTTGAACCGCACGTATTCCAGAAGGCGCTCCACCAGCTCTCGGCGCGGGTCCACGGCCTCTCCCTCCTCGTCGGCGTCCTGGGAGGGCAGAAGCATGCGGGCCTTGATGTTGATGAGAAGGGCCGCCATGTAGATAAAGTCGCCCACACCATCCAGGTCGATTTCCTCCATCACACGGACGTACGTGAGGTATTCATCCGCGATGCGGGCAATGGGAATGTCGTAGATGTCGATCTCGTCCCGTTTGATAAAGAACAGGAGGAGATCCATCGGTCCCTCAAATTGCTCCAGCTCAACCCGGTACATGCCCACTGGTGTTGTTTTATGGAGAACGACGGTCCCCCGTCCTCATCGCCGCAGACATTCACTCCGGGGCTCCGTACCCGTCTGGATGGCGCCGGTGCCACTCCCAGGCCGACCCGATAATGTCGTTGAGGGCACCATGCTGCGGGGCCCAGCCAAGCTCGTTACGGATCTTGTCACTGCTCGCAATGAGGGCCGGCGGGTCGCCCGGTCGCGGATCGCCCGCTTCGGCGGGAATTTCATGGCCCGTAACACGACGGGCCGTCTCGATGACCTCCCGCACGCTGTAGCCCTGTCCGTTGCCGAGGTTGTATACGCGGCTCTCCTCCTCCAGCGCATCCAGGGCCCGGATGTGCGCCTGTGCAAGGTCGAGCACGTGGATGTAGTCCCGCACACACGTCCCGTCGGGGGTGTCGTAGTCGTCCCCGAAGATGACAATCTTGTCGCGCTGGCCGAGCGCAACTTCCAGAACAATAGGGATCAGGTGCGTCTCGGGATCGTGGTCTTCTCCCTGATCAGGCCCGGCGGCCCCCGCCGCGTTGAAGTAACGGAGTGCAGCGTAGGTAAGCCCCTCTGTTTCGTCGAGCCAGTGGAGGGTCCGCTCCAGCATGAACTTCGACTCCCCGTAGGGACTTCCGGGATCAACCGTCACGTCCTCGTCGATCGGGATGCGCTCCGGGGTGCCGAACAGATTCGCGGTCGAGGAAAGGATGAAGCGGTCTACACCATGCTCCACGGCGGACTTCATCAGGTTGATCCCGCACCGCACATTTTCGTCGAGGTAGAGGAACGGCTTCTCCATCGACTCCCCAACCAGGGTGTGCGAGGCAAAGTGCATGATCGCCTCCGGCCGATGCTCGGCGAGGGTGCGGTCGACGAGTCCACGATCGTTCAGGTCGCCGTGGACGAAGGCCGCGTCGTCCGGCACCGCCGCCCGGTGGCCCTGTGATAGATTGTCGAGCACGGTCACGTCAATACCGGTCTCCACGAGTCTTCGGGCCACGGTGCTCCCGATGTACCCGGCTCCTCCTGTAACAAGAACGCGCATAAGCGTCAGGAATGGTGTGCAGTTCGTTGTAAAGGCGAACGGCCCCGATGCATTTCGCCCCTATACAAACGGCGAGAGCCCGAGGGCCCTCGCCGCTTGTGTGGCAAAATGTGTCACTGAGGCCCGCCGTGTGTCACGGGCGCCGCGTCGACTCTATTCGGTCTGTTCTCCGTTCTCCTCCGAGACAAACGGCTTGCGCGTGAGGCGCATCTTGCCGTCGTCGTGAACCTCAAGGAGATGGACCTTTACCTTGTCGCCAACCTCAAGGTAGTCCTCGACGTTTTCGACGTAATCGTGGTCAATCTCGGAGACGTGGAGAAGGCCCGTCTTCTCGGGCATAATCTCGACGAAGGCTCCAAAGTCGCGGATGCCCTTGACCGTGCCCATGTAGTCCTCTCCCTCCTCCGGCACGGCCACGATCTGCTTGATCCGCTCGATGGCCGCCTCGGCGTCGGTTTGGTTGGTCGCCGCGATCGTCACGATGCCTACGCCGTCTTCCTCCTCCACCGTAACCTCGGTGTTCGTCTCTTCCTGAACGCTCTTCACAACCTTGCCGCCCGGGCCGATAACGGCACCAATCCGATCGGGGTCGATCGTGAGCTTGGTGAGGCGCGGGGCGTGGCTGGACAGCTCGGTCCGCGGCTCCGAAACGGTCTCCTCCATGCGGTCGAGGATGTGGTGACGCGCGTCTCGGGACTGCTTCAGGGCCTTCAGCATGACGTCGCGCGAGAGGCCCTCAATCTTCATGTCCATCTGACACGCCGTGATGCCATCCCGCGTGCCCGTGAGCTTGAAGTCCATGTCGCCCAGGTGGTCCTCCTGGCCAAGAATGTCAGTGAGCACGGTCGTCTCGTCGTCTTCCTGCACGAGCCCCATCGCAATGCCGGCCACCGGCTTCTCGATGGGCACCCCGGCATCCATGAGCGCCAGGCTGCCGGCGCACACGCTGGCCATCGACGAGGAGCCGTTCGACTCCATCACGTCGGCGTTGATGCGAATGGTGTACGGGAACTGATCCTGCTCCGGGATAACCGGCCGCAGGGCCCGCTCCGCGAGCATGCTGTGACCAATTTCGCGGCGCTTCGGCCCGCGCAGGTAGCTCGCCTCGCCCACAGAGAACGGCGGAAAGCGATAGTGGAGGTAAAAGGACTTGTCCGTGTCGGCGAAGACTTCGTCGACCGGCTGCACGTCGTCCGAGGTTCCGAGTGTGATCGAGCCGAGCACCTGCGTCTCCCCCCGGGTGAAGATGGCGGAGCCGTGAACACGCGGGAGATACCCGATCTCCATCCAAAGGTCGCGGACGTCCGTCTGATCGCGCCCATCGATGCGCTTGCCCTCGTCGACGATCATGTTGCGCATCTCGTTCTTCTCCACCTCCCCGATCGCATCGCGGACGTCCGACGCGGTGTAGCCCTCGGGGGTCTCGCGTTTCTCTCCGAGCACGTCGTCGACGGCCTGGTCCTTGAGGTCCCCAATCCCGCCGTGAAACGTCTCTTTGCTGTACGGCCCGTGGATGTGATCGGCCACCTTCGGCCCGTACTGCTCCCGCATGCGCTGGACCAACGCCTCCGGCACGCGGTCGGCCTCCCACTCGAAGGGCTCGGGCTCGCCCGCCTGCTCCACGAGGCGGTGTTGGCCTTCGCACAGCCGCCGGATCGACCGGTGGGCAACGTCGAGGGCCTCAATCATGCTCTCCTCGCTAATTTCGTCGGCCTCTCCCTCCACCATCACGAGGGCGTCTTCCTTTCCCGCCACCACGAGGTCGATGTCACTCTCCTCGGTCTGCTGCATCGTCGGGTTCACGACGTACTCGCCCTCTACGCGCCCCACCCGAACTTCCGCGAAGGGCCCCGCAAAGGGCGCCCCCGACAGCATGAGGGCAGCGGACGACCCAACGCCGGCAACAACGTCCGCGTCGAAGTCTTGCCCGGCCGAGATGACGAAGTTCACGACGTGGACGTCGTGGTAGAACCCATCCGGAAAGAGCGGTCGGATTGCGCGATCGATCAGCCGTGAGGTGAGCGTCTCCTTGTCTGTGGGGCGCCCTTCGCGCTTAATGAATCCGCCCGGCACCTTCCCCCCCGCCGCAAACTTTTCCCGGTAGTCAACGGTGAGCGGGAAAAAGTTTGACTCGTTTACCGAGTCGCTGAGCGTGGCGGTGGAGAGCACCATCGTGTCGCCCAGCCGGGCCACCACAGACCCATCCGCCTGCTTGGCGATGCGACCGGTCTCCAGAGACAATGATCGTTCGGGGACGAATTCAACGTCTTCGATGTGGGCTTCAGGCTTCATACGTCTCAATCTACTACCATGAGTCGACAAAAGGCGAAAGGGGGTCCGACAGGAAGCCGGACGAGGAGGAGGCCCGGGCAGCCCCCACAAAGCAAACGGCCTCCCGGCAGAACCGGGACGCCGTGTGGAAAGACGGGTTATTTCCGGAGCTCCAATTCGTCTCGGATGGTCCGATACCGCTCAATCTCATTTTCCTGAAGATAGTTGAGCAGCCGCCGACGCTTTCCAACGAGGTCGAGGAGCCCCCGTCGAGTAGAATTGTCGTTGGGATGATCCTCAAGGTGCTCCGTGAGATGTTCGATCCGCTTCGTAAAGATCGCAATTTGCACCTCCGGGGTACCGGTGTCGTTCGGGCCGTTGCCGAACCGATCTATGATCTTCTGTTGCTCTTCTTGTGTAATCATCGTGCGGGGAAGTACCTCTTTAGATTATGCCATGCTAAAGAAGAAACCGCGATTCCAGTGTGGGTCCGCGGGCAAGTGTGCCGAACACGATTTTCGTCCCGAAACGGGAAGACACTGAATAGCCGTCAGGCTTGTGTTCGGATAACAGTTCTGCAACGCTCTTCGTCTTCAGAAAGTTGCGCCGCCAGTGCCGTCGCAGATTCAAACTTCTGTTCGGCCCGCAGTCTTTGCAGGAACTCAACAGAAAGAGTGGCTCCGTATAAATCGCCCTCGTAGTCCAGGAGATGCACCTCGACGGTGACGTCCATCTCGTCAAACGTGGGTCTACGCCCGATATTCATCATGCCTCCCCGGCGGTTCCCATTCGGAAGCACAACCATCGTGGCGTACACCCCGCGTTTGGGAGTCAGTTTGCGGGCGTCCTCGAGGGCAAGATTGGCAGTGGGGTAGCCGAGCTCTCGCCCGCGCCCCTGTCCTCGAGAGACGAGGCCACTGAGCCGGTAGGGCCGCCCCAATCGGGCATTGGCCTGTTCGATGCTCCCCTCGGTCAACAGCAGGGACCGGATGGTGCTGGAGGACACGACGTCGTGATCGACCTCTTGTGGAGGGATAACATCCACCGAAAAGCCGTGCTGCTCTCCAAACTCGCGGAGATCTTCGACGTCGCCGGCTCGGCCTTTGCCAAACCGGTGGTCGTAGCCAACCGTGATCTCTTGCGCGCCGATCCGATCTACCAGTACTTCTTCGACATAGGCCTTCGGACCCAGTTGCGCAAAGTCGTTCGAAAACGGGATGACGACGAACCGGTCGAGACCAAGACCTTCCAGCAGATCTGCCCGCTCAGCCACGGTCGTCAGGAGCGGAACCTCCTCGTCGTGCACCACAGCCCGCGGGTGAGGATCGAACGAGACGAGGGTACTTGGCCCGTCTTGCGCCTCAGCCCGTTCTTGAAGGTATTCAATAATTGCTCGATGGCCGCAATGCACACCGTCAAACGTTCCGACGGTCACAACCGATCGGGGATCGTGACTAATGGCATCCCATCCAATTTCGCGCTTCATGGAGGCATCGGCTCGTCCTAGATCAGCGTATCCGGCGGGGCTCGCCGGCCCCGCTCGTGGTTGGCGGCACACGATCCTGCGACGGCATCGCGCAGGGGCCCGCGGGGGTCCGCACCAGGGCCTTCACCGGAGTCGCGGGCAAGTGCCCCAACTGCTCCGGCGGGCATTCCTTCTTCTCGGGGTGGAGATCCGTGATGGTGACCGGCCGAGCGTCTCTGGACGAGCGGCTCGGGCCCAACACAGCGGGGCGTTCCCTGCGATCTCCTCCCACTGTTCTGCGGGGTGTTGGTAGACGAGTCGTTCCGGTTCGCCGCCACAGGTTTGAGGGCGTGAGGGCGCAGCTCTTCCCTGCGCCGCAAGGCCGTCGCGGACAACATGTCTCGTCGGTCCACTTCGGAAGGAGAAGGCCGCCGACGGCCCCGCTCACTCAGGGGGGTCAGAGGCATTCTCTGTGTCTCCGAGCCGTCGCTCTCGCTCCTCCCGGATGCGATCAAACAAGTTCTCCATGCGCTTGGCCTCTTCCAACGACTCGTCGTGGAAGAATTTGAGCTCCGGGATTTCACGCACCTTGTTTTGAATTCGGGACGCGAGCTGATTCCGAATCTCGTCCGCAAGGTTTTCCAGTTGCCGGAAGGTGGCTTCTCGTTCCTCGGCGGTATCGCCCATGACGCTCGCGTAGAGGTACGCGATCGATAAGTCACCGGTCACTCGGGCACGGGTAATCGTCACCATTGGCTGGAGCCGGTCTGCATACTCGCGCTGCAGAATGCGGGCAACCTCGCGTTGAACGAGCTCTGCGACACGTTCTGTGTACACGCTCATAGTGGGGGCAAAGGGATCGGAAGAAAGTCATCAGAGGACAGAGCCGGGCCAGACGTGGCCTCGACGGAGTGAGGCTAGACCTCAAGCTCTCGGGCCTCTTCGACAATCACGTACGTTTCGAGCTCGTCACCGGCCTTCAAGTCGTCGAAGTTTTCGATCGAGAGTCCGCACTCATACCCGCTTTGGACATCGTTGACATCTTCCTCAAAGCGTTTGAGCGAACTGATGTCCCCTTCGTATTGCACCACACCCTCCCGCACGAGACGGACCTTGTGGTTGCGCCCCACAGTGCCCTCGTTGACGTAGCAGCCCGCCACCGTACCCACGTCGGGCACACTGAAGGTGTCCCGAACCTCGGCGCGGCCCTTCGTCTCTTCGCGGCGCTCGGGGGAGAGCAATCCCTCAAGGGCATCATGGACGTCTTCGATGGCTGCGTAGATCACCGAGTAGGTCCGGATGTCGACGTCTTCACGCTGGGAGGCGTCGCGAGCTCCCGACGTGGGACGGACCTGAAAGCCGAGAATGATGGCGTCGGACGCACGGGCCAGCATCACATCGCTCTCGGTAATGGCCCCCACACCACTGTGAATTACGTTGACAGCGACCTCGTCGGTCTTCAACTTCAGAAGGGCGTCGGAGAGCGCCTCAACGGAGCCGCCCACATCGGCCTTTATGATGAGGTTAAGTTCGTGGAACTCGCCCTCAGCCATCTGGCGGCTCACCTGATCGAGCGAGACCTGACTCTGTCGCCGGAGCTCTTGTTCGCGGTGAATCCGCTGGCGCTCCTGGGCCACGTCCCGGGCCTCCCCCTCGTCGTCCATGACGACAAACTGGTCCCCCACTTCGGGAGAGCCATCGCACCCGAGGACAAGGGCAGGCTGGGACGGCCCCACCGACTCGATGCGCTTGTCTCGCTCATTGAACATAGCACGGACGCTCCCGCTGTGGATTCCGGCGAGGAAAGGATCGCCCGTTTCGAGGGTGCCGTTCTGCACGAGAACGGTGATGACGTTTCCACGCCCCTTCTCCAGCCGACTCTCGATGATGACGCCAGAGGCCTCCCGGTTAGGGTTGGCCTTCAGCTCCATAATCTCGGACTGCAGAAGCACCTTGTCCAGCAACTCGTTGATGCCATCTCCTGTCATGGCGGACACCTCAGCGGCCTGCACATCGCCGCCGTACTCCTCCACGAGCACATTTTGCTCGGCGAGCTCGGCCCGCACCTTCTCGGCGTCCGCCTCGCGCTTGTCCATCTTGTTGATGGCAACCACAATGGGCACGTCGGCGGCCTGAGCGTGGTTGATGGCCTCCTTCGTTCGCGGCATCACCGAATCGTCGGCGGCCACGACCAGGATTACAATGTCGGTGGCCTTAGCACCACGGGCCCGCATCGCGGTGAATGCCTCGTGGCCCGGGGTGTCGAGGAACGCAATGGCCTCGTTGTCATGATCGGTAAGCTCCACGTAGTGGGCCCCTACGTGCTGCGTGATGCCCCCTTCTTCTCCAGCCACCACATTGGCGTTTCGG
Organism: Salinibacter altiplanensis; assembly: GCF_002894645.1. Classification (GTDB taxonomy): domain Bacteria; phylum Bacteroidota; class Rhodothermia; order Rhodothermales; family Salinibacteraceae; genus Salinibacter; species Salinibacter altiplanensis. Next base: position 38,370 of record NZ_NCQY01000004.1, read on the forward strand.
ACGTAGTCGAGCAATGAGGTCTTGCCGTGGTCGACGTGTCCCATCACGGTAACGACCGGGGCGCGCGGCTCGAGGTCTTCCGGGTCGTCCTCCTCTACCTCGACGGCCTGCGTGTCTCGCTCCGCGACGAATTCGACCTCGTAGCCGTACTCGTCGGCCACAAACTCGATCGTCTCTGTGTCGAGCCGCTGGTTGATCGACACCATCATCCCCGCGTCGAACAGCGCGTCGATGACATCGCTGACGGGCTCCCCGATTAGATTTGCAAGCTCACCGGTCGTGACAAACTCCGTCACCTCAAGGATATTCTCCTGCTCACGCTTGCGCTCTCGACGGCGCTCGCGCTCCTCTTCGTGTCGCTTGCGGCGACGACGACGGCGACGCTGGCGCTCGCGGCTGGCGCCCTGCTCCAGCTCCTGCAACGTCTCCTGCAACGTCTGCTCGATGTCTTCCTCGTCGGGCCCCCCTCCGCCCTTCTTCTTGTTCTTGCTCTTTTTCTTTTTCTTCTGCCTCTTCTTTTTCTTCTGCCTCTTCTTTTTCTTCTTTTCTTTCTCTTTTTTCTTGCGCTTGCGCTTGCGCTCGGGGCGCTGAAGCTGATCGCTGTCCATCTTGCCAACTACACTGGGCCCCTTGAGGCGATAGCGCCCGGCCTTCAGCGTTTCCTCCTCTTCTTCCGCGTCGTCGTCCGCGTCGTCGTCCGCCGCATCAGCCGATTCTTCCGCCGGGGCCTCCGCCTCGGTCGTGTCGGCATCTCCGTCTTCCGCCTCCACAGATGCCTCCGGGGCCTCCGCGTCATCCTCCGGGACAGAGTCCTCCACTGCTTCGGCCGAGGAGGCATCCTCTTCGGACACCGCTTCTTCAGCCTCTCCGGTTGATCCCTCCGGCTCTTCTTCGGTCGGTTCGGGCGCGGATGCGTCCGACTCGGGCACGGACGCTTCGGCCTCAGCCTCTTCCGTGGTGTCCCCTTCGGCCTCTGTCGCCCCCTGCGCCTCTGCGTCCGCCCCTTCCTCTTCGACGCCTTCCTCGTCCCCCGCGGCCACTGCTTCAGGGGCCTGCTCTCCCTCTTCGTCGACCGGTGCTTCGTCGACCTTATCGGCCTCGTCAGCAGAGCCCGCCTTCTCGTCCGGCGACGTGTCGCCCGACTCCGCCGCGTCGACGAGGCGCTCGGCAGGGTCGGTCTCATCGGAAGCTTCTTCGCCGAGGGCCTCCTCATCGGGGGCCTCCGGTTCCACCTCCGCTGGCGCCTCCGCGTCCTGCACCGCTTCGTCATCCTGCGCGGCTGCCGGCTCTGCGTCCTCGGGCTCTGCGTCCTCCGGCTCGGCCTCGTCGGTGGTGGACTCCGGCTCAGCCTCCTGCTCCTCATCGAGAGTGGCGACCTCGTCTCGCTCGGGACCGCCGTCCTCGTCTCCTGAACGGAGCTCTCGGATGCGGGCCGCAACCTCGGCGTCGTCGGCGTACTCCTCCCGCAGGACGAGATACGCCTCTTCGTCGACAATTTTCGCATTGAGACCGGATCCGGAGAGGGCGTCTTCGTACCCTTCCTCCTCTAGAAACTCCACCACGCGGCCTTCGGAAACATTCAGTTCCCGAACGACCTGAAAGAGCTTCTTGTCTTGAAAGTCTTTCGTCTTGGTTGCCATATGGCAATCGGTTGTTGCTCAGACTCACTACAAAAACGGCCGCCGATGTCATCCCCGACGGCATGGACAGCTAAGATCGAACCTCAGACTCTTCGGGGGTCGATTCCGCTTCCTGCTGGTCTTCGGAAGGGTTCTGGGTGCTCGGTTCCTGGTCGGGCTCGTCGTCGAGCTGGTCTTCCACGGGGGCATCTTCGTCGTCGGGGTCGGGTGCCTCCGTGGACGGGGCGCTCTCCGGGCCGTCTGCGTCCGACCCAGAATCCGCAGCAGCGGCTTCTGGGTCCCCATCGTCCGCATCACCCGAGGTCTTCGCGTCGGCAGACGCGGCGGCTTCGGCCGAGGCCTCGTTGGGGGAGGTGCCGTCGTCGGCGTCGGTCGCCCCCGCCGTCTGCACCGCCTCCACTGTGAACCGCCCCTGACGAATTGACTCAATAATGCCCGGCCCTTTTTCAAATTCCGTTTCGATAATCTCCATCACCTGTTCGGCAACGTCGCGGTCGAGGTCGGCCCGTCGGGCCAGAGCGTCCGGCGACAACTCGAGTACGGCCTTCCCGGTATCGCACCCAATTCGCTTGAGTTTGCCGATGGTCTCCTGTGTAAGCTCGTCCCCAAACTGCTCGATGTCAATGTCTTCCTCGTCCGCCGGAATTTCGCGGTAGACGTCAATCTCGTAGCTGGTCAGCTCTGAGGCAAGCTTGATGTTCACGCCGCGTTTGCCGATCGCTTGGCTGACCTCATCGGCCGGCACCTCCACACGGGCCCGCGGGGCGTCTTCTTCTTGATTCAGGGAAACGTTCGTCGGCTCAGCCGGGGACAACGCCCGAGAGATAAGCTCCTGGGGATCGTCGGACCACTGCATCACGTCGATGTTTTCGTCGGAGAGCTCCCGGACGATGGCATTAATCCGGACGCCCTTCACACCCACACACGCGCCCACGGGATCCACCTTTTCGTCGTGGCTCTCCACCGCCACCTTGGCGCGATCCCCAGGAATCCGAGCCACCTTCTTGACCTCAACGATTCCGTCGTGCACCTCCGGCACCTCTACCTCAAAGAGACGCTCCATGAAGATCGGCGAGGTACGGCTCACGACTACCTGCGGGTCACTTCCAGCGTCGCGCCGGACCTCCTTGACCACAGCACGGAGCATGTTGCCCTTCCGGTAGTGGTCCCCCGGGACCTGTTCGTCGCGGGGCAACGCAAGCTCAGTGTCCTCGTGCATCAGAAGCGTCTCGTGGCGACGGACCTGGTAGATTTCCCCGACGACAATTTCGCCGATGAGCTCCGTGTATTTCTGGTAGACCTGTTCTTTCTCAATGTCACGGATCCGCTGACGAAAGGTCTGGCGTGCGGTCATGACGGCCCGGCGCCCAAACTCACTGACATCGAGCCCGCCGGCTACCTCATCGCCAACCGCAAACCCATCGTCAATCTCCTGGGCTTCGGACTCTTTGATCTGGGTCACCGGATCCTCAACCTCCCAGTTCCCAACGACCTCTTGAATGTGGAGGATCTGAATGTCTCCCTGCTTCGGATTGAAGATAATTTCGAAGGCCTCGTCCGACCCGTACCGCTTGCGAAGCATCGCGCGGAATACATCCTCGACGATGATCTGCAGGGTGTCCCGGTCCATGTCTTTGGACCGGGCAATTTCCCCAAATGAGGAGATCAGGTCTTCGCTTCGCATAATCCGTCTCGTCCTGTGAAGAAGTAAGTCCGCGTAGCCCGCCGCATCCGTCCCATCGCCCTTCACCAGGGCAGCTCAATTCGTGCTTGTGTAATTGCCGTGTATGACAGTTGAAGGCGCTCCCTTGAGGGGAGCTGAAGCTCAATTTCCTCGTTGTCCGCGTCCGCCAGACCCCCCACCACGATCTCCTCATTGCCGTTGGCTTCAAAGCGTACACGCAAGGTGCGTCCAACGTTCTTCCGATACTGCGCCGGCATCGTCAAAGGACGCTTAATCCCGGGCGAGGAGAGCTCCAGCTTGTAGCTTCCGTCCACCACGTCCTCCACATCAAGCAGAAACCCAACTTCCTTGCTAATAAGGGCAAGATCGTCGTGGCCTACGTCGTCTTCGGAATCGATGTAGACCTCCACAACTCGCGTGCCCTTGTGCCCTCGCACCTCCACGTCCACCAGAAAGTAGTCGGTTCCAACGATAACCTCTTCGGTCAATCCGGAAACCCGATCGGCAAGGCGTTGCTGCGTTGGATTCACAACTGTGATCGTCAAGTGTCCAGAAGCACCTAGTGCAAAAAAGCGTCCGGCCCGACAGGCGGGACGAACGCCGCGTGCGACCCAGGCACTGAGCCGCCTTTCCCCCTTCAGATGCCCACGGGAAGAAGCACAGCCGGGCATCAGCACAAAAGTACAAAAAGGTGGCATCGGAGGCCACCCTGTTGTACCTTCGTTTTCAGCGAACCACGAAGTCATGCGTGTCGCACCGCTGCAACGTCCGCCCTCATCCGATGTTTCTGTACATCCGTTGGATCCATCCCCATGATCGGCCCACATGTTTCCTCTCCTACACCGGTGATGTATCCCGGTCTTTCTTTCCCTTCAGCAGGTAGGCTTTGATAAATGGATTCAATTTGCCCTCCAGCACAGCCTCGGCATCGGTCCGCTTGGTCTCCGTCCGGTGATCATTTACCATTGTGTAAGGGTGCAGCACATACGAGCGAATCTGACTCCCCCACTCAATGCTCTTTTTTGAATCTTCGAGTCGTTCCTTTTCCTCTTCCTTGAGCTGCCGCTCTGCCTGGTAGATACGGCTCTTGAGCATCTCACGTGCCCGACGACGGTTCTTGTGCTGGCTCCGTTCCTGGGTGCATGCGGCGCGAACCGTCGTTTCGTCTCCGTTGGACAGGGTGCCCGTCCAGATGAGCCGCACCCCCGTTTCCACCTTGTTGACGTGCTGCCCTCCCTTCCCCCCGGACCGAAAGGTCTGCAGCTCGATTTCCCCATCGCCGAGATTGACGTCAATGCCATCGTCGACCTCGGGGTAGACGAAGACGCTCGCGAACGAGGTATGGCGGCGGCTATCGGCGTCGAAGGGCGAAATGCGGACCAGCCGGTGGACACCGGTCTCGCTCTTCAGTCGGCCATAGGCGTAGGTGCCCTGCACATTCAGGGTCGCACTCTTGATGCCGGCCTCTTCTCCGGACTGCTGATGAACGAGCTCCACCTCGCAGTCCTGCTCTTCGGCCCAGCGCATGTACATGCGGAGCAGCATCTCGGCCCAGTCCTGGCTTTCGGTGCCTCCGGCCCCCGGGTTAATCTCAAGAATGGCGTTCCGCTCATCGTCGGGATCATCGAGGAGGCTCTCCAGCTCGAGCCGGTCGAGCTTCTTTTCGAGCCGTCCGGCCTCCGCGGCAATTTCGTCCGACATGTCTTCCCCCTCTTCTTCAGAGAGAAGCTGGAGCGTCTCGATGTCTTCGGCCTGCTCCTTCACGTCCTCCCAGGCCTCGATCCACTCTTCTTCCCGGGCGATTCGTTTTTCAATCTCACGGGCCCGATCCGGATCGTCCCAAAAGTCGGGATCCATCCGCTCCTGGTTCAGCTCCTCTACGGTCATGCGGCGACCGTCTACGTCAAAGATAGCCCCCGAGCGCCTCGACGCGCTCAGCTAGCTGTTCGAGGTCTTCGTCCGAGTACGACTTCATGATCGGGGAAGAGGAATTTGACGAGAATGTAGACTAGAGGTGAGTCCGATTGCCTGTAGAAACCGGGGCCCGAGGAGGGATGTTTCTCCGGGCCGAGCACACCAGGCCCTCAGGACAGGTGCCGCGACACGAACCGGTCGATCCGGGTGAGCGCCTCCTTGATGTCATCCAGGCCGGTGGCGTAGGAGCACCGCACATACCCTTCGCCGCTCGGGCCAAAGGCCGTTCCAGGGACGCACGCCACTTTTTCTTCTTCCAAGAGACGCTGGGCAAACGCCTCCGACGTCATTCCTGTAGGCGTGATGTCAGGAAAGCAGTAGAAGGCCCCCTCCGGCTCAAAGGTAGGGAGGCCCGCGTCGTTCAGGCCCGACACGATGGTGCGGCGGCGCTCGTCGTAGCTCTGCCGCATTGTCTCTACGTCTCCCTGGGCGTCGCGCAACGCGGCAATGGCCCCCTCTTGGGCCATCGTCGGCGCGCTCATAATCATGTACTGGTGCACCTTGTGCATCGCCTGCAAGAGCGGTTCCGGCGCACAGGCAAACCCGATGCGCCATCCCGTCATCGCGTAGTTCTTCGAGAAGCCGCCCAACAGCACCGTCCGTTCGCGCAGTCCGTCAACGGTGGGGACGCACACGTGCCCCCGGTCATGGGCCGTGCCGTAGATAAGCTGGTCGTAGATCTCATCGGAGACAACCAGCAGGTCATGATCGACCACGAGCTGGGCAATCTCTTGGAGCGTGTCGCGCCGCAGGACCGCCCCGGTCGGATTGTTCGGATACCCAAGGAAGAGCACCTTGGACTGGTCGCTAAGGTGCGGCTCAATGTCGGCGGCCGTCACCTGAAAGTCGTTCTCCACATGGGTCGGGACGTGCACCACCTCGCCCCCTGCAAACCGGGCGGACGGCCCGTAGGATACGAAGCAGGGCTCGGGGATCAGCACCTCGTCCCCCGGATCGAGAAGGGCTTGCATGGCCAGCTGCATCGCCTCGCTGCACCCCACGGTGGTGACAATCTCGCTCCCTGGGTCGTACGAGAGACCATGCCGCTCCTCGTAGTCCTCCGCGATCAGCGCGCGAAGTTCTTCCATACCGGCATTGGCGGTGTAGTTGGTGCGTCCATTCTCCAGCGCATCGATGCCGGCCTCCAGCGCCGGGTCCGGCGAGCCAAAGTCCGGCTCTCCGATCCCAAGCGAAATGACATTGTCCATCGTGGCGGCGATGTCGAAGAACCGGCGGATGCCGCTCGGGGGCGTCTCGCGGACCCGTTCCGAGACGTATGAATCGAGATCAGGGACGGTGGCAGGGGCGGCCATGGGAGTCAGTTGCGGGTGTAGGGCGAAGTGGACAGTGGGCACAGACACGTACTTCGTCCCTACCGGGAGGTTCGGGGGGCTCTTCCGTGATAGCAGTCGAAGGTCTCGTGCCGAGTTGTATTTTGAAGGTCTCGGCACCTAGGTTTGAGAAGGCACTTTCCTCTCCAAATTGTCTCTTTTGTTTCTGGTATGCCCGACACATTCGAAAATTACATCGGCGGCCGTTGGACCGGCGCCGCCTCCCAGGCCACCTTCGACAACCGGAACCCCGCCGATCCCAGCGATCACATCGGCCAGTTTCCGGATTCCGCCCCTTCCGACGTCGACGCCGCCGCACAGGCGGCTCGTGACGCCTTTTCGGACTGGCGCAGCACCCCCGCCCCCAACCGCGGAAAAATTCTAAAAGCGTCCGGCGATCTGCTCACGGAGCGCAAGGACGACATCGCCCGTTCGATGACCCGCGAGATGGGCAAGCCCTTCTTCGAAACGAAGGGGGACGTGCAGGAGGCGATCGACACGGCCTACTACGCAGCCAGTGAGGCGCGACGGCTGTTCGGCACCACGGTCCCGAGTGAGCTGCCCGACAAGATGAACATGACGATCCGCCGACCGCTCGGGGTGTGCGGCATCATCACGGCCTGGAACTTCCCCGTCGCCGTGCCCTCGTGGAAAATTTTCCCCGCCCTTGCCGCCGGCAACACCATCGTCTTCAAGCCGAGCGAGGACGCCCCACACAGCGGCCTTCGCTTCGTACAGACGCTGATCGACGCGGGGATTCCGGAGGGCGTCATCAACGTCGTGCATGGCGCGGACGAGGCAGGGCAGGCACTCGTGGAGCATCCGGAGGTCGATGCCCTCGGCTTCACCGGGTCCTACGAGGTGGGCACCGCGATCGCCGAGACCTGCGGCCGCCTCAACAAACCGGTGTCGCTGGAGATGGGCGGCAAAAACCCGATGATCGTGATGGACGACGCAGACCTCGATCTTGCGCTGGAGGGGGCCATTTGGGGCGCATACGGAACCACGGGGCAGCGCTGCACGGCCACCAGCCGCCTTATCTGTCACAAGGCGGTCCACGACGAGCTCGTGGACATGATTCGGGACGAGGCGGAGACGCTCGTCCTCGGGGACGGCAACGACGCGAACACCGACGTGGGGCCCCTCATCAATCAGGCCGCCGCGGAGGAGGTCCACCGGTACGTCGAGATCGGACAGGAGGAAGGGGCCACCCTGGAGATGGGCGGCGCCCCCGCTTCGGTGGATGGTCTCGACGGTCACTTTTACACCCCCACCCTCTTTACGGACGTGACCCCGGAGATGACAATCGCCCAGGAAGAAATCTTCGGGCCGGTGCTCGCGACGTTCGAGGTGGAGTCCTACGACGAGGCCGTCGCGGTGGCCAACGACACCCAGTACGGGCTCTCCTCCTCCATCTACACCCAGGACGTGAACAACAGCTTCCGGGCAATGCGGGACCTTGAGGCCGGCATTACGTACGTCAACGGCCCTACAATCGGGGCCGAGGCGCACATGCCATTCGGGGGGGTGAAAGACACCGGCAATGGGCAGCGGGATGGGGGCTACGCAGCCTTCGAGTTCTGGACGGAGCACAAAACCCTCTACGTCGACTACTCCGGGCAACTACAAAAGGCCCAGATGGACTCGGTGGAAGACTAAACGGGCGTGGGCACTTTTTTGGCTTCCCCTCTGCAATGCGGGTGGTGATGCATGCCATCACCACCCGTTTTGTATTGCAGAAACGGAGAGACACCACATGTGAGAGATGTCTCCGTCGGCTACTCGCCGTTCCGGAGGTACTCGTCGTTTTCCCGGGCCCGAACGACCGCCTTGTAGCTCTCGTCCTCCTGCTGCGCCGAGCGCACGATGACATTTTCTTTGCCGAAGCGGCGGTACAAGAGGTTGCGGAGGTTCTGAATATCGTTCTGCTCAAGATCCGAGAGAACAATTGCCTCCTCATCCCCAACCTCGCCCCACTTCTGCGCAATGGGCTCGTACTTGGACGTACGGCCTCGTCCCCCGCTGGCGCCGAGTTCACGCTCGGCATCTTCCTGGTCCATGACTTCCATTTGAAAATCTGCGCTCATAATTCAAGATATAGTCGTTACTGAGATTCGCATGTGCACAGAATTTAAAACCAAAGACATGGTTCCCCTTTTCGTTCAGCTTCATTTAATGTCTATCTCTACCATCCCGAATATAAACATACTTCATTGTACTCATCGGTGAGCCTAGGTGCAGGCTCAGTATTTCCTCAAGGTATGACTCATGCTCCGACATTGAACACGTATCCATGCTCAATATTACCCGCCCGTGTTCCGTCGATAAAAACGACGGATCGGAGGTGCTCGACGTGATTAAACCGTTCTTCTACTTCACAGTACGTCACCGTCGCCTCGGGAAACGCCTCTGAGAGTTCCCTGCAAGGCCTCTCCAGGTCCGTATGGTCCTCCAGTGCGCTCTCCGTCACGAATTTGAGAGCCGGGAGGGCCTCGTCGCTCTCCTCCATCGGCCGCCCTTCGAATCCGTGCTCGTCGATGATCGAGTGAGAGCGGACCGCTTCGAGGTCTTCTGGATTGGACACAAGAAGGTACGTGACGACCTTCGCCATGGGAATGCATTGGAGCTGTCTGTTCGGAAGACTTCGGAATTTGGGGGAGCGCCTTGTTCCGTGTGGCGTCTGCTCCGTCGTGTGCGACGGAATTCCAGGGGCTACGCCTCTCGGAGAAGCTCCCCCGCAGCGTGGGAGGACACGCAACGGACGTTGGAAACCTGGGGCCGCGAGACGCGGACCGGACACAGAGCCTGGGGGGCGTTGCAAGGGCCGCGGGGCATGCAAAGTGGGGTAGGCGACCCGATTCGGCTTTTGGCAGGCCAGGGTGCGCCCGGGCGCGGCCTCCGAAGCCAAGAGCATGAAGATGGCACACCCACTCAGCGTCACTGCAGGGCGATCGCGGGACTGCGTTGCACTGCCACCGCCTCGATCGGTACCGATGTTTCCCAAGGTCCGGGCCGGTGGCTGCCCCTGTCACACCTCCGACTGCGAAGCCACGACAGATTTCCCACGGCGGCCCGGAGCCTCCCAGCATCCCGGGGCAACTCGTACGTTTCCGGATGCCCCCAGAATTGCCGTCCTAGCGACCGGACGGGTCGAAGCGCAGCGACATGTCCATCGGAGCGCCCCTAGGTACGCTTTCGGGCCAGTCCCTGCTGTTGGGCCGTCCGAGACACCGCCTTCGAGACCTGGGTTACCACATTCTCGTCGAACACACTTGGAATGATGTAGTCCGGGGTCAGACTCTGATCATCAATTGCCTTGGCAATCGCCTCGGCCGCTGCAATTTTCATTTCACTGGTGATGCCCTTCGCCCGGCAGTCGAGGATTCCTTTAAACAGGCCCGGGAAACACAGCACGTTGTTGATCTGATTGGGATAATCACTCCGCCCGGTGGCCATCACCGCCACGTGTGGGTAGGCCTCCTCCGGCATGATCTCCGGGCGCGGATTGGCCATCGCGAAGACAATTGGGTCGCGGGCCATGCGATTCACGTCCTCCACGTCAAGGACATCCGGAACGCTTAGCCCGACAAAGACATCGGCCCCGTCCATCGCCTCCGATAGGGTATCGCCGTCCACCGATGGATCCGTCATCTCGGCATATTGCTGCTTCGCGCCGTTGAGGTCGTCGCGGTCCGTGGTCACCGGACCGTCACTGTCCACCCCCACGATTTCCTCAACCCCCATTTCCATGAACATCTTCGTGACCGCCGTTCCCGCCGCCCCGATGCCAACCGTCACGACCTTGATGTCGTCGAGGTCCTTGTCCACAACCTTCAGTGCATTGAGGAGGGCGGCAGCCGTCACAACCGCCGTGCCGTGCTGGTCATCGTGAAAGACCGGAATGTTAAGCTCGTCTTTCAGGCGCCTTTCCACGGCAAAGCAACGCGGGGAGGCGATGTCCTCCAAGTTGATCCCGCCGAAGACCGGGGCGATGCGGCGAACCGTATTTACAATCTCGTCGACGTCGGTCGTATCGAGACAGATGGGAAACCCATTCACGTCCGCAAACTCTTTCAGAAGCTGCGCCTTGCCCTCCATCACCGGGAGGGCAGCCCCGGGCCCGATGTCGCCCAGGCCGAGAACGGCTGTGCCATCGGAGACGACCGCAACCGTATTGCTCTTGATCGTAAGCCGGTGTGTATCTTCGGGCGTCTCGTGGATCGCCTCACACACACGGGCCACCCCAGGCGTGTACGCCATGGACAGTTCGTCGCGGGTGCGGAGCGGAGACTTGCTCTCAACCTCTACTTTTCCCCCAAGGTGCAACAAGAAGGTACGGTCCGAGATGTTGACCACCTCGACCCCGTCAAGGTCACGCAGCGCCTGAACGATCGACTCGGCGTGGTCGTCACTGCGGGTGTTGATGGTGATGTCACGGGTCAGTTCTTCCTTTTCGGCCCGCACGATGTCAATGGCCCCAATATTGCCCCCGTGCTCGCCAATCACAGAGGTGACTTTCGCCAGCATGCCGGGACGGTTGGAAATGACCACCCGAACAGTGATCGAGTTGCTGGCACTGGGGAGGTATTCGTCGGTCTCTTCCATAGGATTAGGCGTCGTAGTAGGAGAATTGCGTTACGAAAGAAACGAAAAAAACAGGACCCGATTGCCGAAGACCTCTCGCCCCGGAACCCTAAAGAAAAAGGACGGCTTCCAGTCGGGAAGCCGCCCTTCGTACTTCAAAGATGCGTCCGGTGGCCCGAAACGGCTAGTCGCTCACGGACCCCGTCTCATCAAACTCGTCGAGGGCATCGGAAATTTCCTCCGCGTAGGCGGACCCAATGCCGTCAAGGTTGGTGAGGTCATCCACCTCACGGACCTCCGCCAGGGAGGTCACGTCTGCATTTTCAAGTCGGGAGACGCGGGGGAAGTTCTCCGGGAAGCCAGCCGTCTCGTCGAAGGGAGAATCCTCGTCCTCCGGTGTCGCCTCGGCGTCGGATGCGTCCTCGGCGTCGGACTCGGAAGGGACATCCTCATCAGCCGGCGTCTCCACCTCAGCCTCGGCGGCCTCTTCCGCGGCCTCTTCCTCCTCCATTTCACGGCGCAGGTCCGCCAACCCAGAGAGCTCCCCGAGCGTCGTGGGGCCGGTCGTCGGCTCATCGGGCTGCGCCTCGGGCTCCTGCTTGAAGTCCCGCTCGGTCTCTTCGGGCTCGGGCTTCTCCTGACGGGATTCGCGCTCCTTCTGGCGGGATTCGCGCTGCTCCTCTTGCTGCTCCTCCTCGCGCTCGGCCTCGTCCTTCGCCGTTTCACTGAGCACAATGTCCTTCTGGTCCTTGTCGAACCGAATGACCCGGAGGTCAAGCTCATCCCCCTCGTGGTAATGATTCTTGAAGGCCTTGGGGCCGTCTTTGAGCTCACTGCCCGGAACGAAGGCTTCCACGTCCAGCGGCAGCTGTACGACGAGTCCCTTGTCCTCCACACGGATGACCTCGCCATTCGTGTCATTGCCCTCCCCGTACGCATCCGCAAACTGGTCCCACGGATTGGTCTTCACCTGCTTGTGGCCCAGGGAGATGCGGCGTCGCTCCTCATCGATGTTGAGGATCACGACATCGAGCTCCTGCTCCTCATCGACCATGTCGCCCGGATGGCGAATCTTCTTGGTCCAGGACAGGTCCGAGACGTGGACCAGCCCATCGATCCCGGGCTCGATCTCGACGAAGACCCCAAAGTTCGTGATGTTGCGCACCGTGCCGGTCAGCACCGTGCCCGCCGGGTAGCGATCGCTGATGCCCTCCCAGGGATCGGGCTCCAGCTGCTTCATCCCAAGTGAGATCTTCCGCTCTTCTTGGTCGATGTTGAGGATCTTAACGTCGACCACCTGCCCAAGGGACACCATCTGACTGGGGTGCTCGATGTGACGCGTCCACGACATCTCACTGATGTGGACGAGCCCCTCGATGCCCTTCTCGATCTCGACGAAGGCCCCGTAGTTCGTGATTGAGACCACCTTCCCCTCAACCACGTCGTCCTCGTCGTACTTGTTGCCAATCTTGTCCCAGGGATGGTCTCGAAGCTGCTTCAGGCCCAGGGAAATGCGCTGTCGCTCCTCTTCGTAGTCGAGAACAACGACTTCAATTTCCTGATCGAGCTCCACGACCTCACTCGGGTGTGAAACGCGGCCCCAGGACAGGTCTGTGATGTGCAGAAGGCCGTCAACTCCCCCGAGGTCGATAAAGACGCCGAAGTCGACGATGTTCTTGACGGTGCCTTCGAGCACCTGTCCGACCTCGAGCGACTCGAGAATCTCCTGCCGCTGCTCTTCGAGCTCGTGCTCGATGAGCTCGCGGTGGGAGACGACGATGTTCTCGTTTCCGGGATTCAGCTTGACGATCTTGAACTCCATCCGCGTCTCCAGGTAGGACTCAAAGTCCCGAACCGGGCGGACGTCAATTTGCGACCCCGGCAGGAAGGCCTCCATCCCATCGAAGAGCTCCACGATCATTCCGCCCTTGATGCGACGGATAATCGTGCCTTCGATCACCTCTTCGTTCTCGTAGATTTCTTCCACCCGCTGCCAACGCCGGACCTTGTCGGCCTGCTCCTTCGAGAGCACGAGCTGACCGTCGCGGTCCTCCTTTCGTTCCAGGTATACCTCCACGGTGTCCCCGGGACGGATCTCATCCTCCTCCTCCCCAAACTCGTCACGGGAGACGATTCCGTCGCTCTTGTAGCCGATGTCGATGACCACGTAGTCTTCGTTGACCCGCAGCACACGGCCCTCAACGATGTCCTGCTCACGGACATCAATGGAGGTCTCGTCGACGACATCCCGGAACTGGTCATACACTGAGGCATCGGTCGGCGCCTGCCCCTCAGCCTCCAGGTCATCGAGGGAAACCGTTTCTCCATAGGCCTCGCCCGTGAAGCCCTGTGCCTCTTCCGTTCGCTCAAGCTCGTCGGGCGAAACAGTGCCCGTTGGCTCTTCGAACTCGGACACGTCAACCGAGGCCTGCTCGCCGGACGGCATGGGAAGGTCTTCGGACGCCTCCTCCACGGCCTCTTCGAGGATGCGGCTCACGAAGCCGGGTTCCTCCGGGGGATCTTCGGGGGCCCCGTCGCCGCCATCGCCCACCGGTCCGTCGTCCGCCGACGGAGATCCTTCAGGCGCAGGCTCATCGGCATCCTCGTCCTCCGCATCGGGCGTCGACGCGACGGCGGCATCGGTCGCCTCCGTCGCAGTGCCCGAATTTTCGGCGTCCGGAGCCGTGGCCTCAGCCTCGTCTGCGGCATCCGCGTCGGGGGGAGAAGCCTGAGCGTCAGCAGTGTCTTGAGAGTCGTCTTTGGGCGCTACTTGTTCTTGTTCTGCCATATACGGTGTGGTAGGTTTGCAAGTCGCCAGCCACGTGGCCGACCGACGACTATTGCGATTTGTACCTGCCTGGTCCTGACAGTCCAGGAGGGAGCGTGAAGAGGATGAAGGAGGTCTAGGAACAGACGGGCTGCCTGCCCCAGAACACAAGATAGAGTGTCAGGCGTGCCTGTGAATGGGCGTGGGTGCCCTGCTTAATAGGCGACAGTTGTATTGCGCCCGAGCATCTACGTTCCGTGGGCGTCTTGCGCTTTAACGTGATCTACGACAAGCTCAACCTGCTCCGCAATCGTACAATCGGTCGTGTCAAGGACGGTCGCGTCGTCGGCGCGCCGAAGAGGAGCAATGTCTCGGGTCCGATCCTGCTCGTCGCGCTGCTCGATCTCGGCGCGAACCTCTTCGAAAGTGATCTCCTCCCCCGCCGCCTCATGCTCTTGGAGCCGACGCCGGGCCCGCTCGTCGATATCGGCCACCATGAAAATTTTGACGGGGGCCTCGGGGAAGACCACCGTGCCCGTGTCGCGTCCATCCAGCACCACCCCGCCGTGGCGGTCGGCCTGGACGCGCCCGATCCGGCGCTGCTGCTCTACCATGTATTCACGGATCGGTTCAAGGGTCGAGATGTCGCTCACGATGCGCCCCACTTCGGCGGACCGAAGGCGGTCGGTGACCGCTTCGTCCCCCAGAAAGACCTGCATCGTCCCGTCCCGGTACTGCACATCCACCCTCAGCGAGGAGAGCACGGTTTCTGCACTCGCGATCGTAGCGGGGGCATCGGCACGCAGAAAGCCCAGGGCCACGGCCCGATACATGGCGCCCGTGTCCAGGTATACGTAGCTGAGTCGGGCGGCGGCGCGTCGGGCCGTGGTGCTCTTGCCAGAGCCGGCAGGGCCATCGATGGTAACAATCACGTCGGAAGAGTACTGGTCAAAAGTCAATGGACGCAGTGAAAATGTACGGCTAAGGCTGCTGGGAATCCTGCCCAACGCTCCGGCGCACAACCGTGATGGGGGACGGGTACTGGATCGACCCGACCTTCGTGTTGACGGTCGGCTGGACCCGTAGCTTGAGGGTCTGTGGGAGCGCATCGCCCCGGATGGCCGCGGCCAGGTCCACGAGGCCCTGCAGGTTGTCGTCGAAAAACCGGACAAGGTCGAGTTCTACGTCGACCGGCACCTCCGTAGGCTCCCCAGGCGACAGGACCCTCTCTCGCTCGAACCGGCCCGACACCGTTTCTTTGTCTTCCAGCAGGAGGGTCCAGTCCATCTGGGTAAGCCGCGCGTTGACGCTGTTCGAGGATGGATTTTCGGCGTTCAGGTGGAGGGTAAAGGACAACGGAAGCGTTCCGTCAGAGAGCGCCGAGCCCAGCCGAAGCACGTCGGTCCCCCGGAGATCGTCGTACGACTGCACCCTTGACAGGTCCACCCCTGCCAGGCGGGGCTGGGCAACCCGATCGATCGAGAACTGAACCTTGCGCAGATTGGCGACCTCCCGGAACGCCGTGCATCCGGTGGCGGCCATCGCGAGTAGGCCGAGGGCGCACGGCAGCGCCCAACGAACGGGGGACGAGAGCATGGGGCTACATTTGGATGTGGGTGCAGGTAGATGCAGAACGTCCGGCAAGAAACAGGGCCTCGGAAAGCGAATTCAGAAGACAGCCTTGAAACCAACTGCTTTTCAATTTCTCGACCAGTTGCCCGATGCGCAAGCTTAGTTGGGATGAAATTGAGCGGCCGGCCCCTGAGGACGTCCCGGCTCTTCCAAAGCATCCCGTCCGCCTCATCGTGCACAACGTGCGGTCGATTCACAACGTCGGGTCGATGTTTCGAACGTCCGACGCGGCCCGCATCGAACACGTTCACCTCACCGGCTTTACCGGGACTCCGGAGCACAAGGACCTCCACAAAACGGCCCTCGGTGCGCAGGACAGCGTCGAGTGGAGCCAGCACGACGAGGCACGTCCTCTTCTCCGCGACCTGAGCGACGCCGGCTATACGGTCGCGGCCCTTGAGCAGACGGACCATACCCGGCACCCCGACGCGGTCGCGGCCGACGCCTTTCCGCTTGCGCTCGTCGTGGGCAACGAAGTGCGGGGCGTTGAAGCAGACGTACTCGACGCGGTCGATTTCGCCCTCGAGATCCCCCAGCACGGCGCCAAAATTTCGCTCAACGTAGGCGTCGCTTATGGCATCGCGGTCTACGACCTGATCCGGCGCGCACGGTCGCTCTTCGGACCGCCCGGAGACGAAGGGCGTACGGAGTAGCCCTTGGTGCAGGGTTCACGTCTGCCTCCCTCGTTCCGCTTTTCACCGAGTGCTCCTTCACCACATGCCCGGAACGGAAGCGTTTCCACCGCTCTTCGACGAGTTCGACGCAGTTACGCCTGCGAAGTGGCGAGAACACGTAGAGTCGGACCTCGGCGGCACCGCTCCGGAGGCATTTCTCGAGTGGTCATCTGTGGAGGGGGTATCCCTTCCGGCGTACCTCTCTCCCGACGCCTTGCAGAACGTATCGCACACCGACCCGGAGAGCACCCTCCCCCTGGCCGATGCCGCAGACACTCCCGCCGGCGCGTGGAGCGTATGCCAGTCCATCCGGCACCCCGACCCGGAAGTGGCGGGCAAGCACGCCCGGGCCGCGGTCGACGGAGGAGCCGATGCCCTCGAGATCGCCCCGTCGTCTGCACTCTCGGATGAGTCCGGGGTGGCCCTCCGTTCGAAGGCCGATCTCGCGCAAATCCTCGACGGGATTGATCCGACAAATGCCTCCGTGCACCTTCACGGAGGCCCAGCGGCCCCCGCACTGTACGCGCTGCTCCGCGACTATCTCTCAGGTGGGCCTCTTGAGCCCGAGGCGATTAGCGGGGCGGTCCTGTACGATCCCGTGGCGGCGCTGGCCTCGGGCACCGCTCCGGACCGAGCGTTCTCGCTCGCCGACGACCTCGTGGCGGACGCCGCGGAAATGCCTCAGTTCCGAACCGTGACCGTCGATACCAGCGTCTACCACGACGCGGGAGCGTCGGCCGTTTGGGAGTTGGCCTGCGCGCTCGGTGCCCTCGCCGAACGTCTGGCGCGACGCACGGAGCAAGCCCGCTCCCTTCCCCCTCTTCTCAACAATCTGCAGGTCCGGGTTCCCGTCTCGACCTCCTATTTCGTCGAGATGGCCAAGCTCCGCGCCCTCCGCCTTCTCGTGCCACAGGTGATCGATGCATTTGCCCCTGCGGCAAGTGCCCCCCTCGACGTGGCCCCCGCCGACGTGTGCGTCCACGCCGTCACCTCCCGGCGTACGGAGACGATCTACGACCCGCACGTGAACATGCTTCGGGCCACCACCGAGGCAATGGCCGCCGTGCTCGGGGGGACCGATGCATTGACCATCCGGCCGTACGACAAGGCCGTGAGGCCGCCCGACGAGTTTGGCCTCCGCATTGCCCGCAACACACAACTCATCCTGCGCCACGAGGCCCACTTCGATCACGTAGCCGACCCGGCCGCCGGGTCGTACTACATCGAAACCCTGACCGACCAGCTCGCCCGACGGGCCTGGACTCAGTTTCAAGATCTCGAAGCAGAGGGAGGAATTGTCGACTGCCTCCGCGACGGCCGACTGCACGAACAAATTTCCGCGACCCGAGACGAACGGCGTCGGGCGCTCAACGAGCGGGATCAGGTGCTCGTGGGCACCACCCACTACCCCGCCCTCAACGAACGACGCCGGGACGACCTCGTGGTACCGAACCCCCCGCCTACGAACGGGGAATCGCCGGCGCCCCTCAACGCGTCGTCCGTCGATGCACTCCGAACGGCGCTCCGCGACGGACACTCACTCCAGGAGGTGACGTCGGCCCTCCCGTCAGCGTCTTCGGGCGTGTCCCCACTGCCCCGGATCCGCCTCGCCGACGAGATCGAGGCGATCCGCCTCCGCACCGAACGATACGCGGAGTCTCAAGACGGCCCGCCTCGGTTTCTGCTCGCCCCACTCGGGCCGCCCGCCATCCGGAGTGCCCGTGCGAACTTCTGCCGCAACTTCCTAGGCGTGGCGGGGTTTGCAATCGAAGAGCCGTTGAAGTTTGACTCCGTCGGCGCGGTGGCCGACGCGGCAGCCCAACAGGGAGCCGATGCCGTGGTCCTCTGTAGCTCGGACAACGAGTACGTCGACCTTGCTCCCGCCCTCGCCGCAGCGCTCTCCGACGGCGGCCCCGATGCCCTCCTCGGGATCGCCGGCGCCCCCGGCGACATCGACGTGGACGACGCCGACTTCTTCGTGCATCAGGACAGCCCCCTGGGCAACACCCTCACTGCCCTACAGGACGATCTTGGCATTCCGACGGACGAGACGTCCTGACATCTCCCACCGCTCGCCCCTCAGCGTCTACTCCCCGACACGCCTTCGTCATGCGCCCCGATTTTTCCAGCATCGCGTACGATCCCCCCCACGAAGGCGCGTCGGCCCCCGGGGACGGAGCCTGGTCGACGCCCGAGCAGATTGATATCGAGCCGATCTACGGCCCCGACGCGGTCGACGACCTGGATCACCTCGACTTCGACGCGGGCCTGCCCCCATACCTCCGCGGCCCGTACACGACCATGTACAAGTTTCGGCCGTGGACCATCCGGCA
Organism: Salinibacter altiplanensis; assembly: GCF_002894645.1. Lineage (GTDB taxonomy): Bacteria > Bacteroidota > Rhodothermia > Rhodothermales > Salinibacteraceae > Salinibacter > Salinibacter altiplanensis. The sequence goes on from NZ_NCQY01000004.1 coordinate 56,989, forward strand.
GTACGCGGGGTTCTCGACGGCGGAGGAGTCCAACAAGTTCTACCGTGAAGCCCTCGCGTCGGGCCAGAAGGGGCTTTCTGTGGCATTCGATCTGGCCACCCACCGCGGCTACGACTCCGACCACGACCGCGTCCGGGGCGACGTGGGCAAGGCCGGTGTGGCAATCGACACCGTCGAGGACATGAAGCGCCTGTTTGAGGGCATTCCACTCGGCGACGTGTCGGTCTCGATGACCATGAACGGGGCGGTGCTTCCCGTGATGGCCTTCTACATCGCCGCCGCCGAGGAGCAGGGCGTGGCCCACGAGGAGCTGGCGGGCACCATCCAGAACGATGTCTTGAAGGAGTTCATGGTGCGCAACACGTACATCTATCCGCCACAGTCCTCCATGCGGATTGTCGGCGAGATCTTCGCCTACTGCGCCGCGGAGATGCCGAGGTTCAACGCCATCTCGGTAAGCGGGTACCACATGCACGAAGCGGGTGCGCCGGCGGATCTGGAGCTGGCCTACACGCTGGCCGACGGCCTGGAATACCTCCGTACCGGGCGCGACGCCGGGCTCGGCATCGACGACTTTGCCCCACGGGTCTCCTTTTTCTGGGCGATCGGCATGAACCACTTCATGGAGATTGCTAAGATGCGGGCCGGACGGATGCTGTGGGCCAAGCTCGTAGAGCCGTTCGACCCAGACAATCCGAAGTCAATGGCCCTGCGGACCCACTGTCAGACCTCCGGCTACAGCCTCGCCGAGCAGGATCCGTTCAACAACGTGGCGCGCACAACGATTGAGGCGATGGCCGCAGCGTTCGGGGGCACGCAGTCGCTCCACACGAATGCCCTGGACGAGGCCATCGCGCTGCCCAGCGAGTTCGCCGCCCGCATTGCCCGCAACACGCAGCTCTACCTGCAGGACGAGACCGACATCACGGAGGCCGTCGACCCGTGGGCGGGCTCCCACTACGTGGAACGCCTCACCGGCGCGCTGGCCCGGCGGGCGTGGACCCTGATCCAGGAAGTAGAGGAAGAGGGCGGCATGACGCGCGCCATCGAGCAGGGCCTCCCAAAGCGCAAGATTGAGGAGGCCGCCGCCCGCAAGCAGGCCCGCATCGACACCGGCGACGAGACGATTGTCGGCGTCAATGCCTACCAGACAGACACCGACGAACCCATCGAACGGCTCGAGGTGGACAACGAGGCGGTCCGGCGCGCACAGCTCGAGCGCCTCGACCGCATCAAGGAGGAGCGGGACGACACTGCGGTCCGACATGCGTTGAACGCCCTCACCGAAAGCGCGGAGACGGGCGACGGCAATCTGCTCGCCCGAGCCGTGAGCGCGGCCCGCAAGCGCGCGACCCTCGGCGAGATCTCATCGGCCCTCGAAGACGTGTTCGGCCGCCACACGGCGCGGACAGAGACCATTTCGGGGGTGTACGCCTCGGAAGCCGACACGAACGACCATTTCCACGCGGCCCGCGACCGGGCCGATCGCTTTGCCCGCGCCGCCGGGCGGCGGCCCCGCATCATGGTGGCGAAGATGGGCCAGGACGGGCACGACCGCGGGGCAAAGGTCATTGCCACCTCGTTTGCCGACATGGGCTTCGACGTGGACGTCGGTCCGCTTTTCCAGACGCCGGACGAGGTGGCGCGCCAGGCCGTAGAGAACGACGTCCACATCCTTGGAATTTCCAGCCTTGCGGGGGGGCACAAGACGCTCGTGCCGGAGGTGATCGACGCCCTCACGCAATACGGGCGGGACGACGTCCTCGTGGTCGTGGGGGGAGTCATTCCGCACGACGACTACGAGACGCTCTACGACCAGGGTGTGGCCGCCATCTTCGGCCCCGGCACCAACATCGCGGAGGCCGCCACCCAGATTCTCGACGTGCTTCTCGGCCGATACGACGAGGAAGCGTCCGTTGAGGCGTAACCGAACGAACTTCTCCTCCGCAGGCACTTGCATCTCCCCGAGTCGTGGCCCCCCTCAATCCCAACCTCCGCAACCAGTCCCAACCGTCCCGCTCGAGTGCCCCGTCGGCCGCCGACTACGTGACCGGCATTCTCGACGGGGACCGGGGAACGCTAAGCCAGGCCATCACCCTGCTGGAGAGCACCCGCCCAGACCACCGCGACACCGCCCGGGCGGTCGTGGAGGAATGCCTGCCCCACAGTGGCGACTCGATTCGGGTGGCCGTCACGGGCGTGCCCGGCGTCGGCAAGAGCACGTTCATCGAAGCGCTCGGGCAACAACTCGTGGCAAAGGGCCATCGCCTCGCCGTCTTGACGGTCGACCCCAGCAGTGAGCGGTCGAAGGGCAGCATTCTCGGGGACAAAACCCGGATGGGGACCCTGGCCTCCGAGGAGGACGCGTTTATCCGCCCCTCCCCCACCGCCGGCACCCTCGGCGGCGTGGCCCCCCGGACCCGCGAGGCAGTTCTGCTGTGTGAGGCCGCCGGGTACGACACCGTGTTCGTCGAGACGGTGGGGGTCGGCCAGTCGGAGATCAGCGTGCGGTCGATGGTCGATTTCTTCCTGCTCCTCGCCCTGGCCGGCGCCGGGGATGAGCTGCAGGGCATCAAGCGGGGCATCGTAGAGGTGGCCGACGCCATCGCCATCACGAAGGCCGACGGGGACAACCGCGAGCCCGCGAAGGCGGCCCGGGCCGAGTACCAAAAGGCGTTGCGCCTCCTGTCCGATCCGGATTCTGGGTGGGAGCCCCCCGTGCTCACGTGCTCGTCACAGACCGGCACGGGCATCGACGACGTATGGAGCGCCGTGGAGCAGTACCGGGCCTACACGCAGGAGACTGGCTTCTTTGAAAAGCAGCGTCGCCGACAGGCCCAACACTGGATGGAGCAGGCCGTCGAACAGCGGCTGCGCGAGGAGTTCTTTTCCGACCCCGACGTCCAGGCAGCCCAGGAGGACGTGGAGCCGGCCGTCCAGGAGGGCCGCCTGAGTTCTCTGGCCGCCGCCGAGCGATTGTTGTCGGTCCACCGGCACTCGACGGACTGACGTCCGATCAGGCCCGCCGCCCGGGAACGCCTTCCTCATCAAGTCTTAACTATTGGTCAACGCTCCCGGTTCTTCCGGCATCCCCCCTCCACTCGTCATGTTGCGCCTGTGCCCGGTCCGGCTGACGCTTTTGCTCGTCCTTGGAGCGGGGTTCGCGGGGGGGTGTGCCTCCCCTCGGTCGATGCAGGACGAGGCGGCCGCCCGGGCCGCCGCGGTGGGCACCTGGACGTACGAGGTGGACGGCTTTGCCCCCCTTGTTCAAGGCCGTTTCCACATCACCGTCCAGGATGGAGACCTGCGGGGAATCGTCCGCGATCGGCGGCTCGGGCGACTCCGCGCCCGGGTCGATGTGAACGACACCCGTCTGGAAATCAACCTCGACGACCTTCGCATCTCCGGATACATCGAAGACGGCCAGTTCACTGGGTTCCTCCGTCGATCTCAGTGGGACGTGGCGGCCCGCCGCCAGACCCGCCCCCGGTCGCAGTTTCGCTCGGCCTCCCTGTTCGCCAAGCGCGTCCGGAGCGCCACCGCGGTGGACAAGCCCAGGGTGCTGGAGTGTCGATCTCTTCTGCGAGAGGCCGGCGACTGCGACTGATCTGTGCGGGCGGGCGGATCTTTCGGGAAGCCCCGGACTTTCAATGGTCTGCCTGTTTTCAAGAAACGCCTCAACCCAAGCCTTACTCCCCTTTGTGAGCACGTCGGACCCTTCGGCCGAGCGCCCGCGCGAGAACTTCATCTACGACATCATCGACGAGGACCTTGACCAGGGCACCTACGGCGACCGGGTCGTCACCCGGTTTCCGCCCGAGCCAAACGGCCATCTCCACATCGGGCATGCCAAGTCCATCGTCCTCAATTTCGGCATCAAGCACGACTACGCCGACCGGGCCGACACGCAGTGCCACCTCCGGTTCGACGATACGAACCCCAAAACCGAAAGCCCCGAGTACGTCGAGTCGATTAAGGACGCGGTGAACTGGCTCGGGTACGACTGGGAGGACCACGAATACCACGCCTCCGACTACTTCGAGCAGTTCTACCGGTACGCGATTACGCTCATCAAGCAGGGCGACGCGTACGTCGACAGTCTCAGCGAGGAAAAAATCCGCGAGTACCGCGGGACCGTGGACGAACCTGGAACCCCGTCGCCGTACCGCGACCGCTCCGTCGAGGAGAACCTGGAGCTCTTTTGCAAAATGAAGGCGGGCGAGTTCGAGGACGGCGAGCACGTGCTGCGGGCGAAGATCGACATGAGCTCGCCGCACATGATCATGCGGGACCCCCTCCTCTTCCGCATCCTGCACGCCCCCCACTACCGGCGGGGGGACGAATGGTGCCTCTATCCGATGTACGACTACGCCCACCCCCTGGAGGACGCCATCGAGGACGTCACCCACTCCCTCTGCACGCTGGAGTTCGACAACAACCGGCGCGTCTACGACTGGGTGATGGAGCACTGCCTGGACGCGGACGAGATTCCGGCCCGGCCCCGGCAGTACGAGTTCAATCGGCTCAACCTCGGCTACACGGTGATGAGCAAAACCAAGCTCCGTCACCTGATCGAGGAGGACCTCGTGGACGGCTGGGACGACCCGCGCCTCCCCACGATCTCGGGGCTGCGCCGCCGCGGCGTGCCGCCGAGTGCGATCCGCTCCTTTTGCCGCGAGGTGGGGGTGACCCGGTCGCAGAGCCGGGTCCAGATCGGCCACTTCGAGCACGCGCTCCGCGACGACCTCAACCCGACGGCCCCGCGGGTCATGGCCGTGCTCGATCCGCTGAAGGTCGTAGTCACAAACTGGGACGAGGACGAGGTCGACTGGATCAACGCGAACCACTGGCCGCGCGACATCGACAAGGACGAGACGCGGCCCGTGCCCTTTGCCCGCGAGTTCTACATCGAGCGGGGCGACTTTCGGGAGGACCCGCCCGAAGACTTCATCCGACTGGCCCCGGGTCGCGAGGTGCGCCTGCGCCACGCGTACTTCTTCACGTGCGAAGAGGTTGTGCGGGACGAGGACGGCACCGTGACCGAGCTCCGCGGCACCATCGACCCCGACACGCGGGATAGCACCGCTCCGGACGGGCGCTCGCCGGACGGAACACTGCACTGGGTGTCCGCCGCCCACGGCATTCCGTTCGAGGCGCGGCTCTACGATCGCCTCTTCGGGGTGCCCGACCCCGATGCCCGCGAGGACCACTTTACCGAATTTCTGAATCCGGACTCGCTCAACGTCCGACAAGGGGTTCTGGAGCCTGCCGTGCGCGACCTGGACACCGACCAGCGGGTGCAGTTCGAGCGACAGGGCTACTTCTGGGCGGACCCGGACACGTCTCGTCCCGACGCGCTGGTGTACAACCAGATCGTGCCTCTCCGGGACACATGGAGCGGGGGCGAGGAGGGCCTTACCCAGGAAGAGTTGGCCCAACAACGACGAGAAAAAGAGCAGCGCAAAGAAGAACAGAGACGGCGCTCGCTCGAGGGCAAGACCGACCCCGCCGAGCATCTGGACGATGCCCAGCGGGACCGGTTCACCCACTTCCACAACGAGTTGGGCATCGACCGGGAGGATGCGGCCACCATGGCCGGGGACGACGCGCTGGCGGACTTCTTCGAGCAGGCGCTGGAGCACTACGACGCCCCGGAGCCGCTCGCCAACTGGACCGTCAACGAGCTTCTCGGCCGGCTGAACGACCGGACGGTGGCGGCACTTCCCCTCGGCCCGGACGAATTTGCGGACCTGGTGCGGCTCGTGGACGCAGAGGTCATCTCCACCCGCGGGGCCGACGAGGTCTTCCACGAGCTCGTAGAGAACGGGGGCGATCCCGAGGCGATCGTAGACGCGCGCGACCTACGACAGGTCGACGACACCGAGGCCCTCCGCCCCACCATTCAGGCCGTTCTCGGCGACCATCCCGACGAGGTGGCCCGCTATCGGGACGGGAAAAAGGGCCTCATCGGCTTCTTCATGGGACAGGTGATGCAGGCCACCGACGGCGCCGCCAACCCCGAGTTGGCCCGCACACTCCTGCAGGAGGAGCTTGAGCCCGCCGCTTGACCGGTCGGCAGCCGGGGCGGCCTCGCACGCGCCCCTTCCAGTGCCATCCGACTATCCCAGCGTCTCAACCGCCCGGCGCATGCGACGGAGGCAGGCCTCTTTCCCAACGGCGGCCAGCAGCCCAAACACGCCGGGGCCGTACGAACGACCGCTCACGGCGAGCCGGGACGGATGGATGATCGCCCCCGCGCCCACATCCTTCTCGTCGGCCAGATCGCGGAGTTCGGTTTCTACCGTCTCCGTGTCGAAGGAGTCGACCGCCTCTAGCCGGTCGGCGTAGGCGAGCAGAAGATCGGCGGACTCGTCTGTCCACCGCTTCTGTACACCCTCCTCCTCGTATTCCTCCGGATCCTCGAAGAAGTAGCGGTTGTCCGTCACCACCTCGGGCACCACCTGGATGCGATCCTGCACCAGCCCACAGATCGTTCGGAGGCGCTCGTCGCCCACCTCGTCGCCCACCGCGTCCACGTGAGGACGCGCCCTCTCCGCGAGCGCGTCGACCGACAGGTCGCGGACGGAATGCTCGTTGACCCAGCGCAGCTTGTCGAGGTCGAACTGCACACCACTGGCGCCCACGCGGTCGAGACTGAAGGCGTCGATCATGTCGTCGAGCCCGAACAGTTCCTCCTCGGTGCCGGGGCTCCAGCCCAGAAGCGCCAGGAAGTTGAGGAGCGCGTCCGGCTCGTACCCGGCCTCTCGATAGTCCGTGACGTAGACGGGAATGCCCAACTCGTTGGCGTCCCGCTTCGAGAGCTTTCCGCCGTTGGGACTCAGGATCAGCGGCAGGTGCGCAAAGGCGGGCGGCTCCCACCCCAACGCGTCGTACATGAGCACGTGCTTCGGGGTCGACGAGAGCCACTCCTCCCCCCGGATGACGTGCGAGATGTCCATGAGATGGTCGTCAACGATGTTGGCCAGGTGATAGGTGGGCATCCCGTCAGACTTCATCAGCACCTGGTCGTCAATCTCCGAGGTGTCGAACGACACCGTGCCCCGGATTTCGTCTTCGACCTGCACCGACTCTTGTCGAGGGACCTTCAGCCGGATGACGTAGTCGTCACTCTCGTCGATGAGGCGCTCAACTTCCTCGTCGGACAGGGTCAGCGAGTTGCGCATCTGACGGCGCGTCGATCCGTCGTAGGCGCCGTGTGTCTCCCGCAGGTCGTCGAGCTCTTCTTCTGTATCAAACGCATAGTATGCCCGCCCGGCCTCGACGAGCTTCTGAGCGTACTCGTGGTAGTGCCCCGAGCGCTCGGACTGTCGGTACGGGGCGTAGTCGCCGCCCTGCTCGGGTCCTTCGTCGTGCTCGAGCCCCGTCCAGGCGAGGGCTTCCCGAATGTCCTCCTCCGCCCCCGGTTCGTAGCGGGCCTGGTCGGTGTCTTCGATCCGCAGCACAAAGTCACCGTCGTGCTTGCGGGCGAAGAGATAGTTGTACAGGGCCGTTCGCAGCCCGCCGATGTGCAGGCGGCCCGTGGGGCTTGGCGCGAAACGGACACGAACAGGAGTGTCGGAAGCCATTGTGGCGGGGACGTTGCGTGTGGGAGAAGAACTGAGGCAAAACACTCAGGCATCACCCGTCCCATCGCGGAGAGTGCACGGGACAAATGGGCTGGACCTGAAGAGCGCTTTGTTGTAAAACACGCATGTCCCCCAGTTCCGGAGCGAAACGGAATTGTCGGGGGATTTGCGAACTATGGTGCCCGAATTCTGCGGTCTACAACCAACGCCGTTACGACCGAGAACCCACCGCACCGTGACTGCGCATCAATCCCCAATGCAAACCGTATCTTCCGGTTGCAATCTGCGGGCCCAGTTCGCTAGCATGTGAGCCTCTCCTCTTCTTTCTGGGACCACCGCCACTCGGTTCGCCCCCCCATGGCCATGGCTCGCCTCAGACGCACACTCGGCCTTCTTTTCCTTGCCGCCTTCGGGATTGCCTGCGGGGTCGGCTCGGAAGCGACCGAGGAGACCTCCGGCGCTCCATCGCCCGAGGATGCACCTGTGGCCCGCTACGCCGACACGGTCATCACGCTCGCCGAACTGGATTCGGCGTTCATCGACGCGGCGGGTGGCCCCGAGGCCGCGGCCGACAGCTCCCTCCACACCTACCGGAACTTCCTCGATCAATACCTCCATTTTCGCCTGAAAGTACGCGCCGCCCGCGACGCCGGCCTCGACACCCTCCCGCGCGTCCAGCGGAACGTCCACGACTATCGGCAACAACAGGCCCGCCCCCAGCTTCTGCGCGAAGAGGTGTACGGGCCCCTTGCGCGCACTCTGCACGAGCGCCGGACCCAGGCCGTGGACGTGAGCCACATCCTGATCCGCCCCGCCTCGTCCCGCGACACGCTCGGGGCCTACCGCACGGCCCACGCCATTGCCGACTCGATTGGGCAGGGCATCCCGTTTGGCGACCTGGCCGTCCGAAACTCCGACGCCCCCGCGGCCCAAGAGAAAGGCCGTCGGGGCTACCGGGGCCGGCTCGGCTACCTCCAGGCCGGAGAGATCGTAAAGCCGTTCGAGGACCGCATGTACGCCCTGGCGCCGGGCGAGACGAGCAACGTGTTCCGGACCAAGTTTGGCTACCACATTCTTAAGGTCCACGACCGGCGCCCCGCGGGGCAGCCCATTGAACTGTCCCACCTCCTGCGCCGTCCGCAGGACGACACCGCCGCCGCCCACCGCCTACTCGACTCCCTTCGGACGGAGATTTTGGAGGGGGCGTTGTCGTTTGCCGAGGCGGCCCGGGCGTACTCTCAGGATCGACAATCGGCCTCGGAGGGCGGGGCCCTCGGCGAGGTCGCCCCTCGGGCACTTCCCCCCGCCCTCCGCACTACCGTGGCGGCGCTAGATTCGGTCGGCGCGGTTTCGGGGATCGTCCAGAGCCGCTTCGGGTCCCACCTCTTGAAGCTCACCGGCCGACAGGAGCGACAGTCCTTCGACGAAGCGTACGACGAGCTACAGGACCGCCTCACTGGCCGGCCGCGGACCAGGCAGCGCAAGGCGGACGTCGCCCGAGCAATCCGTGCGGACGTCGGGGCCACGGTGGACACCGCTCGTCTTCGTGCGGCCGCCCGGGTCGCCTCGGTGGACTCCCTCGCCCGTCCCCTTCTGACGTACACCGACACCCTGTCCGGCGCCGCTCCTTCAGCGGCTACCCTGGGCGACTCAACCTACACCGTTGTCCAGGTGGCCCGCCACCTGATGCAGATGGACGGGGGGGCACAGACGACGGTGGCGGGCCTGATTGCGTCTTTTCTGAATGAAAAGGCCCTCCAATACGCCGCCACGCGCCGGGCCCAGAGCGATCCGACCCTTCGTCGGAGGGTGGCGGCGTACCGCGACGGGACACTTCTCTTTCGCTACATGCGGGACTCAGTCTGGACCGCCGCGGCCCAGGACACCGCGGGCCTGCGGAACACATATCGGCAGAACCGCAACGAGTATCAGGTTTCCGAGCGCACACGCGTCCTTGCCCTCCGTGCTCCCGCAGATTCGGTACTGCGTCCCTACGCCACGCTTTACGAGCACAGTTCTTCGATCCCGGCCGTTCTGGACGCTGCCGTGGCTGATTCCCTCGTCTCCACCGACACTGTGTACGTCACCGCCCGCTCCGCGGACGTCTACCGGTCGGTCCGTACGGCGGGCGACGGGGATGCGGTGGGCCCATTGGCCCAGGACGACGAGTCGCTGTTCCTGATTCGGGATACGCGTCTCCCGCCTCGTCCCATGCGGTTCGAGGAGGCCCGAAGCCGCGTCGTACAGGATCACCAGGACCGCCTCGAGCAGCGGGTCCTGCGTCGACTGCGGGCGCGATACGACGTGGAGACGTTCCCGGAACGCCTCCGCCCGCCAGTCAGTGACGCCCCCACAGCCCCCTGATCGCACGGCCTCCGTTCCTTCCATGTCCTCCATGCCCATCTGCGCCACGTGCCCCCGCGTCCTCTTGGTCCTCGTGCTTCTGGGCACAGGGATTGTCGGGTGCCAGACCGAGACGCCCCCCGACTCCTACGTTGCTCGCGTGGGGACGAACTACCTGACCGAGGCCGACCTGACCCGGATGCTCACCAGCATGGGACCGGTTCGCGACTCCAGCGGGGCCCGGCAGCAGGCGATTGATCAGTGGGTTACCCGCACGCTCCTGTACCGGGAAGCCGAGCGCCTGAACCTTGGCTCCAACGAGGCGGTCCAGCGGCGACTGCGGCGCCAGCGACGCTCCGTGCTGGTGTCGGCCCTGCGGACCCGGTTCGAAGAGGAAACCGACACGCGTCCCACCGCCGGGGAGGTACGCACGTATTTTGAGCGCCACAAGGAGAAACTGCGCCTCCAGGAGCCGTACGTGCGTGTCCAGTGCCTGACCCTCTCAGACCGTACAACAGCCCGAACTGTCCGGCGGGAGCTGCGCAGGCCTCCCGCACCGCCCGACACCGCCTGGGCCCGGCTCGTCGCAGAGTACGCCACGTACACAACCCAGGCCCGCCGACTGTCTCAACAGTTTCTTCCCCGAAGTCAACTCGGGCAGCAACTTCCCCCCGCCCTCACAAGCCGCGTCGAGGACTTGCAGGAGGGGGAAACCACACCGGTCGTTCAGGCCAACGGACGCTATCACGTGCTCCGCCTCGACCGCCGAATGCCAGAGGGCACGCCACCGGAGCTCAACTGGATTGAGCCCAAAATTCGTCGCCGCCTCCGAATCCGCGCCCGGAAACAGATCCAGGCAACCGAGGTTCAACGCCTGCGCAACAGAGCCCAGGCCGACGGGGTGCTCGAATTGCCGTAGCCTCTCTCCACTGTGCCCCGTCGTTCATCCCTCTTCGAATACGAGTCGTACTTGCATGCATCACGTGTGTCGCACCTTCGCATCTTCCTTTCGATACGGTGGCGGCCCACTGCTTGGGGCCGTCCTGCTTCTTGCGAGCATGGCGCCCGGCGCCGCCCACGGGCAAGACACGCAGGTGATAGACCGCATCGCCGCCGTCGTGGGGGATGAGATTGTCCTTAAGTCTGAGGTCGACCAGCTCGTCCGCCGCCAAACCCGACAGCAAAGCGTTTCTTATTCCAACCGCCTCTGGATGGAGGCCCTGCGACAACTCGTCGACCAGCGGCTTCTGGCGGAGGAGGCGCGTCGCGACACGACCATCACGGTCTCCGATCAGCAACTGAGCGATCAGCTCGACCGCCGGATCGAACAGTACGTCCAGCGCGCAGGGAGCGAGGAGCGCCTGGAGCAGGCGTACGGCAAGAGCATCCTCGAAATCAAGGAGCAGTTTCGGGAGGACCTCCGGGGCCAGATTTTGTCTCAGCAGCTGCGGCGGCGGCGCATGCAGAACATCGACATCACGCCCAGCGAGGTTCGGCAATGGTTCGAAGAGATCCCCCAGGATTCACTGCCTCAGCTTCCCAAGACCGTTCGCCTTTCCCACATCGTGCGGTACCCAAAGCCCACGGAGGAGTCCCGTCAGCAGGCGAAGGCCCTGATTGCTTCCGTGCGGGATTCCGTCGTGGACGGCGGAGCCTCCCTCGAGGCCATGGCCCGTCAGTTCTCCGCTCCGGATGCCGCCGGCACCTCCTCTGGGGGCCTCACCAACGTAGACCTCGACGACCTCGTCCCGGAGTTTGCCGCGGTCGCGTCCCGCACCCCTGTGGGCACAGTGTCTCAGCCCTTCTACAACAAGAGCCAGAATGGCTTTCACATCCTCCGAATCGATGCCAAGGATGGAAGCACCGTGGACCTCCACCACGTGCTCATCAAGCCCGACGCCCCCAGTGGGGAGCGTGCCAAGGAGTACCTGAGTGCCGTGCGCGACACCCTTCTCAGTGACAGCGACATTCCCTTCGAGCGCATGGCCCGGCGCCACTCCGAGGAGGACCGGACGGCCCAAAATGGCGGTCGCGTGACTGATCCAGAATCCGACACGCGGGACCTGGTCCTGGACGCTCTCGGCCCCTCTTGGACCCAGACGATCCGGAGCCTAGAGCCCGGGGACATCAGCGAACCCTCGCGCGTGGAGTTGCTAAACGGCGATGAGGCCTACCACATCGTCCGCCTTGAGCGGCGCGTGCCGGCCCACCGCGCCAGCCTCGAGACCGATTACGACCGCATCCGCCAGCTTGCCCTTCGGGACAAGCGCAGCCGAAAGATGCAGGAGTGGACCGACCAGCTTCGAGAAAGCATCTACGTTGACATTCGCATTACCGAGTCGGAGCTGACGGCCATGCGCCGCCGCTAGTCCCCACACTCGGGTGCCAATTTTCGTGTGGGGTCCCGCCGAAGGACCTCGTTCTGCTCCTGAGTCAATGTCTCCATGCCTCCGTCCCCGTCGTCCTCTCCCCCGCAGGACCCCGAAACGCTCGACGACCTCAGCACCGCCTACGACCGCCTCCGTCGGGAGATTGGCAAGGTGATCGTCGGGCAGGAGGACATCATCGAAATGGTGGTGGTCTGCCTCATGGCCCGTGGGCATACCCTTTTGATCGGGGTCCCGGGCCTCGCCAAGACCCTTCTGGTACGCACCCTCGCCGGGGCGCTCAACTTGGACTTTAGCCGGATCCAGTTCACCCCCGATCTCATGCCCAGTGACATTACCGGGACGGAGATCATCCAGGACACCCACGACGGGCGTCACTTCGAGTTCGCAGCCGGGCCCATTTTCGCAAACGTCATCCTCGCAGACGAAATTAACCGCACCCCCCCCAAAACGCAGGCGGCCCTCTTGGAGGCCATGCAGGAGCAGCATGTCACCGCCGCGGGCGAGACCCACGCACTGGACGATCCCTTCTTCGTTCTCGCCACGCAAAATCCCATTGAGCAGGAGGGCACCTACCCCCTGCCTGAGGCCCAGCTGGACCGCTTCATGCTGAACCTCTGGCTCGATTACCCCTCGTTCGACGAGGAAACTGAGGTGGTCCGCAGCACGACCACCGGCTCCGAATCGGAGGTCTCCCCCGTCATGAGTGCCAACGAACTGCAGACGTACCAAGAGTTTGTTCGGCAAATCCCGGTCGCCGACAATGTCATCGAGCATGCCGTCCAGCTGGTCACCCGAACCCGCCCTGAGTCCGAGGATGCCCCAGAGTTCATCCAGGACTACCTGAGCTACGGCGCCGGCCCCCGGGCCTCCCAATACCTGGTGCTGGGCGCAAAGGCCCTCTCTGCCCTGGACGGGCGCATGACCCCCGTGGAGGCCGACATTCGCCGGATGGCCATCCCGGTCCTGCGGCACCGCATCGTTCCGAGCTTCAACGCGGAGGCGGACGACGTGTCGTCGGTCGACCTGATCGACCAACTCCTTGACGAGATGTAACGGCATTTTGGAGACGCCCGTTGGGCGGACGAAAACTCGCCCCCCCACCACCGGTAGCATGACATCGGACGGCCCGGCCCTGAGTGGGCCTCCCGAGGATTCTTTCCCGAAGCGCCGATCGGCCGCCGCGCCGCGCGGGTGAGGCCTGTGCTAGTTTCCTCATGAAGCTGCCGAACGTAGAATGGATGCCTCGCAGTATAGCCGGTTGACCTTTGTGGAACGGGTGGACGTTTCCGACGAGCTGGCGATCTTTCGCCTTCGGGCCGACACCCCCGTCGACTTTACACCGGGGCAGTACGCCACCATTGGGCTCAGGAACGGCGACCAGGACCGCCCGCTTCTTCGTCCGTACTCGGTGGTCTCGGCCCCCGGCTGCACGGAGCTTGAGTTCTTTATCGAACGGGTTGACGACGGCGCCCTTACGCCGAGGCTCTGGAACCTGGACGAGGGAGCCAACCTGTGGATGCGGGACAAGATCGTGGGCCGGTTCACGCTGGATCCGAACCGTTCCCATCACCTCATGGCCGCAACGGTCACCGGCGTGGGGCCGTACGTCAGCATCGTCCGCGATCAGCTGCGAGAATGCCGGGCCGGGCGCCTGGACGCACCGGACTCCATGCTGGTTCTGCACGGGGCAAGCCGGTCCTGGGAGTTGGGCACATATCTCGACGAACTCCAGTCGCTGGCCGCCCGGATGGACTGGTTCGAGTATGTGCCGACTGTGAGTCGTCCCTGGGAAGACCCCGACTGGGACGGCGAGTGCGGACGGGTGGAGGACGTGCTGCGGAAGCACTTGGATGCCGCCTCATTCGCCCCGTCCGACAGCGCCGCCTACACCTGTGGCCACCCAAAAATGATCGACAAGGCCCAGGGCATTCTCCAGCGTGCTGGGTTTGAGGAGGGGGCAATTCACGAAGAGAAATACTTTGTCGAGCGTAGCGGGGGCGGGTAGTCTCCACGACCGGAACCGAACGCCCCCCACAGGGAACCGTACACCGGTCGGTAGATTTCCTTTTGCGCCCTCTAAGACGGAGGAAGGCTCTCCATCTGTCCGCCACCAGCCCCGTCCGGGATTGTCCCATGCTTGGTCGCCTGATTCTACTCTTCTTGCTCACGCCCGCTGCGGAGCTGGCGCTTCTCATTCAGGTGGATCAGCTCATCGGGTTCTGGGCCACGATCGCGCTGATTGTCGTGACGGGTGTCGTGGGGAGTCACCTGGCCCGTCGGGAGGGACTTTCGACCTGGCGCCGCCTCAACCGCCGCCTACAGGCCGGAGACCTGCCCGGAAACGAGCTCGCCGACGGTGTGATCATCTTGATGGCGGGGGCCCTGCTCATCACTCCCGGCATTCTGACCGACGTGGTCGGGTTCTCGGGCCTGATCCCGTTCACGCGTGCCCGCCTCCGCAGCGCGCTGATGCGGTGGTTTCAGCGCAAGGTCGACCAGGGCAGCATGCAGATGCAGTTCGGTGTATTTGGGGGAACGTCCTCCTCCAATTCCGGAGGGCCGAACGTCCCGCCTCGTTCGCCTGGGGGCCCTCACCGGTCCGCCCCAGACGATGCGTGGGAGGGTCGTCCTCAGAACAGACCCACCCACACGGATGAGCCCCGGGGAGACGGAGATGGGACTGCCCCGTCCTCCTCCTAACTCGCCCCCGTACCGCCCCCGACCGGACTGGCGCCCTCACCCGCCATGTCCGTTCATGCGTACGTTGACGTCCCAGGCCTGGGCCAACGACGAGATGAGGTCCCGTTCGGCCCGAGTGAGGTGCCCGTCGGCCCGAGCCACGGTGTGGAGGTCGTCCAGAACCGTCAGGCGATGCGTGCTCGACAGAGCCTCTTTCAGCGCCTCTACCGAATCGTAGATGAGCCCTTCCTTGGGCTGCTCCGCGTACACCTGTAGGGCCCGGCGCACGACGTCCCGCAGCTCCTTCGCCGATTGCTCCGGCTGCCACTCCTGGAGTCGCTCCACCATCACGTCCACCGTGCGTGCCGACAGGTCCTCGCCGGCAGCGTGTCCCACGAGGATGTAGAGGAAGGCCAGCTCGTGGATGAGCCCCCAGTCTTCTCCTCGTCGCTGCACGACCGCAGACGTGTTCTCGAGAAGGTCTTCGCTGAGGGCCTTGAGCGACCACGCCTCCGCCAGCATGTGAATGAGCCCTTGCTCCCGCTCCAGGAGCACACCGTCGGCCTCCGCAATGCGGATCAGATCTCGTATCGTGTCGCGTCGCTCCGCGGCGGAGAGGGCCGACGCGAGCGCCTCCACCGCCCGCCGAAACTCAGCTTGGGCCTCTCGCTCGGTGAAAATCGTGGCGGCCTCTACGATTAGATCGTGGACAGCGGGCTTGTCCATCGACTCCCGCGCCTGGAGGGCGTTTTTGAGAACCCTGAGTTCCTCGTCACTAAGCTCATGGTCCGTGCCGTATGCAAGAGCAATGTACACGACCGCCAAGTCGTGGGTCGTCGTCCAGTCGTCGGGGGCGTTCATGGGGGCGAGCACTGAATTTACGAGACACCGCGCTGCCAGTATACAGAACGACGGCCCCGAAACGCAACGGGAGGCACGGTGATGACGACCGAGAAGCCCATCTCTCCGGCCACTGCCCGGTCTTTGGGAACAGGGCTCACTGCCCACACCCCACAATTTGGAGAACATTTTACAGGGGCCCTTCCCGCCGAGGGTTCAGCACTCCCGCAGTTTCCCTGTGAAACCAGCCGTGGTTCCTTCCCATCAGGGTTGCATTCGTCCAGATTCGCTGCCGATGTTGCGTGCACCATTACATCCAGTCCCTGTCCCCTTTCCCCTTCTGTCTCATCATGCCCGCCATCGACCCCGACGCCCTTGAGTCTCAGGTCGCCCAGCGGCTCGACCCGCACGGAAGCGCCGGCGTTCGGGCAGGTCTCTCCGGCGTCGTGGACCTGGACGCCCTGAAGGAAGGCCGCTACGGAGAGGTGCTCAACGCCATTGACCGGCGCCTGACCCAGGACCGGTACTCGCTGCTGTCGATGGTCGTGGCTGGCATTTACTTTGGGCTGCTGATGGGCCTGTGGCTGGTTGACAGCTCCACCTGGGGCCGCATTGCCCTGTGGATCGCCCCTACGCTTTTGGTCGCGGTGTACGGACTGTACACGACCCACCAAACCGTACGCCAGATTCGTGACTTGTCGGAGACCCGCGCCCTGATACGGGTTTTGATAGACGCCTCTTCCATCGACAAGCCACCGAACGCCCAGACGGAGCGCTGACCGACAGCCCCCTCCCCCGTAAACAACCGCTCAGGGCCACGCATCCGAAGCCTTTCTCGCGCATTCCGTTTAGCCGATGTTCGCCCCCACCACGTACCGTTCCCGTCGTCGCACACTCGTTGCACAGGAGCGCCCGGAGTCCGGCCTCGTGTTGCTGCTCGGGAACCAGCACACCCCCCGTAACTACGTCGACAACCCCTACCCTTTTCAGCAGGACGGAACGTTTCTCTACTATTTCGGCCTCGACCGCCCCAACCTGTACGGGCTCATTGACCTCGACATGGGCACTTCCACCCTGTACGGCGAAGAGGCGACCCTCGACGATGTCGTTTGGGCAGGAGAGCCTCCCGCCCTCCAGGAGGAGGCCGCTGCGGTCGGGGTCGACACGGTTAATCCGCCGCCGACCCTCGGCTCTCGACTCACACAGGCCCGTCAGCAGGACCGCACGGTCCACATTCTTCCCCCGTACCGGGATGAACATCGGCTCCGATTGGGGGAGCTGCTCAATGTCCCCCATGCCCAACTCGACGACGCTGTCTCGGAGCCTCTGATTCAGGCTGTGGTACAGCAACGGTCGGTCAAGTCTTCGGAGGAGGTGGCGGAAATCGAAACGGCCCTCGAACGAACCGCCCAGGTCCACGCCTGTGCCCAAGCCCATGCGGTCCCGGGTGCGTCCGAACAAGAAATTGTGGGGGCCATGACCGGCCGTCTGACCGCCGAAGGGAGTGCCTTCTCATTTACGCCGACGTGTTCGGTCCGGGGCGAGGTGCTGCACAACCACTCGTACCCGAACACCCTCACGGAAGGAGATCTCCTTCTGGTGGACGCCGGGGCTGTGTCGCCACGCCACTACGCAGGCGACGTTACCCGAGTGACGCCGGTCGCAGGGACGTTTGCGTCCCGGCAGGAAGCCATTTACAGGGCCGTGCTGTCTGCCCAAGCCGCCGCCATCGAGGCGCTCGCCCCCGATGTGCCCTTTGTCGAGATTCACAAGCACGCCGCTCGCACCCTTACGGAACACCTGATCGACCTGGGGCTCATGCAGGGTCCGGCCGAAGAGGCCGTTGCCGCGGGGGCTCATGCGCTCTTCTTTCCACATGGCCTCGGGCATATGATGGGCCTCGACGTCCACGACATGGAAAGCCTCGGGGAGGAGTTTGTGGGGTACACCAACGATCAGACGCGTCCGGAGCAGTTCGGACTGCATGCCCTGCGCCTGGGACGCCCCCTTCACCCCGGATTTGTGGTCACCGTGGAGCCAGGGTGTTACTTCATTCCCCCGCTCATCAAGCACTGGCGGGCGGAGCAGCGGCACGAACAATTTATCAACTACGAGCGCGTAGAGGACTTCCTTGGGTTTGGCGGCATCCGCATTGAAGACGACTTCTTGGTCACCGCAGACGGCGCTCGCGCCTTGGGGGCCGATATCCCGAAGGCCCCGGAAAAGGTGGCCGCCCGGGCCGGCTCTTCTCCCCTCAGTTAGCGTCTTTCTCCAGCCCCGAGCCGCACGATCTTGCCCCCGGCATGGGCCCCACTTGGGGGAGATCGCCCCGGAAGTGTGCAGCATGAAGCGCGTATTTTGCGGACCGTTCCTCCCCCAGGCCCCCGCTTCCTGAATCCTGAGAGGCGGGTATGTTGATGTCCAGGGCCCCGGCTGGGAACAGCACACGCTAGCGAGTGGGGCCCCCTACTCCACCGAGCGACGCGTTGGGGAGAAGGGGGAACCCCGCTCCAGAGGATCGCCGAACAGCCCCACTCCCGCATCTGCAAGCCAGAGCCCTCCTCTCGCGACCGGCTCGTCAACCACGGCGGCCCAGGCCTCCGCGTATGCTCGAAGCTGCTGCGCGTAGGGATGATCGGGCGGCAGCGCCTCCGGCGGCGCGCCCTGAACCCGATCGGTCTTGTAGTCGACGAGCGTCCATTGGCCGTCTCGGCGCCAGGCCAGGTCAATCACGCCCCGTCGCACAACGGGCGTCTCTTCCTGCACGGCGTGGGCAATCGGGTACTCGCAGTAAAACCGGTTGGCCTCCTGCAGTCGCGCCCAGATGCGGCCGTCCAGAAACCGCTGGACCATCGTCGTGGCCCGCTGGATCACATCGGGCGTCGTCGCCGCTCCCGCCCGTTCGAGGACCGTCGCTACGACGGCCCGATCGGTCCACGGGGCTGGGCGGCCCGTGCGGACGCACTGCTCCAGAAGCTGGTGGAGTGCGGCGCCGAACGCTTCCCCGTAGCCGTCTTCTCCTGTGGGCCGCATGGCCGGACCGTGCTCGCCTTCGGTGACGGACTCCGTCCGGTACGCGGGGCGTGATTGCTCCTCGATTCGGGACTCTCGTTCGGCTCGTCGGGCCTCCAGAGCAGGGGCGGGCGCGTCCGACCGATCGCTGGGGGGCTCCCCCTCCGGCATCTCTAATTCGGGGACCTCGGCCGCGTCCAGGTGCTCGTAGAGGGGGGCCCAGGGGCCCTCCTTCAGCTTTTCCGGATAGGTCGACACGACGAGGAGGTTTCGCGCCCGGGTGGCCGCCACGTACAGGAGGCGTCGTCCCTCGGCCGCCTCGTGGCGCTCCTCGCTTTCACGAAAGCTCTCCGCTTGCCCGTTTGCGGCCGTCTCCCATCCCAGCGGCGGATGTGTCACCCGTTCGCGGTAGCCACTCCCCTGCACAATCGGGGCCACGAGTTCCCCGGCCCCCCGACGAAGGTGACGACGCACCGACGGGCCACTGCCCCGGCTGTATGGATCGGCCAGGAAGACCACCGGCGCCTCCAGCCCCTTGGCCTGGTGCACGTTCATCACGCGCACGGCGTCGCCCCCGCCCGTCTCCAGCGTCATGCCGTCCACGTCTTCGTCCCCATCGACCACTCGCTGCAGCTCCTCCAGCACCTCGGCCCAGCCGAGCCCTCGGGCGGCAAGATCCTGGACGTAGGTGATCGTACGAAGCACACGCCCGGCCCGGAGCGATCCCTCAGACGGATCCGGGGGATGCGCGGCGCCGGCGAGCAGGCCCAGGTCGTCGATGATTTGTTCGACGGCGACGCCGGGACGATGCCCACGAACTAGGCGACGCGCCTCGCGCAGACGATCGAAGGCCTCCTCAAACCGCCGTGCCGTCGTGGACGGAAGCGCCTCCCCCACAGCCCTCGGCACCGGCTCGTGCATGCAATCGAACCGACCGCCAGCCTGCGAAAACCGGTACAGGTCGTCGTCGCTCGCCCCCACGAGCGGGCCTTTCAGGTACGCCACGCACGCCACCTCGTCGTCCGGGCGGAGGGCGCAGGTGAGAAGGTCCACAAGGGCCTTCAGCTCAGCCGCCTCGCCCAGGTCTTCGCTCCCGGTCACAGTGTACGGAATGCTGCGCTCGGCCAGGGCCTCGGCATAGACGGAGAGGCGCGATTTGGTCCGCGTCAGGACGAGAAAGTCGGAGTAGTCCGCCGTGTCCCCCTCGAGGAAACGTGCGTCAAGGGCTCCACTCCCGTCTCGGGCTCCCCGAATGAAGCGGGCGATGCGTTCGGCATCCTGCCGGGCGATGTCGGTGCCCCAGTTCCCCCGCACCTTTTCGAGGCTGATCCGACGCACCCCCTCCACGTCTCGACCCGTCGTCCGCTGGGGGTCGAATGGCGTGTACGTGGCCTGGAGGTCCGTCAGGCCTGGATCGTCGAAGATGCGTTCGAAGGCCTCGTCGCACCAGTCACAGATGACGTCGAGTGAACGGAAGTTTTTGGTCAGCGTCACGGCCTCGCCGCCGGTCTCTTCAATGCGCTCCCCAACGGCCTCGAACACCTCCATGTCCGCCCGCCGGAAGCGGTAGATCGACTGCTTGTCGTCTCCCACGATGAAGAGGCTGCCCGGACGCGGGCGGCAGTCGGTCCAGGTCGTCTCGGTCGGGGTGCGGCTGGTGAGGTAGAAGAGGAGCTCTGCCTGCAGCGGGTCGGTGTCCTGAAACTCGTCGACCAGCAGGCGAGGATGACGCTTCTGAATGGTCGTCCGGAGGCGCGGATGGTCGCGCAGAAGATCCCGGGTACAGGCGAGCAGGTCATGAAAGGTGAGACGGCCCTCCCTGCGCCGAAGGGAGGCGAACCGGTCCACGGCCGGACGGACGAACTCTACGACCTCCTTGTGCACGCAGGCCCGCCACCGGCGCAGGGCCGGCTGCACCACGTCGCGCACCAGCACGGGCAGCTGCTCGTCCCGCAGCGTCCGCGCCCAGTCGTAGGCGTCCGTCTCGGGGCCGCGCCAGCACTTCAGCGTCACGTCCGCCGACTCCTCGTCGGACACGTCGGCCATCAGCTCGAGCAGCTCTGCGCGCTGCGCCGGGGTCTCCAGGTTCGTCTGTGCGATCAGCTTCTCCGCCGTGTCCAGCGCCTGCATTGCGTCGTCGCGCCCCTCCGGCAACGTGTCCGGGCGGTGGGCCTGCCACTCTCGGAGCCGGGCCTGCACCGTCGCAGCCGCCTGCTCCAGCGAAGGGACGGTGTCCGGAGCGTTGATGTACGGCTTCAGCTCCGGGTGCTCACAGAGCCGTTCGAAGTAGGCGTCCAAGTCCTCCGGCTCCACCCCCAGCCCCGTAAGCACCTCCCTGCGGGCCGGGCGATCGGCCCGCACGGCCTGCAGGTAGTCTTGCCAGGCCCGGTCGCGGAGCTCCCGTTCCTCGCGGTCGTCCAGGCCCGCGACGAAGCCAGGGGGCAGATTTGCGGCGATCGGTCGTTCGCGGAGGAGGCGGGCACAGAACGAATGGATGGTTCCGATGAATGCCTGCTGTGCGTCCTGGAGGGCGGCGGTCACCCGTCGTCGCTGAGCACTCTCCGCCGGCAGCGCCGCCTGGGCACGCCGCAGCTCCTCGTAAAACCGTTGGCTCATCTCCCCCGCCGCCTTTCGCGTGAAGGTGATGGCCGTCAGGTCCTCCACCGACACCCCCGAGCGCACGAGCGCCACCATGCGGGCCACGAGGGCCGTCGTCTTGCCCGAGCCGGCCGCGGCCCGAACAAAGAAGTTCGTGTCCGGCTCGAAGGCAGAAAGGGACGGTACGTCGTCGTCTCGCCACGGGCCGATCCGTCGGCGAACGGCGGCGTCATCGTATGTTGAGGACACCGAAGAGGGGGCAGACATAGCACGGTTCAGGGGTAGGGAAATGCGGCGCGTGGGGGAACCAACGACTACTCGAAGGACGGCGGGGACGGACGCGCCTCGGGATACGTCTTCTCCTGGAGGGCGGTGCTCCGGGCGGCTAGATCGCGGAAGAGACGGCCGTAGCCCCGGTACCGCCACGCATTGAGGTACCGCGCACGGGGGTGCATGGGAAAGCTTCCCGTGGCGGACAGGGTACTCAGCCGATCCAGAAGCCGCTCAATCTCCGTCCGGAACCGATCCGGGGCAAAGGCGAGCCGCGTGCCCCGTTCTCGGGTCGTCGGGAAGTAGTAGCCGGACGTGCCGACCGTCTCGTCCATCAGTGTAGTGAGCGCGTAGGCGTAAAGGGCCCACTGCAATTGGGTCCCGTCCGCGGTGGGATCGCCCTCTTCGAAGGAGGAGGCCCTGCCGGTCTTGTAGTCCCAAACCGCCAGGTCGCCCTCCGGCCCGCGGTCCACCCGGTCAATCCGTCCTCGGAGCGACATTCCGCGTCCCTTCACCGGAATCGTAACGGCTCCGAAGTCATCCTCCTGACGCCGGTACGGCCCGTAGCCGAACCCGACTTCGTGGTGCAGCGGGGCGTGGGTGCGGCAGTGCTCCGTTTCGGCCCGCAAGAACACGAGCACGTCCTCCCACAGCCGACGGAATGCCGCCGCCTCCACGACCTCGCTCGGGGGCGCGACCTTCTCGGTTTCCCGCTCGAATGCGTCTTCGAGAACGGCTTCGAGGAGCGACTCGTGCTCGGGCCCGGGCCGCTCATCACGCTTCTCAAGGGCCGTCATGAAGGCCTCGAAGGTGGCGTGGAGAATGCTTCCACGGCGAAGGGCATTGAGCCAGGGCTCGTCGTCCAGCGCCGGTTCATCGAGGGGCTCGACCCCCAGGACGTATTTCAGAAAATACAGGTAGGGAGTCTCGGCGAAGGTCTCCAGTCGGCCCGCCGACATGGGCTCCCCGTTCTCCCGGTCCCGGAGAAAATCCAGTTCCGGGTACGTTCCCGCCTCCAGCAGCCCGTCGTGCACCGTGTAGCTGTCGCTCTGGCGGGCTTGTCGGGCAGCCTCGCCACGCCGCCCCCACGGGTAGCAGTCCTGAAGCGCGTCCCGGGCGGTGCCCGATCTTGCATCTCCCCTGTTTCGCCCCCGACGACACGTCAGCCACGATTCCATGTCGGTCAGGCACATGCGTTCGCCGGACGGCACAATCCCTTCAACGCGTTCGGACTCGACCAGGCGGGTCTCCTCCAGTCGCAGAAAAAGCGGGGCGGGATGTCGCTCCTCCCCGCTGTCGAGGTCGAAGATGCGGGTGTAAAGCGCTAGGGATCCGTCGTGCCGCGCGAGCGCCTGTTCGCGGTGCCATTGTGCCTCCTCCGAAGCCGAGCGACGCTCGGGCAATTCGCCTTCGAGGGACGCGTTGAGCGCACGGCGGTCCGGATCACGGAGCATGGCGTCTTCCACCGCCGCCGTCGACAGCGTGTCGCTGTCCATGCCCACGATGTAGAGGTGCGACCGGTCGCCGTACCCGGCACTTTCGAGCGGCACGACGTGCGCAGTGCCGGGGCGCGGGTGCTCGGCCCGCACGTGCTGTCCCTCCAGCCAGCGCCGGAGGAGTGCGGCGAGTTGTGGGCCGGACGCCTCGTAGTCCACCGGACCATGGGCGAGGCGGTCGAGGCGCTGCCAGAGAACAGTGCGGGCCGCCTCGTCGAGGGTCCGCTCCGTCTCCGGCGTGTCTTCGGGAGGCGGGTCGACGGGCCCAAACCGCTCCACGAACTGCTGGGCCCTCGTCGCCATCTCTTGCACGGAGCCCTCTCGCGGAACGAGATCCAGCAGGGCCTCCACGAGTCGGTGTACAAACTGGAGCGCCCGCCGCTGCTCCCGATCCTGCTCCGGATCAAGACCACGCTCTTCTAGCTTCTCGATGCGGTCGTCGATTTCTCCAACCGCCGCCCCGAGTGCCTTCGCGTATCCTTCGCGCCCCGGCTCGTACCGTCGCCCGGCGAGCAGCGTGGCGACGTCGTGGGCTTTGAGGGGGACGGCCCCGATCGTGCTCTCAATCTTGGCGCGGACCCGATCGATGCGGAGGTGCCCGCTCCGCAGCATCCGAATCAGGAGCACCGGGTCGAAGCCTTCGGTCCCCCACTCCAAAAACCCAAGCAGCGCCGTGCCGGTGCGCGTCTGCTCCGCAGGGACCCCCGTCGCGAGGGACACCGGCAGGCCCACCCGCGCGGCCCGATCGGCAATCAGGGAAACGTAGGGCTGCTCCCTCGCGACGGCAATCTCGACCTCGCCGAACGGCACTTCCGCGTCGAGCAGGTCGCGAACCAGCGCGTTGACCTCGTTCCCACTCCCAACCGCCCGGCGCACGTGGACCTCTTGAATCGTCTCGTTCGCGGTTCGCCCGGTCGACGGCGGTGCAACGTCCGCCATGCGCGCGGCCGCCGTCTGCGGAGGGGGCGCCTCCGGCCGCGGGTGCCCAATCCGATAAAAAGCCCCGGCCGCCGACCGCACTGCACACAGAAACTGATGGGCCTCCTCCGGAAGTTTTACCGCGTCGCAGACCGCCACCACCGCGGACTCCAGGGCCGGAGACGCTCCTTCCCGCACGTGCTCAGCGGCCCACCGGAAGACCTGCGCGTCGTCGTACAGGTCCTTTGTGTCGAGCACCGTCAGGTACCGCTCGTAGCAGGCCGCCACGACCCGAAACGTTGCCGACGCGTCCTCGGTCTCGGCTCGCTCCTGCACGTCGGCCAGCGGGACCCCGTTCCGGCGGAGCGTCTCGATGGCTTCGGCAACCGTATCGGCCAACTGCTGAGGCCCGGGCAGCCCGTCGAGCCGTCCTCGGCGCTGCAGCTGCTTCAGGAGGCGTGCCGCCAAAAACGGCCGTCCCCCGACCGGCAGCTCGCTCCGTCCCGACGCAAGAATGCGGGGCTGCGCCACCTGTTCAGCGTGGTGGCGCACGATGCGGGTTGCGACCCCAGCCCATCCATCTGCGTTCCGTGCAAGTGCATCCTCGAGGGCACGCCCAATCTGCGCCCGAGGCACGAGAACGATTTTCGGCGCGTGGGGATGGGCACGGCAGAGGGCCCTGAGCTGGGGACCCGGGACGGCGGAAGACGCGGACACGGCGGACATAGACAATGCATTGGGCGCGATGAATCGCAGAGGCGGTTGGCGGTTGTCGAACTGTCTACAACCTGCTGGTTGAACGGCACAAAGCAAAGCGGAGAAGGGGCTGGTCGTGGCCTCGTCCCCTCTCGTCGGGAGCTACGGGGCCTCTTCCCCCCGCCAGGCCCACGGTGGCACCGGATCGGGCCGTGCCCAGAGGCCCCGCTCTGCCGCGCGGGCCCGCTGCTCCAGCCGGCGATACCGATCGTCGTGGGCGGCCTGCTGGCGGTCCCACCATGCGAGTCCCGTTCGGAGCAGGTGCTCGTTGAGCACGCGGCCGGCCCCCCGTACCACGAATAGAGGGCGGCCGTCGGAATCACGTGCCTCCACGCGTGCCTGCACCTTCGTCCGAAACACGGCGTCCCGTACGGCCCGGGCGGCCGCGTCGGCGAGGGGCTGTCCCGGCTCGGGTGCATCGACGCCGTAGAGCTCAATTCGCACGATCTGCCCGGTCCTACGGAGGAGGTGGACCGTGTTTCCATCCAGCACTCGATGCCCCCTGCCCACATACGACTGTCCATGGGCGAGGCAGGGGCCTCCCAGAAGCAGCACGAGCGCTCCGAGCACGCTTTGCCACCCCCACGCAGACGAACCCGGTCCGTCTTCAAGATCCATGACAACCGAACCCCCGGGGCACACGGACATCCGTCTACCGATGGAATCAAAACACAAGGCCGACCAACCCGCCCAGCGCCGCCACGGCCCACACCGCGAGGCCCAGCCGCCGGAGCGTTTCCTCGCCCGGTTGCCCTCGACGTGTCAGCCATCCCCCCGCGGCCCGAAGCGCCATGCCCATCCCCACTCCCACGAGGATCCAGGTCTCAGACTCCCGGAACGGATCGGTCCACCGGGACGAAAGCGCGATCTCCAGCGCGAGTGCCCCCAGCAAAAGAACGAAAATCACACTGAGCACCCGCCACGACGCCAGGTCCGGAGAGGGCCTACGATTGGACGCGTCCATGCCAGATCGGGGCTCATCGAGAAGACATTGGGGACGGAGCCCTGAGAAGCCGGGCCCTCACACCGGAGCAACGTTATGATCGCATTTACTAGGTGTCTGACACACAGTGGCCGTCGAACGATCCCCGTGTCTACCGATCCTGCGTCATGCCGACGCTCGACCCTTTCTCCGTCGACGCCCCTGCTCTGCACGAACCCGCCCCAGACGTCGCGACAGTGCCGGAAGCACTCGTCCAGGACCTCTGGGGCCGGCAGCACTTCGAAACCGACGACCTTGCCACGACCGATGGAGAGACCATTCGCATTCTCGATCCAGGGCAGCTCAACTCCGACGCCGGGCCGGACTTCCAAAACGCTCACGTTCGCATCGGCAACATGGACTGGCGTGGACAGGTTGAGGTGCACACGACCTCCGGCGGGTGGTTCCGTCACGACCACCATACCGATCCGCGCTTCAACAGCGTGGTGCTCCACGTAACCCTTCACGCGGACATGTGGACCGGCGGGCTCTTGCGGGCCGACGAGTCGCCACTCCCCGAACTCGTGCTCCATCCGCGCCTCGACACGTCTCTCCGCGAGTTGCTTTACTCGTTCAGGACCCGGGCCGACGACGATACGCTGCCCTGCGCGTCCCGCTGGGACGAGGTGCCGACTGCCCGGCGCTGGTCCTGGATCCGGAAACTCGCCCAGGCCCGACTTGTCCGAAAACGGGATCGATTGTCTGCGTCTCCGGACCTCCCCCTGGACGAAGTGCTCCACGAGCGCCTGTTCGCCGGGCTCGGCTACGCGAAGAACGATGCCCCCATGACGACACTCGCCCGACGCTCGCCGCCGGACACGCTTCGTTCCCTCGATGCCCCCCAGGAGCGAGAAGCCCTCCTTCTCGGAACGGCCGGACTTCTTCCCGACCCCGGCGACCTGCTGGAGGCCGACCGTGCAACGGCCGACTACGCCATGGCCCTCCGGGACCGATTCCGCCGGCTCCACGTCCGTCTCGATGTCCGGCCGATGGCCCCGACGACCTGGACTTTCTTCCGACTCCGCCCCAACAACTTCCCGCCCCTCCGCATCGCACAGGCCGCAGCGTGGTACGCCGAGGGCGGCCTGCTGCGCGACACGCCCATCGCCACGCTCCGTACGGCGCTGGGCCACGACGCGCCCATGGCGGCGTTCCGGGAAGCGCTCACCGCCTCCCCCCCAACATTCTGGCGAACGCACTATCACCTCACCAAGCAGGCCGCCGAGCACGCCCCCAGCCTCGGCACGTCCCGCCGCGACACGCTGCTCGTCAACGCCGTGGTGCCGGTGCTCCTACGCGATGCCGATCAACGCGGGGATCCCGCGCAGGCCGATGCAGCCCTGGGCATGCTCCACAGGCTTCCCCCCTCTCAAGACCATGTGGTCCGGCGCTTTGAGGACCTCGGCACCGAGCCTGGATCGGCGCATGATGCCCAGGGTCTCCACGAGCTCTATAAGAACTACTGCTCCGCGGGCGGATGCCTGGACTGCCGGATTGGCCAGTACCTCCTCAGCGACTGAGCCTCTTCTCAACCCACGAGGCCATCATCCATAGAAGGCAGCGCATGTCTTTCCGCAATGCCTCCAGTCACCCGTGCTCGTTCGCATCGTCCGGATGACGTTCGCCTCCGACAAGGTCGATCGGTTTCTCGCCCACTTTGACAAGGCCGCCCCACACATTCGATCGTTTCCGGGCTGTCATCACCTCGAACTCTGGCGGGACATAGACAGCCCCACGGCGTGCACGACGTACAGCCAGTGGGAAAGCCCGGAGGCACTCGACGAATACAGGGACAGTGACCTGTTCCGCCGGACTTGGTCGACGGTGAAGCCTCTGTTCGCCGACCGTCCTCGTGCCCAAAGCTATGCGGTGGCCCGACCGGCACGCACGATCGATGACGCTGCCCGACAGGCGTCGGGCTCGGGAAACACCTGAGTCTCTTCAGCAGCGGGCCTCCCAGTCGCAGGTCAACAGGCAAAGCCCTCAACGACCGGCGAGGGCCTGCTCCATGCTCAGCTGTCCCCCGTCCCGAAGCGATGGGAAGTTCATGGGGCGGATGGTGTACCGTCGTTCTGTGTCCGGGGACGAAGGCCCCGCCCGCTCCCCCTGAACGGTGGCGTGGACGGACCGGACCAGGCGTCGGTACTTCCGCATCACCATCCGCTTCTCTTTGACGGTGGCCCCGTACCCGCGGTGAAGCGATCTATGGGCGCTGCTGGCCGAGAGCCGCTCAACCCGGCTTCGTTGCGTCTCCAACAGGGACTCGTGTTCGTCCAGCAAGCCCTGATAGGCATCCGTCAGTGACTGAAGGGAATCAGACGCCTCCGCGGCATCCTTGAGCGTCTGAAAATCAGCCTCGGCCCGATCGAGCTCGTCGGCGAAGGCCTCCACCGACCGCTGCATCGCCTGATAGGTCTTCGGCTTTGAGTCGTACCCGCTGTAGGTCCGGCAGCCACTCGCCAGAAGCCCCACAAGGACGAGGATGAGCAGGAAACGGTCCGTGCGTAGCATGGCGGGCGTGGAGAAATGAGGTGATGTGCAAGGCCATTTACTACATGAAAATGCCAACGTGTCCGTCGAGAATGCTCCTCTCGCCCCGTGGACGCTAATTTGCGCCCATTTTCACGTTGGTGCCCCACGGGCGTACACAAGACCTGTCCAGTGTGACGGGGCGTGCCTTCAAGATGAACACTCGGAGAAACACCCAACGACAGGGGAAGGTACCGTGACATGGTTCAGGGGCCCGAAAGCTGCTCGGCAGCTGCTTTCTCGGTCACTGCAGATGTGCCTTCGTAGGGTCGGTTCCCTGAGCGCTCAAGGCCCCTGAGCCGTGTCTCCCGGTCCCCTGAACGCAGGCTTTCCGATCAGCTTTTCCCGCCCATGAGCGAACAGACGGCCCGACTCGTCGAGCGCCTCCGCACCCGTCTTCGTCGGGCGACCCGGCGCATGTCGTGGGCTCAACTCGCCTTTGGGGGAGCCCTTGCGGGAGGCACCGCAGCGGCGCTCTGGGTTCTCGCCGCCACGGTAGAGGCCACGCTCTGGCTTCAGCCCAGCCTGCGCACCGGACTGCTCGTCTCTGCCGGCGCCGTTCTGGGGGGGATTGCGGCGACGTTCATTGCCCGCCCCCTGGGCCGCCTCCTCGGAGTCCTCAGCGGCCCGTCTGAGAAAGACGTCGCCCGGACGGTCGGCGAACAGCATCCCGCGGTGGCCGACCGCCTGGTGAACCTGCTGCAGCTGGCCGAGGGCCAACGGTCGAGCGCTCCTGCCCCGTACGTGGATCGGGCCGTCCAGCACCTCGCTGACCAGATCGAGGGAGACCGGTTCGAGGCGGTGGCCGACTTTCAGCCGGCACGGCGGGCCGCGCGGTGGGCCCTGTTCCCGGCCTTCGCTGCCATAGCCTTTCTCTTCGCCGCCCCCTCCACGTTCCTCGAGGCCTCCGAACGCCTCCTGGCCCCCCGAACCGAATTCGAACGTCCGGCCCCGTTCCAGTTCGACGTGCGCCCGGGGAACGTTCAGCTCATCCGGGGCGACTCTCTTCGCGTGACCGTCCAGGCCACCGGCGATGTTCCCGAGACGGCCGCTCTCCTCCTCCGCCCCACCGACACCGAGTCGGCGCGGCGCATCGCCATCGAGCCCGACTCGATGGGCACCTTCCAACACACAGTTCCCAACGTTCGACGCGCTCTCCGCTACCGCGTGGCGGCCTCGCCGGTGCGCACGGAATGGTACACGGTAGAAGTGGCCCGACGCCCGGTCGTGCGCCGGCTGCGCGTCCGCGTGACGCCCCCCGACTACACCGATCGCCCCAGTCGTCAGCTAGAGGCCAACGTGGGGTCCGTGACGGCCCTTCCCGGCACGGAGGTGACGGTGTCGGCGGCCCTCGGTGGGGCTTCGGCCACGAGCGCGAGGCTTGATTTTGAAAATGGCGCGTCCCAATCGCTGACCGTTTCCGGCGACTCGGCGACCGGCCGCTTCACGCTGCGCCGCGCGGACACCTACGCACTTCGCCTGGAAAGCGAGACGGGCATCCCCAACCGCGCCCCCATTCGCTACGAGCTCGACCTGCAGACCGACGCCCGCCCGTCGGTGTCGCTCCTTAGTCCCGACGACCCGGCCGAGTTGACCCCGGACCTGACGCAGCCCCTTCGACTCCGGATCAGCGACGACTACGGCGTTCGGCGGGCGACGCTGTTCTACCGACGCCTCGACGGCGGAAGCGCGGACTCGTCGTTCGCCTCCCTCGCGCTCTCTCTCCCCGATGCTGGTACGACGGACCAGGTCCTCTCCCACACGTGGCTCCTCGCGCAGGAGAGCGGCCTCGACCTGGAGCGTGGCGACGAGGTCGCGTACTACGTGAAGGCCTGGGACAACGACACCGTGAACGGCCCGAAGAGCGGCCGCACTGCCACCCAGCGGCTCCGCTTCCCCTCCCTCTCAGAGCAGTACGAGGAGCTCGACACCCTGCAGCAGGCGACCAGCGAGCAGATGCAGGCGCTCGACCGGCAGTCCAAGGACATCCAGCAGCAGTTCCAGGATCTTCGCCGGGAGGTCCGTCGCACTCGCGAGTCAGACTGGGAAGAGCAACGCCAGCTCAAGCAACTGCAGCAAAAGCAAGAGGCACTGTCTCAGAGCAAGTCGAGCCTCTCGCGCCAGGTCGACTCCCTAAACCGTGAGATGCAGCGCAACGACCTGTCGAGCCCAGAGACCAGCCAGAAATTTCAGGAGTTGAAGCGAACCATCGACGAGATGGAGTCGGAGGATCTGCAGCAGGCACTCGAAAGCATGCGCCAGTCGATGCAGGACCAGAGCTTCCGCCAGATGCAGTCGGCGATGGAGCAGGCCCAGTCCCAGCTTCAACAGCAAGAGCAGCAGCTGGAGCGCACACTCAACCTGTTCAAGCAGCTCAAGGCACGGCAAAAGATGGAGGAGCTGAGCCGGCGGGCCGAAAACATCCGGAAGCGGGAGGACCTGGTGGCGCAGGAAACCTCCGAGCGCATGGACACGTCCTCCGACGCCGACTCGTCGTCCACGTCGGACGCGCCGTCGTCCGACTCCACCACGGCCTCCCCCGACTCGTCCCGGGCCGACGGGGCCTCCCCACCTGCTTCAGACTCGACAGCGACCGCACGGTCCGACTCGCGCGCCTCACAACCGTCCCCGAGCGCCGACTCGGCGGCCCACGAGGACCTGGCCCGCGCACAGGAGGAGCTGGCAGAGGAGATGGAAAGGCTCACGGACGAGATGGAGAACGCCGTGCAGGACATGAAAGATGTCCCGTCCGCCCCGAAGAAGGACCTTCAGCGGATGCGGAAGCAGACGCAGGAGCGGGACATATCGGGACAGATGCGGCAAAACAGCCAACAGCTCCGGAAAAATCAGCTCCAGAACGCCCGCCAGCAGCAGCAATGGCTGCAGAAACGCCTGCAGAGCATGCAGTCCCGGATGTCCCAGATGCAGAAGCAGATGGAGGGCCAGCAACGCACGGTGAACATGACGGGCCTCCGCAGCGCTCTCGAAAACACGCTTCGCCTGTCCAAGGACCAGGAAGACGTGCGCACGACCCTAGAGGGGCTGGAAGGCGACGATTCCCCCGTTCGTCGCTTCGCTGCGCAGCAGAAGGACCTGCAGGACGGACTCAATCATGTCGCCGACTCCCTGCAGTCCATTGCAAACCGGCTTCCGCGAATGTCGAAGGCCGTGCAGGAGAAGACCGGCAACGCGCTGCGGGCAATGGAGGACGCGACCACCGCCCTAGACGCCCGGGAGGGGACCGAGGCCATCGGCTACCAAAAAACGTCCATGATGCACCTGAACGAGCTGGCCCGCCTCCTCTCTGATCTGCTCAACCAGATGAAGCAGCAGAGCAGCGGCGGAAGCGGCAAGATGTCGATGCAGCAAGCCATGCAGCAGCTGCAGCAGGCCTCCGGCCAACAGCAGAAGCTCAATCAACAGATCCAAAATTTCCTCAACGAGGCCCAGGGCGAGCGTCTCTCGCAAGACCTGCAGGCCCGACGGAGGCAGCTCGCCGAGCAACAGCGACAGATCAAGAAACAGCTCGACGAGATGGACCTGGCAGAAGAGACCAAGCAGAAGCTGATGGGGGACCTGCAGAAGATTGCCGAAGAGATGAAGCAGTCTGCCAACGATCTGCAGGACGGTCGTCACAGCCGGGATCTTATCAACCGCCAGCAGCAGATTCTCAGTCGGCTTCTAAACGCCCAGCAGTCGCTTCGCACCCAGGGGAAGAAACAGCAGCGGCGGGGGCGCCAGGCAGGCGACGACTTCGACCAAGAACGTCCCGGCGATCGTCCCGACTCGGAGGCCACCGACACGCTTCGGCGCGACCTCATCCGCGCCCTGGAGATGGGATACGACTCGGACTACGAGGCTCTCATCAAGAAGTATTTTCAACTGCTTGAGCAAGCTGAGGGGACGCGGGAGTAGGTGCTACTCCTTGCTACACGACAAAAATTCAAAGGGCCCGTTGCCTGCGTCAATCCCAAGCAAGAGGGGTCATTCTGACGGAGCCTGCGACGGAAGAATCTCCTTGAAGAGCGCGGAATCTGCAGAAAAAGGCACGTCGTCCCGGGCCTTGTCTCCGCTGACGCCAAAGAGATCCTTCGACGTCGCCCCGCCGACGTCGCTCCGCTCAGGATGACCTCTGCTCAGCCAACGAGGGAAAGGCCCGTCAAATACAAAAACGGCTCCGTCGGTTGACGGAGCCGTTTGGGACAAGTGCTGAGTCAGTAGCGGGGGCGGGATTTGAACCCGCGACCTTCAGGATATGAGCCTGATGAGCTACCACTGCTCCACCCCGCGGTGTAAAGCACGATCTGGTATCTGCCGAGCCCCCTTCGAGTTCCGCCGTTTCTCAGTTTCACGGCAATCTAAAATCAACTCGATGTCTTTTTGAGACTCGGGTGCTACCAGGTGCCCGGAGCCGCCTCCCGGACTCGAACCGGGGACTTCATCCTTACCATGGATGTGCTCTACCACTGAGCTAAGGCGGCCGCTACAATCTGTGGGTGAGCGGGAGACGGGATTTGAACCCGCGACGTTCACCTTGGAAGGGTGATGCTCTACCCCTGAGCTACTCCCGCACAACACTCTCGGCTGAAGGGCCCCAAGCATTTGTCATCTGGGCCCTACCATCCAATATTCTTACCATCCAACACTAGGGTGGGCCGGGGAGGATTCGAACCTCCG
This sequence comes from Salinibacter altiplanensis, assembly GCF_002894645.1. Classification (GTDB taxonomy): domain Bacteria; phylum Bacteroidota; class Rhodothermia; order Rhodothermales; family Salinibacteraceae; genus Salinibacter; species Salinibacter altiplanensis. Next base: position 90,065 of record NZ_NCQY01000004.1, read on the forward strand.
AAGGCATAAGCCGGCAGATTTACAGTCTGCTGCGTTTGGCCACTTCGCTACCGACCCGGGCACGCTGTTCGGCGTCGTTTCAGCCAGTTGGTCAGCCCGGCGTTGCGATTTCTCTTCTAGGTTCTGGCGGCGGAAAAGTTGCCCGGGAGGGGGGCGAATTTCAAATGAAGAGACCCGATCCCCCTCTCAAGGCTCGTCTGGCCCCTTCGTCCCCATTCGCGCTCCGACGAACTCCGCCTCCGGCAAATGGTTGGAGCTGCCAACTCTCCACACCGCCGTTCCGGATTGATCCCCCTTGCGCATGAGCCTCATCGCGCTGATCCTGGCCTACGCGGGCCTCGCGATTGTGTCGACCGTTCTCGTTTGGAAGGGTAGCGAACTGCTCGAGTCATCCACCGAGAAGCTGTCGGGGTACTACCAGCTTCCCCCGCTGGTGCAGGGATCTGTTGTGTTGGCGGTCGGGTCGAGCTTCCCCGAGCTTTCCACGGCCGTGTTGTCCCCGGCCCTGCACGGCGATTTTGAGCTTGGGGTTGCGGCCGTCGTGGGCTCTGCCCTCTTCAACATCTTGATGATTCCGGCCCTGGCGGGCCTGTGGGCGGAGGAGCGGCTGGAGTCGACCCGCGACCTCGTCTACAAGGAGACCCAGTTTTACCTCATTTCGATTGTCGTCCTCCTGCTGGTGTTCTCCTTCGCCGTGATCTACAATCCCCTTCCGGGAGAGCCAGGGGCCCAGACGGGAGGCATGACGCGAGGTTTGGCCCTGCTTCCCCTTGCGCTCTACGCCGTGTATGTGTATTTGCAATACCAGGACGCGAGGGACTATGACCCCGAGGCGCCCCCAATGGACATTCACCTTCCAAAACAGGCCGCACGGCTCGTGGGGTCGCTGTTGATCATTCTCCTCGGCGTGGAGGGACTTATTCGCTCGGCCGTGGCATTCGGCGAGCTCGGTGGCACCCCAAGCTTCCTGTGGGGCATCACGGTCGTCGCGGCCGGCACCTCGGTGCCGGATGCCTTCGTCAGCATCCGGGCGTCCCGGGCTGGCAATCCCGTCACGAGCGTGGCGAATGTGCTGGGCAGCAACATCTTCGACCTTCTCGTCTGCATCCCCGCCGGGGCCCTCGTCGCCGGCACAGTCGCCATCAACTATTCTGTGGGAATGCCGATGATGGGGGTGCTTTCGCTCGCCACCCTCATCGTTCTTCTCACGATGCGGTCCCAAATGGTTTTGACCGCACCGGAGGCCTGGGGACTTATCACCCTGTACGTCGCGTTCGTCGTGTGGATGGGGGCCGAGACGGTTGGGGCTATCGACCTCATTCCGAACCTTCCACCGCCCACAGGCGCCTCATAGGCCCCACAGTTTTTCGCAGGGGTGCGTCCGAATGCGGATGCATGCTACTTTCCACTGAAGTCAAGGGCCGCGGAATTGATGCAGTACCGCTGTCCCGTGGGCTCCGGGCCGTCCTCGAAGACGTGCCCGAGGTGAGCCCCGCACTCATCACACACAGCCTCGGTCCGGCGCATCCCAAGGCTGTGATCAGTCGTCAGCTCGACATTGCCCTCCTCAACTACGTCATAGAAGCTGGGCCAGCCGCTGCCGGACTCAAACTTGGTGTCGGAGTCGAAGAGGGGTGTATCACAGACCACGCAGCGGTACAGGCCATCGCCCTTGTGGTCCCAGTATTTTCCGCTGAAGGGCTTCTCTGTGCCCGCCTCCTGGGTCACGTGGTATTGCTCCTCGGTCAGCTCGTCGCGGAGCGTGTCGTTCGACGGGCGGGATGGGTCGATTTCGGCCATGGTGGAGCTTCTCTTTTGACAATTGCTCTGGAGAGGCCGCTGTAGGCCTCGGCTTCAAGAGGCGTCGCTCGGGCCCGAGGCCCGACTTTCCTCCGCCGACTCGTCTTCTTCGGTCACCTCGGTCTCGTCGGGCGTGTGCTCGTCCGCCGACCCGTTCTCCTCGGCCGCAACCTCTCCATTGGTCGTCGGCATGTGACCGATCTCGTCGGCATCTCCGTTCATGAGCTTAAGCACATCTTTTCCGGGCACCTCTTCCCGCTGGATGAGCATCTCAGCCAACTGATCGAAGGCCTCGTGGTGCTCGTTCAGGGTGTCGACGGCACGCTGAAAGGCATCTTCGGAGATGCGACGGATCTCCTCATCCACCTCACGGGCCGTCACCTCACTGTATTCGCGCCCTTTGGCAATCTCATCCCCGAGAAACACGTTTCCTTGGTCTTCGCCCAGGGAGATGTGCTTAAACTGGTCGCCCATGCCCCAGTCAAGAACCATCTTTCGTGCCATCTTGCGGACCTGCTTCAGGTCATTTTCGGCCCCGCTGGTCGCGGTGTCGAAGATCAGTTCCTCCGCGGCACGCCCCCCCATGATCACGGCCAGGCGGTCCAGGATGTAGTCGAGCCGGTAGAGATACTTGTCCTTCTCCGGCAACTGCTGGGTGACGCCCATGGCCTTGCCCCGAGGAACAATGGTCACCTTGTGCACCGGGTCCGCGTTGGGAAGGGCCGCCCCGACGATGGCGTGCCCGGCCTCATGGTAGGCCAGTAGCCGCTTCTCCTCGTCGTCCAGCACAAGGCCATCGCGCTTGAGGCCCATCATGACCTTGTCTCGCGCTTGCTCGATGTCGCTGTACCGAATGGCGTCGTGTCCGTGGCGACCGGCCAGAAGCGCCGCCTCGTTGAGAAGATTTTCGAGGTCGGCCCCACTGAACCCGGGCGTGCTCCGGGCAATCTCGTCCAGGTCCACGTCGTCACTCATCGGCTTGTCCCGCGCGTGGATTTTCAGGATCTCGTGGCGGGACTGCTTCGTGGGCAGGTCGACGGTGATCTGTCGGTCGAAGCGGCCGGGCCGCGTGAGGGCCGAGTCGAGGATGTCGGGCCGGTTTGTGGCCGCCATCACGATCACCCCTTCATTCTCCTCGAAGCCGTCTAGCTCCGACAACAGCTGGTTGAGGGTCTGCTCCCGCTCGTCGTTGCCCCCGCCAAGGCCCGCCCCTCGCTTGCGCCCGATGGAGTCCAGCTCGTCGATGAAAATGATGGCCGGGGATGTTTCTTTCGCCTCGCTGAACATGTCGCGGACACGGGAGGCCCCGACGCCCACAAACATTTCCATGAAGTCGGACCCCGACACGCTAAAGAACGGGGCATTCGCCTCCCCGGCCACTGCACGAGCGAGGAGCGTCTTGCCGGTTCCCGGCGGGCCCACCAGAAGGACGCCCTTCGGCACCTTGCCCCCGAGCCCCTCAAAGCGCTTCGGATTCTTCAGGAACTTGATGATCTCGCGGAGCTCCTCCTTTGCACTGTCGGCACCGGCCACGTCGTCGAACGTGGTGTCTTCCTCGTCCTTGTCGTACAGCTCCGCCTTGCTCTGCCGGACCGAGAAGAGGCCCTGGCCCTGCGACTGCATGCGGCGGAGGAAAATATACCCCACGCCGAACAAGAGGAGGACGGGCAAAAGCCCCATGATGACCAACCCCCACGGAAAGGTGCTCTCGGGCTTCGTCATCACGTTCACCCCCTGCGTCTCGAGCAGGTCCATGAGCTGCTCATCACCGAAGGAGGGCAGGTAGGTCACGAAGTTCTCATACTCCACCGAATTCCCCTGTTCGGTCCGGGTGGCCTGAGACTTCAGTGTGCCGTTGATGGTGTTGCCCTCCACCTCCACGCGCTCCACGTTCTCTTGGCTCAGTTGCGTGCGGAACTCGCTGTAGCTAATGCGCTCGCCCCCGGACGGCCCCATGCCCCAGTAGCTGTAGGCCCATAGGGCCAGCAGCGTCCCGGCAATGACCCAAATGATGAGACGCCCTCGGCCCGTTCCCGAGGATCCCCCACCGGGCAATCCGGATCCGTTCTGGTTGTCATTCTGAGAAGTTTGGTCAGCCACGTCGACTCAGTCAATTAGGAATGGTCATCGAGGGCACTCCGGCCCGAGGACGTTGCCCGAAACGCGGAGGGAAACCCGAAACATCAAGCAGGCCCTCATACACCCGTCAACACGAATTGTGTCCCACCACGAGCCCGAAGCGAATGTTCTTTCATACAAAGAATGTACGTTACACAGACGTTTCGGGGTTGGATCCGAGCGTGTCGGTTGCTTCTGTTCCGTGGTCTGGATTATTGTGTAAGCCCTTTCACCTCCAACGCTCTTTTCTTCACTCCCTCCCTCTTTCCTCCTCATGCCCACCGACATGTCGCCCTCCCCCGACTCTTTCCCGTTCGGCCAGGACGTGGTGTGGACCCCCGACCCAGACGTCGTCGCCGATGCCAACCTGCGGCAGTTCATGGATCGGCATGACCTGGCGGACCTCCCGGCCCTCCGAACGCGGGCCGCCGCGGACGCGGCCTGGTTCTGGGAGGCCGTGCTCGACGACCTGGGCATTGAGTTCTACGACCCCTACGACCAGATTGTCGACCTCTCGGAGGGCATCGAGCGCCCCACCTGGTGCGTGAACGGGAAAATGAACATTGTTCACAACCTGCTCGACAAGTGGCAGGGCACCCCTGTGGAGAGCCGCACGGCCCTCCGCTGGGAGGGCGAGGACGGAACGACCGAGCATTTGACGTACGGCGAGCTTCACCAGCGGGTTTGTCGCTGTGCGAACGCGCTGCGGGCCCTGGGGCTCGGGACGGGCGACCGGATTGGGCTGTACATGCCCATGACCCCCAAAATTGTCGTTGCGTTCCTGGCAATCACGAAAATCGGCGGGGTACTGCTTCCTCTGTTTAGCGGATACGGGGTCGGCGCCCTGGTGACCCGCCTCCAAGGGGCCGAGGCGAAAGCCCTCTTCACCGCCGACGGCTTCGCGCGCCGGGGCCGCCCCATCGACATGAAAGGAACCGCGGACGAGGCAGTCCAGCAGTGCCCCTCCGTCGAACACGTCATCGTCCACCGGCACCTCGGGCGCGACACTCCGCCCATGACGACCGGACGTGACCATTTCTGGGGCGATTTCGTAGCGGGGCACAGCCCGGAGGCCCGTACGGCCCGCACCGACGCCGAGGACCCGGTCATGGTCATCTATACCAGCGGCACCACCGGACCGCCGAAGGGGACGGTGCACACCCACTGCGGCTTTCCCATCAAGGGTGCGCAAGACATGTATCACCCGATGGACCTGAAGCCGGGCGAGACGATGTACTGGATGAGCGACATGGGATGGATGATGGGGCCGTGGCTCGTCTTCGGCACGCTGACGGTGGGGGCCACCATGGTGCTTTACGACGGGGCCCCCGACCACCCCGACCCCGGACGCCTCTGGCGAATGGTGGACGACCACGAGGTCACCCATCTCGGCGTCTCGCCCACCCTCATTCGCGCCCTCAAGACCCACGGCGACGCGCCCGTGGAGGCGGCCGACCGGTCGAGCCTGCGCGCCATCGGCTCTACCGGCAGTCCCTGGGACCCCGAGTCCTGGTCGTGGTGCTTTGAGACCGTGCTCGACGGCGAGAAGCCAATCCTCAACTACTCCGGCGGCACCGAGATCTCCGGCGGGATCCTCTGCGGCAACTTCTTAGAGCCCCTTAAGCCGGCCGCGTTTTCCGGCCCCGTCCCCGGCATGGACGCCGACGTGGTGGACGAGGCCGGCACACCGGTCCGGGAAGCGGTTGGGGAGCTCGTCCTGCAAGAACCCTGGATCGGCATGACGCGCGGCTTCTGGGGCGACGACGACCGCTACCACGACGCCTACTGGGACCGGTTCGACGACACGTGGGTGCACGGCGACTTTGCGGCCGTCGACGAAGATGGGCTCTGGTACATCCTGGGGCGCTCGGACGACACGATCAACGTGGCCGGCAAGCGCCTGGGCCCGGCCGAGATTGAATCGCTTCTGAATGCCCACGAGGCCGTCGCCGAGAGCGCCGCGATCGGCGTGCCGCACGACGTGAAGGGCTCCGAGATCGTCGCGTTCGTGGTGCTGAAGACGGGGCCCGACGAAACCGATGCCCTCCGCAAGGAACTGATGCAGGTCGTCGTGGACGAGATGGGCAAGCCCCTGAAGCCGCGTGAGATTCTCTTTGCCGACGCCCTGCCCAAGACGCGCAACGCTAAGGTCATGCGGCGCATAATTCAGACGGCGTACCTGGGCGAAGAGCTCGGCGATACGTCAAGCCTGGAAGACCCGACCACCATCGACGCCATCCAGGACGCGCGGTAGAAAGCCCTCTCTTGTCCTTTTCTCCATTTTTCTCACAAACAAACATTCGTCCTTCTCCACCATACATTTGACTGGCCATGTGAAGGAACGAGACTCCCAGTACACCATGTGGGCACGTCTCGCTGCGGTTCTATTCGTCTTGGTGTATGTGCCTGGTGCCGCGCCAGGGCCGTCCACCGGCATCATTGAAGGAAACGTGCTCGAGGCCGGCTCGAACGTGCCCCTGCCCCGCACTCACGTCTTCGTGGTGGAGTCGATGCAGGGACCGTGACCGATTCGACCGGACGCTTCCGGCTAGAGGGCGTCCGTCCGGGCCCGAAGCGGCTGTACGTATCGCGGGTGGGACACGAGCAGCGCTCCCTCTCCCTCCATCCGTCTCTCAATCCCCTCTCGGTGGTGACCGTGCGCCTCCGCACCGAGGTGCTTTCCTCTCCCCCGGTCACGGTCTCCGCAGAACGGGACGAGGAGTGGTACGAGCACCTGGGTCATTTCAGGCGTCTCTTTATCGGGGGCTCGGATCAGGCGGAACAGTGCACGCTCGTGAACCCCGAGGTCCTGCGATTCGACGACAAGTGATGGGGCCGGTTCGAAGCGTGGGCCCAAAAGCCAGTCATCATCGAAAACCGGGCCTTGGGCTACCGTGTTACCTACTTCCTGAAAGAGTTCGAGGAGCGAGGGTCCGTGGTGCGGTGGGACGGCGAGCCGCTCTTCAATCCTCTCACGCCGCGGGACTCCACGGAAGCCGCCCGGTGGCAACGAAACCGCCTGGAAGCCTGTCGGGACTCGCTCCGCCACTTCCTCCGCGCCCTCATGGCCGAGCGCCTGCCCCGCGAGTACGAGCCGCCGAGGTAGCCCGACCGGCCGTTCATCCGCCCCAAAAGGCGTTTTCGTAGTGGTGGACCTCCGGCGCCCCGTTGGTCAGCATGACCGTCACGACGTCGAATCGGGCCGGGGCCCCTTCTGACTCGTGCTCGTGAAGGTATCCCCGCGCCACGTGTTGGAGGGCCTCTCGTTTCTTCTCGGTGATCGACGCTTCCGGCGCCCCAAATCCCGTCCCGCTCCGGGTCTTCACCTCCACAAAAACGTACTCCTCCGCGCCGGTCTGTCGACACACCAGGTCCACCTCGTTGCGTTCGTGCCGGTAGTTGCGCTCCAAAATCTCATAGCCTGCCTCGTCGAGCCGAATGGCGGCGATGTCTTCCCCGCGGTTCCCGATGTCGTTGGTCGTTGCCATGGCGGGCAGGGGAGAGTTCCGTCAGGATGGGTCGGAAGAGTCGACAGAGGAGGCAGTGCTCTCGGACTCGCCCAGCCGGCGCGCCACGGTGAGCAGCTGCTCGATCTGTTCGGTGTCCCTGTTGCGGACGAGCGGCAGGAGGGCCTCGGAGACGCCTTCGAGCACGTTCAGGAGGCCGATGAGGTTGGTGAAGCGTTGGTGGAGCGCCCGCTCGGTGTCCGGATGGTCCTCGATGGATTCGCCGGCCTCGACTAGCAGATCAGCGCACTCTTGAAGGCGCGACCGGACGGGATGCACCTCTCGATGCTGACGTTCTTCGATGATACGGGCGGTAATCTGCCACACGTCGGTCTCCGCCCGGTAGTAGTCTTTGCGCGAGCCGGAACGGTGCGTTTTGTCCACGAGGTTCCAGTCGACGAGCGATCGCAGGTTCATGTTCGCGTTGCCCCGGCTCACACCCAGACACTCCATCACCTCGTCGGTGCTGAGGGGCCGCCCTGCGAAGTAGAGCAGCGCGTGGATCTTCGCCATGGTGCGGCTGATCCCCCACGCAGATGCCATCTCCTCCCACAGGGCGACGAACCGGTCAAGAGCGTCCCCAGCCCTAGAGTTGTGGTCAAGGCTCAGCGGATCCGGGCCAGCGGACTCAGGGGACGACATGGACGGAGGTGTGTTGTTGACTGCCGGCTTTTCGAAGAAAATGAACCGGAGTGAGGTACCAACTCCTAAATCCCTCCGAATTGTTTCTCTTCCGCGGGACAGGCCTACACATCGCGCCCCACGGTTCGTACACTCCTGCACGGTACGGATGTACCGCCCCGGCTGCCTCGTTGACGGAACACTTTCCCACGCCGCTCTAGGTCTATGTCCGCCCCCACCCGGCCCTCCCCTCCCATTGTCACCCTCACGACGGATTTTGGCACGGAGGATGCGTACGTGCCAGCGATGAAGGGAACGATGCTCTCCATCTGCTCGGACGTGCGGCTCGTGGACGTGACCCACGAGATCAGCCCACAGGACGTGATGGAGGCAGCCTTCGTGCTGCAGTCGGCCCGCCCCTACTTTCCGGACGGAACCGTGCACCTAGTGGTGGTGGACCCGGGGGTCGGCACTGAGCGACGCGCCGTGGCCCTTCGTGCCGAGGGACAGTGGTTCGTCGGCCCCGACAACGGAGTCTTCCCGCTCGTCCTGGATCAAGCGTCGCCGGAGGCCCTCGTGGAGCTTGACGATCCTGCCTTCTGGCGGGAGACGTCGCCAAGCACGACGTTTCACGGCCGCGACATCTTCGCGCCCGCCGCAGCACACCTCGCCGACGGACGGTCCGTGGGCGCCCTCGGAACGTCCGTCGATGAGCTTGAGCCGCTCCGGTGGGCCCGGCCGTCCACCGGCCCCCAGACGGTGCAGGGCTGGGTGGTGCACGTGGATCACTTCGGCAACTGCATCACGAACATCCGGCGCTCCACCCTGGCCCAGGCCGCCGGTCTGGGGAATCCGGAGCCGCCGCTCGACGCCTTCCCGCCCCTCAAGACCTACGCGGGCAACACCACCCTACAGGCGCTCCATCCCACGTACGGGGCGGTCCCGGAGGGCGACCCGCTTCTGCTTTTTGGAAGCACTGGCTGCCTGGAAATCGCCGCCAATGGGGGGAACGGCGCCGAGCTACTGGACATACGAAAGGGCGATTCCGTAAAAATTGTTCTTGAAGAACCATCCGAGTAGTCCTGGTCTCGGGTGTGTTCTCTGCGCTTTCCCTCAGGCATCCCATGGCTCTCGCGTCCACGTCGCCCGACCGGCCGTCTCCACTGGAGGCCCTGAACCTTCTCTACCCACTCGCCTGCACACTGGTGGGGAAGAAGGCCGCCCCCTCCCTCCTCGTCCGGGTCTACGAACAGGGGGCGGACGCGCGTCCAGAGGAGGGCCCCGACACGCCAGAGGACTGGCTCGCTCTGCTCCTGCGGGAGGCCCCAGAGAGGAGCCGCGAGCAGGGAGCCGCGCGCACGCCCGGGGCCACTTCTTCCTCAAACACAGACTCGCTCCGGCGCGACACAGCAGAGCGCCTCGCCCGCAGCACCCTGCCCATTGCGCTGGCTACCTGTTCGGCGGCGGAGCAGTTCGTCCTTGTTCTCAGTGCCTCTCAGTTGTCCCAGGCGACCGGCCCCAACCAGTCCAGCACCCTCTTTGAGGAGCCACTCCCGACCGACCCGTCTGCCTTACTGCGGGAACGGCTGCGGGCGATACTGTCCGCCCCCGAGGCGGACCTCATCGACGAGACGCTCGCCGACCCGGACCTGCAGGCGGTACTGCGCGACGTGCTCCACGATCACTTTGCCCCGATTCCCAGCTCACTCCGTGCTCGTCTGCGGGCCACCCTGCGATCGTCGTCCTCGTCCTCGTCGGCCGGGGCCCAGGAAGCGGAGGAGGAGGAGGAGGAGGAGGAGGACGCCGGGCCAAGCGCTTCCCCGTCTACGCCAAACGACGCGTCGGACCGTCTGGTCGACCGGCTTCCCTCACGTCCCGGGCCCCGAGCCCTAGGGGTTGTCCTGCTACTGGGCATGCTCGTCCTGGGCGGCGGGCTCGGGGTGTCGTACCTCACGAACTCCGCGTCTCCCTCTTCCGCTCCCCCGCCGTCCCTAACGGCCTTTTCCGCGGAGCAGGTCGGGGCCGTGACGCCCGAACGCACGACCACGCAGCCGGCCGCCGCGGAGGCCTATCTGGACTCGACCTGGGGCCGTCGGGTGCGCCTTCCCTCCATCGAGGACACACAGGTACAAGGGGTCGGGCGGCTCCGAGCGACCGACAACGCCGAGATTCCCGTTGTGCTGTACACCGGTGGGAAGGGCGCCCAGATTGCCGCGTTCGTGTACAGCTATGCCCTCCTCGACCGGCTCGACGGCACCGCGCGGCTGGACGCCCAGCTCCGCGGTCAACTGACTCAGCGCAACCGGCTCGTCGCGGACGAGCAGCCCTCCGGCAATGGCCTTCTATGGCGCGACCGGGCCACCGTCTTCGTGGTCGTCTCGCCCACTCTGGCCCCCGACACACTCCGGGCACGCGTACAGCCGTAGCCCCTACGCCGCGTCCGCGGCGGGAATCTCGATGCGGAAGGTCGACCCTTGTCCGACCGTCGACGATGCGAGCTCAAGGCGTCCGCCGTGGTAGCTCTCGATCACGCGACGGGCGAGGCTCAGGCCCAGGCCCCACCCACGCTTCTTGGTGCTGTAGCCGGGCCGGAAAATGTTATTCCACTGCTGCCCCTCAATGCCCTGCCCCGTATCCTGCACCTCGATGAAGACCTGGGCCTCTTTCTCCCAGGCCGTCACCGTGATGCGTCCCTCCTCGTCCTCAATCGCGTCGAGGGCGTTCTTCAGAAGATTCTCGAGCACCCACGCGAAGAGCTCCTCGTTCGCCTCAGCCGGAAGGCGGTCGGGCAGATCCACAGTCAGTGCGATGGACTGGCCCTGCTGAGGGATGCGCCGGCGGAGGTAGCGGGCCGTCTGCTCGATGATCGGCCCCAGGTCACAGCGCTCAAGCTTCGGCTGCGAGCCGATGTCCGAGAACCGATCCGCGACGCGCTGAAGCCGCTCCACATCGTTCTCAATCTCCGTCAGCGCCCGCTCGCGCTGGTCCGTCGGCAGATCGGGGGTGCGCAGCATCTGGATCCATCCCATGAGGCTGGACAGGGGCGTTCCGAGCTGGTGGGCCGCCTCTCGCGCCATTCCCATCCAGAGGCTGCTCTGCTCGCTGCGTCGGATGTAGGAGAAGCCAAGGTACCCCACCATTACGAACAGCCCAACGAACACCAGCTGCACCCACGGGAAGATGCGCAGCTCCGTGATGAGGGCCGACTCGTCGTAGAACACGTACTGCGTGAGCTGCCCCGCAGAAGTTCCGGCCTCTCGTCCGGGGGCGTCGGACACGTCGATCCGAACGGGGATGGGCTTGAAGGCCGACCGCATGTCCTCCAGCTCGTCCCGGAGCTGTGCCTGAACCTCCACGGAGTCGGCCGCCGGAAGGGGTGTGGCGGCGGTGTCCGGCACCCCCACGTTCTGCCAGGAGAGCGGCCGGCGGCCCGTCGAGTCGGTGATGATGGCCGGGACGTCGAACTGGTCCGGCTGCAGGATCTCATTCAGGATGAAGTTGAACTCCCGCGTGGGAGGCATGGCGCGCGCCCAATCGACCGACTCACGCAGATCGGAAAGCCGCTTTGTGGAGAGGGGGGCCGCGACAGGACGACCTTCCAGGGACTGCAGAAGCGAGTCGAGCCGACGAAATTCCTTCCGGTACGGATTCGCTGCCTGCTGGGTCTGCACCACCTGCTCCAGGGCATCGGCCCAGAGCTGGATGACCGCCTGCTCACGTTCCTGCAACCGGTCGACGAGCCGCTGGGTGTACCAGAGCGACGCCACCGCGATGCCGACGGCAAACACAATGAGCCCAAGCTTGAGCTGGACCGACCATCGGTAGGCATTCATGACACCGCCGGGTTGTGCGCGTGTGGGGCCATCCCGAGAAGTGGACGCACGGGCCCAATCTTCCCCACGACCAGCTGTGCCCGTCTGTCTCGGGCGCTAGGCCGCGGCCATCGGCTGCACGTCCGTGATGATCTGGCTGCGGCGCGGCCCGTTCGAGACCAGCCCGATCTCCACATCGAGGTAGTTCTCGACGAAAGCGAGGTAGTCCCGGGCCTCCCGCGGCAGGTCCTCGACGTGACGCACACCAGAAATGTCGGCCTCCCACCCCGGTAGGGTCTCGTACTGGGGCTCCACCCGTGTCAGGTTCTGTGGCTCACTCGGAAAGCGCCGGGTGACCTTGTCGTCGTACCGGTACTGCGTGCACACCTTCAGCTCATCGGTCCCCGAGAGGACGTCGAGCTTGGTCAGGGCCAGCTCGCTGAAGCCGTTGACCATGCAGGTGTACCGAAGGGCCACGAGATCGAGCCAGCCGCACCGTCGGGGACGGCCTGTCGTCGCCCCAAATTCGTCGCCCTTTTCCCGCAGATCCTCGCCAACCTCCCCGTCGAGTTCTGTGGGGAAGGGCCCGTTGCCCACGCGCGTGCAATACGCCTTCGCGATGCCCAGCACACGGTCGATCTCGGTGGGCGAGACGCCGAGTCCGGTGCAGCACCCGCCGGCCGTGGGGTGGCTGGAGGTGACGTACGGGTAGCTGCCAAAATCGACATCGAGGAGCGATCCCTGAGCCCCCTCGGCCAGCACGCGGGCCCCGTCGTCGAGGGCGCGAGACAGGTACGCCGAGGTGTCGGTGACGTAGTCGTCAATTTTGTGATCGAACTCGACGTACTCCTCCACAATGCGGTCGACGTCCAGTGCCTCGGCATCGTAGACGTCCCGAAGGATGGCGTTCTTCTCTTCGATCGAACGGCGGAGCTTTCGGCGCAGCACATCCTCGTCGAGCAGGTCCACGACCCGAATGCCGGTGCGGGCAAACTTGTCGGTGTACGCGGGCCCAATTCCGCGGCCGGTCGTTCCAATCTCATCGTCATCGTCGGCCGAGGCCCGTTCCTCTTCCTGCGCCGCCTCAATCGCCTTGTGGTACGGCATGATGAGGTGGGCATTGTGGGAGATCTTCAGCCGCCCCTCCACGTCGACGCCCAAAGACTTAATCTTCTCGATCTCCTCCAGGATGGCCTTCGGGTCCAGCACCACGCCGTTCCCAATTACGCAGGTGACCCCTTCGTGAAAGATGCCGCTCGGCACGAGGTGAAGAACAAATTCTTCGGTCTCTCCCTCCTCGTCCCAGACGATGGTGTGCCCCGCGTTGGCACCGCCTTGATAACGAGCAACAATGTCCACATCCGGGCTCAGAAGATCAACAATCTTCCCCTTTCCCTCATCCCCCCATTGGCTTCCAATTACGATAGATACTGGCATGGTACACGGTGTCGGTTGAGCAAGTAGGTCAGTGTCGTTTTCCGCGCTCCATCCGCACTACGCCGCACTCTTTTCGAGACGGCGATTGAGCTCCACAATCGTGGGGGACGCGACGAAGATCGACGAGTAGGTCCCAATAATCACCCCAATGATGAGGGCAAACGAGAAGCCCCGTAGGACCTCTCCCCCAAAGACGAAGAGAATCGTAACCACGATGAGAGTGGTCACCGACGTGACAACGGTCCGACTCAGCGTTGCATTGATCGACCGGTTCACGATGACATCGAAGGTCTCTGTCTTGAACAGATTCACGTACTCCCGCACCCGGTCGAAGACCACGACCGTATCGTTCAGCGAGTACCCCACGATCGTGAGAAACGCAGCGATGAGGGACTGATCGACCTGGACGGAGAATGGCGCGATGCCGGCCAGCACCGAGAAAATCCCAAGTGTGATTATCACGTCGTGCACCAGGGCCGCTACGGCCCCAAGACTGTAGCGCCATTCAAAGCGCACCATGATGTAGAGGAACACCACGAGAAGGGCCCCCAACACGGCGTAGATGGCCCCCCGTTTCAGGTCCTCCGCAAAGCGCGGCCCCACCACGTTGGTGCTTTCAATCGCAATGTCGCGGCCCGAGAACTGCCCATTGAGGGCCGTCAGTAGTTGGTTCTCCATCATCGTAATGTCCCCGTCCCCGGAAACCCGAATCAGGTGCCCGGTGTCTCCGAACCGTTTCACCTCCGGCTCCTCCTCAAACGACTCCATCAGGGCGGAGCGGACGTCGACAGTGTTCAGGTCCGTCGTATTGCCCACGACAAACTCCATCCCACCGCGGAAGTCGATGCCCAGGGCCAGCCCCTTCGTGAGGAGTGAGAGAATGCTAATGGTCAGCAGCGTTCCCGAGATAATATAACCGATGCGGCGGTTCGGGATGAGGCTGTAGTCGGCGTTCTCAAAAAGACGCATGATGATCCGTCGTTGAGGAAAAATCCCGTCGTGATGGCAGCCCAGTGCAGAGACAGGGGCCTATCCGTAGCTCACCTGCATCCGGCGCTCCTCCACCAGGTAGTCGAAGAGGATGCGGGTCACGATGATTGCCGTAAAGAGGGAGGCGAGAATCCCGGCCATGAGCGTGACAGCGAAGCCTTTGATCGGGCCGACGCCGAAGGAGTACAGAATGACGCCCACGAAGAAGGTCGTGATGTTGGCATCAAGGATGGCGCTCAGGGACTGCTCGTAGCCAGCGCTGATGGCGGCACGGAGGGTCTTCCCAGTGGCCTGTTCCTCCCGCACTCGGTCGTAGATGAGCACGTTCGCGTCCACGGCCATCCCGATTGTGAGAACGATGCCGGCGATCCCGGGAAGCGTGAGCGTGGCCCCGAAGCCGGCCAGAATGCCCAGGATCAAAATCACGTTCAGGAGCAGTGCAACGTCGGCCACGACCCCCGCCGTGCGGTAGTACATGATCATGAACAGAACGACCAGCAGAAATCCGGCCACGACGGAAATGAATCCGGCGCGCGTGGACTCCTCTCCGAGGCTGGGCCCCACTGTCCGTTCCGAAATGATGTTCAGGTCTGTCTGGAGCCGCCCGGACTGTAGCACCGTCACGATGTCTTGCGCCTCCCGTCGCGACTCCAGACCAGTGATTTCTGTGCGCCCCCCCGAAATTCGGCTCTGGATGTTCGGACTCGAGTACACGATGTCGTCCAGGACGATCGATACCCGGTTTCCGATGTTTGCCGCGGTAATCCGGTCCCACCGCCGGGCCCCATCCGAATTCATCGTGATGGAGACCTTCGGTTCGTTGGTCTGACGGTCGAACTGGACAGAGGCCTCCGTCACCACCTCCCCGGTCAGCTCCGGCTCCGCCCGAACGGCCAAGAGGTGAAACGCCTCGCGCCCGTCCTCGGTCGTCAATACGGGACTGGCCGTCCACATGGGCTCGATGCCCGGGGGAAACATCTTCTGGACCGACGGGTCCCCGAGAAGCTCATTGACCCGCGACGTGTCGGACGCAAAGGCCCGTCCGATGATCGGCTGGTCTTGGCCCGGCATGGGCTGCATCACGGCTAGAATCGAGTTCTGGGGGCCCGTCTGGGCGCCCTCTCCGGGTTCCGTGAGGGCCGTTCCCTGCTGACTGCCGGACGACGCCTCTTGCCCCGAGGCCGCCGCCAGCTCGGTGCCCTCCGTCACTTCGGACGTATCCGAAGAGGTGTCCGCTGCGGCCGTGTCGGCGGCCCGGGCCTCCGCGATGCGGGCGGAGTCCTCCGCGGTCGGCTCGTAGTGCTCAATGATGCGCTGCACCGATTCTCCCAGCCGCTGGGGCTCCGACATGAGGTGGAAGGTGAGCTGCGATGCGCTTTCCAACAGGTCTCGAACCCGTTCTCGGTTGCTCACCCCCGGGAGCTCCACCACAATCCGCTCGTCGCCCTGCCGCTGAATGGACGGCTCCGTTACCCCGTACTGGTTAACGCGGTTGCGAACCACTTGAATTCCGTTCTGAACGGCGGCATCCGCCTGAGCCTGGAGATACTCCTGTACCTCGTCGTTCGACGAGCGTCGTGTGATGTCCTCCCCCTGGTTGCGGAAGTAGCGGGAAAGGCGACCGTCCGGATTTTCGGCCTCGAAGGCCTCGACGAAGGCCTCCACGACCGACACATTCTCTTCTCCTGCCCGCTGCTCTGCCGCCCGGAGGGCTCCCTGGAATGCCTCGTCTTTGTTGACCGCCAGCTGATCGAGGAGATTTCCAATCTCCACCTCCAGTGTCACGTGCATGCCGCCTTGAAGGTCGAGCCCCAAGTTGAGGGAGCTTTCGTCGACCTGGTCGAGCCACTGACGGTTTTCGGCCTCGTACTCCACCCGTTCCTCCTCGGCCATGTTGTTCATCTTGTAGCCGACGTACAGGTTCTGCACCGAGGGAAAGAGATAAAACCCGCACAGCCCGACGAAGAAGATTGTGAGTCCAACTCGAAAACCGTTCCCCTGCATGGAAGACACTCGCTCAATTCAAATAGAACCAAAGTGGGAGACGGGCCCGTTCGCGATGCCGCCACAGCGGTCCACGAGGAGATCCCGTACGAATTCTTTCTGCACGGCCCTCCTCTTCACCAGCGCTCTGTTCGGGGCGGGCCTTCGGGACGAAAGCGGAGGAGCACTCCTACGGGCCCAACGGGCGAGATGCGACCAGCACACGGGCCAGCCGCCGAGCCTGAAGGGGAAGCAAAACGGCCCGTTCTGCCGGCGTATCTTTGAGGATCCGGGACTGAGGGCGAAGGGATTCCCAAATGGGCCGCTGCTCTTGTCGTGCACGCCGGCCTTTAGACACCGCCCATTGTGAGAACTGCTGGACGAGTCGGGCAAGCCTCCGGAGCGGCGACGCAAGGAACGCCGGGCAGGTCCAGAGCAAAAGAAGGAGACGCATGAAAGGGGCTTGCCGTCTACAGCGAACTTAACGGTTACCAGAAATAACAGGGTCACCGCAATTGTTTCCCCGACGGAGATCGTTTCTTCTTCTCCGTCTCAAATTGTTGGGGGTTTCACCCACCCAGCGGTGTGCTTTCTCTCGGTCTTCCTCCTGCATCTGACGTTCCCCAGGACGCGTCTGTACGTTTCCGTTCTCCTCATTCCTCCGTCCCGATGCCTTCCGCCGATACATTCCGTACGTACGACGGCCTCTCACTCACGACGCGACGATGGACGCCGGGCCCACCCCCGAAAGCCCACGTGCTCCTGGTGCATGGCTATGCCGAGCACTGCGGCCGGTACGACCACGTCGCAGAGGCCCTCGTGGCCCAGGACGCCGCCGTCCACGCCTACGACCAGCGGGGCCACGGGCGCTCCGAGGGAAAGCGCGCCTACGTGGAGCACTTCGGCCAGTACCTCGCGGACCTCGACGCGTTTCGCCTCCACGTCGCGCCCCCGGACGACGTGCCGGTGTTTCTCTTCGGTCATAGCATGGGCGGACTTGTCGCGCTGCTGTATGTCTTGAACCGTGATCCCGACATCCGTGGCCTCGTGCTCAGCGCTCCGGCCATCGAGATCAACCCCGACCTGGCTCCGCTCCTGCGCCGTGTGGCTCAGGGCCTGGGCCGCCTCGCCCCCACCCTTCCGACCGTGCGCTCCCCTCAGGGGGCCATTTCTCGAGACCCAGCGGTCGTCGAAGACGCGCGGAACGACCCGCTCAACTACCACGGCCGGACCCTCGCCCGTACCGGGGCCGAGCTCCTTCGGGCCGGGGCCGAGGCCCAGCGCCGTCTCCACACGTTGAGCACCCCGTTTCTCGTGTTTCACGGCACGGCAGATTCTCTTGCCTCTCCGGGCGGGAGCCGCCGGCTTTACGAGCGGGCCTCCGCCTCGGACAAGACCCTCCGCCTGTACGACGGCCTCTACCACGAGGCCTTCAACGAGCCCGAGCAAGAAGAGGTGCTCCAGGACCTTGGTGGCTGGCTGAAGGCCCGTCTTTCCTCCTGAGTAGGTCGGCCAAACAACGTTGAAAATCGTCATTCCGAGCGGAGCGCTGGGAGCGCAGTGACCGAGTGCTCCTGGAGGGAATCTCTCGGAAGAAGGGCGGGACGACCCCTATGAGCAGCCTCCGCTTGATGCAAAAAGATTCTTCAACGCCCTCCTCTCACTGTTCGTCGATCGCTCAGAATGACTCTTGCGTAGCCGTATGTCTTCGGATCTACTTAGTGCCCGTGTGGGTGCGTCCCGTACCCGCCTTGGGGCTTGTCGTCCTTGATTTCGTCCCGGCGCCCGGCCCCCAACGGACCTCGCTCCTCCCTTCTCTTTCCGATTTCGTCCTTCTCGGCCATGCCTTCTCTCGCTCGCCCCCGCTCGCGTTCGCGTGCCCGAGGACGCCAAAGCGGTGATCGATCACCTCCGCGAGCGGTACGGCCCGCTTCTGTTTCACCAGAGCGGGGGTTGCTGCGACGGCTCCGCCCCCCCCCTCTGCTACGAAGAAGGCGGCTTTCGGGTTGGGACGAGCGATGCGCAGCTCGGCGAGCTCCACGGCTGCCCGTGCTAGATGGCTCGCGACCAGTTCGAATACTGGGAGCACATGCAGTTGACCATCAATGTGGAAGAGGGCCGCGGGGCCAGCTTTTCCCTGGAGATCCCACTCGGGGTGCGCTTTGCAATCCGCTCTCGCCTCTTCAGCGACGACGAGTACGCCCGTCTGACGCCGGTGGCGCAGGCCTCCTCCTGACCGGCCCGGCTCAGTCGGTCCGGAGCTGAAACACCACCTGCACCCGGGCCGAGACTTCGATCTCTCCGGCGGCGTACGCCTCCGGCTCCGCCTGGGCGGCGTCGCTGGCCTTCGTCATCTCCATCCGGGCCACCCGCGGCTGTGGGCGCACGCGATCAACGTTCTGCTCGTTGATGGCCTGCACAGGCCCGAGCTGGGCATCGAGCGTCTCGGCCAGCAGCCGGCCCTTCTCCTCCGCCGCGAGGGCGGCCTTCCGCAACGCGTCGTTGCGCACCTGCGACCGGTCGCGGAGCTGGTAGTCAATACCGTCGAGCTGGTTCGCGCCCCCCTCCACGACACCGGCCACGAGGGGAGGCAACACCTTGAGTCGGTCAAGCTCAGCGACCACCTGGCGGGTTGCCTTGTAGCCCATGAGCTCACGCCGGTTCTTCTCGTCGTTGTACTCGTACTGCGGCTGGAGGCGCAGGCTCTCCATGCGCATCTTTTCCTCGGGGACGTCCAGGTCGCGCACCGCATTCATCGCGGTCTGGGCCGCCGTCGCGTTCTGCGTCCGGGCCTCCTCGGCGGACTCGGCCCGCGTGACCACCCCGAACCGGACGACGGCCCGGTCGGGCTGGGCGGTGACGCTGCCCTTCCCGCTGACGGTGATGGCAGCGGAGTCATCATCCTGGGCCGCCGCGGGGCCTACGGCCATGCCCACAGCGAGGAAAACAAGCGAGACGAATCGGAGGCGAAGGGCCATGGCGACAGAGGGCTGGGACAAGATTTGATTAAATCCGGGCCGCAAAAACGGAGTGGGGGACGGAATTCGTACCGTCGCGGCACCCATTCGGGCCCCTGGGCTACCGGGACGCCGGATGTTTTTTTCTCACGGATGGAGGCGCGCAATCGTGCGCGGGAAGGGGATCGTTTCGCGGACGTGATCGCGCCCGGTGATCCAGGAGACCGTACGTTCCAGCCCCAGCCCGAAGCCGCTGTGGGGCACGGCCCCAAACGTGCGGAGGTCGAGGTACCAGTCGAAGACCTCTTCCGGCAGGTCGTGCGCATCGATCTGCTCCTTCAGAAAGTCGAGGTCGGTCGCCCGCTCCCCACCGCCGATGATCTCACCGTAGCCCTCCGGCGCAAGCACGTCGATTCCCATCGCGAGGCGGTCGTCGTCTGGGTCGCGTTTCATGTAGAAGGCCTTGATCTTGGCGGGAAACCGGTGGACGATGACGGGGCGGTCGAAGTGCCAGGTAAGCACCGTCTCGTCGTTGCCGCCGAAGTCTTCGCCCCACTCGAAGGTCTGGGCCGACTCCTTCCAGTCCGGCAGGTTGCGGAGGGCCTCTTCAATCTCGTCGACCCGCTTGTTGATCTCGATCTCTCGGGCGTCGATTTTGCGCTTCACGTGTTTCTTCGCCTGCCCGCGGCGCGTCTGGTTCTCCTCTTTTTCCTCCAGGAGCTCCGCCTTCTCTTCCTTGAACGCCTCGATGCGTGCGTCAATCATCTCGGCCGTCTCGTCGCTGCGGAGCAGCCCCACCGCCTCGTCGTAGCTGATACGGGGAAATGGCGTCTCTACTTGTTCGAGGGCGGTTGTATCCCGGCCCAGCGCCTCCAGCTCCTGCTCACAGTCGTCAAGGACCGCCTGCACGATGTGGGCCACGAAGTCCTCGGCAAGCTGGGCATTCATCTCCAGGTCGTAGAACGCCATCTCCGGCTCGATCATCCAGAACTCGGTAAGGTGGCGCCGGGTGGCCGACTTCTCCGCGCGGAAGGTGGGGCCGAACGTGTAAATCTTGCCGTACGCCATCGCCATGGCCTCCCCGTGCAGCTGCCCGCTCTGGGTGAGGTAGGCGCTCTCATCGTCGAAGTAATCGAGCTCAAAGAGCGTGGAGGTCCCCTCCACCGCGTTCCCCGTCAGGATGGGGGCGTCGGTCTGAAGGAAGCCGCGCTCCTGGAAAAACGCATGGATGGCCGTCTCGACGCAGTTTCGGATGCGCATGACCGCCCACTGGCTCTCGCTCCGCAGCCACAGGTGACGGTGCTCCATCAGAAAGTCGATCCCATGCTCCTTCGGGGTAACGGGATAATCCCCCGACTCCCCAATCCGCTCGATGGCGTCGACCTGAAGCTCGTACCCGCCCGGCGCCCGCTCGTCCGCACTCACGGTGCCGGTGATTTCGAGGGCGGCCTCCTGCCGCACGTCATCGGCCACGGCCCAGCTGTCGGTGTCCACCGCGTCCTGCGGCACCACGCACTGGACGAAGCCGGAGCCGTCGCGCAGGATCAAGAACTTGATGCCCCCGGAGCCGCGCTGGTTGTGGAGCCAGCCCTTCAGGGTAACCGTCTCGTCGACGTGATCGGCAAGGGCCTCGATGCGGGTGAAGTCCTCGATGGTCCCGCCCTCGCGGTCGGGACTGAGCGTCGGGGCGGAGGAGTCGGCGTCGGACATGCGTCGTGGAGGTGTGGGTGAGAACAGGTGATGGGCGAAGAGGAATGGCGTGCGGGGGAGGACACACCGTCCACGTGATACACCGGCGCGGGCTGAGGTTCCTCTCTGCGGCAGCCTTTGTCAGACGATCATCCACGCGGCAAGCGCGGGGATCAGGGGCCACGCCACTATCAGGTCAGCGAGGAAGGCATTGCGGGGCCGCGACAGATTCCACCCCCAGACCATGGCCCCCATAAGCAGGAGACCCAAGGCATCAATCCCGACGAGCACCGGCGTCGCCGCGACAGCGGCCCAGCCCATGGCCCCGAGGGCGGCCACGACGAGCCCCCCTGTCGCGCCCCACCGGACCCCCGGCAACGTCCATCGCGTCGCCCACGGCGCAAGCCCGGCCTCACTATCGCCCCCCCGGTCCTCCCAGTCCGCAAGCAACAGATTCGGCAAGATGAACAGCGTACGGTACCCGACGAAAAACAGTGTTTCTGCACCAATCGGGGCCCCAGCCTCCACGAAGGGAAGCAGCGCCCCGCCCGCGGCCCAGGTCGCGGCAATGGCCCCCGGCTTTGCGAGCCCGATGAGCACAGGTCGGGAGCCGTCCCACGGCCAAACGTGCAGGGCCGCCACACTTCCCAGCCCAGCCGTGCACAAAAGGGTTTCCCACTCCAAGTACGGCAGCAGTGCTCCGCCCAGCGCAAGAAGCCCCCCCGTCTCGATGGTGAGCCAGTCGCGGTGCGATTGGCTCCACGCTACACGTTCGGGCCGGTTGATCCGATCTTCGGGAGCGGTGCCCCACCCCCGGTCGGCCGCGTAGACCAGAGAGGCGCCGCAAAAGCCCACGGCCAACAACGGAAGGTCGACGGGCAGGCCGAAGAGGCCATGGGTTCCCATCAACAGCGCCACGGCCACGCCCCCCACCGAGGACGGGTCGTAGTACAGAGCCGCCACCAGCCCAAACCTCGATGGCCCGACGGGACGTGGGGATGACATATGGGAAAAAGTGCGTCGTGGATGCCGCCCTATCCCAGCGCGTAGTTTTCAACAATAGCGTAAAGTCATACCGCACTCTCCCCGTGCCCTTCCATCCCGGAGGGACCCCAACGAATTGTTCATGGCAATTCTCCCACGAAACAATTAGAATACGTATTGAGGAAACCGGAAGCGCTTCCGAAAGCCACTTTGTCTCCCGCATCCCACGCGGGAGGTGCCCCTCACACGGATTTTGCGGACCAACTCGATGCCACCGATGTCCATTCCTAGCCGCGTAACGTCTCACCTCCACTCTCTGCAGCTCGCCCCCGCGACGATACACTACGACCTGAGGCGGCCCCGTCTCTACGAGGAGGCCCTCGACCGCAACGAGGGACAGCTTGCCGCAAACGGACCCCTCGTGACCCGTACGGCTCCCTACACCGGCCGTAGTCCCAAAGACCGCTTCATCGTCCGGGACGCATCGGTGGCCGACCAGATCAACTGGGGGGACGTGAACCAGCCCACGGACCGCTCCACCTTCAACCACCTTCACGAGCGGATGGCCGAGCACGCCGAAGGCCGCGACCTCTTCGTGCAGGACCTCTACGCTGGCTGGGACGAATCGTATCGCCTCCCCGTCCGCATCATCACCGAAAAGGCATGGCACAGCCTGTTTGCCCGAAACATGTTCGTACGGCCCGACGGCCCTGTGCCCGACTCGTTTGAGCCCGGCTTCACCGTGGTCGACCTCTGCGAGTTTGAGGCCGACCCGGAGCGAGACGGGACGAATTCTGAGGCCGCGGTCTTTGTCGATATGGGTCAGAATCTGATCCTGATTGGCGGCACCCACTACGGCGGCGAGATTAAGAAGTCGATCTTCTCGGTTCTCAACTACCTCCTCCCGGACGAGGGCGTACTGCCCATGCACTGCTCCGCAAATGAGGGCGAGGACGGCGGCACGGCGGTCTTCTTTGGGCTCAGCGGCACCGGCAAGACCACCCTCTCGGCCGACGCGAGCCGCTCGCTCATCGGCGACGACGAGCATGGCTGGAGCGACCGGGGCGTCTATAACTTCGAGGGCGGCTGCTACGCAAAAATGATCGACATTACCCCCGAGAGCGAGCCCGAAATTTACGGCACGACGGAGGAGTTCGGGACGATTTTGGAGAACGTGATTGTGGATCCCGACACGCGCGAGCCGGACTTTTCGGACGATACGATTACCCAGAACACACGGGGGTCCTATCCCCTCTCGACCCTCTCCCACACCGCCGAGGACGGGCAGGGGGATCACCCGGACCACATCCTCTTCCTGACGTACGACGCGTTCGGCGTACTGCCCCCGGTCTCCGAGCTTACCCCTGCGCAGGCGAGGTATCACTTCTTGAGCGGCTATACGGCCAAGGTCGCCGGCACCGAGGCGGGGGTGAGCGAGCCGAGGGCCACCTTCAGCACCTGCTTCGGCGAGCCGTTCATGGTGCGCGATCCGTCGGTCTACGCCGAGCTCCTCGGCGAAAAAATTCGGCGACACGACGTCGACTGCTGGCTCGTGAACACAGGCATGACGGGCGGCCCCTACGGCGTCGGCCACCGGGTTGAGCTCGACCACACACGGGCTATGGTCAATGCCATCCTGGACGGCACCCTGGCGGACGTGTCCTGCACCCCCGATCCCATGTTCGGCCTTTCCATTCCAGAACGGGTGCCCGGCGTTCCCGATTCGGTCCTTACGCCGCGGCAGACATGGGACGACCCACAGGCCTACGACCGGCGTGCCCGCGAACTGGCAGAGGCGTTTGCGGACAACTTTGAAACGTACGCCGGGCGGGTGAGCGAGGCGGTTCGTACCGCCGGCCCATCGCTCGAAACGGTGCATGGCTGACGCTGCACGGCTGATGGTCGGGAGCATTTGCGGATCCCGACGGTACCGCAACGTGTCTTTAGTGACAGAGAGCCACGACCACGCTCTCTCGGCGAATCGGTCCTTCCAAACTGCACCCCACGATTCCAGTCCGCTCCATGAGTGGATGCCCCGTTCATTCCAGCGACGACGCGGCAACCGACCGACCCAGCGGTGCGTCTGCTAGCATCCGATGGGACCTTGTCTTCTTGATATTGGCGGTGGGGATGCTCACGCTAGTCCTCGCGGTCGGCCTGCAGTCGCCTTAGGCATCCCGGTGGGGTGAATCGGTCTCTTCTATGGTCGCCCTGTGCAGTACATGCGACGTGTTTCGGATGTGGGTTTGGCAGCAGGGCAGTTCATCGACCGGCTACCGACCAGCCAGAGTCGGTCCCACTCAGAAGGAAGCCGCAGCCTCACCGCGACTTTCCCGAGGCTCGACCGGCCTCTTCAAACGCGGCCTTCGCACGGTGATAGGCGTCGTTCCGATCCACAATTGGTGCCGGGTAGCCCGGAGCAGCCCCCGAAAAGTCCACCTGATTGCCGGAGGTCAGACGCCCAACCTCAACGTCCCGCAGCTCCGGCACCCAGCGCTTGATGTACTCGGCGTCCGGGTCGTGCTTTTCGGCCTGGGAGTAAGGGTTGTATATGCGGAGTCGGTAGTCGGTGCCCACCGAGGCGGCCCACTGCCAATTGCCAGCGTTCACGGCGGGGTCGTAGTCGGTAAGTGTCCGCGCGAAATGTTGTGCGCCCCAGCGCCAGTCGACGAGCAGGTCCTTCGTGAGAAAGCTGGCCACGACCATTCGGGCCCGGTTGTGCATGTAGCCGGTGTCGCGAAGCTCGCGCATGCCAGCATCGACAAAGGGCACGCCCGTCGTGCCCTCGTGCCACCGGTCGAACTCGCCCCGCTCGTTGCGCCACGGCATGTACCGGCCGATTGGGCGAAGCGAGGTGGTGAGCTGCTCGGGACGGTGGAACAGGAGGTGCGTGTAAAAATCCCGCCAGTAGAACTGGCTGATCAACTTGTGATAGTCTTCGAATGCCTTCTTCACAACGTAGAGGGACTCCCGGACCGAAATGGTGCCGAACTTGTGATGCGCCGACAGGGCCGTGAGCGACTTCTGCGCCGGCTGGTGACGAGCGTCTTGGTAGGAGCCGAGCGCCTCGATTTCTTCAAGAAACGCGATCCCCTCCGTCCGTCCCCCCTTCGCTCGGAGGGAGTCTGTGGAATGGCGGTCGTACTCCTCCAGACGAATCGTCTCAACCGGAAGGGAGCCGTCACAGAACGGCCCGTCTATCGTGCCTCTTGGCCTCGGGGAAGAGACAGACTGCGCGTGTCTTCGGAACGGCGTGAAGGTGTGATACGCCCCGCCCCCATCGGCCTGAACCTCTTCGGGCTCAGTGAGAAGCAGCGCATTCGACGACCGAAACTGTGCGCCTTCTGTCCGGCACATCGAGCGCAGCGTGTCGTCCCGGCGCCGCGAGAACGGCGTGTAGTCTCTGTTCACATGGACCGCCGAAATGACTCCCTCAGAGACGAGCCCGGAAAGAACCTCGCTGGGGGCGCCCTCAAAAACAAAAAGCCGTCCCCCTCGCTTCCGCAAACGCCGCCGAAGCTCTTTCAACGAGCGGATCATGAACGCAAACGCGTGCTCGCTGAAGAAGGAGTTTTGTTCGGGGTCGCACTGTCGCGGGTCAAAGATGAAGGCCGGAACGACTTCGTCCGATTGACGACACGCCCGAGCCAGCCCGGCGTTGTCGGCCAGTCGGAGGTCACGACGAAACAGGAAGAGACTGCGGTCTGGCACTGTGTAACAACAAGCGTCTGTGTAAGAACGAGCCTCCGGAAAGAGCCCCCCATCGGCCCGGCGGGCGCAACCGTCTTGGGGGGGCCTCCGAAGACATTCTTCGGTTCCGAGCCGGGCCCGTTCCCCCAAAGTGCGCGACAGGAGGCAACCTTGGACTCGTACAGGCGCCGAGAGATGACTGGACGTCCCTGCAAAGACGCGTTCAGGCAACAAAAAAGGTGTCCCAGAGCCGCGGGGCGGGGGGAGGGTCACGGCTCGGGACACCCAAAAGTGGAGCCACGGGGATTCGAACCCCGGACCTCTTGCATGCCATGCAAGCGCTCTACCGACTGAGCTATGGCCCCAGGTGGGCCTTCTTTATTTGCGATTGCACTGTACTGCAGCTCTTTTCTCACGTTCCGGGACGACGGAGCTTGGAAGTCGTTTCATCGAATTTGTCCGGGCCCGCCACGGGAGCGTCACGGGGAGAAGGCGGGGTAACAAGAAGGCGTGCCGGCACGTACGGGCGCCTGGAGACTCTCACGCATCCGTTCATCATTCAGTCCCTCCATGAAGCTCGCGCTCGTTGGCACCGGACAGATGGGACAAGCCGTCGCAAGAGAGGCCGAGGCCGAATCCCATGAGGTCGTCGCCCGCTTTCATTCTGATCGGCCCTTCCTGGACGCCTCCCGCTCCGACATCGAGGACGCCGACATCGCCGTCGATTTTTCGCTCCCTGAGCTGGCCGTTCCGCATCTCCGGCGCTGCTGCACGTGGCAGGTGCCGGTGGTGATGGGTACGACCGGGTGGTACGACGCGCTTGATGAGGTAGAGGCCCTCGTCCGCCAGCATACCGCCAGCGTGCTGTACGCCCCGAACTTTTCGATCGGCGTCGCGGTGCTGTCCCGGACGCTCGACCACGTGACGGGGCTCATGGATGAACTCGACGAGTACGATGCGTTTGTTCAAGAGATGCACCACACGAAGAAGGCGGACAGCCCCAGCGGGACGGCCCAGATGCTCGCCGAACAGATCGTGGACGGGCTCGCCCGCAAGGACCAGGTCGAGCCGGAGGCCCAGCACCAGCGGATCGATCCGTCGGCCGTGCACGTCACCTCCACCCGCGCCGGCACTGCGTTCGGCGAACACACGATTGGGTTCGACAGCCCCTTCGACCGCGTTGCCCTCCACCACCGAGCAAAGAATCGCCGCGGATTCGCCGTCGGCGTCCTGCGGTCCGCAGAATGGCTCAGCGGGCGCACCGGGCTCTTCACGCTGGACGACGTGCTGGACGACTGGCTCAACGGCTGACCGACCCCTCCCGTTGACCCTTTTCGCTTTCCACACACCCCCCTATCCTCTTCCTCCATGGCACACGACATGCTCTTCCGCGGCGCCGCCCCCGCTCTCGTCACTCCTTTTACGCCCGACGATGCGGTCGACGAAGCCGCCTTCCGCCGCCTGATCGATGCACAAATTGAGGGCGGCGTCTCCGCCCTCGTCGTACTGGGCACCACCGGTGAGAACCCCACGATTACGGAGGACGAACGCCGCCGGATCGTAGATGCCGCCCTGAAGGCGGCGGACGGACGGGTGCCCGTCGTCGTTGGCACCGGCACGAACAACACCGACGAAAGTGTCGCCTTCTCGAACGCAGCGGTGGACGCCGGGGCCGATGGCCTGCTGGTGGTGGGGCCCTACTACAACAAGCCCTCCCAGGCGGGCTTCGCGGCCCACGTTCAGACCATCGCGGCGGCCGCCGAGGCGCCGATTATTCTCTACAACGTGCCCGGTCGCACGAGCTTCAACATCGCTCCCGAAACCGCGCTGCACCTGGCCGAGGAAGTGCCCCAGGTGGCCGGGATCAAGGAGGCCTCCGGCGAGATCGAACAGATCGACGACCTTCTGGCCCACCGACCGGACGGCTTTGGCGTCTACTCGGGCGACGATGAGATGACACTGCCCCTTCTTGCCATGGGGGGCGATGGGGCGGTCTCTGTCATTAGCAACGCCCTTCCGGAGCACTTCTGTGAGCTCGTGGAGGCGGGGCTCAACGACGACCTGGCAACGGCCCGCGAACGACATGCCGAACTGCTTCCGGCCATGCGGGCCTGCTTCCTGGAGACGAACCCGGTGCCCATCAAAGATGTCTGCGCCGCGCTTGGCTGGATGGAGCCGCACGTGCGCTTGCCCCTCACGCCGATGGACGAGCGGTCTGCGGTTCGCCAGCACGTGCTGTCGGCGTTCGACGACCTGATTGACGTCGCCGCCTGATGCGGCCCCGCTCCGTCTCTTTGTCTCGTACCGGCACGAGGGCTCCTCACCGCGCAAACAGCGCACCCATTCCGCCCACGACGGCCGTGTAGCAGGCCGAGCCGAGCCACAGGCCGTACAGCAAAAAGCCCGTTGTGGCCTGGGTCTGCAGTGCAATGAGCGCAACAAAGAGTCCGTTGTGCAACAGGGCCACCACGAGACTTCCCAGCAGGGCCTGCTGCGGCCGGATGATGAGGGGCGTATGCTCTTCTACCGCAAACCGGCCCACCAAAAACCCAATCAGGGCCTTGGCGAACATGTGGATGCCCCATGTGCCGTAGGCCACGTCCAGGGCAAGCCCCAGTCCCGCCCCCGTCAGCGTGCCGCGCCGTCGCCCCTCCCGCAGCGCGTACCATCCGAGGAAAAGGAGCACGGCGTCGGGGTACGCTCCGTAGATCCGCAGGCGACCCACAATGAGCCATTGCAGCCCAAAGACCCCAATCGCAGCGAGAAGTCGACGGGCAGAACGCGACATACAACCAAAGAAACAACCGACGCGACGTGTGGGGAGCCTGCGGGGCCGTCAGGACGGGGGGGCCGTCAACAGCCGAACGATGTCGTCCATTGTGTGGGTAATCTGGTAGGACGGGCCGGTGTAGTTGTTGGCGAACAGGACAAACGCCACACTTCCCCCGTCCGGACGCTCGGCGTATCCGCTC
Source organism: Salinibacter altiplanensis (assembly GCF_002894645.1). GTDB lineage: Bacteria > Bacteroidota > Rhodothermia > Rhodothermales > Salinibacteraceae > Salinibacter > Salinibacter altiplanensis. The sequence goes on from NZ_NCQY01000004.1 coordinate 118,624, forward strand.
AGCCCTCGGATGAAGGCCAGGGACCCGGTTTTGGCCTGTACGGGCGTTTGGCCCAGACGCCTGCTGAGCGTGGTGTTGCGTTCTCCCCCCCGCGCAATCGACGCCCGAAAGGCCTCCCCCGCCGCATGGGCATCCATGCGGGCAAGGAGCCCCCGGAGGGATCGGGGCGTGACGAGGTTTTTGCGGGACAGTCCGGACCCATCGTTGAGGGAGAGTGCCCGCGTGTCGATGCCGGCCCGCCGCAGAAACGACTCCGTGCGCTGGATGCCTCCCCGTATGGATCCGCCCCATCCGTATGTACGAAGGATTTGCTCCGCGTAAAAGTTGTTGCTGCGCTTATTGGTCTCGGTGACGATCTCGGCCAGTGGAGGCGACACGTATACAAACAAGGGGGATCCCTCCTCGCGACCCCCATCGAGTGCATCGGCGTCGACGAGTTCCAGGTCCGTCTCGATGCCGGCAGCCCGAAGACGCTTCCGAAAGATGCGGAGCGTGAAGGCCGTCGGATCACTCACCGGCACGTTGCGCACCCCTCCGTAGGACCGTGCGACCGAGCCGGTCAGCACAATCTTGTTCGTGGAAAAGGTGCGATTGATTAACAACGTGCTTCCCCGCCACCGCTCGCTCGTCACGGCTTCGTTCTGCACCGACAGCACGCCCTCGGGCTGGATGCGCACCTCGGGCGGGGCCCCTGGCTTCGTGGCTCGGACCGTGACGGGCACCGTGTTGTCCCGATAGCTCAGCCCCCCGGCACGGACGCCGATCTGTTGGCCCTTTTGCCGGGTCAAGTACCCGACGCTCCAGCCGTCCGGGTAAAAGCCATCCAGAAACTCTTGGTCGTCTCCGATGAGACGCCCTTCAATCCGACGGACCCCCATCTCGGCCAGCCGATTCGCCCACTCGCGAAGGGGATCCGTGCGCTTCAGGGCCGTGCTCCCAAACGTCGGATCTCCAGATCCAACGAGGCGCAAATCTCCCCGCATCACCGAGTCCTGGGTCGTTCCGTTGAAGGAAAGCGTCGTCTCGTACCGGTGCTCGGGCCCCAGCAAATCGAGCGCCGCCGCCGTCGTGAAGAGTTTCTGGTTGGATGCCGGCAGAAATCCTTTGTTCTCGTTTCGTTCGTACAACAGGCTGTCTGCCTCGAGGTCGTAGACGCTAATCCCCCAGAACGCGTGGGCAGCACGGGGCTCTTGCAGCAGCGAATCGATTCGGGCCGGAAGGGGCTGGGCAACGGCTCGTTTCGGCAGAGCCCCCGCCACGAGCAAAATCCCGACTACAAGAACGCATCGGTGATGCATATACGGCAAGCAGTTGAGGTCGCAAACGCGGACGGCGGCTGGAACCTTCCTTTATGATCCATGGTTTCTTGCTTCTGGAAGAGCGGTGCCTTTCGGCTTCTGAAACGCACTGCCTTCGTCCCTGCCTCGGCGTGTCGCCCTGTACTTAGGCCCCCTCTGCTCCATGCCCAATCCTTCTCGGCGCCAGGATCAATCCGGGACGCTTGTCTTCGGAAACTGGAACTACGTGCTCTTGCTGATCGGTGTGGCACTTATCGTGGTGGGCTTCACCGCCATGTACCTTGAGGGGGCGTACCAGGGCTTTGTTTCTCTGTACGTCGCCCCACTTCTCATCGTGGGCGGGTACGCCGAAATCATCTATGCTCTTCTGTGGGCGCCCGACGAGCCCTCCACGGCGGAGAATCAGTAGCTAGCGGCGTGCGCTCTCCACTCCGTAGAGCAGAGCGGGAGTTCGTCGGTCGCGGAAGGCCGACACCGCCTCCGTCCACGATGCAATGATTGCCTCCGGGGACGCACCGCCCCGGAGCTGCGTCAACAACCGATCGGTTCCCGCCAGTCGCGTAAGATGATCGGGCCGGCTCACGAACGCGGTGTCGCCTCGCGCCTGTGCGCGCTGATGGAGGGCATGGAGGGCATGCAGGCCAACCTTCACCGGCTCTACGGCGCGCCGGTCCGTTACGCGCACCTCAAAACCGTGCAGCCGTTCTCCCTCGAACCGAGGCGCCGGGGCTCCGGGGACGGATCGGGGCGTGAAGGCGGTCGTGTCCACCGCCACCCCGGCCAGATTGCGAGCGCGGAGCGTATCGACCACCTGCTGTGCCGCCGCCGGCGACCACGGCACGCCAATCTGGCGAAATGGAGCGTCCGTCCCCCGTCCCTCACTCACACGCACACCCTCAAAGAAGCACATTCCTGGGTACAGCAGCGCAGTCTCCCAGGTCGGCAGATTGGGGCTTGGGGGCCTCCAGTCCCGCCCCGTGTCTGGCCATTGCATGTCGCGCGACCAGCCTTTCATTTCTACCACCGACAAGTCGAGTGCCCCGACGCCCGGGAGCAGCTGTTCGGCCTGGATGTAGCGGGCCAGTTCCCCAATCGTCAGGCCGTATGTGATCGGGATTGGATAGCGCCCCACGAACGAGGAATAAGCGGGCTCCAGAACAAAGCCGTCCGCGTGCGCCCCTCCCAGTGGGTTTGGGCGGTCGAGCACCACGAACGACAGTTCAGCCTCGGCGGCCGCCTGCATCGACAGGCCCATCGTGGTGATGTACGTGTAGAACCGGGCGCCCACGCCCTGCACATCAAACACGAGAGCGTCGAGGCCCGCGAGCATTTCCGGCGTCGGCCGACGCGTGTCGCCATAGAGGCTATAGACCGGGGTCCCCGTCCGGGAGTCACGGTCGTCCTCCACGGCCTTTCCGGCCCCCACCGTTCCCCGAAACCCGTGCTCCGGCGCAAAGATGGCCTCGAGCTCCACCGTGGGGGCCGCCGCAAGCCGATCCGCCAGGTGCGCGGTGTCGACCCGCGTCGTGTGATTGGCAATCAGCCCCACTCGCTGGCCGGACAGGGACGCAAAGTCATTCTGGGCCAGCACTTCGGCCCCCACCCGGACCGGTGCCGTCTTCTCTTTCGGGGCACACCCGACCAGCATCGCAGCCATCATCCCCAAGAGCAACAGCCCGCGCCGCCCCCAATCCCACACGCGAAGAAGATCCAGCAAGACACTCATGTATTGGCTGTATTGGCGACGATCTCGTGTTCGGGAAAGAAGTAGCCGGTCTCTTTCTGCCCGTTCGACGGGGAATCGGACCCGTGGACGATGTTTTCCTGGATGGATCCGGCAAAGTCACTCCGGATGGTTCCCTCCGCGGCCTCGTCCGGATCGGTGGCCCCGATCAGTGCACGAAAGTCCGCGATGGCATCTTCCTTTTCGAGGACGACGGGCACGCACGGCCCGCCCGACATGAAGTCGGTCAGGTCGTCGAAGAACGGCTTGTCCTCATGCACCGCGTAGAAGCCTTCGGCCTCCGCCTTCGACATGGTGATCATCTTCATCGCGCGGATCTGAAACCCAGCGTCCTGAATGCGACGAAGAACCTCGCCAACCTTTTCCTTGCGGATGCAGTCGGGCTTGAGAATGGCTAGTGTGCGCTCAAGGGCCATAGCTATGAGAGTGTTGGAGTGTGAGAAATGGTGAAACGGCGTTGGTCGTAGAGTTGCAGCTTCAATACAACTTTTCACCTGCAAGCTGACAAACGTAAAGTACGGGATACAGGCCTCTTTGCCTTCCCGCTGGTGTTAGTCATCCGTGAATCCCCAGGGCCCGCTCGTAACGAGTATGCCATCCACATTTCTTCCTCTGCCTCCCTGGCAACAGGACTCCCCCGCATGCATTGGAGACGCCCTGTTCTTCTCATAAGTCCTTTCTGAACCCGTGTCAAGTTCCAATCACGCAACCATCGGGGGCGGCTGCTTCTGGTGCTTAGAAGCGGTCTACGAAGAGGTGAGCGGCGTCACAGACATTGTCTCCGGCTACGCCGGGGGCCACGTCCAGAGCCCCTCGTACCGGCAGGTCTGCAGCGGCACCACCGGCCACGCCGAGGTGGTACAGCTCACCTACGACCCGTCGGGGATCGAGTACCAGGACCTCTTGGAGGTTTTCTTTACCACTCACAACCCGACCACCAAGGATCGGGAGGGGGCCGACGTGGGCCCGCAGTACCGCTCCATCATTCTCTACCACGACGACGAGCAGCGCGAGACTGCCGAGAGCCTCATCGAAAATTTGGAGGCCGACGGGGTCTTCGGCGATCCAATCGTGACTGAGGTGGAGCCCCTCGACACCTTTTACCGGGCCGAGGACAAGCACCAGGACTACTACGAGCGGAACTCGTCGCAGCCCTATTGCCAGACCGTCATCTCGCCGAAGGTAGCCAAGCTCCGGAAAAAGCACGCCGACAAGCTACAGGGACAGGCCACAAGTCCCTCGTCCTAACCTCAGAAGAGATGGGCAGGAGACCCGTGGACATCCGTCTGGTGGGAGCGCAGCGTCACTGCCGGGCGAGTCCGAGCGTCATGAGGTAGAGGGCCTCGGCCCCAGCCTCAGCCAGCGTTTCCCCGGCGGCCACGGCCGTAGAGCCGGTCGTGAGCACATCGTCGACCAGCAGCCAGTGTCCGTGGGCCGCCGCCGGGTCGGCCGCAAAAGCGTCACGGACATTGCGCCAGCGCGCCTCTCGGTCGAGGCCGGTCTGCGAACGAGTGGGGTGCGGTCGGGTCAAAAGATCAGGACGGTCGGAACAGCCCAGTGCCTCGCCCGCCCCTTCTGCAAGTGTGGCACTCTGGTTATACCCCCGCTCCAATCGGCGCGTCCTGTGAAGTGGCACCGGCACCACGCCCTCCGGGATGGGATGCCGCTCCGCAAAAGCCTCCCCCATGAGTCGCCCCAGCGGAACCCCGTAGTGCGGGCGGTTTTGGTACTTGAGCGCGTGCTGGACGGCCTGTAGGGCTCCCCCTTTGTCAAAGATCCACAGGGCGAACGCCCCCTCAAACACTCCCTTCCCGGCCGGCAGCCGATCGAGCCGGGCGGCCACCTCCATCTCGGGCGCCCGCTCCAGCGACCGCAGGCATGTTGGGCAGAGCGGAAGCCGCGGCGACTCCGCCCGCCCCCCACACCCGAGGCACCGCGGCGGATAGAGGACGTCAAGAAGGCCCCGCGCACAATCACGCAAAACCGGAGGAACCCGCAAGAAACCAGACGGTCGCTCGAACATCTCGGGCGTCTCCCCTCTGATCGGCGCTTCCACCAACCCAAAGGGGGCTATTTTCAAAAAATACTGTTGACAGGACGCTTCTCTTCTCCTTTGGCAGTGTATAGGTTCTTGTGTATGGAGTCAACATGAAGAGATGTTCGGGGCCGTCAGCGTAGTCAAAACCGGATCCAGTTCAACGAAGCCTGTTTGTCAAGGGGAGCGGATCCGAGGCCGTAAAGGAACCCGTCCTTGTTCGGCCGGCCTTGAATCGAGGTCGGAGCGGCGAAGGGATGTGTTCTCGCCCCAACGTCTCTTCCGAGGGCTCTGCACACATCGTGCACTCCGGCACACGCCGTGCTGAGTGAGCGTTTCGACGATTAGTAGCCGTCCACCTCCGTTCCTCGCCCTCCGATTGTCGATTCTCTCGATGAACGTTCTTGCCCTCGAACCCTGGTACAGCGGGTCTCGCCGCCACTTTTTGAATGGGCTTGCCGAGCACAGCACTCATGATGTCCGACGGGTGACCATGCCGGGGCGGTTTTGGCAGTGGCGAATGGAAGGCGGGGGCGTGACCTTGGCCCAGAAGGTGCGTTCGGTCGTAGACGAGGGCTTCCGGCCCGACCTGCTTTTTGTGACGGACATGGTCAACCTGCCCGCCGTGTTGTCGCTGGCCCGCCCCTGCCTCGACGACGTGCCGACCCTCGCCTACTTCCACGAAAACCAACTCACCTATCCGGTGCCCCCCAGTGAAGAGGGGAAGCGGGCCTACGCCGTCACGAATTACCTCTCGGCCCTGGCCGCCGACCGGGTCGTGTTCAACACACAGTCGCACTTCGACGAGTTTATCGAGGCGCTTCCGCAACTCCTCCGCGACTTCCCGGACTTTACGAACATGCACACCGTGCGCGACATCCGCGACAAGAGCACGGTGCTTCATCCCGGGATCGACCTTGCGGCCCACGACGAGTACAGGGACACGGGCCGCACCTCTCCCGGCACGGCCCCGCCCGTCGTGCTCTGGACCCAGCGGTGGGAGCACAACAAGAACCCATCGGGCTTTTTTCGGATGATGAATCGGCTCAACGACGCCGGGGTGCCGTTTCGGCTCATCCTAGCCGGCGAGCACTTTCGCGAACAGCCGGAAGAGTTTGAGCGGGCCTTCGAACGCTACGCCGGTCGCATTCTCCACTACGGCTACGCCGAGGACTTCGATGCGTACAGCCGTCTGCTGCACCGGGCCGACGTGGTCGTCTCCACGGCCCGCCACGAGTTCTTTGGAAAGGCCATTCAGGAGGCTATCTACTGCGGCTGCCACCCGGTCCTGCCCAATCGCCTCAGCTACCCGGAGCTGATCCCCGAGACGCACCACCGCCCTCTTCTCCACGCCCCCATCCTCTACGAGGACGAAGACCATCTTTTCGGGGTGCTGCGATCGATTCTGGAACGCGAGGAGCGGCCCCTCCCCCCCGACACGCTTCACCAGATGCCCGAGCCGCTCGACTGGCGCACCCACGCCGAAGGCTACGACGAGCTGTTCGAGGCGACGGCGTCGGAGCCCGCTGCGGTGGCGGCGTGAGTCTCTCCCTTGTTAGAGGGAGAGCGATAACTGAAAGAGGGACGGCTGGGATGGCGCGTGTGACGGAAGAGGTGGGGGCGGCGGAGTCGGGGGACGCCCCCCATCCAAAATGGTCAAATCGGCTCCTCGAAGGATGCGAATGCCCTGCACAATTGCCCACACGCCGTAGGCCCCGGCAACGACGGCGAGCGCACCAAGAGCTGCCCCAAGGGGGAGGAAGAGCTCCTCATCACTCGAAAACAGGTGATACGTACCAATGCCACCGATAACAGCCATGGTCACGCCTCCGGTTCCGATGGCGAGCAGGCCGCCGCCGATTATGATTCGATCTGTCTTCTGTGAGGTATCAGCGCTCGTGCACGGGAGGCCTGAAATGGTGGAAACCGATCTGCAAGAACGGGTCAGCGGAAGAAAATTGGACCGGTTTCTCACAAGAGCGCGAGTCGGAGCCGGACCCTGTGGAGCGAACGTGGCCTTCCCCACACGATCTGCGGGACCCGGGTTGGGGCGGAGCTGTGCGTTGCAGGGGACAGTCGCAAACAACAGAAACAGACAGGCACTACCAACGAGGATGCGCATGGGACCCTGTCGTCTGTGGGAGAAGCAGGGGCAGTTGCCTACGCGCCGCATCGGACTGATCGTTCCAGCGGCTCCTACGGCCGGGTGACACCGTAAATTTTCCTGCTGCCGACGTTTACCATGTGGTTCTCGCCTACGCCGAGCGGGGAGAGATAGGTAAACCGGTCGTCCTCCGAAAACTCCGGCGGGTGGCTGTGCCAGATTACCTCCCCGGTCTCGGCATCGAGCACCCACAGCTCCCCGCCGGCCCCAGTATAAAGAACCGGCAAAAAAAAAAA
>NZ_NCQY01000029.1 GCF_002894645.1 Salinibacter altiplanensis
TAAGGCGCATTATGTCTCGTTCTGAGGAGGGACGTGAGGGGTCGATTCTTGGGGTGATAGGTAGCCTGTAAACGCTCCCCACACTGCGCTGTACGAGCGGAAAACTGGCCCTCTCTTCTCAACGGTCAACTCTCCGCCATGTCGGGCCGCATTTCTACTGAAGACTGCGAGCACGCTGAGGTCTGCGGTTGCAAAGCCCTGGAAGAACACGACGGCAAGTGCATCCTTCACTCCGAGGATCTTGATAAAGATGAAAACCGATTCGAGGAGGCTCTCGAAGAGCATCGGGAGGAGCACGAAGGAGATTTTCGACTGATGGTGTTTCCTGGAGAGGCTGAGTTCACGGGCGCAACCTTTGAGTTAGCCAACTTTGAGAATGCTACCTTCGATAAGGCTGATTTCGAGGGCACTGAATTCGGAAATGCCTACTTCAGTGGCGTTACCTTCGGTGTGGTCAACTTCGAGAACGCTAAATTTGACAGTGCCAGTTTCAAGAACGCCACCTTCGAGGAAGCCGACTTCAGACGCGCCGACTTCGATTTTGCCCACTTCTGGGACGCCACCTTTGAAAAGGCTATTTTCGAGAGTGCCACCTTCGAGGAGGTCTTATTCAACAATGCTACCTTCAAGGAGGCTGACCCGGTGGGGGCCGACTTTGTAGGCGCTACCTTCAATCAGGCCAACTTCGAGAACGCTAATTTCGAGAAGGCTGCTTTCTGGCACGCTACTTTCGAGAAAGCGGAATTCGAGGGTGCCATTTTCGGAGGAGCCTACTTCCACAACGCTACCTTCGGGGAAGTTGATTTCACAGACGCCGTTCTTAAGAAGGCTTACTTCGAGAGGAGCACCTTTGAGGATAGGGTCCTATTCGACCAGTGCTTCAAGTCTCAAGAGAAGGACCAGTTTGTTGAAGCCAGATTCACGGGCTGTGAATTCAATGGTGATGTACTCTTCAGTGGCACTGGCGAAGAGAACCGCGTCTTCGCTGGCGGGAACGTCAACTTCAGGAATGTCACCGTCGCTCCAGAGTCCTCTCTTCATTACCGGTACGCAGACCTGAGCCGCTGCTCCTTCCTCCGCACCGATCTGAGGGATGTCGAGTTTACCGGCGTGAAGTGGTGCGAGAAGGTTTCTAGTGATGGGCGATATTTCGATGAGTGGTTCCGACGTGTCGGCATCTACGACGAGGCCTACGGCCAAAATCGAGGGGAATACTCGACTCCACCGTGGCCGGAAATCGAACGCCTCTACCGTCAGCTCAAGTCCAATTACGAAGACCGTGGGGACTTTCCGCGTGCTGGGGACTTCCACATCGGGGAGAAGGTCGCTCGACGCCAAAACTCCCAGACTCACTGGGGAGCGCAGTTCCTTCTTACCGTCTACCGCGCCCTCAGCAAATACGGCGAGCGGGCGCTGCCTGCTGCGTTTTGGCTTGTCGCACTGGTACTCGTCTGTGCTCTTGGGTACCTGTCCATGGGAGGCGTAACGGATTCGGTGTGGCTCACCTCCTGGACTCTCGGAAACTGGTGGGATGCCCTTGTGCTTAGTGGAGAAGCAACCCTGTTCCCTGTACGGGCGGCGGGGTTTCACCAGATTGGTCCCCGTGCACTAAATCTGGTTCAGCGGGCTATTTCCCCGGTCCTGATTGCGCTTCTTGCTCTAGCCCTCCGGCAGCGGGTGAAGCGATAGGGACAAGTGTGCGCCTTGACAAAAGTGCCTGGAGCCGATAGATTGAGGGCGATTGTCTACTCATATACACTTCTACTCATGCGTGTCGTCGCTGTACTGAATCAAAAAGGCGGATCGGGCAAAACGACGATCGCAACGAACCTCGCCTGTGGCGTGCAACGGCGAGGGTATCGGGTTGCCCTTGTGGATGCTGATCCGCAGAAGACCGCATCTGAGTGGGCAGCGCGCGGCGACGATACACCCCCAACCTATGAGGCGACCAAAGACCTTGAAACGAACGTCCCGGCGCTGAGTGGCTCCTTCGACGTTGTAGTGATTGACGGAGCGCCCCGCATGACAGAGCTAGCAACATCGGCGGTGAAGGTAGCAGATCTGATTCTGATTCCCGTCCAGCCGTCGGGGGCAGATATTTGGGCCGCGGAAGACATTCTCGATATCATCGAGGCTCGTCAGAAGGTCGCAGGTGGCCCGGACGCGGCGTTCGTCGTGAGCCGTGCCGTGGCCCAGACAAACCTCGCAGCGACCATACGGGGCGCTCTCGAGAGTTATGGGGTTCGCGTGCTGGACACCCGGACAGGCCACCGTGTAGCATACCCAGAAGCACTTGGGGCAGGGCTGTCTGTGCTCGACACCAGCGGGAAAGCGGCGGAGGAGATCGAATCCCTCACGACTGAAGTGATCGACCTACTCACAAACTCAAATGAGTAAACAACTATGGGTAAGCACGGTGATCTATCGGACGCTGTAGGCCGAAAAACAGGAAAGAGCAGGGAGGCTCGGGAGCAATCTGAGCAGGCGGCGGAAGAGCCCACAAAGCGCCTCAACGCCAATGTGCCAGAATCCCTGCACCGAGCTGTACGGATGGAAGCGGCTCGTCGTGGTGTTGAGATGAAAACCGTGATGATGGAAGCCTTGATAGAGTACCTACCCAACTACCCAGAAGAGTAAATACTCATATCTGGACGGATGAAGCAAGGAAGTGACGCCAGGCCGAGTATAGGCCACCCCAACAAACTTGGCTAACAAGTCAAAAGGCACGCATGAAGAAGAAAACGTTCAATGTAGGGGAAACCTTCTACATCGGAGATGGGGAGCGTTGCTGCATCCGTCTGCCCAGATTTCTTCTCGATCTTCTGGAGGAGGCTAGCAGTGGCCGTGCCTCTCCCTCTCAAAACGAACTTTTTCGCCGGGTGCTTTGGGGGGTGAAGTGGATTCGTGAGAACAAGGGAGAGGACGTGTTCACGAATCTCGAGGCCGAGTATCCCGACGAGGTGATGAATGGAACTGTTGAAGGTGAGCTATCTGATTTGGGTCACGAGGACATACCGCTCGATTCCTCGGTCCTTGAAGACGTTCCGTTCGATGAAGCCGACATGTTTTGGATGGTTGTTGATGCTCCTTGGATTGACTTTGAAGACCTCCCACGAGGGCGACTCAGAGAAAAGTTTCCCCTTATGGCGACACACGTGAGGATAGTCTCTATCCTCATAGATATCGTGAGGGAGGACTATTCCTCAACGCCAGAGAGATTTGCGCGGGCGATGGATCTCCTTATGAAAATAGATTCACTGAAGTGGCTCCCATGGGCGCTGAAGGAGCTTTAACATACATTCCAAGGGAAACGCTAGCGCTAGCTTATACTTCCCTCTCCCGACGCTAATCAGCAGTACTCTCACTGCTAAACCATCATAATGCAGGTCTGTCCAGAGTGCGGAGAGGGGTATAGCCCGCAAGGGATGTGGGGGCATTTGTCTATGGGGCATGGGCTAGACGGTAAAGAGCTGGAGGAAGCCTACCGGAAAGCCCAAGCTGAGGATAGGCCGAAGCGCCGGGGCCGCCGTGAGAAGAACCCTCGAGAGCACCAGAAGAAAGGATACAATTCGACAGAATTGCCCTCGGGAGCGGACCTAACGGTTTCTGAAGGCAGGGCGCCAGTAAAAGAGGAAACAGAAGGCGGCTCATCCGACCCTAGCGCTGACGGGAGAGAGGAATCTCGCATGGAAGAGCCAGATGGGCAGCAGGAAAGCATCTTGCTCCCCGAAGTACCTACTGTTTCGGAGAGGAATGAAGGCGTCAGGGGAGAGATTAAGGAGTCGGAGAACCGTTTAGGGAGAGCGCTCGACCGGCTTCAGAAAGCGGAAAATCGGCTACAGATTGCGAGAGAGAAGACCGGGGAGGAGGTGCAGCGTGAGATTCCAGCAGGAGGACTGATTAGCCGCCTACTTGGGCGTACCAAGACGCAGAAGGTTGTCGAACGCACTGAGGCTGAAGAGAAGCTTCTCAAGTGGTGCCGAGAAGAAGTGGAAGAGGCCCAGAAAGCATTTCGACGCGTTTCCCTATGAGAACTGTTATTCCGTCGTATGGCGCTCTCAATCGCCGTATGGTAGATTTGCTGGATCTAACGGTTGCCAGTGCTTAAGCTACGACTGACATAAAATACGAAAGGCCCACCCCGAAGGGGTGAGCCTCTCGTCACCGAAATAAATTCGATTTCTCCGGTCCGTGTCCTCAGCACGGTCCGGAGGGAAGCGACGTTAATGCACCCAGGTAAGGACATGCAAAAAAACGCCGCTGGATCTATTACAGAGGCTACCAGCCAGGGATCCGAAACGCAACTCTTCCCTGGGAAAAACCCGGAAACGCCCCCAAAAACCCCCCTTTCCGCCGAAAAACCGGGCCTTTTCGCCCAAATATCCGGGGACGGCGCCCCCTACACAGGGCAAAAATCCGCTCCCTCGCCCCGCCTTTCCGGCGAAAAACCGCTAAAGGTCCCCTCTGCCCCGCACGAGTCGGAGCCGGGGCACACCTACCGGCTGGCCCGGTCGCTTCAAAAAGGGTCGATTCACGAAGAGAAGGGCCCTTCCTACGAGGCGTTTCCCGCAGACCTCACGCGGGTCCCGGTCCCCGATCGGGTACTCGACGCTCTCGATGAGCTGACCGGCTGCGAGGTGCGCCTTTGCCTCCTCATGGTCCGGGCCGCGTATTCATGGGTGGAGGACCTGGGCCGATTTCGGTCCTCCTCCCGGTGGTTTACGACCGGGGACATCAAGGAAGAGGCCGGGGGGCTCGGCATGTCGCGGGAGTCGCTCCGGAGGGCCGCCGGCAAGCTCGAAAAGCGCGGATGGATTGCCCAGAGGAAGCGCGAGGGGCAGCCCACGGCGTACCGGTGGCGCCTGAAGGTCCCGAAGGGCCGGTACACCCCAGTGCCCGCCCCGCTCCTCCACGCCCACCAGGGGCTCTCCCACAGTGCCCTCACACTTCTTCTCTGCACGCTCCGTGCAACGTGGGGCTGGACCACCAAGGAAGGGGGCACGGTCAAGTATAAGCGCACGACGGAGCTCTCGGGCCCGGACCTGGCAAAGATGACCGGCCTCTCCCGCCCGACCGTGCGGAGCGTCCAGGAGGAGCTGGAGGCCAAAAGCGCCCTCTGCGTTCAGCGAAGACACCGAGGCGCGGCCTACGAGTATGCCGTCGATCTCTCTTTTTTTCGCCACCACCTCCACAAATCTTACGCCCCTCCTACTCCCCAAAAGAATAGTAATAACAATACCCGCCTGCGGGAGACAGGCCCCGAAGATGCTCACGCCGAGGGAGGATCGAGGGGCAAGGGCAATGCCTACCAGGTCACCGAAGAGTGGGAAGAGCAGGCGATTCGGGTCCTGAGCTCCGAGCCGATCGGCATGAAGCCCGGTTCGGCCCGTCATGCCGTGATCCGGAGGGCTAAGCCTGTGGTCGAGGGAGCGATCCGAGAATTCCAGCGCCAGAAAGCCGACATCGAAAACCCAGCAGGGTGGATGTACTCCGCGATCGATGAGGTGTGGTTCGGCCCGACGATTCCGAACAAGTCCCCCGATGTCCGGCAGTCTAGTGGGCGACAGCCGAACGGTTCGGCTCCGATTGCCCAGGCGTTCAAGGCCCTCACTGAGAAACACCAAGGGTGGGAGTGGGACGAGGACGGCGACGGCTCTTGTGAGGAGAGTTCCCGCGAGGGGGGCACAAAAAATCCGGAGGGGAAGCGGGGAGGCCTGGAGCAAACCGTCGGCGTTACCCACACCGAAATGTGCGACTTCATCGAGGACCTCCGGCAGCCGAGCCCCGACTGGGAGACTGCCCAACGCCAAGGCAGGGATCCGCTCTTCGTGCCGACGAAGGAGCTGGCAAACTGGGCCTACTTCCGCCGGGACTCCGGCAGCGAGCAGTTCCAGGAGGCCGCTCGCCGGGTCGTAAACCTCCGGGCCCGCCACGAAGACCGGGAATCTCCACTTCCCGCCGATTAGGGCTCAGATCCGCCCCGCTCAGAGCGGATTGATCCATGTAGATCAAGGGGACAGCCCGATCTTTTGGGTCTGAAGGCGACCCCCCCTGTAGGAAACAAGGGTAGCGTTTGGGGAGCAACAGTTGTGCGGCGAGGTGCAAACGTTGTACAACAGTTGCACAACGTTTGCACCGCTTCTCCGAGCTCGAGAATACAAGTCTTTGCCTTTTGGGGCGATTTGGTTCGCAACTTGACACAGAAAAACCCCCTGGTGTATATTTGGGGCTCATCTGCGAACCAAATGTAGGAGGATCTTCCCTATGGCTTCTCGCCCTTCCAAGCCGGTACGCAACGCTACCTCCCGTCCCGGCGCAGTGACGCGCTGCTACAAAGCGATGTGCGCGGTCTGCGGGCGGACCGACATCTACGACGGGCACGACAAGGAGCGGGACGTCTGGCCTCAGATGAGGGACCATGGATGGAAGCAGACCACAAGGCTTACCGAAGGGGAATCCCGGCATTGGATCTGCTCGAAGCACCATGAGCCGGGAAGCTACAAGGTGTACCGGGACAAGGAACTCCGGCGGAAGGAACTAGGCCCCGGTGACATGCCCGGCCTGGAGGCGAAGTAACCGCCGCGGGGTGAGTGTTCGGTCCGAATACCGGAGAACAGTTCCGGCGTATTCGGGACGATTCGCCCTGTACTACTTGTATTACAAGCGATGTAATACGGGCGTGTCCCCGTGCGGCGGGGATGTATTACATAGAAAAGGCCCGCCTCAAGCGGCAGCTAGGGAGGCGAGCCAGCTTTCCTTCGACCATCACGCTACTCTCCAATGTAACGAAATCGACCCCCGGGGTGTCAAGGAGCTTCTGCAACGGAGTCGAAAACTCCGGTGTAGATTCGGTAGCCAGGAGGCGGAAGCGTATGCATCGGAGACATATGCACGTGCATACGATGCACATGCATATGCACAGGGCGGGCCGATGCCGTACATACGATACCGTGCATACGATGCTGTGCATATGTGCGGCGCCGGTGCATACGGTGGCCTGCATGCACTGGAAGGTCCTACATAGGAGTAATACTAGTATTGCTCCTCTACCGGAGAAGAATTACTCCGGTGCAATTCCTCAGGGCTCCTGTGGCCACCCTCTCAGAAAAAAGGTACCTACAGGCCTCGACTTGAGCGCCGCTGAACGGTGATATTTCAGCCCGGTATAGGCCCTCAGAAACCGGTCTTTATCTGCCGATCAAATGCTACGATGTGAGGATGTAATTCCGGATCCGGAAAGGGTTACCCTCCTTGATCTACCTCCGTGCTATCTTGGTTTTCAGCATCCGAGCTGTTTGGGCCATCCTCCGTTCCTACAATTACTTCGATCCTTTCGTCAATGTCCTCCTCTGATTTGCATTCTGTTGCCTCTTGGATGGCCTGCCGTATGATTTCGGTCCGTTTCTGGGCTTCCTGATACTCTAGATAGCTCCACCCTTGCTTAGCTACAATCCCGATAAGACTGATGAGGACCGTCATCATTGCATACCGGGCCGCCTCTGACTCTGGAAGCCAGTCAACCAGTTTGGAAAGTCCGGGGTCGATTTTCGAGACTTCTCGTTGGATTTCCTCTTTATCAGTGGAGTGAACCCGATATAACGGACAGGTGACCGCTTTCACACTGCGGC
>NZ_NCQY01000005.1 GCF_002894645.1 Salinibacter altiplanensis
GCCTTAGATTGAGTTATCATACTTTGCACATATGCGCTGGCCGAAATCCGTGTTATGGCGTGGGTGTTCGCGTCCAAAGGGGCCCTTCTAAGCCGCGAAAGAATGCCGGCGGCGGGGGCACTGTGCGGCCGAGTTCGCTCTCAGAAGGGCCGATTTTGCTACCTGTCACATAACATTCCTTATGCGACAGGTAGATTGCCTTCAGCGGCGCTGAGGGCAGGACTGCAAGAATGGTACCATCACGAAAACGCCCACCGGCAGGCCAAAACGGCGAGCCGAGACGGGCGCGGTGAGGCAGTGGAGGTATCCTTGCGAACAGGCCCTACGGGTCTTAGTATAGACTCACAGCCCGGCCTGGTCGCAGCCCCACTGCGGCCCTATGAGCACATTCGATGAGGAGACCCTTGAGGCAGTCGCGCGTCTTCCCCGCGGCTTCGTGGAGGATGTCCTCCAGGAACTCGCCGATCACTATGAGCACGGCCAGAAAGGCGCGAAGCTCATGGTAGAAGCCGCCGGGAAGGGCGATCAACACGTTCGGCGCTTCGACGGGCCCGACTCCTACCGGCACTCGAAGGGCTGACCGCCCGGAGACGTGAAAGCGCAAAGGACGAAGCACCAGACAAAAGCCCGCCTCTCCGACCCAAGCTATCACTAGGCGGAGAGACGGGCGGAAGCCCAGCTTAGTCGTATGAAAAGGGGCGGGAAGGGTACTAGTCGTCTTCAGGGCCGTAGCGATCCTGGAGGACTTCAAGGAAGTTTTCGATGGAGCCTCTGTCTGTACGGTCCCACCCGACGGCCCTTCCCTTGAAGTCGTGGAAGTGCGATGGCCATTCGTGCTTGAGGGCGTCGGTGTTTTTGGCAGCTGCCAACGCGTGGATGACGTCGTAAAGCTCGAACAGGGCGCTCCGGGCCTCTTTGTGCAACGCGCCGGCGAAAGCTTCCCATACCGCTTGCGGTCCTTTCTCGGCGAGGTCGGGATGGACCCACCGCCGGTGCAGGCTTGTCGCGCCCTCCTGGTTGGTAAACTCCACGTAGAGGCACGGGGCAGCCGTGCCCTCCGAAACGCGGAATCTGACTTCTGTAAGGTCACACGTGACTTCTCGGCTGGATGGGACCACATAGCCGAAGGTAACTCGGTGAGCCTCACAGTCCCAGGAATCGCCGGTGAGGTCCTCGTCCAAGGCTTTCAGCAGCTCGTGGACGGCCGAGGGGTCGTCGTGGCCCCACTTTTCGAAGGTGTCGAAGGAAACGTCGTTGTTGAAAGAGTCTTCAAGGTCGGAATCGTTAGACATCGTTGGTCTGTAGTGTCTAGTGAGTGAACTAAGCTCGACCCCTTCGGCCGCTAGTCCGCCAAGACGTCGGCCGGAGGGGTTTTCTGTGTGAGGTCTCCTTGGGCCAGTCGGCCCGATCGGGCACGAGGCCCGGCACGAGCTCGCAGTTTTGCACGCAAAAATATGTCCGCGGACATAATTGCGAGTCCGTGCCCGGCCCCAAGGCCGCGTGAATCTGTCGGTCCGGGTTACCCTTCGTAGAGTCCGAGACCGAGGCCAAACTGGGCACACGCTCGACGAAACGCCATGCTCTCGGCATTCGAGCTCGGGTCTCCGTACGGAATCTCGGTGACTTCGCCGGTCTCCGCGTCGACCTTGTAGAGCTTCTCGGTGCCGGTGGCCGAGCGGGACACGCTGCCGCCTTCCGCCTCGATCGTGACGGTGCAGGTGACAAAGATCCGGCGTTCGGTGGTCGTGATCTCGACGTCCTTCGACCAGTGCCCGTTCGTGTGGTGCTCCACGTACCGGGCCACGCGGTGCCAGGGGCAATAGGTGAGCTGGTCGCCGCCCTTCCGCTTCGTCTCCAGGTGCCGCTCTCGGATGGGCTGGCGCATGTCTTCGAGGATGCTCTGGAGGGGGCGCCTGGTGCTATCGCTTTGGTTCCCGGCCGTGGCAGCTGCTTCGGGCTCGGCCGGGGCGCCGTCGCCGGCCGGCGGGGAGGCGTCTTCGAAGGTCGGTGTGGGGTCGTTGGGGTGTGGCATCGTTGGGTGTGGCATGAATCTGTGTCGCTCGTGAGCAGGTCGTGGGGACGCGAGAGGCGTCCGACCGGTCAGTTGACCGGGTGGCTGCGCTTCTCCTCCCAGGCCTTCAGGGAGGCGCGTGAGAGCGACACGATGCCGCGGGGCGTGACGGCCTGGTACCGGCGGACGGCCGGACTGCCCGGCTGCTGGAGGGCCACGACGCGGCGAATAGCGACCGGCTGGCCTTTGCTGTTCAGGCGCAGGCGGGCGTTGGGGTTTTGGTAGCGATGCCCGTTGACCGTATCGGAACGAGAGGGGGAGAGCTGAGGGTTAGACATAGTGACTGCTGGCTTCTTGAGTGGAGTTCAGTGAGTCTTCGCCCGCCTCAGGATTCCTGGTCCCGAGGCGGGCATTTTTTGTCAGTGCGAGAGGTAGTCAGTGAAGCTGAGCTCATCCCCGCTCCACTTCTTCTGACTGAGGCGCTTGCCATTGTCCACGTGGCTGATCCGCACGGTGTCGATCCGGCAGTCGGCCTTTTCGTGGGCGCGCTTCACGAACGAGCGAACGCGGGCTTCCCAGCCGTTGGTGTTGGCCGTCGAGTAGCACTTCGTGGTCCGATCCGAGAGCTGCACGGAGACGTGAAATTCGTCCTGGTGCTGCTCATTGGCGGCCGGGATTGCGTATCCGCTTCGTGAGCTTGCCTCTTTGATCGTGGTCATGGGCTTGCGCTCTGAGTGGAGTTCAGTGAGCTTGCGGCCGGCAGGATTCCTGGTCCCACCGGCCTCCCTTTTCTCACTGTGTCATACTGCATCATACTAGACCCGTTCCTCTCGGCAACCTACTTTAAATTTTCTTCATCATACAGGGATGAATCATGTCATATGCTGGCGTATATGAATAGGGCACTTGACGCGCATAGCTCCTTCGCACGATGCCCCAGACGATGGACCGCCCCACGACCCTCAGCCCGCAAGAGGTGGCCGACGCGCTCGGTATGAGCCGCCGCACGATATACCGGTGGATCAACGATCGGGACCTGGACACGACCCAGCCCAGCGGGAAGGCGAAGAGCCGACACCGCATCTTCGAGCGTCAGCTGGCCGAGAAGATTGGAGAGGAGGATGCGGCCGAGGTCTTCAATGCTTACGCGAATGACGAAGCATAGCCTCATGCCAGATCCCGAGCCCATTGAGCCTGAAGACATCTTCGAAGGCGCTGAAGCACCGGAAGCTCCGAAAGCAGGGGAGTCTGGCAAGGAAGCTCCCCCCGAGACGAATCCGATCGAGGAGGACGAACCTTTGGGTGACCCTACGGACTCAAATGACCCAACCGATATGACTCGCAACGAGCTAAAGGCTCACCTGGACGCCACTGAAGAACGCGTGCGCCGTATGACTGAGGGGGTGTCGCAGAAGCTCGACAAGCACCTCGAAGTCATGCAGGAGTCGAACGAACGCTTCAAGGCGGAGGTGCGCGAAGACCTTTCGGTCATGAAGGAGTCGAACAAGTGGACCTACCGTCTCACTGCGGCCAGCTTAACGGTCCTCATCATCGTGGTCGGTCTCATTGGGGTTTTGCTCGGAGGATAGGTCGCCAAAACTGCACAGACATAGCAACGCCCCGATCCGCGCAAGTCTTGTAGGAGGGACTGCGGACCAGGGCGCACTCACTCGCAGCACGAAGCCACGAATGACCGCCACACGCTCACAGACAAGCTGAGAGCATGAAGCAGGCTATTTCAGTACCTCCGTACGAGGCCAAATCGGATGAGATCCGATTTTGCGCGCAATGCTCCGCCGCCGGCCGTGAAAGGGTAGTGACGGCCGCCTCGGGTGAGAATATGAAGACCGCTTTTCGGCCGGGAACCCTTTCTTGCAGCCTCGTACAGTACATTGCCGCGACGGAGCGGAATTGCCATATAGACGGCTTGCGCCAAGGGCGTGGCCGTCGATCCAAGGGCCGGAGGCCGGTGCTTGCCAGTCACACCGAGATCAGGTGGTCTGTGCAGGCGCAGGACTTCGCCACACATTCGGCCGCCTGCGAAGGCACACACCCTGAAGGGGTGCGACCTTCTGAGTCTCAGTGACCGGGATTCAGAGGGACGCACCCCTTTTTTAGTTGCTCAATCCACGGTTCCGCTATGCCAGACGACGAGCTTCCTCTATACCTCGGCGCCAAACGCTTCGCAAAGGAGCTGGGAATGCACCGCCAAACCCTCTACGTCAAACTCAAAGAGGGGAAAATCCCTGGCGCTCGGAAGATAGGGGGACGGTGGAAGATTCCCCGCTGGGCTCTCGACGAGGTGGGGACGCCGGCGCATCTAGCAACAGCCTAACTTTTCATAGAACTGCCCCGACCGCCGAAAATGCGTTTGGAAGGCGCGGCGGGCCGGGGCAGGTCATAACACCGAGAAGGTGATGCAACAACCCAAACCGAAATCGAGCGTTCCGAAGGAGTCTTCAAAAGGCCCGCGATGGGCCCGATCGTCGCCCCCACGGCCGGGGGCAGCTGCTCTACCTACCGACGGCCAACACGACCAGGCCGGGGTGGAGCGTGTGATGGATAGCTCCGACTCGCTCCGGCTCGACCACGCACGGCAGCTCCGTGACCTCTTGCAGCGCTTCGCTACGGAGTACGACCTGGAGGAGCACAAAAAGTGGCCCGGTCGGCCGGTGGCTTGGAGCGAGGCCTCTACAGGTGGCTGCGCGCTCTGCGCAGATCCGGGATCTGCACTGGCCGGGATGCTTTCTGCCCTGAACGCTGCAATCAATGGCGCCAACCAGGCGGGGGTGGTCGACCGTGAATAGCTCAACCACTGGAGACGGTGCCAACGGGAATCCGGAGCATACCCTCGAATCCACCCCTGAAAAGGACAGAAAGGACGAAAAGGACGAAAAGGACACCGGCCGGACATTTAACCCGAGCCAGCTTCCCGCCGAAGCTTTTGAGTATCTTCCCGACACTCTACACAACATCACCGAGTGCCTTGGGGCTGGCCACGAGCGCGATACGTTTCTCACCGGAGTACTTCCGGTCTGTGCTGGCGCCATGCCGAACGTTCGCCTCCGGTACGGCGGGCAGTGGCTTTCCCTGAATCACTATACGGCCGTCATTGCGCCTGCGGGAGCTGGGAAGGGAAAATTTCGAATCGCCAAGCAGTGCGGCAAGAAGCTCGACAAGCGGATCTACGACAACAGCCGTCGGCAGATTGAACTCTGGGAGCAGCGGCAAGAGTCGAAGGAAGAAGAGGCCGGCAGCCGGCCGCAGGAAAAGACGCTCTTCCTCCCTGGCGACACGAGCGCCTCGGAGATGAAGCACATGCTCCAGGCAAACCCGCATTCCGTCATGTTCGAGACGGAGTTCAAGACAGTGGGGACGGCCCTCTCCCAAGACTGGGGGCAGTTCCGCGATGTCATGCTAAAGGCGTTCCACAACGAGAGCGTCACAGTGGCCAGGCGGAAAGACGATATTCTCCGCATCGGCCACCCGGCCATGTCGGCCGCTCTATCCGGCACGCCCAGCACCTTCCACGAAGTCATCGAAGACGTCGAGGACGGACTGTTTTCCCGGTTCTGCTTCTACACCTTCGACGCTGAGACCGAGTGGGTCCCTCAGTTCTCCGACGATACGGATTGGGAGCTTGAAGAGGCCACGGATGAAGCGGCGAACCGACTCGATAATATCAATGAGACTCTTACCCAACGGGATGAACCGCTCTACGTGACCTTCCCGGATTCAGTGCAGAAAAAGCACACTGAGGCGTGCCGCACAGTACTGGAGGCATTGAAAGCCCAGGACGTACCTCAGTGCCTTCACCCAAACGTGAAGCGGGCTGGCCTCAATGCCCTTCGGTTTGGGAGCATCTTTGCCTTGATGCGCCTTGATGAGCGGGGTACTGACCTGTCAGGCCCGAAGTCGGTGGCAATCTCGGAGGCGGATCTTCGAGGTGGGCTCTACCTGGCGTTCTCTTACCTATCTCATGCCCTTCAAGTCGCAGAGGAGATGGAGGCAACCGATGGAGAGAAGGGTCTTCACGAGGGGCACAAAGACTACCTGGAGGCACTGCCGGAAGGAGCATTTGACACGGCCGACGCCGATCGTATTGCCGAGGAGCTTGGCATCGATGATCGAAAGGCCCGCCGCTGGCGAAAGAAGTTCGCGCAGAAGGGACTCCTCGTGGATGAAGGATACGGTTCTTGGAGGCGCCCCTCCTCTGAATCCGTGCCCGGTGTCCTTTCTGTCCATTCTGTCCTTTCTGTCCTTTTCGACCGAAATGGGGGGCTCGACCGGAAGCCGTCAGTGGAGGATGAGGGGGCGCCGTTTTAATCTAGACTGTCATTAACCAACTGAAGCCCATGAGCAGATCCCGAACTTCGATATACCGGCGATGGGACGGCCGTGGCAAACTTTAGCGTTGCCACGAACCAGTACGACCGCGACGAACCCGAGTGGCACAACTGCACCGCGTGGGGCGACCTGGCAGAGATCGTGAACGATCACCTGGCGAAGGGTGAGCGCGTCTTCCTGGAGGGCAGCCTGCGGACCAACACGTGGGAGGACCCGGACGGCAATCGGCGCTCGACGACCGAGATCCACGCCGATAAGGTGATCTTCCTCGGCTCAGACGAGGCGCCGCCTGAGTCCGATAGATCGGCCAACGGACAGCCCAGCAGCGAGCCCCAGAAGCAGCCCGCCGGTGGTAGAGACCAGACGTTCGAGCCGGACGATCCTCTCCCCTTCTGACTGAGACCGCCCCGCACGCGCAGAGACAACCTCCGATATTGCAATAGCGGATACCATGCCAGCCTCTCCTCACACTGCGCCTCCCTCCGATGTGCCCGATCCAGGCACGATCGTGGCCCTGAATGTGCCGCCAGCCGCGGTCGGGTTGCACCGCATGGCCGATCGGGGCGACCCCTTCCACGTCGTGGACGTCGAGGGCACCGAACTCGTGGTGACACTGGCCGGGGGCGATGGCCGGACGTACCGGCTCAGGCTTGGGCACGTGCAGGCTGAAAAGTGATCCGCCGGGCCGGAATGCCGGGACCCGTGCCGACACCTACGAACCAAGACGAGTGATCCAATGGGTGACGTGCTGCACGTCGAATGGAGCTACGGAGAGCAGGGGGCGAAAGCGTGCCGAGAGGGACAGCCCTGCGACCCGCCGGAGGAGCTGCACATGATCGTGGCGATGAGCTGGGCCGCGGGGTGGTTGGACGAAAGCGATGAACACCCGACGCCCTACACCACGAACCAGACTGAATGAGACCATGGCACACCGAAACGCAGAACGCGCCAAAGAGCACGAGCGAGAGGTCGTGCACGAAGCGGAGGCCCGCCACCTTGCTGCTTCCCGTGCGTGGAATTCCGACGGCCGCTCCCTGGGAGAGACAGAGGAGACAGACGTACTCATTCACCACGACGACCCGCAGGCTGAAGGCTTCGCCCAGACGGTGCGAGTCCAGTGCAAGCGGCGCAAAAACATTGCGCAGTACCTGACCTGTGAGAATGCCGACATCGTGGTCGTGCGTGAGGACTACGGGGACAACCTCGTGGTCTGCCCGCTGGACGTCTTCCTCGACCTACTCACAGACACTGCAGGCCAATGAGCCGATCCGCCCGATCGAAGCACGTCGACCCGTTTGAAACCGGCTCCCTGGAGGCCTGGGGAGGGATCGTCTCGGGCCGCATCGTGGACTTCGCTGAAGAGGTTGGCGTTTCCCCCTCCTCGATTGAGGCCGCCGCGGAGCAGATGCCCCTCCTCGTCGACACCTCGACGCCGAAGGGGCGCAATGATGAGGACCGGCCCGACACGCCGGAACTCCGCTGTATCGCCGTGGAGCAGCAGCACCTCGGGGAGCTGACTGAGACGGCCCGTCGCGTCGAGGGGCAATCTTCACACCCTGACCCCGCTACCTGAGTACGACATCCCCGACATGTAGCCCGCGGAGGGGCCCTCCAGGGTTTGCTGGGCCCGCAAGGTCTCGCCGCGGGCTGTAATTCGCACTTTTTCGCACCCGATCAAACCGATATGGCGACCCTGAAAAGCCGCCATAAGCGCCTTATCGTCAAGCGGTTAGCGGTCTTCGACCGGCCGTCCGATGTCCAAGACGAAGTGCGAGAGCGCTTCGGCCTCGAGGTCGACTCGCCCCAGCTGGCCCACTACGACCCCACGACCCGGAAGGGGCAGGGCCTGGCGCAAGGCCTGACGGCCCTCTTCCATAAGACGAGGGAGCGTTTCCTGGATGAGTACACCGAGACCGCGATCCAGCACAAGGCCGTCCGCCTCCGCCGGCTGGAGCGGATTGCGAACAAGTTTTCGCAGATGCGCAACTACGTCGCCGAGATGGACGCCCTCGAGCAGGCGGCGAAGGAGATGGGCGGGGCCTACACCAACCGGCACACGCTCGATGCGAGCGTTAGTAATCCGGAAGACGTCGACTTCGATGACCTAACCGACGAGCAGATCGAGCAGATTGCGGCGGGGGAGCCCCTTCGAGAGGTCCTTGCATCCGACCAGGTCGACACATGAGCAGCGCACAGATCCGAGCAGAAGCAGAGAAGGAACGCCGGCGCCGCCTCCCAGCCGTCATCGACAGCGACGGCCGAGCCTTCCACCGCGGGAAGGAGATCGACCCGGAGACGGTGGACGAGCTGCCGGCCGGCGACGGGTACCGAGCAATCGACTTCACGCCCCCAGACAGCGACACGCTATGAATAGCCTTCAGATCCGTGCCCGAGCCGAGCAGGAAAGGCGCCGGCGCCAGTCCTCGAAGATCATCTTTTACGATCCGGATGACCCGGAGGAGCCGGAGAAGTCTTTCCAGGCAGCGAACACAAGCGGGGAAGGCGTCCCCTTCCTGTGCCCTGAGAAGGCCGATGAAGAGGACCTCCGGGCTGGCGAGTGCTGAACCGAAAACCGATAACGAAATCTTATCGGTCCTTATCTCACACCGTGCTTTTGCACTCAAATCGACATCTGATCATGAGCACCGACCTATCAGACGCCCCTTACGACACCGACACCCTCCAGTCCGAAAAGGCGGACCTCCAAGACGAACTCTCCGAGCTCCGCAGTCGGCGCGATCGGTTGAAGGAGAAGGAGGACAACCTCCGGGAGGAGGTGAGGGAGATCCATGATGCCCTTTCCAGTGGCGATGTGGAGGAGCCTCCCGAAGAGCTTGCTGATCTCAAATCCGAGCGCGATTCGATGAAGGAGGCCCGCATGGCCGTCGACGAGGAGATCCGCGCGGCGGAAAACCGCCTCTCTGAGATCAAGGCGCAGCTCGACTCCCACGACAAGGTCGAGGCCCTGAAAGAGACGGCTGCCCGCTGCAAAGCCCACCGTGACAACTACGAGGAGGCGATGGAGACGGCCGTTCAGGCGGCAGAAGAAGCCCTGGAGGAGGGCCTTGATGAGATGCACGCCTGGCGAGAGGCCCAGGAGGACTTCAAGTCGGAGGCGAGCCGGATCTTCCCCGCCTTGAAAAGGGGTGGCCGCGATGACGAGCAGCGGCGCAAGATTCGGCGTGCCCTTCAGGCTCTCAGCTCCGCTGGCGTCGAGTACGACGTCGCCCTTTCCAACGCGCCCCACTGGCACGCCGGCCGCACGCACGCAGCGACCTTCTCCCGCGTGGTCCGCAGCGAGGCAGATGCTCACGACGAGACGCCCCCCGTGCAGGGTCCAATCGCCGATCGCCTCTACGACCGCCTCGAAGAGATGGAGGAGGCCCGCCGCTGAGGCCCCCGACTTTCACGTTGCCACGCACCCATACGACTGACCCCATGGACACCGACGAGCTTAGCGACACGCAGAAGCGTCTCATCCACGCTGGCATTGACGTCCGAACGGCCGACTGGCCCGACGGGCTCACGGCGGACGAGCCGGAGGATGATCTCGACGAGCGGCTTTCCTGGTACGAAAGGCAGCGACAGGTGGCAGAAGGCGTCGAAAAGGTGCTCGAATCCGAAGAGGAGAGCCCCGAGGAGGAAGGAGAGAACGAGGACTCCGAAGAGACGCCCTTGAGCGAAGAGGTGCAGAAGCAAAAGCGCCAGCAGATCCGCTATGGCGTGTGACCGGGGCGGCATGTGCCCTTGGCTTCCCTTCCTTCTTTGACCAACCCTCCTCAGACCCATGCCTGAGCCTCTCAAACAGAAACTTAAGGTCGAGCCCGAAGGCGTCAAAAAGACCTTCTCCAAGGTGCGCGCTGGCCTGGCCGGCGTGGATGCCAGCACGAAGAAGACCTCTGGTCTCTTCGGGGGGCTCATCTCGAAGGTCAAGTCCTTTGGCGGCGCCGCTAAGGTAGCAATTGCCGGTACGGCCGTCGGTGCATTCGTGGCTCTCATCGGCACCTTGACGAAGGCCACGCAGGAAGCGTCGGCTTTCGAAAAGAAACTCGCGGAGGTGGGGACTCTCCTGGACGGAGACGTCTCAGGGAAGCTGGAGCGTTTCGAGAAGGGGCTGAATGAGATCCGCCGAGACCTACCGCAGGCCAGAAGCCTTGTCGGGGCGCTCTACGATGCCATCTCTGCCGGCGTCGACCCGGACAACGCCCTCAGCTTCGTCCGCACGGCGGCCGAGAGTGCCATTGCGGGGGTGACCGATACCAAGACGGCCGTCAACGGGCTTACCACTGTCTTGAACGCCTTCAACAAGGACATCTCCGAGGCGGATCAGGTGGCCGACTCCTTCTTCACGGCCGTCGAGCAGGGAAAGACCACCTTTCCCGAACTTGCCGACTCGATCGGCCTGGTTGCGCCCTTGGCGCAGTCGCTGGGCGTCTCCCTCGATGAGGTAAACGCCACCCTGGCCACCCTGACGGCCAACGGGCGCACCACCTCACAAGCCACACGCGAGCTGCGCCAGATCTTGAACGCGCTCACCAAGAACGCCGAGGACTTCCGGCGCATCGGGATCAATGTGAACGAGGTGCTTGATGAGCGAGGCCTTCAGGGCGTGCTTCAAGAAGTGCAGAAGGCCACCGGTGGGGCGAATGCGGAGATTCAGTCCCTCTTCGGCCGGGTGCAGGCGGTGAACGGCGTGCTCACCCTGGCTTCCGGCAGCGCAGGCGAGTTTGCCGGTAACCTGGGAGCGATGGAAGGCAAGGCCGGCGCGACGTCCGATGCCTTAGGGACGATGGAAGAGGCAACGGCGTCGCTCTTCCAGCAGCTCAAGAACAACCTCACGGTGGTCCTTCGAGGGCTGGGATCTCAGATCCTTCCCGCACTGAATTCCGTGCTGGAGACAACGATCGGCTTTGCGGAAGACCTCGGCCGCTCCGATGCAGAGCGCTTCCTCTCGACCCTGCGAGACGCGGAGGGCATCGACCCTGGCGTGATGCGTCAGCTGGAGGCCACGATCGACACGCGCAAAGCGGAGGACCGCCTCGACGAGCTGCGCTCGAAGGTTGAGGAGGAGACGGTGGCCGTCGGGGTAGACTTAAGCGGCGAAGAGGCGGAGCTGATCCGGGAGGACCTCCAAGGCCTCACCACGCGGGAGCTCCACTCGAGCCTCCAAGACGTGAACGACGCGCTGGAGAGTCGTGCCGAGCGTGTTGCGGAGCTGGAGGCGCAGGAAGAGGACCTCTCCTCGACGCAAGAGCGGGTTCTTTTCATTGCCCGTGCCCGCCGGAAGGCCCTGGAGGAGGCCCAGTCTGAGATGCTGGACGGGATCAAGACGATCTCCCAGCTTGAAGCAGCCCAGGAGCGGGCGGCCGAGGCAAGAGGGCGCCTGGATGAGGCCCTTTCTGGCGACGGCGCCTCGACGAGCGGAGGCGAGGGCGGAAGTGAGCCGGCCTTCAGCGCGGAGGAGCGGGCCTCTGCGCGCGAGTCTCTGGCGAAGCTCTCCAAAGAGATCCGGGAGCAGGAGCGCCTGCGTGCGGCCGAGACGGCCGAGGCAGAGTCCATACTCGAGGGCATCATCTCCACCGAGGAGCAGATCAAGAAAGTGCAGGCGGCCCAGCGCAAGCTCCGAGGGGAGAACAAAGAGGAGGCTCAGGAGCTCCTGAAGATCTTGCGGGAGCAGCTGGATGAGCAGAGCAGCGCCCTCGACGACGCGGAGCGGGCGAGTATCCCGCTTCCAGCCGGGGGAGACCTGGAAGACAGCGCCACCCGCATGATTGACAGCACAGCGGAGGCCCTAAAGGAGGCCGAGGACGCCTTTCCCTCCTTTCCGGAGCTGCTCGGGCTCGACAATCCGGCCGACGTCATTTCAGAGTTTCGGTCGCGGATCTCGCAGCTTCGCCTGAAGGAGCTCACCGAGGAGAGCTTTAGTGAAGCGGATTTCGCGGAGGCGGCAAGCAAGGAGGCCGAGCGCTTCAAGCAGCGCATCATCGAGATCAAGGGGGAGCTTGAGGAGATGGGCTTCGAGGTGGGCAAGGGCGCGGCCGAGGAGGTTGTCGGGGGCCTGCAGGAAATGGGGGATACTGGCGAGGAGACAGACGACAATCTCCAAAACGTCGCCGACACTCTCAACCAAATTGCGGCGATGGCCGAGGGGCTCTCCCGTATTGGAGAAGAGCTGGGCATTATTGGCGAGGAGGCCGCCAGCGCCATTCAGGGCATCTCCCAGCTTGCGCAGGGGGCCAGCTCTGCCGTTGCGGGCTTCTCGTCGGGTAACATCGCGCAGGGAATCTCCGGAAGCATCCAGGCGATCGGCGGCGCGATTCAGGCTGGTTCCTCAATCTTCGGGGACAACGGCCCGGACATTGAGAAGCTGCAATCCAAGATCGAGCAGAACACCCGCGAAATCGTCAAGAACACCAAGGGGCTCCTTGAGGAGGGCCAGATTGGAGGAGACGTCTCCGAGGAAGACATAGACCGGGCAGAAGGGCTGGTCGAAGAGATCCTGACGGGCCCGTTCAATGAGGGCGAGATCATCGACCAGTTTGAGCAGATTGGTAATATCGAGGGGTTGCCGGACTTCTCCGGGCAGCTCGATCCGCTCGAGGAGTTTATCGAGTCGGAGTTCGGCGCGGACAACGCGAACGAGCTTGCGGCGAAGCTGCTGACCGGGGAAATGAGCTTCGAAGAGTTTGGGGAGGCGACCGGGACGGGAGGACTTGGCGAAGCTGTCATTCAGGACTTCTTGGGCGAGGACTTCCAGCCTCTGGGTGACGTTCTTACCGAACTCGATGAGAACCTCGGCATGTTCAGCGACTCGCTTTCCGGAGCAATCGGAGAGCTGGAGCTCATGCGCGACTTTGGCGGCACCAGCACGGAGAAAAACTTCGACAGCTTCATCCAGGGGCTACTCGACCTGGACTCGGTGTCCAGCGACTTGAAAGAGGAGCTCGAAAGCGCGGCCGACGTGGACGTGACCACCGAGGAGGGCCGGCAGCGCCTACAGGAGATTATTGCAGCGATTGCGGCGAGCCTGAAAAGCGGCGACCTGGACACCGGCGACCTCAGCCCCAACGAGATTGAGGAGCTGCTCGACTCGCTGCAATCGTTTGCCGAGGAGGGAGGGACTGGCGAATCGCCCGAGGAGCGCCGCCGAAGGCAAACACAGATCCAGCGCACGATCACGGAGATTCAGGCCAATGAGCTGATCGCGCTCGAGACGGAGCAGCTGTTCACGCTACGCGGCATCCTGCAGGCGTTGGGCGGGGACGTCGAGACGACCTCGTTTGAGCCGATGGGCGTCGGGGGCCCGGTCGCCCTCGAGGTGGACGACGCCATCCGGGAGATCCGTGACAGCGTGGTGCAGGCAGCACAAGGCCCGGCCAGTGGCGACGGCGGCAGTGGCGGTGATGGCAGCCCTGGAGCGCCTGCTCCACCGCCGGGCACTCCGCCAGGCACTCCGCCCCCAAGGCGTGACCCTCCAGAGAGAGAGACTCCAGTAAGGCAGACGACCATGAACTTTACGGTCAAGGCTAGCGACCCGCCGAGAGTGATCGCTGAAAAGATGGAGGAAGCGGCTCGGCTGAGCCGCCTTTCACAGTAGGTGAACGACGGTAGCTGAAGGCTCATGCACGACGCAGGAACGATCGAGCAGATTCAGCGCTGGCGCAGACAGGGCAAGTGGCTGAAATCTGAAATCAAGGATCGGAGCCGCGAAATCCTTGCGGAGGTGCGCAGCGCCGAGAAGGTCCTGAATGGCCCGTGCGCATACTACGTGAACGCCAACGGGGCTTTTGCGCTTGAGGACGTCGAGGAGGATGTCCTCAGAAGAGCATTTCAGCGCACCACTGAAGATGAGGTGCTCGTCCTCTGGCTCGCCTCTTGGGAAGGGGGCTCGCGCCTCTACAGCGCCACAGTTCCGAAAGAGGGAAGCTCCGGTGAGGAAAGCCCCAATCAGAGAGGACCGGCCCGCCTTCTGTAGCTCTTGCAAGGCTGACTTTTCGGCTAGAGACGACGCATCAGGCGCGAGATCCACCGCCCCCACCGCAGCCCCTTCTTGATGCTGTCCCACACGCTGGGCGGCTGGTCCGCCCGGCGAAACTCCCACGGCGGCGTCGGATCGTTCTGCGACCACAGGCCGGCGCCCTCCGATCGGGCCTCCTCTTCGCACTGGACAAGCGCCTCACTGGTCGCGTACCGCCGGGAGTGCCACGCCAGGCCACTGACGACGAGGGACTGGGCCAGGTCGACGGGGCCGTCCTCCGTCTCGATCTGCACGCGGGCGATGTAGCGGCCATACGGGCCGGTGTCCTGCACGTGGACACGGACCCGCTCTCCACCGATGAGCTGCCGGGCGCCCTTCGTGGCCGCCGGGCCGTATGGCTGCCCCGTCTCCGGGGCGTCGATGCCCCAGACACGCACCGTCACAGTGTCGCTGCCCGTCGTAACGACCACAGTGTCCCCATCCTTCACCCGCTGGACGCGGCCGTGGAGGGTGTCGGCATCTGGCATGGCAAAAGCGGGGCCTATAAGAGCGGATTTGTCGGGCGTGGCAAGGGGACAGGGTGATCAGCCGGATGTGAGGCTTGACTCGGCATTCTCCGCTGCGGCGTCCCCTCCAGCTACACGGCCGTCGAGGTAGGCCATGCGCTCGGGAGCAGAGTCGAAGTTCTGTGAGGTCATGCCGAGGCCACTGGCGCCGTCGACGGCCCCGAGTTCCCAGGCATGAGCGAGGTCTCCCTCCTCGTGCGGGTTCTCGGACTTCAGATTTTCGAGCTGGTCGTTGGTCATGGGGCTGAGAGGCTTCGAGAGGAGTGCTGTGAGTCGCCCGTACGTCGCATGTACTTACAGGCCTGTCTCCCCGTCCTCGACGGCCTCAAGCATCCACTGCCGGATCACCCAGGACATGCTCCGCCCCTCCTGGTCGCAGAGGTCGGAGAAGGCGTCCCGAAGGTTCTCGGGGATGCGGGCGTTGAACTTGACTTCCTCTCCCTCGGTGAGCCCGCCGCGGCTGGCGGCCGAAGTATCGGCATTGGCTTCAGTCTTCGTCTCCATAGCGGCGTCGAGGGCACCGTTTGCAGGGATCGTGTTGGAATCGTCGGAAGATGGGGGCATTGGTCGGGTGTTGGTTGGTTCATCTTAGAACGGCCGTGAGGACCACGTACATCGCTTGTACTCACGAAAGCAGATCGCCCACGTCTTCGAGCAGGGCGCGGACTTCATCGGCCGCTGTGCCGCCGTACCCGCCGTCCAGGACTGTCTCGCCTTGTGAGAGGCTACGAGCGTACGCCACGCGGGAGGTGAATCCGTTCAGGAGGGGAAGCCCCTCTTTCGATAGAACCTGCTCCAGCTCTTCTGCAAGCGTCGTGCGGACATCTCTCTGCGAGGCGACGAACGCGGCTTTCAGACCGGTGGTCTCTAGGTGCTCACGCAAGACGTCCAGAAACTCGGCCGTGCCCCACAAGTCGAGTCCGCTCGGCCGGACCGGCACGAGGGCAAGGTTGGAAACCGACAGCACCGCCCCGGTGCGCTCGTCCAGTCGAGCGGGGCTGTCTATGACCACCACATCGGCACCGGCGACGTGAGGCGTGAGTGAGTCGCCAGTATGCACGTGCTCGACGGGCGGCCCGTCGTACCCTTCTGCGGTACGCTTCCTCCAGTCGAGGGCACTTCCCTGCGGATCAGCGTCCACGAGTTTCGTCGGGTAGCCACTGCGGTGGCACGCGACGGCAAGGTGAATGGCGATCGTGGTCTTTCCAGTTCCACCCTTTGGGTTGACAGTAGCGATCGTGAGGGGCATATACGGAGCGTGAGGACATGTGAGTACGTGCGACACACAAACCTAGCTTCAGCACCGCTGAGCGTCAATATGTGCAGTTCATGAGGCCCAATTCTGGCAAAACTCAACATAAACAGCCTTA
>NZ_NCQY01000030.1:0-140660 GCF_002894645.1 Salinibacter altiplanensis
CCAACGTCAGTTAGTCGACCCACCAGTCCAACTTTTCGGGCGCACCTCACCCGGAAAGTATCGAATTGAACGGGTTGAATTTGAACTTGCGAATCACAAAGCGAATGGAGAAGATTGGGATCCGCTTCCTCCATCTCCCGACCCCATGGTTCAACTGTACCGAAATGGAGAGTTTGTAGCGACAGTGGGTGGGCGGGACAACCGTACCAGCGTCACGTTCGAGTCGGGGCGATCCATTGTGATCAACCCAAATACGGAGCTGTCCTTCCGGGTCGTTGATGAGGATGTGAGTCAGCACGACTTTGCAGGGACGGCATCCACTCGATACGAACAGCTCACACAGAAGAAACCGGGAGAGCGAATTCCGTTGTCTACGGATGATCAGGTACAGTTGGCGTGGGTAACGCTCACTCCGATCAAGCAATTTGGCCCCGACCCTTCTTCGAATGAAGAGCAGACGCCGGCAGAGATTACCGAATTGTATGAGAGTCCGAATGGGGTTTTCCAGATTGGTCAGCCCGAAGGATGGAGGAAACGTTACCGGGCCGACTGGACGGAGGAGGGACGGTATCACGTCCAGTTTATGATGAACCCAGAATCTGCTGAGAAGGCAGAGCTTGATGGATACCTCTCCGAGGGCGTGCGACTCAATCTGTGGATGATGCCTGAAGGGCGGCGCACGAATGTCCAAGTACAGAAGTGGGCTCCCGTCTCAATCCGGGGGTTACTCGATGCGAACAAAGGGTTTACCATGGTGGACTCCTCAACCGTCGAGGTTGGGGAGGGACAGGGCATCGTCTACACGATGACCGGGAATAGTCCTGTGGTTTCAGAACCGGAGAAGACGCAGATCCTCTATCTGGCAACGCCTCGGTATACGGGCAGGATCAGTTTTGTGAGTCCGGAACGGACGTGGGAGGTGAAGAAGCCCCTGTTCGAGGAATTACTGGGGAGCTTCCAGATTGATAGCTTACCTCAATAATAAGTACTACAAGTAGTCTCGTTTTAATTGTAAAAAGTTTAACATATAAGCGAGCATTTTGTGACATTAAAAGCACATATCAATAGTTTAACAAAACATTTTCATATGGTGAGTAAAAATGCAACTCCTAAACAATCGGGAGGGGGCGGATACATCTTTGAGAATGAGGTTGTTGCGTACTTTCTCATTCATCTATTAGCGGGTCGCTCTCCGGTAGAGCACCTTCCTGGTCTTATTGAGCGAGTTGAAGCTCAGAAACCAGCCGAAATATGGCACCTTGACGATCTACTTTTGAAGCTGAAGTCTCGGGGTAGGGCTTACCATGTAGCCTTCTCGATCAAAAGTAATCAGCAATTTAACAGTCAGGGGTTTCCTTCCGACTTTATTCAGAAAGCCTGGAAGCAATTTCTTAGGCACAGTTCCTCGGCGTTTAATCCGCATGACGATTTCCTTGGTCTTATTACATCCCCCCTCGATGCAGACTACAGGGAGGACGTATACGATCTGCTCCGGCGATCTCGCGAGCAATCTCCCCAGCAACTGGCTATGGAGCTTGATCTTGAGGGACGTGCGAATGATCGACTGCGTACACTATTCGAAAGTGCTTCTTGTCCACCCGATTTGGCAGACGAGTACGACATTACTGAAAGCGACATCGGGCGTCTTCTTGCTCGAATCGTTTGGATGCCATTCGACTTCGAGGCAGAACCTTCTAACCGTCGCAAAGAAGGAAAGCAACTGAGCCAAGACGCTATCGAAAGTGGATCACCTGAGGACGGTACGGACCTTTGGAGCGCACTCTGCAGCATTGGGAATGATCTTCGTGCGGCCGCTGGTGTAATTGACCGTGAGGAACTTGTCGGGAGAGTACGGCCCTCGTTCCACTTAACAGATTTCCCTGACCATCAAGCTGACTGGAAGAAACTGGATCGCTTTACAGCCGAAGCGCTCGACCAAATCCCACATACGATTGGTTCGGAGGCGATTGGGGAGGTAAAGCTTCCACGTAAAGAAGAACGAGACGCCATAGCAGAAGGCTTTGAAGAGACATCAATACTTGGACTTGTAGGTGCCTCAGGAACAGGAAAGACCGTAATCGCCCGAGCGGAAGCCGAGGCCACCCTGGAAGACGGGCGGGTACTCTGGTTCAATTCTGAGCACCTCCAAACTGCTGGCATTATTGAATGGGAGTCAAGACTTGACTTGTCACACTCCCTCGGAGAATTGATTCGAGCAAATCCTAACCGTAATGGTCTGCTAGTTCTGGACGGACTTGACCAGTTGTATGGTGACGGTGGATTTGCGCGGGCCGCGCAACTGATCTCCATGACTGCCCCCTCTGATCCAAGCTCCCCATGGAGGGTTTTAATTACTTGCCAGCCCGAGGACTGGAAGCGAGTCTTAGAAAGACTACTGGAGTTCGAAGTACCAGTCCGATCTGTGGAACGCGTGCCGATTCAAAAACCCAGCCTAGAAGAACTCGATTCTGTTTGGGAGACATTCCCATCACTTCGTCCCCTGCGATCCCGACGCCATCTTACTCCAGTATTGCTTCGACCGAAAATTCTCGATTGGCTCACCCGTCGTTCACAGATCGAGGTTGATTTATCGCAGGTTGGAGAGTCTGATCTCGTGCATTGGTTCTGGAAGAAGGAAATTACGAATCCGGAAGGGGGATACGTTCGATCTGCTACGGCCATTCAGTTGGCCATCCTGCAGGCTGACAGACTCAAATCATCAATTGCAGAAGCGACTCTCTCAGAAGAGTTATCAGGCACCCACCTGTCCGCTCTCGAAGATTTGGAATCCGACAGCATCGTTGTAAGAAGAGGTAAAAATATTGCGTTCGAACATGACCTCTACGGGGATTGGGCACGATTTAAAGCTCTGTCCAGCAGAGTTGAGGGAGGAAATCTGGCTTCCTTCCTCGATGGGCGTATAGGACCAATGTGGTATCGGCCGCTCCGGCTCCTGGGACTCTCTCTTCTCGAACAGAACGATGATACTGGACGCTGGAAGGCTGTTTTCGATAGTGTAGGCGAAGAAATACAAGACGGAGGAAGTGCAATCGCCCAGGATTTACTCCTGGAGTCAGTGGCGTTCGTAACGAAGCCCGATAGCTCACTTGATGAGCTCTGGACACTTTTGACTGAGAATGACGGAGAGCTATTGGATCGTCTTATAAAACAGCTGCTGTTCTCAGCTACTATCCCTGATCCAAGATTGATATCCGCCGTTGTTGAGTCGGAAGAAGACCTAGAGATCTTTGCTGCTGTAACCAACCGGATACCATACGCGCCCTATTGGATTCGCATACTCGCACTGTTACATGAACACCGTTTTGAGATTCCAGACGGGGCTCAAGGTTCTGTTGCTCAAGCAATTGGGAAGTGGTTGCAGTACACTCCTGAAGACTTTCCGCTTCGTGACGAAGCCGCTGAGATTGCAGTCATCCTGGGAGAGAAACTACTCCAGGATAAAGAGAAAAAGAAAATCCTATACCAAAGCAGCGAGATGGGGAAATCAATTTATCGAGCTGTTCTGGCGTCGGGTAAAGAGCAACCCGATAAGGTCTGTCAAATTCTCCTTGAAGCAGCAGGTCGACGAGCACAGAGATTTCGTCCTGATCCCCCTTCAGAGGAAGAACTTGAACAACGACGTGAACAGGTATCCAGCTTCCCGGCCACACTCGTTGGGGCTCGCGGACCTCGTCTTCCACCTTGGCCGGACGGTCCCGCATTCCGACCAGATGGAGCCCTGCAGGATGTGGTTTTAGAGACAGACGCCCTTCACTCATTCATCCAGACTCATCCAAAGTACGCCCAAGAGCTTCTACTCGCTCTCTTGATTAAAGAGCCAGAGAAGCAATCTCCGCTATCAGGTAGCACCTCCCCTGTAACAGCTCACAAACTGAAAAATCCCAATAACTGGCACCCAGCCTTCTATCACCATGGTCCCTTTCGATCGTTTCTATACTTATCTGAGAGAAGTGCTGTAGATACAATTCTGCGTCTCGTTGGTCACGCTACGGAAAGGCACGTTGAGTGGCGCACTCGGGACATGGCAGAGCAGTTTGGAGAATCTCAGAAAGAAATTTCTACGCCACGGCTTCCGATTTTAACGGAAGGAGAAGTGCAAGAGTGTCTGGGAAGCACACAGATCGCAAGATGGAATCGTGGAATGGGAATGGGTAGCACTGTCGTCCAGTGTGCTTTGATGGCACTAGAAAAGTACCTTTACGAGCGGATCGAGGCCGGTGAAGATCCCACTCCTCTCATCGAGAAAATTCTGAGCGAGTCAAGATCAGTTCCAGTTCTGGGCTTACTTATCTCGATTGGTCGAAAAAAGCCGGAGTTATTTCGTAACTTGCTACTTCCTCTTCTGACTAATCCAAGCTTGCTTGTAAACTACAGCACTCCCACTCAATCAGCCTGGCAGATTTCGCGATTGAGTCTTTCCGAACACCTACAGCAGGAATTCGAAGAGTGGCATCAGCACGAGCATCGGAACTTCAGTCTTCTTGCTATCGCCCGATACTTGTTTATTTCAGATACGGATGTTCGGACGATGCTCGAAGAGGTGCGTGAGAGATGGGAGAACAGTGATGAGGACTGGAGTGCTTCTGAAGGCCTAGCGGCTCAGTTTGATTGGGACAACTATAGTCGAGTGACTGACGACGAAGGGAACGAAGGATACATGTACGAACCGCCTCAACATCTGGAGGAACGAGCTAAGGAATCAAGAGAAGAGAGTGAGGTCGAAGCTCGGGCAATTTCGATTCCAATGGAATGTAGGTCCTTGCTTGATGGAGAGGAGGCCACTGATGGCGAGACATTAGATGACCTCTGGACGCGACTCCAAGAATTAGAGGAGAAGCAACTCCCGAACGAACACGACCCCATAATCAGTCTCGAAGATAGTCAATGTGGCGTTGCTGCTGTCATGATATGCAGGGGGGAAGAGTGGCTTGAGGATTATCCAGAACGAGAGGAGTGGGCAAAAAGCACTATCCTCTCCACTGGCGAGAGTGTCGAGTTAGAGGACCGTCTATATGGAGGGCCCACTGAAATGGAGTACCAATCTTTCATAGCGGGGACTCTACCAGTGCTTTGGAGTAGAAATCCGTCTGATTCAAGGGTGCGGAATGTCGTTGCCCGTTTCTTAGTTCAGGGTCATTCGCAGATAGTCAAGAAAATGGTCACTTCAGCCAAGTCCCTTCGGGGGCAACTTGGAGAAGATTTTGTTCGGCTCATTCGGGTAATCCAGAGACGTGCTCGATGGATAGAAAAGATGCGCCAGGTCGAAAGGAAGGCTCGTGGTTCCTCCATTACCGGCCAGATCGACGAGGAAACTCAAGCGGAGGTGAAAATGCGTCGGGAGGAGCTGTCGGCAGAGATGGAGACTCTCAAACAAGAGTTCATTGATCAAGAGTTGGAGCCAGATCTCCCTCGCATTCGAGATTTGCTTCTGCCTGTCGAGTCGCGGGAGCAGAAATCTAGTCACTCTGGAAGAGACTATCCGGTCCTCAACCTTGACGATGGCCTACTTACCGCAGCCTATTCTGGTTTACCAATCGACCCACGCAATATAGCTCCAGACGAACGAGACTGGACTGAGGATTGGCTTTACGCAATACAAGACACCGTACGTCCCCTTACACTTCCAGAAGACGAGTCACCTAAGGATATCGGAGATGCCACCCCTGCATGGGATCGACTCGTGATGGAAAGTGCTGCTCTCCTAGTTCTAAAGGCTGATTCCTCATCACAAGCAAAAGAGTTTTGGGAACCAATTCTGAATCTTGGTCCAACTGCCTCAAACCGAGTTTCGTGGTTTCTAAGGGATTGGACTAATTACGGCTTAGCCCAGACAGATCAGACGGACGTCGTTGAGACGTGGCGTGACATGATCTTGTACGCCCTTGACCATCCTCGCTGGTCTTTCAAAATGGACCGCGTAAGATTCAGCCGAGGAGAGGTTTGGCGTGCACTATTCGGTTTTCAACATCTAAGTGCAGATGTCTGGTCTTCCGATCTCCGCTCATTTGTACGAACTCTGAAACCATTCCTTCAATCTTGGTCTGAGTCGCACCTCCGTCTCCCACGCAATGCCCGAAAGCTTGCGGCTTTTCTTAAAATGCCTGCTGCGAAACCGATCATATTGAACGGTATCATTTGGATTGCGGATGTAGACGAAAGCGAAGACGAATGGTTTTGGGAAGACGATACCGACGATCGCATCGCCAGTCTTCTCGTCCATGCTTGGCAAGAAGCTGAGGATCGCCTTCGCTCGCAAGAGGAGGCCTTTTCGGCCTTTAATGATCTTCTGGGCAAACTAACAGCGCGACAACTGCCAGTTGCATTAGAACTCGCGGAACGGGTAGGAGGACATTCAGAATCATGAGGTGCTCAACCTTCTGATCAGTAGCATCAGCTATCGGTTACAGCTCTCTGGAAAGCCTTGTGGGTTTTTCGGAGACGCTAGACAGAGAGTCCGCGAGTAGCTGAACCTCTTTTTGAAGAGGAGGGTCGTTAGGGATAGAATCTCCGGAGTTTGAGGACGATATATTTGAGGAATAATTTTCCTCCTGGGATTGAGGGTTTTGGTGCCACTCGCAGGTATAGGTGTCTATTGACCGGGATTTGCGCACTTCTTTCCGCGCGGTGAACTCCTTCGGCTCTCCGCAAACTTCGCATTCATGAACTGTCGAAAGCGCAACGCAGGAAGCCCGCACGACTGAAAGAATCTGTTTCCACGTGAGTCGATAGTCGGACGCGATGTCGAAGACCGATTCTAGAAAGTGGCCTTGGTCGTCGACAGCGTAGTATCGCTTGCAGAGTTTGCGTAGGTTAACGTTTTCGGTCAGAAATATGAGATTGATCATAACACTCGGTGCGTGCGGGTTGGTGGGAGTAGACCACCAAGATACGCAATAAGCGGCAAAAGTATAACTCATAGTTCGTAGACCCTGACCGGAGGTGTAGGAGATATTGGGGCATGCCCATGTCCCAAAAACACATTGATGGTTCGGGGCAGCCGATAGAGGCCTTTGGAACGGTCCTCCGTCGGCACCGACGTGCCCGTGACCTTTCTCAGCAGAAGCTGGGGGAACGATGCGGGTTGACGCAGGAATATATCAGCGGCATCGAGTGTGGGAAGCGTAATCCCACACTCCAAACCATCTGGCGTCTCGCAGAAGGAATGGAGGAGTCCCCAGGAGTCCTTTTGCTTGAGGCCGAGAAAGAATTGAACGCTTAGTGAGCCCCGAAGACCGATTCCTGCAGATCTGGTGAAAAGCCCCCCTCCCCAAGGCCTCAGTTGTAGACTTTATTGTCTGGCGGATCTGGCGTCCGAACCGGATGCCGTATTCTCAGTTGTGAACTTTGAGAGGTAGGCACCCCTCTGGATCGGCTGGAATCGTTGGTGTGAGTTGTAAGCTTTGTTGTCCGCCCACACCTCGTGTTTCCACCCAACAAAGCCGGCCCGCAGACACAGAGTTTGCACCCGCGATCTCGGATTGGCAATACGGCATCGCGGAAAAGAGACCACAAAAACACTCTCCGGACACAGCCACCGGAGTAGATGTGCACCGGCGATCGGGGTGAGAACAGGCAGAATGAACCACTGCTGCGGTGTACACCGGGGCATTCTTGATGCCTCCGTCGATGAGGACGATGCGCCGCTGGGGACTGCGTCGGACGAACTCGACGCCTGTGCCTCCGTACGGGTCACCGGAATAGCCCAGTCAAATTTCTCTCCTCCATGATCGAACGCGAGAAGCTCGACAAGGTCAAGCATCGTTTTAAAGAGGTCGAGAGCCTCATGGCAGACCCGGAGGTGGCGAACGATCCGGACCGGATGCGCGAGCTGGGGCAGGAGCACAGTCGGCTCGAAGAGGTCGTGGAGGCGATCGACCGGTACGAGCGGCTTCTGGACGAGCGGGGCGAGCTCGAAGAAATGATCCGGGACGAGAGCGGAGACATGGAAGCCCTGGCCAAAGAGGAGCTCGAACAACTCGAAGAGAAGCTGCCAGCGGTGGAGGAGGACCTGAAGCAAAAGCTCATTCCGAAGGACCCGGAGGAAGAAAAGAATGCCATTGTGGAGATCCGCGCCGGGGCTGGGGGGGACGAGGCGTCCCTCTTCGCCGGGGACCTGTTCCGGCTCTACACGCAGTATGCGAAGCAGCAGGGCTGGGCCTACGAGCTCATCGACGCGTCGCCGGGCACCCAAGGGGGATTTCGGGAGGTCATTTTTGCCGTCAAGGGCGAGGACGTGTACGGAACGCTCAAATATGAGGCGGGGGTGCACCGGGTGCAGCGTGTGCCCGAGACCGAGTCGAGTGGCCGCATTCACACGTCCGCGGCTACGGTGGCGGTATTGCCGGAGGCCGAAGAGGTGGACGTGGACATCAACCCGAGCAACCTTACCATCGAGACGTTCAAGGCCACCGGGCCCGGCGGGCAGTCCGTGAACACGACCGACTCGGCGGTGCGCATCAAACATGCACCGTCGGGCGTGGAGGTATCGTGTCAGGACGAAAAGAGCCAGCACAAGAACCGCGCAAAGGCCATGCGGGTCCTGCGCTCCCGGGTCTACGAAAAGAAGCGGGAGGAACAGCGGGCCGAGCGGGAAGAGGCGCGCCGGTCCATGGTGGGCAGTGGGGATCGGTCGGCCAAGATCCGGACCTACAACTTTCCCCAGGACCGCGTGACCGATCATCGACTGGAGGGGGACCAGAAGAACCACTCCCTTCAGCCCATCATCGAAGGAGGAATCGACCCCATCATTGGTGCCCTTCGCGCCGAAGAACACGCAGAGAAGCTGGCAAACCTGTAGGCAGCCGCCGCGTCGAGGCCGCGTGCACGCCTCGTCGAGGCCCGTGCGGAATCCTCACCCTGTTTTCAAGGCGTCTGTGCGACCTCCTCGGGATGCGGTCGTACATACATACTGCGATTTTCCCTGCTCCTCTGCACACCGAAGCTCATGGGGTGTTCTACGAGGGGCATGTTTTAACTCCATCCCAAAGGGACCCAAGCACACGACATGGCACAAAAGTATCAGTACGAGCTTACGTACGTCATCAGTGGGGTCGTCAAGCAAAACCAGGTGGACGACATTGTCCGCAAGGTGAACCACCTCATCGAGAGCAACGACGGAGACGTACTCGAGGTCGATGAGTGGGGCAACCAACGCCTCGCCTATGAGATCGACCGCAAGCGTAGCGGCTACTACGTGAACATGTATTTCCAGGCTCCGGGCGAGCTCATTTCGCGCCTCGAACGGGAGCTGGACATCAACGACGACGTGCTACGCTACCTCACCCTGCGCATGGACGCGAAGATGCAGCGTCACTACGAGCAGCGCAAGAAGCGCCGCGCGCAGGAGGCCGCCGAAGAAGAAGCGGCAGACGAGTCCGACGAGTAACGTCTTCTCCCCCTTGCCTTCCCGAGTTTCTCGAATTTGAGCTTTCGATGACCCATGGCTGATCAAAACGACGTCGACTACGAGCACCTCGAATACGTGGACTACAAGGACACCGAGTTCCTGGAGCAGTTCATCAACAACCAGGGCAAGATTTTGCCACGCCGCGTGACGGGAGTGCCCGCTCGTGTGCAGCGCCAGATCACGAAGGCGGTCAAGCGTGCCCGACACCTCTCCCTCATGCCGTACGTGTCCGAGTCGGTTCGGTAACTGACCCGGACGAACTGTCTCCACCATTTCCGACCGACTTGACCCGATTGCATCATGCAGATTATTCTCCTCAACGATGTGGACCACCTTGGCGAAAAAGGAGAGGTCCACGACGTCGCCGACGGATACGGCCGAAACTATTTGATTCCACAAGGGCTCGCCCGGGTCGCCACCGACGGGGCCATTCGCCAGTTGCGCGACGAGCAGCAGCAACAGGCCCGGAAAGAGGCCGCTAAGCAGGAGCAGGTCGAAGAGCTCAAGGACGAGCTCGAAGACATGCAGGTGGTCTTTACCGCGAAAGTGGGCGAGGACAACCGCATCTTTGGGACCGTCACGACTCAGCAGATTGCGGTGGAGCTCTCCAACCGAGGCTTTGACATCGACCGCCGCGACATCGAACTCGACGAAGACATCCGATTCGTCGGGGCCTACACGGCCTCCATCGATCTGGGCCACGGGGTTGAAGCAACTCTGGACATCCAGGTCATTCCGGAGTCCGGATGACTGAATTCGAGACAGGGCCTTGCAGGGAGGGACGCCCCCACTGGCATGAGCGTGGGGGCTTCCTTCCACTGCCCTCGTAGACGCTTCGTTGCCCTGGTCCCTGGGGCAATTCCTGCATTTGGCGTGGTGAGGCGCCCCTCGCGCCGAAACGCCTCGTCCAACAGCTCTCTGCCGCGACTGCTCATCCGTCGCTCAAATCCATCACCAGGGGAGTCCTGCGTCTGCATTTAGGAACATGGGCGAATTGCACTTGGTCATGCACACCGTCTGCTCCACGCCTTGAGAGTGCCGTTCGGCGTCGAGCACGAGGCTCTCGTTGGTCCAGTGCGTTGGTCCAGTGCGTTGGTCAAGTGGGTGATCCCGATGGCTTGGGAGGCCCTCACCAGGCGGCGCAAATGATCCTCATCAGTTGTCCCCCGCCTCTTGTAGTCGCTACGGTTCCCGGACGCCCCCAAAGTCGCAGAGCCAGAAGTAATGGCGGGGAGCGTAGTTCTCAACATTGGGGAAAACGCCTTACTGGGAGGCACGCAGGTGCTAAGCCTTTCTGCCCGATGGTCGCGCTACACTCTCGGTGACAAGGGGTGTTTATTCCGTTATTGCACTTTCTAAACCATCGACACGTCGTGGGTCGTCCAAAAGACATCCTCGGTCGGAGAACTAGGGAGGGCGAGACACGCGTGTCGGTCCACGA
Organism: Salinibacter altiplanensis; assembly: GCF_002894645.1. GTDB lineage: Bacteria > Bacteroidota > Rhodothermia > Rhodothermales > Salinibacteraceae > Salinibacter > Salinibacter altiplanensis. The sequence continues at coordinate 10,869 of NZ_NCQY01000030.1, forward strand.
AGTCAACCTGGACACGCATCCTGGTGCAGTTCGTCATCGCCCACCGTGGGCCGTGTCTCATTGGAAAATGAGCCCGTCGGGAGCGTCGACAATCGGATGAGAGGGATCATCGGGGCCTTCTCGCTCAGGATGTCGACCGAGCCATGGGCAGAACATCGCCGGACTGACTGAGTGCGGCGCCGCTGAGCCCGGGTGTGAGAACAGCGAAAGCACGCCCGTGACGCCTCGTGGCACGAGAGATCGGGAAAGTGACGGAAGGATAATCTACCCGCTCAGACTGGCATCGAGGGCCGCGACGAAGTCCGCCACGAGGTCGTCGGTGCCTTCAAGCCCCACGGACACCCGCACAAACTGCTCAGTGATGCCCATGGCCCGCCGATCCGCCGGGTCTACGTCCTTGTGGGACGTGTGTATGGGCTGAGTCACGAGCGTTTCGACGCCGCCGAGGCTCGGGGCACGAAGGGGAAGAGAGAGCGTGTCGAAGAACTGGTTGACATCAGCCTGTGGGGCAAGCACGAGGCTGACCATGCCCCCATAGCCATCAAGCAGGGCCTGGGCCCGACCGTGATTGGTGTGAGAGGCAAGACTGGGATGGTGCACCTGCCCGACGCCGTTGTGATCCGCCAACGCCGACGCGAGGGCCTGGGCCGTCGCATTTTGCTTGCGTACTCGCACCCCCAGTGTCTTGAGACTCCGGTGCAGAAGAGCACAGGCATGGGGATCGAGCATTCCCCCAAGCAACTTCGTTGTCTGACGCACGTCCTGCAGGTGCTCCGACGACCCAGCCACCACGCCCGCGGCCAAGTCCGAGTGCCCCCCAAGGTATTTGGTGGCCGAGTGGACGACCACATCGAAGCCCAAAGAAGCCGGACGAAGGTTTACCGGAGAGGCGAACGTGTTGTCGAGAATCGTCGTGAGCTCGTGCTTCTCCGCGAGGTCGACCATTCCCCTCAAGTCCGGAATCCCAAGACAGGGATTGGTGATGGATTCTCCGTAGAGCACCTTCGTGTTTGGCTGCACGGCCGCCCTCCACGCATCGGGGGAGTCCGTGGAGACGAGTGTGTGGGTGATCCCGAATTGGGGAAGCAGGTCGCTAAAAAGAGCGAGCGTGCCACCGTAGAGACTGTGCGGGGCAACGAGGTGATCGCCTGCCTCCAGCACACTCAAGAGAGCAGACGAAATGGCGGCCATCCCGCTTGCTGTTACGAGGGCCTTCTCCGTCTGGGTGAGGGCCGCAAGCTTGCCGTGAAGGGCCTCGTGGTTCGGCGAGTTGTTGTACCGGACGTATCGGGGCGGGGCGTCCGGATCGGGGTGGGTGTACGTGGCCGTCTGGAAGACCGGCATTGACACCGCCCCCTCAATTCGCGGGGTCGGCTCGCCGGCGTGAATGGACTGAGTGTCAAGCGTAGACATGGCCGGGAGAACACGACGCCGTTAGAGACTCGAAGACAGCGACCGATTCTGAAGGCTGGACTGCAACGCCGAAATGTCGTCCTGCAACTCGGGATCGGATTCCAGGGCCTCTTCAATCTTTCGGTAGGCGTGGATCACGGTGGAGTGATCGCGTCCGCCGAAGCGGGAGCCGATGTGGTCGTACGACTCGTCGGTCAGTTCGCGGCAAAGATACATGGCAATCTGACGGGCCTGCGCCACGGTCTGCTTGCGGGATCGGGAGAGCAGATCGCCCTTCTCGAGACGAAAGTGCTCGGCTACTTGCTCGAGAATGTCATCTGCGTTCAACGAGTCCGCGCCCTCGTCGGTGTGCTCGCGCAGGAAGCGACGGGCCGTATCGAGGTCGAGCTTCTGATCGTCGAGCTGAACGAGGGCCGTGAGGCGGGTAAGGGCCCCTTCCAGTTGACGCACGTTCGAGTCGATGCGCTGGGCGATCAGCTCCAGCACGTCGGGGGACACGGCGATGTCTTGTCGGGCAGCCTTCCGCTGGAGGATGGCAATCCGGGTCTCAAGGTCGGGGCGCTGGATGTCGGCACTCAGGCCCCACTGGAAGCGGGACAGCAGCCGCTCCTCAATGCCCGGAATTTCTGCGGGGGGACGGTCGGCACAGAGAAAGATCTGCTTGCCGTTCTGGTGAAGATCGTTGAAGATGTGAAAGAACTCCTCCTGGGTCTTTTCCTTCTCGCCGAAGAATTGAACGTCGTCGACGATGAGCAGGTCGGCCTGCCGGTAGTAGCTCGAAAACGCGGCGATTCGATTCTCGCGGACCGACTGCACGAATTGGCTCGTGAAGCGGTCGCTGGACACGTAGAGCACCCGCTTGGCGGTATTGTGCTCCAGGGCGTAATTGGCGACGGCCTGGGCCAGGTGTGTTTTGCCGAGGCCCACACCGCCGTACACCAAGAGCGGGTTGTAGTTGGTACTGCCGGGCTCCTGGGCGACGGCGAAGGCGGCGCTCCGGGCAAGGCGGTTCCCATCGCCCTCCACAAACTCGTCGAACGTGTACTCGGGACGAAGGTGCTGCTTCGCCTGCTCGTAAAGGGCCGACCGCTCGTCTGGAGACCCTGCGTCGGCCTGAGGCGGAGGGGCGGACGGGGCCTCCGTGGCGGAGCCCTCCGAGGCGCCTGTGATGTTTGAAGACGACGAGCGGGACGTGGCCGAGTCGGGAGGGGACGAAGTCGTGCCCGACGTTGGGGCGTCCGGAGACGCGGACGGATTGGCCGATTCTCTTCCCGCGGGCTCAGAGGTCGAGACCGGCTCCGACGGAGGGGGAGAAGGCCGGGTGCTTTGATCGTCGGGTGGTGCGGAGGAGGGCCGGTCCTCCAGGGACGAACGCGCGTTCGGATCGTCATCAGAAGGTGCAGAAGAGTCGGCCCCGGTGGAGATCTCGTCGGGACGCTCCTCCTTCGGAACCACCTGATAGGCCACGTCCGTCGGCTCCCCAACGGCCTCGCTCACCGCCTGTCGGATGGAGCGCTGAAACCGACTGCGGAGGTACTGAATCCCAAACGGCGTGGGGACCTGCAAGGTCAAGGTGGGAGAACCTTCATCCGTGGCCAGGTCGAGCGGCTGGATCGGGTCCAGCCAGTTCTGAACCGTCCGCTCCGGAAGCGTTTCGCGGAGATCGCGAAGCGCAGTGCGCCAGGCATCGGAGGCGGACGGGACCATAGGGTGAGAAGAGGACCGTGCGTTAGCGGCGACAGAGAAGCGGCGCCGGAGGAGGCTTAAATCGGCACTTGCACAACGTAGACCTCAGCTGCTCAGAACGCAAACGGGTGCTGAGAAAATTTAAAGAGCTGCGGTCTCGCGCCGCTAACGGTCCCTCCGAAAAATTTGCCCCGAATGGTCTTCGATCGGGCCCCCCTGATGGGAGATGGGCCAGCCTGCACGACCATGAACGTGAGGAAGGCAGGCAAAGAATTCTGGGGCCAGGAGCCCCTGACGAAACTACAGATTGCCCCGACGCTCCTGCTCCCGCTCCATCGCCTTGAACAAGGCCTTGAAGTTGCCGGCCCCGAACGAACGGGCCCCCTCCCGCTGAATAATCTCGAAGAACACGGTGGGACGGTCCTGGACCGGCTTGGTAAAGATCTGGAGCAGGTAGCCGTCCGGGTCGCGGTCCACGAGGATGCCGAGTTCTTCGAGGTCGTCGATGGACTCGTCGATGGCCCCCACGCGCTCGGTGAGCACCTCCCGGTCGTAGTACGTATCTGGGACGTGCAGAAACTCAACGCCGCGGCGACGAAGCTCGTGCACGGACGCGATGATGTCGTCGGCCGCGAGGGCAATGTGCTGCACGCCGGCCCCCCGATAGAACTCGAGGTACTCTTCGATCTGGCTCTTCTTTTTGCCCTCCGCGGGTTCGTTGATTGGAAATTTGATCTTTTCGTCTCCGTTGGCCATCACCTTTGACATCAGGGCCGAGTACTCGGTCGAGATGTCTTGGTCGGTGAAGTGGAGCATGTTGTAAAAGCCCATCGTCTCGGCGTAGTAGTCCACGTACGTGTCCATATCTCCCTCGTGGACGTTGCCCACGCAGTGGTCTACGTACTGCAATCCCGCCGGGGCCGGCGAAGTCCAGAACGCGTTCTCCCAACGTTCGAAGCCAGGGAGGAAGAGGCCGTCGTAGTCCGACCGCTCGACGAAAGTATGCACCGTGTCCCCGTACGTGGCAATCGTGGCGGTAATGACACGCCCGTGTTCGCTCTCGTGGACCGTAGGCTCCTGGACGGGTGGGGCCCCCCGCTTCGTCGTTTCTTCGAATGAGGAGGCCGCGTCGTCGACCCCGAGTGCGATGTTTTTCACGCCGTCCCCGTGCCGGCGGACGTGCTCGCTGATGTGCGAGTCCGGCCCGAGGGGGGACGTCATGACGAACCGAATGTCGTTCTGAGTCAGCAGGTAGCTGACCCGGTCCTCGTGCCCTGTCTCGGGGCCCAGGTAGCCCTGAATCTGAAACCCGAACAGATGCGCATAGTAGTGAGCCGCCTGTTTGGCGTTGCCGACGTAGAACTCAATGTGGTCGGTGCCATTGATCGGGAGAAAATCCTCGGGGGTTTCAACGTCGGGGCGAGGAGCAGCGGTCGAGTCGGCCATGGTACACGGGAAAGTTGTAGAGGGGTAGGTCCGGAAGCGCTTTCGAGCAGGGAGGATTGTCGTTACTTTTTCGTAGAACAAACGTTTCGAGGGATCGCATGGATTAAGGGGAGGTCGAAGAGGTCTGGGCCGTAGTGGTGGGGGCGGAAATTCTAAAACGAACGGGAAGACGCAGTCGAATCGGAACGGGGTCCCCGTCGACCTTCGCCGGAATGAATTCAACCGATCGAACTCCGTCCACAGCGGCAGAGTCGCACAGCGGATGGAGGGACTTTGCCACCTCAATGTCCGTCACACTCCCACTGGGCTCAACGAGAAACTCGAGTTCCAATCGCCCCTCAATGCCCTGTGTCCGGGCCTTCTTCGGGTACGTGATGTTGAGATACAAGCTGCCCTTCCCCCCGACGATCTGTGGGGGACGATCCGTAGCGCCGAGCGTGGTCGCATACCGTGCCTCTCTCCGATCCGCTTTCGGGGCCGACGTGTCGGGTCCGGCATTATCGTCGTCCGGGGAGGTCTTCGGGCTAGATTGAGCGCCCGGCGTCGCGCTGGTGGATGGAGCGGTGCCGGTGGGTGGGGGAGGATGCTCAAGAGACTCCTCTATGTCCGTGTCGGAAGAGGTCTCCGAGGCCACGTCACCAAGCACAATTCGGTCGGCGGATGCGTTGGTCGTCCATCCAACCTGCGAAGCGGGATGCTGGAGCGGAAGGTGAACCAGGGCAATCAAGAGGGAGAGGCTGGCCACCAGCCCAAGCATACACCGGATCGGATAAGCAATGCCCCCAACGTCCGTGGTCGTGTCCATGGCGGGCGCGGCGACTACACGAAAGCGTACACTGTATATTCATACGAACAAAAAGAAAATTGATTCCTTCTGGTCGATGAATTGGTTCTGTGGAAGACGTAGAATTTGCTTCGGTCTTGCGTCGAATAGGGGAGGCAAACATCAAGGAGCTCAATACTCGCGTGAAGGTGGGGGCTCTGGGGAGGCGTCCGTGGAACCCAACCGTCGATTTGCCGCCCGTCGCGGCTGGTCGTGGGCGCCGTGAGCCCCCACTCGGAACAGGTTCGGGGGGCGGCGGGACCAAATCAGAGCGTTCGGTGTGGCATGAGGGGCGTCGATCTCTCATCTGACCACGTATTTTGTTCTTATGTTTTCGGCCCTCGTGCTCGACGACACACCGGGAGAAGTTCAGGCCCAGGTCCGGCGGCTCCATCCCGATGACCTTCCGGAGGCTGAATCCGAGGAGGTGCACCTCGAAGTCCTGTACTCAAGCCTGAATTACAAGGACGGGCTGGCGGTGACGGGCAGCGGGCAGGTGATCCGTGGAGACTATCCCATCGTGCCGGGCATCGACCTCGTCGGGCGTGTTCTCGACACGGCCCACGATGAATTCGAAGAAGGGGATTGCGTCATTGGAACCGGGTGGCAGTTGGGCGAGGTGGACTGGGGGGGATACAGTCAGGAAGCCAGGGTATCGGGGCGCAAGCTCGTCCCGCTTCCCGATGGGCTGTCCCCGCCCCAGGCCATGATTGCCGGCACGGCCGGCTTCACCGCGATGCTCTCGGTCATGGCGCTTGAGGAGCACGGCGTATCCCCAGGGGGGGGAGAGGTGCTCGTAACGGGGGCGTCGGGCGGGGCGGGCAGCATTGCCGTTGCGCTGCTGGGGGCCCTTGGGCACGAGGTCGTCGCTTCTACGGGAAGTGAGGGGGCGCACGCCTACCTCCGCTCGCTCGGGGCGACCCGAATTGTGCACCGTCGTGCGTTCGAGGAGGGCCCGAGCCGTCCCGTGGAGTCGGGGGAGTGGGCGGGGGCGATCGACGCGGTGGGCGGGGACACGCTCGCGACCCTCATCGCTCAGTTGAAGCGGCATGGCAGTGTGGCGTCGTTCGGAAATGCGGGGGGGCACGAACTGCGGACAACGGTCCTCCCGTTTATCCTCCGGGGGGTCAACCTCCTGGGGATTGATTCGAATACGTGTCCCAACGACCGTCGTCGGACGGCCTGGAACCGGCTCACAGATCTGCTTTCCGACGCACACTTTGACCGCATCCACGCCCGCACGATTGCGCTCGACGACATCCCGGCGGCCAGTCGATCCCTTCTTGCCGGGGAGGTGCAGGGACGAATTCTCGTGGATGTGCAGAGGGACGAATAGACGAGAGCCCATCGCAATCCATCGCCGTCTAAATCGAGTGGGTGTTGTCTCCGTACCAACCCACCCGGTAGGCGCCAACTCAATGTCGCAACGTCTTTCTCGGCAGCAGCCCGAACCGATTGCATGACGGTCTCCATCTGGCAACAGGCCCACCAAGAGCAGGAAACGGCCTACGATGTTGTCGTGGTCGGGGGAGGCATCGTCGGGTGCTCCACGGCCTACTGGCTGGGGCAGCGGGCCCCGTCGCTCGACGTTGCCCTGCTGGAGGCCCGGACGTTGGGGGCGGAGGCGAGCGGACGAAATGCTGGGTTCGTGTTGCAGGGGACACACGCCGACTACCGCACGGACATGGAACAGTACGGAGAACAAACGGCCCGCCGACTGTGGCAGTTCACACGGAAAAACCGGGACCTTCTCGCAGCGGAGCTGCACAGAACCGCGTTTTCGTGGCGGGCCGACGGCAGTCTCGTGGCGGCCGGGACCGAAACGGAAGACAAACGGCTGCGGGCCAGCCTCCCGCCCCTCCGTACGGCCGGGGCGCCGGCCGTTCACCTTGACGCGGAGGAGACCAATGCCCGAATCGGGGCCGCGGGGTTTCACGGCGGCCTGTTCGTAACCACAGGGGCCGCTGTCAATCCACTCCACCTCGTCCAGCATGTGGCCGCGGAGAGTGGCGCCGACGTGCACACGCAGCACCCGGTCGACCACGTGCGCTGGCGCGGCACAGGAGCGGTTCTGGAGACGCCCGATCGGCACTTCCGGGCGCCCCGTGTGGTGTTCGCCCTCGGGCCGGCGTTGCCGGCGCTCGTCCCCGAAGCGTCCCCCTATGTCCGATCGGTGCGGGCGCAGATGCTGGCGACGACCCCGGCCAATTCGGTGCGCATCCCGGTGCCGGTGTACTCGCACCGCGGCGGGTTTTACGTGCGGCAACGAGACGACCGGCGTTTGCTTGTTGGGGGCGGGCGCCACTCGCACCGCGAGGCCGAGGAGACGAGCACCGATGCCACGACCCCGGCGGTGCAGGCGACCATCGAACGGTACCTGCATACTCACTTTCCGTGGAGCCAGTCGCTCGCCGTTGAACACCGCTGGAGTGGAACCATGGGCTTTTCGCCGGACGGCCGGCCCGTCGTGGGGCGGGTCCCCGGGCACCCGGACGGTGTTTTCGCCACCGGGTTTACGGGCCACGGCATGGGCTACGGCTTTCGGATGGGGCGCCTGTTGGCGGACATGACGTGTGGAGACGACGCGCCGGAGGCCCTCGACTTGTTTGCTGCTGCCCGCTTCAACGACTCCGTCGACAAACGGTCAGGGACCGCCTCGAACTGATTTCGGACCCCAGGGGTCTGCCTGGCGGGGCCGCACGCCCGGCCTCACTGCCGGAGATGAACCTCGTAGACCAGGGGAGGATGTCCCCGCATCCAACGACAACGCCTTCGTTCGATGCGACAGCTGATCCTTGCCTGCGTCTTTTTGTTGCTGCCTACCGTGGTCGTGACCACCCCCGCCGACACGATTGACTTCCGCCTCGAGGATCATCGGTGGGAGCACCGACTGCTGTTCGTGTTTGCACCGTCCGACACCAATGAAGCGCTGGCCCAGCAGGAGGACGTCGCTGAGGGCCACGACCCGGGATTTCGGGAGCGCGACCTTCTGGTGCTGACTGTGGTGGGCCAGAGCCAAGGCACGCAGCGAGCGGCCCCTGGAGCCGAGCCGCAGCCCCTCATGGCGGCAGCGGCCCGGGGGCTGCGCGAGCGATTCGATGTGCTCAGGGGGGCGTTTCGGGTCGTCCTCGCGGGCAAAGACGGTACCGAGAAGTGCCGCGGCGCAGAGCCGTTCCCCGTGCGCTCCCTTTTCGACACCATCGACGCCATGCCCATGCGGCAGCGCGAGATGCGGGAGCAGGACGGCGGGGGCGAGTAGCACCTACAGCTCCACCCCAATCCGCCAGCGGAAGTCGAACTCGTCGGTGCTGTCCTCAATGAAACCCGGATCGCTGGCCCAGAGGGGGAACTTGGCCACCACGTCGAGCCCCTGCAGGAAATCCGACTGGGCCGTCCACCGGTCGAGGTGGGGAATCTCGGAGATGCTGTAGCGGGCCCCAATTCCGGCATCGGCCTTCAGGTTGTCCGCGGCAAATCCAGAGAGGAATGCGCCCTCATTCCACGTCGTGCCGATCCCCGAGAAGGCAGAGAGGCGCAGCGGCGAGAGGGCGTTCACGGACGGGAACGGGGAGCCGCCGAGTGAGAGCCGACCGGCCGTGATGTTTTCGCCACTGAGGCCGAGGCGGCCATTAGTGGCCCGAAGATACGCGACCGGGCCCGCTGGCCCGAAGCCGACGAGGTGGCCGTCCGACACGGGCTGCTCAAAGGCCGCACTCGCCTGCCGATACGTGTCGCTTCGCCACTGTGCCTCCAGCGATCGTCCGCCCAGGACGAAGCGCTTGTGGGGGAGCAGACCGTCGGCCCCGAGGCCGAACTGAAGGTTTGCTTGGCCCGTCAGAGCGCCTAAGTCCGCCGTCTTCTGGGCAGTCAGCGACACGCGGGAGGCCTGGTCGAAGGGGCCCGAACGCACGTCGCTGTCGAACGAGCGGAGCGTGCCCCCGAGCTCTGCAACGGCCGACACCCGATCCCCCCCACGCGCTCTTGTGTAGTTGAGCCGGGCGGAGACGGCGTGCGATTGGCCCCACGGATTGAGAATCTGATCCCGAGTGCCAAGTGCATTTCCCTGGGCGTCCCGGAGTTCGACGTACGGAGTTCGTGAGAGCCCGAAGGCCCGGTCGCTCGGATTCAGTTGATGCACTGCCGAGAGTCGGAGCCGCTCCGACCGGTCGGCAAGGGGGGAGGATAGAGGGAGTTGGAGGGCCAGTTGATTTTCAAGCACGCCGAGGCGCTTGGCAGCGGAAAGCCTTACTGTCGATCGAGGACTGAAAGCCGGGACTGGGTGTTCGTAGCTGAATTCGTAATCGATCCCCTCAAACCAGGATCCTCCGTCGTTGTCGGAGGGCAGCCTTGGGTTAGGAGCGGGGAGGTCTGGATCTTGTAACACAGGGTCGTCCCCCCCGGAAAACAGCACCTCAGGCCAGAGGGTGACCGTGCCGCGGAGTTGTCGCTCGCCCCGAAAGTACTGCCCGCGCACCTGCACGCCGCCCCCCAATCCGAAGTCGTAGGCGTAGCCGGCCAGCGGGCGCACGCCCACTTCGTAGTGCGACCAGCGCGACTGCGGGGCACGGAGGAACCGCGTGTTGAGCGGCAGGGACGTGGAGTTGTTGAGGCGATTCACGTCCGGCGTCTCGCCGTTGGGGTCAATCACGGCCTTCTCCACGCGGCTGTCCACCGTTACCGACACGGTGTTTTTCGGCGCGACCCAGGGCCACGGCTCGGTCACGATCCAGTCGTCGGGGACCGGCTTGTGCCCATGCATCGACGCCAGGGGCACGTTGAGCCACTGTGTGGAGCCGTCGGCCAGGGTGAGCTTCACGTCCTGCGGCAGGCGAAGGGAGCCCTCTCGCTCAAGGGTAAGGTCGACCTCTACGCCCTCGCCGGTTCGCTGCTGATCGAGGTCCGCGATTGCGTCGTCGACCGTCCGGGTCGATTCGGTCACCTGCTGGAAATACCAGTCGAGCATCAGGCCGCTCTCCTGCTCGGCGAACAGCTCCAGATCGAACGGGTCGGGGTGCATCCCCTCGCGCTCCCGGAAGTAGCGCTTCAGCCACCGGTCGCGCTGCGCGTCGCCGATGACGTAGCCCAGCATGTCCACCATCATCTGTCCGCCGGGGTACGAGGTGATGCCGTACGCGGTGTTGGTCGAGAACCAGTCGGCCGGGGTGCTGAACGGCTCGGCCAGTCCCAGCTTCTGCATCGTGACGACGCTCTGGCGGGCGCCGGTGTGGTTGGCCGGCTGTCCGGCGAGGTGGGCCATGCCCTCCGTGGTCGCGTAGCTGGTAAAGCCCTCGTCCATCCAGGCGTAGTCAGCCTCGTTGCTGCCGAGGGCCGAGTAGTACCACATGTGGGCAAACTCGTGGACCGTGGTGCCGAGGATGGACCGGTAGCTGCTCTTTTCCTCAAACGCGGGCCCGTCGTGGCTGCTGACAGCCGTAAACATCGGGTACTCCATGCCGCCATCGCCCCCCTGTGCGACGGTCATCTGTGGGTACGCGTAGTCGCCATACTCTTGGCTAAAGAATGCCGTGAGGTCGGGCATGTTGTCACGCAGTGGGCGCCACTGCTCGGCCACCTCGGGTTTGTAAAGAATGTGGTGCGTGGTGCCGTCCGCCGTGACCTTGTCGTGGATGTAGTCCGGATCGGCCGCCCAGGCGAAGTTGTGGACGTCCTCGGCCCGGAAGTGCCACGTGAGCGTGTCCGCGTCCGGGCGGCCGTCCGACGGGCGCCACGTGCCGGTGCCCTCGATGTCATAGCCGTGCCCGACCTCCTCCGGATTCTGGAGGACGCCCGTCGCGCCGAGCGTGTACTCGGCGGGAAGGGTGATCTCAACGTCGAATTCGCCGTACGGCGCGTAGTATTCGCGGTTGATGTAGTAGTTGGCGTGCCAGCCCCGCTCGTCGTACTCCGCCACCTTGGGGTACCACTGCGTCATGGTATAGTCGATCTCGTCCCCGCGGCTGTCGCGGCCGCTCCGGCGCGTCTGGAGGGGCACCTGGGAGCGGTAGTCCATGACGAACGTGGTGGACGCGCCGGGCGGGATCGGGGCGGCGAGATCCACCCGCAGAACCGTATCGTTGACCTCGTAGGAAACCGGCGTGCCGTCCTGCGTCAGCGACTCCACCGTGTGCCGTCCCTGCTCGTCCGGGGTCAGGTTGAAGATGCGGGGCACCGTGCGGCCGTCCGGATCGGGCAGGTGTCGGTTCCGCTCCGCCATCATCGACTGCGGCTGGAAGGCGTTGAAGTAGAGGTGGTAGTAGACCGTGCGGAGGGTATCCGGCGAATTGTTGGTGTAGGTCAGCCGCTGATGACCGTCGACCTGATGCGTCTCCGGATTCAGGCGAATGTCCATCTCGTAGTCGACATGCTGCTGCCACTGGCTCGGCGACTGGCCGAGGGCCAGGGAGGGGCTGCACAGGAGAAGAGCGAAGAGCAGAGTGGAGAGGCGAGCGTGCATCGAGAAGAATCGTCGGTCCAAAGAAGGAAGACTCTAGGCTTCGGCGTCGGCACTATCGTTCGCCCCAGCCCCCTGAATGTTTCTCGACGAGAGAACGAACAGCGCGAAGATTCTCGGGGCTTTCCGAATCACGAATTCGGCGGCGGCGTTCGGGATCCCCACACACTCGACCTCCACGGATCCGTTTCCGGGTTTCTCATGTCCATGACCAAAGCAGACCTCATCGATCAGATTGCTGAGGGGACCGGCCTCACGAAAATCGAGACGCGGGCGGTCGTAGAGGGCTTCATGACGGCGGTGCGCGGGGCGATGAAGGAGGGCCGGCGCATCGAGCTCCGCGAGTTTGGGGTGTTTGAGGTCCAGCACCGAGCGCCCCGAACCGGGCGCAATCCACAGACCAACGAGCCGGTCGAGATTGAGGATCGGTACAAGCCGGTGTTTCGCCCCTCGGATAAGCTGAGCGACGCCGTGGATGCGGCTCACAAATCTGACGAAGAGTAGTCACGGCGGTTCTCTTCCTGTTGGGTCGCACTGTTTTTCTGCCGATTATGTCCGATTCCACTCGCCCCTGTCCCTCGTGCGGTGCCCGCGTGCCGGCCTCGTCCAATCGCTGTGATCTGTGCGGAACCGCTGTCGACGAATCGGGCGCGGAGGCCGAAGCAGATGGAGCGGAGGCAGAAGCGACCGAGACCGAAACCGACCGAGCCCAGGAGACGTCGTCGGATTTTGACAGCACCGATGCCGAGCCGGACGAACAGCCCTCCGTCTTCTGCAACCAGTGTGGGTGGGAAAACCCGCCGGGCGCGCGGTTCTGCAGCCAGTGCGGCGAAGAGCTTCAGGATCTCTCCGGGGCGAATGCCCCGGACGGAACGCGACCGATCACGGCGGACCTCCCCACCAATGCTTCCGAAGGAACGAGCAACGAGAGCCCTGCCCCCAACGGGCCTTCATCCCCGGAGGAGGCGGAACGGGCGATGGGGCGGCAAATCGCGATGCTCGTGGGAGGAGCCCTTGCGCTCGTGGTTGGGCTTTTCTTCGCGACGCAGTGGAGCGCGCAATACGAATGGGGCGGAGAGGCGTCCGAGGGCGCGTCGTCCGCCCCGGCCGGGAATGAGGCGTCTCCCTCCGGTGCAGCCGGCGGATCGCCGCCCATGCAGTCCGGGGAGAGGAGGACAGGAGAAGAGCTGACAGACCTTCAAACCCTTCTCGAGGAGACGGGCACGTCGTCGGTCGGGGGGGCGATGGCGGGACAGATCGACTCATTGGAGACTGCGATCGAACAAGCCTCCGGCTCGGGCAAGCGAGCGGCCCAGTCGGAGCTGGTCAATCTTCTGATTGGGGTGGGACAGCCGGGCCGGGCGGCAGTGGTGCAGAACGACATTGCGGACGCCACCGGGGCCGCGGACGCCCAGCGTCGCGCCGCCGATCTCCTGTACCGCTGGATGCAACAGCTGCAGAGAGAGGAACAGCGGCAACAAGTTCTCGAAGTGGCCCGGCACGCGGCACAGGCCTACCGGACGGTCGTGGACCAGCGTCCCGATGACCTCGACGCTCGAACACGAATGGGGGAGGCCTACCTCCTGACGAATCGCCCGATGCGCGGCATCAAGGCCATCAACGCGGTGCTCGACGACGACTCGACGTTCGTCCCGGCGCGGTTTCAGAAGGGCCTCGCGCTCCTGCAGATCAACCGCCTGGATCAGGCCACGGCGGCGTTTGAGCAGGTGAAGGAATTCGCCGGGGAGGGATCGCCCTTCACGCGTCAGGCCGACCAGGCTCTCAAGATCATCGAGAAACAGCGGCGGCAGTCGTCCTCCGGCACGTCGTCCGAATCGGGCGGCGCTGGTGCCCCGTAGAGGAGAGCGGTTCGTCCTGGGACCGACCGTGGGGATATGCTTCTGGGGACGGCCCTCGTTCTGTGCCCTCACTCACGCCTATCCAGTTCTAGATTTTGTGGTGGACCATGGACACGATGATTGACCGTCTCGATCAAGATCGCATTCGGGACGCCGTGGGCCGCGCGGAGGAGCGGACGGCCGGCGAGATTGTGCCGGTGGTCGTGCCACGCAGTGACGACTACGAAGTAGCGGTGTGGCGGGGCATTGGGGCGGCGATGCTTTTTGTCCTAACGGGGGTGTTGCTCACACTCCAGTTTTACGATGGGTGGGGCCTCGGGTGGCTCTTCGCCCCGTGGGGCGTGGCCCTGTCGGTCCTCGTGGCCGGAACGACGGGAGGCCTTCTCGCGCGATATGTCTACCCCTTGCAGCGAGTGTTGGCCGGGAGTGATCGTCTCGACGAGACGGTGCACCGGCGGGCCCTGCAGGCCTTCATCGAAGAAGAGGTGTTTGACACCCGAGACCGAACCGGAATCCTGGTCTTCGTGTCTCTTCGAGAGCACCGGATCGAGGTGCTTGGGGATACCGGCATCAATCAACAGGTGGAGCCCGGTGACTGGGCCGAGGTCGTTGCTCGCATCCAACGCGGAATCCAAAACGACAACCTGACGAATGGCCTCGTGGAGGCCGTTGAGATGTGTGGCGACCTCCTGGAACGAAGGGGGGTGGACATCCGCCCGGACGACGAGAATGAGCTCACGGACAGTGTCCGAACGCCCAGGCAAGAGTCGAACGACGACTGAGGCAAGCCTTCGGCGTCTGTTTCAATTCGCCTTCCGGGGCATCCCAGAGAAAATTTCCTCGTGGGGACGCTACAAGTGGTCTTGGCCGGCCGCCACTCTCTCCTTCCCCGATGGGCGCGGAGGGCACTTCTTCGACGGCCCTCAGCTCATCGGTGCTCGCTTCCCCCATCCGGGACAGACTATCCTTTCTCAATTTCGAGCACCAGCCCGTCGGCGTCCCGGGCAAAAAGCCGTCCCTCTACTTCTTCGTAGGGATGGTCGGCCGCGTCGAGGCGAGAGCGGAGCGAGTGCCATTCGCGGGACGGCAGAGAAAACCCGAGGTGATGAATGCCGCCTCGTCCCGGCACGGACGGGTGTTTCATCTCCTCCATCTCGATCAGCTCCACGACATCCCCCCCGCGGTCGTCGGCAAGCAGAGCGCGCTGCCGGCCGGCACGCACGGGGTCGTCTTCCACGGTTCGCAGCGAGAGCCCGATGAGGTCGACGTAGAAGGAGACGGCCGCGTCGAGGTCCGTAGTCATGACCGATGCATGGTCGAGCTGGACATCCACTGCGGGTGTCGCATCCGTACTGGGGGAGGAAGGGTCGGCAGGCATGGGGGGGAGAATGCAAGGAAGAGTGTCGGTCAGGACGCAGGAGTCGGCTCCGAGGTTGTCTGGAAGGCGGACGCATCGACGCCGAGCCGCTTCATCTTCTTGTAGAGCCCCTGCCGGGTTAGGCCCAGCACGTCCGCCGAGGCGGTCACCTGTCCGTCACAGGCCTGAAGCACCCGTTCGATAATGGCCTTTTCAGTGCGGGAAAGCACGTCGCTGAGGGTCCGGTCGGGCTCTAGGATGGCGTCAGGGGGATCCGGAGAGGGCTGAGTCGTGGCATGGTCTCGTGCGTGTTCGACGATGGTATCGAGGAGCATGTCGAGCGTGATCGTTGGGGCCGGTTCGCTCTGCACGTGCACTAGGGCCCGTTCGATCTCGTTGCGGAGCTGCCGCACGTTGCCCGGCCAGTTGTAGCGGAGCAGGGCCTCCATCGCCGGTTGTGTAATGGAGACGAGGGACGAGCCCTCCGGGCGCATCTGGTTCAGGAAGTGACGGGCGAGCAGTGGAATGTCGGGGCGTCGCTCGCGGAGGGGCGGAACGTGGAGAGTGATCACGCGCAGACGGTTGCGCAGTGCCGAGCGGAAGCGGCCTTCGTCTACACGGGCGCCGAGGTCGGCAGTTGTCGTGGCGACAACGCGGACGTCCGCCGGCTCCCCATCAGCCTCGCCCGCCGTCGGAGCGGCCTCCGCATCGAGGAGATCGAGCAATGAGGACTGCAGGGAAGGGGGGAGGGCGTCGACGTCTTCGATGACGAGTGTTCCGCCGTCGGCGGCCTGCACAGCGCCAGGGCGAGACGAACCCTCGGCCCCGAACAGTTGCGCTTCCAACGACTCACCGGCCTGCGTCGGGTCGCACGAGATGTGTTTGATGGGGCCGTCGGCCCGGGGGCTCGTCGCGTGAACCGTGCGCGCCACGAGACGCTTTCCGGCACCGCCCTCCCCGGTGATGAGCACAGGACTTTGGCTCGGCTGAATCTGCTGGATCGTCTCGGCCACGGCCTGCATCTCACGGCTCTCCGCCACAAACCCGTCAACGACTGTTGACGGATCCGTTCCCGCAGCGGGCGGCGTCTCTTCGTCGGGGCCCGCTGCGGGGGACCGGCGCCGAAGCTCGTGGAGCCACTGCTCTGCCTGCGTGTCCTGAAGGCGGTCGAGGAGCCCGGATGCGTCATCAAGCACACGGTGCAGAAGGCCGTACTCCCCGAGGGCGTCGTAGGCCTCGGCCTGCCCCAACAGGGCCCAGCTGCGACCCACCGGGTCACAGATCGAGGCGAAGAGCTCCTGGCTCTCTTTCAGCAGGCGCAGTCCCTGGGTTGCCTCGTCCACCGCCTCGGAGCGACGCACATGGGCCCAGCCGCGCCAGAGTGCCACGTCGGCCCGGACGCACGTGCACAGGTCCGATACCTCGTCGGCCGCTGGGAGCAGGTCGAGCGCCCGATCCGGATGGTTGCGATGGGTCGCCTCAACACGGGCCAGCACTCCCCGGAGCAGAATCTGCCCTGTGCTGGCGGCCGGGGCCGTCACTGGAGTGAGCAACGGCTCCACCATGTCGGCCACGTCCTCTGCCCGCCCGTCGGCCAGAAGGGTGGTGGCCATCGCAATGGTGCGTGCGTGATCCATCGGCGGGAGACAATCTGTGAGCATCAACGTGCGACCCGAAGCAAATCCGAGCCTCGGCCCGGACGCTCGACGCTGACTACATAAAGCCGAGTTCGAGGCGGGCCTCCTCCGACATCATCTGGGGAGCGAAGGGCGGCTCGAAGGTCATCTCCAGGTTTACACTCTCGACGCCCTCCGTGTCGCGCACGGCGTCTTCCGCCTGGCCGGGCAGAACGCCCGCGGCGGGGCAGTTCGGCGCCGTGAGGGTCATCAGCACGTCCACGTGGCCGTCCTCGCCCATTTCCAAGTGGTAGATCAGCCCGAGGTCGTAAATGTTGACCGGAATCTCTGGGTCATAGATCTCGCGGAGCGACTCTACGACTCGCTGATACAGCTCGTCGTCCGGCGTATCCTGGATGTGATCCGGAACGGTTTCCGGAAGCTCAATCTCGGACTGTTCTTTGTCGTCGGGGATGTCGGTGGCACCTCCGCCACCGCCACCGGGCATGCCGCCCATGCCACCCATACCGCCCATTCCGCCGGGCATTGCACCTGAAGGACTCATGTCGTAGTTGGAGGGTTGGGAACGTTTTTTGAGTGAAGCGGGTCGCCGTCGGGGGGGGGATGCGATGAGGGACTCGTGAGCCGTGAGGGTCTGCTGCGTCACGCTTCCACGGTCACTCCTCAGGCATCACGTTTACGTCTCACGAGCACGCTCCTGCACAGTCTCAATCATGGCCTTGAGCCCATTATTTCGTTGTGAGCTCAGGTGCTCGTGGAGGCCGATGTCGTCGAGGAAGTCGAAGTCCGCGTCCGCGACGGCCTCAGGGGGCTGCTCGTTGATCACGCGAATGATGAGCGCGGCCAACCCCTTCGTAATTTTCGCGTTGCTGTCCCCCTGCACGCACAGGGCCGTGTCGGTCTCGTCGAGTTCTGTCTCAATCCAGACATCCGACTGGCAGCCATGAACGTAGTTTTCGTCGGTCTTCTTTTCCTCCTCAAGCAGCGGGATGTCGTCGCCAAGCTCGATGAGGTACTCGTATCGGCTCATCCAGTCGTCAAAGAGCGAAAACTCATCGACGATCTGCTGCGCACGATCCGAAACAGTGTCCGTGGCGGGCATGAGGGCAAGCAGAAATGATGGAAAAAACGCGTCTTAACTCGTTCGTGTGTGGGGGCTCCCGCGTGCGGTGGTTTCGACGGGACCGTGGCCGGGAGGATCAGCCGAACATCCGTCGCACTTTCTGGAGGCCCTCCACCAGCCGGTCTACGTCTTCATGAGTGTTGTAGGCCGCAAATGAGGCACGGATGGTGCCGGGGAGGCCGTATCGCTCCAGGAGCGGCTGCGTGCAGTGATGTCCGGTTCGCACGGCGACGCCCTCACGGTCGAGCACCGTTCCGGCGTCGTACGGGTGAATGTCATCGAAGACGAACGAGAGAACGCTCGTCTTGTCGGGCGCGGTGCCCACGATCTGGGTGCCCTCGACATTCTGCACGCGCTCGGTGGCGCAGCGGAGCACGTCGTCCTCGTGGGTCTGCACGGCCTCCCAATCCAGGTCCTCAAGGTACTCGACAGCGGTGCCAAGGCCAATTGCATCGGCGATGTTCGGCGTGCCGGCCTCAAACTTGTGGGGCACCCCGTCGTAGGTCGACCCGTCGAACGAGACCTGATCGATCATGTCCCCGCCGCCCTGGTAGGGCGGCATTGCCTCAAGGTGCTCGCGCTTCCCGTACAAAACCCCGATGCCGGTGGGTCCGAAGACCTTGTGCCCCGAGAACACAAAAAAGTCGGCGTCGAGTGCCTGCACGTCGACGGGCATGTGCGGGGCCGACTGCGCCCCATCTACGACGACGGGCACCCCTTCGGCGTGGGCCACGTCGATGACGTCTGCCATCGGGTTGATGGTGCCCAGCGTGTTGGAGACGTGGCTGATGGCGACGAGTGCGGTGTCGTCGGTGAGCATCTCCGGAAGCAGGTCCATCCGGAGTTCGCCGCGGTCCGTGACGGGCAGCACCTCGATCGACGCTCCCACCTGCTCGGCCAGCATCTGCCAGGGCACGATGTTGGAGTGGTGCTCCATCTCCGTAAGAAGGATCTCGTCGCCCGCCTCCACCACCATGCGGCCGAAGGTGGAAGACACGAGATTGAGGCCCTCCGTTGTGCCCCGCGTAAAGATGATCTGGTCGGGGTCCGGCGCATTGAGGAAGTGCGCCAGCGATTCCCGAGCGGATTCGTACGCTTCCGTGGCGTCCTGGCTGAGCCGGTGGACGCCCCGGTGCACGTTGCTGTTCTCCTCGCGGTAGAACCCATCCAGCCGCTCGATTACGGGGGTCGGCTTCTGCGAGGTGGCCGCGTTGTCGAGGTAGGCGAGGGGTGTGTCCTCGTACACGTCCTGCCTGAGTGCGGGAAAGTCCGCACGGAGCGCCTCCACGTCGAACGAGGCCGTTTCGGATGTTGGATGCGTCGTCGCGGGCATGACGAATTGGGGGAAGGTGTAGGAGTAATGGGGGGCGTGTGATCGATGGTGCCCTCACACGGCCGCTCCCTCCGCGGGATCACTCGAAGTAGCTGCCGAAGCGCCGCCGAATCTTGTCCGTGATGTAGCTGCGGAGGGGGGCGATCTTGTATTCGCTCAACACCTCGTCGGTAAAGGCCTGCAGCATGAGGATGTGGGCCCGGCGTTCGGAAAGGCCCCGCGAGCGGAGGTAGAAGACGCCCTCCTCGTCCACCTGGCCGGTGGTCGCGCCGTGGCTGCAGACCACGTCGTCGGCGTAGATTTCAAGCTCCGGCTTCGTGTAGATGTTCGCGTCGGTGGTCAGCACGATCGTATCGTTCTGCTGGTAGGCGTCGATCCGCTGAGAGCCGCGCGTCACCAGCACTTTGCCGTTGAAGACGGCGGTCGACTCGTCGTTGAGAACGTGCTTGTACAGCTCATTGCTGTTGCAGTCCGGCTGCACGTGGTTCATCTGCGTGTGATTGTCCACGTGCATCTCGCCCTTGCCGATGCAGAGGCCGTAGAGGTTCGACTCGCAAAAGGAGCCGTTCACCTCAACCGTGGCGTTGTTGCGCACCACGTCTCCACTAAAGGTAATCGTGTTGGTCGAGTACACGCTGTCGTCCTTCTGCTGGCCGGCGCGCGTGTGGACCTGTGAGGCGTGCGGCCCTTCGTCCTGCACCAGATAGTGCTTCAGGTTGGCCCGCTCGCCGACGAAGGCTTCACTCACCGTGTTCGTGAACGTCTGAGCGTCGGTCAGGGAATGCTGGGTCTCGACGATCTTGGCGATGGCCCCATCCTCGACCACGAACAGGTGACGCGGCTGCAGAAACAGGGACTCTGGGCCGGCTGTGACGTGGAGGAAGAAGATGGGCTTTTCGACGACCGTGCCGGAGGGGACGTACACGAAGGCACCGTCCTGCACGAACGCGGTGTTGAGGGCCGTGAGCGCCTCGTTCTCAAAGTCGGCGTACTGGCCGTAGTGTTCTTCGACGAGGCTGGGGTGCTCCTCGCCGGCCTGGGCGAGGCTGCTGAGCACAACGCCCGACGGCAGGTCGCCGATGTCGGAGAGCGACG
The DNA here is from genome assembly GCF_002894645.1 of Salinibacter altiplanensis. Taxonomy (GTDB): domain Bacteria; phylum Bacteroidota; class Rhodothermia; order Rhodothermales; family Salinibacteraceae; genus Salinibacter; species Salinibacter altiplanensis. Next base: position 31,092 of record NZ_NCQY01000030.1, read on the forward strand.
CGTCGACGCGACCGTTGACGAGCACGACCCGGTGGGCATCCATCTCGTCGATCGTGAACGGCGCGACGTCGCTCGGGTCGAGCGAAGGCCCCTCCGGGGCCAGCGGGAGGGTGTAAGGCCGGTCGATGGTCTTTGCGATGTTCGTGTACTTCCAGGCCTCCAGATCGTTGGTCGGGATGCCGAGCTGGGCGAAGCGCTCGATGGCGTCCTCACGCTGCTGGGCAATCGAGGCATTCGTTCCGTTGAGGGCCTGGCCGTGATTCACCTCGAAGGCCGAGATAAACCGGTCCTCGGGGCGAACGTCGGTGTCAAGGGTGGTGGTCATGATGGAGGAGTAGTTGAGGAACGGAGACAGAGAGGAGGCTAGGGGGGGACCCCGAGCGCACCATTGCGCCCAGGGATCCCGGGGCCGCTACGCCGCGGCGGCGACCTCTTCGCGAATCCACTCGTAGCCGTGCTCCTCCAGCGTTTCGGCGAGGTCCTTGTCGCCGGAGCGTGCAATCTGACCGTCCATCATGACGTGTATGCGGTCGGGGACGATGTACTGCAGAATGCGCTCGTAGTGGGTAATGACCAGAAAGCCCCGGCTTCCATCGCGGAGCTTGTTGACGCCGTTGGCCACGCTTTGCAGCGCGTCGATGTCAAGCCCCGAGTCGGTCTCGTCGAGAATGGCGAGGCGCGGCTCCAGCATCGCGAGCTGAAAGATCTCGTTCCGCTTCTTCTCTCCGCCGGAGAAGCCCTCGTTGACCGACCGCTTCGTGAGGTCGGCGTCGAGGCCCAGCATGTCGGCCCGCTCGCGCATCTGCTGGAGAAATTCGGTGGAGGAGAGCTCCTCCTGGCCGCGTGCCTCCCGGACGGAGTTGACGGCCTCTTTCAGAAAGTTGGTCATGCTTACGCCGGGAAGCTCCACCGGGTACTGGAAGGCAAGGAAGACGCCCGCCTCCGCGCGCTCCTCGGGCTCCAGCTCCAAAAGGTCCTCACCGTCGTAGCGAATGCTGCCCTCCAGGACCTCGTACTCCTCGCGCCCAGCGAGGACGGAGGCGAGGGTGCTCTTGCCGGAGCCGTTGGGGCCCATGATGGCGTGCAGGGCACCCGTGTCCAGGGTCAAATCGACTCCATTGAGAATGCGAATGTCCTCGTCCTCGACGCCGACGTGTAGGTTTTCAATTTCCAGAAGTGCCATATCTTGACCGTGTATGAGTGGTGCAGTGGAAGAAGAATGTTGTCGTGCGCAGAAAAAGCCAGGGCCTGGGGCCCGGAGCAGAAGAGAACCGGGAGCGTGGACGGAACGGACCGTCGCACGCTTCCGGGCGGCTTCTGCTTTTGCGATGCTACCCGACACTGCCTTCGAGCTCGATGTCGAGGAGTTCCTTCGCCTCCACGGCAAACTCCATCGGAAGCTCTTGGAGGACCTCCTGGCAGAAGCCATTGACGATCAACTTGAGGGCTTCCTCCTCGCCGAGGCCGCGCTGGTGGCAGTAGAACATCTGGTCCTCGCCGACCTTCGAGGTGGTCGCCTCGTGCTCGATCTGCGCCGAGGGGTTGTTGCTTTCAATGTACGGGTAGGTGTGCGCCCCGCAGTCCGGCCCGAGCAGCATCGAGTCGCACTGGGAGAAGTTGCGGGCGTTGTCGGCGTTCTTGCTCACCTTCACCTGGCCGCGGTAGCTGTTGTCCGCGACATCGGCCGAGATGCCCTTCGAGATGATGGTGCTCTTCGTATTCTTGCCGATGTGCTGCATCTTCGTGCCTGTGTCGGCCTGCTGGTGCCCCTTGGTGAAGGCGACCGAGTAAAACTCGCCGACCGAGTCGTCCCCGGCGAGAATGACAGACGGGTACTTCTGCGTCACGGCCGAACCGGTCTCCAGCTGCGTCCAGCTGATCTTGGAGTTGTCGCCCTTGCAGAGGCCTCGCTTCGTGACCAGGTTGTAGACGCCGCCCTCCCCCGTGTCCGGGTCGCCCGGATACCAGTTCTGAATGGTGGAGTACTTGATCTCGGCGTCCTCGTGGGCGACCAACTCGACGACCGCCGCGTGCAGCTGGTTCTCCTTGCGCATCGGGGCGGTGCAGCCCTCCAGGTAGCTCACGTAGGCGCCGGGCTCGGCGACGATCAGCGTGCGCTCAAACTGGCCGGTGCCCGCCTCGTTGATGCGGAAGTAGGTGGACAGCTCCATCGGGCAGGTGACGCCCTCTGGCACGTACACGAACGATCCGTCGCTAAAGACCGCCGAGTTGATCGCGGCGTACAGGTTGTCGGTGTAGGGGACGACCGTGCCCATGTACTCGCGCACGATCTCGGGGTGCTCCTTCGCGGCCTCGCCGAAGGACTTGAAGATCACGCCCTTCTCCTTCAGCTTCTCCTTGAACGTAGTGGCCACGGAGACGCTGTCCATCACGGCGTCGACGGCCACGCCGGTCAGGGCCTTTTGCTCCTCCAGCGGAATGCCGAGCCGCTCGAACGTTTCCAGGATTTCGTCCGGCACCTCGTCGATGCTGTCGTAGCTGGCCGTCTCCTTCGGGGCGGAGAAGTAGCTGATCTCGTCGAACTTGGGCGCCTCGTAGTCCAGGTGGGCCCAGTCGATGGTTTCTCCCCCGTCGATTCGGTCGCGGGCGTGACGGAATGCCTTCAGCCGCCACTCCAGAAGCCACTCCGGCTCGTCCTTGCGGTGGGCGATGTAGCGGACGACATCCTCGGTCAGGCCGTCAGGCGCCGTTTCCGCGTCGATGTCAGTGTAGAAGCCGTGCTTGTAGTCCTCGCTGGCCTTTCCTTCTAGATACTGAGTCTCAGACGTGCTCATAAGCAGTCCCTTGGGGTGTCGTGCGTGATCCGGTGCGGGGGGCATCGGCGTCCCAGGCGAGGCGTCGGACCTGAGTGTAAACCGATGTTTACGCTGCTTTTTCTGTGTCAACGTGCGGTTACAACAGGGGGGCCAGAGGGTCGTTCCCCCGGGTGCTGAGGCCGTTACATTTTTATAGGAAGTTGGCGGTCGACCACAGAGCACGGAAATGAGATTGGTGCAACAGGGGGCGTTGGAAAGAAAAGAGGACGGAGAAACTTTCGATTTGGGCCTGTGGTACGGGACGACCCGTCATCTAGTGGACTCGTTTTGCTCTCGCTATGACCCTTTCAATCACGGATCGGGCCCTCGATCAGATAGAGTCAGTCGCGTCGGACGAAGAGGTGGACCTGGGCGAGACCCTTCTTCGCGTGGCGGTGGTGCCGGGCGGCTGTTCCGGGCTGACGTACGACCTCGGGTGGGAGACGACCGTCAAAGAGGACGACGACGTGGAGGAGCACAACGGGGTGCCGGTGGTCTTCGACAAGAAGACCCGGCTCTACCTCGACGGCTCGGAGCTCGACTTCACGCACGGTCTTAATGGGGACGGCTTTCACTTCTCCAATCCCCAGGCCTCTCGGGAGTGTGCGTGCGGCGAGTCGTTCGGGGTGTAGAAGCGGTCAGGGGTCCGTCAGCAAGGCAGCGATCTTGAGTGGTCATCTGGCACGGAGATGCGTGTAGGACAGGTGAGTCTGAACCGTCCGTGTCCTTGAGTCGCCCACGCCCTCGTCTGCCATGTCCCGCCCCTTCACCGCCGTGGCAATGATGTGCCTGCTCGCATGGGGCTGTTCGCTCGTCGGGTCCGACGACGCGGCCCAAAGCGTAGAGTGGGTGGATTTTGAACAGTTCGCGTCGGACACCACGGCGCTGCGTGGGGAATGGGAGTGGCGGCGCACCGTGTGTTGTTTCGGGGACCTCGGAGTGTCCACGCCGAGATCAATGGGGAGAACCGAGACGGTTCTGTTCACGGACCGTGACACCGTGGAGGTCTACCGCGACGGACGGCTCAAGCGCCAGGCAACCTACGGCGCGTACCTTGAGAACGCGCAGTGGGGCGTTCGGGCGGACACCTTCGCAATCAGTCGCGCGTTTCTGGACGGCCCCGAGTCGGTGTACGTCCGATTGGACTGACGCGTCGTGCCAGAACTCGGCCCGGTCCCAACTCAAGAGGCGCACCGCTGGCTGTCTTATTCCAGTCGTCGCCACCGAATGCGGTCGCCCTCCAGCAGCCCCTGCGAGTCGGCAAACCCGGCGGGCACCTCCACCACGAACCGGGCCGGCGCGTCGGACTCGTAGCGCTCGTTGGAGAAGGGGGTGGTGTACTTGGCGATGTTGACGATCTGCGAGTCTGCATCGACGAAGACAATGTCGAGTGCGACCGGTGTATTCGACATCCAGAAGCTCTGCGGCCGCTCCTCGTCGAAGGGGAAGAGCATCCCGCTCCGGTCGTTGGGGAAGCCCGTGCGCTGCATCATGCCCCGCTCGCGTGCCGAGTCGGTGTCGGCGATTTCGAGGTCGATGGTAACCGTCGAGTCGCCGTCCTGGATGAACGCCAGGCGGCCTTCTGTGGTGAAGGGAATCGTCTCCGTGGTGTCGGCCTCGGTCGATTCGGACGAGTCGGGGGCACCGCAGGCGAGTCCGCTCAGAAGCAGGAGCCCGGCCGAGAGCGTGAGTCCAAAGAGGCGTCGCATGAGGAGAGGGGAGGGAAAATGAGGAAGAGTGGACGGGTCAGTCGGTGGGTGTCCACCGGACCCGGGTACTGTCCGTGAGGCCGAAGCGGTTGCCGAAGCCGGCACGGACCTCGACGACGAACTTTCGGGGGGCCGCTGGCTCTATGGATTCCTCTGAGAAGGGGGTCGTCCGGCGGGCAATGTTGATGACCTGCGAGTCGGGGGCCACGAACACGATGTCGAGGGGAAGCGGGGTGTTCTTCATCCACATGCCCCCTTCGTCCACCGAGTCGAAGACAAAGAGCATGCCCCGATCGTATCCCAGCGAGCGCTGCCGCATCAGTCCCCGTTTGCGCTCGGCGTCCGTGTCGGCAATGTCTACGCCAATCGTCCGGAGCGTATCTGCGTCTGGAGTGAGGAAGGAAAGAGTGCCCTCGACTTCGAATCCATCCGTTGAGGGCTCTGCGCTCTCGTCCGCACAACCGGAGAAGGGAAGCGGGCCGAGGGCCAGGACCAGTAGGAGAGAGGCAAGACGCATGCGAGTGCAAGGGGACGATTAGAGAGCACGTTCCATATACACGGCCTCCGGAAGCGGGTTGTGATAGTACGCATCCCGTTCCTCAAACCCAAGAGACCGGTAGAGGCGCCGTGCAGCGGTCATGGAAGCCACCGTGTCGAGGCGCATCGTGTCGTAGCCCAGCGTTCGGGCATTCTCCATGATCGCCGACGCCAGTCTCCGGCCGAGTCCCTGCCCCCGATGCGCCGGCCGCACGTACAGGCGTTTCATCTCACAGACGCCCTCCTCGTCCAGCGGCTGGACGGCCACGACGCCTACGGGCCTCTCTGGCACGTCCGCCAGCAGGATGGCCCCGTCCGGCGGGGCGTACGGTCCGGGGAGAGCGTCCATCTCTGCCTCAAACTCCTGAAAGTCGAGATCGAAGTCCAGGCCGTCGACGTACGCCCGAAACAGGCGACGGGCGGCGTCCAGATCGGCCTCGGTCTCGGCGCGGCGAAGTGTAGGCATTGAGGCGACTGTGGAGGGCACCTTTGCGAAGGGACGGCGACTCTACGAGGCGGGGAGTGCGCGCCTTTCTTCTATGAAGCGAGCCCAAGCGGACCTGGCACACCTCAAATCCCACGAACCAGCCGGCGTGTGATGGCGTCGGTGAGAAGGCGGCCGCGGTCCGTCAGGCGCACGCAGTCCGGGTCGTCGTGGATCAAACCCTGTTCGCGGAGGCGCTCCAGCGTGTCGGGCTTGCGGGCTCGCAGGGCGAGGTCGTATCGGTCAGCCAGGGTGTTCAGGTTCAGTCCTTCCTGTGTGCGGAGACGAAGGAGAACGTATTCGCGGGCGAGGGCCGATGTCTCCAGCGTCTCGGTCCGGGCGACAGGGGAGACGCCGTTTTGAAGCCGCTCTACGTACGTCGACAGGTCCGCGACGTTCGCCCACCGCCGTGCCGTTGAGGGGGCGGCCCGGGGGGGCCACCAGAAGCTTTCCGCGCCGGGGCCGAGGCCCAGGACGGAGCCGTGAGCGTAGACGTGTTCTTGGTGGCCGGAGCGGTGGCCGGGCCGGGCGAAGTGGGTGAGCTCGTAGGGCTCGTAGCCCTTGGCCCGGAGGAAGGAGAGGGCGAAGGCCAACTGGTCGGCGCGCTTGTCTGGGGCGCCCGTCGTCATCTCGTGGAGCGTGAGGTGGGGAATGTCCAACATTACGGCCCGGTGGAGGCTCGCTTTCCAGGCGGTCCGCGACTGGCCCTCATCGCCGAACAGCAGGTCCACCGAGACATCGTCGAACCCGGCCCCTCGGATTCGTTGAAGGGTCCGAGCGAGGTCGTTGGGGGAGTGCGCCGCCCCTGCCCCGGATGGGTCGGTCCCGGCGACCGAAAGGCCCTCAACGCTCAGACGCGGGACGCCCCAGCGGCGAAGGGTTGCCAGGTACGCCGGGGACGCGTCGGCGGGATGCAGCTCGACGGTCACTTCCTCGAGGCCGGAAGGGTCAACGGTGCGGGCCAGGGCCTCCACGAGCGGCCGCAGTGCCGCCGGCGGACAGAGCGACGGCCGCCCCCCGCCCACGTAAAGCGTGCGGAGCTTTGCGTCCGCGAGAAGCGAATCGGAATACTGGCTGATCTCCTGGGCCAGGGCGGTCGCGTAGGCAGACGCGCCGGGTGCCGGGTCACACGTGGTGTACGCGTCGTCGTAGGGGCGAGGTGCCTCCCGGAACGGTACGTGAATGTATAGGCCAGCCACGGCAGGGGGGTTATTCAGAAGAGGTGGCAAGGGGCGCCGATTCTTTCCAGCGCTGGATTTCGACGTGGTCCTTGATCACGTCCAGCGATTGGAGCACGACCGACCGGGCGAGTTGGTTCAGGCGCTGGTCGTATTTCGGGCTCATCAGAGCGTCCGCCGAAACCGAAGTGACCTGTGTGATCGCCTGGTCGTTGTCGAAGGAGCAGACGTCGGTCACCATCTGGTTAACAACACTGAATACGATGTCGCTGATGGCGTTTTCCAGCAATGTAGCCACGGGGCGCCCCACGCCCGGCAGTGCGGCGATTGTGCTGATCTCGCGATTCCGATCCACGGCGTCCTCGATGACCGAATCGAGGTACTCGTGAAAGTCCTCCTGCTGCTGCTCATAGGCAACCGCCGTGGCCTCCTGCAAGCGGTGCGTCACCGCCTCGATCAGGGCCTCTCGCTGTGGCGCAATTACCTCGCGTCCGATCCGCCGGGTCACCGCCTGGCTCGAGCGAATCTCCGTCTGCAGGCCCTCGATGATGCGGACCGTCACGCGGTCGCTGATCTCCTCCAGCACGATGTCGCGGTATTTCTCGAACGTCTTGTAGAAATACGTCTCCCGGAGATCGACCAGGCCCGTCCGCTGCAGCTTCGGAATCATGGCCACGAGCCGCAAGAGGCGGAGCGACCGCAGCGACCCGACCGGAATGCAGCCGAGCACGTCGTACCAGTGCACGAACGGGTAGAAGAACCAGCGGTGGTAGCGCTGCCGGTAGATGGCCAGGCCCCAGCGCACGAGGATTTCGACGACGAAGATCGAGACGAACGCGAGGTCGTACAGCAGGAAATGCTGGTGGATCGTCTGGTCGTACCAGGTGTATAGCACCGGGGCGTAGTTCTGCATTTGCGTCTGGACGACCGGGCTGGCGAAGCCCCAGTCCACGATGAGGAGGGCGAGGTTGGCGACGATGAGGACCATCATCGCCAGGTCCACGGTGAGGCCCAGGGTTTCGCGCGCTGATCGGTCGGCCATGGGGAGAAGAAGGGAGTGCATCCAACGTTGAGGGTGAGCGCCCCGCACAAAGCGGCATCCCCAATATCCGGCATGCGCGGCAGAATCTCGAAGTGACTGTATCCAACCCCCTGAAGAGATGCTCGACCTTCGACAGCTTCGAGACCAGCTGGACACATTTACGGAGTTCCAGACCGACCGGACGAGCCGTCGAACCGCGCAGCGGGACCGGTGCGAGGCCCTGCTCCGCGTCGGCCACGAGAACTGGAAGGCGGTGCGGGAGGCGGTCGCCACCGCGCAGCCCCGTCGGTTGGTCGCACAGATGCGCGAGCCGCCCGCCGCCGTGCACGCCCCCCCGGAGCGCCCGTCTCCCATCACGGTGGTGGCGACCGACGGCTCACAGATCTACCCGGCCCGCCACGTGGAGCCGCCCTTCTTTTTGCTGAACGTGAGTCAGGTTGCCTTCCAGTACGGCACCACAGAGGACGCGCGCCTCGACGCGGTGCCGAGGCTTCACTTCCGGGAGGAGGTCGATGATCGCTTCGACGCCCGGGTGGAGACGATCACCACCGAGCTGGTCTCGGCCCTTCGGGACGAATTGGAACTGGAGCATCTTCTCGACGCGGCAGTGTCGGCTCAGGTGCAGGATCGCCCCCTCGTGGCCCTGGCCGACGGGACCCTTATTCGGTGGATGGTGCGGGGCATGGACCACGAGGCCCTCGAAGACGAACTGATTGCCCGATATACGGAGCACCTCGAAGACATCCGGGACGCAGGCCTCGCGCTGGCGTCCTACGTGAGCATGCCGGCCAGCACCGAGGTCGTCAACCTGCTTCGGTTCGTGGGGGGCGACCTTGACCCTGATCCTCCGGTCGACGCGTCTGAGGTTGCGCCTGAGCCGAAGCTCGACGGTGTGCTCGACCGCCACGTGCTGGACGCGGTGCTCGCTCCGGGGGAGCGATCGGCCGTCTTCGGGTCGGCCTCGCACATTCAGGGCGAATACCCGGCCGGTACGGACATCTCGTTTTTCTACGTGAAGGTGCCGGGGCCGGCCGGGGGCGAAATCGGGCGTGTGGAAGTGCCCCGATGGGTGGCCGAGACCTCAGCGTTTATGGATCGCGTGCACGCTACAGTTCTCCAGGAGTGCCGAAAGGGCGACGGCTATCCGCTCGCCTTGTCGGAGGCACATGAGCGGGCCGTGGTGCGGGCCTCAGAGCGGGAGGCATTCTTTCGCCTCATGGAGCGACGTCTTCGAACGGCTGGCCTGGGCCCGGTTGGATCGCGCAAGCGACGCTCGAAGCAACGGCCCCGCGTCTAGGTAGCACGCCGACGGTCGCCTCCACCCACCAGGGGGCCATGCCCCAGGCAAGACGGCTCATAACAGCCCCGCCTGCTCAAATTCGTCGCGGGCTGCGGGAAGCCGATGCAGTTCCTCGTCGTAGAGCGCCCCCAGTACATCCGACCAGCGGTCGGGGTCGGCCCGGTCGCACAGGACCTTCACGCGCTCTTTGTAGATGTCTAGGGCCGCCTCCGGATGGGAGGCCTCGACCGCCTCGGCATCGAGTGCCTTCTCCCTGCGGCCCCCTGACAACAGGCGCCCCACGAGGTCCTCAGTGCGTCCGGTGTCTCGGTAAATTTGAAGGGCCGTCTCCTCGTCGAGCGAGTCGGCGCGAAGGTCTAACAAAAAGCCGCCCAGCGCTTTGCGCTTCCAGGCCTGAGGTGAGGCATCAGATGACCCAAGGACAATCACGCGGCGGCCGTCTGTGGAACCGTCCATCCCGGGCAGACGAGCGCGCACCCATTTAGAAATCTGTCTTCGCTCCGGGGGGCGGGAGGCGTCCAGGAGAATCTGTTTGGCAGCGTCGCCGAGGCCGTCCCCGTCGGGGGCAAGGTCCGTCACGTACGCTTCGAAGAGGGTTCGGAGAATATCTTCGCGGAGATCGAGGGCATCCACGTCCGCGAGTGCGTCTCCGAGCCGCTCGGTGCAGGTCTGGACGAAACTGGCCAGATGCCCGGAGCTTTCCGGGAGGTTCGGGTAGTGCTCACATCCAACATCGGTCAACAGGCGATACACGGTTGCGGCGTCGTCTCGTCGCCCCTGTGCAGCCAAGTTATCCCCGAGGGAGAGGTATGGCTGAATGTCATCCACAGCCTTCGTCCTTGGATCCGTGTCGTGCTCGTGGCTCGGGGCGGCGGCCTGGAATGCCGCCTTGATGTCCCCACGCAACGGGGCGGGATCGAGGGGGGCGTTGGCCTGAGCGGACGCGGTAACGAGGCGTTCGAGGTCCGGGTGTCGATCGATCATCCGCAGGAGGAGATCCACGAGCTCCCCTTTTGGTCGCTGCCGGAGGGTTTTTCCCAGGGAGGCCTGCGTGGAGAACGCCTCTGCCGACTCCACCCACGTCGGCAGCAGGGCCACGACGTGCTTGCAGTACCCGCCCCCGCCCATCGGACAAGAGCACTCCGCGTCCGAAATCCCTGCTGTGTCCAGCGTGGCTTCGATGTGGTATGGCTGGGGCTGAGAGCCCCGACACTCGGCTTTGAGGATGTGTCCCACCCGCCGAGGATGCTGGATGCGATCGTGACGGAAGTAGGTGTCCCCCCGATCAAAAAAACGCTGCTCGGTCCAGTTGCGAACGTCGCCGCGGGAGAGAGCGGGAAGGTCGGGCACAAGGCGCAGTCGGTCTTCGGGGGGACAGGCTGGCAGGTTGGATGGTGGATAAACCAGTTGTGACGCGATAGTGCCAACTCCCACACGGGTCACGCGTTTGCCCGAAATGGTTTCCGCTTCTGCTCCTCCTTGATTGTCCAGCGCTTCTCATGCACACCGTCATCGAGTCGATTGCCACCGGCAACCCATCCCTCCGTACCCCCCAGACGGAGGCGGCCGAGTTCATGCAGCAGATTGATCGTTTGCCCGAGCCGCTGCGGGCCCGGCTGCCGGCACTCTACGAGCAATCGGCCATCGACTACCGGTACTCGTGTGTGGACGACTACGGCGAAGACAATCCGGGGGCTTTTACTTTTTTTCCAGAGAACTGGTCGCTCGACCCGGCCCCGTCCACCAAGGAGCGCAACGAAAAGTACCGGGAGGCCGCCATTCCGCTCGCGGAAGACGTCGCGGGCCGGGCCCTCGACGCGGCCGATACAGAGGCGGACGACATCACGCACGTGGTGGCCGTGAGTTGCACCGGCTTCTTCGCCCCGGGGCTCGACATTGAGCTCGTAAAGCGGCTGGGCCTGCCCGCAGACACCGAGCGCACGTTCATCGGCTTCATGGGATGCTACGCGGCGTTCAATGCCCTGCGGGTGGCCCACAGCTTTTGCCAGAGCCAGCCCGACGCCCGAGTGCTGGTCGCATGTACGGAGCTGTGCACGCTCCACTTCCAGGTCGACGACACCCTGGAAAGCGTCGTCGTCAACTCCCTGTTCTCGGATGGCGCGGCGGCCACGGTGCTCTCTGCACGGACGGACCGGGAGGCCCGCGGCCGGATGACCTACGTCGACGGTCAGAGCCGCCTGGACGACGACTCGATGGAGGACATGACCTGGGCGATTGGCAACACCGGCTTCCTGATGGGGCTCTCGTCGCGGGTGCCAGACGTGATCGCCGACCACCTGCCGGGCTACGTCGATGGGCTTCTGGGCGCCAACGACCGGGCCCCCGAAGACCTGGACTTCTGGGCCGTTCATCCGGGGGGGCGGGCCGTCGTGGAGCGGGCGCAGGACGTCCTTGGCCTCGCCCCAAGCGATGTGCAGCCGAGCCTGGAGGTCCTCCGGCGGTACGGCAACATGAGCTCGCCGACCATCCTGTTTGTCCTGAAGCGGATCTTTGAGCAGGCCGCCCAGAGAGACGGTGCGCCGCCCGATCGGGGGGTGGCCATGGCCTTTGGGCCGGGCCTCACGATCGAAGGGGCGCTTTTCGAGCGCGCATAGCCCCGGTTGGGAATGGGAACGACCGGCTGCGAGTCAGTTCAGGGGGCGGCCCACCACGACCGTTTCCTTGAGCTCGGTGGTGGTGCCGTCGTCGGCCTGGACCGCCTCGAGCAGGACCACGTAGGGGCCGACGCGTACCCGATCGCCTGCATCGTCGCGCCCGTTCCACACCAGCTCGTCACTACGGCCAGAAAGCCGGGCCTGTTCAAGGGTGCGCACGCGGCGGCCTCGGGCGTCGAAGATCCGAGCCCGGACGAGGCTTGGGCGGGCGGACAGGGTGTATTGGATGCGGGTGGCTCCATCCCGCTCGATGGAGAAGGGGCTGGGGCGGATGTCAATCCCGGGGGCGGCGGGCGTGTCGTCTGGGGGAGCTAGGGACACGTCGTTTGGGGCCCCCGGCGTGCCGCCCGCAGACGCTGTACTGCTCGTCCAGTTGTCTCCCTTGCTGGCGTTGGCGGTCGGGCTGATGCGCTCCAGTGCGCTGCCTTTCGGATCTGCGAGACCGGCGGCGTGCCAGTCGGGGGTGTACGAGAGATCTGCAACGACGGTGCTGTCGCGGCGGTGTACCCGAACGCGATCGCCGTCGTTGCGAAGGCCCAGTGTGGAGCCGCGCACAGGGAGGTAGCCCACCGCGTCTGATGCCAGCGGCGCGTTGGGAAAGGCAGCGGCTAGCTGAGACGACTCGGGAGAGGCGGCGTCCTTCGGGGCGGCCGCCACGATGGCGAACCCCCCGGGTGCGAGGCGCCGTCGCCGTCCGACCCGCAGCGTATCCGCCGTGCCGTTTTCCGTGGGCCGGTCGGTCAGCGCCAGTCCGCTGAGCGTCAGGGGATGGTCGGCGAGACTCCGAAGCTCCACGTATTCCACCTGATTGGGCCGATCGTCAAAGTCGTCGGCCAACGGATTGAACATGAGTTCATTGACGATCAATGTGACGGGATGGGGACGCCGGGCGAAGGGCAGGGAGGCCCGGTCGCGCCGATTGCCCACCCGGTCGCGCACATCGGTGACGACGACGGCCTCGGCCGTTGGGGCCTCCGCAAGCGACAGACGCACGACGCTGTCGGCCTGGACGCGGGTTTCCACGACCGTGGATCCATCGAGCTGGAACGCCTCCGGTGGGGTGCTGGCCGAGCGAATCGGTTCATTGAAGGTGACCGCGGCGGCCAGAGAGTCCACCTGCTCGGCGAACGTGGGCTGTGGGGGGGCAGTGTCGGGCGCGTAGCGACTGTTCTGCGCGCCGGGCGTTGCCCCGTTCGGGGCGGTGGACGAGGCGAAATTCGACGCATCGTCCGAGGGGCCGCGCGGGTCGATGCGCTCCAGCGACCGGCCGTCGCGTCCCCCCCACGAGGGGACGAAGGACACGGCGTCAATCTCGGTGTCGGAGGGGGCGTGCCGCAGGACGATCGTGTCCCCGCCGTTGTTGAGGGCGTCCCATCCCTCCGGGAAAATAAATTCCACACCGGGATAGGCGTCGGCGAACGCGTCTGCATCCCGCACGAGCACGACATACTGGCCGGGGCGAAACAGCGTTTGCGGCGGGGCGGCCGGGGCAAAGTCTCGGGCCTCGTCGGCGTAGCGGAAGGCGCCCAGGTCGAAGGTCTTGTCCGAGCGGTTGTACAATTCGAAAAACTCGTTCGACGCGGGCGAGGGGGCGTACAGAAGCTCGGAAACCACCACGTCGCCGGGGGCTGGCGTGTCGGGGACGACATAGGAGAACGAGACGGTGCCGTCGTCCTGCACGTTGCCTCGCAGATCGGCGATGCCGGTGACGACGAGAACGTACTCGCCGGTGGAGAGGGATCGCGACAACGTGCAGTGAACCTGCGTGGGAACGTCGTCGTCGACCTGGGTCCCGGTGACGGAGGGAGTCCCGGCCGAGTCGAACTGGAACGCCTCGGGGGCGACGGTAGCGGGATCCACGGGTTCGGAAAAGACCACCGTCAGCGAGTCTCCACGTTGGGGGGGAATGACACGGACGAGGGAAGGGGGCGTCTCGTCGGGGGCGTACACGCTGTTTTTCGTGCCGGGGGTGGCGCCGGATGCGGCCTCCGACGACGCAAAGTTTGTCCCCGTGTCCGACGGCCCGCCCGGGTCGATTCGTTCCAGGGATCGGCCACCGCTTCCCCCCCACGATGGGTCGTACGGCACGGAATCGAGGGAGGTGCCGGAAGGGGCATGGCGGAGGTAAACCGTGTCGCCACTGTTGTTGAGGGTCGGCCATCGTGCCGGTGCCAGAAAGGGCACGCTCGGGTACGCGGCCGTGAAGGCTCCGGGAGCACGGACCAGCACGATGTAGTCCCCGCCATCGAGTGTGGTGTCGGTGGTCGTCACCGGCTCGTATGACCGATTGGCGTCTGCGACGGCAAGCTCGTCGAGCGCAACAGGGTTCTCGGACCGGTTGTGGAGCTCTACAAACTCATTCGTCGGGGGCGACGGGGCGTACAGGATCTCGTTGATTACTACGTCGCCGAGGGACGGCTGTGCGGGGACGGCCTGAGGCCTGAGGGCAATCCCGAGCACGAAAAAGACAATGGCGCTCCATAGAAGTGGACGCATGGGCCCATGGTGGTCCAGACCAGAAGGAGCAGAGCACTTGTTGGAAGATTTGAATAGAACATAATGATAGGGCGGGCTCTGATCAAGCCCGGGCGGAACTCAGTGGGCCACCTCGGAGGAGCCGTTGTCCGTTGATGTGAGATGGGAGGCGGGGTGGGCACCCTTTAGCCCCTCCCGGTTGAGGTGGTTCAGTAGCACCCGAGCCATCAGGCGCGACGTGGGGGCGAGGGGGGTCTCATCGAGATCGAACCGGTGGTGATGGAGGGGATAGCTGGTCTCCGGTCCAGACGCCGTGCCGACCCGAACGAAGCCCCCGGAGACGTGCTTCAGGTAGTGGGCAAAGTCTTCGCCCCCCATGCTCGACTCTGGAATCTGGTAGACTGCCTCCTCCCCAAACGCATCCCGAATGGTCGCCTCCACGTTTGCAATGGCCGCCTCGTCGTTGATGACGGGTGGGGACCCGTCGTCAAAGTCCAGCTCCACGTGTGCACCGTGGAGCGTTTCCATCCGTTCGGCGATCTGGTGCATGCGGTTGCGGATCGTCTCGCGGTCGTTCGGCGATACGGTGCGCAGGGTGCCGCCGAGGGAGGCCTGTTCCGGAATGACGTTGTGGGCCTCGCTGCCGTCGAGCATGGTGACGGTCAAGACGCTCGGGGTGCGGGCGTCGGTGATGCGTCCCGCCAGTTGGTAAAACTGATTCATCAGCTGCGAGGCGATCCAGACGGTGTCGACGCCCTTGTGGGGCCGGGCCGAGTGGCCCGTCCCTTCCTGGCGGATTCGAACTTCGAATCGGTCGGAGGAGGCCGTGGCGGGGCCGGTGATGAGGCCGTAGCGTCCCACCTCCAAGGTGGGGTCGACGTGCACCGCGTACACGGCGTCGAGGTCTTCGAGGATGCCTCCACGGATCATGAGGGGGGCGCCACTGGGAAGGCCCTCCTCGTTGGGTTGAAAGAAGACGCGCGCCCGTCCCTGCAGTTGCTCGCGGTTGTTGTGAAGCACCAGGGCGACCCCGATGGCGATGGCTGTGTGGGCGTCGTGACCACACAGGTGGGCGACGTTGGGCGTTTGCGAGCGATAAGGCACCTGCTTCTGGTCCTGCGTGGGAAGGGCGTCGATGTCGGCCCGGTAGCCCACGGCCCCACCGGAGCCCTCGCCTTCAATGTCGACGTACAGTCCCGTGCCGGCGATGGGGCCGTGCACGTCGAGCCCATACCCCTCGAGCGTCTCCCGGATAAAGCGGGACGTGTTGTGTTCCTCCATCCCTACCTCCGGATGCTGGTGGAGGTAGCGGCGTACTCCCACGAGCACCTGCGCCAAAGACTGGGTCTCGTCGGTGACGTTGGCGATGGGGGCAGGGAGGTGGGAGCGATCAACGGGGGAGATGGAGGAGAGCATTCGGGGCCGCAAGATTCATGTGTAACGTCAGCGATTAGGCTTGTCTCGGTGGTGCAAGAGAAGCCAATGGTATAAGAAAAGCTAGGGTTGATCAACGAAATGGGCCCCGAAGAGATTCGGGAGAAATGGTCTTTCAGGTGAGTCCGAGAAATTTTCGCAGCGTCCATTCGCTGGCCAGGAGGGTGAGAATGGCGATCAGGAAGAGTGAGGTGCGCCAGAGCTCGGTCTCCGAGGACTGTTGGACCACCTCGCTGGAAAAAGAATCCTGCCTGGACAAGTCGGCCGGCAGCTGGTCGGCCGTCCGGGACGTATAGGCTGCTCCGCCCGCGCGGGTGGCCAGCTGGCGCATGAAGACGGGATCGGCGCGCGGTGCCTGGTACTCGATCCGAAGGGGAGCCACGGAGAATTCGCCTTGGTCCGTGCCCAGAGGGGCCCCGTCGAGCTGGGCTTGGGCCTCGTACCGGTACGTCCCCTCCGGCAGCGTCCCAATCTCAAGTGTGTATCGACCCTGCCCCGTCGGATCCATGGTGTAGGGAGACTCGGTACCGGTGGAGTCGGTGACCACTATGTCCACCGCCGCCTCCGACACCGGCTGCATGCTCTCGTCGTACACCTGTCCGGTGAAAGAAACGGCCTCGGTTCCGCCAAAGGTAGAGGCGGTGGGGCGGACGCGCACTGGCGAGTCGTTGTCCTCGGTACGTGCCCACCGGAGCAGGTTGGAGGCCAGGCCGGGCCAGAGCGGATCGGCTGCCCGGAGCGCCGAGGGCAGAAGGGCCCATCGCCACACCCCACTTCCCAAAAACGCGGCGGTTCGCAGGCCTGCACGGCGACGGAGGACCAGCAGGGGAGCGGATGTCGTGGCGGCGGTCCCAAGCACCTGGGCGTCCGGAGAGGGGGACCATGCGGACGTGGGGATTTGAAGGGGCGGGAGGCGCTCAAACAACTCCTGCTCGGCGCCTTCGATGCGATAGACGGGATGCTGTCGGGCGCTTTCCACGACGTCGAAGGAGGCCTCCGTCCCCCCCGAGCCCGTGGTCGTGGGACGGGCCGGCAGAACCGAATCGAAGTGTTCGTTCCAGGCAGTGAGATCGGTCTGGCGGTCAAGAAAGAAGAGGGCCGGGGTGCCGTCCTCCACGAGCGCAGCGACACGCTGCACTGTGTCGTCGGGCACGGAGGGGCTCGGAAAGCCGGCGAGTACCACCACGTCGAAGCCCGATAGGTCGTCCGGCAGCGGGCCTTCGAGGAATGTCCCGTCAGGGGTCGAGACGCGGGCTGTAACCTCTGTGTCGGCGGTCTGCTCGTAGACGCGGCGAAGGGCACTCACGTTGGGGGAGGGAGCTGCGCCGAGCACGAGCACCCGTCGCTTCCGTTCTAGAACCCGGAGCGATGCCGACTGTGCGTTGTTACGGGTCGTCACTTCGCCGGACTGTTCGGGGACCCGCACGGTCAGTTGCTGGAGGCCGGCCCGCTCGGGCGCGAAGGTGAGGTTCACCGAGGCCTCGCCGGTGCCGCTTGGCAGGCGTACCTGGCGCTGATCGAGCGTGCGGCCGGACTGCTCAAGGGTCACGGGAATCGGCCCGCCGGGGCCTCCCGTGACACTGAGGGTAACGCGGACGGGCACCGACGAATCGAGGTAGGCCCGCTCGTTGGTCGTGACGCTCTGTACCCGGAGGTCGCGCGGCCGGGTGGTGTCGCCGACGGTGACGGTGTGGACGGGAACGGGCGATCGATCGGCTGCCCGCAGGGGATTTTGTCCAGTGTTGTGCTGCCCGTCAGAGACGAGCACGATTCCGTCCAGGTTTTCGTCCCGCAGCGCTTGGGGAACCCTTTGGAGGCTGCTCGTGAGGTCGGTACGAGCGCCGTCGAAGCGCAACGAGTCGGCGATCGACCCGGAGAGGGGCCGTGACGCCTCCCCGAGGGAAAAAAAGCGCGTCGTTCCTGGCGTTTCCTTGTCCCGGAGAGCGTCTACGACGGGGCGGACGGCCGTTCGAGCCGTCGTGGGGCGGGCAGTGGAGGTGTCTCCGGCCGTGACCACCTGCATGCTCTGGGTGTCGTCTACGAGGACGGCCAGAACCGGTGGGCGCTCGCGCGACTGAAATTGCTGCAGAACCGGCTCGAACAGAAGAAAGCAGATGAGGGCGAGGGCGAGGAAGCGAAGTCCCCCTAGCAGCACGCGCCACGTCGCAGTGAGCGAAGGGACGGTCGACCGGTAGGTCCAGTACGTGAGGCCTCCCGCCACCGCCACGCACAAGAGAAGGAGCCAGGGCGAGTACCCGAAGGAGAACGCCATGCCGACGAAGAACTTACTTGGAGATCGTGACGCGGCCCACGGCCCGGCGGCCCTGGTCTGATGTCACTACGTATCGGTACAGGCCGGGCGGGAGGCCATCGACATCAACGGCAAGGCGGTTGGGGCCCGGGTGCCCCGCCCGTTCAACATGGCGCACCCGTCGTCCGAGTGGGGTGTGTAGGGCAAGCCGGAAGGTCGTCGTGTGGACAGGGGCGGAAACCGGGATGATGAGGGAAGAGTCATCGGTGGCCCGGTACGGCGTTGAGGCCTCCAGAGTGGGCGGTGCCGTGCGGCGTGCCTGCCACTCGGCGTGTCGGACGGCGGCCTCGGCGTTTACGATGCCCCAGCCACGCGTAGTATCGGGGGCGTGGGCCTGAGAGGCGGTCGTTCGAAGAAGCGTCCGAACCTGGATCGGGCCCAGCGTGGGGTTGATCTGCAGCATTTGGGCGACGATTCCGGTGACCTGGGGACTGGCGAAGGAGGTGCCGCTGACCCGAGCGTACTGATCGTTCTCCCACGCGGCCGGCACCTTCTCCCCCTGTACCACCACGTCCGGCTTGCGGCGGCCGTCCGCTGTGGGGCCGCGGGCACTGAAGGTGGCAACCGACGAGTCGGGGGCGATGGCGCCCACCGCGATGGCCGAGTCGGCGTCGGCGGGCGTGTTGACGTAGAACCAACAGCCCTTGGGAGCGTCGCAGCCGCTGTTGCCGGCACTGACCACTACCGTTACGCCCCGCCGGGCGGCTTCGTCCACCGCCCGCGTGGTGAGGGCCGTATCCCCGTCCAGGTCATCAGGGGAGTAGCTGCGCTGGCCGTCGTCAAAGCGAGTGTAGCCGATCGAGGCGTTTACCACGTCCACCCCCTGGCGCGTGAGCCATTCGAGGCCCGCCACGAAGTTGTCCTCCTCCACGTTGCGCTCGTACTGGGTAAATTCTGTCGTCGCCCCCCACACGGTGGCCCCGTGGGCCGGCCCCACGAGCGAGCCTGGATCGTAGCCGGCGGCCACGGACACGACGCTAGCCCCGTGGGTCCCCCCCTGTTGTCCAGCCGTCACGTCCCGGAGCCCCCCGAGCCGATCATTCGCTCGCAGGTGCGAAAACACCGGGTGGCGAAGACCGGCGTAGTTCGCGTCCAGAAAGCCGACGTCCACGCCGCGCCCGTTCAGCCCTCGGGCCAGTGGAGAGAGGGCGTTGATGCGGGACAAGGGCCCGGCCGCAGCCCCTGGGGCCGGCGGCGACGGGTCGGGGGCCCCGAAGGAGTGGCCGAGGGGGCGAAGCGAGGCCACCGGGCGCGTCTTCTGGACAAAGGGAAGTCCCGCCACCGCGGCACGGGTGTCGGGGGAGAGCCACGCGGAGACGGCGTGAAGCCAGCGGCTCCGCACGAGGGGCCGGACTCCGAGGGCCCGAAGGCGGTCGAGAAATGCCGGCGCTACCGGACGTGCGGAAGAGGAGGCACGAGCGGGTGCGGCTTCTGAGGGACGGTTCGTCAGAAGGATCCAGTATTTGTCCGCGGACGTGCTATCGACGGAAAGGGCCTTGGCTGGCTGTACGGTACACAGTGCCCCCACCGAGACCGCAATGGCCAAGAGGCAGAGCGTCTGGGCGGACCAAGCCGAGACCTGAGACAAGAGCCCCGCGGGCAGAATGTCCCCGCGAGTGGGCGAGCGTGACTCACACATACAAGAACACCATAAACCCCAGAAAGGCAACCACCATGAATGCCCCTTTCATCCGAGTAATTCTTTGATCCCACCAGGTCAATGGCACCACCAGGGCACAGAACCCAATCATGACAGGAAAGTGCAGGCGGATCGTTTCCGGATCGACCGTAATGGGCTCGGCGATGGCCAGCGTGCCCACGACGAACAGCACATTCAGAAGATTGCTCCCGATGACGTTGCCCACGGTCATGTCGACCTCCTGCTTTAGGGTGCCCACCATGGAGGCCGCCAGCTCGGGGAGGCTTGTGCCAATCGCCACCACCGTCAGGCCAATCACGACATGGTCGATGTTCAGGACATCCGAGATCGCAAGGGCGTTGTCGACCATTAGATGCGCCCCGAGCGTGAGCCCCCCCATGCCGCCCATCACGTAAACCGTCTTGGCCAGGGCGGAGAGCTCAGGGTCGGCGGCGTCAAGTTCGCCCTCCATGCTTTCGAGAACGGTGCCCCTCGTGGTCTGGTGGGCGTCGTAGAACACGTAGGCCGCGAGCCCTGAGAGCAGGATCACCATCACGATGCCGTCCCTGGCGCCGATCACGCCGTCGAGGGCGCAGAGATAAAAGAGGACCATTACGCCGAGCATCACGGGGTACTCGCGCCGCAGCACTTCGGGCGTGACGGCGAGGGGCAACACCACGGCACACGCCCCAAGGATGAGGGCCACGTTGCTAATGTTGGAGCCGATGATGTTGCCGATGGCAAGTGGGGACTCCCCCGAGATCAACGCAAACACGTTGACCAGATACTCCGGCATTGACGTTCCGAGGGCGACCACCGTCAGTCCCAGGATGACGGGGCGAATTCCGTACTGTAGGGCAATGCTGGAGGCGCCCTGAATGAGGCCCTCGGCGCCCAGGTAGAGCAGCAGCAGGCCGACGAAGAAGAGAAAAACGTATAGGATCATGCAGGGCTGCTCGGGTGAATCGCCGGCCGCAGCGAAGAGTCCGCCGACGGATTGGTGGTTGGTTCGGCGGTCAGGTCGTGTGGGGCCAACGGGGCGTCGGGCCCCGTCCGTCGAGGAGACTCATCCGCCGGCCCGGCCGGTCGTAGTGCAGACATGCCACAGGCATAGCTCCGTCGCGGCGTCGAGCTCAGTCGAGGGAAGTGGGTCCCTTCTAAGGCCCTACGAGACGTCGAGCAGGGCTTGTCCCCGGAACGACCCTGGCAGTAAGGCCGAGACACTGGAGCGCTCATGGGGCGCGCTGTGTCGATCCATCCAAAGCGTCGCTTCCGGGGCGAGTTCCGCGAGAAGCTGGCGGCAGGCCCCGCACGGTGTAGCGTCGGGGTCGTCGCGGCACGTGAGGTAGAGACGGTGCGGCGTCGGGAGTGCGTACGACTGCACGGTGCCAAGGGCGTTGCGCTCCGCGCAGAGGATGCGAGCCCAGTCCGGGTGCTCCACGTTGACGCCCGGTACGCAGAGGGTGTCCTGAATGTCGAAAAGGGCACCCACTGGGTACCCGGATGCGGGCACGTGGGCCCGCTGAGCCACACGGCGAACGGCTTGAATGCCCTCTTCCGCCTCGCCGATGGAAGCGTTGAGACTGGGAGGGTGGCGAGCCTTCATGGAGGGCAGCGATCCGCCCCCCCCTGCACCTTGAACCCAGGCGTCGTCGGCGCACGGCTCGAAGGGGCCCTGGGGCAGATCTTCGACGTACAGGGCTTCTTCCCGACGGAAGGAGCGCGAGAGCACGAAGGCCGCAATCGATGCGCTGCGTTCGAGGGCGACGGCTGTGGTGTAGGCGTTGAGCAGGGCCGGGATCGTGAGTGAGTACGAGGCACTCTCCACGCGCACCCCAGGGATCCATCGACCGTCGTCCAAGAGGAGCACCGCTGCCGTAGGGGTTTCGGAGAACGGCACGTAGGCACGGGACAGCAGATCCTCCGCCCGGCTGCGGAGGGAATCGAGGGTGGAAGCGCGTGGGGACATGGGCGGAGAGGTTGTCCGGAATTGGCAAATCGGGCCGGGGCGAATCGGTGGGAACAGAGGGAGGTTCCCTCCTGAGAATCTGTTTCGGTTTTGGATTGAATGGGGAAAAGCATCGATGAGCCGAAGATCGGCGCAGGGTCGAGGGCTGTGGGGGAACGACCGCCCGAGAGCGGGGGCGATTTGCCGGCCCTCGCTGCTGGTCGGTGCCCCGAGACGCAAATTGAAACAGGCTCCGAAGGAGGAAGCGGTCCGAGGTGACCTTTCGGTCGAACCGGCTGGTGCTTACACTTGGTAAAACCGCTCCTGTTGTAACACGCTGCCGTCCCACATGCCCGACGAGCCAACCGAGCTAGCCGTAGGTGAGAGCTTCGTGACCTCCGAAACGGGAGATGCCCTTCGGGTGGAAACGACCCGTAGCGAAGAACACCTCTTTACCACCACGTACCGGGACGCCGAGACCGGCACCCTCCGGCTGGCCCTGCAGGTAGACATCACGACTGGCGCCGCAGCCATCGACCCCCGGAGCTACGACGCCGACTTTTGGACGCTCGTGGTGGAGGGGCTTCCCCGGCCCGACCTGGATCTGCAATCGGCTCTTGCGTCGGTCGACGATCCCGGCATTGAGGTGGATACAGAACGGCGCGAGCTTCACGTCCAGGCTGAGAAAGACTGACCGCTGGTGTGGCGGAGCAATTTTGCTGGTGTAACGTACGCCCTGTTCCCGTACAGACAACAGCCCCGATCCTTCACTCCCTTTTCCGGTCCGGCAAACATCTTCTGGGGCAGCATCGGTCGGGAGGCTCCGACACAGACGGATTGCCTGCCAGGGCGCCCCGAGGGCGTGTTGATGAGGGCGTGTTGATTCAAACACCCCGACAGATACCTCTTCGCCGTGAATCGACTCCCGCGCAGTATCCTCCTCGCGGTTCTGCTTGTCTTGATCGCGGTGCCGACCGCCGAGGCACAAACGCTGAAGCACGACTTTCAGGAAGAAGGGCAGGAGTACACAGTATATCTCCGCATCGAAGACCAATGGATCGAAACGTGGCGTGTCGGCGAAGAGGGAAATTGCATGATGTATCCGTCGTCGGTCCGGTACGACAGTGATAAGATTCGTTTCCGTGAAGGAACCGAGTGGGTGGTGGAGCGGGTCGACGCACAGACGATGGACATTACGTTTCCGGAGGGACGGACCATCACCTACGAGGAAACCCAACGTGATCCTGCCGTTGTCTGCGACGCCCTCGAGGAGACCCCCGACGACGAGACGTGAAGTGAGGAAAATCTCATTCAACCTCGTGTGCGGAGAGCCACGACTGACGATCAGGGCTGCGTCCCCTCCACTATGAGCTCCGCACTTCCCCTTCGTCGGAGTCCTCTGGCGTTTCAGGGGGTTGGAGCAGCGTCCAGAGGATGTACATGGCGCCGAAGCCGAGGCCGAAGACGAGAACGATTCCGAGTGTGATGGCTACGAGGCTAATGAAGGCCAGTGTCATGGCATCTGTGGTATGGGAAGAGAATTCTTCGCGGTGTGCAGGTACGGCGGGCCTTCGGAGAGCCAACGTTTCCTGAAGGAGCAGCGGAGAGCATCATTTGTCCGTGGCATGTTCCGCTCCATTTTAGGAGGTACCGTCAATGTAGGAGTCTCCGATGGTGCCGGTGCCCACTCGTACGTCGCGTGAGCCTTCTGGGCACTGATCTTGGCGGCGATGAACTGCTTTCAGGCCTTCGCCAAGGACTGCTCCCGCTTGTTGAGTACGAAAAGCGTCCCCTTCCCCTGCACGAAGCGGCGCTGCTCCGCCCGCCGAAGCCTCTGGGCAAGGCGCACGTAGCGCCGGGCCGATTCTGCCCGACGCTGGGCTTGAGAGAAAGAGACCAGGGCGGATTCGACATCCGCCCCCGCATGGCCCGCCGAGCAACATCCCGTTTGAGTTTCAGGCTGCGAATTCGCTGAGACATAACCTTCACAAGCAATCTCCAAATTCATGCCCTCTCAAATTGATCTGAGCCGACGATGTGGGAGCCGGGACGTGACGGCATCGTAAGGAACGGGGCCTTCAATGGCCCCCGATTCTTTGGTTGCAGCATTTGTCCTGCCGGTCATCCACTCGTGCGCTTCGGAAGGGGAGGCGACGAACCGGGGGGCACACGTGTTGGGCCGGTGTTCGACGGGGCTGCTGTGATGGGGGCTCCGAACCACATCCCGTCGCGTGCTTATACATGAATCTCCAATTTGCCGGGGTGGCGGAATTGGTAGACGCAACGGACTTATTGAATGAGTGCCAGGGCGGAAACGCCCCGCGTAGAACTGCTCAACGTCAGGGAAGCCTTTCACCTGGTAATCCTGAGCCAAGCCCGACCCTGGGAAGGTGCAGAGACTTGACGGGCAGCACCTACGTCCAGCCGGATATGGTGAAGAGAAAGTCCAGGCCACGCACCCACCAATGAAAATTGGAGTGGTACGAAAATCCGTTGGGCCCTGTGGCCCGTGTGGGTTCAAGTCCCACCCCCGGTACCGTTTTGTGCACCGCAGAGTGCCCATGACCGGGCCCGTGCGGGAGAGGAGCGCGAGGGAGGCAGAAGCTGCTGGGCCCCTCATCGGCTCGGCCTCCGAGTTGGCCGAGCACACCGTTCTACGGCATATTCTCATCGATTCGGGGCCAAGCTGGCTCAATCACGACTCCGCTGATCTCATTGCTACGGTCGAAGTCGGTCTCCAGACCGGAAAGAAACTCTTCGGTGGCGGCCTGACCGGCGGCGATGTCGAGGGGAAAGAGTGATGAAGGAGCACGCCACGCAGAAGATGACGAAGGACAAGGGGAGGGCCCCGTGTCGCGGCCTCGAACGTGCGGGCGCAGGCCCCAAGCGACTCGTTCCCTGAATTGGGTGCCTCGGTGGCATGGAGGCAGGGGCGGGCAAAACGAGCGTCCAGCTCGGGGCCCACCGTCAAAGTGCTCCGCTTCGATTGTGGCCGTCACGTGGGCCGGTACGCCCCGACGGAGGGCCGTGAAGTAGCTGGCATGGCTCTGCTAGGGGCGTGCCTCTCCGAAGGTCTGATTGAGCTTTCCGAGAACAGCGACAATCGATCGGGACACGGGTGGGCACTGGCTCCTGGGCAATGGACTGTTCGACAGGAGGTTCATTTCCGAAACACCTGTTCTGTAACGGGACGACCGGTCGTTGTGGGCGCGACACGAGGGCACGAACCAGATGGGCGTGGTTCCGTAGTCCCGTGCGGCATTCGCTTGGAGTCTCGTAGATTGATTTGACGCACCCCGATGGAACTGCTCCGCACCGTTGACGCCATGCAGGCCCAGGCCGACACGGCCCGGGCCGCTGGGCAAACCCTCGCCCTCGTCCCGACCCTGGGGGCCCTGCACGAAGGACACCTGGCCCTCGTACGCCGGGCCTTGACGGAGGCCGATCACGTGACCGTCTCTGTCTTCGTCAATCCCACCCAGTTCGGGCCGGGCGAAGACTACGGCGACTACCCGCGCGACCTGGAGGGCGACCGGGAGACGCTGGCGGCGCTCGACGTAGATGCGATGTTCGCCCCGTCGGTGGAGGAGATGTACCCGTACGCCGACGACGAGGCCCTCTCCGGCCCCCTCGCCTGGGTAAATGTGGAGCGACTCGACGAGCACCTCTGCGGGGCGTACCGGGAGGGCCACTTTCGGGGCGTCACTACCGTTGTCAGCAAACTCTTTCACGCTTGTAAGCCCGATGTGGCCGTTTTTGGCCGAAAGGACGCGCAGCAGTACGTCATTCTGCAACGTCTCGTGGAGGACCTGCTCTTCGACGTCGATATCGTGGGGGTGCCCACCGTGCGGGAGTCCGACGGCCTCGCGCAATCGTCCCGCAACGAGTACCTCGACCCCGATGAGCGTGAGCAAGCACCGGTGCTGTACGAGGCCGTAACCGCCGCCGAAGAGGCCATCGAAGGGGGGGAACAGGCGGCCGAAGGTGTTGTTGGAGCGATGGAAAACGCGCTCGCGGCGGCCCCCGACGCGGATGTGCAGTACGCGGAGGTGGTGGACGCCCACACCCTCCAGCCCGTCGATCGCCTCGTGCCTGGGCAGGAGGTGCTGGCTGCCGTCGCCGTTTTCTTCGGCGAAACGCGTCTTATCGACAATACCTTCGCGCAGGTGCCGCCGGCCCAGGCGTAGGACCGGGCGCCATGCTTCTTGTGCAACCCCTCCCCACCCATGAACCTTTCGATGCTCAGGGCAAAGCTCCACCGGCTTCGTGTCACGGAGGCCGATCTGTACTACGAGGGGTCAATTACCGTCGATGAGGAGCTGCTGGACGCCGCCGGCATGCTGCCTTATGAAAAGGTGCAGGTGGTCAACGTGAACAACGGCAGCCGGCTTGAGACCTACACGATTCCGGGAGAGGCGGGCGAGCGCACGGTGTGCCTGAACGGCCCGGCGGCCCGGCTCGCGGCTCCGGGGGACGAGGTCATTGTGATCGCGTACGCCGAGCTCACACCGTCGGAGGCCCGTGAGCATCACCCGCGCGTGGTGCACGTCGACGAGAGCAACGACGTGACGAAAACCCGAACCCTCGACGTCGGGACAGGACTGGACGGAGACCTTGCGCCGGAAGGAATGGAAGATGTTCTCATCGCCGGTGGGTCCCAGCCGTGACGATTCGTTGCTGAATCCCCCGAAAGAAGGGCGATCTTCGGTCGTCGTGTGGTCCTTTCCGCCGTCCTCTTGAGACTGTCCACCCCACTCGACGGGCATCTTATATATCCGTTATTGCAATAAAAATTTTGGGGCCATGTTTTGCTGGAGGCCTCAAGGGTACGGTGTGTGCGCAGTGCAGCGTCGAATTCCTACCCGAAATTCGTCCCGGGGCCTCGACAAGGCGACGGCGCGGGCCTAAATTCTGTTTGCACACCGTATCCCTCATAGATTTTTGTCCCAGCATGTCCGTGCACACCACTGCGGTCGTGGGGGCCGGCACGATGGGCAACGGCATCGCCCATGCCTTCGCCCTTCACGGCTACGATGCGACCCTCATCGACCTCGACGAATCGCTCCTCAATGACGCTCGGTCAACGATTGAGGGGAATCTATCACGCCAGGTCCAAAACGATGTGATCGCGCCGGCAGAGAAGGCCGATGCCCTTGACCGGCTTTCATTTACCCCCGACACACCGGAGGGCATTGCTTCCGCCGACCTCGTCGTGGAGGCGGTGCCGGAGGCACAGGAGGTGAAGTCGGAGGTCTTCGGCACGCTCGACGAGCACGCGCCTGCCGAGGCAATCCTTGCCTCCAACACGTCGTCGATCTCGATCACCTGGATTGCCGACCAGACCACCCGACCGGATCGGGTCATCGGGATGCACTTTTTCAACCCGGTGCCGATGATGACCCTCATCGAGGTAGTGCGGGGGCAGCGCACCAGCGACGCCACCTTCGATACGGTGGCCGGCGTCGCGGACGAGCTCGACAAGAACCCCGTGGAAGTAGAAGACTACCCGGGCTTCGTGTCGAATCGCGTCCTCATGCCCATGATCAACGAGGCGGTGTTCTGCGTCATGGAGGGCGTGGCCGACCCTGAAGACATCGACACGGTCATGGAGCTGGGGATGAATCACCCGATGGGCCCTCTCACACTGGCGGACTTCATTGGGCTGGACGTGTGTCTACACATCCTGGAGGTGCTTCACGAGGAGCTGGGCGACGACAAGTACCGCCCGTGCCCGCTCCTCCGCCGGAAGGTGACGGCCGGCCAGCTGGGGCGCAAGACAGGAGAGGGGTTCTTCGAGTACGACTGACGACGCCCTGGCCTTCATGGAAGCGAGGCTGTTTGGGCCCGGGGGGGAGCAGAAGGGGGCTTTCGATCCGGGCCCCCTGTTTCCGAATCACTCGTCGTGCTCCTCGTAAGCGGCGATGATGTCGCGCACCAGGCGGTGCCGAGCTACGTCTTCGCGTTCCAGGTAAACAAATTCGATTCCGTCGATGCCCTTGAGGATATGCTGGACCTGGATCAGGCCGCTCGCGTCTCGGTCCTGAAGGTCCGTCTGGGTAATGTCGCCCGTCACGACGGCTCGGCTGTGGGGCCCAAGCCGAGTCAGAAACATCTTCATCTGGCTCGTGGTGGCGTTCTGCGCCTCGTCGAGAATGACGAATGAGGACTTGAGGGTCCGGCCTCGCATGTAGGCGAGGGGGACCACCTCCACCCGGTCCTGTTCCAGCGACTCGGCCAGCTCGTCGCGGGGCATCATCTCCCCGAGGGCGTCGTAGAGAGGACGGAGGTACGGCGCGACCTTCTCGTAGAAGTCGCCCGGGAGAAACCCGAGCTCTTCGCCGGCCTCCACGGCGGGGCGAGAGAGGACGATTTTGTCCACCTCGTGGTTGTTGAGGGCGGCGACGGCCAGCGCTACGGCCACGTATGTCTTTCCAGTGCCAGCGGGCCCAATTGCAAACACCACGTCGTTGGTCGTGGCGGACTGGACCAGGTGCTCCTGGTTGGCGGAGCGAGGCTTGATGATCTCACCATCAGGGGTGGTGAGGATCAGATCGCGCTGGCCGGGGGCCTCGTGTGGGGGGGCGCCTCCTGGGTCGTCCGAGTCGAACAGGGCAAGAACCGTGTCCACGTCCTCCTCGGTAAGGTGCTCGTTGCGCTCCAGAAGTGTCATCATCTCACTGAAGACCCGTTCGACCTTTTCCAGCGCCTCCGGCTCGCCCCTGAGGTGAATTTCCGAGCCCCGGGCGGCAATCTGGGTCTCCGGGAAGGCATCTTCGATCTTTCGAAGGTACGTGTCGTTGAAGCCGAACAGCAAGAGCGGATCGGCACCGTCAATGCTCAGTTGTTTTTCGGGCAACGGGGTTCAGGGGGGTGATGAGCGTAGAGTGTGAGGGAAATTGGATGGGACTTACGGGGGGCGGCGCCAATCGTGCCGAGGACGGATCGGGGATCACGAGCTGCACATGATCGAGACGAGGGACTGAATGGTTTCGTTTACCAAGATGCACGGGACGGGGAACGATTTCATTGTCTTTGACAACCGGTCGCTCCGGCTTGACCCAGACGAACTATCGACCTGTGCGGCTACGTGGTGCCCTCGTCGCCGTGGGGTAGGGGCGGACGGGCTTCTCGCTCTTGATGTCCCCGAAACGTCGGCAGCCGACTACCGGATGCACTACGTGAATGCCGATGGGTCGCGTGCAACCATGTGTGGAAACGGCGCACGTTGTCTCTTTCGGTTTGCGCGACGCGCCGGATTTCAGAATGACACGCTGGCGTTTGAGACCGATGCGGGCCTGTACCGGGCCGCCACGGTGCCGGAGGGCGATCCCGTGGACGTGCGTCTGTTCGTGCCGGACGTTACCGATCTGCAGGCGGACGTGGCGCTCGACCGGTCGGTGCCGGAGGGCGTCCGGGAACTTTATTTTGCCCATACGGGCACCGAGCACCTGGTGGCCGTGGTCGACGATCTCGACGCCGTGCCGGTCCGGAAGTGGGGCCGTCGACTTCGACACGATCCCAGCCTGGCTCCATCTGGGGCCAACGTGAATTTCGTGGAGCCGAAGGAGGGGCACGACCTTGAGCTCCGTACCTACGAGAAAGGAGTGGAGGCCGAAACGCCGTCCTGCGGCACCGGGGTTCTCGCCGGGGGGGCCATCGCCGAGCGGTTCTTCCCCCCCAAATCCGACTCGGCCTTCCGGGTCCACACGCCGGGCGGCATGCTCTCTGTAGGGCGGACTGTGGACGAGACCTTGTATCTGCAAGGCCCGGCGGTGTCGGTGTTCGAGGGACGTGTCGAACGCCCGGAGGCCGGACCATAGCTGGTCCAGCCTCCGGCGCTGCCCGGGCAGACTACCGCAGCTGGGTGCGGTTGTCTTCGATTGAGGCGTCTTCTTTGAGGGCCGCGATCCAGTCGGACGACACTTGCTGGCGGCGTTGCTTGAGCAGTTGCTGGCGCAGTTGCTGGCGCTTCTGGTCCGTCAGTGGGGGCGGAGAGGTCTTCTGCGTGGTTTGTACGACGAAGGCCGCGTTGGCGCCCGCCACCACGCCAGAGGTTTCGCCCTCGTCGAGTCCAAAGACAGTGCCGACGAACTGCGGCTCTTGGCCGAGCCCGGGCACGGTGCTGGTGGAGTAGGTGATGTCCGACTGCGTGCGACGCTCCGTGTTGAGGACCTCCGGCAGGGCGTCAAATGAGTTCTGGGCGAGGGCCCGTTCCATGCGCCGGGTCTGGACCGCGCGCTTCTTCTGAAGCTCCACCTGCGGACGGATTTGTGCCTTGACCTCGCTGAACGAGCGGTAGCCCTCAGGGGTGACGTTCGTCACCTCCGCCACCACGAACTTGTTACTCAACTCGATGACGTCGCTGATCGCGCCGTTGGAGGCGGACTCCAAGAACTGAGACAGGGCGGCGCTTTGGCCGATGCCGGGGACGGAGGACTGGTCGGTCTCTACCTGCACCTCCTCCACGGACAGACCTAGGCGCTGCGCCTCTTCTGCGAACCCGCCTTCCTCCTCGGCGAAGTAGGCGAGATCGCCCAACTGGCTCTCCTTGTCGGAGAGGGTCGCCTGGCTCGGGCTCAGGTTGTAGGCCAGGTCGGTCACCCGAACGGCCTGCTCGGCACGGGCTTCGACTCGAATGAGGTGGTAGCCAAATTCGGACCGAATGGGGCCGACGAGGCTCCCGGGCTCGGCCCCGAAGGCCGCCTCCTCAAACGCGTCCACCATGCTGCCACGGGCAAACCAGCCCAAATCGCCGCCGTCGGAGGCGGACCCATCGTCTGAGTACCGCCGGGCCAGCTCGGCGAATGAAGCCGCACCGGACTCGACGCTGTCCCGTATTGCCTGCAGCCGACCAGCCTGTTCGGGGTCCGCCTGGTTGGTCTCCAAGAGAATGTGACGGGCGTGGAGGAAGTCGTTCTCGGCGGGGCGGGTGCCGCGAATCTTGAGGAGATGCGCCTGACCGCCACCAAAGACCGGGCCGACAATCCGTCCGGGCTCGGGAGCGGCGTACACCGAGTCGGCGATGCGGGCGCTCATCTGGTCCGGGGTGCGATATGCCCTGGAGAAGTCTTGATCCGAGGCGTTGTTGAGCAGGAAAAGGGAGTCATTCTCGGTGGCCCTGAAGTCTGTGCGCAGGTCGTTCAGGTCGCCCGCGATCCCGGACGAGTCCTCCGCCGTGGCTTCTTTCGAGGTCGTCGCGTACTGTAGCGTGACCGTCTTTTCGCGCTTGTAGTCCTCGCGGTTGTTGTCGTAGTAGTCGCGGAGGTCGGACTCCGTGACCGTGATGGAGTCGTCGGGGACGCGGGCGTACCGAAGGCCGACGTACTGGGCGGAGGCGGAAGCATTCTGGCGGCGGTAGTGGTCTTCGATGTCTGCCTCCGACACCTGAATTGTAGACTGGACGAGGGAGCTCATTTTTTGCTGTCGCCGCTGTCGCCGCAGAAACTCCTCCAGCTTGATCCACTGGGTGCGGGCCTCAGGGTTGGAGGCCATGTTCTGCAGCAGCTGATAGTTAATCTGCCCGGTCGAGTCGGCAAACTGCCGACGGATAACGGGATGCGGATTCTCGCCGAACACCATTTCTTCGACCTCGGAGTCGGTGACCGAGATGCCCAGCCGCTCCATCTCCTGCTGGAGAAGCTCCTGGTTGATGACCTGGTTGTAGGCCTGCTCCCGCACCCGGCTTTCCATCTGAGGATTCATGTCCCCACCCAGCTGCTGTTGAAACCGCTGGCGCTGACGCTTGAGAATGCGCTGGTAGTCCTCATTCTGAACCGGAGTGCCATTGACGGTGGCCACATTCCGGGTTGTCTGGTTCATGGCCGAAAAGACATCGGAATCCTGGAGGGTCCAGATGATCCCAAACGAAAGGACAAGAATCCAAAGAATCACTCCGGTGTTCTGCCGGAGCTTGTTCATCGCGCCCATGGAGACGTGAGGGTGTTGGTGAGGAAGACGTGTTCCGTGAATCGGTCCTGATCAGAAGCCCAAAGACTCCTGCACTGTACCTTATTCCGTAACAGATTGTTCGCGCTGGAGACGGAATCGGCACGGGGGAGCCACCGGAACGACCCGATGGCCCCTAGGCACATCGACTGGGGGGACGCGTTATTGCCATTCCCCGTGCCCCCCGAAGTCTCGAAGGGGGGCCAGTGCCCGCAGGTCCTTCCGTCCCCATGCGCATCGTCCGACGTTCCTCCATGTTCACGACGGGGCTTCTGGCCCTGATCTTCGGCGGTGGGGGCGCGGTGGTCGGGCACGAAGTGACTTCGGTGGGGCCGGCGCTGGGGCTCGCCCCGGCAGCGGTGGTGCTCGTGGTGGGGCTTTGGCGCCCGTGGCGGCGCTGGCGAGTGGCACAGACGGATCTCTTGCCTGCGCACAGGCAGTGGATCCAAGAACGGGTGCCCCTCTACCAAAAACTAGATTCGGCGGGCCGGGCCCGGTTTGAGCGCGATGTACAATTCGCCCTGGACGAGTATTCCTTCGAGGGCGTTCAAGGGGTTACGGGGACCGACCCGCTGCGACTCAGTGTCGCCGCGGGGATCGCGGTGCTGCTGCACGGACGGCCCTCCTGGGAGCTTCCGGGGAGTCGGTCGGTGCTGTTCTACCCGGAGCGGTTCGACGAGACCTATCACGGAAACATCACGGCCCGCTACGACGGGATGGCCCATCAGCAGGGGCCCCTCATCCTCACGGTCGCCGCGGTGCGGCGCAGCTGGGAGGAGCCGGGCGACGGAAACAACGTGGTCCTTCACGAGCTGGCCCATCTCTTCGATTTTGACAACGAAGGGGCGGACGGCGTGCCCTCCCTCGTTGATCCGGGGTCGGCCCCCGACTGGCAGGCGTTGGTGCGGGAAGAGATGCGTCGGATTCGAGAGGGGCGGTCGCTGTTGCGGCCGTACGGGGCGGAGGCGCCGTCGGAGTTCTTCGCCGTGGCGGTGGAGCACTTCTTTGAGCAGCCGGTCCCCATGGCCCGTCGGCACGACGAGTTGTTCCGGGCCCTGGTCTCGTTTTTCCGGGTGGACCCCCGCACCGGAGCGGTGGGCGCCGCGGCCGTGGAGGCCGTGGTGGAAGCGGGGGCTACGTAACCGGGCCGGTCGCATCGACGGCACAGGAGCGGTAGGCGCCCGATGTGAGGGCGTTGCCGATCAGATCGAAGGCCCGGTCGATCTCGTCCCTGGTGTTCCAGACGAACGGGGCCATGCGGAGAACTTCGTTGCGACGACTGTCGGTGTAGACGTGCTGCTGCTTGAGGTGGGCCGCAAGGTGTTCGGCCTCCGGCACCTCCAAAAGCACCATCGCACTGCGTTCGTCGGGGGCGCGAGGGGAGCGCAGGGGCACGTCGAGGGCATCGGCCCGTTCGATGGCGTGGGCGGTCAGCGCGAGCGAGTGGCTGCGGACGGCGTCCAGGCCCAGGTCGAGCAGCAGGCGAACGCCCTCCACGGCGTGGTACATGGGAGCCACGGGGGTCGTCCCGCCCAAAAACCGCCGGCGCACGTCGGGGTGTGGGGTCGGCTCGGTCCGAAACTCGAAGGGCGCCGCGTTTCCGAACCAACCGGTGAGCCGCGGGGTGAGCTCCAGTCCGTCCCGCAGGTACAGAAACGTGTTTCCCGCCGAGCCGGACGCCTCTTTCAGCAGCCCCCCGACGTAGAGGTCACAGCCGAGGTCCGTCACGTCGATCGGGCGGGTGGCGGCGGCGTGGTAGCCGTCCAGGAGGAACAGCGCGTCGTGTCGTTCTGCCCGCTCCGCGACCGACTGCAGGAACGAATCCGGGAGGCAGGCCCCGGTCGTGAACCCGACGTGGCTGAGGGCCACGAGAGCGGTGTCGGGGCCGATGGCGTCGAGCAAGGCCGAGCGGTCGACGCGGTGGTCGTCGGTGGGGGGAACGACGTGTGGGGTGAGGTCGCGAAGGTCACTCCACCGCTGCACGCTGTGCAGAACGGAGGGAAAGGCGGTCTCGGGGACGAGCACTTCGTCCCCGCGGGCGGCCCCCTCGGGACTGGAGAGGAGGCACTGGACCGTCCAGTGCACGCTCGGCTGCAGGATGCAGGTTTCCGAAGGCGCACCGAGCAGAGGGGCGACGAATTCATCGCCGAGGTAGGTCGGCAGGGTCCACCAGCCAACCGGGTCGTCCGCGCCGGGGCGCCAGTGGTTGGGGACCTCGTTCCAGGCGTCCACCCCACGCTGACGCCAGTCCTCCGTAAACTGCTCCATCATGTGGGGCACCCGC
Organism: Salinibacter altiplanensis; assembly: GCF_002894645.1. Taxonomy (GTDB): domain Bacteria; phylum Bacteroidota; class Rhodothermia; order Rhodothermales; family Salinibacteraceae; genus Salinibacter; species Salinibacter altiplanensis. The sequence continues at coordinate 64,869 of NZ_NCQY01000030.1, forward strand.
TCGGGCTGAAGGCCGTGGGTGAAGGACCGAAATTCCACCACGTCGGGCTCGTCCGGGAAGCGGTACGCGGAGGGAATGGGCGGGGTCGACATGACGAGACGGGGGCACTGGCCTCAAGGGAGCCTCAAATGCAAAAAGCTCCTGCCGCACAGGGGCGAGAGGAGCTTCTTGCGGGGCAAAATGGGAGAAGAGGACCTACGCCTCCTCCGGAACCACGTGGACGTACTTGCGGTCGCCGCCGCTCCGGGCGAACTTGACGACGCCGTGGTCCTTCGCGAAGAGCGTATCGTCGCTGCCGCGGCCCACGTTGTGGCCGGGGTGGAACTTGGTGCCGCGCTGGCGGACAATGATGCTGCCCGCGTGCACGTGCTCACCGCCATACGACTTTACGCCGAGATAACTGGGGTTGGAGTCACGGGTGTTTTCCGTCGACCCCATGGCTTTTTTGTGTGCCATGACAACCTCGTGGAGGGTTGGTTCAACAAACTGGTGTAGGGGAAAAGGGTTACGCCTCGGCCGGTTCGGCGTCCGGGTCTTCATCGGTCTCCGCGTCCGACGTCTCAGCAGACGCCTCTTCGTCGTCGGAGGACGCGGTGCCGTCTACGTCCAACGATTCGATCTCGATTTGGGTGTACTGCTGCCGGTGCCCCCGCTTAACGCGATACCGTTTGCGCCGTTTCTTCTTGAACACGATCACCTTGTCGCCCTTTACGTGCTCCAGCACGCGGGCGGTGGCGGTGGTGTCCTCGACGGTCGGCGTGCCGAGGGTGACATCCCCGTCGCCGTCGGACACGAGAAGCACCCGGTCCAGGGTCAGTTCCTGACCGGCATCCGCATCCGAGTGGTAGGGGACGTATAGGGTGTCGCCCTCTTGAACTTTGAACTGTTTGTCTTTGACGTCAACAACTGCGTACATAAGGCGTCTCTGCTTTGGAGCGCCGGATTGAGTACCGACGCGAGAGTGACCGGATTTCCAGTGAGTGTCGGCACCTAGCCACGCAGTGTCCGCCCATCCGTTCCCGATCATCATTGACAACCCCTTCCGTTTCGCATGAAGATCTCTCTTCCCAGCCGTTCGACGCCGGTGTCCGTCGGCAAGCTTCTCTGCATCGGTCGCAACTACGCCGACCACGCCGCCGAGATGGACCGGGACGTGCCGGACGAGCCAATGGTGTTTCTGAAGCCGCCGTCGGCCCTCGTCCGGGCGGGGGCATCGGTGGAGCTGCCGCCGCAGTCCCAAGACGTACACCACGAGGTCGAATTGGTAGCGGTGATCGGGCGTGGGGGCAAACACATCCCCCGGACGGCGGCGCTGGGCCACGTTGCCGGCTATGCCGTGGGGCTCGACATGACGGCGCGCGATTTGCAGGTCGAAGCCAAAGAGCGACGTCATCCTTGGTCGGTGGCGAAGGGGTTCGACACCTTTGCGCCCCTCGGGCCCGTTCAGCCCGCAGAGGCCGTAGGCGACGTACAAGACCTGACCCTGCGGCTGGCGGTGAATGGAGAGACGCGTCAAGAGGCCAGCACCCAACACCAGATTTTCTCAGTGCGGGAGCTCGTGCACTACTGCTCGCAGATTTTCACCCTGTCGCCGGGCGACTTGTTGTACACCGGCACACCGTCTGGGGTCGGCCCGGTGCGGGCGGGCGATCGACTAGAGGCCTCCGCGACCGGGCTCGACTCGCTCAGCGTCCCGGTCAAGCGGGCTGAGTAGGTCCGCCGTCCGGTTCGAGTTTGCTCCGATACACCGCCCCGATTCCCAAAGATGTCCGCTCTCCGCTACACTGATCTCGACGCCGTGCACGCCCACGTCTGGGAGGATTTCGAAACCGCCGCCGAGGACCCGGGCCATCCGTACCGCCAGCTTAACTTTGCCACGGTGTACGACGAAACGCCGGACCTCCGGACGGTGGTGCTCCGTGCAGCGGACGCCGACGCGCGAGCGCTCCAGTTTCACTCGGACCGCCGGTCGCGGAAGGTCGAGGCCCTCCGGAAGAATGACCGCATCGCGTGGCACGTCTGGGACACGGAGTCGCTGGAACAGGTTCGCCTGTACGGCGCGGCCACCGTGCACCTGGACGATGACGTGGCCGCGGCGCTGTGGGCGTCTCAGTCGCCCGGATCCCTGTCCGTGTATCCGCGCCCCACGGCGCCGGGCACGCCCATCGAGGGCCCCGAGGACGGGCTCCGACCGGACGTGGCGACTGATCCGGTCACCGAAGAGGACGTAGCGAGCGGCCGGCAGTACTTTGCTGCCATCCGCACGGTGATTGACCGTGTGGAGTGGTTGCACCTCCATCCGGATGGTCACTACCGCGCCCGATTCGACTACGGGGCGGATGAGGTGGAGGCCACCTGGGTCGTGCCCTAGAGCAAGGCCTCAAGACGTGGGCGCGGGGGCCCGGTCGGCGTAGGCGTGAAGGACGTTCACCGCCTGTTCGATAGCTTCCATGGAGACATCGCGGTGGGTCGTCGCACGAATGGTCGACGGCCCGAAGGCCTTCACCAGAACGCCCTGGTCGCGGAGGTGCGTCACAACCTCGTCGGCGGTGTCGTCGGGAACTTCGAACATCACGATGTTCGTCTCTACCGCGTCGAGATCAATCGCGAACGAGGGGCACTCGGCGATCCCCTCCGCGAGCTGCCGGGCCTTCTCGTGGTCTCGCGTCAGCTCCGGGCGGTGGTGGTCGAGGGCGTAGAGCCCGGCTGCGGCGAGGATGCCGGCCTGCCGCATGCCGCCCCCGAACTGTTTGCGGGCCCGGCGGGCGTCGTCAATCAGCGGGGCTGGCCCGGCCACGACCGAGCCTACCGGTGCGCCCAGGCCTTTCGACAGGGCGACCCAGGTGAGGTCGGCGGGGGCGACGAGGGCGTTCTCCGGCACGTCGAGGGCCGTGGCCGCATTCCAGAGCCGGGCCCCGTCCAAGTGAACCGCAAGGTCGTGCTTCCGGGCGACTGCCGCGAGGGCCTGACTCCGCTCCAGGGAGTACACCACCCCGCCGGCCTTGTTGGCGGTGTTTTCGATCGACAGGACCCGGGTTCGGGGCATCACGTCGGCCTCGGGGCGCACGGCGGCCTCCACCTGAGAGGGCTTGAGTCGGCCGCGGTCGCCAGGGAGGGGGTGCAGCTGGACGCCCGAGAGGAGCCCGGCGGCGCCGGTCTCGTAGTTGAAGACGTGACTCCCGCGCTCCAAGATTACCTCGTCGCCCGGGTCGGTGAGGACGTGGAGGCAGAGTTGGTTCGCCATCGTGCCGGAGGGAACGAACAGGGCGGCCTCTGTGCCCAGCCGACCCGCCACCCGCGTCTGCAACTGGTTTACAGTCGGGTCCTCGCCGTAGACGTCGTCGCCGACCTCGGCCTCGTACATGGCGGTTCGCATGCCGTCCGAGGGGCGCGTGACGGTGTCGCTCCGAAGATCGATGGGGGACATGGGCACAAGAGTGACGCTCGAGAGAACCGGCAAGGCGAGAACTACCGAGAGATGTCCTTGATCTTGAAGCGGACCGTGCCGGCCGGTACGTCGATCGAGACCTCATCGCCTTCTTCTTGGGCCAACAGGCCCTCCCCAATGGGACTGTCGACGGAGATCTTGTTTTCGGAAATGTTGGCCTCCTCTTCCGACACGAGCGTAAAGGTTTGTTCGTCGCCGGTGTCTAGGTTTTCGACGCTGACGTCGGACAGGATGTAGGCTTTGCTGTCGTCGACGGTGGATTCGTCGACGATCCGGGCCCGCGCGATGGTGTCTTCGATCTGCTTAATGCGGGCCTCGAGCTTGCCTTGCTCTTCCTTCGCGGCGTCGTACTCGGCGTTTTCGGACAGGTCGCCCTTGGCCCGGGCCTCGGCAATTTCGTCGGCGATGCGGGAGCGCTCCTCCGTCTTGAGCTGGTGGAGCTCCTCTTTCAACTCTTCGAGGCCCTCCTCGGTCATGTAAACGGTCTCTTCGTCAGCCATGCTGCTAGGATCCATTGATGCAAGGATGCGCGAACGCAGGCGCCCCACACCTGTCAAAAAAGGAACGCCACGGCCGGAAGCGGCAGCGGCGTCTCGGGGTGCTTTCTAAGAGTGGTCTGGGTTGTTCGGATGTGCACGGCAAAGGTTCCCCCTCTGTGCCCATGGCTGCCCTCCTCGTTCCCAACGGGTTACAGATTCACGAGTGGGGCCTCGGCCTCGAGTGCCGCGTGCGTCGGGGTGGCACGAAGGTGTACAGGGACACCGAGGGGGAGCGAGCATCGAGGCAGGTGATGGCCGTAGGACAGTCCACTGACGACGGGGTAGGGCCGGTCGCCTAGATGGTCCTGGAAGACCTCCGAGAGAGACAAGGTGGGCGTGTGGGAATCCAGAGAGCCCGTCGTAAAGCTCCCGAGGACGACGCCCGCCACGGCGTCCATTACGCCGGCCTGCTGAAGGTGCGTGAGCATGCGGTCGACCCGGTACGGGGCCTCGGCGACCTCCTCGAGCACGAGCACAGCGCCCTCGAAGTCGGGGACGAAGGGGGTGCCAAGAAGGCGTGTCAAAACCGTCAGGTTGCCCCCGAGCAACGGCCCGGACGCCGCGCCGTGTGCGAGGGCCGTCAGGGACGTGTCGAAGCCGTCCCCGAAGGTCGGCGTGTCCCCCTCGGCCCAGTTTTGAAACGAGGCCAGGGTGGCGTCGTCGGCCTGTGCCCACTCAGTGATCACGGGGCCGGACAGGCCCGGCCAGCTCGCCTTCGCGTACAATGCAAGGTGGAGGGCCGTCACGTCACTGTAGCCCACGAGGAGGGTGGGGTGTTGACGGGCGAGACTCCAGTCGATCCTGGGAAGGAGTCGGAGGCTTCCGTACCCGCCCCGGACGCAAATGAGTGCGCGAATGTCAGGGTCTTCGATCGCAGAATGCAGTGCGGCGACGCGGTCCCTGTCCGGGGCGGCCAGATAGCCCCGCTCTGAACCTGGCGTCCAGGCCCACTGCACGTCGTAGGTGGCCCGAAGGCAGTCCAGGCCGGCGCGGTAGGCATCCGCAGAACAAGGGGGGCTGGCGGGGGCCACGACGGCGACGGGGGCGCCGGGAGTTAGCGGTGGGGGGCGACGGAGCACGGGCGTGGAACGGATTGCTCGAAGGGCTCTCTGGCGTTGTGTCTCCGGGCTCTACTTCTCTGTGCTCCCCGACCCGCTAGGCGGTACCGACGGGCTGGAGGTAGAGCCCGTATCCTGCTCCTTCTGCAGTTCTTTTAGCTGGCGCCGGGTGCGCAGCTGTTTGGGAAGGGTGCTCAGGAGCCCCACGAGCACGCCGAAGCCAAAGGTGAGAATCAAAATCAGGGCGGTCGATCCCTGCGTCTGAAAGACGAGAAGATTCACGTCCATTGTCTGTGGGTTCTGCAGTGCAAAGACGACCGCGAGGATGGCGAGAATCAGCGAAAAGACCAGGCCGAGGCGCATGGCGGGGGAAGGGATTGGAAGGGGGAACCGATCACACCAAGAACGTAACGCCCAAACGATCGTCTGTCTACCGGTTCATTGGGGCGGGAGACGCCTCATCGCGGGCGGAGCTCGGGACCGAACGCCCCTTCCACCGGACCCGGTCGTTCCAGTGGTGCACGGCCGAGTCGATCTGCAGCATTAACCCAAGGAGATATGAAAGCGGGGCGAGCACGGTGATGTAGAGAGGCATGCCGCTGGCCCGGTCGGTGACGGCTTTGAGCCCGTACAGAGACACGAGAAACCAGACCGAAAGCAATGGGGCGACCAGCCAACTCAGGAGAAATCCCCCGTACATCACCGCAAACCGAGACGGGGTGCCACCGAGCAGGAGGTACGCGTTCTTTCGAAATCCGCGCCAGGCCTCCCCAAACCCGTCGTACATGTGTATGGACACGAGATCCTGCACGTCTAGAAGCGTAGGGGCGTGGCCCTGTCGTTTTAGGTAGCGGCCAATCGCGACGTCCTCGAGCACTGCATTCTTGACCTGGGCATGGGGCTCGTGGCAGTGGTACACGTCTCGGTCGACCAGCCAGCACTGCCCGTTGAGGGCACTCAGCGCCGGCAGTTGGGTCCGAGGCACGAGGGGCCAGGGCAGGCTGCTGAGGAGCGCGTGGGGGACGAGACTGACGAGCAAGAGGGCGGCTCCTCGGAGTCGTGGAAATCCGGAGGATACTTGGGTCCGACTGCTGCGATGCCGAGCGACCAGTTGGCGGAGGGCGTCGGGCCGGCGCAACTCGGCGTCGGCATCCAAGAACAGGTAGCACGCGCCGGAGGCCTCACGCGTGCACTGGTACAGCGCGTGCACCTTGCCCACCCACCCGTCCGGTGGATCCGTTCCGCGAAGCGGGGTAAGCCGGGAACTCTCGGCCGTCGAGAGCACCTCCCACGTATCGTCTTCCGACCCGTCGTCCCAGACCAGAATTTCCAGGTCGGGATAGTTCTGATTCTTGAGGGTGGGCAGCAGCCGACGCAAGTTGTCGGCCTCGTTGCGGGCCGGGATGCAGACCGAGAGCGACGGATGTGAATCCGCCGAGGGAGAGGGCTGACGTCGCAGGTACGCAAGGTTCAGTGCCAACACCCCCCAGAGCCCAGCGTGCACGGACGCGGCGGGGAGGACTAGCAGTAGGAAAAGGGACTCAGCCGTCATGAGGACACCAAAGCAAGCGGAACGGAGCGACTACACGTCGGGGGGCGACTCCAAAAATTGTCGGTAGAGAGGGCCGGGGTTTTGGCGCAGGAGCCGTTCGAAGAGGGCCTGGGCCTCGTCCGGCCGATCTGCCTCGCGAAGGGCCAGCCATCGCCACATGTGGGCCTCTGTCTCGGTAATGGCTTCGGCCTCGCTCGTCTCCACGATCTTGGCCAGACGGGAAAACCGGCTGACAGCGGCCGCCGGGTCCTTTCCGGCAATCGCGGGACGAAAGAGCAGAGACTGGCCCTCCACGAGCAACACGAAAGGCGCCCGGGGGGCTTGGGCCTTCGCCTGCTCCAGCAGGCTCGTCGATCGCCGCCCATACCTCACGGCGGAAAAGATGGAGGCCTCGCCGGCCCGATATGCCCAGAGGCCTGAGAGCAGTGCATGCTCCCGAGCGGTCCCATCCGAGAGAGACGAGGGAAGATCGTCCAGAACAGAGGCATCTTCGGTGAGGGGATAGAGGCGATACCGGACGAGCAGACTGTCGGCCCGAGAGGAGGCCTGGCCCAGAAGGGTGCGGAGGCGATCGGCGTCTCGCTGTGCATAGGCCGCCTGGGTGGCTTCGGCGAAGGGGGACGACAGCATGGAAAGGAGGAGAAGGACGACCATGGGGCGCTACAGGTAGCGCTCAAAGAAGGACGAAGTGAACGAAAAGTCCCACCATTCCTTCAGGCTTCGGCGCCCCTGCAGGAGCGTCTTGGTGGGACGGTTCGGAAGCGTCTGGAGACGCTGCCAGAGCTGTCGAAGGCGATGGTGTTCGTGCCCATCGGCCTCGTGGGGCGTACCGCCGGTGAGAAAGGCCGTCGGGGCGGCTTCGTTCCGCCAGGTTACGTGGACGGCGTAGGGCCACCATGTGGCGGAAGGGTAGAGACGGGCAATGCGCGTCACTGCGTCGGCCCGGAAGGCCTGGACGCCGTCCTCCGGGGGGTGAAGCGTTCCCGCTGGGTAATACACGAGAACGGTGTCGGGGTGGGCCCGAAACCGACGGGCCGTGCGGCGAATTGTGGCGGCGCGGCGGACCGCGTCGTCCGGAGGGAACGGCTGGGCGCCCACCGCGGCGAAGAACGGAAACCGGTCCCACTCTTCCATCCAGAGCGTGGGGCGCCGCCCGAGGTGGGCGCGGAACAGCAGCCACGCAAGGTGTCCGTCGTAGAAGTGGTGGTGGTTGGCGTAGGCGATGACGGGGCCATCGGGCACCTCGGGGAGCGTCCCCCCGACCCAGCACACGCGCCGGAAGGCGTGGCGAAGGTCCCAGCGCAGGAGGGCCGATACGAGTCGACGAACAGGAGCCACCACGGAGAGAACACTTCAGGAGACGCTCAGGGTGCGTCCGAGACCAGGCGATGCTTTCGGCGTTCGTAGCCGTCGTGGAGCAGGAGAAAGAGCTTTCGACGAAGCGACACGTACGCTCGCTGGCTCAGATTGTCGTAGTCATTGGCGCGCACTTCGTTCATGATTTCCCGGTACATCCGGGCGGCGGCCCGAATGCCGTATCGGCTGCGGAAGGGGAGGGACGCCACCCCCTCAAAGCTTTCCACGTACCGTTGCTCGGCCGCCTCCATCGCCGCCTCCAACAACTCGGGGTACCCGTCGGGCACCTCGGCCTTGCGCAGGGCCTTCACCGATACGTCGTGCTCGTCAAGCCAGCGCTCGGGGAGATATACCCGATCGAGCTCGTTGAGGTCTTCCCCGACGTCCCGCACGATGTTGGTGATCTGCATTGCGACGCCGAGCTTTCGAGCGGTGGGCTCCAGCGCGTCGTGCCGGGCCGGGCTGGCGAGAAAGGGGAGCATCATGGCCCCCACGCTCCCGCCCACGAGGTTCGAGTACGCGACCAGGTCCGCCTCCGAGACGACTGGTCGTCCTTCCAGGTCCCAAAGGGCGCCTTCGATCAGTTCGTACATCGGGCCCCGCGGCAGGGCGGACTGTTCGTGGACCTCCGCCAGACGGCGCCATAGCACCGTCTCGGAGGGCGGCCGTCCTGCCAGCGTGTCGTCCAGCCGGTCGCGCACCTGCTTGACCTCCCGCAGGGCCCGCTTGCGCCCCACCTCCAGTACCCGCTGATCCGCGATCGAATCGACCCGGCGGCAGTACAGGTAGAGGGTAGCGACGGACATCTGTACCGAGCGGGGCAGGAGGTACGCCGCTAGGGAGAAGGTACGGGAGTGGTACCGGAACGACTCCCAAATCCACTCATCTTCGTCGGCACGGGTGTCGAGGGAGAGGGTTGGCATGGGGGCGTCCTAGGTGACGAGACGAGAGCGGACGGGCTACCCACGAAGAAGCGAGACGGATCGCTTCAGTGAAACCGGGTTGTAGCGCCACAACAGGAGAAAGGGAACTGCGGCCGCCAGGCCCCCGATCAAGGCTGGCAGGTATACGTCGCGGAGTAGGCAAATTGAAAGGGGGAAGATGCAGTTCAGGGCGTATACCCATGGTCCCCATTCGCTCTGAATGGAGACGCCTTGCCCAATGTATTCGTAGCCGAGGAGAATCACGAACGTGACTCCGGCCCAGCCGGCCCAGTTGGAGAGGGGCATTCCGAAGAAGGCGCCGTCGACCCCGTACTCCCAGAAGGGGAATGCCTGGTTCATCGCCGGGTCCAGCGAGACGTCCCAGAGCACCATGAAGAGGGTCCCCAACAGCAATGCCCCGACCCGCTGCGTGGTGACGCGACGGGCAAGATCGAGGGAGACGATCGACATTGCAAACCAGGACGGCGGAATGAAGTACGGGACGTGGCCGGCGATCTTGGGGCCCAGCCACTGGGTGTACTGGTATTCACCGAAGGGAAGGGGAATGCTCCCGACGGTCAGCCATCCAGTGGTCCCGATCAGTTCGCTTGCGCCTCCAACGAGACATCCCCAGGCGGCGATTAGGCTCATCCGTTTCCAGCCCAGTGCGGGGCCGTACATCAACAGAGGGAGCAGTGCCAGCAGGGTCATGAACGTCCAGGTGGGCGTCTTCACGAGCTTCGTGTAGATCGGCCCAAAGAAGGCCATGGAAGAGGGGACGAGGCGAAGCAGTAGCATGCCCGCCACGCTGAACGAGATGGCCCCCACGAACAACCAGAACGCGAATCGGAAGAGAAGATCGTAGTTGCCCTCCAGGGTGGGGGGGGAGGGATCCGAGGTCGACATGGAAAGGCAGTCGGACAGGTTGGTGGGACGAGCACGTGGTGCTGGCGGGCAGAGACCCGGCCCCCGTGAGGTCGTGCGGGAAGGACCAGAAAGGCCGACGAAGTCTGCGGGGAACGAGGACCATCCCCCTCAATGGCACGTCAGAGTTGGCGAATCAGAGCCCAAACACGACGTCGCGGATCATGATCGCCGTGCAACCGCCAGAGTACTTTCCTCGGCTGGAGTACATGGCAATCATTCAGCAGGTGGACCACTTCGTTCTGGGCAACACGTTCCCGTATCGCCAGCAATCGTTCCAGAACCGTAGCAAACTTCGAAGTCCGCAGGGCTGGCACTGGATTACAATTCCCGTTTTCGGCAACCGGGACGGAGCCCCGATGCCGGCGGTCAAGTTCAAGACCGGCGGACGGTGGCGAGAAAAACACTGGCGGTCGTTCCTTTACAACTACCGCACGACAATGTACTTCGAGCACTTCAAGGCGACGTTCCGTCCCTTTTTCGAACAGGCCTGGAAGCGCCTCAGCCCGTGCGCCAGTCGATCGGTCGAGCTGCTGACGGAACTCTTCGGCCTACAGACTCCCATTACGCGGGCATCGGCTCTGGATGGGGCTCCCGAGACGACCGTGGATGTGGCCCGGGTGCTCGGCGCGGAAACGCTGCTCGCTCCGTCCGGGCGTGTCCCCGAGTCTCTGCCCGAAGGCACCGACCTACAGGTGGTCGAATACGACCACCCCACCTACCGACAGAACTTTGAAGATTTCGAGCCCGGGATGTCCGCGGCGGATCTTGTGTTTAACTACGGCCCGGAGGCCCGCCGCATTCTCGCCAAGGGCTGCGCCACGCGTGCCGACGGGTCCTTCTCGGAGCAGTAGCATACCGAGGACGGGGGACGGTTGACCTCGGCCCCAGTTCCGGATACCTTTCAGTCTCGCTTTTGCTATTTTTTCTACGACTCGCTGCGTCCATGATTCTTCCCGACCATCACATTCGCACCCTGGCAACCGAGCACGACATGATCGATCCGTTCGTCGACGAGCAGGTGCGGGAGGGCGTGGTCAGCTATGGGCTCAGCTCCTTCGGGTACGACATGCGGGTGGCGGGCGAGTTTCGTGTCTTCACGCCGAACGTCCACAACAGCGTGGTGGACCCAAAACGGATCGACGAGCGCGCTCTGGTTGAGCACGAGGCGGACGATCACATCCTTATCCCCCCCAACTCCTACGTCCTGGGCCGCTCGATCGAATACTTTCGGATGCCCCCGGACACGCTGGGACTCGTGCTCGGCAAGTCCACCTACGCGCGGTCGGGCATCATTGTCAATGTAACGCCGTTGGAGCCCGGCTGGGAGGGGCACGTGACCATTGAAATTGGGAATGGCACGCCGCTTCCCGCCAAGGTGTACGCCGAGGAGGGCGTGGCGCAAGTCGTCTTCTTGCGCGGGGAGACCCCAGAGGTGTCATACGAGGAGAAACAAGGCAAATATCAAAACCAGGAGGGCATTACGCTCCCTCGGCTTGAGTAGCACTTGAGCACCCCTTCGGGCGTTTGCGAATGATTCTTCTTGACCGTCATGGCCGACGACACGTTTGATCACTCGGGGGCCTCTCGCTCCTGGCGCAAATGGGTGGCGGCGGGGCTCTTCCTCCTCTTCTTTGGGGGGCTCGTGAGAGAGGTTCTCAATCCGTACCGGGGCCAGCGCTTCGAAAAGATTCCGCACGGTGATCACGTGCACTACGTCCCGAGAGACCGGAACCCCGACGTGTCGGTCAGCCGGTTCCCAACCCGCAAGCCGGAGGCCGACGAGCGGATCACGCCGGATGGGCAGGTGGTGCCGCGTAAAGACACGGGACGTACCCCATAGCCCCAGCGGGTCACCCCTTTGAGCCGGGCAGGGGAACGGCCTCTTCGAGCCGGTCCGCAATTTCCGCCACGACGCCTTTCTTCGCGTCGGTGAGCGGCGCCAGGGGCGGTCGCACTGTGGCCCAGGCAGGCGTGTCGAGGCGTCGGGACAGCAGAAACTTGAGGGCCGGAGTGGTTGGAAGGGAGGCAAACGCGGTCCGGAAATCCGTCAGTGCGTCCTGCACAGGCGCAGGGGCTTCGTTCTCCTGCCACTGTGTTCGCACCTCGGCGGCCAGGGCGGCTGTCACATTGGCCGTGGCGGAGATGCACCCGGCACCGCCGGTCCTCAGAACGCGGAGCAGCAGACGCTCTGTGCCGGAAAAGACCTGTAGGTCGGAAAACTGGCGGCAGAGGGCCGCGGTGTGGCTCCACTCGCCGCTTGAATCCTTGATGCCGGCAATTTGGTCGGGGTATCTACTCTGTAGCTCCTGAATCACAGAGAAGGGAATTGGGACGCCCGATAGCTCGGGGAAGTGGTAAAAGTAAAGCCGAAGGTCGACGTCTCCAACGCGTTGAATGAGATGATCGTAAAACCGAACGAGGCCGTCGTCCGAGATTTCACGGAGGTGGACTGGGGGAAGGACCAGCGTGCCCCCAACTCCCTGCCGTGTGGCTTCGCGGGTCAGTTCGACGGCATCGGGAAGGGCCGAGGCCCCCGTCCCGATCAGCAACCGGTCGGGTGGGATTTGGGAGGACAAGACGGCTTCGAGGCCGTTCAGGCGCTCGCCGACCGACAGAGAAAGCCCCTCGCCCGTCGTGCCAAAAAGCAACACCGCGTTGCAGCCATGATCGAGGAGCCACTGCGTGTGTCTGGCAAAAGAATCGTGGGCGAGGGACAGGTCTGGGCGGAAGGGCGTAAGGCCGGCGGCGAGAACGCCAGAAGGCAGGCGAGCCGACATGGACAAGAGAAACATTGTCGAACGGCAGTGAGAGGGGGGCGGCCCGAGCGAAGCGCCGGCGTGCCATCAGCCCAGGCCCACGTCCAGCATCATCATTACCGCAAATCCTCCCATGACCCCGAGGGTGGCAAGGTCGGTGTTGCTGTGGCGCTGCGATTCGGGAATGAGTTCCTCGACCACGACGTAGACCATGGCGCCGGCGGCGAAGGCGAGGGCGTAGGGAAGAAGCGGGCGAACGCTCACGACGGCCAGGGCCCCGGCCACGGCAGAGACCGGCTCCACGACCCCGGACAGCTGTCCGTACCAGAAGCTCCGCCCCCGCGAGAGGCCCTCGCCTCGCAGAGGCATGGCCACGGCAACCCCCTCGGGAAAATTCTGTAGTCCGATCCCGAGAGCCAGGGCCAAGGCCCCTGTGAGGGTCGCTCCTGTGGCCACCTCCAGATCAATGGCGGCCGCCCCGAATGTAACCCCCACGGCGAGACCTTCGGGGATGTTGTGAAGCGTGATCGCAAGAACCAGAAGGGTGGCTCGGCGCCAGGAGGTGGAGGGGCCTTCGGCGTCCGCCCGTCGGGCCCCGGGATGAAGGTGGGGGAGGAGGGCGTCGGACAGGCGAAGAAACACACCGCCCGCGAGAAATCCGATCGTCGGGGGGACCCATTCCGTCACGCCCTGCGCCGCGGCCATCTCGATGGATGGGGCCAGCAAAGACCAGAAGCTGGCGGCAATCATCACGCCGGCCGCGAATCCCATCATCGCGTCGAGGAGTCGCTGGTTTACACGCCGGGTAAAAAGAACCAGGGAGGCCCCGAGGGCCGTGATTCCCCAGGTGAACCCCCCGGCCAACAGCGACTGGAGGACGGGCGACAATTGTTCAAACCAGGGACGGAATGGGGGCACAGATGAAGAAGGAGGGCCTTCGCGACGTGAGAGGAGATTGTCTAGGGGGCAGACGTGTGAGAACACATCGGGTCCAGCAATGATCGACTCCGCAGGAGGATCCGTGGCGGGCCTCGCAACTTCCAAAAGTCCCCGACGTACGGACCGCCCAGGCGGACTGCAACTCAGAATGCCCGCGTCACGGATCTGCGAAATGCGTTCCGGGGATGGGCACTCTTCCTTTTTTGCCTTCTAGCAATGTCTTTTCCTCTACGATGAGCACGCTTCCCGACGGCGAGTACCTTCTTACCAAGGTCCAGTGGCGACGGCAGGACCGAGATGGGGCCTATCGTCCCCTACACGGATTTACCACGGGGCAGCTGGTCGCCGAGGGCGGACGCGTGCAGGCACAGGCCCGCTTCAACGATCAATTTTTGTCCAACCGGTTCAGCGATCTGGAGGGGGAGGGCACGCCTGTCGCGCTGCGGGTACAGGTGCTAGAACGGGAGGACACCTACACGCTTCGCTGTGCCGGTCCCGTTCTTGACCGGGCAGGGGCCTCGTACCAGCTGCAGGTCAGCGGCGAGGTGTCCGGCGCCGAGACCGTGTCGCTGAATTAGCGACCCTGCAAAAAAGAGATGCCCCCACAGGCCCGACTCCCACCCTGTCGGCTCTCGATGCTGGTGCACAACTGGTCTGGTTTTTGTACCTTGGGCGAGACAGGAGGGGCCCCTTGGAAGCTTTAGACGTGGACCGCCAGCGCAGTCGATTTGCCTTCGGATGAGATATGACGTTCGAATTGCGTACGGGGGGCTCGGAGTAGCAGGAGCCCTTGCCCTTACGCTCTGGCTCGGTGCTTCGAACAGTGAGGCGGCGATGTTCCTCCTTGGCGTGCTGGAATGGCTTCCCGTTGACCGGCCTGTGCTCCTGAACAAGATCGAGGCCGTCGGCATTTTTGCCATCGGTTGTGGGGTTGGGGCCATTGCCTGGCTTCTCACAGGGCGGAGGGCCATCCAGTACCTGGGAGTGCGGGCGCCCCGGGCTTGGCGCCTGTGGCGACGGGACGTCTTGACGAGTCTCGCCCCTGTGCTCAAATACACCCTCATGGGGCTCCTGATGGGGGCATTGGGAGGCGTTCTCGCACAGTACCTCTGGGGGCTCTGGACGAGTGCCTACAGTGCGGGTCTGGTGGTCGGGGCTGTCGTGGGAACGATCGACTCCGTCACGCGGCCGCAACAAAACCCCCGGCTGAATTTTTTAGAGGCGAACCAGCGGTACATCAACGACGAGAAGGTATCGGTCTTCACGGAGACCGAAAAGCCGTAGCGACGTGGGTTTGGGGCGTCGCAGAAGGCAAATAAAATGCCCATCCCCGGCGGCAGCCGGAGACGGGCACATCGCCGACAGAAATCGGGCCTCTACTCCTCCTCCGAATTGTCGGTGTCGTCGGCTTCTCCGTTGGTGTGGACGGACTTGAGGGCGTCGAGATTGTCTTCGTTCATCACTTTGTCCACGAGCCCGTAATCTTGTGCCTCCTCCGCACTTAACCAGTGATTGCGATCTGCGTCCGCCTCGATCTGGTCGATGTCCTTGCCGGTATGGAACGACAGGATCTGGTACAGGCGCTTCTTGAGCCAGGCCATCTCCTTCGCCTGAATCTCAATGTCGGAGGCCTGGCCTTCGGTCCCCCCCATCGGCTGGTGCATCATCACACGGGAGTTGGGAAGGCACGCCCGCTGTCCGTCCTCGCCTCCGGCAAGCAGTACCGATCCCATCGATGCGGCCAGGCCCACACACGTGGTGGAGATGGGAGCACCCACATACTGCATGGTGTCGTACACGCCCAGCCCGCTGTAGATGACTCCCCCCGGAGAGTTGATGTAGATGTTGATCGGTTGGTTGGACCCCTCGCTCTCCAGGTAGAGGAGCTGAGCCACGGTGAGGTTGGCAATCTGGTCGTTGATCGGCGTGCCAATGAACACGATTCGCTCCTTCAGCAGGCGACTGAAGATGTCGTAGGCCCGTTCGCCGCGGGTGGTCTGTTCCACGACCTTGGGGACGAGGCCGGACTGCGGCTGGTCGCCGAGGCCGCCCTGAAAAATACTGCTGGGCAGCGACGTCATGCTCTTGCTGAACTGAAGAAAGTCGTCGGGATCAGGCATAGAAGGCGTCGGGAAGATCAGGGAGAACCTCGCGTCATTGTGCACCTCCTAACGGCCACATCGTTCCTTTGGCGGGCGGCTCAAGGCCCCCGTGGTGTAATCTCACCGGAAGAAGTCGGGGTGGGGTTGCCCCTGGAGGACACTCCAGATATGTTGTGTGTGGTTGTCTTGCCGATCCGCACGGCAAGATCGCCGCGCCGTCTCTGGAATTGATTGTGCCATCCTGTGTCCCGACGCGCCGCGTGGTTTGCGCTCGCATTCGTGTTCGTTCTGACCGGTTGTCAGACCCTTCGGTCCGGCCCCCCCACCGAGGACCCGTCTGCTCTCCGGGCCCGTATCGATTCGCTGGAAGCCCGGGCCGACAGCCTCGCCCGGACGGCGACCCTCCGCAACCCGCTCCTGAACAGCACGCTCTGGGCCCAGACCGCGGTCGAGTACGAGGGAACGGCCCGACAGGCGTACCGAGTGGCGGAGATCATGATGCGGCGCGCGCTGGCCGACAGCCTGTGGACCGCTTCGGTCGAACAGGCGAATCGAGGCGGAAACGCCTACAGCGAGAAGCCCCCGGCCGTGGTGCTCGACGTCGACGAGACGGTGCTCGACAACAGTCCCTACCAGGCCCGCCTCGTTCGTGACGACGCTGCGTACGACGCAGAAAGCTGGGCGAACTGGGTTCGGGAGGAACAGGCCGACCCGGTGCCGGGGGCCCGTGCCTTCACGCAGGCGGCCACAGCCCAGGGCGTACAGGTGATTTACCTGACCAACCGGGATGCGTCTTTGGAGGCGGCCACCCGCACCAACTTGCGAAATCTTGGCTTTCCGGTGGACGACGCCCCGGACGTCGTGCTCACCCAGGGCGAACAGGCGGGCTGGACCCCGAAGAAAGCACGCCGCCAGTGGGTCGCCGAGCGATACCGCATTCTTCTGCTCGTAGGCGACAACTTCGGGGACTTTGTGGCGGCGGCAGACACAAGCGTGTCGGCTCGCCGTGTGAAGGCCCGGTCTTTCCGAAAATATTGGGGCACCCGCTGGATCGTCCTCCCGAATCCGCAATACGGATCCTGGGAGGCCGCGCTGTACGATTTTGAGTACGGCCTGCCGCCCCGCTCCCGTCTTGAGGCCAAGCATGAACACCTGACCCCGAAGCGCTCCCAATAGCATGACCATTGCCGACGCAACGTTCGTGGTGACCGATCTGGAGACGACCGGCACCACGCCGGACGACGATCGGATCATGGAGGTTGGGGCGGTCAAGGTGCAGGACGGAACGGTGATCGACCGGTTTCAGCAGCTCGTCAACCCCCAGGAGTCTGTGCCGGGGCGCATCACGAAGATGACCGGAATCACGACGGGGATGGTCTTCGAGGCGCCGCCCGTCAAAGACGTTCTCCCGGACTACCGCGCCTTTTTGGGGGACGGCATTCTCGTGGCGCACAACGCCTCGTTCGACGTGTCTTTTTTGAACGCCGAGCTGCGGCGGATCGGGGACGAGACGCTTTCCAACGACACGCTCTGTACCGTTCGTCTGGCCCGCCGGCTGCTGCCGGGACTCGACTCGAAGGGCCTCGGCCGGCTCGCGCAGTTCTACGACATCGACGTAGACGGGCGACACCGGGCCCTTGGGGACGCGGAGGCGACCAGCGTGGTGCTGCGACGGTTCGTCAGCCAGCTGGCCTTCGAGCACGAGGTCGAGACCGTCGAGGCCCTGCTGCGCTTTCAGCACCAGAGCTACCAGACGGTGCGGGAGGTGCCGGGGCACATCGAGTCGATCCGGGACGAGGTCCTCCCGGACGTCCCGGACGCGCCGGGCGTGTACGTGATGAAAAACAGCTCGGGGACTCCTCTCTACATCGGCAAGGCCAAGCGCCTGCCCGATCGCCTCCGCAGCCACTTCACGGCGGTCGAGTCGAGCGGCGCCCGCAAGCGAAAGATGCTCCAGAAGGTGCGGTCGGTGGACTGGACGACGACCGATACCGAGCTGGAGGCCATCCTCTTGGAGTCGCGCCGCATCAAGGCGGAAAAGCCCCGCTACAACCGCGCGCAGCGGCGCTACTACAACCGTCCCTTCCTCCGCCTGGATACGGCCCACGAGTACCCGACGATTTCCTGGACCCGCCGGCTGGAGGCGGACGGCGCCGAGTACTACGGCCCGGTGCGCAACACCGAGCAGGCGGAGATGGTGGTGGACGTGGTCGGTCGGTTCTTTCAGCTCCGCGAGTGCGACGACGAGCGCCTGCACCTCGGCCAGCGGTGCCTCTACGCCGACATGGACCGGTGCACCGTGCCGTGCGAGACGGAGGACCCGGAGGCATACGCCACGGTGGTCGAGCGCGTGCAGGCCTTCCTTACGGGACAGGACCAGCGCGTGCTCGACGAGATGCAGGCCCGGATGCAACGGGCCTCCGACGACCTCAAGTTCGAGAAGGCCGCCGAGCTTCGGGACACGCGGGAGCAATTGGAGCGCATCCTGGAGAAGCAGCGGGTGGCGGCGGCGCCGGTGCGAGAGCACCACGCGGCGTTGGTGCATCGCGCGCCCAAGCGGCCGGACCGGGCGGACGTGATCCTGGTGCGCTTTGGGCGGTTTGAGGAGTCCATCGTGTGCCCCCTACCGCTGTCGCCGGAGCAGCGGACCCACCTGCGCGAGCGCTGCCGGTCAGTCTTCGACGCAGACACCGATCCGCCCACGACGTTCTCCAAGCGAGACGCGACCGAAATTCGCCTGCTCTCGCACTGGGTATACGCACACCGGGAGGAGCTGCGGGCCATCCGGTGGAATTCAGGGGCATCCCGTGAAGGAATGATGGCGGCCATCGAGTCTGCCATTCCTGGCCAAGTTGCAGACCGTCCGGGTTCGTAGTGGAAGAGACACGGTGGCCGGTGATGATCTCGTGGAAACGGGGACTCGGGCAGACCTGTCGCCCCTTCGTTTAGAACCTGTTTGGATTCTGGGTCGGATGGGGGGCGAGCATCGATGCGTCGAACATCGGTGCAGGGGGGAGGACTGTAGTGGAACGACTGCCCGAGACCGGAGGCGATTTGTAGACCATCGCTGTGGGGCGGCGCCCCGAGACATAAATTGACATAAATTGAAGCAGGTTCCTCGAACCCACAGGGACTCGAACCCACAGGGATGGGTGGGGCGAGGCCTGCCGGGCCTGCATACGTAAAGGCCGACTGCGCACCGGCGAGGCCCCTCAGTTTGGGGGTTCTTTACATTTCCCCTTCAGCAGGACGACGGTGTCGTGAGGAAGCACTACTGGTTGCTCTCGCAGATGCGACCATACAAGGCACACGATGCCTCACCGTTGCCCCCAAGTCCTGACGCTGGAGTTTGTTCGTGGTATGCGAGAAACTGCGCCCAAGCGCCTGGTTTTTTGTTTGCTCCTCGCGATTGGGGGAGCTGCCATGGGCTGCGAAAGTGACCTCGCGCGCCGTGTTGGCAAGTACGAGCAGACGCGGGACTATGAATCGGCGGCCCAACTTCTTCAGCGCGCCACCCAGCGCAATTCCCAAGACGCCGAGGCCCATTTCTTGCTCGGGCGCGTCCAAGTGCGGCGGGGGGCGTACGAAGACGCGGTGGCGGCCTTGGAGACATCGAGAGAGCTCTCGCCCCGCTTTGAAGAGCAGATCGAGTTTCTGCGAGAAAAGCACGGCCGAGAGGAGTTTCAGGAGGGAAGAGAGGCCGACCAGTCTGGATCCTATCAGGCCGCCGTACAGCATTATCGGAATGCAACGCTCCTTCTTCCGGACGACGCGGCCGCGCACCGGGCCCTCGGGCATGCCCTCGTGCAGGCCGACCAGGCCGCCGAGGCCGAGAAGGCCTATCAGGAGGCCCTAGACTTGGAGCCGGACGCGGAGACCCTCAACAATCTTGCGGCCCTCGCCTTCCGACGAGGCGCCTACGCCGAGACGGTACGGTACTCCCAGCGAGCTCTCGGGCTTGACCCCGAAACGGCTCGTCAGTCCCGTCCCGAAGTGGTCGAACGGTTGGCCTACGCGCACCTTCGACTGGATCAATTCTCAGCGGCGAAAGAGCGGTTCCGGGAGGCTCTGAGTACGACTCCCTCAGAAGAACTGCGGCGAGACTTCGCCTTTGCCTTGCACCAGCGAGGAGAGTACGAGGAGGCACGATCGCAGTTGGAGACGCTTGCCGCCGCCCAAACTCCGGACCGCTCGGTCCTCCACGCGCTGGGAGACACATATCTTGCGCTCGGAAAGCATCATGCCGCGACAGAGACATATCGTCGTCTGTACCAGCAACACCCGGAGGACGAAGATGCCCTTCAGAGTTTGATTATTGCCTATCACAACCTAGATCAGGACGAGGAGGCACAAAAATACACCGACCAGCTCAAAGAACTGACGGATGACGACAACAGGTAGTTGCCATCTGATGCGCGGATCCCTCTTGGTGTACCTCGCCGGTGGACTCGTTCTTGGTCTGATTCTTTCGCTCCCAGAAACGGGCCATGCTCAGTCGTCGGGGATACAAGGCGTAGAGCCGGACGCAAACTCCATTGTGGCTCAGGCGACCGATACGATTGCCGTTGCCTTCGACAGTCCCATCACGGTGTCTGCCAATACCGACACCCTTCGCGTATTCGGCAGCCGGTTTGGTCGCCACGAAGGAACCATCCAGGTCTCGGGGACGCCGGCAGACTCACTCCTGTTCATTTCCGATTGCCCCTTTCGCCCTGGAGAGACGGTCACGGTCACTGTGCCCAGAGATGTTAGCAGCACAGGAGGAGTCCCCAGGAACCCGTATACCTGGCAGTTTACGGTGCGGACGGAGTACGGAACGGGGAGGTTTATGCAGACGGCCTCTGTCTCCTTCGGCCAGGGACGTCAGGACCAAGCCGTCGCCAAGCTTGGATCCGTCGAAATTCCGTCTGCCCCTTTTGCCGCCGAGTTCAACCGTCCACTGGACAACGCCGACCCGGGAGACCTTCGGACCGACGTGGCCTTTGTCAACCAGAAAGCAGAAGAGGTTCAGGTCCTGTTTGGGCCCAATCTCAACCGGTCGAGTTCAGTCTCCGTTTCTGTTCCTGGGGCAACAACACTGACGGGGGGAGACCTCAACGATGATGGGTTGCCCGACTTGGTGACCGTCAGCAGCTTTTCGGATAGTCTGACCGTCCTTTCGAACCAGGGAGGCACGTTTCAGGAGGCCGAGCGCTTCTCGACCGGATCCCGGCCTGCGGACGTGGCCATCGCGGACCTGGACGGCGACGGGGCACAGGACCTTGCGGTCTCGCTCTTCGGGGAGGATGAAGTGCACGTATACCTGAACGCGGACGACGGCACCGCCGCGTTTGAGCGTTCGGCGATCAAGATCCCTGTGGGAGCCGCCCCGACGAGCCTGACTGCCCGAGACATCGATCGGGACGGCAACTTGGATATACTGGTGGGGAGTGCGGGAGAAGAGCAGATTTCTGTTCTCGAGAATGAGGTCAACGGGGCGGGCGGATTTTCCCAAGCCGCCACGATTGATCTCGGGTTCGTGCCGGCATCCATTGCTGCAAATGACGTGAGCGGGGGGAGGGACGGGCGTGTGGACTTGATCGTCAGTGGACAGGGGAGGGGAGAGGTGGTTCTCTTCGAAAATGATCCCGCAAATTCCTTCGGGTTCCGCGATTCGACTTCGCTTCCGTCGGCCCCGGACGGGCCGGCGCTCGGAACGGCGTTGGCCGACGTGAACGCAGGGGCCGCATCCGACCATGAACTTGACCTGATCAGTTCGTACCGGTCCAGCAACGAGGTGCAGGTCCTGCGCAACTCAAACAATGGGTACGAGACCTCCCCTTCTGTGCTTTCGACGAGCAGTGCGCCGGTCGGGATCGTGGGGCTGGACGTTGAACGGGACGGAAGTCAGGACCTTGCGGTCGTTGGCCCCCGTGGCACGACGCTGAATCTGTTCACCAACCAGGGGGGGCGTCCGGGCCCGGTTGCGCTTACCCCGAATCCTCCCCTTAGCTTCGGTGGGGTGTGCGTTGACGAGGAGGGCGTTGACAGTGTGGAGGTCGAAAACGTCAGCAATTCTGAGGTCGTACTTCGGAAGTCGTCCATTCCCCCAGGGTTTGCCGTGGGAGACGCCCTTTCTCTCCCGGTGACGCTGCGACCCGGAGAGGCCAGGGACGTTCCCATCGTGTTCTCCCCGGAGGATATTCGAGAATACGACGAGCGGTTGGTGCTCGAGGCGAACGAGCAGACGCAATTTTGCGGCCGGGACACGCCGCCCGTACCGCTTCCCATCAAGGTGGAGGGCACCGGGCAGGGCATCGAGGGATCGGCGAGCCCGCAGACCCTCGAATTCGGCGAGGTCATTGAAGGAAATGCCTCGTCCAAATCATTTACCATCCAGAATACAGGGAATGACGACGCCGACATCCAGGGGATTCAAGGGCTGGACGGCACCCCGTTTGAGGTCACTGACGCCCCCTCGTCGGTCTCCGGAAGCGGGGAGGAACAAGTGACCGTCCGGTTCGCGCCGACAGCGCCCAATTCGTCCTTCAAAGAGACCGTCCGGGTGACGCTGGAGAGCAGCAGCTGTGACCAGCAAGAAACGGTACAGGTGGTGCTCAGGGGATCCTCGCGTCCCCCACGTCCCGATCTTGTGGCGGAGGAGGTCTTTTTCGTAGACGAGGAAGAGTCGAGCCCCGTGCGGGTCTCCGATACCTTAGGCGTCCAGTGCAGGTATAGCAATCAGGGGGGCACTCGCGTCGACAACTCGTTCGAGTGGCAGATTCGTCGGGACGGTACCTCCCTGGACGCAGGAACGGATACCGGTTTGGCTGTGGGGGAAACTCGAGAGACGTCGACCGTCGAGGTGGTATTCTCCGAAGAAGGGCCCACCGAGATTACCTGTGAGGTGGACACGGACGACCTGATCACCGAGCAGGTCGAAGACAACAACACGGCCCCGCTGTCCCTCACAGTGGAGTTGCCCGACCAGTTGCCCGTTCAGCCAAACCCGTTCACCCCCAATGGGGACTGTTGCAACAACGTGGTCGAGTTTAGGGTGAAGGAGTTCGGGTTGGACCAGCCCGCCGTAGAGATTTACACCCTTGAGGGGCGGCTCGTCCGGACTCTCAGGCAGATGGAGGGGGGAGCGCTGAAGTGGGACGGACGGGACGATGGCGGGGAACGGTTGCCTCCAGGGGCCTACCTGTATGTGGTTCAGGATGGGGGACAAGATGTAGCGTCGGGCGATGTTGTCCTGGCCCGCTAAGCCGAGCCTCCCTGTCCAGATGAGCACCGCGTCTTCCGAAACCGCACTCTGCAGTAGGATGACCTCCGTTTCTTCATTGCGCCAAGCTTCTTTCCTCGTGGCCGCTCTACTCGTGTCCGCGTGGGGCACGCCCACATTTGGGCAGCAGTTTATCACGGGGCCGTCCACGGGCCTTGATGATCCAAAGTCCATGCTTCAGAATCCAGCCACGATTTCTTTCCATCGTCCGCAGGTTGCTCTGGGCATCAAGGCCCACCAGGTCGGAGTGGGAAGCGAGTCGGGAGTTCCGTTGCGCGAAGGGTTCGTGGGCGGGTCCACACCGTTTCTCATCGGGGATCGGATTGGGGTGGGCGGCACCGTTCGATACTTCGACTCGCCCATTTTTAAGAAGGGGGCCTTCGGAGCGAGTGTAACCGGCCGCATCTTCCGCTTCTTGTCCATCGGGGCGCGGGTCTCGGCGCTGAATCTATCGTACAATCAGTCGGAGTTTGTTGGGGTTGGGGAAGATCCCGTAATTGGGGGAGGGGCCGGCAAGACGACGTGGACGAGCACGGTGGGGCTCTTTGCCAAGCCCCTCCCGAACCTGAATCTTGCGGTCGGTGGCCGAAACTTGAATCGTCCCAATCTGGCGCTTGGTGGAGACAGCTTCCAGGCGCAGCCCGAATTCTTCGGGGGCGCCTCGTACGGGGTTGGGGCCGTGAGGGCCCGTGCCGAGGTTACAAACTCCCGGTACGGGCTTGACGCGCGCCTTGGGATCGAGGCGTACTCGACCGACGGGTCGTTCATCCGAGTCGGCAGCGATGCCGGCTTCAACAACGGTCGCATTGAGGGACAGCTGCACGTCAGCGGCCCTCTGAGTGTGAACTACCAGTACAACGTCCCCACGTCGGATTTGCGGGGAGCATCAACTGGGTCCCATCAATTTACGGTGCTCTACGAGTTTGGGCGGACCCCGGAACTGCCCGAGAGGCCGTCGGCTCCGTCGATGGTGATGGAGGCCAACCGATCGGCGGTCGAGTCCTCGCCGGAGCCAAGACTGCGAGTCGCCTCGGGCCATCAGATTCTTCAGCACCTTGAGAAGCGCGTCGAGCGGAAAATCGATGTGCCCCAGGCCGTGCTCCAAAACGTGTCCCGGGAGGCCCTGGGGCGACTGGACAGCACCATCGCCTCCCATCGGGGGCGCACGAGGGGACGGCCCGCCGACGACATTCCGGAGAACATCGAGGTGATGGATGTGCTTTCGGCGGAGTACGATTCGACCCTTTCGCGGGTCGGGCGCCGCTTGCAGGACGGCACGCCGTCTACCCTTGATGTTTTGCAGAAAGACCAAGACAGCGTCAAGGCGTACGGCCTTTACAACCGCGTGCGGGCCGAGACGGGGGTGTCGTCCGACCAGGTCCGTGTGGTGAATCCCGCCAACAGTCCGACGCCCCAATCCCGAAACCGCCAAGCCCTTCCCCGCGAGGAGTCCCGGTCGGTTCTTAATCCTGAGAGCACGACGCTGACCCTCCTCTACCCCTACCTGTCGGACGAGAATGGCGTGTGGACGCTGACCGTGGAGGACGGGGCCGGAGAGGTCGTACGAACGTTTCGGGGATCGGGCTCGCCGACACAACAGATCGAATGGGCCTGGACCGATGAGCAGGGCGAACCTCTCGACCAGGGGGTCTACCGGTACCAGCTTGCATGGGAAGGCCCGAGTGGTACCTACAAGTCGGAGCGGCAGAAATTCACGGTTCAGAAGACCGTTCGAAAGGTCACGATTGAGGTGACTGAGAATCCGAAGGGAGTCGACGCCCCGTCGGATGCCCTCGAACTTCGAATTGACAAGTAACGTCGCACACCCATGATTCGACACCGCGCACGGCGCCTCTGGCTTCGATCCGGGATTTTCCTCGTGACCCTTGGGGGCATTCTGGGACTTGTCCCGCCGACCTTCGCACAGCAGGCTGCGGATACTACGTCGGCCGCCGCGGACACTGGGTTGGGATCCGGCGACGGGTTTCTGCTCTGGGACCTGATCGGGGAGGCGGGGGGCTTCCAGTACCCGATTTTCGGGCTCCTTGGGATTGGCCTGTTTCTGATTAGTGCCAAGCTCTACGAACTGTACAGCGACCGACGGGCGGCTCAGGAGCTGGAGGAGGCCTCCCTGGAGGGCATGGAGATGAACCGCATCGCCATGCTGGTCGCGAATCAGAAGAAGAGCATGCTTGCCGACCTGCAGGCGACGATGCTGAATGTGTTTCAGACCACGAAGGATGCGGGCACGCTCCACGAAGAGATCGCCAACTTCATACAGTTCCAGAGAGAGCGATTCGGCACTTTCAAACAGCGCATTGACTTTCTTGCGGACACGGCCGGCGCCGTGGGGCTCTTGGGGACGGTGTGGGGGATTCTTCGCGTGTTTACGGGCGGAGGAATCGACGACGAGCAACGGGTCCTTGCCGGGATGGGCATTGCCCTCGTCTCGACGCTGCTGGGCCTCGTCGTGAGCATCACGTTGAATCTGATCTCGACAGAGGTGTATAGCTTCTTCGACAATCGGCTCGACCAAATTGAGGACAAGGCCGATGAGCTCCGCTTCCGGCTTCTGGAGCTGGGGCTGAGTCAGAATGGGACGGCGGCGTCGGGGGCCGAGTCTTCCGCGGAAGTGCCTCCGGCGGAGGCGCGGGCCTCTGGGTCCCAATCCACTCAGTCGGGCCGCCCCGATCCTCAGGCTCAGGCACCGGCGGCGATCCCTCCCGAAGACGAATTCGCGTCGGAGCGAGGATCCGGGGCCGGGCAGCCGGTCGCGGAGCATACAGATTCCCCCGTTGTCGCTACGGAGCCAACCCCGAAGCAATTGGACGTTGCTGAGTTGTCCGAGGCCGTCCCCGTCGCTTCGTCCCTCACGGACATCTCGGTGAAACTTCAGGGCGGAGACGGAGAGCCCGTTGCGGACGAGGTGGTCCAGATCGAGGTAGAGGACGGAAGCGGACACCTTGAGGACGGTCGGTCACAAATCACCCGGCGGACTGGAAACGATGGAACGCTCACCTTTGATTGGTGCCTCCCGGAGGCCCCCGGCCCCTGCAGCGCCGTTGCGGATGTTCCGTCTGCCGATGCGTCGGGAACGACGGTTCACCTCAGCGTCCGGGCCCACCCGGGCGCCCCGAAGCGGTACGCACAGGGGGGCAACAATCAGGGAGCCGAAGTTGGGAGTCCTTTGCCGAAGCCGCTTAGCGTGAGAATTTTTGACGCCTACAACAACCCCGTTCCGGACCACCAGGTCAAGTTTCAGGTGGAGTCGGGGGAGGGCCGATTTGACAGGGGGAAGGCCTCCGTCGCCGTGCCCACGAATGAGTCGGGGGAGGCGGCCGCAACGTTTTGGGTCGGGGAGAAGCCCGGCCTGAATACCGTGTCTGCAGTGGTTGGCGACGAGAAGGTGAGCTTCCAGGCGATGGCGCTTGAGCAGTAGCCCCACGCCGCCTGCGATGTCCGAGCTGTGACTGGGGGGGAGGCACTGTGGGCAGTGGGCACTGGACGAGACGTGTTGTTGAGATGAAAACTCACTGAGGGACGGCATTCAGTGGGTGTTTTCCGGTGCATGATTGAAAAACAATGAGATCGAGCTATGGGCCAGGCCGGATACATCCTTCGGTTCGTCGATATCGTGCTCATCTTGCTGTTTGGGATGATCAGTGTCTCTCGCATCGATCCCAGTGACATACAGCCCCCAGAGAGCACAGAGACCCCGGACAAGCCGATCGTCCGGGAGCGTGTTCTCTTCGTGGGGATCCAGACGAACGGGACACTCCAGGTTGGGGAGGAAAATCGAATGCTTCACTCCCTCCCGGAATTGACGGGATTTCTTCGGGAAAAGATTGACCAATTTGGTCGGCCTTCCCTGAAAGTCCGAGTCCGCAGTAGCCACAGGGCCCCGATGCAGTATCTGATGCAGGTCGCCGCGCTCTGTGACGAAATGGGCCTTCGCAAATCCATAGAGGTCGAGACAAAATAGCCCCCACGGGCTCACTGCCATGCAAAATACTGGCTTTCTGGTGCGGTTTATAGACATCGGGCTTATAATCCTATTCGGGTTCATATGGGTAAGCGATATCAGCACGTTTTCTCACATAGAGATGTCCGGGGACGATCAGCAGAACCAGTCGGAGCAAACCGAAGAGGTCACAATTCTGCGCGTACAAGCCCGAAAGGGAGGAACCTACAACGTCGTAAATCGCGAGACGGATGCTGTTGAGTGCAGCCGTGTTGATAAATCGGGCCTGGAAGGCTGCCTTCGTCGAGCACGGGAGAACGTTTCGCAGAGAGGACGGCGGGCGGTTGTGCTCATTGAGCCCAGCCAAGAGTCAGCCGTCCAGCACACCGTCGACGTGCTCGACATTTGCCAACGCCTGGGGATCCCGAAGAACATCCACAAAAAGCCCCTTCAATTGTAGATCATGATTTCGCCGGACCCCCGCAATGACAAATCTCGGCAGAGGAGGGTGGCGGCCTTCACGACGATGGGTGTGGTGGCCCTTGCCGCGCTTTTCGTCGGGGTCGTAAGCGTCCCGGACTTCACGAGCCCGCAGGAGCAATTCCGGAAACTCGACCCACAGCGGTTTGCCGATCTGGACATGAATTCCGAACCGGAGCCCGAACAGGAGTCTGAAAGCGAGTCGGAGTCGCAGGAAGAAGAGAACCCCGAGGAAGCCGAGCAAGACGCCGAGCCCGAGAAGGCCCCGGAGCGCGTGGAGGCCCCCGACCTCTCTTCGGATGGGCTCAACGTGGATCCTTCCCCCTCAGAAACCCCGAACGAGACCAGCCGCAATCCCGATCAGTCGGAGACCTCGGGGGGGAATGCTTCGGTGGCGGTGGAGCGGAACGAGGTGGGGGAGGCGGGGGGCGCCCAGACCTTCGATGATCCCAGCACGGCGGCCCTTCCGAGCGGGGAGAGCGGGAGCGCCACCAGTGGATCGGAAGGAACGGACATCGCACTTGCGGAGGGCTCTGGGTCGGGAGAAGGAGATGCCTCGGGAGACGACTTCGGGGGCGGGGGCGAGGTGGCCGCTGGGAGCGAGGGACAGGCGGGCGGCGAGAGCGGGTCCTCGGTGGAGGTGTCCCTGAAAGACGTCAGCCAGGAAGATTATGGCAACCTCGAGGTCAACAAGCTGATTCAGTGGATGAAGAATCATCCCGCTGAACTGCCACCTGGTGTTCAACAGCTGGTTCAGTACCGGGCCGACCATCTGTCTTCCAAGCTTCGCTCCATTGAGGCAGAAGGAGAAAGATACGAATTGTACCTGATGTGCAAGGAGAGCCTGAAGGAGGTGCACATCGTTTTGGTGAAAGACGAGCGAGCGCAGTATCTGGTGGACCGTTCCTTTCAGAAGCAGAGCCGAAAGTTTCGGGCCGGTCCTGTGAGACGAAGTGAGGACAGCATCGTCGGGGTCCGAACGGAAGGGCGCCCCCGGGGAA
Organism: Salinibacter altiplanensis; assembly: GCF_002894645.1. Classification (GTDB taxonomy): domain Bacteria; phylum Bacteroidota; class Rhodothermia; order Rhodothermales; family Salinibacteraceae; genus Salinibacter; species Salinibacter altiplanensis. The sequence goes on from NZ_NCQY01000030.1 coordinate 93,175, forward strand.
AAGAGGCGGAGCGGTTCTATGATGTGTTCCTCTCGTGGTGGAAACGGGCGAAAAAAGACGTAGAATAAAAATTAGGCATGCTCTGAGGTATGAATCGATTTGTTTATTCCTTCCTTGTCGGAGTCTTGTTGATTGGGTGCGGGTCGAGCAGCCCTACGACGACCTCTACGCCCCGTTCTGCCTCGGAGAACTCAGCCGCGGCGGCCTTGAGCGTGTCGGTGCCCCCCGGGGTGGACACGAGCACGGCGCGACGAGCGGACTCCCTGGCCGACCGGTCCTTTGTCTCATTGGACAAGCAGCGGCGGGCGAGCGCGAGGGCGCGGGAGGGGCAGTCGCTCGTGCAGATCAGCGACTCCCTGTGGAGGTATTTGGAGATGGGCAGTGACACGACGGAGGTCGACAGTGTCAGTCAGAAAAAGCGAAATGCGGCCATCCGGGCGTACAACCGCGGGGCCGATTCGCTACAGAAATACCTGAAGGTCACGAAGGCGGCCGACCTCGACAGCACCCGGCTGCGTCAGCTCCAAACAGACCTCCTCAACGGGGCCCAGTCGGCCTTCGAGGAGGCGATTCAATTGAACCCCTACGATGATGCCACACGGAACCGACTGGCCCAGATTTACCAACGTCGAGCCGAGCGCCTCGGGGAGGAAGAGGCCTACCAGCAAGCGATTGACATTTACGAAAAGCTCGTTCGGCTCCGAAAAGACCAGCCGGCCCCGTTCCTCAACCTCGCGAACGCCTACTACGAGACAGGCGCGTACGGGCAGGCCGCGGAGAACTATCGCCAGGCCCGAGACACGTACCTCGAATCGGTCGAACTGTCCCTCGATGGTGATCGACGGGTGGACACTACGCGTGTCTTCCAGTACGCCCTTGCGGAGGCGGATGCGCACCGTTATGCGCGAAATACCGACCCTGCTCTCCAGGGGTATCGGCGGGCGTTGAAATACGCCAGCACGTCCGAGCAGAGGGAGACCGCGAAGGGCTGGGTGGGCTGGGTAACCTGGGACGACGGAAACATCGACGCCAGCTTTGCGCGCGATTCTCTCTCTGCCCTTGCGGGCCGTGGGAAGTATGCCGCGGCGGTCCAGGGCTTTCGGACATTGAAGCCCCGTCTTCAAACGCAGTCCGCCCGCGACGAAATCGACTGGCGTCTTGCCCAGGCTGAATATCAGAATGAACAACGAGCCCGGGCCGCTGATCGGCTGCAGTCTCTGTTTCAACGGACCGAAGTGGATGCGAATGGCGCCCCGGTTGACTCCACCTATCAGCAGTATTTCGACACGTACGGCACGGTTTGCCTGAACTTGGGTCGGCAAAAGCGGAGCGAGGATCTACGTACGGCCCTGACGTACTTTCAACAGTCCGCCGAGGTCCCCTGGGAGCGCCAGCCCCTCGCTCAGTTGGAGGCCGGAAAGCTGCTTCGCAACAACGTTGAGAAGTCCGTACAGTACCTGGAGCGAGCCGCGGACGAGCCGGACGTGCTTGCGACGGAGGACAAACTGGACCTTTACCGAAATCTGGTCAAGCAGCACCGGCGCCTCGGGAATCGGCAGAAGGCCCTACAATATCAAAAAGTCTTTCAAAAGATCAGAAAACGAGCGGCCGCTAGCTGATGAACGTCACAAGAGAAGCCATGACGAGCATTCCACGCTATGTACTGGTCTGCATCGCCCTCGGATGGATGGGGATGGGGTGGGGAGGGAAGGCCCTCGGGCAAGCACAACGGGCCGACTTTACCCAGGTCACGCGACCGGTGGCACAGCTTTCCGATCGGGCTGCGATCGACGAATTTCTCACCGAGCTGATCATCACCCCACAGATTCCTCAGGACTCCATCCGGAGGGTGGAGGTCATCGACGTGACCGGAAATGGATATGGCCCGGACGACCTGGTCGTGGTGTATCCGAGCGGAGAAACCTTCAACATCGACCCCTCGCTGGTAACTGGACGGGTTCAGGACATCATGAGGAGCTGGCGCCTGGAATCGGAATTTCAGTACGACGGTGCCAACGCCCCCGCGGAAACGTTTCGCCCGGACACAGTCCAGACGGACACCACAGGTGCAAATCCGCCTGGGCCTCCATCCCCCCCGCCGGAGAGGGCCAAGAATGGCATCATGGCCGATGTGCTTGAAACGGTGCAGCGCAACTACCGGGGAGAAGCCGTAAGTCTCCTGCTGGAGAAGACGGCCAGCGGATTTACCTTCGAGATGTGGGACTACGACGAGCAGGCGCTGCGACACCAAGCCCCCCCGGGAGGGCCCTCCGACACCGTCCGGACACGGGATCTGGTGTATGTCGTTCGGAGTGACTCGGTGATCTACGACGTCGTGTACATCAACCGAACCGTCGAAGAAACCGAGTACATTCCTCAAGGGCCTACATCAGCGCTTCCTGGAGAGAAGGAGCGGGAGGGGGCGGCAACAGCGGGCCCGTCTTCGAGAGCGGCAACGCCGCGACGGCCTTGATTCCAGAAGAACCGCGCATGGTGAGCGGGCGAAGGCATGATGGAGACGTGGGAGGAAGTACTTCGGGGATCAGCTCCCCCGGACTCGTCGGGGTCAACTTGGCGGAGCGTCATTGATCGGCCGGACGACCCGGAAGCCAATGTTGTTGGCGCGGTATGTCGGGGAGGCTCGGTTGCGGGTCGGGAGCCAGCAGGCGTCGTTGTACCAACTTCCACCACGGCATACCCGGAGCTCTCCCGAACTAGGGCCTCGGGGGTCTTCCTCGGAGCTCCTCTGATAATATTCGGGACTGTACCAGTCTTGTGTCCATTCCCAAACATTTCCCTGTACGTCGTACAGCCCCCACTCATTGGGCGCCTTCTGACCCACAGGGTGCGTCCCTCCGCTCGCATTTTCGGCGTACCACGTCGTTTCTGCCCAGTCGCCCGGCAGTTTGGCGGCCGTCCCCCCTGCACGAGCGGCGTACTCCCACTCCGCTTCCGTGGGAAGTCGTCCGCCCGCCCATTCCGCGAAGGCCTGTGCGTCGTTCCAGCTGACGTTGACAACGGGGTGCTCGTCCGACTGCTCGATCCCAGGGTTCCGCCACGTGAGGCCCGGTGTGCGGAGGCTATCGCGGCTCGATGCCCGCCAGGCCCCGTTGAGCCGTTCGGCGTCGGTCTCGTAGCCCGTGGCCTCTACGAACATCCGAAATTGGCGAACCGTGACTTCGTGGGCACTCATCCGAAACGGAGTCGTAATTTTGACTTGATGAGACGGGCGGGCGTCGGCACTGCCTCGGTCCGACCCCATCACGAATGATCCTCTCGTGATCCGCGCCCATTGTATGTCGAGGTCCGACGGGGTGGGGGCCGGGGACTCTACCCTCACATGCGCCGCCGCCTCGTCGGTTTTTCCCCGCGGGTCGGCGACCGTATACCGGAGGGTATCGGTTCCCGTGAAGCCATCGGCGGGAGTGTAGGTGACCCGGGTGCTGTCGGACGATACGCTCAGTTTGCCGTTGGACACAGAGGGTACGTCTGTGAGGTGGAGCGGGAGGGAGTCCGGACTCGTGTCGTTGGACAAAATGTTGATCGTGACGGCCTTCCCTGCCGGTGTCTGTGCCTGATCGGCCTTTGCCCGGGGGGCGTCCGGCACGGCTTTGACTCGCACGCTGGTTCGAATGCTGTCTACGCGCTGGGGATACCGCAGGACGTAGCGAAAGTGGTCCCGGCCCGCGAAGTCAGGGAGGGGCCGGTACGTGACGGCGCTGCTGTCGGCAGAAAAGCGCAGCGATCCGTGGGCCGGGGGATCGAGAAGCGACACGGACACCGCGGCGTCCGGGGAAGCAGCGAGCTGTATGTCCGCGGCGGTATCCTCCTGGGTTACGACTAGGTCCGACGTTCGAGAGGCTCCTACGATCTCGCGAGTGCGGTCGACAACGACATCGGCCCATTGTGGGCGGAGGCTGTACACGCCGAGGCCCACGATGAGGAGGGCCAGAAGCCCCAACCCAAAGCGTCTCGTTCTGCCTTGGTCGTTCGAGCCGGGACGGGTCTCCGGGTCCCCGGGCCGAATAATTGTCGGGGCCGATTCCTTTGGGGGGGACGGGGAAGCTCCCGAATCCGTCGCGGGGATGGTGACATGGGTCTTCGCGTCCGTCTGGATACGTACGGTCTGTTCCCAGTGCGGGCCGACGTCACGTTCAGCCTCCAGGTCGTAGGAGTCGGGCAGCAGCTCCACCGTCTCCACGTCGCCTTTTTCGAGTGACGCCAACGGGTCCCCGTCGAGCAGCACCTCGCACGACACGTCTGCTTCGATTCGCAGGTGGCCGGTTCCAGAAATAGAAGCAGTCATACGAGTACGGATAGCTAGAGCTGCCTAAAGCCCAACGTGCACTGTCGGATTGCCGATTGTGGTGTGCCCCTCATCTACGTCTGTTGCCGATCAGAGGGGGACCGAGAACGGTGTGATGCCCCCTGCAGCACGACAAAAATTCTGCAGCCCGAGTCATCCTGAGGCTGACGCCTGTCAGCCGAAGGATCTCTCCGAATATGGCGGAGACAAGCCGGCGCAGCACTGCCAACGAAATCCGTTTCCGCCAACATTGAGGGGGGGCGCCACTCCCTCTCGAATTTTTGTCGTGTAGTGTGACGACGCACACGAAGAATAAGATATGAATAGGGAGCTACCAATCCCAACTGGAACGAGCCCCGGCAGAGCATCGGCGCAGCCTGGGCCAGGGATCACAGGGACGGCTGCAACGAACCGGCGTTGCGGGGATGCATATACATCATCGGGTTTCCCACCAGCGGGGGACTTGCGTCCACGAGCTCGCTTTTGCACCCCAATCCGCATCCATGTCCGCTTCCCACGAGCGCGCCGCCTGTACTCTCCTTCCGGAAACCACCTACGGGGCCACCGAGGCGGCGTCGCCGGTCCGGGTTTGTGTAATCGATCTTGGAACCAACTCCTTCCACGCCATCATCGTGGATGCCCACCCGAACGGCAGCTATCAGGTGGTGGACCGGCTGAAAGAGATGGTGCGCCTCGGCGAGCACGGGCTCGACGCCAATCGCCTGCCGGAGGACGCAATGGCGCGGGGACTGGATGCCCTCACCCGCATCAAGCTACTGGCTGACGGGTGGGACACGCGCGAGTACCTGGCGTTTGCCACGAGTGCCATCCGGGAGGCGAGCAACGGCGGGACCTTCATCGAGCGAGCCCGCGAAGAGCTGGGGCTTCGCATCCGGCCCATCAGTGGAGAGCAGGAGGCGAGGCTGATCTTTCAAGGGGTCAGTCGGACCGAAGAGTTTACCGAGCCTACGCTGGTGATGGACATCGGGGGCGGATCGGTCGAGTTCATCGTCGTGGACGACGACACGCCGGTCTACAGCACGAGCCTGAAGCTTGGGGCGGCCCGCATGACCGAGCAGTTCGTGACGACGGATCCGATGTCGGAAGACGAACAGGCGCGTCTGCGGGCGCACTTCAAGGGCATGCTGGAAGGGGTGGTGACGGCGTGTCGGGAGCACGGTGTGGGCCGAGTCGTGGGGTCTTCCGGCACCATGAAAAGCCTGGCCCGAGTGACCCTGGCGCAGGCGGACATTCCGGACCGATCGCCGTTTCAGGCGGCGTTTCCGATCCCGGATGTGCGCTCGTCCCTTCGCGGGGTGATGCAAGCCACGGCCGAAGAGCGAAGAACCCACCCGGCCATCGAGCCGCGACGGGTCGACCAGATTGGGGCGGGGGCCGTGTTGCTCGATACGGTCTGTGCAGGGTTGCCCTCGCTGCGTCACTTCGCGGTCTCGCCGAATGCCCTACGGGAAGGGATGGTGGTTCACTTCCTGGATGCAAACTACGACCGCCTCCAGCGCATGGCTCCATTCCGGGATCCCCGGCGCCGCAGCGTGCACGAAATGGCCTACCGGTTTCAGTGGGAGGAGGAGCACGCCCAGCATGTGGCGGCCACGGCGACATTCCTGTTCGACGTGTGCCGCCCGCTCTACGACGGGCCTGCGAGCGATGTGGAGCTTCTGGAGTATGCGGCCCTCCTGCACGATGTTGGCTATCTTGTCACGCACGATAAGCACCACGAACACTCCCGATATCTCATCGAGCACGCCGACCTCCAGGGCTTCCGGGCCGAAGAGGTGGCGATCATGGCCCTGGTTGCCCGGTACCATCGTGGCGCGGCACCGGCCCCCTCGCATGAACGCTATGGCCGCCTGCCGCCGCGGCGTCGGCGTCGCGTACGCCAGCTTGCGGCCCTCCTGCGCGTCGCGGAGAACCTGGATCGGAGCCACTTTCAGAACGTGGTGGCGCTGCGTACGTCCCTCACCGACGCGGCGCTGCATGTGCTTGCCGCCACGAAAGCGGATCCCCAGCTCGAGGTGTGGGCCGCCGAGGAGCACGGGGCCCTCTTTGAAGAGGCGTTCGACCGAGCCCTGCACGTGGCGCCCACCGAGATTCCGGTCCACGCGAATGGACAACGGGCCGTCTCCCAAATCCCCGAGCATTCTCTCCGGGCGTAGGGACGGAGGCGCTGCACGCGGAGGGGGGGCAGGTTCAATTCATGCATGATTAACCACCCCGTATCTTGCCCCTACGTCGGTGCCGCGTTACTTTGCGCCCGGTGGACAATCACGGATTCGTTCCATTCCGCTCGGAGGCGCTCTCCGGGCCTTTTCGCACAGGACGGTTTTCTCCGCTAGGACGCTAGGGCTTATGGCCGCACCCTCCATGTTCTTTTTGCTGGCGACCGTCGCGGTAGCTGCCGCGCTCGGGATGCTCATTGCCCGCAATCCGGTGTCGAGCGCCCTCTGGTTGGTGCTCAACCTTTTTTGTATCGCCGGCTTGTACCTGACGTTGAATGCGTCGTTCATCGGCGTCATCCAGATTCTCGTCTACGCCGGGGCAATCATGGTCCTCTTCCTCTTCGTGATCATGCTGCTAAACCTGTCGGCCCTGCCCGGGCTGGAGGAAATTGAGTGGAGCAGCGTCGGGGGCTTCGCGGTCGGACTCGCCCTGCTGAGCCAGTTGTTGTACGTGGTGGCCCTGCAGTTTGAGCTTGGGATGGATCCGGTAGGGGCGGAGGCCGCGGCGGAGGTCGGAAGCGCGGCGAGCCTGGGCGAGATTTTGTTCACCCGCTACGCCCTTCACCTGCAGGTGGCGGGCATTCTGTTGTTGGCCGCTACTGTCGGGGCCGTCCTGCTTGCCCAGCGCCGTTTTCAGTAGCCGCGGCCGTGTGGAGGGGGAGCGTTCCGGCCCTCTGCCACGACGTGCCCGCCGCACGCGACATCCCGCACTCCAGTATCGACCCTTTTGCTATGGACGTTGCTCCCAACTGGTACCTGGCCCTAAGTGCCGTGCTCTTTACCATCGGCACGTTCGGGGTCCTTTTCCGCCGGAATGCGATCGTGGTGCTGATGTCGGTGGAGCTGATGCTGAACGCGGTCAACCTCACGCTGGTCACGTTTAGCCAGTCGATGGGGGACCCGAGCGGCCAGTTGCTCGTCTTCTTCTCGATTGCGGTGGCGGCCGCCGAGGCTGCGGTGGGCCTCGCGATCGTGATTGCCATCTTCCGGAGCAAGGTGACGGTGGACATCACGGAGATCAACCTCTTCAAGCACTAGTCGCCGCGCCACGTCTTTGTTGCGCCCGTTTTGACCATCGGACCTTGTCGCGTTGATGACTTCTGCCGATCTGCTTCGTCTCGTTCTTCTTCTGCCGCTCGCTGGGGCGGTCCTGAACGGCGTGGCGCCGCTCTTTCTGAAACACCTTCGCACCCGGGAGACGCTCCTGGGGACGATTGGGACGGCGGTCGTGGCGATCCCGTTCGTCCTGACGGTCTACCTGTTCGTGACCTTCGGCGGCGATCCCATCGTGGCGGACTACTTCACCTGGATGGCGGCGGGGGACCTGGACCTGTCGTTTGCCTACCGGGTGGACCAGCTCTCGCTTCTGATGACGTTGGTCGTGACGGGCGTCGGGGGCGTCATTCATCTCTACTCGATCGGGTACATGCACGGAGATGATGGGTACTGGCGATTCTTCGCCTACCTCAACCTCTTCATCTTCGCCATGCTCAACCTCGTGCTGGCGAACAACCTGCCCGTGCTGTTTCTGGGGTGGGAGGGGGTGGGGCTGTGCTCGTACCTGCTGATCGGGTTCTGGTACACGGACCTCCGCAACAGCGCCGCCGCCAACAAGGCGTTCATTGTGAATCGGGTGGGCGACGTTGCCTTCCTGGTGGCCATGTTCTTGGTCTTTCGGGAGCTCGGCTCGCTGAGCTTCGACGTGCTGCTCGCGGAGGGGCCCAATCTTCCGGAGGCGACGCTCAACTGGATCGTCTTCCTGCTCTTCGTGGGGGCGACGGGCAAGAGCGCGCAGATTCCGCTCTTCGTGTGGCTGCCGGACGCGATGGCCGGCCCCACGCCGGTGTCCGCCCTGATCCACGCCGCCACGATGGTGACGAGTGGGCTCTACCTGCTGGCCCGCCTCTCGGCGCTCGTGCTGGGCGCGCCGGTCGTCATGATGATTGTCGCCATCGTGGGGGCGGCCACGGCCCTGATGGCGGCCACGATTGCCGTCGCGCAGGACGACATCAAGCGCGTCTTGGCGTACTCCACGGTCTCGCAGCTGGGCTATATGTTCATGGCGGCGGGGGTAGGCGCGTTTTTCGTGGCCATCTTCCACGTCGTCACGCACGCCTTCTTCAAGGCTTGTCTCTTCCTCGGTGCCGGCAGCGTGATTCACGGAATGGAGGAGGTCGAGCACGGCCTGGAGGAGCAGGGGCGGGACCCGAGCGACTTTGACCCGCAGGACATGCGCACGATGGGGGGGCTCGCCGAGTATATGCCTGCCACGCGCACGACCTACCTGCTCGCCACGCTGGCGATCTCGGGCATTCCGCTCACTGCCGGGTTCTTCTCGAAGGACGAGATCCTATTTAAGGCCTTCGAATACGGCTACGACGGCTCCACCTACGCGATGGCGGTGTGGGTCGTGGGGATCTTGACGGCCGTGCTCACGGCGTTCTACATGATGCGCTCCTACGTGCTCACCTTTGAGGGAGAGCCCCGCTGGCCGCTCTCCGACCAGTTGGCGCCCCACGAGTCGCCGTCCACGATGACGGGGGCGCTCTGGACGCTCGGCCTCCTTTCCCTGGTCGGCGGCTTCATCGGGCTGCCCGCTGTCGTTCAGGGGGGCGATTGGAACTGGATCCACCACTACCTCGGCGCGAAGTACGGCGGGCCGGTGGCGGAGGCGTCGGTGCAGGGACACGTGCCCCTGGCGCTGGAGTGGGGGCTCATCCTGCTGAGCTCGGTCATCGCCCTCGGCACGGTGTACTACGCCTGGCGCGTCTACTTGACGCAGGGGCTGGGGTACGACGCCGCCCTCAAACGACGGCTCCGGGGCGTCTACCAGACCTGGACGGACAAGTACTACTGGGATGAGTTCTACAACGAGGTGGTCGTGGACTCCCTCATCAACGGGGTGGCCCGCAAGGGCCTGGCGGCGTTCGACACGACCGTGGTGGACGGGGCCGTAAACGGGGTGGCCGACACCGCCCAGAACGCGAGTGGCCTGCTCCGTCGGGTCCAGACGGGCCTCGTCCAAAACTATGCCCTGGCGCTGACCGTCGGGGCCGCGCTTCTGATTGGGCTGATGCTGTACGGCGTGTGAAGAGGCCCCTTGACCGGACAGGTGCTCCTCGTGGGGCGATGGGGGCGTCCTGTGCGGCCGTTGAGTGTGTACTGATTTCCCCGGTGATTTCTTGTTTGCCGATTAGGCACTGCCACGATTGATGAACATTCCCCATCTCACATCCCTCGTCATCTTCCTGCCGGCCCTCGGGGCGGTCCTCACGCTTGCTCTGCGGCGAGCCTCCGCGATCCGGTGGACGGCCCTGGCGACCACGCTCGCCACGTTTCTGCTCTCGATCGGGCTCTTTGTGGGGTACGACCCGTCGGTGAGCACGGCCCTGGCCCCGCAGCTGGCAGACGTGTGGGCGGGGTGGCTGCCGGACGGCTACGACATCAAGTATTTCGTCGGCATTGACGGGCTGAGCCTGCTGCTCGTGATGCTGACGACCCTCCTGGGGCCCATCGTCGTGCTGTCGTCCTGGACCTACATCGGCGAGAAGCACAAGGGCTACTACGCGCTGCTCTTGCTTCTGCAGACGGGCATCACGGGGGTCTTCACGAGCTTCGACCTCTTTCTCTTCTACATCTTCTTCGAGCTGACCCTCATCCCGATGTACTTCATCATCGGCATCTGGGGGGGCACGGAGCGCATCTACGCGGCGGTCAAGTTTGTGATCTACACGCTCGTGGGGTCGCTCCTGATGCTGGTGGGCATCCTGTACCTGGGCTACGCGGCGGGCGATGCCGTCAACAACGGCGTGTTCACGACCGACTGGTACACGCTTTTGGAGTACAACATTCCGCTGGCGGTGCAGGGCTGGCTCTTCGCGGTGTTCGCCTTCTCGTTCGCGATCAAGGTGCCGCTCTTTCCGTTGCACACCTGGCTGCCGGACGCCCACGTGCAGGCCCCCACCGGCGGCTCGGTCATCCTGGCCGGGGTGCTGCTGAAGATGGGCACGTACGGCCTGCTGCGCTTCTGCCTGCCGCTCTTCCCGAACGTGGCGCAGAGCTCCGCCGGCCTCTTTGCGGTGATCGCCATCATCGGCATCATCTACGGGGCGCTGGTGGCCCGCGTCCAGGACGACGCGAAGAGCCTCGTGGCGTACTCGTCCATCAGTCACCTCGGGTTCGTCGTCCTCGGGCTGTTTGCTTTCACGACGGAGGCGATGCAGGGGGCCGTGATCCAGATGGTCAACCACGGCCTCTCGACTGGGGCCCTCTTTCTGCTGGTGGGGATGCTCTACGAACGGCGCCACACCCGCCTGATGGACGACTACGGCGGGCTGGCGACGTCTGTGCCGGTGCTTACGACCCTGATGGTAATTAGCGTGCTCGCCTCGGCCGGGCTGCCGGGCCTGAACGGCTTCGTGGGCGAGTTTCTGATCCTGCTCGGGTCCTTCAAGAGTCCCGTGATTGACAGTCCGGTGCTCATTGCCTTCGCGACGACCGGCGTCATCCTGGCGGCGATGTACCTGCTCCACATGGTCTACCGCACCTTCTTCGGCGAGCTCACCAACGAAGCGAACGCGCAGATGGCGGACCTGAATGGGCGCGAGTTTGGGCTGATGGTGCCGCTCATCGTGCTCATGTTCGTTCTCGGATTCTTCCCGAGCCCGTTCCTACGGCAGACGGCCCCGACCACCGAATTTCTCCTGGAGACGGTGGAGGAAAAACGGGCTGCAGTGGAGCGCATGGAGGCCAACGACGCCGCCACGGCGGAGGAACCGACACAGGTGCCGACGGCCCCGCCCGAGGGCCAGGAAGTGTCCATTGACGTCCCGTCGACTTCGCCCTGAACCGGTCCTGGCGGTCGTTCCGTTTGTGACGCGTGGTGCCTCTTTCGGAGACGGGTCCCTTCATTCTCTTTTCGAAGTGTCAGCTTGAACGTATGCCTTCACGCGAGCCCCTTGCCGACGACGCAATCGACGACGCCCTGGCGGACCTGGACGGATGGTCCCACGCTGACGACAAACTCCAGAAGACGTATGAGTTTGCCGACTTTCGGGAGGCCATCAGCTTCATCGTGCGCCTCTCCTTCTGCGCCGAGGAGATGATGCACCATCCCGAGCTGGAAAACGTCTACAACACCGTGTCCGTCGCCCTTACGACCCACGATGCGGGGGGGCAGGTGACGGAGATGGACGTGGCGCTTGCCTCCGAAATCGAGGCACTCGCGTAGGTGTTGGCATTGGTGCGGGGAGGAGCGGCCGCCGTGGGACGGTGGCGGGCCATTTTTGAGCAATGAACGGTTTGGTTTTGCCTATGGATTTGTCGACTGCATTCCCGACGCTCGTGACCGATCTGCCGGCTGCCTTTTCCATGTCGGTCGTGGGGCTGGTCGGACTTGCGATGATCGTCCTCGATGCGTTCCGCAACGACCACCCGGCCATTCCCTGGCTCGGGGTGGCGGCGCTCGGCGTCTCTGCGGCCTGGGAGGCCACGCATCTTGGGGCCCCTCAGAGCACGGTGTTCTTCGAAACCCTCCGAACCGGGGGCTTCGTGGCGTTCATCAACCTTATCATCCTGCTTACGGGCCTGGCCACGATCCTCCTCTCGGTGCCGTACCTGAACCAGTTGCGGTACGACTACGGGGAGGTCTACGCGCTGATCATGTTCTCTACGGTCGGCATGATCATGCTCGGCTCGGCCAACAACATGGTCAGCATTTTCCTCGGGCTCGAGACGATGTCGGTCTGCCTCTACGTCCTGACCGGATTCATTCGGGAGGACGAAGGGGCGGTGGAGAGTGCCCTCAAGTATTTTCTGCTCGGGGCGTTCTCAACCGGCTTCTTTCTGTACGGCATCGCGCTCATGTACGGGGCCACGGGGACGATGGCGCTGCCGGCGATGGCGGCGGCGGAACTCGGGACGCTCTCGACGCGGCTTCTGTTCTGGGGCGGCTTCGCGCTGTTCCTGGTGGGCTTCTTCTTCAAGGTGAGCGCGGCGCCCTTCCACATGTGGACCCCGGATGTGTATCAGGGGGCCCCCACGCCCCTCACCGGATACATGTCGACGGCGACGAAGGCCGCGGCGTTCGCCGCCCTCATCCTGGTGCTGGTCCACGCCGTGCCGGGTGGAGAGTGGCAATTGTCCGTGGCCGCGGTGGCGGTGCTGACGATGGTGATCGGGAACGTGATGGCGCTGGCCCAGACCAACGTCAAGCGTCTGCTTGCGTACTCGTCCATCGCGCACGCCGGGTACGTGCTCGTCGGGCTCTCGGCGGGAACGTCGGCCGGATACGCCGGCGCCCTGTTCTATCTGCTGGTCTACGCGGTGATGAACATCGGGGCCTTCGGCGTGATGTCGATGCTGGAGTGGGACGGGAAGGAGGGGCGGGAGCAGACCTTGTCGTCGCTGGCGGGCATCGCCAACGACCGCCCCGTCCTGGGCAGCACGATGGGCATCTTCATGCTGAGCCTGATCGGCTTCCCCCCGCTTGGCGGCTTCGCGGGCAAGTACTTCGTGTTTGCCCCGGCCGTCGACGCCGGACTCACCTGGCTCGTCGTGATCGGTGTGCTCATGAGTGCCCTGAGCGCCTACTACTACCTGCGTGTCGTGTACGTCTTCTGGATGCAGTCGGCCGACGACGTGGAGGCGACCGACCCGGTGCGGGCGGCCGCGTTCCCCCGGGCCACGGTGGCGGCGACGGGCACGCTCGTGGTGTGCGCGGTGGCGCTGGTCGTGCTTGGGGTCTTCTTCGGCGGCGTCCTCGAAACCACGCTGGGCTTTTTCGAGTCCACCGCGATGGCCACGGCGCCCTGAGAATTTCCTCTAGAGCGACCTACGCGCGCTGTCCTCAATCGACCCTCTTTGCCAATGGAGGCGCTGCTTCGCGACCGGCTGCCGCACGCCCCGCAGATGGGGCTGTTCGTGGCGCCGAACCTGCCGTCGGGCCGGCTCGACAAGGCCCGCTCCGACTACGCGACTGAGGTGGGGCCCGACGAGGTGCTGGCCCTGTACGACGCGACCCTGAGTGGCACGGGGGGCGACGGTGCTGTCTTTGCCCACGACCGGTTTGTCTTCCAGAACAACGACCTGCAGGCGATCCAGACGGTGCGCTACCCAGACCTCGTGGGGGTGGAGGCGCAGAGCCGCTGGTTTGGGCTGGGCGGCAAGGTGGTGGCCCTCACGGTCAACCGGGGACGGGCCACCTTTGAGCTAACGATGGACTTTTCGGGCACGCCGAAGGCCGCGTCCTACGTTGCCGATTTCCTGGACACGGCCATGGTGCGCGACATCGACTTCGCGCCGCCGGCAGAGCCGGACACGACGGACGTTGCGGCCGTGCGGGACTCCTTGGAGCGCCTCCGGGCCGAGCAGAAACTGACGGAGGCCGACTTCGAGCGCCTCCTGGCGGCGCTCGACGATTGAACAGAGGGGCCTGTCCCGTCTCGATCACTCGATGTCGTACTCGTCGAGGCGGCGGTACAGGGTCGCCCGACTGATCCCGAGCAGCTCGGCGGCCTCGGTGCGGTTGCCGTCGGTTTGCTCGAGGGCCGCCCGGATGCGTTCGGCTTCCTCGGAGGCCGACGGGGCGGAGGGGGACGCGTCCCGAATCTCGGGGGGAAGGTCGCCCGCCCGGAGCACATCGCCGGACGCGCGGATGAGGGCCGCCTCCAGTGCATTTTGCAGTTCGCGCACGTTGCCCGGCCAGTCGTAGTTGAGCAGGCGGCGGAGGGCCTCGTTGCCGACGCGGTCGACCTCCGCCCCCGTGCGGGCCCGGATTTCACGAAGGAAGGTGCGCACCAGAAGGGGCAGATCGGACCGGCGCTCGCGGAGGGGCGGGAGGGGGACGCGGGCGATCCGAATCCGGTACAGCAGGTCTTGTCGAAACCGGTTGGCCTCCACCTCGTCGTCGAGGGTTCGGTGCGTGGCGGCCACGATGCGGACGTCGACCGGGCGGGCCTCTGTCTCCCCGAGCCGCGTGACGGCCTCTTCTTCGAGCACCCGCAAGAGCTGCCGCTGCACGTCGAGCGGGATGTCGCCGATCTCGTCGAGGAAAAGCGTGCCCCCGTCGGCTGCCTCGAAGTACCCCTCTCGGTCCTCGGTCGCCCCCGTGAAGGCGCCCTTCCGGTGCCCGAAGAGGCGGCTGCCGGCAAGGTCGGGGTTGAGGGCGGCGCAGTTGACGGTGACGAACGGACCGTTTGCCCGCGGGCTCTCGTCGTGGATGGCCCGGGCGGCGAGCTCCTTCCCACTGCCCGTCTCGCCCTGGATGAGTACCGTGGTCTTAACCTCGGCGACGGACCGAATCTGCTCGTAGGCGTCCTGCATCGGGGCACTCTTGCCGACGAGGTCGTGGAACTGAGACCGGTCGTCCAGCATGCGCCGGAGCTCATGGACCTCCGTCACGTCGTAGAACACTAGGATGTGACGCTCGTCGTCGCGCGGGTCGTCGCGCACGTCGATCTCGACGCGGTATGACGTGCCATCGTCGTGGGCAAGGGGGGCGGTGATGGGCTCGTCGGCGTCGGCCGTGCCCTCCATCCGGGGCCGGAGTGCCTCCAGGGTTTCGTCGTCGACGGGGAGGAGATCGGCCCACGAGGTGCCGATGGCCGCCTCGGACGAGACCCCAAGCAGGCGGGCGGCCGGGTCGCTTAAGAACCGAAGGTGCCCCGTCGCGTCGATGAGGGCCGTGCCCTGGCGAAGCCCGTTTAGGAGCTGGCGGAGGTCGTCGTGGGCCCGCTCTACGCGGTGCTGCAGGGCGTGGGTCTGCAGGGCCACCTCCACCGCGGCGTAGATCTCCCGTTCGTTGAACGGCTTCACGACGTAGCCGAACGGTGTCGTGTCGGTCGCCCGCTGAAGGGTCTCGTCGTCGCTGTAGGCGGTGACGAACACCACGGGAAGGGGATGATTCCCCCGAATGGTGCGGGCCGCCTCCACGCCGTCCATCGGGCCGTCGAGGTGCACGTCCATCAGCACCAGGTCGAGATCGGTCTCGTCTGCCCGGTCGATCGCCGCGGCGCCGGTCATCACGTGGGCCACGATGGTGTAGCCGAGCTCCTCCAGGTGATCCTCCAGCTCCATGGCGACGGCGAACTCGTCCTCCACGATCAGGATGCGGGGTGGGGGCGGCATGAATCAGTTGGACGGATTCGTGGGGAACGCGATCGTAACGGTTACGCCGTCGTCGAGGTCGGTGGAGAGGGTGCCCCGAAGCTGACGCGTCAGCCCGTGGACCAGCCGGAGCCCGAGGCGTCCGTTCTCGTCGAGCCCGTCCGCGCCGCGGCCATCGTCCGCCACGGTCAGCCGCGCGGTGCCCTCGTCGGCGCGGAACGTAACGGCGACGGTGCCGGACCGGCCCTCCGGAAAGGCGTGCTCGAGGGCGTTTGTGACAAGCTCGTTTACGATGAGGCCGGACGGAATGGCCTGATCCACGGAGAGTGGCTGGGTGTCGGCCGCCAGGGTGCGATCGATGTGGGCGGTCCGGTGCGACCGGAAGAGGTCATCCAGAAGCCCCTCAAGGTACGCGTCAAACTCGATCCGCGCCAGGTCGTCGGACTGGTAAAGCTGCTCGTGGATGGACGCCATGGAGCGGATGCGGTCCTGCGTCTCCGTGAACCGATCCTCGATTGCCGGGCTTTCCACGTCGCGGGCCTGGGCGTTCAGCAGGCTTGAAATGACCTGTAGGTTGTTTTTGACGCGGTGGTGGATCTCGTGGAGAAGAACCTCCTTTTCCTCCAGGGAGCGCCGCAGCTTCTCTTCGGCGGCCTTTCGCTCCGAGATGTCCTGCGCCACGCACACGAGCGTGCCCTGCGTGGCGTCTGCTCGCTCCAGGGCCGACCGGGAGACGAGGACGGTCCGTTCGGGGCCGTCCGTGGGGGTGAGGGTGCATTCGACTGGGCCCTCGGCGGAGGACGCCAACGGATCTATGTCGAAGTGATTGCCGAGCGCCGTTCCGCGCAGGGCCGATGCCGAGCGGCCAAGGGCCTGTGCGGCGGCCGCGTTGGCCCGGCGGATGCGCCCGTCGGTGTCGACCACGAACAACAGCTCCGCCATGGAGTCGAGTACGGCCTGCAGGTAGTCCCGCGAGACCGTCTGCTGGCTGAGCGTGGTGGTCATTTGGTCCAAAGCCCGGGCCAGTCGCCGGAGTTCATCGTCCGGGTCGACCGAGACCTGAGCGTCAAGGCGACCCGTGCGGACCTGCTCCACGGCGTCCTGGAGGACCTGGAGGGACTGCCGGAACGATGCGAGCAGCCAATGCCCCGCAGCCGCGGCCCCGAGCGCAAGGACGCCCGTGACGCCGCCGACGAGCCAGAGGCTCCGGCGGAGCAGGGTGTCGAGCTCGGGGGCTTCGGCCAGAAACGGTGTCGCTCCGACCTGCACGTACCAGAGGGCCAGCCCCGCGACGCTTCCCATCACCACGGTCCCGAGGGCGAGACCAATCACCACCAATAAAATCCTACGCCGGAAAGACATATTGGCCAATGGGTTGCGTAAGATCGCGTCGGTCCTATTCAAATCACGGGCCAGTTGGTCCGCCCCCGTCCCCATTTCAGGACGTCCGCAGCAGGAAACACGAACGCTTCGCCCGCAGGCATCGTCTCGTGAACGAGAGCGAGGTGTCTCACGCGACACACCGGTGAAACACGAGCCGCCCAATCCCGACACACAGTCCCTTCACAGCCCACCCAAGGTCGCAGAATCAGTCCCACTTTGACTGTCTAAAAAAGCGATTCTGTTTATCTTTAATGAAGGTTTGTGGAGAAAATGTGAAGTGGTGCGGGTCTTGATCATCGTACAGGGTGACACGCCTGCACGAAGGCAATCCACGATCCACACACCAAACTGAAGGCATGCCCATGTCCCTCTCCCGCTTCCATTCCAACGAGTCCTTCTTGCATCTCATACGCCATCTTGGCGGACTCCTGGTCCTCGGGGGGCTCGCGTTGGGCCTCGTGGCCTGCGACGGAAGCACGGTGGCGGGACCGGACGGGTCCGAGGCCGACGCGCCCGTCTCGATGGCTTTCTCGGACGGCACCGCGTCCGACGGCACTGCGTCGACGCGCAAGGCCGCATCGGGTCAGCGAACCCTCATTGACCCAGACGGCAATCAGCTCCGTCTCGACCGGGTAGAGATGGTCGTCCGTGAGATTGAACTGGACCGCGCCAACGGCGATGAGAATTGCGCCCCAGAGAATCGTCCAGACGCGGACGAGGACGGTTGCGCCGAGGTCGAGTCCGGCCCCGTTCTCGTCTCGCTTCCGCTGGACGGAGATGCGCCCGCCGTGGTCGTCGATACGACGTTGCCTACTGGACGCTGGGAGGAAGTCGAGTTTGACGTACACAAGCCCGAGGCGGAGTCCTCAACGCCCGGCTTTCTGGAGGGGACGGACTTTCCGCTGGAGACGAGCATTCGGGTTCAAGGACGCTATACACCGGCCGGCGCGGCGGCCCAAGACTTCACGTACACGAGTGATCTCAACGCCGAGCGGGAACTTGCGTTCGAACCGCCCTTGGAGGTCACCGCGGACAACACCAATAACGTCACGTTCTCGGTGAACGTCGATGCCTGGTTTCGGCGGGCCGACAGTACGCTGGTCAACCCGGCACGAGTGACCGATGAGAGCTCCTTCGGGGAGGTTGTGGAGGAGAACATCGAGTCTTCCATTGAGGGCTTCGAGGACGATGACCGAGACGGGAGGGACGATGAAGAAGAAAATGAAGAAGACGAAGAGGACGAAGAGGAGGACGAAAACGAGATTGAGATTGAGACGGCCCTTGAGAACGTCGGCCCGGATTCGGACGCCACCGGCGAAGTGAAGTTCGAGAAGGATGCCAACGAGACGGAGTTCAAGGTTGAGGTCGAAGACCTGACGACGGGCACCTACGACGTCGTGGTCGCCGATACGACGCGCGGGGAGCTCGACGTCACGGGTGACGAGGGCGAAGCGGAGGTTGAATTCCGCCGTCCGTCGGAGGAGGGCCATCCCCCGCTCGACTTCGACCCGCGTGGTCAGCGTGTCGTGGTGCAACGGAACGGCAGCTCGTACCTGGAGGGGACCATGCCTACCACGGGCGATCAGGACGAGTAGGCGGACAAGCGATCAAGAACGCGGCCTCTCCCGAAAAGGATGCGCTCGACCGAAGGAGAGGCCCCTAGGCGCCTTCACAGATCAGCACTGCGGGGGTTGCAACCCTCCCCCCAGTGTTCTGTATAGCCCCTTGGTTCGCTCGAAGTGCTTCCCGGCTTTCTCAACTGAATGCATGCGCCGGATTGGTTTACTCCCTGCCTTGGGCTGGCTGATCATGGGGGGAGCGTTGCTTTTGGGCAGCGCGTCTGGGGTCCAGGCTCAGACGCCGACCTCCTGTGATACCAGCTTCGCACAGGCGCAAGAGGCATATTACGCCGCAGAATTCGAGGCCGCCGTGGCTCGTCTTCGGCCCTGTGCGCAGGAGCGAACGCTGCCGGACTCGGTGCGAACCCGCATGTACCGGCTGCTCGGTTTCGTGTATCTTGGTCAAAACGACGAGACCGCGGCCCGGCGGGCCGTCGAAAGCCTGCTCGACCTGCAGCCAGAGTATGCGCCGGATCCTGCGCAGGACCGGCCTGACTTTGTTGCTCTCGTGGAGCAGGCGAAGAAGCGACGGCGGGCCCGGGCCGAGGCCCAGGAGGATGAGAACCGCCGCTGGCTCCGGTGGACCCTCGGGGCCGCGGCGGCCGCCCTCGGCACGGCCGCGGTGCTTTTGATCGGGGGCGACGACTCGGGCGATGGGTCTGAGCCTCTATCCCCGCCGCCACCGCCCCCGGAGTAGACCAATTGCATCATGTTGCCATGCGCCCATGCATTGACCCTCAAATGACTGGTCGGCTGCTCATTTTTTTAGGGCTGGTTGTTCCCCTCGGGGCCGTAGCGCAGGTCCCCGATGGCCTTGAGGTTGCCCCGGGCAACCAGGAGAATACGTTGACCTGGGACGCCCCAACGGGGCTAGATGACGACGAGACGGTGGTGTGCTACGGGCTGTACCGGGACACGGCGGAGATCCCCTCCACCGACCCGGAGGAGCAATCCGAAAAACGGATTGAGGGGGTGGGGGCAACCGAGGGGACTCCTCCGACCTACACTGATACCGGCCTGTCGGAGGGGCAAGAATATTACTATCGGGTGGCGGCCGAGGTCGTCGAGACGGAAGACCTTCCTGCTTCGTGCGGGGACGCGGTTACGAAGGTTTCGTCACTATCGAATGAGGGGTCGGCCACCCCGCTATTCCTCGAGCTCACCGAGCCGTCCCCGCCGGCCGCCCCTGACCCGGTCGACGCAGGCACGGCCGTTGATGTGACGGTGGATGTGAGAAGCCTGCCGTCCGAGGCAGACGTGCAGCTCCGGTACCGAGAGGGAGGAGAGTCGACGTTCGTCCAAAAAGAAATGCAAGGGGATGAGGAGCGCACGAGGACCATTCCTGAGTCTCGCGTTACCCTTCGCGGACTCGAATACGTTGTTGAGGTCCGAGGTGGAGATACGACCCTGGCACAGGCCCCGACCAGTGGTCCGACGTCGATCCGGGTCGAGGGAGAGGTGACTCCCCCCCAGCAAGCTAGCGGTATGTACCGGATCGTGTCGGTTCCAACCCAGCTTGATGATTCAGGTCTGTCAAACGTATTCGGGCCGCTGCTCCCGTACGACCCGTCGGAGTGGCGGCTCTTCTCGATTGGCCCCAGCGGCCTCACGGCAGATGGCGGCTACGTGGAGCAAAATGACGTGGAAAGAGCGTCCCTGGAGACGGGCGAAGCACTGTGGTTTATCCGTGCGTCTGATGAGTCCGATGAGGCCCTGGCTTCGCTCAACGGCACGTCGATTCCCGTAGACCAGCCTCACGAGAGTGGACTGGACGAGGGCTGGAACCTAATTGGCAACCCATTTGCGTTCGACGTGCCGATGAGCCAGGTCCGTGTCGAGAACACAGCCGGAACGCTCGAAGACGTGCTCGGCTACGACGGGGAGGATTTCGTCAACCAGAAGGACGGCGTGCTGGAGCCCTACCGGGGATACCTTGTCTACCTCTCCGGTGGGCAGAACGGAACGCTCGTCGTTGACCCGAGCCCAGAAGAACTGTCCGCCCTCACCTCGTCGGCACGGGCCCCGGACCCGCGGTGGGCGGTCGACCTGTCGGCCCGGGTGGGACAGGCGCGCGATGCGATGAACACGTTCGGGACGGCCCCGAACGCAACGGACGGCGTGGAGGCAGCAGACGGGCGGGAGCCCCCGCCCATCGGCGATTACGTCTCCCTCAGCTTTCGCGCCCCGTCGCAGGAGGGCGAGCTCTGGCGTGACATGCGCTCGACGGGCGGCGGTCTCCGCACCTGGACGGCCAACGTTCGGACCAACGTGTCCGGGTTGATCACCATAAGTGCATCGGACGTCTCGTCGGTGCCCGACGATCAGTCGGTGTGGCTCGTGGACCCGGCGCTGGACCAAGCCCAAAACCTGCGGGAGTCGCCGACGTACCGCTTTCCGGCGCCCGAGGAGGGCGACGCCCGGTCCCTTCGGGTTCTCGTCGGGCCCCCCGCGGCGGTGCAGCGGCGACTGGGGCGAGATGCGGATCGGCCGGAGCGCGTCGAGCTCCTGCCTAGCGTGCCCCACCCAGTGCGCAGCCATGCCACCTTCCGATACCAGGTCCCCGAGCGCACCCGAGCCACCCTGGAGCTGTACGATCTGCTGGGGCGGCGCGTGGCTACGCTCATTGACGACAAGTCCGTCGGCCCCGGCACCCACACCCACGCGTGGACCCGCCAGAACACCGGGGGGGCCCTCTCCAGTGGGGCCTACCTGCTTCGCCTGCAGGCCGGAGGCGTCACGCGGACCCGTCGCCTCGTCATCATGCAGTAGCCATTGGGGCGAGAGCGGTTCATTCGGGCCTCGGGGCCAACTCGAATACGAGCGGCGTGTCCATGCCCGGTTCGATCCGGACCGTGCGTTCGGCCGGGGCGCGGCCCTCCTTCGCGACGCGGATGACGCGCTCCCCCACCCGAAGCGTCAGGCGCTGTGGGGTGTATCCGACCGTGTCGCCGTCCACCGTGACGGTGGCATTGGGGAGCGGAGGGCCGTCTGGCGCACGGGCCGTGACCGCGCTCTCGACACGCTCGGTGAAGTCGACCGTGCGCTCGTATGTCTCTCCCGGATCGAGCGTTACCTCCATCGCCCAGCGGCCAAGACTGGACGTGACTGTGACCTGGTGGGGGCCCGGCGACAACGAATCGACCACGAGCCCGTCCGCTCCGGGGGATCGGGGGGCTCCGTCGATGCGCACCTCGCCGTCGGGACGGGCGCCCAGCCGCACCACGGCGGGCCGAGGGAGAAGCGTCGACGACACGACGGCGGTGTCGTTCCCCGCCACCGACACGGTCGTCTCCTGGGCGCGGTGGTCGTCCCGGTCCAGAAGGAGCCGATACGTGCCGGGCGCCAGGTCGTTGACCGTCAAGGGCGTGCGCCCAACCGTCTGCCCGTCGAGGCGTGCCGTCGCCCCGTCCGGGTCCGACCGGATCGTAACGGTCCCTGTCGCTGGCTCGGGGGAGGAAGATGGCTCATCGTTCGGGGCGGAGGCTTCGGGGGACGTTGCCCCGGACGTGTCGCCGGACGGAGCAGGTGGGGGAGGCTCCCCCTCCGACAAGGCGTCCGCTGACGGGTCTGGCTCCTCCGACGGGGCCTCATCGTCGGACGATGCAGCGGCGGGGGACGACGCCTCCGCCGGGGGCTCTTCCGCCTCGCCAGAAAAGCGTCCTGCGTCGTCCGCTGCCGTTCGGGTCGTTCCTGGGGGCGCCGGGCCTGCGGCGGAGAGCACCGGCAGGCCGAGGGTGGCCCGCACCCCGGCGTATGTGCCCATCAGTACCAGGAGGGTCCCCACTGCCAGGCCGGCCCACTGCCAAGACGTGAAGGCGGCGTCAGGGGAGGCCGGGGCATCCGGCGTGAGGAGCGGCTCCTCGTCTGCGGTCTGCGGGGCGGGCAGCCGGGCCAGGGTGGCCTGGGCGTCGGGTGGGCGAGCGGCCGGGCCTTTCGATAACAGGTCGAGCACCACCTGCTCCACTGCCGGGGGCACCGCCGGCGCGTAGGTCGACGGAGGCGGAAACGAGGCGTCCACGATCGCCCGCTGAACGACGAAGTCGCTTTCGGACCGGTCGAAGGGGAGCCGCCCGGTCAGCACCTCGTAGGCGACGAGGCCGACGGTGAAGAGGTCGCTGGCGGCATCTACGTTCTGGAGGCCCTTCACCTGTTCCGGCGACATGTACGCGACGGTGCCGAGTTGGTCGTGCGTCGCCGTCAGGTCGGCGTCGGACGCCAGAATCTTAGCCAGGCCGAAGTCTGTGATTACCGCCTGCCCGTCGGTGTCGATGAGGATGTTGCTGGGCTTGAGGTCGCGGTGCAGCACCCCTGAGGCGTGGGCGTGCCCCACGGCAGTGAGCACCTGTCGGAGGAGCGACAGGGCCTGTGGGGGCTCCAGCCGGCCCCGCCGCCGCAACATGGTCTCCAGCGAAGGCCCCTCGACGTGCTCCATCACGAAAAACAGGGCCTCCCCCGTCTCGCGAAGGGTGTACACGTCGACAATTCCGTCCGCGTCCAGGCGGGCCAGCGCCTTGGCCTCCTCCCGGAATCGGCGCACGAAGGTGTCGTCGTCGGCCAGGTGGGGCGCGATGACCTTAAGGGCGACGGTTTTTTCGAGCGCCTGGTCGGTGGCCCGGTACACGGTGCCCATGCCGCCCCGGCCAATGACCGCTTCCAGGCGGTAGCCGTCCAGGATGTCGCCGGGGTCAGGCATTGGAGGATAAAAAGCGAGAAGAAGTCAGGGGACGTTGATTCATACGGCACTTCCGGAGAATCGATCGCCGCTTCTCCGTCGGACGAACCGAGCCCAGGGCCGTTCCCGGCCCGATCGGGCTCCCTTTCAGCCACAGCGGGCGCCCATGGCGCAGGGGATGGGCTCTGAGCCAGTCCCTGAACGCCGATCACATTCCGTGTCGTGTGGCGGAGAGTTTAGGGCCCGGAGAAGTACCGGAGGAGGGCCGCCAGGAAGCTCTCTTTGCGATCCGTGAAGGGGGGGAGGACAGCCTGCACGAGCGACGCCCCGTACCGGCGCCGCAGCACCGATCGCTCGTTTGAGAAGGCCCGGAAGCCGGCCTCCCCGTGGCCCCGCCCGATGCCGCTGTGCCCGGCCCCGCCGAAGGGGAGGTTGGGGTTCGCGTAGTGGAGAAAGCCTTCGTTGACGCACGTGCTTCCGGCCGTGGTGCGCCCCAGGATTGTCTCGACCGTCGTGTCGCGCTGGCTGAAGAGATACATCGACAGCGGGTTGGGGCGCTCGTTGATGATGCCGAGGGCCTCATCCACCGTCGACACGGGAATGATTGGGAGGAGGGGGCCGAAGATTTCTTTCTGCATGACGGAGGTGTCCAGCGGCACGTCCGTGAGGATCGTGGGGCTTACGTATCGGGTCTCGGCGTTGGTCTGCCCGCCAAAGGCCACGGTGGCCCCTGCCGCGACGGCGTCCTCTAGCATTCCGACGACGCGGTCCAGGTGGCCGTCGTCGATCAGGCGGGTGTAGTCGTCACTGGCTCGTCGCAGTGCGGCCGTTGCGCCGTAAAACTGCTCGATGGTGTCGATCAGGCGGGCGACAAGCGCGTCGTGCACCGGGGCGCCGACGAGCACGTAGTCGGGGGCGATGCAGGTCTGCCCTGCGTTCGTGAACTTCGACCAGGCGATGCGCTGTGCCGCGAGGTCCAGGTCGGCAGTCTCGTCTACGACCGCCGGCGACTTGCCCCCGAGCTCCAGCGTCACCGACGCCAGGTGGTCTGCCGCGGCCGTCATCACGAGCCGGCCGACCCGTGGGCTGCCGGTAAAATACACGTGGTCGTACGGCTGCTCCAAAAGGCCCTGCGCGACCTCCTTCGCACCGGTCAGCAGGGCCACCTCTCGCTCCTCGTACAGCTCGCCGATCAGCTTTTTGAGGACGATGTTCGTGTGGGGCGTCTTTTCGGAGGGCTTTAGCGTCACGCAGTTGCCCGCCGCGATGGCGCTGATCAGTGGAGCGAGCGTGAGTGTGAGGGGGTAGTTCCAGGGGGCGAGGATCAGCGCGACGCCCTTCGGCTCGTAGTGGATCTCCGAGCGGGTGCCTGTGAAGAAGACCGGACTGCTCCGCCGGGTCGGTGCCATCCACTCGTCGAGGTGGGCGATCGCGAACTGGGCCTCGTCCAGGAGGGGCTTCAGCTCCGTAAGATCCACCTCTGCCGGTGCCTTCCGAAAGTCAGCGTGGATGGCGTCCTGGAACTCGGTCCGGTACGTGCGGAGGCCATCGCAGAGGCGCCGGAGCTTGTCTTTGCGCTGGTCGGCCGAGGTGGCCCGGACCGCCGGGGCGTGTGCCCGCTGGGCCGCAAACACGCGCTCAATGTCGTCGGCACTGGCGAAAGAGGAGGGCGGCGAGGCAGAGGTGCTCATCGGGACGGGGGGACGTAATTCGACGGGGTGCGTCTCGAACCTCTCCGCCGGAGGCCGTGATCCGCGCCTGACCGTTCGGCCCGCCCGGCAACACTGCGGTGCCTTTGCGATTTGAAGTGAGGCCTTCGGAATCGAGTCGGTTCCGGCGTGCACCCGCGCATGTTCTCCAATCGATGACGCCCTGGTTTCCATGGACGCGCTGCTGATTGTCGATCTCCAAAACGACTTCTGCCCCGGCGGTGCCCTTGCGGTGCCGGAGGGGGATACCATCGTGCCGACCGTGAATGTGCTGGCCGAGCGGTTCGACCCCGTCGTTCAGACGCAGGACTGGCACCCAGCCGGGCACCAGTCGTTCGCCTCGTCGCACCCGGAGCACGCCCCGATGGACGTAATCGAGGTGGACTACGGCGAGCAGGTCCTCTGGCCCGACCATTGCGTGCAGGGCACGGCGGGGGCCGCGTTTCACCCGGACCTCGACACGACCCACTCGGAGATGATTATCCGCAAGGGGTTCCGGCCCGAGATCGATTCGTACTCGGCGTTCTACGAAAACGACGGCGAGACCCCGACTGGCCTCGCGGGCTATCTGCGCGAGCGAGGCATCGACACGCTGTACGTGTGCGGCCTCGCCGCGGACTTTTGCGTCAAGTGGTCGGCCGTCGACGGGCGCAAGGAAGGGTTCGATGTGTATGTGATTGAGGACGCCACCCGTGGCATCGACCAGGACGGCTCGCTGGCCCAGGCCTGGGACGAGATGAATGAGGCCGGCGTGCAGGTCATCTCGTCGAAGGCCGCGGTGGACCTGGCCGCGGCGTAGCGCCGACTCCCCACTGGCGAAACGGTGGCGCGTGGTCCTCTGGGGAGAATTCTTAGTCTCCGGAAAGAGGGCGGCCTTCCTGGAGCGCTGGGTATGCAGGGAGGCTGTCGCTAGAAGGCGGCCCGTATCAATTGGACAGCCGGATCAACGTCTTCAGAATGTTGAGCGTCGTCTGGGCGGGTGTCCCCTCGGTCCCCATCCGGACGTGGCGCGAATCCTCCAGGGCGTCGGGCGCCTCGTAGCGCTCGGTGAGCATCTCGAAGTCGTCGGCCCGGGCGTCGGAGGCCGTGGCATCCCCAGTGGAGCGCCGGCGCAGGCGTTGCTTGAGTTCGTCGTCGGGGGCCGTGACCTCCACGAACACGTACGGCACGTCTGCGGCACGGAGGGCGGAGCGGAGTTGTGCCCGCTGTGCGGGGCGACTGAACGTCGCGTCGAGCACGGTGCCCTGGTGCCGCCGCGCCCGCTCCAGGGCTCGGGTGCGGAGCGTGGCGTAGGTGGCCTCTGTGGTGGCGTCGGCGTAGAGGCGCTCGCGCGTCGCGGCGTCGGGCCGCTGGTGGAGCGGGATGCCCATCTGCGTCTTGCGGACACGGTCGGAGGCGAGGTGGGGCCAGCCCAGGGCCCGGGCCACCGCCTCGGCCTGCGTGCTCTTGCCGGTGCCGGGCCGGCCCATCATCACCACCACGAGCGGCTCGGGGCCCGCCACGGCGTAGCGGAGGGCCAACTGGTAGCAGCGCCGCGCCTGAGCGCGACTGCGGGCCCGCTCGGCCGGGGGCACTTCGTCTTCGGTGGCCCGCAGGCCGTGCACCTTTCCCCGAATTTGGGCGCGCTGGCTTTTGTAGAAGGGAAGTAGGGTCCGGAGGGCGGGGTCGCTCAGCCCATCCGCCATCCGCCGCGCGAAGCGGCGGGACAGCTCCGGATGGCCCTTGCGGTCCAGGTCCATGGCCAAGAACGCCACGTCGCTCGCCACGTCGAGGTGCCGCAACTCGTCGTTGAACTCCACGCAGTCGAAGATGGCGACGCGGTCGTCGGTCAGGTGGACGTGCTCCAGCCGCAGGTCGCCGTGGCCCTCTACGATGAATCCCTCAGCCCGGCGCCGGTGGAGAAGGGACGCCCGTTGGTCGTAAAAGTGGTCGGCGAAGAAGCGAAGCGCCTCGTGGGCCGGGCGTGAGAGGAGATGGCCCACGTGCCCCTGCGCCTCGGCCTCGGCGAAATTCCCCTCGGTCCCCGCGCGCAGCCGGTCGATTCGGCCCGCCTCGGCCCCCTCGGGCGTCGACGAGCACGACTCGTAAAAGTTGCAGAGCCTACGGGCGACCCGGTCGATGTCGGCGGCCGACGCGGCCCCGCGGGCGAGCCGATCCTCCAGGAACTGACTCGGCTCCAGGTAGCGCATCTGCACGGCCACCTCCACGACCGTGTCCGCGTCGGGGTCGCCGTCCACCCGGAGGCCATCATCGGTGTCGACGATGGGCACCACCCCTTCGTACGTGCCGGGGGCGAGGCGACGGTTGAGGCGGACCTCCTGCTCGCAGAAGTGTCGACGCCGCTCCAGGGTCGAGAAGTCGAGGTAGGCGAGCGAGACCGGCTTCTTGATCTTGTAGACCCGGGGCGGGACGAGGGCGACCAGGGAGATATGGGTCTGCTCAAACTCGATCTGATCCGGGTCGTGCGGATAGGCCGCGGGAGAGGAGAGGGCGTTTTTGAGGGCGGAGACGGACGGCGCCATGCGTTTACGGGTAAAAGGTGGTGTCCTGATCGGCGTGGATGCGGAGGCGGTCGGCCGGGCGGAAGCGGGGACCGTGTCGGTCGGTCAGGGCCTGAAGGGTGTCCACTACCGTGCCGGCCCCCTGGCGGTCGACGTGGCGGAAGGGCCCGCCCAGAAAGGGCGGGAAGCCGAGCCCAAAGACAGCCCCGAGGTCGCCGTCGATGGGGGCGCGGAGCACTTCGTCTTCGAGGCACCGCACGGCCTCGTTCACCATCATGAGGAGGAGGCGGTCCTGCACTGCATCGGCGGAGGGCGTGGACCGGGTCGAGGCGTCGCTGTGGTGGTACACCGCGTCGTGGACGCCCTGCGGCTCCTTGTCGGCGGCACCGTCGTCCGCGTCGTATTCGTAGAAGCCGCAGTCGGTCTTTTGGCCCAGCAGGTCAGCGTCCGCGAGCTGGGCCGCCCGGTCGCTGATGTCAATGCGCTCGGAAGAAAGGGCCTCGCCCATCACATCCGTAATCTTGGCCGCCACGTCCAGGCCCACCAGGTCGAACAATTCGAAGGGGCCCATCGGGATTCCGGCGTCTTTCATTGCCTCGTCGACCGCCTCAATCTCGGCCCCGGCCTCGAAGAGCAGCAGGGCCTCGTTCATGTAGAGGGCGAGGATGCGGGTGGTGTAGAAGCCCGGGCCGTCGTTCACCACGATAACGGTCTTGTCCTGTGCAAGGCCCGCGGCGTAGGCGGTGGCCAATGCCTCCTCGGAGGTGTCCTCGGTGACGACGATCTCCAGGAGCGGAATGTCGGGGACGGGGGAGAAGTAGTGCATGCCGAGCACGCGAGACGGGTCGTCGACCCCTTCGGCAATGGTTGAGATGGGCAGTGCGGACGTGTTGGACGCCAGCACCGTGTCCTCGTCGACGACGGCCTCGACCTCCGACAGCACCGCGTGCTTAATCGACAGGTCTTCCGGCACGGCTTCGACCACGAGGTCGGCCGAGCGGAGCGGGGCGTAGTTGGCGGTCGGGGCGACTCGCTCCACGATCTGGTCCCGGGTGAAGGAGTTGATGATGCCCTTCTTCGCCTGCTTGGTCCCGGACTCCCAGATGCTCTTCTGGCCTTGAGACGCGAGCGCCAGCGACTGGTCCTTGAGCACGACGTCGAGTCCGTTCTGGGCCGACACCTGGGCGATGCCGCTGCCCATGAGGCCCGCTCCCAGCACGCCCAGGGTCTTGACTGGATGTGCCCGGTCGGGATCCGGATTTGTCTCTGCGTCCCGTTTGGCAAAAAAGAGGGAGACGAGGGCCTGGGATTCGGGCGTAAAGGCCAGCTCGCCAAAGCACTTCCGCTCCATGTCCAGGCCTGCCCCCAGCCCCTCCTCCATGCCTGTGCGCACGACGTCGATGATGCGAGGGGGGGCGGGGTAGTTGCCCCGTGTGCGGCTCTCGGTTCGTGTGCGGGCCTGTCGGTAGAGGACGCGCCGGCTCACTGGGTTGCCCTCCAGCAGGCGGTCCCCGAACGACGGCTCGTCGCGGTCGACGGTCCGCTCGCCCGTGGCCAGCTGACGCGCCGCCCGCCGCGCCGCTGTGGGGAGGCCGGGCGCGTGGATCAGTGCATCGACCAGGCCGGTGCGCCGGGCCTTCTCTGGGTACGTGTTCTTGCCCGTAAGCATGAGCCCGAGGGCCCGTTGCACGCCCACGAGCCGCGGCAGAAGCTGGGTGCCGCCCCCGCCGGGCAGCAGGCCGAGCTGCACCTCCGGGAGGGCCAGCTTGGTCGCGTCGGCGGTGGACGCAATCCGGTAGTCGCAGTTGAGGGCGAGCTCCAGGCCGCCCCCCATCACTGGGCCGTGGAGCGCGGCGACAGTCGGGACGGGGAGGCTCCGCAGCCGCTTCCCGAGGGCGTGGGCCTCGCGGCTCACGCGACGCGCCTCCGCCGGAATCTCAAACGCTTGCAACATCCTCAGGTCCGCCCCGACGATGAACGAGTCCGGCTTGCCGCTGGCAATGACGAGCCCTGACAGGTCGGCGTAGGTCTCGACCACGTCCAGGGCGTCAGAAAGGGCGTTTAGGGTGTCCCAAGAGATCTTGTTGACCGACGCGTCGGGATCGTCGAGGTTGAGCGTCGCCACGCCGGCCTCGTCTACCGTCAGGGTCAGCAGATCCGTGGGTACGGAGAGGGCTGTGGGCATGGGAGGGCATTGTGGAGGAGGAAGAGACGAACGTCCGGGATGCTACGAGGCCTGCCGCTCGACGAGGAGGGCGTGGCCCTGCCCGCCGGCCGCGCAGGCCGCCACGAGGGCCCATCGGCCGCCCTCGTCGTGGAGGCGGTTGACCGCGCTCATCACGAGGCGGGCCCCGGTGGCCCCGAACGGGTGCCCCAGGGACAGAGAGCCGCCCCGGGTGTTGAGACGGTCCACGTCCACCTCACCGACGGCCTCACTCCGGTTCAGGTGGTCCTCGGCGAACGCATCGGAGCGGAGCGCTTCGAGCACCGACAGAACCTGCCCGGCGAAGGCCTCGTGGAGCTCGATCACATCGATGTCGTCGAGCGTGAGCCCGGCGTCATTGAGCACTTCGGGGATGGCGTACGCGGGTCCCAAGAGCAGTTCCGTCTCGGGGTCCTGCGCGACGTAGGAGTAGGTGCGGAGCGCGGCGCGCGGCGCAAAGCCCTCGGCCTCAGCCACCTCTTCTGCCATCAGCAGTGTTGCCGAGGCGCCGTCCGTGAGGGCCGACGAGCTGCCCGCCGTGATGGTGCCGAAGGGCTTGACGAACGTGGGGGAGAGGTCCTGGAGCTGATCCATCGAGGTGTCGTCCCGGATCACGTTGTCGGTCGTGATTGGGTCGAACTCCGGGGGGACGGCGGTGGGGGCGAGCTCCTCGTCGAGGCGCCCGTCGTCGCGGGCCGCGGCGGCCTTCTCGTGGGAGCGCAGTGCGTACCGGTCCTGGTCCGCCCGCGAGATTCCAAACGTTGCGGCGAGGCGGTCGGCACTCTCGCCCATCACCTCGCCGGTCGAAAACTCGGCGATGGCCGGTGTCTCGGGGAGCAGGTCGCCGGGGCTGAGGCCGTCGAGCAGCCCCAGGTAGTCGCCCGTGCTCTGGGCCTTGCGGGCCTGAAAAAGCCGCTTCCGGACGGGGCGCTTCAGGCGGACGGGCGGATCGCTGAGCGTCTCGGTGCCACCCGCAATCATGATGTCCACCTGTCCGGCACGGAGCAGGTCCACGCCGCTGGTCACGGCCTGGTTGCTGGAGATGCAGGCCATCGTCACCGTGAAGGCAGGGACGTGGTTCGGAAGGCCGGCGGCGAGGGCGGCCTCCCGCGCCACGTTGCTCGTGTTGACGTCCTGCACCACCGTGCCCATTACGACGCGCTCGACCCGATAGGCGGGCAGGCCGGTTCGGGTAAGTAGGCGCCGGAGGACCATGTGCCCCATGTCGTAGGCCATAAGGTCGGCGTACCCGGTGCCGGCGCGCTGGAAGGGAAGCCGACAGCCGTCGACGAAGACCGCGGTGCGGCCGGGAGAAGAGGCAGTCATTGAGAACTGGGGGGTTGGGAAAAGCAGGGATACTTATACGAGACGACGGGGGCCCCGTTCGGCCCAGCGCGAAAACAGGCCGAAGAGTGTGCCCTGTGCCGAACCACTACTTCCGCCTGCTGTTGCGTATTCTGGAGCAAAGTCCTGTACGGCCTCTTCTCCTTGTTTAACTGGATCCACCCCTCTCCCATCTCCAATATGAGCCCATCCGACACCTCCACTCTCATTGGCCGCGGCCCCGTTTTGGAAGCCCTGAAGCGCGACGACCTTGGCGTCGAGAAGGTCATGCTCAAGCAGGATGTAAACGGTGCCCAGATTGGGGCCATCCGGTCGATTGCCGACGACCGGGGCACCCCCGTGCAGTATGTCCCGGAGGCCCGGCTGCGGCACGAGTCCGATGGGGCCACCCATCAGGGCGTCGTCGCCATCACGGCCCCGATCCAGTACCGGGAGGTGGACGCGATGCTCTCCGAGATTGCCCCCACCTGGGACGCGGTGCAGACTGCCCAGCCGATGCTGCTCGTGATCGACCGCGTGACAGACCCCCGCAACTTCGGGGCGATGCTGCGAAGTGCGGTGGCGGCGGGCACCGACGGCGTCATCGTGCCGACCCGCGAGATGGCCCCGCTGAACGCCGCTGCGATCAAGGCAAGCGCTGGAACGGCGCCCCGGATTCCCATTGCCCGGAGCGATGACCTTCCGCGCGTGCTCACGCAACTCAAGGAGCGCAGCTATTTTGTCTATGGCGCGGAGGGCACCGCCGACACCCCGCTCTGGGAGGCCGACTGGGACCGACCCGTGGCGGTGGTGCTCGGGAGCGAGGGGGCGGGCCTGGCGCCGTCCGTGGCCGAGGTGTGCGACGAGCTGGTCTCCGTCCCGATGCGTGGCCCGGCCGAGTCGCTGAACGTCTCGGTGGCGACGGGCCTCCTGCTCTTTGCAGCGGCTCGGCCCCGGATGTAAATGGAGAGGCTCAGGGGAGATTGAAGAGGTCGGCAGCGAAGAACGTGTGGACCGTACACCAGATGTCGACGATCGGTCTGCACGTGTGTAGAAAAGGTCCATATGACCTTCGAATAGACGTATTCCTGGGTGTATACCTAGAACCCGTTTCAATTTCTGTCTCGGGGCTCCGAGCGGCAGTGAGGACCTGCACATCGCCTCCGGTCTTAGGCGGTCGCACTCTGAACGCACTTCACTGCACGGCAGCACTAGCTTCGCGTCGCTGGCGCTCAGGGCGCCCCACGACAGCCCTCGACCCGCCGATTTTCGGCTCCTCGATGCTCGCTCTCTCCATCCGATCCAAACTCAAAACAGCTTCTGAGCGTTGTATACCAATGCTCCATTTTGGTGGCTGCACCTGCGCCTGTTCCGCCTCTCTGGAGCAGGCGTTTCGTTTGGCAGAGAGTGTCTGTCAGGGGCGGGTGCACGCCCCGAGATTTCGCAGGGATGGAGTCCCCCAATCAAGAGAATCCGCAGCACCGGCCCCCATCGCTTCCGGGTTTAAAGCTATGTATAACATGTCGATAATATACGCTGAACTGGACTCCCAAACAGTGTTGCTTTCGGGACTGCTCCCGTTCCCTTGAGGTAGAGAATCTTGAGGTGGAGAATTCTGAAATGCACGGTGGGGGAGCACTGCCGAGGCGCGTTTATTTTTACCATGCAATCCGAAACACCGCAGCGAAGCGCGGACACCGATGTTTCCATCGATGGCGAGGCGCTCCGGGAGCGGACTCTCCAGTATCTTCGGACCACATGGACGGCCACCAGTCGACAGTTTGCCGGGCTCCTGGTTGTGCAGTGGATCCTGACCGTTGTGTTGGCCAGTGTGGTGTCCGCCGAGGCATGGGCCGGGGCTGAGAGTGCCGTCGGCTCGTACGTATGGACGGCCCTCGTGCTCGGGGGAGGCATTTCGCTTCCGGCGGCCCTCACAGCCTGGGCGCGCCCGGATGCCCGCCTGACGCGCCACATAGTGGGAATTGCCCAGCTCCTCATGTCAGGCCTCCTCATCTACCTTGCAGCCGGTCGCATCGAAATGCATTTCCACATTTTCGTGTCGCTGGCTTTTCTGGGACTGTATTATGACTGGACAGTCTTGGTGAGTGCCGCGGCCGTGACGGCGGTCGATCACTTCGTCCGCAGCATCTTTTGGCCCATGTCCATGTTTGGGGTGACCTATTCGGTGCCCTGGATGGCGGCGGAGCACAGCGCGTGGGTGATTTTCGAGGTGGGCTTCCTCACCCTTGGATGCCTGCGGGCCCTTCGGGCGCAGCGAACCCGGGCCCGAACCGAGCTCGAAAATGAAGCCCAGAACGACGAGCTCGAGGTCCTTCTTTCGGATCTGGAGGAGGCCCAGCAGGAGGCCGAAGAGAAGCAGGAGAAGGCGTCCCGGGCCGCGGAGACCGCTGAGGAAATCAGCCGCTTCCTCCGGGTAGAGATCGAAGACCTGGACGGCCGTATCAGTCGCCTGGAAGAAGGAGACCTGACGGTTTCTTTTACCGGCGAGGGGGCAGCGACCCCGAACGAAAAGACCGAGCAGGCCGCCGAGATGACCGGTCGTCTTCGGGCAAAGTTGGAGGGCGCAGTCCGGTCGATCCGCAGTACCCTTCGGGACGTGGTGGGCGCGACGGGCAAAGCCAGCGCGTCGGCCGATGAGATCAGCACCTCGTCCGACCAGATGGCCGCCAGCGCCGAGCAGCAGTCCGCCCAGGCCGAAGAGGTGGCTGCCGCCGTGGAGGAGCTCAACCAAACGATCAACGAAAACGCCCGAAGCGTCCAGTCCGTCGCTGAGTCCGCGGGGAAGGGCAGCCGGCAAGCCCAGGAAGGACAAGAGGTAGTTGCGGAGGCGACCGGGAAGATGAAAGACATTGCCCGAGAGGTGCAGGGCACCGCCGAGACGATCGATCGCCTGCAGGCCTCCAGTGAAGAGATCAGCCAGGTCGTCGAGACCATCGACGAGATTGCCGGCCAGACCAACCTGCTGGCGCTGAACGCAGCGATTGAGGCGGCCCGGGCCGGGGGGGAGTCTGGCTCCGGGACCGAAACGGGGCAGGGGTTTGCCGTGGTGGCGGAGGAGGTGCGGGAGCTTGCGGACGAGACCGACCAGGCCACCTCTGAAATCGCCAGTATCATCGGCGAGGTGCAGTCGGAGATTCAGAAGGCCGTGGAAGCGGCCCGGCAAAGCAGCCAAAATGCGGAGGAAGGAATTGAGTTGTCGGAGAAGGCAGGCGGAGCGCTCGACCAGATTGTCGCTTCGATCGAAGAGGTGGAGGCCCAGGCCGATGAGATCGCGGCGGCCTCCGAGGAGCAGTCCACCACCAGCAAGGAGATTGCTCGAAGTGTTCAGTCGATCTCGACAGCGGCTCAGGAGTCGGCCGCCGGCGTGACGGCAGTCTCCGACGTTGCCACCAGCCTGGACCGTCTTACTGAAGACCTGCGAACTCAGCTTCACCAATTTGTCCTTGGGGAGGATCAACAGTCGGCCAGAACAACAGCCCTGAGCACGGCGCCGGACGGTCCTGACACGCCCCCGATGGAGGATCCCTCCGATGACTCGGGGCAGAACAGAAGCCCTGAGGTGTCCGGGGATGGAGCCCTGCGAGAATAGCGGGCCTCGGAGCCGCTGGGCCATTCGGGAGACCTGTACCGCAGGACACAGCCCTTCCTGTGGATCGCCCGCTGGACTGGGGGTTCGTTCCGGCTCCACCTCAGGCGCCGGAACGGCTCCCGAACCGTTTGCTTCTTCCGGGCCCGAGAGAGGAACAGTCTTTCGGATACGGGCACGTCGTCTGCTGCCCCTCTCGTCTTCGGTGTACCAATGTGTATGTACACACAGTTGCCTGTGGGGCAGCTGGGGAGCCGGCTCCACCTTGGTTCTCACTCCTCTACATGGAAAGGGACGGCATCAGATACGTGCTGGCCACCTCGGTGAAGGTGTCGACCTGATCTTCGGCCCAGGAAGCGGAGAGGCCTCGCTCTTCGGCCATCAACTTTGCTACCGTCGGCGCCACGTCGATGCTCGCCTGTGCATCGAGCAAGAGGCAACGTGTGCGGCGAGACAAGACATCCTCGACGGTCCGCGCCATCTCGTGGCGGGCGGCCCATACCACCTGCGCGCCCCGAATTGGCAGTCGCTCGTCGAGGGGCTCACGGAGGGCGGGGCGGTCCTCCATCAAATCCTGTAGCGCCTCGGCGTCGGCCCCGTACAGGGCAAGGTCCCCGAATCGGTCGGCGTCCTGGTGCCAGCCGTGCAGGCGCAAATCGTCTGTGTTCGAGGGGCGTTGCACCAGCTCTGCGTGGCGGGCCGCCCGGTCGATGGTGTCCTCCGCCATTTTGCGGTAAGTGGTCCACTTGCCCCCCGAAATGGTGACGAGGCCGCTCTCCGAGACATTAAGTTGATGCTCGCGGGAAATGTCCGACGTGTCGCCGTTGCTCCCAGGGGGGGCCACCAGGGGCCGGATGCCGGCGTAGACGCTCAGGACGTCCTCCGGGCCCGGGTCCTTTACGAGGTACCGCTGGGCGTGGGTTAGCAGGAAGTCGAGTTCGTCGTGCCCGGGGGTGGGCTCCATGCTCACGTCGTCGACCTCCGCCTCGGTCGTGCCCACGACGACCCGGTCGTGCCAGGGGATCGCGAACAGCACACGCCCGTCGTCCGTCTTCGGCACCATGATGGCGCTGTCGCCCGGCAAGAACGACTTGTCCAGGACGATGTGGGTCCCGCGGCTGGGCCGGAGGGTGGTCCCGGCCGACGGGTCGTCCATCTGCCGGATCGTATCGGTGAAGATGCCGGTGGCGTTGATGACCGACCGCGCTTCGATGTCGAACGTGGTGTCGGTTTCTTGGCATTCGGCGACCACGCCGTCCACTGTGCCGTTTGTCTTCGTCAGGCCCGTGGCCTTCATGTAGTTGATGAGCACACCGCCCTGCTCCGTAGCGGTCTGGGCCATGTTGACGGCGAGCCGGGTGTCGTCGAACTGGCCGTCGAAGTACAGAATGCCGCCGCGGAGGCCATCGGTCTCCACGGTGGGGAGGCGCTCAATCGTCTGATTTCGGTTGAGGTACTGCGATCGGCCAAAGTTTTGGCTGCCCGCGAGCAGGTCGTACACCTTCATCCCGATGCCGTAGTAGGGAGCCTCCCACCACTTGTAGCTCGGCACCACGAAGGGGAGGTTGCTCACCAAGTGCGGGGCATTGTCCTGGAGACGCTCCCGCTCCTTGAGCGCCTCGAAGACGAGGGAGACGTTCCCCTGCTCCAGGTACCGAACGCCGCCGTGCACGAGCTTCGTCGAGCGGCTGGAGGTCGCCTTGGCAAAATCGTGCATCTCGAGCAGGAGCGTGTCGTAGCCCCGTGCCGCGGCGTCGACGGCGCAGCCCAGCCCAGTCGCCCCGCCGCCGATGATGACGAAGTCCCACGGCGACTGCCGAGAGTTGAGTGCCTCAATGCCTTGTGTGCGGTCCATAAGATCGGTTGCGGAAGCAACAGAAAGAATGTGTCGGCTTTGAGTGGCCGTGCTGGCCGATACGGGCTCGGTAGAATGCTGTCCACAAATGCTGCCCACAATAGGGGACAAGGGTGCCGAGGAGCGCATCGGTTCCGAGTCGGAGACGAGTGAACGCGCTGGGGCCCCCACCGAGAGGTGGCGGCCCCAGGCCGACTGAGCTGTTTCGGTGAACTCAGTGCGCTCATCTATGCTTCGCTCTGCGTGTTAGAAACTGAAGGATAGCTCCGTCAGGACGCCCGCAAAACTGTCGGCTCCGGCTGGACGGGTAACAGGCAGAGAGTTCCCGTTTCCATCGACCTGTGCAGAGTTGAATGCATCCCCGTGGCTCTGCGTGACGCCGGACACCTTCAAGAGGGCGTGGTCGTAGAGCTCCACGCCAATCCCGCCCTCGAAGCGTGTGAGATTGCCGTCCGGATCTCCGGAAGCGTCGTCAATCGCGTCGCCCTGGTCGTTGACGATCACGAAGCGGCCAGCAAGATAGAAGCGCTCCGAAACGTCGACCTTTGCACCGAGGCCGCCGAAGATGGCCGCTGCGTCGTTGTCGGTGTTGTTGACTTCAGTGTCCCGGGCAAATCCACCCCAGAGGTCTACGTCCAGGGGACTCGGGGTGATCTTGGCATCGATCTGCGTGATCCACCCGCCGTTTGGGATGGCTGCGTGAGTGTTCTTGGACGCATCGCCAAAACCACCATTTTGACCAGGGTTCAGGTTAATGTTCTCACGGTCACCCCGGGCAAAGTCCATGGTCTCCTGACCCGTGGCGCCCGCGAGCCCTGCACCGACCTGGAGCACATCGGAAACGGCGTAGGTGGCGTTCCCAATCAGCCATATACCAGTATTTCCCTCGTTCAGGGTGGTCAAGTCTTCCCCAAAGGTCTTTGCTGCGGTGAGGTCAAATCCGAAGCCGCCGTACGAGCCAATCAGCTTTACGCCCTGACCCGCCGTGATGATGTCGGCCGGGGAGTTCCCGATGAGAGGGTTTCCTTGAACCACCGGTCCGTCCGAGAAGCCGCGGAAGTGCATTAGGCCGGTGACGGGCGTTCCCGCCTGCACCGTCAGCCCTTCACTGACCTGCAGGTTCATGACCATGAAGTCGACCGAGGGGCCGAGGCCAAACTGACCCCCGAAGTCGTTCGGCTCCTGCTCCAGCATCAGCAGTCCGCTCACGTTCTCCGAGAACTGCACGCTGGCGTTCAGGCCGGCTCGGGCCCGGTGGAATCCGGTAACGGCGCCAGGGAAGCCGTCGACTGAGATGGACTGAGCGGACTGCATGAGATTGACGGCAAAGTCAATCTCTGGCAGCTCGCCGTCTTCCATTTGGGCCTGGGCGGGGACGGCGGTGCCCACCAGAAGCAGAAGCGCAAAGAGGCCGGCTGTCAACCATTGAAAGGGGTTGGAGAGAGTGCGTGAAATCGTAAACTGAGACATGGGAGACATTGGGGGTTGGTTCGTGATTCGTGTAAACAGGCGCGGTGTAGCGCCTCGCAGTGAGGGCCGAGGTGCGCCTGGCTGTGCTGGGTCTCCCCGCAAAGAAGCGATTCAGCCTTCGGAGAGACACATGGAACTGTGCATCGCAACGCCGGAACGGCCCCGACCGCAGTGCGAGCCAGCGGCTCGTGAGTGACACTGCGGCCGGGACAGGGGCCGGCTGGAGGAGAAGCTACTCACTTTCCCACTGCTGGATGAGCTCGTCGTACGGGACGGTTTCCGGCTCCTCCGGAGACCGCTCGGCCTTGGGTGCCCCCGGCTGGTTGAGCCAGTATTCCCGTGAACGCTCTTCGTTGAGCTCGGGGGAGTACTGCGACATCCGCAGGCGCTCCATCAGCGAGTTCTGGATGCTCGCGAGGTCGTTCATCGCCTGCTTGACCGTCTTCTCACCCGTCACGGCGCTGGCCACCTGCTTCCACCACTGCTCGGCCAGAAGCGGGTAGTGCGGCACGTTCGGCCCCGAGTCCGTCCACTGGTCTTCGACCGGGGAGGTGTAGAAGGAAATCAGGCCGCCGAGGTCGCCCTCGCGCTCCTGCCAGTACTCGGAGTTGACCGTGGAGCTTCGGACGGGGGTCCGGCCCACGTTGAACTTGTTGAGCGAGACGGTCTTGGAGGAGGCAAACTGCGCCCACATCCAGGAGGCGTGTCGCTCGTCGCCGGTTGTCTGCTTCGGGATGGTCCAGCTGCCGGCGTCCTGGTAGCCGACCTTCATGCCTTCGTCCCAGTAGCGGCCGTGGGGCGTGGGGGCCACGCGCCACTTCGGGTTGCCCTCGTCGTCCGTCACGGCCGACTTCGGGGAAGTGAAGGGGTCGGCGGAGAGGAAGGTAATGTATTGGAAGACGCGCTGCGCCACGCTGCCGCGAGAGGGCACGGGGCCGGCCTCCGACCAGCTCATCGACGGGGCGTAGGGCGGGGCGTAGTCCTCCAGCCAGTCCACGTACTTCTGAGTGGCGTAGTAGGCTGCCGGGCCGTTCGTGGCACCGCCGCGATCGACGGAGGAGCCGACCGGAATGCGGTCCTCGACCCGAATGCCCCATTCATCAACAGGGCGCCCGTTCGGAAGGCCTTTGTCGCCGGCGCCCGCGATCGATAGCCAGGCGTCCGTGAAGCGCCAGCCCAGGGAGGGGCCGCGCCGACCGTAGTCCATGTGGCCGTACACGCCGTCCGTGTCGGCCCCGACGTCGGAGGGGGACACCGACTCGGTAAAGAACTCGGCGATGTCCTCGTAGGCGGCCCAGTTGCGCGGCACGCCCAGCTCATACCCGTACTCGTTCCGGAACTGCTCCTTGATGTCCGGGTCGTTGAACCAGTCGTAGCGGAACCAATACAGGTTCGCGAATTGCTGGTCGGGAAGCTGGAGCTGCTCGCCCTCGAAGTTCTGGCCGAACTCCGGATTCATCCAGTCGTCCAGGTCGAGCGTCGGGTTCGTAAACTCGCTTCCCTCCCCATTCATGTAGTCGGTCAGGTTGACTGCGCTCTCAAGGCGCACGTGGGTGCCGATGAGGTCGGCGTCGTTCACATAGATGTCGTAGACGCTCCGGCCGGAGGCGAGCTGCGTCTGCAGCTTCTCGACCAGGTCGCCCTCACCGATGATGTTGTGCGTCACGTCAATCCCCGTGATTTCGGTAAAGGCCTGGGCAAGCGTTTCGGACTCCCAGGTGTGGGTCTTGATCGTCTCGGCCACCGACTCGACATCGGTCCCGCGAAGCGATTCGGCGTTCTCCGCGAACCACATGAGCTCATCGATCTGCTCCCGGAGGGAAAGCACCGAGGGCTGAAACTCGAACGCCCACTTCAGGGCGGCCTGTTTGCGGTCGTTCATCGGGCCGTACTCGCTCTGGGCGTACTCCCGCGCTTCCTGTTTCGTGATGTCCGGGTAGTTTGGCTCATCCGGAAAGTCCTGCGCCTGTGCCGGCACGGCGGGGTGGAAGAGAAGTGCCGCGACGCACAACGCCACGGGGATCAGCCAGGGGCGACGCGCCGCTTGGGATTGGTAAAACGTGCTCATGACAAAGTCACCATTGATGATGAAAGAGGTCGTTAAGGACGATCGAGGTCGAAAAGACCGGGGTGTGTTCCTCCGAAAGACGACAGGCCGGAGGCATGCGTAAGCGCTTCCAGGATGGAGGTGAGGATGTTTTCTCCCCCTCGTGATGTTATGTCAGAGTATAGAAAGCGCTTTTCTTCATCGGTAGTCCAATCTTCCAAGAAAATGATTCCATCTTCCCAAAGTCGCTGCTCTGCGTGGCGAGTCTTCGTGTGCGGGCTGTGGGGTGGGTCACAGGAGCACTTGGAGGGACACGTGGACCGCCTCGGCGTCTGGGTCCCGCCGAGCTCCTGTGGCCCCGAAATGCTCATCCGGTCACGGGGAGCGGACGTCTTGCTTCCCTGCGGGTCGAGGCCCGTCCGCGAGCACGAGGGGAGGGGATCTAGAAAAAGTTGATGGCGCCGACGATGGACACGATGCCCAGAACGAGGACGCCCCACGCCGCCGTCGGCCCCACGAAGTACAGCCACAGGCAAAAGATGCACCCTGTCATCAGCAGGCCCATGAAGAAGCGGTCGCCGCGTGTGGTCTCGATGGGAAGGAGCCCCTGGCGGGCCCAGCCGGGGGCCTTCATGTCCCAGATCGTGAGGCCAATGAGCAGCAGAAGGATCGACCCGAGGAAGAGGAAGGTGGAGGTCGTCCAGTTCATCCAGTCGGGGGGGAGAGAGAGCATGGGGACCGGTTGGGTTGAGGGAGGCAGGCAGAAGGAGGCCAGCGACGGGCTACACGCGGCCCATCGAGAAGCCCGTAGCCAAGAGGTCGCGGACGAGGTACACGATGATGGCCCCGGGAATCATGGCGATGACGCCCGCCGCGGCCAGCACGCCCCAGTCCCAGCCGCCGGCGCCGAGGCTCCGGGTGAGGGTGACGGTGATCGGCTGTGCGGCCTCGTTGGTGAGGGTGCGGGCGAGCAACAGTTCCACCCAGGAGAACATGAACGTCAGGAACGCGGTCACCGCGATGCCGGGCTTGATCAGCGGAAGAAAGATGTTCCAGCAGAAGCTGGGAAAGCTGTGCCCGTCGATGAAGGCCATCTCATCGATCTCCTTGGGAATGCCGGACATGAACCCTTCCAAGATCCAGATGGCCAGTGGCAGGTTGAACAGGCAGTGCGCCAGGGCGACCGCCCAGTAGGTGTCGATCAGGTTCAGGTTCGAGTAAAGAATAAAGAACGGCACCATGAAGGCTGCCGGTGGGGCCATCCGGTTCGTCAGAAACCAGAAGAACAAGTGCTTGTCGCCCCGGAAGTCCCAGCGCGAGAACGCGTACGCCGCGGGCAGGGCCGCGATGGTGACGAACACCACGTTCATGGAGGCCATGAGGATGGAGTTGATGTACCCGGCCCGCCAGAACTCCGAGCTCAAAATCTCCTTGTAGTTTGCGAGGGTGAACTCGTGGGGATACAGCGTCAGCCGATTCAAGATCTCGGAGTTCGGCTTAAACGACATGTTCACCATCCAGTAGATGGGCACCAGGATGAATACCAAAAACAGGATGAGGTAATATTTTTTGTTCATTGGTCACCACCTGCGCCTTGTCCAAGATTAAGCATGACGATGTAAATCACGAACGAGATAAGGATCACAATGAAGAAATAGATGAGCGACGTGGCCGCGCCGCGTCCCATCTGGAATCCTCCAATGGCCATTCGTGAGGTGTACGTGCTCAGGAAGGTTGTAGAGCTTCCCGGACCGCCGCCGGTAAGCACGAACGGTTCAGCATAGATCTTAAACGAGTCCATCAGCCGCAGCAGCACGGCGATGATGAGGACGCCCCGCAGGTTTGGCAGCGTGACGTACCGAAAGGTCTTCCACGGGGAGGCCCGGTCGATCTTGGCCGCCATGTAGTACTCTTCGGGGATGGCCTGAATGCCGGCGTAGCAGATGAGAACCACGAGAGGGGTCCAGTGCCAGATGTCCATCGCCAGGACGGTCCACCAGGCGTCGAAGGTCGAGCTGCTGATCTCGTACGAGTAGCCGAACCAGTCGAAGGCGGCGGGGAGCACCCCGATGTCCGACCGGGTGAACACGCGCCAGATGATGCCGACGACGTTCCACGGAATCAGCAGCGGAATGCCCAGCAGCACGAGGCTTAGGCCGACCCCGGGGCCTTCCTTGGGCATGGCCATGGCCAGCCCCAGCCCGAGTGGGATCTCCGTAATCAGCACGAGGAAGCTGAAGATGACTTGGCGCCCCAGTGCCGCCCGGAAGGCCTCGTCTTCCAGAATGGCGACGAAGTTCTCCAGGCCTGAGAAGTAGGGCTCAGTGCCCGGCAGGAGGGTGAGCTGGGAGTAGTTCATGACCGTGATGAGCGGGATAAAGGCACTGATCGAAACCAGAAGCAGTGCCGGCAGCAGAAAGAGCCAGGGGCGTTGTTTCATCGGTGCGGGAAGGGTCTAGCGCGGAAAGTGCGGAAGCGGCGTCAACTTACGGGGCGTGCACGGCTTCCTCCTCGTGGAAAAACTGAATCGTGTCGGGCGGAAAACGGAGCCAAATTGAGACGTCCTCGTCGATCATGTAGTCGTGGGCCACCCGGGCCTTCACCTCCACGTCGGTATCGTCGAGACGGGCCGTTAAGATTTGGTAGCCGCCCACCATCTCCACTTGACTGACCGTTGCGGGGATGTAATGCGTGTCGTCCTGCGGATCGGCCACCTGGACCGTCACAGAGCTGGGGCGGATGCCGATGTGGCAGTCCGTCCAACTCAGGTCCATCGCATGGTGGATGTCGTCGGAAACGGAGATCGCATGGGGGCCGATCTGTGCGTGAGGGGCTCCGTTTTCTTTCGTCAGCCCACAGCCCAAGAGGTTCATTCCGGGGCTTCCGATGAAGTGACCGATGAAGGTGTTGACCGGGTTCTCGTACAGGTTCTCGCCGGTGTCATACTGGACCAGACGCCCGTCCCGCATGATGGCGACCTTTTCGGCGAATGTGAGGGCCTCGTGCTGGTCGTGGGTGACGTAGAGCGCTGTAATGTCGAACTCTTTTTGGGCCTCCTTCACGCGCCGGCGGATGGTGAGCTTGCGTGCGGGCTCCACGTCGGTCATCGGCTCGTCGAAGAGAATCGCGGAGGTGTCTGCGCGGATGATGCCGCGCCCGAGGGCGACCAGCTGGTTCAGTTCGGGGCCGAGGTTGGAGGGGCTGCTGTGCAGGATGTCGTTCAGCTCCAATAGGTCGGCAATTTTCTGAATGCGTTCCTCAATTTCGGCCTCCGGCACCCCGCCGTTCCGCAGGGGGAAGGCGAGGTTGCCGTAGACGTCCATCGAGTCGTAGATGACCGGAAACTGAAACACCTGCGCGATGTCACGCTCGGCCGGGGGCTTGGCCGTTACATCCTCCCCGTCGATGAGCACCTGGCCCTCGGTGGGCTGAAGCAGCCCGGAGATAATTTGGAGGAGGGTGGTTTTGCCGCATCCGGACGGGCCCAGCAGCGCGTTGGCGGTGCCGTCCTGGAGCGTCAGGTCTACGTCATCGATGGCCACCGTCTCGTCCGCGGTGCCCGCATCGTAGACGTGTCGTATGTCACGCACTTCGATCTCAGCCATGTACCAGCGTCGGCGTTATGAAAAGGAGGGAATGTTGCTGCCCGTGGCAATCAGGTCTCCTGCCTCGGAATCGTAGACGTAGAATTTCTGAGGGTCGAGCACAAACGGGATTGACGTGTCGGTTTCCAGGTGCACCGGGTCCGGGTGTAGCGCGTAGATCTCCTGTCCCTGAAAGTCCATGTGCAAGGTGCTAGTGGACCCGACCGTCTCCACGAAGGAGAGCGTCGGGGCAATGGAAGCCTCGCCGCTGTCCGACAGCTGCATGTCTTGCGGGCGGAAGCCGAGGTGGTACTCCTGGTCGGGGGAGAGAGAGTCGAAGCCGGGGGCCGGAATCCGTGTGTCGTCGTCGACCTCGAAGTGCCGGTCGGTGGAGGTCGGCTCCTGGACGAGCGTGACCGGCACGATGTTCATGGGGGGCTCGCCCAGGTACTCGGCAACCGGCAGGTAGCGCGGCCGGTAGTAAATCTCGTCGCGCAGCGCCTTCTGAATGATGGTGCCGTCGTGCAAAAAGCCGATGTGCGTCGACATCGCGAGCGCGTCCCCGGCCTGCGGGGTCGCGTAAATGACCGTCGTGTCCTGCTCCGAGAACAGGCGCTCGAAGTCACTGCGCAGCTGCTCGCGAAGCTTGTAGTCGAGGTTGGCGAGGGGCTCGTCCATGAAGAGGTAGTCGGGCTCCTTGATGAGGGCCCGTGAGATGGCCGTTCGCTGCGCCTCCCCGCCGCTGACCTCCTCCGGCAGGTTGTTGAGAATGTGGTCAATCTTGAGCATTTCGGCGGTCTCCTGCACGCGCCGCTCGATCTCCTCCGCCGAGTAATTCTCGTCGCTGACCTGCAGGGGAGAGGCGAGGTTTTCGCGGACGGTGAGGGAGGGGTAGTTGATGAACTCCTGGTAGACCATCCCGACGCTCCGGTCCTGAACGGCCACGTCGGACATCTCCGTGCCGTCGTAGTAGACGGTGCCTGCGTCGGCGGACTCGATGCCGGCCAGGATGCGGAGCAGGGTGGTCTTGCCGGCGCCCGTGGGGGCCACCA
The DNA here is from genome assembly GCF_002894645.1 of Salinibacter altiplanensis. Classification (GTDB taxonomy): domain Bacteria; phylum Bacteroidota; class Rhodothermia; order Rhodothermales; family Salinibacteraceae; genus Salinibacter; species Salinibacter altiplanensis. Next base: position 137,851 of record NZ_NCQY01000030.1, read on the forward strand.
CACTGAAGAAGCTCCGGTCGGTGATGTCTAGGGTGATTCCGTCCAGGACCTGCTCGGTCCCGAACGACTTGCAAAGATTTTCGACACGAATGCCCATGGGGCAGATCAATGGGATTCTGAAAAAGAGCGTCCGCGACAACGAGGGCTCAGGAAGCGGTTACGAGGCAGCCGCGGATTCCTCGCCCGCGAAGGCGTTCGAGGAGCCGTTTGTCGAGGCGTCGGAGGGGTGGGGGGAGGCTTCGCTGGAGTCCGGGTCTTCCCAGGCCCGCGCCCGATCCAGCGCCTTCGACCAGCCATTCCGAAGGGTCTGGACGCGGTTCTTCGGCATCGAGGGAGTGAACATCTGGTCCAGCTCCCACTGGTCTTGAATTTCGGATTGGCTGTCCCAGTAGCCCACGGCGAGGCCGGCAAGGTAGGCGGCCCCCAAGGCCGTCGTTTCCAAAATGTTGGGGCGAACCACCGGAATGTCGAGGATGTCGGATTGAAACTGGAGCAGGAGGTCGTTGGCCGCGGCCCCCCCGTCGGCCCCCAGCTCCGTTGTCTCGATGCCAGAGTCGGCCTCCATGGCGTCGATCACGTCGGCCACCTGGTAGGCCATGCTCTCGATGGCGGCCCGGGCGAGGTGCCCGCGGTTCGCGCCCCGCGTCAACCCACTGATCGTGCCCCGGGCGTACTGGTCCCAATACGGGGCGCCCAGCCCCGTAAAGGCGGGCACGAAGTACACCCCCCCGTTGTCGTCAACGGTGCGGGCGAGGCGTTCTACCTCGGCGGCCTCCCGAATTATCTTAAGCTCGTCGCGAAGCCACTGCACCACTGCCCCGGCGACGAAGATTGACCCCTCTAGGGCGTAGTAGGTGGTGTCGTCGATCTGGTAGGCGATCGTGGTGAGCAGGTTGTGCTCGGAGGTGACGGCCGTCTCGCCGGTGTTCTGGAGGAGAAAGGCGCCTGTCCCGTACGTGTTTTTGCCAAGCCCGGGCGTGGTACACATCTGTCCGAAGAGAGCGGCCTGCTGATCCCCGGCGATGCCTGCGATCGGCACCTCATCGTCGAAGGGGCCGCTTTGCGTCGTGCCGTACACCTCGCTGCTGTCTCGCACCTCCGGCAGCATGGAGGGAGGGATGTCGAGAATGTCGAGGAGCTCCGGGTCCCACTCGCCCTCGTGGATGTTGTAGAGGAGGGTTCGGGAGGCATTGGTGGCGTCGGTGACATGCTGCTCGCCGTTCGTCATGCGCCAGACGAGCCAGCTGTCAACCGTGCCGAAGGCCAACTCCCCATTCTCGGCGCGCTCACGAGCGCCCTCCACGTGGTTCAGGAGCCACCTGATTTTCGTCCCGGAGAAGTACGCATCGACGATGAGCCCCGTTTTCTCTTGAATGAGGTCCAGGTGGCCCCGGTCTTTGAGCCGATCACAGAAGCCCGAGGTGCGCCGGTCCTGCCAGACAATGGCGTTGTGGATCGGGGCGCCGGTCGCGCGGTCCCAGACGATCGTCGTCTCGCGCTGGTTGGTGATGCCGATGGCGGCCAGCCCCTCGGCCTCAACATTTGCCCGACTCATGGCTTCGGAGGCCGTCCCCATCTGGGTCGACCAGATCTCATTCGCATCGTGCTCCACCCAGCCGGGCTTCGGGTAGTGCTGGTCGAACTCCTTCTGGGCGATCGTCTGGACCTGCCCCCGCGCGTCAAAAAGGATCGACCGCGAACTTGTCGTGCCCTGGTCGAGTGCGAGTATGTACTGCATCGGTTGGATGGCATCTGGGGAGGTCGGTTCGAGGCAAGGGAGGCGTTGTCTGCTCCGACTCTTGCGCCCGATGAGAAACTCCGAGGGAGCGGTGGAAGGGCTTCTAACGTGCCAGAAGAATTGCGGCGACACACAAGCATGTGTGCCAAAAAGGGGGTTACGTCCGTTTTTTCGACGCAAATGCAGTATAGGAAGCGCTTTTTTGAGTCAATAGTGTGATCTTCCGAGAAAATGCTTCCATCTTCCCAAAGTAAGTGCCCCCCTGGCTTTTTTCCACTGGGCCCTTCTATCTTCTGATCACAGAACTAACTACACTCCCCAGCCCCCATCGCATGTTGCATCCGCTGAAGGAGTCAGAAGAAGCTGTTTGATGGATTGATGTTCAGCCGACACGAGCGTAGCGACCGACGAGGCCCAGCCGAGTACACACAGTGGGCGAAGCTGCAAAATGGCGCCCAAATGAGTCTCTGTAATGAGTCTCTGTGGCGGGGGGCGAGCAGAAGCGAGGTCATGCCTGTGAGGAGCTGCCGGGCGAATATAGAAGCCCTTTTGCAGGAGATCCGCAAAGTCGCAGCGCTGGGAGCAGAGCGACCGAGTACTTCCGGGGGGCCACAGAGCGTCCGCCAAATAGCTTCTCAAAGCACTAGGCGGCAGCCTGCACCGCATGCTCAAACGTCGGCGTTCGCAGACGCGCCCACTCATCCCTAGGCTCATGTCCCGGTCTTTTCGGCCAACACCGTACGGAGAAGCCTCCGGATCTCTGATCAATCACCGGTTGGGGGTAGGGGGAGACGAAGCGCAGCTTTCGTTCTATGCCGTGAAACGGCTGGCCCATAATGTGTCCCTGCGTGCGCCTCACCTGACGTACTACGGCCTGGTGAGCGGACACGTGAGAGTGGAAGTGGAGGGGGACGAGGACCTGGCCGTGGAGGCGGGCGAGTCCCTCGTGGTGCCTCCGTTGCAGACCATTACGGTTGACTTTCCCACGGCTGACGAGAGGCCCACCCGATACGCGGTGCTGCGGGTCGACCGGACGCAGGTCCGTTCGATCCTCGACCGCATCGCGGGGGGG
>NZ_NCQY01000030.1:140749-258301 GCF_002894645.1 Salinibacter altiplanensis
CTCGTGCTTCCACGTAGAGAAAACCGAGGGGATTGCCCGTGTTCTGGAGATGATCGCGTACTTGTTCCGTGAGAACCCCCCGAACCGCGACCGGCTGATCGACCTGAACGCGATGGAGCTGCTCATCCAGATGCTCCAAACCGCCTCGCGTCCCCTCCTGATCGGCGAGTTTCCCCGCAACACGTCCGCCGGTGGGTTGGCCGCAGCGGTGCAGTACATCCAAGACAACCTGGACCGGCACATTTCAATCGATGAGCTGGTGGAAGAGGCCTGCATGAGCAAGTCCAGCTTCTATCGGCACTTCAGCGACGAATTCGACATGTCTCCGCTGGAGTACATCACAAGGGAACGGGTCGTTCGGGCCCGAGAGTTGTTGGCGGACGCGGAGAACACCGTGACCAACGTAAGCCATGCCCTGGGCTTCAGTAGCACGAGCCATTTCATCGACATGTTTAAAGAACATGAGGGCGTTACCCCGAAGCAATATCAGATGGATCTCCTAGGTTAACCTTTACGTCTAGCAGGAAGCGCTTCCGCGGTCCGTTGTGATCGAGGGGCCTTCACCCCATCTCACCCGTCATTTCCTGATCTATGTCCTCCATTACGCTGTTCGGTGCCGGAAGCTGGGGCACGGCCCTGTCCGTGCATCTCGCCTCGGCGGGGCGCGACGTCGTGCTGTGGGCGCGCCGCCCGGAAGTGGCCGAAGAAATTCGTCGTACCTCCCACAACCCCACCTACCTGCCCGAGCTCCTCATTCCGTCCTCTGTATACATCACTACCGACTTGAAGACGGCTGCGGGGGCCTCCGATCTCTGGGGCATGGCCGTGCCGTCTCAGCAGCTTCGAGCGCGGGCCGAGCACCTCCGTCCGCACGTGCACGAGGACGTGCAACTCGTGGCTCTGTCAAAGGGCATCGAGAACGAGACGTTGCTCACGATGTCGCAGGTTCTCGACGATGTGTTCGAGTCGGTGCCGTCGAGCCAGATCGGGGCGTTGTACGGGCCTAGTCACGCGGAGGAGGTTGCCGAAGGGCGTCCCACGGCTGTTGTGGCGGCTGCACCGGACAAGGAAGAGGCCCGGCGCATCCAGAAGGTGTTCATGACTGAGCGCCTGCGCGTATACATGAACACCGATGTGCTCGGGGTCGAAATTGGAGGCTCCGCCAAAAACGTGCTTGCGATCGCGGCGGGGATTGCCGACGGGGTCAGCTACGGTGACAACGCCAAGGCAGCACTCATCACGCGTGGGCTGGCTGAGATCCGGCGCCTGGGCCAAGCACTGGGGGCCGATCCGCAGACCTTCTCGGGCCTGGCGGGCATCGGCGACCTTGTCGTGACGTGCATGAGCGAGCACAGCCGCAACCGGTACCTGGGGGAGCAGATCAGCACGGGAAAGAGCCTCGATAAGGTGCTCAACGAAATGGCGATGGTGGCCGAGGGGGTGCGAACGACGCGCTCCGTCTACAACCTGGCAAAGCATCATGGGGTTGAGATGCCCATCACGGAAGCGGTGCACGCCATACTGTTCGACGACAAGAGTCCCCGAAAAATGGTAAAGCGCCTCATGACCCGATCGGCCAAGCACGAAAACTGGCTGCCGACCACCCTGGAGCAGTAGGGCGTCGCGTCAGGGGGGGCGTTTCTAGGTTCACTTCTTTTTTGACAGACCGTTCGTTCCATGTCGCACGCACTGTCGGACGCCCCAGCGTCGTCTGGTGCCCTGGCGTCGGTCATGACGCTTGAGCAGTTCATTCTCGACCGCCGTGACCGCTTTCCACAGTCCACGAGGGCGTTTGCGCGGCTTCTGCGCGATGTGAGCGTGGCGGCCAAGATCATTAACCACAACATTCGTCGGGCGGGCATCCTCGACGTCATGGGGGAAACCGGTACCGTGAACGTGCAGGACGAGAAGCAGAAGAAGCTCGACGAAATTGCCGACCGGGAGCTCGAGCGTGCCCTCCGCCGCGGCGGTGAATGTTGCCTGATTGGCTCGGAGGAGCAGCCGGAAACGGTGTCGCTTTCGCCGCACGGGAATTTTCAGGAGCGCTTTGCGGTGTTCTTTGACCCGCTCGACGGATCGAGCAACACGGACGTCAACGCGTCGGTGGGGACGATCTTTAGCGTCTATACCCTTCCTGAAGACATCGACGAGGAAGACTCCCTCGACGTCACCCTTCGACCCGGGGCTGAGCAGGTGGCGGCCGGGTACGTGGCCTACGGCTCGTCTACCATGTTTGTCTTCACGACCGGGAATGGGGTCAATGGCTTCACCCTGGATCCCGGCATCGGAGAATTTTTGCTGACGCATCCGGATCTCCAGATTCCGCAAGAGCGGGCCATGTACTCGATCAACGAGGCGGATATTGAGGACTTTTCCCCGAAGCTTCGTGCCTTTCTGCAGTGGCTGAAGACAAAGGACCCGGACACCGGAGCACGCATCCGGGCCCGCTACATCGGCTCGTTTGTGTCCGACTTCCACCGGAATTTACTGACGGGCGGGCTCTACATGTATCCCGCGCGGACGAACTACCCAAACGGGAAGCTGCGCCTGATGTACGAAGCCAACCCCATGGCTTTTCTCGTAGAGCAGGCTGGGGGACGGGCCTCCACCGGCCACCAACGTGTCCTCGATCTTCAACCCGAGGGGGTGCATCAGCGCACCCCGCTGTTCATTGGGAGCGCACCGCTGGTGGAGGCGGCGGAGGCCTACCTGCAGGACCGAGAAGAAGAGGTTCCCCGTGTGGCCTGAACGTTGCCCAAGACGGGGCGTACGGACAAAATGCGCCCATCTTACGACCGTGCTCCGCCTCGCATGTCCAACGAGCCGCCTGCCCCGGCGATTGACCCGCCGCAGAAGCCCCTCGACGCCATGCATACTCCCGAGGACCTCGACCGCTCCTTCGAGGGGTGGTCCGAAGACGTCTTCAGGATGCTAGATCGGCTCCGCGCCGAGCCGCACATCAACCAGTACAAGGCGGAGAAGCCGGGCGTCACGGAGTTCCTGAAGGATCCCTTTCGGCGCTATCGGGACGACTTGGTGGTCAACTGGGTCCTCCCAAACCGTCTTGGATTCGAGACCGAGAAGTACGTTTTCAGCCGCCTGCTCAAAAATGACTTTGGCGCCGGGGGCTGCAACGACAACCTATGGATGTCCTTCTACCGGCCGGAGACGCGCCGCCTCGAAGATGTTCAGATCACCCACCGCGTGTCCCCGGATGGATTCGCAGTGGGAATTTATGTGGGGGCTCACGCCACAGACCTCTTGACGCAGGCGACGTCGCGAATCCACGACGCCCCCGGGATGTACCTTGACCTTGTAAACCCGTTATTGCAAAATAAAAACTGGCGGTTTCATACGCACGGCAGGGCGGGCGGAAGCAAGACGAAGACCGTGTTCGACGCCCCACTGGACCAAGTCCCGGACAGTGTGGAGGGGGCCGATGGGATCCACGTGCGTCACTACATTGGCCGCGAGGAGACGCTCCACCTCGGCGCGGAATTGGTCGACCGTGCGCTCGATCTGATCCTCGACGTGTGGCCGATCTATCGGTTTTACTTGGCAGAGGGAATGGGAAGAGGGAGCCCTGCTGAGAAGTAGGGGGAGGTTTGGGTTGTACATTGCCTAGTTGTGTACCGCGCACCCGTTCATCCCCCGTGCGCTACGCGAAATTCGTTCTTCCATTGGCAATCGTCCGGTTCTGCTTCGTACGTTCTGGCCGAAACGTGCCACCGCCAATTCAACGCCCCCTATGTCCACCCTCCTCCAGGTCACCACCGACGGTCCCGTTCGCACTCTCTGTCTGAACCGACCGAACAAGCGCAACGCCCTGAACGCAGAGCTCGTGACGGCTCTGCTGTCTGCGCTGGACGAGGCGGAGCAGGAAGAGTCTGTCCGGGTCATCGTTCTTACCGGGGCTGGCTCGGCCTTTTCCGCCGGGGCGGATTTGTCTTCGCTCCGGGCCATGCGCGACGCCGGGCTCAGGGAAAACCAGGAGGACTCTCGCCACCTCGCGGAGCTCTTTCGACGGGTCTATCAGCACCCAATGCCCGTTATTGCAAAAACAAACGGGCACGCTATTGGAGGCGGGTGTGGACTCGCGGCCGTCTGTGACTTTGCATACGTGTCGAGGGATGCAAAGCTCGGGTTTACGGAGGTGCGCATCGGGTTTGTGCCGGCCATCGTGATGGTCTTTTTGCGGCGCAAGCTGGGGGAGACGCAGACCCGAGATTTGCTGCTTCGGGGACGTTTGGTGGAGGCGCTTGAGGCGGTGGAGATGGGGCTCGTGACCCGAGCTGTTCCCGGGGAAGAGCTGGACGGGGCGGTGGACGACCTTGCCCACGAGCTGGCGCGGGAAACGAGCGGCTCAGCGGTGGCCCTGACGAAACAGATGCTTGCGCGAGTGCCGGGCATGGGACTCGATGAGGCGCTCGATTATGCTGCCCAGATGAACGCCTTCGCCCGCGGTACAGACGACTGCCAGGCCGGCATCGAGGCCTTCCTCAACGACGAGGCTCCTCCCTGGACACAGGCAGCCCAAGACTGAGGAACGGGCCATGGGGCGACAGGTACGTATTCGTCCGTCCGGTTGCTATCTTGGGGCAGGCACACAATTTTTTTATGCGCAGGGGTACGAACTTCAGGGTGGAGGCATTACCTTCGGTAGGTAGAAGGGGTTGACCCACCGATCCGTGACCACTTTGCTTGACCACTACTGCTTAGACTTATGGGTAAAAATGTTGCAGAAAAGCTCATTGACAGCCACCTCGCCAGCGGAAGCTTTGATGGCCTAGAGGTGGGGGAGGAAATTGAGCTCGAGATGGACCAGACCCTCACCCAAGACGCCACCGGCACGATGGTGATGCTGGAGTTTGAGGCGATGGGAATCCCTCGTGTCCAGACCGAGCTTTCGGCCCAGTACGTTGACCACAACCTCATTCAGTCCGACTTTAAAAATCCGGACGATCATCTCTTCCTCCGCAGTGCGTGCAAAAAGTTCGGCGCGTGGTACAGCCGTCCGGGCAATGGCGTAAGCCACCCGGTGCACCAGGAGCGATTTGGAAAGCCCGGCAGGACGCTCATTGGATCGGACAGCCACTCGCCCGCCGCCGGAGCCATCGGTATGCTCGCCATCGGAGCTGGGGGGCTCGACGTTGCCATGGCCATGGCCGGTAAGCCGTACACCATCAACATGCCGGAGGTCTGGGGCGTGAAGCTGACTGGCGAGCTGCCCGACTGGGTGAGTGCGAAGGATGTCATTCTGACCATGCTGGAGCGGCACGACGTGGACGGGGGCGTGGGGCAGATCATTGAGTACTACGGTCCAGGGCTCGACAGCCTCAGCTGCATGGACCGTCACGTAATCGCCAACATGGGAACGGAGCTGGGCGCGACCAGCACCGTCTTCCCTTCCGACGATGAGGTCCGAGCCTTTCTCCGTCGTCAGGGCCGCGAAGACGCCTTTCAGGAGATCAAGGCCGACGCGGACGCCACGTACGACGAGCACGAGGAAATCGACCTTTCGAAGGTGGAACCGAAAATCGCAAAGCCCAGTAGTCCGGGCAATGTGGTGTCGGTCCGAGAGGTCGAAGGCAAAGAGATCTATCAAAGCTATGTTGGATCGTCGGCCAATCCTGGCTTCCGTGACTTCGCCAGCGCCGCTGAGATTGTAGACGACCACCAGGTGCACGACCGGGTGTCGTTCGACGTGAATCCGACCTCGCGGCAGATCCTGGAGAACCTGATGAACTCGGGGCATCTCCAGATGCTCACCCGCGCGGGTGCTCGCATCCACCAGGCGGGTTGCAACGGATGCATCGGCATGGGGCAGGCCCCCGCCACCGGCCAGATCTCGGTGCGCACGGTCCCACGCAACTTCCCAGGCCGCTCCGGCACGAAGGAGGATGCAGTGCACCTCGTGAGTCCCGAGACGGCCGCTGCCTCGGCGCTCACGGGCAAGATTACCGACCCGCGTGACCTGGCGGACCTCTACGACATGGAGTACCCGGACGCGGAGACGCCGGATCAAATCCGCGTCAACACCGACCAGCTCGTCGAGCCCCTCTCCGCGGAGGAGGCAAAAGACGTGGAGCTTGAGAAGGGGCCGAATGTTGTCTCGCTCCCCGAGTTCGAGCCGCTCCAGGATTCGTTCGACCTGCCGGTGCTTCTGAAGGTGGGCGACGATATTTCCACCGACGAAATTATGCCGGCCGGCTCGCGCATTCTGCCATACCGCTCCAATATTCCGAAGATCTCGGAGTTCGTCTTCACCCAGGTCGACGAGAGCTTCTTTGACCGCGCCATGGAGCACCAGGACAACGGCTTCGCCGTGGTTGGGGGCACGAACTACGGGCAGGGCTCCAGCCGAGAGCACGCTGCCATCGCGCCGCGGTGGCTCGGCACCCGCGTCAAGATCGCCAAGAGCTACGCCCGGATTCACCGGCAGAATCTGGCGAACTTTGGCATCCTGCCGCTCCTGTTCAAGGACGACGAGTCGTATGACAGCATCGAGCAGGGCGACACGCTGCAGTTCCGCGATCTGCGGGACCAGGTACAGTCTGGGACGGACGTGGAGCTCGCGAACGCCGACAAGGAGGAAACCTACACTGTGGAGCACGACCTGTCCGACCGAGAGCTCCAGATGGTGCTCGAAGGCAGCCAGATTAGCGTCGTGAAGAAAGAGTTTGCCGGGGTCGAGGCGTAACGCCCTTTTGGCCTGGCTTTGAGACGAACGGGGAAGCCCGCGGTGGCTTCCCCGTTCCGTATTCGGGGGGCCGTTCGTAGCTTTTGGGCTGATGGGATTCTCGGTCTCGAATGGGTGACGACACGCACACATCGGACTTGCCCCGCCCATTCCATGACGACTGGTCCCGCCGTCACCGACCCGCGGCGCGGGCGCTCTGGCACTGGCACTCGGCCCTCGTAGCCCCAACCGTCCCCCAAGACCGAGACCCTGAGTCCTTCTTCGACGAAGAGCGCGCACGGGCCGAGGCGGGCACGTTGCTCTGCGGGGTGCCCGACGAGACGGCCTCGGCCGCCTACGAGGCGTGCGAGATGCACAGCCTGCCTCTCGACTGGCTCGGGGCGCAGGTCGAAGCGGCTCGACTCCTCGCGGGAGAGACGCGCTTCGAGCAGGCCGACCAGCTGGACACGTTCGTTCGGCTCTGGGCCGTGCCACACGCCCGCCTTCTCGCGCACCTGGCGGACGTGACCAACTCGGTGCAGATTGGCTGGGTCGACGAATTGGCCCGCGGGTTTTTCCATCTGGGGCACCTGTTGCGGTTGCCCGTCGACCTGGAGCACGGGTGCCTCTTTGTGCCCCTAGAAGAACTCCGCCAGTACGATGTGTCGGTGGAGCGACTCCGAACGGGCCCGGTCAGCGAGGGCGCTCGTCGGTTGCTCTGGAAGCAGTGCGTTCGGGTGCGCGACGCCCTGCAGCGCGGACGGGCCCTGGCCGATGACCTTGGGATTCGTCAGCGCTACGCCCTTCTTCGATACTGGCACGGGGCCCTTGCCCTACTGGACGAGCTCGACCGGCGCGACTACGACCTCTGGTCGGCCCCTATCGAACTGTCGCGGGTCCGCCGGTTGGAGGTGTATCTGCTTATGCTCTTTGGCCGCCGGTAGGGGGCGGTCCACCATTTTTCCCCAATCACAGCACGGACGATCATGACGACCTATAAAGAGGCAGGTGTTGATGTCGAGGCCGGTGAAGAGACGGTCGATCGCATTCGGTCAAGTGTCCAGGATACATTTACCCCCGGTGTGTTGGCGGACATTGGGGCCTTCGGGTCGCTTTTCGAACCGGACCTGGAGGGGATGGACGCGCCGGTGCTCGTTTCGTCCATCGACGGGGTCGGCACCAAGCTGAAGGTGGCGTCGCGTGCCGGGCGCTACGATACCGTGGGGCAGGACCTGGTGAACCACTGTGTGAACGATGTGGCTGCGTGCGGAGCCCGGCCGTTGTACTTCCTGGATTACTATGGGGTGGGGACCCTGGAGCCCGACACGGCGGAGGCGGTCGTGGGGGGCTTCGCGACGGCCTGTGACGAAACCGAGTGTGCACTGGTGGGGGGCGAGATTGCAGAGATGCCGGATGTGTACGGCGAGGGGGATTTCGATCTCGTGGGAACGGTCGTTGGGCTGGTGGACAAGGGAAAGATCGTCACGGGCGAAGAGGTAGGCCCCGGAGACGTGCTGCTCGGGCTGCCGTCGACGGGCATCCACACCAATGGCTACACCTTGGCCCGGAGTGTCCTCTTCGACGCGTACACCGTGAATGATTGTCCCTCCGAACTGGGAGGGAGATCGGTGGGAGAGGCACTGCTTCGTGTCCATCGCTCGTACCTGCGCCCGATCCGCTCCCTCGTGGAGTCCGGCTTGGCCAAGGGGCTCGCCCACATTACCGGCGGCGGGCTTCCGAACAACCTCGGGCGAGTGGTGCCGGAGGGGAGCACAGCGGTGGTCGACTACGACGCCTGGGACCGCCCGTCCATCTTCTCGTTGATCCAAGAGCTCGGGGACGTGCCGGAGGCCGACATGCGACAGACCTTCAACCTTGGGGTGGGTTTGGTGGCTGTGGTGCGGGCAGATGACGCCGCCGACGCTGTCGGGCAGCTCAAGTCCATGGGCGAATCACCGATTCGGATCGGTCGAATCGAAGCCGCGGCGGAGTCGTCCTAGTCGCCTTGGGAGGCGCCACCGCGCCGTCCGGGCCGGCTTCACCGGAACACTTGGCGCCAAAAACGAGGTACGATAGGCACTAAATTACGGAGGCGCACCGACGCCGATGTCGTCCTGGATGCGCGTCCCGTTCTCAATTCGCTCAACCGCCATCGGGGTGTCAACATGTGGTCGCTGATTGTCATCCTGCTTATCAGCTATTTTCTCGGGTCCGTTCCCGGAGCATTGTGGTCCAGCAAGGCCCTGCACGGGGTCGACATCCGCAATCACGGCAGCCACAACTGTGGGGCCACCAATGCCTTTCGCGTGGTGGGCTGGCAGGCCGGCGCGCTGGCGACGGTCGTAGACTTCGGAAAAGGCTTCCTCGCGGCGGGGGTCGTGGCGTCGGTGATTCGCATTGACCCGATTCCGACGGGCCTGTCCCTGTTCGGATGGGACTCGTTCGTGGTCTTGGGGCTGCTTGCCGGAATCGGAGCGGTGATCGGTCACATGTATCCCATCTTTGCGCGGTTTGAGGGAGGAAAGGGCGTGAACACCGCGGCCGGGATGCTCTTTGCGCTCACGCCCCTCACGATGGCAATCACACTCGCGGTCTTTGTGACGATCCTGCTCACCTCGCGGTACGTGTCGCTGTCCTCCATCACCGCTGCCGTCGCGTTCCCGACCGTTGTGGCCCTTCGTCGCTTCGGGTTGGGGGCGGACCTCGATCCGAGCCTGTTCGTCTTCGGAGGGCTTCTTGCCCTGGCCATCGTCGTGGCGCACCGGTCCAACATTCGGCGCCTTCTGAACGGCTCCGAGAGTCAGATTAGCTCCTTCGAGCCGGCCCAGGGCATGCTGGGGCGTGGAGAGCTCTAGCGGGCGCGCTGCGTTCCTGCCGGGCTCTCTACGGTGAGAAGATCGCCATCGGGACTTGCTGCCCGGCCCGGGCTTCGCCCCAGTGTCCATGTCTTTGCATTCAGACGTCTTCCCATGTCGACTTCGATTACGCTCTTCGGGGCCGGAAGCTGGGGAACGGCCCTTGCCGTGCACCTGGCTGCCGCGGGGCGCGACGTGACCCTCTGGGCCCGTCGCGAAGAGGCGGTCGAGCAGATGCGGACAACTCGCCGCAACCCGACGTACCTCTCGGACATTGAGATTCCGTCGTCCGTGGATGTGACCTCGGACCTTGAGGCCGCCGCGAGCGCCTCGTCCCTCTGGGCCGTGGCGGTGCCCTCGCAGAGCCTGCGCAGCGTGGCCACCCGAATTGCGCCGCTCACCCGTCCCGGGACGACCGTGGTTTCGTTGGCCAAAGGAATTGAAAACGATACCCTGCGAACGATGTCGCAGGTCTTGGCCGAAGAGCTGACAGGGATAGAGGCTCAGCAAATTGGAGTGCTTTACGGGCCCAGCCACGCGGAGGAAGTGGCCGCAAGTCAGCCGACTACGCTCGTCGCGTCCGCCCCCACCGAGCCGCGCGCAGAATGGGTCCAGGACGCCTTCATGACCGAGCGGCTTCGGGTCTACGTAAATACCGACGTGGTGGGGGTTGAGATTGGAGGCTCCGCGAAGAACGTCCTCGCGATTGCGGCGGGCATGGGGGATGGAGTGGGGTACGGGGACAACGCCAAGGCGGCCCTCGTTACCCGTGGCCTCGCCGAGATGCGGCGTCTCGGGGTCGCGATGGGGGCCAAGCCTCAAACCTTTGCTGGGCTGGCGGGCATCGGTGACCTGCTCGTGACCTGCATGAGTCAGCACAGTCGCAACCGGCACCTGGGGGAGCAGATTGGAACCGGCAAGACGCTCGACGAGATTGAGTCGACGATGGACATGGTGGCGGAAGGGGTTCGCACGACCCAATCGGTCCGGGGGCTGGCCGAGCACTACGACGTCGAGATGCCCGTCACAGAGGCGGTGCATCGCGTTCTGTTTGAAGACCAGCGTCCCGAAGACATGGTCGACGAACTCATGACACGCTCGGCCAAACGGGAGCATGGGCTGTCACGTAGCCCCCAGGGGGCCTCTTGACTCTTCTGATCCTGGCCGTGTCGAACCGTTGTGCAAATTTTGAGCGATTGGTGCGGTCAGAAGATGGGGGGCATCAACTCTGGTCTCTCGTCCCGTTCACGGATGCACTGGCCTGATCCCAACCCCGACTGTACCTACTCATAGTTCGTCTGCACAACTGGTATGACGCGTCGGGAACTGGAACAGCTCGTCGATTTGGGGGAGGGCATCAGTGTCGAGTTCAAGCGTCGGGCCCCCCGGCCTCAGCGCATTGCGAAAGAGGTAGTCGCGCTGGCCAATACCAATGGCGGACGCATCGTACTCGGGGTGAACGACGACGGGACCATCACGGGCGTCGAACATACATCTGAACAAGAGTTCCTTTTCCGCCAGGCCGTGACCGCCCACTCCCGGCCTGTTGTAGAGTATCGAACCGAGCGGATTGTCGTGGAGCCCCGGTGCGACGTGCTCGTCGTCACGATCCCGGAGAGCAGCACCAAGCCTCACGTGGTGGTGGAGGACGAAGAGACCCCCGCCGAAGAGGGGCGGACGTACGTGCGGGTGGAGGCGAGTAGCGTCGCGGCCAGTCCCGAGACCATCCAGGAGCTTCGCGAGCAGGAAGACCAGGCGGGAGTAACCTTCGAATTTGGGGAGACGGAGTCACTACTCATGCGGTACCTGGATGACTATGGCCGCATTTCTGTGTCACAGCTGGCTCAGCTGGCCGACATCCCGCGGGAACGGGCATCTCAGACGCTGCTCCGTCTCACAGAGGCCGACCTTCTGCATCTTCATCCCAATGAGGACGGCGATTACTTCACCCTTAACTACTGATTGTAAGACATCCAGCGGTGCGCCACTCTAGACAAGGCACTGTCCCTGAATTCCTTCTAAAAGGTTCCGTTATTGCATAGAAAAATGATGTTTTTAGAGATGAACAAGAGGGCCTCCCTTGCACGCTTCCCCACGTGTCCTTTGGAGAAGCGATTGGCGGATGAACGCTCGTCTGCGTGCTGATCATCTGCGCAGTGAGGCCTGTTAGCTCCGGTGGCCCGATGGAAAACGCTCAAATCTTCCGAAACGCCAGTCAGTGGGAGTTGTATCTCCGAAAACGTGTGAGTAAACTATGTGTGCGCCGTCAACATCCGTTATTGAACGCCGCTGATGCCTGTTACCGAGACCATTCCACTTCACGAGACCGCCCGCGAGCGGTACCTGAACTACGCCTTGTCCGTCATCACCAGCCGGGCACTGCCGGACATCCGCGACGGCCTGAAGCCGGTGCAGCGACGCATCCTCTTTGCGATGTTCGACAGTTTGAATCTGTATCCGTCTAAGCGCCACCGCAAGAGCGCGACGGTTGTGGGAGAGACGATGGGAAAGTACCACCCCCACGGCGACAAGGCCATCTACGACGCCATGGTGCGCATGGCCCAGTCGTTCTCTCTGCGGGCGCCGCTGGTCGATGGGCACGGCAACTTTGGCTCGCTCGACGGCGACAGTGCGGCGGCGATGCGCTACACGGAGGCCAAGCTGCAGCCCCTGGCCATGGAGATGCTGGAGGGGCTCCGCGACGAGACGGTCGACTACCGCGACAACTTTGACGGTTCCTTGGAGGAGCCGGTCGTGCTCCCCGCCCGCGTCCCCAATCTCTTGGTGAATGGAGCAAGTGGCATCGCGGTGGGAATGGCCACCAACATTCCGCCCCATAATCTCGGCGAGGTGGTCGACGCGGCCCTCCACATGATCGAGGCGCCCGACGTGACGACCTCGACGCTCGTCCGCGAGCACATTCAGGGGCCGGACTTTCCCACGGGGGAACGCATCCTGAACACGCAGGACGAACTCGCAGAGATCTACGAGACGGGCTCCGGGACGATCGAGATGCGCGGGGCCTACCGGACGAAGGGGAAGACCCGCGCCATTATCGAGTCGGTGCCCTATGGCGTAGACAAGAGCAAGATCGTCGAGGAGATTGCTGACCATATCGCCGAGGAGAACGTTCCGCAGCTGTCGAATGTGCGCGACGAGTCGACCGACGATGTGCGCATTGTGCTGGAGCTCAAGCGTGGCTCCGATACAGAGGCGGCGATGGCCTACCTCTTCAAGCACACGAAGCTCCAGAAACGATTCCACGTCAACCTCACCTGCCTCGTGCCGACCGAGAGCACGGACGTGAAGGCCCCGAAGCAGGTAGACCTCCGCGCCATTCTTCGGTACTTCCTCGACTTTCGACTGGACGTCGTGACCCGGCGTCTACAGAACGAACTGGAGGACCTGGAGGCGCGGATCCACATCCTAGAGGGCTTCGAGACGATCTTCGACGCCCTGGACGAGGCCATCGAGATCATCCGAGCCTCAAAGAACAAGGCCGATGCCGCCCAGCGGCTCATGCATCGCTTCCAACTCGACGAGGAGCAGACCGACGCGATTCTGGAGACGCAGCTCTACAAGCTCTCGCAGATGGAGGTTGAGGCGATTCGGGACGAACTGGGGGAGAAGCGGGCCCGGGCGGAGGAGATCCGTCGCCTGCTCGACGACGAAGATGCACGCTGGGGCATCGTTCAAGACGAGCTTCAAGACATTCGTGACGAGTACACGGACGAGCGCCGCAGTACCATTGCCGGCCCGGAGGCGACCATGGAGTATACCGAAGAAGACTACATCGTCGACGAGGACGTCCACGTCATTGTCACGCGGGACGGCTGGGTGAAGCGGCAGGGCACGTATTCGGACTTGGAGGCCATCCGCACCCGAGACGGGGACGAGGTGGGCTGGGCCCTGGCCGGGTCGACCCGCGCCACCGTCGGCTTCTTTACGAACTACGGCACGTGCTATACCACCCGCATCACGGAAATTCCGAGCACGACTGGGTACGGCGACCCGGTCCAAAAGCTGTTCTCGTTCGACGACGGGGAGCACGTGGTCGGCGTCATCAGTTTCGAGGGCCGGGCACTTCCGGACCCGGTGCCGCCCGAGCCGAGTGAACAGGGGGATCTCTTCGATCCGGACGACCCCGAGGCACCGGATCAACCCTATGTCGTCGCCATCAGCAAGGGCGGGCAAGCCACCCGCTTCACCCTGGATGGCTACCTGGAGCCCTCGATTAGTACGGGCCGCAAGTACATGCGACTGGAAGACGGGGACGAGGTGGCCCGTGTCCACTGTGCCCGTGGCGACGAGAACATCTGCCTTGCCTCGCACGACGGGCGGGCGCTGGTCTTTCCTGTGCATCAGGTCTCGGTCTACAAGGGCCCTGCTAAAGGCGTGCGTGCCATCCGTCTTGAGGACAACGACCGTGTGCTCGACTTCAGCCTCAGCACCCGGGCTCGGGAGGGGCTCAGGGTAGAGACGAACAACGGGCGGGACGAGATCGTGCGCACAACGAAGTTTGACGTCACGAATCGGGGGGGCAAAGGCACGCTCGTGATCAAGCGGGGCTACTTCGCGGAGGTGTTTCCGAAGCCTGTGGAGGTGTCCCTGAGTGAGGCCGCATAGACGTAGGAATCACGATTACGAGAGACCCGCTCACGAAGCACGACGAATTCTAGCATATGCCAACGACGTACACCGGCGAAGACATCGACGTCCTCGAAGGCCTCGAACCGGTCCGCAAGCGGCCGGGCATGTACATTGGAGGCACGGGGCGCCCCGGCCTTCATCACATCCTGTGGGAGGTGGTGGACAACGCCGTCGACGAGGCCACCAACGGGTACGCTTCCCGGATTGAGGTCGTCTTGCACGAGGATGGGGAGAGCATCTCCGTGTCCGACAACGGGCGCGGCATTCCGGTGGACGACCACCCCGAGAAGGGCGTCCCTACCGTCCAGCTGATTCTTACGACGCTCCACTCGGGCGGCAAATTTGACGCCAGCAACTACATCACGTCCGGCGGCCTGCACGGGGTGGGTGTCTCGGTCGTCAATGCCCTCTCGGAGGAGCTCATCGCGACCGTCAAGCGCGATGGGCAGGAGTACCAGCAGCGCTTTCGGCAAGGCACACCGGTGACGGGGCTGGACGTCACCGACGGGGATGCGCGCGGGACCGGAACAGAAATTTACTTCTGTCCCGACCCGGACATCTTTGAGTCCGTCGAGTTTGACCCGTCCTGGATTCGGGAGCACCTGGAGGTGAAGACCTATCTGAACCGGGACCTGAAAATTATCTTCCGGGACGAGACGAGTGGCGAGCGGCACCGTCTGCACCACGAGGGGGGCATCCAGGAGTACCTCACGCACCTCGTGGAGGATCTTCAGGTGAGTCCGATTCACGACGATGTCTTCATGATGGAGGACGATGACCTGGACGGGGACGGCCGCCTTGAGGTTGCGCTCCAGTGGACCGACGCGCCGAAGGAACAGCTCCATACGTTCGTCAACGGCATTCCGACGGAGGACGGCGGGACCCACGAGCAGGGGCTCAAAAGCGGCATCCGGTCGGTGGTCCGGTCGTTCATGGACACGCACGACCTCGTGCCGCACCGGTTGGAGATTAAGGGCGACGACACCCGAGAGGGGCTCGTGGCGATCGTGAACCTGTTTCACGTGGACCCACAGTTTCAGGGGCAGACGAAGGACAAGCTCAACAACCCCTCGGTTCGGTCGCAGGTCTCGGGGGCCCTTCGCACCGAGCTGGAGCAGTACCTGAACGACCACTCGTCGACGGGGGAGGCCATTGCATCGCGGGTTGTGCAGGCGGCGAAGGCCCGGCGGGCTCGTCGATCGGCATCAGGGGGAAGCGGCGGGCGGTCGGGCTCCACGTCGCGTCTGCAGCTGCCCGGCAAGCTGGCCGACTGCTCGTCGAGCACCCCGAGCGAGTGTGAGCTCTTTATCGTGGAGGGCGACTCGGCCGGTGGGTCGGCCAAGCAGGCGCGCGACCGGAAGACGCAGGCGGTCTTGCCCCTTCGTGGGAAGGTCCTGAACGCCGAGCAGGCCACCCTCGACCGGGTGCAAAGCAATAAGGAACTGTCCAACATCGTGCAGGCACTGGGCTGTGGCATCGGCGATGCGCTGGACCTGTCCGACCTGCGTTACCGAAAGGTCATCCTCCTGATGGACGCGGACTCGGACGGGCATCACATCGCTACGCTCCTGCTCACGTTCTTCTACCGGTACATGCGGCCGCTCATTGAGGGGGGGTTCGTGCATATTGCCCAGCCGCCGCTCTACCGCATCGAGGCGGGCAAGGAGACCCACTGGGCGCTCGACGAATCCGACAAGGAGCAGGTCCTGGATAAGGTCCGGAGCGACGGCCGCAATCCCAATGTCGACATTCAACGCTTTAAGGGACTGGGGGAGATGATGCCCAATACACTGAACGAGACGACCCTCTCGCCCGAGGGCCGCCGCCTGCTTGAGGTAAGCATTCCCGACACCGAGCGGATGGTCACGGAGCAGACGATCACCGAACTGATGGGGCGGGACAGCTCGGCCCGGTTCAAGTTCATCATGCAGCACGCCGCGGAGGCGGACGACCTGGACGTGTAGTCTTCCCTCATGGTGTGCTGGGGACGGGCGATGTGCTTGGAGGAATGGCCTGTCGAATGCGCCCCGGCATAACGAGCGTGTCAGAGGCTGGAGATTGGACGCCGCGGCTGACCCTACGTAGCATCAGGGTGCCTCGTACCTGTTTTGAGAGCACGTGGCGAAATCCAGTTCCTACATATAGAGTACGAGAGAAAATACGCGGGGAGGGAACACAGAAATGAATGTGGACGTGACCGCCACAGAGCCATCTCGACATTCCGAATCTGTGAAGCCCAGTGGAAAGCCGCCCGTGTGGCGTTGGGCCACAGGAATCTGCTGAACTTCTTTCGCTGTGCAAGGTACTGTTGTAGCGGAAATTGAAACAATAGGCTCGTAGCTCAACCTGGTAGAGCAACGGACTCTTAATCCGTGAGCTGAGGGTTCGAATCCCTCCGGGCCTACCTCCAAGTGAACGTTGAACCGGTCCCATGATGGAGCCCCTGCCGTCTCGAACAGCGTCGAGACGGCTTTCGTGTTGGGACCTGGTCGCGTGTGTTTAAGCCTCTCTGGCCTTTCGCCCGTCCTTGACGCCGGGTGTTTTGAGTGCGAGATGAAAGTTGCGATCTTTCAGAGGGATCGGCAAGGTGCCTCAATGTCCGCCGATTTTTGACTCTGTCCATCAATGTTACGGCTTCATGAGACCAATTTCGGCCTGAAGCTCGTGGCACACACACAATACTCTTCCAACCAACCCGAAATCGCATGCGCAACCGGTCTGCTCGAGCCCACACCGATGAAAAATTCAGTAGCAGCAAGGACAAATCCCTGCGAGAGTATGGTGGCTTTTACACCGGGATGGCAACTACCTTCGCCGGGGCACTCCAAACCTCCCGCGATGCTGTCGTTGAGGCGGTAGATGGTTCGGATCCCGTTGACACGTTTATTTCGGTCAATGGCAACAGGGGAACGGACGCACCCGGTGGGAGCACCAATCGAATTAAGTCTGACGAGCACGACCTGACAGGTGTAGACCGGGTGTTTATTGCCGTTACGAAGGAGCAGTTCGAGGTGCTCGCGGACCGAGTTGGGGCCGATGTAAATATCGAGTAGGAGGCCCTACGAAAGATAAATCTGCGAGGCGAACTGAGACTGCCAAGGGCAATTCCCGCCCGACGCTCGCCTGCTGCGTTCAAGAGCTCTGTTCCGCGGTGTCTCTCGCCGGGGTTGTACTGAGGTCTCCCTGTATGGTGTGTTCTTAACGCCACCTTGCAGCTACACTGAGTCTCCGTCTCGATAGTTGTTCTGGCCGGAGGGGGGCAGTGCCTCTCAAACACAGTGCCCCTTCAGACCACGGTTGTCCGATAAGAGGCTTCTCGTGGGTTGCTTTGCTGACTGGTCTGCGATTGGGACAAGACGAGTCTCCTTCTTGCTTTGTCTGCATAAGAAGCTCGAATCCGCAGCCTGAGCCAATCTGGCCCTTGCTTGTGGGTCGGAGAAGCGTCGGAAGACAAAAAGCTTTCACTGGGTGTTGGGAAAAGGCCCCGATCACCAGTGCATCGGCCTTTTCCTTTCTGGTTTGCAGCAAATGTGTCAGGAACCACGGTCTTCCTCGTGGCAAAGCTCGTTTAGCATGGTCGCCCACTGGTGGAGACGATGAATCTGTCCGCGTTCGACACCCTGATCGAGTGCGCGCTGGATGCTCTCCTGAGCAGCGGACTCAGGCGAGTTGGTGACATCCAAATCAGGCGTCTTATTGGTTGCTTCCATGTCGGCGTTGAAATCGATGAATGGGGATCGAGGTTGCTCACTGTGCACAATGACATATTCTCACCTTCCCTAATTCTCTGGACCCGTGACGAGTTGTGATCCCAGCGTCACGTAAACGCTTCCTCCGAAGAGACTTCATCTTGGGGGTGTCGCATTCACATATCCATCACTTCCAGGGTCTTCCTCTGTTGGGCATCAGAGGCTTTTGACTGCTTGTGTGCGGCGGGGCAATGCTCCAAAAGTGGGCGGGCAACGCCTGCTTTGAGAAAACGAGTACGGGTCAAGAGCTTGCTGCACGACAAAAATTCAAAGGGCCAGTGCCCTGCGTCAATCACAGGCAAGACGGGTCATTCTGACGGAGCCTGCGACGAAAGAATCTCTTCGAAGAGCGCGGAATCTGCAGAAAAAGGCACGTCGTCCCGGGGCTTGTCTCCGCTGATGCCAAAGAGGTCCTTCGACGTTGCTCCGTTCCGCTCGAAGACTGCCCCGCTCGCTTTTTCTCTTCTGGCAGACCCTAAGGAAAACAGGGGTGAGCACTTTTGATATCTGTTATTGCAAAGAGCATATTTAATCGTTTACCGTTAGCAGCTCTGTGTACGAGGTAGAGCTCCGACAACCGGGCACACCTCCACTCGGTCTTCCGACCAATCGGGTCTTTGCTACCTCGGTGCTAGGTAGATCAGCATAAGTATGTTAACCGGAAGTCGATTCTGAGCGACCGACGAATAAAAGAAGGAGGGAGTCAAAGGGGCTTGCAGGGTCATCTTCCGGGAACCTCTTCGGACCAAGCGGAAGCCACCTGCAGAGGCCGGTTCTGACAGTGTGCGAAGAGATTCACTCCAGGTTAACTGGCTCACAACGTCGAGCTTCAAAGTCAAGATCAAGCCTGTTCAGTCGGCCTTTCGAAGGGATCAACCGTTGGGACTGGTCGTAGCACGTGACTAGTGTATCCTCCGGGCCGCCGCTGGAGGCTCGTGTCGTTCCTGCAACGAATAAGTGCTTTCCATGCCGTATCCGAAGCAGATGGTTCAGCCGATGCGTCAAGAGCTGACCCAGTTGGGCGTCGAGGAGTTGCGTACGCCCGATGAGGTCGATGCTGCCTTTGATCAGGCCGACGATGAGACGCTGCTGCTCGTGATCAACTCAGTCTGTGGCTGTGCTGCGGGCAACGCCCGGCCGGCTGTGTCCAAGGCGAAGGAGGCGACAGAGCAGCACCCAGACCACTACGTTACGGTGTTCGCCGGCCAAGACCTTGAGGCGACGGAGCGGGCCCGGGAGTACCTCCCAGGGATTCCTCCGTCTTCCCCGTTCTTTGCCCTCTTCCGAGAGGGTCAGCCCGTATATGTGGTGGAACGGAAGCACATCGAGGGCCGAAACGCCGAGGTCATTGCACAGGATCTGCTGGAGGCATTTGACGCATATTGTGGCGAGGAAGTCCCTCCCGCAGACGCCCCTTCGCGTCCCGACCCGTCTAGCTCCGGAGACGGACTTCCCTCCACCTTTCAATCTATTACCTAGGCACACGAACCGGAACGTGTCAGGGAAAGGACGGAGCGCTCTGTTTGGTCGATTTGCCGCCCCCCTATGCCCGACGACCACACGCTCGAAGAGGCAGCAGAGGCGATTCTCTTCGCTGCCGATGAACCCGTGTCGGCGTCCCACATCGCCAGGATCATGGCCGACGTAACGGGGCACTCAGAGCCGTCGGAAGACGATATCGATGCGGCGATCGACCGGCTCAATGCGGCCTACGAAGAGCACGGACGCACCTTTGTGGTAGAGGCGTGGGCAGGAGGGTACCGGATGGTCACTCGTGCCTCCTTCTCTTCATTTGCAAAGGCCTTTTACGTGGAGGAGCAGGAGACGAACCTCTCGCGCTCCCTCATGGAAACCCTTGCGGTTATTGCCTACCGCCAGCCGGCCACGCGGCCAGAGGTAGACTTCGTGCGCGGTGTGAACTCGGACTACGCGATCCGGAAGCTGTTAAAGATGGATCTCGCGAGTGTGGAGGGACGAGCTGACTCTGTGGGACGGCCGCTTCTTTACGGCACCACCGACCGTTTCCTCGAGCAGTTTGGGCTCGATGCCCTCGACGACCTTCCCACCCTCCGAGAGGTCGAAGACCTGCTCGACGACCCGGCCTTCGACGACGAACGGGCCAAGCTTTTGCAACTTGATCGGGAAGAAGGCATCTCGGTCGATATGATAGACGCCGAGGGCATTGATGCCTCCGACGACGAAGACTCGTCCGGATAGGCCCGCCCCGGCACGCCGATTTACCGTGAATCAGTCTCTGTGTCATGGCCACCGATTCCTCCAACCGAGAAGGCATGCGGATCAACAAGTACATCGCGCATGCGGGCGTCTGTTCTCGTCGAGACGCGGACGACCTGGTGGAGCAGGGACGGGTTCAAATCAATGGGGAGAGGGTAACCCAGCACGGCACTCGGGTACAAGAGGGACAAACCGTGAGTGTGGACGGGGAGGAAGTTTATCCCCTCGAATTTGAGTACGTGCTCCTCAACAAACCGAAGGATACGATAAGTACCACCGATGATCCACGAGATCGCCAGACGGTCCTTGATGTGATCGGGGTGCCCAGTGACAACCCGTCTGGCCTTTTTCCGGTGGGGCGGCTGGACCGAAATACGACCGGGGTGCTCTTGGTGAGCAACGATGGCGACCTCGCCCACCGGCTGATGCACCCTCGGTACGAGATTCCCAAAATTTACTACATGCGTCTCCAGGATCAGGTAAAGCCCCATCAGCTCGATTCGCTGAGGCGGGGGCTGGAGCTTTCCGATGGACAGGCAGCGGCCGATCAGGCCGCGTACCTCGATCCGCAGCGCAAGACCGATGTCGCTCTCGAATTGCACGAGGGCCGCAACCGTCAAATTCGTCGCATGATGGAGGCGCTCGGGCACACCATTGTGCAACTGGAACGGTCCAAGTACGCTACCCTTGTCACCGGCCGCCTGCAGCGTGGGGAGTGGCGCCGACTGGACCCCGAGGAAGTTCGCGAGCTCTACCAACGCGTTGATCTTCAATAATCCTCCCAATTCCCTTCTACCAATGTCCAAACCGGTTACAAACGGCGTCTCCGACACGGCCCCCGATGATAAGATCAAAACCGAAGGCCTGACCTACGACGACGTGCTTCTCGTCCCAGGCCACTCCGAGGTCATGCCTCGAGAGACGGACACCTCCGCCTGGCTGACCCAAAACATCAAGCTCAACGTTCCGGTCCTGTCCGCGGCCATGGACACGGTCACAGAGGCGGACATGGCGATTGCGTTGGCCCGTCAGGGAGGGGCTGGAGTGCTTCACAAGAGCATGTCGATCGAGGATCAGGCCGCTGAGGTTCGCCGGGTGAAGCGGTCGGAGAACGGAATGATTCTCGATCCGATCACGATCTCGCCCCACGATACGGTGGGGGACGCCCGAACCATGATGGCCCACTATTCCATCGGGGGCATCCCGGTCGTGAACGAATCGGACAAGCTCGTGGGCATTGTGACAAACCGAGACGTTCGGTTTGAGCTAGATGGCGACACGCCCATCCATGAGATGATGACGGCCGATGATTTGGTCACGGTGCCGGTAGGAACGACCCTGGATGAGGCCATCGACATCCTGCAGGAGCACAAGGTTGAAAAGCTCCCGGTCGTGGACGAGGAGGGCTACCTGAAAGGGCTCATTACATTCAAGGACATCCGCAAGCGACGAAAGCATCCCCATGCGTGCAAGGATGAGCACGGCCGGCTGCGCGTTGGGGCGGCCGTGGGCGTGACGCCCGACGTGATGGACCGCGTGGCGGCCTTGGTGGAGGTAGGGGTGGACTTTGTGGTTGTTGACACGGCGCACGGCCATGCCGAAGGGGTCCTGGAGACGGTCCGGCAGATCTCGGCCCGGTTTGAGGAGGAGGTTGAGATCGTGGCGGGCAACGTGGGGACGGCCGATGGCACCCGTGCGCTCATTGAGGCAGGGGTGGACTGTGTCAAGGTCGGCATCGGCCCTGGATCAATCTGCACAACCCGCGTGGTCGCTGGGGTTGGGGTGCCCCAGCTGACCGCGATCATGGAGTGTGCCGAGGAGGCTCGTCCCGACGGCGTGCCCGTAATCGCTGACGGGGGGATCAAACAGACCGGCGACATTCCAAAGGCCATGGCGGCCGGGGCCAGCGCCGTCATGATTGGAAGCCTCTTCGCCAGCGTTGAAGAAAGCCCTGGCGAGACGATCATATACGAGGGGCGTAAGTACAAGAGCTACCGCGGCATGGGCTCGGTAGAAGCCATGCAGGACGGAAGCAAAGATCGGTACTTCCAAGACGCCGAAGACGAACTCCGCAAGTTGGTGCCCGAGGGGGTCGAGGGCCGTGTGCCATACAGCGGAAGATTGAGTGAGGTGCTACACCAGATGAAGGGCGGGCTCCAAGCCGCGATGGGGTACTGTGGCTGCGAAGAGGTTCGAGAGTTGTACGAATCGGCCCAGTTTGTTCGGACCACCGCCGCGGGCCTTCGGGAAAGCCACCCACACGACGTGGAGATCACGAAGGAGTCTCCCAACTACTACTCGGGACCGTCCACGCGAAACGAGTAGGAGCAGTCCTTTTCACGTCTCTGGGTTCATCTTCTTGGTCTGCCTCAAATGCCTAGTCGCATCTCTCGTGTTCGTGACCGCCTCCATGGCCTTGAGGTGGACGCTGCCCTCCTCACATTCCTGCCGAATGTTCGATGGGCCTGTGGGTTTACAGGGTCCAGTGGCCTCCTGATTGTTGGTTCTGAATCGGCGTCGTTCGTGACGGATGGGCGCTATACAGATCAGGCCCAGGCCGAGGTGGAAGGCGCCGATGTCTACATTGCACAGAAAGGGCTCTCGGAGTGCGTGGTGGAGGAAAGACTACTAGAGCCGTTTTCGCGTGTGGCCTTTCAGGCAGATCACGTCAGCGTTGCTCGCCGAGATGCCCTTGTAGAAGACCACGAGGACGTACAGTGGATCCCGGAGACGAGTCTGCTAACTCGCCTCGTCGCATCCAAAACTCAGCGCGAGGTCTCTCGTGTTCAGGCGGCGCAGGCAATCACCGACGAGGTGTTTCGCGAGGTTGTCGACCTCATCGAGCCAGGGATGACGGAGCGGGAAGTTGGGGCAGAAATTGTCTACCGCCACCGAGCGAAGGGGGCCGAGTCGATGTCGTTTGACCCCATCGTGGCCTCGGGACCCAACGGCGCCCGACCTCACGCCCACCCCACAGGCCGGACGCTGCGAGAGGGAGAGATGATTGTGATCGACATGGGGGGGGTTCGGGAGGGATACGCCTCCGACATGACAAGAACGGTGGCCCTGGGTGATCCGGGCGACCCGGCGAGGCACGGATACAATGCGGTACTGTCGGCTCAAAATGCCGCGCTTGACGCTGCACAGGCGGGCATGACAGGAAAAGAACTGGATGCGGTGGCCCGAGCGTCTCTCGAAGAGGCCGGACTGGCAGAATATTTCACGCATGGGCTTGGCCATGGGCTCGGGCTTGAGGTGCACGAATGGCCCCGTGTCTCGCACACAGCGGACGACGAACTCCCGTCTGGGGCGTGTGTGACGATCGAGCCCGGCGTATACGTCCCCGAGCAGCAGTATGGCGTTCGGATCGAGGACATTGTTGTTCTTCGAGAAAACGGCTGTGAGAACCTGACTCAGACCCCGAAAGAACTGTTGATCCTGTAGGAAATATACTCCTGTTATTGGGGGTGGAAAACAAGAGAGCACACCGCTGATGAGCAACAGGTGCTGGGAACGTAGGGGGGGCGTAACGTTCAGCAGTAGAAACACCATTAACCCCTGGGGCAGGGCCTCTTCTTTTCACTCCCTGGGCTACCCTAGGTACGATGTCGGGCACTCATCGGGGCCGTTTCACCTCCTGGACCCTCCTGTTTACCGGCATTGTTCTTCTGTCGGGGCCTCTGTGGGCCGCGTTTGAGTCCACCTGGCCCGTCTTGGTTGGGGCCTCGTTCCTCGGAAGTGCGGGCTTGTGTTTGCTCTGGCGCCGTGATGCCCCGTCGATGCGAGAGGTCTTGTGGGGTGCGCTGATTCTTCGGGTGGCCTACCTTCCAGTCGGGCCGGGATTGACCGACGACCTGTTCCGCTACATCTGGGACGGCTGGCTTCAATGGGAAGGCATCAACCCGTACAGGTACGTCCCGTCAGACCCTGCTCTTACTTCTTTTCAGGACACGACGCTCTACGAGAAACTCAACTCGCAGTCCTACTACAGCGTTTACCCTCCACTCTCGCAGCTTGTCTTTGCCCTCGGGGGGCTGTTCTACGACGGGAGCTGGACGACGTCGTACTACGTTCTGAAGGTCCTGATCATGGCAGTGGAGTTTGGAGGTGTCGTCCTGCTTGCACGCCTGACGAGTGCCCGCAATGTGCTTCTGTATGCCTGGAATCCTCTGGTTCTCATCGAGACGGCGGGGCAGGGCCACACCGAGGCGCTCCTGGTCCTGTTGCTGCTAACGGCGGTATGGGCGGTTCGACAGCACTGCGGAGCATGTGCATCGTTGGCCATTGCAGGGGCCGGACTCGTCAAGATCTACCCATTTGCACTGGGGCCGTTCTTGCTGCGGCGCTTCGGGTGGCGGGCCGTGTGGCCCGGAGGGCTTCTGGTGGTAGGGCTGAGCCTTCCGTACGCGGCCCCGTATGCTCTTCCGCACATCAAGGCATCGGTCGACTTGTTTGCGAAGCTGTTTGAGTTTAATGCCGGGCCGTACTACGCGACCAAGCATGCCCTCTGGGCCTGGACGGGAGCGGACTGGAGCAAGACGATAGGGCCGCTTTTCCGGAGACTTTTCTTGATCTCCCTGCCGGTGTTGTACGGACTGGACGCGTGGTACAAATGGTCGTTTCGCCGTGCGTGTCTCCTTGTCATCGGTGCGCTGTTCGTCCTCAGTACAACCGTGCATCCGTGGTATCTTCTGCCTGTGATCGCGCTCGGGGTCGCGGGCCCACGGCCGTCATGGCACTGGCTCTGGCTGGGGACCTGCTCGATCGGAACGTACCTCTTCTACGTGGACGGGCCCTATTGGGTATGGATTTGGATGGGGTGGGGTGGGGCCGCCGTCATCGCTTCGGTCCGCCAGTATACAGTGGGCGTCCACCACCATGTGCTAGAGAACTACCGGGCCGAGTCCGCTGCGGAGTGATCGGAGTTCAACGCCGTTGCCAGGATCGACACGAGTTCCTCGGCACCCGTCTCGGGCGCGGATCGCCAGTGGTACTCGTCGTACCGGCGAAACCATGTAAGCTGACGTTTCGCGTAGCGGCGTGTGTTCCGCTTTACGAGTCGCACCATCTCGTCGTAGTCGATTTCGCCATTGAGGTGCTGTATGGGCTCCCGGTAGCCAATCGTGCTTAGTGGAGGCTCATCCAACTGCACCCCATCGATGTCCATGACGTTGCGAACTTCCTCCAGAAGCCCCGCGTCGAGCATCCGCTCGACACGCCGGTTGGTGCGGTCGTACAGCTTTTCCCGATCGCGGTTGAGGACGACCGTGACGTAGTCGAACGGCGGCTCTGGCTGGGTCTCGTAATAGTGAGAGAGCGTCCGACCGGTGCCGTGGTATACCTCGAGGGCACGAATCACCTTCTGGGTCTTGGTCGGATCTGTCTCGGCCGCCTGCTTCGGGTCTATCTCTTCAAGCTCTTCGTAGAGCGCGTCTCGGCCCTCCGACTCCAGCCGCCGATTCAGTCGCTCGCGGACCTCTGCGTCCACGTCCGGAATGTCTGCCAGGCCGTACTGGAGGGCATGCAGATACAGCGTCGCTCCCCCCACGACGAGGGGGCGGCGGCCTCGTGCAAGGATGTCTCGAATCCGCTCGTTGGCCGCTTCCGCGTACGCCCCGGCCGAGAATGGTTCGTGGAGGGACCGTTCTCCGATAAAGTGATGGGGCACGCGGCGGCGGGCCTCAGGAACTGGCTTTGCCGTCCCAATCGTCAATTCCTCGTACACCTGTCGGCTGTCGACCGAGACGATCTCGGCGTTGAGTTGCTCGGCGACATCGAGGCTTAGCTCCGTCTTGCCGACGGCCGTGGGCCCGGCAATGGTGAGAATGGGATCGGAGGAATCGGGCGCAGGCAGAGACGCCATCTCTCTGAGGGTCAGGTCGGTAGAGCGGGCGAAGGATTCCTCAATACCTGCGTCCAAGAAATGGTTTCGGGGTAGGAATGTGAGACGCCGTTTTGGAGGGCGGTCCTCTCGTCAACGAGTATCTGGAGTACACAAAAAAACCCCGCCGTCGGAAGATCCCGACGGCGGGGAAGATCCAATCTCCTTGACAACAGTCAAAGGACGAGACCGATGCTATGCGCTGGCCGTGGCCGGCTCCACCATCTCATTGACGTTGAAGCCTTCCTCTTCGGACTTGGCCTTGGCGATGTTGTAGATGATCACACCGTATCCGGCCTTCGCAAGAACGTCCGCGATCGTGTATCCAACCTGAAGCGCCACGATGGTTCCCGGTGTGCTGCTCGGGAACGCCTCCGGAAAGGCCATCGGGATCATGTAGGCAATGGGGTAAAAGCCCCATGTGGCCAACAGCAGCAGACGGGCGTTGCCCAAGAGGGTGGCTACGCGGCTGCTCTGTCGCTGGATCGTGTCGCCCAACTGGGTGAAGAGGACATACAGAATGTACACGAAGGGGAGGGTGCTGAAGAAGCCCCAGAGCCCACGGGTGCCGAAGAGGCTGGCGTCACCGCTCACCTCTCCAGGGTATCCGAGCACGATCATCAGTGCCGCCGCGAACCCGAGCTTCGCAGCCAGCGGGCCTCGCTCATTCTTCGGCAGGCCCATCACGAGCACGAGTTCAACGGTGAGAAGGGGCACGGTAAGGAGCCAGTCTACGTATCGGTAGGCGTCGTTGAAGAGCTCACCGGTCGGCTCGTACATTCCGGCAGCCGCGTTGAGGGCATATGCGCCTTCCCAGCTATTGAAGATCCGGAAGTAGTGGTAGCCGGCAATGAATACCACCAGCGCCGAGACCATCATCGAAATCCGATACTTCGGCGCCAGGTTGTTGCGGGCCATGACAAAGAACACGAAAGACGCCGTCATGGTCGCGACGGTGAAAGAGAACATGTTGTACACCAGGTTATATTGGCCCGGTGTCAGGGTGGGAAGCTCTTGTAGCATGGGTAGATTTGGGTTGTTTGGGTGATAGTGTGAGTGAGCCCGAACGGCCCGCTGGGGACGCTCGGAATCATCTCAATTGCCTCTGCCAATGGAAAGCTGGGCGTACGCTCATTTTTCCATTGGCAAGTACATATGCGGTGTTCATGCATCAGTATAACTGTGAGGCCTCGCGACCGCCAACAAAAACATACGGGACAACTTCTCAAATTGTGAGGGAGAAGTTACATGTTAGGGTATGGATAGGCGTGTTTCCTTCTCTGGGGCAAACGCTTTGTGAGACCCGTATAGAAACAGGAGAATCCCTTGCACAACCAAGAGATTGGTGAACAGAAAGAACAACGCTTCTTCGAGGGGAAGCCCAAGGAACGAAGCGCCAACCGTGTACTCGGGCGCGATGGTCCAAATTTTGGACCGAATGGCCACGGTGTCTGCTCCCCAGAGATAGAGGGTCGGAAGACCTGTCGTGACGAATACGCTGCTGCGGAGGGCCCAGAGCGTCTCTCCATCGTAGAGCCACATCCCTGCCAGAATGGGAGGGGCCCAAACCAGAATGAGGGCCAGGTATAGCGTCGACGGCCGCCCGTCCATCAGGAAGAACGCCCCAAGTCCAGTGAGTCCCGCGAACACTGCGGCCCCCGTCCAAGACGCCCATGAGGAATGCGCTTTGGGGACGGGGGGAGATCGATGTAGGTACTGGTAGAGAAACAAACCAGTCAGAAACGGCTGAAGCACAAAAAACATGTACTCCTCGACAGGCACGTACCCGATGGTTCCCACGACCCGGTTTGCCCCGTACCACCAGACTTCTTGGGCAACGAGGTAGTTGTCCCAGGGGGTTGTGTACGTGAGTGCGATCAAGCAAACGACCGGGATTGCTAGATCCACACGAAGGTCATTTCCCATCTGCCTCGGGCGCCGATGCAGGGCCATCATGCCCAGGATCGGCGGTACCAGAAAGACCAGATGGAAGGAAAGGTAGCTCATTTCGTCGCGGTCTTTGTTATCGTGATGGAATGTTATGCCACGCTGTCAAGCACAACACGTGCGGCGTTTCGCCCCGATGCGCCCATGATTCCCCCGCCAGGGTGCGTACTTGCCCCCGTTAGAAACAGGTCGTCCACGGGGCCCTGGTAGTTTGACGATCCAAACAGGGGGCGTGCCGAGAACATCTGGTCGATGCTCATCTCCAGGTGCATCACATTCCCCCGGTACAGCCCCAAGTGATCCTCAAGCCATTCCGGATGCTGAAACAACTGGCCCACAATGGACTCGCGCGTTCCCGGGGCGTAGCGCTCAAACTGTGTGAGCAATGTGTCGGCCACGCCCTCGGCAATGTCCGGCCACGTATCCCCACTGGCTAGTTCGTAGGGGAAATATTGTCCCCAGAGCCAGAGCACTTCTCCTCCCGGCGGGGCCAGCGTGTCATCCGCGGCGGAGAACGTCATGGCGATCAGGGGCGGATCCTGTGCCGGCCGACCGGCCAAGTGATCCCCGTATGCCGCTCGCAGTTGCGTCATGTCCCGACACAGCAACTGCAGTCCCGTCCGTGCCTTTTGATTGTTGGAGGCTGCCGAATAGGAGACGGGCTCATCAAGCGCCAGACGCATCATGGCCCCAAATCCGTTTCCAATCCGGAGCCCATCGGCCTCGTCGGGACGGTGTTGGGCGGGGAGGAGGTGGTCGAAGGTCTCTTTCGCGTGGGTGGCCGAACACACAGTCCGACTGGTATAGGAGGTCCCATTGACCCGGATGCCCTCGGCTCGTTCATGGTTGACGAGAATTTTCTCGACGGGTGCGTCGGTGTAGATGTCGCCTCCGTGGGCTTCGATGTGGCGTCGAAGCGCCTGGGTAAGCTCTCCAGAGCCGCCCTGGGGGCGTGCCACCCCGCCCTCGTGGTACAACGGGTGCCAAAGCGCGAAGGGACCCGTCAAGGGATCCGTTGGCGGGGGGCCCGACTGGGCCGCCATCCAGGCAATGGCCGTTCGCAGCTTCTCTTCTTCGAAGTATGAGCCGAGCACCTCCTGGTACGGACGGAGAATGTGCCGAAGTTCTTCCTGCCAGGGAAGCGGAGAGCTTGCCCCACGTATCAGGTGCTTGCCCAGCTCCAGGGGACTGGGGGAGGTCAAAAATATGTCCCGCATGGTGCGGGCAAATCCAATCCAGTCCGTTACAAACTTGCGGTAGGCCTCTCCCTCACCGGGAAAGAGCCGCTCCAGATGATCGACGGTGCGGTCTAGGTCTCGGTAAAAGTAGATCACGTCGCCGTCCGGGAAGGGGGCGACGAACATGGGGTCGAGCTCAATGTAGGTCAGACCGTATTGCTCAAGCTCGAGCTCATCGACAATGGGAGTCTGGCGGATAAGGATGTGGGCGCTGCCTCCCAGGTCGATCTGGTACCCGGGGAACAGTTCTTTGGTGGACACTGCCCCTCCAACCATCCCGCGTTCCTCAAAGACAGCGACCCGATAACCAGCCTGTGCCACGTACGCACTTGCAATCAATCCGTTGTGCCCTGCTCCGATCGTAACCAGGTCGTAGTCGGTGGACATAAATATGTCTTGCTAAGGGGGGAGTGAGATACTACAACAACAAACCACTCAGACACGTCATTTTCACGGTGCAGAGAGATAAATTCCGAAACTGTTGTCTCGTTTGTCCGTGGACATCAAAGCGTAGTGAAGGTCTTGTACCACGTGACGATTGGCGTCCGCTCACGGCCTTGCCCCTTAGTCTCTCCTCGCCGGCCATGAACTGGATCTACCAGGTTCTTAGCTTCTTCGTTGCCTTCGGTCCGATTATCCTCGGGACGCTGCTCTGGCATTTCATCTGGAGTGACGACTCGGGCTCGTCGGGCGGGCCGCCGGGCGGGCCGCGATGGCACCCAGCCCCCCCACCGCCATCCTTCTCTGGGGACCGGCGCCCTCAGCACGATCGCCCCATTCGTGCCCCTGACTACCCAGAGCGAACGTCTGCCTAGGCCCATCCGTCCGATGACTCTCATCGACATCTCTCAGAGCGTTTCCCCCGCAACGGCCGTGTGGCCCGGCGACCAGCAGGTCGAATGGACCTGGACCGCTCGCCTTGGGGAGGAGGATGCATCCGTCAACTTGGGCTCTATTCAACTGAGTACACACACTGGCACCCACGTGGACGCGCCGTTTCACATTGACGATCACGGCGCAACGACCGATGATCTTCCCCTCGACGCATTCGTCGGGCCTGTCCAGGTTGTCGAGGTCGAAGAAAGCGCTTCCTCGATCCGCCCCAGTCACGTTGATCAGTTGTGCGAGGACGCGGCAGAGCGCGTTCTCTTCAAGACTTTCCCCGGTGCTTCTCCAAGTGGTAACTGGCCCGATGCTGTGGTGCCAATCGACCCAGACACCATCCGGTTTCTTTCGGACGGGGGAACAGTGCTTGTTGGCACGGACGCGCCGTCTGTGGACCCACTCGATAGCACAGATCTGCCCGCCCACCACGCGTTGATGAATACCGGGATTGTGAATCTCGAAGGCCTTGCCCTTGCGGACGTGCCGCCGGGACAGTATCGTTTGATTGCACTCCCTCTCAAAATTGCTGAGGGCGATGCCGCTCCTGTTCGGGCCGTGCTCCGTCGGCCGACCGCTCAATAGCGTGTGGCGACGGCCTCTCGGCTCCCCTGCAACTCTTCAGCCTGCTATCCATCACTTCCAACTGCACCTATGGACCTCTTCAACCGCGGTGAACTGAAACGCCTGGCTCAGCTGGACGGTGATCTCTGCATTTCGCTGTACATGCCAACGCATCGTTTCCGCTCCGACTGGTCCCAGAATACAACTCGGTTCAAAAACCTCTTGCGGGATGTTCGGGATCAGCTCCGCGAGCAGGAATACCGCGAGTCTGCCATCGACGACATTCTGGGCGAGGCCCGCCAATTGCTTGATCGCCCCGGGTTCTGGCGTGGGCTGAGTGAGGGTCTCGCCGCCTTCTTGACGACGGACACGTCCGAGTTCTACCGCCTTCCGCTCCCGTTCGATGAGGTTGCAATTGTTGAGGACCGCTTCCACCTGAAGCCTCTCTTCCCAATGATTGCGTCGAACAATCAATACTACCTGCTGGCGCTGAGTCAGAACGACGTTCGTCTCTATCAAGGAACGCATCAGGCCATCAGTGAAGTGGAAGCGGCCGAAATCCCCTCCGATATCGTGTCGGCCGTGCAGCAGTACGATGCTCCTCCTGAGCAGGGGACGCAGTCTCACACCGAGGCGACACCGACCTCTCCGGATGGGAGCGATGCCAGTCACATGCGCCACGGACACGGATCGTCCGAGGATCAGAGCCGCGAGCCGAAAGATCAGCTGAAGCGGTTTTTCCGGCGCATCGACGAGAGCGTTACGGATTACATTGGAGGAGAGAACGCGCCCCTTGTTCTCGCTGGTGTGTCTGAGTACCTACCGCTCTACAAGGGCGTGAACAGCTTCCCCCACCTCGTTGAAAGCGATATCGTCGCGGGAAATCCGGAGCAGTTGGACCCGGAGGACCTGCACCATGAGGCCTGGTCGGTGGTCGAGTCGGTCCTGGAGTCGGTCCAGCAAGAAGAACTTGACCGCTTCGAGGATTTGTACTACGAGAATGCCGACCTTGCCTCCGATGACTTCCATGAAATCATTCCCGCCTGCGCATATGGTCGCGTGGATGCGCTCTTCGTTCCTCGGGGCCAGTATCGATGGGGACGCTTCGATCCCGAGAGCAACACAGTGCGCGTTCATGACTCACAGGAACCCGGGGACGGGGATCTTTTGAATTATGCCGCTCTCAAATCGTATTTGAGTGGAGCTGCGGTACACGTCCTTTCGCCCGAGGAAATGCCGGGCGGCCGCAGCGTAGCGGCAGTTTTTCGGTACGAGGCGGATGTTACCGCCACCGAGACCAACTGACGGCTGCCTCGGCCGTGTGCCCGATCCTGAGACTCACTCCTGAAAAGCACTCCGTTCTGAAACCCGAGGAGCATAGCTTACCAGCTGCATAGACTAACGATAAAATGTTTTATCACGAATACTGATGGACCCGGATCTCGTAGACTCATTTTTGAACGGCCTGTCGTCTCACCAGACGCGCCGGGCGTATCGGACGGACCTGCGCAAATTCTTCCCGGAGAAGCAAAGGGTGGCTACAGAGCTTGTTCAATCCGTCGAGGTTGACGACATCCGTGCCTTCATTCACACAATGCGTGCTCTCGGTCACGCTGAAGGAACGCAACGGCGACGACTCGCTGCACTCCGCTCGTTTTTCGATTGGGCAATTGCAGAAAACATCCATGACCGCAACCCGGCCCGGCATCCTGAAGTCCAGCCCATGCCGTCTACGAAAGGAACCTCGTCCACGCGCGCACTCACAAAATTAGAGGTGCGAGACCTGCTGGAGGCTGCCGGAGCGTCGAATCGGGCGGGGCTCCGGAATCAGGCGCTCATCCTGACAATTGTGTACGCGGCGCTGCGACGAAGCGAGATTGCAGGCCTCATGGTCGAGGATCTCCGGCCGCTCGGCCGCTACTGGATCCTCGACCTTGGCGACACCAACACGGAGAGTGCGTACGTTCGGATCCCGGACCAGGTCGCCCGTGTGATCGAAAGTGTACAAGATCAATACGAAATCTCCTCCGGACCGCTCTGGCGATCAGTAAGCCATCGGACCCACGGCGAGCCGTTGTCCCCGGATGCGATATACGCAATTGTCCGCAGTGCTGGAAAAGCCGCCGGTGTGGGGGCCATTGCGATTGACACACTGCGGCGCACTGGGCTACGCCTTGCGTCGGATGGCGGCGCGGACCTTCCACAAATTCAAGCCCATGGCCGATTCGGGGATCCAGCGTCGGCGGCCCGTATTCACAACGCAGATGGTGTAGACGGAACGCTTCAAAACAGTGCGGCGGTGCACATCCGCATCGACGCATCGGAGGTGTTGGTAGGTGCCTGACCGGCCCAGTCGGCCTCTGGCCTGCCATTTAGAACAACGGGATCTAATATGCGTTATGTTGCGTTTTTTAGGATCGTCGATTTAGTTGCCTCAAGGGCTCCAAAGCAGTTGCCGGCAAGCCTCGAGAAGGGCTCCGCATGTGCGTGGTGTGCAAAAGCAGCCTAGCCGCTCTATGTTATCCAGTGCCTTTCGCTCTTTTCGGGATCTCCGGCAATTACAGAAAAAATACCCCGCAAAGGCTCCACACTCTGGCCGAAAGGTCGGTCCAGTGTTGTTCGTCGCTCACGTCTCACAAACTGTTGCTCGGTCCATGCCTAGTTCGGAACCGCGGTCAGAACCTCAACTTACGCAAGGCTCGGGCCGGGAGCGTTCCGTGCCGGGTGTCTCGCAGAGGGACGACAAACGCCTTCCATACAATGCCCCCTCCGATGAACAATGTTCGGTTGAGTCCGACGAGGTGCTCGTCCAGCGCTGGCTCGCCGAGAAAAGCGCTCGGACGCAGGAGGAGTACGCCCGCGACCTCGAACAATTCGTCGAGTTCGTAGACCTTCCGCTCCGGTACGTCACGCTCGGTCACCTACAAGAATACCGTGAGTACCTAAAAGACGGGTACGCACGGTCTTCGCAGAAGCGAAAATTGTCGGCGATCAAGAGTCTTTTCACATTCGGGACGAAGCTTCGTTACTTTGCCCACAACGTCGGGGCGGCCCTCTCCACCCCGTCCGTCCGCAACGATCGCGCCGAGCGGATTCTCTCGGAGGCGGACCTATGGGCCCTCCTGCGCGACGAGCGCGACCTGCGCAACCACGTCCTGCTCCGTCTCTTCTATGCGTCCGGGGGTCGCATCTCGGACGTGGAAGATCTTCGGTGGCGCGACTTGAAAGACCGGCCGGACCTGAACGGGCCGGACGAGCGGCCCGGGGGCCAGGTCACATTCTTCGGGAAAGGCGGCAAGACCCGCGCCGTTACCTTGTACAGCAAGGTGTGGAGCCTGATTGTCCGCCTGCGAGAAAACGAACAGTCTGAAGGCTACGGAGCCACAGACGACCCCGTCTTCCGATCACAAAAAGGCGGATGCCTCTCGCGATCCCAGATCTGGCGGATTGTGAAAAAGGCGGCCGTGCGGGCCGGCGTCAAGCTTACTGAAAAAACTGCGTCGGACGGGTCTGCCAAACGAGACGAGAATGGAGGCCCGATCATGACGTCCAAGGTGTCGCCCCACTGGTTCCGACACGCCCATGCATCGCATGCACTACAGAAAGGAGCGGACCTGGAGCTCGTCCGCGAAACCCTGGGGCACGAGAGCATCGAGACGACCAAGACGTACCTTCATGCCCAACCGGGGAAATCGTCTTCGTACTACGTCGATGAGGCACCGGACTTTAACGGATAGGGACACTTTTTGCCGTTGCACAAGGGGGGCTTGATCGATGAGGATTGCTCATTGACCCACCTCTTCCAACAACGTGCCAACCATACATCACCTCAGACGGCTGTTCGCATCCTGACCCCCACACTCAGCTCGACACGTGAATCGTGAGACCAGCAGGTTCTTTGAGGCCCGTGACGAACCTCATGAATTATGATGGAAGGCATGATTTTTATCAACGACTTTTGGAAAAACTGAGTCCGTCCCCTAAACGTTCGGGATCAGTAGTGGTAGGGAAAACATCTTTCTGAAGAAGAAGACCCAAGTCGAATCGCATTCTGATACGCAACCACGGCGCATGCACTTCCATCCCATCGTTGTTGGGGCCCTCTACCCTGGAATTACCCGCGGTCTGAGTGCCGATCTACTTGCTGCCCAGGCACTTTCTGGCACCGCGTACCCGGTCTGCACCTCCCACGTGGTCGCCGGAGACGGGCTGGTCACCGACGTACTCGATGTCCCAACGGACACGGTGTCGGCACAACTGGAACACATATTTGAAACCCGACGTCCCTCCAGCGCGAAGGTCGGCATCATCGGCGCCACGCCAACCGTGGATCGCGTCTTCGACCATCTCCGCTCGCTGGAAGGACCTGTGGTGTACGACCTCACCGTGAGCGGCCCCAGTGGGGAAGACATTTTGGAACAACAGGGACTGGAGGCGATCATCGAGCACCTCAGCGAACCCGACCTCGTCACAATCCGCCGCACAGATGCCGCCTTGGTGGCTGGCATGGAGATTCCCAGCCTGGACGACGCCCAAGTGGCCGCCCAGCGGATTGCTCAACAGGGGGCGGATCATGTCCTCGTGCGGTGCGGGAAACTCCCCACCCATTTCTATGAACAAGAGGGGTCGCCTCCGGACTACGCGCTCGACTTGTTCTTTGACGGCGACGATTTTGCTCTTTTCGAAGCCCCCTACCTTGACAATCTTGAGTCGCACCACGGTGCCTCGAGCGGGCTTCTACTTCCCCTGCTTCACCACCTGCAGGCTGGGGTGGACTTGGAACCCGCTTTGCAGAAAGCGAAGGGGCGGGTCTCAGAAGCACTCCGGGCCCGTCAACAAGACGAAGGGGGAAACCCGGATGCTACCTTTTTTGCGACTCTGCAAGAAGAGCCCACCACGGCTGAGGTGCAAGACTGAAGGACCATCCTGTAGAGAGAGACCACTCTCCGGCCGAGTTTCCCCCAACGACCCAAAAAGGCTTTTGCGCCTCCCCGGCGTTGCAGTGTTGGCGCGCACTGGCCAAACGCTCCCGGCCTCTTTTCTCCTTCCAACCTGGTACCAGCTTCATGCCCAAAGACGCGAAAGACGACCCGAGCCGGCCCAAGGCCACCATCTACGATGTAGCCGATCATGCTGGGGTAGCCATCTCAACCGTTTCTCGGGTGCTGAATGATTCCGAGGACGTCGCCGACCAAACCCGAGACAAAGTGGTGCGTGCAATTCAAGAGCTGCAGTTCCGGCCGAATCGGACCGCAAAGTCTCTGGCCCAGCGCTCGACCCGAACAATTGCCGTTGCGCTTCCCACGTTTACAACCCCTTTTCACAATGAGTTACTGAAAGGGGTTCGTGATCGTCTCGACCATGAGGATGTGGACCTACTCCTCTGCGACCTAGAATGGGAAGCCCCAAAGCGCTCCCTCCGGAGCTTTCTGGAGGGAGGGGCCATGGACGGGCTCCTTCTTGTCGGCGTCACTCCGGACGAGGAGCTCGCCGATGAATTGAGGATGCTCGGGGGATCAGTGGTCCTCGTGGGAGCTGAACTGAACGACTTCGATTCGTTTTACTGGGAAGACCAGACCGGCGCCGAGCTTGCGGTCAATCACCTCATCGACCAGGAGTACGATCGCATTGG
This sequence comes from Salinibacter altiplanensis, assembly GCF_002894645.1. GTDB lineage: Bacteria > Bacteroidota > Rhodothermia > Rhodothermales > Salinibacteraceae > Salinibacter > Salinibacter altiplanensis. The sequence continues at coordinate 177,062 of NZ_NCQY01000030.1, forward strand.
GGCCATCACGACTCCTCACAAGAACCGCGTTCGGAACGAGCGGATCGCGGGATACCGACAGGCCCTGGAGGAGGCGGGAATCGAATTTGATCCGGAGCTCGTGGTGCACGGACACACCCGCAAGCACGACGGATTCAGTGAAGAGTCCGGCTACGAAGCCATGCAAGACCTCCTGAGCCTCGACGAACCTGTTGACGCTGCCTTCGCAAGCAGCGATGTTCAGGCGATCGGGGCGTGGCAGGCCCTGCGAGAAGAGGGACTCGAAGCGCCCGACGACTTCGCATTCGTGGGATACGACGACATCAAGGTGAGTCGCTTCATTGGCCTGAGCAGCGTTGCCCAAAACATGCACAAGGTGGGGAATGAGGGCACCGACCTTCTTCTGGACCGGCTTGAAAAGCAAGGGCCTGAACAGTACGCATCTCGCCTGGTGGAGCCGGAGCTTCACGTCCGAAAGTCAAGCCAACAACCTCGGTAGCGTTCCCCCGGCCTCCTCCCCATCGTTCGGCCTGTCGGAGCGTGCCGGTGGGTTTGTGACAAGGCGTTTTCTCATCTCGATTTTATTCTCCAAGTGCGGCGGAGCACCGATTTATGGACCCCCATGTGATTGAGGATCAGCTCGACCATACCATCGAACGAACTCACTTCGACGATCTCGGACGGCCCTACCACGGGAAGGTTCGGGACAGCTATCGACAAGGAGATCGGCGCATCCTGGTCACGACCGACCGGATCTCTGCCTTCGACCACGTTCTTCCCCAGACCATTCCGTTCAAGGGACAGATTCTCAACCAGACGGCTGCGTATTTCTTCGAGGCGACGGAAGACCTTGTCCCCAACCACGTCCTCTCTGTCCCGGACCCCAATGTGACAGTCGCGAAGGAGTGCACGCCCATTCCCATCGAGTTCGTCGTCCGGGGATACCTGGCGGGACACGCCTGGCGGGAGTACGACCGGGGAGCACGCACCCTCTGCGGCCAAGAGTTGCCAGAGGGACTCCGCGAGAGCGAACAGCTGCCCGAGCCGATCCTCACTCCCACCACCAAGGCCGAAGAGGGACACGATCAGGACATCACCCGAGAGGAGGCACTTTCGGGCACGGACCTCGACGCTGCCACCTACGATCAGCTCGCAGAGTGGGCCCGGGCGCTGTACCAAAAAGGCCACGAGATGGCCAGCGAGCAGGAGCTTCTTCTCGTCGACACGAAGTATGAGTTTGGACGCACCCCTGAGGGGAATCTCATGTTGATCGACGAGGTCCACACGCCCGACTCATCCCGATACTACTACGCGAGCGGATATGAAGACCGCCTTGCGCAAGGAGAGCCACAGCGACAGCTCTCCAAGGAGTTCGTCCGGGAATGGCTCATGGATCAGGGCTTTCAGGGACGGGCCGGGGACGAGATGCCCGCCCTTCCCCGTGCCTTTCGAGCAAAGGTGACCCGGCGCTACGTGGAGCTGTTCGAAAAGGTTACCGGCCAGACATTTGAACCGGACACCCATTCCAACCCCAAGGAGCGCATCCGCACCGCTCTGGACGACCACGCCACTCAGGAATCACACTGACCGGCCGACTTCGTCCCCCGTTCCGACTGTGTAGCGTACACATCAGGTCGCCGGTCTCCAAGTACATCATTGTGATCGTTGATGCGGCGGTCTCGGGCCTCGTGGGGATCAAGCTCGACCTCCTCCACCACGTCTTCTGATTCACCGGCCCGATTCAAAATGGCCCCGGAGGGGCCGCATATCTCACTCATTCCGATAAATTGAAGAGAGTCCTCCCCCTTGGTTTCACTCCCGTATCGATTGGCCGTGATGGTGAACACGTGATTCTCGCGGGCCCGGACCGGCATGGAATCGGGACAGTGTGGAAGAACCAGGTTGGACGGGTGGGCAATCACATCGGCTCCCTTCATGGCAAGTGTCCGGGCCGCTTCCGGAAAATACCAGTCGAAGCATACCATAATGCCCAAACGGTACGGCTTTCCCTCCGAGGTCTCTTCGGCAAAGACTCGAAGCCCCAGATCCCCGGGCTCAAACAAGGTCGTCTCCTCGTAAAAGAGATGGACTTTCCGATACGTATCTACCTCACCGCCGGGACGAACGACCACTGCACTGTTGTAGAAGCGGTCGCCTTCACGCTCAGCCACTCCCGCCACGAGCACGGCCTCCAACGACTCGGCCCAGGACTGTAACGCAGAGACAGACTGGCCATTGGGAATGGGCTCGGCGACCTCTCGGAGGTCGTCCTTGGACTGAAAAAAATATCCGGACGTGAAGAGCTCAGGCAAGACAATCAGGTCCGCCTCAACAGAGTGAAGCTGTGACTCCACTGCAGCAAGGTTCTGATCCACCTCAAGATATTTCGGGGCAAATTGGAGGTAAGCAGCTCTCACGGGGACTGAGCTTTATGGGATGGATGTTCGCTACTGAGGTGCCCTGCCTTTCCAAGCCTCTATACCAAAATTTTTATTATTGAATTCCAATAACGGTAACTAAGACGAAGTACCCGGACTACGATCCATTTAACCCTTGAACGGTCCGCTTCAGGGCATCGAAGTCCGGCTGCTGGCCCGCATCGTCGAGGATTTCAGCGTGCCGAATCGTACCGGATTGATCGACGACAAAGGCCGACCGTTTGGCGATGCGGTCCAGCCCCATGTCGGTGAAGTTGTGATCGTACTTCGCCCCGTAATCCGCACAGACGTCTGCGTTGTGGTCGCTCAAGAGAGGGAACTCAAGCTGTTGCGTGGAGCGAAACTCCGAGAGGACGGCCGGGGAATCCGTCGAGATTCCAGCGACGTGCGCTGGTTCAAATGAGCCCAGATCATTGTTCACCGTGTTCAGTTCTGTCGTACACACACGGGTAAACGCGCCAGGAAAAAACAGAAGGACAACGGGCTGATCGAGGTGGTCAGACAGTTCCCAGGGTTGTGCTTCGTCCGTATGGAGCGTGAAGTTGGGAGCACGGTCTCCTTCGGAGAGCGAGTCGGTCGTGGTCATGAGGTACACAGGATTGTTGAAAAAGGATCGCTCAAGGTCCAGATGCGCCTGTTTATTCGAAGCGGATGGCCTTTACGGGTTCAACCCGCGCCGCGACTCGGGCCGGAATGTAGGCGGACGCTCCACACAGCAAGATCGTCACCACCGCCACCAACAAAAAGTCAAGCGGGTTGAGTCCGATGGGTGCCGTGGTCATGTAGTATGCCTCGGCTGGGAGCGAGACCAGTCCAAAGTGCTTTTGCAGAAGGGCGAAGCCAAGGGCCAGGGTCGTTCCGATACTCGTCCCAATGCCCCCAATCAAAAGACCCAGGACGAGAAATAGCCGCTTCAGCGTGCGCCCCGACGTGCCGAGGCTTTTCAGGACGCCAATCTCGCGGGTCTTCTCAAGGATGAGCATCAGCAGCGTCCCAATGATGTTAAAGGCAGCGACAATGACAATTACCCCAATCACGAGCGGAATGATGCTCTGCTGCAGATCGACCCAGGCAAAAAGGCCCGCATACTGCTGGTAGATGGTACGGGCAGACACCGGAAAACCAAACTGGTTCTCGATCTGGGCCGCCAACGAATCAATGCGGGAGGGATCCGAGACTGTGACGTTGAGGCGACTCACCGACGGGGAAGAGAGAGCTCCTAGCTGTCGCGCGGTGGAGGCGTCGCCAAAGACGTATACGTCATCGATGTCTTGAAGTGACGTGTCATAAATGCCACGAACTCGGAACTGTGTGACACGGGGCCGTTGTCCTCCCACGGACCTCTCATTTTCTCTCTGCTGAAGGGCAAACGCCGTCACGAGGTCTCCAACCTCCAGGCCGAGTCGAGCGGCCATCTCCTGCCCCACGACGAGCCCCGGATCCCCGCCGTCGGTCAACTCGACGGCGGGGTCACCAACTGTGACTCGTTGTTCCAGGTGGGTAGGAAGCCGGTCCATTCCCAGCAGCACCGCCCCGTCAATCTCGTTCTTCGAGTGGCGGAGCAGCACCGGCTGCTCCACCACGGGCGACACTGCGGAAATGCCCCTCATCTCACGGAGCTGGGCCCGAAGAGAGGTCCCCTGGTCCAGGGGCTCGTCCTGCACGTAGCTGGACACCTGTATGTGGGCCCCAAACCCAACAATTTTCTCTTCGATCTCTTCACTAAATCCCCGAACGATCGCGAGGGCAAGGAGAAGTGCCGCGACCCCGAGGGCAACCCCTGCAACGGCCACGTAGACGACGAACCGGAGAAAACTCCGCCCCTCCTTTCGTCCTTCGGCCCCCCATAGGTACCGGAGAGACATGAAGCGCTCAAAACGGGCAGGCACGAACCGAAAGCACGAAGTGTGAGAGACAATAGCAAAGCAGTGGATCGGATCCGCTTTCGCTACAGGACTGCCGGAAAGAAGATCCGACCGACGACGTCCAACGAACATGCTCAGTTCTCCACCCGTACCTGGGTTGTAGATTACGTCTCCTACACAATCCCTCTCTACGCTCCCTGCCCATGAACAACGCTTATCCTGAAAGTCCCACTCCCGAGAATGAACCGGTTCGCTCCTACGCCCCTGGGTCAGCCGAACGGCGATCCGTTCAGGAGCGACTCGAGGAGTTGCGGAATCAGACCATCGACATTCCGGCATTCATTGGCGGAACCCCCACCTACACGCCCTCGACCTCCGAGGTCGTTCCGCCCCACGATCATCAGCATACGCTCGGGCACGTGCATCAGTCCGGAAGTGACGCCGTCGACGACGCGATCGACGCAGCCCTGGCGGCGAAGGCCGAGTGGGCCGCCATGGACTTTTCGGACCGGGCTGCCATCTTTCTTCGTGCCGCCGACCTGATTGCGGGCCCCTACCGGGACACCCTCAACGCGGCCACCATGTTGGGACAGGGAAAGAGCATTCACCAGGCGGAGATCGACGCGGCCTGCGAGCTTATCGACTTTCTTCGGTTCAACGTTCACTACGCGGAGCAAATTTACCGCAACCAGCCAAATGACTCGGAGGGCATCTGGAACCAGATGCAGTACCGGCCGCTCGAAGGCTTCGTGCTGGCCGTGACGCCCTTCAACTTCACCGCCATCCAGGGAAACCTTCCAGCAGCCCCGGCCCTCATGGGCAACACGGTCCTGTGGAAACCTGCCTCTCGATCGGTGTACTCGGCATTTTTCTTCTACAAGATTCTGGAAGAGGCGGGGCTGCCTCCCGGCGTAATCAACATGCTCCCCGCCGATGACGGCGCGGCAGTAGGAGATCCCGCCCTCCAATCTGAGCACTTTGCAGGCCTCCACTTCACTGGATCGGTCGGGACGTTTGACCACCTCTGGTCCACGATCGGAGACAACCTGGACACCTATCGTACCTATCCGACCATCGTCGGGGAAACAGGGGGCAAAGACTTTATTGTTGCCCATCCGTCTGCTCACGTCGAGCAACTTGCCACTGCCGTTGTACGCGGGTCGTTCGAGTATCAGGGACAGAAGTGCTCTGCGGCCTCTCGCCTCTACATGCCCGAGTCGATCTGGCCGGACGTCCGACACGAAATTACAACACAGCTGGACGAGGTGAACGTCGGTCCGCCCGAGGACTTCACGAACTTCTTGAACGCGGTCATCGATCAACGGGCGTTCAACAAAATCGTGGGATACATCGAACAGGCCCGTGAGTCCGACGACGCCGAAATTATTTACGGCGGAGACTCCGACGACTCGACGGGGTACTTCATCGAACCCACCCTCATCCGCGCCCACGCCCCGAAAGAGACGACCATGTGTGAGGAGATCTTCGGCCCCGTAACAACGGTGTACGTGTACCCGGATGAGGAATTCGCCTCTACCCTCTCCCTCGTGGACGAGACCTCGCCCTACGGACTGACGGGATCGATTTTTGCCCGGGACCGTGCGGCCATCACGCTGGCAGAGGACGTTCTCGAACAAGCTGCCGGCAACTTCTACATCAACGACAAGCCGACAGGAGCAGTGGTGGGCGAGCAGCCGTTTGGCGGAGCCCGGCGCTCGGGCACCAACGACAAGGCCGGATCTGCCTACAATCTCATGCGGTGGGTCTCCCCCCGGGCCATCAAGGAAAATCTCACCCCGCCGACCCACCACGGATACGCCTGGAATCAGCCCGACGCTACAGAAGCAGCAGAAGCTCCACACGGGGCCGGAGACGGAGCGGTTGCGTAGGAAACCCGGGCGGCGAGAACACTGCAGACTGTCCTCTCTTTTCATGGGATCGTCCCGATGGACGAGGCTACCGTTTTCGAGAGTAGTCACCATCCCGAGGGGAACTCGTGGGGGCGGGTCTACACACGGTTCCTCCCCCGTCCCCTCGGGGTGTGTACCCTGCCGTTGATGGTGGGCGCCACCACCTCCGCTCTCCTCGAACAGCCCATCTGGGCGTATCTCGTGTGGGGACTTCCCGCAGCCATTGCCCTGGCGACAGTATGGACGCACTTTTCTTTGAACCGCACCCTGGCCGAGGTAAGTTTTCGCCCTGGCCAGGCAGCCATTCGGAGCGTCTACGACGTCCTCGTTGATCAACCTCGGGACTGGACGCCCATTTTCAACGTCCGCACGACATCCTTCGACGTAGAACTTGCAATCGGCCGGACGACATACCTGCTTCAGGCCACTCAGTGGCCCAAGTTCCAAGCCCTCCGCAATGCAGCCCAAGAATCGCTCTGTGGGTCCTCGCTTTCTTAGCGAAAAAACGTGATTCGCTTAATTCATTTGCAATAACGGAATTAAACGTGATGTCGACCTTGGAGATCGACCACGGCGCAACTGTATCCGTACGGGAACAGCTCGTCAACCAGCTCCGCTATCTCATCGCGTCTGGGCACTACAACACCAACGACACACTTCCCTCAACCCGCTCGTTGGGCGACCAGCTCGACATCTCGTTTCACACGGTCCGGAAAGCATACCAGGAGCTGGAAGAGGAGGGTCTTCTCAACTCACAGGTCGGAAGTGGATACACCGTTAAAGAGCGGACCCCTCTGCCCAAGAGTGAGCGGATGGAGCGCGGGGCCAAAGTGGTGAACAATACGCTGCAGCAGCTGGTGGGACTGGGTCTAAGCGACGTGGAAATCGAATCGCTCTTTCAAGAGCAGGCCACTCTGCTCGACCACGCCGGTCTGGAACGCAAGCTGATTGCCGTGGGCCCTCACGACGAACTGAACCGCATGTGCGCCGACCAGCTGGGCACCGCCCTTCAGAAGACCGTTCTCCCAATCTCACTCTCTCGGGTCGAACGCCACAAGGACGCGGACTTTGCCTTCTCCCCGTACCCTCATCTGAAAGAGGTGCTGGAAACCCTCTCCCGCACCGATACGATGGGATTCTCGACCCATCTTTCCCCCACCGTTCTCGAAACGGTGGCCCGTCTCCACAACCGGGAGACGCTCGGACTGGTGACGCGCCGCCAGGAGACCATTCCCCCGCTTTCCGAAGAGCTCCGATCGCACACGGCGTACGACGGACAGGTGATCGCCGCGTCGATTGATCGCGAAGCGGACCACCTGCAGAGCTTCGTTCGGGAGACGGACCTGCTGCTCGCAACCCCGGCGAGCCAACGTCGCCTTCGCCCCTATCTAGACGAATCTGTCCACGACTTCGAGGAACTGAAGCTACTGGTCAGCAAAGATTCCACGCAGGCCATCGCCGATGCAGTGCCGGCGTAGCCGCCCTCTACTGCTCTTCTGACGACGCCTCTTCATCCTCAGATTCAGTGGCGGCGGGGCCCTTCGTGACAGGAGCACTCCCCCTCCCGTTCGGGGTCGCCGGCATCCTTCCACCGGCCGAAGAGGGGGACGAGTGAGGGGACGCATCCGCAAGCTGAGGCCGGGGTTCTTTCCGTGAACGCTCCGCCGACGACGCCTCCGGTTCAATCCAGCCCCCCCACGCGTCTTGGCTGTAGACGATGGACACGTTCATGTACGGCTGCTCCGCCCGGAGGGACACCACCTCGAAGTCCGGTTCGGCGGATGTGTCTTCCTGGTCGGGGTACTTCACCCGCACGTGGTAGATGCCGAGCAGCATCTTTAGGAACGTATCTTTGATCCGGCGGAGGTCTCGGAACGTGAGGTCCGTATTGTCGAGCTGCCCATCATCGATGCGCTCGCTGAAGAGAAGATCGATGAGGTTTTCGAGGCGACGAGGCGAGGGGTCCTCGAGGCTCCGGCTCGCCGCCTCCACGGAATCGGCCAGCATCAGAATGCCAGTTTCTTTCGAGTCCGGCTTGGGCCCAGGGTAGCGAAACTCGGACTCGAGAACAGATTGGTCCGTGTCCGCCGCTTGGCTAAGGGCCTTCTGGTAGAAATATTCGATGCGTGCCGTCCCGTGGTGCATCGGGATGAACTTATGCACCTGTGCCGGCAGTCCGTCGTCCGTCCCCATCTCGAGTCCCTCCTTCACGTGGCTGGCAATGATGAGGGCACTCATGCGAGGCTTCAACTCGTCGTGCGGGTTCGACATGGTGCGCTGGTTTTCCACGAAATACTCCGGCTTCTTCATTTTGCCGATGTCGTGGTAGAGCGCCCCCACCCGGGTCAGTAGTGCATGCGCCCCAATCCGGTCGGCGGCCGCCTCGGCGAGGTTTGCAACCTGAAGCGTGTGGTTAAACGAGCCGGGGGCGCGGAGGCTCAGCTCTTTGAGCAGTGGGCGGTTTGTGTCGGACAACTCCAGCAGCGTCAGGTCCGTCGTGATGTCGAAGGTGCGCTCCAGCGCCCAGAGGAACAGCGAGGAGGTGATCGTAATGGCGGAAGCGATCGCCGCGTAGGCCAGATCGGGAACCACGCGTTCGAAGGAAAGGTCAAGATACAGCCAGGTCGCAAGAAGGACGAGCGTATACCCTACGAAGGCCAGTCCGCCACTCACGAAGAACTGCCCCCGATTTTTTATGTCTCGGACGCTGAAGATGCCGAACGCCCCGGCGAAAAAAGCGGCGCTCGTGTATTCGAGATCAAGCCCGAGCATTTGTCCTCCGGTCAGGGCCAGGACCAGCGTTCCAATGAGGGCAATTCGAGAATTGAAGACAATGGTCAACAGAACCGACGCAAGCGGGACGGGCACCACGTACAGGGACCAGGGGCTTCGTATCGCGATCCCGTAGAGAGCAATGATGAGTGCAAGAACCACCGACATCAGAATCAGGTCCCGGTTTTTGGACCAGATGTTGGGTCGGAGGAGGTAGAGGTAGAAAAAGAGGAACCCGAAGCCGAGCAGGGTAAAGAGCCCCTCCCCCCCTAGCTGCTTGAGCACGATGCTGGACCCAAGCTGATCGCTTTTCGCCCGTTCGAGGGAGGTCAGTTTGCGCTTGATTTCTTGCGTCACTCGCTGCCCAGTGCGAACGATTGGCTCTCCCTTGTCCACACCTCCTTGAATGGCAGTCACCTTCTTGGCACGCCGCTCGCGTTCCTGCATTGTGTCCTCACGCAGGTATTGAAGCGAGGGAACGAAGATCGCCCGAAAGAATGATGAGGCGATTCGGGAGTGCTCTCGGTTCGCGGAGAATTGCTCACGAAGCTGGCGCTCGGCGTAGTCGAACGCTTCGTTGAGGCCGTAAAGATTGTTCTTGTCCGCCCTACGCTGCGTCTGATCTCGCTGGTTCCGGACAATGATCCTGTCGGTCCGCACAGAGTCTCGGGGCCGGTTCATGACACCGAGACTGAGAAGCTGCCCCCCCACCTCAAACGCCGCGTCGATCAGACGTCCGTACAGACGGGACGACGTCTGATCGGAGGGCCGCCGAGAGGCAGAGCGAAGGTCTTGCACCTCGTCCGCGTGCTGGGAGGCCAGGTACTCCCACTCGGAGGCGCTCAGCGTCACCTGAGCATTTCGGCGGCGCCGTACGTACTCCAGCGAATCCTGGCGGGCAGTCTCCGATTCTCCCTGCTGTCGATGATAGCGATAGCTCGCGTAGGTCCCCAGGATGCGATTCAGTTGGCGGCGTAGCGTGTCGCGGTTTTGCACGAGTTGCCGCGACGCTCCCTGAACCTCTTGAAAATAAGGAGGGGTATTGTCCCGAACGGTGTCCCGCCGGGCCTCCACACGCTCGGGGTCGAGGTAGACGGGAAATTTGAACGGAGCACTGAGGGTTGACTGGCTCCATGTGTCGCCCACCTCAACCGTATACTCGTAGAAGTCTCCGCGTGGGAACGCCGCGACGGTCAAGGCCACGAGCCCCAGAAACAGCCCTCCACGCAGGGCCCACCCGCGCCAGGCCGCGGTGGCCTCAGAGTCATCCCCCGTTTCGAGATCATCCCCCACGGGTTGAGGCGCCCGCCGGCTCCAACCAAGCAACTCAAGAAGTCTCATAGTGGACCATGAAACCAGTAGAACGAGTGCCGTGGGTCCTCAAAAGTCCGGGAACCAGGACGCGGCCGAGCAAACCCCAAATGCAGGGGAAACACGGAGGATCCCCTCACATGTGCAAGAGGATCGCTACGGCTCTGGGTCGGACGGTCCTACGGACAGGGTGTCTGAGGCTGGAGTGGCCTCTCTCAGCTCGATGGTATCGGGAGCGTTCGGAACCGAGCCGGGAGTGCCACGGAGCGTATCTGCAAACTGCTCGGCCGTGTCCCGGCGAATGATGACACGCCCTTGATCATCGGTCGAGGTGATGGGGTACCGGTATCCTTCAAGAAGAAGCTGCAGGCTGTCGAGCTGATTCTGCAGCGTCACCCGTTCCCTGAACGGAAACACGCGGGCCTCTCCCGCCTCAATCCAGTACGGGCGCCGGAGGTTGTCGTCCTGCTGGACCCGAAGCTCACGAACGTCCGCGGTTGCACGGACCGTGACGTAGAGGGTATCCCCGAGCGTGATTTCGGCCGGGGCCCGCCGGGACCTCTGCTGTACCGATGCCATGGTGTCGGCCGGAGTCTCGGCAGACGGAGGATCAGCCTGGGAGGCCGAGGCGGCTTCTACGGGTTCACTCCCCGATGAGGCTGGGGAAGCCCCTTCGTCTTGGACGAAGTAGTTTGCCAGCCCCCCTGCCAGCGCGAGAAAAAGGAGGATTCCCACGGTCGCAAGGAGTTTGCCCCGATGGGTCGAGACGAAGGCCTTCGAACCTTCGGAAGGGCGGGCGGTCTGTGACGGCCCGTTTCCCTTTGTCGGACGGGGGGAGCTCCCACTCGTCTCTTCTTTCTCCGGCAGATCCGAAAAGTGCTTGGGGACCTCCTCTGTTTCATGAGGCGGCGACTGTTCCTCGCGGGGCGAAGGAGCGGGCTCTTCTTGATCACTGAGGGCATCGACCGGCGGCTCCGACGAAGAATCTTCAGAAGAATCAAGCGTCGACCCGGCCGTTGCATCTTGAGGAGAGGGGCCTGAAGGGCTCTCTCCAGCTTCGGGTGCGTCCTCCGACGCTGGGGGAAGATCGGCCGTGTCGGCTCTCTCGTCCCCTTCCTCTTCGGAGGCATCCGGCACAGGGGCGTCCGTGTCGTCTGACTCCCCCTCTGCCGACGGCGGTGCGTCAAGAAACGCGGCTGCAAGCTGGTCGTCGTACGCGTCCGAAAGGGCAGACTCAAGGTGGCCCACGACTGTTTCCGCAGGCAGCCCAACGGCCTTGGCGTAGGCACGGACGAATGCCTTCAGGTACACCTCATTCATCCGTGCTTCCTCGTGCAGGACACCGTTTTCGAAGGACTTCAGGTGAGAGGCATGAACCTGCATTTCCCCTCGGACCGCAGCGAGCGACACGCCCCGGTCCTCACGAATATGGCGCAGGTCGCGCGCAAGTCGCTGCAGGGCAGGAGTGTCCAGATCATCGGGCATGGTGACAGAGAGAGTCGGTGGGAGGTCCCGGGCCCAACGTCAGTCCCCATCGAACGGAGGCCTGCCGACGGAGCCAATCGGCAAACCTGCAAAGCAAAAGGCCGTTCCGCCGGCGCAATCCGGGGAAACGGCCCTAAAGAGCAAAGAGTCGGGACGGCCGGATTTGAACCGGCGACCTCATGTACCCCATACATGTGCGCTACCGAGCTGCGCCACGTCCCGTGTGTAAATGTACGACTTCATATGACACAAACCGCTGTGGGTTCGCATCGTGGGCCCCAAATAGGGGCCCATTCCCTGTGAGTTCTCAACGAAGGCCGCTCGATGAGAGTTCGGCCCGATGAGGCTAGCTCTCATCGGATCCCTCCAGAGAACGGAGTGAAGACTGAACATCGACTTCACCATGTAGCGTCCGGTGAACGGGACACTTGTTGGCAATCTCAAGGAGCCGCTCACGTTGGTCCTCGCTGAGAGGGCCCTGAACCTCAATTTCCCGTTTGACGCGGTCCACTTTTCCCTGCTCCGTCTCGCAGTGATCGCAGTCGTCCGCGTGAACCTTGTCGTGGGACAGGCGGACAATTGCCTCGTCGAGCGGCCACTCTTTACGGTCGGCGTACATGCGGAGCGTCATTCCCGTACAGCTGCCGAGTGCCGACAGCAGGAAGCCGTACGGGGTAGGGCCGTCGTCGTCTCCCCCCACGTCCTCGGGCTCGTCCCCAACCAAGGAATGAGAACCCGCTTGAATTTCGGTGCGGTACCCGTTTCCTGTGCGCGTCACCACGTCTTCGTCCAGCGGCTCGGGCTCAGAGCGGGACGGGTCGACATACTTTTTGGCCCAGGCCCCCAGGACCACCCCCAAATACTCGGCGTCCGACCGGTCCGTAAGAAGGTGATTCGCATTGTCGAGAGAGACGAAGCTCTTTGGGTGCTTGGCCGCCTGAAAAATCTTGGCGGCGTTGTCCACTCCGACGGTCCGGTCGACCGGCGAGTGGAAGATTAGCAGGGCCCGGTCGAGGCTCTGAATGGTGTCCTCCATCTTCGTCGCGGCCAGGTCATCGAGGAATTGCTTCCGGATCGTGAAGGTCCGCCCCGCCAGCCGGACGCGCGCTTCCCCTTTCTCTTTGATATCCGCCACCGCGTCCTGGAGGTGTTGGGTGACATGTTCAGGATCGTACGGAGCCCCAATGGTGGACACAGCCTGCACGGAGTCAAGCCGCCGAGTGGCCTGGAGCACCGCCGCGCCGCCCAGCGAGTGTCCCACTAGGATGCGCGGGGCCTCATAGTGGTCGGCAAGGTAATCGGCCGCCGCAATCAGATCCTCCACGTCGGAGGAGAAATTGGTGTCCGCAAAGTCTCCCTCGCTGTCCCCGAGCCCAGTGAAGTCAAACCGGAGGACGGCAATGCCACGGCGGGTCAGCGCCCGGCTGATGGCCCCGACGGCTTGCAGATCCTTAGAGCATGTAAAGCAGTGCGCGAAGAGAGCAAACGCACAAGGCGACTGGCCCTCGGGCCGGTCAAGCCGAGCGGCCAGGGCATTTCCATCATCATTTTCAAATCGAAGCTTCTCGGACATAGGGGGAGGGGACAATCTTTTTCAGAACGAACGGGGAGAAAAGAACCTAGGGCGTCGTGCGAGATCTCAGGCTGAGCGAAAAGTCACGTGTTTCGGTGGGGACTCCGTGGTCAAAGCTTCGCTCGAGAAACATGACCTGTCCGCTGCGATGAACGAGAAGGACGGTCGAGGCGCGGGTGCCGTACGCCTCGTCCCCATCGATAAACGGCGGCGAGAGCATCCGTTCCGTTTTCAGTCCCACGCCCGTGCTGGGGAGCCTGTCGTCCGGGGCGGGTTCACGGTCGTCCAGGATATCGAAGAGGACGTCGGCAGAACGGCCTCCCTCATCACAGAACGCCTCCAGCCGCGAGGTGCCCCGCTCCACCTTCGGCCACGGGGCGTCGAGCCGAGCGTTGCTCATGCCGTGAATTCCGGAGGGCACTGCCCGAGGGATGCCGTCCCGATTTGTAAAGTAGCGTGTGCTCTCGGGCGTTCCAACGAGCAGGTTAAACCCGTTGTACCGGTCCGCCTCCGCTTTCACATTTTCAAGGTACGCATCCGGAGCGGGCTCGTCTCGCAGGTAGTCCGCCACGAGCCTTCCCCGGGACGGGGCGTCGTTCGAGGAGGGCCGCTCGTCTCGCACGTTGGTCACCGTCGCCCAGTGCCCCCGCCGCGTGATGCCCAGCCACGTCCCCCCTTCCTTCAGGTCGCGCCCAGCCAGCACGTGCGGCGCATCGTCCCAGAACCCAGCCGGAGCCGTCGGGCGCTGGTAAAACTCATCCCGGTTTCCCGCGAAGATGAGGGGGTACTCTGGATGCACGTCGTTTGCGAAGAGGATCAGGCACATGGCGCGTCCGTGAGGTAAACCGGTGAGAAGACAGGACTGCTGCGGCAGATTCGTCCGGCGTCTACGTGTCGCCTCGCTTCTCCACCGCAAATAGACGCGGGGGGTCGTTGCTCCAATTCGAGAACTGGTAGGACAGAGCCCGGAACCGATTCTGCGGCAGCGCCGACACCCAGGCCTCGACGGCCCGGGCCTCCGCCTCCCCCCCGTCGTGTCCGGTGTAGACGACCACCGTGAGGACGCCACCATGCCGGAGCTCTTTTGCACCGGCCTCAAGGGCCTGACGAGTGGTCTCGGGCCGTGTGGTCACCGTATGATCGCCCCCGGGTAGGTAGCCCAGGTTGAACATGATGGCATCCACCTCTCCCCGTTCCGTCCCGCCCAGTTCGTGGGCGAGGGTCTGGTGGCCCGCGTGCACCAGGCGGACGGTCCCCTCCAGGCCCTCTGCCTCCAGGCGTCGCCGCGCCGCAGTCAGGGCGGCCTCCTGGACGTCAAACCCCACGACGGTTCCAGACGGCCCCACCGCCCGTGCCAGAAATGCAGTGTCGTGCCCGTTTCCGACCGTGGCGTCCACCGCAAGCCCTCCCTCGTCGATCGCACGCCCGGCGAGGGTGTGTGCATAGTCCAAAATCGACGAAATGACCATGTGGGCTGGGGGTATGCTACAGGCTTTGCGAGTACCCGGGACACGAAAGGCCCTCGAAACGGTGCGATCAGACTCCTCGAATTTTGCGGAGACAAGGAATCTAACGCCTCATCAGTCCGTGGGGACCTGTACGTAAATCGTGCTGAGACTTTCCGCCTCTATGTCCGTCTTTGTTGACCTCGACGCGCGAAGCTATACCGTCCATTTCAATTCCCTTGCTACTGTGCCGTCGCTACTAGAGGACACCGGACTCTCGCCGGGGCGGTGTCTTCTCGTCACCGACGAAAATGTAGCCCGTCACTACAAAACGCCACTTGTCAGGGGCCTTTCCAACGCGGGATGGACGGTGCGTTCCATTGTCCTTCCCCCCGGGGAGCAGACCAAGTCGGCCTCGTGCCTTCACCGCCTCTACGAAAACGCTCTCACCTGGGGCATCGACCGGCAGACCCCGGTGCTCGCCCTTGGGGGCGGCGTTATTGGGGATCTCGCAGGATTCGCCGCAGCGACCCTCCTGCGCGGACTGCCCCTCGTGCAGTTGCCCACCTCCCTCCTCGCCCAAGTCGATGCATCGGTGGGGGGCAAGACGGCCATCAACCACGAAACCGGAAAAAACCTGATTGGCGCTTTTTATCAGCCCGACGTCGTCTGTGCCGACCCACATACGCTCGACACCCTGCCGATGCGAGAATACACCAGCGGAATGGCGGAGGTGATCAAACATGCCCTGATCCGTGCCCCTGCACTCTTCGAGACCCTGGAGGAGCACCTGGTTTCTGTAATGAGCCGAAAAGATCGAGAAACCATTTCGGCCGTGATTGAAAGCGCCGTGAGCGTGAAGGCCAACGTCGTCAGCGCCGACGAGCGGGAAGAGGGACAACGTGCCATTCTGAACTTTGGGCATACCTTCGCTCATGCCCTCGAACGGGTGGCGGGGTACGGCACGTTTACCCATGGGGAGGCCGTCGCGCTCGGCATGCGAGCAGGTCTCTACCTCTCCCATCAGCGTCACCCCGAGGCACTCCCCCGAGAGCGGCTGGACCACGTGCTCCGTGCGGTGCCGATTGAGTCCGATCCCTCCACGCTGTCGTTCTCCGACCTGTACGCGGCAATGTCGGCGGACAAGAAAAATGAGGGCGACACCATTCGCTTCGTGCTCCTTGAACAGTTGGGGGAGGCGTACGTGACCGGCAGTGTGACAGAGGCCGACGCCCGTCACGCATGGCGGTTTGCCTGTTCAGACTGAACCGCCCTCTCCCGCTCCGCCGGGGCAACGCGCCAGTGCCCGGCGGTCGCCTCGGTAGCACCTTCCCTCTTCTCCGGCCCGGCCCGTCCTCGTGCCCAACTCACCGTCCCGTCGCTCACTGACCGAACCGCTTTGGCGGGCCCTCCGCGTGGCACTGGGGGCGATGCTGGTGGGAGCCGTCCTCGTCGTAGGCCTCACGCGGACGGAGGTCGGCCGCGATCAGATCCGTCAGCAAGTCGAGGCTCAGTTCAACCAACAATTCCGGGGGACCCTTTCGGTCGACTCTTTGAGCGGCACCCTTCTCACCACCATTGAGGCAAGCGGGGTGCAGCTCTACGATCCCTCTGGCACCCTCGTGGGAACCGTCGAGGCGGTTCAGGCGACGCCACAATGGGCCAACCTCTTGTCCACGGAGTTGTCCATCCAGTCCCTCACTCTCATTCGGCCTCACCTTCTTCTGCGCCGGGACTCTGCAGGGGCGTGGAATGTCGCACATGCTTTTCGTCAAGTGTCTCCCTCCTCGGGAAACACCTTCGACATAACATTCGCGGACATTGAGGTTCAGCAAGGCCGCGTGACCACGTCCCGGGCCGGGCCCGCCCCCGAACTTGTCCAACGAGGCTGGCTCTTCGACTACACGCAGACGACCGTTGCGAACCTCTCGTTCAGCGCCGTTGCCCAACGGACGAGCACGAGGAGCTCCGTTGAGCTTCGCAATGCATCGTTTTCCGTGCCGGGCGAGGACCTCCGCGCCACGTTCGTCGAGGGACGGGCCCAACGCACCTCGGACGGCTGGTCGATCACGGACCTGGATTGGTCACTGGGGACCACGCGCATTCGGGGAGAGGCTTCTGTTCAAACGACCGCGGCTGACGGAAGCTCGCCCCAAATCTCGTTGCGTCTGGACCGGAGTCGGATCGACCACGACGAAATCCGACGCCTCGTCCCCCGGCTTCCACTCGCGGACGTTGTCACCCTCGAAGGCACGTTGGGGGGCACCACGCGTCGGCTCAGTGCGGACGACGTGACGATCACCCACAATGGCTCCGTCGCCACCCTCAACGGAACCCTCCAGCGTGTTTCCGACGGGCTCGCGGTGGATCTTCGTCTTGGAGAAAGTCGGCTCGTTCCGAAGGACCTCTGGGAGGTATGGCCGTCCGCCCCACAGCTGCCTCCCGTTGCGGAGAGCCCGTTTAGCCTCACCGCATCGCTGCGGGGGACGACGGCCCCTCCAGACGCCGGTGCTCGGACGTTCGACCTTACGACGCGCCTTGCGATAGACAGTCCACACGGGGCCGTCCGGGGCTCACTGGACGTCGCCCGGTCGTCGCCGTCCGACCTCAGCTACAGTGCCTCGCTCGTGGCAGACAGTCTCAACCTTGCGCCCCTGACCGGTCGACCCGCCCTGACGAGCCGACTGTCAGGGCAGGTCGAGGGCAGCGGGGCTGGCACGCAGCTCGGCATTCTTCAGGGCTCGGTCGACGTGTCCCTCACGGACTCTGAGATTGCCGGTCGTTCGTTTGCCTCCGCCGACGGCTCACTCGCAATTGATGGGGATAGCAGCGGGGGCACCATGAGGATCCGACAGGAGAATGGAGGGCGTTTGTCTATCGAAGGAGCGACTCAATCCCTCGATCGCCACCCCGCCTACCGGGCCACGGCCACAGGCTCCAATGTCAACCTAAAATCCCTTCTGGGACCCAGTGCCCCGTCCACGCAACTCAATGCACGCTTGTCTATCAGAGGTGCCGGCAAGACGTGGCAGGCCGTCACCGGGACGGCGGCCCTCCAGGTGGACAGTTCTCGGATCAACCGTGGGGACAGTGCAGTTGCGTTGCCGCCGCACTCCGCCACCCTCCGCGTGGCCGACCGCACCGCCGACCGTCCCCGTGTCGAGCTGAGCGGCTCGGCACTCCGTCTCACGGCCGACGGCACCTCACTCGGGCCGGCTCTCTGGACGGCAGCCCGAACCTGGGGCACGAAGCTCCGGGATGCGGTTCGGCGCGAGCGCAGCAAGCCCGCTCCTTCTCGTCAACGGTCGTCCATCCAGCCGTCCCTCTACCTGCCGACCGACATTTCCCCCCAAGAATCTTCCCGGCTTCAATCTTCCCTCCAAGCCGAGGCACATGTTCGGGTCCTTCAGCCCAAGATCGTAAGTGCCTGGTGGGGGGCCTTTCCGGACGAGGCCGACAACCTTACCGCCAGGGCTCGCCTCTCTGTCGGTCCCGATAGCCTCCATACCGCAGGACGCGTCTCGGCCGATTTCATCCGGTCCGGCACCAGGACCGTGACCGACCTGAGCGCCGGATACGACGTGTCCAGTGATATTGGGGCTCCCCTTGCACAATCAACGGTGGCGACGGCCACGGTATCGGCCACCCGGGCCGCACTGGGCGGTCCCCCCCTCACAAACGCCGCCGTTGCCCTCACCTACGGCGGCCGCACCGGCTGGCTCCAAGCGCAAGCAGATAGCGTCGGGGTTGCCAGTTCTGTGCGGCTATCCGGGGGGCTTCACATCACGCCCAGGACCAATGAGCTACGCCTTCAGGACGTCTCGGCGACCACCAACGGCAACGAGTGGACCAATGCTTCATCTGCCTCCCTGCGGGCCTACTCGGGCGCCGTTGTTCTGACGCCACTCACAGTACAGCAGCCCCATCCCGACACCTCTTCTCTGCAAAAACTTCGGATCGGCGGCACCGTCTCGACGCGCCCGTCGGACACTCTAACCGTGGAGGCCCAGCACGTCTATCTTCCTCCCATCTCACAGGCAATGGGACTGCCGCAACTCATCGGCGGCAACCTGAACGGCACGATGCGTTTTCACGGTGGGCTGGACGCCCCCAACCTGGAAACCGAGTTGGGGGTGCGGCGCCTCTCCTTCGACCGTCGGGTCCTGGGCTCTGCTCGCCTTCGCCTGGCGTACACGGCCCGATCTCCAGATCTCCGCGTGAACGGGCACCTCCGCTCAGAAGCCCGAGACCTGGAGCAGCTGACGGGGCCGGACCTGGTCCCCGAGGGGGCACGAGCGGTCGAGCCCAACGACGTCTCTGTGTCTGGTCGGGTGCGGCTCCCCGAATGGGCCCGTGTGGGAGATCTTGAGCGAACCTCGGCCCTCCCTCCGGAAGAAACCCTAGATCTTTCAGTGGGGGTCACACGTGCGGACCTCTTCTTCTTTCGGTACATCTTCGAGGAGCGCGTCGCGGGCATGCGCGGATTCGTCACCGGGCCGCTCCACATCGGGGGGCGAGTGCGCGACCCTGAGTTTGAGGCAGACTTCGACATCGTGAACGGGGCCGTTCAGCTGCCGGTCTTTGGGCTGTCCTACGAGGTGGAGGGGCCTGTGGCGGTGGACGAACGCGGCATCCACGCCCGCACGCTCCAGGTCCGAGACGATGAGGGCACTGCCACCGTGGACGGGAGCATTCTGTTCAATGACTACCAGTATTTCTCCTTCGACCTGTCGGCCGCACTAGACGGCATTACGGTAATCGACGTATCGCAGGCCGAGGACCTTCCGTTTTATGGCCATATCCGGGGCTCAGGCCCCTTGCATCTCAACGGCCCTCTTCCCGACGCTACCCTCTCGTCAAACACGGCACGGACGACGTCGGACAGCGAGCTCTACATCCCCGTCTCCGGGCGAACGGTGGAGGAGGACACGGGCTTCATCGTCTTCGCCGACTCCACAGGCCGCCCCCCCTCCGTATCACAGCCAACACGCCGCCCCAACATCTTGGCGGACCGCCCGGAGGGCGTTCCCTCTTTCGTGGAGGGCCTCAACCTTGACCTCAATGTCATCGCTCCGGACGAGTCGACGGTTAACCTCGTCTTCGATCCACTGGTGGGCGATGTGGTAACGGTCGTTGGCTCCGGCCGGGTGCAGTTGCAGCGGAGGGAAGGCGATTTTTCGGTCTACGGGAGCTTCAATGCGACCGGCGGCACCTACCTGTTCACGGCCGGGGAGGTCTTTGTGCGTCGCTTTGCCATCAGCCAAGGCACCATCACCTGGGACGGCAGCCCCACCAATGCCCAACTGGATCTGGATGCCGAGTATCGCACCCGCGCCTCTCCCTCCGGCCTGCCGGGCTTCGACGGGTACAGTGGGCGCATCCCTGTTACGGTCCAGCTGGCCATCGCCGGCCGGGTGGCCTCCCCGCAGGTGGACCTCAGCCTGTCCATGACGCGCAGCGAAGAGCGAAACCTGATCGGCTCCGAAACCCTAGACGCCGCTCTCAACCAGCCCGCTCGGACCACGGAGTACGCCACGAGCGTGCTGCTGACGAACACATTTCTCTTGACCACCGAGTCAATCACCCAGAGTGGCACTCCCCGTTCCGGCGATGAAGGCGGTCAACTGACAACGGCGGGCAACCAACTGGCGTTCAACAGCGTGTCTCAGCTCGTATCGAGCCAGCTCAACCGATACCTCGGAGAGGCCCTCCCCAATGTGGACCTCAACTTTGGCGTGCAAGGGGAAGACCCGAGCAACCTGGACCTGATCTACGGGGTGGCCCTGCGCCTGCTCAACGAGCGCCTCATCATTCGGGGCGAAGGGGTGTATACCAACGACGATCCGACCGGCCCGGATGCCCAGCGCGCCGAGGGCCCCCAAGGCGAGTTCATGGTGGAGGTGCGACTCAGTCCCAGCGTCAGTGCCAAGGTATTCTACCGGCGCACCGGGGACGACCTGACCCCCAGCCGCGCCCTCACGAGCAGCCGGGGGGCCGGCGTGTCGTACCAGACCCAGTTCTCAACCTGGCAGTCGCTCCTCCACAGCGTGTTCGGATGGCTGCTGCCAGACGATGATCAGCCGGACGACGAGGCCCCCACCCCGGTTGCCCAACCGTCCCTCTCTCCCCCCGACTCGACCGCCTCGGCCGAAGCACAAGAGGCGTCCCCCACAGACGAGCCTCTGTGACTTTTTCGTGCGGTTCGAACGCTGACGGGCAGGCCGTCGTTGCGTTCTACGAGATTCATACTGACTCCTTTTTCTATCATAGAAATTTACCGCCATTACGGAGACGCAAGTTGACAGCCTTCGACAGGACATCCTCGCCTTTCTGCAAGCTCACCCCGACGACGCCCATCGCTCCCACGAGATTGCGAAGGCGCTCGACATTGAGGACAATGAGACCTACCTCCAGTTCTGTGACGTGCTCGCAGAGATGACCGCCCGCAAACTTGTGGAGCGCGACGGCCGGAAGTACAAGGCCAAAGCCACCACGCGTCAGCACACTGGGGTTCTCCAGTGTCACGACAAGGGCTTTGGCTTCGTTCAGGCCACGGATCAAGACGAGGAGTTCTTTATCCGAGAGGCCAACATGGGAGAAGCCCTGCACGGGGATCTCGTCCGCGTGGCCGTGGCCGCCCGCGCCCCCGAAGACAAGAAGCGGGAGTGCGAAGTTCTCGAGGTTGCCGAGCGGCGCTGCACCAAGGTGGTTGGCACCTTCCGCCACCGAGGAGACTTCGCGTTCGTGGAGCCGGACGACCAGCGCATTCTGCAGGATGTGTACGTCGCCCCGGATGCATTCAGCGGTGCGGAGGACGGCGAGAAGGTGATGGTGTCCATCGAACGGTTTGACGACCGGAAGGCCTCTCCCGAGGGACAAATCCTCCGCGTCATCGGCCCGTCGGACGACCCGAACGTGCGGGTCTTGTCCCTTGCCATGAGCATGGACGTGAAGGCCGACTTCCCCGAGGAGGTGGAGGCTGAAGCCCAAGACATTCCCGTCGAGATTCCCGAGGAGGAGATCGAGCGCCGTCGCGACCTCCGCGACAAGCCGATCTTCACGATTGATCCGGACGACGCGAAGGACTTCGACGATGCCATTCACGTCGAGGAACTAAGCAATGGCCACTACGAAGTGGGCGTCCACATCGCAGACGTGAGTCACTACGTGGAGCCCGATACGGCCATCGATACAGAGGCGCTGGAGCGTGGGACGAGCGTGTACCTCGTGGACCGCACCATCCCCATGCTCCCCGAGAAGCTCTCGAACAAGGTCTGCTCCCTACGGCCCCACGAGGACAAGCTGGCCTTCTCCATTCTTATGGAGGTAACGGGGCAGGGCGACGTGGTGGACCACGAGATTTGCGAGACGGTGATCCACTCCAAGGAGCGCCTCACCTACGACCGCGCTCAAGACTACATTGAGGGCGGCTATCCCAACGACGAGATGGCGGCGGACGTGGTGCAGGCCAACCGACTCGCCAAGACCATTACCCAACGCCGAATGCAGGCGGGCGCCATCGACTTCGGCTCCGACGAGGTAAACGTAATTCTGGACGAGGACGGTACCCCGACGAACATCGTGCGGAAGGAACGCCTCCGGGCCAACCGCCTCGTTGAAGAGTTCATGCTGCTGGCGAACCGAACCGTCGCGAAGCACATCGCCGCGCCGGAGCATGTGGAACGTCACCGTTCAAACGGAACCGACGAGCCGCTCCCCTTCGTGTACCGGGTGCACGACAGCCCAGACAGCGAGAAAATTCAGCAGCTTGCCGAGTACGTTCGCGTCTTTGGTCACGAACTGCCCCTCACCGACGGCAACGCACGCTCTTCAGACCTGGGGGCCCTCATCGATGAGGTCAAGGGAGAGTCCGAAGAACAGGTCATCGTGCGGGCGGCCCTCCGCGCCATGTCGAAGGCTGAGTATGCCGTCGGCAACATCGGCCACTATGGCCTTGGCTTCGACTACTACTCCCACTTCACAAGCCCCATCCGACGGTATCCCGACCTGATGGTGCACCGGCTGCTCAAGCACTACGCCAAGGGCGGGTCGCCTGCGGACATCGAGGATCTTGCGGCCCGGTGCGAACACTGCTCCGAGCAGGAACGAAACGCCGAAGGAGCCGAGCGAGAGTCTGTAAAGCTGAAGCAGGTGGAGTACGTGAAAAACCACGTCGGTGAAAAATTCGACGGGGTCGTCAGCGGCGTGACGAAGTTTGGGGTCTTCGTCGAGATTACCGACCTGTTGGTCGAGGGCCTCGTCCACGTCCGCGAGATGGACGACTACTACGTGTACGACGAGTCGACGTACACGCTTCGGGGCGAGAACAACGGCACCTCGTACCGCCCCGGCGATTCGGTGCGTGTGGAGGTGGCAAGCGCCAGCGTCGAGGACCGCGAAATCGACCTTCTGTTCGTGGACTAGGTCCCGGATTCTTGGGGCTCAGAACCGCTCGTGGGGGCGAGGATGGTGGCCTCGCCCCGCACGCCCGGGCCTCTAGATCGCGGGCGCTCCCGACACATCGCTGGGCACGTCCTCAGCGAAGTCGTGGACCAGCAACCCGCTCCGCAGCTTGGGCTCAAACCAGGTGGACTTCGGGGGCATCAGGCTTCCCTCGTCCGACACGGCCACCAGCTCTTCGATACGAGTCGGGTACATACTAATGGCCATCTGGGCCGTCCCCGCTTCTACCCGAGCCTCCAACGCATCCGTCCCCCGAATGCCTCCGACGAAGCCGATCGTGGGGTCTCGGCGCTGGTCGGTGATGTCGAGCAGAGGCTCCAGAAGATGCTCGCTCAGGCGCGACACGTCCAGCTGGTCAACGACGCGGTTCCCATCCGGGGCCGGAAGGGAGAGTCGGTGCCAGGCCCCATCCACGTACAGGCACACCGTTCCTTTCTGGGCCGGCACCGGATCGTCGACCTTCCGGTCTAGCTCAAAGTTGCGGGCCAGCTGCTCCAAAAAGTCAGTGGGGGAGGCGGGCAGCTCGTGGATGACCCGGTTGTAAGCCA
Organism: Salinibacter altiplanensis; assembly: GCF_002894645.1. Taxonomy (GTDB): domain Bacteria; phylum Bacteroidota; class Rhodothermia; order Rhodothermales; family Salinibacteraceae; genus Salinibacter; species Salinibacter altiplanensis. The sequence continues at coordinate 200,851 of NZ_NCQY01000030.1, forward strand.
TGATGTGCATATGACTCATGGGAAAGAGGACCGCGGTAAACATCTCGTACCCGGGCACATCCGCTTGATCGTCCGACACAGTCCCCGCTGCCTCTCGCAGCGTCGCGGCGGCTCGACTGGCCGCTTTGGATCGGTGGTGTCCGTCTGCGATGTACAGGTGCTCCACATGGTGAAATGCATCGACGAGCGGGGCCGGTGCTGAGGCTTTCCAGACCGTGTGCCGCACCCCATCGTCCGCCTCAAAGTCGTACAGCGGGTCCTGTTCCTGCACGTCCGACACGAGCCCGTGGATTGTGTCGTCGTCACGGTACGTCAACATTACGGGCTCGGCGTGGGCCTGCTGGGCGAGGATGTGCCGGGTCCGGTCGTCCTCCTTGGCCGGACGCGTCTCTTCGTGCTTTACGATGGTGCCCTCGTCGTACTCCCCGACCGAGACCCCTCCGAACACGCCGGTCTGCTCACGGCCGTCCGCCACGAGGCGATAGACGTAGACGGCGGGCTTGTTTTCCTGTACCGTGTGGTCCGCTTCTACAAACTGACGCAGGTTGGCGGCCCCCTGTTCGTAGACAGCGCCTTCGGGCGTGTCCCCCTCCGGAGGCAGGTCAATTTCGGGCCGGGCCACGTGCAAGAAACTTTGCGGTCGTCCCTCGGCTCGGTCTCGCGCCTCGGCCGCATCGACCACGTCGTAGGGCACCGACGCAATCTCCTTGAGGTGCTGAGGACGAGGGCGCACAGCCCGGAATGGATGCACAGTGGCCATGGACGTCAGAACTTTGGTGGCGAATCAATGAGCACTGTTTTAGTATACAGCCCAGCGTGTGAAGACGCACACCCACTTCTCGGTTCTTTAGAAAGGGTTTCTCCTCCCTAGCCTCTCCACTCCTCACCTGTTTGGTACGCACAACTTTGGTGCACACGCCCCCGGCATGGCTGCCGGGCGGATCCGCATTCGCCTCATTGGAACAGTCCAGGACCACTGTGCCCTTCCCCTCCGGAGACTCCTCTCTTCGGCCCGCATGGATTGGGCATAGGCGTTCGGCGAGTCCCCCGCAGATCCTTCTCGGTCCGAGGGACCGTTCCGGTATCTCCCTCCACGGCCCGTTCTCCGTCCAGGAGGCAGCCCGCCGAGGGGCTGCACACGTCGTATCCGGACACCATCGCCCGGGCGCCGCTCGGAGCGCACGTCCCCGCACTCGTTTTGTATCGCAGAATGCCGATGCTCGGCGTCTCTGACCACAATGTTCAAAAGGACATCCGGATGACCAGCGGCGGACCCAAAGACGATTTCGAGGAGGCCTGGAACGGGGCGGGGGTCACCGCGTGGCGGAGGTGGTGGACGAGCAGAGCGACCCCGATGCCCAGCACAGTTCCGGCCAGCACATCGCTGGGGTAGTGCACCCCGAGGTGCACCCGACTCAGTGCCACACTCGTGGCCCATAGCACACCGGGCCCCACGACATACCACCGAGGATAGGACAGCCCCCAGGACGTCACCAGCGCGGCTGAAAGTGACGCATGGCCGGACGGGAACGACAGGCGTGCGTCTTCAGAGGCCGAGGAACGATGACGATCAGTACGTGCCTCCAACGGCCGATGGACATACGGACGGGGGCGCTCCACCACATGCTTTATCCCCACCGCCAGCCCGTAGGTGAGCCCCTGGGTTAGTGTGAGGCGATAGGCGGCAGCCCGTACAGCAGGGTCCTGGGTGAGCACTGCTCCGCCCCACGCGAGGGGCACGGCCCCGTAGAAGACGGGACGCGCCGAGCGGTGTGCTCCCCGCAGCCCCTTGGACACCGCGGGCTGTGTCAGGCAGTACACGGACGCGAGACCGCGCACGTCGAGCGGGCGATCAGGGGACGCTGTGCAGAAACGTGGGGCAGCGGCCCCGGATGAAGGCGGCGGTGACTGCGCCTGAACTGGTTCTCCTCCCCCCGCGCACAGAAGCAAGAGGACCCCCCACACTGATCCGAAGAGGCACCGTCGGACGGCCATGGATCTAGGCCTCTTCGACGGCCGCTTCAGACTCTTCATCGAGATCCCCTTCGTCGTCCTCGTCGGACTCGTCCCCCACCGTCGAGAGTCCGATTTCTCCACGGAGGGCCGACTTGATCTCTTCGCGCTGCTCCGGATTTTCTTCGAGCCACTCCTTCGTGTTTTCACGCCCCTGGGCAATGGTCTCATCCTGATACGAGTACCAGGACCCTCGCTTCTGAAGAATGTCGTACTCCGTTCCAAGGTCGATAATTTCTCCGAGCGACGAAATGCCCTCCCCGTAGATGAGGTCGAACTCCGCTTCCTTGAATGGAGGCGCCACCTTGTTCTTCTTCACCTTTACCCGAGTGCGGTTGCCCACAACATCCTGCCCATCCTTAACGGCCCCAATTCGGCGGATGTCCATTCGGACCGACGAGTAGAACTTCAGCGCCCGCCCGCCGGAGGTGGTCTCTGGGTTCCCAAACATCACACCGATTTTCATCCGGATCTGGTTGATGAAGATCAGGGACGTCTTGGTACGATTGATGTTGCCTGCCAGCTTGCGGAGGGCCTGGCTCATGAGACGTGCCTGCAGGCCCACATGGGTGTCTCCCATGTCTCCCTCCAGTTCGGCCTGCGGCACAAGCGCCGACACGGAGTCGATGACGATCACGTCGAGGGCTCCACTACGCACCAGGGTGTCCGTGATGTTGAGGGCCTGCTCGCCGGTGTCCGGTTGCGAAATCAGGAGCTCATCCGTGTCCACCCCAAGCTGCTCGGCGTAGTTGGGATCAAACGCATGCTCGGCATCAACGAATGCACAGGTCCCATCGAGTTTCTGGGCCTCCGAAACGATGTGGGCTGCCAAGGTCGTTTTGCCCGACGACTCGGGCCCAAAGATCTCAATGATGCGACCGCGCGGCACCCCTCCCACCCCCAAGGCATCGTCCAGTGCGAGCGACCCCGTCGGGATCGCCTTTACCTCCTGGTTGGGATCATCACTGAGACGCATGATCGCCCCTTCACCGTGGTCCCGTTGAATCTGCTCAACGGCGAGGTCGAGGGCCTTGTCCTTCGCTTCTCCGTCTTTGTCTGACATATCGTACCTGACGCGACTCGATCAAAAGAGCAGGACTGGGTGTGCTACGCCCCCGACCAACACATGACTTCGTAGACACGAGAGCAACACGATTCTAACGTGCCTGAGAGGGCACACATGATTTCCAAAAAGATGAACGAAACAACCGACTGGATGGTCCCTGCCCTGAGACTCTGCACACATCATTCGAACATGTAGTGTGGCATCTGAGGGCAGGGCATCTCAACAGCTGCCTGACGGATGTGCCTTCGGCCAAGACACGGTGGGCAACGCTTCAAGGATCCGCCCAAACAGGCCGCATCGGGAGAACTACTAGGCGGGCACAGGAGGGCTTTTGCACGAGAACCACGAGGTCACAGCGCCCTGTGCGAAGCGAGGAAGCACAGCCGGGGAGGCGAAGAACACCCCTCAAACAGCCTCTCAGTCCGTGAGGCGGTTGTACTGCGAGGAGTGTGAGGGATCCATTTGAACGAGAAGATTTTGGGCCTGCCCCTCCATATCGCTTCCCTCGAAAATTGCAGTCAGTTCCTGATTCTTCGTCGAGAAGAAGAGGTTCAGGGCATAGGACTGAGACAAGCGATCGTTGAGCGTCCGAAGCGTCCGAAGCACCTCCATCAGGGTGTCTCGGGCCCCCTCGGTCTCTTGCGCAAACCGGTCAAGCCCCCGTCGATGGTACTCGTAGTACACCCGGCGCAGGGGCTCGTGACGTTGTGCCTGTAGGTTCGAAAGAAGCTGCACGCGGGTCTGCTGGGTCCCCACCGAGGACCAGCCCGGATCTCCGCTTCCTTCTGCCTGGTCGGCCACCGTCTGTGCTCGGTCAAAGTACGGGGTGCCGCCCAAGGGGCGGAACGTATCGTAGTCGTAGCCGAGGATCAAATACGCGTAGAAGTCAAGCACCGACGTCAACGGGTCGTAGCGGTCGAGGTCACGGGTGAGGGAGGAGCCCCGACTGTACTCAAAGCGCCATTCTGGATCGTTAATCCGAGCGACCACCGACGACTGCGTCGTTCCGTAGATGGGGCGGCGGGTGGTGACGATTAGCCGTGCCTGAAACTCAGAAAGACTGACCGACTCGAGAAGAACAATCTGCATCGAGCAGGAAACGCGCTCGTAGGGCAGAAACTCGTCGTCCGTCCAGGAGCGTGTGTTCATGTACTCCTGAACCTGACGTTCAAGATCATCAAGAAAATCGAACTCGGATTCGGCCCCGCTGATCTGCGAGTCGTCAATCTGAACGCGGCACCGCAACTCTTGTCCGTCGGCCACGGGAACAAACAGGAGCACCCCCACGACCACAAATCCCCACACCGCCGCCGGCATTTTGGACACGGCCATAGAAGAAAGATGATCAATTTGTGAAGCAGACTTCCTACCTTTCACGTCGGCGCGAGGTTTCTGACGTCCCTGTCCCGACCCACCGAACTCCACGGTCTCTCGCTTCATCTCACCAGTGCATTCTATGCCATTAGGACTTGCACACGTGAACTGGCCACCGGCCAGTTCTGAGACGAAAGCCCGTCGCTCGCCGGTGAAGCTCCCAACGAATACAGGTCATTCTGAGCAGGGCAAGGCGGAGCTGAAGCGCTGAGAACGCAGTGCCCGAGTGCTACTGGAGAAATCTCTTCAAGTAAGGCGGAAACGACCCTGCAAGGCAGAAACGTTTTCTCTTGCTTTTGGCATTTTCAAAGAGACTCACTCTCGAAGCACTTCTTCGCTAACGCTCAGGGCGCTTCGGTCGCAGGCTCCCTCAGAATGACTTCGATTCCTACGTGGGCAAACAAGGAGTGTCTCCGGCGAAGGGAGTAAATTTCGCTGGCTAACGATCTTAGAAGCTGTTTGGTGGATTGACGTTCAGCCGACACGAGCGTAGCGACTGACGAGGCCCAGCCGAGTAAACACAGTGGGCGATGCTGCAAAATGGCGCTCAAATGACGCCCTGTAGCGGGGGCCGAGCAGGAGCGAGGTCATGCCCGTGGTGAGCTACCGGGCGAATGCAGAAGCCATTTTGCGCCAGGAACGCAGTGACCAAGTAGTTCCCAGGCTGCACGAGATCCACGAAGTCGCAGGCCAGAGAACGTCCGCCAAATAGCTTCTTAACTTTGCGAGTCCTAACCATTCACGACAACTCAGTGTGCCCCGCTTTTTTGAGACGGTTCTTCTTTCAATTCTGAGGACAGAGCCACACGAGACGACCCGCACGGGACTCTCGTGAAGACATCGGCGGATCCCCCTTCGGCTCCGAGGCGCCGATTTCGTCCCGGTCGATGAATCTTTTCTGCACACATGCATCTTGATTTTCTACATTTAGCATCGCCCGTTTGATTTTTTGTAATGCAAAAATTAAAATTATAGCCTAGAGACATGGCATCAGTCGCCCCTTTCTGCCATGCATCGTTTCTTGGGGCTCTTCGTAGTTGGGTGTCTGATGGCGGGCCCAGCACCGGCCCACGGCCAGTCTGCGTACGATCTGTTCGGCAGTGCTCGGTCCTCTGCCCTCGGCTACGCCTCTACGGCCCTCACGACGACATCCGGCGTGTACGCCAATCCGGCGACGCCGGCCCGCCGGTCCCGTGGAGTCTCCTCCTTCTTCGTGCGGGAGTCATTTGGACTCTCGGCCCTCCGGTACGGATCGGTGTCGAGCACCTGGCCCGTCGCTTGGGGCAGCCTCTCGGCTGGGGCCAGCACCTTTGGGGGCGATGGGTACCGGGAGGTTCACTACAGTCTGGGCTATGCCCGTGGGCTCTCGTTCGGAACCAGCCGCCGTACGTACGTCGGCCTCACGGGACGATACTATCACACCCGAATTGATGGGTATGGCGCCGCCGGCGCGATGGGGTTGCACCTCGGGCTTTTGCTTCCGCTCCTGTCGTCGCTGCACCTGGGCGCCCACGCCACGAACGTCAACGGTCCCTCACTGGTCGAGGGGGAGCCGCTTCCCCAGACCCTATCGGTGGGCCTCCAGTATCGTGTAGGAGACGATCTGCGGGTCCTCGCAGATGTGTTCAAGGATCGCGCTTTTCCCAGCGCCGTCCGGGGCGGACTTGAGGTCCGTCCTCTGTCTCTACTGGCCCTTCGGGCGGGCGTCACGACCGCCCCCACCCGGTTCACTGGGGGCGTTGGTCTCCACCTCGACTGGCTACAGGCGCACGTGGCCGCCGAACAGCACGCCGAACTCGGCTGGTCCCCCTCCGTGTCGTTGGAGATTCACTGGTAGCGATGCCCCAATGCCTCCGGTACGCCCCACCTTTCAACCCACCCTGCCAGCGCTCCTTGGGCTACTCCTTCTGATCGCTGCCCCCCCCGGCACGGCTGCCCAGCCATACACAGACACACTGAGTGTAGACACGACAGACCTTGGGCCACGTCTTGAGCGCGTCTTGGACGCACTCAGTACCACGGACCGCACGGGGACGCTGGCAGCCGAGCATCTTGCTGACCTAGAGGCACGCCCCCTCGCCCTCAACCAGGCCTCTGCCGCTGACCTGTCGATGATTCCCGGTCTTTCACTCAGGAACGCCCATCGCATCGTCCGGCACCGGGCCGAGAATGGCCCCTTTGGCGCGTTGGGGGCCCTGCAGACTGTGGAAGGCATCGGCCCCACGACGGTGCACGCTGTTCGTCCCTTTTTGCGACTGGAGGCCCCAACCGCTCCGTCCGTCTTCCCCACATTCGCCGCGATTACGTCGAACCTTAGCGTCCAGCTTACTCAGCGCGTTACACGGCGGCTCGACTTGGGACGTGGGTTCCACGGGAATCAATTTTTGGGACCTCCGGGACGCCTCACGACGCGTCTCCAGCTCGCCCACGAACGTCGCCTTCAACTAGCGTTGACGCTTGACAAGGATCCCGGCGAACCGATTCGGTGGAACCCCGAAACCCAAACCTATGGATTCGATCATGTGACCGGCAGCCTCACCCTGCGTGACCTTGGGCGCCTCGAGACACTTGTTTTGGGCGACTTTACCGCCCAGTTTGGACGAGGCGTTACCCTTTGGCAGGGGCTCCGATTCGGCAAGGGCCGGGACCCAATTGCCCCGCCCCAGGCACACGGCCGTGGCCTCCGCTCCTATCGTTCCGCCTCAGAGACCTCGTTCTTCCGCGGAGCAGCGGCCACACTTGGGCTGCCCGGAGCTCTTTCTCTCACTGCGTTCGTCTCGCGTCGGCATCGGGACGCCTCGATCGATTCCTCGTTCACGGGTGTCGACGGCCCATTTCCCGTGCGGACCGTGTCCGGTGACGGCCGGCACCGGACTCCCAGCGAGCTTGCCCGGAAAGGCACATTCGGGGAGACGACAAGTGGGGGCGCGCTGGAGTACCGGCGGTCGGGGCTTCGGCTCGGAGTCACGGGATATCACGCTCGCTTCTCACGAGCACTCCGGCCCGGCGATCGGCCTTACCGTCAGTTCCGAGTTACGGGCCACGAAACGTCGATGATTGGGGCACACGGAACAGCATTTCTCGGGGATTACACCCTGTTCGGGGAAATCGCTCGGGCTCCTCGTGGCTCCTATGGGGGCCTGCTGGGGGGCGCGCTAAACGGAGAGTACGCGGACGCAGTACTGCTAGGGCGCCGGTATCCACCTGACTTTGCGTCATTCTACGGCAGTGCTTTCGGGGGCGGAGTCCAGACACAGAACGAAACGGGCGTCTACACCGGCCTGCAACTCCGGGTGGCCCCAGCATGGACCCTCGGCGCGTATTTCGATCAATATCGTGCTCCCTGGCTCCAATTTAGCATCCCTCGTCCCTCCACCGGATGGGAGGCGCGCCTGGTTCTTGAGCATGAGCCTCGTCCCTGGCTCTCCAGCTATCTTCAGGTCCGTGTTCAGGAGGACGACGAAGGCACCGAGTACCAACGGGGCAGTCGGCTTCTCGAGGGCCTTCACCGGAAGCGGCGGCACTCGGCGCGCTGGCACACCGAATACGCATTCAGCGACGCTTTCACAGTACGAACGCGCCTCGAATTGTCCCTCCACACGAGCCCAGAGGCCCGTTCACGTGGGTTCTTCTTGGCCCAAGGGGTTCGTTGGACCCCCACCCCTGTTTTGACCGTAGATGCACGTACTGCGATCTTCGATACGGAAGGATTTGCAGCCCGAATTTATGCCTACGAGCACGATCTGAGGTACAGTTTCTCCGCGCCCGTTTTCTTTGATCGAGGACGGCGATCTTATCTCCTGGTGCAGTACGAACCGCACCCGTCGCTCACACTGGAGGCAAAGTACGGGGTCACCAGCTATGAGAACCGTAGCACAATCGGCTCCGGGCTCAATCAAGTAGAAGGATCCCGACGCCGCGCGCTTCGACTACAGGTGCATTGGACCCTGTAGAGAGCGTCAGGAAACACCGAATCTTCGTTGAAGCCTGGCATGATGGTTGATCTAAACGAAGTCCGGCTGGATCTCAGGATCCGTGCGCGCATTGACTTTTTTGCTTCTAGCCGTCGCTTTGCCTGTAGTAGCACGGACCGAGGCCTGTTAAGAAGTGCCTTCCAGCCCTCGTTTTTCTTGGTTCTCTCACCCCCACCCTTTGATCTATGCCTTCACCGGAGAACCCTCACATTTTGGCCGTAGAAGACAACTCGGAAACCCAGCCGTTGTTGGAGCATCTCTTGAAGGAGTCGTACGAAACTGAAGTGGTGCCCGGCGTCGAGGCAGCCCTATCCGCCGTGGAGGCGAGCTCGTTTGAGGTTTTGCTGCTCGACATCAATCTGAGTGAGGACCAGACAGGAACGGACCTGCTTCACCTGATCCGGGAACGGGACGGCATGGCTCAGGTCCCCGCGATCGCGCTCACGGCCTATGCCATGCCGGGAGACCGCGAAGACTTTCTTGAGAAGGGCTTTGACGAATACGTCAGTAAACCGTTTACCCGTGACGACCTTACGGAGGCGATCGACAGCACCCTCAGCCCCGCGTAGTCCTCCCGACCCTGAGAAGAGCCCAGGACGAGAAAAGCCCAGGACCGACGGCCCTGGGCTCGACGCCAGACGGATCCGGAAGTAGCGTGGCACGGCACGCCAGGAGCCCCTAATTCATGCATGTGGCCTTGAGCGTATCACGTCGGTCCGAAAGAAGTGATTCCCATTCGGACTCCTCCACAGGCTCGTCTCCCTTGAAATACTCCCACTCATCGACGCTCTCGTCAGAGATGACGACCGCGTTCGACATGTGAGCCACACGCTTGAGAACCGGAGACGTCTCCATCTGATGGACGAAGGTGATGGTGCACTCGCCGTCGGCGGTCCTCTCTTTCACCGACAGCCAATTGTCGCCACAGACCTGACAACTGTAAAACCGAGATTCTTGCTCCTCGCCGAGCAGGTTATCAAATTGATCCTCTTCTTCGAACACGACCTGCATCGGACGCAGACTTTCACATCCACACGTCTTGCAGCGGAGCGTTTCCATACAGGCAAGGTAGACTGATGAACAGTCAATGTGCCAAAGGTAACGCCGGCTTCGCGTGCAGGTTCGTTCAGTCGCGCTGAAGACCCATTGGGGACCCTGGCCCTCTCCGCACTGGCCCTCTCCGCATTGCACGTTCCCTCACTCAGCTCGAATGGCAGTGCCAGTTTGCAGGTCAAATTCTAGCACATGGACAAAGCGAAATTGGGGTCCACTTCCAATCCCACGCGAGACACCCTCTCGCCGCTCGGACCCTGAATTTCTTGGCTGAACGGGAAGGGCATGACAAATTCGTTCGACCAGTCCAAAACATTCCCTCTCTGAATGATGAGGTCGACGTGGTCGTGGGGAGCTCGTGTTCAACTTCGGGCAGTGAGCCGAACTGCAGTGAGGGGGCATCGTGTTGCTCCGAAACAAGGAGACCGGTGCTCGTGTCTTCTCTTCTCCTTCCCCTTGCAGCCCAAGCCCGTCACAGCCCTTCTCATTTCCCCATTTGCCCGATGACCGTCACCCTCGAAGCCCGCTGGTTTGGCCCAGCGCCCCTCCCTGGTGCCCTTCAAGAATGGTTCACCTCTTCGGGATCGGCAGAGACCTCAACCCAGACGGACCTTTATTTGCCCGCCGAAGACCCAGCGCTCAACCTGAAGATGCGGGACGACCAGATTCAGATTAAACGTCGCCTCGCCGGCCCACTCAGCACCACCTTCAGCGATGCGGCAAGCGGGCGGTGCGAGCAGTGGGGAAAGTGGACGCTGGACCTGGCAGGCCCATCCTCGGCCCTGTGGGACGACGACCCCACCGATCTGTGGGTGCCCGTGGAGAAGACGCGTCACCAACGCTCGTTCGCCCCAGACGAACAGCCTGCCCTTACGGATGCCCTTCCCACGACGCCCCCGGCGACCCTCGATGCGGAGCTGACTACGGTCGAGGCTGCAGGGAACACCGCCTGGACCTTGTGCCTGGAGGCCGAGGGGCCTGCTCAGGGCCTCGCGGACACGCTCATGGCGGCCGGCCCGGTTGTGCTGGACGAGACCCTGCCGGTCTCCCTGACCCCCGACCAGTCATTCGGCTACGTGCGATGGCTACAGCAACGCCCCACCGTCACGACACGGCCCGCCCCCGACGTGCAGATTCCTCGCCGCTAACGAACACGTCTCCCCCCTGTGCACGGTGGAGCGTAAAGCTTTTGTCCCGAACGGGGAGACCTGCCCCGATGCTGCCGTCCAAGGTGGGGGCAGCGCTCGGCGGGTTGGTGCAGGTCCGACGAAGGAAGCTGCCTCCCGTTCAGCCACACGCCCATGCCGCCTGTCCGCGCCCAAGCAATGGCTGTGGACAGGCCCCGACAGAGCTACATGTGCCATCCGGTGCAGGGCCTGCGAGTGATTTCTCAAATGCGACTCGACGCAAACTGTGAGGCATTTCCATCGCCCCTGTTCCCCATGGATTCTCCTTTGTACGTGTGTTTTTGGCACCCTAGCCCTGACCGGTTGCCAGGGCACCCAGTCGGAAACAGCCGGCCAGGCAGTTGCCCCCCCTACAGCGGAGCACTACCGGGCCTTTCAGCGCGCTGATCGCCTCGCGGCATATCTCCGTTCGTCCCCGAATCCGCTGGTCAGCGCTCACCGAGGCGGCCCAGACGCAGGCTTTCCCGAAAACGCACTCCAAACCTTCGGGCACGCCCTTACACAGGGCCCAGTCCTCCTGGAAATTGATGTGCGAATGACCAAAGACAGCGTGCTCGTGCTGATGCACGACGATACGCTCACCCGCACAACAACAGGGCGCGGCGCCGTCCAGGCCCAAACCCTAAAGGAGATACGGTCCGTGCAGCTCGTGACCAACACCGGAACCCCGACTCGATTCGAGGTTCCGACGCTCTCGGAGGCGCTGGCCTGGGCGGAAGGCCGGGCCGTTCTCCAGCTTGACATCAAAGAACATGTGCCCCGCTCTCGGGTGGCTGCGGCTCTCCAGCGGCAGGACGCCCTGGACCAAGCACTGGTCATCACCTACACGCTAGAAGACGCAAAGTGGTACCACCAACGTCTGCCGGACCTCGTCCTCTCGGCGTCGGCGGAAACACGGGAGGACGCCAGCGCTCTGGTTCAGCGGATCGACCCGTCGCGCCTACTTGGATGGGTGGGAATTGGAGAGGTTGCCGACGGCCCCGCCGAGGTCTTTTCGGAGAACGGAGTTCCCATAGCGGTTGGGACCTTCGGGGAAACGGATCGTCAGGCACGAAACCAGGGACTCATCGTGTACCACCGGCTGTTCAATCAGGGGGTCGACGTGGTTTCCACCAATGAGCCCGCCCTTGCCAGCCAAGCAGCCGCCACCTACGCTCCTTAGCCCTCGAACTGAGGGGCAGCGGGCGTCTGCGTGTTCTGGAGTCAAAAGCGCTGAGCCTCCTGTGCCGTGTGGATGCAGTCGTATTCCAGACGCCGGGCGTGGGCTTTCGTAAAACTACGGGTTTTGGACGTGATGGGAACGGCTGTCGTCCAGAAGTCTTTCTGCCGACGGTGACCAGCAATGCGCTGCAGGCAGTTCTTGGCCTCCCCAATGTACGCCGGAGGCTTGCTCGCGTCGTCGCCCACCTCATCGAACCGGAAGAAAGATCTGTACGGTCTTTGGACGAGCGTTTTTCATCAAGACCAAGGGGATGGAGAATGAAATGTGTTACTGGGCAAACGTGCCATCGTAGAGCAACTGCGAGACGTTCTCCCTCGGTCGCCTCTTCCTTGCTTTGTGTCTGAGTGGAAGGCACTTTGCAGCCTATCCAAGGCAAGGCCAATGGGTTGTTGCCTGCGGGCGCGGTGGACGACCGCCCAGACGACCGTCACAGATGGACCTGGAAGTGATTTTCAGCCCCTCTCAAACTAAAAAGCACAGACGAGCCAGCCGCCGCACGCAAAGTCCTCGTTCGCGTACTTTTATCATATCAAGCAGTTTTTATTTTGCAATAACGGCATTAAAAACAGGCGTCTTCGCAGACTGTAGGTAGACAGTGCGGGGACGGCACGAAGCGCACGGCTTGGGCAACCACGGCAAGCTTCATGCACGCCGTAGGTTCTCCGTGATAGCCCTGAACCTACGATGGCGAACGGCGATCACAGGGGCCCAGAACGGCGCCTGTGTGTGTCTATGTGTAGTTTCATGGGTCGCGGATTGGGACCATTCACCTCCAGGGGGACATGCCACTCGTGGTCTGCACAGAAGCGTATTCGAAACCACACTACACGGCAAAAATTCTGAGCAGAGGTCATCCTGAACGGAGCAGAGCGAAGTCGAAGGACCTCTTTGGCGTCAGCGGACGCTCAGCCTCTATGCCTGTGGGGCGTGCAACCAGTGTCGGCCGTGAAAAGGGACCACCGCCTTGGTGCAACACTTTCCCCGACGGCACAGTGTTGCTCTGTACCTTCCATCCACCGTTCGACCACCAGCCCACTGATGCGAACTGTCGTCGTCTTACTTGTCGCTGCTCTCATTCCACCAGTCGCCAACGGGCAGGTTTTGGACACACTGGAGACCGCATCCGACTCGACCGACTACGAAGTCGAGACCTACTTCGTCAGGGGAGACACCGCCTCGTTCTTCACACCACACGACGACGAAGAGGCTGTTCGGACCCTCATCGATCGGACAGGCCAGGGACACTGCAGAGTCATCACCCTGGTGCGAGCAGTCAACCAGCGAAGGGCGGAAACACTCGCAAAGCGCTACGACGGAGAAGTGATCAACACACGCCTGATTGTCCGCTGTGCACCGTTTTCTACCTTACAATTTTCGATGCCAACCTTGACTTTGCACCGGCCGAGGGACAGGAGGAAACGGTTTTCTCATCCGTGCAATGAGACGGACTAGCCGTCCACGTAGGGCACGCTTCGAGACAGTGGAGGAGCCTGGGTGCAGAACTGTGAATCCACCGCCGGAGCACTCTGGCGGTCCAGGTCACACAAAAAGCCCCTCAGCAGATGCCAAGGGGCTGTGGTTGCCAAAGCGGTGGGGGAGGGATTCGAACCCCCGGGACCCGCGAGGGCCCTCCGGTTTTCGAGACCGGTGCATTCGACCAGGCTCTGCCACCCCACCGTGAGTGACGATGGTGACGTACATCGGAGTTCAGGAACACGTTCCCCCTAGTGGGCACAGATCATAGCTAAATCGATGTGAACCTCCCCACCTACTGAGGACTTTTCGTTCCGTCTCGTCCACGGCCCCAGGAGCCGAGACACCACCCGTCATCGGTGCAGGATGAAGTTGGGGAGAGGGGCGACCTCACTGCCGAACGTGGTCGACATCCGTACGGCGGCAGGATGCGGTAGAAAGCTTTGGGGAACCAATGCAGTGGAGACTGCGCGGCGGTTCGGGACCGTGCGCCCTGGCGATCCAGCGTTCCGTAGAACGTCCACTCCGGAGACGTCTCCGAGGTGAGCCCAAGCGCCGGCCATCGCCGCCCTCCACGTGGGACGGATCTTGATCCCATGTCGGACAGGGCCGCCAGGGCAGCTCGCACACTACGGTCCTCCAAGTCTCTCATCTCCCTCGGCAATGGTTGTCGCCGCCTTCATTTTTCTGAGGAGGAGCAGACGGACTGAAGATGCTTGCCAAGGCTATCCCAGATGCTCACGGACGAGGGCCGGAACCTCACTCAGCACCGCGTCCAGCGCCTCAGGATCGCGCCCGCCGGCCGATGCGAGAGACGGTCGCCCCCCCCCACCGCCACCGAGGCGGTCGCCCAACGTCCCCACAAGGTCTCCGGCCCGCAACTGGCCCTCGTCGAGCAGATCGTCGGCCACCGTAGCCACCACGTGTACCTTCTCCTCCTCTTCGTCTACGCTCCCGAGAACCCCAACGGCCCCCTCGCCCAACTTGTCGCGGAACTGCTGACCCAGCTCCTGCAGGTCGTCCGTGGTCGCTCGATCGAGCCGCCCAGTCACAACCGACACCTGGCCCACAGGGGTCGTGTTTTCGGCAATGAAGGTCTCCAGCTGGTCCGAGAGCTGGCCACGGCGCAGCTGGTCAACCTCGTCCTCCAGACGGTCGCGTTCCTCCTGCAGCTCCGCAATGGCCTCCGGCAGGGACGTGTGCAGTGATCGGAACTGTCCTCGCGCTTGGGTCAACGTCTCCAGCTCCGACTCCACGTGCCCCAACGCGGCTCTCCCGGCCACGGCCTCCACGCGGCGCACGCCCGAGGCCACAGACCCTTCGGACACGACCCGAAAGAGCCCAATCTCGCCGGTGGCGTCCACGTGAGTGCCTCCACACAGCTCCATCGAGAAGTCCGGGGCGAACGTGATGACCCGCACCCGATCGCCGTACTGCTCGTCGAACAGGGCCGTCGCGCCACGGTCCATCGCCTCATCGATCGGCACATTGCGCGCCTCCTGCTTTGGAATGTTCTCCTGGATGGCGGTGTTGACCCGACGCTCGATGTGTCGCAGGGCATCCTCCTCGACCGCATCGAAGTGGCTGAAGTCAAACCGGAGCCGATCCGGTGCCACGAGCGACCCTTTCTGCTGCACGTGATCCCCAAGTGTCTCACGCAGCACAGCGTGCATCAGGTGCGTGGCGGTATGGTGCGCTCGAATCTGGTCTCGGCGGTCCGTGTCCACCTTCGCTTCCACAGATCCCTCCAGATGCTCGGGCAGGGTGTCCACCGTGTGCACAATGCGCTCCTCCTCCTGTTGGGTGTCGAGCACCCGCACTTGCTCCCCCTCAACGTGGAGCGTGCCCGTATCCCCAACCTGCCCTCCAGCCTCCGCGTAGAACGGCGTGTGGCTGAGTTCAACCTCGTACTGGTGGGCATCATCGGCCTCTCCCCCCCGCACGGCCCGGATTTCGGCGTCGTCAACGACGTCCCGATCGTACCCAACAAACACGGACGCGTCGCCCTCCGACACCGGCTGCCAAGCATGCACGCTGCTCTGGTCGACCGCAAAGTCGGAGGCAGCTCGGGCACGCTCCTGCTGGCGGTCCATGAGCGTTTCGTACCCCTCCATGTCCACGTCTAGGCCTCGCTCGCGGGCCATCAGCCGGGTGAGGTCGATCGGAAACCCGTACGTGTCGTGGAGAAGAAACGCGATCTGTCCCGGCAGCGCCCCCCCGCGGGCCGTGCGGGCAAAGCGGTGCAGGACCGTGCCCGAGTCGTCGGCATCGACGTACGCCTTCTCGAGCAGATCCAGGGCCTGGGCGTCTTGTTGGAGCTCACCAAGAAGGCCGTCGGTCTCTTCCCCGTCCGTCTCCTGAAAACGGGTGACATGAGGCACGACCCGCTCGAAGAACTCGATGCCTGTGCCCAGGGTCTCCAGGAAGCTCTCCTCCTCGGCCTGGATCGCCCGCTCAATAAACTCTTGTTGTTCGGTGAGCCCGTCGAACTGACCGCCCATCTTTTCGAGCAGCGGGTCGACGAGGCGATGCAGAAACGGCTCTTCCAGTCCCAGGGTCTGGTAGCCGTAGCGAACGGCCCGGCGCAGGATACGACGGATGACGTAGCCTCGTCCCTCGTTGCTCGGCATCGCACCATCGGAAATGGCAAAGGCGATTGTGCGGATGTGATCGGCCACCACACGGAGAGCGATCCGCACCTGCTCGCGTTCATCGTCATCGTCGATGTGCAGGTCGTCGTAGCCCTGAATGTTCGCACGCGGGGAGAGATCGGCCACGGCCTGCAGCAGCGGCGCGAAGAGGTCCGTGTCGTAGGTCGACTCTTCCCCCTGCAGCACAGCCACCATCCGCTCGAAGCCCATGCCCGTGTCCACGTGCTGGTCGTCGAGCGGCTCCAGGCTGCCGTCGGGGTGCGCGTTGTACTGGATGAAGACGAGGTTCCACAGCTCCATTACCTGCGGGTGATCGGCGTTTACCAGTTCTCGTCCCGGGGTTTCGCGTCGGGCCTCTGGGGGACGCAGATCCACATGCAGCTCCGAACACGGGCCACAGGGCCCGGTGTCGCCCATCATCCAGAAGTTTTCCTTCGACGGCTCGTAGAGAATCCGCTCCTCCGGCAGGGACGTCTGTGCGTGCCACAGGTCGTACGCCTCCGCGTCGGCGGAGACGCCAAAGTCGTCGTCCCCTTCATGCACCGTGGCGTAGAGCCGCTCCGGTGCCAGGCCCCACCGCTCCACCAATAACTCCCATGCCCACCGGATCGCCTCGGCCTTGAAGTAGTCCCCGAAGCTCCAATTGCCCAGCATCTCAAAGAAGGTGTGGTGGTACGTGTCGTGCCCCACCTCCTCCAGGTCGTTGTGTTTGCCGGAGACGCGAAGACACTTCTGCGTGTCCACGGCCCGCGAGTACGGACGCTGGCCCGTCCCCAGAAAGACATCTTTAAACTGGTTCATCCCCGCATTTGTGAAGAGCAGAGTGTCGTCCCCCTCCGGCACGAGGGAGGCACTCGGGACGGCCTCGTGGCCCTTCGCCTGAAAAAACTGCAGGAAGTCTTGCCGAATCTCTTCGGAGGAGCGAGACGGATCGGCGGAGGACTGAAGATGCGGATTCATCGGGTGGTGGGGGAGTCGATTTCAGGTGAACAGAACACTCGTACGAAACTCAGGGCCGACAGTGTACGCCTGCACGCTTCAAGTGAGACCTTAATGCACGGGCGAGTCTACCGCGGGCTCAAAATGGTCGTCAGGCCCAGGCCAAGCGCCACTGCGAACGTCCGCGTAGGTTTGAACATCGGGGCGGCTGCGAGGACACCTTAGCGGAAGGGCGTGTACGGCTAAAACCGTTGAGGATTCCGCCCCGAGCCCTTCACGTTCAGAAGACATGACGGTCTCATCCGCTCGGGCGGGCGGGCGAGACGAATCGGTTCTCCGCCACGTACCAGCGCCACGGGCGCTCCACCGCTTTGGAAATGCCGATGCGTGCGGACTGGGCGACCTGCGCATCGTCCACGGCCTCCCCGGCGGCGAGGTACAGCGGAGGAGCCGTCAAACTCTTGGTGTGGGCGTCACCGTCGATCTCGAAGGCCTCCGCGAGCTTGCCGGGACCGTTCGTTAGACGCACCCTACGCTCAACGCCCCGCTCCGCCTGCATGTCGTCGATTCCCTCTTCCGGCTCCACCGCGCGAAGCAGGACGGCCCCGGCCGTGCCCTTCGGCTCCGTCACCACGTTCAGGAGCCAGTGGACCCCGTAGATGAGGTAGACGTACGCCGTGCCCGGCGCGGCAAACAGGTCTTCGCCCCGCCCTTGGCCGGTCACCGCTCCGGTCTTCGGGTCACGCGAGAGGTGCGACGCATGACAGGCCGGGTCGTCCTCCGTGTAGGCTTCAGTCTCTACGATTCGTCCCACGCGGCGATCTCCAGATGGGGCCTCGTGGACGAGACGCTCTCCGAGCAGGTCTCGGGCGACGGACACCGTCGACCGGTCGAAGAAGGACGCAGGAAGAGGCTCCATGCGGAAGCAAACAGTTTTTGGCAATCGGTAGGTTCAGACGGAGTCGCCCTCGTGGCGCCTTCGCCCATTCGGTGTCGTGTCTCTCCTCTCAGAGCCCCGCAGCGTTGTGTACAGTTCGGCACACGGGTGCCGGAGGCCCCTCCTTCCGCTAGGTCGTGCGTTCGATGGCCAGGGCCACGCCCCCGCCCGTTCCGTGACAGATGGAGGCCATGCCCAACGTCCCGTTGTGCTGCCGGAGGGCATGGAGGAGCGTCACCGTGATCCGCGTTCCGGACGCCCCGATCGGATGGCCGAGCGCAATCGCCCCGCCGTGCACGTTCAACTGGTCGTACGGCACGTCGAGCTCGCGGTGGAAGAGGATGTTGTTGATCGCGAACGCCTCGTTGTTTTCGTAGAGGTCGTAGTCGTCCAGCGCCGTATCGGTCGCGTCGAGCACGTTGTGGACGGCCGGGATGGGGGCCTCCGGGAAGCGCCACGACTCGCGGGCCGACCAGCCGCCGCGATGCACCTTCGCAAGGGGCGTGAGGCCGTGGGCCTCCACCGCGTCGGCACTGGCGAGGAGCACGGCCGCGGCCCCGTCGGAAATTTGGCTGCTGTTGCCCGCCGTCAATACGCCATCGTCCGCAAAGGCTGGGCCCAAATTGGCAAGCCCGTCCGCCGTCGTGTCCGGGCGGATGCCCTCGTCCGTTTCCAACGTCTCGGGCCCGGAGCGCGTGTCGTACTCCACCGGGGCAATCTCATCGTCGAAGCGGCCTGCCTCCGTCGCCTCGGCGGCGCGCTGCTGGGAGGTAGCCGCAATCTCGTCGAGGGCCGCCCGGTCGATGTCGTGCTCCGCACAGAGCCGTTCGGTCTGCTCCCCCATCGCGTTGCCGGTCTCTGGGTCGCTGAGGCCGTCGCGATGCATGACGTCTTGCAGCTGCTCCCCCCCCGGCGAGAAGGTGTAGCCCCATCGTGCGTCGGAGTCCAGGTAGAAGCCCGCGTCGGACATCGCCTCGGTGCCACCGGCCAAAATAAGGTCGGCCTCTCCGGCCTTGATCATGGTCGCCCCGTTCATGATCGACATCATGCTGGAGGCGCACACCATGTCCACGGCATACCCATCGACGCTGTCGGGAATTCCTGCCTGGAGGGCAGCCTGGCGCGGGACCAGCTGCCCCTGCCCCGCCCGAAGCACATTGCCGAAGATGTACAGGTCGAGCCCGCCTCCATCGACCTCGGCACGGTCGAGCGCCGCCCGCATCACCGGCGCGGCAAGATCAACGGGAGAGTGGTTCTTAAGCGCCCCGCCGAGGCGCCCCATCGGGGTTCGCACGGCCGCGGCAATGTATACGTCACGCATGGCGAGAAAGGAGGTCTATGAGAGGGGAAACGCTGAGGTAGAGCAAACGAACAGATCAGTTGTCGTCACGGGCATGAAGCTGTGCCCGCAATCCCTCCGGATCCGTGACGGGCGCCTCGCACTGAAAGTCGTGACACACGTACGCCGTCGCCTGGTCTCCAACGGGCGTTTGTGGCTCTACAAACGGGGCGAGGGTCGTGATCTCCGCATCCTCGGGCGGCCGATGGAGCGTGACGGTGGTCGGCGTGTAATGGCCGCGGAGGACACGAAGGAGAGCGTCGGTGTCGGGCGCTCCTTCCTCCCCCACCACCACGACTTCTCGCGGGGTGCCCAGTGCCCAGTGCAGTCCCGAGAGCAGGGCTGTAAACCCGGTCGGGCGACGACGAGCGCTCGCCCCGGCCCACCGGCTCAGGGCCGCCGCACGCTCCTCAAACTCGGTGCGACCGGTGAAGCGGGCCAGACGCAGCAGGTTCATCAGCTGCACCGAGTTGCCGGATGGGAGGGCGCCGTCGGTCGCCTCCTTGGGCCGTACGATCAAGGCCTCTCCGTCTTCGGGGGTCATGTAGAAGCCACCGGCCTCCGCGTCCCAGAAGCGCTCCAGGGCCGTCTCCATGTGTTCCGTCGCCGCCCGGAGCCATGCGGCATCGAACGTCGTCTCGTAGAGCTCCAGGAGCCCCCAGGTCAGAAACGCATGGTCGTCGAGCGTGGCCTGGATGCCGGCGTCTCCCTCCCGGTACCGATGAAGCAGCCGCCCTTCCGCGTCGTGCATCGTGTCGAGCACGAAGTGCCCCGTCTGGACGGCGGCGGTCTCGAAGGCCTTCTCGTCGAAGACCCGAGCGGCCTTTGCAAGCGCCGCCGTCATGAGGCCGTTCCAGTCCGTCAACACCTTGTCGTCGAGCCCGGGACGAGACCGATCATCTCGCACGTCGAGCAGGGTTTCACGAGCCCTGTTGAGGCGATCGCGGAGGGTCTCCTCGTCCGTCCCCCGCTGCTCGGCCGCCGCGGCGAGGGACTGTTCGCGGTGCAGCACGTTCTTGCCAGTCCGCTCCCCCGATCGCTCCTCCTGGTAGTTGCCCTCCGAAGACATGTTGTAGACGTCAATCACGAGGTCCGCGAGGGCGGGCTCCAGATGCTCTCGAATGTCCTCAATCGACCAGACGTAAAACGCCCCCTCTTCCATGTCTCCCTCCTTGTTTAGGCTATCGGCGTCCTCGGCGGAGTAGAACCCGCCATCCGGGGCCCGAAGGTCGCGGAGGACATACGTGAGCACCTCGCGGGCCGTCCGCTTGTATCGGTCGGTGCCGGTTGCCTGATGCGCCTCCGTGTAGGCCAGGGCGTGCATGGCCTGGTCGTACAGCATCTTCTCGAAGTGAGGGAGCTTCCACTGCTGATCGGTCGAATACCGGTGAACGCCATATCCCACCTGGTCGAAGAGCCCGCCCCATCGCATTCGGTCCAGCGTCGTGGTCACCATGTCGAGCGCCTCCTGCTCGCCCGTCCGGTGCCAGTGGCGGAGCAGGAACAGCAGGTTGTGCGGGGCCGGGAACTTCGGGGCCGACCCAAAGCCCCCGTGCGTCCGATCGAATTGCTGGGAGAGCTGCTGGGCCGCCTCGTCGAGGAGCGCCGGCCCGGGCGCCCCCCCGTCCGTCTGGTCGGTAGCAATGCTTCGGAGCCGGTCGGTGACCTGCTCGGCGTCGTCGAGAAGCTTCTCTCGGTCATCGCTATTCCAGAGCTGGTTGACCCGGGGCAGGAGGTCCATGAGGCCCGTCCGCTGAAAGCGCCCCTCTTTCGGAAGGTACGTCGCCGCGAAGAAGGGCTTCCGATCAGGGGTAAGGAGCACGGTGAGGGGCCACCCCCCCTGCCCCCGCATCATCTGACAAACGTCCATGTAGATGCTGTCGACGTCCGGCCGCTCCTCCCGGTCCACCTTGATCGGCACGAACCCGTCGTTCAAGACCGCAGCCACGTCGTCGTCCTCAAAGGATTCCCGCTCCATCACGTGGCACCAGTGGCAGGTCGAATAGCCGATCGACAAGAAGATCGGGGTGTCCTTCTCGCGCGCTTTCTCAAACGCCTCTTCGCCCCACGGATGCCAGTCGACCGGGTTGTCCTTGTGCTGGCGCAGGTACGGGCTCTGTTCGTCGGCGAGGCGGTTGGGCATGGCGTCGGGGGTTCGTGAACCTGTGCGCGAGAATGCGCTCTTCGGACACGGACACTACAGGATTTGACCGAGGTGAATGGCGTTGAGGAAGAGCCCGTTGGTGCCGTACCAGAAGGCTCGGAAGTTGGGGTTGTCCATGAAGAGGATCACCTGGCCTCCGCCCACCTCGTGCGCCTCAATGGACGCGGCCCCACGGGCCTGCACCTTCTGCTCTTCGGAGAGGTAGCCGCTCAGGCGCGGCGTCTCGTCATACGTGCCCACACTCGCCCCCGGCTCGTCGCTCGGGTCGTAAAAGCCAGTCCCCACACGGAAGACGGGCACGCTCTCGCCGTAGCCGTAAGCAATCGGGTGCGTGGGGTCGAGGTTCGTTTCGAAGATGGACCCGCCAATGCCCTGAGCCCCATAGGCATTGTCCAGGTCCGCATACGACTGGTTCTGGACCAGCGAATCCACGTCCAGCTCACGCTCCTCCAGGTCCACCATGCCCTGTTCGATGGGCCACTCCACAGCGTCCTCCACGCCGATGAGTGTGCCGCCATTCTGGACCCAGCTCTCCACCTTCTCTGTCGGCAGGTCGTCGAATCGGCCTCCGGCCAGCACCATGGTGTTGTACCGGTCGAGGTCCGCGTATTGTACGTCGGACAGGTCGACCAGAGACACCGGCACGTTCATGCGCTCACTGAGGAGGTGCCACACCTCGCCGGCATTGTAGGGACTCGTGCCGCTGTACCGCGAGCCGCCGCCCGTCCCCGTGATGATCGCCACCTTCGGGGGCTCCAGAATGGGGGAATTTCGACTGCCAAGGTCCGGCCCCGCTGGCGTCATTCCCTGGTCCACGGCGTAGACGTCGATGTAGTCGTCCGCGGCGATGCGCTGGACCACTTCGTGAATGCTATCGGCGGCCACGTCGCGCTGCTCCACCTGCACGACAATGGCGCCCCGGTCAAACGACTGAGTCGACCCGTTGACGCGCGCCGTGAACGGGTCGGTCATCACACGGGGACGGATGTCGTTGTTGTGGAGCCGCTGCACCGCCCGCGGGGCGTAGTACTTGCCCCAGGGCAGCACGTAGGTGTACTCGGAGCGCCCCCCTACGACCTCCCCACTTTCGTACCTCGGGTCTTGAAGCCGCTGCCCCTGTGCCGGCGCGTCGGAGACGGCCGCGTGGTCGACGCCGAAGGCCAACGGCAGGCTCCAGGTGGAGACGTCGTAGAAGATCGAGTCGGGGTACGAAGAGGTGCGCTCCATCGCCGCCTTCACGAACCGGCCCTGCGGCTGGTCAAGCGGGACCATGTAGGCCTCTCCGGGGCGGAACGTCTGGCCGTCGGCCTGGACTTGCTCACCAAGATCAAACATGCGCACCTCGTGGCGGTCGAGCACCTGGGCGAGGGCGTGGGCGCGGGTCCGCTGCTCCGTCCGATCGACCACGTACGCTTCCGTCTCGGTGTCCTGCAGGGCCTCGTCCCGGTTGGCGAAGAAGTCGCGCTGGTACTCCAGCAGGTCGGTTCGCAGTTCCACGACGGCCCGCATCGTCGAGAGCGAGGTCATGAATTGGTTGCGCACCGTGAAGGGATAGGTCAGTTCGCCCTTGCTCGTCTCCTGCAGCAGCGCCCGCGAGGAGGCCTGCTCGAAGAGAATTCCGATTGAGCCGTTGACGTCGGGATACGTGGATCCCTTTCCGTAGTAGAAGTCGTCAAACGTCTCTCGGGTGTAGTAGAGGGAGCCGATCTGGTCGAGGTAGTCGCCGTGGCGCTCCGCGATGCGGCCGGTCAGCTCCTGATTCATCTCCGGAGTGTTGGGGTTCGTACGGCTCTGCACCCCCGGCTGGAAGAAGTAGGTCGCCTCCGAGCCCATCTCGTGGAAGTCGGTAAGCACCTGCGGCTTCCAGTTGTGGAAGTAGTCGAGACGCCCCTGCGAGGCCGGATGCTGAGCGGGCAGCCAGTCGCGGTTCAGATCAAACCAGTAGTGGTTGGTGCGCCCGCCCGGCCACGGCTGATTGTGCTCGCGGTCCTGCGGGTCGGCCGTCGGCGTGCCGCCCCGATTGCCGTTCACCCAGTCCACAAAGCGGTCGCGCCCGTCGGGATTGAACATTGGGTCGATGAGGGTCACGGCGTTTTCCAGGGCCGCGTCGACGTCCGGCCCATTGCCGGCCGCCAGGTGGTACAGGAGCAGAATCGCGGCCTCCGTCGCACTCGCCTCGTCCCCGTGGACGCCGTACCCCATGAGTACGACGGCCGGACGATCCTGCAGGGCGTCGTCCGACACTTGATTCGGCGCGGTAGTGGCCTGCCGGTTGGCACGTTGGATCTGATCCAGGTTGTCCTGATTGTCCGTGCTCGTCACGACGGCGTGGATGAGCCGCCGCCCTTCGTAGGTGCGACCGTGCTCCCGCAACTGCACCCGGTCGCTCGCCTCCGCGACCGCCTCAAAGTAGCGGACGACCTGGGCCGGACGCGTGTGACGGGTCCCAATCTCGTGGCCGATGACCTCCGTGGGGGTGGGAATGGCATCGTCATAGCTGTCGGTGCCCGGGAGCGGAGTCTCCATGGCCAGTGGGAGGTCCTGTGCCGCTACAGGACCGGCGGTAAGGGAGACGGCGAGGAACAGAAGGAGCCAATACGAACGCGGTGCGGGGATGCCCATAGGGAACGAAAACTGGTGCAGGGAACGGTGGTAACACTCTCAGAGCAGCCCCCTGAAAGCGTTTTCAGTATACGAAACCGCCCCGGCAGGTGAAATGACGGTCCCGTGAAGATCCCACACCCTCCTCGACGGCCGCGTGGGCTGTGAGGACTTTACCGCCGGCGTGCCGGTAGCGACAGAGCCGCGAATGTTGACCTGATGCGATCTGCGGTAGATCAACGTGCATTTATCGCGTCGACGGTCTCGCAGAATCGCTCACATATGCGAAGGGCCCGCACAGGGTCGATCCGCAAGGCGTCCTAATGTCCGCGGGAAGCAAAAAATGGACAGCGAAATTTCGCATCCGGTATGAGCTTCTCCCTGTCTCCACAATGGGGGCCGGGGACGACAGGCGTTGAGATTGGCGACCTGAAGATGCTCCACCTCAGCGCTTTTCTCGCCGTCGCGCTCGCTGCTCGTTCCGAAAGGCGCAGTAGGCATCAACCTGCGCGAGCCCAAGCTTCGCTTCGATGGCCCGGTTTGTTTTTTGCTGAACTCGGCGTCGTTCCATCCCTGGTCCCGTCGCCCGAAGCGGACGACAACTGTTTCGCGGAAGGGGGTCACGTAGAGCCGCTGACTGAAGAGGCCGGCGGCTATGAAGAGATCATCGGGCCCGCCGTCGTAGATCATGCCGTCCGGCCCGTCCGGCTGGAGCGAGGGCGGGGCGTTCTCGAAGGAAGAGACCGTCTTCCACGGCAGCCAGGGCCGCCGCTCTCGCGAGGGACTTCGTGCCGCTGGCGAGGAAGTGCGGGGCGCTCAAATCGTACCCGTTCTGTTCCTGCTTCAGCACCATGCCTCCCTCGTCCCGCACGACGAGCGCGTCCCCGGTGTGCACCGCCGAGTAGTCTGCTTCCCTCTGGAGGCGATCCGGCGTCTCGGGCTCGTCCCGGGGCGTGCCGGGGTCCTGCGCGGAGCAGCCGGAGAATGTACAGCCGCAATATGTCTGTACGGGTGCAGCGCTTCGCTCCCGAAACACTGTTATGACGCGTTACGACGAGTATCGGTCCGGCACCATCCGCCACGACGATGCGGCTTACTGGCGAGCCGGATGGTATTTTGTGACCGTATGCACGGGGGACCGGCGACCATTTTGGGGGCGGGTGCAGAATGGCATCCTCCAGGTCTCCGCGGCGGGGTGTATCGCGGCCCGGGAATGGCAACGAACGCCGGCGGTCCGCCCGTACGTCCGATTGGTCGCGGGGATCGTCATGTCCGGCCACATCCACGGATCGACCAACGAATTCCGATTGTGCGCACATTCCTTTGGGGCCATCATCGGACGATACAAATCGGTGTGCACCAAACAAATCCGGAGAGACAAACGGTCCGAATTTGAATGGCAATCCCAGTTCTACGACCGAATCATTCGCGATGCCGAGGCCGTCCGCACCGTCCGGCAGTACATTTGTGCCACTCGATGGATAGGCCAATTTCGAACGGCCTACCGTCCAGCCGTCGGTCCTGCAGGCGGCTCCACCACCAGCGTCCCGGTGGCGGTGTGGCCACGCGTCTCGGGCCGGTACATCATCTCCGCCTCCGCAGGCGGGTGTTCAAACGTGCCGGCCGTTGTGGCCCGGGCAACGTAGCTGTAGGTGTGCTCGCCCTGTCGCAGCTGATCGGCGTAGAGGAGCACGCGATCGTCTTGCGTTTCGGTATGGGTAAAGGAGCCCCACCACCGGCCCGATCCCGTGTCGGCTTCGTCCAACACGCCCTGGGCACTGGTCGCAAACGCCTCGTTCACCGGTTCGAGGCCGGCGGGAAGCGCGTCGTCGACCACGACGTAGGTGCGGCTCGTCGGCGAGGCGAGGCGCAGGGTCACCTTCACGAGCTGGCCGGAGTCGAGAGTAATCGTCTTGTTGCCGGTAGTCCGGGGAGCGCCGACCGATTCGCCGCGACTGTCCAGCCGTTGGAGGGTCCGCTCTACCCGCAGCCCCTGATCGAGGGCATCCTGCGGCGCGCCGGTGTACGTCGTGAGGCGCATCGAGTAGTAGAGACGTCCGGTACCGTCTTTGGTGATGTCGACCGGCAGTGTGCGGCCTGACGGAAACGCAGCGGTCTCCATCGTCGAGACGGCGGTGCGTAGGCTACGGCCTCGGAAGGACTCCTCCAGAATCGTCTTGCCCGCCAACTGAACGGACGCCGAGAAGTCCGAGGCGACCTGCTCGTAGGTGTCAACGTATTTCTGAAAGGCCGTCAGCACCGCGGCATTGTCCTGGGTCGACGCCCAGTGGCCCTGCTGCCGCCGATCCATGAGGTAGCGGATCATGCGCTGAGCAAGCGGCTGGACGTCGTCGGACGGGGCGGCCTCCAGGAGCGCGGTGAGGCCGAACGCGGTGGCCCGCACGTCGCTGCTGAAAATCCAGCCGTAGCTGTCATCCTCCAGCGCCTGGAGGTAGGCCGTCGTGGCTTCCATCCGGACCCGCTGCCGCAACTGCTCGACGAGGCGCGCCTGTATGTCAGGTAGATTCGGCTGATCCGTGAGGAGAAGCGTGCGCAGGAGGTGGCTCTGCCCCTCCACGCTCGTCGGCGGACGGTCGGCCAGCCAGTTGATCTCGCTCTCCAGGACCTCCCCGTGCCGGGCCAGGGCGAGCAGCATGAAGGCCCGCGTGTCGCGCCACACGGCCTCGGAATAGTAGTCGGGCCGGTCGCTCCGATTGCGCACCATGTCGGCCACCGCGTCGATCGCGTCCTGGGTGAGCGGCTGCGGCACCTCGTAGCCCGAAGCATCCGCCTCGGCCAGCGCCATCAGCGTGTAGGCGGTGACGTACGGATTGACGTGGTCGCCGCCCTCCCACAGGCTAAAGCCGTCGCCCGTCCAGTACGACGAGAGCGAGCCCATCCAGTCCCGGACGGCTTGCGCCCGGCTCTTCTCCTCGAACGCCTGCAGGTCGAACGCGTCGAGGAGCGCATCGCCCGCCAGGAGGGGCCGGACGCGCGAGGTGGTCTGCTCCAGGCAGCCGTACGGGTATTCGAAGAGGTGCTGCACCGCCCCATCGAGCCCCGTGAGGGCGGTGCCGGCAAGAGTCACGTCGAACTGGCCGAGGCCGGGCACGCGCTCGTCGGGCACCCGGAGGGCCTCGCGGGCGGTGTCCTGCGTGGAGGCGAACGTGGCGCTCGCCCGTTTCGTGGTGGGCCGCTTGACCGGAAGGGATTTGACCAGGGCGTCGGTCTGACCGTTCAGCCGGGCCCGGAACGTGACGCGGGCCGTGTCCGCGGTGGGGGCCGTCCAGTCGAACCGAACCTCCCGCGTGGCCCCCGCCGGCAATTGCACCGTTTTGGACGAGTCGTTTCGCAGCGCGAGCTCCTCCGCAGAGGCTTCGACAGTCGCCGTTCCCGCCTCGTCCGACCGGTTTGTGACGAGCACACCGGCCTCGAACTGATCTCCGAGGCGGGCGAAGCGCGGCAGCGCGGGCGTCTGCACGAGCGGCTTGGTGACGACGACGTCGGTCTGCGCGGCCCCGAACGCCTGGTTTTGCGAGACGGCCGAGGCCATGAGGCGGAAGGTGGTGAGGCTCTGCGGGAGCTCAAACGTGACCGACGCCTCCCCGTCCTCGTCCGTCCGAAGGGCCGGATTCCAGTGCGCCAGCGGCCGGAAGTCCTCCCGCACCTCTGATTTTTCCGTGGTGCCGCCCCCGCCCACATCCTCCGCTTTCTGCCCGTAGCTGCGCTGCTCCACGAGGGCGCTCCGCGTTTCGACGCTCGTCACGCCGAGCGGGCGCGGGCCGTAGAAGGTGTCGAACGGATCGGGCAGCCGGTACCCGATGAGGTCGAGCACGCCCGCATCCGCCGCGCTGAACGCAATCTCGCCCGGCACGCCGTCCCCCGAGGCGTTCGTAAGCTGAAGGTCGACGTTCACCTCCTCCCCCGGCCGATACGTGTCCCGGTCGGGCTCCACGTCGACCCGCAGGCGCTTCTGGTCGGGGTCGACCGAGAGGCTCGCGTAGCCGATCTTGAAGCTGGGCGCGCCGGGGTCGCTGCCCGCCTTCGGCGGAGCCGTGCGGCCCTTCAGCAGGATTACGCTCACGAAGACGTTGGGGAGGTGCGCATCGGTAATTGGGACCTCGACCATCGGCGTGCTCCCGGTCAGCGTCGTGACCCGGCTCTGGAGGACCCCCTCCCGCTCCACGGTGATGAGCGCGGTGGCCTCCTCGTAGGGCGACTGCACCATGAGGCGGGCCGTCTCGCCGGGCGCGTAGTCGGTCTTTTCGGGGACAAGGTTGATCCGGTCGTCGTTGTCGCGCTGCCACGCGACGTAGCCCTCGCCCGAGGCGTAGAGGTAGGTCTCGCTGCGAATCGCGTTGCCCCGCACGTCCCGGCTTTTGGCCCGAAGCCGGTACTGGCCGCCCGCGGGCACCGTCATGCGTAAACGACTCGCCTGACCGGGGTTCGTCGTCACCGATGCCGAGCGGACGACCGTCTCGGTGCGCTCGCTGCGCCAGCGGAGGCGCCCGTCGGTCCCCACCTCGCGCACACTGTTCCACTGCAGTCGAACCAGCTCCACCGTCACCCCTTTGTCGGACACAGGCGCGCCGTTCGGGTCCACCGTCACCACGTCGACCGCCAGCGTGCTGTCCTGCGTGAGGTCCATGAACGAGGTGCTCGGCTTGAGGCCGACGTAGAAGCGGCCCGGATGGAGCGTCGCGGTGGTGCGGTCGGAGATTTGCTGCTCGGAGGGGGCGGTGACGGTGCCGCGCCAGACGAGCTGGGCCGGGGCGCCCTGCGGATTGCCGGGGAAGCGCGTCCGGGGGGCCTCCGCGCTGCTCGTGCTGTCGAGGGTGGCTTCCCGGCGAAGAAGCGTTTCGCTGAGGTCATCGGTACCGATGGGGCCGAATTGGTACCCGTCGTACCCGGGTGGTGAATACGATCCGCTGCGCCGGTCCAACTCCACCGTTGCGGGCTGTCCTTCCATCCCCGCCCCGAACAGGTAGCGGGCGGAGAGGCATCCCCCGAAGAAATCCCCCGCTACGTACGCGTCGCGGGAGGTCTGCGCGTCTACCTCGAAGGTGGCCCGTCGAAAGGCATTCACCTGAAACGTGCCGGTGGCGATGCCTTCTCGCTCGTACCGGCGCTCCGCAGTAAGCGTCTCGTTGCCCACTCGTCCTACCCGAACGCGGTAGTCCCCGAGCGACGCGTTTGCCGGGACGGCCCAGTCGAGGTCGAAGGTGCCGAGGTCGCTGGGCTGGAGGCGACGGTCGAGCACGGGTTCGTCCCGCGGGTCGCGGACGAGGACCCGCACGCTGTCTCGGATCGACTGCCAGTCGGCGTCGGTCTTGGCCCGCAGGATGCCCTTGAGGTGCACTGTCTCGCCGGTTTTGTAGAGGCCGCGGTCGGAGAACACGGTTCCCGTCTCTGTTTTGGGGTCGGGTCGCCAGGAATAGTTCAGGTCGAACCGGTACGGCTCCGTGCCGTCGTCGTAGCGACTGGTGGTGAAGGCCACGTCGCCCTCGTGCTCGACGACGACGTACTGGGCCGGATTGTCGTACTCATTGGGTTTCTCCAGCCCCAGTGCATGCCAGCCCGGCGTTTGCGCGCGGCCTTCTTCGTCGGTCGTGCCGCGCCACTGGACCGCATTGCTGTCGTCCCGAAGGGTCACCGCTGCGCCCTGCACCGGATCGCCGGTGGCCAGTTCAGTGACGACGATCACGTTCTGGTGCGGGCTGAACTTGCCGGTGACGCCGAGCCGAGTCACCTGCGCGAGCGCCCGGAGGTCACCCTCGGAATCGTCTTCGCGGAGCGGCGGTCGGTTCAGTCGGACTCCCACGATGCCCGTGCCCGTCTCGCCCGTCAGCATCGAGTCGAGGCGCAGCGGGACGGCCTCCAGCGTGTTGCGCTCGACGGGCAGCTCGTACGTGCGGCGCGCCGCAACGGGGGACCGCGTGGGAACGTCGCTCCCACGGTCGTAGTCGGTGCGCTCGTCGTAGGTCGGAAGCGCGGGCACGATTTCGTCCGCGGAGAGGCGCTCCATGCCGAGCTGCACCGATTCGACGTTGGTCACCTGCAGGGGCACCACCGGGTGCTGGTCCGCCTCAATGACCATCATGCCGGTGTCCATGTGGAAGTGCGGCTCGTACGGCCCCGTCCGGAAGGACCGCTGTGCGTACGACAGCGGCTGCCCGAACTGATCCTCCAGGCCCCGGATCCTCAGCGTGTACCGGGTCTCCGGCTCCAGCGTGACGGGCAGGGAGTGGCTCACGTCCTCACTGACATCCCGCGCTTCCGCCCCCGCCGACCACTCGACAGCCGGCTCAAACGAAAGGGCCTCGCGCAGCTCTCCGAAGCGCACGGGCGTGCTGAACGAAAGCGTAATTTCACGGTCCGGCGCGAAGGGCTGGTCGCCGTAGCGCTGCGGCTGGTCGATCTCCGTGAGTTCGGGCGTCGGCCGCACACGGAACTGGATTCCCTGCTCTTCCCCAAGGCCCAGCTCATAGCCGTCACTGGGCATCCCCTCCTTTACCGTGCCGATGGACTGGCGCGATCCTTGCTTCAGGGAGCGGGCCGGTTCAAACACGAGCGTACTGTCGCCCTCTCGGCCAATCGTCTCTACCGGGAACGACGCCTCGAAATACTCCGGAACCGCCCCCAGATCGAGAGGCAGACTGAACGTCAGTCGAATCGTTTGGTCGGGCGCGGCAAAGTCGGCCCCGTCGGCCGGCGAAGACGACACCAGTTGCGGACGCGGCGTTTGGAACGACCAGCTGTACGGCTCCGATAGGGCCTCTCCATCGAGGTCCGAAACGGTGGAGTCCAGCGTGGCCTCATACTCGGTCGCAGGGCGGAGCGACTCGGACGGCCGGTAGACGAGCGTCTGCGTCCCCGCCCACCGCAGCGATCCGGGCACTGCGGGCTCGACCGTAAGGGCGTCCTCGGGCGGGGGCGTCGCCTCCCCGAGCGCGACCATCGGGCGGCTGAAGGTGACCGTGATCGGCTGCCTCTCCTGAAGTGACTGCAGCTGTCCCCCGGGCGTGGCGCTGAGGATGCGGAGCGGCCCCTCCAGCGTCGGCACATAGTCCTCCGCCTGCTCGGGGGCGTCGAGGGCAACCTGGTCCACGGCCACCTCGTCGCCGGACGGGGCGGGTGTTCCCCCTCCACATGACATGACAAGAGGAACAAAGAGAACGAGCGCAGCAACCTGACGGAGACCGGGAAACATCGGAATGAGGGGCGTCGGGAAGTGGGACTGAGATTTCAGAGGGACGCTGGATGTCGGAATGGATTCGTATCGCGTAGTGCGTAAGGGGCTCTGACAGATGATTTTCAGTTACGCAATACGAAATACGCAATACTACTCATGGAGAGCGAGCAGACACAGCGGATTGACTTCGAGTCTTCGAAGCCGAGACCACCCGAATCTCCACCGTCCGACTGCGCACCGCCTGCCCCTCGTGCCGCGCTCGCAGCTCGATGCGGTGCCGCCCCGGTTGGAGTCGCCACGAGGCGTGCCCCGCCCCGGACGCGTGGCGTTCCCCGTCCACAACCCAGTGCACGTCCCGGAAGGCATCCGGCGTCGTGCCGTTCAGGGAGAGCTGCTGGTAGCGGTCGCGCAGCACCGGATCGACGTAGAAGAGTGCCCCGTCCGCCGGGTAGCGGATGTGAAGCCGGTCCGTGACGTGGAGGCTTCCCGCCGCCGCAGTCGGGAGCTCATGGGAAGCGCGGTGCGTGGATCTCGGCGGCAGGGGCACGTCGTGCTCGTGCATCCAGGCATGGTAGCGCTCAGGGTACACCGCATAGGTCTTCTGCTTGACGTGCTTCGGATCAGTGCCGGGGGCAGCGCGGTCGCCGGTCCGTTGATCAATGGCGACGGTTCGGTGGACGGTGCAGGTGTCCGTCGGCACCGTGCCGGACAGGAAGAGCTCGCGGTGGGGCGCGGGACAGTGCGCGCCGGGCCGTTTGCCGCTGGCGGGGCACACCGTCGCGGATTTGATGCCGGGCGGTTGCTCGAAGTCGCCGCCGCTCCCCAGCACCCGCATGATGCTGTGGAAGAGCGGCGCGGCCCCCGCCACCCCGCTCATCCGGTCCATCGGCGTCCCGTCGAAGTTGCCCGCCCACACGGCCACCGTGTGCCGCGGCGTGTAGCCCACCGTCCAGCTGTCGCGATAGTCTTTGGAAGTGCCCGTCTTGACCGCCACCGGAAACGGCAGCTCCAGCGGCCCACCGCGCCCAAAGCCCGGCGCCCGGGCGGCCGGATCGTCGAGGATGTCCGTAACCAAGTGCGCGACCGCCGGAGAAAGCCCCGTCTGCTGCGGCGCCGGAAGGTCGGGGTGCAGCCCGGAGACTACTTCCGCCCCAAAGAGCACTTCCTCGCTTTGCTCGGGGCGCTCCCTACGGTCGGGGCGCAGCCCAGAGACTACTTCCTCCCTACGGTCGGGGCGCAGCGTGTCGCCCGTAACGGTACGAGCCGAGCGCACGGCATGGACCGGCGGCAAGGTGCCCCCCCGCGCCAGCCCCGCGTAGGCCCGGGCCAGTTCGATCGGCTGCACCTCCCCGCTCCCCAGTGTAAGGCCGACGCCGTAGTGCGAGGGCGCACGATCGAGGGACGCGAAGCCGAAGTCGTGGAGCGTCTCCAGAATCGCCGCAGGGCTGAACTCCCGCGCCAGCCGCACGGCGGGCACATTGAAGCTCGACGCCAGCGCCTCCCGGAGGGGCGTGGGGCCGTGGTAGGTCTCGTCGTAGTTTTCCGGCGTGAAAGCGCCGCTCGCCTCCGGCACGTTCAACTCAATGTCAGCCAGCACCGAGGCGGGCGTATAGCGGCGGGAGGCCAGCGCGTGGGCGTAGGTGAACGGCTTGAGCGCGCTCCCCGGCTGCCGCCGCATGCGGACCCCATCGTTCTGCCCCCCGTGCCGCTCGTCCCAGAAGTCGGCGCTGCCCACGTAGGCGCGGATCGCCCCGGTGCGATTGTCGAGCACCACCGCCGCCGCGTTGGTCAGGGTCTCCTGCCGGAACGTCTGCACGTGCCCCTCCACGAGATCGGCGACGGCCTGCTGGAGCGCCGGATCGATGGTGGTCCGAATCTCGGACAGCGGCGCCTCCGACTCGGGACGGCGGTGGCGGAGCACCCAGCGCGTGAGGTGCGGCGCGCGGAAAACGGACTCGGCATTGTGCAGGTCAAGGGGCACCGCGGCGAGGCGCTCGCGCTCGGCATGCGTAAGGAATCCGGCGTCTTGCATGGCACGGAGAACGTGATGCTGCCGCTGCTCGGCGCGCTCAGGGTAACGGAATGGATTGTAGCGGCTCGGGGCGCGGGGAAGGCCCACGAGATACGCGGCCTCGGCCGTCGTCAGGTCGCGGGCAGACTTCCCAAAGTAGCGCTGCGCAGCCGCCTCAATGCCGTGGAGACGGTTGCCGAACGAGACCCGGTTCAACCAGAGCGATAGGATTTCGCGCTTCGACCGCCACAGCTCCAGCCGGACGGCGAGGTGCATCTCCACGAGCTTGTTTGCGATCGTCGGCGGGGAATTTTCACGCAGTTGCTCCGCCACTTGCATCGTCACGGTAGACCCGCCGCTTACGATTCCGCCCTGTTGCATATTGCTCCAGAGCGCCCGCCCCAGCGCCACGGGGTCGACACCAGGATGCACGTAAAAGCGCCGGTCCTCAATCGCAATCAACGCGTCCGCGACGCTCTCTGGGAGCTCGCGCACCGACACCGTTTGGCTCCAGCCCTCCGGATGCACACTGCGGAGAAGAACCGGTCTTTGAGCAGTAACGTCCAGGCCCTGCCGCTGGGACTCGGGAGCCACGGGGGACGGAAGCGGCCAGAGCAAGGACAGAACCCCCGAAAAAAGCAGAAGAGCTGCTGCTCCCCAAACCGGGTGTTGACGAAGCAGGTGCACAAAACCAGAGAAGCAATCAGGAAGCCAAACGGAACGCGCTACGCTTCAAAGTAGCCAACAACATGTGGGATTGGAAGATGGATTGCGTTCTGGAAGTGTCTCAGGCGCATCCAAATCATCAGAGATGTTCCGATTTATACACCAGGCCGGACGACCCCCACATGTACGTCCATCACATTCGTATGAGTCGGGCCTGTCCGGAGGAGTTGATCAATCGCGTCGAAGAGCGGATAGGAGTCGTTGTCTTCGAGGTGCATTTCTGGATTGCAGCTGGCAGCACGGGCCCGATCGGCTGTATCCGGGCTTGTCCAGGCGCCCGCTGCGTCCGTGGGGCCATCGATGCCGTCGGTGCCCCCGCTCAGAAGCACTGTTGGCTGCGAGGCGTTTTCGAGGGCAAGCGCGCCCCCCAACGCCACCTCCTGATTGCGCCCTCCTTTTCCGTCCCCCGTGACGGTCACCGTGGGTTCACCGCCCCACAGCCAACAGGTCGGGACATCGGACGCCCCCTGGAGCATGGTCTCCACGTGTGCCTTGCCGACCGACCGCGCCTCCCCTTCTACCTCCTCCACGACACGTCGCACCTCGTATCCACGCGCCTCAGCCGCCTCCTGGGCCGCCGTAAGGGCTGTCTTGTTGGAGCCGAGGAGCATACTTTTCGTATGGTCGAAGCAATCCGCTTCCGGGCCGGGCGTCTCCGGACGGCGGCCGTGCGCCCCTGCACTGAGATGGGTGCGAACGGGCGTCGGCACCTCCGTCCACAGGTCATGGACGTAGAGCACGTGCACTGCATCCTCGTACGTGGTCGGACTGGGAACGGTGGGTCCACTTGCAATAACAGACATATCGTTCCCGACGACATCGGAGACGATGAGGCTTCCGACCTCGGCCGGGGCGGCCGCCCGCGCCAACTGCCCCCCGCCCATCTGCGTCAGGTGCTTGCGTACCGCATTCACCTGATGCACACTCGCGCCACTCCGGAGCAGAAGGTAGTAGGTCCGTGTCAAGTCCGGGAGCTCCAGATCGCCCGCCGGCAGCGTGCCGAGAGCCGTTCCGCCCCCCGATACCAACACCAGAAGCAACTCGTCGGCGCCCGCCGCTTCGGCCTGCTCTATGATGCGTCGGGCCCCACGCACCCCCGCCTGTGTCGGGAGCGGATGCCCCCCTTCCACCACGGTCCCCACCGTAGGAGCCGGGCACGACGCCGGAAGGTGCTCCGGGTACCCCTCCGGCACGATGGCGTACCCGTCGGTCATGACGTCCCCGAGCACCCGCTCGACTTTTCCCATCATCGCCATCGCGGCCTTTCCCAGTCCGACGACACGGATGCCATCGTAGTGGTCCAGCGGTCGGGGCGCCCACGCATCCGGGTCGGTCGAATCGAGCAGGCGGTCGGCCTGGACGCGGCGGACGGCCGCACGGAAAATGGCCTTTGCGTCCGTGACACTAGTGTCAAGAAGGCCCGGGGTTGGCACGGTCGGTGGATCACTTTGAAGGAGAACATCGCGAGGTCGTACACGTCGCTGTCGCCGAAAGGGGTCCCGTCGGGCCTTCGTCGGCGGGGGACCGGCAGTAGAGTAGGGCCTGCTCCCCGTTTCGATCCTGCCCCCCGGCGCACACGGGGATCTCAATCACGGCTCTGCGATACAGGGCGCCAAGTCAGACCATCATGCGCAGGACGTTGGCGCAGCGTGTACTGGATCTACTGGAGAGGGTCTCTCATGTCCTCAATTCCGGATGACGACACCAGCACGACCAACTCGGATCCCTCAACCTCAGCCCCGCCGCCCGCGGCGCCTGAAGCCTGCGCCAACTGCGGACGGACCTTCATTGGCGACTATTGCCCCGGCTGCGGCCAGCGGGCAGAGCCGGCGCTCTCCATCCTCCACATCCTTGGGGGGTTCGTCCGAGAACTCGTCGACACGGAGCGGGGACTCTGGCGCACCTTCAGGGACCTTACCCTCCGTCCTGGCACAGCCGTGCAGGACTACCTGACCGGCACGCGCCGACCGTTCACGAGTCCGGGGCGGTACCTCCTAGTCGGCGCTCTCGTCATCACGGTCCTCGCGGCAACCCTAGAGGGGATCGGGGCCCCAACCTCAAACATCGGGCGGCTCGCTGTGATTGCTGCGAACGGTTTCAGCGACGGGGTTCAGGATCCAGGGGACACAGCATCATTCGAAGGAACTGCGTGGAACGCCGCCATTCAGGATCTCGAACAGTTCGGCGCGTACCCTGCGTTGGTGCTCATGCTGATCGCAGGACTCGTCGGGGTCCTCTACTGGGCCCTGTTCCGCCGAAGCATGACCTTTCCGGCCGAGGCCTTCGCCGTAGCGACGTACGCAACCGCCCACGCGGTTATCCTCTACCAGTCCACCGACTTCGTCTTCGAACTCCTTGTGCACTACGGCGCACTGGGGACTCAAGCCTCGCTCGTGTTCGAGCGGGCCTTATCAGTGGCGTTTCTCTTCGTGTATCCCGGTGTTCTTACGTATGGATGCTTTGGGGCAAGCGTGTGGAACGGCGTAAAGGGAAGCCTGGGGTTTTTGTGGGGGTACATCGAAGCCCCCCTGGTGGCCCTTGCGGGGCTGGCAGGGTACGCCGAGTGGCTGGCCTGGACGAATCCGGACACCTACTCCGGGGACGGACCGGGAGCCGCCATCGCCGGTGCCTTCTTCGCCGTTCTCCTTCTCGTGCACGGCCTCCTTGAGCTCTACGCTCGCTACCAGTAGGGCAGCGTCCAGGACAATTTATCGTCGGGTTATCGTCGGGCCCACCGGTCGGCCCGCAGTTCGGGGTGCCGCGGAACCGCCTCGGAGTTGAAAAGTGAAGGCGTCGCACGTTGTATTTTTGAGATGCGCGCCCAAGTCATGGAGGATCCCTCACCCAACGGAGAGTCTACCACCGCCGACTCCTCAGTCGGCCGCCTGCACGTGCTCACCGACTTTCATCTTCAACAGGACCGGTCTCATGCCGAGTTGGCCCGGCTTGCCATTCGGGGCGGGGCCGACACCATTCAGTTCCGGCAGAAGCACGGCGGCATCCGAAACCAGCTTCTGGAGGCACGAGAGGTGGCCGCCGTGTGTGCCGACGCCTCCACGCCCCTTCTGATCGACGACCACCTCGACATCGTGCAGGCCACGGACGCCGACGGGGTGCACCTCGGGCAGGAGGACTTTCCGGTCGACGCGGCCCGCTCGGTGCTGGGCCCCGACCTTCTCATCGGCGGCACGGCCAGCAAGCCCCACCAGGCAGCGGAGGCCTACGAACTGGGGGCCGACTACATCGGCTTCGGGCCCGTCTTTCCTACGACCTCGAAGCGCAACCCAAAGTCCGTAAAGGGCCCCGACGGCCTGGCCGATGCGTGCGAAGCAGTTCCCATCCCCGTCATCGCGATTGGGGGCATCACCCACGACCGGGTGAGGAGCGTCTTGGACGCAGGCGCCCACGGCGTGGCCGTTCTGTCCGCCGTCTGCACCGCCCGCAACCCCAAGCAGGCGACGGCCCGCTTCCGGGCCGCCATCGACGGCGTGCTCCGCGAGACGGACGCGTGACTCAGGAGGGCGGCCCCGCTGCCGCCCGGAGGGCCGCCACGAGTCCGTTCGGGGACGGTGTGTCCGCCACCGCCTCGACGACGTGTCCCTCGGCCTCCAGGGCCCCCGCCGTGGTCGGCCCGATGGCCGCGACCCGATAGTCCTGCACGTCCGCATCCGCCGCCTGGCGCACTGCGTCCAGGCCCGACGGGCTGAAAAAGACAAGCCACGCTTCCTGCTTCGGGGCTGGCAGGCCCAGGTCGGCCCGAATGTGCGTCTCGTACACCACCACCTCCTCAAACGGAACCGCCGCGGCCCGGAGGGCCTCTGAGAGCGTGTCCCGCCGTCGATTCCCGGAAAGGAAGAGCAGGGGCGCGTCCGGAGCCTCGTTCGTGATGCGCGCCGCAAGGGCCTCTGCGGTCCCCGTATCGGCCCCACGAGGACGAAGACCGATGGAGCGAAGGCGTTCGGCAGTTTTCGGCCCCACCGTGTACGCCCTACGTCCCGCCCATCGCTGCGCGAGGGGGGCATGGTCGGAAAACACGCGGGCAAGAGCCGTCACGGCGCGTGGGCTAGTGACGAGAAGCGCCGCGTGCCGGTCCGCCGACTCCAAGTGAGTTCGGAGCTGCGCCTGTTGGGGAAACGCGAAAGCGAGTACAGGCTTGCAGACCGCCCGCAGCCCCGCCTCACGACAGGCAGCACGGTACCGGTCCGGCGCCTCCGCGTCCGCGGACCGGAGCAGCACGACGTCGGGAGGGACACCCATGGCAAACAGTGGATTCCCAGAGGGTCAGGAAGCCTCAAGCGCTCACTCAATCCGAGTCGCGGGTTGAGAAGCGGAGATGACCGTCGGAGTGATCGATTCATAGGATGGAGTAGCCGCTCGATCCTTGAACCGATCCGCTCCAACGGTCGATGAAAAACATAAAAACCAATGATCTCGAAACCCACCTGCTCGAATGCTACCTGTTCATCGACGACTATTTGCAGTCTCACCCGAATGTGGCCGGATGGCGCCGCTCGAACAACGATGATCCGGATTTCACCGACGCCGAGGTAATCGTAATTGCTCTGATGCAGGGATACTTTCGCACCGATACGCTGAAACGCACCTACGAGTTGGTCGCGGCCAATGCCGAGAAGACCTTTCCCGACCGCGCCGGATACAAGCAATGGATTCGTCGCCTGCAGCGGCTGCCTGACCAGGTCGGGCGGTTGGCCAGGGCGGCTGCGCTGCGCGGGCTCGCCGGTGGGGGGCGGAAGCTCTATGCGGCAGACTCGCTGCCGATTCCCCTCTGCGACCCAGCCCGTTACGGCCGAGCCCGCCTGCTGGGGAAGGACGGAGCGAAGTTCGGGGTAAATGCATCGGGAGACTGGTTTTACGGATTCAAGATCCACGCACTCATTCATCAGCCGACCCAGATTGTAATCACCGCGATGCTCCTTCCAGGCAACCGAAGCGACCAAGTCGCCGCCCGCGCTCTAGCCAGATCGACGAGCGGAGGAGTCCTTCTGGCCGACGAGGGCTATCGGGGAGCCGATCTCTTCGATTGGCTTTACGAGGAGGCACAAGTGCTTCGGGTGATGCCGTCAGACGACCCTGATGAGGGCCACTCGGCCGTCAGTCAGTCCAGGCAACAGGCCGAGAGTAGTTTTTCGGGCCTCTGGCGCCGATTCTGCGATCGGGTCTACGCTCGGTCCTGGCACGGCCTCTGGACCAGTCTGCTACTGAAGGTGCTCCATTTCAATCTGAAGCGAGCTGACATTGCGTCTCCACCAGTCGATTCAACCCGCGACTGAGATTCACTCAGGGCCGAAACGGCGAGGTCGACGACGCCTGCCGCTGCTCCCCAAGCACGTCGTCCAAAATTTGGTCTCCGCCCATCTCCAACAGGTCAGCGGCTAACTCACGTCCCACGGCGGCTCCGTCCTCCGGCGCACACCGACGCTGGTCGCGGTGGTGCTCGCTGCCGTCAAGGGCAGCGATGCAAGCGTCCAGCACCAGCGCGCCATCGTCCATACGGGCCCACGCCCCGAGCGGCACCTGGCAGCCCCCGCCCACCGTTTTCAGGAAGGCCCGCTCCGCGTCCGTGGCACACCCACTGGGGCCGTGGTGAAGCGTCTTCCGAAACAGGTCGCAGAGCGCTTCGTGATCCTCCCGACACGCAATGCCGAGCGCCCCCTGTCCCACCGCCGGCACGATGCGCGACGGATCGATCCGATCGCAAATGTGGACCGACAGCCCGAGTCGCGCGAGGCCCGCCACGGCCAGGACCATCCCCGTCCAGTCGCTTTGGGCCAGCTTTTCGATGCGGGTATCCACGTTGCCCCGAACCGGCACAACGTCAAGGTCGGACCGCCACGTGAGCAACTGGGCCGTGCGGCGGAGGGAGGCAGTCGCGATCGTGGCTCCCTCCGGAAGGTCCTGGAGTGAACCGTCGAAGGAGGGGTGCGCGACGAACGCGTCGCGCGGGTCCGCACGCTCCCCGATCGCGGCCAGTGAAAGGCCCGAGGGAATGGTCGACGGGATGTCCTTGAGCGAGTGGACGGCCAGATCGACGGTCTCGTCAAGCAAGGCGCGGTCCAGTTCTTTGGTGAAGACCGCCTCCTCCCCAATCTCCGAGATCGGCGTGTCCGTCGACTCGTCGCCCCGTGTCGTGATGGTCTCCAACTCGACGCGGTGCCCAGCCGCTTCGAGCTTCGACCGTACGACGTTGGCCTGCCGGAGGGCCAGCTCACTGCCCCGGGTGCCAAGAACGAGCGGATCGGGAATCGGCATGCGCAGTCCACGGGAAGTTCGGAAGAGAGTGCAGGCTGCGCTCTTCGTACACGAAGCGCGAGGTCCCCAAGAATGTCGGGCGCTCCCCCCATTGGTGCGGTGTGCACTCGGGGCGCCGACCGGCTTGGGACCTTACCGGTCGTTCTCCCCCTCGGGATGGGGCACGGCCTGGTGCGCCGCGGAGAGGCGGAGGGCCTGTTGCACCTCCTCTGTCTCGTTGCCGTCGGCCCCAGGGTCGTGGGTCAGGTAGGGACAGCGGGACGGGGCCTCGCCCAGGTCAGGGGGATCAGCGTCGGGCGCTTCCGTCAAGGGCCGCCCGGCGGCCTCCTCGTCGGAGGGAGCGAAGAGCGCGTGCAGCAGCTCGATGCCCTGAACGAAATCGATGCTTTCCGGGTCGACGTTCTTGAGCCGCACGATGGGAACCGCCAGCAGTTTTTGCATGATCGACTCGGTGAGGCGGTCGACCTCTTCACGATCCATGCTGGTACGATGGGCGTGGCGGTCGACCTCCTGCTTCCGAATCGTGTCGAACGTGCTGCGGATCGCCTGGATGGCGGGCTGAAGGGCCTGTTGGTGAAAAACCCAGGTGACGAAGTCCTCCAGGAGCTCCTCGCAGATGGACTCCGCCTGAGGCACGGCATCGGCCCGACGCTCGCGTACCTCATCGGTCCAGGCCTGCAGGTCGTCCAGGTCGTACAGCCGATACTTTGGGCGGTCGCCCACGGCCGGGTCCACGTTGCGGGGCATTGCCACGTCCACGACGAGGGTCGCCTCATCGGGGGCGGGCAGCGCAGCGGCCCGGAGGACCGGGTCGGACGCACCGGTGGCCACCAGCACGAGGTCGGCGGCGGCGGCGGCCTCGTGGCGCTCGGCCCACGGCTCCGTGTCGCCACCAAACGACGACGCCACGTCTCGGGCCCGGTCGGGGGACCGGTTGACGACGGTCAGGGACTGGGGAGAATCCTCGACGAGGGCCTCCAGGGCAAGGCGGCCCATTTTTCCCGCCCCCACGAGCGCGACCGCAGCGTCTTCGAGCCCGCTTCCGTCGGCGGGGGCAGAAAGCGCTTGCCGTGCCATTTCCACGGCCGCAGTCGAAACCGACGCCGCCCCGTGAACCAGTCCGGTCTCCGAAGAAATACGCTTGGCAGCCCGAAACGCAGTATGGAGGAGCCGATGCATCACGGAATGGACACCGCCGGCCTCCACCGCCCGTTCATAGGCCGCCTTGACCTGTGCGAAGACTTGACGCTCGCCGAGCACCACGGAGCGGAGACCGCTGGTTACCTGCAGCAGGTGCCGCACCGCCGCCTCGTCCCGCTCCTGAAAAGCGGTCTCTTCCGGCCAGGGTGCGCCGGCCCCTTGTCCGAGCAGGGCCTTCACCTGACGCAGGTCCGCCTCGGTGCCGTAGAGGTATGCCTCCGTGCGGTTGCAGGTGGACAGGACCACTACCTCCGCGTCGGCACTCAGGCTGAGACTGGCATACAGAGCCTCCTGCTCTTCCGCACTGAGCGCGAACGTTTCGGTCCGCTCCAGCGAGGTACATTCGTGATTCAGCCCGACTGCGTAAAACCTCATAGAGCTCGTTGAGAGACACAAGCCTTTGATGCAAATCTGTTACACGAGGCAGGGGGCTCTGTTCGCAAACAGGGTTGAATAAGACGTCAACGCCCCGGAGGCACCAGACGTTCATCCGAATCCAGCCCCCCCAGGAGATCCAAAACAATTCCGGAGGAGGACCGGGCAGCTTCCTCTAAGAAGGCCCCAAAATCAAGATCGGAGGTGCCGTCCGCGTGGTCCGAAATGGCCCGCACCACGAGGTACGGAACGTCGTTCATCACACAGACCTGGCCCACGGCCGCCCCTTCCATCTCCACACAATCGCCGTCCAGTTCGTCACGGAGCCGACCGCGCTGCGACTCGTCTTCGACAAACGTGTCGCCGGTCAGCACGCGTCCCGCCTGAACTCGGCGATCAGTGGGTCCCACCTTCAGGGCACGGCGCCGGAGGACCGGATTCGTCTCGAAGAACCGGTGCTCGGTGAAGGGAATCTGCCCGCGGGGCAGGCCCATGAAATCCACCTGCACGTCGTGGTGCACACAATCGCTCGCCACCACGATGTCGCCGATGTCAAGCGCAGGATTTAGGGCTCCGGCCGAGCCCGTACAAAGAACGGCGTCGGCGCCGAACGCATCGATTAGAATCTGCGTGCACAGGGCGGCATTGACCTTTCCCACCCCGGCCCGGACGAGGGCGAGATCGTGTCCGTGCCAGTAGGCCTCATGGATCGTCAGGCCTGCACGCTCGGTCGAGGCCCGGAGGGTGCAGTGCTCCAGATATCGCTCCATCTCGACATCCATTGCAGAGATGATGGCCAACGACATAGACAGGAAGACCTCAGTTATCGCATGACGTATTGATCGACGGGCCCTTGGTAGACCGCACGGCGATCGTTGTCGGCGAGCTCACCGACAATTGCTCCGAGAAGCCCTCCGGCGAGGCCAATGAGTCCTCCATAGTACAAACCGAGTGCCGCTCCAAGCCCACAGGAGGATCTACACGACAGGGCCGATGTCCCAAAGAGAAAGAGTCCGGGGGCAGCACCAACGGCGAGCCCCGCCAATCCTCCCCCGCCTCCTACGTGTGCCACGATCCGCTGCACCTCGTGGATCGAACGGGAGCGGGTGGTTTCATCGATCTGGGGAGTGCGCGCCCACCGATCAGGCGCTCCGGGATCCGTGTGGAGTCGATACCGAATGGAATCTGGCGACACGCGAACGTATTCCGCATCCTTGACTCGGTCTCCGGAGACCCACACAATCGTCGCATCGGCCGTTTCGAGGACCCGATTAACCTCCGAAAGCCGGGTGGGGGGCTGGGCAATCTCGGGACCCTGCGCGCAACCGACGAGGAAGAGGACCGAGAGGGCAAGGAAGAGGGAATAGATTCGACAATGCATCTCGTCGGGGCTCTGCGAAGCGGGTCGTTTGGGGTCGACGGAGCCGCAGGCATTGCCGATCAAGTAACGACAGTGCTCCCTCCCCATTCACGTGCTACCGCAGTTCGCACGCTACCGCACGACCGATCCATTTTCGGCCGCGGCCGTCACCGGAACGAACGTGCCGTCCGGCTCCTCCGCCATCAGCACCATCCCTTCACTCTCGAACCCGAACATTTCCTTCGGGGCCATATTGGCGACAACGACCACCTCCAGCCCCACGACCTCATCGGGAGACATCTGCTCGGCCACGCCCGCCAGGATCTGCCGCTCCTCCACGCCGATGTCCACGTCCAGCCGGAGGAGCTTGTCGGCGTCGGGCACCGGCTCGGCGGCCGTTACGGTGCCGGCGCGCAGGTCGAGGTTGGTGAAGTCGTCGAAGGAAATGTTGTCTTTCAGCTCGTCGTAATCCATGTCAGTGGGGGATGGGTCTGAATCTCGTTCAGCGGCCCGCTCGCGGAGCTTCTCGATCTGGGCCTCGATGGTGTCGTCGTCGATTTTCTTGAAGAGCGGCTCTGGGTCTGGGCCGCTCAGGATCGGGTGGCCGGTGGGCAACAGGGGCGTTCCGGCGTCCGCCCATCCGACCGCGTCGGCAGGATTGTCGTCGGGCGTGCTGGTGCGCACATTCTCCAGCCCGAGGCGCTCCCGCAGCTCCGCCGCGGCGCTGGGCACCACCGGCTCAAACAGAATGGAGAGCGCGGCGCACACCTGCAGGCTGACGTGAATCGTGTTCGCGCAGGCCTGCGGGTCGCTCTCGTTGGTATGCCACGGCTCCGTCTCGTTGAAGTACTTGTTGCCACGGCGCGCCAGCGCCATCGTCTCGAAGACGGCGTCTCGGGTGCGGTGCTCCTCGTAGGCCGTGCCGATCGTGTCGGGCGCCTCGGCCATCCTGTCGAGCATGGCCCGGTCGGCCTCCGAGGGGTCTTGCAGGGACGGGACCGTGCCGTCGAAGTAGCGCTGCGCAAACGTGAGCGTCCGGTGCACAAAGTTGCCGAAGACGTTGGCAAGCTCCCCGTTCACGTGCTGCTGAAACCCGTCCCAGCTAAAGTCAGCGTCTTTCGTCTCGGGGAGGGTGGTGGCGAGGGCGTAGCGGAGCAGGTCGGGGGCGTGCCGCTCGTCTGCGAAGTCGTCGAGGTACTCGTGGAGCCAGACCGCCCAGCCGCGGCTCGTGGACAGCTTCTCGCCCTCCAGGTTCAGAAACTCGTTCGCGGGCACGTTGTCCGGCAGGACGTAGTTGCCATGCTCCATGAGCATGGACGGAAACATGAGGCAGTGGAAGACAATGTTGTCCTTGCCGATGAAGTGCACGAGGCGGGTGTCG
This sequence comes from Salinibacter altiplanensis, assembly GCF_002894645.1. Taxonomy (GTDB): domain Bacteria; phylum Bacteroidota; class Rhodothermia; order Rhodothermales; family Salinibacteraceae; genus Salinibacter; species Salinibacter altiplanensis. Next base: position 245,359 of record NZ_NCQY01000030.1, read on the forward strand.
TCCTCTTGCCAGTAGTCGGTCCACTTTTCGGGATCGCCCTGCGCTTCGGCCCACTCTTTGGTGGCCGAGATGTAGCCGATGGGGGCGTCGAACCACACGTAGATGACCTTTCCCTCTGCCTCCAGCCCGTGCCGTTCGGCCACGTCTTCGGGCACTGGCACGCCCCAGGGCACGTCGCGGGTGATGGCGCGGCCCTTCAGCCCCTCGTCGAACCAGCTCTGGATCTGCCCGAGGACGTTGTTTTTCCACTCCGGGTGCGCGCCGATCCAGTCTTCCAACTGGGCCTGAAGCTCACCCAGTGGAAGGTGCCAGTGAGTCGTCTCTTTCAATTCAGGCGTCGCGTCAGTGAGCGTGCTCTGCGGGGTCTCCAGCTCGGTGGGGCTGAGCGACGAGCCGCACTGCTCGCACTGGTCGCCGTAGGCTTCCTCGTAGCCGCACACCGGACACGTGCCCACCACGAACCGATCGGCCAAAAACATCTCGGCCTCTGGGTCATAGAGCTGCTCGTCAGTGCTGAGGTCGAAGCCATCGTTCTCGTCGAGCACCCGGAAGAAGTCTTGGGTCGTCTCCACGTGCGTCTCGCTGGAGGTGCGCCCGTAGTGGTCGAAGCTCATCCCGAGCCGCTCGAAGCTATCGCGGATCTGGGGATGGTAGGTGTCGATGATGTCTTCTGGGGTTCGATCCTCGCGGATGGCCCGCATCAGAATGGCGACGCCCATCTCGTCGGAGCCGCAGATGAAGGCCACGTCCTCGCCCTTCAGCCGCTGGTAGCGCACGAAAAGGTCCGCCGGCAGGTAGGCCCCCGCCAGGTGGCCGATGTGAATGGGGCCGTTGGCGTACGGAAGGGCCGCGGTGACGAGCAGCCGCTCGAATGCAGGAGAGTCTGCCATCGGTGGTCAGTCGGGGACGTGCAAAGCGTGGAGAATGTCTTCGGGAACGGGGGCCTTGGGGACAGCCAGTCCGCCCCGGTGACTCCCTCCGGGACGGGTTCTACCGGGTCTAGTTGAAACTCACCCCGTCGAGCGGATCGCCCTCTTTCTTCCGAAGGGCTTCCTCGGCAAACCAGGCCTCCTCTACCTCCTGGGTCGTATCCGGGAGGTCTTCGTGGGGCTTTTCGTAGCCCTCGATGTCCTTGAGCCAGACGAGTGTCTTGGTCCGCATCGTGCCGTCCTTCGCCTCAAACTCGATGTCTTCTTCCCGGGCGGCGCAGGTTCCCTCGGCCTCCCCGTACACACCGCCCAGCTTGGGGTGGCGCAGCAGAATGCGCACACGCTCCCCATAGTCGAATCGACTGTCCTGAAAGTCAGCGTCGCTGTACGTTGCCACGGGTCGTTGCAATTCTTCGCGGGAGATTGGAGCATGCGTATCAACCGGTGGGCACTTCCTCCGGATCCAAGTATATGGATCAGCGGATGCTTCTGCGTGTTCACGACGCGTGAGCCCCTTGTGAAAACAGCAACGCCCCGCCTCTCTCTCCAGCCTCTGGTCCCCTGATGTCCAGCTCTCGTTTCTCCCCCCGCACGGCGACCGTCGAGCGCACCACTGCCGAGACGAATGTGTCCATTGCCCTCACCCTCGATGGCGACGGAACCTACGACGTCGACACCGGCGTCGGCTTTTTCGACCACATGCTATCTCTCTTCGCCAAGCATGGCGCACTCGACCTCACGGTGCAGTGCGACGGCGATCTGGAGGTGGACGACCACCATACGGTCGAGGACGTGGCCATCGGCCTTGGCCGTGCCCTCAACGACGCCCTCGGGGACAAGGCCCACATCGCCCGCTACGGCCACGCCTACGTCCCGATGGACGATGCATTGGCCCGGGCTGTGGTCGACCTCTCGGGACGAAGCTACTGTCACCTGGAGGCCGCCTTTCAGCGGGACCAGGTCGGCGGCCTGTCCACGGAACTGGTCGAACACGTGTGGCGCTCTGTAGCGGATCACGCCCGCTGCAACCTGCACCTGACGGTCCTCCACGGCCACAACGCCCACCACAAGATTGAAGCCCTCTTCAAGGCCGCCGCCCGTGCCCTGCGCGGGGCCGTTCATCGCCGGGCCGCCCACGCCGAGGTGGCCTCCACCAAGGGCACGCTCGCCTGACGGCAATGCCCAGGACCTGCGGCCGGCGGAGAACCGGTGTTCACTTCTGAGGCGTTGGGGACATGTGCCCCCACACGACGACGTCTTGTCGCGTCCCACTCCCTGCCCTTTTGCGAACCACGCCCCCCTTCCATGCTTTCAGACGATACGGTTGCCGTCATCGGCGCCGGCAATATCGGCCACGCCCTCATCGGCGGGATGATCGGCAGCAACCTAATCGAGGCCGAGGACGTGATCGCGACCCGCCGGACCCCCTCGGCCCTCGACGCGATGGCGGAGGAGTTTCCCGGCCTCCGGACCACCACCGACAACGTGGAGGCTGTGCAGGACGCCTCCCTCATCCTGCTTACCATCAAGCCCCAGAGTCGGGCCGAGGTGATCACCAACATCCGCGACCATGTGGACCGCGGAGTTCTCGTCATCAGCGTACTGGCCGGCATCACCAGTGAGCGACTTCAACTCGGGTTCGGGCAAGACCAGCCCGTAGTCCGCGCCATGCCCAACACCCCGGCCCTCGTGGATGCGGGCGCAACCGCGCTCGCCCCCGGCACCTACGCAACCGACGGCCACTTGGACAAGGCGCGGTCGATTTTCGAGGCTGTGGGGGACGCCGTGGTCGTGCCCGAGGAGCACATGGATGCCGTGACGGGACTCTCGGGGAGCGGCCCGGCGTACGTGTACATGTTCATCGAGGCGCTTACCGACGCGGGGGTAAAACAAGGCATGGCCCGGAGCGACGCCTCGAAGCTGGCTCGCCAGACGGTCTACGGCGCTGCGAAGTTGGCCATCGACACGGACAAGCACCCCGCCATCCTGCGCGACGAGGTGACCACGCCCGGGGGCACCGCCATCGCCGCGGTGTCGTCGCTCGAGGAGCACGGCCTTCGCACCATGCTCATCAACGCCGTCGGCACCGCGACCCAACGCTCCGAAGAGCTCAACGACGAGTAGCGGCCATGTCGCCGCGCACCGAGGTGCGGTGTTCACCTGCCCACGCCTGGACTGTTTTTCCTGCACTCTTTTGTCCCCATGACGACCCTCATCGACTACGGCATCGGCAACCTTCGATCAATCGGAAAAGCCCTCGAGACAGTGGGGGCAACGGTACACCGGACCGACGATCCTGCGGCCATCCGGGACGCCGAGCGCCTCGTTCTGCCAGGGGTCGGGGCGTTCCGGGCCTGCATCGATGAAATTCGCCAGCGTGGCCTGGAGGGGCCGATTCACCACGCCATCGACCGCGGCGTCCCCTTCCTGGGGGTCTGCGTCGGAATGCAGCTGCTCTTCGAGACCGGCCATGAGAAGGGCGAGCACGAAGGACTCGGCGTCCTCCCCGGCCACGTTGCTCATTTTCGGGACACCGGCGCGGGCATGCCCGAGGACCTCTCGGTCCCACACATGGGATGGAACGCGATCACCCCCACTCGCCACCACCCGCTGCTCGACGGGCTGGGGGACGCGCCGTACGTCTATTTCGTGCACTCCTACCATCCCGTGGCGGACGCCTCGGACGATGTGCTCACCACCACCGCCTACGGGCACACGTTTCCGTCCGTCGTGCAGCGCGACAACGTGTTCGGCGTCCAGTTCCACCCCGAAAAGTCACAGGCCGCCGGCCTCGGGCTGCTTGAAAACTTCACTGCGCTCCCAACGGCCAATGAGGCCGAGACGGTCTCGACCTAAAAGGTTTCCCGAACGGGTGCGGCGTTAAAGTGTGGACCTAGAGAAACTGAATCAACAGAAGGACGACACAACTTATTCCGCCTGCGAGAACGGTTAGGGATCGAATGGCGGTGTCGACAGAATTTTCCATGAGGCTGAAATCACCAACGCTTGGCACCAGAGTTCTTCCGTGTCTTTCGGCCTTGGCAATCGACCAAAAACGGTGCCAGCACCGTCGACCTACGGGGCTACGCCCTATTTGCCTCCCAAAACCGCTCCTTCGTGACTCGGCCGTGTAACTCCTACACGAGGAAGACACCTGTATGGGGGCTGTTTTCTCCTCGTTTCTCCCCGACAACACCTCCCCCAACAGAAAAAGCCCGCCCCTGGTGGGACGGGCTCCGGCTTTTTGGCATCGGCGCTTTTTGGCATCGGCTGCACCAGCGTTATCCGACCGGTGAGGCGTTGAGGGCACTGAGTCCCTTCTCCGTTCGCTCCGTCTCGAACGCAACGGCCTGACCCTCGCGCAGGTCGTCGCCGCCCGTCGCGCCGGTGATGTTGCTTACGTGCAGGAATACGTCTTCACCGCCCTCCTCGGGCTCGATGAATCCAAATCCCTTTTCGGCGTCAAACCACTTAATCGTTCCGCGTTGCATACTGTAATCGTCGTTGTGTTTGTTGGTGCGCTCCGCCGTTGCCGCACAGGCCGCACGTCTGTTTGGCGTGGCGAGGCAGCGAGGGAAACGCAAGGTTAGTATTGAGTTAACACCTGCATTCACGGTCGTCTTCACAGTTCCAGGCCACGGCGGCCTGGGCGGCTTCTTCACTCAGTTCCCGTTTTCCGTTTTGCCCCGGCCCAAAGGTCCCCCAACGAACATTGCGCCGCCTCGCGAATGGAAGAGACGGTTCTCACGAGAGTCTTTGTCCTGCCCCCCCTTCGTTGAATGCCCCTTGTCATTCCTGCGATCGACATCCGCGACGGCCGGTGCGTGCGCCTGCATCAGGGCGACTACGACGACGAGACCGTGTACTTCGAGGACCCGGTCAAGATGGCAAAGCTGTGGCGCGTGCAGAACGCGCAGACGCTCCATGTGGTTGACCTTGACGCGGCCCGGGGCGAAGGCGACCACAACCGCGACGTGATCGGGGCCATGTGTGACGCGCTCGACATCCCGATCCAGCTCGGGGGCGGCATCCGTTCCATGGATCAAATTGAGGCCGCCCTGGACCGAGGCGTCTACCGCGTCATACTGGGCACCGCGGCCGTCCGCAACCCCGATTTTGTAGAGCAGGCCGTAGACCGGTTTTCGGCCCAGCAGGTGGTCGTAAGCATCGACGCCCGCGACGGAGAGGTCCGTGTGCAGGGGTGGACCGAAGGATCGGGACTCGACGCGGTCACCTTCGCACAGGACATGGAGCGACGAGGCGTGCGTCGTCTCGTCTACACCGACATCAGCCGAGACGGGACGATGGACGGCCCCAACATTCAGGCGTACCGGGCGCTCGGCCGCCAGCTCTCCCACGCCAAGATCACGGCGTCCGGCGGCGTGGGTGACCACGAAGACCTGCTCGACATTCAGACCCTCCAGCCCTACGGCATCGATTCGGTGATCGTCGGCACGGCGCTCTACGAAAACCGCTTTCCCTGCCAGCAGTTCTGGGCCTGGCAGGACAAGGACGCGGTCGACCTCAACACCTTCTCGACGGCCTCTCTCCGGTAGTTCCTCTTCGCCTGCCTCCTTCTTTTCCTTTCCCGCCCCGCATGCCCCTCGCGAAACGCATCATCCCCTGTCTCGACGTGGACGACGGCCGCGTCGTCAAGGGCATCAACTTCGTCGACATTCGCGACGCCGGCGACCCGGTGGAGCAGGCCCGCACCTACGACGCCGCCGGGGCCGACGAGCTCGTGTTTCTCGACATCACCGCCACGCACGAGGACCGCGACATCATGCACGACGTGGTGCGCCGCACCGCCGATCAGGTCTTCATCCCCCTCACCGTGGGCGGCGGGCTCCGCTCGGTCGACGACATGCGGGCGATGCTCCAGGCCGGGGCCGACAAGGTGGCCATCAACTCCGCGGCCGCGAAAGACCCGGACTTGATCGCCCGCGGTGCCGACGCGTTCGGCAACCAGTGCATCGTCGTGGCCATCGATGCGAAGCGGCGGGACGGGGACGGGCCTCCGTGGGAAGTGGTGGTCCACGGCGGCCGAAAGCCGACCGGCAAGAACGCCGTGGAGTGGGCCGTGGAAGCAGAATCTCGAGGAGCCGGCGAGATTCTGCTCACCTCAATGGATCGGGACGGCACCAAGGACGGCTACGACCTGGACCTGCTCCGCGCCGTGACGGAGCGGACCCAAATCCCCGTGATCGCCTCGGGCGGGGCCGGCTCCCTCGATCACCTGCGGGCGGGCCTCGTCGACGGCGCGGCCAGCGCGGTGCTGGCCGCCTCGATCTTCCACTTCCGCGAGTACACCGTGGAGGAGGCCAAAGAGCACCTTCGCAACGCCGGCCTTCCGGTGCGCCCTGCCCTGAACAACTGGACCGATCGATATGCCCCCACGGACTGACGATTCCCCCGACATGACGGCCGTCCGCCTGTTGAAAGGGGCCGCCCTCGTGTTTGCCACCCTCGGCGCGGGAATGGCGGCCTGGGGGCTCGACAAGTGGATTCGTTACCCGGAGGCTCGCGCAAGCCAGTTCGGGGTCGAAGCCCCACTCTGGCCCGCCTTCACTCTGTTCATCGTGCTTGCCGCGACCGTGGGGGTCCGCCTTCTCTGGATTGCAGCGGGGCGCGCTGAGGACGGCGAAGACCTCTTTGCCCGGCGCCACCGCCGTCGTCGGTCGGACCCGCCGCCCCCTCCAGAGTCCGAGTAGGGCCTAGGTCGTTGCCAAAAGGTTCTCGAGGATCGTTCGGGCACGACAGTAAACGCCGTCGACCTCGCTTGCCCGTGGGCCCGCCACATTCAGCACATGTACATCCGCTTCTGCCCCCCACGCGTGAATCATCGGCACGGGCACCGGATCGACCAGACGAACGTGGAGGACGGGGGCCTCTCGTGCGGCGGCCTCGCGCCGTGTAAGGGCCGTCCCCCCGCCCAACGGAGCGGGCGCAATGATGAGCGTCCCGTCGCTGTCCCGCACGTTCCACGCCGTCCGCTGTGCATACGCGTCCGTCGGCGTTTCCCGCAGTGGGTAGCGGTGGGCAATCGGACCGTCTTCCGCCCGCCGCCCCCGCGGACACCATCCCCCAACCGGCACGTCGCAGGCCAGTGCCGCATCGAGCGCCGCCCGGTCGACCCCCGTCTGCCCACCGGATACGATCTGTCGGAGCTGCACGCGCCTTCAGGGTCGTGTGGAAAAAATCGCAATACCCTGAACCCTCCGATCACCGTTCGGTTTCGACAAAAAACCCCTTTGCAGCCCACTTCCATCCCCCAAAACCGCTCCGGCATGCACACCCTCTACGGCGGTCGACCTTTCAGACGAATTCCGGACCAGGGGAACCAGACCTAAAGACGCCGACGGGCACAGCCCCGGAGACAGTGCCGACGCATCCTCCGTTCCCGGCGCGCACTCCGTGCCGACGTCCCTGACAAGCCAGTCTATACGTCTCCCCACCTCGAACGGGATCAACCGCGCCCTGCGGACGATTTGTCCGCTGCACGGCCGGGCGAGCCCGGGGGCCGTCAATTTTTCGTGATCGGACGGCGGGCCCACGATAATTGGAGCAGTCGGCCGTTAGGTTGGTCCGATGCTCTGGGTCCCTTGCCGTTCTCACTTCCTCGTCGCCCCAACAACGATGTCACGACGCGCTGCGCTGCTCGGCCTTCTACTGTGCATGATGCCCGTCCTCTCAGCGGGCGCGCAGGACGACTCGTCCCTTCAGGCGTTGCAATCACGCTACGGCGCCCTGGAGGGCCTCCGGGCCACCTTCACGCAGGTAAGCGCCACCGGGTTTGCGGACGACTCAACCCGGGTCGAAGGGACTGTGCTCCTTGCCGGGAACCAGTATCGGGTGGAGACGCCGACGCAGACCGTTGTGACGGACGGCGCCACGACGTGGATCTACTCCCGCGCCGATAGTCAGGTCGTGGTGAACACGGCCGAGGCGGAGGCCTCCACCCTAACGCCACAGACCTTTCTCACGACCGCAGCGGCGAGATACGACCTCACCTCCACCCGCTCCGCCTCACGAAACGATGCCCCACACGAAGTACTGGCCCTAACCGCGGCGAATTCGTCGGCGCGATTCGAGGAAGCAACGTTGTGGGTCCGGCGCTCCGATCGCATTGTCACGCGCCTCCGGGCCGCCGACCAGAACGGGTCGACCTTGGACCTTCGACTGCGTAGCATCCGGATCGATCCGCGCATCAGTGGGGATCCTTTTTCATTCTCTGTGCCCGAGAACGTAGAGGTCGTAGACCTTCGCCCTGCCAACTGAGGGACGGCTCGGGGGCTGAACAATTCTGGAACGAATCTCACAACGCGTCGTGAGTCGACGGCGGTGGTTTCAAATCGGGAGCTTCGTCCTGGCGGGCGGCCTTTTGGTCCTCGCCCTGTACGGCGTAGAGATGGACAACATCTGGACGGCCTTTCGGGAGGCCGACTACCGCTGGCTGCTCCCCTTGGTCGTGCTCGTGCTGGGCAGCAATCTGTTTCGCGCCTGGCGCTGGCAGATCCTAGTGGAGGCGCTGCCCAGGCCCGAGGATCAGGAGAAGAGTGCCCTCTCTTCTGCCCGCATGCTGGAGGCCTCCTTCTCCTCGGTCATGATTGGCTACATGGTAAACTACGTGGCCCCCCGGATGGGGGAGGTGGCACGGACCGCCAACCTTTCCGCCCGCACCCGCCACCGCTTTAGCAGCATCCTTGGCACCGTCGTCTCTGAACGCATTTTCGACACGGCCGTGCTGGGAGCAGCCCTCTTGAGTGCCGTCGGGCTGCTGTTTGATCGTCTCGACGTGCTGCGCGAACAATTCGTGAGCCCCGCGTGGGCCCGCCTCCAATCCGTTTCCCTCGACTGGCTCCTGGGTGGCATGCTCGGCGCAGGACTGCTGCTTCTCGTCCTCGTGTGGGGCACTCGTTGGCTCTTTCGGCGCAACGACACGTGGCCGAGGCGCGTTTGGGAAACCACCCTCAAGCCCGTCGCCGTATCGTTTCGGGAAGGCATGGCGACGCTGGTGGGGTCGCCACGCCGAGGGGCCATCGCCCTCTCAACGATTGGCATGTGGGCCGGATACCTGCTGATGGCCTACCTCCCCTTCCGAATGCTCCACCTTGCCGAGCCGTACGGCATTGGACTTCTGGATGCATGGGCGCTCATGGCCATCGGTGCAATCGGCATTCTGGTGCCCTCCCCCGGGGGCATCGGGTCGTACCACTACATCACCGAGCAGGCGCTCGTCCACCTGTACGGCGTCCCGTCGGCCGAGGCCCTCACCTATGCCGTCCTCACCCACGGGGCACAGCTCGTCTTCTATATTCTGGCCGGCCTCGTGGCGGTGGTGTATCAGGGCAGTGGCCTCCGCCCCGTTTTCGCCGCTTGGGGCAGTTCCACGCCCAAAAATGCCGCGGCGGACGTCCCGGCGCCCCACCCCCCGCGTGATGAGGGCGAGCCGTCCGCGTCCGTGGCCTCTTCGGGCGGTCCCTCCACCAGCGACTGAGACAGTGGCAAAGCCCCATTCCCCAGTGCATCCCCCAGTGAAAGTGGGACGGCCCCCACAGGGAGATTCCAAACACCGCGCCTCCAGAGTCGTCCGCCGCTCCCGCCATGGCTGAAAGAAGCGGTGCACCCTTCCGCTCTTCGCAAAATTTTGCTGGCAGCCCGTTCGCTCATTTCCTTATTTAAGGAGAGCATCCTGCATCCCCTCTTCTTCTCCAAATCCTTCAGCATCCCATGAAAGTTACTGTGATCGGTGCCGGCAATGTCGGCGCCACCGTCGGCGAATGCGTGGCCCGGCTCGACGTGGCAAATGAGGTCGTCATGGTCGACATCAAAGACGGCATGCCGCAGGGCAAGGCCCTCGACATGCGGGAGTCGAGCCCCATCCACGGCTTCGACACCCGCGTGACGGGCACGAACGACTACGGCCCCACGGAGGACTCGGACGTGTGCATCATCACGGCCGGCCTGCCCCGCAGCCCCGGAATGAGCCGCGACGACCTGTTGGCCAAGAACACGGAGATTGTGGGCGGCGTGACCGAACAGTTCGTGGAGGGCAGTCCGGACAGCACCATCATTGTAGTGGCAAACCCGCTCGACGTGATGACCTACGTCGCCTACGAGGCGAGCGGCTTCCCCACGAACCGCGTGATGGGCATGGCCGGCGTGCTCGACACCGGCCGCTTCCGCTCCTTCATCGCCGAGGAGCTGGACGTCTCGGTCCGCGACGTGCAGGCGCTCCTGATGGGCGGGCACGGCGACACGATGGTGCCCCTGCCCCGCTACACCACGGTCGGCGGCATCCCGGTCCCGCAGCTCATCGACGACGATCGGATTGAGGAGATTGTGGAGCGCACAAAGGGCGCCGGCGGCGAGATTGTGGACCTGATGGGTACCTCCGCCTGGTACGCCCCGGGCGCCGCAGCGGCCGAGATGACAGAGGCCATTTTGAAGGACAACAAGCGCATCCTCCCCTGCGCGGCCTACTGCGATGGCGAGTATGGCCTGGAAGATCTCTTCATCGGTGTGCCCGTAAAGCTTGGGGCCGGGGGCGTGGAAGACATCATCGAGGTCGACCTCGATGCCGACGAGAAGGCCAAGCTCAAAACCTCTGCCGGACACGTGCACGGCAACCTGGACGACCTCCAGCGCCTTCGCGACGAGGGCAAGATCGGATAGCCCGACGCGAGATAGACGGGAGGCGGCCTCACGGCCGCCCTGCCCCGTCTTACTTCCGTACGTCCCGGAGTGGATCCGAGGGCTCCCGGTGCTCCTCCGGATGGGCCTCGTCGTGACGACGAGGCTCAAGGTGGGCCGTGACGTGCACGTCTTCGTCCGGAAACAGGGCGTCGACCCGGTTCTCAACCGCGTGGGAGCGGGCATGGGCCTCGTGAATCGGCATGTCGCCCGGAAACATCAGGTGGTACTCGATCCACACTTGATCGCCGGAGCGCCGGTGGCGCACCTGGTGAAAACTAGCGATGCGTCCTTCCTTTACCGCAGCGCCCAGCTCTTCGAGCAGTGCAGCGGAGGCCTCCCGGTCCGCCTCGTCCATCAGGCCGTACACGGACCGGCGAAGCAGCCCGGTCGCCGTCCACACGATGTTGGCCGCCACGAGCAGCCCCACCGCCGGGTCGAGCCACCGGATCCCGGTGATCCACACCAGCCCGACGCCGACGAGGACCCCAAGGCTCGTCCACATGTCGGTCAGCACGTGCTCGCCGTTGGACACGAGAATGAGGCTGTTGGTGCGCCGCCCCACGCGGACGAGATACTTTCCGAGTGCAAAGTTGACGGCCGTAAGCCCACCGATCAGGAAGAAGCCCACGTCGAGTTGTCGCAGGGCGGGGCCTGTCAGAAGGTCTTGCACCGCCATCCAGGCGATGCTCGCCGCGGCGGCGAGAATCAGGGTGCCCTCCACGGCCGACGCAAAATAGGCGACCTTGCCGTGGCCGTACGGGTGATCCACATCCGGGGGCGTCGAGGCGTACCACAGACTGAAGCCCGCAAACCCGGTCGCGAAGAGGTGGATCACCGACTCGGCGGCGTCGGAAAAGATCGCGGTGCTGCCGGTGAGGGAGGCCGCCGTGAGCTTCCCCACGAGCATCAGGAACGATACCAGCAGGCTCGCCGCCATGGCCCGCCGACGAGCACGTTCCGCCTCGGCCTTAGGTTTATCATGTGAGGGCTGAACGCTATCCATGATGGGTGTCGTACCTGAGAAGACTTCTCCAGGTTCACCATTTTCTTCCTTTTCGCACCGCAGCGGGCCTTCGCTCCTGCCGTCGCCCCCACCCAACGCTCCGCCATGGCTCATCTCGACCACATCGGCATCGCCGTCGACGACGCCGCGGCCGTCGTCGAACGGTTCCGTGACCTGCTCGGCACCGCGGCCTACAAGACGGAGGCCGTGCGTGGCCAGCAGGTGCGGACGCACTTCCTGGACGCCGGCTCGGCCAAACTCGAACTCCTGGAGGCACTCGGGGACGATTCTCCGGTGCAGCACTTCCTCGATCGGCAGGGAGAAGGGCTGCACCACGTGGCGTTTGAGGTGGACGACCTATCGGCCACAATGGCGCGACTCCGGAACGCCGAGTTCGAGCTGCTGAGTGAGGATCCCCAAGACGGGGCGGACGCCAAGCGGATTGCGTTCGTGCATCCCGCACAAACCCACGGAGTGCTGGTCGAGTTTTGTGAATCGACTAGGCCCGACTGGACGCCCCGGACGGTCCCCCGCCACGACGGTCACCTCGAGGTCTTCGAGCGCGGAGCGCGGGACCACCCGTCCCTCCTCGTCCTCCATGGCGCCGCGGGCACGACCCGACACGACGCGGCCTCGCTCATGCGGCACTTGGAGTCGTCCTTCCACGTCGTCGGCGTCAACCTGAGCGGGCACGGCGCCTCGGCCGTTCCCAACGACATCTCTTTTTCACTCGACCTGTTCGCCGAGGACGCGCGCTCCATCCTAGACGCGATCGACCTGCCCTCGGCGCACGTCTTTGGCTTCTCGCTCGGCGGCGGCGCAGCGCTCCGTCTCGCCCAGATGCATCCGGGCCGTATCGATCGTCTCGCCGTCCTCCAAACAAACGCCCACTGGACGGATGCCCACGCCCGTCGCATGCAGAGGCGACTCGATCTCGACGACCTGGCGGACCCGGCCTCCGCCCGCGCAGAGCGGCTCCGGGCCCGCCACGATGCGCCCAAGCGTCTCCTTCGGGCCCTCCAGTCGTTTGTCACCACCCTGCCAGACGCGTCCGACACGCTCACCCAAACCCTGCCGGACCTCGACACCCCGACCCTCGTGGCGGGCCTGGATCGAGACCCCCTCTTCGAACTGGCGTCCACACGGGCGCTCCACGACGCACTGCCGAACGCGCGGCTGGCCATTCTCCCCGGCGATACCCATAGCCTCTCGCGCGCTCCAACTGGCCTCCTTGCCTCCCTCCTGACGAGTCACTTTTCAGAGGCGTAGGCTTTCCTCGTCAACGCTTCCACACGAATCTGGGTTGCCCCCCCCC
>NZ_NCQY01000030.1:258393-323151 GCF_002894645.1 Salinibacter altiplanensis
GAAAGTGTCTCCCTTGTGCATGGGCACGATGTCCTTCGGCGGCGCCGCGGACCGAGAAACGTCCGCCGCAATGTTTCGGCGGTGCCGTGAGGCCGGCATTAACGCATTCGACTGCGCCGATGTGTACGAGGACGGCCGCTCCGAAGAGATTTTGGGCAGGCTGGTGGCCGACTGCCGCGACGAGGTCGTCCTCACGACCAAGGCCTATTTTCCTACGGGCGACGGCCCCAACGCCCGTGGGGCGAGCCGCTACCACCTCGTCCGCGCCGTCGAGGACAGCCTACGGCGCCTCGACACCGATCGCATCGACGTCTTCTTCGTCCACCGCTTCGACGACCAGACCCGTCTCAGCGAAACCCTCCGCGCCCTCGAGACCCTCGTGCAGCAGGGCAAGGTGCTCTACCTCGGGGCGTCGAACTTTGCCGCCTGGCAGGTGATGAAGGCACTCGGGCAGCAGCAGGCCGAAGGCTGGACGCCCTTCCACGTCCTTCAGCCGATGTACAACCTCACCAAGCGGCAAGCCGAGGTCGAACTCTTGCCGATGGCCCGAAGCGAACACCTCGGTGTGCTGTCGTACAGCCCGCTCGGGGGCGGCCTGCTGACCGGCAAGTACGGGGTGGACCAACGCCCTGAGAACGGGCGGCTCGTCGAGAACCCGATGTACCAGACCCGCTACGGCGCCGACGTGCACTACCAGGTGGCGGAGCGGTTCACAAACTTCGCCGCCGACCACGGCTACAATCCTGTATCGTTGGCCGTGGCGTGGGTGGCTCACCACCCCGCCATCACGGCCCCCATCATCGGCGCCCGGACCCTGGACCAACTGGAGGGCTCGCTCGGGGCGCTCGATATCGATATGACCGACGACCTGCGGGCCCAGATTAGTGCTCTCGCCCCCACCCCGCCACCGGCCACCGACCGCGTCGAGGAGCGATCGACGCACACCTACGGCGACCGTTAACCCAGGCATTCCCCACCATGAGCTATTACGTCCCCCAAAAAGAAGAATGGACGGCGGTATCGTCCAAACCCGATCCCCCGTACGTCGAGGTGGACGCGGAGACCGCAACCCTGCACGTCGTGGGCGGCACGGAGGCGTCCGTCCAGCTTGACGGGGCGCCCGTCGACCCCAGTGCCGACACCCTCCACACCGTGTCTACCGTCCCCCCGTCGCTTCGAGAGGGCGCACCGCTCTGTGCGCTTTATGTGCGGGGCCAAGACCTAGACGTCGAGGATCGGCGCACGGCGGAAGCGCCTTCCTCCCACGCGGATGTTCTAGACCAACTGCGGTCGGCCCTCGACGAGATCCTGATTCCCGTTTACATCGACGATGCCATCGAAGAAGTCAGCGAGGGCAACGACGACGTGTTCGTGCTTCACACCGTCCAGCACGACGATGGGCGCGACGCCCCGCCCACCTACTTCCGCGTCGCGATCTTTCGGGACGGAGATCTCGTGTTGGAAACAGAACACGGCAGCCTCTGAGAGTCTGGTATGTTGATATTCCCTCGTGAGAGGCACCTTCCCGGAGAGATCGGGAAACTTCCGAGGACGCTCGGACGGGAGGTGGGTTGAGTGATGGGGCGATTTGCAGCCCGCCAAGGCCGCTCGCAGCGCCCCAAGCAAGGCGAGGAAGGTACCCTCCGGGGTGCCTGAAAGATAAATTAAAACAGACTCTGAGGCCCCGCACGGGGCCTGACCACAAAAAAGCGCCGAGCGGCCCAAGCCACCCAGCGCTTTTTGGTCAACTTGCTTGATCGAGACGTCCTCGTGTTAGCGGAGAATGCGATCAATCACGTGGACGATTCCATTCTCGGCGTCCAGATTGGTCTGCCGGACGGTCGCGTCGCCAATTCGGACCTGCTGGTCCTCATTGGTTCGAATGTGGAGACGTTTTCCGCTCATTGGCGTCAGAGACGAGCTCTCCGCCACGTCCCTGGCCCTTCGTCGGCCCTCGATCACGTGGTTTTTGAGGAGGTTCTGCAAGCGCGTTTTGTTCGTCGGCTTCATCAGGTCCTCAAGGACGCTTTCGGAGAGGTCCTCGAACGCCGCGTTGGTTGGGGCAAACACGGTGAACGGCCCGCCGCCTTTCAGCGTGTCGACGAGTCCGGCAGCCTGAAGGGCACTGACGAGGGTAGAGAAGTTCTTGTCATTCGTTGCAATATCAACGACGGACGGTGCTTTTTTCTGGACGGTAGACATAACGGTATCGTTGGTTTTTTGATAGGGGAAAGTCCGTCCGAAGTTTTTTCGATCGGAGTATTTTTTGTCAACAGTTCTACCATACATACCAATTCTCGGTTCCCTTTTGTAATTTTATTTTTTTCTTTTTGAGGGATAACACATTGACGTCTCGATCCAAACTTCAGAGATGGCGCCATTCTCTCAGGAAATTCGGCGGCCGGAGATGACCGTGCATCGGCGGCCGACCGTGGCCGAGGTCCTCCGGCGGCTTCCAGCAGCGACCACTGATTGCAGGAATAAGGCCACTTCTTCCAGCCTCCGCGAAAAGATGTAACGGATCGACCGCGGAGGAAACGCAGGAAAATAAAATTGAGTACGAGTAGCCCTTAAGAAATCACTGCGACGTGCTATTCTTGACTGGTCCACCGGCTCTATGAACACATCCTACCGCTCGCCCTGGTTCGTCGGACTCGCCCTTTTCGCAATCGTCGCCACCAGCGGGCTGTTCTTGTACCCTTCGTCCTCGCCCAAAGCCGATGCCCCTACGACGACGCAGACTTCGTCGGTCAACCCAGCCGTGGCCGACACGGCCACGTTTGCCGGGGGCTGCTTCTGGTGCATGGAGCCGCCCTACGACAAGATGGACGGAGTCGCGTCAACCACCTCTGGGTTTGCCGGGGGCGAGCAAGTCGATCCCTCCTACCGCGAGGTGGCCAGCGGGACCACGAAGCACACCGAGGTGGTGCAGATCGTGTACGATTCCACAACGGTCTCGTACGACCGCCTCCTTCGAGTCTACTGGCACAACGTCGATCCCTTCGACGGCACCGGCCAATTTTGCGACCGCGGGGCCCAGTACCGCCCCGCCATCTTCGCGCACAGCGCCCGCCAGCAGCGCCTCGCGGAGCAGTCCAAGGAAGCAGTCGCCAGCCGGTTTGACCCATCCATCGCCGTGGAAATTGAGCCGTTGGACGCGTTTTACGCCGCGGAGCGGTACCACCAGGACTACTACAAAAAGAATCCGGCCGACTACAAGCGCTACCGCCAGGGCTGTGGGCGGGATGCGCGCCTGCGGGAGGTCTGGGGCGCGGCCGCGATGTCGGACGCTGTTCTCGACGGCACGACGTAGTCTCTCGCTCCCCCACGGTGCCAGCACTGGTCAACCCGGAAGTGCGTCGTCCCGGTGCTCAACACCGATTCTCGATGGTTCCTTCTTGACCTGAAAATTCCCGAGCGTCCGGATTTTAACACGGCCAAGATCACGGGACCAAGAGGTTTCGTTGCGTCCGCGGGCTGTCGTTTGTAGTATCAGCAGTGCGAATCTTTGCCCGTGCGTCCTGACGCAACGCCTCTTTTCTTATGCCCACCGATCCGTCTCCCGCCGATACCGCACCGAGCTGGTCCGACCGCTGGCTGAACCGCATCGAGCGCACCGGCAACGCCCTCCCCGACCCGGTGACGCTCTTCTTTATCTTCATCGCGGTCGTGATGGTGGCGTCCTGGATCACCCACACGGCCGACGTGAGCGTGGTGCACCCGGGCACCGACGAGACGATCACGGCCGACAACCTCTTCTCCGACGAGAACATCCGCCGCCTCTTTACGGACATGGCGGAGACCTTTGCGGACTTTCCCCCGCTCGGCCTCGTCCTGGTCGTGATGCTCGGCATCGGGGTGGCGGACAAAACCGGACTCATCAGCGCCGCCCTCAAGTCGTTCGTTGCGAGCGTGCCGGATGCGCTCCTGACCGCCGCGCTGGTCTTTGCCGGCATCATGTCGAGCCTGGCGGTCGACGCCGGCTACGTGGTTGTCATTCCGCTGGGGGCGGTCCTCTTCTACGGCGTGGGGCGGCACCCGCTGGCGGGCCTCGGGGCCGCGTTTGCGGGCGTCTCGGCGGGCTTCAGCGCCAACCTCCTCCTGACCTCCCTGGACCCGCTCCTGGCGAGCTTTACCGAACCCGCCGCCCAACTGATCGCGGACGATTACAGCGTGCCGGTGACGGGCAACTGGTACCTCATGATTGGCCTTACCCCCGTCTTCGTGGTCCTCGGGGCCTACATCACCGACACCATCGTCGAGCCGTACCTCGGGGAGTACGAGCCGCCGGAGGACTTCGACGAGGAAGGCACCGAGTCGAGCGAGCTAACCGACGAGGAGCGGCGTGGGCTGCGGTGGGCCGGGATTGTAACGGGCCTCTCGATTCTGGGCGTCGTCCTGCTCGCCGTTCCGGACGGGGCGCCGCTGGCCGAATTTGAGACGCTGATCGAGAGCATCGTCGCCCTCATGGTGTTTCTGTTCTTCCTGCCCGGCCTCACCTACGGGATCGTGGTCGGCAAAATCGAGGACGACTCGGACGTGGCCGACATGATGGCCGCCTCCATGGCCGACATGGGCGCCTACATCGTGCTCGCCTTCGCGGCGGCCCACTTCATCGCCATGTTCGAATGGTCCAACCTCGGCTCCATCATCGCCATCAGCGGCGCGGACGCCCTGCAGAGCATCGGCTTTACGGGACTGCCGCTCCTATTCGCGTTCATCTTCGTCTCGGCCCTCATCAACCTGTTCGTGGGCAGTGCCTCGGCGAAGTGGGCCATCATGGCGCCGGTCTTCGTGCCCATGCTCATGCTCGCCGGCGACCCCGGCTACTCGCCCGAAACCGTGCAGGCGGCCTACCGCATCGGCGACTCGTTCACGAACATCCTCACGCCCCTCCTGCCCTACTTTCCCCTCGTCATCATCTTCGCCCAGCGGTACGACGAGGACGCCGGGATCGGGAGCATCATCGCCCTCATGCTCCCCTACTCGGTCGGCTTTGGGATCGTGAGCACGATCGTCTTCCTCCTGTGGGTGCTGCTGGGCCTGCCGCTCGGGCCCGGGGCGGAACTGTACTACATGGGGTAGCGAGAGAACTCGTCGTCAGTCTCGTCGGTCGTCGAGAATCGTGAGGAGTTCCGCAGGGGCATACACCGCCAGTGCGGCGGCGCTGAAGTCCGCCGTGTTGCGGGTCACGATTCCGTCGGCCCCGGTCGTGCGGGCGGCACTGTGGAGAACCGCGTCCTCGTAGTCGGCGAACCCGGACTCGGCCGCCTGCACCAGAACCTGGCGGTTGACTGCCGCAACGTCGAAGAGGCGGAGAAGCGCCTCCACCTTTTCGCGGGCCACGGCGTTGCCGCGGTTGCTGTCGAGAAGATAGTAGATCGTCGTGACGGTGGTCGCCCCGAGTATGCCCTCCAGGTCTCCGCGAGCATTCGCCTCGAAGAGATGCGCAGCAAATTCGACGAATGGGTCTCGATTTAGAAAAACATCAAGGACCACATTCGTATCGAAAAGGATCCTCATGTCGACTCCTCCATGTATTTCTCCTCGAGATGCTGTTTGTAGTCGCCCTCGTTGGTCTCTTCTAGGACCCCGATAAACTGACGGGTAGTGTTGGAAAACGAGGCCCGCTTGCAGTCCCCATCTTTTTCCGTCACGACGGCAAAGTACGCCTCCACAAGCCGAGAAACCGACGTATTCCGCTCCGATGCATACTCTTTGGCCCGCTCAATCACGTCCTCGTCGAGCCGCAGCGTGAGTTTTTTGGACATGTCGGGAGAGAACAGTTGTTAGATAGACGTACATTGTCATAATTTTTGTACGTCCCCTGTAGGTTCAGGTTCGGCCGAATCACGCCTCCACCCCTCAGCGTTTCGTTGCTGTGTGATTTTGGATTCTAATCTCCCCGTCCATGAGCGAGATTCTCGACGACAAGCCCGAGGTCCTCGTCCAGAAGCTCGACGCCCTCCCCACCGACCCGGGCGTCTACAAATTTCTGGACG
Organism: Salinibacter altiplanensis; assembly: GCF_002894645.1. Taxonomy (GTDB): domain Bacteria; phylum Bacteroidota; class Rhodothermia; order Rhodothermales; family Salinibacteraceae; genus Salinibacter; species Salinibacter altiplanensis. The sequence continues at coordinate 264,396 of NZ_NCQY01000030.1, forward strand.
ACGAGGACTCCGTCCTTTACGTGGGCAAAGCCAAGAACCTGCGCACCCGGGTCCGCACCTATTTCCAGAGCAGCCGCCAGCGCGACGGCCGGATCGAGGTGATGGTGCAGAAGGCCGCCGACGTGGACATCATCGTGACAGACACGGAGGCGGAGGCGCTCATTCTAGAGAACAACCAGATCAAGGAGCTGCAGCCCCGCTACAACGTCAACCTGCGGGATGACAAGACCTACCCCTACATCTGCATCAAAAACGAGCGCTTCCCCCGCGTCTTCAAGACGCGCACCGTGAAGCAGGACGGGTCCGAGTACTTCGGCCCCTACGCGGACGTGTCCAAGATGAACGCGATGATGGACGCGGTCCGGTCGGTCTTTCAGCTGCGGACCTGCTCGCTCGACCTCAGCGAAGAGAAGATCGAGGCCGGCAAGTACGACGTGTGCCTGCAGCACCACATCGACAACTGCAAGGCCCCCTGCGTGGGCAAGCAGTCCGAGGCGGACTACAGGGAGACGATCGAGCAGGTCAAGAAGCTGCTCAACGGCCAGACGCAGTCACTGATCGACCTGCTGACGGACGAGATGCAGGCGCAGTCCGACCGACACAACTTCGAGGAGGCCGCCCGCCTGCGGGACCAGATCAAGGCCCTCAAGGACTACTCTCAGCAGCAGAAGGTCGTCAGCCAGGACTTTGCCGACCGCGACGTGTTCGCCCTTCACGTCGAACGGGACGAGGACATCGGCTGCGGCGTACTGTTTCAGGTGCGGGAGGGCAAGATGATCGGGAAGCGGCACAAGTTTCTCCGCTCGGTGGAGGAGCGGACGAACGCGGAGCTCATTCTTTCTCTCGTCGAGAACTACTACACCGAGGCAAACTTCTACCCGGAAGAGGTCCTCCTCTCCCACGACCCGAACGACCACCCGGCCCAAGACACCCACGCCCTCGAAGAACTGCTGCGCCGGAAGCAGGGCCACCAGGTGCCAATCAAGGTTCCCCAGCGCGGCGAGAAGGCCAGCCTCGTCCGCATGGCCGCGTCCAACGCGAAGCTGCAGGTCGGCGAGTGGAAGACGCAGCAGATGAAGCGGGAGCGGAACCGGATTCCGGAAAGCATTAAGGCCCTGGGCGAGGCGCTCAACATGGACGAGCCGCCGCGCCGCGTCGACGGCATCGACGTGTCGCACCACGGCGGCAAGGAAACGGTGGCGTCCTGCGTCGTCTTCACCGACGCGACGCCCCGCAAGAGCGACTACCGCACCTACAAGATCCGCTCGACCGAGGAGGGCACCCCCGACGACTACAAGGCGATGCGCGAGGTGGTGCGGCGCCGCTACCGGCGTATGGTGGAGGAGGACGGCCCCTGGCCCGACCTCGTGGTCATTGACGGCGGGAAGGGCCAACTCTCCAGTGCTGTCGAGATGCTAAAGGAGGTCGGGGCCTTCGATCGGTTCCCTGTCATCGGCCTCGCAAAGCGCCTCGAAGAGGTCTACCGGCCCGGCGACTCCGACCCGGTCTTCCTGGCGAAGGACAGCCCGGCCCTGCAGTTGCTGCAGAAGGTGCGGGACGAGGCCCACCGATTCGCCGTCACCTACCAGCGCAAGCGCCGCAAGAAGAAAACCCTGCAGTCCGAACTGCTCGACATCCACGGCATCGGCCCGAAGACGGCCAAGACGCTGCTCGGGGAATTCGGGTCCGTGGCGAAGGTAAAAGACGCCGACGAGGACGCACTGGCCGAGGTCGTGGGGTCCGCAAAAGCCAAAACGGTGGCCGACTACTATGCCCCCGAGACGCCGGCCGCTGCAGACACAAAGTAGAGTTGCCGACGAAAACCATCTGCAATAACGGCAACAAGTCCGTCCAACTGTTCTCCCTCAGCTCTCCTGAACTGATATGCCGCCCTCTGATCCCGGATCGCTGCTCAATCGGCTCGTCGACGAACACTGGGACACCGCAGCCCGCCATGCCTGGCGCCAGTACGACCAGCGTGGGCGTGGGGCAATCGTTTTTACCGTCCAGGCCGACGCCGCCCCCGAGGAGCGCACCCCCCTCAAGTACCTCACCTTCAACGACGACTCCGCCGCCGAGGACGGGGCCTTTGCGAAGCTCCACGAACTGGTGCGATTGTACGACCCTGAACAGCAGGTCGTGGCCGCGGCCGTACTGCCCGACGAGCACACTGTCTTCGAGGTATACGAGCAGGAGCCACTTCCCCCTCACGCCTAGACGGAGCCCCAGAGCACCATCGATCTCAAGCGCGGACTCAAGTGCGGAACCAACGGGATCGCCTCCCATCCCGCGGCAAGGACAGACAGAGAGAGAACCGTCTCCGGACGGATCGAAATCAGCCCGCCGCAACGGCCTGAAGCCGTTCTGCGAGCTCTGCGTCGGTGTCTTTCCATCCTCCTCCCTCGTAGTGCTCCAGAAACTCGCCGATCAGCTCCATCTTGTCGTCGTACTGCTCCGCCAGCGTCTCAAACCGGCGGGCCGCTGCGTCCGGGCGTGGGCCCCATGTGAAGAGCTCCCCCCCGTCGGTTGAAAACACGACAAGCTTCGGGATGCTACGGCTCCCGTCTGTGAGGTACTCGTCCATGATGTCCAGATTCTCATCCCGCGGCAGGATGCGGAGCGAGACCTGATCGGACAGGGCCGCCGCCTCGGCGATCACAGGGAGCAGAAACGCCGAGTCGCCACACCACGGCTCGGTGAGCACCGTCCAGAGCTGCGGTTCCTCGATGGCCTCAACGGCTGCGCGCAGCCCCTCGGACGGGGCGTACGACACATGTACCTGGGCCTGTCGGTCCCAGTTGTATTCCAGATAGTGACGCTGGCGCCGCTCTTCCGGACCGGCATCGTCGGCGAGCGGCGTGTCGAGCTGTTGGCTCCACGCTTCTCGGTAGTCCTCGTAGTGAAGCCCGTCGTGGAGACGGCCTTCTTCGAAGAAGTTAGGCATTGATCGAGGGACGAAACGTTCGGGGAAGCAGTGAACAGGAGTGGCATTCTTCAGCGACCAGGCGGCTCGACCGGAGCGCCGCTACATCCAGTTGCGCAGCCTCGCCGCGAGATAGCCGCCCACCGCGAGGCCCGCCACCGTATAGATCGACTGCCGGAGGGCCGAAGACTCGTCGTCTCCCGAAAGGGAATCTTGCGCGGACTCGGCCTGCTCCTCGATGACCGCCCCTGCGTCCTCTACGAGCTGCCCTCCAAGCTCTTGGGCCTCATCGGAGGCCTCCGCCGTTGCGTGCCGGACCGTTTCTCCAGCCTCAGCCCCAACCCGCTGGGCGTGCTCAGAGGCCCGGCGGACTAGGTCTTCGGCGTGTTCGCGGATGCCTTCGCCCCGCTTCTGCGCCTCCTCCACGAGGCGATGACGGGTCTCTTCGGCCTGCTTGCGAATGCCGTCGCCGGAGCGCGCTGCCCGATCGGAAAGGCCTTCTCCCACCCCGGTCGCCACACGCTGCGCATCATCGGCCAGGCGGCGGAGCCGGCGACGGGCCTGCTCCGACAGGCTGGGCGACGGGCGCCGGGTAGCGACGGCCACCCCGTATCCGGCGGCCGCCGCCAGCAGTGAAGACAGGGTCGCCGCGAGGAACGGGCGTCGCTGAAGCCAGCCCTCGGCTTGCTTCCTCGCCTGCTGGGCCTTCAAGCGCGTTACCTCCGCCCGTAGTTCGCCGAGAAGTTCAGTCAGCTCTTGTGTCCTGTCACCCTCTGTCGACGCGTCCGATGGCGAATCTGGAGCTTCCTCCGACGCCTCAGTGGAGTCGGGTTCAAGATCGTGTTGGCTCATGGTATGGGAAAGGGTCAACAAATGGGGGTGAGGAGAATTGAAGGCCGCCGAGGCCGAGAGCTCATACCCACGTCCAGAAACGGCGGCCCTACGTCGCCGATCGGCAGCGAATAAGTCCCGCCCTGCCGTACAGTTAGTCTCGAAGCATCACCCCCACGAACACGCCGACGCCGAACGCCCCAATCATCGTGGCCTTCTGATGCTGCTGCACCCACGAACGGGCCATGTCCTTCGCGAGAGAGGACGACACTCCATCGGGCATTGTCACCGGATCCTCCTGATCCCAGGATGGAGGATCAGTGTTCTCGAAGGGAGAACCCGAAGACAGCGATGGATCGCCGGATGCAGGGTCGGACGAAGGATCAGCCATGGGGACGTAACCTTTTGATCGAGACGGAGTTAAAGCGAAGCAGATTTAGCATTTTCTGAGTAGCCGGGTGGGAACCAAGGCCCCGGTGCCGGCTTTGGCCCAGGGCATTTTTCTTGGTCGAACCGCCCTCGGTTCGTGTCGTAGGAGAGGACCGCGCTGGGATTCACGTTCGACCTTCTTTGTACGGCGTCGCTATTCGGATTTGACTCGCACACCAAAAAAATGATTCCCTACTGGCGTCGATTTCTTCTCCTCTGCGTGCTCGGGGGAGCGGCTCTTTCTCCTGTTTGGGCTCAGCAGGAGGCCTCTCGTCCAGGGGACGCATTCGGGTCGGCGGTGGAATTGTACCAACAGCAGCTGTATCCGGACGCCGCCGCAGCGTTCTCCGCGTTTCGGCGGGGCCACCCCACACACGCTGCGGCTCCCCAGGCCCTTTACCTGGAGGCCCAGGCTGCCCTTGCCCGGGGAGACGACGAAGGCACGCGACGTTTGCTCAACCGGCTTCAGCACGACTACCCGTCGCACCCACGGGCCCAGACCGCCCGGCTCAGGCTGGCGCAGTACTACCTGGATCAGGGGTCCTCAGACCGGGCCACGTCTCAACTCCAGACCATCGCAACAGCTCCGAACCGCCCGGGCGAGGGCGCCCGGGCCCTCTACCTCCTCGGCCGAACGGAACAGGATCAGGGCAACCCCAACGCCGCCCTTCCCTACTTCAAGCAGGTCTACTCGCGCTACCCAGACGCCGAGCTGGCCCCAGCAGCGCTCTACGCCCAGGGCGTAACTCAGGTGCGTCTGGAGCGGTACGACCGGGCTACGGACTCATTCGAGCGCCTCGGCGAGCAATTTCCGACTTCTCCCTTTGCGGAGAACCTGGGCACCGTCCTGGGCGAGGTGTACTACCGCCTTGGTCAGTACGAGAATGCGACCACGGAGCTCCAGCGCCGCCTTCCGGACCTGACGGGCTCTGATCGTGCTCGCACCCTGTTCCTCCTTGGCGAAACGTACAGCGCCCTCGGCCGGGGCGAGGACGCCACGACTCAGTACCGGGTGATTCTGGAGGAGGCCCCAGACAGCCCCTACGCCCTCCCGGCCCGCTACGGCCTCGCCCGGCAACACTACTCTGCGGGGCGCTACGAGGCCGCCGCCGAGGCCTTCGCGACAGTGCGCTCGAAGGAGGACCCACTGGCCGTCAAGGCCACGTACTACGAGGCGGCAAGTCGGGCCCTCATGGGACGCAAAGCGGACGCCCTGAAGCTATACCGCACCTTTCTCGACCGGACCAGCGGGGGCCGGCTAGCAACCGCGGCTCAGTACGAAGTCGGGCTCCTCCACTACCGGGAAGAGCGGTACGACCGGGCCGCGACGGCCTTTCGCTCCGTTGCCCAGCAGGCATCGTCGGAGGGACCACGCGGCAAGGCGTTCTACTGGCTCGGCAATGCCTCCCTGGCAACCAACAGGCTGGACCCGGCCCTGGATGCGTACACCGAGGCGATTGATCGGGGGGCTGCGCCCGCAGCCGTGACGGCCAAAGTGCGGTTTCGGAAGGCGTGGTCTCTCTATCAGGGCGGCCGGTACGCCGATGCGGGCTCAGAATTTCAGGCCCTTGCCGAGGCGCACCCGGAAACAACTCGGGGCCAGGAGGCGCTCTTTTGGGGCGGCGACACGTTCTACCAGCAGAACCAATTTGGCGAGGCCCGCCGCCTGTTTCAGCAATACCTCGACACGAACCCAGACACTCCCCAGCGGGCCGGCGCCCAGTATGCCCTTGCCTGGACACACTTCAAGCAACGCCGCTTCGGGCCCGCGGCCCAGTCGTTTCGCCGGTTCCTGGACACGTACGAGGGAGACTCCACATCCGAGGTTCCGTACCAGCAGGATGCCCGCCTTCGACTCGCAGACTGCTACTTTGCCCTCAAGCAATACGACGACGCCCGTGCAGCGTACGACCGCGTCAGCGGAAAGGGCACCGAGTACGCGCTTTATCAGGGCGGCCGGGCCCTGTACTACGCAGGACGACCGGCCGATGCCCTTGACCGCCTCCGGCGATTTGTCGAGGACAGTCCAGACAGCCCATTGCGGCCCGATGCCCTGTACCGCATCGGGGACATCCACTTTCAGGAGCAGCGCTACGGCGCGGCGCGGGCGGCATTCACGCAACTGCTCGACGAACACCCCGAGCACGCTCGTGCCGCCGAGGCCCAATACGCCATCGGGGACACCCGCTACAATGCGGGTGAGATGGAGCGCGCCGTGGAGGCCTACCGCACCGTCCTGGAGGCCTATCCCGAAAGCCCCTCCGCCCGCGAAGCGGCCTCCAGTCTCTTTTTCGCCCTCAACGCCGCGGGCCAGCAGGACCGGGCCGACGACCTGATCGCGGCGATTGCGGATCAAGTGCCGGACGCCAACCTGGAAGACCGGCTGCGCTACCAGCGGGCCCGAGCCGCGTACCAGCGCGGAGACTCGAAGCGGGCGCTACGCCTCTTCCGCACGTTCGTGCGCACCGCCTCCACCCAGGCGCTCATCCCCGACGCGTACTACTACCTCGGGCTTCTGTACGCCGACACCGACCGGTACGACGAGGCCAAAAACTACCTGCAGCAGCTCGTCGAGCAGTACCCCGACAGCGAGTACATTCCGGAGGGCAGCCTCCGCCTCGGGGAGATCCACCTCGATCAGGGGGCGCATGAGCAGGCCGTAGACGCCTACCGCACCGCCGCCGAACACAACCAGACCCGGGACGACCTCCGCGCCCAGGCTCGGTACGGCCAGAGCCAGGCCCTCCTTCGACTCGGCCGGACCAGCGCGGCGGACACTCTTTTGTCTCAAACCTTAGACGCCAAGCCCCAGGGGCCCCTCCAAAATGCCGCCCGGCTCGGGCTGGGGCGCGTCCGCAACGAGCAGGGCCGCACCGACGAGGCACTCGCCCTTTACCGGCGTGTCGTTCGCGCATCGGACGGTGAACCCGGCGCCGAGGCCCTGTACCGCCTCGGGAAACTGCTTCGGCGCCAGGGAGACGCGCAGACGGCCATCCGAGAACTGGAACGCATGCCGTCCCTCTTTGCAGGGCACCCTGAATGGGAGGCCCGCGCCCTGCTCGAACAGGCCCGGGCGTACCGCGACCGGGGCGAGACCGGACGGGCCGTTCAGCTGTACGACGAAGTACAGAAAGCATACGGCGGAACCCCGTTTGCCCAGACGGCCCAGGACGAGCAACAGGCGATCGAGTCGTAGCGGCCCATCGTGTCTCGCCCCCGTCCCCTCACCCACTGATTTCCCAAATGCCCTCGTCTAATCACGGGCTCATGTCCATGCTTTTTCGCTTCTCCGGCCTCTGGCTTGTCGGAATGGGGGTTCTGGCAATGGCCCCGGTCACGTACGGCCAGCAGGCCGATACGACACAGCTTCCCGAGATCGCCCCACGGGAGATCGAAATTCGGGGCGAGCGCGAAATTGCGCTCCCCTCTCTGGAGCGACAGCCCTTGAGCGGCTTCACATCCCCCCCCACACTCCCAACGGTGCCGACAGGCCACCGTCCGTACGTCGGATCGCAGGACCAATCGTTAGACAGACTTCCGGAGAGCCTGCCGGTCCCCGAAACGGTGTCGTCGTCGCTGGCCCCAACGCCCGATCCGATCCAGGGCTTCTTGGAGGGCGGCAGCGGACGATACTTTAGCCGCTTCTTTGAAGGACGGGTCGGGGGGGCGCTGTCCTCCCACAGCCGGCTCTCTGTGCACGGCGCGTACACGGGAACGGAAGCAGATCCAAACGACGACGTGGCGGAGGCCGCCGTGCGCCTCCAGCACACGAAAGATCCCCTTCGGATTGACGCAACGGCACACGGCAATGTACAGCGGTACACCCTCTACGGCGCCTCCCCCGTAGGCCCAGCCGCCTCCGAGGCCCCCGATCGGGAGAGCCACTCGGCCGGCGGCGCAGTACAGGTCCGGCACACGGACCGAGCCGCCCCGGCCCGAGCGAAGGTGCGCTACGACCAGACCGAGTACACGTCTTTTCTCGATGCCACGTCCACGGAGCAATCCTACAGCCAGCAGCAGCTGGGCCTCAGTGGGGAAGCGACGGTTCCACTTCCGTACCAGCCCCACGTGCAGGCCCGGTTCCGGCGGTCGTGGCTGGGAGAGGACCCGGAGACCAATACAGCCTTTGATGTCGAGGCCAGCGGCACGGTCTCGTACTCCCCGACCGATCCTGTGTCGCTCGACGTCGGGGCCGCCGTGCTTGCCTTCGACACGCCCGCACAGCCGGGCCAGTCGTCCCCCGGGACCGCCGATGCGAGCTTCGTCGCGCCGGTCGTGGACGCCGGCTGGCGGGTCGCCGAGGGAACGCGCCTCTTCCTTCGCAATCGCCCCCGGCTCGGCGACACGGGCCTGGACCCGCTCTACGCGACCAACCCGTATGCCCGCCACGCCCCCTCTCTTCGTCCCACCCTCGAGACCACCCATGCCGAGGGCGGCCTCGCCCTCACCCGCGGCCTTGTGCGCATCGTGGCCGCGGCGGAATACCGCTACGCACCGACCTACCGGTTCTTCAGTCTTGCCAACGAGGGCCTGTACCGGGTTCAGTACGACCCCGCCCGCATTCTAGAGGGGCGCGGCAAGGTGGCGCTGCAAGGAGTTGAGGGCGTCCAGGCCTCACTGGGCCTGTCGGTCCGGGACGGGACGCTCCCCGACGTGGACAGCCCGATCCCGAACTTTGCCTCCGTCACGGCGGATGCCCTCGTCACCGTCTCGTTTGCGGGGGGCGACGGCTTTGTAAAGGCCCATGGGACATTTCGTGGCCCGCGCGACGCCGGGCTCCGCCGCGCCGTTCGCCTTGACCCGTACGTCTCTGTAGACCTCGAAGGCTCGTACGCCGTGGGATCGGACCTCGAACTGGTGGCCCGTGCCGAACAGCTCGCGCCGGACGCCCCGACGATGTGGGCAAACTACCCGCAGCCCGTCGCCGAACTTTCAATGGGTGTGCGGCTCCGGTGGTGACCCGGGCGGCACACGTGGAGTCCAGGTGAGATCGGTCCCCGCATTTTATGTTGTGCCCCACAAATGTATTTTTAGACTGCCATTCGAAGCCGTCCCACTCATTCCCCGACGCTCGTCATGGAGTCCCCATCGGCCGAAGACATCATCGAGGCGTTTACCGACGTCGTCCAGGATCAATTAGGCACCGGAAACGCCGTAGAGGTGCCGGGCCTGGGCACGTTCTCCGCTGAACACCGCCCGAGCGAGGTACACGAGGAGGAGGGCGTCCGTCGCCTTGCGCCGCCGCGGAACCAAGTCGTCTTTGCCCCCGATCCGGACGCGTGACCCCGTCACCATTTGCAGAGCCCCATGCCCAAATCCATCATCCCTCTTCTCGCGGAGCGGCTCGACATTTCCGAGGAGCAGGTCCAGCCCCTGCTGAGCACCATGGTAGAGGAGCTCCGCCAGCGCGCCGAGTCCGATGGCGTCCAGCTGTCCGGGCTCGGGACGTTTCGGGAGGAGGACGGCACCCTTGCCTTTCGTCCCGCCCCTACCTTGCGTCGACGCGTCAACCGGCCGTACGAGGGCTTGTCTGCCGAGTCCCTCTCCCCCGCCACCGAGCGCGAGGCCTCTCCGGCCCAGGGCACGCCCGAGAAGGCGACAAATTCTGAGCCCTCCTCGGCGCCGGCGGCCGATCCGGAAGCGCCGTCCACACAGGATCGCTCGCCGGCTCGGCCCGACGCCAACGACCGGTCTGTAGATTCCTTCGTCCTCATCAGCCTCATCCTTGCGGGCCTCTTCTTGCTAGGGGCGGGCTGGTTCGTCATCAACCAGACCAACCTATGGGGCCCTACTCAAGACGCAGCGCCCCCCACGGCCACTGAGACGCCGCCCGACCAGGCTGAGTCCCCTTCTACGACCGGTTCCGCATCCGACCCACCGCCGGACGCTCCTCCGAGCGCAGACACAGAGGCGTCGGACACGCGGGACTGGACCATCGTAGTCGCCTCCAGCTCGTCCCGCGGCAGTGCCCAGGAGGCCGCCGACACGTACGGATCCCAGTTCGATTCGGTCGCTGTGGTGTCCGGAACGGTGGACGACGCAACGTGGTACCGCGTGACGATTGGGCGCTATCCCTCCGAGTCGGCCGCCGAACGCGTCCTCGACGAACGGACGGAGGCCCTTCCCCCAGACGCCTGGACCCACCAACTCGAATAAGACTCCCCCATCGCTTCCACTTCGCCCCTGTGCCTTCTGCTCTGCTGACCGCCGCTACCGCTCTCCCTCAACAGGTGGACACCACGGCCCTCGACACCACCCAGACCGCGTCGGGCCAGGCCTCCTCCCTCCTCGACATTCTGGTGCTGGGGGGATGGGTAATGATTCCGCTGGTGTTGCTCTCCCTGCTGACCATCTACCTGCTGGTGGAGCGACTTATCACAATCCGGCAGGCCGCCTCCGACCCGGAAGCCATCACCGATCGGGTGCGCGAGTTTGTGCGAAACGGCAACGTCGAGGCCGGCATTCAGTACTGCGAAGAGAAAGACGTCCCCATTACCCGAATTCTTCAGCAGGGCCTCGAGCGCCTGGGGCGGCCGATCTCCGAAATTCAAGATGCCGTGCAGGCCGCTGGCAAGCACGAAACTTTTGATCTGGAAAAGCGGACAAACCTGCTTGCCAGCATCGCCGGCATTGCCCCCATGCTCGGCTTCTTCGGCACGGTGGTCGGCATGATTCGGGCGTTCCAGCAGATTCAAAACCTACAGGGCAATGTGAATCCCTCCGTGTTGGCGGGGGGCATCTGGGAGGCCCTTATCACGACCGCGGCGGGCCTGCTCGTTGGCATCCTGGCGCTGTTCTCCTACAACTACCTCATGGGGCGCATCCGGCGCCTCTCCAACGACATGGAGCGCTCCGCCACCGACTTCATCGACCTTCTGCAGGAGCCGGTCTCGCCGGAGCGATCCGAGGAGTTGCCGTCGTAGCCCCTGCACTGCCCCTCTCGCTGACGAACCGCCCGCCCCGCCATGCCGCTCGACTTTTCTCCGTCCCGCGAGCCCATGACGACCTTCAGCCTCGCGGGCATGACGGACGTCGTCTTGCTGCTCCTGATCTTCTTCTTGCTCACCTCCAGCTTCATCCCCCAGATGGGCATTCAGGTCACCCTGCCCCAGGTGGACAGCGCCTCGCCCGTGTCGGAGCAGTCGATCACCGTCTCCCTGACGAAGGACGGCTCCTACTACGTGGCCGGCTCCCCTGTGACGCAGGCGCGCCTGGTCAGTGAGCTCCGCACCCTCCGGACCGATCAGCAGTTTCTCATCATGCGGGCCGACCAGGAGGCCCGCATCGGCCAGTTTGCCACGGTCGCCTCGGCGGCCCAGGCCCTGAACATGCGCGTGCTGGTGGCGACAGAGCGGGCGGGGCAGTAGCGGAGGGACAGAGTCCCGGCCTCCAGTGTCTCTCTGATGCGAGCCCCTCGCGCAAGCCCCTTACCCGTGCCACCAGTCGCGGTCCAGCGACCGGTACTGAACAGCCTCCGAGACATGCTCGGGCCGAATCGGGGCGCTGGCCTCCAGGTCCGCTACGGTGCGGGCCACCTTCAGAATGCGCGTGTATCCGCGAGCACTCAGCCCGAGCCGGTCGGAGGCCGTGCGGAGCAGGTTTTGCCCCGCGTCGTTGAGCGAGCAGTGCTCCTGAACCCGCTGGGCATCCATCTGGGCGTTGCTGTAGACGTCCTCCGCTGCCCCAAACCGCTCTGACTGCCGCGCTCGCGCCTGCACCACCCGCCTCCGAACGGTGGCGGACGATTCGCCGGACCGCTCGGCGCTCATTTTGTCGAAGTCGACCGGGGCCACCTCTACGTGCAGGTCGATCCGGTCCATGAGCGGCCCGCTAATCTTGCTCAGGTATCGTTGCACCTGGGCGGGCGTGCAGACGCACTCTTGATTCGGGTCGTTGAGGTGCCCACACGGGCACGGGTTCATCGAGGCGATGAGCATGAAGCGGGCCGGGTACGTGACGGTCGTCTCGGCCCGGCTAATCGTGATGCGCCCCTCCTCCATCGGCTGGCGGAGCACCTCCAGCACACGCCGCTGAAACTCAGGCAGCTCGTCGAGAAAGAGCACGCCATTGTGGGCGAGAGAGATCTCGCCGGGCGTCGGGTGGGCGCCGCCGCCGCAGAGCCCGGCGTCCGAGATGGTGTGGTGCGGGGCGCGGAAGGGACGCGTGGCCAGGATGCCGTGGTCGGACGCGAGGTTCCCACTGACGGAGTGGATCTTCGTCGTTTCGAGGGCCTCCTCGGTGCTGAGCGGCGGCAAGATGGTCGGCATGCGGCGGGCCAGCATGGTCTTGCCGGACCCAGGCGGGCCCACCATGAGTGCATTGTGCCCTCCGGCCGCCGCGACTTCGAGCGCTCGTTTGACGTTTTCTTGCCCCCGTACGTCACTCAGGTCGCGCCGGTATTGACGGGCCTGATCAAAAATGGCGTCCAGGTCGTTCGTGTAGGGCTCGGGGGCCGCCGCCCCGTCCGGGGCTTGCAAGACGTCGAAGGCGTCGGCGATCGTCTCGACTGGATACACCTTGAGGTCGTCCACGACGGCGGCTTCGGCGGCGTTCTCGACGGGCACAAGCACCCCGTCGTAGCCCTCCTCTTGGGCCTTCATCGCCATGGGCAGCACCCCGTTGACGGGCCGGACGGTCCCGTCCAGCGCCAGCTCGCCCGTGAGCCAGTACTGATCCAGTACGTCCGCGGCGACCGCATTGCCGCTCGCAGCCACCCAGCCCACCGCCATCGGCAGATCGAACGCCGCACTTTCCTTCGGCACGTCCGCCGGCGCGAGGTTAATGGTAATGCGCCCCCACTCTACAGGGATGTCGTTGTTTTCGAGGGCGGCGCGCACCCGGTCGAAGCTTTCTCGCACTGCCGCCCGCGGCAGTCCCACGACCGAGAGCCCCCGCATGCCGGAAGCGACGTTCGTTTCCAGCTCGACCGGCAGGGCCTCAACGCCGTGGGTCGTGCTGCTCCAGACTTGACTCAACATGGGACGCCCGGGACGTCAGTTCGGGGACGGACAACAGGGCATATAGACACATCCGCGCCGTGCGGCATAACGTTTGTATCGGCGACGCCCCAGGTCCCCACGCTCCAATCCTGCCCCCAAGAGGACCTGTGGCGCGAGGCATTGTCCAGTCCTGCGCCGATAAGAGCGATTGTACTCAACGAGAACGTCTTTTTCCCGCAGGTGCGAGAGGTCTTAACGGAGAGCCGTAGATTTTTGCCAAGAGTGGTCCTGATTTTGGGCGCCCCTACGGACAAGAACTGACGGAGCAAGGTCGCGTCCGAGACGAGACCGGCAGTGACCACTGCTGGTTGAATGAAGAGGCGCTTTCGGCTTCGTCGAGGCTGCTCGGGCCTCCCGAGTGAGGCAAGAGAATTTCCTTCGGGAGGCCCAGCAAATAAATTGGAATGGACTCTCAAGACCTACCTACGCCACGATCATGGTGCCCTGCATGGTGGCCCAATGGCCCGGATACGTGCATACGTAGCCGTACTCGCCTGGCTCCGACGGCGTCGTAAACGTCACTGATACCGTTTCACCCGGCTTCGATATGTCTGTGCCCGCCAGCACCGCAGGATGGTCGGGGGTGTACTCGTTCGATGACCCGGCCTTCACACCGGCCTGTCCAACCTCCTTAAAGATGTCTTGCTCCGGCGGCTCGTTCAGGACAAGCACGTTGTGCTGCATTGACGGACTCGAGGCGGTGTTCTCAAACACCAGTTCAATCTCTGTGTCCGAAGGCACCTCAAACTCCGTCTCTTTATACTTCATCTGGTTGCCCTTCGGGTGCAGCGTTACCGTCTGCGGGCCGCCTCCGCTTGACTGCCCAGAAGACTGGCTCGCGGACCCGGAGGAAGAGCCTCCCTCTTCTCCACTACCGCCTCCACAGGCCGACACCAACGACCCGGCTCCAAGCCCCGCAATGCCGACTACACTTAGGCGCTGTAAAAAATCGCGGCGCGTAACATCCTGTTTGTTCGCCATGGTGATGCAAAAAGATCAATTGGAGATCCAACTAAAATGTTCTTGGGTTCTGCGAGTTAAAAGCTCGTCGCAGCCGTGGGGTCCTATCCGTGATTAAGAGACCGCGAAAAGCAGTTTACTCACCCACGAAAACTACTCGGGATCAAGCGGAATTTCGCCTTCATGTTCTCGTGATTGCAGATTAGGTCGGCAAAGAAGACTTACTACAAATGGTGAGGCTCGAAAACTAGAAATGAGGACTCAACACCTGTACAACTTTTGCCGAACACTTTCCATTTTCTTCGGAAATATATGTGGTCCCAGTTCGATTAGGATCGTATCGGAAACGAAAAATTTCCACAGAGAGTTGGTACGTTGGTTTTCCCCGGCAAGATTAGTTGCGTCCCGTCGTGCGCTCAGCGTTTGTCTACTCCGTCGTTCTCCTCGTACTCCCCCCTGCCCTCGGCCTCACGGCCTACGTTCATCAGAAGCAGTACGTGGGGCACTTCTCGGCCGCCGAGGCCGACTCCAACGGACACCCGTCCGGGTGGAGAACCATCCGCTTCGGGGACGTGGAGACAGAAACCCAATACCAACTCGTTGAACGATCCGTCAAGGACGACTCCACCGCCGTGGTCCGTGCGGTCAGTGAAGGAGGAGCGGCTGGATTGGGGCGCAAAATGGACCTTGATCCCCGTCAGTTCCCGATGCTGTCGTGGCAATGGAAGGTAACCAACGTGCTTGACGAGGGCGACGCCCGGACGAAAGACGGGGACGACTACCCAGCCCGCCTCTACGTCACGTTCGACTACGACCCGAGCAATTTCGGTCTGGTCGATCGTGCTAAGTACGAGGCGCTCCGGGCCCTAGGGTACGACCAGGTCCCCACCCGGGCCCTGAGCTATGTCTGGGCGAGCCGGGTCCCCTCAGATACAATTCTCGCAAATGCGTTTACGGACTGGGTCCAGATGATCCCCGTCGAGAGCGGCTCGACGAAGGTGGGAACGTGGGTTGGAGAACGACGCAACATCCGTGTGGATTATCGCCGCGCATTCGGGGAAGCCCCGCCGCCCGTCGACGGCGTCGCCCTGATGACCGACACCGACAACACCGGCGGGGTCGCCACCGCGTACTACGGGGACATCATCGCCCGACGGCCGCCCTCGATCCAGGATTCTCAAATCGACTGGTCGGACTTGACCGATTGAGCACGCCGCCCACCCGCACCCGTCCCTCACGCTCTGCCTCTCGTCTCGTCAGCGCGCACCTGTCCCGTCGGAGTTCTCGTCCTTGAACGTCTGAACGCGGCCGAAGAGGTCGTGCGGGCCCCAGATGCCGCTGCGCAGGCATTCGAGCTGCACAATCTGGCTGTGGTCCACGAAGAGGTTCACCTCCGGGCCGTAGTTCTGGGTGTACCACGGAAAGACATGCGGGTCGGTGAACGTGAGGGCCGAGAGGGGACTCAGGCCGGAAATTGGACTACTACGGGCGAGGGGGGGGAGGGGCGTGCCTCGGCTCCCATCATCCCCCACGCCAGATCGAACCGGTACCGGAAGGCATCCTGCACCTCGAAATTCGCGGGCCGCATCCTGTCCTTGAGTTCCTCGAGGGTGTAGCAGGTCTCATACGCCGGGTCTACCCGTTGGAGCAGGGCATCCATCGTGCGGCAGGTCCAGTAATCCCGGCACCAGTCGAGTACGACGAAACGCCCCGATGGACGAAGCACGCGGTGCACCTCTTCCAGCACGGCCTGCGGGTGGGTGAAGTAGTGAAATGTGCTGGCACAGACGATCACGTCGAACGCACCGTCGTCGAATGGAAGGCCGTGCGCATCCGCCTTCTCGATCCGAACGTCCGCCTCTCCGGCGAGCTTGGTGCGGGCACGTTCCACCATGGCCGGGGCCAGATCCACACCCGTTAGCTCAGCGGCGGGCGTGTCCAGGGCGATGCGGTGCAGCAGTTCGCCGGTGCCACAGGCCAGGTCGAGCACGCGTTCGCCTGGCTCCACGGCGGCCGTCTGCTGGGCCACTGGGAGCGTCTGGTTCATGTAGCGCCGCCAGAAGAAGTCGTAGATGCGGGCCCATCCGTCGTATTGATCAGGGACAGAGGCTTTCTGATGGGGGAAAGACGACGACATCGAACAGACGCGGAATGATGAATGCGTGTCGTGAGGAGCGCTTTCAGGCTCTGCCTTTCTCTCTCCCGGCGATGATGACGGCCCTGCTCATGTCAGCGCTCGTGTATGGAGTCCGTTCCCGGCGGCACGTGCCCGGTGTATTGAAGGTAGCCCCGGTCAGAATTTCCTCGCCAACCACCATCCACTCCTCGACGAACGAAGTCTCCATGAGGCGCCAGCCCTTGCGACTGCGGACACGCTCCCGCCAGTCAAAATTCTCCTCCATTTCCGGGGCCTCCCGCTCGGCCTCTCCACGGGCAACGTCAATCCAGTCCGTCGGGTACGTCCACCGGATGAGCAGGCTGGCGAGGGCAGTCAGCACCCGCCTGCCCACAATTCCCACGGCCAGCTACTGCGGCCCTAAAACGATGAGAATGGATGCCCAGCTCGATAACAAGGTTCGTGGACGCAACCATAAACGCCACGGCGCTTACGAAGTGGGCTTGAGAGTTCGGCTGAACGGGGCAGATCACGTCGCGCAGCAGCTCAGCGTCTCGACGTCGCGGTCGAAGGTGAGCGCCGCCAGTTTGATCCCCTCCGAGAGCGTCAGGTACGGGTGCAGCAGGTCCGTCAGCTCCTCGGCGGTCAGTCCCTGCTGGATCGCCATCGAGACCTCCATAAGCAGCTCGCTGCCCTCCGGCGCCAGGATGCGCGCGCCGACGAGCCGACCCGTATCCCGCTCGCGCAGCAGCTTAATGAAGCCGCGCGTGTCGCAGGCCGCGAGGGACCGGGGCACCTGACCTAACGGGACCGTCGCCACGTCTACGTCGACATCCTGATCGGCGGCCTGCCACTCGCCAATCCCCACACCCGCCACCTGCGGATCGGTGAAGATCACCCACGGGAGCGGCGCGGCGTGGCGGTCGCGGGCCGCCCCCTCAAGGGCGTTCTCGGCGGCGAGCTCCCCCTCGCGGGCGGCGGTGTAGACGAACGCCGGATCGCCGATCACGTCCCCCGCGCCGTAGACCGTCGGCACGTCAGTCTGAAGCGTGCCGTCGACCGAGAGGAAGCCGCGCCCACGGGTCTCGAGGCCGAGGGCTCTCAGGCCAAGATCGGCGGTGTTGCCCCGCAGCCCCGTCGCCACGAGCAGGTGACTTCCCGACAGGGTCCGCGCGTCGCCATCGATGATGGCCTCCACCTGAACGTGCCCGTTTTCGCGCCGGATGGTCTGCACGTCCGCGTCCGTGTGGACGGTAAGGCCTTCCTCGCGGAGGTATCCGGTGAGGGCCTTAGCCACGTCGGCGTCTTCTCGCGAGAGCACCTGCCCGGACCGCTGCAGGATGGTCACCTCGCTGCCGAGGCGGGCGAAGGCCTGCGCGTTCTCCAGCGCGATGTAGCCCCCACCCAACACGACCAAATGCTCAGGCCGCTCGTCGAGGGCATACAGCTCCTCGTTCGTGAGGTAGCCCGCCTCTTCCAGCCCCGGAATGTCCGGCACAAACGTGTGCGCCCCGGTGGCAACGAGAATCCGCCGGCCCGTAATCGTCTCACCATCCACCTCGACCGAGCGGGGACCGGCGAGCCGCGCCCGCCCCTCCCGGATCTGAATGTTCGGGTCGCCCTCGGCCACGCCGAGGTACTTCTCCTCCCGGAGGCCTTTGGCGAGCGACTGGACCTGATCGGTGACTGCCCCGAAGTCCGTGACCTCGCTTTCA
Organism: Salinibacter altiplanensis; assembly: GCF_002894645.1. GTDB lineage: Bacteria > Bacteroidota > Rhodothermia > Rhodothermales > Salinibacteraceae > Salinibacter > Salinibacter altiplanensis. The sequence continues at coordinate 282,369 of NZ_NCQY01000030.1, forward strand.
GTGGCCATCCCGTCAAACGGGTGCTGGGCGGCGTTATGGTGGGCCTCCGCCGCCCGGATGAGCGCCTTCGACGGCACGCAGCCGACGTTCACGCAGGTCCCCCCGATGGGCAGCCCGCCGTTCGGCGGGCCGTCGTTGACAATCAGGGCGCGGTGGCCGAGGTCACTGGCTTTGAGCGCGGCCGCAAACGCCGCCGACCCACCCCCCACGACAAGCAGGTCGTAGTCGGCACCGGCGCCGTCCCCCGACTCCGACGACGAAGACAAAATAGCTGGCCCGGCGGCACGCTCCGACAAGTCATGAACTTCATGCGAGACGTGGGCGTCGTATCCGGCCTCGCCGATGGCCGCCTCCAGTGCCTTGGGATCGACATCGTCTCGGGCGGAGACCGCAGCGTGTCCGTCGGCCCAGTCGTCCAGCTGGACACTTTCGACGCCGTCGACACTGCGCAGCGCCTCAGCCACGTGCTCCCCGCACCCCGCGCAGGTCATGCCGTCGATTTCGAGTTCAAACTCGATCATGGGAAAGCGAGGAACGGAGAGAAACGGTTACGAGGACGACTTCGGCTCGGACGGATACCCGGCGGTTTTCGTCGCCTCCGTCAGGGCCTCGACCGAGGTCGCGTCCGGGTCGAAGCGGACGACCGCCTCCGGCGGCTCATAGGTCGCGTCCACGCGGTGGACTCCATCCACGCCTTCAAGGGCCGTCGACACGGTCTTCGGGCAGGCCGCGCACGTCATGCCCTCTACCTCCAGGACCACCTGCTGGAAGGAAGCGGGCAGGGCAGCCTCCTTCTCCACGGATTCCTGCCCCACGGCGGCCTGGGCCTGCTGGGTGGCGGTGGCGGGCGAGGGCGCGACGAGGTACGGGCTCACGACGAGCACCAGCACGGCCAGGGTCCCGACGCCCAAGAGCGACCGCCGCGCCGCGGACGAGAACATCGTCTCGCAATCGCAGTCCGGCCGGCGGCTGAGCTGCCACTCGTTGTACCCGGCGTAGCCGAGGGCGGCGACGGCCCCCGTCACAAAAATCCATCGGTACGGCGCCAGCGCCGTCAGACTGCCGATCCACGCCCCGCCCACCCCGAGGCTCACCAGGGCAAGCGGGATCGTGCAGCAGGCCGACGCGGCGACGGCCGCCCCGAGGGCCGCTCCGAGACTCCAGTTCGATCCGGCATTCGAGGTGCTTTGCGTGCTCATGAGGTCGGTTCGGTTGCGTTCAAGTTCAGCGAAATCCCGGCCGTGTCGCCCTCCTCGAAAAACTCGACAAGCATCCGGGCGAAGGCGTTGTCGGTGCACACCGAGTAGTAGATCGTCTGCGCGTCGCGCCGGGCCTGAACCAGCGCCTTTTCCCGAAGGATCTTCAGGTGGCGGGAGACGGCCGGCTGGGTGATCTCGAAGATGTCGGCCAGGTCGCACACGCAGAGCTCCCCCGCCCGGTGCAGGACATACAAGATGCGGAGGCGCGTCTCGTTACTCGCCGCGTCGAAGTAGGCCGCCAGGGCCACGAGCCGCTCGTTCGCGTGGGCCTCGCTGCGGAGGGCGCCGAGGCGCTCCCCGGGCCGCTCGGGCTGGATGCAGTTCTCGTCGTCAACGTCGCGTCGGGACATGTCTTTTGCTTGTGATTGTCCTTATATAGCGTAATCGTTAAATACAGTGCCGCTTTACTGGTTCCGGACCCAAGGCTCAGACACCATCCGGTGTGTACGAGCGGTTCTCTGCTACCTCGGTTCATTCTTGATCCCATCCGAAAGCAAATCTAAGTTTTTATTTATATTATAACTTTTAAAAAATTTACTCACCCATGGGCTCCGATCTCAGTGAAACGGTTCTCAGTGAAGCCTTCAAAACATTGGGAAACCCACACCGGCTCGCCCTGATGCAGCGGCTGCTTGCCTGTTCTCTTCCCTGCTCGAAGGCAGATCGGCCCGAAGACTGCGAGATGGACCCGACCTGGTCCAGCTTCGGGGAGCTTGCCGAGATGCTCGACGTCGGAAAAGCCACCGTCTCCCGTCATCTGAAGGAGCTGCGGCGTGCCGGACTCGTCGAACGCACCCGAGAGGGGCGCCGCGTCTATGTCCGAGCCAACGTCGACCGGATCGAGGAGCTTCGGCAGTTTCTCGACACTCGGGTGCGCACCAGTTGATCGTATTCCGCTGATCTTCCCAGAACAGCCCCTCCGCTTCGACCTCCGTCCTTGCGACTATATTCCGTAAATCGCTGGTCCATCCGACGCCTCCCACGTTCGGCGAGACTTGGGATGGAGCGTCGTCGCGACCATTGCCATGTACATCCCAATGATGGTCGGAATGGCAAGTGGCGTTGCCCCAATTCCGGAGCCTGTTCCAAGGGCGCTCGTGACACTGGTCTTCGGGGCCGGGCTCGGCTGGGGCCTCGGTCGATGACGCGAGTAATACCGACGACTAAAGATCGGTGCGCACCTGGTCGCTTCGGCTATGGGGGAAGGCTGTCGCGAGATGCACCACAAGGGCACGGCCTCCGGCCCCATCTCGCGACACTCTCGCTCCGAATCCTTCGAAGCAAACTGCACCGCCAACCTCGGCACTTGGTGTTGGGCCTCGAAGGGCGATTGTGGACACCATCTCATTGGCTGCCCGCGACAGCCCCCACCTGCTCGCTCCCCAGTGGCACCGACACGCGGCGCAGCCGGAGCGCGTTGCCGATCACGAAGAGGTCGGAAAAGACCATCGCCAGTGCGGCCAGCGCGGGGGACAGCAGCAGGCCGAACGCCGGGTACAGCACGCCCGCCGCCACCGGAATCAGGAGCACGTTGTAGGCGAACGCCCAGAACAGATTCTGCTTGATGTTGCGGAGGGTGGCCCGTGAGAAGTGCACCGCGTTCGGCACGCCGCGCAGGTCGCCGGCCATCAGCACGATGTCGCCGCTCTCGATGGCCACGTCGGTGCCGGTCCCGATGGCGATGCCCACGTCAGCCCGGGCGAGGGCGGGGGCGTCGTTGATGCCGTCGCCCACGAACGCCACGGTCTGATCGTCTGCCTGAAAGGCCGTCACCGCTTCGGCCTTCTCATCGGGCAGGACCTCGGCCTGCACGTGGTCGATGCCCAACTGGTCCGCAATGGCGTGGGCGGTGCGCTCGTCGTCGCCCGTAACCATGGCCACCTCGATGCCGAGCTGGTGCAGGGCGTCGAGCGCGGCGGGCGTCGAGTCCTTGATGGGGTCGGCCACCGCAACAATCGCAGCCAGCGTGCCGTCCACCGCCACGTAGAGCGGCGTCTTGGCGGCATCGGCCAGCCGGTCGGACGCGTCTTCGGCCTCATCCGAAACCGACACACCCTCCCGCTCCATCATTCGGGCGGCACCAACAGTAATGGCCTTGCCGTCGACCGTAGCGGTCACGCCGTGTCCGGGGATCGCCTCGAATCCCGTGGCGTCCGGCAGGGCAAGCCCTTCGTCGTCGGCCCGCGCCACCAGGGCCGCCCCAATCGGGTGCTCAGACTGCATTTCGACGGCGGCGACCCAGCGCAGAAGCTCCTCCTCGCCAAAGCCGTTCTGCGGTAGAAAATCCGTGACCTCGGGCCGCCCCTTCGTGAGAGTGCCCGTCTTGTCGAGCGCCACGAGGTCGGCGGTGCGGAGGGCCTGGAGGGCTTCGCCCTTCCGGACGTAGACCCCCAGCTCCGCGGCACGGCCCGTGCCCACCATCACCGAGATCGGCGTGGCGATGCCCATCGCGCAGGGGCAGGCGATGATGAGGACCGACACCGTCGTCACCAACGCGAACGTGAGCACTGGGTCAGGGCCAAATATCATCCAAACTCCAAATGTTAGGGCCGCGGTGGCAAGGACGAACGGCACGAACACCTTCACCACGCGGTCGGCGAGCGACTGGATGGGCGGGGCCGAGCCCTGGGCCGCCTCCACCATCTCCACGATCTGGGAGAGCACGGTTTCTTCTCCCACGCGGGTGGCTCGGAAGGTGAAGCTCCCCGTCTTGTTGATCGTGCCGCCCACGACCTCGTCGCCCTCATCCTTGCCCACCGGATCGGGCTCGCCCGTTACCATCGACTCGTCGACGTACGAGGAGCCGTCAATTACCTCTCCGCCCACCGGCACCTTCTCGCCGGGCCGCACGCGCACCACATCGCCCGGGACCACATCTCGCACGTCGACCTCTTGGGCCTCTCCGTCGCGGAGGACACGGGCCGTAGCGGATTGCAGATCGAGCAGCGTGCGGATCGCATCGCTGGCCCGCCCCCTGGCGAGCCCCTCCATGTAGTTGCCGGCCAGGATGAGGGTAATGATCGTCGCGGCGGCCTCGTAGTAGACGTGCACTGTGCCCTCCGGCAGAATCCCCGGCACGAACGTGGCCACGACCGAGTAGCCGTACGCCGCTGAGGTCCCAATCATAACGAGCGTGTTCATGTCCGGCGCCCCGTTTTTCAGGGCCGGCCAACCGTGCTTGTAGAAGTAGCGCCCGGGCCCGAACTGCACGACCGAGGCAAGCGCGAAAAGCACGTAGTAGAGCGTCTGTATGGACACCTGCTCGGTAATCCAGGCCTCCATCGCGGGAATGTGCAGCACGCCCATCTCCAGCCCAAAGACGGGCAGGGCAAAGGCCAACGCCCAAAACAACCGGTGCTTCATCGACCGCGCCTCGTCTTCGTGGGCTTGACGTTCTACGTCGGTACGGTCGCGTCCCCCTTCCGTGCCGACCACCTCGTAGCCGGCATCGCGAACGGCCTGTGCCGCGTCTGCGGTCTCGGCCACGCCCGGGATGTAGCGCACCGTGGCCCGGTCAGTGGCAAGGTTCACCGTCGCCCCCAGCACGCCCTCCACCGCACCCAGGGCGTCTTCAACACGGGCGGCGCACGACGTGCGGCTCATGCCCTGCACCCCGAAGGTCGTCTCGGCAGTGCGCACCTCGTATCCGCTGTCGGCAACGGCCTGCACCAGTGTCTGAGCCGGCACCTGCTCCCCACCGCCGACGACGACCCGCGCCCGCTCGGTGGCAAAGTTGACGGTCGCTCTCGAAATCCCTTCCACCCGCGAGAGCGTCCCCTCTACACTCTGCGCACAGGAGGCGCACGACATGCCCTTCACCGGCAGCGTCAGGGGCGCTCCTTCCTCTTTGGACCCCTCTTCTCCGCTACGGTCGGAAGGCGGTGGTCCGGCCGTACGAGCGTCCCCGTTCGGCGACGAGGAATCGAGGGTCGAAGGGTCCCGAAGGGGCGTATCGGCCTCGGAGGCGGATGGGCTCACGGAGTGGCTCAGGGTTCTTTTTGGGGCGTATGGCATGCCTGTATAGGGTACCCCCCTACACCACAAAGAAACAGAGAGGTTTCATTCTTGCCCGAGCGCCGTGTGCTCCTGCTTCATCGTTCTGCCAAGAACCCGTACAGCCCGGAACCGCGGGCGGGAGCGCCAATAGGGACTTCTGTCGCTCCTGTTGGGCCTCCGATGCCCCCTGGTCGACCTGTGCAGCTCGGTCTTTTCTCCATCCGCTCCGCTCCATGATTGAAGTCACGATTCTCAACGCCCAGGAACTTGCCCGTCGCCAGATGGGAGCCCGCGCCGCCCAGGCCTCCGGGGCCGGGGTGGACATCGAGTCGGCCGTCCGAAACCAGATGGCCGATCACCTGGAGGAGGGGTTTCAGAGCCGTGGCATCGAGGCCTATGTCGATACGAAGGGGGCCCGGAAGCTAGAGATTACCGTCGAGGACGCCACGGACGCGGCGTGGCAGCAGGGGTACCTCGCCTGGCTGGTGGCCAAGTTCGTTCCGAGCACGGTCGAACAAAACCTCGCCCCGGAGGTCCGCGACCGGCTCAACGAACAGGGCATCGAGGCGGAGGTGGAGGTCGCGTAGCTCGTCCCGTCTAGGCCTTGTCCTCGTGTCTTGTCGACAGCCCCCCATTCCTTCTCGGTGATCCTTCCTCCCCGCCCGGACCTTTCGACGCGTCTGGAGACCGAGGAGTGGATGGACGACTTTTCGATCACGGACGCCCGTCTTGCGCGGGCCCTCCGCGACCTCCGACGCATCAATCGGCTGCTCGGAGGGTACCGGGCAACGGATCATGTCCTCGACCCGATTCTGAAGCGACATGATCGCCTCCGCCTGTTGGATGTAGGGTGTGGGAGCGGCGACCATCTGCTCCACCTGGCCCGGCGGGGCGAACGCTTCGGGTGTACCCTGGACCTCATCGGCATCGACGCCAACCCCGTCACGGTTGGTCATGCCCGGGCCTATCTTGATCGACAGCTCTCTCCCTCCCTCCGGGCCCGCGTCCGTGTCGAGATCGGGGATGCCCGGGCCCTTCCCTACGACGCTGGGGCAGTCGACCTCACCCACGCAGCCCTGTTCCTTCACCACTTCCACGGCCCTTCGGCGGTCCAGGTGCTTTCGGAGATGCAACGGGTGGCCCGGCACGGCCTCCTCGTAAATGATCTTCATCGGCATCTCTTGGCCTACGCAGGCATCTGGGGCCTCAGCCGGGCCCTTGGGCTCGCCCCCATGGTCCAGCACGACGGTCCCGTGTCGGTGCGGCGCGGCTTCTGGCGGGCGGAGCTTCACACCCTCGCCCGTGCGGCCCAACTCCCTCCTGCCTCCATTCGGTGGCACTGGGCCTTCCGGTGGACCCTATCCACCCTCGCCCCCAATTCGTGATGGGGCCTCGTCGGAAGACGTTTCCACTCTGTGACGGACGGTCCCGCGACTGTGGGGAGCTCCACCGCCCGTAGCCAGTTGCATCGGCCCATTGCCATTCGCCTGTCGCAATTTGCTATGCCCTACGACGCACTCGTGATTGGCGGCGGCCTGGCCGGGTGCAGCACGGCGTGTCAGCTTGCCCGCGAGGGCCACGACGTGCTCCTGGCTGAGCAGTCGACCTACCCTCGTCAGAAGTTGTGCGGGGAGTTTTTGTCGCCGGAGGCGCAGTCCTCCTTTCGGCGTCTGGGTGTGCTTGGCGACATCCACGCCGCGGGGGCGGAGCGCATCGACCAGGCATGCCTGACAGCCCCGAGCGGCGCCACAACATCCCACGCACTTCCCGATGCGGCTCTTGGTTTTAGCCGCTATCAGCTCGACCAGATGCTCTTCCGAAGGGCCTGCACGGCTGGGGTTGAAGGCCGCTCTGGGACCCGGGTCACGGACGTCCGGGGTAGCCTCCAGGATGGATTCGTTGCGACCGTCGGCGGGGACACCGTTGCGGCCCGTCTCGTTCTGGGAGCCCATGGGCGCAGGAGTCGGCTGGATCGGTCACTGGAACGGCCCTTCTTGTCGGAAACCACGCCGTACGTGGCCTTTAAGGCCCACTATGCCGGGCCCGCCGTGGCAGACCTGGAGAACACAATTGAACTCCATAGCGCTCCGGGTGCGTACTGCGGGCTCTCACCGGTTGAGGAAAATCGCATCAATGTCTGTTGGATCGGGCACGCCGACGCCCTCAACGACGCCGGCGGCACGCCCGAAGAGATGCTCAACACCGCCCTCCGCCAAAACCCGGCCCTGGACGAATTGCTCACCGGTCTCACTCGCGTGAGCGACCGCTTCAAAGCGGTGAGCCAGGTTCCCCTCATGCCAAAGTCTCGATTCGTGGACGACGTCTGCATGATCGGGGACGCCGCGGGCATGATCGCACCGCTCTGCGGCGATGGGATGGCAATGGCGCTCCAGACCGCCGACCTGGTGAGCCCACTGGGCTCCGATTTTCTGAATGGGCAGTGCCCCGCACAAGCGTTCCGGACGAACTACGAAGCCGCATGGACCGATGCGTTCGGGCAACGCATGCGGCTGGGCCGCTGGATCCACGCGGCGGCGTTTCGTCCAGGGGCCGCCTGGACCCTGGTGCAGAGCTGCCGTCTGCTCCCTCCCCTCGCGCGGTGGATGATCCGCAACACCCGCGGGCGACAGGATGTCCCCGTTGGGGCAGGCACGCCACAGTGAACGGTCTTCTCGTGCAGCACCCCCCCCCTTCTACCGGGCTGCTGCCCGGCGGAGACGGTCGTTGAGGGCTCGGCCCATCCCTTCGGCCGACACGGTTTGCGCGTAGATTACCTCAATTTCCTTCTCGTCGCAGGTCCGAAAGATGTGAAAGAGGTCATGGGCGTAGGCCTGTACGTCTTCTTCGACATGCACCCGGCCCAGGGCACACGCCTGGGCCGGGGCGTCGAGCCCCACGTACGCGTGGTCTTCTCCCGGGGCAACCTCCGACGGAGTGTCGACGAGCCGCACCCGGGCGGACGGCGCGTAGTGCCGGTGTCGCGTTCCCGGGCTCCGCGGAGCGGCCTCCCCCTCTGGGGACGCCCCCTGCACCGTTCCCAAAACCTGACGAAGCGACTCGACCGGGATGGCGCCGGGCCGAAGCACCGCGACAGGGTCCGTGGTGCAGTCTACGACTGTCGACTCGACCCCTGCGTCCGTGCGACCTCCCCGCAGAATACAGTCGATTCGGCCTCCCAGATCGTCCTCCACGGCCTCCCAGCTCGTGGGGCTCGGGCGGCCCGACTGGTTGGCGGACGGGGCGGGCACAGGCGTACCGCACGCCTCCAGGAAGGACTGTGTCTGTGAGAGACGCGGGATGCGAACGCCCACCGTCTCAAGGCCGGCCGTTACGACCGAGGGAAGATGATCATGCTTGGGCAGAATGAGCGTCAGGGGCCCCGGGACGAACTCGTTCAGGAGCTGCTGACCCGCGGGCGGCACGCGGGCGGCCACCTGCTTGATCTGTTCCCGCCGACAGACATGGACGATGAGTGGATTGTCCGCCGGTCGTCCTTTCGCCTCGAAGATGCGACGCACCGCGTCCGGCTGAAGGGCATCCGCGCCAAGCCCGTAGACCGTTTCGGTAGGGAAAGCGACAAGCTCCCCACGACGAAGGTGGGCGGCCGCCTCCGCAGGAGATGTCGTGAGGGACGTCGCCACGTGGTAGGAACAAACGGTAAGTTCGAGACAACGATCTGGAGGAGACGCGTTCACCGATGCGGTTGACTTTCCTCCCCATTCTCTCTTAGCATCGGAGGCACACATCTCACTCCAACCCTGGGCTCCTGCCGCATGCCTTCCGACGCGCCTTCCCGAAAAGACACCCCGTCCACACTGCCCCTTTCTCTGGCCCCCGTGCCGGCCCGGTCCGAAATTGCGAGCGTTCTCGTTGAGGCCGCCCGTCGAGTCCTGCGGCGCCGCTTTCGGGTAGTCCTGCTTATCCGGGATGCCTATGCACACCTGGAGGCCAACGCCAACGCCCTCACGGCCGTGTGGGCCGATCTACGGACAACCCTCCGTCTCTTCGTAGCCTGGGCGCGCCGGTCGTATCGGGAGGTCTCCACGACGTCCCTCGTGCTTCTGGCGGCCGCCCTGCTTTACTTTGTCACCCCAGTCGATGCCATCCCCGATGCCCTCGGGGTCATCGGGTTCGTCGACGACGTGGCTGTCATTCAGACGGCCGTAGGGGCTGTGCGGAACGAGCTGGACCAGTTTCGCGATTGGGAGGAGAAGCGAGCCCTTTCTGCGTCCCCGTAGCCCATTGGAGGCAATCGTTTCTCCGAACCCACCGCCCGCCATGTTCTCCTCCCTCTTCCTCGCCCTGGTCGCCGGGCTTCTCACCGGCGTGCTGATCGCCTGGTACCGACGGCAGAGCTAGTTCCACCTAGGGGACGATTTGCTCTCCATTTTCGTCTTCAACGATGAGTGCGTCGACCGGGCACAGGGCCGCCGCCTCTTCCAGGCGTCCCTGGTCGATGTCCGGCGTTTCGTCTTGAAAGTCGACAATGTTGTCTTCCCGGATCACATAGACCTCGGGGGCGATGTTCGTGCAGTTGCCCGATCCAATACACAGGGTGCGATCAATCCGAATCGTTTGACCGCTGATTTCTCGCTCGCGGGTGTCAGCCATGCTGCTATTGAAAGTGGATGTAGACGTGTCGGTTTAGAGTAGGTCTCCTGTTTCAGTGCCACGAGTGACCTCCCTACGCGTTCCCCCTCTCCTGGCGTGCATCGCCGGGGAGGTCTCCCTCTGTCCAGTCAGTCCGTGGCCTCAGAAGAGGCCTCAACACCCTCTGAGTCCGGCGAGGCGGCCGTCGCCTCCGCGTCTCCGTCGAGGCCCAGGGTCTCGTCGAGAATGTTGCCCGCAATTTGAATGAAGTCCTGCTCGGTAATAATGCCGACAAGTCGATTTTCTCGCACCACGGGCAGGGCCCCAATTTCGTGATCGCGCATGAGCTCCACAGTCTCCAGGGTGGGACGATCCGGAGATACCGAGATGGGATCCTCGATCATGATGTCTCTCACCGGCACGCCGCCCTCTGGTTGCTCGGTCCGTTCGGCCATGTGCCGGAGGAGGGTGCGGTGGCTCACAAGTCCCACCAGCCGGTGCTCTTCGTCTTCCACGAGCACGTGGCGAATCTTTTGCCAATCCATGAGTCGCGCCACAAACTCGATCGACTCTTTCTCGTGGACAGTGAAGGGATCGGTCGTCATGTAGGCCTCTACGTTCGTCTCCTGCATGCCCGTAGGGGTGAATCCCTCTTCCAGGGTCGCCAGGGACCACTCGTGGACCGGGGCCCCGTCCTTCTGGCGCTCCACCATGCCCCGCGTGAGCGCCCCGAGACGCTCCGCCCGCGACCCAACGCCCTCCATGCGAGCCAGGGAGTCGAGCTGCCACTGGGCTCCGGTCTGCTGGGTGTTCACGCGCTTCTGGATCACCCCGAGGTACCGGTCGATGTCCGACGACGCAATGTCGGACGTGCGGAGTCCGTCTTCGGCCAGTGGAATGAGGGTGTCGAGAATCAGCTCGTGGGCCGGACGATGGGTGCCGTCCAGCCAAGTAAACTGGGAGGCAAGGCCACTCCGGGCAGCCGCGTTGAAATTGTACCGGGCCTCGTAGAAGTCAATGTGCTCCGACACGTCGTGATACTCCTGTGCCAGTCCCGCCACGAGCCCGTACCAGAAGACCGCGTTTGCAATCTCGTCGATGACCGTGGGCCCGGACGGCAAGACTCGGTTTTCAATTCGCAGGTGCGGCTTTCCGTCGGTGATGCCGTAGCAGGCGCGATTCCAGCGATACACGGTGCCGTTGTGGAGCTGAAGGGCCTTGAGGTCGGGCACACCGCCCGCCTCCAACGTTTCGAGGGAGTTCTCGCCCAGCTCGGTCGTCAGGAGCACCCGAAAGCGCGAGATGTCCTCCCTGAAGATTTCCATCACCGACTCGTCCACCCAGTCCGAGCCGAACTGCACGCGAGGGCTCATTTCTCGCAGGTACAGGTTGCTCGACCGCGTGTCGACGGCCTGTTGAAAGAGGGCAATTCGCGTTTCACGCCAGAGCCGCTTGCCAAACAGAAGCGGAGAATTGGTGGCGGCGGCGAGGCAGGGGGCGGCCACCACCTGGGCGATGTTGTAGTAGCGCGGAAATTCCTCCGGCGACACCTGAAAGTGCGTCTGGAAGCTCGTATTGCACCCCTCCAGCATGATGGAGTCGTGCTTCACGAACAGCTCGTCGATGCCCCGAATCTGATACTGCCCCGCCCCGCCCCGCAGCCGAGAGATGGCATCGTTGAGGGCGTAGTAGCGAGGCCGGGGGGTCATGTAGTCCATCGCAAAGTTCGAGAGGTGGGCCGTGGGCAAGATGCCCGTCATGGCAACCTCGCCGCCCACTTGCTGCGTGAGGCCCCGCACCTTCTCGATTAGCTCGGACGTCGACGCCTCCATCCGCTGGAAGCAATCCTCCCCAAACTGAAGCGGGTCCATGTTAAACTCCACATTGAACCGCGTCAGCTCCGTGACGATGCGCTCGTCGGTGTTCCGTTCGAGGACCTCTTCGATGATGGGGGCCGGCCCTCCTTGCGCGTCCACCATGAACAGCTCCTGCTCGGCCCCAATGCGGCGCATGCCGGTTTCGAACATGTTCTCGTGGAGCATGAGCCCCAGGGCGCGGACATCGCGCATCAGGTGATTCGTAAACTCGCGGAGTTTAGACGGAGCGGCGTCCCGGCGTACGTTGTGTTCACCCATGAATGCGTGTGCGGGCTTGTCAGTGGCAAAACGGCGCGCCCCTCCGGACGCATCTGCCGGAAGGGATTCTCGAATTGAATTCTGGGCATTCGAACACTGGTTGCAAGGTAGAAACGGTTCGTAGTCATTATCAAATCAACATGAACCACACCGAAGGCACGTCCGTCCAAAAGGGAGGCCACGCGAGGCCTATGTCCGGTCTGCACGGTTGCCTCTCATTGTTTCTTCTAGCACTCGTGGATGCCCGCTCACTCGTCTGGTGGCTCCGCCTTTGGGCCCCGATCGTCCTGTGTGCACTCTTGATCGGAGGGCCGTCTTGTGCCGTCGCGGCGCAGGAGCCCCGTGGCGCGTCCACCGATGCGACGAATCCTCGGGCGCAGCGGCTGCTTATCCAGGGCATGACCGAGACGCAGCTGGGCGACCACGAGGAAGCAATCTCATATTTTGAGGCGGCCCTGGAGCAGGCGCCGGAGTCACCGGTGCTTCTCCGGGCCCTTGCCGACGCGTACGACGCCCAGGGCGACCTCTCCACCGCCCTCTTCTATGCACAACAGGCACACAGGAACGGGACCTCTCGTCCCGACTATGCCCGCCACCTCGCCGAGATGCAGCGGGCCGTCGGGGAACCGGCCGCGGCCCTTCGCACCTACGAAAGCCTCCTCGGTCAATTTCCCGACTGCGACGACGCCTACCGGGCCCGGGCGACGCTTCAGGCAGAACTGGGACGAACGGAGGCCGCAATCCAGTCCTACGAGGCGTACCTCGATCGCGTCGAGCTTCCCCCGATTGACGTGTACCGCCGGCTGCTTCCCCTCTACCGCGAGACGGAAGACGAGGATGGCATCGAGGAAACGCTCCGCACCCTGGTGGACCGGCGCCCAACTATGCCCACCTATCAACGCCACCTCGGGAACTACTACGCCGACAGGGAACGCCCCCGAAAGGCGCTGGGCCTGTTGGCCCCGCTGGGACGTCGGCACCCCAACGACGATTCCCTCCAGCAACAGGTCCAACGGCTCGCCCACCACGCCGGACGCACGACCGCCCCGCCCCCGAAAGAGCAACCGTCCGACCCGTTGGGGTCTCAGCCCTCCTCCACGGAGGCTGCGCTGCGCCGTGCCCAATCAGTGTACGACACAGCCACGATGTCGTCCCCGCCCGACACCACCCGGCTGCGTGCCGCGGCGGATCTGCTGCGGGATGCCTTGAGACAATCCCCCAATTCTGAGGCCGTACTGTCCCTCCAGGCCCAACTCTACGAGAGCTGGGGCCGCCCCGAGCAGGCGGGGCAGGCGATGGAGCAGCTTCTTGAGCTCGCCCCCCGGACCCCAGACCGGTGGGTCCGGGCCGCGAAGACATACTACCGGGCACGCCGTGACGTCCAAGCCGCCAAGCTGGCCGAAGAGGGAGGCCACCTCTTTCCAGGGCACATGCCCCTCGCCCGCATCGCCGCCTTTGCCCTTCTGCGCTCGGGCACTCCGGGCCAGGCCCGCGAGCACTTCCAGAGTGCCCTCTCGCTCCTCGACGACTCTCCCCCCCCGCACGAGGAGGCCGTCCTTCTCGCCGGCCTTGGGCTTGCCAACAGCCGGCTCGGCCAGCCTCAGGACGCCGACGACGCACTGGAGAACGCTCTGGCTCTGGCCCCCGACCATTCCGACGTGCTTCGACTGTACGCCCAGAGTCTCACCCACCGGGGCGAGCGCCTGGACCGGGCGCTCGATCTTGCAGAGCAGGCGGTGGGGCACGCCCCGGACTCGCCCCCCGCTCATCATGCGTTGGGGCAGGTTCACCTGCAGCGCAATGAATTGGATGCCGCCCGTCGTCACTTGCGCATTGCCCTCGACACAGCTCCCCCTTCCGCCCCGCTGCTGGAGCGACTCGGCGATGTAGAAAAGGCGCTGGGCAACGACGCAGCAGCCCAGACGTATTGGCAACGCGCAGCCAAGCGTGCGCCTGATCGGGCGTCCCTCCGCGAGAAGCTTGCGGACCCGGCAAATTCGTAGCCGTCCAAGGGGACGCGTCCGAACGGTACTCACAGTTCCTCATGAACAAGTCTTCCCCTCGATCTTGACGTCTGTCTCGCCCCCGTTGGCACCGCGTGCCTTTTTGCTTGCACTGGCGAGTGTTCTCGTTCTCGCCGGCTGCGGAAGCTCGTCGCCGAACACGACCCCAAGCCTTCCCAGCGCCTTTCCCGATCACTCCGTCGATCAGGTCCGACAGCAGATAGGACGGGGGACCGATACGATCCGGGGCTACACCGCAAAGGCCCGGATTCGGGTTCGGACTCCCACCCAAACCCAGTCCTTTAATGCCACCGTCCGTCACCGGCGGGCCGACTCCCTCTTCATGCGCCTCAGCCTTTTCGGGATCGAGGGGGGACGCCTTTTGCTTACGCCCGACAGCGTGTTTTTCTACGATACGCGCAACACCGTGCTGCGCGTGGGGCCGGTGGAGGCCGTCCAGGAGCTTTTCCCCGCTCCGGTGTCGTCGGACCAGTTCTTCGACAACATGCTCGGGGTGCTCGCTCCCGCCGCCCGTCCCAAGTGGTCACTTCGGTCCGATAGCACTCTGTACTACCTGTCGGATTCCAACGACCGCGAGCGCTACACAGTCGATCCAGCCCACTGGCGCGTCGTCCGCTACGAGGAACGGTCCGCCACCGGAACTGTCCGTCAGAAACGACTGTTTTCGGACTTCCGACGGGTCGGGGGCCTGCTGTTGCCCGCCCGTCTCGTCTTTCAGCAGCCGTCCGACGACCTCCGAGCCCTGGTAAACTACGAGGACATGACCCTCAACCCATCGGGGCTCTCCTTCTCGCTCGACGTGCCGGAGGAGGTACCCCGCCGGCGGTTCCAGTGACTGGAGTACGGCCCGCCGTTCGTCCCTTTCATCGCCGCCCGATCGTTCGTTTCGGAATGCATCCCTCCTGGCCTTCACGACGGATCGCTCAGCGGGCGTTCCGAACCGGCCTCGTCGTGCTCCTCGGCCTCGCGGTCCCGGTCGGCGTCTCGGCCACGTACGGGCAGGGCGCCTCGTCCCAACGCGAGACGACCCGGCAGCGTCTGACCCAGCTGGAGCAGCAGATCCAACAAGAACAGCAACGCCTTCAGAAAACGGAGAAAGAGGCGGAGTCCACCCAGGAACAGCTCGCCTCGCTGCAACGAGAAATCGCCCTCCGCGAAAAGCTGGTCGCGACGTACCAGGCCCGCCTCGACGAGCTGGGACAGGAGCGCTCGCGTCTCCGCGACACGCTGTCGACCCTACAGACACGCCTCGAGGCACTTCGGGACGACTATCGGGGGCAGCTCTCTCACGCGTACAAGCATGGGCGCCTGCACGATCTGGCCTTGCTGCTCGCCTCCCAGTCCATCAACCAGATGCTCATCCGCGCGCGGTACCTTCGGCGGTTTGCCACCGATCGTCGCCAGCAGCGAAGTGCCATCCAGTCGGCCACCGACGAGGTCCGCTCCTCCCGCGAACAACTCGCCCAGAAGCGGACCGAGACCCGAGACCTGCTCGCCGAGGCACGCACGGAGCGCACGAACCTGCGGGCCCTCGAACGGGAACGACGACAGGTCATCGACGAGCTACAGGCCCGGCGCTCCGAGCTTGAGCAGCAGATCGACCAGAAGCAACGACAGGCCCAACAGCTTGAAGAACGCATCCAAAAGCTTGTGGCGCGGGCCAAACGGGAGGGGGCTGCCTCGGGGGCGGAGGCGGAGGTCGCCGCCAGTCTGTCCGCGTCGTTCCAGGACAACCGCGGGGCCCTGCCCTGGCCCGCAGACGGGGCCGTAACCACCGACTTCGGCGACCAGGTGGACCCGGTCCACGAAACGACGACATATCACCCCGGCATTCTCATTGCCACCTCGCCCCGAAGCCGCGTTCGGGCCATCTTTGACGGCACGGTGACGGGGGTCGACTTTGTGCCCGGGTACGGCACCTACGTCGTCATTCAGCACGGCGAGTACCTGTCCGTCTACAGCAACTTCTCCAGCCTGTCCATTGCCGAGGGCAACCAGATCGAAGCGGGGCAGGTCATCGGCCAGGCCGGAACCGAGAGCGAGCCCCGAGGGGCCAGCCTCTTTTTCGGACTCGTCGACCGATCATCCAGCGAGTTTGTGGATCCGTCCGGCTGGCTCTCGGCCCGCTGACCCGAAGGCGTCCCCATCGGATTCACAAAAACCTTTCGCCCGACGGAAGATGGTCATTTGGGATTGCTGGAGGGTGGAGCGTATCTTCTACATCAGATCCTCCTTCGCCTACACCCCCAATTTTCTTCTCGTCCCCTTATGGCTACGGACTACGATTGCGTTATTGTTGGCAGCGGCCCCGGCGGCTACGAAACAGCCATCCGGGCCACCCAGCTCGGGATGGAGACGGCTATTGTTGAGAAGGACAAGCTGGGCGGCGTCTGCCTAAACGTGGGCTGCATTCCGACCAAGGCCCTCCTCAAGAGCGCCGAGGTCATGGCCGAGACGAACCACCTTGACGACTTTGGGCTGGAGCTGGACGGATCCATTTCCGTCGACTTCCCAAGCGTCATTGAACGCAGTCGGGGGGCGGCCAACCAGATGAATCAGGGCGTGCAGTTCTTGATGAAGAAGAACGACATCGATGTGCTGCGCGGGCACGGCCGCCTGACCGCCCCGGACACCGTGGAGATCGAGCCCTCGGTCACGATGGACGGCGAGGAGGTGGGGGAGGAGCGCACCGTCACGGCCGACCACGTCATTCTGGCCACGGGCGCACGCCCCAACGAACTGCCCTTCCTTCCCATCGACGGGGAGCACGTCGTGAGCTCGAAGGAGGCGATGCTCCAGACCGAGCAGCCCGACTCCCTCGTGATCGTGGGCGCCGGGGCCATCGGGGTCGAGTTCGGATACTTTTACAACCACATGGGCACGGACGTCACCATTATCGAGGTCCAGGACCGCATGGTGCCCGCCGAGGACAAGGACGTGTCGAAGGAGCTTGAGAAGGCCTACACGAAGATGGGCATCGACGTCATCACCGGCGCGGGCGTGCAGGGCGTCGACAAAGACGCCGACCCGCTGCGGGTGGAGGTCGACACCGGCGACGGCACCGAGCACATTGAGTGCGACCAGGTGCTCTCCGCCGTCGGCGTCGTGGGCAACGTCGAAAACATTGGCCTGGAGGAGGTTGGGGTCGAGACGGAGAACAATGACATCGTAGTGGACGAGTATTACCGGACCAACGTGGACGGCGTCTATGCCATCGGCGACGTGACGGGGGCGCCCTGGCTTGCCCACAAGGCCAGCCACGAGGGCATTCTCTGCATCGAGAAGATCGCGGGACACGACGTGCGGCCGATGGACATGAACGACGTCCCGGCCTGCACGTACTGCCAGCCCCAGATTGCGTCCGTCGGCCACACGGAAGAAGAGGCGAAGGAGGAGGGCTACGACGTGAAGGTCGGCAAATTCCCGTTCAAGGCCAACGGGAAGGCCGCCGCACTGGGCCATCAGACGGGCTTTGTCAAGACCATCTACGACGAGAAGTACGGCGAATTCTTGGGCTGCCACATTATCGGAGAGGACGCCACAGAGCTGATCTCGGAGGTCGTGACCGCCCGCAAGCTCGAAACGACGGGCCTCGAAATCATGGAGTCGATACACCCGCACCCAACCCTTTCGGAGACGGTGATGGAGGCGACCCGCGAGGCCTACGGCCAGCCGATTAACATTTAGGGTCTGTTTTGACCTTGGGTCGGGTCGCCAGAACAAACCCCGACAGGACGAAAACTATTCTCTGAAGGAGGCCCACAGCGGTGCGCCCCGAGCAGGGCAGGAAGATGCTCCCCGGGCGGTCAATGAGTGCCTCAGAACAGGCTTCTGGCGCCCACGCATCTGGACTTTTCCAAGCCCCGTTCTCTCCGGAGGACGGGGCGTTTTTATTTCGGGCCCTGCGATCTAGTTCAGGCCCTACGACACCATTTCGACTCCACTCCGAACTGTGGAGCTGGGCCTCCCCAAACGTCATCCGGGAACCCGGGGGCACTGGAAAGCTCTTCGGGAGACTCAGAAGCTGTTTGATGGATTGATGTTCAGCCGACACGAGCGTAGCGACTGACGAGGCCCAGCCGAGTACACACAGTGGGCGAAGCTGCAAAATGGTGCCCACCTCTGTAGCGGGGGCCGAGCAGGAGCGAGGTCATGCCCGTGGGGGGCTACCGGGCGAATGCAGAAGCCCTTTTGCGCTGGGAGCAGAGCGACCAAGTACTCGTCGGGGTGGCCACAGAGCATCCGCCAAACAACTTCTCAGGGCTCTCTAGGGCTGGCTTCCTTCGCGGCAGTCACAGCTGCTGTCGGCGGAGCACCCAGCCCTTCGGATCTACCGTGACCTCCGCCCCCGCCGGGGCCGCTACCGATCCGTTCCCCCCCTCCATGGTCACCCGCTTCGTGCGTCCCTCCACGCGCACCGGCACAGGGACCTCAAACGAGGCGCTCCCGGTCCCGGCCCACGCAAGTCGCAGTCGCCCCTCCTCCCGTCGCGTGTCCAACACAGGGAGTCCAGACTGGTAGAGATACACCTGGAAAAAGACGTCCAGGGATCGCCCCGAGACCGTTTCTGCAAGCTGAACAAAATCGTGGGTGGTGACGTGGCGGAACGGCACCTCTCCCTGCGACGCGGTTCCCTCCGGATACGCGAACCGTCGCAGAACCGTGCGGAGCGTTTCCTTCCCGACGACGTAGCGGAGGGTGTGCAGCACCAGGGCCCCACGGTGGTAGACGTCGCCGTGGTAGATTTCCTCGGCCGTGGTGGAGGCAGTTCGGGCGAGGGCCTGTCCCTCAGACATGCTTTCACGGGCATGGTCCATGCGGGCATGGTAGGCGCTGTTCCCGTCCAGGCGTTCGGCGTAGAGGGCCTCCAGATAGGTGGCCGTTCCCTCATGGAGCCAGAAGTCCTTCCAGTCGGCGACCGTCACGAGGTTGCCGTACCACTCGTGGGCCAGCTCGTGGAAATGGAGCGCGTCGAAGGAGGCATCGTACCCGAGGCCCCCAGGTGCAAAGTCGTGTCCGTAGGCGATCAGCGACTGATGCTCCATCCCGAGGAAGGGCGACTGGGCAAGTCCGTACTTATCCGTTCGGGGCGGGTAGGGCCCGAGCGTTTCTTCGAGGAACCGCACCTGGTCCAAAAACCCTGGCAGGGCCCGGGCGGCCCGGGCCGAGTCCGACGGCAGTACGTAGGCCGAGACCGGCACGGCGTCGCCGCTGGTGCTGACGTAGGTGGTGTCGAGACGAACGTACGGCGCGGCGTGGAGGGCGACATTGTACGTATTGATCGGCGTCGACACGTGCCACCGGTAGGTCTTTGTCGAGTCCGACGCCCGCTCCACCGAGCGGAGGCGCCCGTTGGAGGCAGCGACGAGCGTGTCGGGCACCGTGAACGCCAGGTCCATCGAGTCCGGCTCATCGGACGGATGGTCCTTCACCGGCCACCAGAGGTCGGCCCCCTCGGCCTGGCACGACGTCGCGATCCAGGGCGCGCCTGACGGGGTCTTATCCCAGGTCAGCCCGCCATCCCAGGGAGGATTCGGGGCAACGCGGGGACGTCCCTCGTACGTCACCCTTGCACGGAGGGTGTCGCCGGGCGCGTACGACCGCCCCAGCTCAATCCACAGCTCGTTCTGCCCGTTCCTGCGTTCTGTGGAACGCCGCATCTCCCCGTTCTCCCCCCTCTCCCAGGCCCGCCGCACAGACAGCCGACGGTCAAGGTTGAGCACCAGGACCCCAAGCGTGTCCTCGACCACCGCCCGGACGGCGACCTCCCCGTCGATTCGCTCGCGGGCCGGGGCTACCGTGACGTCCAGGTCGTAGTGCAGGACGTCGTAGGCTGCCTGCTCAGGGGACAGCGGCCCGCCCGAGTCCTGTGCCGAGGTGGAGGAGCACCCAGCAAGTCCCCACGCGACCAAGAGCAGCACGAGACCTCGGGCAACACCGCGATGGACCATTGAGGAAAGAGGACAAGATAGAAATGAAAGAAGGACATTGCCCATCGGCACGGCTCGCACCGCTTCATCGCCCGCCCAGGAAGATCTCCGTATACGCCCACACGCTGCCCAGCGCGAACCCGCAGGCACTCCCGACGAGCCCGACGAGGAGAACATCGAGCAGGAAGAGACCGGTCCCGTGCATTGTGAGCGGGTCGTACACGAACACGGACACGGTCAGGACCGCGCAGACCGGAATCGTGATCTTGTTCTTCTCGCGGATGCGCCGGTACTCCCCCGACAGTCCCTGCACGCGGTCGACGATGTCTTTGCTCACGCGTACCTTCTCCGCGCTGCGCCACCGCTCCGCGAACGACCGGCGTCGGCCCCGCCCGCTCGCCCCCTCCTCGTCCGACGCTTCTCCGTTGCGGGCGCCCCGGGACCAGGGGGCATCCTCCGATTCACTCAGGGTCTCGAAGGCCTCTCGGACCCGCAAAAACTCACGCTGGGCCTCCTCCTTGTCCCCCTCGTCGGCCTGGTCGGGATGACACTCCAGCGCGCGCCGACGGAACGCATGCTTGATTTCTTCCTGGGACGCCCCCGGATTGATGCCCAAAATGTCGTGGTACGTACTCATGGCGCCACGATGCCGGATGCAACGGACAGGACATGTGCGTCCTTTGGGTACCCGTTGAACCCGTCCGGGGGGCGTCTGTTGCGGCCGCCATCAGTCCGCCAGCTTCTCTTTCATCTCCGCCAGTTTCATGAGCGCCTCCACCGGGGTAATGCGGTTCGGGTCGACCTCGCCGAGCATCTCTTTGATCTCTTCCGCGGCCGGGTCCGGCTGGCCAAAGAGGTGCATCTGGGTGGCCTGACTGTCCTCCAGGTCGGGCACCGCCTCGGCATCCCCCTTCTCCGCCCGCAGGCCATCCCCCGACGGCAGGTCCTCCGAGGTAGCATCGCCCGTCTCGTCGCCGCCCACCTCCAGATGCTGACTCTCCAGGTTCCGGAGCACCTCGCGGGCCCGGGCAATCACCGCGTCCGGCAGGCCGGCCATCTTGGCCACCTCGATGCCGTAGGAGTGGTCCGCCCCGCCCGGGATGAGCTTCCGGAGGAACACGATCTCACCCTCGTGCTCGCTCACCTGGATGCGGTAGTTGTGCACCCGCTCCAGGCGATCGGCCATGGCGTTGAGCTCGTGGTAGTGGGTCGCGAAGAGGGTCCGCGCCGCCACCTCGGGCCGCTCGTGCAGGTATTCCACGATGGCCCACGCGATCGAGAGGCCGTCGAACGTGGACGTCCCGCGCCCCACCTCGTCGAACAGGATGAGGGACCGGGCCGTGGCGTTGTTGAGGATGTTGGCCGCCTCGTTCATCTCGACGAGGAACGTGCTCTCCCCCGCCGCAAGATTGTCGGACGCCCCGACGCGGGTAAAGATGCGATCGACGACCCCAATCTGGGCTGCGTCCGCGGGCACGAACGAGCCGACCTGTGCCAGCAGCACGATGAGGCCCACCTGCCGCAGGGCCACGCTTTTCCCCGCCATGTTGGGGCCAGTGATGATAAGGACCTGCTCGTCGTCCGGGTCGAGGTGCACATCGTTTGGGATGAACGGCTCGCCCGGCGAGAGCGTCTGCTCCACCACCGGATGGCGGCCCTCCTGAATGTCGATGGCGAGCCCGTCGTCCACCGACGGCCGCGTGTAGTCGTGCTGCTCGGCCCCCTCGGCCAGCCCCGCGAAGCAGTCGAGGTGCGCCAGGAGCTCCGCGTTCTCCTGCAGGAGGCCCGTCTGCTGGGCAATCCGGTCGCGGAGGTCATTGAACAACTCCTGCTCCAGCGTCTCGATCTTTTCCTCCGCCGTCAGGATCTTCTCTTCCATCTCCTTCAGCTCCGGCGTCACGTACCGCTCGGAGTCCACGAGCGTCTGCTTGCGAATGTAGTCCTCGGGCACCTTCTCGGCGTGGGTGTTGGTGACCTCGAGGTAGTACCCAAACACCTTGTTGAAGCCGACCTTAAGGGACGGAATGTCGGTCCGCTCACTCTCTTCCTTCTCCAGGTTGGCCACCCAGTCCTTCCCTTCCTGCGCGATGGTGCGCAGCTCATCGAGCTCTTCGGAGTGGCCGTCCCGGATGAGTCCCCCTTCACTGATCTTGGCCGGCGGGTCGTCCACGAGGGTGCTCTGGATCTGATCGACCATTTCGGGACAGGGACGTAGGTCGTCCTCGAGGGCGTCCAGGGCGTCCGAGTCGGCGTCCGTGAGTAGCCCCAACACGTTCGGAAGGCGGCGGAGCGTGTGTTTAATCGCGATGAGGTCGCCGGGCGCGGCGCGGCCCGTGGCCACCTTGCCCGCCAGTCGCTCCAGGTCCCCCATCTGGTTGAGCTCCGTACGCAGGTCTTCGCGCAGGGCACGGGCATTGACGAAGGCCTCCACCGCGTCCAGGCGGTGCCGGATGCGCTCCACGTCACGGAGGGGCCGCACCAGCCAGGCGCGGAGGCGCCGTCCCCCCATTGGGGTTTCCGTCTCGTCGAGGATGCTCACGAGCGTCCCGTCGTGCCCGTCGTCCTGGATGGACTGGACGAGCTCCAGGTTGCGCTTCGTCTCCGGGTCGAGCGCGATGTGGTCGTCCTTCGAGTAGCGCTTGATCTTGCGGACATGGGGCAGCCTGCCCTTCTGCGTCTCGCCCAGGTAGTGGAGCGCCGCGCCCGCCGCCACCACCCCCAGGTCCAACTCGTCCACCCCAAAGCCCTTCAACGAATGGGTGTCGAAGTGCTCCAGGAGCGTCTGGTACGCAAAGTCGTACTTGAAGACCCAGTCGTCCTGCTCGGTGACCGTAAAAGGGAGCTCGCGGAGATGCTGGTCAAGGCGCTCACGTTTTCGTTTGTCTACGATGACCTCCGACGGGGCCACCGTTTGGATCAGGTCTTGCACCTGATCGAGGCCGGCCTCGGTGACACTGAACTCGCCCGTGGTGGCGTCGATGAAGGCAAACCCGATGCGGTCCTTGTCCTGGCCGGCGCCGAAGTGGAGGGCCGCCAAAAAGTTGGACTGCTTGGGGGTCAACAGCTGGTCGTGGAACGAGACGCCGGGCGTGACCACCTCCACCACATCCCGGTCCACCACCTTGCCGCTTGAGTCGTCGGCGTCTTCCACCTGCTCACAGATCGCTACCCGGAGGCCCGATCGAATGAGCTTGGGCAGGTGGCTGTCGAGGGCGTGGTGCGGGAACCCCGCCATCGGGACGTCGTCGGCGTCGCCGTTGTTGCGTTCGGTGAGCGTGATCCCGAGCAGTCGGCTCACCGTCTTCGCGTCGTCGTCGAACGACTCATAAAAGTCGCCCATGCGGAACAGCAGGATCGCCTTCGGGTGACGCTCCTTGATCTTGTAGTACTGCCGCATGAGGGGCGTACGCCCGCGCTGCTGGGTACTGGACTGGGCCATGGAGGTCCGGGTGCGGTCAATACATCTGATTCGAGGGGGAGGCCTCCACCGGGCAACGACAAGCCGTCCTCGTGGACTCGTGGGGCGACCGTCCACAGGCAAGGCCGGCCGCCGCTCGCACGGGGCCTCGACAGTTCGTACCGGTAAAACGTAGCCGTCCACGCCCCAAATCACAATGGACAACGCCTGGGCCCACCGATCCTTCATCACTCTTCAGACGCGGGCCGACGGCCGGCGCTTGAGCGTTCGGAGACGTTTTCGGAGGGCGCGCTTGCGGGCCCTGAGGGCCGACTCCGGGTCGGCATCTTCGGCCGCAGGTACGGCCTCGTACGCCCCCGAGGCGTGGAGACGCTCGATCGAGGCCTCAAGCTCCGACACCGCGTGCCGCAGGGATTCTTTCGTGCCGGGCAGCGATGACTCGGGCGGGGCAGTAGGAGCTCGGGGAAAGCCCCACGTCTCCAGGGAGTTGGCGATGGCCTGCACCGCCGCCGGATGCTCGGCGTCAAACGCCGATTCGAGGGCCCGGAACGTAGCGGTCGCCTCTTCATGGTACGGATCGGCAACCGTGTCCGGATGACACAGCTTCGTGGCCCGGCGGTAGGTGCCTTTCAGGTCTGGATCGGAGCGGGCCGTCCTCGGGGAGGCCTGCTGCCGTCGCTCCTGGAACGCGTCGTAGGCCTCCTGGGCATCGTGGTAGGCATTGCGGAGACGCGCGCTCCGCATGCGTGCCTGCGCTGCTTCTTTGAGGCGCGCCATCTGAAGCCGAAGGACCTCCTCCTGGAGCGGCGCCACTTCCTCTTCGAATTGCGAGTGGGCCGCACGAATCATCTGCTCCAGCTCGGCCTTCTCTCGCAGGCGACGCGCCAAGGACCGTCGCAAGGATTGGAGATCAGAGCGTGCCATATCCACAGTAAGGAAGGTTGTGCTGCGGCTTTTCTCTTCGGTGGTTAAATGATACACTACGAGTGGGAGATCCGGGGCCCTCTCTCCCCCAGAGGCCCGGAGATCCCCCTCCACCCTGCTTTGCCTCGCTCTTCCTCTACTGCATGTACGACGTCCTCCTAATTCCGGTCGATCTCTCCAGCGCCAACGACCACGTTCTCGACAGGGCCCGGGCGCTCTCGACCCCAGGCGACACCCGCATGCTGCTGCACCACGCCATCGAAACGCTTCAGGACGAAGCGCCCGGCGAGATGGACGACTTTTACGCGGACCTCCAGCAGGAGGCCGAGAAGAAGTTGGGGGACTGGGCGTCCACCCTGGCCGAGGACGGGTTTGACGTCGACTCCCTGATCACCTACGGGGAACAAGGCCCCGAGATCACTCGGGTCGCCGAAGAAGAGAACGCGGACCTCCTCGTGATGCGATCACACCGCGTCAATCGGGACGATCCGGACAGCCCGGTCGGCACGGTGAGCCACCAGGTGGCCGTCTTCGCTCCCTGCTCCGTTTATCTCGTGCGCCCGTAGGTCACGGATCGCGGTCAGAGGGAAACTCGAAAGGCCCCACCGGCCCCGACGGTCACCCCATCGATATTCGTCACCTTCCGTCCCGTGACGAGTCCCTCCACGGTAACCGACTTGTAGGTGAGCCCGTACCGCAGCCCAATCGTCAGGCCCACGTTGGTCTGGTTGGTGTCCCACGTAGTGAGGAACAGCGGGGTGGACTGGCTCCGATCCAGATAGGCGTTGTCGGCGGCCACGCCCGGATCCGCCAAAATTCGACGGATGGTGAGTCCCTGGTCGACCGCCCCGATGATGCGAGGCCGCTCGCCCCGTCGCACCTGAAGGGTGGGTCCCGCAGACATCTGAAGCGTCTGATGAACCGCTCCGTCGGACCGGACGGGCCGCCACACGACCGCTGTCGTCACGTTGTAGCGCCGCTGGTCCGCCCACGAGGTGGCCCCCTCGTACGCCCGACGGAGGTCCCGCTGAACAGCGGCGTCGCGGCGCAGGCCGATCCGCCCGCCCCACGCTCCGGATTCCCACCACGACACGTTGACCCCAATTCCCGTGGCCGTGGAAATCCCGTCCATGAAGACGGCCTGGACGGTAGAGCCCACGTCCCATCGATCCGACGTCTCCATTTGCGGCTGGGCCTCGGCAGGAACACACATCGAAAGGAAGAGAACGGCAGACACCACGTGCAGAACCGAGGTTCGCATGACGAAGCGACCGTCGGGGAAAGCGCAGCGACGCAGCATGGCGTTCCAGATTTTTATAAGCAGAAAGCTTCACGCCGAACACAATGTTTGAGAACTGAAAAAGTTTTGGGGTTCATGCAGGGGGGCTGCTCGGAACGTTCTTTCGCCCCTGGGCTTTGAGGCGACTGTTGTACACGGCCGCTGCTGGCCTTTTCCCCATGCTCTGAACGCCCCCTACATGGTCTACGGCATCACCGGAAACCCAACCAAGGATGCGCTCTGGGCCCCGTTGGCGAGGCTCATCGACCGACTGCTAGATGACAACCTCCCGTTCCGGATCCACGAGCCCATCGCCACTGGCCTGATGGAACATGATCTCTTTGCCGAGGACGTGTGCCGCACCCATGCCGTGGACGACGTGGCGGAGGCCGGCGACGTTGTGCTCTCCTTCGGCGGGGACGGCACCCTCCTGCGCACCGCCCACCGGACAGGGCCCAACGGCACACCGCTTTTGGGCGTCAACATCGGTCGCCTCGGGTTCCTCGCCGACATTGAAATCGAGCAGATCCACGACGCCATCGACGCCCTGGAGGCCGGGAACTACCGGACGGAGGAACGGCTGGTCCTTCAGGCCAACCTGGAGGCCGGCTCCGGGCTCGACACCGAGTGGGCCCTCAACGAGTTCGTCCTGGACCGCAGCGGGGCAGCCGGGCTCATCGAAATTGAGGTCGTCGTCGATGGCACCCCCTTGAACACCTACTGGGCCGACGGCCTCATCATTGGTACCCCCACGGGCTCTACCGCATACTCGCTCTCGACCGGCGGCCCCATTATCACCCCTGGGGTGGACGCCATCATTCTAAACCCCATCGCCCCTCATACCCTCACGGTTCGTCCGATCGTGCTCTCGGCCGACGCCACTGTCACCTGTCAGGTCCGTGAAAACGATCAACCGTACGTCTTTGCTGCGGACGGACAAAGCACAATGTTCGACGAGCACAATCTGGAGTTCAGCGTGGAGCGGGCCGACCACACAGTCAATCTCGTCAAGCTCCCTGGACAACACTTTTTCCACACGCTCCGGTCGAAACTGATGTGGGGCGTGCGTCGTTCGGGGGACTCGGACGAAGGGGGGCAGCCCATCTCCACCCCCCACGACCCCTCCTCGTTGAAGGGGGAGTGAAACACCGGGGACGGTCGTTGACAGGCGCGGGTGAGGCTAGTACATTCGTGGGTGTTGCGTGGTCAGGTAGCTCAGGTGGTAGAGCAACGGCCTGAAAAGCCGTGTGTCGGCGGTTCGAATCCGCCCCTGACCACTTCTCCCCCGCTTTCCGCCGCACAGCGGCGCAGAGCGGGGCTTTTGTTTGGTGCGGACGGTCATCGCATGTCGTTCATCGGATTCCCGTCCCTCCTCCTTCGCCATGTGACGACCCGGCCCACACGGACTTTCACAGGCGTTTTTTCGCAGGCGCGACCCGTCCCGACGGCGTTCCGGCCCCTCCGGCCCCAGGCCCGGATCACATCCACGAGTGCGGAGTCCGAGACGCGGGGCGTTCGCCCTGCGTGGGGTCGAGCCCAGTCCGTCGCCCCTCGCTCGACGCCGAGGCCGCACAGTGCCCTTTCGCTTCCCGCTTCATCTGCCTCTTTCTCGCAATGAGCTCTGACTACCGCACCGAAAGCGACTCGCTCGGAGACGTGCGCGTTCCCGCCACGGCCCTCTACGGCGCCCAGACCCAGCGGGCGAAGGAGAACTTTCCCGTCAGCGACCTTCGGTTCTCCCGCCGCTTCGTCGAAGCCCTCGGCCACGTCAAGCGGGCGGCCGCCCGGGCCAATCAGGACCTCAACCGCCTGGGGGACGACACCGCCGGGGCGATTGTCGAGGCCGCCGAGGAGGTGATCGACGGCACGCACGACGAGGAATTCGTGCTCGACATTTTCCAGACGGGCAGCGGCACCTCCACAAACATGAACGCCAACGAGGTGATCGCCAACCGGGCCTCCGTTCTTCTCGGGGCCGACCGGGGCAGCAAGGCCGTTCACCCCAACGACGACGTAAACAGGTCGCAGTCGTCGAACGATACGATCCCGACCACCCTCCATGTCGCCGCGCGGATGGGCATCGAGCACGATCTCTTGCCGGCCCTGGAGGCCCTTCAGACGGCGTTTGAAGAAAAGGCGGAGGCCTTCGACGACGTGCTGAAAAGCGGTCGGACCCACCTGATGGACGCCACCCCGGTGCGCCTGGGACAAGAGTTTGGCGGCTATGCGGCCCAGATCGAACACGCAATCCAGCGGATCGAGTTGGCATCGAACCGCCTCTCGGAGGTCACCCTCGGCGGCACCGCCACCGGCACGGGACTCAACTGTCCAGAGAACTTTTCCGAAACGGCCCTCCAGCACCTCACCGACGCCACCGGCCTCTCGTTCTACAAAACGGACAACCACTTCGCCCAGCAGGCCGGCAAGGAACTCTACGTGGACGCCCACGGGGCCCTGAACACCCTTGCCACGGCCCTGCTTAAGATTGCCAATGACCTGCGGCTTCTCTCCAGCGGCCCCACGAGCGGCATCGGCGAAATCAAACTACCGGTCATCCAGCCTGGCTCCTCCATCATGCCCGGGAAGGTAAATCCCGTGCAGAGCGAACAGGTCATGATGGTCGCCACGCAGGTCACCGGGAACCACCAGACCCTCACGGTCGCCAACACGCACGGCAACTTTGAGCTGAACGTGATGATGCCCGTGATGGCCCACGCCATGCTCCAGAGCATCGACCTGCTCGCACACAGCGTGGACGCCTTCCGGAGCAAATGCGTGGAGGGCATTGAGGCAGATCGGGAGCGCTGTCGGGAGCTTCTGGAACTGAACCCCTCCGTCGCGACGGCCCTCAACACAGCCATCGGCTACGACAAGGCCAGTGAGGTGGCCAAGACGGCCGCGGCGAACCGCGAGAGCGTCCAGACGGTGGTGAAGCGGATGGGCCTACTCGACGACGACGAACTCGACGAGTACCTGGACCTCCGTCGCATGACGGAACCGGGCGTGCCCGGGGACGAGTGACGCCGGTGCCCCGGACGGGGGCCCCACGGCCCAGTGCCACGGCACTTCCCCCGGCGAGCCCACGTTGTTACATGTCCCGGACAGACGGCGGTACGAAACTCCGGGGGGCGCCCGTTCAGAGAGGCCACAAGGCATCGCCGCAACGATCGAAGACGATCGCCGGCGACCCCTTCTCCCCCATCGCGTTTTTTTCTACGACTTTCCGCACGTCCCATGAGCACGCAAGGCAAGGTCTCCCTCGCCATCGTCGTCGGAGGCGCATTTCTGGGCGGCATCCTGTTCGCCACCGCCGGCGCAAACTTGTTTGGGGTGGGCGACGCCGTCGGCACTTCCGGACAGGCCGCCGCCCTCGACGGCTCGACACAGGTTGAACAGTCCGCTCCCAGCACGCCCAGCGGATTTGAGACGGCGTTTTCGGAGGTCGCTGCGTCCGTCAATCCGGCCGTCGTCCAGATCCGAGCCGCCAAGGTGGTGGACCGCCAGCGGCGCAATCCGTTCGAGGGCACTCCGTTCGAGCGGTTCTTTGGCCAGCGCGGACCATCGGAGCCCGAGGTCCGACAGGGACTTGGCTCCGGGGTCGTCGTGCGCTCCGACGGGCACATCGTGACCAACAACCACGTGATTCAGGACGCCGAGCAGTTGAGCGTCCAGACCCTGGGGGGCGAGCAGTACGAGGCGGAAGTCGTGGGCACCGACCAGTACAAGGACCTGGCCGTGCTGAAGGTGGATGCCTCCGACATGACGGCCATCAGCTTTGGCAGCTCGGAGCAGATTAGCGTAGGACAGTGGGTGATGGCGTTCGGCTCGCCGCTCACCCCCCAGCTCAACAACAGCGTTACGGCCGGCATCATCAGTGCCCTCGGGCGCCTTCAGGCCAGCCCCCAGCGGGGCCGGGGCTCCAATCAGGGCGGCGGGGTGCAGAACTTCATCCAGACCGACGCGGCCATCAACCCCGGAAACTCGGGCGGCCCCCTCGTCAATTTGCAGGGGCAGCTCGTGGGCATCAACACCGCCATCGTGTCCCGATCCGGCGGCAATCAGGGCATCGGGTTCGCCGTTCCGTCCAACACCGTCGAGCGCATCGCCACCCAGATCATCGAAGAGGGCGATGTGCAACGGGCCTACCTTGGGATCCGCTACCGCAAAGCCCCGGAGACTCTCCTGGAAAACGAAAGTCTGCCCAAGGGCTCGGCGATCGTCTCGCAGGTAGAAGAGGGAGATCCCGCGGGCGAAGCCGGGCTCGAGGCTGGCGATATCATCACCGGGATCAACGGCACCCCGCTGGAAAACTACCTCCAGCTGGGCAACCAGATTGCCAGCATGCGGCCCGGGGAGGAGGCCTCCCTCCAGATTAACCGCGACGGGGAGACACGCACCCTCTCGGTTACGCTGGGCGCCCGGGGCGAGAGCATGGCGGCGTCGGGTGAGGGCGATCAGGGAGGCGAAAGCCCATCGTCCGCCGAGGCCCTTCAGAAAGAGCTGGGCCTCCAGCTGCAGGATGTTACGCCTGACATTGCCCGGCGCCTCGGCCTCGATGAGGCGCGGGGCGTCGTCATCACGGGCGTGGACCAGTCCAGCCGGATGATTCGAGACTCGGGCCTTCAGCCTCGGCAGGTCATTTTCAAAATGGCCGGCGAGCAGGTTTCGGACATGAGTGCCTTCATGGAGGCGTACCAGGGGGTCAAGCCCGGCGACGCGTTCCGGATCGCGGTCCGGAACCCTGACGGATTCGTCTTCGTCACGAGTCTCCGGCGCCCCACCGACGCCGAATAGCTCGGGCCCGCTCTGCACCACCAGGACACTCCCTGCTTCCACGAGTCCCTTGTCCCCACGAAGAGGGGATGTTGTACGGGGTTCAAGGTTTCTTCTCCCAGTCTCGTTCACGGATCGCCCCCCTCGCATGACTGATTCGACGCCCTCCCTCGATGCCCCCCCCGACGCCGCCCAAATTGCAGACCTGCGCGAGCAGGCCGCCGACGAGGGCCGCTCAGTTGAGGTTACGTTTCCGGGCGCCGACGAGGACCCGAAACGGTTTGTCGTCTCATCGCGTGGCACGTGCGTCGTGCTGACCAACCTGCGGGAGGACTCGTTCAACCCGTC
The DNA here is from genome assembly GCF_002894645.1 of Salinibacter altiplanensis. Lineage (GTDB taxonomy): Bacteria > Bacteroidota > Rhodothermia > Rhodothermales > Salinibacteraceae > Salinibacter > Salinibacter altiplanensis. Next base: position 313,045 of record NZ_NCQY01000030.1, read on the forward strand.
GACGGCACCAGAAGACATCGCCGCTGCCCTTCAGGACTGACGTCTTCCTGCGCAGCACACCATCGATCCCGAAGCGGAATGAGGGCTACGTCGCCACCACGCAATTCGTCGTCCCGAAGCCACTGGGCTCGAAGGCGTCGGCCTCTTCGTCGTTGATCCATCCGTCCTCCTCGCTGTAGTAGCGGAAGGCGTAGTGCCCGTTTTCCGAGAGCAGAACGTTTGTGCTGTAGGTCTGGTTGCTGCGGCGGACGAAGCGATGCTCCCCGGGCGTCCAGTCGTTGAAATCCCCGACGACCGAGACCTCATCCCCGTACGGATGCTCCTCCGGAAGGACAAATGTAACCTTGACGTGGGCGCTCGACTGCTTGTCTACTTTCCGAATCATGGAAGCAAGATGGGGAGGCTGGTGATTGGGTGCGTGAACATCCTCACTCAGGCTCGCTGGGCAGGGCTGAGAGATTCTTTGGATGGAGAAGCACCAGGCGCTACGTCAAGGGTCTCCCCTTGTGACGGTCGCCAGAGACAAAAAGCGCTTCCTTCGCCTCTTTTTCACGGGACACGTTCGTGGCAGGGGATCCCGTTACTCCTGAGCCGCTGTTGGCCCGTACTTCGGGCTGCTTCCTCTCCTCCTGCTGAACATTCGCCGCGGCCCTGGCGTGCATTTGTCCTTCGCCTGCGTTCGTAGGCCCCCTCACGGACGCCGTCTCTTCTCGTTACCCTCCCCACCGCGCATGATCAAACGACTTACCATTATCGGAACGGGTCTTATCGGCGGCTCGCTCGGGCTCGCGTGGGCCCAACGACGGCCGGAGCTCACGATCGTCGGGCACGACCGGCCGGAGGTCTTAGAACAAGCCGAGGAGCGCGGGGCCATTGACAAGAAGGCGGCCGACCCGGTGTCCGCAGTACAGGACACGGACCTCGTCGTGCTCGCCACGCCCCTCGCCACGACGGTTCGACTACTGGAGACCATTGCCGACGCGCTTCCGGATGGATGCGTCGTAACCGATGTTGCCTCGGTGAAAGAACCCGTCCTTGAACAGGCTGCGGATGTACTGCCCGACCATTCTACGTTCCTGGGCGGTCATCCCATGGCGGGCGCCGAGCACAGCGGCATTGAGCACGCGGACCCATTGCTGTTTGAGAATGCCGTCTACAGCCTCTGCCTTCCGGAGGAGACCGACGAGGATGCCCTGGAGGGACCGCTGGCTCCCGTCGTCGAGTTGGTCGAGGCCACCGGTAGTCGACCGCTCGTGCTGAACGCCTCTCGCCATGATCGCCTCGTCGCCGCCACCAGCCACGTGCCACAACTCTTGTCCGTGGCCCTTGTCAACCTCGTCGCCACCACTGAGGAGCAAGACCTGGCCCTACAGCTCGCCGGGGGCGGGTTCCGTGACATGACCCGCATTGCGTCGTCCCCCTTCGGCATGTGGCGAGACGTGCTCGTGGGCAACGAGCGTGAGATCCACGACGCCCTGAGTCGCCTGCGTCGGGGCCTTCGCACCCTCCGAAACCGGCTCATCGAAGAAGACCTGGAGGCCCTTGAGGACACCTTCGCAGAGGCGCGCACGGCCCGCGACGCGATGCCGGGGGAGGGCAAGGGCTTCCTCCACCCGCTGTCCGACGTTTACGTGCAGGCCCCAGACGAGGCGGGCGTCCTCCACGAACTGTCGGGGCACCTCCTCGACGCGGACCTCAACATCAAGGACATCGAGCTTCAAACCATTCGGGAGGGGACCGGAGGGACCTTTCGGCTGGCGTTTGAGGAGGCGGACGACGCCGACAAGGCCGTCGCGGTGCTGTCGGAGGCCGGCTATGACGCTCGGCGTCCGTAGCCTCCCCCGCGAAATCATCCCCCCTTCGTTGACTAAACTGCCGCCATCGGATATTATGAGGGGCCGTAGGTTCACGGCTCCACTCGTGCCTGTCGTTGCCCCTTCGCAGCTTTTTGTCTCTTCCGATGGCCAATTCTGCTTCGTCTCTTCAGACCACTCCCCTCCACGGCGTCCACGAGGAGCGTGGCGCCCGCATGATGGAATTCGGCGGCTTCGAGATGCCCGTGCAGTACGACAGCATCATCGACGAGCACATGGCCGTCCGCAACGACGCCGGACTGTTCGACGTGAGCCACATGGGCGAGGTGCTCATTCAGGGCGATCAGGCCCTCAGCCTCGTCCAGCACCTCGTCACCAACGACGCCGAGACGCTCTACGACGGGCGCGCGATGTACACGGTCATGTGCACCCCCGACGGCGGCATCATCGACGACGGCATCGTGTACCGCCGTGCCGAAGACGAGTACCTGATGGTCCTAAACGCCGCCAACAGGGAGCGGGACCTGGCGTGGATGCACGATCACAACCCCATGGACGCCACGCTTCGGGATGTCTCTACCGAGACGGCCCTTCTTGCCCTTCAGGGCCCGAAGGCGCTCGATATCGCCCAGCCCTTCCTCAACGATGACCTCGACGACCTGTCGTTCTATCACTTCTGGGAACAGTCTGATGGAGCGTTTCTCGACTGCGAGACCGCCCTCATCTCCCGGACCGGATACACCGGCGAGCCGGGCCTCGAGCTGTACGTCCCCGCCGGCCGGGCCCGGCACGTGTGGACGACCCTTCTCGAAGCGGGGGCGGATCGGGGCCTGACACCGGCCGGCCTTGGCGCCCGCGACACGCTCCGGCTTGAGGCAGGGCTCTGCCTGCACGGCAACGACATCACGGAAGAAATCAACCCCTACGAGGCGCAGCTGGGTTGGCTGGTGAAGCTGGACAAGGGCGACTTCATCGGGCGGGAGGCCCTGCGGGAGATTCACGAGCACGGCCCGGAGCGCCGGCTCGTGGGCTTCATGGCCACGGAACGGGGCATCCCGCGCCACGACGACGTCCTTCAGTCGCCGACGGGCACCGCCATCGGGGTCGTCACCAGCGGCACGCAGTCGCCCCTCCTCGATGCGGGCATCGGCCTCGGCTACGTTCCCAATGAGGCCTCCTATACGGAGCCGGGACAGTCCCTACAGGTCGCGAGTCGACGCCGTACGTTCGACGTGGACGTGGTCGAGCCCCCGTTCCACGAGAAGGCGTAGGCCCGTCTCCGCTTCTCGCGCTCCCCCCTCCCCTTCACCTGACTCGCCGTTCCGATGGACGCTGAAGTCTTTTTGACGCACTCGAACATTTCGGAAGGCGATGTCCAGGACCGGACGGTCATTGTCATCGACGTACTCCGGGCCTGTTCTACCATCGTAACGGCCCTTGAGCGGGGCGCCCGGGCCGTAATGCCGGTTCCCGACATGGCCCGGGCCGGAAAAATTGCCAGCAACCTCGACCCCGATATGTATCGACTCGGGGGCGAACGCAATGGAGAGCAGATTGAAGGATACCACCTTGGCAACTCGCCACACGAGTACACACAGGACGTCGTGGAGGGCCGGGATATCATTCTGAACACCTCCAACGGAACGCAGGCCTTGGAACAGGCAAAAGAGGCCGAGACCCTCGTGGTCGCCTCCTTTCTGAACGCAGGCCGCGTCGTCGACTTCATCCGTCGGACGGCCGACGCCGTAACCATCGTCTGTGCAGGCCGCCAGAACCGCCTCGCCCTGGAAGACACCCTCTGTGCAGGACTTCTGCTCGATCGCCTCTGGGACGGGAACGAGCCGTACCCCGTCACGGACTCGGCCCACACCGCCTACACGCTGTACCACACGGACCGGGACGATCTCGACAATGCCCTCCGGGGGGCCAACCACGCCGAGTGGCTTGCCGAACAGAACTGTGAAGCGGACCTGGACTACTGCTTCCGGATCGACGCCCTGCCCGTGCTGCCCTACTATACGGAGAACCGGCTTCTTCTGTACGAGGATGTCGCCTCGGCGTAGCACACGCCCTTTTTCTGCACACGCGCGGAGCGCTCGTCCGTGCCGCTCCGTTGCATTTGTGCCGCGTTGAGCCCACTTTACGGACCCTGTGCACTTCAATCAAACAACGGGTGCACACGCAAAGCCCCGGCCTATCGCTGCAACTTCCACTCTCCGACTCGCCTGTTCGGTCGTATGGCTGCCTCGGATTCCGACACAAATACGGAGGAGACCTTTTTGATCTCCCCGCGTCGGAAGGTGGAGATTATTGGGCTGGTGGTGATGGTCTTCGCCCTGTTGGTATCGCTTGCCTTTGCCAGCTACCACCCCAGCGACGCCGTCGTTCTTCGTTCGGCGGAGTGGTCTGAGGTCGTGTTCAATCCGCAAAGCGCCCAGGCCGACGGGCCTGTCCAGAACGTACTCGGGCTTTTGGGCAGTCGGCTCGCGGAAACGTTCGTGCCCGGCTTTATCGGCTACGGCGTGCTCCTGCTGAGCAGCCTGCTCATGGTATGGGGCTACGCAATCTTTCGTCATGCCTCGCTGCATCGGCTCCTCTATCCGTCCCTCCTGACGGTCTGTTCTGCCTTCGTCCTGTCCTGCTTCGTAGGCTGGGGCCACCACGCGGCGGATGTCTCTCTTCGGGCGTGGGCAGGAAGCGTCGGCATCGGCACCGCAGGCTGGATGCAAAACGTTCTCGGGGAGGTCGGCTCCTTCATCCTCCTCCTGCTCGCGGGGGCAATCCTGCTCCTGCTCGTGGTGGACCACGACGTTCAGCGCACGGTGGACCGCATCATTGAGGCCGCCTGCGCAATCGTGACGGGCGTCTCTGCCACCGGAGCCTACATCCAGAACCAGTGGACACAGGCCCGGACCCACACCGTACCGGAGGAGACGCGGACCGCGACCGACCAGGCCTCGCCGGCCTCCCCCTCGGCGTCCGCGTCGGCCTCTTCTGCGAGCGATCCTTCGCCGTCTCCCACCGAACAAGATCCCGCCGCCCCTGCGCCTTCCTCTTCTCCTCCAGGCCGCCCCGATCCCCCCGAATTGGAGGACTCGTCCGTTCGTCGAAATGATTTGTTTCGGCCCGGGAACGATTCCGCCGCGTCCGCCGCCGAGGACGACTCCACACCTGCGGCGCCCCCGTCTCAGCCCGCCGACGATCAGAGCGAGTCTCCCGACGGCGAGACGGCTGTGGCAGCGACGGAAGAGACCCCGCCGGACGATGCCCCCGCCCACACGGCTCCCCCCTCCTCGTCCTCAGACGCATCCACGTCCGACCCGCCGGAGCCCCCTGAGACCGAAGACGCCGCCCCAGTCCCGAACGCGCCCGACGACCCCGAGGACGATGTCTCGATGACGATCCAGGAGCAGGTCGAAGAGGAGACGACCGACGAAATCGAGCGGACCGCGGAGTTGCCGGAGGACTTCGAGTACGAGCCTCCGTCCCTCGACCTTCTCGATGAGTCGGCGGACACCGGCCCCACCATCAACCGGGAGGAGCTTGAGGAGAACAAGCGGGTGCTCCTCGACAAGCTCGAGATGTACAACATCGAGATTGAGGAGATCAATGCCGTGGTGGGCCCAACCGTCACGCGCTACGAGCTCACGCCCGCTCCAGGGGTCAAGGTCAGCCGCATCAAGTCGCTCGAGGACGACCTGGCCATGGCGATGGCGGCGCCCGGCGTCCGGATGATTGCCCCCATTCCCGGGAAATCGGCCGTGGGGGTCGAGATTCCAAACCGGAACCGCGAGCTGGTCCGCCTCCGCAGCGTAATCGGGACCCGGAAGTTTCAGGACACCGACCTACAACTTCCCCTGCCCCTCGGCAAAAACATTGAGGGAGAAGTGCATGTGGGCGACCTCACAACCATGCCCCATCTTCTCATCGCGGGCGCCACTGGGTCTGGCAAGTCTGTGGGCCTAAACTCCATCATCACCGGTCTCATCTACGCCTGTCATCCGGCGAACCTGCGGTTCGTCATCATCGACCCGAAGAAAATTGAGTTGCAACAGTACACACAGCTCGAAACGCAGTTCGTGGCGGTCCCGGAGGACATTGACCAGACCGTGATCACCGACATCGACGAGGCCTCCGGGGTCCTCAAGAGCGTAGAGCACGAGATGGAAATGCGGTACGACCTGCTGTCGGACGCCAGCGTGCGCAACATTACCGGGTACAATGAGAAGTTTCAGGCCGGGGAGCTCGACCCCACGGACGGGCACCGGCACATGCCCTACCTGGTGGTGGTGGTCGACGAGCTGGCCGACCTGATGATGGCGGCCGGCGATGACGTGGAAGGCCCAATCTCACGCCTTGCTCAAATGGCACGGGCCGTCGGCATTCACCTCATCCTTGCGACCCAGCGGCCGTCGGTCGACGTGGTCACCGGCGTCATCAAGGCCAACTTCCCGTCCCGCATTGCCTTCGAGGTGGCGTCCCGGGTCGACTCCCGCACCATCCTGGACCAGGGCGGCGCCGAGGACCTCGTTGGGAACGGGGACATGCTTTTCCTGAGTGGCAGCGACCTGAAGCGCCTGCAGGGCCCCTTCGTGAGCGTGGAGGAGGTGGAAGAGGTCGTCGACCACGTGGCGGACCAGCCCGGCGTCACTGCCTACACGCTTCCCTCCCTCCAGGATGCCGGCCACGGTCCGGACGAAACCCTGGGCGTGGAGGACACCGACGAGAAATTTGAGGAGGCAGCCCGGGTCATCGTGCGTCGTCAACAGGGCTCCGTGTCGCTCCTCCAGCGCAAGCTGGCGGTCGGGTACACCCGCGCCGCCCGCATCGTCGATCAGTTGGAGGAAGCCAGCATCGTCGGGCCCTTCAACGGCACGAAGGCCCGCGACGTGCTCGTGGACGACGAACAGGAGCTCGACGAACTCCTGCACAGCGAGCCTCCCCCCGAGGAGACCGACCCGGAAGAGGCATAGCCTTATGCATCTCTGGCCCATGCTCAGGGGCTGACGTTCATCCATACACCCTTTCTCTCCGACTGGACTTTCTTCGCATGAGTACACCATTTCCGACGATCGGCATTCTTGGCGGCGGGCAACTCGGCAAGATGATGGCGGCCGAGGCCATTCGCATGAACGTGGAGGTCCGGCTGTTGTCGCCAAAGGACGCCGGCCCGATGCGACCCTATGCTGAGACTCAGGTCGGCGACTGGACCGACCCGGACGTTCTCCGTCCCTTTGCGGCCGACTGTGACGTGGTGACGGTCGAGAGCGAGTGGGCCCCCGCCGATGCCGTCGCCGAGGTATTGCCGGACGATGCCGCCCTCTGGCCCTCGACCAAAACCCTGTCCCTCATCAAGGACAAGGGCGTGCAGAAGCAGCACTTGGTGGATGCCGAGTGCCCGGTGCCCGAGTTTGCGCGGTGCGAGACCCTCGCCGAGGCCCTCGACGCCGCGGAGGCCCTCGGCTATCCAGTGGTCCTCAAACAGTATCGCGGGGCCTACGACGGCTACGGCAACGCCACGGCCGACTCCGCGGACGAACTTCGGCAGGCCTGGCCCGACCTGGCCGCCGGGGATGGCGCGATGGTGGAGACGTTTGCAGACTTCACGCGCGAACTCGCGGTGCAGGTAGCCCGGCGTCCCGACGGGAACCAGGTCGTCTATCCCGTCGCCTACACCGAGCAGCGCGACCATCGGTGCCACGCCGTGGAGGTCCCCGCAGCCATCGACGACGACATTGCCGAGAAGGCCCGGCGCATTGCCCAGAGGTCCGTCGATGCAGTCGAAGGAGTCGGCCTCATCGCCGTCGAACTCTTCGAAATGCCAGATGGGCGTGTGCTGGTGAACGAGCTCGCCCCTCGTCCCCACAACACGGGCCACTATTCGATCGAGGGCGCTGCCACCTCCCAGTTCGAAAACCACGTACGGGCCGTTCTGGACTGGCCCTTGGGGGATCCTTCATTGCGAACCCCGGTCGCCGTCATGGTCAACGTGCTGGGCCGTCGCGAAGGAACACCCCCCGAAACCACTGGCTTGTCTCGGGCCCTGGAGACGGACGGCGTTACCCCCCACATCTACGGCAAGCCCGATGTCCGTCCCGGTCGCAAAATGGGCCACGTCACCGCCCTCGGTGCCGACCGCGCCGATACGCGGAAGCGCGCCGAGATGGCCGCCGACGCAATTGAATTGTAGTCGCTCGGGGAGACTCCAGACGTCCGTTCTGTTTTTGGCCGCGGCACGCCCCGAGCACTCCGTCCACATTTACGTCGTGTCTTTCCAATAGTGTCCTTAGCCGACCATGTCTACATCCGATGCACCGCCCGTTGGCATTGCCATGGGCAGCGACTCCGACCTCCCCGTGATGAAGGAGGCCGCCGAAGTCCTCGATGAGTTTGGCGTGTCCTACGAGATGCGCGTCCTCTCCGCCCACCGCACCCCCGGCGTCATGAAAGAGTACGCCGAGACCGCTCAGGAGCGCGGCGTGGAGGTCATTATCGCCGGCGCCGGCGGGGCGGCCCACCTCCCTGGCATGCTCGCCGCCAGCACGCCCCTCCCCGTCATCGGCGTCCCTGTAAAAACCAGTACGATGAACGGGATCGACTCGCTCCTCTCCATCGTCCAGATGCCGGGCGGCGTGCCCGTGGGCTCGGTGGCGATCAACGCCGCCGACAACGCCGCCCTGCTGGCCGTCCAGATTCTTGGCGTCGGGGCCCCCGACCTCCGTGCCAAGATGGCCGCGTACAAGGATGACCTGACGGAGACGGTAGCGGACATGGACGCGGACGTATCCGACCTCTCGAGCGATACGTAATTTCGACCCCTACCGGGTCTTTACGTGCAATGTCGCTGTGGAAGCACACACTTTTTTTGGTCACCGCGCTGGTGGGACACGCCTGGATGGCCGGTGCCGCCTCCGCCCAAGAACGGACGCCCCCTCCATCACGGCACCAGACTACGGTTCGTGCAACCGCCGAGGTTGCCCTGGAGACCCTTCCCTCCGTGGATGCCACCACACTCCGGGCCGAAGATCGAGAGGCACGGGACCAGGTCGGCCCCTACCGGTACGGCCGAACGATTGACACGCACCTGTCGCCCTCGCGGGACGGCACCTGGGAGCAGCTCCCGTCTGGACGCTGGCTGTGGCGTCTCCGCATCACGTCGCGCGACGCCGTCTCTCTGAGCCTCGGGTTCTCGACGTTTCAGCTGCCCCCCGACGCCACCCTGTTCGTACATGGCCCGGGCGACTCGGCCGTCCACGGGCCCTACACGGCAGCAGATGCGACCGACGGCCAACACTGGACCCCCCTCGTTCGCGGAGACGAGCTCATCCTGGAACTAGAGATTGCCGACCGTCAACGGGCCGCCGGGCTCACGGTCGGCCATGTCGTTCACGGATACCGGGCTTTGCCCACGGGTCCCCAAACGTCCCGTTCGAAATCAGGGGCCTGCAACCTCGACGTGGCCTGCGAGGAGGCCGATCCCTGGCGCAACCAGGTGCGTGCCGTGGGCGGGTACACCCTGCGCCGGGGGCAGGACAACCTGTTTTGCTCCGGCTCCCTGGTCAACAACACAGCTCGGGATGGCCGTCCTCTCTTTCTGACCGCCGAGCACTGTGTCCAGAGCCCGGCCGAGGCAAACAGCATGGTCTTCTACTGGAACTTCCAGACCGCCGACTGCCGGTCTCTCGGCTCGGACGAGAACGGCAGGTTTCCGAATGACTCCCTGAACGTCGGCGGGTGGAACCAGACGTCCTCCGGCGCCCTTCTCCGCGCTCGCTTCGGGAACGTACACCAGAACGGGGGCATCTCTGGAAAGCCCGACCTGACCCTCGTTGAGATCGACGACGACATCCCCGCCTCCTACAACTTGTACCTGAACGGATGGAGCCGGGAGGATGACGCCACGACCCGGAGCGTCACCATTCACCACCCACGAGGGCATGGCAAGCGCATCAGCTTCGACGACGATCCATCCTCGATTACCGGATACGGGGCCCCTAGAAATGGCAGCACGCATCTCCGCATCGGCGACTGGGACCTGGGGACGACGGAGGGCGGCTCCTCGGGCGGCCCGCTCTACGATGCCGACCAGCGGGTGGTAGGCGTGCTCTCGGGCGGGCTTGCGGGGTGCAACGGCGGGGGCACGGATGACAACGATCGGCCGGACTGGTACGGCCGCCTCGCCGCGGGCTTCGAGGACGGCGACTACGACGGCACCACCGTCGCGGACGTGCTCGACCCCCGGAATACCGGCACCGAAACCCTCACCGGGCGTCCCCTGAACGGGGGATCGGAC
>NZ_NCQY01000030.1:323273-342240 GCF_002894645.1 Salinibacter altiplanensis
GGACCGCGACGGGCGACGACGGACGGGACGGATCGGCCCAGCGGTATCTGCTCCGCTACGACACGACCCGCATCGAGTCGGCAATGGACTTCGAACAGGCACAGCCGGTAGGGAGCCCTCCACTCCCCGCCCCAGCCACACAATCGGAGTCGGCCACGATTACGGCGTCGGACGGGCTCGAAGCGGACCGGACCTACTACTTTGCCCTCGTCGCCGAAGATAATGCCGGCAACCAATCCCCCCAGGCCTCGCCCGACCGCGAGGCCGTGCTGGTGCGGGAGATTCAAATCGACGAGGGGGGGGTTGCCTCCGGGGCCGGTTCGTCCTCGACGACCCAGTTCGTGCTCAACGAAACCCAAGATGTGCGAGTCACGCTCTACGACGTGCTGGGGCGACGCGTCCAGGTCCTGCTCGACGAGGAGGTACCGGACGGGTTTCGGCGAAGCATTCGAGTGCCGACGGACGGACTCTCCAGCGGCCCGTACTTTCTGCGCTTCACCGGCGAGCAGTTCGCGACAACTCGGAAGATCGTTGTGGTGAAGTGACTCGTGCCCCGGCCCCGGTGGTTGCTTAAGCGTTCGCCTCGTGCCCGGGCGGGAGGATGCGGGCAAACCGGCGCTTGCCCACCTGGAGCACGAGCGGCGCTTCCTCCCCCACGTCGATGTACCGGCCGGTGTCGGTGACCTTCTCGTCGTCGATCGTCACGGCCCCCTGCTCGATCATGCGGCGGCCCTCGCTGTTCGAGTCCGTCAGGTCGGCGTGGCGCATCAGGTTCAGAAGGCCGACCTCCCCCCCGTCCTCCGGCGTCGGCGTGTATTCCGGCAGGTCGTCCGGCACGCCCCCCTCCACCACGGTCTGTTCGAAGTGCTCCGCGGCCTGATCCGCGGCCTCTTCCCCGTGATACATTTCCACGACGCGACGGGCGAGTTGGGCCTTGGCCTGCCGCGGATTGCTCTCGGCAAACTGTTTGACCTTCGGCAGCTGCTCGGTCGGAATGTCGGTGACCAGCTCCACGTACCGGTAGATCAAATCGTCGGGCACCGACATGGTCTTGCCGTACATGTCCTCCGGGGCCTCGGCGATGCCGATGGCGTTGTCGAGAGACTTCGACATTTTGTCGGACCCGTCGGTGCCCTCCAGGAGCGGAAGCATCATGCAAACCTGCGGCTCCTGGTCGTTGGCCTCCTGAAGGCGACGCGCGAGGAGTAGGTTGAAGCGCTGATCGGTGCCCCCCAGCTCCACGTCGGCACCGATGTGGACGGAATCGCGCGCCTGCGCCAAGGGGTACAGAAACTCATGCAGGCTGATGGGCTGACCCGCTTCGTAGCGCTGCTCAAAGTCGTCTCGCTTCAGCATCTGCGCGACCGTCTGCCGGGCCGCCAGCTCGATGACATCGCTGAAGCTCATCTCGTCAAGCCACTCCGAGTTGTACCGGATTTCCGTCTTGTCCGGGTCGAGCACGCGGGTGGCCTGTTCGTAGTAGCTCTGGCCGTGCTCGCGCGTCTCCTCGAGGGTGAGCTGGGGACGTGTCTTGGAACGGCCGGACGGGTCGCCGATCATGCCCGTGAAGTCCCCCACAATCAGGAGGGCCCGGTGGCCAAGGTCCTGAAACTGGCGCAGCTTGCGCAGAACGACGGTGTGCCCAAGGTGGAGGTCGGGCCGACTGGGGTCGCATCCGAGTTTCACGGTCAGGGGCGTGTCCGTCTTGCGCGACGACTGGAGCTTGTCGGCCAGTTCGTTTTCCGGAACGATCTCCTCCACCCCACGGCGGAGAACCGTCATCTGCTCATCGACCGGGGGAAATGCCATGTGTCTGTGCTCTTCATGAATGATACAACACGCTTCTCTTCGTCCTCCCTCCCTAAAAGTTGTAGTCGCTCTGCTCCTGCTCCAGTCGACGCTCCATCTCTCGCTCCTTGATGACCTGACGCTTGTCGTGCTTCTGGCGCCCCTTGGCGATCCCAATCTTTAGCTTGGCCCACCCGTCGCGGAAGTAGAGCGACAGCGGGACAATCGTGTAGCCCTCTTGCTCGGCCATCTGGCCCCACTTGCGGATTTGCTGGTCGTGGAGCAGGAGTTTCCGGGTGCGCCGCGGCTCGTGCCCAAACCGGCCGGCCTCCTCGTACGGCTTGATGTACATCCCATGAATCTTCATCTCCCCCTCCCGGTCGACCTGACAGTATGCCCCGTCCAGACTCGCCTTCTCTTGACGCACCGACTTTACCTCGGAGCCTTCGAGGACGAGCCCTGCCTCCAGAGCCTCCTCAATGTCGTACTCGAACTTTGCTTTCTTATTGCGCGCAACGACCTCAGTGCCGTCAGCCATGGCGAGAAGGGGTCTGAATTCGACAGTGAACGCGGCACGCGACCCTGGCCCAGACCGGACTGGGGCACCCCGCAGGGACTACGGGACCGAGAACCAGTTTGGGGACTGAATCGAGTGGGAGGAGCGAGCATCGGGGAGCCGACAGTCAGCTCGTAGCCGAAGGCTGCGGGAAACGACCGCCGGAAACCAGCAGCAGTGTACAACCCCTCGCGGCCAGTTGGGGCCCGAGACATCACTTGACGCAGGGTCTACGCCTCCTCCTCGTCTTCCTCTTCGTCGTCAAGGTACACGAGTGGAAGGTCCGGGACATCCTCCGTCACGTCGTAGAAGAAGAGGTACTTCCGAAACTCCGTCAGGCTCGCGATGGCGAGCTTATCGAGGCCCGTACGGAGGTCCTCTCGGTAGAATTCATTCAGCGAGGCCGTGGTCTCCTGTGCCTGGACCCACACGTCGCGATTGTCGTCGGCCGCCTCGCCCGAGGCGATAAGCGCCTCGATCATTTCATCCGTGGACTGGTCCCGCTTGGTCACGTAAAGCCCCCAGACCATCGGGTAGTTGGACAACTCGTACCACTCGCGCCCAATGTCCATCGTGAAGGAATCGGGCCGGAGCGCGGGCACGTCGGGCCCCACGAGCAGCGCCGCGTCCTCTTCGGTGTCGAGCAACGCCGTCGGGGGACGATCGTCGTAGGGGACGAACGTAGGATCCACCTGGTAGTGCTCATGCAGGACAATCCGGGCGGCGATGCGCTCCTGCGCGACGCGCCGGTCGTAGGCAATCGTCTCCGGAAAGTCGTGTAGCCCCCCCGTCCACACGAGCCGCGCATATGGGTACCGCCACGAGACGAGCCCCACACTCGGAAGCACGTCGATGGCGTTGCTGGCCTGCAGGGCCAGCATCGTCGGCATCAGGGCCACATCCACCTCGTCCTCGACCAGCATCGCCGCACACTGTTCGGGACGATGCCGCGTAATCCGGAACGGATTGTCCACGGCGCCGGACGTAAAGCCCGACGCCAAAAACTCAGCGGGCGGATAGTCCCAAATCGCAAGGTCCATGGGAGCGAAAAACGAGTCCGGAGTCGACGAACGCGGGCATGCGTGGCGGCCTTTTCCACCACCGCACTAGTTGCCCCGGATTTGTTCTTGAATCCGGGCGTCCTTCCCCGACAGGCCCCGCAGGTACGTGAGCTTCGAGCGGTTCACCGCTCCGCGACGGACAACCTCAATCTTGGCCACCCGTGGGGAGTGGATCGGGAAGATGCGCTCAACCCCCACTCCCTCGGACACCTTTCGAACGGTAAACGTCTCGTTCGGGCCGGAGCCACGGCGCGAGAGACAGACGCCCTCAAACTGCTGAATGCGTTCTTTCTCGCCCTCGACCACTCGCAGGTGGACGTTGACCGTGTCTCCGGAGTCAAAGGCCGGCACGTCGTCGCGAAGCTGCGTCGCCTCAACGACGCTCATCAGATCGGTAGCCATGTTACTGTTTTTGTAGTTGGGTGAAAGCAAACAATAGTCAGTCAGAGCCGGGGCGTACGCTCACTGCGAGGATGCCTCCGGCGAATCCGTAGCGTCTGGGAGCAGGTCCGGCCGTCGGTCGCGGGTCTTCTCAAGCCGCTTTTCGTCCCGCCAGCGGGCGATGGCCTGATGATTCCCGGAGCGGAGCACCGACGGCACCTCTCGCCCCCGAAACTCCGCCGGCCGCGTGTAGGCCGGGGCACCGAGAAGTCCGTCCTGAAACGCATCCGTGAGGGCCGAGGAGCTGTCGCCCAGGGCCCCCGGCACGAGCCGGACGACCGCGTCGACCAGTACGAGCGCCGGCAGCTCCCCGCCACTGAGCACCACGTCGCCAATGGACAATTCGCGGGTCACGAGGGCGTCTCGAACCCGCTGGTCAATGCCCTTGTAGTGCCCTGCGATTAGAATCAGGTGCCCGTCCATCGACAGGCGGTTGGCCATCGACTGGTCGAACTGCTCTCCATCGGGCGTGAGATAGATAATGTCGTCGGCCTCTCCGGCCGCCTCTTCGATCGCTTCTACGGCTCGGAACAGCGGCTCCGGCTTCAGCACCATCCCGGCCCCTCCGCCAAAGGGCCGATCGTCGACCTGGCGGTGCTTGTCGGTCGCGTGCTCGCGGAGGTCGTGGACCTGAAGGGCGGCCACGCCCGATTCCTGCGCCCGCTTGAGGATGCTGTGTTGCAGAGGCGCCTCCACGAGCGACGGAAGGGCCGTTACAATGTCAATGCGGATGCTCCCAGGCATGCCGGTAAACAACAGTCTCCAGAGTGTGTCACGAAGGCGGTCGTCCGACTACGCATCCATCAGTCCGTCGATGGGGCGCACGACAATCCGCTCCGCCTCGTCGTCGATCTCAATAATGAAGTCGTCGATGGCCGGAATCATCACCTCCGCGTCCTCGGGGGTCCGGACCACGAAGAGGTCTTGCGCGGGCATCTCCATGAAGTTGGCGACGGTTCCCTGCACCGCTCCGTCTTCCGTCACGGCGGTCCAGCCCACCAAATCGTCGGCAAAGAGCTCATCGTCCTCCAGCCCCAGGGCCTCCTCGGTCGCGAACACGTCCATTTTGGCAACCGCCTCGGCGTCGTCCCGGTTCGCGATGCCGTCCAGCCCCAGCAGTACCGTCGTGCCCCGCTTGGTTTGTTGGTAGCGGACCGAGGCGATGGCGTGACGGGTGACTCGGCTCGGATGCGGCCCCACAAACACCCTGGGCAGCGCCTCGAAACGAGCCGGGTCGCCGGTCGCAGACGGATCAACTTTGAGCTCTCCGTCCAGGCCATGGGCCCGAAAGACGAACCCCACCTTCACTAGATCGGTTGGCGGGACATTCGCGAAGTCCGGGCGTTGGGCTGCCGAGTCGTCGGGGGGGGAACCCGTCGGGGGAGACATGGCACAGGGACCGGCGGTCCCGCTCAGGGCTACTCGTCAGTGGACTCTTCGGACTCGTCCTCAGTGTCGGCGTCGGCCGACCCGTCTGTGTCTTCCGCCTCATCGGCGACAGCTTCCGGCGCATCCGACGCTGAGGCAGGATCGGACTCAGCGCCTTCGCCCTGGGCCTCGGCCTCCTCCTGGACGACCGAAAGCGGGGTGGCCTGGGCGCGCAGCTGCGCCTCTTCGTCAATCTCCTCGGCCCGCTCACGTTCTCGCTCCAGGGGGTCTTTGCCGCGCGCGCCCACCGCGATCTTGACCTCTTCGTCCTTCTCGGCCATGCGCTCCCGAAACTCTTCGACGGCTGCTTCGATCTCGTCCGGCGACTCGCCCTTCTTCTTCAGGTGGTGATGGAGCAGGAGGCCCCGGCGGCGCAGGATGGACCGCACCGTATCGCTCGGCTGCGCCCCATTTTCGAGCCAGTAGAGGGCTCGGTCTTCCTCCAAACGCACCTCCGCGGGTTCACGGAGCGGAAAGTAACGGCCAATGTCTTCAATGTAGCGCCCGTCCCGCGCGTTGCGCTGGTCGGCGGCGACAATCGAATAGACCGGAATCTTTTTGCGCCCAATGCGGCGCAGTCGAAGCTTAACAGACACGTGTTCGTTCGGGTGTGTTCAGTTCAACAATCGTGAAAAGCGTGCAAGCGATCGTACCAATGGCCCTTGGCCTACCGTGGGCTGTGGCCTTGTCCCCCACCGCCGCCCGTAATCTTGTCCATGAGGCTCGAGATATCGACATCCTGCCCCTTGCTCGTCATCTTCTGCATCGTCTTCATCATGTCCTTCATCTCTTCGAACTGGCTGACCAGCTGGTTCACGTCCCGGACCTCATTTCCACTGCCCCGGGCAATCCGGCGGCGACGGGTGCCATTCAAGATGTCGGGGTGGGCCCGCTCTTTCGGGGTCATGGACTGAATGATGGCCTCAATGTGCGTGAAGGCCTCATCGTCGATGTCGAGGTCGCGGATCTTGTTGCCAACCCCTGGGATCATGCCCATGAGCTCTTTGATCGAGCCCATCTTCTGGATGCGCTGGAGCTGATCGTAGAAGTCCTGCAGGTCAAACTCCTCCGAGCGGATTTTCTCCTGCAGGCGTTCGGCCTCCTGCTCGTCGTACTGCTCCTGGGCGCGCTCCACGAACGAAACCACGTCGCCCATGCCCAAAATGCGCTGGGCCATGCGGTCCGGATAGAACGGCGTGAGCGCGTCCAGCTTCTCGCCGGTGGAGGCAAACTTGATGGGCTTGTCGACCACCGTCCGGATCGAGAGGGCCGCCCCACCGCGGGTGTCTCCGTCGAGCTTCGACAGAACGACCCCGTCGTAGTCAATGCGCTCGTTGAACTCCTTCGCCGTGTTCACCGCGTCCTGGCCCGTCATGCTGTCGACGACGAACAGGGTTTCGTTCGGCTCCACCGTCGTCTTAATGTCCTCCACCTCCTGCATCATCGACTCGTCGATGTGCATGCGCCCCGCGGTGTCGATAATGACGATGTCACGGGCCGTGTTTTGGGCCTCCGCCACGGCCTCGTCGGCGACGCGCACGGCATCCTCCACAATCTCGCCGTCCTCCTCGACCGAGTAGACGGGCACGTTCACCTGATCGGCCAGCGTCTTGAGCTGGTCGACGGCGGCGGGCCGGTACACGTCCGAGGCCGCCAGGAGCGGCGCGTGCCCTTCCTTGCGAAAGTGACGAGCCAGCTTGGCACAGAAGGTCGTTTTGCCAGAGCCCTGCAGGCCAGCGACCAGAATCACGGTGGGTGGCGTTTCCGCCATCTCAACCCCTTCGTGCTCGCCGCCCAGCACCTGGGTCAGCTCGTCGTGCATGATCTTCGTCAACTGCTCCCCCGGAGTGACGGAGGTCAACACGTCCTCCCCCGCAGCCGCCTCTTTCACGTTCGCGGTAAATTCCTTCGCAACCTGGTAGTTGACGTCTGCGTTCAGCAACGCACGGCGGATTTCCCGCATCGTCTCGGCAACGTTGACCTCGTCGATGCGGCCCTGGCCCGTGACGGACTGCAGGGCGCCCTCGAGCTTTTGGGACAATCCTTCAAACATGATGGTGTACGTCAACTCGTCTCGTCAATGTCGGCGCCTCCCTCCGCCGTGAAGGCCGGACCGGGCGGCCGGCCGGGCCACTCGTAGTGACAAATCCGCTTTGGGGGACTGCGCGCCCAAGTTGCCGGCTCAACCGATTCCTATACGTGTGAGGCGCCACGATTCGATCCACTCCTGGAGAGGTGTTCATCCATAATTCGCCACCCGACTTTCGGGACGCAGGCCCTGTAACAATGGCCGCGCGGCCCACGCCATGTAACCGCTCGGGCAGGGATCGTTTTCGGATGACAGTACGTGGCATTTCAAAAGCCTGTTTTAATTTTGGATCGGATGGGGAGGGGGGCGAGCATCGATGAGCCGAAAATCGGCTCATGATCGAGGGCTGTAGTGGAGGGCTACCGCCCGAGACCGGAGGCGATTTACAGGTCTTCACTGCCGCTCGGGGCCCCGACACAGAAATTGAAACAGGTTCCAAGGCATAGGGTGCTACAGTCAGCCACTGGCGTTTTCTCTTCTTCAGGCCGCATGGCCCCTTCGACCAAAGACACGTGGCGGCGCCGGTTTCGGACTCGTCGTCGTGCACTATCGCCCCAGTCGTATCGTGCCCGGAGCAGCCTGATTGGGCACCGGGCACTGACGAGGCCGGCCGTGGTTCAGGCGCAGGTGGTGCACGTCTACTGGCCCCTCACCGCCCAGCGCGAGGTGGACACCCGTCCCCTAATCGCGCTGCTGCGGGCCCGGGACGTGCAGGTCGTGCTGCCAGTCGTCACGAGCTTTGAGGCGGAATCTCCTACGCTGGAGCATCGCCGGTACACCGGGCCGGCGTCGCTGACCCCGAACCGGTGGGGCATCCAGGAGCCCACACAGACGGAACGGGTGCCACCCGACGCGATCGATGCGGTGGTCGTGCCGGCTCTGGGCGTCGGCCGGAATGGACATCGTGTCGGCCACGGGTCAGGGTACTACGACGCCTTCCTGCGGTCGGTCTCGTGTCCACGCGTCGCCCTGACGTACGAAGCCTGCCTCGTCGCCTCCCTGCCAAACGACTCCCACGACGTGCCCGTAACGGCAGTCGTAACCGAACAACAGGCATTTGCGCCGTAGGCCGCATCGCCCGCTGGTCCCCCCACAACCTTCCTCCTATCATGTCTTCACGTCAGCGCTCTCGGTCTCGGTCCTCCTCCGATGCAACCGACGAGTCCTTCGAGCAGCCGTCTCCCTTCGAGGTCGGCGAGACCACACTCGACCTGGACGACATCTCTGAGGAGGAGCTGGACGCCCTGTACTTTGAGGATGACGCCGAAGCGTCGAGCCTCTTCAATTTGCCCACCGTAACCGGACTGACATTGGTTCTGGCCGGGACGATTTACCTGCTGAGCGAGCTCGGGGCATGGACCGGTCTCGCCTTCTCCAGTCTCCTCCTCCCCTGGCTCGTGGGCATCGGGGTGATCCTACTCGGGTTCGGCCTCCTCACGTGGCGGTCGTCGGGCGAGGCCGAGGACGATGCCTCCAAGAAAAAGGCCGTGGAGGCGGAAACCGGTCAGACCAAGGTGGTGGAGGAGCCGAAGAAGTCCGGCAAGAAAAAGCTCACGCGCTCTCGCACCGACAAGAAGCTGATGGGCGTGTGCGGCGGGATCGCGGAGTACCTACACCTGGACCCCACCCTCGTCCGCATTGCCTTCGTCGTTGGGGTCATCGGGTCCGGCGGCCCGTTCGTGCTCGGCTACTTCGCCCTGGCCTTCATCATGCCGAAGGAGTCGCCCCTGTCTCCAGAGGAACGGCTCTCGATCATCCGGGACGAGGTGGACGAGTCGTAGCCGTCCGCCCCTACGCCCCTGCCGTCGCCTCGACCGGGCTGGGACGGGTGCCCGCGAGGGCCTCCTGAATCGCCTCCGGGTCGAGGTAGTCCCGAATTGCGGCGTTTACTTCGTCCAGCGTGAGCGCCCGAATCTCCTCCGGAAAGCCGTCGAGGTACGAGACGTCGAAGCCCCGCTCGGCATTGGTCAGAATGGACTGGGCGAGGCGTTCGGTGGTGGCGAGGCCGACGGAGTACGAACCGGTGATGGTCGTCTTCTTTGCGTCGAGTTCCTCGGCCGTCGCCCCTTCCGCCACGAACTCGCGGATCACATCTGTCGTCGCCGCGATGCCCTCGTCCACGGCGTCGTGGCTAAGGGTGACGCTCGTCTGCCACGACCCGACGTGGCGGGTGCTCACCCCAGACAAGCTCGACCGGATGCTGTAGGTCAGGCCCATCTCGTCGCGAACGGTAGACATGAGGCGCGCCGCAAAGTTGCCGCCGAGGATGTAGTTGCCGACGTAGAACGCGGGATAGTCGTCGTGGTCTCGCCGGATGGGGACGGCGTGGCCCAAGCGCACATCCACGTTCGACTTGTCGGGCATCGGGACGGTGGTGCGACCAACCTCCGCAGACGCGGCGTTGGGATCGTGGACGGCCGGGGCGTCGTGCGGCGCCCATCCGGTGAACGTCTCGCTTACGACCGAGGCGACCGCGTCGTGCCGAAGGTCCCCGACCGCGGCGAGGGTCCACTCGTTGGATCCGAAGTGGGCCTCGTGGTAGTCCCGCACATCTTGCACCGTGAGGCCCTGCAGCCACTCCAGCACCGTTTCCGGGGCGGGCGAATAGTTGGGGTGCCCCTCGGGAAACAGGCGCTGCGACAGGGCCGTGGAGGCCTGCGCCGACGTCTTCTCCATGCGGCGCTGCAGGTCGGCGGCCACCTGGGCCCGGGCCTTCCGAAACTCTTCGGGGTCGAACGCCGGGGCCCGCAGCATCTCGGCCGCAACCGCCATCACGCGCGGAAGGTCGTCCACCAGCGCCCGGCCGGACATTTCCACGAACAGGCCATCACTCGACAGATCCAGCGTTGCCCCACACGCTTCTAGGACGCGGGCCAGCTCGAAGCGGTCGCGGTGCTCCGTGCCCTTGTCGAGCAGCGACACCGTGAGCTGCTGACGGAGTGCGTCCCCCGCGGCGAAGTCGGGGTGCGTCACGAACGAGCCCCGAAAAGAGACCACGTCGTCCACCGACGTGCGGAGCGTCAGGAGCCGCCCAGGCCCCACCGTTCGATCTTGAATACGGGGGGCAAGGCTCGGGCTGGCGTTGCTGGGGGAAGAGGAGTCGGACATAGACAGAGCGATTGTTGAAAAGCAACGGACGCGGGGGCCGAACGGCGTCTGGGACGAGAGCCGACCCCGGACGTCGGCGCGTCAGGAGGTGGGCACGTACCGGCCGATGGTGACACGGTCACGGGTCAGGTAGGTGCGGGCGACGCGCTGGACGTCCTCTGCGGTCACCTCGTCGAGGCGATCGAGGTACTGGGTGTAGAGCTTCCAGTCGCCCGCCGCGAGGGCTTCGTTGAGCTGCGAGGCGACGCGCATCGGCCCGTCGCGGTCAAACGCAATCTGGGCGCGAAGCTGGCTGCGGGCCCGGTCGAGCTCCTCCTGGGTGATGCCGTTTTCCTGGACGTCCTGAATCGTCTCGTGGATGGCGTCTTCGACCGTCTGGTGGTCCTGGTCGGGGGCGAGGTACGCAAACACCGAGAACAGACCGGGGTCGCGGAGGCGAAAGTTGATGCCGAAGACATCGCTGGTCAGGCCGCGATCGGTGCAGCGCCGGAAGAGGCGACTGCTCTTCCCCGACGCCAGGATACGAGCCAGGACGTCGAGCACGTCGGAGTCGGCCTCCAACGCCGGAGGAGACTTGAACCCCATCAGGACCGCGCCCAGCTGGCCATCCTGGCGAACCGTCACGCGGCGGGGGCCGGACTGCTCCGGCTCTTCGGTGGTGACCTGCGGGATCTCGTGCGGGGCCGAGCCGATGTCCCCAAAATGCTGGGCCACCTCGGCCAGCGTCTCGCCACGGTCAAACTGACCGACGATCGAGAGCGTCGCGTTGTCGGGCCAGTAGAACGTGTCGTAGTACTCGCGCAGCCCGTCCGGCGTGATGCGCTCGATGTCGCTCTTCCATCCAATCGTCGGATGGTGGTAGGGATACGCCACGAACGCTGCCCCCCACACCTCGTCGAGCAGCCGCGAGACTGGATCATTCTGATTGCGATCTCGCTCGTTCAGGATGACGGTACGCTCGTCCTCCACGTCCTCGGCGTCGATCAGTGCCCCCCGCATCCGATCGGCCTCAATGTCGAGGGCAAGCGGCAGGTGCTCGGTGGGCAGCATCTCGTAGTAGTTGGTGCGGTCGAGCCAGGTGGAGGCGTTCACCTTCGCGCCCACAGACTGAAGCGTCTCAAAGATCGAGGTGCCCTTCCGCTTGTGGTACCGCTCGGTCCCCTTGAACATAAGGTGCTCCAGCATGTGGGTCGCCCCGGTATGCCCGGTGCGCTCGTTGCGACTGCCCACGTGATACGTCACCATCGAGGTCGCCACCGGTGCCCCGTCCTGCGGGAGCAGGAGAACACGAAGGCCATTCGTGGAGAGCCGGTAGCATTCGATGCCGTCCGACGCCTCCTGAAAGTCGACGGCGGCGGGCAGGTCGCGGGGCGGAGCAGGAATCGTTTCGGTCATGCGTAAATGGGATGCGGGAAAAGGTTGCCGTTGATTGCAGCGGAGCGTGGCGCGTGAAGTTGTGATGCGTGAGGGCGCTTCGCCCCATGATCACGAAGCACGGGTCACGCATCACACTCAGTGCGCCTCCAGCCAGTTGGCACCGGTGTCCATGTCGACGACCACGGGCACGTCGTCGAGCGGCAGGGCATCGCGCATCTCGTCGTCGATCAGGGCCTGCGCGGCGTCCAGCTCCTCGGGGGGCACCTCGAAGACCAGCTCGTCGTGCACCTGAAGCAGCATTTGCGTCGCCCAGTCGTCGTCGGACAGCCGCTCGTGGATGCGGTTCATCGCGATCTTGATCATGTCCGCCTGGGTGCCCTGGATGGGCATGTTGACGGCCACCCGCTCGGCGGCACTGCGCGCATTGCTGTTCGAGCTGTCGATGTCCGGCAGGTAGCGACGGCGCCCCAGGAGCGTCTCCGCGTAGCCCTTGTCCTGGGCCTTCTCCACCAGCTCATTCAGGAGCTGCGAGACCCCGGGGTACGACTTGCGGTACTGTTTGATGATGTCCTGTGCCTCGTCGACCGGCATTCGCATTCGCTGGGCGAGGCCCCACGGCGAGATGCCATACGGGATGCCGTAGTTCACCTCCTTCGCCTTGCTGCGTTGCCCGGGCGTCACGTCCTCCGGGGCAATGTCGTACACCCGCGCCGCGGCGTCGGTGTGAATGTCGCCGCCCTCCTTGAAGGTTTCCTGCATGGGCTCGTCCCCGCTCATGGCGGCGAGGATGCGCAGCTCGATCTGCGCATAGTCGGCGGACAGCAGCTCCCATCCCTCCTTCGGAACGAAAGCGCGCCGAACCTGGCGGCCCATCTCGGTCCGGATGGGGATGTTTTGGAGGTTCGGGTCACTCGACGAGAGGCGCCCCGTGGCGGTGCGAGTCTGGTTGTAGCTGGTGTGCAGGCGTCCCGTCTCGGGGTGGACCAGCTCGCCGAGGCTGTCGAGGTACGTGCTCTTGAGCTTGTAGGTGGAGCGCCAGTCGAGGACAAGCCCCGGAATCTCGTGCTCGGTCGAGAGCTCCTGCAGGACGCTTTCTTTGGTCGACGGCTTGCCGGTCGGCGTCTTGGAGACGACCGGAAGGCCGAGCTTCTCGAACAGAATTTCGCCGAGCTGCTGGGTCGAGTTGATGTTGAACTCCTCCCCGGCCAGCTCAAACACCTCGTCTTCGATCGCGCCGAGGCGCTCTTCCAGTCCGTCCAGGATCTCATCGAGCACATCCGTATCGAGCCGGATGCCGGTGTGCTCCATTGCAGCGAGCACGTGGACGAGCGGAAACTCGATGTCGTGGGCCACGTCGAGCACGGTTCCCTCCTCCAGCTGCGCAGCCAGCTCGTCCGCCAGGCGGAAGGAGATGTCGGCGTCCTCACAGGCGTAGGGCGCGGCCGTCTCCACGTCCACCTCGCGCATCGATTCCCGATCGGTGTCGTCCCCAATCAGGTCCGCGATGGGGACCATCTTGTAGTTGAGCACCGACCGCGCCACGTCGTCCAGATTGTGGGTCTCTTCGGGGGCCACGAGGTAGTGGGCCACCATCGTGTCGAAAAGCGTCCCGCGCACCTCGACGCCGTGCTGCTTCAGCAGGAGCAGGTCGTACTTCAGGTTGTGCCCGAGCTTCTCAGTGTCACGCGCCAGCACCGGTCGCAGCACGTCGAGGACCGCGTCGGTCGGGGTCTCGTCGGGCAACGGGGTTGGGACGTAGGTCGCCGTCTCGGCCTCTGCACTAAAGGACAGGCCCACGAGGTCCGCGGTCATCGGGTCGCGGGAGGTCGCCTCCGCGTCGAACGCGTAGCGGGCCTGCTCGGACAGCCGGTCGGCAAAGTCGTGGAGCTCGTCCGCTGTCTCAATGACCGCGTAGTCGACGGCCTCCGGGTCGAGTTCCTGGACCTTCTCGTACGGGCCGAAGTCAAATTCCAGGTCTGGATCGTCCTCGTCCGTCTCTTCTTCCACGACACTCTCTCCTTCGATGCCCAGGCGGTCGCCGAAGGAGTCGAACTCCAGCTCCTGGAAGACAGCCGTGAGCTTCTCTTCGTCCAGCGCGTGGCGCTGGAGCTGGTGCCAGTCGAGCGGCACGTCGAGGTCGGTGCGGATGCGGACGAGGCGCTTGCTCAGGCGGGCCTCCTCGGCGTGCTCCTGCATCCCCTCTCGTGCCCGCTTGCCACTCAGGTCGTCGGCGTGGTCGATGAGGTTTTCCACGGAGTGATACTCCCGGAGCAGCTTCTGAGCCGTTTTCTCCCCGATGCCGTACACCCCCGGCACGTTGTCGCTGTTGTCGCCCATCAGGGCCAGCATGTCGACAAATTGTGCCGGGTCGAGGCCGTACTCGTCCCGGAAGGTGTCCCCGGTCTTGATTTCAAAATCCTGATCGCCCTTGGCGGGCTTGTAGATCGAGACCTTGTCGCTAAGCAGCTGCTTGAAGTCCTTGTCGGGCGACACGATCACGACGTCCGCATCGTCGGCCTCGGCCTGCTTCGCAAGGGCGCCAATCACGTCGTCGGCCTCCACGCCCGGCACCTCCAGCACCGGAATGTCAAGCCCCTTTACGATCTCCTTGATGTAGGGAATGTTTTCCAGCAGCTCCTCCGGCGGCGGGTCGCGGTTGGCCTTGTAGTCATCGTACATCTCTTTCCGGAAGGTGTCCTCCTCCCCCTCGTCGAACACCACCGCGGCGTGCTCGATGGAGTGGTCTTCGATCAGCTTGAGCAGGGAGTTCGTGAACCCGTACGCCGCGGAGGTATTTTGGCCCTTGGAGTTGATGAGGGGCCGACTAATAAAAATGTAGTGTGCCCGGTAGGCCAAGGACATCGCGTCGATGAGGTAGAGGGCGTCGTCGTCCGGGGCGGCGTCGGGGGGAGACATGCGGGGTAGTGCAAACTGGCAAGAGAAACGATCCGTCGATGCCGGGGCGATTGGGACCGGGGCAACCGGTCCTATACGTCGACTCGTATAATGCTCGACGGGAGGGCGAGGTTCAGGCATACCTCGTCCGTGGCCGTACGTGGGTCGTTGTTGCCGAATTCTTCCAAGCCCGTGCCCAGGGGGATCCCCGGGCGACGCGGACGGTACGGGCACCAAAGAGATCTTCCCCACTCTTACCTCGACCTGCCACAGCCGATGAGGCTTCTTCTCTTCGACATCGACGGCACGCTCGTTCGGGTGAACGGGCGCGGCCGCGAGGCCGTGAACACCGCCCTGTCCTCACTTATGAACCAGCCGATTTCCGTGGACGGCGTGACGTTTTCCGGCCGTACGGACCCGGCGATCGTCGAGGCGGTGCTGACGCACAACGACCTGCCCGCGACCGACGCAATGATCGAAGACGTGATCTCGACGTACGTGGAAACCATGCGGGATGTCCTCACACCGGCGGACGTGGAGGTTCTGCCGGGGGTCTCGGACCTACTGACCAAACTGCACGCCCATCCAGACGTGCAGCTTGGCCTGGTTACGGGAAATGTCGAGCCCATCGCGTACGAGAAGCTCTCTGCGCACGGCCTGGACACGTACTTCCCCGTCGGTGCCTTCGGCAGCGACCACGCGGAGCGGAACCGATTGCCGGAACTGGCCACCCGACGGGCCGCCGACCACACGGGCCATGCCTTCCACCCCCACGAGCACACCGTCATCGTCGGCGACACGGCCCACGACATCGAGTGTGCCCGTGCCGTCGGCGCACAGGCCGTGGCGGTCTGCACCGGCCGCTACGGGCGGGCCGACTTGTCACAACACGACCCCGACCTGCTGTTCGATTCCCTTCCAGGGCCCTCCGCGTTCCTTCAGCAGACCCTTGCGGACTGAGGAGTGCCTGTGCGCCCCCCGCAGGAGTTCGCCGTGCCCCACTGGGCGGCCTCATGGACAGATTGATCAGGTCACGCACCGCCGTGGGCCCTCGGGAGCCAGACCGTAATCCGCGTTCCCTCCCCCTTTTCAGTCTCCACGTCGATGGTGCCCCCCATCTGCCTGGTGGTCTCTTTCGTCACCGCGAGTCCAATGCCAGTGCCCTGATACTCCCGAGAAAACCCTTCCGAGGCCTGCCGAAACGGCTCAAAAAGGCCCTCGGCGGTTTCGGGGTCCATGCCAATCCCCGTGTCTTCGACCTCGAAGGCAACAGCTCCCTCCTCGCGGTGCGCCCGGATCCACACGCACCCGCCTGTTTCGGTATATTTGACGGCGTTGGAAAGCAGGTTCCGCGCGAGGATCTGAACGCCTCCCTCGTCGGCCTCCGCCCATGCCGCCTCCGTCTCCAGGTGGAGAGACACCCCCTTCTCCTCAGCCCGCGGCCGAAGCTCTTCGGCGACAGCCTCCGCCTCCTGAACCAGGTCAACCGGGCGGGCCTCCAGCTCCATCTCGCCGGCTTCCAGCTTGGACAGATTCAGGACCCCCTCCAACGTCTCGAGCAGGCGTCGTCCACTCTGCTCGATCAGTTCGGCGTACTTCGGCAGCGGACTGTCGTCCGGCAGGTCGAGCCCCCTGGCCTCAGTATTGGTCGCCTCGGCAAACCCAATGATTGAAGTCAGCGGCGTGCGAATCTCATGGCTCATGTTTGCGAGCAAAGAAGACTTGAGCTGGCTGGCCTCCTCCGCCTCCCGCTTCGCTTCACGGAGCGCACGCTCCCGTTCCTTCCGCTCCGTGATGTCCTGAATCGTCCCCCGGACCCGTGCCACCTCGCCGTCCTCCCATTGGGGCTCGCCCCGGATGCGGGCCCACCGCACCTTGTCCCCGGCGGCGACACGCACCTCCAGGTCGGACGATTGTCCTTCCTGGAGGGCGCCCTGCAACGCGGCCCGCACCCGCGACTGGTCCTCCGGGTGGTAGTAGTTCACCGCGGCCCTGGGATTGGGATCTGCGTCGGGCGGAAACCCCAAAATTTCGTACGCCTTCGAGGTCCAGTTTCCTTCATTCCTCTTCACGTCGTACTCCCAGGCCCCCACGCCAGCAATCTCTTGTGCGCGGTCGAAGAGGTCATTCTGCCGCTCTAGGGTCTCTTGGCGCCGATGTTGTTCGGTCACGTCCCGGGCGGTTCCCACGATCTGGCGCACATCCCCCTCCACGACCACGGGGGCGATGCGGGTCTTCCAGTACGTTTCTCCCCCCTCCAACGGAATGGTCTCCTCGTACAGAAGGGCCTCTCGGCGTCGCACGCACCGCCGACACTTCTCCATCATGAACTGCCCCACGTCGTCCCCGAACACCTCTCGTGGGGAGCGCCCGCGAATCTCCGCCTCAGCATGCCCGAACTGGCTCTCGTAGACGGGATTCACACGCCGGTACCGGAACGCTCGTCCGTCCGCCTCCTCACACACATCGAGGAGGAAAAGGGCATCCTGCGCGTTTTGGAAGAGCGTTTCGGACTGTCGAAGGCGCCGTTCTCGCTCTTTCCGCTCGGTGATGTCTTGGGACACCGCGAGTCCGGAAATGACGTCGCCTCCGTCCCCCCGGATTGGGAGCGTCTGCACGCGGTAGCGCTGCCCTTCGTACTCTTGTTCGTAGACGTGCTTTTCTCCATCCAGTGCGCGGCGAAAATATTTGACGTGTTCTCGTGCAATCGCGTCGGGAAACAGGTCGTGCGGGGTCTTGCCCTCCACTTTCGACGGAGGGAGCCCTGCGCTCTCCAATCGCTGTCCCCCGGCAAGCCGAAACCGCAGGTCCTCGTCGAAAAGAAAGACCCCTCCGTCCGGGAAATTGTTGACCAGCGTCTGGTACCGTCCCTTTATCCTCCGGAGGGTCTGTTCCCGCCGCACCCGGTCCGTAATGTCGCGCAAATGAAACACAGCCTCCGGGCTTTTTCCTTCCGTCCGGAGGGGAGCTCCGCTCACTGACAAGACCCGTTGGGAACCATCGGCCCACTGGAACAAGAATTCCGCGTCGCAAAGCGACTCGCCCGTCTCCACGACGTGGTCGAAGGGGGCCTCCTCCTTCGGCATGGTTTCTTCCCCGAACGGCGTCAGGGTCCATTCCAACTCCTCGTGCGTTCGCCCACAGATGTCCTCTTCACTGTTCCGAAGGACCTCCTTCACCCGCCCATTCGCCTCGACAAAGGTCCCCTCGTGGTCGAGGCGAACAATCACCCCTGGACTGGTCTCCACGAGGCGGTCCAGGAGATCACGCTGTTGTCGAATCGTCATTCGGCCTCGGAGGGAAAGGCTGACCGTGAGCGCCACGACGACCATGAGTGCGAGCACGACCGAGGGCTCTAGCTTTGGGGCAGAGGTCAAGAACAGCCCTCCAGCCGTGACCAGAACCCCGAACCCAAGGAACCAAAGAACCGGACGCAGTGATTGAGCGCCGAGCTCGATGACCACCCCGATGGACGCGTACACGAGCAACAGGGCGAGCCCGTACTCGCTTCTGAAGTCGTTTGCCGTGGTGACAGCCGCAATCCAGATCATCTGGAGATACATCAACCCCCACATCAGCGGTACGTAGTGACGCCGGATCCACCAGGAGGCGTAGGACAGCAGGAAGAGTCCCCCAAACAAGCCCGAAAGGCCGAGATACGCCCACATGGGACTCGCCGACTCAAGCCCGGACAGCCGATAGAGGATGCTGAGGGACGAAATCAAGAACGCCCCGAGGAGACTCATTAGACGATAGAGCTGGATGCGGTCCTCCTCATCGGACGAGAACGCTTCGTCGTCGGGACGAAGGAGCGAAGAAAACGTCAGGGCGGTGTGAGACATATCATTCTCGAATGAGAAGATGATGCTTGGGGGTTATCTTACCTTTTGCCCCTAGAGCACAAAGGACACTGCTGCTTAATTTATCTCCTCTTTTGGACAAAATGTAAACGCAAGAGGAATTTCTTCACGAAATTGGGTGCTGCGGCCCACTGACTCCGACATTGGGGTACCGGGATTCTCTTCCAACAGGATCGTCGACCCACCGGGCTTCTCCGTCACTGAAGATGCCCGGTCCGAATCAACCATCCGGTGGCGGCCTCTTTCGCCGAGCCACCTGTGCGGGACGGCAATCGACCACGGTCGATCCGGCCCTGCCGCAAGACGAGCCCGGGCCTTGCCCGCGGCGACGGGGCAACAGGACACGTTCAAGGATCCCCCCCCC
>NZ_NCQY01000030.1:342324-557899 GCF_002894645.1 Salinibacter altiplanensis
ATGTGTCCGGGGTCCGGGCACTCTCTCTTCCCCAAAGTTTGCCGCTACGCCCCTCAGAACGACCGAGCCAGGCGCTCTGAAAGGCAGTGGTTTCGCCTGTGCCGCACGAAAGGATGAAAAGGCCCCGTGTGCACGATCTCACAGCAAATTTGCCGGAAAAGTGCTGGCATTTGCTGTCCCCTACCCGCATCTTTGGTTTTGCACAAGGTGTCCTCCCCTTTTTATCACTTGACTGCAAGCCGACCGATGCGTCTCGCTGTCTTTGCCTCCGGGGAAGGAACCAACTTTCAGGCCATCCTCGACGCGGTCGGCGATGACCTTCTCCCGGCCCAGGTGACGTGTTGCATCAGCAACACCCAAGACGCCGGAGCGCTCCAGCGGGCGGAGCAGCACGACGTGCCGACGGAGGTGATCCCACCTGCGTCCTTCGAGACCCCCACGGCCTTCGGTCAGTCCCTGCTTGACGCTTTGAAGGCACATGAGGTCACCTTCGTCGCCCTCGCGGGGTATATGCAAAAGATTCCCCCGAATGTGGTCGACGCGTACCGGGGCTCCATGACGAACATTCATCCAGCCCTCCTTCCCGCCTTCGGCGGACAGGGCATGTACGGAATGCACGTCCACCGCGCTGTGCTCAACTACGGCGTTCACTGGACCGGGGCCACCGTGCACCTCGTGGACGAAGAGTACGACCACGGGCCCATTGTCCTCCAGGAACCAGTGCCGGTTTACACCGACGACACCCCCGATGTCCTCGCCGACCGGGTTCGCGAGGTGGAGCATCGCCTCTACCCGGAGGCCCTGCGCCTCTTCGCCGAGGATCGGGTTCGCCACGACGGGCGCACCATTCGAATCGAAGATGCCACCGCTTCCCCCCGCTCCCCCTCAGACTCGGAATAACCATTCCCCCGCATGCCCACCGACGCCCCTACGCCTGTTCGCCGCGCCCTCCTCTCCGTCTACGACAAGACCGGCATCGCCGATTTCGCGCGGCGACTCCGTGCTCTCGACGTCGAGCTCATTTCCACCGGCGGCACCGCCGCGACGCTCCGGGATGCCGGCCTTGCGGTCACCGACGTGGCCGACGTGACGGGCGTGCCCGAGGTACTGGAGGGGCGCGTCAAGACCCTCCACCCGGCCATCCACGCCGGCATCCTCGCCCGCCGCTCGCGCACGGACGACCTGGCGGCGCTGGACGAACACGACTATGCCCCCATCGACCTCGTCGTCGGCAACCTGTATCCCTTCTCCGAGGCAGTCCAGGACCCGGACGCCGACCCAGAGACGGTCATGGAATACGTCGACATCGGCGGCCCGACGATGCTGCGCGCCGCCGCCAAGAACCACTTCGACGTGGGCGTGGTCTCGGCGCCGGATCAGTACGCCGCCGTCGCCGACGAACTGGAGCAAAACGACGCGCACCTGTCCGCCCCAACGCGCCAAACCCTCGCCGAAGCGGCCTTTGCCCACACGTCCGCCTACGATCAGACCATCGACGCGCACCTCTCTCGCCCCTCCGAGGCAGGCTCGGACACCGACTCCGGCCTTCAAGACACCTACAACGTCTCGCTTCCCCAAGCCCAGTCTCTTCGATACGGCGAGAACCCCCACCAGAACGGCGCTCTCTATGGGAACCCGTCCAAGTTCTACGAGAAGCTGCACGGCCGGGCGCTCTCCTACAACAACCTCCTCGATACGAGCAGTGCCCTCGCCCTCATCGACGAGTTTCGCGACGCGGGGCCGACCTGTGCCATTCTCAAACACACCAACCCTTGTGGCGTGGCTACCGCCAACACCCTTGAGGACGCGTGGCAGCAGGCCTTCGCCACCGACACCCAGTCTCCCTACGGGGGCATCGTCGTCGTGAACCGGCCCCTCGACCGGGCAACCGCAGAGGCGATCGACGAGATCTTCACCGAGATCGTCATCGCACCGGCGTTCGAGTCCGGTGTGCTCGATTTTCTCACGGAGCAGGACCGGCGCCGCGTGGTTCGTGCCAAGCACCCCGCCCGCGACAGCGGCCGGCTGGACACGCGGTCCGTTCTGGGCGGCGCGCTGGTACAGACGCGTGATCCTGCCCTCCCATCGGCCGCCGATGCCCGGGAGGAATGGGACGTGCCCACTGCCCGCCCCCCCTCCGACGACGAACGCACCGACCTCGACTTCGCCTGGCGCGTGGCCAAGCACGTCAAGAGCAACGCCATCGTCTACGCCCGCGACCGGGCCACCCTCGGCATCGGCGCCGGACAGATGAGCCGCATTGATGCCTCCGAACTCGCGGTCTTTAAGGCCGGCAAGTCGGAACTTGACCTTACCGGTTCCGTGGTAGCGTCGGACGCGTTTTTTCCGTTCGCCGACGGCCTTGAAGCCGCCGCGAGCGAGGGGGCCTGCGCGGCCATCCAGCCGGGAGGGTCCATTCGCGACGACGAGGTGATTGAGGCCGCCGACGCCCACGACGTGGCCATGGTACTGACCGGACAGCGTCACTTCCGGCACTAGGCCGGCCCCGATGACCAGCCCCGACAAACGGCCCTGTCGGGCCGACCGTCAGCGAGCAGCATGGCTCGTCCATCGGCCCCGGCTTCCTCCTCCCCACCGTCCCCATTCCACCGGTTGGCCGGCCCGTAGCCTCTCTTCGGCGCCGCCGGTCCTCATCCTCCGCACAGAACGATTGATGTTTTTCAACCTCTCTCAGGACGTCGCCATCGACCTCGGGACGGCAAATACCCTCGTCTACATCCGCGGCGAGGGCATTGTCCTCAACGAGCCGAGCATTGTCGTGGTCGACTCCGACACCGACGAGGTACGGGAGATCGGTCACGAGGCCCTGCAGATGCACGAGCGCACCCACCAGGACATCGAGACCATCTGGCCGCTGCGGGACGGGGTCATCGCCGACTTCAAGGTCGCCGAGGAGATGATCCAGGGCCTCCTCCAAAAAGTGAAGGGCA
Organism: Salinibacter altiplanensis; assembly: GCF_002894645.1. Lineage (GTDB taxonomy): Bacteria > Bacteroidota > Rhodothermia > Rhodothermales > Salinibacteraceae > Salinibacter > Salinibacter altiplanensis. Next base: position 345,276 of record NZ_NCQY01000030.1, read on the forward strand.
ACTGGCTCACCTCCATTCGGAGCATGGTCGTGTGCGTCCCAAGCGGCATCACGGAGGTTGAGAAGCGCGCCGTGCGCGATTCCGCCGAGCACGCCGGGGCCCGAACGGTCAACCTCGTGTCCGAGCCCATGGCGGCGGCCATCGGCATCGGGCTCGACATTCAGGAGGCCGTGGGCAACATGGTCGTGGACATCGGGGGGGGAACGACTGAAATCGCCGTCATCGCCCTCTCCGGCATCGTCCTGGACGAGTCGCTCCGCGTCGGCGGGGCCGAGCTCGACAAGGCGATTGTGCAGTACTTCAAGCGCAACCACAATCTCCTCATCGGCTCCCGGACCGCCGAACGCATCAAGTGTGAGGTCGGCAGCGCGATTGAGCTGGACACGGAGCTGGACCTGTCGGTGAAGGGGCGCGATCTCGTGAGCGGGATTCCCAAGGTGCGTACCATCTCGTCGGTCAACGTGCGCGAGGCTCTTCACGACAATCTTGAGCAGATCAGCGCGGCCGTCCTGCGTACGCTGGAGCGCACACCCCCGGAGCTCGGCGCGGACGTGCTGGAGCGGGGCATCATGATGACCGGCGGGGGGGCCCTCCTGGAAGGCATTGATCAGATGCTCCGCGACCGCGTGGAGCTTCCCGTGTACGTGGCCGAAGACCCTTTGAAAGCGGTGGTCCGGGGCACCGGCGAGGTGCTGGAGAACCTGGAAAACTACGAGCGCGTGCTCACCTGAAGCGGCAGAACGCGTTCCGTTGGTCATTCCTTCGGACCTGATGCTGCCTGTCCCCCATGGCGTCTCAGAATCGCCCCACCGACTGGCTTCTTCTGAGCGCCGTTCTTCTGGTGGCGGGGGCCCTCATGCTCACTCAAAACCAGCCGCTGGTCCGCACCCTGCGGGCACAGGCGATGGGATGGACCGCTCAGGTCGAGAGCACCTTCGCCTGGGTGGGCCGCTACCTCCGGGTCCTCGAACGGAACAACGAGCTGCGGCGCGAAAACATTCAGCTCTCTAGCCAGGTCGCCCGCACTCGCGACGTGCGCCAGCGCAACGACGAACTGCGGCGCCTGCTCGACCTCACGGACACCACCGACGCTCCCCTCCGTCCCGCCCGCATCGTCACGAAGGACATCTTTCAGAAGGAAAACTTTCTCATCCTCGATGTCGGCACCGCCGACGGCGTCGCCGAGGGCATGCCGGTCGTCCACGAGCAGGGCATTGTGGGCACTGTCGTCCTGACGAACGAACACTACGCCCGGGTCATGCCCTTCCTTAACACGGACTTCCGGGTGCCGGGCACGATCCTTCCGCTTCGGGCCGAGGGAATCGTCCGCTGGGGCGGCGAACGCCTCGACCGCCTCCAGCTCGACCACGTCGTCAAGACCGAGCCCGTAGAGGCGGGCCAACGTGTCGTCACCAGCGGCCACAGCAGCACCTTCCCCCCTGGCCGCCGCATCGGAACCGTCGACTCCGTGGCCGCTCCCACCGGCCGAAGCGAACTCGACATTTCTCTCCGTCCCGCCGTGCCCCTCTACGAGATCAGCCACGCGGTCGTCATTCTGCGGGAATCGCCCCCCCAGCAACGGGCGCTCCAAGAGCCGTCTGCACGCTAACACCGCCCTTCCCGGCGACGGACAGAAGAGTGTGCGTTCGTCGCCCCCCACCGGCTAAAGTTTAGCGAAAAACGTGGCTCATGGTGTTCAGGCCAGTCAGTCTCGAACCGCTTCCCGCGCAGGGCATATAGGTACGGTGCAGAAGTTTTCCTGCGTGTCACCTAGCAGAATGCGCCCGTTCTCCCTGATGTCCCCCTCCTCGTACATGACTGCCGACACCGACTCCCCCCACGCAACGACCGTCCTTGGCGTCCGCCACAACGGACAAATTGCCCTCGGATCGGACGGCCAAGCCACCATGAACGAAACGGTCGTCAAGCACGAGGCCGAGAAGGTTCGCTCGCTGTACGACGGGGACATTCTGGCCGGGTTCGCCGGGTCCACCGCCGACGCGTTTACCTTGTTCGAGCGCTTCGAAGAAAAGCTTCAGGAATACGGCGGCAACGTGGCCCGGGCGGCCGTGGAGCTGGCGAAGGAGTGGCGCACCGACAAGTACCTCCGCCGCCTCGAAGCCCTGCTGGCCGTCGCCTCGCCGCGAGAGTTACTGCTAATCAGCGGCGCCGGCGACGTGATCGAGCCCGACGACGACATTCTTGCCATCGGCTCCGGCGGCTCGTTTGCCCTGGCCGCAAGCCGCGCCCTTCTTCAGAACGCAGAGGGGCTCTCTGCCCGCGAGGTCGTCGAGAACGGCCTCTCAATCGCCGCGGACATTTGTATCTACACGAATCATAACCGGACCATCCGCGACATTCAGGCGGAATCGGAGTAGCTGCGAGCACTCCCCCATTTGATTCCTCGGGGCTCCACGGACAAATGCTTCCCCCGGACGGAGGATTTCACGTTACATTGCCCTATATTCAGGACACACTCATTCTATGTCCTACGATTCCCCAGCCGATGGCGAGCCGCCCCGACGGGCCGCCATGTACGTCGACTACGACAACCTCTACACCATCCTGAGGTCTCAGAGCGAACGGGACCGGTCGACCAGTGCGTACGCGGAGGAGATCTTCGAAGAAGTCCGACGATACCTGGAGGAAGGAGACGACACCCCCACCATCCAGGGCCGTGCGTACGGCACCTTCGACACCCTGCCTGACGGCAACGACACACAGATTCCTTCGGCCCTGCACCGGAAGGGCATCACCCCGGTCCACGTCTCCGCAGGAATGCAGGACAACACCTCGGAGATTCGCCTTACCCTTGACGTGACCCAGGCCCTGACGCGCCGACCGAATGTCCAGACGGTGGTGATCGTCACGGGAAACCGCCCGTACCTCCCCCTCGTCCGCTGGATTCGGGAGCAGGGCTGTCGCCCGCTGGTGGCCGCCGTCAATCCGCCGCAGACGGCCGACACCCCCTCGTTCGTCGAAGACAGCCGGTATCTCGACGCCCGCAATCTTCTCAGCGAAGAGTCGCGGGAGGATCTGCTGGCGAACGCCCCCACCGGTGGGGCCACTTACACCCGCGCCCAGGCGCCCGACGCCCCGCCCCCCCAGCAGTTTCAGTCGCTCGATAACCCTGCAGCTCAGCGGGCCATCAAGATTACGGAGAAGCACTTTGGACAGTACGACGAGGTGTACCTGACTCCCCTGCTCCGCAAGCTTTCCGACATCATGGGGCCGGACGAGGACCCCAAGTCCCTCGTGAGCGAACTGGAGGCGGCCGGGGCCGCACGCCTCGAAAAACGGAACGGCTACCCCTACAACTACACCGTTCTCATTGTGAACGACGAGCACCCCAGCGTCCAGGAGCTCCACGAGACGGTCGGCCGCTCCTCGACTTCGTCCCCTTCCCCATCCTCGGGCGGCGACGGGGACAAATCCGCCGACGCGTACGACATGGACGAGGCCATCCAGTCCCCCACGGCCCCTGCCTCCGCCGTCGCGTCGGAGAACGAAGACGAGGCGTCCTCCCGCACGGACGAGGACTGAGACGGTCTGTCTCCTGCCCCCCTTTGCACCCTTTCGATCACCGCCGATTCCGATTCTGTATGTCCGACGTCACCCAGCACGTTGAAGACCTCACGCCCCGTCAGATTGTCGACGAGCTCGACAAGTACATCATCGGGCAGGACGACGCCAAGAAGAACGTGGCGATTGCCCTCCGCAACCGTTGGCGCCGCCAGAACGCGCCGAAGGACATGCGGGACGAGATCGTCCCGAACAACATCATCATGATCGGGCCCACCGGCGTGGGAAAGACCGAGATCGCCCGCCGGCTGGCCCGCCTCGCCCGGGCCCCGTTTATCAAGGTGGAGGCCTCCAAGTTCACCGAGGTCGGCTACGTGGGGCGCGACGTGGACAGCATGATTCGCGACCTTACCGACATCGCGGTCAACATGGTGGAGAAGGAGCACAAGGAAGCGGTGCAGGACCGGGCCCGGGAGCTGGCCGAGAAGCGCATCCTGGACATTCTCATTCCCCCCGACGACGACACAGCGGCCCAGGCCGACAACGGGACGTCCGACGGGCCGGACCTTGCGGTGCGCGAGCCGGACGACGCCGAGTCTGAAGACGACTCCACGAGCCTCCGGGAACGCACCCGTGAAAAGTTTCGGGACAAGCTGGAGCGGGGCGACCTCGACGACCGGGAGATCGAGATTGAGGTAACGTCCGACTCGCAGTCGATGATGCAGATGTTCGGCCCCATGGGCATGGAGGAAATGGGCGTCAACCTGGAGGAGCTCTTTGGCAACCTCGCAGGCGGCCAGAAGCGAAAGACGCGGCGCGTGACCGTGGAGGAGGCCCGCGAGATCCTCACGCAGGAGGAGGCCCAGAAGCTGATCGACATGGACCAGGTAAAGGAAGATGCCCTGGAGCGGGTACAGCAGGCCGGGATCGTGTTCGTCGACGAGATCGACAAGGTGGCCTCCGGCACTCGAACCCGCGACGAGGGCGGCCAGGGCGCCGGCGTGTCGCGCCAGGGCGTACAGCGGGACCTCCTTCCTATTGTGGAAGGCTCCACCGTAACCACAAAGCACGGCATGGTCGAGACCGACCACATTCTCTTCGTCGCCAGTGGGGCCTTCCACGCCTCCAAGCCCAGCGACCTCATCCCCGAACTGCAGGGCCGGTTCCCCATCCGCGTGGAACTCAACAACCTCGACGAGGACGACTTCTACGAGATCCTCACGAAACCCAAGAACGCGCTCGTCAAGCAGTACCGGGCCCTCTTCCGCTCCGAGGACGTGACAATCGAATTCGAGAAGGAAGGGGTGAGCGAGCTTGCACGAATCGCCGCCGAAGTGAACGCCGACGTGGAAAACATCGGCGCGCGACGCCTCCACACGGTGCTGACGACGCTTCTGGAGGACCTTCTCTTCGACGTCCCCGAGGAAATTCCGGCCGGCTCCAAGATCACCATCGACGCCGATAAGGTGCGCGACCGTCTGAGCTCGATCGCGTCGAGCCGGGACCTCAGTCAGTACATCCTTTGACTTCTCCCCCGGTTGAAGCCGGGAGATTCTTCACGGGCTTCTCTGCCCTCGTCCCACGACGGGTCTACGTCCCTGCCTCTGGGCCTGTCGGTCCTCAGAGGTCTTGTGCGAACCCGCCGGGTTATACCAGTTGCGAGGGATCACCATGCACCGGATGGCTCTGGGACGTCTCGGAAGGCCCGTCGCGAGGCGCGCCTCGCGACGTTCTCTTCCCGTATCATTCACACGAATGTGCACAATGACCGTCGGCATTTGGTATTACACCATTGCGGTCTGCACCACATGTGCGGTCGATGCCGCCCTCCGGTGGGCGAGGCCATCTCGCCAGCTACTCGGATCCCGAACCTGTCGCTTCTGTGAACCTGTCGCTTCTGTACCTGAAGGCGTTGGTACGCCCACTCCTTCGAGCGAGCCTGCCCAGGCGAAAGCTCAGGGCACAGACGCTTAGAGCGCGGTCGAGAGGCACAGTCGAGAGGGGTTGCCTCCGCATTGCCGCTTGCCCCACAAAGCGCCAGGCACGCCCGCGAACAATGAAATCCTTTCGTTTCACTCAGCAAGAAGAGTCCCGCCACCGACAGGTTCATGTCTCGGCCAAAGCACGGGACGGGACCTTTACATCTCTTCTCGCGCTCTACTCAATACCGTAAGCACCGGGCAGTGCACGTGTCGAATCACCTTCTCGGCCACGCTGCCGAGCAGAAATCGATCGAGCCCGGTACGGCCGTGGGTTGACATGGCCACAAGATCAATGGACTCAGCATCTACGAATTCCGCGATGGATGGAGCCGCATTTCCCACAATCACGTGCGGTCGGGTCTCTTGCTCCGGCCCGCCGGTCTCGGCGAGGAAGGTGTCCAGATGGTCCATCATCTTCTGCTCGATCTCCGGCTCCATGTCGTAGATGGACTGCACCCCGCTCGTGTAGAAGGCCGGCTGGACGCGCTCGGGCACAACGTGAAGGACATCGATTGTAGCGTCGTACAGGGCCGACCAGGCTTTTGCGGTGCGGAGGGCCTTGCGAGACGGGTCAGAAAAATCAACAGGAACGAGGATCCGGTCGACGGCCCACGTGGAAAACGCTGAGGGATCGTCGGCGTGGCCACGGATGGTCAGCACCGGCTGCTCGGCCCGGCGCACCACCTCCTCGGCCACGCTGCCCATCAAGATGCGACTCGGTCCGCGGCGCCCATGCGTGCCGAGCAGGATGAGATCCATTCCGGCCTCCGCCGCGTAGTTTACAATTGCGGGGCCGGCAGACACGTCGCGGCGCACCACGTTTTTAACAGTCACCGCATTGAGGGCATCGGCCGAGAGGGGACCTTCCTGTTGCACCTCGTCGCGAAGCCGCGAGAGCTCCTCGTTCGGCAAGCGCCCCCTCTCCGCGTCCGGGTCGGGGGCTTCGTGCAGGACCTCGGCGTGGAAGACGTGAAGTGTCGCCCCCGTCCGGGCGGCCAGATCCAAGGCGTGGCGAATGGCGCGGGCGGACACCGGTGAATGATCGTGGGCGACAAGCAGGTCGTCAATGTCGAGCATGGGATGGGGAGATGGGAGAAGTGGGGCAGAACAGTCAGGACGCGCGTCCGGGAGTCTCGCAGCGGGAAACGTACCGTCTGCCATTGCTACTGTCTGCACGGGCGGCCCCGACCCACAGGCACGGCAATCCGGGAAAATGTTGTGGGGCTGTCCCCCACATCCGCGCATCATTCAGGTCCGTGTGGCCTTCAAGGGGCCCCAACCTGTACGGTTGCTCGCACGACGGCGGCTTTTCCATTGAGATGCGAACCCTCGTGGAGGTGAACATCGACAGGCTCTACACAGACGTGCGATTCACCCGCGAAGGCCCGACGCACTTCGTCGACCGGGACCATCCGGTCCATCCGGCTGGGGCCCAGGCGGTCATAGTCACCAGTCAGGTGGGCGGGCCGAAGCCACTCGGCAAACATCCAGCCGCCGGGCCGTACCAGGGTTTTTAACAGCCGATACAGTCGGGGGCGCTCGTCGGGAAGCAACTGCAGAAACGTAACGAGGGCCGCGTCCCACTGCCGACTGGGCTGCCAGGTACGCACATCTGCCTGTATGGTGTTGAGCGATAGGTCTTCAGCCATCGCCCACTCCTGTGCCGTTGCGAGGGCCGTCTCTGAAAAATCGACCGCCGTGGCGTGGTGGCCGTGTGCCCGGGCGAGCCAGGCCGGCGTGCGTCCCTCCCCTGCCCCCAGCTCCACGACCGCACTCTCTGGGGGCAGGCGATGGGCCTGTTCCTCCACGAAGGCATTTGGCTCCGCCCCAAAGAGCGGCTCGTCCCGCTCGTAGCGGACATTCCAGAATTCCGGGTGGCTGCTCGAGCGCGAGGAGTCGGACACGGAAGCGAAGGAAAAAGACCGGGTGGACGGCTCACGAAGAGGTACGCGGGGATCCATTCTCACGAGACGGATCGAGCGTGGTCTGGCCCGCGAGCGCCTCCGCCTCTTCGATGAGGGACTCGACGTGCGAGAGGCCCGTTTCCCAAAAATCTTCGTCTTCCAGGTCCACGCCCATCTGGCCGACCAGTGCGTGGGGCCAGTCGGCCCCGCCTGCCCGCAAGAGATCCAGGTAGCGGTCGGCGAAGCCCCCGTCGGCCGCTTCGTAGCGGGCGTGCAGGGCCAGCACCAGCAGCTCCCCGAACGCGTAGGCGTACACGTAACCGGGCGTGTGCAAGAAGTGAGGGACGTAGCTCCACCAGTGTTGATAGTGTTGGCCAAGGGTAACGCTTCCCTCGAACATCGCCCGCTGCGTCTCCATCCAGTGCTCCGCGAACTGGTCCGCCTGAAGCTCACCCTGGTTGCGACGGGCAGTGTGAATTCGGTGCTCGAACCGGTTCATGGCCACCTGCCGAAAGACCGTCGCGAGCGTGTCGTCAATCTTGGCAACCAGCAGGGCGAGGCGGTTCGCCGGGTCCTCCTCGTTGCGCATCAGGCGTTGGAAGACGAGCATCTCGCCAAAGACCGACGCCATCTCCGCGGTCGTGAGGGGCGTGCCGTGGTGAAAAATGGACTGCTCGCGTGCCAGAAACTGGTGCACTCCGTGGCCCAGCTCGTGGGCAAGGGTCTGCACATCGCGGGGCTTGCCGGTGTAATTGAGGAGCACGTACGGGTGCGCACTCGGCACCGTGCCGTGGCTGAACGCGCCGCTCCGCTTGCCCGGGACAAGGGCAGCGTCGATCCAGTCTTCCTCGAAAAACTGGCGGGCAACCCGGGCCATCTCGGGGTGAAAGTCTCCGTAGGCATCCAGAACAAGGGCCCGTGCCTCGTCCCACTCGTAGGTTGTATCCGCCTCGCGGATGGGGGCGTAGCGGTCGTAGTCGTGTAGCTCCTCAACGCCCAGAAGTTGTTTCTTCAGGCGATAGAAACGCGCCACGAGATCGTACCGACCGGTCACGGCCTCAACAAGCGTGTCGACCGTCTCGTCGTCCACCTCGTTCGCGAGATTCCGCTGCTCGAGCCAGTGGTCGTGGCCGCGCAGCCGGTCGGTGGAAGCCTTGTCGGCGAGGAGCGTGTTGAAGACGAATGTGAGGGTGCGACGGTGGTCTTTCAGGCCGTCCGTAAAGGCGAGGGCCGCTTCTCGCCGAAGCGTGCGATCGGGGTCGTAGAGCTTCGACAGAATCTGTTGCTGCGTGAGCGCCTCCCCGTCGAGCTCGTACCGCGCCGCCCCGAGCGTCTCATCGAAGAAGCGAGTCCAGGCGTTTTTGCCAGTGATGCTCTTCTCAGAAAGCACCTTCTCTTCGTCCTCACTCAGGACGTGTTCTTTTCGCCGATATTCGGTCTCCAGGTAGTGTCGGTAGTCGTCAAGGGCCTCGTGGGCGAGGAGGTCGGCCACCCGGTCCGCGCCGAGAGCCACCCATTCGGTCTCAAAAAAGACGAGGCGCTGCCCGATGCGGTCGACCGTCTCCTGCACCGACTGGCGGAGTGCCCCTCGCTCAGCATCATTGGTGTCGGCCGTCCAGTACAGGTAGGCATACGCCTGCGCCCGGCCGAGGCGGTCCTGGAGGGAACCCAGCGCGTCGAGGGCCTCGGCCAGTGTCTCGGGCCCCAGCTCCGCGATCCGTCCTCGGTACCGCTCGGCAAAGGCCGTCGCATCGTCCTCCAGGGCCGCAAGGTCCTTCTTCAGGGCGTCAGGGTGGTCGTAGAGATCAGTGAGGGCCCACTGTACATCGTCGGCCGCGTTCTCTGGCGTCTCCATAAGCGTGCGTGACTGAGTGAAGCAACAGAGGTTGGGGCCCGCCCGGGTCAGTCGGTCCATCTGGAGGCTCCCCAGGTGGTATTGACCGATTGTTCACCCCCGTCCGTGTATCACGGCATCCGTCTTACGGTACGGATAACGCAAGCGATCTGTCCCATTGACGCACAAACTTCAGTGTCTGATTCTCCCTTTCGTCCCCTTTCTACCGATGCCAGCTGGGCGGAGGCGCAATCCGCCTCCAAGGACCGCCCGGTGCTCGTGTTCAAGCACAGCTCAGCCTGTCCGGTAAGCGCCAAGGCGGACAAACAACTGCACGCCCTCGCGGAGGACAGCGCTCTGCCCGTGTACAAGATCGTCGTGCAGGACAGTCGAGCCCTCTCCGACGAGATTGCAGAGGCCCTGGACGTGCGACACGAGACGCCACAGGCCATCGTGCTCGACGATGAGACGCCGGTGTTTGAAGCCTCTCATTTCGACGTGACCGCCGATGCCGTCCGGGAGGCCGTCCAGTCTGCGTCTTCTTCCACCAATTAGCTCATCCCATGCGTCGCCTTTCGACCGTTGCCTGCATCGCCAGCCTACTCCTTCTGCTTGGCGCGTGTGGGGAAGACGACACGACCCAGCCGTCCGATCAGCCATCATCATCCGTATCCGAACCGGGCGGCCCCCTTCCCGGGAAGGTACGGGACGTAGGGCCCGAGCCGGTGCCCGGCCTCACGCTGAGGACGCTCGACGGGACCGAGATTGACCTCGCTGCTCAGGACGGGCAGGTGCTCCTCATCAACTTCTGGGCCACCTGGTGCGCCCCGTGCCGGGAAGAAATCCCGGATCTCAAGCGCCTGCACACAGACCTGGACGACCTCACCGTCATCGGGGTTGCCCTGGATCGCAAGGGGCGGGAGGTGGTGGAGCCGTTCGCCCGGAAACTGGACATCAATTATCCGCTCGTCGTGGACAAATCGGGGGCCGCCGAGGCAGAGCTGGGTCCCATTCCCGGGCTCCCCACCACAGTTCTCGTGACCCCCGACGGCCAGGTCACGAAGCGCGTCGTTGGGATCTTTCCCACCGAGAAGATGCGTCCGACCCTCGAAGCGATGCTCTCTGACGAGGCATAGAGGCGGCTCTACTCGTCGTCTTCTCCTTCCTCCTCTACGCGTTCTCGCCGCATCAGATAGTCCTCAAGGCTCCCCACGACGACACGCGTCTCCTCGTCAACCTCGACGTCCTCGACGTCTCCGGCCCGGATTAGCTTTTTAATCTTCTTCCGATCAATCTGCTTGAGAATCCGCCGGGCCTCAGTCCGGCTCACGACATCCTCCCGGTAGTCGGCAGCGAAGTCCTCAAGAAAATCAAGGGTCTCGTCCGTGAGGTCAATCATCCGAATCTCCTCGTTGGCGTCGGAGAGGGACCAGTACAGGTCTGCATCGATCAGGTGGCGATCGGTCCAACGAACCAGGGTTTGCTTCGAGAGCTGAAGGTGCTCGGAAAGCTCGTCAAGCGGCATCGTCTTCGGCTGCCGGGACGTCGCGGGTCGGTCAGGCACAATATGCATCCGATGGCATTTGGGGAAAGACTAGCATATCTTTGACACAGAACACCCTCTTTTGTTCCTGCGTGTTCGTCCGTACTGCCGCCTGACGGTTCCAGACCCCACGCTTCTCCCAATGCCTCCCTCCCGCTCTCAGAAGGACTGGAACGCCCTGCTTGCCCCGGTCCTTTCTACCTCGGTAAAGGCCGCCAGCGAACGGCTCATGCAAACCGAAGAGATTCGGCAGTGGCTTCGGCAGGCCTCCGCCGAGGCGGCCGAGGGCATGCGTCAACGCCCCGACATGCGTGGCGAGATGCAGGGGTACGCGCAGCTGAAGGCGGCCTTCGACGAACGCTTCCCTGCGCTTCTCGACGCCGTTGCGGACCTGACCGAGGGATGCGGGACGATTGGCCTCGACTGGACGCCCATGAATCCCACCATGAGCCGCGTGGAGGTGGATTTTCACCGGGAACTGGCCGTTGATCTGTTCACGCGGCTGGACGCGCCGACCCTCGAGGCCGCCCGGGCGGCCCTGTACACTGTGGAGGAGGCCCTGCCCGACGGAACGCCCTTTCCGAACCGGCCCAACACGGCTACCGGCCTGGTTGCCCACGACGGCTCTTGCGTGGGGGTCCGGGTGCGGGAGCACCTGGGCGACGACCCGGGGAGCCGGCACCGCACCGTTACGCTTCTGCCGGAAGACCAGAACGCCCTCGAAAACTTGTCGGCGCAGGACGCTGTGCCGCGCCTCCTTCAACTGCTGGCCCCTACAGATTCCTCGGCGGCCGCCTGACCCGACGTGGCGTCGGTCCCGTCAGCCACACGGGCGATTTCCCCTGTGTCTTCGATTTTCCATCCTTGCTCTCCCTCTTCGCTCGCAAACCAGAGCTGTGCGCCCGGTTGTAAAAACTCGCTCAGGAACCGCACGAACGTCTCGGGGGCGACGTTGGCGGGCACCTCGTCACTGACCAGCGTCAGTTGGCCTTCACGGACCTGGAAGTAGCCAAGGGCAAACGGAAGCGGCCCGCTGGTTTTCGTGCTCAGTTCCTCCCGGTACACTTCACTCTCCGCCCGCAAGGACTGGACAAGCTCGACCGTTAGCCAGTCTTTCTCTCGTCCCCCGATGAGGCCGTGGTGCCGCCGCTCGAACAGCTTGCGCACGAGCCCCTCCAGCACCTCCTTCTTTTCGGGGGAGACGACGGCCTCTTCGACGCGACAACGATAACGGTCGGGCATGGCGACCTCATAACGGATGTGCAAACACTACGGCGAGCCCAAGTCAACGGCCCAGAGGCGCCGTACAGAAGGTCCTTTGTGACGTTCCTCTTTCACGCCGAACAACCATTGTGCCCCTATGGACTCAGTCACCCAGATCACCCTAGGCGCCGCGGTGGGCGAGGCCACGGCGGGTCGGGAGGCCGACCTGAAAGCACCGCTGTGGGGCGCAGCTTTTGGCCTCCTGCCCGACCTCGACGTGCTCGCCAATCCGTTTCTGACGGACATTCAGGCGCTTACGATGCACCGGAGCGTCACGCATTCGCTGATGTTTATCGCCTTGGTCGGGGTCTGTGCCGCGTACGGGCTCCGGCGGTTTCACCGCGACATCCCGGTGTCCGTGGGCCGGTGGGGCGCGCTGGTCGTTCTCACGCTCGGGACACACGTGGGGCTCGACTGCCTTACGACCTACGGGACCCAGGTCTTCTGGCCCTTCAGCAACTACCCTGTGCTCCACGGGTCCGTTTTCATTGTGGACCCCCTGTATACCGTCCCACTGGCAACGGGGCTGCTGGTGGCCCTCCGGGGGACCGCCATGGCGTCGGCACGGCGCTGGGCAAACTACGCCGGCCTTGCCCTGAGCTCCGCCTATCTTCTCTTCACGGTCGTCAACAAGGCACACGTAACGGGGATCTTCAACGAGGCCCTTTCGGACTCTCCTCCCGAGCGCGTCTTCACGACGCCCACGCCCTTCAACAACCTTCTCTGGCAGGGCATCGCGGAGACCGACAGTGGATATTACGTCGGGGCCTACTCGCTGCTCGACCCGGACGCCTCCGTGGACTTTCGGTCCGTTCCCAAGCGACATGACCTCCTGGGCGACCAATGGGACAATCCCATCGTGAAGAGGGTGCGGCGGTTCTCACAGGGCTACTTCATTGTGCGCCGGGCCGCCGACGGGGCGCTGCACATCCATGACCTTCGATTCGGACGCAATGACGTCGGCCTCACCGACGATGGCGAGTACCTTTTCACGTATAAGCTACAGATGGAACCGGACGGAACCGTCGTCGGCATCACGCGCGGCGAGCCCCCGTTCGACGTTACCGCCGCGTTGCTCCGTCGATTTCTTGCGCGCATCCTGGGCCACCCCGGTGCCTCTTCTGCCCCGTCGGGGGCGGGTTCTGAAAACGGATCTCCGGCTTCCTGATAATTCCTCGTCGGAATTGGCACTTTTTTTCGTTTCTCGATACGTTTGGGGTGCCTTTCCCTTCCGTCAGTCATCGCCCCCCTCCGCCATGAACGAGCTTCTCTCCCAGTCCCAAGCGTATCTGAACGCCGAGACGATTCAGGTGCTCGGCTCCTACGTGCTGCGCATCCTGGCCTTCGTCCTCATTCTCGCCGCGGGCCGGTACGTGGCACGGTGGGCCCGCACCCTGATCCGAGGGGGCCTCGACAGGCCGAAGGTCGATACGACCCTGACGAAGTTTGCCAGCAACTTTGCGTACTACGCCATCTTCCTGCTGGCCATCTTCGCCGGCCTAGAGACAGTCGGCATCGAAACCGCGAGCTTCGTCGCCGTCCTGGCCGCCGCTAGCTTCGCGGTGGGCCTGGCGCTGCAGGGAACCCTCGCCAACTTTGCCGCGGGCATCATGCTGCTGATCTTTCGGCCGTTCAAGGTGGACGACTACGTGGAGATTGCCGGCGAAACCGGCTTCGTGCGGGACATCTCTCTCTTCTTCACCCGACTGACGACCCGAGACAACCGCCTCGTCATCGTCCCAAACGGCGACATCTTCGGCTCTACCATCCGCAACATTTTTGCCCACGATGTCGTCCGGGTGGACTGTGACGTGGGCACCGACTACCCGGCGGACCTCGACGCCACTCGCGACGTGCTGCTGGAGGCCGCCCGAAATGTGGAGGACCGCGTGACGGAGAAGGGGGAGCAGGCCGCCCTCACCGCGCTGGGCGGCTCGTCCATCAACTGGCAGGTGCGCATCTGGGCCACCCCCGATGACTACTTCCGTCTCAAACAAGAGCTGACCCGGCAGGTGAAGCACAAACTGGACGAGGCCGAGATCGGCATTCCGTATCCCCAGATGGACGTTCACCTCGACGAACTCAACGGCACTGGCGACCCCACGGAGACCGACTCAGTGGAGTAACGCGAATGTGTTTTTTTGCAAACCGGGGCCCCGAGAGGAACGTACAGAGCAACGTTCGTTTGGACAGCCAGCGCTTGCATTCCCCCATCCACAAATTTTCACTTCCAACTATGCCTACTCGTTCTGCGGACGCAACCTGGACTGGAGACCTCCCCGACGGCAGTGGCACCATGCAGCTTGGAAGCGGGGCCTACCAGGGGGCATACTCGTTCCACTCCCGGTTCGAAGACGGAGACGGCTCCAACCCCGAAGAACTGATTGCGGCCGCCCACGCAGGCTGCTACTCGATGGCCCTGTCTAACGTGCTGGCGGAGGCCGGGCACGAGCCCGAATCGGTCAACACCACCGCGGACGTGACGCTTCAGATGGTCGAGGAGGCCCCCACCATTACCGACATCCATCTGACGACCGAGGCGTCCGTGCCGAGCCTCGACGCAGACACGTTTGAGGAGCACGCCGCGGCGGCCAAGGAAGGCTGCCCGGTCTCGAAGGCCCTCGCGGGCACGGAGATCACCCTCGACGCGAGCCTGACGTAGGCGACGACATGTCGGCCGGTTCTCCCGTTGCGCCCCGAATTCTCAGTCGAGGATTCGGGGCGGTCGTACATTGGCCTACGAGATCACCTGCAGGACGATCTTGCCGGCGTTCTCATTGTTCTCCATGCGTCGGTGGGCATCGGCGACCTCGGTCCAGTCGTAGGTCGAGTCGATCACCGGGCGGAGCGGTCCATCCACGAATTTCGGCACTGCCTCCGCCGCAAATTCACGAGTAAGCTGCACCTTGTAGTCGAGGCTCCGGTCGCGAAGCGTGGACGTCAAGAGCTGAACGCGTTTGGCCATCAGATCGCGCAGGCTCACGTCCTCGACTGTGCTGCCGCCCAGGGTTGCAAGCAGAACGATGCGGCCATCCATCGTCAGGGCCTCCACGTTTGGCAGGAAGTACGGGGCGCCGATGAAGTCAAGGATGATGTTCACCCCTTCTCCTCCCGTAAGCGCGTCGATCCGGGCGGCGAAGTCCTCTGACTCATAGTCAATGGTGGCTGCCGCCCCTAGATCGCGGCAGAGCTCGTGCTTCGGGGCCGAGGCGGTAATGAAGGGACGTGCACCGGCCGCTCGCGCAAGCTGAATGGCAGCGGTTCCTACCCCACTGGCGCCGGCATGAACGAGCACATCGTGGTCCTCCTGCAGTCCCCCCAGCCAGTGCAGGGCCTGATACGCCGTGAGAAAGACCTCCGGGAGGGCCGCCGCCTCTCGCATGGAGAGACCCGGCGGCACCGCCATCAGCAAGTCTTTGTGGACGACGACCTGCTCGGCGTATCCGCCCCCGGCCAGCAGGCCAAACACGCGATCTCCCTCCTGCCAGTCGACCACACCGGGCCCGGTCTCTTCAACCACCCCGGCCATCTCAAGGCCCAAAATGTTGGACGCCCCTTCCGGTGGATCGTAGTGGCCACGGCGCTGGAACGTATCGGCACGGTTGAGGGCCGTGGCGTGCACGCGGACCCGGACGTCGTCGGCCTCGGGAACGGGAGTCGGCACCTCGCCGATCATCATCGCGGACGGGTCGCCGGGCTCAGGGACACGAACAGCTTGCATACGCACAGAAAGGAATGGGCGAAAGAGTGTCTCGAATTGGGACTTCCTATAGCGGTACGCGTTGCTAGCCACACTCGGTCGAGGCGTTCCCGTCGGGCAGACCGGCAGGACCGATCGGCGGCCTGTCGTATTCCGCCTACGCCGACAGCTCCCGGCGCGCTTGCTCCAGGGCCGCGGACGCGAACAGCTCCTTGTTCAGCGTACGGTCTTCCACGAACTGGTGGCGCCGCGCCTGTCGTCCGGACGCGTCGGCATGCCCGACCCACACAGTCCCCACGGGCTTGTCCGGCGTGCCCCCCGTCGGCCCCGCAATCCCGGTCGTCGATATCCCCACCGTGGTGCCCAGGGCCTCCCGAACCCCCTCCGCCATCTGGAGCGCGACCGCTTCGCTCACGGCGCCGTGCTCACGGATCGCCGCTTCCTCGACATCGAGGGTCGCCTGCTTCACGGAGTTGGCGTAGGCAACGACACTTCCCAGATAATAGTCGGACGACCCAGATACGCCCGTCAGCCGGTGCCCAATGAGGCCGCCCGTGGCGCTCTCCGCACTGGCGATCGTGGCGTCGTGGGCCCGCAGGGTGTCGCCCAGTGCTTGTTCAAGCGTGACGTCACCGGTGCCGATGACACAGTCGCCCGCCCGGTCCCGGATTGTCGCCTCTATCTCGTCGAGACGAGACGTCGCCGTGGCCTTCTCGGCGCTGGCCGACAGGCGCACGCGCACGCCGCTCGTGGAGGGCAGGTAGGCCAGGGTCACGTCGTCTCCCAGCACGCCAGACAGGTCTCCCAGGTTCTCCTGCAGCGCCGTCTCCCCAATCCCCGCCGTCACGAGCGTCCGGTGACGGACCTCGCCCACGCCGGGCTCCTGCTCAAGGCGCGGTTGGACCGAGGCCTCAAAGATGGCGGTCATCTCTTCCGGGATTCCGGGCAGCAGCACGATCAGGCGCCCGTCCGGGGCCTCGTGCCACAGCCCCACGGCCGCCCCCACCGGATTGGCAAGGGCCTCGAACCCCTCCGGCCGTTCGGCGAGGGACGAGGCGGACGACGGCACGTCCCGGTTCCGCCGGTCGTAGTAGTCTCGCACACGCGCAAGGAGATCCGGGTCGGTCTGGAGGGGGGCGCCGAAGTAATCGCCCACGACCGCCCGTGTGCGGTCGTCATGGGTGGGACCGAGCCCCCCGGTGCAAACGACGAGGCGGGCCGCCTCGTACGCCCGGTCCAGCTCCCGAAAGATGTCTTCGCGGTCATCCCCGACGGTGACCGTCCGGGTCATCCGGACGCCGAGCTGGCTGAGCTGCTCCCCCAGCCATGTGGCATTGGTATTGGGGGTCTGCCCAATCAACAGTTCGTCGCCAATGGTTAGGAGCTGTGCCTTCATCGATACAGGGAAGAAGAACCCAGAGGATATCGGAACGAAACGACGTCTGCGTCTTGGCGGGACCCGTTGTCAGCGTGCAGGGCCGTTGCGGGATGGTTCAGTCCCCGTGTTCGTCGGACCAGGCTTCGGGGTCGGCCTGCCAGTCGTTGAGAAGCGCCTGTGCGTCGTCCGAGAGCGAATGCTGACGGCGCGCCACGTCCAGAAGCATGGGAAACGTCGTCAGCACGTGGCAGGGCACGCCGGCCTCCCGAAACGCCGTGACGGCGGCGTCCAGCCCGTAGGAGAAGATCGCCAGCACGGCCGGAACCGTGGCTCCGGTCTCGCGGACGGCCGCCACCGCGTCCAGCGCGGACCGGCCCGTCGAGATGAGATCTTCCACCACAACCACCGCATCGCCCGCCCCCAACCGTGCCCCTTCAATGCGCTGCCCCTGCCCATGTCCCTTGGCCGAGGCGCGCACGTACGCCATCGGCGCGCCGAGCCGGTCGGCCAGCCACGCCGCATGGGGAATGCCGGCGGTGGCCGTTCCCCCAACGGTGAGCGGCGCCCAGTCGTGATCCGCGACCGTCTCCGCGAACCCATCCGCAATCGCGTGACGAACGGACGGGTGCGCAAGGGTCCGCCGGTTGTCGCAGTAGATGGGGGCCACGAGGCCCGAGGACCACGTGAACGGATCGTGTGGGCGGAGCGAAACCGCGTCGATGCTCAGCAGGGCCTCCGCGAGCGAACGGGCCCGGTCGGCCGATGGCAACACAAAAGGGCTTTGGGAAGTCGGCATAACGGACGACAGGAATCAGTCGAGCACAGGAGGTGAGCCTACTCCAAGTCTACTTTTTCTTCCACCGGGGCCACCACGTAGAGCGCCCCCGTCGCTAGCGTGAAGCCCACAACGACCGTCAGGGCCAGTCCGGGCGCCCCGCTATCGTACAGCACCCACCGGGCCGCCTCCCGAAGCGGGGGCGCGAAGTGCGTGGCCGCCCGGAGCGTGAGCACACCGAACAGGAAGGCCGCCTGCAGCATCGTCTTCCCCTTCGCCACACGGTAGGTATGAAGCGTCTCGCCGGAGGCCTCGACCCACGACCGGACGCCCGTGACGACCAGGTCGCGGAGGGCGATGGCCACGACCGCCCACCACGGCACGAGATCAGGCGCCTCAAGTGCAAGAGCGATGAAGGTCCCGAGAATGAGCACCTTGTCCGCCAGGGGGTCGAGGTACTGCCCGAGCCGGGAGCGCACGCCAAGCCGGCGGGCCAGCACCCCGTCGTAGTAGTCCGTCAGGGAGGCCAGGACGAAGAGCACAACCGCACTCATCTGGCCGGCCTTGCTCGGAATCGACAGGAACAGAAGCAGCAGCGGGGTCACCAAAATCCGGCCGACCGTCAGGAGGTTTGGAATGTAGCGGAGGGCTGTAGAGGTGTACATGATGGTCTCAGGGTAAGCACGAGTCGCTGGAATATCTCAGGCCCTCAGCGATATTGGCAAAAATTTGCACGGGCAAGTGGGGACACGGTTGCAGTTCCAAAGACCATGCCCGCACGCCTGCAAACTTTTCAGTGTGTGGGGGGACGCAGTGCCAATGTTGACGCCCCGCCAGCGCGGATTGCCCCAGCCGGTCCTGCCGCCCTGTCATTCTGGCGGACCCACCCCGGCACTTTTCGGGACGGCATCGTTTTTGGAGCTGGACGCCTGTGGCGATGTAGAGTCAAGGAACGCCGAAGGATGGCTGCTCCCTGACGCCAACGCGCCTTCGACTTTCGAGCTGACCCGAACCAACACGCACGCACTCATGGGCAAAGTCATTGGAATCGACCTTGGCACGACGAACTCCGTCGTGGCAGTGATGGAAGGGGACGACCCGGACGTCATCGAGAACGCAGAAGGAGCGCGCACCACGCCGTCTGTTGTGGCCTACAAAGACGACGGCGAGCGCCTCGTGGGGGCTCCCGCGAAGCGCCAGGCCATCACGAACCCCGAAAACACCGTGTCCTCGATCAAGCGGTTTATGGGCCGCTTCTACAATGAGGTTGAGGACGAGATCGAAGAGGTGCCGTACGAGATCGTCCGCGGGGAAAACGACACCGCGCGCGTCCAGATCGACGACCGAAAGTACACCCCGCAGGAAATCTCGGCCGTGGTGCTGCAGAAGCTAAAGCAGACGGCCGAGGAGTACCTGGGCCAGGAGGTCACCGACGCAGTGATCACTGTGCCGGCGTACTTCAACGACGCACAGCGGAAGGCCACGCAGGAGGCCGGCGAAATTGCGGGCCTGAACGTGCAGCGCATCATCAACGAGCCGACCGCCGCCTCTCTCGCCTATGGCCTCGACGACGAGAGCGACCAGGTGGTCGCCGTGTATGACCTCGGCGGTGGGACCTTCGACGTCTCCATTCTGGAGCTCGGCGACGGGGTCTTCGAAGTGAACGCCACGTACGGGGACACGCACCTCGGGGGCGACAACTTCGACAAGCGCCTCATCGACCACATCGCCGACGAGTTCGAACAGGACACGGGCATCGACCTTCGCGACGACCCGATGGCCCTGCAGCGCCTGAAGGAGGCCGCTGAGGAGGCCAAGATCGAGCTGTCGAGCGCCAAGACGACAACAATCAACCTGCCGTTCATCACGGCCACGGACGAGGGGCCCCAGCACCTCAACATGGACCTCAACCGGGCCACCTTCGAGAACCTGATCGGGGACCTCGTCGAGAAGACGGTCCCGCAGATGGAGAAGGCCCTCGACGACGCGGGACACTCCAAGAGCGACGTTGACGAGGTCATCCTGGTCGGTGGATCCACGCGCGTCCCGCTCGTCCAGGAAACCGTCGAAGACTTCTTTGGCAAGAAGGCCAACAAGTCCGTGAACCCGGACGAGGTGGTGTCCCTCGGCGCGGCCGTGCAGGGCGGTGTGCTGAGTGGCGACGTGGACGACGTGCTGCTACTGGACGTGACCCCGCTCAACCTCGGCATCGAGACGCTCGGGGGCGTGATGACAACGCTGATCGAGGAGAACACCACGATTCCGACGAAGGAGGGCGAGGTCTTCTCCACCGCCGCCGACAACCAGACCTCCGTGGAGGTGCACGTCCTGCAGGGCGATCGCGAGATGGCCAAGGACAACCGCACGCTCGGCCGCTTCCACCTGGACGGCATTCCACCGGCCCCGCGCGGCACGCCACAGATTGAGGTCACGTTCGACATCAACGCGGACGGCATCCTCAACGTGTCCGCCGAGGACAAGGACACCGGCAAGGAACAGTCCATCCGCGTGGAGGCGAACAGCGGCCTCTCCGACGAGGAGATTGAAAAGATGAAGGAGGAGGCCGAGCAGCACGCCGAGGAAGACGAGCGGCGCAAGGAGCGCGCCGACACGATCAACGAGGCGAATTCCATGGCCTACTCCGTGGAGCAGGGCCTCGAGGAGTACGGCGACAAGATCCCGGAGGACAAGCGGTCCTCCCTCCAGGACGCCCTCGATGCGCTCAACGAGGAGCTCGAGACGGCCAGCGCCGATGAAGACGTCACCGCGCTCGAGGACGCCCTTGACGAGCTCAACGCGGCATGGTCCGCCGCCGGCGAAGAGATTCGCGAGGCGCAACAGCAGCAGGCCCAGCAGGGCGCTGCGGCCGGTGCAGGTGCAGGCGCCGGTGCGGCCGGCCCCGGGGCTGAAGGCCCTGCCGGCGGCCCTGCGGGTGGACCGTCCCCCGAAAACGGTGCCACAGACACCGACGACGAGGAGGAGGTCCAAGACGCCGACTACGAGGTGGTCGACGAGGGCGACGACGAGTAGTCGCCAATCCCCTGGACGCACGGTGTAGAACTCACCTCCATCCGCGTTCCTCTACATCGCCCCGCGGGGTCACTCACGAACGGCCCGCGGCCTTCCAAACGCCCCGATCGGCTTGTTCCGGTCGGGGCGTTTTTTGTGGCCCGAGTGGCCGCCCACGCTTACTCCCCAGCCGTCACCGCGTGCCGTCAAGCTCGTAAATGGCACGGGCATTCTGGGTCGTGATCTTGGCGACTGTCTCCAACGGAAGGCCCTTGATGTCTGCAAGCCGCTCCACGACATGGCGCACGTAGGCCGGCTCGTTCCGATCCCCCCGGTTGGGCTCCGGGGCCAGGTACGGACTGTCGGTCTCCACGACGATGTGATCGAGCGGAACGTCCTTCACATACTGGTCCACGTCACTGTTCGAAAACGTCATGATGCCCCCCACCCCGAGGTAGAAGCCCAAGTTCCACGCCCGCTCGGCCACCCTGGGCGGGTCGACGTAGCAGTGAAGAATCCCGCGCATCTTCTCCGGCACGTCAGCCCGTACGTACTCCTCTTCGAGAATGGCGAGAATGTCCGCCGCGGCCTCGCGGTTATGAATGACGAGGGGCAGGTCGGCCTCAATGGCGAGGCGGATGTGCTTCCGGAAGAAGCGCTTCTGGCGGTCGTCGAACGAACGGTCCCAGTAGTAGTCGAGCCCGCTCTCCCCCACCGCCACCACACTCGGATGTGCACACCACTCCACGACCGCCTCAAAATCGTCCTCGGTGGCCGTTTCGGTCTCCGAGGGGTGTAGGCCCGCCATGGCATAGAGCCCGTCGTGACTCTCACACAGGTCTACGGCCTGCCGAATGGAGGGAACGTCGATGGCCGGCATTACGATCACGTCGACCTCGGCGCCCCAGGCGCGACGCAGGACCGCGTCCCGGTCGTCATCGAACTGGTCGAGGTACAGGTGCGCGTGCGTATCGATAATCATGAGCTGAGGAGACAACCGCAGGCGAGAAGGAGACTGGACGAAATGACCCCGCCGATACCCCGGGAACGAAGTCCCCATTTTGCACCGTAGGAGCATCGGCGACAATCAAGTTCACGGTGCGCGTTAGAACATGAACCGAAGGCCTCATACTGTAAACGCGTTGGCGCAAATTTCCCAGATTCTCCGTCCAGGCGTCTGGGGCCTTCCTGAGCGGGTGCTCGCCGTGGTTCTGCTTGGAGCCGGGGCCCCGCTGTCGGCTTCCGCACAATCGCCCCCCGACAGTGCGGACTGGGTACAGGTGCGGCTCCACCACGGGACCGATGTCGAGTCTGCTCGCCTCACCCCAAAGCGGCACCCGCTCTCAGTACGCCTGTCCAGCGGCGATCCCCCAATCCTCCGCCTGTCTCCCGACGAAACCATGACGCTGGGGCGCCGCCAGGGAGACGTGCACGCCCGGCATGAAGAAGCCAACCTGTACGCCCGATCGCTGCGGCTCGCGCCGTCGAATGGGGGCATCTGGACGCTCACACTGCCCTCCGGGTCCACCCGTACGTACACGGGCCGCCTCACCCTTCGCCCCGCCGACTCCGGCGCGGGCCTTCAATTGGTCAACCGGGTGCCCCTGCAGGACTACGTGGCGAGCGTCGTCGCCGCGGAGTATGGGCTCGGCGACCGGGCGGGCACCCGGGCCATGGCGGTCGTGGCCCGGACCTACGCGCTCTTCTCCAGCAAGCACTTCGACGAGGACTACGACCACGTTGACGGCACAGCCTCGCAGGTATACCGGGGGGACGCGGTCATTACCGAACCTGCCCGCCGGGCAGCCCAGGAAACGCGGGGCCAAGTCTTGACCTACGACGGAGCGCCGATTCAATCGGTCTATTTCTCGTCGAGTGGGGGCCACACCGCCGACAACGAGGACATCTGGACGGACAGTCCCTCCCTTCCGTACCTGCGGGGCAAAAAGGACCCGTACGACCAGGGCTCGCCCAAGCACCGCTGGACAACGCGTGTGAACCGACGGGCCCTTCTGCGGGCACTCTCGTTGCATCACGGCACCTCCGTCGACGGATTCCTGCTCGGCGACCGCACCTCGAACGGCCGACGAGCGACCATCAGGGTTCTCTTCTCGAACGACAGCGAGGCGGCGATGGAGGCAGGCACCTTCCGGTCGGTCGTAAACGAGCGGGTGGATGGCGTCTCCCTGAAGAGCACATGGTTCGATGCTCGTCGGGATGGTCCGGAGTACGTGTTTTCTGGACGAGGCCACGGGCACGGCGTCGGCCTCAACCAGTGGGGCGCCCACGCGATGGCCGAGCAGGGCAAAAGCTACCGCGAGATTCTGTCGTTCTACTACACGGGCGTTGAGATCCGACAGCTGGACGAGATGTCGTCTCCTGCGGCCGTGGCCCAGGACCCCCTCAGCCCACCTGTTGACTCTACCGCGCCTCGGGTTGGGTGGTAGGCCGCAGTGCTCGGGTCCCTTGAGAGGGGCGTTCCCACTGCCAGACGTCTGAGTTGCCCCTTTTGGAGGCCTGCATTGTCACTGAGTATCCCCCTGTCCGTTTGCATTTCTCCGCCATTCGTTTGAGAATTATGTCGTTTTCGTCGGTGCGCGTCGCTCTCCTGTATGGGATTGGGCTCGCGCTCCTCGTCGGATGCCTGCTGCACCACTCTCCCAGCCACGCTCAGGCGCCCCCGGACACGTCCGTCGCCATGCAGGTGGAGATGGCCCCGGTTGAGGTGACGGCCACTCCGTTCCGAATCGCGAACGAGGCCCCCTCCTTCTCCGCCGCCACACGGACCCGACCCGATCAAGCCCTCAACAGCACCCCCTCACTGTCGCTGGAGCAGGTGTCCGCGGGACTTCCGGGCCTCTCGGTCCAGAGCCGCACGCACTTCGCCTTGGGCGACCGCATCACGATTCGAGGACTCGGGTGGCGGGCCCAGTTCGGGGTGCGTGGGATTCAGATGCTCCTCGACGGCATTCCGCTCACGACGGCGGACGGCCAGTCGGTGGTGCACATCATCGACCCGTCCTTCGTCCGTTCGCTGGAGCTGGTACGGGGGCCGGCCTCCACCTTCTGGGGCAACGCGAGTGGGGGCGTCTTGTCCCTCTCCACCCGCCCTCCCCGAGCCTCCGCGCATACGGTGCGGCTCAAGGAAACCGTTGGCTCCTACGGGCTCTCGAAGACCGACGTGCAGGTGACTCCGGACCTCGGTGCCCATCAACTGAGCGTCTACTCGTCCTACCTTGCCCAGGACGGCTTTCGCCAACACAGCGAGACACGCCTCCTGCGGTCCGGGGGGACCGGAAACGTCTCACTGGGCGAGGACCGGGGCGTGCGCATAGTTGGGGCCTTGCAGCACATGCCGCAGGCCCAGTCGCCCGGCTCTCTGTCGAAGACGGCGGCCCAGTCGTCCCCCGGCCAGGCCCGCCCGGCCATTCTGGACTTTGATGTAGGAAAGGACGTGACGCAGGGCCAACTTGGGGCGACGTACTACGACGACACGGGCGCCGGCACGGTGAACGCCACCGTGTACGGGCTCTTGCGTGACCTTCGCAATCCCATCCCCTTCAACGTCATCGACCTGCACCGCCGAGCGGGTGGGGTGCGGTTGACCCTCGAAGACGAAACCCCGTCTCTCCGGTGGGGCGTAGGCCTCTCGGGAAAGCTGCAGCACGACGACCGACGCGAATTCACGAGTGCCAACGGGGCCCCAGACCGTCTGTTGATTGATCAACTCGAGACGGTCGACAACGAGGCCCTCTTCGGCCGCCTTTCTGTTCCCCTGGGCCGCCTTCAGGTGGACGCAGGCCTGCGCTACGATCGTCTCCAGTTCGAGGCGGACGATCGGCTCGGAAGCGACGATGGCACACAGGCCTTCCGCACCCTCAGCCCTGCGCTGGGGCTCTCGTACGAAACAGGCCCCGCACGCCTGTTTGCGAACCTGAGTACCGGTCTGGAAGCCCCCACCACGACCGAACTGAGCAATCGCCCCGACGGAGAAGGCGGCTTTAACGACCTGGACGCCGAGTCTGTGGTGGGCATCGAGGGAGGCGCAACGGGCACCTGGCCCGCACAGCACCTCTCGTACGACCTGGCCCTCTTCTACCAGGACGTGGACGACGTGCTCGTCCCCTTCGAGCTGCCGGACGAGACGACGGCCTACCGCAATCAAGGGGCTGCACGGCACCGGGGGGCCGAGATCTCGGTTCGCTGGCAGCCCCCCGGTCCCGTGTCCGTGCAGGCCAGCCACTCCTTCGTGGACGCCGAGTTTACGGAAGGCACTGTGGCGGCGGACAACTCTACGACACGCCTTGAGGGCAATCAGCTCCCTGGCGTGCCGTCGCACCGGTTTGCCGGCACCCTTCGAGCCCGAACGGCCCTCGCCCACGCCTCCGCCTCCGTGCGAAGCGTGAGCGAACAGTACGGCGACACTCAAAATACGGCCACGAACGACGGATACACCACCGTGGACATGCGCCTCAGTCACCCCGGAATCGGGATCGGGGGCGGGGCAACGCTTACGCCCTTCCTCGCCCTCAACAACGCGTTCGACGTGCGCTACAACGACGTCGTCGTGAATGCCTTCGGGGGGCGATTCTACGAGCCCGCCGCCGGTCGACACTGGCGCGCCGGGACCTCACTGCAGTTCTGAACGGGGGGAATCCCGCTGGACGGAATGACGGGTAGTTCCTGCGTCCGTCCACTGCCCTCGTGCCATTCGGGGCGTCGTGAACGCAACCGCAGCGTCTTCGGGCGTGACCGCAATGCAGCCGCCCGTGGCCCCCGTTCCATCCGGAGAGGTGACGCACTCGTGCATGCGCGAGAGGGCCGTGCGCGCCGCCGTCTCCACGGTGTCGCCTCTCCGGACACGCTCCCGCACGCTTCGGGCCAGCCCCACGGCCGCGATGGCCTCCCCCCACCCTGTTGCACTGACCGCCACGTGGGCATCGGCGTAAAAGCCGGCGCCCGGCAGCGGCGAGTCGCCCACACGCCCCGGGGGCTTGAAGGGCGTGCCCCCGGTAGACGTCGCGGCCGCGAGCGCGCCCGAGGCGTCCCGCATCACCGCCCCCACGGTATCACCACCTCGAAGGTCGGCGTCCCCCGAGCGAAACGACTGGCTCGGATGATTCGACCCCGCCTGCGTTCGAGTCCGTTCGTAGCGCTGCCGCTCACGCGGATGGACCAGCGCCTCGTTCGGGACGAGGTCTATCCCCATGGACTCCGCAAACCGCTCCGCGCCCTCCCCCGCCAACATTCGCACGCGCCCTTCTCCGTCCTCCAGCACCCGACAGGCCACGTCGACCGGGTGTTTCAGACGCCGCGTGGCCATGACAGCCCCGTAGTCCAGCGTCGTGCCCTTCATGATCCCGGCGTCCAGCTCCGCCTGTCCGTCTTGATTCAACATCGCTCCGTAGCCGGCATTAAAGGCACCGTGGGCCTCCAGGGCCCTCGTTGCCATCGCAACCCCTGCTAGGGCGTCCGTCTCGTTTTGGTGGAGAGGCCCCTCAGCACGAAGCACAGACTCCTCAAGCACAGACTGGAGCCCTTCACGATGTGCGTCTACCGCGCCGTCCGGGATGTCCCAGGCCCCGCCGTGCACGAGCAGCAGTGGCCCGTTCGTCTCAATGTGCCGGCTGTGGAGGGAACGTGACATTCGGGAGGGGCTAATTCGTGGGGGCTACCGACTGGCCAGGGGGCCTCCTGACAGGTCCAGTGGGGCTCTCCGCTGCGAGCCAGACTCCGATGGCGCCCGGGCAAACACCGTCGTCCCGTCGAGGCGCGGCAGAAGGGCCCGCACGGTCTCCCGAAACGCCTCCCGATGCTGCAGCGGAACGGGCTGTGAGGGGGGCAGCTCCAGCGTAACCGGATTGACGGGCGTGCCGTGCTTCCAGAGCCGGTAGTCGAGATGGGGCCCTGTGGATCGGCCCGTGCTCCCCACAGAGCCGATGGTCTCGCCCTGTTGCACACGGTCCCCGGACGTCACAGCGATCTGCGAGAGGTGGAGGTAGCCGGAGGTGTAGGTGCCGTTGTGGCGGATCTTGACGTAGTTCCCGTTCGGCCCCTTGTACCCGGCCCGTTGCACGACCCCGTCCCCCACCGACCGCACCGGCGTGCCGCGCGGGGCCGCGTAGTCGACGCCACGGTGGGGGCGGTATTCCTTCAGCACCGGGTGGTACCGGCGATTGGTATAGCCCGAGCTGATGCGAGAATACTGCAGCGGGGCCTTCAGGAGCTGACGCCGGAGGCTCTGTCCCGCGCGGTTGAAGTACTCGGCATCGCCCGTCCCCGCTTCGAACCGGAACGCGTAGTAGTTCTCGCCTCGGTGCCGCACACATGCCGCCACGATGTCTCCGGGCTGCACCGCGTCCCCCTCCACCGAGCGGGCCTCGTAGACGAGGCGAAACGAGTCGCCCGCCCGCAGCCGGAAGAAGTCGATCTGCCAGGCAAACACCTCCGAAAGCCGCAGGGCGAGGAGGGGATGTCCCCCATTCTCCACGACACTCTCATACAGTGACCCCTCCACCGTCCCCGCGGCTGTGGCCCACCGGCGACGAACCGACCGGGTGGACACATGGGTGCGGCCCGGATGCCGAAGGTCAAAGACAATGTACCGGAGCGCGTCGATCTGGTACGCCAGATACCGCGGCTGCTGGAGCCAGCGGTTTACGTAGACGCGATACGGGCGCCCGGCCCGGAGATCCGAGACGTCGAACTCAGGCCGGGCCGCCGCCGCGAGATTCAGGATGGTCTGGTAGTCCACCCCATGTGCGTCCAACACGTCCGAGAAGGTCTCCGCCCGGCCCACGCGGTTGTGGTCTACCCGATAGCGGCCTGCGGGCAAGCCGTACCCGTCCGCGGAGGCCTCAAACGTTGCCGTTGACCCATTCGCCTCCTTTTCTGGGGGCGGAGCGGTCGCCCCTGTTTGGCAGGCAAGCGCCCCGCCCGCCACGACCAGGAGCACGGCCAGCAGTCGCAGGGGCCCAAGTGAGAAGGACATGATGTCCGCCGTGAGATGAGTGGAACGTATGGGGCAGTTACGAATCAGTGTCCGCCTCGGACGATGCGTCGTTGGCGTCGGGGCCATCGGGGCTCCACGTGTCTTCCTGGACCCCCGCCTCCCGGTTGGCCCACCGCGCCAGCACGAAGAGGAGGTCGGACAGCCGGTTGAGGTAAATGATCACCTGCTCGTTGATGGGCGTCGCGGTTTTGGCCTCTACGCTGCGGCGCTCCGCACGGCGGCACACGGTACGGGCGGAGTGGAGCGACGCCCCGGCCGGGGTTCCCCCGGGCAGGATAAAGCGCTTCAGGGCCGGCAGATCCGCCTCGAACCGGTCAATCCGATCCTCAAGGGCCTCGATGTGAGCCTCCTCAATGCGCTCCACGACGGGCTTGGCGTCCATGGGCGTCGCCAGATCCGCGCCCAACACAAACAGCTCTTCTTGAATGTCCCCCAGCACCGGATCGAGCGTCTCCTGCCCCGGCTCGCCGTCCAGATGCCCCCGAGCGAGCCCGACGATGGAGTTGGCCTCGTCCACCGTGCCGTAGGCGTCGATGCGGGGATTGCCCTTGCCCACCCGTTCTCCCCCGAAGAGAGACGTGGTTCCGTCGTCGCCGGTCCGGGTGTAGATTCGTTTGCTCATTGGGGGACTGTGGATCGGAAAAACAGGGCGCAACAATTGACCACGGCGTGGCACGGCTGACCTCCGCTTGCGTTTCCAAGGAGCCTCCGGGCAGCGGGAGCGTCCGGGGGAAGTTACCCGGGCCCCTCGCTTCCGTCGGCAGACGGCACAGGCCCCACGTAGTCGATCCGGAGCGTGCCGTCCGGATGGTGGTCCAGCGCAACCCGCATGCCGAACACCGAGGCGATGCGATCCGGCGTCAGCACCGACGCCGGCGGGCCCTGGGCCCGCAGCTTGCCGTCCGCAATCAGGAGCAGCCGATCGGCGTAGCGGGCCGCGAGCTCCAGGTCGTGCCCCACCGCGAGGACCGTCCGCCCGGCCTCCGCCTGGGCCCGCACCTGCTCCATGAACGAAAACTGATAGTGCACGTCTAGGTGGGCGGTCGGCTCGTCCAGCAGCAGCAGGTCCGCCCCCTGTACCAGGGCCTGCGCCAGGAAGACACGCTGCATCTCTCCTCCGCTCAGCGAGAGCACCGACCGGCCCGCAAAGCCGCTCAGATCCACTCGGGCAAGGGCCTCTCGAACGCGCTCGCGGTCCGAGCTCCGGTAGGACTGCAGCCAGCCCCGGTGCGGGGCCCGCCCAAGGAGCACGAACTCTTCGACCGTGAAGTCGAAGGCGAGGGACCGTGCCTGGCGGACGAAGGCCTGCGCCCGGGCTCGCTGCTGGGCGCCCATCGCCTCGATGGGCGTGCCCGCGAGTCGGATCTCCCCCCCAAACGGAATGTGTCCGCCAATGGCCCGCAGAAGGGTCGTTTTGCCCGCGCCGTTGGGCCCGAGGACGCCGACCCACTGCCCGACCGCGACCTCGAAGCTCACGTCACGCAGGATCGTGTGCCCGTCGAGCGTAACGGAAAGTCGGTCGACCGAGAGCAGGGCCACGCTGTGTCCGGACATCAGTGCAAGAAAACCATCCCCCACAGGGCTCGTGCGCTCGCCTACGCAGGCGTCGCGACCAGCACCTCCGAGGGCACGCCCCACCCCGTCACCGTGGCGTGGGTCTGCACGGCCCAGCGGGCCTCATCCAGAAGCGTCCGCTGCCGAAGGGGCCGACACCCGCCGACCCACTCCGGGCGACTCCGGTGAAGGGCATTCCACAACCTGCTCACGCACCAGGGCAACAGCGATCGCCCCCGCGTAAGCCCCGCGAGGCAGAGCCGACCGTCGTCCCGCAGGAGACGATGCGCCTCCCCGAGGAATGTTCGAGCATCATCTCGTGACAGGAGATCCAGCAGGTAGGTGGCCACCACGCGATCGTACCTCCCATCCGGGGCATCAAACGACAAGCGTCCGTCGGTCCGGCGAACCGTTGCGCGGGTCTCAAACGACGCGAGTCGGGTTCGGGCAATCCGCACCATTGTCTCGCTGAGGTCGTGTCCCACGTAGCGCGCCGCCGATGGACAATGGGTCGACAAGAGGCGTTCGGCAAACCTTCCGGTGCCGCATCCAACCTCCATCACCGACCGGGCGGTTTCGAAGTGCCCCCGGGACACGAGCAGATCGAAGGCCGGGGCCTCGTAGAACACCTGGGTGTCCTGCCATGCCCCGATCCGATCGTAAACGGCCTCCACCTCCGAATACGAGAGCGTCCGACGGGCAGTCATGTCGCGTGTCTACGGCGGCAGGCTCAAACGGAGGCGCTTGCTCCTTCGGCGGAATCCACGCTACCGGGACGGAACGGTGTCGTCGTCCTTCGTGACGAGCGGATAGTCGGCCTCCACCTCCCCGTTTACCATTTCCCGAAGGGGGCGGCGGAGCAGCCGCTTGCGGAAGCTGCTGAGATAGTCGGTAAAGAGGACGCCGTCGAGATGGTCCCGCTCGTGTTGCAGGACTCGGGACAGCATGCCCCCAGCCTCCAGTTCCTGCTCCTCAAACGCACGGTTCCGGTAGCGCATCCGGATCCGTTCGGGGCGTGCCACGGCCTCTCGCACCTCCGGGATCGACAGGCAGCCCTCCTCCATCTCCGCGGTGTCGTCGCTCTCCTGCACAATCTCGGGATTGATGAAGGTCATTGGCTGGGGCGGAAGCGACTCTCCCGCCTCCGCAATGTCGTCGGCCATCGGGGTGAGGTCCACCACGAAGAGGCGCTCGGTGCGCCCCACCTGCGGTGCCGCCAGCCCGATGCCCGCGGCGTTGTGCATCGTCTCAATCATGTTGTCGATGAGCTCCTGGAGCGCCTCCGTGTGTTCTTCCACGGGGTCGGTCTCCTCCCGGAGGGCGTCGTGGCCGTACACGTATATCGGCAGTATCATGGACGAAGGGGATTGCCAAAAGACTGTACTCACTGGGTCTAACAGAGCCGTACGTGCGGAAGTGCCGGCCCGACGGCTCCCGAAAGCAGAAATCCCACAAACTCTCCGTCCCCGGTGGGTGCTCTCATCCCTCCCGACCTACTCTCGTCCGTAGTCGTCCTCCAGCCGGATGATGTCGTCTTCCACGCAGCGCCCCATCTGCGTCTCGATAAAGACCAGCGGCCCGTCGCCATCGTTCTCGATGCGGTGCACGTCCCCCTCGTCGATGAAACAGGTGTCGCCCTCGGCCACCGCAATGGTCTCGTCGTTGCGGGTAAAGACGCCCGACCCTCGAACGACGACCCAGTGCTCTTTTCGGAGTTCGTGCTTCTGCAGGGAGAGCCGCTGGCCCGGATGCACGATGATGCGTTTCACGCGGTATCCCGGCTCATTCAGGTATTCCTCCCATCGGCCCCAGGGACGGTCGTCGGCATCGAGAAACATGGCGTTGTGCGTTGATTGGTGAACAGAAAACAGAAGAGGTGCGTGTTGATCGGCATGGCGTGCGGCACGGCGGGTGTGCGCCTACGCCGGGGCTTCCACGGCGGGCTCGGCCGTGTCGACCGGCGTCCCCACTCCTTTCAAGAACCCGTACAGAAGCGCCATGCCGAGCAGAAGCCCGAGCCACCACGGCATCCCGAAGCCAACGGGCAGCGTGCCGAAGAGGATGGCCACGGCGCCGACGCTGAGCGCATACGGCAGCTGCGTGCGCACGTGCTCCACGTGATCACACCCACTGGCCATCGACGAAAGAATCGTCGTGTCCGAGATGGGCGAACAGTGATCCCCCCACACCGACCCGGCCAGCACGCACGACACCGACGAATACAGGATGTGGTAGTGCGCTGAATTGTCCATCCCATTCTGGGCGAGCACTGCCCATACCAGGGGAACCACCAGCGGCATGAGGATGCCCATGGTGCCCCAGCTCGATCCCGTCGCGAAGGCCGTCGCGGCCGCGAGCACGAAGATGAGCGCCGGCACCCCCCCCGGCGGAAGCCACTCACCGAGGACCGACACGAGATAGTCGGCCGTGTGCAGCACTTCGGTGATGTTGGACAGGGCCCACGCAAGCACGAGAATAATCATTGCGAACAGCATGGACTTGAGCCCCTCGTACCAGGCCTCCACGGTCTGCTCCACGTTCAGGATGCCCTGCCCGATGGATAGCGCCGCCGCCACCAACACCCCGAGGATCGACCCCCACATCAGGGCCGTGTACGAGTTTGCCTCCCCAATAATGTCCCGCAAGGGGGCATCAACCCCAGCGGCCTGAACGCCCGTTGCGTACAGCCCGCCGAGCACGCCCCCCACCAGCACGAGGATCGGAAGGACCGCGTTGACGGCGCGAAACGGCGTTCCATCGGGGGGGCGCAACTCTTCCCCTTCCGAGGCCGCCTCGTCGACCTTTGCTTCCTTGCCCAGCACCTCCCCCGTCTCACGGGCCCGCTTCTCCGCCTGGTACATCGGCCCGAAGTCGAGCCCCGAGTAGGCCACCAGGAAGACGAAAAACAGCGCGAGGAACGGGTAAAAGTTGTAGGGCAGTGAGCTGAGGAATACCGAGTAGGCCCCCTGGGAAAACCCGTCAATGTTTTCGATGGCGGTGCCCAGCAGGCCCACCTGATACCCGATCCACGTGGTCACAAACGCAAGGGTCGCGATGGGGGCCGCGGTTGAGTCCACAAGGTAGGCCAACTTCTCACGCGAGATGCGCAGCCGGTCGGTGACCGGGCGCATGGTGTTGCCCACAATCAGGGTGTTGGCGTAGTCGTCGAAAAAAATGCTGATGCCCAGGACCCCCGTCACGATCTGTCCCCGCTTCGAGTCGCGCGCCCATCCCGTCAGGCGCTCCACGATGCCGAGGGTGCCCCCATTTTTGGAAATGATGCCCACCATCCCCCCAATCATGAGGGAGAACAGGATGATGGCCACGTGGCTGGAGCTGGCCATTGCGTTCAACACGTAGACCTGAAAGCCGTCCAGCAGGCCCTTGAACACGCCCCACGGCGTGAAGCCGATGGCGATGACCGCGCCCACCCAGATCCCAAAGAACAGCGCCGGCACCACACGCCGGTACAGCAGCGCCATCCCGATGGCCAAGAGGGGCGGCAAGATAGAGAGCCAGCCCGGAATGGTTCTCGTAGTGGTCGAGCGCAGCACCGCGTCGTTCGCCACGACCTCGACGGAGGCACTCCCGCCCGACGAGACCGAGACGCCGTCCGCGGTCCATGCCGCCTCGGCTGCGTCGTACGAAAGCGAGAACGTGGACCCCGCCACCCGCAGCGTCGGGGCCCCCCGTGCAGCCAACGAGGAGTCTCCAGGCACCGAGACCGAAAACTCAATTCCACTCAGGACCGGGTCTGGGACGTCGATCGCCCCGTCCTGGGCGGCGGCCGGCGTCGTGGTCCCCCAGAGACACAACAGACCCGCGAGCAGAAAAAGGGATCGGGGAAATGAAGCGAGATGGCCCATCGGTCAGCGTCCCTCGGTCACGATCGCGTTCCAAAGATTCGGTCCCCCGCGTCGCCCAAGCCGGGGCGAATAAAAGCATTGTCGTCCAACTCCCGGTCCAGCACCGCCGTCACCACCGGCACGTCCGGGTGCTCTTCGCGGAGCTTCCGCACCCCCTCGGGCGCCGCCACGAGACACGCAAAGGTGAACTCCTGTCCTCCCTCCTCCTTTAGGTGGTCGAGGGCAAAGGATGCACTGCCCCCCGTGGCCAGCATCGGGTCCACCACGAACACATGGGCGCGCTCAACGGTCGACGGGATGTTGCTGTAGTAGTCGACGGGCCGATAGGTCTCCTCGTCGCGCTGCATGCCGAGATGGCCCACCCGGGCCTCCGGCACGTACCGCACGAACCCATCCACCATCCCGAGCCCGGCCCGCATGATCGGCACGACCATCACCTCCTCGGCAATTTCGTAGCCGGTCGTTTGTTCGAGGGGCGTCTCGATGGTCGTCTCCTCCAGCTCGATGTCTCGCATCGCCTCGTAGGCGAGGATCGCCGCCGCGTCGGACACCGTCTTCCGAAACTGGCCGTGCGGCGTCTCCTCCCGGCGCAGGAGGGTCAGGTCGCGCTTTAGAAGCGGATGGTCGACAACCGTCAGGTTCTCCATGGGAGATCGGAAAGAATGCGCAGAACAGGATCGGTGCGGCCGCAGGGAGGCGCTTCCACCTCATTGCCCACTACGCCTCAGGCTCGTCCAGCCACGGCTTCCGAGAGCCATAGTCATCGGTGATCTCTTTCACCTTGTCCGTAAGCAGGATCACGCCGATCAGGTTCGGGACGATCACGATCCCGAGGGCAATGTCCCCGATGGTCCAGATGGTCGTGAGGGCGGTGACCGCACCGGTAAAGTTCATGAGCACGAAGACGACCTTGTACGGGAAGATGGCCCGCTCGCCGAACAGGTAGTAGGCACA
The DNA here is from genome assembly GCF_002894645.1 of Salinibacter altiplanensis. Classification (GTDB taxonomy): domain Bacteria; phylum Bacteroidota; class Rhodothermia; order Rhodothermales; family Salinibacteraceae; genus Salinibacter; species Salinibacter altiplanensis. Next base: position 379,572 of record NZ_NCQY01000030.1, read on the forward strand.
GCGGTCGCCGTAGTAGCTCCACGAAATGGAGGTGGAGACGGCGAAGAGCAGCACGCTTAGGATGACGACGTACCCGCCCCAGTCGCCAAGCGGGGAGAGGCCGCGCTCGAAGGCGAGGCGGGTAAGGGGCGCGCCGCTGCGCACGCCTTCCCCGTACAGCACCTCGTACTCGGTCCCGTCGTCGGCCACGGCGACCTCTTTCGTCGGATAGAGCGTGCCCGTAAACGGCTCCTGAAGGTCCTCTGCGTCGTCGCAGTCGTTGGCACACGACGTGTAGAAGGAGCTTACCACGGCCTGCCGCCAGGCAAACTGCGCGTCCTCCTCGGGGTTGGGCACCTGCTGATCGCCGTTCTCAATCCGGATCTCTTCGGGCGTATTGGAACTGGGAAAGATGCCGCCCTCATTCTCCACCCGGTACTCCGCGTTGCCGGAATCAAGATTGAACTCCGTGGCCACCTCGGCCCCCCAGGCCCCACTCACAAGAATGGCCAGGCAGGTGAGCGTGACGACCGTAATCGTATCGATGAACGGCTCCAGAAGAGCCACCACGCCCTCGGACGCGGGCTCGTCGGTCTTGGCGGCCGAGTGCGCAATGGGCGCCGAGCCCATGCCGGCCTCATTGGAGAAGAGGCCGCGTTGCACCCCGTACGTGAACGTCAGTAAGAACGCCCCGGCCCCCGTTCCCGCCACCCCCGCAGAGGGGTTGAAGGCGTTCGCAAAAACGCTTCCGAGCGTCGGAAGAATTTCTGTGTAGTTGAAGGCAAGGACGAGCAGTGCACCGATCACGTATGCCGCGGCCATGACGGGCACGAGGACCCCCGTGACGCGTCCAATCGCCGTCACGCCGCCGAGAATGACGAGGGCGATGATGGTGGCAAGCACAAGTCCCGAGAGCCACACCGCGACGCCAAACTCCGCACTCATCACGTCGGCCACCGTGTTGGACTGCACCGCGTTCCCGGTGAGGAAGGACGTGATCATCAGCATGACGGCAAAGAAGACCGCCAGGGGCTTCCAGTTTTGGCCCAGTCCCTTTTCGATGTAGTACATGGGCCCCCCGGCCACAGTCCCCTTCCAGGTCTGCTTCCAGGTCCCCTTCTCCGCCTCGGTTGGTTCTTCCACGTTTCGGTAGAACTGCGCGATGGTGACCTCGCTGTACTTGGTGGCCATGCCGAGGATGCCGGTGACCCACATCCACAGCAAGGCCCCCGGGCCGCCCACGTGAATGGCAAGGGCCGCCCCCGCAATGTTTCCAATGCCGAGGGTGGCCGACAGGGCCGTCGTCAAGGCTTGGAAGTGAGACACGTCTCCAGGGTCGTCCGGATCGTCGTACATGCCGGACGTGACGGCAATGCCGTGCGGAAACTGACGGATCTGAACGAAGGCCAGTCGAAGGGTGAAGTAGATGCCCGCCCCCAACAGCAACAGCACCACCCACGGTATGTATTGCCCCCCTCCGATGGGGACGCCGTAGGTCCAGACTGCATCGTAGAGGGTGTCAACGATCGTTTGCAACATGGAGTGAGTGCAGTGACACGGCAGTAAGTACGCGAAAATCGGTAGCTAGGAGCCGAAGGCCAATGAGAAGGGTCGATCCGGCACCAGCACGCAGAAGTCCCACGACCATTGCCGGGACCGACGCTCCTCTTTTTTGGAACGCCGTTGGAATATAGGAGGTGGGATGCACCTGCGCAAACGCGTTCACTTTTCCCGTTTCTTCACCCGGAGGACCGGAAGTCAACGGTCGAACGTTCCTGCTCCGAGGACCAGAGCATTCCATCCCATTGCCCCCCGCCCTCTATGCTGTGGATCGCCCGGGCGCCGTACGCCCCCTGCCTTCCCGCCGGCTGATTCTTCAGACACGTGGAGCCGAGTACGCCCCCACGGGTGAACACAGACTGCTCGGCACGCGCCTCCGTACACGACAGCCCCACGCCCCGGCTGCACCCATCATGACGTGCCCTCGCTGCATCCGACAGACAATTGGACGAAGGGCTTTCGAAACCTCGACCTGGACCTTTGCGGGACGGCGGGCGGGTTTGTTTGTTTGGTCCCCGTCGCTGTTTCCGTTTGGAGCACACGTTCTCTTCCCCCGCCCGGTTCTTCTATGCCCTCTTCGTACGCCCCAGAAACGCGCCAGGATCGAATCACCAACCAGTGGGTCGCCTTCGCGCCCTCCCGGCACGACCGCCCCAGGCACACGACAGAGCAGTCGTCCTCTCCGCCGCCCACAGACAGCTCCCCCGAGGAGGGATGCCCGTTCTGTCCGGGGCACGAAGAGATGCTGCCCTCGGTGATCTGGGAAAAGCCTCGGGCACACCCTCCCGGATGGACCACACGGGTGGTCCCCAACAAGTACGCCGCCCTCACCCCAGACCAAGACCACGTCCCTCACACGGGCGACTTGTACCGCACCCGCGCGAGCCGAGGGCACCAGGAAGTAATTATCGATACGCCCGACCATCACCACTCCCTGGCCCAGATGCCGGTCGCCCAGGTCGACGCCGTGCTTGAGACCTATCTCCAGCGCTACCACGCACTCCGCACGAGGGGCGACGGCCTGATCCCCACTCTTTTTCGAAACCACGGCGCACGTGCCGGGGCCTCCATCGCACACCCCCACAGCCAACTGATCGCCCCTGCCTTTCGCCCGTCCCAGATTGAACGGGAGGAGCAGGCAGCCCACGCCCGATACAAGGAACTGGGCGATTGCCCCTACTGCGTCATGATTGAAAATGAACTCGACGTGGCGGACCGGCTCGTCTGGACGAGCGACTCCTTCGTCGTGTTCGTCCCGTTTGCGGCCCGGGTCCCGTACGAAATGTGGATTCTTCCTCGCCGGCACGACCCGGAATTTGGGCGGCTCGAAGCGGAAGAACGCACTGCGCTGGCCCGAGCCCTCCGAACGGCCCTTCGTCGCCTCCACCAGTGCCGAGAAGACCCAGACTACAACTTTTTCGTCCGGACGGCACTCGACTACAACGTCGACCACCCGCACCTGCACTGGAGCCTTCGGATTCGTCCCCGGACTACCATTCAGGCCGGCTATGAGGTGGGCACCGGACAACACATCAACCCTTCAATTCCCGAACGGGACGCGGCTGTGCTCCGTCCATCCAGTTGAGAAGCGGAAGATCTCCCGCGCACAAACACAAAAGCCCCGGGGCACAGACGGCCCTGGGGCTTCTCCTGGTGGGGGAACAAGGTGCTGGTACATATGACTCCGACGCATAGGTTATGTTTCTTGCCTTCCGAACGTACCGATAAATTCTATTGTTGGAAGACCCTTAGCACGCAGAAGCGCCGCGCATGCGCGCAAGAGCTTCAGGATCCGGTGCTCGTCTCCGGACGCAGGCTATACGCGCCCGGTCCATGCACCGCCAGCAGGAGAAGCCCTCCCATGATCGAGAGGTTCTTCAGGAACATGACCACCTGGGTCTGCTGACTGAAATCGGTGTGGAAGATCAGCGTCGCGGGAATCAGGAAGAGCACGAGCACGACAGCCCCAACCCGTGCCCCGTATCCCAATAGGACCGACAGGCCGCCGACCACTTCGAGGACGATGGCGCCCACCAGCAAGAGCCCCGTCGCGGGCATTCCGTACTCCGCCATGTACTGCACTGTCCCCTCAAAGCCGGCAATCTTGTTCGCGCCGGAGACGACGAAGATGAGACCAAGGAGCACTCGTGCAGCGGGGTGGACGTATGCCTTCATCGAAATGTGGAAACCAGGGACGATTGATTGAGGGTGCAGGAAGCAGTGCCGCAGGGGGAGTAGGCCAGATCAGCCCCCTCTCCCCTGGCACGTGTTTCTACCTATCCAATCTGGTAGAACTTCTCATTGGTAACCTGGCCATCATCGTTCCAGGTGCGCACCGCCACCTGCTTCTGCTCCACGCGGCCAACCCCTTCCAGGGTCATCTCGTTGTGCCACTCCGAAAAAGTGACGCGGTTCTCTTCGTCAATGGCCCGGGCCTTGATCTCCGCGGAGTGAAACTGCTCTAGCGAGCCGACGAACTGCTCCTCGTATTCTCGATTTTCCTCCTTGCCAACACGACGACTGTCGCCCTCTTCCATGACAACGTCATCGGCGTAAAATTTGTCGAAGGCCTCCAAGATCTCGCCCTGGAGGATCATCTCGTTAAGCTCTTGATCCAGTGCGCTGAAGTCACTCATGTCAGGTATGAGGTTAGTTGTGGGTAGCGGTCGAACGTGTGCGTGACCGGGCCGCCTGCCTCCGGTCCGTCTAGTGTCCCAACATTATCCGTTGCAACATGTTTCAGGAAGAAAAAAAGGGGTCACGCATTCTCTCAGAACTCTGCGTAGATCCCTTCACAAATTCGGGAAAGGTGCTGGAGGTCGTGCTCGGACACCCGTCCACCAAACCATTGTTGAACCTCGCGAATTTCGGGATCCATCTGCCCGAGTAGGTCCAGTCCGTCGTCGGTGATGGTGTGGATGGTCATCCGGCGATCTTCTTCACTCGTGCTGCGTCGGACAAGTCCTCGGTCCACCAGTTTGTCGATGAGCCGCGTCACGTCCGGCGATGGATCCAACATCCGTTCGATGATCTCGCATCGCGGATGGCCCTCCGGGTGCACGCCTCGCAGGATGCGAAGCACGTTGTGGTGACTGAACTGCAGGTCGTGTTTTTCACACACCTGTTCTACCCGTCCCCGCACCTCCGCCGCGGCCACGAAGAGGTTCAGCATCGCCTCCTGCGTCCCGTCTTCGAACGAGGCGTTTTGTTTGATGTGGTCGCGCAAGATTCGTCCCATACTGATGGATGCCAACTGGGCGGGCATTTCTTATGTTTCAACACACAAGTGAGCAGAGAGAGCCCGCACCAGGATTCGGTGAGTGGCCGTCGCTCTCAACCGCGGACCGAGGATTTACTCGACCACCTGGGGAACGAGAAAGTGGTCGCCGTCGGCCTCCGGGGCCGGTTCCAGGGCCTGCCCCTGGTCGATCCGGTCGTCGACCTCGTCGTTCCGAACAACGTTGGTCACGTCGAGGACATGGGACATGGGCGGCACCCCGGACGTATCCAGCTCGTCGAGCTTCTCCACGTACCCGAGGATTTCACTCAGTTCATCGGCCATCCGAGCCTCTTCTTCCGCCGAAAAGTCGAGACGGGCAAGCTGTGCAACGTGTCGAACGTCGTCGCGGGTAACGGACATGGGGAAAGGGGGCCTGGAGGACGAAAAAGACGGTGTACGAACGGTGCCGATCCAGAAACGAGAGTCCACTGACTCGAGTTTCTCCGGAAGCTCCGCGCGGCCTCACCCCGACGGAGCCGAGGCACGAACCTCTCGGATCATTCGGATGAGGGTGGTGGCGGATCGCAGGCCGTGTTTCGGACGGGGCTCTAAGAACATCTCCAGGCTGATCGGTCCCTGAAAGCCCTGGGCAGACAGCTGCTGCAGCTGTTCCGTCCATCCTACGTCTCCATCGCCCAACGGCGTGTCGGCCCATCGCCCCTCCTCCACACGCCCGTCACTGCACCGGACGAGCGTCACGAGTCCCGCGAGGGCCGCGAGCCCCGTGCTCGGGTCTTCTCCCGCCCGCAGTGCACCGACCGGGTTCCACGCCGCACGGACATTGGGGGCCTCCACGCCAGACAACAGCTCGGCGAGGGCCTGCCCGGTGGGGCATGCAGTTTCGGGGCCGTTTCGCACCGCAACCAGGACGTCGTGCTCGGCGGCCTTCTCGCCCGCCTGCTGAAGCGCCTCCGCCATCGGCCCGAAGGATGCGCCCGGCTCCGCGGCGAATGGACTAATCGTGACCCGCGGGCACCCCACCCGGCGGCACAACTTCAGGGTGTCTTCGAACTGCAGCAGGTCATTCATCCACGCCGCCCGGTCGCTCACCGGCCCTTCGAACATGCTCGGCACCACGCTCGAGAGAAGCAGCTCGGTGCCCTCCAACTGCCCTCGGATCTGCTTCTCGTTGACGAACGGGACCCGATCGTCCGCCCCCCCCACCGTTCGTAGCTCCATGCCGTGCAGGCCCCACAGCTGCGTATAATGAAGGGCCCGGTTCAGATCACTCGTGACCGTGTCGGTTAGCCAAACAGGAACCACGGGAAGAGCAAAGGGATGAGCGAGAAGAGGTACGCCCACCGTATCAGCCGACGAAACGGGTGTTCCCTTTGTCCAAGGCCGTGTGCTCACCCCTGCGCGCTCGCTCGCAGGCGCCAGCCCGTCTCGCCAATCGGGGACGAGGGGACGAGCACACGCTCCCCTGTGACAATGGTTACCACCGGATCGCCGTTACCTCCGCTCGTCGTTGTTTTGCCCCACGGAGTCTCCGGGCGCTTCGTCGGGCTCCGGAAACTCGGCGTCTTCGGATGTACCAATTCGATCCAGTGCTTCACGCGCTTGCCGACGTCGCTGATCCAAAAGATCGTCGTCCGTCTTCTGCTCCGCACGCGCCTGCAGGGGATCGACCACCTCCGCCCGCAAGACGATCATCAACTCCTGCTTCGTCACGTTCGTCTGCTCGGTCCCAAAAACGTAACGCAGCCCGAAGAACCAGCCCGGGAGATCTTTAAGAATGGGCACCCCGCTTCGGGAGGTCGTCTTTTGGGTCGAAATCAGCCCCCCAATGGCGGTCGCCTCGCCGTCGACCAGGAGAATCTGCGTGTTCGCCTGGTTCCGATTGATGATGGTTCCCGAGGGGCTCGGCTGGCTGTTTGAGTCCTCCACCTTTACGTCCATGTGCACAAAGTCCACGACGGGCGCCTCCGCCGTGTCCGCCACCGGCTGGCTAATGAGCGTTGGCGTCACGTCGACGATCACACCTGTCTCGAAAAACTCCGTGACCGTGTTGCCGGAGAAATCGGTGGTCTGGATGGGAATGTCTTGACCAATCTGTATCTGCCCCTGCTCGCCGCTCTGAACCGTGATCTGAGGATTCGAAATGGTTCGGCCGATGTTGTCCTGTTCGAGGAGGTTGAGGAAGCGGCGAAACCGAGAAAGGGAAATCTGGTCCGGCGGCTGGAGAATGCCCTCGACGCTATCAAAGAGATCCCCGGTGTCGATTGTGAAGAGGCTCCCCCCTCCTTGCTGGCCCCCAGCCCCTCCTTGACCGCCCCCGCTTTGTCCTCCGCCCTGTCCTCCAGTTTGTCCCCCGCCTTGTCCTCCTTGATTAATGGACCCGAGGAGATCATCCCAGCGCAGGCCGAGGTCGCGAACCTTCGTGAGGTTGAGATTGAAAAGGACCGCGTTGATTCGAATTTCGCGGGTCCCGATCTCGGCAGGAAGCGTCTCCGAAGGCTCCGTGGAGGCCGTCTCCGTGTTTTCGGACTCCTCCGCCGGCTGTACGAGAAAGGCCGTCTCGGTTTCTCGAAAGACAAGGCCGTTCACCTCCAAGACGTTCTCGAACGCATCGAGGAAGTACGTTCCCGACACGGAAACGCCGATGGGCCCGGAGCGATTGCCCGGGTCAACGACGGGCTTGTCCAGCTCCCGCTCAAAGATCGGACTAATGAGCTCAATGAACTGGTTGAAGGGGGTGTCCTGCTCAAACGACACCAGCAGCTCAGGAGAGATGTTGCGGCGCGTCTTCTGCCGCTCCGGCCGGTCTTGGGCCTCGGCGGGCAGACAGAAAAGGCTCCCCCAGGCGAGGATGAGAAGGACCGACACAAGACCTCGGAGGCGGGAAGGGCAGATCATGAACGCAGGGCGTCGGCGGTGCGAAAGATCACAAGCGAGAAGCGAAGACGGGGGCGGGGGCCTCGGGGCCGGGATCGCGGGGCTTTGCTACCGTGGACTGGAGCAAGGACTATTCCTACGGATCCGTGGGCGCCCCGCCGCCTCCGTTCCGGAGCCGGAGGGGACTCTCTGAGCCCAGTGTGCGCTCGACGCGATCCACGATTCCTCCTCGGTTCAGGCGCGCCACGACTCGCCCCTCCGACGGGCGTACGTCCACGATGCGCCCCAGGTACACCCGGTCCCCCTCCCCCACTCGCTGAAGTTGGCCTTCGGCCTGGAAGACGGCTTTCCCGTTCACAATGGAGACCAACTGTGCAGACTCGACGTTCAGGCGGTCGTACTGGTTGGGCGGCACCTCTTCGAAGACGAGAGGGTAGAATGGGTTGATCTCAGGCGCAGGCTTGGGGACCACCGAAGACGGGAGCGGAGGGCCAGTGGAGGCCTGCGCCACCGGCAGCCGTCCGGCCTCTTCCCCTTCGGAAGCGGAAGTCGGTGCGGGCAGACCCGTGGCGGCTCCGTAAATGGCCTCCACATCCATGTCAAACGAAACGAGGACCTTCATGGTGGTGCGCCCGCTCTCCTCGTCGGTCTCTCGTTCCTCAAGATAATTTAGGCTCAGGCCGCGGACGCGGTAGAACGGCCGGTTGTTTTCGATCGTCCAGACAAACTGGTAGAGGTTTGTAAAATAGGCCTTTCCCTCTGCATTGAACGTGTGCACGCTGTAGCCGTCCCGGTCCTCCGGGCCGGCCGACATCACGTCAAACTGCTGGAACCCCGTCTCAGTAAGTTCGGTGAGGTAGGACACGATGTCCGGAGACGAGATTGTCGCGGGCACCACCTTGTACTGAGTCCGCCACCGACGGCGAACGGTTTTCAGCCGTGACTCCGCGTTGGCACGATCGGCGCGGAGGGATCGAATTTCCTCCCGTCGTTGCTTCTGCTCCTCGATCTGTTGCTCTAGCGTGGCGATCGTGTCCTGCTGGCGAAAGTACGTGAGGTAGGTGCCCACGCCGGCCACCAGGACCAGACAGGCGGTGAGCAAAATTTGATTGGAGTCGAGCCGAAACATGCGTCGTCCGCAAAAGGCGAGAAAGAGTGCGTGCCGTCGGAGATTCTCGTGTCAGGCCGAGCGTTCCGGGTCCGATTGATCGGGCGACGTAGACGGCGAGGCGGCCTCGGTGGGGGCTGTGTCGTCCTGCGCGTCCGTCGTCTCGAGCAGCCAGGCTCCCTTCGCGAGGGTGCCGTTCAGGTCTTGAAGAACCGAGAGTGCGTTCTGGACGGAGACGAACTGCCCGACCCCCACCCGGTACCGCCCATTTTCCGAGCTGTGCCAGATTTGGACCGGATGGGAATCATCCCCCAGGCGCTCTCGAAACCGCCGCACCGCCTCCTCGGCCGCTTCGCTTTCCAGCACCGAAGCCACAACGACCGTCCAGATTGAGGAGGCCTGATCGGTTGTGTCACGACGTGCTGCCGTATCTGCGCCTGATTGGTTTCCTCCACCATCGGCGGTTCTACTGGTATCAGGGCCGGCCGGAGCCGTCGCAGATTGCTCGTTTGGGGCTCCGGAGGAGTCTGAGGCGGGCGGCGGTGCAGTCGGCCCTGCCCCCACCGCCTCGTTCCCGCCGGCCAGCTGCTCGCCCCGCTGCTCTCGCCAGTACTCAATGGCCTCCGGCTCGGTGGTATCGAGTGGCACAGTCAGTTCAAAATCGAACAGCGACACGTCCCGCGTTTCTGTAAACGTGAGCTCCAGGATGCTGCCGTCCAGTCGCTGCGCCAGTTCAATCACCTTCGACCGGTCGGTGGACCGGCCGAGGACGGTGATGTCCGTTCCAGACTGCGGGCTCCACTGATCGAGGGTAAGGCCCCGGATGTCGTTCATCTGTCTCGTGATGGTGGCCAGCCCGCTGCTCCACTTGTTGCTTCCACGCAGGAGGGTGTGGATCGTCTCGTTTGCCTCGGTATACTCGGTCGTCGCGGCCTGCAGGCTGTCGATCCGCCGCTGGAGTGCCTCCCGGTCCACACGGCTCACCGTCTGCTGTAGGGGACGCAGCTCGGAGCGCTTCTCAGTAATGGTGCTCGCGTTCACGTAGTAGAGCCACACGAAGCCGAGGGTTACGACAGCGAGGAGCGTCAGGAGCGCGGGCACGGGCCACCCCACCGGGAGGCGCAGGCGACTCGCCTCGTACTTCTTCGCCAGCATGTTGACGGGCTGGAAGTACGACGCGAACTCGGCGTCGTCAAGCAGGCGAAGCGCCACGCCGGTGGCCCCCACATACGCCTCTCCCTCGGTGTCCTCTCCCCCGGGCAGGTGTGACCGCAGCACGTGGAGCTCGGCCGTGGAGAAGTACGACTTGAACGCACTGGCGAGCACCTTTTCGTCCTCCTCCGCGACGAGCATGAGGTGCTGCACCTGTCCCATCCCGTACTCGTCCTGCAGAAGGAGAACGCGACTGCAGATGGTCTCGGCGGAGTCCTCCGCCGTCAGCTCCGGAAGGTGCTCCGACTGGCGAAGCGTGCTGCCCTCGATGAAGAGGACGAGCGTATCCTCGGTCCCGGAGCGCACGAAGATGGTCTTCTCGGGCGTGCCGGGCGGCAACTGAAGCACCGAGCGGGCGAGGCCCAGGTACAGGGACACCTCCGCGTCCAGCAGCCGCGTCTGCGGAGAGCGGGACAGGGTCTGGTCCTGCATCGCCTCGAGGGTGGACAGGACCGGGCCGCCGGGCCGCGCAATCAGGGCCAGCACCCGCTGGAACCCATCGCCCGTGCGGTGCATCGGCACGAAGCCCACCCGCTCCTCCTCCACCGTTCCTTCGTACTGGTCGTCCAGCATTTCCAGAAGCGTAGATCGGGACGCCGGGAGGGGAAGCCCGTGATCCGTCTCTTCGGCCTCCTCCTCATCGGTCTCGTCGGGCGGGAGACGGAGCTCTACGTCGTCGATCTGGGACGTGGTGTTGCAGAAGGCGATCCTGGGGTCCTCGTATCCCCGCTCGGCACACTCGTCGAGCAGGGTGTCGAGTTCCACCTGAAAGCTCCAGACCTCTTCGCCGTCGTTGGGGGCCCCGAGGGCCTCGTCCCCCTCACCGATGGTATCAAACTCCGATCCCATGAACATGTCATCGCCCCCACCCCCCTCGTCGCCAAACTGAATGGTGACGTCGTCAGGCTCCTCTTCGACGTCGGGCGCCATGTCGCCCGGCTCCTCGAACGGAAGGTTCTCCCCGTGAGGGTCCGACGGGCCGGACGACCACCGGAACTGGACGGTCGTCTCCTCCTCCGTACGGTCCAGCAGCACCGCGTGGAGGGTATCGGCCGATACCACTATGCCAAGGGCGTATGAGCTCATCGACTCGAAACAGTCAGCGTCTCAGAGTGAGAAATGGCCGTACGGAAAGCAGAACGGGACAGTCCTAGAACAGGCGACGGAGGCGCTTCTTGTTGTTGGCGTAGTCCATCGCGTGCTCGGGCTTGATTTTTTTCTTTCGCACGAGGCGGTAGAGGTCCTGCTCGAGGGTGGTCTGTCCCTGCTTCCCCCCCTCCCACATCATCTGGTAGACCTCGCCCACGTTGTCATTCTTGATCGCCGCGCGGGCGGACGAGCCCACCCAGAGCACCTCTTTCGCCATCTGCCGCCCCCCGCCAACCTTGGGAAGCAGCTGCTGCGAGATCACGCACCGGAGCACGTCGGCGAGGCGGTGGCGCACGCGCTCCTGCTCCTCGGGCGGCACCTCCGCCACGATGCGGTCGATGGTTTCCATCGCCGAGGAGGTGTGGAGCGTAGAAAAGACCTTGTGGCCCGAGTCGGTAATTTCGAGGGCCGCCTGGATCGTCTCCGGGTCGCGCATCTCCCCGATGACCACGATGTCAGGGTCTTGGCGCAGGGCCTGCGTGATGCCGGCCTTGAAGGTCTCTACGTCTTTGCCCACCTCGCGGTGGCGCACGATGCACTTCTTCGGCTTGTGCATGTACTCCACCGGCTGGGCAATGACGACGACATGCCCAGGAAAATCTTCGTTGTTCGCGTCGATGATGGCATCGAGCGTGGTGCTTTTCCCCGACCCCGTAACGCCGGTGATGAGGGTGAGCCCGTCCCGCACGTGCCGGAACATCATGCCCTTCTGAATTTTCTCGTGGAAGCCCAAGTCCCCTAGGGCAAACACCTCGTCGGTGATGGCGCGCATGTTGAGGGCGGCGTGGTCGTAGTCCGAATACGCCGTGGCCCGGAAGCGGCGCGGTCGGCCGTCGTCTCCCGTCACGTCCGTCAGCCGGTACGAAAAGTCCGCCGCCCCCTCGTTCAGAAGCTGCTGGGTCTGCTTCTCGTTGAGGAGGTTGAGAACGAGGACGTCGGTCGCCAGCGGGTCGTATCTCCCGAACGCCTCCTCGCGTCGCTTTTCGCCGTCGACCCGGTACCAGATGTTGCCGTCACAGGCCCGCCCCCCGAGGTCCATGTCGCTGGCGTCGAGTGCCAGGGTCCGCTGGACGAACCGGTTTACGTGGTCTCGGAGGGCCGTCTCTTCGTTTGGCGGGAGCGAGGCGGTCTGCTCCGCCAGGTACCGGAGCCGCCGCTGGCCCCGGTACCCTTGGGGGATGGACTCAATGATGCGCGTGCAGGCCTCCGGCACGTCCTCATCGGCCGTGGCGCCGGGCTGCGCGGGGGCCGTCGCGGAAGAGGAAAAATTTTCCATGATCGGATGTCTCTCAGAACAAAGCACGCGGACCCATGACCGGTAGGCTCGCCGGGATTCGTCATACACCACAAGATTCGCGCCGACGATCTAGAACCAGGGGGCCGTGAGGGGTTTGCATGGGAAAAGGGCTCACAGGTCACCCGTGAGCCCTCTCCCACCCTGTTTCTACCAGGGTCTGTGATTACGAAATGAATCCCATTCCCAACAGGACTACGATGAATTTGAATTCGGATCCGTCAGCGCCACGTCGAACACCTGGTCGCTGAAGTCCGGAACGCTCCCGTAGTCCTCCAGGTCGCGAAGGCCCTCGCCATTGGACTCCCATCCCTCGCCTCCGTACGTCTTCTGCCACCGATCCCAGCCTCCGTCGTATCGCGGATAGCCATTCTCCTTGATGTCCCACAGCTGGGCCTCCGAAAAGACCCGCTGGTCTTCGAAGGACACCCGCCAGCCGTCGGACGATCCGATGGTCGTCTCCTCCACCATGCCGTACGGCGCTTCCCGCATGGTATTGAGCTTATCGACGTCCTGCTTGAAGGAAAACTGGGTGTGGTCGTAGTCGTCGGGAAAATTGGCAGACTCGCTGCCTTCGTGGCTGCAGTTCTTGTCCACGGCCAGAATGAAGTTCAGCCGCGTTCCCGACTCGATGGTCTTGTCGTAGCTCGCGGAGGTGCCGTTGCGGTTGTTGCCGGGCGGGAAAATCATTTCGGGGTCGGGCTGATCCTTCGGCTTCGTGCCCGGCTTCACCCGCTTCAGGTAAATGGCCGAACAGTAGCCGGCCATCGACTGCTCGAACGTCACGTTGAGCTGACTGGGGACCTCAACCGTCGGGGCGTCCATCTTGTTGTTCGCGTATCCCCCGAGACGGTACTCCACGGTCGAATCCGCCACCGAGAACCGACTGACCGACACGGCTGTGTAGGCCGAGGAGCTTATTTTCTTCAACCAGGCCTTGTACGTCCCTCCCTCGTACTCTCCCTGAACCGTATCGACCTCGGAGACGACTTCCCCAACCTCTTTGTCCGGTTCGTCGGTCTTGTGGGCCTCGGACAACACCGAATTGTATCCGGTCCGGGCAATCTGACGGGCGATGACCTCCCCCTGACGGAGCGACTGGCGTTCTCTCGTGTCGAGGGACGTTTGGTTTCCCTGGAATGCAAGAACGGTCACGGCGCCGACGACCGATAAGCTGAGAAGCAGACTGAATTTGCCCATGGCAAGTGTGTATTGTTTGTGTAAAGGTTGTTTTGGCCTCCTGACAGCCGAGTTCGTCCCCCTCATCCGACGGGGGCATTTCTCAGGGCTTCCCCCTTGAGCGGCCCCCTTTTCCACCGGGGCATTTGTTGGAGCCTTTGCTTCCGCCCGATGCCGTGTACATGCACGCCGCCGCACACCCGAAGGGCGTGCCGGTCGGGTCCGTCATCTCTTTCCACCCCTTGGGCGTGCAACTTGCCGCGTTCTTCGGAACGTTGATTACACTGGCGTCCGATTGATCTCGGACGAGCAGGACCGATCCCACATGCGTGGCCTGTGGAAAGGTCTGCGCATTTTGGAAGGGCGATACGACGGAAAATCGGACCCGGACGCTATGAACCTGTTCTCCGTTGGCAGCCGGGTTGGCGACCGGATTGGCGTCTTTATCTAGCAGGGAAATCTTGAAGTAGCCGAGCGAAGAGGGACTCACCCCTTTGACATCAGACCAGGAGGACCAGCTCCCCGTCCCCATTTCCTTTCTCCGCTTCCTGCGAGTGAGTTCGTAAAGGGTCTTTTCCGTTCCATCGACCATGCGGGTCCCTTTCGGGCTCACTTTATACCGGGTGGCGATCCGGTATTCCTGATCGCTGCTACTGGCAGTGGTCGAGTCACGGTAGAACGTGAACTGAGTAGTGATGTCGGATCCCGTCGGGTTCTCAAACGGAGTCCGTTCGCTCTCTTCAAAGTTTTCCCCCATCCGCTGGATGTCTTCCTCGAGCCACGAGGCGAAGGTCTGTGTGAGTTCCCCCATCCGATTCCGCGATACCTCCGCCACGCTGTTCTGCGTGGCCCGGGACTGAATGGACAAAAGGATCAAGGTCGTCATCAATGCAACGACCGTGGCGGTTAAGTTATCGTAGAGAAACTGCATGGCGGACAATGACTCTGTGAGGGGAGTCCGGCGTCGTACACCGCTGTCGCTTTTAGTAGTAGCTCAGGACCTCCGAAAATCGGATCGGATCGGTCAAGAAGGGGTCGTCCCCCGCGTCCTGGATATAGATCACGACCTCTTTCCGAAACGTGGGCCCCGCGACCTCCTGCATGCTTGCATCCACGTAGTGGACCTCCACCTCGACGGTAAATTCCATGTCGAATTCCGGGGTCTCGAAGGTCTCAGTGCTGGGCTTCATGTCGTGAAAGTCCCCCACCGAGTCACAGGTTTGACTGCCTCCGAATGCCTGGCAGGCCATTCCTGTCTCGAACGAGTTCTTGAATTTCGAGGGGTCGGTAATCCGCTCTTTGGTCCCCCCCACGGTCGCCTCGTCGAACGCCCGCGCCCGGATCACCTCCATCGTCTGCATGCTCACCCCGAGGGCCATCTGCTCCATCTCCGACCGGACCACCTGCCGCTGCTTTTGCAGCTCCGTCTGCATCTGGTTGAAGTTGAAGAACGTGGCCATCATGAGCGCCAGAAGGGCCAAAAGCGTCTGTTGCATGGCGACCAGTCTGCGTGTTGAACAGTGTGCCGAAGGGCTGTCGTCTTCCGCTCGCGGCGGCCTGTCGGCCGGGCCCCAGTGCGGGCAACCGGGGCCGGACGCGGGTCTACGTCGCCACCACCCGGACCATCTCCTCGACGGACGTCTCCCCGTTCAGAATGGACTCTCGGGCCGAGGCCTGGAGCGACCGCATACCGTCCTCCTGCTCCGCGTGCTTCCGGATGGCTCCCTCGTCGACAATGCCCTCCGCCTCAACGATCATGTGGCGGATCGGCTCGGTGAGGTACAGGGCCTCCGCGATGGCCCGTCGTCCGTCGTAGCCGGTGCCGCCGCACTGACTGCACCCCCCCTTGTCGTCCGCCGCGTAGAACGTGCCGGTGGTGACCTCCTCCTCCGAGAAGCCCAGCTGCCGCAGCTTTACGGCGTCCGGGTTCCTAATCTCTTGCTTGCAGTTCGGGCAGAGCGTGCGGATCAGGCGCTGGGCCACCACCAGGTTGATGGCGTAGGCAATCAGGAAGGGCTCGATGTCCATCTTGTAGAGGCGGCTCACGGCACTCGGCGCGTCGTTGGTGTGAAGCGTCGAGAACGTGAGGTGCCCCGTGTTCGCGAGCTTGATGGCGAGCTCGGCCGTCTCCTTGTCCCGCATCTCCCCCACCATCACCGTGTCCGGGTCGTGGCGCAGGATCGAGCGGAGGGCGTCTTTGAGCCGCAGCTTGTCGCTCAGCTTAATCTGCCGCGCCCCTTCGATGATGTACTCCACCGGGTCCTCAATCGTGAGGACGTTCTCGCCCGGCCCAATCACGCGGTGCAGCGCCGCCACGAGCGTCGTGCTCTTCCCGGAGCCCGTGGGCCCGGTCAGGATGACCATGCCGTTGGGCTGGTTGATCGCGTGCTCGAACCGGTCGAGCGCCCGCGGCCCCAGCCCCAGCTTGGTGAGGTCCGTGATGACCTTGCGGTCGTCCAGCACGCGGATGACGACGCTCTCCGAGTCGATGTCCTGGTTGGAGCTGGCGATCGGCATGATGGAGACCCGGTACCGAATCCGAGTCCCGTCCACGTCGCGCTGAATGAAGCCGTCCTGGGCGGCGTCGCTCTCGAAGCGATCGACGCTCATCGCGTTGTCCTTGATCACCGACAGGAGGGCCTCCGGATGCACGCGATCCTCCGTGTGCCAGTGGTTCAGGCGCCCATCGACCCGGAAGTGAATTTCGACCTCCTTGTTCGAGTTGGGATAGATGTGGATGTCGGACGCGCCCTCCCGCACCGCCTCCACGAGGGTGGCCTCGAACAGATTGATGAGCGTCGACCGGTTGATCTCCTCCTCCAACTTCTCCTCGTCGACCAGGTCTTCCTCCTCCTCAAAGTTCTGCCCGAGGTCGACGGTCGACTCGTCGTCGATGCGGTCCAGGTACTCGTTGTCTTTCGGGAAGGCCTCCGAAAGCAGCTCGTTGACGGCCGACTTGGGCGCGTACTGGAGCTCAAACGCACTCAGGTGGAGCGAGCGGGCCGCCCGATGCACCTCCGGGCGCATCGGGTCGTGGGTAATGAGGATTACCTTTTGTCGTCCCTCCGCGCGCTGGACGTGGTGGGGAACGAGCCCTAACTCAAAAAGCTGCTCCTGCTGGTCTTCGGTGAAGGTCTCAACCGTGGACCGGACGAAGTTCAGGTCGGGGCCTTGGGCTTCGAGGTCCGCCACCGAGAACGCGTAGATGCGGGCCGCCCGCTCGTAAACGACCTCCTCGTCTACCCTGTCCTGCTGAGCCAGTACCCGCCAGAGGGCAAGGTCCGCCTCTTCCGTGTCGCGCTCTGCCTGCGCGGCCTCCACCGCCCCCGCACTCACGACGCCCCGTCGAAGCAGCATCTCCACGACCCGGTCATTGGTCCCGACCGAGGAGTTGGAGGCCATGCGGGAGGCGGCCTCGTCGATCATCTCGGTGTCAATCTCGGCCTCGAGCTCGTCGAGCGCCTCCTCCGGGCTCGGAAGACCAGGGCCCCCGTCGGTGGGGGCATCTACCTCCCGCGGATCGTCGAGGTCGGGGGCCGGAGCAGAAGGGTTTGGCGCCTCCTCCTCGGGGGCCGTGTCCAGGTCTCCGGGGGCTGGAGACCCGTCCCCGAGCGGCTCAGGGGACACGTCCGCCCCAAAATTCGTGTCTCCGGGGGAGTGGCCGTCCGACGTCGTTTCCTCGTCGTTGGGGGACACGGGCAAGCGGTTTCTCGCCGAGAACGGGGGCACGGCAAACCGAGGAGAATCCACCGGCCCCAGCGTCAGGGCCTCTGGACGAGGTCCTCCCCCCAAAGAACGGGACGGCTCTGTGGTCGAGCCCTCTTCTCCACGGTTCGGGGCAGAGGGAGAGGTCGTGTTCTCCTCCTCCGTCCGAAGAGAAAACGTATGGTCGGTGTCGGTCGAATTGCTCACTACGACAACGCAAAATTAAGAACCCAGTCAGTTCAGATCGCCTCACCTGTGCCTGCTTACATGCCCATCATGTCGGCCTGCGACGGCTGGATGAAGGCCATCTCCGCCGAAAGAATGGTGAGGAAAAGCACCCCGATGGCGATGATGATGGACACCCCCGTCTGGATGCTCTCCACCGCCGCGTCGAGGCTCAGCTCCGTCTCCTGCTCGTAGTAGTCGGCCATCTGCCGGGCACTCTCGCGCACGCTGCCCGTCTCGGCCCCGCTCTTAAAGCGCGTGATGGCCATCGAGGTGAACACCCCACTGGCCTTGAGCGCCTGCACGAGGCTCGCCCCCTGTGCCGTCATCATGGGGATGGTCACGTTCCGGATGCGGTACTCCATGTACTTGTTGCCACAGGCCTCGGCCGCAATCCGAATGACCCGCAGGTTGTCCCCGGCCCCCGAGTAGAGAATCGCAAACACCCGGCAGAAAATTTCGATGTTGATCTTGTGGAGCAGCTTCCCGATGAGGGGGATCTTGATCATGTACTTGTGAAGGTAGAATTTCCCCTGCTCCGTTCGGGCCCAGACGGCAAACGCCAGGAGGGGCCCCACCGTCCCGATCAGCACCCACACCCAGTACCGGTCCAGCCAGGCCGCCATGTCGAGCGAGAAGCTCGTAAGCGGCGGCATCGTCACGTCCATGCCCTCGAAGAGTCCTGCCGTGGCCGGCACGATGTACCAGATGTACCAGATCATCGCCCCAATCATGGCGACCGTGGTGACCGCCGGCATGATCATCGCGCTCCGGACCCGCGAGCTAAACTCGTCCTTCCGCTCCAAGAAGCGGGCCGTGGCCTCGTAGATCTCCGCCATGTTCCCGCTCTTGGAGGCAATGCCCAGCATGTAGGCCGTAAACTTGCCGAGCTTGTCCCGGTGCTTGTTGAACGCCTTCTCGGCGTTCATCCCGCCCTTCAGGTCGGAGTTGAGGTCGCGAATGACCTGCTGGAGGCTCGTCGACGACACGTCGTTTACCAGCATCTCCAGCACCTCGTCGAACGGCAGATTCTCTCGGAGCAGGTTCGCCGCCAGCCGCACAAACATGATGAGGTCGTCCTGCGGCGGCGAGAACTCGAAGTCAAACCACTTCTTCCGCACCTTGACCACCTCCAGGCCCATGTTTTCGAGGGCCTCCTCCACCTCCTGACCCGAGAAGGCCTTCTGCTCCCCCGTCTTCACGGTGCCATTCGGGTGGCGCACCTTGTAGGAGAAGGTCCGACGCTTCTTCAGGTCCGACGGCTTGAACCCGTGCTCGTCGGACAGGTCCTCCACCTTCTCGCGGGCCTTGCGCTTCGACGACGCCATGATGGTGCCCTGCACCGACTGGCCGCCGGCCGCTACGCCCTGAAACCGGTATTCGCGAGTGGCCATGGCAAGGGAGGCTGGATTCGTCTGTTTTGATGTCTTTTGTGTAACTGTAGGAGTACCGAAAGTGTTTACTTTGCTCCTACAGATTACACCCCACACACACTGTGCCGGATTTGGTCCCCGGCCTGTCGGCCTCTTCGTCCTGATTTGTTTGGGAGCCACCGTTTATTATCGACGCCATGAACGGAATCTTTACCTCCGCCTTCGATTGTCCTCTCCGCTAATCACTCAGAGGATTCCATCCAGGAGGGCGTGCCACTTGTCACCAAAGCTGTACGGGTTGCCGAAGGGACCGCCCCAAGAATCGTCGGTCGCTCAATTCAGGGCGTCTCAGAAATGCGCGGTGTCCTACCGGTCCCGTCGCGCTCGGTCGATCACCTCGGGATCCCGGACGTGAAGGAACCCCTGTCCCCAGTACCGAGGAGAGAACCGATTCCGATCCACTGCTTCTAACAGGGCGTCCCGCCGCTCGTCGACGGTCGTTAGATCTTTGAGACTGCTCCCCACCACTCCCATCGCCACGACCAGCAGCACGCACAGCACCGCATGGGACATGCTTGAAGGGGCAGTCGTTGGCTCTTGCTGGAATTGGTAGCGGCCCCACGCCCACCCGCCGACCAATGCGAGAAAGACTTGGCTGATGGGCGTCACGAGCAGGCCACTGACCATGGCGTGGCTCGCTGCCGCCAACACCGAACCCACCAACGCCACCCGAATCCCATTGGCTTCTCCCGACGCCCGTTTCGCCGCGCGGGCTTCCTGCCTCATCCAGCGCCAGCCGCCCCACACCGCGAGCCCCGTCATGACGACGGTCGACGGAAGTCCCCACTCGGCCAGCCACTGTAGAAGAGCGTTGTGGGGATGAGCACCAGTTGCGAAATGGAAAGGCGGCCAGGCAAAGTGCATCGGGCCCGCCCCAAACCAGGGATGCGCCCAGGCCAACTCCAAGCTCGTCGTCCACAATTGGAGACGTCCTGAATACGTCCCTCCCTCGGAAAACTTTTCGACCACTGGGGGGCTTTTGCCCGCCGAGAAGAGGAGATAGTACAACAGAAGTCCCGCGAGCAGACCTGCAGCCTGGATGAGAAGCCAGGGTTTCGCGCGGCGCCGAAACAACAATCCAACTCCCACGGCAGCTACACCCATCGCGACGATCGTCCCGCGCACATTGGATGCAAAAATCAACGCCCACCACAGCGCCATCAACCCAAATACCCCCCCTCGGGCTGTTTTCCATGTCTTTGGGAGCACCACCACGATGCCCGCGAGGAGCGGTAGGGTCCAGGTTTGGTAGTGATTGAAGAAGCGGATATTGACGTAGTTCGTGCCACCCTCCGGCCAGAGTTTAATCTCCTCAGTCGTAAGGTGCATGCCGTAGCCTACCCCGAAAAACACGGCATAAAGCAGAGCACTGAGTGCTACTGCTCCGAGAATCCGGCGCTCCACATGCTTCGAGGTCCCCTGGACAGTAGATGCAACGATTCCTGCTGTGACGAAGAGCAACAGAAAGTGTCCGGCTTCCAGAAAACCGTAGAAAGACACTGGGGCCCACAGAGCAGACAGGAGCCCTCCTCCGAGCACCAAACCCAGCCCCCACTTCGCAACTGCTGGGAGCCATCGAAACGTCGCTAGCCAGCGTCGCCGAGTAGCCTGCGACATCAGCAGCACGCAGCCTACCAAATTTAAGAGGCCAATCTGAAGAACTCGCTTTTCGTTGTACAGACCTACCTCAGACAAGAACGAAAACGTGGGAACGAGGGAAACACATCCTAGGATAGACCAAAACAGGATTGAACTGATGGTGATCTTTTGGCCCAAGCATTGAGCAGTCTGGGTCGTATTTTGACCTTGGATGGCATTAATCATCAGCTTGGATCTCTTCAGTTCTAGCCTTTTTCTGCTTCTTTTCACAGACTACTAGATTGGCAGAGAAAAAGGGCGGCCCCAAAACTGGGACCGCCCTCTGACTTTCCTCAGATGGTGGGAGGCTGATTCATTTTAGCTGCTGAAGCTAGTAGAGACAGACTCATCGGCACTCGGATTCACTGTAACTGTCACAGTTTGTGGGGCATCGCTGCTGGTACACTCAATGTCTGCACTACCACCTCCCACATTTTTGATTTCACACTTGCCGTTGCTACCTGCACCTTCAGCCGTAACCTTGGTGTCGGAGCTAGATGTGGTTTCATATCCCAGTTTGGTAACGATACCTGAGGCCGAAGCACCGCTACTAGTGAGATCAACTCCACCCATCTGCGACGGCTTTCCAGCAAGTCCCTGAATGTCCGAGGCAATCGATGTTCCCCGCTGCACGAGGGCATCCTGCGAGGCCTGGGCCTGGTTTTCGCTGAAGGCCTGGATGCCGGCCACGGTGGCCAGTCCGACGATGACGGTACTCAAAACGAGAAGTAAAAGCTGCTGCTGTCCCATGGTATTCGGTGATTGTGGTTAGAGGGTCGCGTGTCGCGGGACGCGCACCGCGGGGACCGTCTTCCGAGGCCCGAAAGCCCGTCCCCGCGGCCGCATGAGGCGTCGCCCGCATCTTCGTCCACTCTTACATCACAGGAACTGTGCCAATTGCTTACAAGACACACGTATTATGTTCTTTAAGATAACATTCCGGGGAGTCCTCTTCCCTGATGTCCTTGAGACGGGGTAAACGCGCGGCTCGGTCTGGGAGAGGGGCCACTTGTCCGCTCCTGCCCGCTCTGCCGTCCGGGTCAATCCGTAATCGGACCGGTAGCATTCTCATCTTCTGGCCTCAGGTCGGGCGCCCTTGGGATACACGCTGTTGCGCCGTACCTATTTTGGCATTTTGTTTTGCAATAACGGATACTGAGGAACCGGTCCGTCTCGGTCGGTTGTCAATGGAGCGCAGCGCCTCCCCCGCTCCTGCCACTGGCTTGCTCAACCTTCCGTTTAGAGTCCCGTTGGGGCAGTGCGCATTCTCTAAACGCTCCCGTTCTCTGCCATGCCCACCGATTCGACCGTCTCGTCTCCCGCCGTCACGTACGCCGACGTGGCCGCCGCGGCCCGTCGCCTCGACGACGTGGTGCACCGGACGCCCGTGATGACCTCCCGCACCGTCGACGACCGCGTGGGCGCCGAGGTCTACCTGAAGTGCGAGAATTTCCAGCGCACCGGCGCCTTCAAGATTCGTGGGGGCTACAACGCGGTCTCGCAGCTGCCCTCAGCGGACCAGGAGCAGGGCGTGGTCACCTACTCCTCCGGCAACCACGCCCAGGCCGTGGCGCTGGCGGGCCGGGCGCTCGGCGTGAACGCGACGATCATCATGCCGGAGACGGCCCCGCAGGTGAAGCTCGACGCGACCCGCGGGTACGGGGCGGAGGTCATCGAGTACGACCCCGACGAGACGGTCCGGGAAGAGCTAGGCCGGCGCCTCGCGGAGGAACGCGGGCTCACGCTCGTGCCCCCCTACGACCACCCGGACGTGGTGGCGGGACAGGGCACGGTCGGCGACGAGCTGTTTGATCAGGTCGGGACGCTAGACGTCCTCCTCGTGTGCTGCGGGGGCGGGGGGCTGCTCTCTGGCTGTGCCCTGGCCGCGGGGCACCACGCCCCGAACTGCACCGTCATCGGCGTGGAGCCGGCGGCCGGCGACGACGCGACGCGGTCGTTCCGCAGCGGCGAGCTGCAGACAGTCGAAAATCCGGACACGGTGGCCGACGGGGCCCGCACGCCCTACCTGGGCGACGTGACGTTCCCGCTCGTGCTGGAGCACGCCGACGACATGGTGACCGTCTCGGACGCCGCCCTCGTCCGGGCCATGCACCTGCTCTGGGAACGGATGAAAATGGTGGTGGAGCCGACCGGCGCGCTCGGCGCCGCGGCTCTGCTCGACGGAGTGGTGCCTGGCAACGACCGCCGGATCGGCGTCGTCGTGAGTGGCGGAAATGTCGACCTCTCCCGCGCACAGGCCCTGTTCGAGACGTATGACCTCGAGTAACAGCCCCCCCGGCGACGGCCTCCCCTCCGCAGACCGGGGACCCAGTCAGAAGCCCGCACCGGTCGGTTGACCGATGCGGGCCCTTGTTCTTTTCCGAACGCCGGGACCGACCGCTGTACTCGTAGAGAGGAGAGGGCACCCCACCGCCAGTGTCTTGGGGGACTCTCTCGTCCCCTCACAGGAACCGGGACTCACGGTCGTCTACGCCGTGGCCCGCTCGCGGGCGTTCTCGGCGGCCTGCACCATGTTTTCGAGCGCGGGGCGCACCTCGACCCAGCGGCGCGTCTTGAGGCCGCAGTCGGGGTTGACCCACATCTGTGACGGCTCGAGCACGTCGAGCGCCGTCCGGATGAGCTCCTCCATCTCCTCCACCGACGGCACGCGGGGGGAGTGGATGTCGTAGACGCCGGGACCAATCTCGTTCGGGTAGTCGAACGCGTCGAACGAGTCGAGCAGCTCCATCTTCGACCGGGACGCCTCTACGGAGATGACGTCGGCGTCCATGTCGGCGATCGCCTCGATGATGTCGTTGAACTCCGAGTAGCACATGTGGGTGTGGATCTGCGTCTCGTCGCGGACCCCACTGGAGGCAAGCCGGAAGCATTCGACGGCCCAGTCGAGGTAATCGTCCCACTGGTGTTCGCGGAGGGGCAGCCCCTCGCGGAAGGCCGGCTCGTCGATCTGGATGGCCTGGATGCCCACGTCCTCGAGGTCGAGCACCTCGTCGCGGATGGCGAGCGCAATCTGGCGACACGTCTCCGCGCGCGGCTGATCATCGCGCACGAACGACCACTGCAGCATTGTGACCGGGCCCGTGAGCATGCCCTTCACCGGCTGGTCGGTCTGGTCGTTGGCGTAGGAGAGCCAGCGGGTGGTCATCGGCTCCGGGCGGCTCACGTCGCCGGCGATAATGGGGGGACGCACGCAGCGCGTGCCGTAGCTCTGCACCCAGCCGTTCTCGGTGAAGAGGAAGCCGTCGAGCTGGCGGCCAAAGTGTTCGACCATGTCGCCCCGCTCGGCCTCCCCGTGGACGAGCACGTCGAGCCCGATCTCTTCCTGGGCGGCGATGGTGTCGGCAATCTGCTCCTCGATGAAGTCCTCGTACTCGGCCTCCGAAATCTCGTCCTTCTTGTACTGGGCGCGCATCCGGCGCACATCGTCGGTCTGCGGGAAGGACCCGATTGTGGTGGTCGGGAGGGTCGGCAGGTCGAGGGCCTCGCGCTGGAGGGGACTGCGGCTGGCGTGCGGGGAGTCGCGCTCCGTCATGGCGGCGTCGATCCCCGTGACACGGCCCTGCACGTCCGCGTCGTTGATCCAGTCGGACTCGGCGCGGGCCGCGTGCGCCCGGCGGCTCTTTTCGAAGAGGGCGGCCGTCGCCTCCTCGTGTCCGTCGGCCCGCTCGGCCAGGGCCACAATCTCTTCGATCTTCTGCGTGGCAAAGGCGAACCAGGTCTTCATCTCGTCGCTCAGGGCCGGCTCCGTGTCGAGGTCGACCGGCACGTGCAGCAGCGAGCAGGACGGCCCGACGAGCACGCGGTCGGGGCCGAGGGCATCGACGGCCGTCTCGACGGTTTCCAGCAGGGCGTCGAGATCCGCCCGCCATACGTTGCGCCCGTCGATGACGCCGAGCGACAGCGCCAGGTCGTCGGGGACGCCGTGGTCAAGGGCGTCGGCCAGCTGTCCCTCCCCACGCGTGAGATCGAGGTGCAGCACGTCGATCGGCAGGTCCAGGGCCGTCGGCAGGTTGTCCTCCAGGCCCCCGAAGTAGGTGGCGACGTGCAGGTCAAGGTCGGCCGCGTCGGCGAGCGCCTCGTAGGCCGTCTCGACGGCGGCACGCTCCGCATCGCTCAGGTCGAGCACGAGATTCGGCTCGTCGAACTGCACGGCCTCGCAGCCCGCGTCGGCCAGCTCCTGCAGCACCTCGGCGTATACCGGAAGCAGGTCGTCGAGCAGGTCGAGCGCATCGAGGTCCTCCGCCTGGGTCTTGCCGAGCAACAAGAACGACACCGGCCCGATCACGACGGGGCGCGTCTCCACGCCCTGCGCTTTTGCCTCCTCGTATTCGTCAATCGCCTTGGTCGACGACAGCGAGAAGCTCGTGTCCCGCGAAAACTCAGGGACGATGTAGTGGTAATTCGTGTCGAACCACTTCGTCATCTCCATCGCCTGCACGCCCGACTCTTCGCCCTCCAGGTCCTTCTCCTGCAGGCCGCGCGCCATGGCGAAGTACGTGTCGAGGTCGACCGTGTCGCCGTCCCACGGAAAGCGCTCGGGCACGGCGCCGACCATGGCGCAGGCATCGAGCACCTGGTCGTAGTACGAGAAGTCGTTGGAAGGCACGACGTCGAGCCCCAGCTCCTGCTGCGTGGCCCAGTGCGATTCGCGGAGGGCCCGGGCCGAGTCGCGGAGCTCGTCTTTCGTGAGATCGCCCTTCCAGTACCCTTCTACGGCCCGCTTCAGCTCGCGGTGGGCACCGATCCGGGGAAAGCCAAGGTTGGTTGCCGTCGCCATGGACGTCGGGGAGGTCGGTTGTTGGGGAGATGAGAGCTACAAGATGTACGGGCGTCCTCACAATTGTTACCACAGTTCTCCTCATTTTCCAGAACCTCCACAATCGGTCCCGAAAGGGCGCTCACGCGAACGGGCGAAGAGAGCGCCCGTACGGAGGACATGTCATTGCCTTGCTCAGCATTCCTAGGGGTATGGACCTCGACCGCCTCCGCGCCGAGACGCCCGGCACCGACCACGTTCTGCACTTCAACAACGCCGGGGCGGCCCTGCCCCCACAGCCTGTCCTCGACGCACAGGTCACGCACCTGGAACGGGAAGCGACCATCGGGGGGTACGAAACAGCGGCCGAGGCCGAGGGACAGCTCCACCGTACGTACGACGCCATCGCCCGGATGCTGGGATGCGGGACCCACGAGGTGGCCCTTGTGGAAAACGCGACCCGCGCCTGGGACATGGCCTTCTACGGCCTCTCCTTCGGGCCCGGCGACCGCATTCTTACCTCCCCGTCCGCCTACGCGAGCAACCACATCGCCTGCCTCCAGGTGGCCGAGCAAACAGGCGCCACCGTAGAGGTGCTTCCCCACGACCAGGACGGACAGGTAGACGTGGAGGCGCTCCGGACACGGATGGGCGACGACGTCGCGTTGATCGCACTCACGCACGTCCCCACCAACGGTGGACTCGTCAATCCGGCCCGGGCGGTCGGTGCGGTGGCGGACGACGCGGGCGTGCCCTTCCTGCTCGACGCGTGCCAGTCCGCCGGTCAGATGCCGCTGCCGGTCGACGAGATCGGCTGCACCATGCTCTCGGCCACGGGGCGCAAATACCTGCGGGGGCCGCGGGGCACCGGCTTCCTGTACGTGCGGGACGACTGGATCGAGCGCATCGAGCCGCCCCTCTTGGACCTCCACGCCGCCACCTGGACCGCCCCCGACGACTACGAAATTCACGCGGACGCCCGCCGGTTCGAGACCTGGGAAGGCCACATCGCCGGGCAGGTGGCCCTCGGGGTGGCCGTCGACTACGCCCTCGACCGGGGACTGGAACCCATTTTCGACCGCAACCAGCACCTCGCCCAGGCCCTGCGTGCCGGACTCTCCGATGTGCCCGGCGTCACGGTCCACGACCAGGGACGCGTCCGCTGCGGCATCGCTACGTTCAGCACGCGGCAGACGGACGCCTCGGCACTCCAGGCCGCACTCCGAACACAAGACATCAACACCTCGGTCTCTCCCCCCAGTTCCACCCGGCTCGACGCCGAGGCACGCGCCCTGCCCGACCTTGTCCGGGCGTCGGTCCACTACTACAATACCGAGGCCGAGATTGACCGCTTCGTGGCGGCCCTCCGTTCGGCTCTGAACCAATGATGGAGGCGAGGAACGGCCCCGCGCCGTCCTTGAAGACCCAGCGAGACCGGCCTGCATCCCTGCGACACGAGAATCATTTCGGGGGGTGCTCGCTACGTAGGCATCGGCCGGTTCCCTCAACAACTTCCGAACATACCCAGCGACACAACCGATGCAGTCCATCTCGTTCGCGAACGGCGACGAAATGCCCATGGTTGGCCTCGGCACCTGGAAGTCTCCCCCGGGCGAGGTCTACAAGGCCGTCAAAACGGCCCTGGAGGCCGGCTACCGCCACGTCGACTGCGCCCCCATCTACAAAAATGAACACGAGGTGGGGAACGCCCTGCGCGACTCGTTCGACGCGGGGACAGCGAGCCGCGAGGATGTGTGGGTCACCTCGAAGCTGTGGAACGACAACCACCACCCGGACAACGTCCGGCCCGCCCTCGAGCAGACGCTCGACGACCTGCAGCTCGACGCGCTCGACCTGTACCTCATCCACTGGCCGGTGGCCCTAACCCACGGGGTCGATTTTCCCGAGTCCCCCGACGACTTCGTGTCGCCCGAGGAGGTGCCCCTGACCGACACCTGGGCCGCGATGGAGGCCCTTAAGGAGGACGGCCTCGTTCGCCACATCGGGGTCTCGAACTTCAGCGTGCCAACGCTCCAGCTGATTCTGGACGAGGGCGAGGTCCGACCGGAGATGAATCAGGTGGAGATGCACCCTTACCTCCCGCAGCCCGACCTGGTCTCGTTCGCGAAGTCACAAAACATCCCCATCACCGCCTACTCCCCACTCGGCTCCGGGGACCGTCCCGACGCCATGAAGGCCGACGACGAGCCGACGCTCATGGCAAATCCCACGATCAACGAGATCGCGGATGCCCACGGCGTGTCTCCCGCCCATGTGCTTCTCCAGTGGGGCCTGAACCGGGGCACAGCGGTCATTCCGAAGTCGACGACCCCGGCTCACATCGAGGACAACCTGGCCGCCGCGGACCTCGACCTGTCCACGGACGAGCTCCAGACCATCGACACCCTCGACCAGAATTATCGCTATCTCGCGGGGGCCGCCTGGACGATGGAGGGCAGTCCGTACACACAGGCCGACCTCTGGGGCGAGTAGCACGCCCCGCTGGTGCAGCAGTAGCGAACGCATGCATCTCGCCTCCCGCCGTCCCCACTGGATCTGTCTTTCGACCGGTCCGAGATGTCTTCCTCCTCTCTCTTCGACTTCTCGTCCGCTACGCCCGACGATCCGGACGAATGGCGGAGTGTCGACGACCCGGTGATGGGCGGCGTCTCCGAGAGTACGTTCGTTGCGGGCGAGGGCCACGCCGTCTTCACCGGCACCGTATCGCTCGATCACGGCGGGGGCTTTGCCTCAGTACGAGCGCCGGACCGCACCTACGACCTGAGCGACCATGAGGGTGTCCACCTGCGCCTCCGGGGCGATGACAAGCACTACTGGTTCACGGCGTATACCGAGGCGGCCCGTTCGGTCAGCTACCGGGCCTCTCTTGCTCCCCCCACGGAGTGGACGACCCGTACGGTGCCCTTCGACACCCTGACCCCGTACCGTCGCGGCACGAAGGTCCCAGACGCCCCCTCGTTCGCCCCCGCCCAGATCCGGACGATTGGGGTTTTGATCGCCGACGAGCAAGCGGGCCCGTTTCGGCTGGAGGTGGCCTGGATTCGCGCCGGCCTCCGCTCCACTTCCTAGCCCCCACCGTCGGCCCTGTCCCTGCCTCCGTTCGTGCCTGTCAAGAACGGCACGACGGCTTTGCTCAGAGGGACATGCCCTCCTGTCTTTGCACAAAAAAGATCGGGACCCCGTGTCGATTTTGCCTCGCCCCTCCTAGATTGCTACGCGGTTCGATGGACTGAGGTACAATTTCTTCTCCTATGGAAAGCGCCCCCGCCAACGCGCACGACGCCCCAAAGCACGTGGCCATTTCTGGCAACATTGGCGCCGGGAAAACGGCCCTTACGGAAGTGCTTGGGGACTACTACGGGTGGGAAACGGTCTTTGAACAGGTCGACGACAACCCGTACCTCACCGATTTTTACAACGACATGCGTCGGTGGTCCTTCAACCTGCAGGTCTTCTTCTTGTCCAAGCGGTTCGAACAGCTGCAGCGGATTGAGGAAAGCGAGACCTCCGTCGTGCAGGACCGCTCCATCTACGAAGACGCGCACATTTTTGCCCGGAACCTTTACGAGATGGGCCACATGAGCGCCCGGGACTACGACAACTACACGGACCTGTTCACCATCATGACGTCGTACCTCCAGCCGCCGTCGCTGCTCATTTACCTTCGGGCGTCGGTGCCCACCCTCGTGAACCACATTCAGCAGCGGGGACGTGAGTTCGAGTCGACCATCCGCATCGACTACCTGGAGCGCCTACAGGGGCACTACGAGGAGTGGATCGACCACTACGACCGTGGGCCCAAGCTCATCATCGACGTGGACGAGCTCGACTTCGTGGGAGAAGAAGACGACCGACGGATGGTGTTGAATCAAATTGAGAGCCGGCTCTTCGGTCTCTTTCCGGACGAGTGACGGCGCCCGGTCGCCCTTACTCCTGACGCGCAGCGGACATGCCTTCTGCCCTCCGGTCATTTTTACGCCTGCTGTTCGGCCTTCTCCTCGTCGGGGGCGTAGGGCTGGGAAGCGCGTTGATGGCGGCCCGGTTCGCGCATGCACAGGCAGACACGACCGCCGCCCCGGACACGCTCCAGCGTCCTTCTGCCGCCGCCCCCGGCCGCTCCTCGTCCGACACGAGCACGGCACGCCAGGAATCGTTTCGTCCCCTGTCCCCCTCTTCCCCGTACGGCCGAGCCCACTCCGACTCCCTACCCGGTCGACGGCCGCACGTGAGCGTCGAAATGATGCTGGCCGAGCAGCCGGGTAGCTTCCTCTACGACCTCGGGGAGTACGGGTGGCCCCACGGCTGGAGTCCCCGGGGCCTCGCTCCCCACCGGGTGCATCTCTGGTCAGGAGGCCTCCCGGTTGACGACCCCCTCACGGGCCGTGCCCGGTTTGAGCTCCTGCCGCCCTCGTTTTTGACCCCGCCGCGCACCGGCCTCGATCCCGGCGGAGGGGCCGTCGGCGTGCACACGGCGTGGCGGACCTACGCCCCCAAGCGCCCGGTCACCGAGCTGCGGTATCGGTTTGACCGGGACGGGCTTCACGCGATCGAGGTGGGCCATTCCCAAAAACGCCGCCTCGACCTCTTCGGGCCGCCCGGGGTGCTCCATCTGACCTTCGGGTACGGCGGCCGAAAGGCCGACGGCATCTACAACGGCAGCGCCCTGCGTACCGAGCGGCGCATCTGGGGCCGCCTTCGGTACTTGATGAACGACTGGGCCTTCGAAGTGTCGGACCGTTCGACGCTCTCCCGCATCGGGGCACACGGCGGGGCCGTCCAGAGCTCCGGCCCCTCGATCTACGCACTTCCCCTTGCCGCCTCCAATGTCCGCCGGCCGAACGACCGACGCAAAACGGTCCGCAATGACCTGACGGCCCGCCTGCAAGGGCCCCTCGTGCCGGGGCTGTCCCGCCCGATGGACGTGTCGGCCCGCTGGACCTCCCACACCTTCGACTTCCGCTCCACAGGGGGCGACGCCGACACGACCTGGACCGTCCCGGTCACCGCGGGGCACATCCGGGCTCGGCAGTCGCTACGGGTCGGCGCTCATCACCTCACGGGAAGCATTCGCGGCTCCCTCTGGAGGATCGGGGACACCAACCTGCCGACGCTCGACGGACGCCGGGGCGCCGCCCACGTCCTCCTTCGCGACTCCCTCCGCCTGGGGCGTTCTGATGTGACGCTCAACGTGGGCGGCCACCTCACGTCTCAGCAACGCTACCCGTCCGTCACAGCCCGCCTCCAGCGCCCAGTCGGGCCCATACAACTATTTGCCTCGGTGACGGCCACTGGGCAACGGGGCGCGTGGATCGAAGACGACGGATTCGCCTCGCACGTCCAGCCCCTGGCCGGGGAGCGCGGCGGGGGTGCCGACCGTGTGCTGGAAGGGACGATCGGGGGACGCGCCCAGTTCGGCCCCTTTAGCGTCGAGGGAACGGGGTTTGCCCATCGGATTCAAAACGCCGTCGACCTATACGCCGTGACGCCGGAGGACGCCGCGGCCACAACGATCACCAATGACGTGGCTGCTCGCCAAACGTCTGCTCCTGTCCAGCGGGTGGGCGCCACCGCTTCGCTTGGATGGCGCAAGGACGCCCAGCGGGGTCTGTACGCCACCGGCCACGGCACACTTCTACAGACGCTGGACCCCGACGCGTCGCCCCTCCACGCCCGCCTCGCCAACACCCTGCCAGAGGCATTCGGCCGGGCACGGCTGGGGGCACGGTTCGTGCTGTTCGACGACTTGATGACAGATCTCTACGTGCAGGGCCGGGGGTGGGGCGCCCTGAACAGCCGATGGTTTCATCCGCCTACGGGGCGCCTCGTGGTGCCCCCTCGCACCTCCTCTCTTCCCAAAACCTCGAGGGGCAGCATCGGCCCGAGTGGCACCGTCGACCTTCGGGCCGAGGTCCAATTTCGCAGTGCGACCCTCTTTTTCACGTTTCAAAACGTGCAGGCCGGCACCCAGCTGCAGCCAGGGACTTTCGTAACGCCCGTTTACCCCCTTCCGCCCCAGCAATTTCGATTCGGCGTCTTCTGGCCCATTTTCAACTGAGTCCTCGCCCCGAGCACCGCCCAGAACGCGCAGGAGGAATCACGACCGCAAACCGCCAGGTATAATCAGGCCCTTTGGAGTTGCTCCGTATCCCCTGTCTCCTTTCTCAACCACATGCCCTCCTGGTTCGACCTTCCGGCGGCTCTGCGAGGGACCTTGTCGTCCGTCTGGACCGGCACAATGTACTACGCCGTCGGGTTGTACCTGGAGCTGTCCGAGAAAAACGTCTTTTTGTGGGCCCAAGCCATTGCCTTCAAGGTCCTGGTCACGATCGTCCCCATCGTGATTCTTGCCACCGGCATCGCCGGACGGGTGCTGCAGGGAAAAGACGCGTTCACGGCCGTGACACGGTTTATTCGGGAGCTCCTCCCGGGCAGCCAGAGTCAGCGGCTCATCGACTTCTTGACCCAGCTTCAGGACGCCAGCGCAACGATCGTGGGGATTGGGGGCGTAGGTCTGTTTCTGTCGGCCATGTCCCTTTTTATTACCCTGCGAATCGCGGTCAGCAACGCCTTTGAGCAGGACTGGCACCAGGAGCGATCCCTCCTTCGGGGCTATCTGTTCGATGTCCGGATGGTTGTCCAGGTCGGAATTCTCTTCCTTTTGAGCGTGGGGCTCTCCGTGTCGCTTCCGTCGTTTGTGAGTGAGGTGATCATCGGGCAGCTGCTGGGCCCCGAGCAGTGGGTGCAGTGGCTGTGGGGACGCGCCATCTGGATGACGGGCCTTCTGCTTCCGCTCCTGCTGACGACCGCCATGTTCTTCCAGCTCTACTACCTGGTGCCCCAGCCCTGCCCCCGAAAGCGCAGTGCCCTCGCGGGCGCCGTCCTCGCCGCAGTGCTTTGGGAATCGGCCAAACAGGCCTTCACGTTCTACGCGACCTACGTCGGCTATGGGACCGGCACCGAGGCGCTGGGCAGCACGTTTGGCCTCATCGTTGCGTTTGTCTTCTGGGTGTACTTTTCCGGCGTCGTCCTGATGATCGGGGCCGTCGTGGCCTCCCTTCAGGAGCACCGGCACGTGACCGCCGGGGAGCTGCCGGGGGCAGAGTTGCCGTCTCAGTTGGGCGTGTCGTTTCCGGGCGGAACCGGAGGAGAAGACGCCCAGGAACCGACGGGGCGATCTGGCCTTTCTGTTCCGCCGGCCCGCCCCTCCCAGTCAGGCCCCCAGTCGTCCTCGTAGGCCCCCAGACCGCCGTCCCTCTCCCAACCGATCGCTTCATTTGACCACGGTGCTGTCTTTTTCTCCGCCTCCTTCAGGCGCCCAAAGGGGACTCGTGCTGTTGCTGCTTGTGCTGTCCGCCACTCTTGCGACGAGCCCACGCCGTGCTCCCGCCCAGGCCCCGCTCCGCTCCGCCGACGCCAACACGTCGGTCCACGAGATTTCCTTCCGGTTCGTAGACCAGCAGACGTTCGCCCCCAGCCGACTCCGCGAACAGATCGGAACTACGGGTCCCGGGACACTCACCCGCCTGCGCAACCGGGTCTCGTTTCTTCCAGGCCTGCAGGCCCGCCGTCTGTCGTTCAATCCAGTGGTCCTTCAGAAGGACGTCGTTCGCCTCCGGCAATTTTATCAGCGAAACGGATTCCCCTCAGCGGAGATCGACTATCCGGCCACCCAGCTCGACTCCTCGCGCAACCGGATCCACATCATCTTCACCATCCGCGAGGGACCGTCCGTTCAGATCCACAGCGCCGACTTTGTGGAGGCCTCGAGCGGGGCCCCGTTCGCGACGACCCTACCGGACGCCCTCCAGGGGGACTGGGCGGCATTCCGGCGCGGCAAGTTGAGCGTTGGCGGGCGATACACGGACTTCGAGCGGACCCAGATCAAAGACCGGGTGCAAGCGTGGCTCCGAAACCGTGGGTTCGCCTTCGCCCGGGTTCAATCGTCCGCCTCGGTCGACACAACCCAGTACGCGGCGGATCTGCGCTTCATGGTCGATTCGGGGCCCCGCACCGTCTTCTCCGAGATTCAGGTGGACGGCAACGCGTCGGTCGACCGGTCTATCATTCTTCGGGAACTGCCCTTCGCCGTAGGCGATCGGTTTTCCGCCGACGCGGTGACGGAGGGACAGCAGAAGCTCTTCGACTTAAACCTCTTCCGCGTTGCCCTGGCCGACGTGCCGAGCCAGCCTCGTGACAGCACCACCACGGTCCGGTACCGCGTGCGTGAGCGCGACCTGCGTGGCTACTCCGGCGAGGTCGGGTACGACACGCGCTCGGGGATAACGGTGAACGGCAGCTGGCGCCACCGCAACTTTTACGGAAACGGCCGTGCCTTCCTGGTAAATCTCATTGCAGAGACCGGATACCCCAACTTTCTGGCCCAACCGTCGTCACAGGAACTGAGCCGGCGCCTTCGGGCCTCCGTAACCCTGCGCCAGCCATATATCTTGTCGAGGGACCTGTCCGGCTCCCTGTCTCCGTTCGTGGAAGAGCGCTTGAACCCTGCCCTCGCGCCGGACCCAACCCGCCCCCTCGATCTCAACGAGCGCAGGTTTGGGCTCGAATCGACCCTGGTGTACGACTTCATTCCGTACCGGACTGTGTCGTTCCGGCATTCCTTGTCTCGTACCCAGCAGTTTTCGGCGTTGGAGACAGCGGATGCGGAGCGTCCGGGCAGACTGACGGTGGAGGACGACCTCTTCAGCAAGAGCATCTTCACGCTCAACGGGACCTTCGGGGCCGCCGACGACTTTTTGAACCCAACCGAGGGGTACATTCTCCGCCCCACCGCCAAGGTCGGCGGCCTCTTTCTAAAGTCCGGGGTTGAGTTCGTCCAGTTGAGCGCCGAGGTGAGTGGATATCTCCCGGTGTCGTCGTACCTGGAGGTGGCGAGCCGCGTGTTCGTGGGGTCGACCTGGCCGTTCGGCGAAAGCCTTGACAACTTGAGCCGTCCCTCCAACCCCTCCGCCACAGACCGACGCGAGAACCTCATTTTTCAGAACCGTTTTTCGGACAACCTCTTCTACGCGGGGGGCGGCAGTGACGTCCGGGGATGGTCGTCCCGTCTCGCAGGCGGGAAGGTTCTCCGGGAGTCGAGTGTTCTGAGCGACGGCTTCGCGTACCGACCGATTGGGGCCCGGAGCAAGGTGGGGCTGAACCTGGAGGCTCGATTTCCCCTTCCCGGCCTCGGATCGAACTGGCGCACAGCCGCCTTCCTGGACGGGGCCTACGTGACCTCGGGCGCCCTCGACCTCACACCCCCAGCCACCGCGCCTTCGATCATTTCGGGGCCGGACGGCACCCCGGTCAGCACAGATCCCTCACAGGTCTTGGTGGGCACCGGGGCGGGCCTCCGCTACGAGACCTCGTTCGGGTTCCTTCGGGTCGACCTCGCGTACAAACTGACCCCCGACGCGTTGGACCTGCGCGCGGCCGAGGACGTGGGCGCCGCCGTAACGGCCGACAATCCGTCCCCACTGTCGGACGTAGACACCGGCTCCCTTCAGCGATTCCGCCTCCACTTCGGCATCGGACGGTCGTTCTAACCGCAGTCCCGGACGCCCTGCCGCCCTCCTTCTCTCGTTGTTTCCACTCTCGTCGTGGCTCCCGCCCCCGATTCGCCCAATCCGAACACTGAGCCCCCTGAAGATGCCGCCTCAGGCTCTCGTGCCCGTCGGTGGGGACGCCGCCTGCTGTGGGGGGTGGGGGGCGTGGTCGGCACGGCTGTGGGCCTCGTGGGGCTCGTGCTGCTGGGCCTGCAGACGGAGACCGGCGCAACCGCGGCGGCACAGTTCCTTGCGCGCCAGGCCAACCCGCTGCCCCAGACCACCCTCACCGTCGGGCGGGCATCGGGCACCTGGGTGCAGTCGCTCCGCCTCACGAACGTGTCGCTGACACGCCCGGACTCCGGCGCATCCGGCCCTGCGTCGATGGCGCACATCGACACCCTCGCGGTGCAGTATCGGCTGGGCGCCCTGCTCCGGGGCCGCCTCCACCTGACGTCGGTCTCGCTCCGCGGCCCCTCGGTGACCCTACGACAAGCCCCCGACTCCACGTGGGACTGGGCACGCCGCCTGCCCGCCTCGGAGCCCGCTCCCGGGGACACGAGCGCCTCGTTTCCGATCGAGGTGGACCGCTTCCGGCTGACAGATGGGGCCTTTTCGGCCCAGTTTTACGCGGGAGGACGCGACTCGACGGCCCAGATTCAGGACCTCGCGGTGCAGACCCGGGACCTCCGGTACGGGTCGTCGACGGGCGGTCGGCTCGACACGCTCGGGCTGCGCGCCCGCCTGCCCGCCGACACGACGGACCTGCGACTGGCGGCGCGAGGGGCGCTGTCGGAGCGACAGGTGACCCTCGACACCCTCCGGCTCACCTCGCCCCGGAGCGCCGTCCACGGCCACGGATCGGCCCGCCTGCCGATGGCGCCCTCCGACTCACTCGACGACGTGGCCCTTTCGCTTCGGGCCGCCCCGCTCGTCCTGGGCGACCTCACGGCATTCGCCCCGTTTTTGGAGGTGGACCCGGCGGAGGCCCTGGACCTCCGCGCCCGGCTGACCGGCTCGGGGAAGCAGCTCACCCTCGCGACTGACGTCACGGTTCGCAACGGCGGCGGGCGTCTCACGGCCGAGGCTACCGCCACGCCGCGCACCGACGCGCCCGCCGAGGGGTCCCCGTTGGTGTACCGCATTGACGCTGAGGCACAGCGCCTCACGACGAGCCTAATCGGGGCGCCCGCCCCCACTGAGAACCGGATCACGGCCACTCTCACAGGAGCGCTGGAGGGACCGGCGCTCGACTCGCTGAACGGCCGCCTGTCGGCGTCCGTGACCGATACTCGCGTCTACGACGTACAGGCCACCGACCTGGGCCTGGAATCGACCGTTCGGGACGGGGCTGCCACCCTGGACCTGCACGGATCCGTGAACGACGTCGGGCTTTCGGTAAGCGGGTCGGCCCGTCCCTTCGACGCGGCCCCGTCGATGGACCTGGAGGGCCAGGTTCGCGCGTTGCCGCTGGCGGCCGTGGCCCCGGACGCCGGGGTGGAGGGGTCCCTCACGGCAAGCGCCCAGGTGCAAGGCCGGGCGATGACGACGGACACAGCTACCTACGACGCAACCGTGCGCCTGAAGAACTCGCGCGTCGGTGCCCAGGCGATCGAGTCCGGGCGCCTCACGGCCGCACTGCGCCCCTACGAGGTGCGGGCGGACGGAAACGTTCACTTCCCGACCGGTCGTCTCCGGATGGCCGGTCACGCTGCCCTCGATGGATCGGAGCGGTTCGTTCTGGAAACGGGACGCGTAGAGGACGTCAACCTGGCCGCCCTCGTGGGCGACACGACCGACAGCCGCGTGACGGCCACCCTGACGGGCGACGGACAGGGGTTCGACCCCGCGACGATGCGGGCGCAGGCCACCCTCGACGTTAAGGATTCGCACTACGGACCGCACCGACTCGACTCGCTGACGACCACCACGCGCCTCCGCGGCGGTCGCATGACGGCCGACGCCACTGCCCGCCTCAATGACAGCGACTGGTCGCTCGCGGCCCAGGCCCGTCCTTTTTTGGCACGCCCGACGGTCGAGCTTACGAAGGGCCGCTTCCAAAGCGTCGACCTCGGCCTGTTCCTGCAGGACTCGACGCAGTCGAGCGCCCTCCACGGGACCGTTGAGGGACGGCTACGGGGCACGCGTCCCGATAGCCTGTCTCTGGACGTTGGGCTTACCCTCGATACGTCCCGCGTGAACCAGCAGCCGATCACGACGGCGTCCCTGGACGCGTCGTTGCAGAACGGCACCCTCCGCTCGACCCTCGCCCTGGATGCCCCAGAAGGAGCCGCCGAGATTCCCGTGCGGGCCCGCCCGTTCGACGAGACCCCCTCCTATCAAATTGACGAAGGAGGCTTCGAAAATCTGGACGTGGGCGCCCTCACCGGGCGGTCATCGCTAAACACGGCCCTCTCGGGCACACTCACCCTGGACGCTGACGGCGCAAAGCTGCCCGCGCTCAGCCTGGAGTCAGAGTTGACGCTCCGCCCCTCTACCATCAACCAGGCGTCCGTGGACGGCCGTCTCTCGGTGGCGACGAGCCCGAACCGGATCGAAGCGGACGGACAGTTCACCGTGGCCGGCGGCTCCCTTCGGCTCCAGGGCCACCTCGACAGCCTCGCCCACACTCCTTCCTACGGGCTCCGGACAACCGCCCGGTCGATGGATCTGGGCGCCCTCGCCGGACTCGACTCCACACGCTCTCGGCTCCACACGGCACAGTGGAGGGCACACGGACGGGGCGTCCGCTGGGACAGCCTCACCGCGTCGACCCACTTTGTCGCCGATTCCATCCGCGTCGACGATGTGCGCCTGAACAGTGTGGAGCTGTCGGGCCGCCTCGAGCACGGTCTTTTTCGGGTCGACACCCTCGGCGTGCAGTCCAACGTGGGAGACGGGCACGGACAGGGCCCCCTCGCCCTGACGCAGGACGCAGGGACATCGAACTTTGACCTACAGGCCAACGTGACCGACATCGCCCCCGTCCGCCGGACAACCGGGCTGTCCTCCCTGGCCCTGCGCACAGGTCGCCTCACCGCCCACGTCTACGGCTCTTCATCGGCGCAGCGGTTTGACGGCACCGTGGAGGTAGACGGGCTCATCTACGACGACGTGCGCCTCAGCGATGTCACCGCACTGTTCACCGGTCGACGCGGCACGACGCAGCTCCTCGATCAGTTCACAATCACCGGGACCGCCGGGTATCTCTCGGCCTTCGACTTTACGGCGACCCGAACCCGTATTGAGGCCGACTACGACGGCACCGCCGTCGATCTCTCGACGGACGTGCAGTTGGGCTCCGATCGTCGCGTGCAGCTTGGGACGAGCCTCCAGCCGGCGGCCGACTCAACGACGATCAGCGTTCACCGCCTCACGGCTCAGCTCGGCCCCGATCGGTGGTCGCTGCGTCGCCCGACCTCAGTTGCGATTGGAGATGCCTACCGGCTGGATACACTTCTTCTGGAGAGCGACAAACAACGCATCGAGGCACAGGGCGTAGTGGCCCCAAGCGGGACGCAGGACTTCAACGCCACGCTGGAGCAGGTCCGCCTTCGCGGCATCGCTCCGCTTCTGGGGCTGTCGGGCCTCGATGGGGTGGCCACAGGGCAGCTCCGCCTGTCCGGCATGGCGTCCGCACCGGTCCTGGACGGCACCCTCGACCTCGACCTCCGATCCGAGGACCGTGCGGTCGGGACCCTTCAGCTGGACGTGGGCTACGAGGATCTGACCGCGCGCCTCGATGCCCGCTTCACCCACCAGGCCGGCAGTGTATTGACAGTCAACGGCTCGGTCCCCGCTGACCTGCGCCTCCAGGCCCCCACCCCTGCCTCTCTCGCCGATCGCTCCGTTCGCCTGAAGACCTCGGCCGACCAGTTTCCCCTCGACTGGGTGGACCCCTTCTTCGATTCGGCCACGATCCGCTCGGTCACCGGCACCCTCACCACCAACGCCAGCATCCGGGGCACCCGCGGCAGCCCCAAGCTCTCGGGGTCGGCTTCGGTCGCGGACGCAGGCGCCTTCCTCCCACCCATCAATGCGACGTACCAGGACGGCCGGGCCCAGCTTCAACTGGCGGGAAACGAACTGACCCTTGAGAGCGCCCGCCTCCGCACCCCCAACGGCGGGTCGGTGCGGGCCGATGGCACCATCTCGCTTCCGCAGCTCACCGTCGGGGAGTACGACCTCACACTGAGCGCGTCCGAGTTTCTCGCCATCAACACCCCTGCCTACCGGCGGGCCGTACTCGACGGCGACCTGACGCTGCGCGGGACCGTGCGGCGGCCGGTGCTATCGGGCGGCGTGCAGGTTCAGAGTGCTAACGTCTACTACGCCGAGGCCCTTGCCGAAAGCGGGGCCACCATGGGTGCCGTCGAACTAACCACACAGGACCGGCTGACGCTCGAAGAGCGATTCGGGCTGCGCCTCACGTCGGCCGACACCACCACCTTCGACACCTACAAGGCCATGGCGCTAGACCTGACCGTTCAGATTCAGGGCAACACGTGGGTCCGGTCGAACAGCAATCCGGAGATGAACGTGCAGTTTACCGGCGACTTGGACGTGCAGAAGTCGTCTCTTCAGTCCCCGCAGGTCTTCGGGACCATCGACGTCGTGGAGAGACGAAGCACGCTACGGCAGTTTGGCCAAGAGTTTCAAATTACAGAGGGGTCGCTCACGTTCAATGGCGACCCGGAGGCGCCATACCTCGACCTGACGGCGGTGTACGACCAGAAAGCGCGCGGGAGCCAGAACTCTGAGGTGCGCATTACCCTCTCCCTGTCGGGCCGCCCCGACGACCTGTCTCCTTCCCTCTCGTCGGAGCCCACGATGAGCACACGCAACATTTTCTCCTACCTCGCCACCGGGCGGCCGGCCGACGCGCTTCTGAGCGGCAGCTCGGAGGGCGGAAACCTCGCCACACAGGTCGCTCTCGGCCAGGCCTCCAACTTCGTCGAAGGCCTCGCAGCTAGCGAGCTGGGGCTGGACGTCGTCCGCTTCGACGTTCGCACCGAGGGGACCTCGTACCTCACGGTGGGCCGCTACCTGACCCCGCACTTCTTCGCATCGATTGAGCAGCCTGTCCTCGCCCCCTCTTCGCAGACGTCCACACAGTCGACGGCCCTCATTCCGGACGTCACCCTTGAGTACCAACTCACCAACTACCTTCAGCTCCGCTCCCGGAGCAACCAGCAGTCCTTGCAGTTCAACCTGCTCTTCGAGTACGCCTACTAGCAGCTTGGGGGCCTGCTACGCGTTTCGGGGCCCCAAAGCATCGGCTGCCGTCACGGAAGAAGCACGTCGGCAAGGCGTTCGAGGTCGGGCACCGCACGAACCGGGTCGGTTTGGGGCGCCGGCGGGTCGAACCGCTCGCCGTAGCGCCGGACCCGCACGCAATCGATGCCGAGCCGCCCCGCCGGGTTCACGTCGTGGTATACGCTCTGGGCGACGTGGAGGAGCCGGTTGGGCGGCACGCCAAGCCGGGTAAAGGTCGTCTCGAAGGGCGTCAGGGCCGGCTTGTACGCGCGCACCTGCTCCGCCGTGATGACGTCGTCGAAGTCCACGCCGAGGTGCCGGGCCGTGTCGTGGAAGAGACCGTCGTCCACGTTCGAGACGACGGCGAGCCGAAATGCCCCATCCAGCCGCCGAAGTGCCTCGTTCGTGTCTGGGAAACAGGGCCAATTCCGCACCGAACCAACGAAGCGCTCCGCCTCCACGTTCGTGGGGGTAAACCCGAACCGATCTCCGAACCGCCGGAGGACGCCCCCCAGCACCTCCCGGTACTTGATGTACTCCCCGGCCTCCACGTCCCGCTCAAACTCCACATAATGCCGAAAGAGGGCCTCGTCGTCGAGCTCAACATCGTGGGCGCGGAGGATGGGCCGGAGCGCCGTGGCGATGCCGTCGGCCCAGTCAATAAGTGTGCCGTAGCAGTCGAAGGTGAGAACGCTGTAGTCGTCGGGGTTGAGCGGCATGAACCAGAAGCAGAGGGGAAAACGGAAGGCGGACAGGGCCACTCATATGAGTGGGCCCGGGACAAGATGCAGCGTCGTGCAGGAGGACCGCATCGTGCACTCCTCAACGGCGCCTGGGGAATCGCAGCGGAGTTGGGACGCAGTGGGCGACGTGGCAGCGCGGGGAGGGCAGCAGCCGAGCACGCGTCGTCCGGGCCGCAGGGCGCCCACCAGACAGCTTTTCAGGACGCCCCCTGTTGCGCCGTGTCCGTCCGGGTGCGTCGCATCCCATACAGGAGCACCACCAGCATGCCTCCCAGCAGTGCCGCCAGGGCAAGGAAGGCCGCCCCCCACCCGAGCAGGTCGGCCAGTGCTCCGGTGACGACGCTGCCACTGGCCCCAAGCACCATGTAGGCCGTCCGGACAAGCCCGAAGCCCGCACTGCGCTCCTCCTCCCCCAGGTGGTCCATAAACTTGGGCAGCAAGGCCGCGCCCCACCCCATCGCCAGCCCGGCGCAAAGGGTTGCCCCCACTGTGATCCACAGTCCCTCTCCCGCAACGAGCCCACCGTACCCCACCACCCCAATCCCCACGGCGGCCGTGGCGGCCGGGTACCGTCCCACCCGGTCCGACAGGGTCCCCAGAAGCGGCTGGGTGAGGCCCTGCACCACGAAGTAAGCCGAGAAGAGCACGCCAGCCAGGGCCTCGCCGTAGCCCTGGTACTCGATTAGGAACGCGGGAAGAAACGAGGCGGTGGCCTGCCATACGAACGCCCCGACGACAGAGAGCCCGGCCGTGAGCGCGATCGGCGGCCGACTGAGCAGCTCGCGCAATGGCTCCAGGCGCACGCGGCTCCAGGGCGACTCGTCGGGGCGCACTGCAGCGATCGGACGAACCACTCGCCCAAACAGGAGGGCACTGGGCAGCGCGATGACCGCCCCTAGCGCGACGGCCCAGCGCCAGCCCAGCCACACCCCAACGCTCCCCGCGGCGAGCGGAACCAGCACCCCCGCCACCGGCGCCCCCGCAGTGTGAAGCCCGATTGCGGAGCCGGTGTTCGGGATGGTGCGGGTCAGCAGGGACGTGGCGACGCTGAAGTGAAGCCCGGCGACGCCCCCCAGCACGACCGCCCCGACGAGGAAGATGGGATAGCTCGGGGCCATCGCCACCAGTGCGCTCGCCAGGGCCGTTCCGCCAACCGCCACGAGGATGATGCGCCGCTCCCCGTACCGGTCGGCGAGCAGCCCACTCGGAAACTGCGAGGCTGCGTACGCCATCCACATGCCCGTCAGGGCCAGCCCAATCGCTCCGTTGGACACTCCGAACGCATCGCTGATGGCCGGGACCACGGGACTAATGGCCAGCCGTGCGGCCATCGTCGCGAAAAAGGCCAGGGTGCACGCCCCGAGGACGGCCCCCTGGTACGACCACAGTTTCACGGTGGAGGCACGATCGGGGAGAGAATTGGAACGAATGCTCGACGTGTACGCGACGCCCACCCCTCGGTTGGGAAGCGAGTGTGACGAACACGGTCTTGCTTTCGTCCTTCGCGAAGTGTTCGCCGGACGGTCTCCCACACTGAGCCCGACTCTCAAGCCCCCGGCAACTCCACTGGCAGTGCAGGCTGAAGCAACACCGCGGCGGTCAACGACGCACTGTCCCCGGAAACAGAACCAGGAGGAACGCCCGGACAGTCGGGGGCCTGCATCTACGGAGAGACTGGAGAGATGTCGGCTCGCAGGGAATCGAGGCGGGCGATGGTTTGCCGGAGGTCGTCGCTCGTCGTTCGCGGATTGATGGGGCAGAGCCGAAGCACAGGCCGGTCGTTGAGCGTCGTCTGCGTCAGGAAGATCCCTCCGTCCTCGTTCATCGCCGGGACGAGGCGACGCGTGAGGGCGTCGGCCTGGTCGGGCGTCCATCCGTCCGGCGCGTAGCGGAAGGTGATGATGCCCATCTGCGCCGGGGTGATCACCCTCCACCCGGGCCGGGCCCGAAGAAGCCGCTCGGCCTGCTCGGCCCGGTCGAAGCCACGCTCGACCGCGGTGGCGACGTGCTCACGGCCGAAGACCTGGAGGGTCATCCACAGCTTGAGCGCCCGGAAGCTGCGCGTAAGTTGAATGCCGGAGGCCGAGA
Source organism: Salinibacter altiplanensis (assembly GCF_002894645.1). GTDB lineage: Bacteria > Bacteroidota > Rhodothermia > Rhodothermales > Salinibacteraceae > Salinibacter > Salinibacter altiplanensis. The sequence continues at coordinate 422,599 of NZ_NCQY01000030.1, forward strand.
AATTGACCTCATCCTCCGCCCCCACCGCATCCTCCAGGTACTCCGCCTCCAGTCGGAAGGCGCGGCAGAGGTGCTGCTTGTTTCGCACGAGCACGCCCCCGATCTCGAAGGGCTGGAAGAGCCACTTGTGCGGATCCATCGTCAGCGAGTCGACCCGCTCGATGCCCTGGAGCCGTTTCTGTCCCCGCTCACAGACGACCGTCGGGGCCCCGTACGCCCCGTCCACGTGCAGCCACAGGCCCTCGGCGTCGGCCAGGTCCGCCAGTGCGGGCAGCGGATCAACGGCGCCGGTGTTGGTCGTGCCTGCGTTGGCGATCACGCAGAAGGGACGACGCCCGGCCGCCCGATCGGCCGCGACGGCGTCCCGCAGCGCCGACGGGTCGAGGCGATGCCGGCCGTCGGAGGGCACCCGGCGGAGCTGGTCGGGACGAAACCCGAGCAGCCGGAGGGCCCGGTCGACCGACGTGTGCGTCTGGTCGGAGCAGTAGGCGACGGCCCCGGTGACATCGTCGTCCAGTCGGGCATGACGGGCCGCGGCCAGGGCCGTTACGTTTGCCATCGAGCCCCCACTCGTGAACAGTCCCCCGCTCGTGTCGGGGAGGCCACAGAGCTCACGCAGCCAGTCGATCACTACCAGTTCGATCTGTGCGGCCGCGGCGCCCGAAATCCAGGTTCCCGAGAAGATGTTGAACCCCGACGCCAGCAGGTCGGCCAGCACGCCGATAAAGTTGTTCGGGCCCGGCACGAAGCCGAAAAACCGCGGATGGTCCACCCGCATCGTGTTCGGCAGCACCTCGTCCTCCACCCGATCGAGGACATCTTCCGGAGGCGTTCCCTTCTCCGGCAGGACCTCCCGAAAGTGATCCTCAAGCTTCTCCCGCGACGGAGCGTTTCCCAGCGGCTCGTCCGTGCCCTCCGCAAAGTGATCGACCAGGAGGTCCACCACCCGGTAGCCCAGCGTCCGCATTTCATCGGGAGAGAGGTCGAGGCGGTCACGGTCCATGGACACGGTGCTTGCGAGTGTGTAAAGGAAAGCGGTTTGGAAACGAAGTCCCAGGGCACGAGTTGCGCGGGGACCGGAGGACGTCGGGGCCTCTCCTGCCCCCCCACAACGACGGGTTGCTTCGTCGATTTGTACATGCACCCGCCCTTCCACAAGCGCTTCCGATCAGCAGGTCTCATGGTCACCCTCTACCGCCGTCCCGACGACACACAGGCCGACGAGATCGAAGAGGCCCTCAACGACATGGCCATCGCCCATGAAGTCGAACGGGTCGGAGAGGAGGCCCCCCTTCCGGAAGACCTCTCTCCCCTTCCGGCCCTCCGAGAGGACAGCGAGGTCGTCACCGGAGCCTCGGCCCTTCGCACACGCCTCCAAGCTCTACGCGACCTGATGGCGGACTGGCACCGATTTCAGTCCGATGCCTGTTACGTCGAGGAGGACGGATCGATCTGCTAGCCTTCCCGGGATGTCCCCACGGCCGGGCCGGTCTGTTGCAGGCTTTTCAGCAATTGCGGACAACACCGCGTGCCCGTGGGACATATACCTGATTGTCTCGGCATTCTCACGCCCTGGACTCTCTTCTCACCCAACCCTCTGTCTTCAGATGGCCATCGATCTCTCGTCCGCCAACACGTTCGACGAGCGTCACCTCGGCCCCACGGCCACCGACGTGGATGCCATGCTCGACGCCCTCGGGGCCGAGTCGCTCGACGCCCTCGTCGACGCGGCCATTCCGGACTCGATCCGCACCGACAAGCCGCTCGACCTGCCACCCGCCCTTACCGAACAGCAGGTGCTCGGCGCGGCCCAGGACGCCGGCAAGAAGAACGACACGTGGCGCTCGTTCATCGGGATGGGGTACCGCAATACCCACACCCCCCCCGTGATCCAGCGCAACATTCTGGAGAATCCGGCCTGGTACACGCAGTACACCCCCTACCAGGCCGAGATCGCACAGGGACGCCTGGAGGCACTCCTCAACTTCCAGAACCTGACGATCGACCTGACGGGCATGGAAATCGCGAACGCGTCGCTGCTCGACGAGGCAACCGCCGCCGCGGAGGCGATGATGATGCTGAACCGGGTCGACCGCCGCAGCGACGCGTCTACGTTCTACGTGTCCGAGGACTGCCACCCGCAGACCATCGAGGTGGTACAGGGCCGCGCCGAGCCAATTGGGATCGATGTGATCGTAGAGGCTCCCGAGAACTTCGTCTTTGGCGAGGACACGTTCGGCTGCCTCTTGCAATATCCCACGACCGACGGCGCGGTGCACGACTATGGGGACGTGGCCGACCGGGCCCACGAGGCGGACGCCTACGTGGCCGTGGCCGCCGACCTGCTGAGCCTCACGCTGCTGGAGGCGCCGGGCGAGTGGGGGGCCGACGCGGTCGTCGGCTCCACACAGCGCTTTGGGGTCCCGATGGGCTACGGCGGGCCGCACGCCGCCTACTTCGCGACGCGCGAGCGATCCCAGCGCCAGGTGCCCGGCCGCATGATCGGGGTCACCAAAGATGCCGACGGCGAGATGGCGCTTCGCATGGCGCTCCAGACCCGCGAGCAGCACATTCGCCGGGGCCGCGCAACCTCCAATATTTGTACCTCCCAGGTGCTGCTGGCCGTGATGGCCTCGATGTATGCCGTGTACCACGGTCCCGAAGGGCTCCACGGAATTGCCACGCGGGTGCACGATCTCACGAAGACCCTGGCCGAGGGGCTGGAGCGGACGGGCCACACGGTCCGCCACGACGCGTTTTTCGACACCCTGCGCGTGGACCTGACCGACACGACCCAGGCCCAGGTCCGCGAGCAGGCCGAGGCCCACGAGATCAACCTCCGCTACTACGACGACGGGTCAGTGGGCATCGCACTCGACCAGACCGTCGACGCCGAGGACCTCGACGCCCTCTTTACCGTCTTCGGTGCCACCAACGGCCAGAAGCTGTACGCCGACGACCTGGCCGCCACCCTCGACAGTGGCTACGACGGCCCGATGCCACGACAGACCACGTACCTCCAGCATCCGGTCTTCAACTCGTACCACTCCGAGGGCGAGCTGACGCGCTACATGAAGTCGCTGGCCGACAAGGACCTGTCGCTCGTCCACAGCATGATCCCGCTGGGGTCGTGCACGATGAAGCTGAACCCGACCGCCGCCCTCCAGCCGATCTCAAACCCGCAGTTTGCGGGCCTACACCCCTTCGCCCCCCAGGAGCAGGCGGAAGGCTACGAGCAGGTAATCGACGAGCTCAGCGGCTCCCTCACGGAAATCACGGGCTTCGACGACATCTCCTTCCAGCCGAATTCCGGGGCCTCCGGCGAGTACACCGGCCTTCTGATCATTCAGGCCTACCACGAGGCACAGGGCGAGGGACAGCGGGACGTCTGCCTCGTCCCCGAGTCCGCCCACGGCACCAACCCCGCCAGTGCCAACATGGCCGGGATGGAGGTCATCACCATCGACTGCGACGAGAACGGGGACGTGGACCTGGAGGACCTCCGCGAGCAGGCCGAGGCAAACAGCGACCGCCTGGCCGCCGCGATGATCACGTACCCGTCCACACACGGCGTCTTCGAGGCGCACGTCCAGGAGATCTGCGACGTCATCCATGAGCACGGCGGGCAGGTGTACCTCGACGGCGCCAACGTCAACGCGCAGGTGGGCCTCTGCCGCCCCCGCGAGTACGGGATCGACGTGTGCCACCTCAACCTGCACAAGACGTTTAGCATTCCGCACGGCGGCGGCGGACCCGGGGTAGGACCGGTCTGCACGGCCGAGCACCTGAGCCCCTTCCTCCCCGGCCACCCGGTGGTCGAGACGGGGGGCGACCAGAGCATCCCCGCCATCGCCGCGGCGCCGCACGGCAGCGCCCTCATCCTGCTCATCTCGTGGGCGTACATCAAGCTGCTGGGCCCGGAGGGCCTCACCCAGGCCTCGAAGACGGCCCTCCTCAACGCCAACTACCTGGCCGACCAGCTGTCAGACCACTACGACATTGTGTTCCGCGGGCCGAACGACCGGGTGGCCCACGAATTTATTCTCGACCTCCGTCCGTTCCGTCGCGAGCTCGACATCAACGAGCAGGACGTGGCAAAGCGGCTCATGGACTACGGCTTCCACGCCCCCACGATGAGCTGGCCGGTGGTGGGCACCCTCATGGTGGAGCCCACGGAGAGCGAATCGAAGGCGGAGCTCGACCGCCTGGTCGACGCGTTCGCCGCCATCCGCAGCGAGGTTGAGGCCGTGGAGTCCGGCGCGCTGGGAGCGGAGGAAAGCACCCTCAAGCAAGCCCCCCACACCGCCGAGATGGTGACGGCCGACGCGTGGGACCATTCGTACAGCCGCGAGACTGCGGCCTATCCGGTGGAGGCGGTGCGCGAGCGCAAGTTCTGGCCGACGGTGCGCCGCGTAAATGACGCCTACGGCGACCGGAACCTCTACTGTACCTGTCCGCCGACCGACGCGTATGAGGCGGAGGAAGAGGAGGAACTGCAATCGGCCTTGAAGACCGCGTAGCCGTCTTCCCTGGTGGCTCTACGCCGGGCGCTTCGCGCTCGCTCGTGCAGACCGTCCGTTCGAACTTCTTGAATGGAGGGAAAGGGCCACGAGACACGCCTCGGGGCGCTTTCTCTTTGGTCGCTGTGCTCAGCCCATGGTCGAGATTGTACGCGGCGATCTGTTCGATGCGGACGTGGCGGCGCTCGTAAACCCAGTCCACTGCGCGGGCCTCATGAAGCGCGGGCTGTGTCGCCAGTTCAAGACCCGGTTCCCCGATAATTTCGAGCAGTACAAAGCCGCCTGCAACGACGGGGGCCTGGCGCCGGGCGACGTGCTCGTCCACGACCGCGGGGGGCTTTTCGGGGACGATCAGCACCCCCGCTACGTCCTGAACGTGGCCACCAAGGACCACTGGCGCGACGCCTCGTCTCCCACACACATCGAGTCGGGTATGGCGGCCCTCATCGACGAGGCCGTTGCCCACGACATCCCCTCACTCGCCGTCCCCGCACTGGGCTGCGGCGGGGGTGGGCTCGACTGGCCCACGGTGCGCCCGCTGCTCACCGCCCCACTCCAGTCGCTCAATGGCGTCCGCGCCCGCCTCTACGCCCCCCGGTCGGCGGACGCCCAAGAGGATTCTGGGGCGGACGAGCGTCCCGCGATGACACGGGGGCGGGCGCTTCTCCTCGCTGTCTTCGACGCCTACGCCGGGCCGGGCGACACCGTCAGTCCGCACGCGGCTCACAATCTCGCCTTCCTACTGCAGGGCCTGGGCGAAGCGCTGCGCCTCACGTTCGAACCGGGCCCCCGCGGCCTTCGCGCCACGGGCCTCACGGCGGTACTGCGCCGAATCAACGGTCACTTTGTCGCGGGCCACGTTCCGTCGCACCAGGAGTCCCCCTTTCGCCTGCGCCAGGCAGCGATCGAGTCGGCCGGTGACGTGCTCTCGGGCCTCTCCGACGCCACCGAACGTCTCGGCCGGGCGCGGGAGCTCATTGAGGGCTACGATGCGCCCGATGCGCTCGAGCTGCTCGCCACCGTGGGCTGGATCATGCGGCACGACGCCCAGGCTCGGCGCCGCCCCGAAGCGGTGGTACGGGCCGTACAGGACTGGAGCCGCCGCAAGGCAGAGCGCTTCGCATCGGAGCAAATTACGGCGGCCTGGCAGCGGCTCCGCCGACACGAGTGGATCAGTCCAGGACAGCCGGCGGACTCCGAGTGACCGCAGTGGTGCGTGGACCCGGACCTCCGTCACTGCGATGATTTTTCAGGCTCAAATCGAGCTCGAAATTGCTGGATGCCGTCCTCGGTTCCGGCGACGAGCACCTCGTCGTCCGCCTCGAAGGCAAAGAGGGCGTCGTCGGGATCGGTGAGAAAATCGCCCTCCCGATACACGGCAAGCACTGTGTAGTTGGTCTGTGCGTCCGGATCGACCTCCCCCAACGTTTTTCCGGCCCATGGGGAGGCGGGGAGGCGGACCACGTTGATGTGTCGATCACGGGACCGGTAGCCCTCATCCTCGAATATCGTGGCGGCCAGCATCCGCCCACAGACCGTCGGCAGGGCCTGCACAAAGTCCGCGCCGGCCCGGTAGAGGTTCTGGACGGCCATTTCGTCGTGGGTCCGCACCAGAATCTGCACCTCCGGGTTCAGGTCGCGCGCGATGAGCGTCGCAAACGTGGCGACGCTGTCATCGTCCACGGCGATGATGAGGGCCGACGCGTCTTCGATTCCGCAGGTCCGAAGCGCATCAGGGTCGCGAACGTCCCCCGCCACGTCCACCTCCTTTCCGTCTTTGAGGTCGAGCACCGTCACCTCGGCGTGTGCCGCCCGGAGAGATTCCCGCGCGGCCTCCCCCGAGTCGCCGTGCCCAGCGAGAATGATGGACTGTGGCGTGAAGGCGCGCACGTAGGGGGCCATCTCGTCCCGGAGAGCGTCCAGTTGATCGGGCGTGCCGGCAAGAAACAGGCGCGTTCCCGCTTCCAAGGGCGTATCGGCGTCCACCGACGTCTCGAAGGTACCCTCGAACCATGCCCCGACCACGCGCACCCCGAACCGTTCCGTGAGCCGGAGGTCGTGGAGCGAATGGTCGTGGGACGGGCCGTGCCGGGTCACGATAAGCTCCGCAAAGTCGATCTCGGCGCCAATCGTGGCCTGCTCCTCCACGTTGGCCGCGGCCGCCACAGGTACCTTCGCAGCGAGGCTTCGTCCGAGCAGCTGCCGGGGCGACAGCGCCACGTCCGCTCCCGCTGCCCGGTGGTATCGGGTTGCCGAGGCGTCCTCGGCGAGCGTAATAATACGGCGTTCTGGACTCGCCTCACGGGCCGCGAGCACGATGCTGGCGTTTTCGTCGTCGGCCACGTCGGCCACCAGGGCCTTCGCTGCACCCACGGATGCACGCTCCAGGACAGCGGTTGACGTTGGGTCCCCCTCCATGACCTCGTACTCCTGCTCGTAGAGGGACGCAGCCCGATCCGCATCGGGCTCGATCAGCACGTAGTCCTGGCCTCGCGCACTCATTTCTCCAATGAAGACCTCGACCCGGGGTGTGTAGCCGCACACGATCACGTGACCGGACCGGCTCGAGAGCGTCGTCGGGGCCGTGGGGCGAAGCGCCTCTCGGAGCCAGGGTACGACGAACACGTCCACGGCACTCAGGATGAACCCAATGCCCGCCAGCTGGATGACAATCACGAGCACGTTCATCTGGGGACTGCTCCACGGCGCATCCTCGCCGTATCCGGTCGTCGTGAACGTCTGCACCACCACCTCCAGGGCCTGGTACCACGGCCGCGGCCGCCCCTCCCAGAGGCTCATGCCCAGGCTGTATGCCGCCGTCAGCCCCAGCGTGGCGGCCACGAGCACGAGAAGGTAGTACACGGTGCGGCGGGTCAAGAACGTCATCGCGCCGAAGGGTCGTTGGGAGGAAGAAGGTGGATGCTGGAGGGATCGACCAAACGGGAACAGGGCCTGTGGAGATTGGAAAGCCGATCGGCCTTAACCTATGCCTCGACGCCCCGAGGGACAACGTCTTCGTGCACCGTCCATCCGCCCCTGTTGCCTTCCAAGTCGGACGGAACGACGCACCGGGCGCACAAATGCAATCGGAGCGGTTCCTTTCGCATCATCTCTTCTTTGGTCGATGTCCGACACCCCGGAGGCCCACCCCGAAGAGCCCTCGTCGGACCGAGGAGCCTCCTGTCAGAATTGCGGCGCGCCCCTCGTGGGCGAGTACTGTTACCAATGTGGGCAGCGGCACGTCCCTACGCTCCGGGTGCCCTACCTGATGCGTCGCTTTTTCGAGTCGGCCCTAGACCTGGAGGATCTGGAACGAGGCGTCGGGCAGACGCTCCGTCGCGCCGCGCGCAATCCGGGCCGCGTGGCCCGCCGGTACGTGGATGGGGAACGGAGAGAGTTCGTCAATCCCCTCGGCTACTTCCTGCTGACCGCCACGGCCACATTTCTCGTCTTCTCGGTTTTTCAGGAGGTGTGGGTGCAGAGCCAGGCCGAAGCGTACAAGGTGATGTGGCAGTCGCTGGGCGCGAGTTCTGACGAGATCTTCCGATCCGGATCCCCGCTCCGGTCGCTCGGCTGGTCTTCTGCTCAAGACCTTGCAGCGGGCATCTTCCAGTTCTTCCAACAAGTACAAACCTACGTCGGGCTCTTTACCTGTGTCGCTGCGGGCCTGCTTCTTCGGTGGGCATTTCCGAAACGGACCGTCGCCGAGACCCTCGTGTTTGAACTCTACGTTACGGCCCAGGCCACCCTGTTCCTCGGAATGCTCGGCCCACTGCTCTTCTGGGGAGCCCCCACCTTCATCGGTGTCCTGCCTATTTTTTTGCAGGTTGGTCTCCACGCCCACGGTGCCGGGGCGTTCTTCGGAACGCACTGGCGGGCTCGCCTCCTGCCCCCCTGTGCCTATTTGGCCAGTGTGATCCTATTCATTATTGGCTCCGGTCTTGTCACTGCCGGCGTTGTGACCTACCTGGCCTGAGCAATCAGATCCCCATCCCCCCCCTCGCCGCGGACATGGACTATTTCTCTACCGGATGCTAGGTCTCCCCCTCCCCCACAAACTGTTCGGTGGTGAGCGACGTGGCGCCCCCCCAGCCGGACAAACGCTCGCGCTACGGCCTCGACTCGACCGGAACCACAGTCACGATGCGCGGAGACGGGGACCAGGCACTCGGAAGCTCATTGTGAGACGCACTCGCATCCGGCGCTCTCAGTCCGGTAGCGAGGGCCCGTCTCGGACCATGAAGGACTGGCGCGACCAACAAATTTGGAGCTTCGCCCGCTCGGACATCCAGCCGATCGACTTCCGCTGCCTCGCTGACAGCTCCTTTACGGTGCAGCGGGTGGCCATAACCGATGCGGCAGCAGCCTCGGACGCATGGGGGCCGGCGGGCGACACGCTGTTCCAAGACGCGGTCTCGTCGGTGCTGCGTGTTCTCTCATCGCCTCAAGTCGACGGCTTTGCGGCGCCCATCGCTTCCGACACCCAGCAGCAATACCGCGCCGTAGCCGACGACCTCCCGTACGTCGTTCAGTTTCAAGGACGCACGTGGGACCGGTCGCTCCTTCGGGGCCGCTCGGCCCTCTCGTGGAGTCCAGTTGAGAAGGCCCCGTTTGGTCGTGTATTTGAAGCGCACCCATTCGGCCGGCTAATTTTCTCGGGCCGACGGTGCAACTCCACGCGGGGCTCCCTGTTTTCCCACGGCGTGTTGCTTGTCATTTCTCGCTGCGCCCCCATGGCCGCCTCCACGCAGTACCGAGCGATCTGGGTTTCCGATGTCCACCTGGGGACCCCACAGGCCAAGGCTGCCTATCTGCTTGACTTTCTGCGCACCCACAAGGCCGACCGGTACTACCTCCTCGGCGACATCATCGACGGGTGGGCACTGAAGCGGTCCTGGTACTGGCCCTCATCGCACAACGACCTGATCCGGGGCCTGCTCCAAAAGGCCGAGGGCACCAACGTCACCTACATCCCCGGCAACCACGACGAGGTGGCGCGCGATTTCCCCAGCCTCCAGCTCGGCGGCATTACCATTCAGCGCAAGACCCAGCACACCACGGCGGACGGGCGTCGCTTTCTGGTGGTGCACGGCGACGAGTTTGAAGGGGTCGTCCGCCACGCCGAGTGGATCGAGCTTCTGGGGAGCTGGGCGTACACCGGCGTCCTCGCGGCCGACCGTTGGTACAACCGTCTGCGGCGCCTTCTGGACCTGCCCTACTGGTCTCTCGCCAATTACATAAAGGAGACCCGTCACATCCGACAAGTCATCGCGGAGTTCGAGGAGACCGCCGCACGTGAGGCGGACGCTGAGGGCTTCGACGGGGTCATTTGCGGCCACATTCACCGCCCCCGAATGCGGGCCATCGGCGACACGCAGTACGTCAATACCGGCGACTGGATCGAGAGCTGTACGGCGCTGATGGAGCACCGGGACGGACGACTCGAGCTCCGCCGGTGGATTCCGGACGGGGACGGCCCCCGGTGCGCGATCGCGAGGGAAGCGTCTCCAGAGCGGAACGGCACGCCCCCGTTGGTCTCGTCCCCCGGCGGGGCCCCTCAGGAGGAATAGCTGTGCTCGGAGACCGGGCGTCTGCCGGGGTCCTCTTGTTTATTCGGCAGAGATTTCGGCCTCGGATCCCTCCGCTCGCTGCAAAAGCCGATGCAGCTTCCCCGGGAACTCTTTGCCCAGAACCGACTCGACACGAGCCGACGCTCGTCCCACCACGTCCCGGTCGACATCCGTCTCAATCCCGAGTCCGTCGAGCAGGTACACGGTGTCTTCCGTGGCAATGTTGCCGGTGGCCCCGTCGATGAACGGACAGCCCCCCATGCCCGCCAGGGACGTGTCGAACCGTCGCACGCCGCACTGCAGCGCCGCGTAGACGTTGGCGAGGCCCAGCCCACGGGTGTCATGGAGGTGGAGGACGAGGGGCGTATCACCGATGGCGTCCTGCACGGCCCGAACGCGGTCTTTGATCATTCGGGGATGCGCGAGGCCCGTGGAGTCGGCAAGCGACAGCGACTCGACGCCCAGGTCGGCGAAGTGGCGGCTCATGTCGACAACCTGGCCGAGCGGCGTGTCGCCCGGCGCCCGGTACCCAAACACCGTCTGGAAGCCCATCTGTACGTCCAGCTCATGCTCGTGGGCGTACCGCACCATGTCCTCCGCCTGCGCGACGGCCTCGCCGACCCTCCGGTTTGCGTTGTCGCGGCTGTGCTGGTCGTGCGTCGCGATCGAGAGATCCACCTGCGACAGCCCGGCTTCTCGGGCGCGCTCTAGCCCCCGCTGGTTCAGCGCGAGGCCGGCGTACGTAACATCGTCCCGCTCGGGCAGTCGCTCGCACACCGCTTCCGCGTCCTTCATCTGAGGGACCCACTTCGGGTGGACGAACGAGGTCACCTGAATGCGCGGCAGGCCCGCGTCGGCCAGCGCCGCAATGGTGTCGACCTTGCGGTCGGTCGGAATAAACTGGTCCTCGAATTGAAAGCCATCGCGGGGGCCGACGTCGCAGAGCTCGACGGACTGAGGGAGGGACATGGGGGCGATAAAACGCTGTGCACGAGAACGAGCGGTACTCCAATGCCCCAGCGCGCCCGAACGTTCGGCAGACGGACTCTCCTCCCCCCACGAATCGAACACGGAAGGACGAAACGCCCGAGGCTCCATGGACAGAGCCCCGGGCGCTTGTGGTGTCTCGTTGTTTCTTCTGAAAAGCTACTGCGATGCGCCACCGCTCGCCGAAGAGTCAAGGGTGAAGAGCCCCTCCTTCAGGTCCGTGTTGATGTCAAGGCTCTGAATGTTCGCCGTGACGGTATTCTCGCCGTCCCCGGTCGACTGGATCGTCTCGGTGGTGAACGGCAGCCGGACGCCGCTGACCTCTCGGAAGTCGGTGAACGTCTGCGTGACGCTCACCTGCTGGCCCGTCTGCGGATTGGTCTGTTCGAGGGTCAGGCGCTCCGGCCGCATCGTCTCGGCGTGGAGGTAGAGCGTGTATTCGGACCCGGCGGGCGGCTGCACATCGGCGACCCGGTAGCGCGTCCCGTCCACGGTCGTCTCTCCTTCGGCCGCAACTGTCAGGCCCTCGTGGTCCAGGCTGGCCATCAGGTAGGGGAGACTGCGCCAGAGCTGCCCCATAATCTGACCGCGGGCCGACGGCGGGGCGGTGCGCGTGCCCTGCGGGGTCTTCATTTTCATCGTCTCGCCGTCGTTAACCACAGTGATGTTCCCCATGGCGGTGCTGACCTCCGTCCGCAGTTGATTCGGGAGCCGGACCACGAGCGTGCTCTCAGTTCCCTGCTGCTCGGTGACGACCCGCATGTTCTGAATCTGGTCAAAGGCCGATCCGCCGAGGGCCTCTTTGGCGTTTGCCATCAGCTGTTGCCCTGCCATCGCGGCCTCCTCCTCGGCCGCCGTCATGTCGGCCTGTTCTTCACTCGGGGACTCGCGCGGGATTGAGATGTCGAGGGTATCGACCGTCCCGTCTTGGCTGAGCGTCGACAGGTCCTTGCTGAACTGGTCGCCGTTTCCGACGATCAGGATGTGCGACTCGTCCGGGTGGAGGTACGTCTGCGCCGCCGACAGCACATCGTCCGGCGTCACTTCCTCGATGGCGGCCCGCGTCCGCTGCAGGAAGTCGGCGGGATAGTCGTAATACTCGTAGGTCGCACGGCGCCCCAGGATTTCCCGCTCCGAGTCAAAGTTAAAGACGAAGGAGTTCAGGTAGCTGTCCTTGGCAAGGCCGAGCTCCTCCTGAGTGGGCGGCTCGTCCCGCATCCGCTTCACCTCCGTCATGACCGCGTTCGTGGCCTCTACGGTGCTGGCGCTCTGGGAGGCGACACTCGCGTAGAAGCGTCCCGGTCGATTGTAGCCCGCCGTGTACACGCCCCCGACGGAGTACGCCAGGCCTTTTTCCCGACGCACCTGCTGAAACAAGCGACCGGAAAAGCCGCCACTGAGGACCTCGTTCATCATCTGGACCGACGCGTAGTCGTCGCTCTGGCGGGTCAGCTCCCCCGGGTGTCCCATGCGAATGTTGCTCTGGTTGACGTCGCTCTTCTGCACGAAGTTAACCGAATGGGCCCGCTCAGCATCCGGTTCGGGGGGCGTCGGCGGCTCAAAGTCGGTCGGGGCTTCCCAGTCCCCAAACTGTCTGCGGAGTTTCTGCTCCATCTGGTCGGCGTCGAAGTCCCCCCACACACTCAGGATGACATTGTTCGGGTGCACGTACTGGTCGTGGAAGTCGACCAGGTCTTGCCGCTCGATCCGGTCTACGGTGTAGAGCTCCGGGGTGCGGGCGTACGGACTGTCGTCTCCGTACAGGACCTTGTCAAACTCACGCCCCACGATGGAACTGGCGTTGTCGTTCCGGCGCGTGATTCCCGACTGGACCTGGCTCTTGGCCTGCTGCACGCGATCCTCTGCGAAGGCGGGCCGGCGGAGCACCTCGGCAAACACAGGGAGGACCGTGTCGACGTGGTCGGCAAGCGTCGACATGTAGGCCGAGCCGGAGGTCTCCCCGATGTTCGTCTCGACGGTGGCCGCGATGTTTTCGAGAACCGTGTTCAGGCTGTCCGGCGCCATCGATTCGGTGCCGCCGGTGCGCATGACGGTCCCGGTGATGGAGGCCAGGCCCCGCTTCTCGGCGGGCTCGTAGACGGAGCCCACCCCGATCTGGGCCGAGGCATTCACCTGGGGCAGCTCCGGGTCCTCCAACAAAAAGACGGTCATGCCATTGTCGAGCTCGATGCGCTCCGGCTCCGGCACTTCGAAGTCGCGGAGATCCGGGTACGTGAGCTCCGTCACGTCGTAGTCGGCCGTCTGGATGTCCGTCTCCTGGGCCGATGCCGACGGCACAACACCCAGCCCCAAGAGGGCAAGGCCCAGGGCCGCGACGGACAGGATACGAGAAAGGAAAAGTCGATCCATCGTACGAGGAGATTCTGGTCAGCGAGATGTACCGAGAGGGTGTGGGAGCAGCGAGTCGGGTTAGTTCGCGGCGGCCGTGGGCTGCTGCTCATCGTCGGTCGTCTTGATCATCGCAACGGTGCGGTTGCTCTGCTTGAATGTGTTCTGGGCCACGCGCTGCACATCGTCCGCCGTAATGGATTCGATGGCGTCCAGCCGCCGGAAAACCGAGCGCCAATCGCCCGTCAACTCCTCCATCTGTGCAAACTGCAGGGCAAGCCCCTGATTGGAGTCGAGCTGTCCGATGAGGTTGGACCGGGCTCGCGTCTTCGCGCGCTCCAGCTCTTCTTGCGTGATGCCGTTCTCCTTGAGGGCCTCTAGCTCATCGTAGATCATGTGCTCCACACTGTCCGGCGAAACGCCCCGGTTGGGAACCCCAAAGATGCCGAACATGGTGTCGTACTTGCTGCCCGGGAAGGCTGGCAGGGCCTGCACCTGGAGGGCCTTCTCTTGCGTCACCAGGCTCTCGTAGAGCCGACTCGTGCGGCCGCCCGTCAGCACGTCCCCCAGCACGTCATACACGGGCGCATCCTCGCTCTGCATGCTGCCTCGGTGGAACCCCATCATCACGAACGGCTGCGTCTGTTCGCGGATGACGACGCGGCGCTCACTGATCTGCTCCGGCTCTTCGGTCCGGACCGGGAGCGGCTCGTCCCCCCCGGACAGATCCCCAAAGTACTCCTCGGCGAGGGACCGCATCTGCTCCGGGTCGACGTCCCCCGCGATGCCGATGGTTAGGTTGCGGGGACTGTAGTGCTTTTCAAAAAACTGCTTCGCATCGGTCCGCGACAGGTTTTCAAGGTCCGACATGTGCCCGATGGTCGGGTTGCCGTAGGGATGTGCCTTGAACGCGGTGGTCAAAAACTCTTCGACCAGGCGGCCTGTGGGGCTCGACTCCGTGCGCTGCCGACGCTCCTCCATTACCACGTCGCGCTCCGTGTAGAACTCGCGGAGCACCGGGTTTGCAAACCGGTCGGATTCGAGGGCAAAGAAGAGCTCGGCCTTGTTGGCCGGCAGGCTGTAGAAGTACCGGGTCGCGTCGGCCGAGGTGCTGGCATTGAGGCCGCTCACGCCATTCCGCTCAAGGACATTTTCGAATTCTCCCTTCTCGATGTACGACTCGGCCTCGTTCGAGGCCTGCTGAAACTGATCTTCCAGCTCCGCAATGCGGGACGAGTCGGCCTGCGGCCCCTTCGCTCGCTCTCGTCGAAGCTGCAGGTAGACCTCCTCCTGGCGCTCCAGGGCCTGCATTTCTTTCTCGATGTCCTTGGTGCTGATCGTCGTCGTGCCCTTGAACGCCATGTGTTCGAACATGTGGGCGATGCCGGTCTTGCCCTGCGGCTCATCGACCGACCCCACGTCGGCGTACGTCGCAAACGAGGCCACCGGCGCGTCGTGGCGCTCGACCACCACGAAGTCCAGTCCGTTGTCGAGCGTGAAGGTGGTTACCTTGTCCTCGAATTTCTGTAGCAAGTCTTGTCCCTGCGTGGGCAGTGCCGTCCCCGCCAGCAAGACAAGCAGTGCCGTGAGCGTGAGGCCAATCCGCGACCAGCGCTCGCGAAGCAAAGTCCAATCCATGAGACACGGAGGCTTTTTGAAGTGGGAATGACGTTTGGCACATTTAATAACGACCCTGCTCCGCTAATTTGATACAGCCTCGCCCCCACCCACACCCTCCTTTATTGATAATTTCACACTCTCCCTACACCCCACGTCGTAGAACGTACCGATACCGCCACGCGTAGGTAGATGCGCCAAGGGCTTTTGAACCAATGTCTTCTTTTGATGCAGTTTATCAATCAGCCGGACGCCGAAAACGACGAGGCCTGGTGGGACCGCTTTGAAGAATTGCTCGACGACCAGAACGACTGGCCGACACAATATACCTTCAAATTTATCGCCCCGGCGGCCCGACTGGACGACCTGAAGGCCGTGTTCGATGATCACCCGGTCCGGGTTCGGGAGTCCAGCAAAGGAAACTACAAGAGCGTAACGGCCCACCTCCGCATGTCGTCAAGCGAAGAGGTCGTCGAGATCTACGAACGGGCCTCCGGCATCGAGGACGTCATCGCGCTCTAGTCCCCCCACTCGCCCTCGCCCATCTGTCCCTCGTATTGATGCATAGGCTCCTTGCGTCTCTTCTGTGTTTGGTGGTCCTTCAGACCGGCTGTTCGGAGGAACTGACGTGGCGGGCCGTGGACCACCTAATCGCGAGCGACTACCCGGACACGCCCTCCCTCTCGACCGACTCACTCGCCGCGCGGCTGGCGGCCCGCTCCTCCTCGCGGCCCGTTCTGCTCGATGCCCGTTCGCCCGAGGAGTACGCGGTAAGCCACCTGCCCGGAGCGCGGCGTGTGGATCCGTCGGCGGACGCCTATCCCGCCCTGGACACCCTTGCGTTGGACGCGACAATCGTGGTGTACTGCTCGGTCGGCTACCGGTCGGCGGGCGTGGTACAGGCACTGCAGACGCAGGGCTTTTCCCGAGTCTACAACCTACAAGGCTCCATCTTCCGCTGGGCAAACGAGGGGCGGCCGGTTGTCCGGGACGGCGAACAGGTTTTCGCGGTGCACCCCTACGACGCGACCTGGGGGCAGTTGCTCACAGACTCCTTGCATGTGGACCAGGCCCCTGAGAACGGCACACTGTGAGCGCGTTGATTCCCTCGTTCCGCCAAGGACGACCTGAAAGGAACGAGTATTTCAGCGGTGCAAAATTGCAATACCAGAAGCAGACGCGACAGAGAGTAAGGGGTTTGTTCCGGCGCATTTGTTCGATGGACGCGGGCACGCCAGCAGCGCAATGTGGATGCCTCCACGTGGCCTCTTCACGGTCGGAATCCGAAGAAAGAGGCATGGGAACGACCATCCAACTCCCCCGGTCGCCGTGGTCGCGTGGAAGCTGCGTCTCAAGAGCAAGGGCTCCGGCAAGAAGGCCACCAAGTTCAGGATCGGGCCCCTCAACAACTGCCGCTGACGGAGCGCCCACCATGCGGCAGAGGAGACCGCGAGCACGAAGCCGACGGCCGGAAGGGACTCGCCCCGAAGGACGGCGGCACTGGTGCTGGGGAGGACGGCACCATGGCCGTGGCCGGCCACATCCTCGCCGTCAGCGAGAGAACGGGCCGGGCGCACGCGGCACGGAATTGAGGTGGTGAGCCTGGGGACCGTGCCGGAGTAAACCGGCCCCTTTTCGAATCTGACCCTGACAGTATGCCCGACAGGGAGACTTTGGGCGGCCCGAGTCGGTTCACAGAATCCGCCCCGCTATCCCACAAACATAGAAAATCCCGCTCCGGCGGAGACGCCAAAGCGGGATTGAACTGCCTGCCCGGGAGGATTCGAACCCCCGGCCTCAGCCACCGCAAGGCTGCGCTCTGTCCAACTGAGCTACGGGCAGGTGTTTTGCTCGCGCCACCGTTTCTGCGCAAGACACCATCTCACACGCTCTACGAAACGCAAAAGATCCCCTCGTCGACGTTCTTACGAAGTGTTCACGCTGTTGGGGCCCAGCCGCTACGTCGACGCGGCGGCCACGTCGGCTTCTGTAAGAGCTGCCTCGGGATCGAGGTGGAAAAAGTGATTCGTGGGTCCCCGTCCATCTCCGAGCGGCAGAGCGTGGCGGATGGCCCCGGTTACGTACCGCTTCGCCCGGTCAATGGCCGCACCCAGGTCGTGCCCCCTCGCCAGGTGGGCGGCGATGGCGGAGGCGTAGGTGCAGCCGGTGCCGTGGGTGTGCTCCGTATCGATCCGCGGGGCCTGGAAGCGCCGTGTCGTGTCGCCGTCCACGAACACGTCCACTGCGTCGTCGGTCCCGGACAGGTGTCCCCCTTTGATGAGGACGGCGTCCGGGCCGTGCTCAAGCAGCACCTCTCCGGCCGCCCGCAGGTCCTCGGGCGTGTCGATTTCGATATCGGTGAGGTGCTCGGCCTCGTGGACGTTCGGCGTGACGAGGGTCGCCAGGGGCAGCAGGTCGTTGACCAGCGTGTCGATGGCCTCGTCCTGCAGGAGCTTGAAGCCGGTTTTCGAAATCATGACCGGGTCGACGACGAACGGGCGCAGGTCATGGGCCGCCACCCGGTCGGCCACCGTCTCAATGATTTCGGGGGCCGAAAGCATCCCGGTCTTCGCCGCCCGGACATCCATGTCGGTGGCGACGGCATCGATCTGAGCGGCCACGAGCGACGGCGGCAGGTTGTGTGCCTGCGCAACTTCTTCGGTGTTCTGCGCCGTGACGGCTGCGAGCGCCGACGCGCCGAAGACGCCGTTGGCCTCCATGGCCTTGAGGTCGGCCTGGATGCCAGCACCACCTCCGGAGTCGCTTCCCGCAATGGTGAGGGCGACGGGTTTCGTGGGCATGAGCAGGACTGGTGTTGGTGAGTGCGATGCGGCGAAGGGACGGCTCTACGCGTGCTCGGCGAGTGCGCGCAGGTAGGCGCGGGCCGCGGCACGGGGCGTGTCCACGTCCATGATCCCCGAGAGCACGGCCACCCCACGAGCGCCTGCCCCCCGACACACCGAGACCCGTTCGGGAGTAATGCCGCCGAGGGCAAGCACGGGCACCGGCGACGCAACGCGACAGAAGGCGCGAAGCGTCCCCACGCCCGCCGGAGGCTGATCGGGTTTGCTCGTGGTTGGAAAGACCGGACTGAAGAAGTAATAATCAACCCCCTGCGTCCGGTCCCCTTTCGCCTCCGCATGCTCGTGGGCGGAGTAGCCGAGGAGGGCCTTCGCCCCTAGCCTCTCGCGGGCCTCCCTCCCCGACGGCCCCCGCCGTCCAACGTGTGCCCCGAGCCCAAGCGCCTCGGCAACGTCTACGCGGCTGTTGACCGTGACTGTGACGTCCGCGGCCGCGGAACGGAGCCGCGGGGCGAGCACGCGCGCCGCCGTCGCAAACGCTTTCGGCTTCGCCTCGTGGTCTCGAAGGTGCACCCAGCGCACCCCGGCCTGAACTGCCTTCACTGCCCGATCGGCCCGGGCGTCGCTCGTGAAGCCGTCCGCAATAAGTGCCAGGGGCGGGCGCGGCAGGGATGCCATGGGAGACATCGAGGGAGTTGGGAGCAGTGCGGGCAGTACGGTTCAAGGCCCGAGCACCGGGCCGCCCGGGCGGACGCGCCACTCGCCCCAGCGTGGGCAGCGCCTTCTCCCATCATGTCCCGATCCGTCCCTCCATCGAAGAAGACGCCTCCGCGTACAGGCGCTGTGGAATGCGACCGGCCCGATGGGCCGTTCGTCCCGCCTCAACCGCCTTGCGCATCGCGCGGCCCATATCAACCGGGTGCTGGGCCTGCGCGATCGCCGTGTTGAGCAGGATGCCATCGTACCCCAACTCCATCGCCGTCACCGCGTCGCTGGCGGTGCCAATGCCCGCGTCGACGATCAGGGGCGTGTCCTCGATCATCTCACGGATAATGCGCAGGTTGTACGGGTTGACGATGCCCATGCCGCTTCCGATGGGCGACCCGAGGGGCATGACGGCCGCGCACCCAAGGTCGGCCAGCTTGCGGCACGTGATGGGGTCGTCGTTGGCGTAAGCGAAGACCGTAAAGCCATCGTCGACGAGCGTCTGGGCGGCATCGAGCAGCTGCTCCACGTCTGGCATGAGCGTCTCATCGTCCCCGATCACCTCCAGCTTGACGAGGTCGGTGCCGAGGGCCTCTCGGGCAAGGCGGGCCGTCAGGACCGCTTCGCGGGCCGTGTAGCAGCCCGCCGTGTTCGGCAGCACCTCGTACCCCCCCTTGCGGATGAGATCAAGGTGGCTCTCCGGCGCCGGCTTCTCAATGTTGACCCGACGGATGGCGACCGTGACCAGCTCGGTCCCCGTCGCCTTCAGGGCATCAAGCATGACCTGCGGGTTCGGATAGCGGCTCGTCCCGACAATGATACGGGACGAGAAGGAATGGTCGCCGATCACGAAAGCGTCGTCCGTCTCCTTCGCGACCGTTCCGTTGGTGTGTGCAGCGTCATTCATAATCAGAATGCTCAACGCAAAAGGCCTCGGTCCCCCCGATCCCCGTTCTTACCCGCCCGGCTGCGCCTGAATGATCTCCACCGAGTCCCCTTCGGCCAGCCGCACGTCCTCCCAGTCCTGGCGACGGACCACACTGTCATTGAGGGCCACGGCCACCCCGGCCGTCTCGTCCTCGTTCTCAGGGTCGATTTCCAGGTCTCGGAGCAGCTCGGTCAACGGGTAGTCCTCAGGCACGGTGCGCCGGTCTCCGTTGACCGTGACAGGAATGGACAGGTCGGTCGACGAACTCATGCGGACGCGGTCGTGGATTGAGTGTTGGAAAACCGACAGGGAGAAAACGGTCGGAGCCAGTCCGAGGTTTCTCCGGTGCGGATCAGCCGCGCCATTTCCTCGGCCGTGATGGGAGTCAGCAGGATGCCGTGGCGGTAGTGGCCGGTCGCCATGAGGACCCCGGGGGCGGCCGACGGTCCCAGGAGGGGCGCGTGGTCGCGGCTCGCCGGCCGCAGTCCGGCCCACGTCTCGTCGACCGGCAGGTCGCGGATCCCCGGCACCACCTCCCAGCCGCCTTCCAGGAGGTCGTAAAGCCCCCCTGCCGTCACCGTGGTGTCAAACCCCATCTCTTCGCTCGTGGCCCCCATCACGATGCGTCCGTCGCTCTTCGGGGCGAGGTACGCCTCGGGCCCCCGGATTACGTGCTGTAGGTCGAAGGGGCGCTTGCTCTGCAGCTGCAGCGATTGTCCCTTCACCGGGCGCACCGGGGGCGTGGCATTGGGGGTGAGGCCATCCAGCTCGCGGGACCAGACCCCCGCCGCCACCACGACACGGTCGCCTTCAATGCACGCCCCGTCGGCCGTCCGGACTGCCGGGGCGTCCCCGTCCGGCACCACCGCCTCGACGGGCGTTTCTTCGTGCAGCGTGCCCCCCTCCGCCCCGAACGCCGTCTTCAGCGCCGCCACGAGGCGACGGTTGTCAACCTGATGGTCCGAGGGGGCGTACACGGCGGCGGCCAGGCCCGGGGCCACGAACGGCTCCACGCCCCGCGCCTCCTCCCCGGTGAGCCACTCCACGTCGAGGCCCTGGTCTCGCTGAAACTCGTAGAGCCGTTCCAGGGCCTCGGCGGCATCGCGGTCGTCGGCCACAATGAGGGTCCCTTCGTCGCGGTAGTCCACCGACTGTCCCGAGGCCGCTTCCACCCGCTCGGCAAAGTCCGGCCAGCGCCGCAGGCTCTCTCGGTTGAAGTCGTAGAGCTCTCGCTCCTCAAATTCAATCTCGGCGTCGGGGGCCAACATGCCCGCCGCCTGGTACGACGTGCCGCGCCCGGCCGCTTCCTTCTCAAAAATTGTCACGGGGGTGCCACGGCGGACAAGCTCAAAGCCGATGCTCAGCCCAATCGTCCCCCCTCCAACGATGAGAACATCCCGATCCATACCAACACTCACGATTCGTGTCACAGGCTGCGCGGCGCTTTCGGTTGCCCTTTCGTGGGAAAACGCCCAACCACTTGATGCTGCGGTCTCAAACAGATCATTTTCCAAAAGTGTCCCGAACGCCAGCGCGCAGGGCGCGTGTGGAAAGGGTACGTTGCATTTGCCCTTGTTGTCTTTCGTATGCGTTACGACGCCGACGTGATTGTCGTGGGGGCTGGGCTGGCCGGGGCCTGCGCGGCCTTCACCCTGAGCCGGAACCACAAGGTCCACGTGCTGGAGTCCGACGAGCCCGCGTCCGGGGCGTCCGGGGCCGCCGCGGGCCTCGTGAATCCATTCATGGGGCGCCGCGCCCGCCCCACCTGGCGCCTGCGCGAGGCCTTGGCCGCCGTGCCAACGCTTCTGGAACGGGCCGGCGCCGCCGAGCTGTTTCCCGACACCGGCGTCCTCCGCCCCGCCGTGGAGCCCGATCAGGTGGCCCCCTTCCAGGAAACCGCCGAGAACCATCCGGAGCTTGCGACTTGGCTGCCGCCGGCGGCCGTGCAGGCTCGGTACCCCACGGTGCGCCCCGACCGCGGCGCGCTGTTCATCCCTCGAGGCGGGGCCGTCAACGTGAAGGCGATGGTGCGGGCGCTCCTGGACGCTGCGGCGGCCCGAGGGGCCACAATCGAAACCCGGGCGCCCGTGCTCTACTGGCGCGAGACGCCCACCGCCGCGGTGGTGGAGGTGGATCGGGGCGACGACACGGACGAGCTCCGGGCCGACCGCGTGCTCCTTACCCTCGGGCAGGGCTTCCCGCCCTTTCCCGAACTGCGACGACTGGGGCTCGACGGGGTGAAGGGCCAGACCGTCCGGGTCCGCCGTCCCGCGGGATGTCCCAAGAACCTTCCGCCACTGTCGGGCCGCGGCTACGTGGTGCCGGATGGCAAAACCTTGGTTCTCGGCAGCAACTACGAGAACGACTACGACGACCTCACGCCGGACCCGGCCGCCACAGAATACATCCAGGAAAAGGCAAGCCGCATGATTAAAGGCCTCGACCAGGCCGAGGTGCTCGACGAGATGGCAGGCGTTCGCGTGAAGCACGCGGAGACGAACCTGCCGCTGCTCGGCCCCCTTCCCCGCCGCGATCGAATCTGGACCTTCACCGCCCTCGGCTCCAAAGGCCTCCTCACCGCCCCCCTTCTTGCCCTCGATCTCCCCACCTATCTCGCCGACCCGGCTCAAATCCCGGAGGCGGTTCGCATTTCGGGGACCGAGCCTTCCTGATTCCCCCTTGGAATCCCTCCGCTTGGGCCGTCCGCTACTGATAGACATCCGTGGAGGGCGCCCTTCTATCGCACCACCACGATCCGGCGCGTCGTCGTCACGTCCCCGACCGTCACGCGGGCAAAGTACACCCCGCTCGGCAGCCCCTCAACCCCAATCGCCATCGCGTGCCGACCGGCCGGGCGCGTCGCGGCGTGCCGCCGTACTTGCTGGCCGACGGTGTTGTAAAGGGCCACCTCAACGCTTGCCCGCTCCGGAAGCGCCACCGACAGCCGGGCCTGCGAGCGGACCGGGTTGGGGGCCACCGTGCCGACCTCAACGGTATCCGGAAGTGCCTCGGCCCCGAGGGCCGACGTCTTGCTCTCGGAGGAGAGGCAAATCTGATTCCCAGTGACAGCATTGCAGCCGCCCCCACCGCCGTCGTCGTTCGGGTAGATGGTTACTGAACGTTCAGCCACACCGGTTGCGTTGGTTACTTCATCAAAGGCAACGACGCGAATGCCTCCATTGTCGGTCGTCTCGTCGTCTGTATCCCGAAACGAGGTCGTGCAGGTGAGGCTGGTCCCGCAGGTTCCCAGCCACGAGTCGCCGCTTTTGCGCTGTTTCTTCCAGCTGATCGCGTAGGAGCCGGAGCCCCCAGAAACGGAGGCCTCCCACGTGGCCGTTTCGCCTTCTTTTACTTTGATCGGACCACTGATGATCTGCGCATTCGGGGGTGGGAGGGCGTCTTCGACTGACTGTCGCGCATTGAGGCGGCCTGCGCCATCCCAATTCGTATTTCCGTAGTCGTCCGCATTGGTCTCGATATCACTCCGAACGTCCGACTCAGTGAGAGACGAGTTCGCCGAGAGCATCAGCGCCGCTGTCCCCGACGCCTGTGGCGCCGCTGCCGACGTGCCGCCGAAGCAGCCGTAGTAGTTTTCTGGCTCGTCAGCGTCATCAGTCTCATCACAGGCGGTCGCGTCAGGCTCGTACCCACTGCCTCCCACGCGATCCGAGGTGCGCACGTCTCCATTTCCTCCTACGTCGCCGCTGGGAGCAACGATGGCCACCTCGTCATCGCGCGGGCTGTAGTACCATACATTGTCATCCTTGTCAACAGCGCCCACCACCAGCAGGCCCGGTATTGTCGCGGGAAAGGTGACATCGTTTCCAGTGTTGCCAGCAGACTTGACAACCACACTGCCTTTCCCGTTGCGTCCATCTTGGCGGGCGCGAGTGAGGGCGGCCTCAACTTCATCGTTCGGTGGACCGCCCCAACTGTTGCTCAAGACATCAGCGCCGTTTTGCCACGCGTAATCGATGGCATTTGAAGTTGGTTCGCCGTAGGGACCATCGAAGATATTGATCGGCATGATCTTGACGTTTGGGGCCACGCCGCGCACACCTTTTGTATTGTGATTAGCTGCGATGATCCCCGCGACAGCTTGGCCGTGCTGGCTTGCAGAACTGGGTGAGCCGTCACCGCCTCCTGCCGTGCGACCGTTGATGACCTGTCCACTGCGAAAGTCCTCGTGTTGCTCCACGCCGTCGTCCACTACGGCGACGGTGATAGAGGAACTTCCTTTCGAGAGTGCCCATGCTTCCGGCGCGTCGATGTCCACGTCGGCGGTGCCAAGGTTACTGCTAGTGTTGTTCAGATAGTATTGCTTGGGATATAGCGGGTCGTTGGCGCTGGAACGGGGCTGAATCCTGCCCTCCCTCTGGAGATTGACGTGAAAAGTGGGCACCGACCAGACGGTTAGCTCGCTCTCGTAGTAGCGATTCGCCGCTTCGAGGGCGTTCAGGGCCGACGCTTCGGTCACGCGCAACGGGTACTCGTTGTACTCACGCGCCTGCCGCCGGTCAATTTCGTTGTCCAAAGGGGCGACTTCGACGCCGTACTTCTCGTTGAGCGAGTCGATCTCGGCCCGGGAGACGTCTGGCTTGAATTTGACACTGAACTCGTCGGTCATGACAAAGTGCGTCGTGTCGCTGTTTTGCGTGCGGAAGAACGCCGGTATGGTGCGTCGAACAGGCACCTGCTGGGTAAGCTGGTTGATGATGGTCAGGCTGAGTGCCTGCCGGTCTTCCGCTTCCAACCAGTAGAATCCTCAGTCGGCGTTCAAGACTTTGCGCAGCCGGACGTCAGGCCGACGAGACAATGCGCTGGTGAGCGCCGCTTGGGCGGTTTCGGGGATCTGGATGACCTTCCACTTCTCGGCCTGCTCGATGGGTATCTGGCGCTCGTCCGAGTAGTAGTGGTGGCCCTGCCCAAAGGCAGTTGGGGCCAGCAGGAATAGTACGGTAAGGAGCGTAGCAAACTGTTTCATGACGTTAACCCGCTGTAAGTTTGTTCGTGAGAAAGCGACTGTGAAGCTCGAAGGCAGCGCTTCGAGTCTGGAGTCTACGGATCGGGAACGGTTGCAGTACCGAGATGCAAAATGTAGCTCTTTACGTACCCCTCCTTATCGCGCTCCGGAGTGTAGGTGGCGAGCACCTCCGCCGTCTCTGTATCCACTTTGATCAGCGCCGGCCTCGCTTGCCCATCGTCGTCAAGTCTGATTCGGGCCGGTCTCGGGTTTCTAATTACGAATGCCCCCCCATTGGGGAGCATCGTGATCTTGTCGGCGATCAGCGCTTCGTAGCCCAGCTCAAGGGCTTCTCCCCCATCGATGAATACAGTCAGTTCGCGCCGCTGTGTATCGAAGCGGAGCACCTGATTGGTCGGAACATGTTCGAGCATTCCGCCCGCCGGGCAGTCGATGAAGACGTAGCGCCCGTTCGGCGTGACGGCCAGCTCCGCGTAGCTTCCTACCTGACTCGTAAAGAGCACTTCGCCGCTTTGCACGTCCATCATGTAGAAGCGACCCGGCGGGCCCAGCGACGACCACGTCGTCGCAAACAGGTAGCGCTTGTCCGGGGAAAGGGTCAGATCGGAAAGACCTAACTTATCGGGCAGGGAAATCGTGCGTGTAACCTTTGCCTCGTTCGGGTCGTAGACGCGGATCTGAGGCCCGCTCTCGGTGCTCACGCCGAAGTAGATCTCTCCGCGTTCGGGATCCACCGCCGCTCCCTCCAGAGGACCGACGGATAGTTCATGCTCTAACTCCAGCGTCGCGGCGTCAAAGAACTGTGCGCTGCCGTCAAGATCAAAGACGACTAAATGATCGTTTACCGGTTCGTAGAGCAACGGGGCACGTCCCTTGAACGAGCCGGCCACTGAGGCACGCTTCATGATGCGTCCGCTGGTAGGATTAAAGGCCGCCAGCACTTTGCGTGCGCTCCCTTCAAACCTATTTCCGGTGCCCCAAGCGGTGTACCAGCGCTCACGATCCAGGGAAGAGGCCACCCCGATGGGCGTGCGATCCGGCACCTCAGTAATCGGCGCAGGTTCGAGCGTCTCGGGGTCGAAGCGCCAGAGGCCATCCGCGTCGCCACCTACCGAGGCGACCACAGCGGGTCCCGCCGGTAGCGGCTGGCCCGTGTCGCCATCAGAACCAAAGAGGTCGCACCCGGCCAAGAGACTCAACCCAAAAAAGCACACAATGCCATAGACTCCCCCCCGCAACAAGAGCCGTCTCCAGAAGCGAAAGGATTCGGGTTGACGAGCACTCATCGGGCAATGCGTCTTACGCAATAGGAAAAGACGACCGGGAGCGACGCACTCAGAAGCCGATCCGACCGGCTCGGAGCACTTGGCGTCAGCAACGTGTAGTATTTATGTAAGGTACACAATTATAATAACAGAGGGGGGGTAGGGATGTCAAGCCACGATCAATCGCCTCTGCGAGGCCGCCCCGATTCCCTCCCTTTTGCCACTGCATCTTCGGCGGTCGAGTCCTACGTTGTATCGTCCGCGGTTCTCCTCACAGTTGCCTGTCCCCCCATGCCCGATGCCCTCCTCCACCGCGCCCTCCAGCACGTTGAGGACTGGGAGCAATCCTGGGGCGACTTCGAGCGCCATCCCTCGCTCGGCGTCAGCCCGGATCGCCTCGACAGTGTCTTCGACGAGTACCTGGAGCGGCTGGAGGGCAACTACCCGTTCCACCACCCGCGCTACGCCGGGCAGATGCTGAAGCCGCCCCACCCCGTCGCCTGTGCGGCGTACGCGGCGGCCCAGCGCATCAACCCCAACAACCACGCGCTCGACGGCGGCCCGCCCACCAGCCAGATGGAGACGGAGGTCGTGGCCGACCTGGCCGCCATGCTCGGCCTCCCCGACACCGCCCTCGGCCACCTCACCGGCGGGGGCACGGTGGCTAACCTGGAGGCGCTCTGGGTGGCCCGCGAGCTGCGTCCGGATCAGGCGGTCGCGGTGGCCGAGAATGCCCATTACACCCACGGCCGCATGAGCGACGTGCTCGACACAGAGGTGGTCCCCGTCTCGGCCGATGCGCGGGGGCGGATGGACCTGGACAGTCTCGAACGAGCCCTGGAGCAGAATGGCATCGGAACGGTCGTGCTCACCGCCGGAACCACGGGCCTCGGGGTCGTGGATCCGATCGACGAAGCAATCCCACTCTGCGAGGCGCACGGCACCCGCGTTCACGTCGACGCCGCGTACGGGGGCTTTTTTCGGCTCTTGACGGAGGACGCGGCGCCCGAGATTGAGGGCTTTCCAGCCGAGCGATTCCGCGCGATTGAAGACGCCGACTCGGTGGCCATCGACCCGCACAAGCATGGCCTCCAGCCCTACGGCTGCGGGTGCATCCTCTTCCGCGACCCGGCGGTCGGGCGCTTCTACCAGCACGACTCGCCGTATACCTACTTCACGTCCGACGACCTACACCTGGGCGAAATCAGTCTGGAGTGCTCGCGACCCGGGGCGGCGGCCGGGGCCCTCTGGTGCACATTGAAGGCCCTCCCCCTGGCTCCGGACGACGGCCTCGGCCCTATCCTAACGGCATGCGTGCAGGCGGCCCGGACCTGGACCGAGGCGGTGGAGGCCACCGACGCCCTCCGCGTCGTAGCGCCCCCAGAGACCGACATCGTCTCGTATGTGCCGGCCACGACAGAATCGTCCCTCTCCGCCGTCCACGAGGCCAGCCAGGCTCTCTTCGACACGGCCATGAACGACCCGGACGATTCCATCTTTACCAGCGTCTACCAGCTCTCCGCCGACGCGCTGACGTCCCTCCACCCGTCCCTCACGGCCGATCGGGACGAGGCCGCCGTCCTGCGCAGCGTGCTCATGAAGCCGGGGCACGAGACGTACGCAGAATCCCTGGTGGAGCGGCTGTCGACCCTTGCCATGGAATCCGTCTAGCTAATTTGCCTCCGAACGGGTGAGGGAATTTCGTGTCGCGTGTTTCGTAGCTGCCTCTGCCCCTCTATTTCACGACCGTGACTGTGCCGCGTGAGATGAAAGCGTTCGGGTACTCCTTCTGCACGAGTG
Source organism: Salinibacter altiplanensis (assembly GCF_002894645.1). Lineage (GTDB taxonomy): Bacteria > Bacteroidota > Rhodothermia > Rhodothermales > Salinibacteraceae > Salinibacter > Salinibacter altiplanensis. Next base: position 450,125 of record NZ_NCQY01000030.1, read on the forward strand.
CAAGCGCGTCTTCGGCGGCGTCCCGCTCGGCAAAGGCCCCCACCCGCACCCGATAGTAGGGCTGCGAGTACTGAACCACGATGGGCGGATCACTTCCCAGCACGGAGGCCGAGTCCTGGCCCTTCTGGTTCTCCCACCACTGCCGCACCTGCTCCCGGAAGTCTTGCGCCGCCTGCTTGTCCCGCGCCGAAAACACCTGCACTCGAAAGCCCTCAACGGTCTGCTGCACGCCCTCGTCCGCCCGCCCCTGCAACAGCCGATCAGGCACCTGATGAGTCACCTCCACGGTGCGCTTCGGGGGGCGCGCGTCGTAGGCCGACGGATCGAACGTCTCGTACTCGGCCACTGGGGCTGCCTCCTCTGCGGAGCCCGGCCCAGGCTCCGCGGGGCCGCCCTGGCCAGAGGTCTGCGACGTGCCGGTGCAGGCACACAGTGCGACCGCCAGCGCGGCGATTGAAAGAGGCGAATGGACACGCATGGAAGGGGGAGAATTGGCAAAAGAATGTCTGTCAGGGCGTCGGGTCCCCTAGCGACCGACCGGGTGCCACGTGGTCTTGACCTCCACGAACGGCACGATCCAGTAGGGCGACTGACTCTCATCGGCCCGCCACTCAGTGGGCGACCGATCCGACCGAAACTCCATCCGCGTGACGCTCTCCGCGCCCTCCCGCTCCAGAATGGTCCGCTCTTCGGTCGACGCCCCCACGCTCAGGATTGCGTCCACGTCGCGGTGCCCGCCCACATGTCCCCGAAGCTCTTCCCGGGAGCCCGTAAGGATGTTGACGACGCCGCCGGGAAGGTCGCTCGTGTCGAGCACTTCCGCGAGGTCGAGGGCCAGCGTCGGGGCGTCGTTCTCCACGAGGAGGATGACCGTGTTGCCGGGCACAATGATCGGGGCCATGCAGGAGACGAGCCCGAGGAGCGGCGCACTCTGGGGGCAAAAGGCAGCGACGACGCCCGACGGCTCCGGGACCGAGAAGTCGAAGTGCGAGCTCGCCACCGGATTGATGCTCCCGAACACCTGCGCGAATTTGTCGGTCCAGCCCGCGTAGTAGACGAGCCGATCGATCGCTGCGTCCACCTCCGCCACGGCCGCCCCGGAATCGTAGCCGGCCGTCTCGACCAGGGTGTCGACGAACGCCTGCCGGCGAGATTCCAGCATCTCGCCCATACGGTACAGGATCTGCCCCCGGTTGAAGGCACTCCGCCCCGCCCAGCCATCGTGGGCGTCGCGGGCCGCCACTACTGCATTCCGAAAGTCTTTGCGCGACGCGCGACAGATGTTGGCCACGAATTCGTCTTGATGGTCGGTGGCGGTTATGTATCGTCCGCTTTCGGTTCGGGGGAAGCCCCCGCCGATGTAGAGCTTGCGGGTTTTGTAGACGGGGAGCCGTTCGTGGGCGTCTGTGGCTGCCATGACTGCGATGGAAGTTCAAGGTACGGAAGAAGACCGTGGACGCCCCCCTCGCGGCCGAAGCCGCTTTCCTTGTAGCCGCCGAAGGGGCTGGCGGGATCGAACTTGTTGTAGGTGTTGCCCCAGACCACGCCGCTTTTCAGCGCCTGTGAGATGGAGAAGAGTTTCGAGCCCTTGTCGCTCCAAATGCCGGAGGCAAGGCCGTACTCGGTGTTGTTGGCCCGCTCAACCGCCTCTTCGGGGGTACGGAACGTGCTGACCGACAGGACGGGGCCAAAAATCTCCTCCTGCGCAATCCGGTGCGACTGGGTCACGTTGGTGAAGAACGTAGGCGGAAACCAAAAGCCATTCTCCGGCAGGTCGCACTCGGGCTGAAACTTGTCTGCTCCCTCCTGCTCGCCGATGTCTACAAGGCGCCGGATCTTCTCCAGCTGCTGTTGCGAGTTGATGGCCCCGATGTCCGTGTTCTTGTCCAACGGATGGCCCACCCGGAGCGTCGCGATGCGATCGCGTAGCTTTTGGGTCACCTCCTCGGCGACGCTCTCCTGTACCAGCAGCCGCGACCCGGCGCAGCACACGTGCCCCTGGTTGAAGTAGATGCCATCGACGATGCCCTCGACGGCCTGATCGATCGGCGCGTCCTCGAAGACGATGTTCGCCCCCTTCCCGCCCAGCTCCAGCGTGAGGCGCTTCTGCGAGCCGGCCAGCTGCTTCTGGATGTGCTTGCCGACCTCGGTGGAGCCGGTAAACGCGATCTTGTCGACCTCAGGGTGCTCAACGAGGGCGGAGCCCACCCCGCCGGCGCCCTGCACGATGTTGACCACGCCGGGCGGGAGGCCCGCCTCTTGGATGACCTCCGCGAGCTTGAGGGCCGTGAGGGGGGTGGTCTCGGCGGGCTTCAGCACGACCGTGTTGCCGGTGGCAAGGGCCGGGGCCAGCTTCCACGCCGCCATCAGGAGCGGGAAGTTCCAGGGGATGATCTGGCCACAGACGCCCAGCGAGCGGGGTCGACCTGGGCCCGGAAGGGCGTATTCCAGCTTGTCGGCCCACCCGGCGTAGTGGAAGAAGTGGGCCGCCACGAGCGGGATGTCCATGTCGCGCGACTCACGGATCGGCTTGCCCCCGTCCATCGACTCCAGCACCGCAAACTCACGCGACTTCTCTTTGATCATTCGCCCGATGCGGTAGAGGTACTTCGCCCGCTCTTTGCCGGGCAGGTCGCGCCAGTGCGACTCGTAGGCGGTGCGGGCCGCCAACACCGCGTCGTCGACGGTCTGCTCATCGGCAAGGCCGACCTCGGCAATCGTCTCCTCCGTGGCCGGATTGATCGACGGAAAATACTCGTCTGTGTCCCGGAACGCCCCGTCGACGAACGCACCGTAGCGGTCCTCCAGGCGCACGTGGTCGGCGGACTGCGGCGCGGGGGCGTACTCCCACTCGTCACCGAAGAGCAGCTCGCGGGCGGTGTCGGGGGCAGCCTCTAGTTCACTCATACGCTTCAAGCGAATGATGCAGAATCAGTTACGTCAAACGTGCTCAGCAAAGGCAGCGCGAAGTATTTCGTGCTGCGTACGTCGTGTTGTTCGTCCACCTGCGCAATGCGCAACACAAAACGACATTCAGAGCACCGGGCTCAGGCGTTCTTCGGAAAGATCAGCCCAGGGAAAGATATCGTTTCGAATAGTACCGCCCATACTGTTCCTTCTCCAGTTGCAGAAGCAGATCGTTGAGCAGGGACGACGCCCCAATGCGAAACCGCTCGGGGGTCAGCCATGCGTCGCCGAGCACCTCTTTGACCATGACGAGGTACCGGAGGGCCGGCTTCGCCTTCCGGATGCCCCCCGCCGGCTTCATGCCGACCTCGCGGCCCGTCTCCCGGTAGTAGTCGCGGATGGCCTCCAGCATCACGAGCGTCACCGGCATGGTGGCCGCGGGCTTGACCTTGCCGGTGGAGGTCTTAATGAAGTCGGCCCCGGCGTCCATCGCGATGCGACTCGCAAGGCGGACCGCGTCGTAGGTTTCCAGCTCGCCGGTCTCCAGAATCACCTTCAGGTGCTTCTCCCCCGACGCCTCCACCAGCGCACTGATCTCGCGGTGGACCCGCGCGTACTCACCGGACAGAAAGGCGTTGCGGCTGAGCACCACGTCGATCTCATCGGCCCCGGCGTCCCGGACCCGCTCCACCTCGTCCACCCGCTCGTCGAGTGCGGCCTGTCCGCTCGGAAAGTAGCTGGCCACCGAGGCAACCCGAATGTCCGTGCCTTCCACATGCTCGCGGGCCACCGGCACCATCGGCGGGTACACACAGACCGCCCCGACGGAGGGGTGGTCCTGACTGCTGCCAGGATCGGGCGTGCGGGCCTTCTGGCAAAGCGATTTCACCTTGCCCGGCGTATCGGCCCCCTCTAGCGTCGTCAGGTCCAGCATCGCGATGAGCCGCGTCAGCCCCTCCACCTTGGCCTCCTTCTTGATGCTGCGGCTGGCGAGGCGGGCAGCACGCTCTTGAGCGGCCACCTCGTCGACGGTGGGCACCTGTGGGGGGCGATACGCAGCAGGCCGTGGCATAGGGGAGGCAGAATTGTGCCAAAGGGGTGTTCGAGAGGATGCTCCGGTCAGATCTCAAAACGGGTTGGACCCCGGACCGATCCCCACGCAGTTTGAGAGGCCGCTACCGGTCCACGACCTCGTCGAGGTTATAGCGCTTGCGCTTGTCCCAAAGCGTCTTCTTGGAGATGCCGAGATCGTCCGCAATGTCGGCGTAGCTGTCGTCCAACCGGGTTTCGAGGGTGCGACGGATGTAGGCCCTCTCTACGTCCTTGAGGGTCTGGCCGAGAGCAAACTGAAACCCGTTGTTGCCCACGGGCTGTTCCCGGTCGTCGAGGCGACTGGGCGGGGCGAGGGTCAGGTCCTCCGCCTCGATCCGGTCGCCATCCACAAAAATCATGGCCCGCTCAATGACGTTCCGGAGCTCGCGGACGTTGCCGGGCCAGGTGTGATTCAGCAGCTTTTCCCGTGCCGGATTTGCAACGCCGTTCACGTCGCGCCCGAACTCTCGGTTAAATTCGGAGATGATGTGCTTGCCGATCAGCAGTACGTCGTCCCCCATCGAGCGCAGCTGTGGCATCTTGACGTTTACGACGTTGATGCGGAAGAACAAGTCTTTCCGGAATTTGTCCTCCTGGACGCTCTTTTCAAGGTCGGAGTTGGTGGCGCAGAGGATCCGCACGTCGGCGCTTTTGTCCTCCACCCCCCCAAGGCGCCGGAACTCGCGGCTTTCCAGGAACGAGAGCAGCTTCGCCTGCAGGGCGAGGCTCATCGAGTCAATTTCGTCGAGGAACAGGGTGCCCCCGTCGGCCACCTCAATCAGGCCCTCCTTCGAGTCGCGCGCGTCGGTGAAGGCCCCCTCCTCGTAGCCAAACAGTTCGGCCTCGAGCAGATTATCGGGGAGGGAGGCGCAGTCGATGTCCGTAAACGCCGCCTCGGCCCGCGGGGAGTTGTAGTGGAGGGTCTTGGCCGCCAGGTTCTTTCCGGTGCCCGTCTCACCGGTAAAAAGCACCGTCGTGTTTGACGCATTGCGGAGCGTTTCGAGAGTCTCCCGCACCTCCATGATCGGCTCGCTCTCGCCCAGTATGCCCTCGATGGGATACTGCTTCTGCTTCTCGGTTTTGATCTGCTTGAGCTCCTGCTGCGCCCCGTACAGCTCAATGGCCTTCTCCAGCAGGGCCCGCATCTCTTCCAAGTTGACGGGCTTCTCGAGGTAGTGAAACGCCCCCTGCCGCATGGCCTCTACGGCCGTCTGCACCGACGAGTGGGCCGTCATGATGATGATGGGCACGTCGAGCTCCCGCTCGCCCAGGTTTTCCATCAGCTCCACCCCGTCCATCTCGGGCATGATCATGTCCGTCACGACCACGTCGGGCTCCTCACTGCCCTCGTCGAGGGCCTCCAGAAGCGAGTTCGGATTCACGAAGGCATCGACGTCGTAGCCATCTCGCTCCAGTACGTTGCTGAACAAGTTGCCAATTTTCGGCTCGTCGTCGACAACGAAAATCCGCTTGCTCATAAAAATCCTGGGGGCTCTGCACCAATGATGGACCGGGCCGGGCGTGCCGTTTTCACCCGCGACGGCTGACTTTGCTTTGAAGAAGAGATAACTAATGTAAAGAGTGTCCTCCTCCCTGTCCAGCGCACCGGGAGATTCTTTGATTTTGCGTCGACTGCCCCGTCGGTGCGGGGCGCCGTGGCCCATCCTCCGCCAACACCTTCCCCACCCCGCAGTACAAGCGAGGCCGGAATCAACTTTTCCACTTTGCTTCCCTCCATGACCCATCGCTCCATTGGGCTTTTGCTTCTGGTCGTCGTGCTGACGGGCGGGTGCGGAGACGCCGCTCCCGATGAGGCCTCTCGGACCGTCGTCGACGACCTCGATCGGACTGTTGCCCTCGCCCCATCCGTCCGACGGACAGTCTCCCTCGCGCCCAACCTTACCGAGATCGCCTACGCCGCCGGCGCCGGAGACCGGCTGGTAGCCATCACGTCGTCGGGCAATTATCCGCCGCCGGTCGACACCCTTCCCCACGTGAGCGCCCTGCCCATTGACTTCGAGGCCGTGGCGGCACAGGAGCCGGACCTCGTGCTGGCCACCGATCAGATCAACGCGCCCGGCGACACGGACACGTTCGAAGCCCTCGACGTGCCGATCTACTTCTTCTCCTTCGGGTCGGTGAACGACATCCTGTCCGGCATCGAGACCATGGGGCAGCTCTTGGGGACCGAGGCCGCCGCCGCGGACAGTGCCGAAGCGCTGCGATCCTCCCTCGATGCCCTTCGTGCCCGTACTGACTCGATTCCGGACGCGAAGCGGCCCCGCGTGCTCGTGCTGGTCGGAGACGATACGCTCTACAGCTTCGGTCGCGGAAGCTACGTGCATACACTGGTAGAGGCGGCCGGCGGGACAAGCATTACCGCCGACATCGAGAATCAGGCCCCGACGCTCAGTGACGAGTACGTTCTTCAGGAGAAACCGGACGTGATTCTTGGGCTGTGGGGCCCCGACTACGACCCGAATCGTCTGCTCGACCTCCATCCGACGTGGGACGTGGTGCCGGCCCTCCAGAACGACCGTGTCTTCAGCGTCCCTACGTCGCTCATCGCCCGTCCTGGCCCGCGCGTCCTGCGAGGCACCCGCCTGCTGGCCCGATCCCTGCACCCCGACCGCTTTTCGGGCACGCCGGACTCTATTGGGCACGCGCCCTCTTCTTCCGCCCCTTCTCCTTCGACGTCGCCCTCCACGGCTCCATGAAGCGCCCCTGGCTCGTCGGTGCGGGACTGACGTCGGTCCTGGTCCTCACGATCGGGGCGGCCGTGGCGGTGGGCAGCACGGCCACGGCCTGGGCCGACGTGTACCAGGTTCTTGCCCATCGGCTCTTCGGGCTCGGCCCTGCGCCGGACCCCATCGTCGATCGCATTGTGTGGCGTCTGCGCCTCCCGCGGGCCGTCCTGGCCTGCGTCATGGGCGGCGGGCTCTCCATCATCGGCGTGGCAATGCAGACCCTCGTCCGCAACCCGCTCGCGGAGCCTTACATCCTGGGCATCTCCAGCGGGGCCTCGGCCGGGGCGTCGCTCTTCTACCTCGGCTTCTTGCCGCCCCTGCTCAGCAAAACCTTGACCATGCCCCTCGCGGCCTTTGCGGGGGGACTGGCCTCCATCACGATCGTCTACCTCGTGGCCCGCGACGGGGTCCGCGTGTCGGTGGCCCGGCTGTTGCTGGCCGGGGTCGCGATGTCCGCCCTCATGGCCTCGATCACCTCGTTCGTCACCTTTTCTTCCCCGGAGCCCGACAAGCTGCGAGCGGTCCTCTTTTGGCTGCTCGGCTCGCTGAGTGGGGCGCGGTGGGGACTGCTTCCCATCCCGGCCGTCACAACCGCCCTTGGCCTCGGGGCCATGCTGGTTCTCGCCCGCCCCCTCGATGCCCTGCTCGTGGGAGAAGAGCCCGCTCAGGGCCTCGGAATGCCGGTCGAGACCCTCAAGCGCGGGCTCATCGTATTGGCGACGCTGGTCACGGGGACGCTCGTGGCCGTCTCCGGCGCCATTGGGTTCGTCGGGCTCATCGTGCCGCACGCAGTGCGCCTGCTCGTGGGGGTGCCCCACCGGCGCCTCGTGCCGCTTAGCTTCGTGGGGGGAGCCATCTTCCTCTGCTGGGCCGACCTCGCCGCCCGCACCGCCCTCCCGGGTCAGGAGCTGCCCGTGGGCATCCTCACCGCCCTCTGCGGCGTGCCCTTCTTTCTGGCCTTGCTCCGCCAACGCGCCTACCAGTTTGGGTGACCGAGGCACGGAGGGACCACGGAAGAGAGTGGGCCTTCTTCCCCTCTCACGCTCGCCGTCGCCTCCGGCAAACCTTTCCCCGGGCCGAGACGTATCGGGAGTAGATGTTTCAATCCAAACTGAAACCCCAAATGCCCGACGCCTCCTCCGCCGCCACGAACGGGCGCGCCGACGCCCCCCCCACCGACGGAGAACCACCGCCCCTGGACCGGCCCGTCCCCACCACCCTCGACGACATCCGCGTGCCGGTGGAAGACGACCTCGACGCCTTCCGCTCCTACTTTCGGGAGGCAATGCGCTCGGACCACATGCTGCTGGACAAGGTCACGCAGTACGTCCTGTGGCAGAAGGGGAAGCGCATTCGGCCGATCCTGGTGCTGCTGTCCGCTCAGGCGTGCGGGGGCGCCGCAACGGACCAGACCCACCGGGCCGCCGCCCTCGTCGAACTTCTGCACACCGCCACCCTCGTGCACGACGACGTGGTGGACGACGCAGAGGAGCGACGCGGGGTGTTTTCGATCAACGCCCTCTGGAAAAACAAAATCGCGGTCCTGCTCGGCGACTTTCTGCTGAGCCGGGGGCTGCTTCTCTCCCTGGACCACGATGACTACTCGGTGCTCCACACCCTCTCCGACGCCGTGCGGCGAATGAGCGAGGGGGAGCTGCTCCAGATCGAGAAGTCCCGCCTGCTCGACATCGACGAGGAGACGTACTTCCGCATCATCTCGGACAAGACCGCCTCCCTCATCTCCGCCTGCACCAAGAGCGGGGCCGTCAGCGTGACCGACGACGAATCGCTGATCGAGCGCATGGACCAGTTTGGCGAAACCCTGGGGCTCGCCTTCCAGATCCGGGACGACCTCTTCGACTTCAGCGTGGAGGACGCCGGAAAGCCCATCGGCATCGACCTGCAGGAGAAGAAGATGACGCTGCCGCTGATCGTGTCGCTGCGCGAGGCGGGCAAACGCGAGCAGAAGCGCATCCTCGACATCGTCGACCAGGACGAGAAGGACCGCGACGACCTCCGTACCATTGCGGACTTTGTGGATGACTACGGGGGGATCGAGCATGCGCGCCGCAAAATGGAGTCGCTGGCGGCGGATGCCCGCTCGCTACTGAGCGCCCTCCCCCCATCCGAGGCCCGTGCCTCCCTCGCCGGACTCACGGAATTTGCCATCCAGCGCTCACGCTGAGGCCGCGACGGAGTTCGGCATTCGGAGGATGAGTTTCGGTTGACGCCCTCGGCTCCTCGCACATCGCCGTTCACAATCCGAAACGACCCGCCATGCCCGCCCTTCATCTCCTCGGCACCGGCGCCGCCCTTAGCGACCCGCACCGCACCACCACCATGCTCGCGGTGACGGACGACGCCTCGCCCCCCAATACGCTCGTCGTGGACTGCGGCGGGAACGTGCTCCAGCGCCTGCAGGCCTGCGGCCGGTCCATTGACGACGTCGACGGCCTCCTGGTGACCCACGCCCACATGGACCACACGAGCGGCTTTCCGCTCTTCATGGAAAAGATCTGGCTCGACGGACGCGACCGGCCGATTCCCGTCTGTGGAATCGAGCCCGCCCTGGCCCAGGCCCGGCGCGTCTGGGACGCCTTCGCGCCGGTGCACGAGGGCTGGGACGGCATTCCCCCCATCGACTGGCGCGAGGTGCCCCACGAGCGGGGGACCCGCATCTGGACCCAGGCCCCGTGGACCGTCACTGCAGCCCCAGTGAATCACGGCGATACGGCGAACGTGGGGCTCCGCATCGAGCACGCCGACGGCGACGGGGGGCTGGCGTACTCCTGCGACACGGCTCCCGCCTCCAGCGTCGTGGACTTGGCGCAGGGCGCCGACGTGCTGGTCCACGAGGCCAATGGCGTCGGGGGCGGGCACTCGACGGCCGCGGGCGCGGCGAAGGTGGCCGCCGAGGCCGACGTGGATTACTTGCTCCTCGTGCATCTTCCGCCGGGCGACAAGCGGGACCGCCTGCGCGAGGCCCGCCAGGTCTTTCCCCACACGGACCTCGGCGAGGAACTCGGGACGTACGCGTGGTAGCGCGGGGCTACAGGACGTACAGCACCACCGCGGCGTAGTGACAGGCGCTCCCCACCAGCACGAAGACGTGCCAGATGGCGTGGCTGTACCGCAGGGAGTGCCAGCCGTAGAAGAGGACGCCGACCGTGTAGGCCAGCCCGCCCGCCGCGATTAAGAGCAGCCCCCCCAGCGGCAGCGCGGCGCTCATGGGGTTCGCGAAGAGCACCCCGAGCCACCCCATGAGCAAGTACAGTGTGGTCGCCGCCGGGTGGAAGCGGTGCGTCGAAAACAGCTTGAACAGCAGCCCCGCGAGGGCGAGCCCCCACACGAGCGCGAGCACGGTCCAGCCCCAGTCCTCCCGCATGAGCACCCCCACGAACGGCGTGTAGGTGCCCGCGATGAGGAGGAAGATGGCGACGTGGTCGAGGATGCGCAGGATCCGCTTCAACCGCGCGGTGCCGACGCTGTGGTAGAGGGTCGAAGTGGCGTAGAGGAAGACGAGCGTCCCCCCGAAGACCGCCGAGGCCGCCAGGTCCCACCCCCCGCCCGCGACCCCCGACAGGACGATCAGTCCAATCCAGCCGATCACGCTCAGCACGAGGCCAATCCCATGCGTGATGGCGTTCGCGAGTTCTTCCTCGTAGGACTGCCGCTTGTGCGGCGCCATGGTCGGGTCCTGGGCGGGCTCGGAGGCCTCGCCCTCAAAGTTCCAGGGAAGCATGGCGGGCATTGCCTACCGGCGACCAGTCAAAAGGAAATAAGAGCATCCCATGTATGGGTCTCCACGTGTAAGGTACGACGCGCCACGGAGCCTACTGTTACGAGGAAATTAGGTCCGGACCGGGCGCGCCCCGATCGGTGGTTTCTTCCTGTCTTCGGTTGGCGCGTCGCCATATTCGGTAGTCCCGCAAATCTTGCTCCACCAGGGAGAGACAGGCCGACACGACGGCGGCATCGTCAAGGAGCCCCACCAAAGGCAGAGCATCCGGAACGAGGTCGAACGGGTTGAGGACATAGAGGAGCGCGAAGCCCACCGCACTGAGCGTCCAGACCGGGAGGCCACGGTACCGCCCCGCCCGGACATCCCGGATCAGATCCAGAAGCAGCCGGCCGTCGTCCAGCAGCCGCCGGATCCCGCCGTCCTTCCGAAAACGCGCCTCAATCGCCTCGGCGCGGTCGACCACCGTGTCGAGGTCCGCCTCCGTGATTCGCCGAGCCTTCTCCCGCACGTACTCGGCATCGATGCGGTCCAGCCGATCGGCGAGGCGCGTGTCCCGGACGCTCCGGATTCGCTTCCGAAGTCGGGCAAAGACGGACGCGGAGGAGGAGTCATCCGACGAACCCTGTGAGATGGGGGAAGGATCGGTCTGACCGTCGGCCATGTCAGGCGGAGCGATGTGGGAAACACAGGGATACACGAGATGCGGGGACGAATGCTCCCGCCCCTGGCGTTTTAGATCCCCACTTGCCCAACATCCCAAAATTCATTTTGCAATAACGGCAGCGTACGCCCACTGACTCTTTGCCTTCAGTTTTCTATACTGAGACCCGAGGTTCTTTTCACCTATCCCCCTTTTCGTGCGTATGCACCTGAGCATAGACCAGATCAACGATGCCGTCCAGTTTCGGGGCACAAACGGCGATCACGACGTGACGATTGCCTCCACGAACGACCAGGAGGGGCTGAGTCCGATGGAGATGGCCGCGCTGAGCGTCATCGGCTGCAGCAGCATCGACCTCCTGACAATCTTGGAGAAGCAGAAGCAGGACATTGAAGACTTCAGTGCCGACATTGACGGGGAGCGCGCCGATGATCCCCCGCGCGTCTTCACCGACCTGCACCTACACTACGAGTTCAGCGGCGGCGTGGACCCGGACAAGGTCCGCCGGGCCATTACCCTGAGCCTCGACAAGTACTGCTCGGTGTCAAACATGGTCGACCAGACCGCTACCATTACGTTCACCTTCACCGTCAACGGCGAGCGGTACGAGCAGGAGGAATAGTCACTCCTCAAACATCACTCCTCAAACAACAGTTGCCCCTCGGCACCGGACACGGGCCGAAGCCCCTCGCCCTCCGCCGGCCTATGTCTGGATCACACCGGGATTGAACCGCTCCAGGGTGGGATTGTGGTCTACCATGTCGAGGCCACGGGCGAGCCAGTCACGCGTGTCATGCGGATCGATAAGGGCATCTACCCAAAGGCGGGCCGCCGCGTAGTAGGGCGTCGTCTGCTCCGCGTAGCGATCCTGGATTTTGGACAGCAGCTCCTGCTCATCCTCCTCCGACAGCTCCTTCCCCTGCTTCTCCAGCTGGCGCACTTTGATTTGCTTCAGCACCTTGGAGGCCTGCGTTCCCCCCATCACGGCAATCTTGGCCGAGGGCCAGGCCAGCACGAGGCGGGGGTCGTAGGCCCGCCCGCACATCGCGTAGTTGCCGGCCCCGTACGAATTGCCCACCACGACGGTCAGCTTGGGCACGGTCGAATTGGACACGGCGTTCACCATCTTCGCTCCATCCTTGATGATGCCTCCCTGCTCGGCCCGCTTCCCGACCATGAAGCCCGTCACGTCCTGGAAAAAGACGATCGGAATCTCCTTCTGATTGCAGTTCATGATGAAGCGGGCCGCCTTGTCGGCGGCGTCGGCGTAGATGACACCCCCGACCTGAATTTCGCCCTTCGAGTCGAGGTCCGTCCGGTTGCGCACCACGGCCCGCTGGTTCGCCACGACCCCCACATTCCACCCGTCGATGCGGGCGTAGCCGGTGAGAAGAGTGCGTCCGTAGCCCTCCTTGTACTCGGTCCAAGACTCCGCGTCGACAATCCGGGCCAAAATCTCGCGCATGTCGTACTGCGCATTCCCTTCCGCCGGAAAGAGACCATACAGCTCGTCCGCCGGGTAGGCGGGCTGGACCGGCTCCTTTCGGGCGTATCCGAAGCGCTCCGTCGGGCCGGAGTGGTCGACGAGCGATCGGATCTTGTCGAGCGCCGCCTCGTCGTCCTCCACCTTGTGGTCAACCACGCCGGAAATTTCGGAATGGGCCGTGGCGCCCCCCAGTTCTTCCGCTTCCACATCCTCCCCGATGGCCGCCTTCACGAGGTACGGCCCCGCCAAAAACACGGAGCCGGTGTCCTCCACGATGATGGCCTCGTCGCTCATGATGGGCAGGTAGGCCCCGCCGGCCACACAGCTTCCCATGATGGCCGCGATCTGCGGGATGCCCTTGCTCGACAGCTTCGCGTTGTTGCGGAAGATGCGGCCGAAGTCGTCCTCGTCGGGAAAAATCTCGTCCTGCATCGGCAGGTACACGCCCGCCGAGTCGACGAGGTAGAGGATGGGCACGTGGTTCTCCAGCGCAATTCGCTGCGCGCGAAGGTTTTTCTTGGCCGTAATCGGAAACCAAGCCCCTGCCTTCACGGTGGCGTCGTTCGCCACGATCATACACTCCCGACCGCTCACGGGCCCCAGTCCCATGACGGTCCCTCCTGCCGGGCAGCCCCCCTCGTCCTCATACATCTCGTACCCGGCAAAGAGCCCCAGCTCCCCAAATGCCGCCGGGTCGTCGACCAGGTACTCGATTCGTTCCCGGGCCGTGAGCTTGCCCCGCTCGTGCTCTCGCTCCCTCTTTTCCGCCCCGCCTCCTGCCCGGACCTGCGCGGCCCGCTCCTGCATCGTCTCGACGAGGGCCTCGTACTGGGCCGCCTGATCCTGAAACGAAGCGCTTTCAACTGGGGATTCGGTGCCTATCGTGTCGGAGTCGGACATGCAGAGATGAGCGTTGGGGAAGACAATTACGAAGCCACTTCTGTCCCTAAACTAATCGATGCGGGCCCCAATCCAAAATGCTCTGCCACTCCCCTACTCGGTACAGGGAGGCACAGAGAGACACGAGAGGCGCGGGGAGATACGACAAGACAACAAGGGCCTTTCTCCTCTTCTGCCTGGAGCCTCACCTTTCCACCAGCGGTCTCGACCGGAGGCCCCCGACCCGAAGCACACGACGCGCGAAGCATCCCCGCAGGGGCAGGGCCTTTCACCGGGCAAAACACAGCCGAGAATGACTCGCCTTTTTGCGTCTCTCAGGGACGACGCTCGGCTGATGGCTGGGCTCCTCAAACACCGTTTGTGGGATGGATGAGTCGCCGTGACAAAGGGAGCAGGGCAACGTTGCAAATAGCACTCATGTGATCCCTCGTGTCGGCGCTACCAGGGACGTGCAAAGGCCATCCTGCGCGCGATTCCCAAGGTCGCAGCGCTGGAAGCGAAGTGGCCGAGTGCTTTCAGGGTGCGATCGGGTACTGGCCGAGGGAGCCACAGAACGTCCACCAAACAGATTCTCATTCTCTCAAACGCAAGGCGAACACAAAAAGCCCGCCCTCACGCCGAGGGCAGGCCTTTGTGAACAGTACGCAGCGGGTTTGCTGGATGAGAATGCCCGCTCGTCCGAGGCGTCACTCAACACCAGCACCGAACAGTCTACAGGATGGCGCTCATTTTGCGACGGATTTCGTCGACGGGCTCTTCGGTTTTGTCGTGGATCAGCCCCACGATCTTTGTGAAGTTGCCCCGGGCTCGCTTCATTTGCTTGTTGTCAAAGTCCGTTTCGTCCCAGATGTCTTTGATTTGGTCGCGGATCCGACGCCAGTCTTCATTCATTTTTTCCGTCGCCATAAGCCAGTCTCGTAGGGATTTTGAGTAAGGATGCGATGTGGTAAGTGGATGATACTGTGTTTTTAGCGCCGGAGTTTCCTCAGTTCACGCCAGACAGACGCGCGGGTCTGCCCTCATCACTGGAACGACATGTCGCGGGCCGCTCTCGTCGAACTGTCTCATTGCGTTGGTCAACGGAGGGGGACGCCGTCGCCCCTGGAAGACTGCTGGGCCGTTGCGGGCACTCGTTCCTCCGTGTCGCCCCCCGAGCGTCCTGTCGTCGCTAACCGGAACTGATGAACGAGCTGGCGCGCATCGTCGCTCGCGTCTCGCAGTTTCGAAATGGCCTGCGTGATGTCCCGGGTCGCCTCGTCGGCCTGGCCCGCCAGTTCACGAATCTCTTCGGCCACCACGGCAAACCCTTGTCCCGTTGTCCCCGACTGGCCGCGTTCAGCGCAAGGAGGTTGGTCTGATGGTCCCGTCGGGCTTAAATTCAATGACCGCTTGGGACCGATGAACGGCCTCAACCAGGGCGGACGTGCCCATGTCTGCCTCTTGAGGGGATGTCTCATCGACGTCGTTTTGAGGGGAGGAATCGGAGTCGAAAAGCGAACCCAGCACGAAGCAGAGAGCTGTAATACCAAATGCCGACGGTCATTGTGCACATTCGTGTGGATGATACGGGAAGAGAACGTCGCGAGGCGCGCCTCGCGACGGGCCTTCCGAGACGTCCCAGAGCCATCCGGTGCATGGTGATCCCTCGCAACTGGTATAATGCAACGATTGTCGCGAGGGTCGTCCGTAGGGATCGACTGCTCCCACCGAGGCTTAACCTCACTCACGAATCAGTGGCGTCCCCCTCCCCGAACGGCAAGAAACGTTCTTCGTACAAACCCTCTCGGTTGTTTTCGAAGTAGCAGTAGTATTCTCAATGCCCGACATTGGAATTATCGGGGCCGGAATCAGCGGCCTGGCGGCCGCATACCGCCTGCAACAACAGGGCCTCTCGGTTCAAGTACTTGAGGCCTCCGGGCAGACGGGCGGCGTGATTCAGTCGGAGTCGGCGGAGGGTTTCCTGATCGAACACGGCCCGAACTCGATCCGGGCCGGCGATGCCGCCCTGGAGACATTGATCGACGCCCTCGACCTCCACGAGGATCGCGTCTGGGCCAACGACGTGGCCGACACCCGATACGTGGTGCGCAACGATCAGCCCACCCCCTTGCCTCGGTCGGTTGGCGCCTTCCTCACGACCGACTTGTTCTCCACCCGCGCGAAGTTGCGGCTCTTGGCGGAGCCGTTCATCGGCCGCGCCGCAGTCGAGGAGGAAAGCGTGGCCCGGTTCACGGAGCGGCGCCTGGGCCCGGAGGTCCTCAAGTATGCCGTGGCCCCGTTCGTGGGGGGCGTGTTCGCGGGCACGCCCGACACCCTCTCCGTCCGGCATGCCTTCGAACGCTTAGCGGCGCTCGAAGACGAGTACGGGTCCCTCCTCCTCGGTGCAATTCGGCGGGCCCTCACGAGCAACGATGAGGAGACGCCCGACACCCCCTCGGGGCTCTTCTCCTTCCGTGGCGGCCTCCAAGCCTTTCCCAACGCGCTGGCCGATGCGCTTGGGGACTGCATCGCCTTGAATGCCCCCGTCCATGCCCTCGCCCACGACGGGACTGCGTGGCGGGTGACCGTTGCCCCCACCGACGCCGCCACGCACACCCGCTCCTTCGACGCCCTCGTTTGCACCGTTCCGCTTCATCGGCTCTCCGACATGAGGCTGGAGACCTCCGTGGACCTCTCTCCTCTCGGGGACGTCACGTACCCCCCCCTAAGCGTGCTGGCCCTCGGCTACGAGCGGGACGCAATCGACCATCCGCTCGATGGGTTTGGGATGCTCGTGCCCCCTGTGGAGGACTCGTTCGACGTCCTCGGGTCCATCTTTTCTTCGACGCTCTTTCCCGGCCGCGCCCCGGAGGGACACGTGCTCCTCACGACCTTCGTCGGTGGGGCGCGGGCCCCGCAGCACGCCACGTCCGATGCAGCGTCCCTTCAGGGCCTGGTCGCGCGCGACCTGGATTCTTTGCTCGGCGTGGACGCGTCCCCTGTCTTCCGGCGTCTCGTGCACTGGCCCCACGCCATTCCACAGTACGAGATCGGGTACGGGGCGGTGAAGAACACGCTTAACGCCCTGGAAGCAACACATCCCCGGCTTGCCTTCGCCGGCAACTACCGGGCGGGCGTGTCGGTGGGCGATGCCCTCGCCTCCGGCCTGCAGGCGGCCGACCGCCTGC
This sequence comes from Salinibacter altiplanensis, assembly GCF_002894645.1. Classification (GTDB taxonomy): domain Bacteria; phylum Bacteroidota; class Rhodothermia; order Rhodothermales; family Salinibacteraceae; genus Salinibacter; species Salinibacter altiplanensis. Next base: position 466,827 of record NZ_NCQY01000030.1, read on the forward strand.
TCGGGGCGAACGAGCAGGCCGGACAGCCTCACTGACGCCGCGCGTCGGCTCCTCCTGTCTCGGCGGCCAACTGGCGCACCAGCCGCCGCTTCACAACCGGCAAAAGCGTCTCCTGGTACGGAACGGTACGGGCAATCTTGGAAAAGTACGTGGCGGGATTGGGCAGGTCGCGGCGCTCTTCGATGAGCTGGAGCTTGATCGTCGACGGGTTCGCGTCGACGTCCACTTCCGGAACGGTTTTGCAGTGGACCGTCTTCAGAGCGCGGTGGGTCTCTCCGTCGCCCTCGATGAGCGACAGCGTGTAGCGGAGGACATTCAGCTCTTCGTCGTCCCGGTGCGGCACCATGAGATACCCCTCTTGTACGTAGGACGGCACGATGCCCACCGTTTCGAGCTCCAGGCTGTCTTCGACCTGCTCGTAGACGGTCTGTCCCTCTTCGATAACGTCCCGGATGTGGGGCAACGCCCACCGGATCAGGTCCTCCACCTCAGCCATCTCACAACCGTCGAGGTCCGGCCACTCGTAGGTCAGGGCCTTCTCCTCCCAATCCACGCCCGCGATGCGGCCGGTGTCCGGCGTGCGGAAGTTTTCCGTCCGGTCCAGGATCGTCGTGAGTGCACCGTACAGCTTCACGAGTCGGCCGAGGTGGGGATAGACGCGCTGCTCCCCGAACGCGGACTGGGCCTTCTGCAGGCCCGCGAGCACTTGGTACTGCGTCCGCTCGACATCCTCGACGGCACGGGTAAACAGGTTGAGGCTGAGAGGATCCATGGGACTGGGGCTGGACGCCTGAATGTGAAGCGAAAGACAACGTTGTGCGTAGAATTCATGCACGTAGTCGTCAGTCGCCCAAGAATCATTCCGGGTCAGCTCCGTCGTCGTTCGCGCCGGACGCAGCCGAGTCCCTGCGTTCCCCCTTACTCGGGGCGCATTTGTTCCATCAGGGCGTTTACCTGGCGGCGGGGCATACGGGTAAAGGCATTGAACTGCCCGCCCGCGGCCAAGGCCTCTCCGCCGTCGAACGTGACGACCTCCCCGTTCATGAAGGCGGACAGGTCGCTGAGCAAGAAACTGGCCAGGGTGGCCAGCTCGTCGGGCTCCCCGAAGCGACGCACCGGGATGCGCTCCCGCATTTTTTGCTCCAGGTCATCGTCGGGCACAAGCCGGTCCCACGCGCCGTCGGTCGGAAAGGGACCGGGAGCGACGGCGTTGAGGCGGACTCCCGCCCTCCCCCACTCCGCGGCCAGCGAGCGCGTCATGGCGACGATCCCGGCCTTCGACATGGCACTGGGCACGACGTACGCACTGCCCGTCTCCGCGTACGTGGTGGCAATGGAGAGCACGACGCCCTCCGTGTCCCGCTCCAGCCACCGCCGCCCGCAGGCCTGCGTGCAGTAGAACGACCCGTACAGGTTCGTCTTCACGATGGCGTCGAATCCATTCGGGGAAATCTTTTCCGTCGGCGCCAGGAAGTTGGCCGCAGCGTTGTTGACGAGCCGCGTCACGGGGCCCTGCCGGTCTTCGGCCTCTTCGAGGAAGGCCTGCACGGCCTCGTGGTCCCGGACGTTGCACGGAATGCCCTCTGCGGTGCCGCCGTCCTTCTCAATGGCCTTCACCGTCTCGGCCAGCGGGTCGGGGCGACGTCCATTGATCGTCACGACCGCCCCCAGGTCGGCGAATCGGCGGGCCATGGCGCGCCCCAGCCCGGTTCCACCGCCGGTGACGACAATGTGGTGGTCGGCGAGGAGATCGGGCGCGAACGAGTCGGACATGACGGGCGGGACGCAATCATAGAGGGCCAGCGTGCGTATTCTGTATGCCCGTGGGCCTACGCCGGTTCGTGCGACCCCGATCGGTCGGGCGCGCCATCCCCCTGTGGAGAAACAGGAGGCCGTTCTTCCCCATCGTCCGGCGTGACCTCCACGTCCGTCACGTCCCGCTCCAGGCCCTCCACAATTGCGGAATCGAGGGCGCCGCGGTCGGCGGGCTGTCCGGGAAGCATCCGCCGCTGGCGATATTCCTCCAGGCCAAAGTCATCTACCTGAATGTAGCGTTCCCGCGCCTCGTCGGCGCGGTGGACGAGATCACGCTCCTGCTCGGTGATCACGTCGGCTTTCACCGCCTCTTCGAGCAGTTGGGGAGGGCGCTGCTTCGGCAACTGCCCGGCGCGGACCGCTTCTTTGATCTTCTGGCCCACGTGGTACGCGTCCCGGCTCAGGCGAAATGCGTGCTCCAGTTCTCCCAGCGGCTGGTCGGCATCGTCGGGCACGTAGAGGTCCTCCGTGAGCCATGTGCGGGCTCCCTCCTTCTGCTGAATGGCCCGGGCGAGCGTCCCGCCCAGGTCGTCCCCCGGCATCTCGCCGATCGTGTTGAGGCGCGACCACGGTGCCACCACGCCCCGCAGAAGCCACGTGAGGCCCGGCACCGTCAGGTTCTCGAACAGGCCCTCGAACGCCTCCTGCATCTGCGCGAAGGCGTACTGGAGGCTCCAGTGCAGGAACGGCTCCTGTTCCTCCGGGCGCCCCTCCTTCTCGAACCGCGTGAGCACCGCCGTACCCAGGTACATCCAGGAGAGAATGTCGGCGAAGCGGCCCGTAATCTTCTCCTTCCGCTTGAGCATGCCCCCAAGGCTGCCCATCGCCAGGTCGGCAAAGAACGCGAAGCTGGCCGAGGCCCACGCCATCTTGCGGTAGTACGGGGCGGCGGGTCCCCCCACCGGGCTGCTCGCCAGGCGGCCGCGGGTGAGACTCAGGCCGAGCGCCCGAAAGCCGTTGCGGACCACGTGTCCGATGTGGCTCCAAAAGGCATCGTCGAACTTTTTCGTGTCTCCCTCCATCAGGGCCTCGATTTCTTTGAGGGCGTACGGATGGCACCGGATTGCGCCCTGTCCGAAGATCATCATCGTCCGCGTGAGGATGTTCGCCCCCTCCACCGTAATGCTGATCGGCAACGCCTGGTAGGCCAGCCCCATGAGGTTGTTGGGGCCGCGGGAGATGCCGTTGCCCGCCAGCACGTCCATCCCGTCGTTCACCAAATCCCGCTGCAGCTCGGTCGTATTGTACTTCATGATGGCCGACACCACGCCCGGCTTCTCCCCTCGGTCCACCGCGCCGTTCGTGTAGCTCCGCGCGGCGTCCATGATGTAGGTGTACCCGGCGATGCGCGCCAGGGGCTCTTCGATCCCCTCAAACTTCCCAATGGAGAGGCCGAACTGCTCGCGCACGGCGGCGTGCGCGCCGGCGGCGCGGACGACGAACTTGCCCCCACCCACGGCCTGTGCCGGCAACATGATGCCCCGGCCGGCCGAGAGCGCATCCATCAGCATGGCCCAGCCGCGTCCTGCCCCCTCTTTCCCCCCAATGATGGCGTCGAGGGGCAGCACCACGTCGGTTCCCTCCGTCGGACAGTTGAAGAACGCCACGCCGAGGGGATCGTGGCGGCGGCCCAGCTTCACGCCCGGCGTGTCCGTGGGGACGAGCGCACAGGTGATGCCCAGGTCTTCGCCCTTGCCCAGATGATTCTCGGGATCGTGCAGCTTGAACGCAAGGCCAAGCACCCCGGAAATGGCGGCCAGCGAGATGTACCGCTTCTCCCAGTTGAGGCGTAGCTTCAGTTCGCCGTCGTCGTCCTCGAACACCTCCCCGGTCGACTTCATCGCCCCGGCGTCCGAGCCCGCGTTCGGTTCGGTCAGCGCGAAGGCCGGCAGAATCTCGCCGCTCGCCAGTTGCGGCAGGTAGTGGTCCTGCTGCTCATCGGTGCCGTAGTGGAGGAGCAGCTCGCCCGGGCCGAGGGAGTTGGGCACCATCACCGTGATGGCGAGGGGCACCGAATGGCCGCCCAGCTTCTGCACCACCGCACTCCGGGCGGCGACGGAGAAGCCCTTTCCGCCATGCTTCTCCGGGATGATGAGGCCAAAGAACCCCTTCTCTTTTAGGAAGTCCCACGTCTCGGTCGACAGATCGCCGCGCTGGTGGACCTGCCAGTCGTCGACCATCGCGCAGACCTCTTCGCACGGCCCGTCCAGAAACGCCTGCTCCTCGTCGGTGAGCTCCGGGTAGAGCTGATCAAGGGTCTTCTCGAAGTCGGGGTTACCGGAGAACAGCTCCCCCTCCATCCACACGGTCCCGGCGTCGATGGCCGTCTGCTCGGTCTCCGAGATGGTGGGCAGAAATTGAAGCGCTTCCATCAGCCTCATGACGCCGGCGGACACTTGCCGCCGAATCGGGCCGACGTTGAAAACGGCGACGAGGACGCCATACGGGACCCAGACCCAAAGTGGCGCTCCGGCCCCGTAGAGCCCGGCTCCCCCGACCAGGGCCCACGCCCAGAGCGGCGCCCCCGTGTAGCCGAGCACGGCAAGTACGAGGAGGAGTCCGCCGACGACCCCGGCCGCTGGCATGCCAACGAAGAACTCAAACAACGGAAGATTCATGGCGAGCTCTCCTGATTGGTGAACAGTCGCGTATGTGCTGACCTGGCCTCTCCCCCGGCCAAACGCCGCCAGGGGCGTAGGTTAACACTGTTAATTCATGCTTACACAATAGTTAACGGTGTTATCTTTTACAAGTTCGACACATTGCATGAATCCAGGGAGCTCCACGTCCACGGGGCCGTCGGCCCGGTCCGGACGCTCGACGTCGCAGTGTCACAGATTCTGGCTGGTCGGCCGATAGAGAATCTCGTTCACGTCCACTGCTTCCGGCTGCTCGATCGCAAACGCGACGGCCCGCGCAAACGAATCGGCCGACACGGCGTGCTCGTCGTAGAGCGCGTCGGTCTTCTCGGCGACATCGTCCTCGGAGATTGTGTCCGGCAGTTCCGACTCGACGGCGCCGGGAGAGATGACCGTCGTGCGGAGGCCGTAGGGCGTTGTCTCCTGCCGGAGGCCTTCGGAAAGGGCCCGCACCGCGTGCTTCGTGGCCGAATACACGGCACTTCCGGGCTGTACGTCGTGGCCCGCGTCGGAGGCGACGTTGATGATGTGGCCGGACTTCTGCTCCTTCATGTGAGGAAGGGCCGCGGCGATGCCGTACAGGACGCCCTTGACGTTCACGTCGATCATCTGGTCCCACTCCTGGACGTTGAGCCGGTCGAGGGGAGAAAGGGGCATGACTCCCGCGTTGTTGAGCATCACGTCGATGCGGCCACACTCGTCAACGGCGGCATCGACCAGGTTCTGAACCTGTCGGCGTTCGGTCACGTCGGTCGGGACGGCAAGTGCCCTTCCGCCGTCTTCGGTGATCTCATCGGCGATCGCTTCGAGGCGCTGGGTGCGCCGGGCCCCGAGAACGACCTCGGCGCCGTTCTCAGCAAGGTGACGCGCGGCGGCCGCGCCCAGCCCGCTGCTGGCACCAGTGATGACGACCACGTTTCCTTCAATGCCTGCACTCATGAGGAGGCCTGTGGTTGGGAGCAAGATCTGCTGGATTCAGCGCCGGGCACGCACGCCGACGCCCCCACAGACTACCGCCCACGCTGCGGGCTCAAAAATGCGATGGTTGAACCGTTTCCCAAAACTGGGCCAGGAATGCGGAGCCGAGGACGCAGCCCACTAAGCACGCAGGTTCTCGATCACCCCCGCGGCGCCCATTCCGCCCCCCACGCACATCGTACAGAGGCCGTACCGCACCCCGCGACGGATCATTTCGTGGAGCAGCGTAGCAGTGAGCTTCGCCCCCGTACAGCCGAGCGGATGGCCCAGCGCAATGGCGCCGCCATTCACGTTGACAATCTCTTCGTCGAGCCCCACCTCCCGAATGACAGCGAGCGACTGCGACGCGAACGCCTCGTTTAGCTCCACGAGACCGATGTCGTCGAGCGAGAGCCCCGTTTGCTCCAACACCTGTGGGATGGCCTCCGCCGGCCCGATGCCCATCAGCTCCGGGTCGACCCCCACCACGGCGAAGCCGCGGAGCGCCCCCAGCGGATCGACCCCCAGCTCGTCCACCCGGTCGCCGCTCATGACCACCGTCGCGGCCCCGCCGTCCGAGCGCTGCGACGAGTTGCCGGGCGTCACGCTGCCCCCCTTCTTGAACGCCGCGGGCAGTTGCGAGAGCACCTCCAGGTTCGTGTCGCGGCGCGGTCCCTCGTCGACCTCAAACGTTTTGGTCTGCGTCGTGGCCTCGCCCGTGTCCCCGTTCGCCGACTGATAGTGCGTCTCCTCCAGCGTCAGGGGCACCCGTTCGTCCCCAAACCGCCCTTCGTCAAGGGCCTCCACCGCTCGCTCGTGGGAGCGCAGCGCGAAGCGGTCCTGTTCTTCGCGGGACACCTCGTACTCGTCGGCCACGTTTTCGGCGGTGATGCCCATCGAGACGTAGGGGCCAATGTTCTCCTCCGTCAGCCCCGGGTCCGGCTGAAAGAAGAAGCCACTCATCGGCACCTGGCTCATCGACTCCGCCCCCCCCGCTACGATCACGTCGGCCGTGCCCGTGGCAATCCGCTGCGAGGCCTGGGCGATCGTCTGCAGGCCCGAGGAGCAAAAGCGGTTGACCGTGGCACCGGGCACATGGTCCGGCAGCCCGGCCTTCTGGGCGATGAGGCGCCCGACGTTCATCCCCTGCGGCCCTTCGGGAAATGCGCAGCCCATGAGCACATCGTCCACCATTTCGGGCGTCAGCCCGTCCACGCGATCCAGGGCCCCGGTCACGGCGTCGGCGCCGAGGTCCTCCGGGCGATAGTTCGCGAGCGTGCCCGTCTCTGCCTTGCCGACGGGCGTACGGACGCTGCTGACGATGTAGGCGTCGTGTTTTGCATTCATCGCATTGAAGGGTTGAACGTTGGAAGGTTGAATGTTGGGCAGTCGGACACTGGCACGTTGGGAAGGCGGAGGAGATGGCCGAAAGAAGAGTGTTCAGAACCTGTTTGGCGACACGCCTGCGGCCTTTGACGTCATGGATCTCGTGCAATGACCCTTCGGCATATCCCCTGGTAGCCCCGCTACAAGGTTCATTTGGGCGATTCATTGCCCTTCGCCCCCCGTGTCTCCGCCTTCCCATTCGCTCGCAAAACAGGTTCTCAACGTCAAACGTGCCAACGTACAACGCTTAATTCCGGAGGGGCTTGTTGTGCTCCAGCATGTGCTGGATGCGGGCCTGCGTTTTCTCCTCCCCTAGCAGACTCAAGAAGACCTCCCGCTCCAGCTCGATCAGGTAGTCCTCGTGCACCGTCTGCGGGCTGCTCAGCTTCCCGCCGCACATCACTTTCCCGAGCTCCGTGGCCAGGTGCTCGTCGTACTCGCTGATGTAGTTGCCCTCACGGTACTGCATGAGCGCTACCTTGAACGTCGACAACGTCTTCTCCCCCAGCACCGGGATCTTGTTCATCACGGGCGGCGGGGCGTATCCCTGCTCACTGAGGCGAAGGACCTCCTGCTTTGCGGCGTAGAGGCGTCGGTCCTCGTGCATCACGACGCGCGTGTTGTCGGGGAGAAACCCCATGTCGATGCCCTGCGCGGCGCTCTCGGCGACCTCGGCCATCGCCACCGTTTCGAAGTAGGGGCGCAGGTGGTCCTGGATTGCGTTGGGGTTGTCGTTCGGGGCCTTCTGCGCGGCCTTCGCGGCGAGGCGCATGGTCCCGGTTCCGGCCGGAATGAGCCCCACCCCCAGTTCCACGAGCCCGATGTAGGTCTCGGCGGCGGCCACCGGATGGGGGCAGGCCATCGCCATCTCGCAGCCCCCCCCCAGCACACGCTGGTGCGGCGCCACCACCACTGGCGACGAGGCGTAGCGCACCTGCTGGATGGTTCGCTGAAATTCGTCGATGTACTGGTCGATCACGTCGAACGCCCCCTCCGAGGCAGCCATCGCCATCTCCCCCAGATTCGCCCCAACGGAGAAGTTTTTGCCTTCGTTGCCCACGACCATCCCACGCAGGTTGGCATCCTGCTCCACCCGCCCAATGCACTCGCGGAGCCCCATCATCACATCCCGCCCCAGGGTGTTGGCCTTCGACCGAAACTCGAAGAGGGCCACGCCGTCGCCCACATCAAGCAGGGCCGCGTCGCCGTTGCTCCAGAGCTCGTTTGCGGCGTCCTGTTTGAGGGGAGCCAGGCGCAGCTCGTCGCCCGGGTGCGGGTCGGGCTCGTGCTGGTCGACACGGGGCATAAAGACTGCCCGCTCGCCGTCACGAGTGTCGTAAAACGTGTCGCCCCGTTCGTGCATCTCCGTCACCCAGTCCGGCACGTCGAGGTCGTGCGCCTCCATGCCGTTCAGGACCGTCTCCATCCCGAGGGCGTCCCACATCTCGAACGGTCCCTTCTTCCACCCGAATCCCCACCGAATGGCACGGTCCACATCCGCCGGATTGTCGGAGACCTCCCCGAGGCGATTCGCACTGTAGGCCAGCAGCTCCAGCGTCGTTTCCCGAAAAAACCGACCTGCCCGGCCGTCGGCCTCGTGCAGGGCCCGGAGGCGCGCCGACAGGCCGCCCGCATTCCAGATCGTCCCCAGGTCGCCGAGCTCCTCGTCCGCCGCACTCTTGTACCCGAGGGTCTCTGGGTCAACCGACTTGATCTCTCCATCTTCTTTCTTATAAAATCCGGCCTTCGTCTTCTCCCCCAGCCGGTCCTCGTCCACGAGACGCTGCAGGAGGGCGGGCACCGCAAAGGCTTCGCGCTGGGCCTCGTCGTCCACCAGGTCGCGCAGGTTGGTCGCCACGTCCATCAGCACGTCGAGCCCCACGAGGTCGGCGGTGCGGAAGGTGGCGGACTTGGACCGGCCCGAGATCCTGCCCGTGAGCGTGTCGATTTCCTCGATGGTGTAGTCGCCGTCGGTGAAGTGGCGAATCGCCTGGAGCTGGGCAAAGACGCCGATCCGATTGCCGATGAAGTAGGGCACGTCGTTGGCCACGACGATCCCCTTCCCCAGCCGCAGCCGCCCAAACTGCGCCACCCGCTCGGTCACGTCCGGGTCAGTGGCGTCGGTGGGCACCAGCTCCAGCAGCTTCAGGTAGCGCGGCGGGTTGTAGAAGTGGGTGCCCAGGAAGCGGCGCTTGAAGTCGTCGGACCGCCCTTCGGTTATTTCGTGGATGGGCAGCCCACTGGTGTTCGTAGAGATGACGGCCTCGTCCGCGGCGTGCGTCTCGATGCGGGCATGCACGTCCCGCTTCACGTCCATCCGCTCCACGACCGCCTCCACGACCCAGTCAACCTCGCCGACACGCTCAAAGTCCTCCTCGAAGTTTCCGAGGTGAATCCGGCCGGCCTGCTCGTCGGTGAAGAAGGGATCGGGACTCGCCTCACAGGCCTGTTCGAAGCCCGTGCGCACGACGGCATTCGGATCATCGCCGTCGTCCGGCGCAATGTCGAGCAGGTGCACCTCCAGCCCAGCGTTGGCGAGGTGCGCCGCGATCTGCGCGCCCATGGTGCCCGCCCCCAGCACGGCCGCGGTGCGGAACGGGGGATGCGTGGGCGGGGCCTCCAGGTCGAGTGCGCGCGTGTCGAGGGATGTGGTGTCCATGGCGTCAGTTCGGGACGTGAATGAGAACAAAGCTGTCAACCTTAACGGCGTTAACCACGAACATCAAGAGCCGGAACCGCTTCCGGCCCCGGCGGAGGCTCGTGGGCAGGTGGGCATGTTTTGAGGGCATCATACCTCCGCCAGGACCGTTCCCTCATCGGCCCACTGGCCGGTCCGCCCATCGTCGTCGTACAGGGCCTCAATCTCGTCGGCGTAGGCCGTCCGCACTTTTGGCCGGCGGATTTTCATCGTCGGCGTCATCAGGTCCGATTCGACGGTCAGTTCGTCGGGGATGAGGGCCAGCCGCTTCACGGTAGACCAGGGCTCCATTCCATCGTTTGCGCCCTGCGTGATCGACCGGTACGCATCCACAATGTGGGGCTCAGTCAGGAGATCTTCAATGTCCCGCTCGGCCCCCAAGCCCCGTTCGTCCGCCAGCGCCCGCACCTGGTCCTGCGCCGGAAACAGAAGGGCCGCGCAGAACTTGCGGTCGCTGCCCACGACGACGGCGTTGTCCACCAGCGGGTCGCTGCCCATTCGGTTCTCCATGGGCTGAGGCATTACGTACTTGCCCGTCGAAAGCTTGAACAGGGCCTTTTTGCGATCGGTGATTTTGAGAAAGCCGTCGGCGTCGAACTCACCGATGTCTCCGGTGCGGAGCCACCCGTCTTCTTCCATCACGGCGTCCGTCTCGTCAGGGGCCTTGTAGTAGCCCTGCATCACGTGGGGGCCCCGTGTCAGGATCTCCCCGTCCTCCGCAATTTTGACCTCCACGCCGGGCAGCGGCTCGCCCACCGTGCCGGGCTTGTTGCGCTGCGGGCGGGTGTAGGAGATCACCGGGCTCGTCTCGGTTAGGCCGTAGCCCTGCACCGTCGTGACGTCCGCCGCCGCCAGGAGGTTTGCCAGGTCCGACTGGAGGGCAGCTCCCCCCACGACAATGTATTTGACGCGTCCCCCGAAGGCAGCCCGCCACTTGCGAAACACGAGCCGGTCCGCCGCCGCGTGCTTGAGGGCGTAGAGGGGCGACATCGACTGGGTTGTATCGTAGGCCTGTGCCACCTGGAGCCCCCACTCCCCAATGCGTTTTTGAAGCCCCTGCATGCCCATGATCTTTTTCTTTATGCCCGCGTACACCTTTTCGAGAACACGCGGGACCGACGCGAAGACCGTGGGCCGCACCTTCGGCAGGGCGTCCACGAGATCATCGGGATGGACAAAGTAGATGCTGATGCCCCGCATCATGTAGGCGTACTGCAGCATGCGGGCGAACACATGCGTGAGGGGAAGAAATGAGAGTGCGACCTCCCCCTCCGGTCCGGTCTCGAAGTCGTCGATCTCCGCGATCGACGTGATGGCGTTCGACGAGATGTTCTCGTGGGACAGCATCACGCCCTTGGGCTGCCCCGTGGTACCGCTCGTGTAGATGATGGTCGCGAGGTCGTGGGGATCGAGTTCCGCCCGGAGGCCGGCGATGACCGCCGACGGATCTTCAACCTCGCTCCGCCCCAGCTCCTGGACAGCCCCCAGCGTCTTCACCGTCACCCGGTCTGGCAGGTCCGGACGGTCGGCCTCGGGGCCCGGATCACAGACAATGACCGTTTCGATGCGGGGCAGGTTCGGGAGCCAGGCCGCAGCCTGGTCCAGGCGCTTCGGGTTGGACACGACGAGCACCTCCGCCCCGGCGTGGTCGACCACGTACTGCATTTGCTCCGGCGCGCTCGACAGGTACAGGGGCACGTCGATGAGCCCCCCGATGAGGCATCCCATGTCGACGACGCAGTAGTGCACGTCGCTTTCCAAGAGAAGGGCCACCTTCGTCCCCCGGGTCAGGCCGAGCGCGCGCAGGCCGAGGGCCGTCTCTTCCGCCCGCTGCCGAAATCGGTCGAGCGACATGGGGACCCATCCCTCCTCCGTCGGTTGATTGAGGGCCTGGGGATTTTCGTACGCGTCGGTGGCCTCGTACAGCAGATCGGGGATGGTTCGCCCCCGCACACAGGGACCGGCATCCGGAGGGGCCGCGTGAATGGGACCGGACATGGAGTGGGAGCAGACATCGGTGAGAGTAAACCGGATGCCACGCCGAAGGGCTTCCAGAAGCACATCAGGGCGTGGACGAGGCGGGGACGCGAACCCCGTGGATGACCTGGCGAATGGCGGTGTCGATGAACGTGTCCGGATCGATGCGCGCATCCACCCGGTCGGCGAGCAACAGCGACACCGTGCCGTGCAGCGAGGCCCACGCGGCACTCGCGGACACCCGGCTGTCGTCTATCTCGAAGGTGCCCTGCTCGACGCCTCCGTCGAGGGCCCGGGCAAAGAAGTCCAGGTTTTCTCGGGCCGCTCGGTACTTCTCGGGCGGATAGCGTTCCATTCGCTCCGGACGGAGTTGGAACATGATCTCGTAGTACTCCGGATTTTCGAGCCCAAACTCAACGAAGCACTCACAGAGGCCCCGGAGCCGTCGGACCGGCGCCTCGGGGTGTTGTCCCGCCACGTCCCGAAGACGATCTCGAAGCTCCATCATGCCTTCGTGGATGAGGGCGTGGAGCAGTACATCCTTGCCGTCGAAGTGGAGATAGATGCTCGTGGCACTGTAGCCGATGGAATCGGCAATCGTGCGCATCGACAGCGCGTCGTATCCCTCCTGCACGAGCAGGTGACGCGCCGTATCCAGGATGCGGCGGCGGAGTTCGGACTCCTCAGACCCGTCGGTCGTCGACGTCATGCGCGGATTTCCTCGTGCCTCGCGTGGCAGAACGACATGGGCCCCACGCCCACAGGGCAATGTATTGCACGATCAGCACTGATCCAACCCCCTGGCCCCTGGGCCCACAGTTCACTTTTGCATCCCTTCCCCAAGGCCGTCAGGGGGGTACCGGGATGGCCGGTGCTGCCCAATCTTCCCCGCGCCGCCTCGATGGTCTTCTCTACTGGAAGTTGAACAGGAGCGAAAAGCGAAGAGTGTTGGCCAGGGGACTGTCGTCCTCCGCGGTGTAGAGGTATGAAATGTCGACCCCGACGATGTTGTACCGAAGCCCGGCCCCGAACGTAAGAAACTGGCGGTCACCGTTGTCCGGGTGCTCGTAGTAGTACCCGGTGCGGAGCGCAAACAGGTCGCTGTACCAGTACTCCAGCCCGGTCCCCACAGTGACCTGCTGGGCCAGCGAGAGGCTGGTCGATTCATTATCAGGCCCGACCTGTCCGCGGGCTGACCCCCATGAGTCGAAGAGGGCCTCAAACCCGGTATTCCCCACTCGGACTTGTGTCGTGTCTCCGTCCTCGATGATCGTCTCACGATCGACGCTTACCAACGACTTATTGAAGTCTGTGGCGAGGGTCAATGAATTAAACTCATCGAAGTCAATGGTGAGGGCCGGCCCGAACCGGAGATTGGCAGGAATCGGGTCTTTGTCCCGACTGTTCTCGTTGAACTCCAACGTCCCCCCGAGATTGGCGATGTTGAGGCCCGCCGAGAAGGTGGCGTCCGCCCCGCCCAGCGTGAAGGGCGCCGACCGATACAGGGCCGAAATGTCGGTGGCGAACGTGGAGGCGTTGCCATCTCCAGTTCCTTCCCGCTCGCCGGAGGTGAGCTTCGAGTGAATGTATCGAAGGGACGTTCCCACCCCCAGGCGCTCAGAGACCTTCACGCCATAGGACGTGGAGATGGCCAGCTGGTACGAATTCGTCACACCCAACTCATTCCCCGAAGGATCACGGATCTCCGTTTCCCCGAGGTTTAGGTACTGGACGTTCCCCCCAAAGGTACCCACCCCGTCGACGTGGTACGACCCGACGAGATACTCGTAGAAGAGGTTGGCATTGAATTCCGGCAGCCAGTTCGCATGGGTAATACCAACCTGTGTGTCTTTCTGAAACGCGAGGCCCGAGGGGTTCCAGAAGACCGTGTTGGCGTTGTCTACGGTGGCCACCCCCGCGTTGCCCATCCCGGCCGCCCGGCTGTCGGGCTCAATCCGAAGGAAAAGGGCCGACGACTGGGCAACCTGTCCGTGGGCCGGCATTGCCAGCCCCCCCACGAGCAGCAGTCCAAGAACAGCGGGAAACCATTGGGACACGCGCGAAAGAACCGGATCAACCATGGGACAAGAGGATTGGTCGCGTACAGAACAAACGTCAACGCCGAAGACGATAGGGATGCAACCGTGTACACACATCCGTACTGAACGGAACGGACACACACCTCCGTTTCGGCTCACCGCACCGGTCCAGGCTGACTCGCCGGGACCGTTCACCTTGAGGCATCGTCCGTTCAGTTCGACTCGTGTGGCGTAGTCTGTAGCAGTTTCGGACCAACAGGCCGTGGGGAATCTGCAAAGAGAACCGGCGGAGTTACCGAAAGCGCTAGAACAGCGCCATTGTTAAACGTCAGTATAGTGGCTGTTCTGGACATATCCCAAAGAATATCTCAGAGCTTGCTACACGACAAAAAATCAAAGGGCCCGTTCCCTGTGTCAATCACAACAAGAGGGGTCATTCTAGAGAAGCCTGCGACTGAAGAATCTCCTTGAAGAGCGCAGAATCTGCAGAAAAAGGCCCCTCGTCCCAGGTCTTGTCTCCGCTGACGCCAAAGAGATCCTTCGGCTTCGCTTAGGATGGCCTCCGCTCAAAATTTTTGTCGTGTAGTGTACTCCCGAAGACAAGAGACACAGCGGTTCTCTCTTGGCAAAACGTCCTCTTCGGGGACTCCTCGCCCTGTTCTTTTCATGCCTCTCCCTGGTCTTCGAGAATTTCTTTGAGACGGGTCAACCGCTGGAGAGATTCCGCCATGCGCTCGCTGGCTTCCTGAATGTCTTGGGCCGAGGAGGCAAACTGGTCGTCAAGCTCCTCTTCCCGACTCAATTCGAGTAAAAACTGCGCATTTCCCGAAATAATGGAGAGGGGATTGTTGAGATCGTGGTAGACGGTGGACAGGGCCTCGTGGAGCTCGTCCGTTGTTTCGGGCTCTTCGAAGTCACTCATCGTTCCGGGTCGCTGCTGGCAAAATGAAGGAGGGATGGTGAGGCGGGGTCCTCCTCGGCCTCTGCGGGCTTCTACAGGGCGTCGAGGGAGCGTTCATTGACGACCTGAATGCCCCGATCGGCGCGTTTCACGTCGGCAACCGCAACTTCCGGATCATGTTCGAAGAACAATTTCCATTCCGAATCCACGGCCTGCTCCAAAAACTCACCTTTCTCATCCATCGTCCGAAGTGGGCGGACGTCGTAGGCCATCGTCCAGGCGGGCGACAAGTGGTGCGTGGTCGGCACCAGGTCTGCTACGTAGACGAGGGTCGTTTCGCTGTCCCGTACCGTTACGGTTTGCTGCGCCTCGGTGTGGCCGTGCGCGAGGGACACCTTCACGTGCGGAAACAGGGTGGTTTCTCCATCCACAAGGTTGAGGTGCCCTGCCTCCATGAGGGGGGCAAATGTGTCGGGGCGGAAGGACTGCGCCTCCTTCGGGTTCGGGTCGGCAGCCCACTGCCAGTGTCGTTGTTGGACGTGGTAGGTGGCGTTGGGAAAGCGGACCACGGGCGTGCCGTCCACCCGCCGGGTACTGCCGCCCGCGTGATCGAAGTGCAGGTGCGTCAGGACGACGTCCGTGACGTCTTCGGGGGCCACTTCGTGGGCCGCGAGCGAGCGCTCCAGGGTGGCCGCGCTGTGATCTACTGCGAAGAGATCCTGAAACTTCGTGCCCTCGAACGTGTCGCCGATGCCCGTGTCGATCAATATGACACGGTCGCCCCCAATCAGCAAGAGACAACGCATGTTCAGCGGAATGCGGTTCTGGTCGTCCGGCGGAATGCGCTGCGACCAGAGCGGCTTTGGCACGATTCCAAACATGGCGCCGCCGTCCAGTCTGAATCGACCGGTCTCGACGGTGTGGAGGCTGTAGGGGCCAATCTGAGGCATTGTGGGGACCCGGGGATCTGTGACGAGAGATGCGGAAGCGAGGGATGTGCCCCCTCAATCTCTCGAACACGTGCCCCAATGTCCACGGCCACTACACCTCTTCGGGCGGGAAGTCCTTGAAATGCCCATTTGAACGAATCCGGCGCCGGACCCCTTCCTGCTCCTCGATCCGAGGGATGACCGACTCGAAGTGCTGAATGAGGTAGCGGATTCGCTCAGCCTCGGTGCGGCCCTCAAGCACCTCCTGCTTCTGATCGCCATCGAGGGCCCCGTTTTGCGCCAGGACAAACGACAGGCGGTCCACGTCTTCGTACAGATCCGGACGGACGGTGCGACCGGCCAATTCCAACAGCTTCATGTGCTGTGTGATGACCCGCTCTTTCAGGTCCAGGTCAACGGTCGTTTCCTCATCCTCGACCAGTGTCACGTCGGCGGTGTAGTAGCTCGCCTGGTCGTCGTGGACGGACTCAACCTGGAATCGCTCTTCTCCGTGTACTACAATGTCCGACCGCCCGTCGTCGTACTGCTTTACGACCTGCTCGATGCGGGCCGTTGTGCCCACCTCGGCCCACGACTCTCCATCGGTTCGGACAATGCCCAAGGGCACCTCATGCTCCAAGCAATATGCAGTGAGGGCCCTGTACCGATCCTCGAAGATATGGAGGGAGAGCTGCTCGCCCGGATACAGGACGAGGCTCAGTGGAAACAGCGGGAGGGAGTCAATCGAGTTCATGAGGATACAGCACCTGGTAGCGGAAAGATAACATCCGGAGACGAACAGGCGATTCGGCCCCTGCTCAGAGACAAGAGGACGATCATTCCTCCCACACGGACGGGCCCGTGTTGAACAATGCCTGTTCGGCCCCGCGGCCCAGGCCCTGCACGAGAGTGAGCACTGCCCCAACTGTGCAGTGTCGGCCAACGCACCCTCCGATCCGGAGTTCGACACGGGCCGCTAAAGGATCATTTTTGTTTCATCCCACGACTAAGCGTCTGGGCGCCCCGTGTCCGAGGGGCCGGGGTCCGGGGCCATCTCGTCGGTCGTACCCAGAGGATGCAGCGTGCCGTGTTCGAGCCGGAGAATGCGACCGGCCACCTCGGCGAGGGACGGGTCGTGTGAGGCCAACACGAAGGTATGGTCCATTTCTTGACTGAGTCGTTCGATCTCGCGATGCAGGGGCTCGGCCGTGCGGGCGTCCAGATTGCCGGTCGGCTCGTCCATGAGCACCAGTGCGGGCTCGTTCATGAGGGCCCGTGCGATGGCAACCCGCTGCTTCTCCCCTCCCGAAAGCGTGCGGGGCCGGTGGTCGGCACGGTCGGACAGGCCCAGGAGGCCCAGCAGGTCGCGGGCCCGAGGGGTGGCATCCGCCATGGCCTGATGGTGGATGAGAGACGGCATGGCCACGTTTTCGAGCGCCGTAAACTCCGGAAGCAGGTGGTGGAACTGAAAGACAAACCCAACCGATCGGTTGCGGAAGGCTGCGAGCTCCTCGTCGTTCTTGGCGAAGACGTCCTTTCCTGCGAACCGGACCGTTCCGTCGGTAGGGCGGTCCAGCGCCCCCAGCAGATGAAGGAGCGTGGACTTCCCAGTCCCACTTTCCCCCACGATGGCAAGAATTTCGCCCTCGGGCACGGCCAGATCGAGGCCCTGGAGGACGGTAAGGGGCTCTCCCCCTCCAGTATCGTATTGCTTGAGGAGCGCGTCGACCTGAAGCAGCGGCGTGTCCACGGTGGAGGAAGACATAAACGACGACAATGGAGGGTGCGTGCGAGCCGTCCGGATCAGACACCGCCCATCCGCCCACGGATGCAGTGAAGGATCCGGGGAGAGATCCTGCTAGTCTCCCCGCTCCAGTCCGTACTTGTTGAGCTTGTTGTAGAGGTGGGATCGCTGGATCCCAATCGTCTCAGCCGTCTGGCTTACGTTCCAGTCGTGCTCGTGGAGCTTGTGCTGGATAAAGTGCTTCTCAAATTGATCTCGGGCGTCACTGAAGTCGTCGTAGGCCTCAATGAGGTCCTGGGTTGGCCCTTCATCCGCCCCCGCCCGGACGAACCGGTCGATGTCATCCCCTTCGATGACGGGGTTCTCAGCGAGAATGAGGAGGCGCTCGACGACGTTGTGCAGCTCCCGGACGTTCCCGCGCCAGTCGTAGCGCTGGAGGCGCTGAATCGCCTCCTCCGAAAAGTCCTTCGGGGGAAGGCCGTTTCGCTGGGCCACCCGCTCGGCGATGTGTCGCGTTAGCAGCGGGATGTCCTCCCGACGGTTTCGGAGCGGAGGCACGTCAATGAGAATGACGCCAATGCGGTGATACAGGTCCTCTCGAAACTGTCCCGCTTCGATCTCCTCCATCAGGTCCTTGTTGGTCGCCGCGACCACGCGGACGTCCACCGGAATGGTGTGCTCCCCCCCCACCCGTTCAATTTCGTTTTCCTCTAGGACGCGAAGCACCTTCGCCTGAGCCGAGAGACTCATGTCTCCAACCTCGTCCAGAAACAATGTCCCCTCGTGGGCCTGCTCAAACTTGCCAATCCGCTGCTCCGTGGCTCCGGTGAAGGCCCCCTTCTCGTGCCCGAAGAGCTCGCTTTCAATCAGCTCGCTTGGAATGGCCGCGCAGTTCACTTCCACCATCGGCTCGCCGGCCCGCCCCGACTTGTGATGCATCCATTTGGCCACAAGCTCTTTGCCGGTCCCATTTTCCCCAGACACCAGCACCCGCGCCTCCGTGGGGGCCACGCGCTGGATTGTGTCTTTGATCTCCTGAATCTCGGCGCTCTCGCCGATGATTGGAGGCAGGTCCCCGGTGCTCTGCTCGGTGATCGCCTGCCGCATCCGACGGTTCTCGACCTCCAACTGCCCGTGGTCCAGGGCGTTGCGGACAGTCACCAGCAGCCGGTTCAGGTCCGGGGGCTTCTCGATGAAGTCGAAGGCCCCTAGCTTGGTCGACTCCACGGCCGTTTCGATGGTGCCGTGGCCGCTAATCATAAGAACTGGCACCTCGTAGCCCTCCTCGGCGATCGTTTCGAGAACCTCCATGCCGTCCATCTTCGGCATCTTCACGTCGAGGATCACCAGGTCGTAGGCGTCCTCCCCGAGGGCCACCAGTGCCTCTTCTCCATCGACCGCTTCTTCAACCCCAAAGTCCTCATACTCTAAAATCTCGCGGAGCGTCCGCCGGATGCTCGCCTCGTCGTCAACGACCAGAATCGTAGGCATGCCGGGAAATACACTCGTCTACAGAACGCGCAGGTGACCACAGGGGCTGGGACGGTCGCAGGAATGCGTCTGCCCCGACCGCCAGTCCCTTCGTGCCGCCCCCCAAGAGACCTACGACGAGGATGTGCTGCCCCGGCGCACCTTGGCGCGGGACAAGTACTGTTCGGCGGTGCGGACCTGGTCGGCGTCCGGATACTCATCCTGAATCTTCTCGTACATCCCCACGGCCGCTTCGTACTGACCGGCCTCTTCGTAGGCCTGGCCCGCACGGAGCAGGTACCGGGGGGCCGTCAACTCATTCTGGTACTGCGAAGCGGCCTGTTCGTAGAGACTGGCCGCCCGTTCGAAGGCACCCTGGGTTTCCTGAATGGCTGCCTGCGCCGCGTACGCACTGGCCCCGATAAAGTCTTGATCCTTTTCAAACCGCTGATAATGGGCTAGGGCCCGGTCGTACTCCTCACGCTGGTACAGGGCGTTGGCGGCGTAGAAGGTGGCAAGATTCCCCGCGCTGGTGCCGCCGTAGTCGTCCGCAATCGTGAGGAGCCCTGCCCGGTCCCCCGTCCCGTCGAGGGCCTGCTGGTAGTTGCCCTGCTCGTACACCGGAAGAATCTGACCGAGCTGCTGATTGGCCGCCTCGGCCTGCTGCTGATAATAGTAGATGTACCCCGGGATGGCCAAGATCAATACCAGGAGCGCCACCCCGAGTCCCTGCGCGAACCGTTTGTACTCATCATAGAATAAAAGAGTCCGCGCGTAGAGATCGACAAGGATGTTTTGCCGGAGCTCTTGTCGGCGCGATGTCTTTTCGGGCGTTTTGAGGGCAGCCATGTACAGCGGGGGACCGAAGTCAAACGAACACGAAGGAGGGATCTCCGGGGCAAGACTCCACACGGAGTGATCCGTTTTGGGTACCGAATTCCGTTTAACGTCCCGTCGTTCGTTCGTTTCCACCAGGACCAGGCCGACCCGGGATCGGTCCGGTTTTGCATGTGATCTTTACCGAAGAGGCTTCCGGCTCTTTTATACCTTAACGGACCGACACACCGAACACGTTTGCTTTCTTGCCGCTTTCTTTCGTGGAGACGTCCGCAAACAATTTGCTCTTTTGTGGCTGCGCGCCCCCATTCCGGCGCGCCTTCGCCTGACTGTTGAACTGAGATGATGTCTAGCTCCTTATGTCAATTAAGCTTGGAATCAATGGATTTGGCCGCATTGGACGGCTGTGCTTCCGCGCCCTTCTGGAACGCGAGCAGGACGAGATAGAAATCGTGGGCATCAACGACCTGACGGACGCCGAGACGCTGGCCACCCTGCTCAAGTACGACTCGGTGCACGGCCAATTTCCCGGCGAGGTGCGCCTGGAGGACAACACGCTTGTGGTCGACGACCAGACGTTTCCCGTGTTCAGGGAAAAGGATCCCACGAGCCTTCCGTGGGGCGACCACGACACCGATGTGGTCATCGAGTCCACGGGAATTTTCCGAACCTACGACAAGGCGGCCCAGCACTTGGAAGCCGGCGCAGACAAGGTTGTGATCAGTGCTCCCGCCAAGAGCGAGGTGGATGCCATGGTGGTATTGGGGGTCAACGATGACATCATCACCGGGGACGAGGACGTGGTCTCCAATGCCAGCTGCACCACCAACTGCCTCGCTCCATTGGTGAAGGTGCTGGACGATGCCTTCGGCGTGGAGAGCGGCCTCATGACGACCGTACACGCCTACACCGCGTCCCAAAACATCGTGGACGGTCCTCACGGCGACCTCCGCCGCGCCCGGACCGCCGCGGAGTCCATCATTCCCACCACCACCGGCGGCGCGAAGGCCGTCGGCGAGGTCATGCCCCACCTCGACGGCACGCTCGACGGGATGGCCATGCGGGTCCCGACGCCGGACGGATCGGTAACGGACCTGACGGCGGTCGTGGAGCAGGACGTGACGGTCGAGGACGTTGATGAGGCCTTCCACGAGGCCGCCAACGGCGAACTGGAGGGCATTCTCGCCTACAGCGACGACCCGATCGTCTCCCGCGACATCATCCACGACCCGCACTCCTGCATCTACGATGCGCCGTGGTCGAAGGTGGCTGGCTCGCAGGTCAAAGTGGTCGGCTGGTACGACAACGAGTGGGGCTACGCCAACCGGACCGTGGATCTCGTGGAGCGGCTTATGAACGCGTAATCGCCCCCCTCGCAGTTGTCCCGTGCCCTCGACGGTGGGCCTCGCGGGGCGGCGCGAACAGTCGCTCGTTCTGTCGCTCAACTTCCCCGTTCCATGCACAAGCTAACCCTCGACGATGTCGACGTTCACGGCCAACGCGTTCTCATCCGTGTTGACTTCAACGTTCCGCTCAACACCTCCGAGGACGGACGCCCCTGTGTAGGGGACGACACCCGCATCCGCGCGGCCCTCCCCACCATTCGCCACGTCCTCGACCACAGCGGGAAGGCCATCCTCGTGAGCCACCTGGGCCGTCCGGGCGGACAGCCCGATCCGGACCTGAGCCTCGCCTGCGTTGCGGATCACCTGGGCACGCTCATCGAGGAGCGGGTGCGCTTCTCCAGCAACACGGTGGGAGAGACCGTCGAGGAAGTGATCAACGGCATGAGTGACGGAAGTGTGATTTTGCTGGAGAACACGCGCTTCGACTCCGGCGAGAAGACCAACGATACGGCCTTCTCGAAGGCCCTGGCGAGCCTGGCCGACGTGTACGTCAACGATGCCTTCGGCGCGGCCCACCGGGCGCACGCCTCCACCGCCGGGGTGGCCGAGTTCATGGACGTGGCGGCCCTCGGGCGCCTGATGGAGGACGAGATCGAGGCCCTGGCGCGCATCCGCGACACCCCGGCGCATCCCATGGTCGCCATTCTCGGCGGCTCCAAGGTCTCCGACAAGCTCGGAACGATCCGGGCACTCTCGGAGACGGCGGACCACCTACTCATCGGAGGGGCCATGAGCTACACCTTCCTCAAGATGCTCGGGCACGAGGTGGGCGCCTCGCGCGTGGAGGCCGACCGGTTGGACACCGCCGAGGAGCTGTACAAACAGGCCGAAGGCACCATCGCTCTTCCTACAGACCACGTCGTGGCCGAGGCACCGGAGGCCGAGGCCGAAGCCCTCGTCGTAGAGGACGACATCCCGGAGGGGCTCATGGGACTCGACATTGGGCCGGCGACCGTCGACGCGTACCGCGCCCGCATCCTCGACGCGGCCACAGTGGTCTGGAACGGCCCCATGGGCGTGTTTGAGGTGGATCAGTTCGCGGACGGCACGACCGCAGTTGCGGAGGCCCTGGCCGACGCCTCGGACGACGGCGCTTTTTCGGTGGTGGGGGGCGGCGATTCAGTGTCGGCCCTCACCCAGTCCGGGTGTGCCGACCGCATCCGCCACGTCTCCACCGGCGGCGGCGCCTTGCTTGCGTTTTTTGAGGGGGCCTCCCTTCCCGGCGTTGAGGCGCTCACGGATGCTTGACGTGCCCCCCCACACTCCCGCGGTCGCCGCACCGTCGACACAGGCTCTCGACGTTCTGCCCCCTCGTGAAAGACTCTCCCCAGTCCGACGGAACCCCGGTGGGCCTGAGACACCGGCCTCCAAGCATCGTGTACCGTTCAGCGATAGATCCTGAATGCCAGTGTGCCCGTGGGCTTCAGCCACAGTTGCACGGTTGGGTCCTGGGGATCGGCACGTCTAAGAATCCAAGAACAGGCGAACAGCCCGCGGCGGCGCGAGAGTGACGACGGGATCGCAACGCGGGCTTTCAAGAAGAGGCGGTCCTGGCTCCAGCCCCGCAGCGCATGACACGCGCGACCCGGAGCGAGACGCCGCCTTCCGCCTTCGACCCCGGTTATATTTATCCTTCGAACCCTCCTGTGTCTTCGGAGCCCGCAGAACACCGTCCCCCAGCCATGCCTGCCCTCTCCGTCTCGTCGCTGTCGAAGACCTACCGCACAGGCCTGCTTCGGCGCTCGACGGTGCAGGCGCTGACCGGCGTCTCGCTGACGGTGGAGGAGGGCGCCATTTTCGGCCTCCTGGGCCCCAATGGCGCGGGCAAGACGACCCTCATGAAAATCCTACTCGGGCTCGTTCACCCCTCCGGCGGCACGGCCCGCCTCTTCGGACAACCCGCCGGCACCCCGGCCGCCCGCCACCGGATCGGGTTCGTTCCCGAAAACCATCGCTTTCCGGGCTTCTTTACGGCCACCCAGACCCTGCACGCCTACGGCCGCCTGGCCGACGTGTCCACAGCCGCGCGAAATCGACGCATCCCGCAGCTGCTGGACCGCCTGGCCCTCGATGGACGGGGGGACACAAAAGTCAAGACGTTCTCGAAGGGAATGCTCCAGCGGCTCGGGTTGGCCCAGGCCCTCCTCAACGAGCCCGACCTCTTGTTTCTCGACGAGCCGACCGGCGGCGTCGACCCGGTGGGGCGCCGTGCCATTCGGGACATCGTGCTGGACCTGCGGGACGAAGGCAAGACCATCTTCCTCAACTCTCATCTCCTCTCTGAGGTCGAAAAGGTCTGTACGCAGATCGCCATTCTGCGAGACGGCACGCTGGTCCGGCAGGGAAGCGTCGAAGAACTGACCGCCGTGGACCGGGTGTACGACCTCCTCGCCACTCCCATCCCGGACGCGCTCTTAAACGCGGAGCTTCCCCTGTCCCCGGCGCCCGATGGCTCGGCCCCCGACTCAGAACTCCACCAGTATCGGGTCCGTGCCGACGATCGGGCTACGCTCAACACCGTCGTGGACCGGCTCCGCGATGCCGACGTGGACATTGAGT
Organism: Salinibacter altiplanensis; assembly: GCF_002894645.1. Lineage (GTDB taxonomy): Bacteria > Bacteroidota > Rhodothermia > Rhodothermales > Salinibacteraceae > Salinibacter > Salinibacter altiplanensis. Next base: position 490,184 of record NZ_NCQY01000030.1, read on the forward strand.
CCATCACTCCGCTCCGGCAGTCCCTCGAAGACTATTTCATTGACGTGGTCGATGCCCCAGCCTAACCGCCATGCGCCCCCTACTCGGTCTTGTGTTGATTACGTTTCGGGAGCTCTGGGCGCGGAAGATCGTGCTGGGGCTGTTTATCGTCAGCTCCCTGGTGCTGCTGGCGGTTGCCTTCGCCCTGAACCTGGACGTGGTGGAAGGGTCGCTCGCCGGCATCCGCCTCTTCGGCCAGGAGGCCGCGCCCGAAGACCTGGGCGGGGAAGACGCAGCCCCGCTTACGCTCTCCCGCGTGGTGATCGCGGTGGAGTCCGTTGTGGCCGGGGTGGCGTACTGGATCGGCATTTTGCTGGCCCTCTTTGCCTCCGCCTCCCTGTTTCCCGACCTGCAATCGGAGGGGCGCGCAGAGCTGTTGCTGTCCAAGCCCATCGGCCGCGTCCGTGTCCTGTTCGGGCACATGCTGGGGGTCTGGAGCGCCATTGGGCTCCTGGCAACGTATCTCCTGGGCGGCGTCTGGGGGATCATGTCCCTCAAAACGGGGGTGTGGAACCCACGGTTTCTGCTCTCCCTTCTCCTGGTGGTGGGCATGTTTGCGGTGATGTACGCGGCCGTCATGCTAATGGGGGTCTGGACCGAAAGCACGGCCCTGGGCCTCATCGTGTCCTACGGCCTCATCTTCGTCTCGATGGTGCTGGCCGCCGCCGATCAGATCGGACCGACCCTTGGACCGCTCACGAGCCCGGTCTTCTGGGGCCTGTACCACACCCTCCCCAACTTCACAGAGGTCACCAAGATTGTCTCCGTCCTGGCCGAGGGAGAGGCCGTGGACTCCTGGTATCCACTCGTCTCGTCTCTCCTCTTCGGCGGGGCCACCTACGGGGTCGCGGGCTACTGGTTCGTCCAGCGGGACTTTTGACCGTGGGAACAGTGCGCCCCCAGACGTGGACTTCCCCCGCTGCCGTCCCTACTTTTGAATCTCGCGCCTGTCGCCCAACTGTGGTCCCCCCGTGTCCATGATCTACCGAACGCCCGATGCCCTCGACTTCCGGCTGGATGAGATCCCGTCGCTCCCGCGTCCGCGGCGGGTCGTCCTCACAACGCCCACGCACTTCGACGTCGAGTACGTGATCAATCCACACATGTCGGAGAACATGGGCAGCGTCAACAAAGACGTCGCGTGGCAACAGTGGAAGGCCGTCCGTGCCACCTACGCGGCCCTCGACTGCGCGCCCGTCGTGGCAAACGGCCGGTCCGGGCTGCCCGACATGGTCTTCTGCGCGAATCAGACCCTCCCCTTCTACGATCCCGACACCGAGACGAGGGGCGTGGTGCTTAGCCGCATGCACAGCGAGCACCGGACGGACGAAGTGCCGTACTACGCCCAGCTGTTCGAGGAGGCAGGCTACGTCGTCGAGTCCCTGCCCGATGCCCTCAACGCCGACTTCGAAGGGATGGGCGATGCCCTCTGGCACCCGGGCCGTCGTCTCTTGTGGGGAGGATATGGCTACCGAACAAGCATTGAGGCGTACGAGGCGCTCGGCGAATTGCTTGACGTCCCCATCGTCGCCCTTCGCCTCGTCGACCCGGACTACTACCACCTCGACACCTGCCTGTGCCCCCTGGACGCCCAGCACGCCCTCCTAGCCCCGGAGGCCTTCGACGAGACCGGCCGAGCCCTCATCGACGCCCTCTTCGACACCGTCATTGACGTCCCGGATCACGAGGCCCGACACCAGTTTGCCTGCAACGCCCACTGTCCCGACGGCCACCACGTCCTTCTCCAGGAAGGCTGTGAGGGGACCAACGACCAACTGCGAGCCCACGACTTCGTCCCGGTGGAGCTCGACACCAGCGAATTCATGAAGTCTGGCGGGTCGGTATTCTGCATGAAACAGATGGTCTGGTAACCCCACGTAGGAGCGGGGGACTCTGGGCATTGTAATGTGCGGAAAGCCCCCCGAGACACATAGGGCCTACATGTCTCACTGCCCCCAACGCTCCTCCCTCACAATCCCTGCCCCACTACGGAGTGACTACCCCGCGGCTCGTTTCGATCATCATTCCGACCCTGAACGAAGAAGGGACGATCGCCGGTACGCTGCGCCGGGTCCATCAGCAAGAGGCTCCTGTTGAAATTCTCGTGGCGGACGGGGGATCAACCGACAATACCCGATCCGTCGCCCGGGCACACGGCGCAACCGTCCTGAAGGCCCCGCGTGGCCGGGCTACACAAATGAACCACGGGGCGACCCACAGTGCCGGCCGCCTCCTCCTTTTCCTTCACGCCGACACTCAGCTTCCCCCCGATGGGGTGTCCCTCATTCGACAGTCCCTGTCTCCTCCGGATGCGACCGCCGGTACGTTTCGTCTCCGATTCGACGACCCGACCCCCCTACTTCGCTTCTACGCATGGTGTACCGGGTGGCCGTGGATTCGTCTCTGCTTCGGCGACCGCGGCCAGTTCGTGGAGCGGTCGGCGTTTGAATCCGTGGGCGGCTTTCCAGACTGGCCCCTTTTCGAAGACCTGGAGCTGGCGGCTCGGCTCCAGAAACACGGGGGGTTTCGCTTCCTGAATGCATCTGTCAAAACGTCGGCCCGACGGTTTCGGCGCCACGGCCCCCTCCGCCAGCAGCTCCTCAATCTGTATCTATGGACCCACTACCTGTGGGGCACCGACCCTGACCAACTGGCGTCTCTGTACCCCGCCCACACCGACGACTAGCAGTCTGTTCTGATTTTGGGTCGGGTCGCGAAAGTGAGGATCGGCGGCGCGAGAACCGCCCCGTACCCGAAGCCGGCAGCGGTGTGCCCTGCGCAACAGCAAGGAAGAGCGGCCGCGCGCCACCGGCCGAGCAACGGAACGACTCGCAACCCGCGCGGAGCGCCCCGCACAAGGCAAAAAAGGCTCCCCAAGGTGCCCGGGAGACAAACTCAACTAGACGTGAGGCCCGGTCCCCATCCATCGCCCTGTACGTTTTGTGAAGAATACAAGAACTGCCTTGCACCGGTACGACTTGTGTAGTACTAATTAAGTAGTAATAAGACCAACGACTCCCCCCATGCAGCACAAATCCCTCACTCATCTTGGCGAAACAGAAATGGAGGTTCTCCACCACGTGTGGGATCTCGGCGAGGCGACCGTGGCCGACGTGCGTGAACGCATCCTGCACGACCGGGATGTGGCGTACACAACGGTCATGACTGTACTGAAGAAGCTGTCCGAAAAAGGCTATCTCGACTATTACAAGGAGGGGCGGTCCTATGTCTATCAGCCCGCGGAGGAGCCGGACGCGGTGCAGCACAGTCTCCTGCAACGGCTGATGGAAAAAGTCTTCCGGGGGTCCCCCACAGCACTCGTACAGACGCTGGTGCAGCGCGAGAACCTGTCCGACGACGAGCGGAAGGAGCTGAAGGCCCTCATCGACGCCCTCGACGCACAAGACTCCGAGACCGATGATACAAGTGGTTCCTGAAACGTTGGCCGACCTCGGGTCGGCAACGACCCCCACCATCTGGGGGCCGGTTCTGGCCTGGACCCTCCTTGCCCTCCCACTCTGGGTCTTTTTGAAGCGAACCGATCGCCTGCATCCCCTGGCCGAGTATCGCCTTTCGCAGGTCCTTCTCGCCGCATTGCCGATCAGCATTGCGGCGGTCGGGATTGTCGATCTCCTTCCGGCGTCTCCAGCCCCGCCGCTTCTTCCCGATGCCTCGGTCCTGATGCTCCCTCCAGTCGAATCAACGACAACACCGCCCCCAGGGGGGACCTGGCGCTGGCACCACGCGACCGGCGCGCTCACGGTGCTCGCGCTTGCGGTGGGAGCGTATGAGCTGGCACGGCTCGGGGGCGACGCCGTGGCCCTGGGACGCGTCCGTGACCGGGTCCTCCCCGCCACGCTGCCTACGTTGCAAGAAGAGCTCGATCGGCTGAGAGATCGACTCGACATTCGTCGGCCGGTACGAGTGTGTGCCACCTCGAACACCGCGGTCCCCGTCACACTGGGCGGGAGACGGCCCGTGATTCTGGTCCCGAAACGGTTGACAGAGGCCCCCGACGCGTTCCGCATGACCCTCCACCACGAACTGGTCCACATCCGTCGCTGGGACGACGTTGCCCAGTTTGTAGAACGGGTCGTCGCGGCCCTGTTCGCCGTCCATCCGCTGGTCAGTCGACTTCGCCGTCGGATCGACGGGGCGCGAGAGCGAGCCTGCGATGCGGCCGTCCTCGCCGACGAACAAGCCCCCACAGGCGACTACGCACGCCTCCTGGCCACCTTTGCCGACGGCAGCGGCCCCCGTCGCCTCGGGGCGCTTTCTCTCTCCGAATCGCCCTCCTCCCTCAAAGACCGCCTGTCCGCCATGCAATCCTCAAGTCCCTCCCTTCTCTCGACCCGACTCCCCCTCGTTGCCACGCTCGTGGCCGGGGGCCTGGCCCTCACGCTCGGCGTGGTCGCCTGCTCGGATAGCGTTGCGCCCTCCGCCTCCACAGACAATCCCACCGCTACAGAGTCGTCCTCGGCCTCTGCCAAAGACGGCAAGGTGTTCATGGTCGTCGAGGACCCGCCCGAACTGGTGGGCGGGATGAGCGCCCTGCAGGAGTCGATCAGCTACCCGGAGGTGGCCAAAGAAGCCGGGATCGAGGGCCGTGTCATCGTTCAGTTCATTGTGGACGAGAATGGAGCCGTAACGAACCCAACAGTCACCCGCAGCGTCCAGGAGGAGCTTGACCAAGCAGCCCTCAACGCCGTGAAGGCCCAGGAATTCGAGCCGGGCCAGCAGGACGGCGAGGCCGTGAAGGTACAACTGTCGCTCCCGGTGACCTTTCGGGTGCCGGATGACTCTGGCACGACCTCTTCCCACCAACCGACCGCAGAGCCGCGAGGGAACTCCGCAACGGCTGGCCTGGACGCATTTCATTTCGAGAGGGGGTCTCCCGTCATCGATCGGAAAACCCGAGAGCCCCTCCACCGCAATGTCTCGCCCCCCAAATTGGCCCAAAAGGACGGAAGGGAAGGGAGGGCCAGGGTTGATTTTGCCATAAACAGTGCGGGCCAGGCCACCAATCCACGCATTTCGAATGAACGAACGGGGCTTGACTCTCCTCCCGACCTCCTTGCTCAGTCTGCACTCCGTGCAGTGGAGGACGTGACGTTCACCTCAGAAGGCAGGGATGGCTTTTCGGGCCAGCAGGTTGGGGTCGCGTTTCAATTTCGGCTCCCCGAAGAAAAGGTGTAGCTGGGATTTGGGATGCACGATGGGACGCTTCTCCGCACGGACGGGACGAGAGATTTCTCCAGCTTCTACGTTCGAACGGTTTTTCGGGCCGGGTGGTCGGGATCGGGCTCGGAGACGCCCCGCTCTGCGGGGTCACCGTCTCGGCGCAGACTTCGGTTCCAGAACCAGATGGCGATGCCAAAGAGCAGGGCACCCCCAAAGCTCATGAGGCCATTGATGCCGGCAATGCGGAGTTGCGTGTCCACGACGGGTGTCGAGTTGATGGCTTCGGTCACGACAATGGACCGACTGCCCTCCGATCCCACACGTACCTGCAGGGTCTCTCGCCCTTCTAGCGCCGGCACAATGCCGTGGGGCAATGAGAGCCGCTCGCGCGTCAACGCTGAGCCGTCGGGCATCGAGACGCGGAGGCTCACGTAGTCGTACGTCACCTGGGTTCGGTTCGACACCTTCACCTCTTGCACCTCGGCCGTCGCCGTTGTGCCCTGCGTCTTGGTGGTGTGCAGGTCGTACGCCACCTTGCCCTGGTGCAGCGAGAGGACGGCCATGAGCAACGGGACGAGCCAAGCAGCGCGGGCAATCCAACGAATCATTGGAGGTACGGTCGGTTATGCAGGGAGAGTGGACAACGTGTACCGAGGCCGCACAGGCGCGAGCCACACTCAACCGGCCTTCCCCGGGGATTATCCGTGAAAAGCGTCCAGCAAACAGTGCCGCAACAACCGCTCTAGGACAAGAAGAGATATGGCTTCCAGGTGTCGTCAATCTCCCCTGCGAAGTCGCGCAGGAACATCACGTAGCTGGGCCGAAAGGGCTGACGTGCCAACTCCATGTTCGCCTCTTCGGGCGTCGAATCCCCCTTCTGGTTGTTGCACGTGACGCAGGCGGCCACGAGGTTCTCCCACGTGTCGCGCCCCCCTCGTGACTTGGGCACTACATGGTCGATCGTCAGATTGCTCTGCGCCCCACAGTACTGGCATGTGTTGCGGTCCCGCTTGAGCACGTTTTTGCGGGAAAGCATGACCCGCTTGTATGGGACGTTGGCGTACTGCTTCAGCCGCACAATCCTCGGCCATGGCAGCTCCACGCTGGGAGAACGTACGTACTGATCCTCCGCTGCTTCCACAAGATGCACCTTCCGCAGGTGCATCATCACGACAGCCCGTTCCACACTGCAGACGGTGAGTGCACTGTAGTCCTGGTTCAGGACGAGAACATGCCCGTTCATCACAAACGGGCCTCCCGTGCAACACGAGCTCGCTGCCTCTCCCCCAACAAAAGGGGAACGGCACCGATCGTTGGCACGACCTGCATAGAATCAGTACGGAAGAGAAGAGCCTCCACCGGGCTACCCGGCGTTGTTTAAAAGATCAAGACGCCAATTGAGGCTGGAATTCAATAGACCCGTATCAGAGGATAGGGCCCTTTGTTTCTCCACACAGCATCCCGCAAGACTGCAAACCTGTAACGTTTCACGTTTCGCACCGTCCCCTCACGCACCCGCATTCTGCTCCCCTTCCCGTCGTCTCAGCCGGTCCAGGACGCGACGCCACGCTGTGGGCGGGTCGGCCCCAAAGTGAAGATGATCCTCCGTGATGGGATGGTCGAAGCCGAGGCGGAACGCATGGAGGGCCGGGTGCGGAAGAAGCTCGAAGAGTTCTTCGAAAAAGCTCCGGCGGGCTCCACCTTGCGTTCCGTACCGGACCCGCTGCCCACCGTACTTCGGGTCTCCGAGGAGCGGATGTCCCTGGGCACGGGCGTGCACCCGGATCTGGTGGGTGCGCCCCGTGTCCAGCCCAAATTCAACAACGGATGTGTGGGCGTGGGCCTCCACGGTCTCGTAGTGGGTGCGTGCCCACTTGCCCTCATCCTCGGGCACGACGGCCATGCGCTGGCGGTGGTGTGGGTCGCGGCCGATGGCCCCCGCAATCGTTCCGCTGGGGGGAGCCAAGCGTCCCCAGACGATTGCACGGTACCGCCGGTCTACCGTATGGGCTTTAAACTGCGACGCGAGCGGATGGTGGGCCCGGCCTCGTTTTGCGACCACCAGGAGGCCGGACGTGCCTTTGTCCAGGCGATGCACGATGCCGGGCCGCACAACCGGGTGGTCCGGCGCCTGCGGCAGCGCATTGACCATCGAGAGGCCGACCTCCTCCTCCGATACCTCGTCTCGCTCATCGTCGGCGGCCACCTCGCCCCCGTCCACGTGGTGGAGCAGGGCGTGTACGAGCGTTCCCGAGCGGTGCCCCGGCGCCGGGTGCACCACCATGCCCGCCGGCTTGTTCACCACGAGCAGGTCGTCGTCCTCGTAGACCACGTCGAGCGGAATCGCCTCCGGCTCGGCCTGCATCGGCGGCTTGCGGATCAGCCGGAAGACAATTTCGTCGCCCGGCGCCACCGGGTACGACTTCTTGACGTCCGCCCCGTTCACCTTCAGGTGCCCCTTCTTGATGGCGCGCTGGATTTTGGTGCGGGAGGCCTCCGGGTAGAAGCGCGTAAGGTACTTGTCGATGCGCGGTTCGTCCGTTTCTGATGCGGGCACCACCACTTCTACTACATTCTCTTCGCGGGTCACCTCGGCGTCGTACTGGGCCGGGTCGAACGAATCCGGGAGTGTCGCCATGGACGCGGTTCTGAGTCATGCGAGGACACAAGCGGACCTCAACGCCCGAACGAGTCGATCGCGCTCAGGACGGCGTGGAGGTCTTCGTCGTTATTGTAGTATGTCGGCGCGAGCCGCAACTTCCGGTTGCGCACCGCCCCGGTAATGCCGTGCTCCTTCAGGTGTTCAAAGAGGGCGTCCGGAGCCTCGGGCGTGACCGTGACGATGCCGCTGGCATGGGCCGGGTCGTCGGTGCCGTAGCGGGACAGTCCGCGGTCGCTCAGCTCGTCCGCGAGGGTCCCCGATAGGGAGAGCACCCGTTCCTCACACCACGCGGGACCGGCCTCGAGATAGAGGCCAAGCGCGGCGTGCAGGGCCGCGACCCCGACGCTGTTGAGGGTCCCCGTGCGGAACCGGCGGGCATCCTCATGGAACGTGAGTTCGTACTCGTCGAGATGCTCCCAGTCGACCGGTCCGTGGAGCCACCCCGTAGGCGGCCGCAGACGATCTTGGAGCCCCTCGTCGCAGTAGAGCACGCCGATGCCCTGCGCGGCCATCAGCCACTTGTGCCCCCCCGCCGTCAGGAAGTCGATCCCCGCCGCCTCCACGTCCACCCGCAGTGCCCCGAGGCCCTGAATGGCGTCCACGCAGAACACCACGCCGCGCTCCTCACAGAGCGCACCGAGCGCCTCCAGGTCGGCCCGGAAGCCCGAGAGGAAGTGCACCCAGGACACGCTCAGGAGCCGTGTTTCGGGCCGCAGGGTCTCCGCCACATCGTCGACCGTGTACGCTCCGTCCGTCGTCGGCACAAAGTCGACCTCGACGCCCTGGGCCTCCAGGTTCAGAAACGGATACACGTTCGTCGGGAAGGCCCCGTCCGGAACCGCAATGCGGTCGCCCGCCTCCCAGTCGAGCCCACGGGCCAGCACGTTGAGTCCCGATGATGTGTTGGGCACAAACTCAACCCGGGCGTCTGTCGTGCCAAGGACCGTCGCCACTCGCTCCTTCGTCTCCTCTATCACAGGAAAGAAGGTCTCGAAGTTGGCAATCGGGGCGTCCGGATCTGCCCCGTGCCGCTCCGCCACGTACGCGTCGATGGCGTTCTGGACGGGCCGGCTCATGGGGCTCACCGCCGCGTGATTGAGGTACGTCTGATGAGCGGTATGGGGATAGTGGTCGCGAAGTGCTTCGGGCGTCATGGAGGAGGCGATCATTCGCAGACCGTAAGACCAGCGGACAACAGCACCAGTGGCACGGGCCATCTCCACCAGCGTTCGCCCTCAGCGGAATCGGGGGTGTTCTGCCCCATCGCGTCGGCCGATGATGTTCTCGTGGGGGCGGGCTCGCCCACGGTCGCGAGCAGGCCCCAGGGCTGTGGGCGGACACCAGAGCGCAGGGCGGGCAGATTCAGGAGCGCCGAAACTGCTTGCCTGCGAGCTGACGCACGAGGCCGTTGAACTCCAGCTTGAGAAGGGTGGGCAGGGCCGTGGACGGGTCGAGGCCCGTCTCCTCACAAAGCTCATCGACGTGAACGGGCGTGGCCGAAAGAGCATCGTACAGCACCGATGCGTCGCCCGACAGGCCGCTGGGATCGGGGCCTGAACCGGCGGTGACGGTGTCCGCATCCACGTCGCCGGGCTCTTTTACCGTCACCGCCGGAAGCTCCTCCAGCATGTCTTCCACCTCCAGCACCAGCTTGGCATGCCCTCGCTGAATAAGCCGGTTGGTCCCCCGGCTGGAGTTCTTTGTGATGGCACCGGGCACGGCAAAGACCTCGCGGTTCTGCTCCACCGCGAGGCGAGCCGTGATGAGGGCCCCGCCCTCCGCGTGCGACTCCACGACCAGTGTGCCGAGGGCGAGCCCACTCACGATGCGGTTTCGTTCCGGAAAATGAGGCGCGTCGGGCTCCGCGTCAAGTCCATACTCGGACAGCACCGCCCCGCTCTCGGCAATCCGCTCCGCAAGGGCCGTATGCTTCTGCGGATAGATGCGGCCGATCCCCGATCCAAGGACGGCGATTGTGCGCCCCCCGGCGTCGAGGGCCCCCTTGTGGGCGGCCGCATCGATGCCATAGGCCAGCCCGCTCACGACCGTAAAGCCGCGACGGGCCAGCTCAGCCCCGAAGTGATGTGCCTGGGTCCGGCCGTAGTCCGTGCAGCGGCGGGTGCCCACGACCGTCACCATCGGGCGGTCGCTCTCGGGCAGCGTGCCTCGCATCCATAAGAACGCGGGCGGGTCGTAGATTTCACGGAGGCGATTGGGAAAGCGCTCGTCCCAGGGCGAGACGAGGGAGGCCCCCAGGTCATCGGCCCGCTCCATCTCGTGCCGCACCGACGCTCGGTCGTCGAAGGTGAGGATCGCCTCGGCGGTCTGTTCGCCCACCCCGTCCACCTGCGTCAGGGTCGAGCGCGACGCCCGAAAAATCGCGCTCGGGGTCTCAAATGCGGCCAGGAGGGCTCGGAGGCGCTGTGGCCCCACCCCCGACACCAGCGAGAGGCCAATCAGGGCCCGCTGGTCACTGGCCCGGTCTCGGCCCGGCGGGTCGTCGTCGTCCGGAAGAGGGAGTCTCATGCTTCGATTGTATCCGCCGATCGCGTGGAGGTGACGGTGTCGAAGAGAGTGTACTTGAGTTGGTCGAGGCCCACGTCGGCCACCGCACTAATCGGGAGGAGGGGCACGTCCTCCGGAAACTCATCGGCCACCACCTCGGGCAGAAGCTCCCGCTCGTCGGGGGCCAGGATGTCGACCTTCGACAGCGCCACGGCACGGGGCTTGTCGAGCAGACGGGCCTCGTGGGACTCAAGTTCGTGGAGGAGTGCCTCGTACTCTTCGCCCAGGTCCTGCGACGTAATGGGGATGACGAACAACAGGACCGACGTGCGCTCGATGTGTCGGAGGAACTGGAGCCCCAGCCCCTTTCCTTCGTGCGCATCTTCAATAATGCCCGGAATGTCGGCCATCACGAAGGTCTCGTACTCGCTTACGTAGACCATCCCCAGCTGGGGCGTGAGCGTTGTGAACGGATAGTCCGCCACCTCCGGCTCCGCGGCCGACACGGACGATACGAGCGTGCTCTTCCCCGCGTTCGGGAACCCCACGAGGCCCACGTCCGCCATCAGCTTCAGCTCAAAGGTCAGCTCGTGCTCCTCCCCGGGCTCTCCCGGCTGGGACTCGCGAGGGGCCTGGTTCGTGCTCGACTTGAAAAAGGCATTGCCCCGCCCCCCCTCTCCCCCTTCGGCCACGCAGATGCGCTGTCCCGGCTCTACGACCTCGCCGACGAGCGTTTCTGTGTGCTGGTCTTTTACGACCGTTCCCGGCGGCACCCGGATCACCTTGTCGTCCCCCGAGGCACCCGTCTGCTCACGGCGTCCCCCCGGCTCGCCATCCCCCGCAAAGACCTGCGTACTGTGGCTTAGGTCCATCAGCGTGTAGAGGTTCTCGTCGGCCTCAACATACACCGAGCCCCCGTTTCCCCCGTCGCCCCCCGCAGGACCTCCCTTCGGCACGTATTTTTCCCTGCGCCACGCCACGACGCCCTTGCCCCCGTCGCCGCTGCTCACCCTGAGGTCAACTTGGTCGAGAAACTTCATGCTGGGCTCCGGAGGTGTGACTCCTGGACTGGTTTTGGACTAGGGTTATATGGAACGGTCGTACGTTCGCACAGGGCCCAAGGTTTTCACTGGGCTTTTTTGGCGCAATCCTGGACCTGTCCCACCGGGCCGCGTACGTTTGACAACATCCTCCTTTTCTCTCCTAATTTTCTGGCCTTATGAATGACATTACCATTTACACCGACGGTGCCTGCAGCGGAAATCCTGGCCCCGGCGGCTGGGCCGCCGTCCTCCTTTCCGACGACGACGCCACCGATCCGCTCACCGGCGGCGCGCCCCACACCACCAACAATCGCATGGAGCTGATGGCCGCCCTGAAGGCCCTGCAGGCCCTCGACGCACCGAGCCGGGTCGCCCTTCACACCGATAGCAAGTACCTCTCGAAGGCGTTCAACGAAGGGTGGCTCGACAGCTGGCAGGAGAACAACTGGCAGACCTCTTCGAACAACGACGTCAAAAACCAGGACCTTTGGAAGGCCCTCCTCGACGAGGCGGATCGGCACGAGGTCGACTGGGTGTGGGTGAAGGGCCACGCCGACGATGAGCTCAACATCATGGCCGATGAGTTGGCCGTGGCCGCGATGGAGCAATTCAAGTGACCGACGGCACAGGCTGAACGGAAGCGGGCCGCGACGGTGTACGTCTCGGTCTGTTCCGCCTTACCCCCCCACGTCTGCCTCGTCCTGGCCCATCCGGCTCAGTTCGCCACGCCCCGATAGCGCGTCCCGAAATGCCTTGGCGAACGTGTCCACCTGGGATTTACGGACGCCCACCGTAAGGGTCGTTACGTCCGTGTATTCGCTGTCCTGCACGTCCGCATCGAAGTGCCGAAGCACCTGTTCCGCAGGGGCCGTATCGTCGTACGCGTACCGGACCCGAACCGGCGTCCGTACGACCCGCTCGACACGATCCGCCCGCTCCAGCGCCGCGGCCGCGGCGGTGCCGTATGCTCGTGTCAAGCCTCCGGCCCCCAACTCCGTGCCGCCGAAGTAGCGCGTTACGACGACGAGCGTATTTGTGAGATCCTGCGCGTTCATTCGACGAAGAATGGGCGGGCCCGCAGTCCCGCTCGGCTCCCCATCGTCATTGTACCGGAACGTGTCGCCGGCCACCCCCACCCGGTAGGCCCAACAGTGGTGGGTGGCCTTGTGCTCCCGCGTGCGGACGGCAGAAATCGCCTCTTCGGCCGCCGTCTGGGTCGCCACCGCGACGGCCTCCGCCAGGAAGCGGGACCCGTCGACTGTGTGCACCGCCCGGCCCGACGCGTCAAGGGTGTAGTACACATCAGTCATGGTGTGCAGAGTCATGGTGTGCAGTCCGCAGTGCGAAGACCTCATTCCGGCCTCCTTCCGAGTGCCCCTTCAGGGAAGAACCGCCCGCCGATTCCGCGGCGTCGAAGTGTCGTTGGGCCCCTCGCGCATGCAATTGATCGCCGGCCCAGAAACCTGCAACGAACGGCGTAGTGAACACGCCCTCTGACCCGCAGAAAATGGCCCTGCGGAGACGCATTGTCGTTTCGCCCCCGGCGTCGGGGGACATCGTGGTCATCGGTTCGATACTATTTCTGCCTCCCCTTCTCAGTTCCTCTGCCCCCACTCATGGCCCGGTTGGCTTTCGTCGGTCTCACGTTTCTTCTTCTCCTGAGCGGCTGCAGTTCGTCTTCGGACGGGGACTCGCAACGCTCGCGGGACCAGGGAAACAGCTCGCCGCCCTCGGTGGAGGCGGTGCAGGCCCGCGGCGGAACCCTCCCGTTGCAGGAACGGATGAGCGGCACGGTGCGGGCGCGCAACCAAGTCGCCATCTACTCGGAGTTGAGTGAGCCGGTCGTCGCGGTGGAGGCCCAGACGGGCGACTACGTGGAGGCGGGAGAGCCGCTCGTTCGGCTCCGCCGCGAGACGTACCAGCAGCAGGTCCGACAATCCAAGGCCGCCCTCCGCAACGCCAAGGCCGAGGCCCAAGGGGCCCAGGCCGGCCTCCGCGAGCTTCGCTCTCAGCTGAAGCGCACCGAGCGCCTCGCCGACCAGGACTTTGAGAGCCAACAGCAGCTCGAATCGCTGCGGGCCCAGGTCGAGCAGGCCAAAGCGACCTACGAGCAGGCCCAGGCCCAGGTCGAGCAGGCCGAGGCAACCCTTCAGGAACAGCGGACGGCCCTCCGGCGGACCGTCGTGCGCGCTCCCGTGAGCGGGCAGGTGGGCCAGCGCAACGTGGAAGTCGGGCAGCGGGTGGGGCCTGACACGCGCCTGTACACGATGGGCAACCTCGATTCCGTGGAGGTACGCGTCGAGGTCACCGACCGAATGTTTGGCCGCGTTCGTCCCGGACAGACGGCGCGCATCCACGTGCCGCGCCAGGACACCGTCCTCACGGCATCGGTTACTCGCATGTCGCCGTTTCTCAACGAGGCGTCGTACAGCGCCGAAGCCGTGATTGAAGTGCCCAACGAAAGCCGCCTTCTCAACCCCGGCATGTTTGTGGAGGTCGACGTGGCCTATGGCGAGAGCGAGCGGGCCACCATCGTCCCCCTCAGCGCCCTGTACCAAGACCCGGCCTCCGATGCCCGCGGCGTGTTCGTGGCCCCCACGCTGGGGACGGAAATTCCGGTGGACATGCCCGATGAGTTCGACGAAGACAATCCACCGCCGCTCACGCCCCCGACCCCCACGACCTTCCGTGAGGTGGAGGTCCTCGCGGAGGGACAACAGACGGCCGGGATCAACGGCGTGGCCCCCGGCGACTGGGTCGTGGCGGTGGGGCAGAACCTGCTCGCAAACGACACCGGCGAGCGAGTGGATGCCCGCGTGCGCCCCCTGCCCTGGTCCCGCCTGCTAGCCCTGCAGCGCCTGCAAGACACCGACCTTCTCAATCGGGTGCTCGAGCGCCAGCAGCGCCTCGCCAAGCAGCGATTTGGGGACGACTCAGCGTCGGACGACTCGGCGCGCTCCTCCGTGTCCAGCCAAGACGCCCCCACAGACACCACGGCCCTGGACATGACAACGAGCCAGCGCCGCTAGCCCCCGCTGCCCCTCGTCACTCCTCCCTTGTTTGATCGCCCCCGCTCATGTCGCTCTACGACGTTTCTATTCGACGCCCGGTCGCGACGGCGATGACGTTTTTGGCCATCATCGTGGTCGGTAGTGTCAGCTTTTACTACCTGCCGGTCGATCTCCTGCCGGAGATCGAGTATCCCCGCGTAACGGTCTACACCAACTACCCGAACGTGGGGCCGGAGGAGGTCGAGACCATCATCACCGACCCGGTCTCGAACGCGGTCTCGAGCGTCCCCAACGTGGAGCGGATTACCTCCAGCTCCGAGGAGGGGTCGAGCCGGATCAACCTCGAGTTTGCGCAGGGCACCGACCTGAACGCGGCGGCCAACGACGTGCGGGCCGCCCTCGACCGCATCCGGGACGACCTGCCGGTGGAGGCCGAACCGCCCGGCATCTGGAAGTTCGACCCCAACAGCCAGGAGATCGTGACCATCGCGGTGGAGTCGAGCCGCGACATGGAGTCGCTCACGCGGCTGATGGAGCGCAACTTGGGAAAGCAGTTTGAGAAAATTCCAGGGGTGGGCACCCTCAACATCCAGGGCGGCATTTACCGGCAGATCCGCGTCAACATCGATCGTGATCGGCTGAAGTCCTACAGCCTGTCGGCCGCGCAGGTGCAGCAGGCCATCTCGTCGTCCAACGTGGCGCTTCCAGGGGGCAACGTGAAAGAGGGGCTGAATGACCTCTACGTTCGGACGCAGGGGGAGTACGAGTCACTCGACGAGATCCGGCGCACCGTCGTCGCGACCGCCGAGCAAACCCCCATCCGCGTGGAGGACGTGGCCGAGGTGGTGGACGGCTACGAAGACCTGGGCCGCGTGGCGGAGTTGAACGGCATCCCAGTCGTTCGCCTTGAGATCCAGAAGCAGAGCGGGGCCAACACCGTCACCGTCGCGGACAACATCCGCACGGAGGTGGACCGTGTCAATGAGGCGCGCTCCGATGTGAACCTGACGGTCGTAAGCGACCAGAGTCAGTTCATCCGGAAGTCGATCAACAACGTCCAGAACTCGGCCCTCTGGGGCTCGCTCCTGGCCATCTTGGTGCTGTACCTGTTTCTCCGGAACGGATCGACGACGTTCATCATCGCGTTGTCGATTCCCATCTCGATCATCGCGACGTTCGCCCTGCTGTTCTTCAACGACCTGACGCTGAACCAGATGACGTTTGGGGGGCTGGCCTTGGGGGTGGGCCTGATCGTCGACAACGCAATCGTGGTGTTAGAAAACATCATTCGCCAACGGGAGGAGAAGGGACGATCGCTCAAGGAGGCGGCGTCCATCGGCACCCGTGAGGTGGCGGGCGCCATCGTGGCGTCCACACTCACGACCTCGGTCATCTTCCTCCCACTCGTCTTCGCGCGAACCACCACCGCGGCCCTTTTTCAGTCACTGGCCCTGGTGGTGGTGTTTGCCCTCGTGTGCTCGCTGCTCGTGGCGCTTACGCTCGTGCCCATGATGGCGAGTCGCTTCCTAACGGTGGATGCCGGCGACCAGACCCTCGACCAGGATGCATCGAAGTCGTGGTTTCAGCGTGCGTTCGCCCGCCTGGAAAATCGATACTCATCCCTCATCGAATCCCTTCTCGGTCGTCGCTGGCTCGTGTTTGGGGCCACGGCACTGCTGCTTGGCGGGGCCGTGGCGCTGTGGCCCATGGTGTCGGTTGAGTTGGCGCCCCAAACCGACGCCAACGAGATCGACATCGACCTGGACATGGCCCAGGGGACCAACATCGCCGTCGTGATGGAATACCTCGACGAGCTGGAGCAGAACGTGAAGCCGATGCTCCCGGAGGAGGACATGGAAAACTTCGCCAAGCAGGTGCAGCCGTGGGGGGCAGAGGTCGAAATCCGGCTCAAACCGTCCGGTGAGCGGTCCGTCAACACCTTCGCGCTGGCCGACAGCATCCGGTCCGAAGTGCTCGGAACGGTCCCCGGCGCCGACATTCGGGTCGGCGCCCAGTCGGGCCTCTGGATCCTGCGACGTGTCTTTAGCACCGGCGGGGGCAACGAGGCCCTGCAGGTGGAGCTCCGCGGGTACGACCTGGACCGTGCCCGGTCCCTTTCCAAACGCATTCAGTCTCGGCTCGAAGACGTTGACGGCGTCGCCTCGGCCCGGACGGGACGGCGCGAGGGGCGCCCCGAGCAGAACATTCGCTTCCTCCGCGACAAGATTTCCTCCCTGGGGCTGTCGACACAGGAGGTGGCCGCGGCCGTTCAGACGAACGTGGGCGGAAGCCGGGCCGCCTCCTATCGCGCCGGCGGCGAGCAATTCCCCATTACCGTCCGCCTGCGGCCCGAGGACCGGTTGTCGGTGGAGGACCTGGACAACGTGTCGATCCAGACGCCCAACGGCGAGTCCGTGCCCCTTTCCACCCTCGTCGACACGGACCGGGGACGGGGCCCTACGGAGATCCAGCGCATCAGTGGCCAGCGTGTCACCTACATCTCGGCCACCCTCAACAGCGACGCGGTGCTCGGGGAAGTCGTGGAGCGCGCCCGAAGCGACTTGGCCGACCTCAATCTGCCGGGGGGCTTCTCCATCACCTTTGGGGGCGAGTACCGTGAGCAGCAGAAGGCACAAACGGACTTTCTGATCGCAATCATCATGGCCCTGGTGCTCATCTACATGGTGATGGCCGGCCAGTTCGAGCGCTTCCTCGACCCGTTTGTCGTCATGTTCAGCGTGCCCCTGGTGCTCATCGGGGTGCTGCCAACCCTCGTGCTCACCGGCACCACGGTGAACATTCAGAGCGTAATGGGACTCGTGATGCTGATCGGCATCGTGGTGAACAATGCCATCGTACTGGTCGACTACATCAATCTGATGCGGCGCGAGCACGAGATGGACCTGATGCCGGCGGTGGCCGAGGCTGGACGCTTGCGCCTGCGCCCCATCCTGATGACCACGCTGACCACTGTGCTCGGCCTGGTGCCGCTCGCCCTGGGGATCGGGGCCGGGGCCGAGATTCAGGCCGCGCTCGCCCGGGTGGTGATCGGGGGCCTCATTGCCTCCACCCTGGTTACCCTCGTCCTGATCCCCACAGCGTACGTCAGTCTCGAACTCACGGCCCGTACCGTGCGGTCGAAGCTGCCGGACTGGTCCTGGCTCCCCGACTCTACCCTGCGGCCGCGACAAGCGTAGGTCCTTCGTCCCCGGCGTCTCACGCACCCGACCTCCCCCATGCGTTCCTCTCGCCGACTGCTCCTTCCGCTCCTCGCGATTGGCCTCCTCGGAGGCGGGCTGCTTCCCCTCTCCGGCTGCGCACAGGATGAGGAACAGCCCCCGACCGGCGGGCCGGACACCTCGGCGACGCCGACGTCCGCCCCCCCTTCGATCGTAGACTCCACGGTCGGGGCGGACGTGCCCTTCGTGGTGAGCCCGGAGGAAACCGTCGAGGGCATGCTGGAGCTCGCTGGCGTCTCCAGGGCGGACACGGTGTACGACCTCGGAAGCGGCGACGGGCGCATTCCCATCACGGCCGCCAAACAGTACAGTGCTCGCGGCGTGGGGATTGAAATTAAGCCGGACCTCGTCCAACGGGCCCGCAAACGCGCGAAGCTCGCCGGCGTCCAGGACCTCGTGGAGTTTCGGCGGCAGGATCTTTTCGAGGCAAACTTCAGCGACGCGACCGTCGTGACGATGTACCTCTTCCCGGAGGTGAACCTCAAGCTCCGGCCCATGCTTTTTGAGCAGCTCGCCCCAGGGACGCGCGTCGTCTCCCATAGCTTCGACATGGACGGCTGGGCGCCCGACTCGACGGCCAACGTGGACGGGGACGTGCTGTACCTTTGGACCATTCCGGAAGAGACTCCCGATCACCTACAGGAATAAGGCTCTTCCCCGTTTCACTACCAACCCCCGCTCCTGCCGAAGGGCAAGAGCGGGGGTTGGCATTGTGGACCCAATTCGCCGGGAGAGTGGAGCCACTGGGATTCGAACCCAGGACCTCTGGAGTGCGATTCCAGCGCTCTACCAACTGAGCTATGGCCCCAGACGGAAAAATGACCAGCGCAGCAGAAGGCGTTGCTGGTCTGCTTGATAAGACACGTTTGACTACGGTCCCTTTTTCGAGTCTGTTCCTTCCCGGTGCGCGACTGAGCCTCCTTGCCGGCCGAATTGTCGTGAGAACCGTGCGAAGTCCGGCGGTCTTGACGAGCGTGTAAGAAGACCAATCCTGCTGGCACGTCCCCTCACCCTGACCGTATCGCCGAACGCTGCCTCTTGTAATAAGCGTCCCTATACCATGAGTCACCAAAATCTCCCGACGAAGACGTGTCCGGTGTGCAACCGTGAGTTTGAGTGGCGCAAGAAGTGGGAGGACGATTGGGAAAACGTGAAGTACTGCAGCGAGCGCTGCCGCCGCAACAAGGACCGCGACCGCATCCCCTGGGCGAAAGAGGAGTAGCGCACAGACCGACCGGAGGGCCCCTGCTTCCGACGCCCGAGCAGTCAGAATTCGCCATTGCATCGCCCCATCACCGTGCTTTCGACCGCCCTCGTCTGGATTCGGAACGACCTCCGCGTGCGTGACCACGCCCCCCTCCGCTACGCGGCCGACCACTACGACCAAGTCCTTCCGGTCTACTGCTTCGACCCACGCCACTTCGGCACGACCATGTTCGACCTGCCGAAGATGAGTGCCATCCGGGCCCGCTTCCTCCGCGAAAGCGTACAGGACCTTCGAGACTCGTATCAAAACCTCGGGACAAACCTCGTGGTCCGCCGAGGACGTCCCGAAGACATCCTGCCGGAGCTCGTGCGGCAGACCGGCGCCAACGAGGTGCTTCAGTTTCAGGAAGTCGGGGGCGAGGAGGAAAACGTGGAAACGGCCGTGGAGGACGCGCTCCGCGACACCGATGCCACGCCCGGCTTTTTCTGGGGGAAGACCCTCTACCACATCGACGACGTTCCCTTCGACGGCCCCGACGACATTCCGAAGGTGTACACCAACTTTCGGAAGGCCGTCGAGAAGAAAAGCACGGTCCGCCCCCCTCTAGACGCCCCGGACTCGCTTCTCCCTCTGCCCGAAGACATCGATCCGGGGACGATTCCCACACTCAACGAGCTCGGCTTCGAGGACGACGGGACCGTCGATGAGCGGGGCGTGCTTCCCTTCCGGGGCGGTGAGACCCGAGGACACGACCGCATCGACGAGTACATCTGGCGCGGAGATTTTCTGAAGAAATACAAGACCACACGCAACGGCCTGCTCGGCGCGAACTACTCCGCGAAGTTCAGCGCTTGGCTCGCGCACGGCTGCATCACCCCCCGACAAATCCACGAAGAGGTGGAGCGCTACGAGGACCGGCGGGTCGACAACAAGTCGACGTACTGGATGAAATTTGAGCTGATCTGGCGCGATTTCTTCAGCTACGTCACGTGGGAGGCCGGCGACCGTCTCTTCCGTCCCGGCGGCATCAACGGCAACGACATCGACTGGCGCTACTACGACAAGTCGTTCGAACGGTGGGCCGCCGGCACCACCGGCATCCCGTTCGTCGACGCCAACATGCGGGAGCTGAACCGAACCGGCTACATGTCCAACCGGGGCCGCCAGAACGTCGCCAGCATGCTCTCACAGAGCCTGAAGCTGGACTGGCGCATGGGAGCGGCCTACTTTGAGTCGCGCCTCGTGGACTACGACGTCGGCTCCAACTGGGGCAACTGGGCCTACAACTCCCGCGTGGGCAACGACCCGAGGGCCCGTTACTTCAACATCGTGAAGCAGGCCAAGCGCTACGACGAGAACGGCGAGTACGTTCGCTACTGGCTGCCAGAACTGGAGGACGTGCCCGACACGTTCGTGCACACCCCCCACCGCATGAGCCACGAGCAGCAGAAGCGCTACGGCTGCGTTCTGGGGGCGGACTACCCGAAGCCCGTCGTGGACCTGGACAAAACATACGAGCGGATCCGAAACGAACGGAAGTAAGGCGGCCTTCTACGGCAGACACGTAGGGGGCGTTCACCCCTCGGGCAGTGCAGGTCCCTCCTCCCTTTCGTTCCGCACTGCCGTCGCACACTGACGGGTGGGCCGTCGACGCGGGACAGGCAGTGGGTGACGACATGGTCGCGTCTACGGCGGCGTAGGGTCTTCACCGCAGAGAGGTTGCGAGGGGTGGGGATGTCCCTGGACGAGCCGGCTCCCTTGTGCAGGGCCCTCTCTTCTCCTCACACCCATCTGTCTGGGGACGACGGACCTACATCTTCTCCTCCCTCGCAGTGCCTGCCGCCCCAGGGCAGTCCCCGGCTCAAGGACTCTTCCGGCCGCCCGCCACGAAGAAGTCGTCCTGACGCCAGGCACAATCCACCTCCGTAAACCCAGCGCGCTCCATGGCCTTGAGCTGCGAGTAGAGCGGAAGGGTACCAACGTGATCCCCGATGAGGCAGTGTCCACCGGGACGCAGAGGTTCGAGAACGCTCCGAAAGAGAAGCTCGTAGCGCGACTCCGCCTCCGCCGGATCCACCTCATGCCCTACAATTGCGTGTAGGGCCAAGGAGGCCACGACAAGGTCGTACGGCCCACCCGGGAGCGGTGCCCCGTCGGAGGGCACCGCCACCTGAAGGGGCTCGGCATTGCGGGTGAGCTGTCCCACCTTCTCGTGCGCGATGGAAAGCAGATCGGGGTCTTCGTCGAGCAGTACGAGTTCCACCTGCGGGTAGGCGTCGAACACTGTGGCGGCCGCGTTGCCGGTGCCACACGCAAGGTCGCAGACCGTGGCCCCGGGTGGCAGGGGCGGGAGGGCCATCGCCAGTTCTTCGAGCATCGGAACGGCCTGCGGAAGCTGGCGCTCAAGATGAATGTCGTACCAGCGGCCGTCATCCCAATGCCCCCCCTCGCGACGCAGATTATCTCTCCAATTCGGAAGATCACTCATGGAAGCAAAGGCGTGAGACCAGAACGATCGGAGGTGTACAGATGTCTTTACAGGGGACTAGCGGACAGCCGGAACCCCTTGGTTGCTTTTTTTGTGAATGCCATCGTCGTTGATGTGACCCACGTAGCGCCCGAGAATAGTAACTTCCTCGAACACGTCGGGCTGGATGTGGATGTCCTCGTATTCCGGATTGCAGGGCTCTAGACGAAGGCCCTCGTCGTCGTGGTGCACGCGTTTGAGAGAGGTCTCCCCGTCGTACAGCACTGCACCGATGCCGCCTTCCGGAATGTCCTCATCGATGAGCAGCACGTAGTCGCCATCGTGGATGTTTGCCCCCCGCATGGACTGCCCCGACACTCGGATGGCAAAAATTTGGTCGAGGTTCGGAAAGAGCGTGTCGAGCGTGATCGTCCCAAGATCGGCCTCCACGGCCTCCTGAAGCATTCCCGCCGAAATGATGCCCTTCACTGGAATGCCGGGTTCTTCCTGCTCCTGGTACCGCTTCGCGAGGTGATAGCCCTGATCGTCCCGCGTGAGGTGCCCCTTTCGGTGGAGCGCCTTCAGATTCTGAGTGACGCTGTTGGGCGAACTGTACCCGAAGTGATCAATGATCTCCCGGTAGGTTGGCCAGACGCCTGTGTCCCGGGTGTGATCAATCAGGAACTGCAGGAATTCATGCTGCTTGGCGGTGAGCTTTTTCCGGCCCATGGCGGGAAAGCAGTGACACTCAGCTGGTGAATCCGATGCCAGAGCTTTCGGCAAGGAACAGGGAAGACCACATGTTCCACACAGTAGGGTATCGAGCACATCGGACAAGGTCAAGTCCCCAAGCCGGGGGGGCAGAGGAGTCGCGTACCGATCCTGGACTCGGGGACCGACGGCAATCCGTACTCATCGGACGCGTGCACAGGCCTCTCTATCCAGTCAAATGGGATCCTGTCCCACGGGCACATGGGGCAATCGGCGTGAATTTCGCCACCAGGAAATAGAGGTGCGTGCCACGGTTCGGGGCTATTGACTAGGAATGTGACTGCCCAGAGCCGGGCGCCCCCGCTCTCTCAATCTGCGCGATGACCGAACGGCTCCGATCCGGGTAGGCGTCGTCAAACTGGTACCGTAGAAAGTCGCGCACGAGGGCATTCACCTCCCGCCGAACCGCCGGGGCCATGTCCAGCCGCATCACCGTATCGAGGTCGGCCCGGGCGCACACGGCATAGGCCCGGAGGGCAGACCGAGACGCTCGCGTCGGCCGTTCGGGCGTCGCGTCGGTCGGATAGACGCCGCCGTCCGCCAGGGACAGCAGCCCCTCCTCCCCCGTCACCGCTTCTACCCGCGCTCGCTCGACAGCGGGGGCCACCCCCAACATCTGAGCCAATTGAAGCTGCACGAACGGCCAGAGGTTGCCCACCCGCACCTCCGAGTGGTTCAGGCGGTGCAGGGCCCGAACCATCAGTCCAAACGCCGCGGGCTGGGGGTCTTCTTTCTCCATCAGCGCATCGACCAGCTCGACGATGCGCAGCCCGACGGTGATGGTTGGGAGGCTCCCACGAAGACGGTGGAAGGACTGGACGTGACTGCTCTCACTGAGGGTCTGCAGGGTGCGGGCAGGTTTGTAGTAGAACACCACCTGCGTGTACGCCATCGGCTGCAGGGTCGCCCCGAACGAGCTTTTGGGACGCCGAGCCCCCTTCGCCATAACGCCAATCTTGCCCTTCTTCTGCGTGAAGAGGGTCACGATCTGACTCGTTTCGCCGTAGTCGATGCTCCGCAGGACGACGGCCTTCGTACGGACAATTGAGCGCTGCGCCATGATCACGAGATGCCAACAGGGTCAAGGGCAACGAAGCCCGCGCGAGGCGTCCCAAACTGCGGAGAGTCGGGCCGGGACGTCCAGACGAACGGTCCCGCCGTCCCGAAGCCGGAAGACGTTAAATTCTGGCTCTGTATGTGTCTCTTTCTACAGAAATAGGGCTCGCGTTGTGATGGATGCCTTCACAGGCCCGTCGCCATGATTTGGCTTTACCGACTGCAGCAACGGCTCTCCATTACTCGTCAAGAGGGCTTAGCAATTCTCACCCTCGCCGTACTGTTTCTACTTGGCCTGACGGTGCGTCACCTCCAGAACCAACAGGTCCCCCCAGTGGCCGCCGACTCGCTCGTCGCCAAGCCCCCGACAGACACAACCGGGGCCTCCTCGGCAACGTCGGGACCGCCGCCGCCCTCCGCAGAGCACCCAATCAATGTGAACACAGCCTCCTCGGAGGCGCTGGAGGCCCTGCCAGGCATCGGCCCCGCGTTGTCGGAACGGATCGTGACGTATCGGTCGACCCAACGCCCGTTCCAGCGCGTCGCTGAGCTGCGGCGCGTCGGCGGCATCGGCCCGGAGACGCTTGCGACCCTCCGTCCCATGGTCCAGGTTGCCCCGCCCGACAGCGTCGCGGAGTAGCGGACGACCGTGTGCCCCACTAGGACGCAGGCGGGTGAGGAGCTGCCTCCTCTCGTTCGGCGGAACGGGCCTCATCTACAGCCTCCGTTCCGCTCGTCGGGGAGGACCTGTGCTCGCGCACCCGTTCGTCGACGGCCTCCGGGGTCCACTCCCTCGCGGCCTCTTCTTCCCGGTCGAGGAACCGCGAAATCGGTACGAGAAGCAGGGCAGCCAGTAGGGCAAATCCGAGCAAAGTTCCGACGATGATGGGAAGATACTCGGGATCGAAGAGCGGCGATGCATCCATGCGTCGGGGCGCTTGTTCAGCGTTTGCTGTGTAGGCACATGTACGTACGATTCCGTGGGCCGTTCGGCGCTTCTCCTCTTGGGGATGCGTCCCCACGAATCCTGCCCTTCAAGCGCCAGTAGGGAGATTCATGCGGCATCGATTTGCCTTTTTCGCACTGTCTGCGAACCGGAGGTGCAGTCATGGCTTTGCCCGGCGGCATGATGACAAGGCCCGCTGAGACTCAACTTCTGATTGCCGAGGACGACCCGGACCTGGGAAGCAGCCTGGAGGCATTCTTTGCCCAGAACGACTACCAAGTCCACCGCGCGACGGAGGGCGAAGAGACGCTCCAAGCAATGACGACCCTTCCCCCCTACGACCTTGTGCTGCTGGACGTGAAGCTGCCCAAGAAGACCGGATTTGAGGTGTTGCGCGAGGCCCGCCAGGCCGGGGTCGACTCGCCTGTGATTGTGCTCACGGTCAAGGACCAACAGAGGCATAAGCTGAAGGGGTTCGACCTCGGGGCGGACGACTACGTGACCAAGCCCTTCGACGCCCAGGAGCTTATGGCCCGCGTCGAGGCGGTTCTTGCCCGAAGCAGGTCGGCCCTTCCCGACACCGGCGACGTGTTCACGTTCGGCGACGTGACGGTCCGCTTTCCCGCGGAAACGGTCACGAGGGGGAATGAGAAGATCGGACTGACGGACCTGGAGTTCGACATCCTGACGTACTTCATCACCCACCGCGGCCGCACAGTGAGTCGCGAACAGCTGCTCCGCGACGTGTGGGGGATTAGCGGCAACATTACCACCCGCACCATTGACCGGCACGTGGCGTCGCTGCGCAAGAAGATCGAGCCCACCCCGGGGGCCCCCACGTACGTGAAGACGGTGTACGGCATCGGGTACAAGTTTATCACGGACGATGTCTCCGGGACCCGCGCCGCGGAGACCGACTGACGCCCCTGGGTTCCACGACCGAGCCACAGTCCCACTCGGAGCTCATTGACTGTGCCCGCCCTCAGGACGCGGGGAACAGCCACGCAGGCCGCGGCGGGTCCGACAAGGTGACCCCCGCAGCCCTGCGCATCGGACGGGGTGCGGAGCAGTCAGTGGGCTCATGGGGGGGCGTGGGTTTCCCCTACGTGTGCCCCGGAAGCCCTGAACCTGGCGCCCCCGCCTCCGTCTTGCTCTTGTTTGTTTTTTCGCTCTTCCAGCCTCGCCTTTCTCAGCAGATGGCCTCGTACGCAAAGCGCACGGCGTTTGTCACCGGCGGCACCGGCTTCGTCGGCAGTCACCTCGTGGAGGAGCTTTTGCGCCGCGGCATGGAGGAGGTCCGCTGCCTCGTACGGACCGATCCGAAGTGGCTCTCGGGCCTGGACGTGACGACCGTGCGGGGCGACCTGTCGGACGTGGAGGTGCTTTGGGACGCGCTCGAGGGCGTGGACGAGGTGTACCACGTGGCGGGTCGGACACGGGCCCCGACGGAAGAGGAGTTTTACGAGGCAAACGTACAGGCGACGCTCAACCTCCTGGGCGCCGTCCGGCACGCCGCGCCGGCCCTCGACCGGGTACTGGTGACGAGCAGCCTGGCCGCCGTGGGGCGGTGCGAGCACGATGTGGCCACGGAGGAGGCCCCACTCCGGCCAGTCAGCATGTACGGACGCAGCAAAGCACAGATGGAGCAGGCCCTCCGTGAACGGCCCGAGACCACGCCTGAATCGTACGCGGAGTCGTTGCCGCTGACCGTCGTTCGCCCCCCTGCCGTCTATGGCCCGCGCGACCGGGACATTCTTGATTTCTTTCGGGCCGTGACGCGGCACGTGTGCCCCGTGGTGGGCGGGGGCTCCGCCCGGACACTGAGCCTCGTTCACGCACGGGACCTTGCCGTCGGCATGGTCGACGCCGTCCGGCACCCGGATGCAGCCGGGGAGACGTACTTCCTCGGCAGCCCACGGCCGTATGCCTGGAACGAGGTCAAACAGGCCGCCACCACGGCCTTAGACACATGGGCCGTGACCGTGCCAGTGCCCGGCCCGCTACTGGGCGCCGTCGGCGCGGCGGCGGAGGCCTGGGGCACACTGACCGGCACCCATCCGCCGCTCAACCGCGACAAAACCCGCGAAATTCGGCATGCCTGTACGGCCTGTTCCAGTGAGAAGGCCACCCGTGACTTCGACTACGCCCCGTCGGTCGCCCTCGGGGACGGGGTGTCTCGCACGCTTCGTTGGTATGTGGAGCAGGGGTGGCTGTAGGGCCGCCTCCGCCGACCCATTCCCCCGCGAATCCTCGTCGGGAATGCGTCGTACATGGTAGTCGCTCCAGGCGGGGAGCCACGTTTCTCTTGCGATCAACTGATCTTTCCACCGTGAGCAGCCTCGGATTCAACACGGGCTACATCGAAGAACTGTACAAACAGTACCAGGACGACCCCGACAGCGTGAGCGAGAGCTGGCGCGAGTTCTTCGCGGACTACGACCCGGACGCGTCCTTCATTCCGGTTACACAGACGACCGCCGGCGACGGGGAGGCCACCACGCCCCCCGAACAGCCGACGGAGCCGGAGGCCCGCGAGGAACCGCCCGGGGCGTCTCCAACTCCCCCAGCGGCCGAGGACGGCGTCGTGGAGCCCCTCCGCCCCGCCTCGGCCCCTGCGGTCGACGAGAACAAGGCCGACGTGACGGCCATGACCGGTCCGTCGGCCAAGGTCGTCGAGAACATGGAGGACAGTCTCGGCGTCCCGACGGCCACCTCCGCCCGTACGATCCCGGTCAAGCTGCTGGATGAGAATCGCACGCTCCTAAACGACTATCAGAAGCAGGTCGGCGGCGAGAAAATCTCGTACACCCACATCATCGCCTACGCGATGGTGCAGGCAATGAAGAAGTACCCGGACCTGAACACCACTTTCCGCCGGAGCGAGGACGGCACGCCGGAGCACGTCAAGCCCGATCAGATCAACCTTGGGCTTGCCGTGGACGTGGAGCGACGGGGCGAGCGCACCCTGCTGGTGCCCAACCTCAAGGATGCGGGCAGCCTCAGCTTCGCTGAATTCCTCGGGACCTACAACAATGTCGTCGGCCGCGCGCTGGACGGCGACCTCAACCTGTCCGACTTTCAGGGCACCACGGCCACCCTCACCAACCCGGGCATGATCGGCACGTCGATGAGCGTGGCACGCCTGATGCCCGGCCAGGGGGTCATCGTGGGGGCCGGGGCGATCGACTTCCCGCCGGAATACCGCGGGTACGCCCCCGAGGTGGCGAGCAAGGCCGGAGTCTCTCCGGTCATGACACTGACCTCCACCTACGATCACCGCGTCGTCCAGGGCGCCACCAGCGGGGCCTTCCTGAACCACATCGAGGAGCTCCTGATGGGCACGCACGACTTCTATCAGCGGATCTTTTCCGATCTGAGCGTGCCCTATCAGCCCTTCCAGATGGCCACCGACTCGACACCACAGCTCGGGCGGGCTCGGCCCCAGGACGAGCTCGACATGACGGAGAAGCAGGCGGCGGTGCTTCAGCTGATTCGGGCCTACCGGGTCCGTGGTCACCTGCAGGCCGACATCAACCCGCTCGGCTACGAGTGGCAGTACCACGAGGAGCTCGACCCCGCCACCTACGGCCTCACGGTCTGGGACCTGGACCGGGCGTTCATCACTGGCGGCCTCGGGGGCGAGGAGAAGCTGCCCCTCCGCAAGATCCTGTCCATCCTTCGGAAGTCCTACACCAGCGAGGTCGGGACGGCCTTCATGCACATCTCCGATCCGGAGGAGAAGACGTGGATCCAGAACCGAATCGAGCCGATGCGGGATGCCGGGCCGCCGTCCGAGGACGATCGGCACCGGATTGTGCAGAAGCTCAACGCAGCGGAGGCGTTCGAGCGCTTTCTGCACACCAAGTACGTCGGCCACAAGCGCTTCTCCCTGGAGGGGTCGGAGACCATGATTCCCCTCATCGACACCCTCCTCTCCGACGCCGCCGACGCGGGCGTGGAGGACGTGGTAATGGGCATGGCCCACCGGGGCCGCCTCAACGTACTGGCCAACATTATCGGCAAGCCCTACGAGGAAATCTTCTCCAAATTTGAGGGCAACATCGACCCGAACACGACCCAGGGCTCCGGCGACGTGAAGTACCACCTGGGCGCCGAGGGCCATGTCACCTCGCCCGACGGCAACGAGATTGCCGTGACGCTCGCCTCGAACCCCAGCCACCTGGAGGCCGTCAACCCGGTCGTGGAGGGCATGTCCCGCGCCAAGCAGAACCTGTTGCGCGACGAACACCCCGAGGCGACAGAGGACGACTACCACGACGCCGTAATGCCCCTCCTGATTCACGGGGACGCCGGCTTCGCCGGGCAGGGCGTGGTGGCGGAGACCCTGAACCTCAGCAAGCTGCGCGGCTACACGACCGGCGGCACCGTCCACCTGGTCATCAACAACCAGATCGGCTTCACCACCCCTCCGGGCGACGCTCGCAGTTCAACCTACGCCACGGACCTGGCCCGTGCCATCGAGGCGCCCATCTTCCACGTCAACGGGGACGACCCCGAAACCTGCGTCCGCATCGCGCAGCTGGCGTTCGAGTACCGTCAGCGCTTCAACAAGGACGTGGTCATCGACATGATGTGCTACCGCGTCCACGGACACAACGAGGGCGACGAACCGACCTTTACGCAGCCGCTGCTCTACGAGAAGATTGAGGCGAAGCGCTCCCCACGCAAGCTCTACACCGAGATGCTGCTCCGCCGTGGCGAGATCGAACCGGACGAGGCGGAGCAGATGCTCGACGACTACCGAGGCCGGCTCCAGGAGGCCTTCGACCGCACCAAGGACCTGGAGGAGAAAGACGCCGAGGCGGCCTTGCAGGAACGGGTTCAGCGCACGGCCGACGATCGACTCCCCGAGGTCGATACCACGGCGCAACGCGAGCACCTGGAGCGGGTTGTGGAGGTTCTCACCGACTTTCCAGACGATTTCAACGTCCACCGGAAGCTCAAACGGCTGTTTGGGAAGCGCGACGACCTCTTCCACGATCAGGAGCGCATCGACTGGGCCTTCTCCGAGGCGCTGGCGTTCGGCTCACTGCTGCAGGAGGGCACGCGCGTTCGACTGAGCGGACAAGACTCGCGTCGCGCAACGTTTAGCCAGCGGCACGCCGTGCTCATTGATCAGGAGACCGGCGACGAGTACACGCCGCTCAACAACCTGTCGGACGACCAGGAGCGGCTTCTCATCTACGACAGTCTCCTCTCGGAGTACGCGGTGGCCGGGTTCGAATACGGCTACTCGGTGGTGGACAAGGATGCCCTGACCTGCTGGGAGGCTCAGTTTGGCGACTTCGCGAACGGGGCAGAGATCGTGTGGGACCAGTTCGTGAGTGCCGCCGAGGAGAAGTGGGGACAGACCTCTGGCCTCGTGGCTCTGCTGCCCCACGCCTACGAAGGCCAGGGCCCTGAGCACTCTTCGGCCCGCCTGGAGCGCTTCCTGCAGCTCTGTGCGGAGCAGAACATGATCGTCGCCAACTTCTCCACGCCGGCCAACTACTTCCACGCCCTGCGCCGACAGGTGAAGCGCGACGTCAAGAAGCCGCTCATCATCATGACGCCCAAGAGCCTGCTGCGGCATCCAAAGTGCGTCTCTACTCCCGACGAGCTCATGAACGGGGGCGTGCAGGAGGTCATCCCGGCTGCGACGAAGGCCACGGACACCACACGGCACATTCTCTGCAGCGGCAAGGTGTACTACGACCTTGTGACGGCGCTGGAGGACCACGACCGCCGCGACGAGATTGCCATTACGCGTCTGGAGCAGTTCTATCCCTTTCCCGCGTCGGATCTGCGGGCGGAACTGGAGCGCTACGCCGGGGCCGACGAGACCGTATGGGTGCAGGAGGAGCCTCAGAACATGGGCGCCTGGTCGTTTGCGTCTCCACGCTTCGAGACCCTCCTGGAGGAGATTCACGGGCCCTGCGAGCAGCGCCTTCAGTACGTGGGGCGCTCCGCCAGTGCCAGTCCCGCCACCGGCTCAGCCAAGGTACACGACCGGGAACAGGAGCAGCTGGTCGAAGACGCCCTCGCCCTCTAACGCTCCTCTCTTCTTGACTCGGTTTCCGCACAGGCCCCACCCAGCACGGTGGGGCTTTTCTTTTGTGTGTTGGGGGGTGGCAAAGAAAGCGGCACAGAAAAAGGGACGGACCCGCTCGGGCCCGTCCCCAACAACGATGCCGGACGTCGTTTCGTCGACGTCCGCGACCAAATGTAGGGCGCTCTACTTGCGTTTCCGATTGTCACCACGTTTCCGCTGGCGGTGACGCCGTCGGCGCGACCGCTTCTCTTCAAGCCGCTTCTCCTCCGAGGGCTTCATGTACGTCATGTTCTGCCGATACTCCTGCAGCACACGGCTCCGGTTCACCTGACGCCGGAAGCGCTTGAGCGCACGATCAATGTCTTCGTTGTTCCGTACTTTTACACCAACAGCCAAGGTAGATCCCTCCGTAGGGAGTTTGGTTTTGAAGTAGAATGGATAGTGCTTAAAATGCAAAGCAGAAACGCGAATGTGAGAGGCATGTTTCTTTTCTGCGCCTTTACGCCTCTCCTCCACTCCGTTGCCCTCATGACAACCCTCTCTCCGTTGGTGCTCGCGACCGGAAACCCCGGCAAGGTCGACGAGCTTCGCGCCCTGCTCGGCGACCTCAATCAGACGCTCCTCCCGGCCAGTGAACTCGGCGCGTCACTCACCGTGACCGAAGACGCTGGCTCCCTCGACGGCAATGCCCGAAAGAAGGCCCGGGCGTACCACGACAACACCGGCCACGCCGCCCTCGCCGACGATACGGGACTGGAGGTGGCGGCACTCGACGGAGCCCCCGGGGTTCATACCGCCCGGTTCGCCGGGGCCGACGCCACCCCCGAAGACAACAAACAGAAACTGTTGACAGTCATGGACGGGGTGGACGACCGACGCGCTCAGTTTCGTACCGTGGTAGCCCTCATCGATGCCAACGGGACCTCCCACACCTTCGAAGGCCGCTGTGAGGGCACTATTGTACCTGCCCCGCGCGGCGACGGGGGCTTCGGGTACGATCCGCTCTTCCACCCGGACGGCTACGACCAGACATTCGCGGAAATGCCAACGGCGACCAAAAACAAGATTAGCCACCGCCGAGAGGCCCTCGATGCCCTCCGCACCTTCCTCTCGCGCTAGACGCCCGAGACGAACCGGTGCCCCCCTTCTGTCGACAGTCCCTCGAATGCGTATGTCTCCGTCCGTATGGTTGCACTCGTTCAACGCGTCTCCGATGCCGCCGTCGAAGTCGACAACGAAGTCGTGGGGGCGATCGATGACGGCCTCCTTGTCCTCCTCGGCGTCCACGAAGACGACACCCACACCGAGAGCGAGTGGTGTGCCCGGAAGTGCGCACAGCTTCGTGTTTTCCCCGACGACGACGGCAAGATGGACGAGTCGCTCCTCGACACTGGCGGCGACGCACTCGTAGTGCCCCAATTCACGCTCTACGGCGACACGAGCGCGGGCAACCGCCCCTCATTTGCCGAGGCCGCCCCGCCCGACCGGGCCGACCGGCTCTACGAACACTTCGTCCGGCGGCTCGAAGAACATCTCGGCCGGGAGGTCCCCACGGGCAAGTTTGGCGCGCTGATGGATGTCCACCTCACGAACGACGGCCCGGTGACGCTCTGGGTAGAGCAACGGGCCGACGAGTAACATGCCCCGGGCTCCGGGCAGCAGTAGGAGCTCACCGGTCGAGGGACAGATTGGAGGTTTGCGGACTCGCCGGTGCTGACCCGTTTCCCCATCCAGCTCGTCGCCACCTCGTGCATCTCCTGGGCTCCGGGCTAGGAGGTGCCGAATGACATGGACGTCGTGAAGAAGCGCTGCACAATAGACTCGGTGGATTCGACCGCCGCCCGCAGAATGGCGTCGTCCGGATCGGGGACGGACTCGAGCAGACCACGGGGCGTCTGGGGCGTATTCGTCTGATCATTGACGGACGTCGCGAACTCATCGTAGGCGCCTGGACGATTCTGGCGCACCGCGTGCCCCATGGTGGCCTGGACACCGGAGCAGCGCGAGGGCCCGCTTGGCCATCGCCTAGTCCTTCGTGCCATTCAGATCCACGAAATCCCAACGCCGCAGCTGGATCGTGCCCGCCGAGGCCCCAGCGCCGGAGGATCCAAGGAGGACACAGGGAAGGAGGACGGAGAAGAGCAGCTTATACTTGGCAATCTACTATAATACCATAGTTTTGAATAAATTCCCTACGGTCATCTACCTTTGAAAAGCCCCCTGTGCAGCCGTCTTTTTAATTTTAATTGTACTTTTTCAAGATGATGCCCTCCAAGTTTCTCATCACGAACGCTCGCGTGTATCCGGTTGACGGAGGGTCCAGTCCGGCCCCGGCCCTAGCCGTCCGTAACGGGCAAATCGTGGCGGTTGGCTCGTCGTCCGACGCATCGGCGGCCGTTCCGGGGGCCGCACGCATCGACGCCGGGGGCCGCACCATCGTGCCGGGATTCATCGACGCACACGCCCATCTTCAGGAGCTGGGACTGGCCCTTCGGCGCGCCGATCTGACAGGCGTGTCCTCCCCCACCGCCGCCGTTGAACGGCTCCGGGCATTCGTCGCCGAGCACAAGCGTTCCCCTGACGTCTGGGTACGCGGACATGGGTGGGACCAGACCGAGTGGACGCCCTCTCGCTTCCCCTCTCGTGACATCTTGGATGCCGCGTTCCCCGAACGGCCCGTGTGGCTCACGCGCACGGACGTGCATGCAGCATGGGCCAACACAGCCGCCCTGGAGGCCACTGTGGGCCTCGACCGCCTCCACAAGATGAGTCCCCCGGACGGAGGACACATCCACCGCGACGACAGCGGGGCCCCCACGGGGGTGCTGATCGACGCTGCGATGGCCCTCGTCGAGGACCACATCCCAGCCCCCAGCGAAGCAGAACGGGGGCGCGCCCTCTCGGCTGCCCTTAGTCACACCGCCCAGCGCGGCGTCACCGGCCTCCACGATGCCGGCGTGGGACTTTCCACTCTTCGCCGCGTTCAGGACTTCATCGAAGAGGATCGATTTCCCCTTCGGCTGTACGCCATGATCGACGGGCGCGGGGAGGCCTTCGAACACTTCTGTGAACAGGGTCCGCTTCACCATCCATCGGGACGCCTGGACGTCGAGTCGGTCAAGTTCTTTGCCGACGGTGCACTCGGCAGCCGCGGGGCCGCCCTGCGTGCGGACTACGCCGATGCACCGGGCACTCGGGGCTTCCTGCTCCACGAAGACGACGCGTTTCGGGAAAACGTGCGGGCGGCCCACGAATGCGGATTTCAGGTCAATACTCACGCCATTGGTGACCGGGCCAACCGACAGGTGCTAGACGCATACGAGGCGGTTTCCCGACGGAGCCCCCATCCGCTGCGCCGCCCCCGCATCGAGCACGCCCAGATTGTGAGTCCCGAGGACCGTCCTCGCTTTGGCCGCCTCGGCGTGATCGCCTCCGTGCAGCCGGCTTTTGCGCCGAGTGACCAGGACTGGGCCCCGGCGCGCCTCGGGGCCGACCGCACTGAGGACGCCTACGCGTGGCGAAGCCTGAGCGACACCGGGGCTACGCTCGCCTTCGGGTCCGACGCCCCGGTCGAGCCCCTCGATCCCATTCGAACTTTCCACGCCGCCGTTACCCGCCAGGACGCCAGCGGGGCCCCGAGCGGAGGATGGCACCCCAGCGAACGACTCGCCCGCAGCACAGCCCTTCACGCCCACACTCAGGGCGCCGCCTACGCTGCGTTTCAGGAGGACGACGCCGGATCTCTATCCGTAGGCAGCCGTGCTGACTTCGTGGTATTGTCCCAGGACCTCATGACGGTCCCGGCCGACCGCCTCCTCGACACGAAGGTCGTGGCGACGTATCTTGGGGGCCTCCCGGTGCATGCGCAGCCGGATTGGCCAGACACACGCTAGCACCTCCCTGGCCTACATTTTGAAACCAACGGGCCCCCTTGCGATTCGAACGGACGGCGCATTCCACAAGCCCCACTCCACACGTACGCACTCATCTCGCTTCCGCTGATTGACCCATGGCCGACCCTTCCACGCTTACCCATCCCGATCCCGACGGGGGCGTCCGCATGATGGATGCCTCCCAGACGTCGGACTCCGCTCGCACCGCCGTCGCCGCCGGACGAGTCCATCTGGGGGAGGAAGCGTTTCGGCGCGTCCGGGAGCACGACATCGAAAAGGGCGATGTTTTGACCACCGCTCAAATCGCCGGGATCATGGGGGCCAAGCAAACCGACAAGCTCATCCCCCTCTGTCACGACACCACCGTCAACGGCGTGGAGGTCGACTTTACGTACAACGAGAATGAACAGGCGATCGACGTCCAGGCCTTCACCAAGTCCTTCGGCGCGACAGGGGTGGAGATGGAGGCGCTGACGGCAGTCTCGGTGGCCGCCCTCACCGTTTACGACATGTGCAAGTCCGTCACCAAGGACATCCGCATTGGCAACGTGCACCTGCGTGCGAAGACCGGCGGGCAGAGCGGAAACTGGAAGAGCAAGTTTGAGGACGACGCCTCCGCCGAGTCTTGATCCCGGCGTGGTTCGCTCACAGTTCCGTTCCCCGGTTTGACGTCTCATGCCTTCCGACGATTCCGACACTTCCCTTGACCGTGTGGCCCGGTTCACCTCCTTTGCGACGGTTGGAACCCTGGGCCTCACACAGGACCTCACCCACGCCGTGCTCGAAAGTGTCGGTGACATGGAGGGGGCCGATCCAGAGCTCGTGGCCGAGGAGACGCTCTGCCTCACCGCTACGGCCACGGCCCGGGCCGCCGAGGTCGGACTTGAGGACGAACCCGACCGTGCGCCGTCCATCATCGAAGCGCTTCTCGACCTGCCCTTCACGTACCGGAACTATCTTCTCGGGAAGGCGATGGTGGCGGAGGAGCGTCCGGAACTCTCGGAGGTGGCGGGCGAAGTGCGTGCCCGTCTCGAAGAGAAGCAGGCCTTTTATACCTCTCATCTGCCGGGCGGCCAGTTTCCAGGGCCTCATGCACTCGGGGACAAGATGGAGCTGTGGATGGGGCGTGTGAGCCCGCCCAAGCTTCCGGAGACCCCACAAGAACGGCTCGACTCGCTGGGCCTGGTGGACCCGACGGTCGCTCACCTGAAGCTCGTGCTCGCCTACGGGCGCCGGGGCGTTCCCCCCCTCGGGTCCGCGTCGGAGCCGTTGGAGTGAGCCCGGCCGTCAGGACTCTCTTGGCTCCGGTTACTCCCGGATTTGAGACGGAGACGACGGCTCTGGGGCCTCTCCTTCGGGGCTGGACGCGGACACGTCGTCGTTGGGCAAACCAAGGGCTCCATCCGTGGCTGCATCTAGCTCTGCGTCGAGCGCATCAAGGTCCTCGTCCCTCCCGTCGTCAAGGTAATCAGCCGGGGCAGCAAAGACATCTTCGATCTCGCGGATGGAGCTCTGCGTCTCCTCCACCTCTTGAAGCAGGGTGTCGAGCTGGGCCGTCACCTCCTCCGGGTTCTGTAGCGTCCATGATTGTTCGTGGATGTACCGCACCACGTCCTCGATGGTGCCAAGCTGCGCGCCGATGACCTCCAGGTTCTCATGGGCCTTTCGAAAGCGCGCCAGGCGGCGCTCCAATACCTTCAGCCGTCGCTGCTTGACGGCCCGAACCCGTTCGGCATCGTCGGCCATGTCTTTTTTCAGCGCCTCGATGGACTCCAGGATCTGCGCCTCCGTGGCACTGTCCATGAAGTCCCGATACCGCTCTCGCTGGTGCAGCAGATCGAGGTACGAGTCGAGGAGGCCGTCGATCTTTTCGACATGGCTTCCCAAAATGCCCTGGGAGGCATAGCTGAGCTTCTGGTAGTTTGCCTCGACCTGCTCCTTGAGTTTCCGCAGCTTGGCGTATCGGCGCTGGCTCCGGTTGCGGAGCTGACTGAAGATCTCACGCTGGGACGGCGCCTGGTGCCGCTCGGAGCGCTTTTCGGCCCGGATGTACCGCTGAAACCGGTCGTGCCGGGGCATCCCCCCCAGATAGAGGAGCTCCGCCCCGCCCCCCACCAGGAGAAGAAGCTCGGGGAGCCAGCCAGGGAAGACGCCGACCAAACCGAGGCCCGCCGCCACGGCCACAACCGTGATCAGAAACACCAGATTCCAGGTGTTGAAGAGGGCCTCCTTCGTGTAGTTGATGTCGTCATCCATGGTGGTGGAGCTGTTCGGGCTACGAAGCATCGTCGGCACGGGGGGCGCCCATGCGGCCAATGGTCTTGTCGGGGCCGTCTGGGAGCGGGTCGTCGGCCTCTTCCTCCGCCTCCGAGGCGGACGATGGGCCGGCCCCCCCGCCGGAATCGGGGGACGACGAATTGCCCTCTTCCGCCTTCATGCGACGGACGCGCTGCTCGGCCCGCTCCTCACGGAGGGCCTCTTCGGCCTCGTGCAAGCCATCTTCTCCCTCCCACTCATCGTCGAGGGCTCCTTCAAGGCGCGCGTCCCGCTCCGCAACGGCCCCCCGCAGTTGATCCACGAGTGATTCGGTCTCGGTCAGCAGCCGGCGGGCACCTTGTTTCATCCGCCGCACGACGCCCTGCGTCTCGTCTTCTTGCTTCAGGTTCTTGAGGGTCGACCGAAGCCGTTTTCGGGCCCGCAGGTGTCGCTTTTCCGTGTCCTTCAATCGATGAAATTCGTCGTCGGTCATGATCGTGTCGAACGGCGGATTATGAGCATCAGCGGGGGCGTGTGTTCATCATTCAACCGTCCTACCGGACGCGGGCTACTCCGTCTCGCTGCGCTGCTTGCCGATGGTCTTCGACGGTTCTTCGACCTCTTCCTCTTCGGGCACGTCAATCGTCTCTTCCTCAATGGAGTCTTGGTCCAGCGACTGCTCATCGGCCATGCCCATGTCCGCCTTGAACTCATCGACGACCTGCTGCGCCCGTAGCTCTTCGGCGTCCTCTTCGATCTGAAGGGCCTCCGTGTCCACCGAGTCGAGCGCCATTTCCATCCGGGCCTCGTTCTTGGCCGACTCCTCGTCGAGGCGTCGGACCATCTCGTCGTGGGTCTGGTCCAGCCCCGACACTTCGAATTGCTCCATCGTGTCGGCAATCTCGGCCTGCCACTGCGCCCGCTCGTGCTGGCGAAGGGCATCCTTTGCCTCCTGGATTTTCTGCTCCTTCTCGCGCATGAAGGCCTTTTTCACCTTGAGGGCCTTCTCGTAGGCCCGCTCGGCCCCTTCGAGTTGCTCCTGCGTCCGCTCGAGGCTTTCCTTCTGATCTTCGAGCCGCTTCGCGTACTTCTTGGCGATGTCCTCACGGTCGGACTTCAGGGCGGTCTTAATGCGAGTGGAAAGCTGCTCCACCCGGTCCCTGGTCTTTTTGACCTCTTTCTCAAGCATGATCTTGTTCGCCTTCACCGTGGCGATGTTTTCGTTCATCTCCGGCACCTGATCGTTCAACTCCCGGATGTTTTGCTCGAGGATCGTCCGCGGGTCCTCCATTGCCGAGACGGCACCGCCGAAGATCGACTTTACTGCACGCTTGAATCGGGACCAGATGGACATGGCGGGGGAGTGGGTATCGAAGGGTCGGCGAGTCTACGGTTCATATACTTTACATGCAGGCGGATTGTTACACCGCCCCCGCGGCACTCTCCGACAGGCGGGTCCAGCCCTCGGCGTCGTAGCGGGCCTTGAGGGCCGGAGCTGCGGACGGCGGCGCGTCGGAGACGGTGTACGCGTCGCGCACGGCGGCCCGGACGGCCTTCAGGTCGGGGGCTTCACTGGCGTGGAGGCGGGCAAGCACATCGCCCTCCTCCACCGGATCGCCTGGCTTCTTGAGTCGGGTCAGGCCGGCCATCGGATCGACCGATG
The DNA here is from genome assembly GCF_002894645.1 of Salinibacter altiplanensis. Classification (GTDB taxonomy): domain Bacteria; phylum Bacteroidota; class Rhodothermia; order Rhodothermales; family Salinibacteraceae; genus Salinibacter; species Salinibacter altiplanensis. The sequence continues at coordinate 528,175 of NZ_NCQY01000030.1, forward strand.
CCTCTTTCGTCTGGCGACCGGCCCCGAGCTCCACGGCGGCCTGCCCGATGGAGAGGGCATCGAGGTCCGCTACGTATCCACTCGTTCCTGTGGGCACGCTCACCTCGGCGATCGGGGCACTGTCGGAACGCACATCGGGGTCCTCAACGACCGCCGGATCCCCGTCCTGTGCGTCCACGAGGGCGCGAAACTGGGCGAGGGCCTCCCCCTCCTCAATCGCGTTCCGGGCCTTGGCTCGCCCCTCCTCGGGCGTCTCGGCCTGCCCGCCCAGCGCAATCATCTCGCCGGCCAGCCCACGCACGATCTGCATCAGGGAGGACTCCCTGTGCTCCCCTCGCAGACAGGCGATGGCCTCTCGGATCTCGGGCCAGTTGCCCACGGCCCGCCCGAGGGGCACGTCCATGTTCGTCATGACCGCCGCCACCGGCATGTCGTGCTCGGCCCCGATGGCGACCAGCGTCTCGGCCAGCGCCCGCGCGTCGGCGTCCGTTTTCATAAAGGCTCCCCGTCCACACTTCACATCGAGGACGAGCGCATCGTTGCCTTCCGCGAGCTTTTTGCTCATGATGGAGGCGGCGATGAGGGGAATCGAATCGACGGTGGCCGTCACGTCGCGCAGGGCGTAAATCTTTTTGTCGGCAGGGGCCACCTCTCCGGTCTGCCCGGCAATGACCCCACCTACGTCCCCCACCTGCCGCCGGTACTGCCCCACGCTCAGGTTTGTGCGGAATCCGGGAATGGATTCGAGCTTGTCGATGGTGCCCCCGGTGTGGCCGAGCCCGCGCCCGCTGAGTTTGGCCACCGGGACACCACAGCTGGCGACGAGGGGGACGAGAATCGGAGACACCTTGTCCCCCACCCCACCCGTCGAATGCTTGCCGACCTTGGTCCCCGACACCGACGAGAGGTCGATGTGGGCGCCGGAGTGGAGCATCGCATCGGTGAGGGCGGCAGCCTCGGCGGCAGACAGGCCGTTAAGGTAGGCCGCCATCAGAAATGCACTCATCTGATAGTCCGGCACTGTTCCGTCCGTGTAGCCCTTGACGAGGGTCCTTAGATCATCGCCCGAGAGCGCCTCGCCATCGCGCTTGGCAGCGATCAGGGAGACGGTGTTCACGTCACTCATACAGGTCGAGGGTGGTTGGGGGATAAAAAAGAAGCAGTGCCCGCCCAGGAATGGCCTCAAACCCTGATGGATTGCCCCCTGAACAACAAAAAGGCCACCCGTTTCCACAGGTGACCTTCGGGGACCGGCATGGAGACAATGGCCTATTCGTCCGTGTCTTCCTCCGTCTCTTCGCTCTCTTCATCGTCATCGGTGAGTCCGTACCGGCGGTTGAACTTCTCCACACGACCCGCCGTGTCGACAAATTGACGGCGGCCGGTGTAGAACGGGTGATTCGTCGAGTCGATCTCGGTCTCGTAGGTATCGGTCTCCATCGTGGACCGGGTCGTCATCTCGGTGCCGTCCGCAAGCTCGATGGTGACTTCGTTGTACTCGGGGTGGAGGGCGTCTTGCATAGCGCTGCCGTCGGTGGACTCTGTCGACAAGTCGTGATTTATTTTCGCGTCTGATACACATCGTGGATGCTCGAAAGTTTCGGGGAGAAAATCCCCCACACGTGAAGAACGAGCGAGGGCCTCAGGGCCCGGCACATCGCTCCCTTGACAACTCATCCTTCGTTTCTTAACGTATGCATGTCTCATCAAGAACGACCGAGGGAACAGGCCCGATGACGTCGTGGCAACCGGACTCCTCCTCGCGAGGGGTCGCCCTGGTGCCAACTCCTGCTCCACTTCACGTGGGGACAGATGAGAGGGTTGCTTCAAGCACGCGGACGTACGTTCTTGAGGTCCTCTGTCGTCGTCTTGGTGAGGCCACCACGCTTCTTCACTCACCGAGACGACCTTTCCTATGGATTTTGACCCGGAAACGACCTTGTCCCTCGCCGGGCAGGACCTCGACGACACGTTCAACAGCGTTTTGCCCCCCCTCTACCAGTCGGCCATCTTCCAGTTCGAAGATGTCGGCGAAACGAAGGGCTACGATTACACCCGGAGCGGCAACCCCACGCGGACGGCCCTAGAAGACACTCTGGCCGATCTCGATGGTGGGGCTGGCGCCGTGGCCTGTGCAACCGGCATGGCTGCGGTGTCGACGGTCACCTCGCTCTTCGACGCCGACGCGCACCTGATCTGTGCGCACGACTGCTATGGAGGCACGGAGCGTCTTTTTTCTCACCTCGCCGAACGGGGCACGCTTGCGGTCTCGTACGAGGATCTGTCGGACCGCAACGCACTCGCCGACGCCGTGCGGCCCGAGACGGAGGCCCTGTGGGTGGAGACGCCCTCGAATCCCCTCCTCCGCATCGTCGATCTGGAGGCGCTGTCGGACTTTGCCGACACGCACGACCTGCTCCTCATCGTCGACAACACATTCCTCTCTCCTCTCCTCCAGCGGCCCCTCGACTACGGGGCCGACCTCGTCGTGTACTCGACGACGAAGTACCTGAATGGCCATTCGGACGTGGTGGGCGGGGCCATCATTGCTCGCACGGAGGCCCTGGCCGACAGGGTTGACTTTACCGCCAACGCGCACGGCACCGTCGCCGCTCCGTTCGACAGCTGGCTCGTGCTGCGTGGGGCGAAGACACTGCCGGTCCGCTTGCGCCAGCACGAGACCAACGCCCGGGCCATCGCGCATTTTCTGAACGACCATCCGGCCGTTGGGCGCGTTTGCTATCCCGGCCTCTCCGGCCACCCCGGCCACGAGATCGCTCGCACTCAGCAAAACGGGTACGGCGGCATGGTCTCGTTCTTCGTCGACCCCGAACAAGTAGACGTCAGGGCGTTTCTGGGCTCGACCGAGGTCTTCGCCCTCGCCGAGTCGCTGGGCGGCGTGGAGTCCCTCATCGAGCACCCCGCCACCATGAGCCACGCCTCGATGGCTCCGGACCAGCGCGACGAGGCCGGCATTACCGACAATCTCGTCCGCCTCTCCGTCGGCATCGAGTCAACCGACGACCTCCGGAGGGACCTGGACCAGTCCCTCACGGCGGCAGGCCCCGAGACATCATCGACGGAGCGCCAGCATACGTCCATTCCCCCTGTGGAGGCCTAAGCTGCTTGGGGCTCAGGCAGGGCATTCGGTCAGTGTACGCGGTGCGGAGATCAGGAGAGACCCGTCCCCGGCGTTTCCTCCGCCCGTCACCGGCTCACCACTTCCCATTCCGGACTACTCTCCATTTTCGGCAAGGTCGTCCTTCAACTCCTCGATGCTGTCTCGCAGCTCGGCGGCGCGCTCGAACTCCAGGTTTTCGGCGGCCTCTTCCATCTCCTCCTTCATCTGATCGACGAGGTCTTCCTTCTGATCCTCCGAGAGGTATTCGACGACCGGATCGGCCACCTCACTGGAGAGCTGGTCGGGGCTGCCGTAGTGGTGCCGAGAGCCGGCGTCCTCGCCCTCGCTCTTCTCGTCGGCAATCGCCGTACCCATCTTAATTTCGTCGGGCGACTTTCGGATGGGCTCCGGCGTCACGTCGTGCGTCTCATTGTATTCGAGCTGCCGCTCGCGGCGGCGCTCCGTCTCGTCGATCATCTTCTGCATGGCGTCGGTGATCTCATCCGCGTAGAGGATGACCTCGCCGTTCACGTTGCGGGCGGCGCGCCCGGCCGTCTGGATGAGCGAGGTTTCTGAGCGCAGAAAGCCCTGCTGGTCCGCATCCAGGATGGCCACGAGCGACACTTCGGGCAGGTCCAGCCCCTCCCGCAGGAGGTTCACCCCCACCAGCACGTCGTACTCTCCGAGGCGCAGTCCACGGATAATATCAACCCGTTCGAGGGCGTCGATGTCGGAGTGCATCCAGCGGACGTCGACCCCGTAGCCGTCGAGGTAGTCGGACAAGTCCTCCGTCATCCGCTTCGTAAGGGTCGTCACGAGCACCCGCTCGTCCTTCTCGGCCCGCTTGCGGATCTCCTCCATCAGGTCGTCCACCTGGTTTCCGGTCGGGCGGACGTCGACCTGAGGATCGGGGATGCCGGTGGGGCGCACCACCTGCTCCACGAACACACCGCCACTCTGCTCCAGCTCATAGTCTGCCGGCGTGGCACTCATGTAGATGGTCTGTGGCGTCAGCTCCTCGAACTCCTCGAACGTGAGGGGGCGATTGTCGAGGGCCGACGGGAGGCGGAAGCCGTGCTCGACCAGCTTCAGCTTGCGCTGGCGATCGCCGTTGTACATGGCCCGCACCTGCGGAATCGTGACGTGACTCTCATCCACCACCAGCAGGAAGTCGTCGGGGAAGTAGTCGAGCAGACAGTACGGACGCTCCCCCGGCTCCCGGCCGGTCAAATGGCGCGAGTAGTTTTCAATTCCTGAGCAGTAGCCCACCTCCTGCATCATCTCAAGGTCGAACATGGTGCGCTGCTCCAAACGCTGCGCCTCCACCATCTTGCCTTCCTCTCGCAGGACCGCCAGCCGCCAGCGCAGCTCCTCCTTGATGTCTTCGATGGCCCGCTCCAGCCGATCGTCCGGGGTGACAAAAATCTGCGCCGGGTACAGCGTAAACCGATCCACCTCTTCTAGCTCGCGCCCGCTTTCCGGCTCGAACAGGGCCAGACGGTCAATCTCATCGCCCCAGAATTCGATACGGAGGGCCAGCTCTTCACGATAGGCCGGAAAGATATCGACCACATCGCCCCGGACCCGAAACGTACCCGGGGTGAATTCGATGTCGTTGCGCTCGTAGAACAGATCAATGAAACGGCGCAGCAGGTCGTTGCGCTCCACCTCCAGGCCCTGCTCCAGGGGCAGGATTTCTTTCCGAAACTCCGCCGGCGACCCGAGGCCGTAGATGCAGGACACACTCGCCACCACAATTGCATCGTCCCGCCCACTGATGAGCTCAGACGTCGCCCGGAGCCGTAGCCGCTCGATGCGGTCGTTAATGGCCACGTCCTTCTCGATGTAGGTGTCGTTGGGGACGATGTACGACTCCGGCTGGTAGTAGTCGTAGTACGAGATGAAGTACTCGACGGCATTGTCGGGGAAGAACTGCTTCAGTTCCCCGTAGAGCTGGGCCGCCAGGGTTTTGTTGTGACTCATGACGAGGGTCGGCTTGTTCACCTCCTCGATCACGTTCGCCACACTGAAGGTTTTGCCCGTCCCTGTAGCCCCGAGCAACGTCTGGTGCTCGTCGCCCCTCCGGACCCCATCCACAAGTTCACGGATTGCCTGGGGCTGGTCGCCCATCGGCTCGAAGTCGGACTCGAGCTGAAACTGATCCGTCTGGTCGTCGAGAATCTCCGTCATATGCGCAGCGCAATTGTGTTGAAGATCTGCCACCAGCGGGCTTGAATCTGCTCACCTTCGTTGAGTTGCGACTGATCCGTAAGAAATATCCCCGACGTCTTCCTCCAGGAGACGCCCCAACGGAGCATCGCCAACGTCCCAGGGAATTTGATGGAAGCGCCCTGCACATTCGGAAGGGCATTCGCCACGCTCATTCCACCATGCTGACCTCTATGATATCCCCCCGCTCTGACGAGGCCTTTTCCACTTCTGATGACTCATCTTCCCCCGCGCGACTCCCCCTCGATCACTCCACATCAAACCTCGAGGAGGCAGTCGGGCAGTTCCGGGCTCGCCCCGGGGCAACACCGCGGCGGGCCCGAAGGCATCACCGGTGCGCCCTAAACGCCCTGCAGGCAGGGGCGTACGAGGCTCTCTCCAACGAGACGCGCGAACACCGCACGCGTCGGTTCCGCTCCGGCCGAAGGTCTTGAATCAGGCACTGAACGGAGAAACCCCCCGGACACCGGGTCTTTTTCGTCTTGCCCATCCCCGTCCGGGGACGGACTGATGGGACGGTGGTGATACCCGAGCACGGATTCACCACGCCGCTATTCAGTCGCAGACTGGGGCTGAAAGAGGACGAGCCCACCGCGTGTGCCCCCCACGACTAGGTCCGCCGCTCCCGTTCCGTCCAGGTCTCCCCATGCAGGCGTGGCGTTTCGGGGAATGCCGTTGAGGTCGACCGGCGTGGGCGCCCCAAAGTTCGGGGCATCGGCCATGCCCTTATTGCGCAGAAGAAGCAGGTCGTCGTCCGTCCCGACGAGGAGGTCCAGGCGGCCGTTGCCGGTCACGTCGTGGAGCGCAGGGGCGGCTCGTCCATCCACCTCCGCAAGCTCGGTGCCCTCCGAGGCAAAGTCTGGGGTCGTTTCCGACCCTGCATTGCGATACAGGGTGAGGGTGCCACTCGCAGTTCCCAATACGAGGTCCAGGGCGCCGTTGCCCGTCACGTCTCCCAGGGCCGGCACTACATTGCTCCCGCCCGACAGGCCATCCAGGGCCTCGTCAACCGCCTCAAACGTACCGTCGCCCTGGTTCTCGTGGTAGGAGAGGACGCCCTGCCAGGTCCCGAGAATGAGGTCATCAACCCCATCGCCGTTCAGGTCGCCAAGGGCCGGGGCGTAATGGTACGCGTCCGGCAAATCCAACGGCGACTCTTTCTGAAGCTGTGTCCCCTCATCGGTCGGCGTCAACGGATACACGAGGGAGGTCTCGCCCTTTTCAGGATCGATTTTGTTCGCCACGAGCACATCGGTCTGCCCGTCTCCCTGAATGTCTCCGAGGGCCACGGTACTCTCGCTTCCCACATCGAGCCCCCCGACAAATTGGCGCGTCCGCAGCTGATACCCGTCGGCCGTATGCTCGTAGAAGTAGAAGTTGTCTGCGAGGCTGCTGTTGGAATCACTTGAGCCCCCGAGAACCCCGACGAACAAGTCCGGACGTCCGTTGCCCGACCAGTCGGTAAAAGCGGGCGCGTTGTACCCGCTGGTCAAGAGCGGATTCGACGACGGAAAGCGTTCCGGCTCGCCGCTGAGAACGGGGTTTCCGCAGGCCCCCGTGTTCTCAATGAGGAGAAGCCCAGGCTCAAAAAAGTCCCCCCAGAACAGGTCGGAGTCGCCATCGTCGTCCACATCCGCAAACGTGAGGGTATTGGCCCCGTGGAGCGACGGGCCCTTCTTGCCCGTTTCGCCAACGATCTTGATCCCCTCAAATTCATCCGTCACATGGGCGAACTGGGGCATGCCCTCCGTCTCGTTGACCGACTCGTAGTGCGAAATGCTTCCATCGAGCCGCCCCAGAAAAAGGTCCAGCTGGCCGTCGCAGCCGAGGTCCGTGACGTTTGGGATGTTCTGGCGATCCGAGAAGATGGGCTTCCCCTTCACCGTCCGCAGCGTGTCGGCGTAGAGCTCAAACGTCGGCGCCGTAGCCGAGCCGACGTTCCGGTAGGCACGAAGATGGCTGTAGGGCTCTTCCGTCAACAGATCGGGCATCCCGTCCTGGTCGAGATCCGCAAACCGGTACCATTCGCCGATCTCCAGGTCCCGATAGTGGTCCGTACGCCACACGAGACGCGACGAGTCCCCCTCGGCGACGTGCTCGAAAAACGCGAGCTGGCCGGGACGCTCCTGAACGAAAAGGTCCGAGTCCTCGTCCCCGTCGATGTCCACAAACTGCGGGCGCGGCGCGTTGAAACCGCCGTAGAACGGATTCGAAATGAGAGTGCCGTCGGCGTCGGTTACCCCGACGGACGGGTCCACCACACGCTGGTAGTCGTTCGGAAACGAGGCCGGCAAGGCATCCGAAGACACCGATTGCGAAGATCCGGCACATCCGGTCAGAAGAAGACCGACGAGGCCAACGGCAAGCGCGAGAATGCGTGGCATCAGGAAGCGCAAAACTGTCACATTAGCGGAGCAAAGGGCCCGACCGGCCACTATCGGCCAACGGACTGTGCCCCGCCAAGGGTGCCGACACCAGTGGGATAGGTCCCCACCTCGATGACCTCTACAATCTCGTTGGTGTCGGTATCAATCACCGTCACCGTTCCCGCGTCGGAATTGTCTCCACGGGGCTCGTAGGTGCCGTCCCGATTGTTGTTCGACACGAAGAGGTGCTGTCCGTCAGCTGAGAGCACCGTGCCGTGGGGCTGGGCGAGGCCATCACCGTGAATGGTGGCCTGCACCGACGCGTTGTCGACGTCGACAACGCTGATGGAGTGGGACATTTTGTTGGGCACGTAGGCCCGTCCACTCTGCCGACCGATGACGGGATGCCACGGCTGATTTCCTACGGCGAGGGTGTCGGTCACGGACAGGGCCGGGGCCTCACTGGCGTCAAACACGAGGAGCTGCCCAGTCTTCTGCCCCCCCGCGATGAGGGTCGACCCGTCGGCCGTCGACGCGAACTGGACGGGGGTCTGGGTCGTCCCGTCCAGACGCGTCAGTTGCGTCTCTCGCGTGTCCGTGTCGATGCCCATCAGCTGGTTCGTGCCCAGGCTCGCAATGAAGGCATACTCGCCACTCGGCGTTACCGCCAGGGGGTGGGGACGCGGAAAGAAGGTGCCGACCCGTTCCATAACCTCCATGTCGGACCGTTGGATCATGCCCAAGCTCTTCGGGGGATTCACCGCGCTCATCGAGCGGCCCGCATACAGCACATCCTTCGACGGGTCGAGGGCCAGAAGCCCCGGCACCTCGAAGTCATCCAGCCGACCGACAATCTCATTCTGTCGGTTCATCTTGAGGATCGCATTCGCGCCAATCAGGCTCACGTACCAGTGACTCCCGTCCGGCTCGGCCACGACGTGGTGCGGCTTCGCGTTCTCCGAGAACCCTCGTTTTTTCAAGTCGACGGTCGTCTCGACGGCCATCGACTCCATATTGATGATCGAGACAGTGGCCTCTCCCTGGTTGCACACGTACAGCTTCGAGCTTGGAGTCTGTCCCCACGCCGGAAGCGTGGCACACAGGAGCACACCGGCAATCAAAGTCGAGAGGAAACGACGCATGGTCGTGCGAAGGAGATTGGTTGAGGGGAATCAGACCAGTGGAAGCACGCGGACCATGCCCTCCGCGAACATCGCTCCTCTGCCTAGAGCTCCTGCTGTGATTCCTCCAGCACGAACAGGCCTTCGCCGATGCTCGACACGATGATAATGCCGCTCTCGAAGTACGGGTAGTTGCTCCAGGAGCCCTGGAAGCCGGTCCCGTTTTCGTCGTAGGGCTGTGTGTCGAAGTGAGCCACCTCTTCCGGGCTCTCCCGGTCGCTAATGTCAAGGATGCGCAGTCCACTCTTGTAGTTCGACTGATACATCGTCTCGCCCTTCACGTACAGGTTGTGATCAATGGATTCCTCCGGAAGCATAAGCTGGTTGACGAGCTTCGGGTTGTCGAGATCCTGCAGGTCCCACACCAGCGTGCGCGTCTGGCCCGCCTTGCCCTGCGCCTCATCCAGCTCATCGTTCTGGTAGAAGTAGCGCTGCTCTTCGTCGAACCAGCCCTGATGGACGTAGCCGTAGTCCGGGTACGAGGCCGTGGAGATGGCCGAGGTGCTGTCCTTGTTCGTCACATCTGCGACGCTGATGGCCGTTTCGTTAAGCCCAACGCAGATCTCACGGCCCTGATACTCGGGATCCGGTCCCTCGTAGACGACGCACTGGGCATCGTGGCTGTAGCCGGTGCCGGAGCGGCCCGTGGACGGATCGGCGAAGCAGCCCTCGAAGGTGGGGTTGAGCGGGTCCTGAATGTTGATCATGTGGAGCCCGCCGCCGCAGGTCTTCCCTCCGCCACTGCTGCCCACGGCGTAGGCGTAGCCCGTCTGCTCATTGATGACGACGTTGTGGACACTGTTGACCTGATCGTAGAGGGCGTCGTGGTCGAAAGTCACGGGCATCTCATCGGCGCCCACGTCACGGAGGCGAGTCAGGTCGAACACCTGCATGCCGTGATCCTTGGCATTGTCCGCCACCACGAATGCGTGGTTGTCGTAGACCTTGACGTCGCGCCAGGAGTTGACACGCGCACCGTCCGTGAGCGGAAGCTCACCAATGTACTGCGGATTCGTCGGGTCACTCACGTCGACGAAAGACGTTCCGTCGGTGCGACCCACCAGCGCGTACTCTGTGCCCGTCTCCGGGTCGGTCCAGCCCCAGATGTCATTCAGGTTGATGCCGCGTTCGCCCCCGATGGCGCGAATCGGAAGGAAAGATTTCAGGTCAACGCCCTCACAGGAGAACTGAGCGGCGTTGCCGTCTGCGCAGTCACGCTCCTCGCCCGTCATGGTACTGAGGGCCTGACCGGTCGACGGAGCGATGGGGGTTGTCTGGGTCCACTCGCCGGACGCAGTGGAGTAGAGTCCCATGGTGCCAGCCCCATGGTCGTCCCCCGGCAGCCCCGTCGCGAGCACGTCTCCGTTGCCCGCAAGCGTGGCCCCCAATCCATTTCCCGACTCCGCGCCCGGGTGCACTGTCCGCGTGGCCCCCGTCCACGAGCCATCGCTGTGTCCGTAGCGGTAGAGGGCCCCGCTCCGGTCCGACGCGCCCGGGGCCCCCACCCAGAGGTCCGTGCCGTTGTAAGCAAAGGCCGCGCCGAAGAGATGACGGGACGCACCATCAAACGGAAGGAGCCGCCCGTCCACGGACCAGCTCTCTGCCTCCGCGTCGAACGAGAGGGTGTAGGCCAGTCCGGTGGCGTCGTAGGCCCGAGGCGCTCCGACGAGCACCTGCTCTCCCACCGCCTCGATCGCCGAGCCAAACCGGGCGTTGCTGCTCAGTTCGCCGGGCGTGACCGTTTGGAGCTCCGTCCAGCCCTCAGCGTCTCGGTGAAAGGCGACGACGGCACCTCCGTTGTGCTGAGGCGCCGTGGCGAGCAGGTGGTCCCCCGTCGTGAGCAGCGCACTCGCAAATCCCGCGTCGGCCCCGACCTCTTCGCTCCGGAGGGTAGCGCCTTCCTGCCAGGTGCCATCTTGCTGCCTAAAGACGTGGACGGCCCCCGTCGTTAGGGTATCCTTCTCCATCATCGATACGGTCGAGGAGGTGCCCACGAAGAGCCGGTCGCCATCCAGCACCACACTTTGTCCAAAGTTCGAGGTGCTGTCCGACACCGTCAGGCGGGCGCTCTGAGTCCACCCGTTCGTCCCCGGTTCAAACACGTAGGCGGCATTGGCCGAGGGGGCGCCTACGACAACCTGATCGCCTGCCGCGTCAAGGGCCGAGCCGAAACTGTCTCCAACCTCACCGTCAGTGGCTTCGAAGTAGGTCGCCTCCGTCCAGTCGCTGTCGCCCTCCGCGTAGACGTACACCCGCCCAGGGGTGTGGATATTCTCAGATTCTCCGACGAAGACCTGATCGTCCTCCACGTCGAGGGCGCGGCTGAAGCCGTTCATCTGCACGGCCGAGCCGACGGGTGTCGTTTGAGCCGAAGCCGGGAGGCCCCAGGCTGCAAGACAGAGCGCAAGACTCAAAAGGAGCGATAGTCGTTTCATGAGAGCTGGGGTGCGTGTCCGCAGGGATTACGAAGCAGAGGTTAAGAGGAATGACACCCCATCATAACCATCTTTGCCGATGGGGTTTCGGAGGAGATCCTGAACGTTCTCCACACTCTCGTAACGCCGACATGCCGCGGAAATTCTTGCCACGAGCCCGTCCATCGTCCGGTGCCCGCCTGCCGGCGTGCCCACGCGACAGGCCCACGCGACAGAAGGGGCGATCTATCTACTCCATCAGAAGGTTGAGCAGCCGGATGATGCGGCGGCGGAGGCGACGCCGGTCCACGATCATGTCTACGAACCCGTGCTCCTGCAGGAACTCCGACTTTTGGAAGCCTTCCGGGAGGTCGGACCCGATCGTCTCACGAATCACGCGCGGCCCGGCAAACCCAATGAGCGCGTCCGGCTCGGCGATGTGGATGTCTCCAAGCATCGCAAAGGAGGCCGTGACGCCCCCCGTGGTGGGGTGTGTCAGAATAGAGATGAACGGCAGCCCGGCCTCGTCCAGCCGCGTGAGGTGGGCACTCGTCTTGGCCATCTGCATGAGGCTGAGGGCCCCTTCCATCATGCGAGCCCCCCCGCTCTGGGCAATGGTAATGAGCGGCATCCCTTCCGTGTAGGCGCGTTTGATCGCCCGGGCCACCGTTTCCCCGACGACCGAGCCCATCGATCCCCCAATGAAACTGAAGTCCATGCCCGCCATCGACACGGGATGTCCCCCGATGGCACCGGTGGCGGCCTGCACGGCCTCGTTCTGTTCAGTCTCCTCCATGGCACTCTCCAGCCGCTGGCTGTAGGGCTTGCGGTCCTCAAAGTTGAGGGCATCCACGGACCGCAGGTCGGTGTCGTGCAGGTCGTAATCGCCGCCGTCGAACAGAAAGCCAAAGTACTGGTGACTGTCCATGCCGAAGTGGTACCCCGAACCGGGAAAGACGAGCAGGTTTTCTTCCAGCTCGCGCCGGTTGGTGATTTCGCCGGTCTCCGGGCACTTCACCCACTGCCCCTCCGGCATTTCGTTTTGCTCTTCGCGGGTGGTGCGGATGCCGGCCTTCTCGCGTCGAAACCAGGGCATGGCAGAGGGAACGTGGGCGGTGAAAAGAAACGGGTGCGAACCAAGGGGCCGAGGCTAGGACTGTGCCCCGGCAAAACATCAGAACCGGCGCCCGCAAAGTCCAAACAAAACTCAGTCGAAGGGGGACGGAGCCGGAGTGGCGTGCACGTCTTTTACGTACAACGGTTCGGCCGTCGCCGCGTCGTCAGGGCCGTGCGCCTCCAATCGCTGTCGGCCGCGCCGGGCGACCCAGCCCGCGGAGGGCGACACCGCGTCGGCGGGAAGCGTGACGCAGGAGAACGCGTCGTCGGCAAGGGCGTCTCGGCTCTTCGGCGCCCCGTCTCCGACGAGCCACAGCTGCCCGTCCACAGTTCCCAGCCAGTCGGGGAGAGTTTCCACAGGCAATGCCGTCGTGGGCGCGTGCTCGGCCAGCCCCTCCGTCGTCCGTCGGAGCGCGCCGGCGTACACCTCATCCCGACGGGCATCGAGCAGTGCGCAGACCACGTCTTCGGGCGCGGCCATCGGCCCTACCCGGGCCGCGTACGCCTCCAGCGTCGGCACCCCCACGAACGCTGCGTCTGCGGACAGCGCCCACCCCTTCGCCGTGCTTGTCCCGATGCGGAGCCCGGTGTACGAGCCCGGCCCCATCGACACCGCCACGGCGTTCAGGGCCTCCGTCGACACGTCGGCGTGGCCGAGCACATCTTCAATGAGCGGTGTCAGACGCTCGGCGTGCACACGGGGGCGATGTAGATGAGCCTCCGCAACCACCGCATCGTCGTTCAGGACGGCCACGCCGCAGGTCGCAGTCGCGGTTTCGAGGGCGAGCAGAGTCACTGGTGCAGGGGCGAAATTTAGACAGGGGGCGACTTGTGCAAAGGCCTATTGCATCACGAGCCCACCATCGACGATCAGGTTCTGCCCCGTGACGGCCCGGGCCCACGGGGAGGCGAAGAAGAGCACGGCGTCGGCCACTTCGTTCGGAGTCGTCACTGTGCCACGCGGAGTGTTTTGTCGGATGGCGTCGAACACTGCGTCCGACGTCGCGGCACTAGCATCCGTTTCGTCGAGCAGCCCTCCCGATACCAGGTTCACGGTGATGCCGTCCGCCCCGAGCTCAGCCGCCATGTTGCGCGTAAATCCGAGGAGGGCCGCCTTGCCGGTAGTATAGTTGTGATACGGGACGGCCGGGTCCTGCACGAGGTTGGAACTGATGCCCACGAAGCGGCCCTCTCCCGCCGCCCGCATCTCGGGCAGGCAGGCCTGGAGTAGGTGAAGCGCCCCTTTCACCGACCCGTCCAGCTGCGTCTGATAGTCCTCCCAGTCGATGGTGTCGGCGGTCTCCCGATTTTCCGCGTCAAACTGGTAGTCAATCAGTGCATTGTGGACGGCGGTCGTGACGGGGCGCCCGAAATGGTCCGCAGCAGTGTCCACCATGGCCTGCACGGCGTCCGGATCGCGCACATCGGCCTGCACCGGCACGGCCCGATCCCCAATGTCGGCGGCGACGGCCTCGGCCTGGTCGGGGCTCTGGTAGTAGTTGACGACGACCCGGGCCCCTTCTCGGCCGAAGGCCCGAGCAATGGCGGCGCCGAGCCCGCGGCTGGCCCCGGTGATCACAACCACTTGCGAATCGAGTGCGCGCATGAGAACCTGGCTTCTTGGTACGTGCAGAACAGTGAAGCCAGACGGTACGGCGCTCACGCGCAGGTCCCCGGACGGTGCCGAGGCACTTCCTCCACCGGTACAAGCCGGATCAGGTTCGAAGGGTGTCTCTCAGCCCGCGCCTCCCCCGCGACGGGTACCCCTGGCCACACCTGTAAAGTATTTGCCTCAGCTCGCAGATGCAACTCGCCCTATCCCCCGAAGGTTGGTCTCTTCTCTCCCGCCAGCACGGGCACGGCAATCCGGTTTTCCGGGGGCGGCAGCGGGCACGCGAAGTCCGGGTTGTAGGCACAGGTCGGATTGTAGGCACGGTTGAAGTCGACCACGACCGAATCCGCGTCCGTCGGCGTCAGGTCGACGTATCGCCCGCCCTTGTACGTGACGTGTCGGTTCGTAGAGTCGGCAAACGGGATCCACAGTCGGCCGCGCGGCGTGTCGCCCTCGCCCCGAAACACCACCAGCTCCTCGGGCCCCTCCGGAAGCGGCACCGTAACCTCCCCGACCCGCTGCTGCGGACGCAGGTCGCCGGTGCTTTCAGGAATCATGACCGTGTCGGGCGCCTCGAATCGCCGGAGCGGGACTGTGTATCGGTAGGCCGGGTCCACCTCGTAGAAATTGAGTCCCTGAAAGGCCTCTCTCTGGCCCGGGGGCAGCACGCTCTCCTTGTCCCGCATCTGCATGTCCCGCTGCACACGGTCCTGCATGACGGTCTGTTCGTAGTCTTCCGACGACGGGTTTGAGCCGCACGCCAGGAACAGGCCCGCCACACAGAGGAGAAGCAAGAGGCGAGTGCGCATCGTACACGAGTCTTGAAGTGCAAGGGAGGCCGTCGCCTACCGTCCGTACTCGGCAAACACAGTCGTTTCTCCCGACGGGGTAAACGTCACCACCTCGTACGGCTCTTCCCGATCGCCCCGCTCCATGCCCGGCGAGCCCACCGGCATGCCCGGCACGCTGAGGCCACGGACGTCGGGGGTTTCACGGAGAAGCCGCTTTACGTCTTGTGCCGGCACGTGGCCCTCCACCACGTAATTGCCGACCACGGCGGTGTGGCAGGCCGCGAGCGACGATGGCAGCCCCACCTGCTGCTTGACCGGCTTCATGCGCAGCTTCGAGTTCACTTCCACCTGAAAGCCCTGTTCCTTCATGTGGGTGACCCACTCGGAGCAGCACTGACACGAGGGGCTCTTGTACACCGTCACCGTCGGCAGGTCTGCTGACGCCGCCGGGCCAAACTGCAGGTAGGCCCCAACGCCAAGGGCAGCGAGGAGGATGCCAGCCCCGAAGGCCTTGAAATGGGTCTTGTACGACGCAAACGAAGCCATGGTGGTCGAGGCATGATCCACGAGGAGCGAGTGTCTTCGGAAACCCAGTCCCTAGACCCGTGTTTCGCGGCGGGAGGCGACGCTTCGCCGCTCTGTGCCGTCGGCCACGCCTGGGATCTTCCCGTCGGGATCGGGGAAAGGCCCCTTTCGCCCCGGGCGCTCATCTTGACTCCTCGGATTCTTTTTCCCACCTTAGTCGCCCTCGAAGGCCCCACTTCGACAGCCGTTTCCACTCGGTGCCTTTCCCCCAACACTTCCGCAGCAATTCCTTCAGTTCGATGACCGTTTCCGATGCCCAACAGATCCGCAACGTTGCCCTGGTCGGCCACCAGGGCAGCGGCAAGACCGCACTGACCGAAGCCATGCTCCACACGAGCGGCGCACTCTCGCGCGTCGGTTCTGTGTCGGAGGGCACAACGCAGAGCGACCACCACGCGAGTGAGAAGGAGCGACAGATGTCGATTTTTGCGACGCTGCTGCACACCTCCTGGGACGGCAAAAAGATCAACCTCCTCGACACGCCCGGCTACCCCGACTTCGCGAGCGAAGTGATCGCCTCGATGCGGGTGGCTGACACTGCACTCTACGTCGTGGACGCCCGCTCCGGGGTGGAGGTGGGAACGGAGATGGCCTGGTCGTACGGCGAGCAGACGGCCACGCCCTCCCTGTTTGTCCTCAACCACATCGACCAGGCGGGCGCCGACTTTCGGGGCATCGTCGACGAGATTGCGGACCGCTTCGGGCGGGGGGCGACGGTGGTGCAGCTGCCCGCCGGCGAGGGCACCCGCACCCTGGTCGACGTGCTGCACATGCGACAGCTTTACTATCCGGAGGGCGAGACTGAGCCGGAGGTGCAGCCGATCAACGACGCCTTCGAGGACGAGGCCCGCGCGCTCCACGAGACGCTCGTCGAGGACATCGCCGCCAGCAACGACCGACTCATGGAGACCTACTTCGAGCAGGGCGAGCTGACGGACAATCAGCTACGCAACGGCCTGCGGAAGGCCATGATCGACCGGGCGCTCTATCCCGTTTTCGTGACGAGCGCGACTGAAAAGCTCGGCGTCTCTCGG
Organism: Salinibacter altiplanensis; assembly: GCF_002894645.1. Taxonomy (GTDB): domain Bacteria; phylum Bacteroidota; class Rhodothermia; order Rhodothermales; family Salinibacteraceae; genus Salinibacter; species Salinibacter altiplanensis. The sequence continues at coordinate 544,624 of NZ_NCQY01000030.1, forward strand.
CTGCTGGACTTCATCGGGTCGGTCTGCCCCTCCCCCGCCAGTCGGCGGGTCGAGACCGAGAGCGGTCCGGACCTGACGGCCGACCCCGACGATACGCCGGTCGCGTTCGTCTACCGCACGATGGCCCAGGAGCATGTCGGCGAGTACGCGTTCGTCCGCGTGATGGACGGGACCCTCCAGTCGGGAGAGGACCTCGAAAACGCACGCACCGGCGCCACCGAACGCGTTGGACAGATCTACGAACTCAACGGAGAAGCGCGCAACCACGTCCCTCGCCTCATCGCCGGCGACCTCGGCGCGCTTGTGAAGCTGGAGGACACCACCACAAACGACACGCTCCGCGCCCCGAACTCCGACGTCGTCCTTCCGTCCATTCAGTTTCCCGCCCCTCGGTACCGAATGGCCGTACAGCCGGTCCAGGAGGGCCAGGAGGACAAGCTTGCCCGGGGGCTCCACCAGATTACCGACGAGGACCCCTCACTCGCCTTCCACCACAATGCGTTGCTGAACCAGCTCACCCTGAGTGGCGTGGGCGAGATGCACCTTCAGATCGCCAAGTCGCGCCTCGAACGGCAGGCCGGCGTCGAGGTCACATTCGTGGAACCCCGCATCTCGTACCGCGAGGCCATCCAGAACCGCGCAACCGCCGAGTACCGACACAAGAAGCAGTCGGGGGGCGCCGGCGAGTTCGCCGACATTTCGATGCTCGTCGAGCCCCTCGACGGCGCGTTCGATCCGCCGGACGCCATCGACGTGCGGAACGAGAACATGGTGGAGACCGACTGGAACGCGCAGGTGCACTTCGTCGACGCCATCGTCGGCGGGGTAATCGACATGAACACGTTTTTCTCTTCCATCCAGAAGGGCGTCCTCGACACCATGGAGGAGGGACCGGTGGCCGGGTTTCCCATCGGGGACGTGCGAATCGTCATTCACGACGGCGACATGCACCCGGTCGACTCGAACGAGGCGGCCTTCAAACAGGCCGCCTTCAAGTGCTTTCGCCGCGCGTTCCAGGAGGCCGGGCCGGTGCTCCTGGAGCCGATCCACGAGGTCACTATCACCACACCGGACGACTACACGGGCGATATTGTTAGCGACCTCAACACGCGTCGGGGGCGGGTTCAGGGCATCGATACGCAGGGGACCCTTCAAAAAATTACCGCCGAGGTGCCGAAGTCGGCGCTGCACCAGTATTCCACCACGCTCCGTTCTCTCACACAGGGCCGTGGCCTGCACCACACGAGGTTCAGCCACTACGAGGAAATGCCGGACTACGTGCAGGAGGAGGTCATGGAGAAGAAAACGGCCTCAGCGGCGACATAGGGCACGTGGACCGAAGACTAGTCCGCAGCACGGAGCCACGCGTCGACCTCGTCCTCCATCGAAAAGACCTCTTCGGGCGGGTGCTCGAAGGACCGGTGCACCCAGTCGCCACTGCCATTGCGGCGGGGACGGTACTGTGCGCGATACCAGTCGGGCCGGGCGGCGAGATCGGACAAGGCCTCGACGGCCGCGTCGATGTCCGGCTCCGTATTGTAGAGACCGAGGGACGCCCGCACCATGCCCGGCTGCGTCTCGGGGCCGCACTCTGCACCGTTCGCGGCCCCCTCGGCCCCACCCGTCCGGCCGAGCAACTCGCGCACGAAGGGCTGGGCGCAGAAGCATTCGTTGCGCACGGCCACCCCGAAGTAGTCGTTCAGGGCCGCGGCGACGAGGCCGTGGGGCAGGTCGGCAAGGTTGAAGGCAACGACCCCGATCCGATCGGCTACCTCTAGGCGATGCGACCCATAGATTGAAAGCCCCTCGACACTCGCGAAGCGCTCCAGCGCGTACTGCGTCAGCTCTCGTTCGTCCGCCGCCACGAGGTCCATGCCGATGCGGCCCAGCAATTGGAGCGTGGCGGCGAGCCGCAGGGCCCCGGGCAGATTGGGCGTGCCCGCCTCCTCCCGCTCCGGCAACGCGTCGGTGATCTGGTACTGGCCCGTTTCCACTCGTTCTACGATGCCGCCGCCCACCACCTGAGGCTCCAGTCCGTCGAAGAGGGCCTCCCGTGCCACGATCACGCCGGGGCTTCCGGGGGCGTAAATCTTGTGCCCACTCATGCACACAACGTCGAGCGCCTCGGCCTCGTCGCGTCCCTGCACGCTGATCGGTACATGGGCGGCCGACTGGGCCGCATCGACCACGCACAGAGCGCCGGCCTCGTGGGCGTGGCGGGCCACCTCGTGGACCGGGTTGACGATGCCGGTCACATTCGACGCCGCCGTGATGGCCACGTAGTTCAGCCGGTCGGCATGCTCCTCGATGGCGGCCCGCAGTGCGCCGGTATCCACCCGCCCGGCCTCGCCGTCCGGGTCGCTCTCCAAGGGCACGTGCACCACCTCGCCCACATGCTTGCGGTGGGGCAGGTCGTTGGCGTGGTGCTCCATCAGGGTCGTGATGACGAGGTCGCGCTCGGGGCGTCGCTCGGCCAGCACGCGCGCCATGCGGTTGAGGCCGCCCGTGACGCCGCTGCCGACGAAGACGGTTGTGTAGTCGTCCGGGGCATCCACGAAACGCCCCACGATCTCATGCGCCTGCTCGTAGAGATGGGTCATGGTGCGGGCCCCGGTGTGCAGCGTCGAGTGCGTGTTGGCGTAGTGCCGGAGGGCCCGCCGGACAATGTCATCGGCCGCCCGGCAGCGCAGGGTCGACGCGGCACTGTCGAGGTAGATGCGCGGGGTCGTCGCGCCCTCCGCCAGCGGATACTCGGTGTCGAGCCCGGTGAAGGCGCGGCTGAGGGCATCCAGCTGAGAGCGCCGTTCCGTGCGAGACCCGCGCGGGGCAATTTGAGAGGTGCGAGCGGAGTCAAGCATAACAAGGAGGCACGTGCAACGAGAGGGCCGAAATGCAGGTTGAATTCCATGCGATAATGTAGCAACTGCGAACGAGAGATGCAGTCCATCCGTCGGGGGACATGTCCATGGCAGCATTCATACGCCGTCTTCTCCCGTTTCTTTCATTTCTGTTGTTCTTCTCATGCGCACCCTCCTCGTTTTGTTGATCTCAATCGCTGGAACGGGGGTGCTTGCCCTCCCCGCGCAGGCCCAGACCATCTGGTCGCGGCCCTACCAGCCCAACCAGATCGCCCTGGAGGCCGTCGTACCAGACCTCCCGGCGGACGATGCGTCGGCGGCATCGGGCGCCGCGTTTCTGACAGCCACCCGCTCCCTGAACGACAACGTGGAGCTGGCGGTCGAGCTCCCCGTGGCCCGCTACGCCACCGACGCGACCGCCTCCACGGCGGTGGGCAATCCCTACGTGGGGATCGGGCTGAGTAGCTCCTCCCGGCCGATCTTGCTCGAGCTTGGCATTCGCATTCCCGCCGCCCCCACCAACGAAGCGTTGCGGGCGGGCCAGCGCGCCGACCCGGGACGCACCGCGGCCTTCCGGGACGAGTCCGTCGCGCCCTCCGCTCTCTTGAATGGACGCCTGCCGCTCGGGCGGCGCGCCTCCCTGCGCCTTCGCACGGGGCTCACGTACGCCTCCGCCGATCGCCTCGACGAGGAAGGCACGGAGAACCGATGGCGGCTTCCCTACAGCGCTCAGCTCTGGTGGAACGGAGAACGGTTCATGTCCGGACTCAGCGTGGAGGGACGCCCACGTCTTTCTGGATCGGAGCCGGACCGGAGCACACACCGTGCCGTCGTGTCGGTCATGCTCGACGGCGGTCGTGTACAGCCGGGCCTTCTCGCAGGCACCGGCCTTGATCCGCTCGTTCAGGACGGCCGGTTCGTGACAGTGGCGGGTCTCACGGTATCGGTCTCCTACGGCCGGTAGGCAAACGCAGCCAACGGACGACGGACAGGGGCGGGCCTCGGGCCACAGCCCTCTCCTGGCGGCGATGCCCGCCCGTTACTCCTCGGCTTTCTCTTCGTCTTCGAGGACAATCTCTCGGCGGAGGCGCGCAACAGGGATGCTAAGCTGTTTGCGATACTTCGAGACCGTGCGACGGGCAATCTTGAACCCTTTCTCTTCGAGGGCGTCGGACAGGTCCTGATCGGACATCGGATCGGTCTTGTCCTCCGCATCCACGATGCGCTGGAGCTCAGACTTCACCTCCTTGTTGGACACCTCGTCTCCATCCACGGTCTCCAGCCCCTCGGAGAAGAAGTACTTGAGCTCGTAGACGCCCCACTCGGTCTGCACGTACTTTCCGTTTACCACCCGGCTGACCGTGGAGATGTCCATGTCGATGATCTTGGCCACGTCCTTGAGAATCATCGGCTCGAGGTGGCCCTCCCCGTACCGGAAAAAATCCTCCTGCAGCTGCACGATGGCGTCCATCACCAGGTACATCGTGTGGCGCCGCTGGTTGATGGAGTCGATGAACCACTGCGCCGAGCTGAATTTGTCTTTGAGAAACTCTTCGGTCTCCTCGTCGACCTCATCCACATCGTCCGATTTCTTCTGCGCCTTCAGCTTTTCCAGCATCTTTCGGTAGTGGCGTGAGACGTGCAGGTCCGGCGCATTGCGGCCATTGAGGGTAATCACAAATTCGCCGTCCACGTAGCGTACCGAGAAGTCGGGCGTGATGTAGTTGGTCTGTTCCGAAAATTCGCCCTCGCCCGGCTTCGGATCGAGGCGCTGTCGGATGAGGTCGAAGGCCGTTTTCAGCTCTCGCTCGGTGACGTCGAGCCGCTTCTGAAGCTTGTCGAAGTGCTTCTTGGTGAACTTCTCGTACTCGTCCTCCAGCATGGCAATGGCCGTGTCGCGGCCGTCCACGTCGCCGGGCATGCGGCGAAGCTGCAGGAGCAGGCACTCCTGCAGGTCCCGTGCGGCAATGCCGGCGGGGTCGAGCGACTGGACCTGCCGCAGAACCGCCTCCACGTCCCCCTCTTCAATCTCGATGCCGTGGTTGAACAGAATGTCGTCCAGAATCGAGTCGATCTCCCGCTTCAGGTATCCGTCCTCGTCGATCGACCCGATGATCTGGTCGGCGATGATCTCTTCAGTCTCGTCGAGGTTCAAGAACGAAATCTGCCCTTGGAGCTGCTCGGGCAGCGACTGGTCCGCGGGCATGGGCCGATCCCGATCCTCATCGTCGCCCTGATAGCCAGGGTTGGCGTTGTAGCCGTACATGTCGTCGGTGTTGTTGAGGAGGTCCTCCACGTCGAACTCTTCCTCCTCATCCTCCGTCTCTATCTCGTTCTCCATCTCGTCGGCCGTGGAATCAATCTCGTCTTCCTCCCGCTGCTCCTCCTCCCCAAGCCCCTCTTCGAGCAGGGGGTTCTCCTCAAGTTCTTCTTCGATGCGCCGCTCCAGGTCGAAGGTGTCCAGCTGCAGCAGCTTGATGTACTGGATCTGCTGCGGAGAGAGCTTCTGCTGAAGGTCCTGTTCCTGTTTGAGTTCGAGGATGTTGCTGCTCATACGGGTGTGGGGAGGCCGGCCGGGTGTAACGAACGTGGGGTGCCGCTCCGAGAGCAGGCGAAGACGATTGCAGGGTCTCCGTGCTCTTGATTTGCGTCACGCAGCAAAATTTGTTCCTTTGTTTCCAAGGACTTTTACAGAGACAACCGTCAGAAGTTTGAGACGGTCGCTCGTGCCGGGCTTCGGTTCGTCAGGGGCCCCTCAACACAATGGGCACACATGAAACCCTGCCCTCCAAACAGCCGTCCGGTAGGTCCCAGTTTTCTCTCCACTCAATCCCCGCTCCCTGTCCATGAGCAATCCCCGCTCCGACGCCCTGAAGGCGGAGGCCGAATCGTCGGAAGCCGACGTCGAAAAGCTGCTGCGCCCGCAGTCGCTCGACGAGTTCGTCGGCCAGGAGAAAATTAAACAAAACCTGAATGTGTTCATGACCGCGGCCCTGCAGCGCGGGGAGACGCTCGACCACGTCCTGCTCTCCGGCCCGCCGGGGCTCGGCAAGACCACGCTCGCCATGATCATCGCCAATGAGATGGGCGCTCGCATTCGCACCTCCAGCGGGCCCGTCCTCGAACAGCCAGCCGACATCGCGGGTGTGCTCACGAACCTGGAAGAGGGCGACGTTCTGTTCATCGATGAGATCCATCGCCTGAGCTCCGTCGTCGAGGAGTACCTGTACTCCGCAATGGAGGACTACCGCATCGACATCGTCATCGATCAGGGCCCGAACGCCCGCACGGTGCAAATCGATCTGCCACCGTTCACGATGGTGGGGGCGACGACGCGGAAGGGGCTTCTCACCGCTCCGCTCCGCGCCCGCTTCGGAATCGACTTTCGATACGACTACTATACCGCGGACCTGCTGCAGGACATCACCCGGCGCTCCGCCCGCATCCTGGAGGTGGAGACCACCTCCGACGGGGCCTACGAGATTGCACGCCGCAGCCGCGGGACGCCCCGCGTGGCCAATCGCCTGTTGCGCCGCACGCGTGACTTCGCGGAGGTCGAGGGCGACGGCGAAATTACAAAGACCATCGCCGACCGTGCCCTCAACGCCCTCGACGTGGACGAGGAGGGCCTCGACGACATGGACACCCGCATTCTGCTCACCCTCATCGACAACTTCGACGGGGGGCCTACCGGTCTCAAGAACTTGGCCGTGTCCGTCGGCGAAGAGTCCGGCACGCTCGAAGAGGTGTACGAACCCTACCTGATCCAGGAAGGCTTCATGGAGCGCACGCCGCGAGGCCGCGTCGCCCTCCCCCGGGCGTACGACCACTTCGATCGAACCTCTCCGTCTGCCGACCAGGATCTCTTCGACCAGGATTGACGTCTCCGCCTGCCAGGGCCTCTCTGCGGTTCGGAGTGCGTCGGGCCTGCCCGTCCCTACTGAGAAAAACCACAGCCACTTGGCGATCACCGGCTGTATGTCCTGTCCCCAGCGCCTTCGGTTGTATCCTGCGCGAAGGTCCTCTGCAGCCCAGCCAAAGCCGGGAGCCCCATCGCCCTCTCATGCCCTCCCAGTGCTGTAACGAGGTCTGTCGCAGCTCCCCCACTCTCGTCTCTAGCGCATCCGGCGGGCCGGGGCGTTTCCGGTGCACGTCCGGGGCACGATCCCGAAGCGTCGCTCCCGTCGTCTCGGCGTGTTACCAGTGGGCGACAATCGGGACGAAGCACCCCAGATGGTTCCTCGATGACCAGACGAAGCCCGATCGGCCGTCTCACCGCTGTGGGCAACGGGCGGACCAGAGGGACGTGCCGGACGCAGAGCCGCACCGCGAGGAAATGACTCAACGGGGCCGTGACGCTTTGCAGAAATGACCGGGTTGGCCGCGTGTATTCGGAACCGCACTTCTCGGCTGATCTACCACATTACGGAATTTCGGCTCCCGATACACCACGTGCCCCTACTGGTCTCTTTCCCCGTATGCCTTACGTTGTTACCGAGCCCTGCGTCAACTGCAAGTACACCGACTGCGTAGAGGTCTGCCCGGTCGACTGCTTCTACGAGGGCCCGAACTTCCTGGCCATCCAGCCGGACGAGTGCATCGACTGCAACGCCTGCGTGCCGGTCTGCCCGGTCGAGGCCATCTATCCGGACGACCAATTGCCGGACGAGTACGAGCACTACATCCAGTGGAACGAGTATCTCGCCAACCAGTGGCGCGAGCTCGGCTACAACGTGACCGAGAAGACGGGCCCGATCGAAGACGCCGAGGAATGGGAGGACAGGGAGAAATCCGAAGAGGACATCCTGACATGGGACGTGTAAGGAGGGACGCCCAAGTAGCCCCCAGAAACACCTGCATCTGGATGTCCTCTTGAGAAACTGACTCCTGAGAAGCCGAGGGGGCCGAAGTCCGCCCAGGGTCTTCCTGAGGGGCGGTGAGCACACTGATGCAGATCCATACTGACCTGAAGGTCCCTTCGCGAGCCTTCGGAGCGACTCCTCCTGAGAGCACGCGGTCACCGTCTTCTCAGCCCCCCGACTCCGCTCCGCCGCCCCGCGTGCCCGACTGTTCTCGCCCCCAGCGCTGCGCTCAGAAGGGCCCACTGCCACGCTTCTCTTACGGGTCTATCTAGAGCCTGGGAGGCGCCGAGCGTTCCAGCCTCCTTCATTCGTCCGCCCGTTTGCGGACAGTGCCCCCCACCACGAGCGCCGCACCGATGAGGACGGCGTTCTTGACGATGTACTGCCCCTCCAGCGTGAGCCCCCAGGGGACGTGCGTGAAGCAGACCTCGGGCAGCAGCACGAGCGGGAGAAGCGTGCCCGGCATCTGCAGAAACAGCAGAAAGATGGCGGTGCGGTTGAGGGGGCGGTACAGGAGCCCCACCCCGATGGCGACCTCCCACCAGCCCAGAACCGGAATGAAGAGATCCGGCGGAACGAAGTAGACCGTGCGACGGACCAGCTCCGCGGCGGGGCTCATGCCAAAGGGCTTCAGAATTCCGTACCAGATGAAGACCGCGGCCAGCCCAATCCGGAGGACGAAGAGTCCGTTGCGCTGCATCCATCCCGCGATGCGGCGATCAAGGGACTCCAGGCCGAGGCGTTCAATCAGTCGCTCTTCGAGAGTGGGCATGGCGGGCCAAAAGAATCGAAAACGGGGGCCGAAAAATGTGTCGTATTCAAATCCATCTGTGCACTGATCGTCCCCGCCAGTTTTCTAATTCACGCCGGGTTGACGCTATATGCACCGCGGGTCTACACAGAACCGGCTCCCGGGGCTGTTTTTCAAAATGCCTTTCGGTGTTCAAGGTGAGCACGAACACTGTCGCGACGAAGCCACACCGGCCGCATCTTTTTCTCTGCGTGGAGCCGGAACTGGTCGCCGCGGTGTGGGGACCCGGCCTGAGAGGCATTGCCGTACGGCAGCACCGCCTTCGCCCGCGGGCCGTCCTCGGTAAACTCAGTGAGCGCCACGTACGAATCGCCGAAGCGTGCGCGCCGCCGCCCGTCCTCCATCCCTCCGTATTTTAAAACGCGGAAGGTGCCGAACAGCCCATCGCTCCCGGACACCGGATACGACCCATTCGGGCCCACGAGCCGGTGCACATCGCCCCACGCGACGGTCAGCGAATCGTGCCGCTGCCGCACCTGCTGAGCCACTGTCTCAAGGGTCTGGACGGCCGCCTCCGGATCGGCAAGGCCGTCCGGCGTCGTACGGGGGGCCCCCGGCCGGTACGGCGTAGCGAATGGGTCCTCCGCCCCCTCCACCATCGCGCGCAACCAGCGGGCAAACAGCACGCTGCCCTGGCTCTCGGCGTCGGCGGTCCGGTCCCAGTTTTCGAGCACGTCCGCGGCGCGCCATACGGACGCACGGCCGGAGGCCCGTGCCGCCGGAAGCAGGTCGTCCAGGAGCCGGTCGGCGGCGAGCATGCGGGTGTCGTTCTTGTAGGCCTGCAGCTCTTCGAACGTGATGGAGGAGTCCCCGGCGAGCATCTCGATCGAGCGCTGGGGCCGAAACATGTAGGCCGATTCCGCCGGGGCGCGAGGGGTCATGTAGCCGGGCACCTCGGCGGGCGCCACCCGCGGCGGCAGCGTGGCGGTAAAGGGCGGCTCGTTGGCGTTCTGCACCCACCCGCTCGGCGGGTCGACGACGCGGGGCAGTTCCTCGTAGTCGTGGACCGCGTTCCAGAGCGTCGCGGACGTGTCCCCCGGCACCACGCCCTGCCAGTAGCTCCAGCCGCCGCGGTCTCGCTTCGGCACCCGGCCGCCGAAGTGGTACAGAATGTGGCCGTCCGCGTCGGCGTAGACGGTGTTGAACATCGGCATCTGCTGCCGACGGAGGGCGGCTTCGAACTGGGACAAGGTGATGGCCCGAAGCATCCGCCAGTACTGTTCGAACACCTTCGACTGGGTCAGGCCCGCGATGCGAAGCGCCAGTGCCTCGCCGTCCCTCTGCCCCACGACGGGCCCGTGCACCGACCGCCGGACCGTAAGCGTATCGGCCCGGAGGGACCCGTCGGGCTGTTTCACCTTCAGCACCTTGGTGTCTGTGTTGAAGGGACGCACCCCTCCATCCCACCGATACCCCCCTTCGGTGAGGGAGAGGCGATAGAGGTCCGAGGCATCAATCGGGTTGACGGTGTGGGTCCACCCGAGGCGATCGTTAAACGCGACGGCCGGAAAGGGCATGCCGAGCAGCGCGGCCCCGTATGCGTCGATGTCTGGCCCCCGAAGCTGCGCCTCGAACCACGTGAACCGGTCGCCCCAGGGCAGGTGTGGGTTCGTGAGGAGCATCGCGTTCCCACTTGCGCTGCGAGAGGGCCCAACGGCCCAGGCGTTCGACCCTGCCCGCCGCCACGGCCGCGTTCGCTGCAGGTCTTCGCCGGCCACGAAGGTGGCATGGACGGTGCGCAGAGTGTGAGCAAACACATCGGTCGGCTGCACCGGCAGCACGGCCGTTCGGGCGTCGGCAATGCGGGCGGGGTGCGCCTCGGCGTAGGCGTTCATGCCCGCCACAAACGCCTCCACATACCCGCCGAACGGCATGTCCTGGTCGTCGGCCCACCGTCGTGCATGCTCGGGCAGCTCCAGGGTGCGCACCCGCCGGTCCGAGGCGAGGTGCTCTTCGCCCCAGTACTCGGCGGCCCGGCCCCGCGCTTCTCCGTACAGCCGCAGCACACGGTCGCCGTGGGCCCGCATCTGCGCCCAGCCGAAGGCATACATCAACGAGTCGGTGCTCGCGCCGTACACGTGCGGCACCCCCCAGGTGTCCCACAGGATTTCCGTCCGGTCCGGCCCCTGTCCCGGGGCACACCCGGACAGCCCCACCGCCAGGAGGATGCCGACGAGGAGTGTCGTGAGCGAGGCCGTTCGGGGGACGGCGGGTATTGTCATGGCTGGTCAAACGCGTGAGAATCGTGTCGACTACTGGAGGGCGGCCCCGTCCGGCGTGATGCGTGTTTCCTGGTCGAGGCCCCCGTCGGCCTCCGCGGCAACGACCGTGTCGCCGATCAGGGCCATCGTCCCCGCGCCGCCCGCTGCCCGCACCGCCGCAACGGCGTCCGCCACGCGATCGGAGGCGAGGCCGGTCTCTTGCGCAACCCGCCAGGACGCTTTAAAGAGGTCCACAATCGGCCCGTCGGGCTGGAGGTCTGCCAGCACGTCTCGGCCCGCCGCCCGGATTTTCTCCATCGTTCCCTCATCCCCCAGCACCGCGGCGGTCGCAATGCCGCCGAAGCTCTCATACGCAATCCGCGTGGTGCGGGGGGCGTGCCCTAGGCCGTCGCCCGCGTTCCACACGAGCCCCCCCTGGCTTTGAATGAAGACGTCCCCAAGGCCCGTTCCGGCCGCTACCTCCGCCCGGTGAGACATTTCCACGAGGGCGTCGCGGTCGTGGCCCAGGCCGAACCGCTCGTTGGCGGCGAGGGCCGTGGCGAGGGTGGCCGCCCCGCTGGCCCCGAAGCCGCAGCCGATGGGCACTTCCGTATCGAGGCGCACCGTGGCGGTCACGTCGAGCCGGGCGAGGACGCCCGTTACCGGCGCCACCTCGGCCGGGCGGTCGTCCAGGTAGATCAATGGATCGCGGGTGCTCTCGACGGTCGCCGTGACCCCGTCGGCCGTGGCAAAGCTGATGCCGAGCGAGGATTGGCCGTCGCGCGGGACGAAGATGGGGGTGACGCTCCCCGGAGCGTGGGCGGTGACAGACATGAAGACCGGCGGTCGAGCAAGAGAGAGAAAACAGGGGGCCGCTCAGAAGAGAAGGCGGAGCACTGGGCTCCCTACTCTTCCAGTGCAAACTCGATCCGGTCCACGTCGGCGCCTTTCGACGTGCGGTTGGTGATGCGGAGGCGCCCAACCTCGCGGGTGTGATCGACGTGAGTCCCACCGCAGGGACAGAGGTCGAGGTCGCCGATCCGCACCATGCGCAGCGGGTCCACGTGGTCGGGGATGAGGTCGAGCAATCCCCGGCCCTCCGGGGTCTGCTCTTCGGCTTTGGCGCGATCCATTTCGTTCTTTTCCACCGGCAGGTCCTGCTCGATGGCCGTGTTGGTGCGGTCCTCGATGAGGGCCACGTCCTCCTCAGAGAAGTCGGCGGGCTCGAAGTCGATCCGCGAGCGGTCCGTGTGGATCTGGTTGCCAGCCGTCTGCGCCCCGAACACGTCGAGCACTACCTTCGACAGCACATGCTGGGCCGTGTGCATGCGACGAAGCGCCCGGCGGCGCCCCTCATCGATCCGGCCGCGCACCTCGTCTCTCTCTTCCGGCAGCCCCCCCTCCTGGTTGTCAATGTGGTGCCGCACCGCCCCGTGCTCCTTCTGCACGTCGGTCACGTCGGCCGACCCGCCGTCCCACTGTAGCGTGCCGTGGTCGGCGGGCTGCCCCCCGCCCTCCGGGTAGAAATATGTGCCGTCCAGGACGATGTAGTCGTCGGTCGCGTCCGCAACGGTCGCGGTGAAGGCGGTGACGTCGTCGTCATCGGGGAGGTAGCGGAGCTCGGTCATGGAGAGGGGACCGTCATCGAGAATCGAGCGTCGGTCTCCCCTCACTTTTCGTCCCTCATATCGTTCCGATGGAAAGAGGGGCGTCCCCCGTCTCCGCCTCGGCGAAATGGCGCAGAGGTCGCCGAGAGCGAGGGACCAGATCTTTCCGCCGGTCGGGATCCTCGAGCTTGGTCTAGCGGCGAATACCGGCGAGCATGGCATCTCCTTTGCAAGATTTTTGGGCACCACTCTCTTCTATCCTCGTCCGCTCTGCACAATGCTTCCGTTCTCCTCCGCCGGCTCTTGGGAATCCTGGAGGGGTGCGCTTCGGAAGTGGATTCTCTCGCTGCTGCTCGCGCCCCTGTGCGGATATCTGTTGTGGGCCTACGCCACCGGTACGTTCACCGTATTCGACACCACCGCGCTCATCGTTCACGAGGCAGGGCACGTCTTCTTTGCTCCCTTCGGCTGGACGCTCCACATTCTCGGCGGCTCTCTCTTTCAGCTCCTCCTTCCGGGGCTGTTCGTCGTTTCGTTTCTCCGGCACTCGTACCGCCCCGGCCTGCAGATCGCACTGGTGTGGTGGGGACAGAATGCCTTGTACGTAAGCACCTACGCCGCCGACGCACAGGAGCGGGCCCTTCCCCTCATCACGAACGACCCGAGCACGCACGACTGGTGGAATCTTCTCCGGGCCGCAGGGCTTCTGCCGTTCGACGACATGATTGGATATGCCTTCCTGGGCCTTGGACTTCTCACGTTCGGAATCGCGATTCTCCTTCCGCAGGTACTGCTTTAGCTGCGGGCCCGGCTGGATAGTCTGTTAATTTGTTTAGGACGTGGCACAAATTAGCACCGCATACGGCCTGCGACAGTTCTCAGTGGGCCCAAGTCCACTTCAAAAAAAAAAAAAAACGCCGCCCCGAGACCGACGACG
>NZ_NCQY01000030.1:557967-655858 GCF_002894645.1 Salinibacter altiplanensis
GCAGCGCTCCCATTTTCAAATCGAATGACGGAGCAGATCGACTCTCCGTCTCTTCTTCGCCTACGTTCCCGCCGAATAGTCGGTCGCGTAGTGCTCCTGCTCCTCAGTGAGATTGTCAATCTGAATGTCCATGGTGCGCAGCTTCACCTCCGCAATCTCATTGTCCATCGCCTGCGGAATGTCGTACACCTTGTCCTCCAGCATCTCGTCGGACTCGTGGCGCTGGACGAGGTCGAGGTGGGCGCGGAACTGGTTGGCGAAGCTCATGTCCATGACCTCGCTCGGGTGCCCTTCCGCCGCGGCCAGGTTCACGAGGCGGCCGTCGCCGAGGACGTACACGCGCTTTCCGTTCTCCATCGTGTACTCGCGGTTGTTCTCGCGGACCTCCCGGGCGTCGGTAGAGAGCTCGGCGAGCTCTTCAAGGTTGAGCTCCACGTCGTAGTGGCCCGTGTTGGCCACGATCGCGCCCTCCTTCATCTGCAGGAAGTGGCGGCCTCGAATCACGTCCTTCATGCCGGTGGCCGTGACAAAGATGTCGCCCTTCTCGGCGGCCTCGTCCATGCTCATCACCTGGTGGCCGTCGAGGGTGGCCTTTAGCGCCTTCGCCGGCTTCACCTCCGTCACGATCGTGTTGGCCCCCATGCCCTTCGCGCGGGTGGCAACGCCGCGGCCGCAGTGGCCGTAGCCGGCGACCACGAAGTTTTTGCCCGCAATCAGGGTACTGGTCGCGCGCAGGATGCCGTCGATCGTAGACTGGCCGGTGCCGTAGACGTTGTCGAAGTCCCACTTCGTTTCCGCGTCGTTGACGGCGTACACCGGGTACTGCAGCTCTCCGTCGTTGTCCATCGCGCGCAGTCGGTGCACCCCCGTCGTGGTCTCTTCGGAGCCGCCAATGATGTGCTCAGACATCTCCGGGTGGTCGGAGTGAACGGTAAAGATGAGATCCGCTCCGTCGTCGAGCGTCAGGTGCGGCGGGGTGTCGATCGTCCGCTCGATGCACCAGTAGAAGTCCTCGGTGTCGAGGCCGTGCCAGGCATAAATCTCAGTGCCGCCGTTGGCGAGGGCGGCGGCGATGTCGTCCTGGGTCGAGAGCGGGTTGCAGCCGCTCCAGGCCACCTCGGCGCCGCAGGCCTGCAGCGTCTCGACGAGTACGGCCGTCTCCTTCGTGACGTGCAGACAGCCGCTAATTTTGTAGCCGTCGAACGGCTTCTCGTCGGCAAATTCGTCGCGGAGCTCCATGAGCACGGGCATCCGACTCTCGGCCCATTCGATGCGCTTGCGGCCCTCATCGGCCAGGCCCAAGTCGCGTACTTTGTATTGTCCTTCTTTGTGGTCCATGTGGCTTGATGTGATTGTTGTGTGGTAGACGTGCAGATACAAGTGATTTTAGGCCGTGACGAGATGTGCCCCACGCCCTCGAGAGTTCGGGGCACGTACGTAATGGCCTGACGGAAGATTTTAGTGGTTGGGAAGTGCTACCGGGCCGCGGAACAACAGTTTGTAAGTTTGGCGGAAATCTCCCCTCAATTCATGAATGGGAGCTCTCGTTCTGCTTCTTTTGTTCTAGGCGTCCGGCTCACCGGAGTGCCCGGTCGAGAAGCTCCACGCAAGCGGCGAATCGTGCCTGAGAAAAGAGCGGTGCGCTCATGTGTGCATCGCTCCGTGCTCGGCCACAGGACACGGCCCCGCTGCCCACAGCCTCGGCGTCTTTATCGAATTCCAATCAACTCGACGATCCTGTCACGCGTTGTGGAAGCGCTTTCAAAATTGACGTACGTACCTCATTATGGTTACACTATAACCTGTTGCGTAAGACCTTTTGTCAACATCTTGCAAGCGGAAATCCGCTCGTCTCTGTACCAGTAGGGGATCTTCCTCAGTAGGGAGTCTTCCCCAACCGTTTTCCCCTCTTCTCCTTTTTGCAACTCGCTTTCTCGGACCCGCATGCCCGATACTACGACATCCTCTCAGACAACGTCCGCAATTCGTTGGTTTGAAACCCTGAATGCCGAGGACGTCTCGCGTGTCGGGGGGAAGAATGCCTCCCTGGGCGAAATGATCGGCGCCCTGAAGAGCTCCGGCATCCGCGTGCCCGACGGGTTTGCCACGACCGCCGATACCTACCGGCGCTTCCTTCGTGCCAACAACCTTACGGAGCGGATCGAGACGGAACTCGAAGCGTGGGCCGCGGGCGAGCAGCCCCTGAACGAGACGGGCACGGCCATCCGCACTCGAATCCGGCAGGGCTCTTTTCCCGAGGGCGTGGCGGAGGAGATCCAGGAGGCCTACCGCTCCCTCAGTGCCGCCTACGACGCCGACGCCGTCGATGTAGCCGTGCGAAGCAGTGCAACGGCCGAGGACCTGCCCGACGCCAGCTTCGCGGGGCAGCAGGAGAGCTACCTGGACGTGCGTGGGGTGACGGCCGTCCTCACAGCCTGCAAACGGTGCTTCGCCTCCCTCTTCACCGACCGTGCCCTCGGCTACCGCGAGAAACAGGGCTTCAACCACCTCGACGTGGCCCTGTCGGTGGGCATCCAGAAGATGGTGCGGGCGGACAAGTCCGGCGTTCTCTTCACGATTGACACCGAGACCGGCTTCCCCGACACGACCGTCATCAACGCCGCCTATGGGCTCGGCGAGAGCGTCGTGAAGGGCATCGTCAACCCGGACCAGTACACCGTCTACACTCCCTTCGTGGAGGACGCGTCCCTGTCCCCCATTCTGGAGAAGACGCAGGGCGATCAGGCCCAGAAAATCGTATCCACGGGCGAGGGCGGCACGGCCACGATGCCCACCACCGAGGACGAGCAGTCCGGCTTCGTGCTGTCCGAAGAGGAGATCTTGGCGTTGACCCGGTGGGGAAAAATCATCGAAGAGCACTACGATCGTCCGATGGACGTGGAGTGGGCCCGCGACCGAGACACTGGCGATCTGTTTGTGGTCCAGGCGCGCCCCGAGACGGTACAGTCTCGGCAGGCCGCCGGCACGCTCCGGACGTACCGGCTGACGGAGGACAGTCCCCGGCTGGTCACGGGCGTCGGCATCGGAAAATCCATTGTGTCGGGAACGACCCGCGTGCTCGACAGCGTCGATGAGGGCGAGCGGTTCGAGGACGGCGACATCTTGGTCACCGAAATGACGGACCCCGACTGGGGCCCCATCCTGGAGCGGGCCGGCGGGGTGGTGACGAACCGGGGAGGACGCACCTCCCACGCCGCGATCGTCAGCCGCGAGCTCGGCATTCCGGCCGTCATCGGCTCAGAAACCGCCACGGAGGCGCTCCGAGACGACCAGACGGTGACCCTGTCGTGTGCCCACAGCGACGCCGGGCACGTCTACGATGGACAGCTCGACTACGAGAGCGCGGAGATCGACCTCGACGCGCTCCCGGCCCCCGACACCCGGGTGATGCTGAATCTGGCGAGCCCGTCCGCGGCGCTCGATTGGTGGAAGCTTCCCGTAGAGGGAGTGGGCCTCGCCCGCATGGAGTACGTCATCAACAACATCATCAAGGTGCACCCGCTGGCGCTGGTGGCGTTCGACGAGGTGGAGGACAAGACCGCGCAGCGTCGCATCGAAGAGCTCACCCAAGGGTATACCGACAAGGAAGAGTACTTCGTCGACCACCTCTCACGGGGCATCGCCACGATTGCCGCCGCCCAGCATCCCCACCCCGTCATCGTGCGCCTCAGCGACTTCAAGACCAACGAGTACGCCGACCTCATCGGCGGGCGCGGCTTTGAGCCCGAGGAGGCAAACCCGATGCTCGGCTGGCGTGGCGCCTCCCGCTACTACAGCGACGCCTACGAGAAGGGCTTCGCGCTGGAGTGCCGGGCCCTCAAGCGCGTCCGCGACGAGATGGGCTTTACGAACGTGGTGGCCATGGTGCCCTTCTGCCGCACGCCGGAGGAGGCCGACCGGGTGCTCGACGTGATGGCCGACCACGGCCTGAAGCGCGGCACGAATGGGCTGGAGGTGTACGTGATGGCCGAGATTCCGGCCAACATCGCCCTGGCCGACAAGTTTGCGGAGCGGTTCGACGGCTTCTCCATCGGCACGAACGACCTGACGCAGCTCACGCTCGGCGTGGGTCGGGACGCGGAGCGCCTCACCCACCTGTTCGACGAACGCAACGCGGCGGTGAAGCGGCGGATTGCGGAGCTGATCGAGGAGGCCCACGCCGCCGGGTGCCCGGTCGGCATCTGCGGGCAGGCCCCCAGCGACTATCCCGAGTTTGCGGAGTTTCTGGTCGAGGCAGGGATCGACTCCATCTCCGTCACCCCCGACAGCGTCCCCAACGTGCTCCGGCACGTCGCCCAGGCGGAGGCCCGAATCGCCTAGCCGGGGGCCCCTCGTGTGCGCCTCGCTTGCACGGCTACACGAAGAGCACGACCAGGACCGTGTAGAGGACAATTGACAGCCCGCCCGCCACCGACGCAAGGGGAAGCTGCGTGTTCACGTGGTCCATCAGGTCCGCCCCGGTGGCCAAGGACGAGAGGACCGTGGTGTCCGAGATGGGCGAGCACTGATCCCCGTAGACGCTGCCCCCCACGACCGCCCCGAAGCAGAGCGTGATGAAGAGCGGATCCTGCGAGACGCTCCACGCCAGCGGCAGGGCCACCGGAAAGACGACCGCGTAGGTGCCCCACGACGTGCCGGTCGAGAAGGCGATAACGAGACAAAGCACCACCAGCAGGCCCGGGAGCACGGCGGGCGGGATGGCTTCGCCGACGGTGGCCACCACGTACTCGGCGGTGCCCACGGCGTCGGCCACTTCCTTCAGCGACACGGCCAGCGCAAGAATGATGGCGCCGATGGTGACCCCCTTGCAGCCGTCGATAAACCCGTCGATTGCCTCCTGGAACTCCATCCCCTTGAACAGCGCAAGGCCCAATCCCACCAGCACCGCCAGCACAAACGCCTCCGCAATGAGCAGGGTCGGGTCCTCCGTGTTGCCGAGGTAGAAGTAGGTGTAGAGGTACGGCAGGATGGCGACCGCCAGCAGCGTCCCGATGGGCCCGACGAAGTCAGCGAGGCTGGGGGCATAGCCGTCCGGCACGTTCATCTCCGTGAGCTCGCGGGAGGTGAGGGGCGTAGCCTCCTCCCGGTCGAGCCTGCCGGTCGTGCGGGCCCGTTCAGTCGCTTCTCGCATCTTTTTGCTGGGCACCCAGGGCAGCACCTCCCAGGCGAAGAGGAGCGTCAGGGCGACCGCAAAGAAGGCGTAGAAGTTGGCCCAGATCGACGAGAAGAAGAACGCAATTCCATCCTGGGACGTCTCAATGAGCGGAATGGTGCCCGCCACTAAGCCGCCCACGTAGATCGGCCATACGTTAAACGGAATGAGGGTAGCGGCGGGCGAGGCCGTCGAGTCGACCACGTACGAAAGCTCCTCGTGCGATACGTCGTGCTGATCCCCGATGGGACGGGCCGTCGCCCCGGTAAGCACCGTGGAGATGGTGCCGCCCTGGTGGAAAAGGAGCCCCATGAGCCAGGTAAAAAACTTGGCCGTCCGCGGGCCGCGCACCATCTTCTCGCCCGCCCATTCCGCAAACCGAACGGCCCCGCCCGTTCGGGTCCAGAGCCCAATGAGTCCCCCCAACGCCCACAAGTACACCAGGAGGATGAGCGCAAAGTCTTCGGTGCCGATGGCCGGCAGCAGAAAGGCATCGATGATGTTGACCTGCCCCGCGATGAGGCCCCCGGCCGCAATCCCGATGAAGAGGGCGCTGACCACTTCCTGCAGCCAAAAGGCCAGCACGATGGCGATGAGCGGGGGCAGCACCGACCAGAAGCCGTAGTGGCCGTCGGTCTTGGGAATGTCACCGGCCACGTAGACCGCCGCCGCGAGGCCGCCCAGGACCAACGCCGCGACCATCCATCGCCGCCACCACGGCCCCTCGTCGTTCGTCTCGTCCGGGGCATCCGGGGGGACGGATCCCGAATCCTGAACGTCAGGGATCGAAGCATTGGAGTCGGCGGGGTCGGACATAAACAGTGGCAGGGTGATTGGCGTCGCATCGCAGCCCCCAAATAAGGCATCGACGGACACGGACGCCAACTGCCCGACACAACGGAGGGGGCGGCCCTGAGTAGTCAGGCTCAACGGAACAGTTCATTCGGGGGCTCGGTCCCGTTGCCGTCGGTCGGGCGGTTGCTTCCAACATTGCGGGCACGAAGCGAACACGGTAGGTCGTGCGGTTGGTGGGGGTTTATTTCGTAGTGCGCAGTGCGTAGAGTGCGTAGGCCTGAGAGTACACAATACGAGATACGCACCATGGACATTGGTCTCCTCTACGACACCTTCGACGCCTATCCGTGGACCGACGACGACCCGCCGGACGCCGACGCCGAGTACGAACCCGCAGAGACGGTCGACACCCTCGCGGCCGCCGTGGAGCACCTCGGGCACACCCCCGTCCGCATTGGGACTGCGGTCGACCTGCGCGACCAGATCGGTAAGCAACTGTCGCTCGACGCCGCGATCAACATCACGGAAGGGGCCCATAGCCGTAACCGGGAGGCCTACGCCCCGATTCTGTTGGAGATGGCCGGCATCCCCTACCTTGGCTCCGACGCCCTCACCCTCTCGCTGACGCTGGACAAAGCCTGGACGAAGGACCTCGTGGCGGCCGCCGAGATCCCCACCCCTCCACATCGGGTCTATAACACGCCCGAAGCGGTCGATGCGGAGGCCCTCCCGGGCGCCTTTCCCCTATTCGTGAAGCCGCGCTACGAGGGGACCTCGAAGGGCATCACGCCCGAAAGCAAGGTCGAAGACGTCGCGGCCCTGCGGCGTGCCGTCGAGCGCGTGACCTCCACGTACGACCAGGACGCGATCGCGGAGGCATTCGTGGCGGGCGGCGGCGAGTTTACCGTGGCCGTCGTGGGGCACGACCCGCCCGAGGCGCTGCCCGTCCTCCAGCGCGGGGTGGAGCCCACGACGGGCCTCGGCCTGCACGCCCTCGAGCACCGCGGCGCCCCCACCGCCGATCGGGACTGGGAGTATGAGCTCCGAGGCACCCTGGACTCTGCCCTCGAAGACCGACTGCACACCCTCAGCCTGCAGGCCTTCGAGGCCCTCGACTGCCGCGACTTTGCGCGGGCCGACTTCCGGGTCGACACCAATGGGCAGCCCTGGTTTCTCGAAATCAATCCGCTGCCCACGTTCAAGCCCGACGACACCTTCGCCATCGTCGCCGAGCTCATGGGCCGTGACTACGTAGACTACCTGGCCGAGGTGTTCGGGCGGGGCCTTCGGCGACTGGGACTTGAGTAGTTCCGCCTGCCCCTACGCAAGACCTCCTCCCTCCCACAGGCGCAACGTTCCGTCTGTGCCCCCCGTGTAAGTTCCCTGCAGAGTGTTTCTCACCATGAACACACGCCCCTCGATGGCATCCTTCAATTCGCGGCCCGGCCCCGACCATCCCAAGTGGACCGACTGGCGCTGGCAGATGCAGAACCGCATCCACAGCGCCGAGGCGCTTCGGGAGTGGATCCATCCGACCGACGACGAGCGGGCGGCCATCGAGCGGGCCGGGGACGCGTTTCGCTGGAATGTGACCCCGTACTACGCCCACCTGATGGCCCCCGACGACCCGTCGTGCCCGGTGCGGCGCCAAGCAGTGCCCACGATGGACGAGTTCGGCCCCGACATCGTGGACGAGCTCGATCCCCTCGACGAAACCGGGCACGAACCGGTCAAAAACCTCATCCACAACTACGAGGATCGCGTCGCCTTCTGCGTTACCGCCGAGTGCGCCATCTACTGCCGGTACTGCCTGCGCAAGCGCATGGTCGGCGACGCCGAATACTTCATGCGGACCGACGAGCACCAGGCGGCCATCGACTACATCGCCGCCCACGACGAGATTCGCGACGTGCTGCTCACAGGCGGCGATCCGCTGACCTTCAACGAGGCCAACCTGGAGTGGCTCCTCAGCAGGCTTCGGGCCATCGATCACGTGGAGCTGATCCGGTTCGGCTCGCGCATGCCAGTGAAGCTTCCGTACCGCATCACCGAGGAGCTCTGCGACCTTCTCGCCCAGTATCACCCGCTCTGGATCAACACCCATTTCAACCACCCGAAGGAGCTTACCGACGACGCCGCCGCGGCCATTGCCCGGCTCAAAGACGCCGGCGTTCCCGTGGGCAACCAGACGGTGCTCCTGCGCGGCATCAACGACAGCCCGGCCACGATGAAGACCCTCAACGAGGGACTTGTCCGCATGCGAGTGCGCCCATACTACCTCTACCAGGCACAACTCATCGGCGGCACCGGCCACCTGCGCACGCCCATCGAGGTGGGCATGCACATCATGCAACAGCTCCGCGGGCGCACCTCCGGGTTTGCGATCCCGGACTACGTGCTCGATACGCCTCACGGCAAGGTCCCCCTCAATCGCAGCTACGTGAAGGGCCGCGCGGGCGACCATGTGCTGATGGAGAGCTACGACGGCACGCTCTGGGCTGAACCGAACCCGGTCCCCGAAGGCCATGCCCTGCCGTTCCGTCTGCCGCCGGTTGACCTGCCGCCGGACCTCAACACCATTCCGACGAACGCCTCCGGGGAGACACGCCCCGCGAGCGCATAGTTCGAAGCGGCGTTCATTCTGTTGACATTACCGGCGGGTCGAGATACCTTTCATTATCCATCTTTTTTCACCCGCACCGGAAATCTTTCTTCCCCTCGAATGGTCCGCTTCTTGCTCGTGCTTTTGGCCGTCCTCGTCGTCGGTCTTGCCGCCCTATTCGGGCGCCCCTGGCTGTACGTTGCCACGGGTCTGATTCTCGTCGGCGGCCTCGGGGGACTGGGCTGGTGGCTCTGGACCACCTACCGGCAGGCCCCACAGGCCCCGGAGCGCCCCCGTCCCGGGCCAGACTCGGACGATCCATCGCTCGACGAGCTCGGCATCATGGACATTCAGCCTCAAGGGAGGCCCCCGAGCGCCTCGGACGCTCCGCCCGACGAGACGACCGCTCCCCACCCACAGGATGCCCCCTCAGACACGTCTCCTCATCCGGACGCAAGCACGCCCGCCAAGAACCCGCCCGCCGGGGACGCATCCACCGAGGACGCCCCGGCCCCCACGAGTGCATCACAGCCCCCGCGCCCAACGGCCCAGTCGACCCAAGAGCCGGCGGACACAGAGGAGAAGTCGGTGTTTGTGCCCCTGCTTGAGGCGGCTCGGGTGGCCCTCGACGCCCAAACGGTCTGCCTTCTGGTGCAGGAAGACATGGCGCTCACGTACCGCGTTGAGGCCATCGCCAGTCCCCACCCGTCGATTCGGAGAAGCGGATCGTTCGACACGCAGACGCCCCTTCTCACCGCTACGATGTCGCGGGAATCCGTGACCTACCGCTCCCTCACCGGGACCGAGATGGCAATTGAGGACCTGGGCTACTATGAGGACCCGCCGGTGGTGGACCACCTGTCTCTCGCCCCCGTCCCCCAACCGGACGCCTCCACCACCACCTTTCTCGTGGCGGACGCCCCCTCGGACGTTGACCTCGGATCGTCGCGGACCCGCACCCTCCTGTCCCACTTCGCCGACACCGTGGCCCTTCTGCTCAACAAAGAGCAGTCACCGGAGGCCCCGGATCCACAGCCAGATCCAGACGTGTCCCCTGAGGTTGAGGACGCTGACATGCTGGCCCCCAACACAAATGGCACGGCCGACGCGGACGCCGTGTTGGAAGGGGACTCGGACGAGCCCCGCCCTCGCCGCGAACTCATCGCGGAGGAGATGGACGCTGCCCAGTCGGCGTCGGAGCCCCTTGCCCTTGCCCTGGTGCATCTCAACCGGGCCGAGTCCATTGCCCGTCAGGGCAAGGAGGCGGTTGCCTCCGCCGAGCGTCTGTTTCAGGCCCGCCTCGAACAGAAGGCCCCCAACCGGCGAGTCGAACGCTTCGGCGAGCTCACGTACGGCATCTTCTTCCGCGCCAAGCCCGACACTGTCGAGCCCTGGATTTCAGACTTTGAGGCGGCGATGCGGCAGGAAGAGGGGCAGCTCGAAGGCGGGGCGAGTGTCGGCGTCGCGATGTGGACCGACGAGACTCCGGAGGCCCTCCGAACCGCCGCCACCGAAGCCCTGCGGGAGGCGTACAAGACGGGCACCTGTACGATCGTGACGTAGCCTGTCGTGAACCTGCCGCCTCACGCTGGCGTTTCAAAATCGGATGCGCACCCATCGCTTTCGTCCCGTAGCCTCTCATTGTTGCCATGCCGACGACCGACTCGTCGCCACGCATCACGCATGTGTCTTGGGGCCGCTTGGGGATTGAGCCCTCCTCTCAGGACGGGACCCAGTCGTTCAAGGACGCCAAGCTGTATCCGGGCGGGGCGCGCACGTGGGACTGGAACGAGACCGGCACGTCGCACACGCCGGGCATTCAGCCCGCCGACGTAGAGGAGCTGTTGGAGCACGGCGCCTCGGTCGTGGTGCTCTCCCGCGGCATGAACAAGCGACTCCAGGTGATGCCCGAGACCCTCGACCGACTCGACGCCGCAGGCGTGGAGGCACACGTTCTCCCGACCGAGCAGGCGGTCGAGCAGTACAACGAGCTCCAGGCCGCCGACGAAGCCGTTGCGGGCCTCTTTCACTCCACCTGCTAGTTACCCCCAGCACTTGTCATGGAGCTGCCGGTCCCTGCGTGGAGCTCGTCGTGGCCGGAGCAGCCCCAGGTCGGGGTCTGGCGGCTTCGCCTAGACGTGCTCGACGGCAATCCGGCGGAGGTGCTTCGCCCGCTCACTGTTTCGTCCGAGCACGAGCGGGCCCGTCGCTATCGGTTCGCCGCAGACCGGCACCGTCACCTCGCCGGCCGGGCCCTGGTCCGCCTCGTCGCGTCTCGCCGATACGACTGCGCCCCGGACGCGCTGTCGGTCACGAACGGCCCCCACGGCAAGCCCAAACTGCAGCCCCCCCCGGGCGACCGGCCCCCTCTTCACGTCAACATCGGGCACACGGGCAAGGTGGTCATCGTGGCCGTCAGCCAAACTCAGCCCGTGGGGATTGACGTGGAACCGCGGGCCCGGTCGGTTGAGGCTGCCGCCCTTGCGGAGCGCGTCCTGACGGCGGCGGAGCGGACGCAGTGGCGGGCCCGGGCTGCCCCCGCCCCCGACCGCCAGGATGCCTTTTTGCATATTTGGACGTGCAAGGAAGCCTTCCTGAAGGCCACGGGTGAGGGCCTACACCGGGCACCACAGACGGTCGAGTGCACCTTCGACGGCCCTACCGTCGCGTCCCTCCGCGACGCGCCGGACCACCGAGCCTCCCCCTCCTCCCCCTGCGCGAATCAATGGTCGGTTCAGCCGTTCTCGGCGACGGACGCGGTTGTTGGGGCACTGGTTCGGAAGGACCGGATGCCCTCTTCGGTCGCCTGGGTCGACGCGACGGAGATCGTGACGCGCAGGGTCGGGTAGCGCGGCCTAGTTGCACTCGTCGCTCACGACCTTGCCCCCGCTCAGAACGGTGCAGACGTGCGTGGTGTACTCGAACGGGTCGCCGTCGAACAGGGCCAGGTCGGCGCGCTGCCCCGGGACCAGGGTTCCGACATTTTCCAGGCCGAGAATCTGCGCCGCCTCACGGGTGATGCTGGCCAGGGCCGCGGGGCGGGGCAGGCCGTGGGCCATCGCGATGGCCGCCTCGTAGAGCGCAACGCGGGTCTTGGGCACGTAGGGCTCCCAGCCGGTCTGGATGGCGACGGAAATGCCCGCCTCGTGCAGGGTCGCCGCCGTCGTGAAGGCCGCGTTCTGCGTGGTGCCGGACGGACGAACCATGGTGGGATGGAGGATCACCGGGACGCCCGCTTCTTTGATCTCGTCGACCACGAGGTAGGCCTCCGCCGCGCCGTCCAAGATCATTTCAAATCCAAACTCGTCCTGGAGTCGGAGGGCCGTCTGAATGTCGTGGGCCCGGTGGGCCGTAATCAGGGCCGGCACCTCGCCCCGGAGCACGTCTTGCAGAACGTTCTGACCCAGATCCCCTCCACCCTCCTCCCCCTCCATCGCGGCCTGGGCGTCGAGCAGGGCCTGCCGCAGCATCGACACGCCCTTGGCCCGGGTCCCCGGACGCTCGAAGCGGGCCTGGGCGTCGGGGCCCAGCGTGAAGGCGACCGTGGTGACCGAATCGCGCAGCGCCGCCTCCACCGTCTCGCCGGCCGTCGAGAACGTGGCCGTCTGCCCGCTGATGAGCGCGCCCGGGGCGTGGCCGGTGTGCACCGTGGTGACCCCCAACTGCTGGACGAAGGACACGAGCTGCTCCCGCGGGTTGTACGCGTCGAGGGCCCGGAGCGCGGGCTGCATCGGCGCGGAGGTGTCGAGCTGGTCCTGGTCGGCGGACACGTTGTAAATTCCCGACAGGCCCACCGTCCCTCGGGGATCGATCAGGCCCGGCGTGACGACAGACGCCTCGTGGACCTTGGCGGACGCCGGCACGTCGACTTCCGAGGCGGGCCCGACGGCCGCAATCGTTTCGTTCTCAATGAGCACCACCCCGTCCTGAATGGGCCCGCCCGTCATGGTGTAGAGGGTATCCGCCCGCACGGCCCGCAACGACTGGGCCGGGGCCAGCGACAGCCCGCCCCACAGCAGGAGCGCGGCAAGAAGAAACGAGAGACAGCGGGGGCGAAGAAGCGAGGTCGACATGGGAGAACATGCAGTTGAGAGACGGAAGCAGACGGACAGGGGGAAGGGGAGGGAGTGGGCGTTACTCGTGGACGTGCTGGGCCGCCCCGTCGTAGACCCGGTATCCGCCCGTGGCGAACTTGCGGTCGTCGGGGTCGGACCGGTCGAAGACCGGCGTGCCCTCCACCCAGGTCTGTTCAATCTTGGTGTACACGCTGAGCGGGTCGCCGGACAAGACAATGAAATCCGCATCCTTCCCCGTCTCAAGCGACCCCGCCTCATCCTCCAGCCCCAGCATGCGCGCCCCCGCCAGCGTCACCGATTCGAGGGCCGCCGCCCGCGACATTCCCGCCCGCACCCCGAAGGCCGGGGACCGCAGGAACAGCCGGGAGTCCGTGATGGGATCGTCGGTATGATAGGCCACGTCCACGCCCGCGTCCTCGAACACCCGCCCCGTACGGTAGACCAATTCGTCGGCCTCGTACTTGCCGCCCGGCGAGTCGAGCACGATGATAGAAGCCGGCACCTCGGCCTCGGCAATTTCGTCGGCCACCTTCCACCCTTCGCTCACGTGGTGAAGCACAAGGTCAAAGCCAAACTCTTCGCTGAGCCGGATCGCCGTGAGAATGTCGTCGTGACGATGCGTGTGGAAGTGCACCGTCCGCCGCCCCTCCAGTACGTCGATCAGGCCCTCCATGCGGAGATCGCGGTCCGGAGCCTCCGACGGATCGTCGGCCTGTTCCTTCTTGCGTTGGTATTTCTGCGCCGCCACGAATTGCTCGCGGGCCATGGCCGCGGCCCGGGCACGGGTGCCTGGGAAGGACCCGCTCGCCCGCTGGGGATTTGTGCCGTTGGCCATCTTCATGCCCCCACACGCCTCCACGGGACGATCCTCGCAGGCCCCGAGGGCGCTGATGGTGCCTCCCTCCCGCAGCTTGAGGTAGGTCGTCTGCCCACTCATCAAATGCCCCGAGCCAGACAACACCTGCACCGTCGTGATCCCGCCCGCTCGCGCCCGGTTGATCGACGGGTGCCGCACGTTGATGCCGTCTATGGTGCGCACGTCCGGGTGCAGGGCCGCCGATCCGTCGCCGCCGCTCGCCGCCCCAATGTGGGAATGGGTGTCCACAAGACCCGGCATGATCTCCTTCCCCGCCATGTCGTGCTCCACCGCGTTCGCCGGCACGTCGACCGACCCGGCTGGCCCGAGGGCCTGGATGGTGCCTCCCTCCACTACCAAAACACCCTGCTCAATGGGCTCGGCGCTGATGGGGTAGAGCGTGGCATTTCGGAAGACGTGCGGCCGGTCTTGGGCCTGGGCGGGCGCGCACAGACACAGGCCCGCAAGGGTCAGGAGAAGAAGCGCTGTTCGCATGGGACGCAGAAGGCGGTTCAAGAAAGCAAATGGACCTGGGCCTTTTGAACGTAGGATGTACCCCTCACACTCGCAAGCCCCCTGAGAACAGGGCAAGGAAGCCGAGCACAGAGCAGTGATGGGAGCCCCTCACCCCATTTTTTGAAAAAGTTAACTGGTGTTATTAGACAATTTATTTTGTGAAAGTAAGCGCTAAATTTATCTTCGAATTGCCAGGAGAAACGACCGTAGAGACTGCAGAAATTCCTGTGCGCTACGCCCCCACTCAGTATTTACATAACATATAGTGAGCGACTTACTATATGGTGTTTTTTTGAGATAGATCTGCCTCAATTGTCTCGAAATCCTTGCTACGCGACATCAGAGAAATCCCTCCCGGATGCTCGGGGCGGCCCGTCATGCGATTTGGGTCGTGCAGCGTGGGCCTCCTCTCTTTTGCGCCACACGGGCTCCCCTTCAGGAGCATACCGCCGCGCGTAAAACTGCCCATCAGGCGGGCCTGACGGCGTCCCGCTCGGATCATCTGCGGTCCCGTCGTGTCGCTTACAGTCCCTTCTGACCCCACAAGCGCGACCCGCATGCCCATGAATGTCGCCCCCCCAGAGACCGTGCTCACACAGCTGCCCCAAGACGCAGTACACGCCTGGAAGAACGGAGCGACCTGGAGGAAGGAGCATCCCGAGGCGGGCTCTTGGAGGAAAGACGCCGCAGCGCCACTGTGCCGTGAGGCTACGGGCACCTGGGAGCGCCGGGCCATTGAAAGCCGAATTACAGTGACGAAAGGCGCCCTCGTCGAACGATTTTATTCGGTAGGCCCACGCGGATCACAGGCCTTAAGGCGCGCCCCGAAGTGGGGAAGCAGCCGCCACAGAAGTGTCCGGGAGAGGTTCTCCCCCGACAGAAGACGACAACGATGGATGGGATACTGGAAATGGGTTGCGGAAACGGGCCGCGACCCGATCGGGGAGTTTTCCATTCCAGACATGGCCCGTTGCGACTGGCGTCTCTTTTGCCAAGAGAGGAGCGAGGGCGTCTTGGTGCGCTACGCTCGCCGCCTGGACAGCGCTCGTCCGTTGAGAAAGAGCACCGACTATCGTCCCAGCGAGGAGATGCCCTGTGGACTCCAGGAGTATTGCCTCTTGGAAGATGGTCTCATTCACCCGGGGGCAATAAACAGTCGGTCGGACCTGGCACGTCGCTTCCGGAGACGAAACACCGGGCGAATCGCAGGGCGGCAGATCCTGGATTCGGAACGAAGACGGATGCCCGGTGCCCCCGGGCCGCTGGAGACATTCTCGGGTGCGTTTTTCGTAGACGTGGCGATCGAGGAGCGGATCCCGCGGGAGCGCCAGCAGGAAGCGCTCCGAGCGAAGGCGAAAGAGAAAATTGGGTAGGACGTTGCCACTCGGGGCAGGACCGACGACTTGGCTTCCCCTCTTCGGGCCGTGTCTGATCAGTCCGCACCCGGTCGCCACGAGCGGTTGGGGACGACCGCCCCGCACAAAAACTTACGCAAAGCTACGTATTCTCCTTCTTTCTTTTGTCGTCGTTGTCGGTACGGTATGCACTGCGGGTTTTGCACTGCGGGTTTTTCTGCTCCCTCTCCCTGCTCGCCATGACACAGCCTGTCTTCGTACTCGTGGTTCCTCTTCTTCTGGCCGTGTGCGCCGAGGCAGGGCGTCCCGCCGCTGACGCGCCGCGGTTGGAGGGCAGCCCTCAAGAAATCCAGCGCGTGCTCCCACATGAGGAAGCCGCCGTGGGCAGCCGTACGCACGATTTTTTGAAGGGACCGGCCAGCGGGGCATCCCCCCGTTCGTAGAGGGTATCTCCAGGATCGACCTGGGGAGAGGGCACCACTCCGTACCGACCGCACGCTCGTTGGTCGTCTGCTCTCCCGGTTGGGGCAGTTGATCGGTTTTCTCTTCGTTTATTTGCACCAATATAAGGATCTGTATCATTCGACAAATTACTCGTCCCCGCCGCACGTCGGAGTCTCGGTTGCAGCGTAGTCTCCTGATTCTCGGCATCCTACTGATTTCGCTCAACCTGCGCCCGGCACTTGCAAGCGTG
This sequence comes from Salinibacter altiplanensis, assembly GCF_002894645.1. Taxonomy (GTDB): domain Bacteria; phylum Bacteroidota; class Rhodothermia; order Rhodothermales; family Salinibacteraceae; genus Salinibacter; species Salinibacter altiplanensis. The sequence continues at coordinate 574,035 of NZ_NCQY01000030.1, forward strand.
GGGCCGCTCGTGGAGAGCATTCGCGCGGCCGCAGGCCTCTCCAACACGGCGCTTGGTCTGCTTACGACGCTTCCACTTCTGGCCTTCGGGGTCGTCTCCGCACTCACGCCACTGGTGACGCGACAGCTGGGCACCGAGGGTGCGCTGGCCGCGGCGCTCTCACTCATTGCGGCCGGGGCACTTGGGCGAGTGGCCCCGTCGACGGCGCTCCTCTTTGGGGGCACGGTGGTGTTTGGGGTGGGCATCGCACTGGGCAACGTGCTCTTGCCCTCGCTCGTCAAGCGGGACTTTCCCGAGCACTCCGGCGTGATGACCAGCCTCTATTCGAGCGGAATTGGGATAGGGGCGGCAGTTGGAGCCGGGGCGACCGTTCCGCTGGCCGGCACGCTCGGCTGGCGGGGCGCACTGGCGGCGTGGGCCGTGCCGGCGGCCGTGGCACTGTTGGTGTGGCTGCCGCAGTTGCGGAGGGATGCGCCCGCTCGTGCCGCATACAGCGTGAGCGCCTCGCTGCGAGCATTGGGGCGCTCGGCATTGGCGTGGCAGGTTGCCCTCTTCATGGGGTTTCAGTCGCTCACGTTCTACGTCGCGCTGGCCTGGCTGCCCGCCTTTCTGCAGACGCGCGGCTTCGACCCAGCGGCGGCGGGCGGGCTGCTCGCGCTTTCGCAGGTGATGGGGGTGGTCGGTTCGGCGATTGTACCGGCGTGGGCCGCGCGGCAGGCGGACCAACGGCGCACCATCTGCCTGCTCGCACTCATGGAGGGGATCGCGCTGGCCGGGCTGGCGTGGCCGGGGGCCCCCATGGCAACCGTATGGGTCTCGGTCCTCGGCGTCGTTCTGGGCGGTACGTTCGGGCTCGCGCTGCTTCTGCTCGTCCTGCGGGCCGCCGACGCCGAGACGGCGACCGAGCTGTCGGGCATGGCGCAGTCGGTGGGCTATCTTGTCGCGGCAGCCGGGCCAGCCGTCTTTGGCTTTCTGCACGACCTCACAGGCGGGTGGGCGGCACCGCTGGTGCTGCTGGTGCTCGCTCTCGCGGCGAAGACGGCCGTGGGCCTGCGTGCGGGACGGCCCAGCCAGATTCATCCGGACAGGCAACCACGAACGAACGCGGACCGCGCTTCGTGAGCCCTGTGCGTGCGCACCCTTCGTGGAGTCGACGTCCCGACGATCCCTGCACGGGCGACAGGAACCCATCGGCAGGCCTCTCGCGGGACCACACAGATGCATCGAGGCATTCCAGAAGCAGCTCTGGTGCGTCCTGTCTCAAAGCTGATCGCAGGCTCTCGCCTGGACGTGCGCAAGTCACGTTGCGGGTCCGTGCGGGGCGGGTTGCCCCACCAGGCATCTTCTGGCTTCGTCCCGAAAGAGAAGTCCTCAAGCAGACCGGGGAGTGTCCACAGAAAGAGTGCGAAAGGCTCAGTCCCACGCGGTATCAAAAGGCCCGTGAGGCTCAACGCAGCGAATCACGGTCAAGCCGGAAGGGCTCGCAAACCGCTCGGGGACGAAGCAGGTCCCCTGCCAAAATGGCTCACACACACCTTGTCTCGTACCGCAATTTGCATTATTCCCTACCCAGTTGCGACATATTGTAGCAGGGGTAACTCCGCACACGCGGAGATAGACCTCCCTGCACTCGCTCCCAGTCCTCGCTGCTTTCGGTAACTCCGCACACGCGGAGATAGACCGAGATTATGGACACAAACCAGTCCGTTGACCAAGGTAACTCCGCACACGCGGAGATAGACCCCGTTCCAGATGAAGCCCTCGAAAGCCCGAGATGGTAACTCCGCACACGCGGAGATAGACCCAACACACACACACGGGAGGCAACCCCCCATGAGGTAACTCCGCACACGCGGAGATAGACCTCGACTGGCAAAGCCTCGGCAACGCCTCGGGGCGGTAACTCCGCACACGCGGAGATAGACCCCCTTTCCGTCGGCGACCTTCCGCGCGGCTTTTGGGTAACTCCGCACACGCGGAGATAGACCTTAAGGATCTTATCGAGCAGTCCGGAAAGAAACGGTAACTCCGCACACGCGGAGATAGACCCGCGAGGGTAAAGGAGGCTGGCCCGGTCTCTCCGGTAACTCCGCACACGCGGAGATAGACCCTCAAGGCCAGTGGCGCCACGCTACGCGGGTTCGGTAACTCCGCACACGCGGAGATCGATCAATCGAAAAAGAACGGCGTTTTGCTCCGAACCAATCCCCAATGATCCTCGCCAATCTCCGATGGGCCTGCCAATTCCTCGCCAATGAGCCAGTGGACGGACCGTCCCCTCCGCACAGCGTCGCTGGTCTTCTTCGACCTGGAGACGACCGCCCTGCGCCCGGACCGCGGCGGGCGCATCTGCGAGATGGCCGTGGTGGACCCGCAGGGCGTCCGGTTCGACTGGTGCAGCGACGAGGCCCCGCCCCGCGACGACGTCGTAGCAGCGCAGCTGCCCCGTCTCCTCAATCACCTCGAAGTGGGCATCGTCGTGGGGCACAACCTGGAGTTCGATTTCCGCTTCCTCACCTACGAGGCCGAGCGCCTCGGCTGTGGCGGCCTCGATCTCCGCTTCGCCGACACACTGGGGTTGGCCCGGGCGCTCCTCAACGCCCCGGACGACTACCAGCTCGGAACCCTGCTCGGCCATTTCGACGCGGCCCCGGACGAGGAGCTGCACACGGCGGTGGGGGATGCCCTGGCCACCCGTGCCCTGTTCTGGAGACTGGTCGAGACGGGGGGGCTGGAGACGCCCACAGACGCCAACGTGCGGCGGCTGCAGTGGGGCGCGGGGTAGCACCGAGAAACCGAACAATAGAGAACTTGTGCGTCAATGCTGAATCGTCTCTACGTACAATCCGAATCGGCCGATGAAGTCCACGCTTAATCTTCGCGCATGGACGAGGACGCGAAGGAGCGGGCCAAGAAGATCACCCGGCGGCGCGGCACGTCCCCATCAGCCCTCGTGGAACACTGCTTCCGGATTCTGAGCGGCGAGGCCTCCGCCGAGCGGAGCGGCGATGCGGAGACCCGGCTTACCCCTCGGCTGAAAGAGGTCCACGAGCAGATTGGGCCTCCCCCAGAAGAGGCGCCTTTCGACGACCCGAGAGGAGACCCCACGGAAGATAAGCAGGCATTTGTCAAGGCCGTCGGGGCGCGCAGGCCGGGGCCGACGTTGTTGTGACGCGAGCCCCGAGGGATTTTCGAGACGGTCCACTGGTGCCCGACTCCCCGGAGGACGTGCTCGACGCACTGGGGGGAGACCGGAAAGGCCACGCGGCGGACGGGGCCCAGAGTGCGGCGGCGAACGGTGCACCAGGGATCGCTCCCCGAAAGCGGCACGGTGCCTCCCTCCGCCAACTTGCTTTTATTTCTTTCCAAGCATCCATACGTTGCGTCGGATGCTTCTGTGTCGGCCGCTTCTCTTTCGCTCCCCCGCGCCGGCGGTGCGCACTGAGGCGCTGCCTCCTCCCTCTCATCGATCGCCTCACTCCTCATGGACGGTTCTCCCGCCCCCGACCAGTTCTGGGCCAAGCTCAAGTACAAGAACGACGACCGCTCGACCGGGAAAATTGTCGAGTGGCATCCCCTTCTCGCCCACTCGGCGGACGTGGCGGCGGTAACGGAGGCGCTCTTGCAGCGGACGATCCTGCGCGATCGGCTCGCGGCGCTGATCGGGTGGGACGAACTGTCCGACGTGCACGTGGCGCGGTTGTCGGCCCTGGCGGCGTTGCACGACGCGGGGAAGGTGAACCATGGGTTCCAGAATCGAGGACACTCGACACGACCGCAGGCTGGACACGTGCGGCCGATCGTTGACGTTCTGAGCACTCCGTCACTACAGGAGAAGCTCCTTCTTCCACTCGGATTGGGAGAAATGATGAGCTGGTTTGACGGCCGGAAGGATCCGGATCATTTTCTTCGGGCCACCTGGGCTCATCACGGCGAACCAGTGGACAGCACACGCGATCAGGATACCTCTCTCTGGGAGCCGGACTCCAGAAATCCACTCGACGAGCTCAAACGTCTTGGAGAGCACGTTCGGAGTTGGTTCCCAGACGCCTTCCGCGAGGGCACGCCGTTCCCGGAAGGCCAATCTGACTTCCAGCACGCCTTCAACGGCGTCCTCACGCTCGCGGATTGGATTGGATCGGGCTTTCCCTATGCCGATGATCGAGAGCAGAATTTTTTGAAACGTGCTCAAGAGATCGCCGAGGAGCGACTGACAAAGCAGGCGATGTTGGCCAAGTCGTACCAGGAATCGCTGGAGACATCCGTCGGTTTTTCAGGCATTCTCAAGAAGGAAGAGTGGACACCGCATCCGGTTCAAGAGATTGGGCTCTCACATCCGGTGTACGAAAAGGGCGGGCTCACCGTGCTGGAGTCCGACACAGGCTCTGGGAAGACCGAAGCCGCTATCGCCCGGTTCTTTCGCCTGTACCAGGAGAAAACGGTCGATGGGATGTACTTCGCCGTCCCCACCCGAACGGCCGCCAAACAGCTCTACATGCGTGTGTACGAGACCGTCCAGCGGGTGTACGAGCGGCAGGACGCCGATCCGCCGCCCGTCGTTCAGGCGGTGCCAAGCTATTACAAAATCGACGGCGTCGAAGGAACGCCCGTTGCTCCGTTCACGGTGCGTTGGCACGACGAGGAAGAAGAAGACGAAGCCCGCGAACGACGATGGGCAGCCGAGGGACCCAAGCGGTATCTGGCAGGGGCCATCGTCGTTGGGACCATCGATCAGGTTCTGTTGTCGGCCCTGCAGGTTCGTCATGCCCACATGCGGGGCGCTGCGCTCCTGCGCCACTTCCTGGTCGTCGACGAAGTTCACGCCTCCGACGTGTACATGACACGCCTCCTTTCGGCGGTGCTCGACCATCACCTGGCTGCAGGTGGGCATGCGATGTTGATGTCGGCGACGCTCGGTACGGAGTCCCGCCTCCGATTGACGAAAAAAACCGTCCGGGACGACGACATTCCGCCCCCCGACGAGGCCACCCAAATCGGGTATCCGCTCGTCACGCATGTCAGCGCCGAACGGGACGACCCGACACCGAAAGTCACAGAACCATCCGGCTACCGGAAAGATGTGTTGATGACGGCCGAGCGCAGGGCCGACGACCCCGAAGCAATTGCCCGCCGTGCCATCGACGCAGCACGAGAGGGAGCGCGCGTGCTCATCATTCGCAACTTGGTAGAGGATTGCCGGCGCGTTCAGGAGGCAATCGAGAATCAGTTGGGGGCGGAGGCGTCGGATCTGCTTCTTTCGATTGGGGACACACCGGCGCCCCATCACTCGCGCTACGCCGACGGCGATCGAAAACGGCTCGATGCGGCCATCGAGCAGGCATTTGGAGAGGAAGACGATGATGGAAATCCGATCCCAATTCAAGGCGCCATTGCCGTCGCCACGCAAACGGTGCAAATGTCCCTCGACATCTCGGCCTCGCTGATGATGACGGATCTCTGTCCCGTGGACGTGCTCCTGCAACGGATCGGACGCCTGCACCGACACGACCGCTCGCATCCATCTGGATTCGAAGACCCCGAATGCATTGTCTTGACTCCGGAGGAGCGCAATCTGAGTTCGGCCATCGTTCGGGGAGGCGAAAAGGACGGTCAGGGACTCAAAGGCGGTCACGGGCTGGGGACAGTGTATTCGGATCTCCGGGTGCTCGATGCGACGTGGACTCTCCTGGAAGATGAGGACCTGGAGACGTGGACGATTCCGGACGACAACCGGCGCCTGGTTGAGCGAGGGACGCACCCGCACGTCCTTCGCGATCTCGTGACGGAAAAAATGAAGAACGAGCCGGACGATGTCGCTGAGGCCTGGGACCAGCATCAGAACTGGGTGGTGGGCGAACGAACCGCCGACGCCGTGAGCGCGAAGCACGTCTTGCTCCAGCGCCACAAATCGTTCGGCCATCAGCAATTCGGGGAAGACCTGGAGAAGGTAAAGACGCGGCTTGGTCAGGACAACGTGCGCGTGGAATTTTCGGAACCAATGCCGAGCCCCCTCCCCCCCAACGAGGGACCGTCCATTTCTGCCCTCTCGATTCCCGAACACCTGCTCCGAGATCGCGGGGAGGAGACCGTTTCTCTCGAAGACCTGGAGGCCGACGACGTGCAGGAGACTGATGAAGGGTTTTGCTTCATAGCTAACGAGAAGCGATTTCGATACGTTCATCTGGGGCTCTCGCGGATCGAGGGGAAGTAATACTCCTGACCTTTATATCGGTCTAGACTTACATCTACCCAATTTGCAATTATTCGGGCAGAGTCATTTATTAGAACTGTCGCCGAGTAATCGGCGATGGACCTTGGGTTGAAATAGGGTTAGAAGTGACTCCGCGTCAGTGGAGACTTTCATAAAGAAAGCCCCGCTGACCGCGAGATCAGCGAGGCCAAACCACCGAGTTGCAGCTCGGAGGCCTTGCTGGTACGTCCTCTATTCGCTAGAACGTTGAACATACAGCATTCAATTGTAGCTATGATTACGCAAACTGACAAGATCCTCGGGGCCGTCTTACGGCGATCTATACGAGATGGTGTTATCGAGGAGGTATCTGAAGCCGACGACCATCCGGGACACTTTATCGTCGACGAGGAAAAGCATGTCCTGGTGAAGCACGCTCAGAGTTCAAGCTCAACTTGGCGATTTACCTTCTCCCCGAAGGTCGTTGAGACGCTCGTCTCATTACAAAACGCGGTCGGTCTTTTCGGGGCAACATATCTCTGGCTGGTGTGCGACAACGACGCCGTCTGCGAACTCGGAGTCGATGAATGGGGCTCTCTTCTCAACATGGAGGCTCCAACGTCCCAACAGACGATCCAGATTTCGCGTCCTCCTGGTCATTCATTCTCCGTAGCAGGGACCGATGGAATGCTTCCGCACAGCGTTCCAGTCAGCCGCTTCCCTTCCCTGGACACGTAGTGTATTTTTCGCTCTCGCTCATCTCACATAAGTGTTCATGTCTGATCTGTCTTTGTTGAACGATGAGCTGTTTCGAGTGCAGACTCGCGACCACATGGCGCAGATGACCCTTCCTGCGATTCTGCGTGCTCTCAGTCGGGACGTCATTCTTAGCTTCAATGCCCTCCAGCCCCATCAGGAGCAGGCCTGGTACTCGTTTCTGGTGCAGTTGGCCGCGATGACTGTGGTCCGTGCGAACGACGGGACCACTCCAGACACCGCCGAGGAATGGCGCGGCGCCCTGCTCAGCCTGACCGACGGCAACGAGAATGCGTGGCGTCTCGTCGTTCCGGATGTGGAAAAAGAGCCTGCGTTCCTCCAGCCCCCAGTGCCGGAGGGATCCCTTGATGACGCCAACTTCAAAAGCGACATCCCGTCGCCGTCCAATCTCGACGTACTGGTGACGTCGAAGAACCACGACGTAAAACAGCGGCGCATTTCATACCCGGAGCCGGCGCACTGGATCTACGCCCTCGTCACGCTGCAGACGATGGAGGGCTACATGGGCCGTGGGAATTATGGAATTGTGAGAATCAATTCCGGCTACGGTTCGAGGCCATTTCTAGGCTTATCTCCAGAGCTTTCGTTTGGGGCTCGCTTCTGCCGCGATCTGGACGTTCTCATTAACCAGCACGATGACCTCACTACGCTCTACGATGTCGAGGACGGGCACACGCTGATCTGGACGGTGCCGTGGAATGGTGAAAAGTCGAGCGCACTCCCGCTCCGCAAGTGCGACCCGTATTTCATTGAGGCCTGTCGTCGAATCCGATTCATAGAAGAAGGAGGAGACATCGTCTGCTGGCGTGCCACCTCGAAAGGCCAGCGCATTGATGCCCCCTCCTCGCTCAACGGGCGCACGGAAGATCCCTGGACCCCGATCGACTCCGAGGGGGAAAAATCGCTGACCCTCAGCGGAGAGGGGTTCACCTACGAAAAGCTACAGGAAATTGTCTTCGGGAAATACGTCCGACCGGCCTCCCTGGAGAGACAAAACGGGGATGACGGTGCGATGTATCTGACTGCCCGGGCAATGGTGCGCGGTCAGGGAAAAACAGAAGGACTTCACCATCGCATCATCCCCATTCCAGAAAAGGTGTATGGCTTGTTTCCGGACAAAGAGGCGATGGATGAGCTTGCCGACCGGGCGAAGCAGCGCGTGAAATTGGTCTCGAAGGTTGAGTCCAACGTGCTTCGTCCCGCCGTAGCCGCTCTTCTCAGCGCCGGAAAAGACGAGGACGTGGACTGGGAGCAGGTCCAGCCCTGGATCGATGCCTTCGACGACGCGGTGGACGATCACTTCTTCGACTACCTGTGGGCGTCGGTTGAAGCCGAGGACGAAGCGGAGGCCGAGGACAAATGGGAAGCATTCCTCCGAGACGAGGCGGAACAGCAGTTCGACGAGGCCCAGGACAGCGTTCCCCTCCCCGACATCCGCCGCTGGGAAGCACTCAGCGCCGCCCGGTCCGTCTTCCACTCCCGCATCGACGACGTTTTGGGATCAACTGCCAACGCCCCCGCTGCTTGAATCAGATCAGAGGTGACCACTCATGAATGACCAACCCGCATTCGATCGTTCCGGATCGCCCCCCGACGATTCGCAAGATTCTTCCGAGCCACCTCCCTCCGAACGGATTGCAATCACCGACGACGTGGCGGACGACGATCGTCCGAAGCAATTTGCCAGTTCCATCGGCAAGATCGCGAAGATGATGGCGACGGAGGGGGCCCTCGGCACGGGCACGCTTGCCGAGCTTCGGCGCATTTCCCCCGAAAAACCGTTCACCCCCGCCCTCTGGAATTTGCTGCTGGACCTCGACGAGGCAGAGCCCTGGGGCGGACTGGATCGCGACGTGTACGAGCGGCGCATGGCCACGCTGGCGATGGGAATGGCCATTTGTGCCGGCCTCCACAACTACCGGGAGCCGCTCGGACGGGCTCTCGCCGAAGCAGGCTGGTCGAAGCTCCGGTTCGTGCGCCTTATGGAGGCCCGCGGCGAAACGCTTGTGAAGCACGTCCGCCGCATGGCACAGTACCTCGCCAGCAAATCGCAGGCGGCCAACTGGGTGGATGTAGGGTGGCTCCTCATCGGCCAGGATTGGACCACCGCGGAAGAAACCCGCCTGCGCATCTCTCGCAGCTACTACGGCACCCTGCACGCGCAGGAGCAGGAGTAGTCCCCTCTCGGATACACGTGCGTTTGAGTCTCATCCATTCACCCTCCAGCTGACCATGTTTTTGCAATTTCACACCCTCACCTCTTATCCCGGAACGCTTCTGAATCGCGACGATGCCGGGTTTGCGAAGCGATTGCCCTTTGGCGGGGCTACCCGGACACGCGTCTCGTCGCAGTGCCTCAAGTACCATTGGCGCAACTTCGACGGCGAGCACGCACTCTACGGCATCGACGACGTGGAGGAATCGCTCCGCTCGCGGGAAACCTTTCGCCGCAGAGTTGCCCAACCGCTGGTGAACGACGGACATCCAGCGCCGCTTGTCCGTGCCGCAACGGTGTCCCTGAAAGAGCTAATCGTGTCCGGTGGCACCGCGAACAAGACGACCGTCAAAGACGCCATCACGGCGGAGTCAGACGATGAAATCAGCGATGTACTGGACACCAATCAGGTCACCATCTTCGGTGCCCCGGAGATGCAGTACCTGCGATCGCTCGCGGGGGAGGTCATCGAGAGCGTCAGGAATGACTTTCCGGTCTTCTGGGAGAGCGATGGCGTGCCTGACAGTGACGCCGTCGGCGACGTGGCCGATGCGATTCGAAAGTCCGACCTGATCAAGAGTCGCAAGGTCAAGAAGAACCTGAAGGGGCTGGATCTAGCGTCCGGCCTCGATGCTGCCCTCTTCGGTCGCATGGCCACGAGCGACGTGCTGGCCCGGGGCGATGCTGCCATTCACGTGGCTCACGCCTTTACGACGCACAAGGAGGAAAGCGAGAGCGACTACTTTTCTGCTGTCGACGAGTTGCGCCGGGATCAGCCCGAGGAAAGTGGCGAAATGGGCGCCGGGCACATTAACAGCCAGGAACTTACGAGCGGGCTCTTCTACAGCTACGTCGTGATCGACGTGCCCCTCCTCGTCTCGAACCTCGAAGGATGCGAGCGAGACGACTGGTCCGACGCCGACCGGACGCTGGCCTCGGACGTCGTGCACCGCTTCGTCCACCTCATGACGCGCGTTTCCCCGGGGGCGAAGCTGGGATCGACGGCGCCGTACGCCTACGCCCAGTGCCTGATCGCAGAAGCGGGCACAGCCCAGCCCCGCACAATGGCCAATGCCTTCCAGGAGCCTGTTTCGAAGGAGGGCGACGTGCTCAAAAACAGCTACGACGCCCTCGCATCGTACGTTGACGACCTCAACGGCATGTACGGACGCACCACAGAGGCAAAGCTTTCCGCAACGAACGATTCGAGTGCCCTGCAAGACACACTTGGCCTCGATGACACGACGCCAGTGCCCAAGATTGCCGAGTGGGCCGCCGATACGGTCACCGAAGCTGGATGACCCCGATTCCTTGATTGCACGTGCCCCACAACGAATGAGAAGCCCGAAATGAACATTCTTCTTTTGCGCTTTGACGCGCCGCTAATGAGTTTCGGGGCCCCGATCGTAGACAATCGGGGAGAGATTCAGCCCTACCCGGCCCTGTCCATGATGACGGGCCTCTTGGGGAACGCCCTCGGCTTCGATCACGCCGAGACGGAGGCCCTCGAACGGCTCCAGCACCGCCTTCTGTATGCCGTCCGTCAGGACCGGGCGGGCGAGCAGATTCAAGACTATCAGACCGTCGACTTGTCGAAGCCCTACATGGACGATGCCCGGGCCTGGACCACACGGGGCGAGCTCGAAACACGCAAAGGGGGCTCCGCCAGCAGCGGCACGCACATTCGCCAGCGCGACTACTGGGCCGACGCCGCATACACGGTCGCACTCACACTCAACCCTGCTGGACAAACCCCCACACTCGACGACATCGCGGGAGCAGTTCGGAAGCCCGAGCGGCCTCTTTTTATCGGTCGAAAACCATGTCTTCCGGCTTCCTTCCTCTTTCTAAAGCAGACGGAAGCGCCTCGCCTCGTCGATGCCCTGTCGAATTTGGACAAAGCACCGCTTGCCCCAGAGCCCGACGACCGTTCATCACTCCGGGCCTGGTGGCCAATTCATCCGGACGACGATAAGCCGGCCGAATCGGACCCGATCCAGGAAAATATGCGCAAGCCCGTCACTGACCAGCGCGATTGGGAAAATCAAATCCACGCTGGGCAACGCTGGATTGCATATGGTCCTCTTTCCATCTCTGAATCCTCAACCTCATGATTGACACCCAGACCGACACCTTCCACATGGTCCAGCTCTACCTGGACCCCCGCCGCCTCGTCCAGCTGGGGAAGATGCAGGGCCTGCCCCTTGCCCGCACGGACACGAATTACTTGGTGCACTGTGCATTGGGCGAGCTCTTCGGCGACGATGCCCCCAAGCCCTTTTTTGTTGACGACGATCCACGCACCGTGGAAGAAACGGCTGAATACCACGACGATCGTCACGTCCGTGTGCTCGGCTACGCCGACGCGGACGACGACATGCTGCAGCAGGAGGCGAAGCTCAGCCCGAATCCCACGATCGGCAATCTGTACGATAAGGACCGTCTTGATTCCCACGAAATGCTGTCGTCGTTTCGGAAGGGACGCCGCCTTCAGTTCGAACTCCGCGCCTGCCCGGTCATCCGCAAGGCCTCCGCGGGCGAGGGCGTGAACCAGAACGGCGAGACGCGCACCTGGGACGAGGGCGACGAGCTCGACGCCTTCCTCGCGAAGGCCTGGTCGCAGCCGGAGAAGGACTTGAACCGCGAGAAGGTATATCGCAAATGGCTGAGTGATCAGTTCGATCACCGGGGCGGAGCAACGTCCGATCCTGACCAGATTGCCATGACCCGCTTCTCCATCGAGCGCATGACGCGCCGCACGCACGGGGCCGACCGCTCGGTCGAGACCATCAAGCGCCCCGACGTGACCCTCACCGGCACGCTCCAGGTCACCGACTCGGACGCCTTCGTCAACCTCCTCCGCTCCGGCCTCGGGCGGCACAAGAGCTTCGGGTACGGGATGCTGAAGGTGCGCCGCGCCTGATGGTCAGCTCTTGTTGCGATGCCCGTCCCGAAACACGTTTTCTTCTCTGATTACGGCGAGCGTCGCCGGCAACAGCTCGGCGTCCGAGAACCGCACATTGGGGTGGCCCTTCGGTAGGGAGAGATCAGCGAGCCCCACCCAGACACGGGTCGCGGCCCCAACGATCTGCTGCTGCATTGAATCGGCAAGGTCCCTATTCACGCTACAGCGGCGAACAAAGACGGGGTTCCCCTGATCGTAATGGTGTACGACCTCAAGGAAGCAACGGTGTGAGCGCAGATTCGTCCAGCCCCGGCGCCAGGTTCCCCCTCCCCCATTCTCTCTTCTCCCTTTTCCCGCAGACGCCATGCCGCTGAAAGGACGCCTCGGCCTCGAAACCGCCCGCGTGCCCCACGCCGACCGCCACGGGCTGATGTGGCTGGAGCGGGGCCGCCTCGCCGTGGAAGACGGCAACCTCGTCTTTACCACCGCCGGGTTCGACGACCTGGAGGCCGGCGCGTACGACATTCCCTACCAGCAGGTCTCCAACATCCTGCTCGGCCCCGGCGGGGTGGTGAGCCACGATGCCCTCCGCATCCTCGCCCGCCGCGACACGGGCCTGCTCGCCGTCGGCTCCAAGGGCGTGCGGCTCTACGCCACGAGCATGCCCTTCGGCCCCGACAGTGCCGACCGCGCCCGCCGTCACGCCACGCTGTGGGCCGACGAGGAGACGCGGGTGGACGTCGCCCGCACGATGTACCGCATTCGTCTTGGGGGCGAGCTGCCGCCGCACCAGCGCGATCTCAACTCACTTCGCGGCATTGAGGGGCAGCGGGTCAAGAAGGTGTACCGGAACCTCGCCGACCAGCACGGGGTGGCGTGGAACGGGCGCCGCTACGACCGCAACGACCCGGACGCCAACGACACCGTCAACCACGCCATCAACCACGCCGTGACGGCCGTCTACGCCGCGGCCCGCATCGCCGTGGCCATCACCGGGACCGTGCCCGAACTCGGCTTCATCCACGAGTCCTCGGGCCACGCCTTCGCGCTGGACATTGCCGACCTCTTCCGAAGTTCTACGACGCTCCCCATCGCGTTCCGGGCCGCGAAGAAGGTACAGCGCCAGCCGGGGCGCGACATTGAGCCGACCGCCCGCAAGATGGCCGGCTCCACGCTCCGGGACGAGGATGTCATTCCCGACATGATCGACCAAATCAAAGAGGTTCTCGATGTCGATGACGATCGCCGTGACGCGTAACACGCCGAGCCGGTTCAACGGCTTTCTCGCCTCGTGCATGCAGGAGATTGCACCGGGCGTGTACGTCGCCCCCACCATGAAGAAGTCCGTCCGCGAGCGGGTGTGGCGCGTGATGATGGACTGGAACGAGCTGCTGCCCGACGACGCGGGCGTGGTCTTCTTCTGGCGCAACCCCGACGCCCCGTCCAAGCTGAGCATTCGCCTCTTGGGCTGGCCGAAGAAGGAATTTGTGGAGCACGAGGGCCTGTGGCTCACGCACCGCGACCTGACGGAGGCGCACGACGTGGAAGAGCTGCTGGAGCAGGGCGAGGTGGAGGAGCCATCCATCGACGAGGACGACCCGACGCTGCCGATGCTGGAGGCGGTCGAGGCTCCGTGACGACCCCCGATTCGTTCCTTGACATTGCGATTCTTGAGAATGCCGCCTATGCTTGCCCCACGGCGGGCAAGGCCGTAGCACAGCGCAGTTTTGATTCCTCCTGCGACAGACTGTCGCCTTTTTGGCGCGATACACGGAGCGAAGGGCCCGTAGCGCCCTGGTCCTGACAAACTGTAGCGGCGGTAGCCCCGCACTCGCGGGGATAGACCTACGTGGCTAGACAATGCGCGGCGCGTCGGGGCGGTAGCCCCGCACTCGCGGGGATAGACCCGTCGCCGCGAGGCAGGCTCCGACGAGGACAGCGGTAGCCCCGCACTCGCGGGGATAGACCTGTGGGCGACACTCAGCGCCCGTGGCCCCAATCGGTAGCCCCGCACTCGCGGGGATAGACCGTGCGCCGGAAGCTCGTTGGGAGCCTGAACAACGGTAGCCCCGCACTCGCGGGGATAGACCCTCTCAGGCGCCCTCGCCGCCGCCCGTAGTGAGGGTAGCCCCGCACTCGCGGGGATAGACCCTCCCGTGCGGTCATTTGTCCTTGCTGGACCAGGGTAGCCCCGCACTCGCGGGGATAGACCCATTGCTTACATCGCCCCTGCTACCGTATCCCCGGTAGCCCCGCACTCGCGGGGATAGACCCTGGCAGAAGAGGCCGGGGCACAGGAGGGCATCGGTAGCCCCGCACTCGCGGGGATAGACCCAGATCCTCGACGCGCTTCATTACTGATGCCAAGGTAGCCCCGCACTCGCGGGGATAGACCCCGGCAGCGCGGGCGCGTCGCTCGTGATCCACGGGTAGCCCCGCACTCGCGGGGATAGACCCGGCGGGCGTGACTGGCTCAACGGCGGGCGTGAGGTAGCCCCGCACTCGCGGGGATAGACCGTGTGTACGTGAGGAGTCATGGGGGAGACGTAGGGTAGCCCCGCACTCGCGGGGATAGACCTGTGGGCAAACGGAGACGTTCGTTTCTATTCCGGGTAGCCCCGCACTCGCGGGGATAGACCTTTCGAGTCAAGTCCTGAGTTGTCCCAGATAAAGGTAGCCCCGCACTCGCGGGGGTATTGATGCGAGCACGCCCATTCTCGGGGCGGGTGCGGGCACCGGCATTTCCGCCAAGTTTGCCGAGCGAGGGGGCATCGTCCGGGACGGCCGACGACGGCAGCGAGCACAGACGGTGTGTCTACGCTCCGGCGTCCGGACTATGCCTCGCCCAGCGCCGCGGTCACCTCATCGGCCGCCTCCTTCAGTACCACCGCCGACCGGAGCGACAGGTCGCTCTCGTCGAGGAGCCGCTTCCCCTCCACGGCGTTGGTGCCCTGCAGCCGCACGATCAGGGGCACGCTGATGTCAATGTTCTTGGCCGCCTCGAGGACGCCCTGGGCCACGCGGTCGCAGCGCACAATGCCGCCGAAGATGTTGAGGAGGACAGCGTCCACGTTTGGGTCCTCCAGGATAATGCGGAAGCCCGCCTCCACCGTCTCGGCGCTCGCCGCCCCGCCCACGTCGAGAAAGTTGGCAGGCTCCCCACCGGCCAGTTTGATGATGTCCATCGTCGCCATGGCCAGGCCGGCGCCGTTGACCATGCACCCTACGTTGCCATCGAGCTTAATGTAACTCAGGCCGTGCTCCCCGGCCTTCACCTCCATGGGGTCCTCCTCATGGAGGTCCCGCATCTCCTCCAGGTCCGGATGACGGAAGAGCGCGTTGTCGTCGAGGTTGACCTTCGCGTCGACGGCCTCAATCTCTCCATCCGGCGTCTGCACGAGCGGATTGATCTCGGCCAGCGTGCTGTCGGTTTCCTCAAACGCCTGGTACAGGCTCCGGATCGACGAGACGGCCTGCTTGAACGCATCCCCCTCAAGCCCCATCGCGAACGCGAGCTGGCGCGCCTGGAACGGCTGCAAACCAATCGACGGATCCACCCACACCCGCTGAATCTTTTCCGGGGACTCCTCCGCGACCGTTTCGATGTCGACACCGCCTTCGGTCGACACCATGATGGCATTCATGCTCTTCTCGCGGTCGAGGGTCACGCCCAGGTAATATTCCTGCTCGATGTCGACGCCCTCGGTCACCAGAATCGTGCGTACCGTCTGGCCCTCCGCCCCAGTCTGGTGCGTCACCAGGTCCATCCCCAAGATGTCGTCGGCGTGCTCCCGGACCTCCTCCACGCTGTGGGCCAGCTTCACACCGCCGCCCTTCCCACGCCCGCCGGCGTGAATCTGCGCCTTCACGATAAATAGGGTGGCGTCGTTCTCGTCCTCCAGCCGGCGCGCCGCGTCGACGGCCTCGTCGACCGTCTCGGCCACGATGCCGTCCGGAACCGATACGCCGCAGTCGCGAAAGAGACCTTTTGCCTGATATTCGTGGAGCTTCATGGGGTAGGGCGGATTGGATGAACGTCAATTTTGCCCGCAAGTAAAGAGTCGGGAGGGACAAGGTCTAGCACGCACTCCATTTTTGCGGGGTGTTCGCAAGCGCCCCCTTTCGCCCGCCTCTCTCCCCAAGCACGCCCCACCGGCATGACGACCTTCGAGCGGCACATCATCGCGCGGCTGCTGAAGGGCTTCGTGCTGTTCGTCGGGGCCCTCCTTGTCTTCTTTATCGTACTGCACTGGGTCGAATACAGCGATGACTTTCTCGACGGCGGAGCCACCATCTGGGAGGTTTTTACGGTCTTCTACCCCAGCTACGTCCCGGAAATTGTCCGTCTCACCTCTCCGCTGGCGCTGTTTCTCTCCTGCATCTACCTGACCGGCACCCTTGCCCAGGAGCTCCAACTCACCGCCCTCCAGACCGCCGGGGTCTCCCTCTACCAGCTCCTGCGGCCGTACGTGGGGGTGGGGCTGCTCGTGACCGCCTTCATGTTTGGGTTCAACGGGTGGGTGGTGCCCAGGACGAACGAGGTCGTGGTGCGCTACGAGAATGAATACCTGCCGGGCAACCAGACGAGCGTTCAAACGAGCGAGATTCACCGCCGGAACGGCCCCAACAGCCTCCTGTCTGTCGGCTACTACGACTCGGACCGGCAGCGCGCCCACACCGTCTCGCTCCAGCACCTCGACGGCGACGCCCGCCTGGCCCGCCGCGTCGACGCCCGCCGGATGGAGTGGATCGACTCCCTCGAGGTCTGGGAGTTGGACGACGTGACGCGCCGTACGTTCGTGGAGGGGGGGATGCACCACAAGCGAACCATCGCCTCCCTGGACACAACCCTCCAAATTTACCCCCGCGACCTCGCCCGGTCCAAGAATGACGTGGCGGCCATGACCATTCCGGCGGCCTCGGAGTATCTCGCGGCCCTGCGCCGCTCCGGCGTCGGGGGGCTCACGCGACCGCTGATCGCCTACTACAACAAGTTTGCGTATCCGTTTGCCAACCTGCTCCTGATTTTGATTGGGGTACCGATCGCCTCCACGCGCCGTCGCGGCGGGCAGGCCGTCCGGTTTGCCATCGGCCTGTTGATCGCATTCGTCTACCTCTCCGTCCAGAAGCTCGCGGAGCCGCTCGGGTATGCCGGCACCCTCAGCCCGGAATGGACCGCCTGGCTCCCACACCTCACGTTCGCCGCGGTGGCCCTGTTCGTGCTCTGGTGGACCCGCAAATAGTCGTCGCCCTCCGGGGACGTTCTGTCCGCCCCGAAACCGTTCCCCGTCAAATTATTTTTACAGGTGCAGGCGGATTCCTCCCGTTTGCACCCTGGTTCGCCCCTCCTCCTCACGTCACGTCCGCTCACCCGGCCTCCCCTTTATGTGGCACGACAGCGTCCTCGGCACGATTGGAAACACCCCCCTGGTTCAACTGAACGACATTGGCAGTGACCTCCCCCCCACAATCCTCGCGAAGGTCGAGTTCTTCAACCCTGGCGGCTCGGTCAAGGACCGGATTGGGCGGGCCCTGATCGAGGCCGCCGAGGAGGAGGGACGCATCGAGCCGGGCGGGACCATTATCGAGGGCACCAGCGGCAACACGGGCGCGGGGCTTGCCATCACCGCCATCGCCAAAGGATACCGGTGCATCTTCACCACCACCGACAAGCAGAGCCCGGAGAAAGTGGACGTGCTCCGGGGCCTGGGGGCGGAGGTGCTGGTGTGCCCCACCAACGTGGAGCCGGACGACCCCCGCAGCTACTACTCGGTCGCCCGTCGCCTGTCGGAGGAAATCCCCAATTCGGTCTACCTGAACCAGTACGACAATCCCGCCAACGCGAAGGCCCACTACGAGACCACCGGGCCGGAGCTGTGGGAACAGACGGAGGGCGACATTACGCACTTTGTGGCGGGGGCCGGCACGGGCGGCACCATCAGTGGCACGGCACGCTACCTGAAGGAGCAGGACGAGGACGTCAACGTGATCGGCGTGGACCCCGGCGGGTCAGTTTTCCACAAGTACTTCCACGAGGGCGTCTTCGACGAGGACGAGATCTACCCCTACTTCACCGAGGGCGTGGGCGAGGACATTCTGCCGGAGAACATGGACTTTGACGTCGTGGACGATTTCGTGGAGGTCAACGACAAGGCCGCCATGCAGATGACACGCCGATTGGCCCAGGAGGAAGGCCTCTTCATCGGACAATCCTGCGGGATGGCCGTCGCCGGCACCCTTCAATGGGTTGAGGCCCACCGCGAGGCCCTCTCCCCGGACGACGTGGTGGTCGTCCTGCTCCCGGACTCCGGCTTCCGATACCTCTCGAAGACCTACAACGACGACTGGATGCAGGACCACGGCTTCCTCGAGAAAAGCCCCGACGTCACAGCCGACAAGGTGCTAAACGGCCAGCCGGGCGAGGCCGACGTGATCGCCGCCGCGCCGGACGATAATCTCGGCGACGTGATCGAAACCATGACCGACCAGAGCATCTCCCAAATGCCCGTTCTGGACGAGGAGCAGGAGGTCGTCGGCAGCATCACCGAAACACGCATCCTCAACGAGCTCATCGAGGACGCGGAGTCCCGCGAGGCCCCTGTGCGCGAAATTATGGGCACCCCGTTTCCGGTGGTCCCCGCCTCCCTGCACCTCGAACACCTTTCCGCCTACCTGGAGGAAGAAGCGGGCGCCGTCCTCGTCGACCACGGCCCGGAGCGCCAGGGCGACTACTCGATCCTGACGAAAAGCGACCTGATCAGTGCGCTCGCCGATGTCGGGCAGAGCAACGGCAACGGGGCGGCGTAGCAAGGCCCGGCTCGACCGCTTTTCTTTCCTCCCCCGCAACGTCATCCCCCGTCGATGTCCAACGCTGAGCCGCCGCCTCCCTCCTCCAGGGAGGTTGCCAAAGTGTTTTCTTCTCTCCTCCCTGGAGAGGCGCCCAATCAGACGGTCCGCACCGGTCACCTCCGGATGCCGGACTTCGACGGCCTGCACGAGGTCCCCGACGAGCTTCCTCTCGAGGTGGACGAGGACACAGGCGAGGGAACCTACGCAAATTCGGTCCTGGTCCGCTCCTCTCCGGAGGAGGTCGTGCTGGACTTCATTCGGATCGTGCCCGGGACGATGCGGGCCCGTCTCAAGAGTCGGGTAATCGTGTCCCCCCAGAACGCCGAACGCCTGCTCGACGCCCTGGAGGAACGCCTTGCCCCCCACCCGAGCCCGACGGACGACCCGGACGAACCACACTCCTCGTCCACGGCCCCTCCGATGGCAGAACGCGATTTCGACCCGGGCTCTCTTCCCCCGGAAAACGGCCACGCCTCGTCGGAGGCGGGCGCTTCCGACTCAGTGCCCACCGTAGAGCCCGAACTGCTTACGGCCACCTTTTCCCTGTCGGGCGACGCGCTGCACTGCAATTCCCCGTGGACCTCAATCCTCGGCCCCCCCGACCAGCCGTGGGCCCGCCTGTCCGAGGAGGATCGGGACACGGCCGAGTCCGCGGTGCTTCGGGCCCGAAAGGGAGCCCTCGTTACCAACCGACTCGTCTCCGCCCAGACCCACCACCGGGAGGAGCCCTTCCCGGTCCTGCTGGACTTTATTCCCGTTCGCGACGACACCTCCGGGGAGAGCGGTCCCCGTGCCGTCACGGCAAGCGGCGAAGTGCTCGCCGAACCGCCGTCCTGGATGCTGAGCCAGACCCAGCGGCACCGCATGGAGACCCTCGGCCGCATGACCATGGGCGTGGCCCACGACCTGAACAACTTGCTGAGCGGCCTGATCGGTCACATCGAGCTCCTCAAGGACCAGGCGGACCGGGCCTCGTTGACCGACTCGATCCGCCCCTCCATCGAGACGATCGAAACGACGGCGGAGGACGGCGCAGCCCTCATCGAGAAGCTCCAACGCTACATCCGCCACGACACGCAGCAGCACTTCGAGCCCCTCAGCCTGACGGACCTGATCGAGGAGTGTATTACCCTCACGGAGCCCTACTGGTACAACGAGCCCCGCCGCCAGGGCATCGAAATTTCGGTCGAGACCGACCTGGAAGACGTACCAAACATTTTGGGGGCCGCGTCCGAGCTGCGCGAGGTGTTCGTCAACCTCGTCCTGAATGCCGTCCAGGCCATGCCGGAGGGCGGCACGCTCCGCTTCGACACGTATACGGACCGGGCCGAGCAGGTCTCCGTGACGGTTAGCGACACGGGCATCGGGATGAGCGACGAGGTGCAGCAAAACATCTTCGAGCCGCTGTTCACCACCAAGGGCGACGACGGCACCGGCATGGGCCTCGCGGCCAGCTACGGCATCGTGCAGGAGCACGAAGGAACCATCGACGTCTCCTCCGAGCCCGGCGAGGGCACCCAGTTCACCCTCACCTTCCCCCCCGCGGAGGGAAACCCAGCCCCGGTCGCGGACGACCCGGGGGAGGATGCCTCCGACGACACGACGACGCCCGAAGGGGTCTCCATCCTCGTGGTGGA
This sequence comes from Salinibacter altiplanensis, assembly GCF_002894645.1. Classification (GTDB taxonomy): domain Bacteria; phylum Bacteroidota; class Rhodothermia; order Rhodothermales; family Salinibacteraceae; genus Salinibacter; species Salinibacter altiplanensis. The sequence goes on from NZ_NCQY01000030.1 coordinate 594,608, forward strand.
CGACGAAGAAATGGTCCGTTCGACCGTCACCCGTCTCCTCACGCTCAGCGGACACGAGGTGGACCGGGCCGCGTCGGGCGCCGAGGCCCTGGACCTGTTTTCCGCTGACAAATACGACATCGTATTTACCGACTTCGGCATGCCCGAGATGACGGGCGCAGAGCTGGCCCACGCCCTCAAGGACGAGGCCCCGGATCTTCCCATTGTCCTGCTGACCGGCTACACCGAGACCGAGTCCGCGCACGACCGGGTCGATGGCATTCTTTCCAAGCCCTTTAAGCGCGACGAGCTCGACACCGCCATCCAGAAGCACGTCGTCTCGTCGTCCTAACCTTTCTTTTTCCCGCCCCCGAGGAACGCCTCCTTCGGAAGCGCGGGCGCAAGAGGCGTGGCCATCGGCAGGACATGCGGCCAGGTTTCCTACGCGTCCGACTCAGGGTCCTGGCGGGGAGTTTCTTCGATTACCTGAGCCTCTTCAATGTTCGGGTCGAGCTCGCGGTCGAACGCCTTCTTGGACTCGGCGGCGATGGTCGAGACCCGATCGGCAGTCGCGTCGACCAGGTTGGCCGTCACGCGGAGTAGGGCTCCGCCCGCATAGACCGTCTTCCCGAACCAGTTCAGGTTGTGGGGGACGTGGCACTCCGAGGGACGCTCGTGGGACATGCAGCGGGGCGGGTCGGTTGGAAAGGGGATTGTGGGCACCATAGACCGCGAGATCGCACGCAAGGCTACGTGTCGGAGGCTCCTCCTTCCTGTGGGGCCTGCCGCTGGGCCGTCTCCGGTTCTGCGGCGCCCGGCCCGGGGTCCCGGGGCGTCCCGGACGGTCGGTGCGAACGACGAATCACGTCCTGAAGCCCATCGGCAAGCACCGCCCCCATCTGCTCGATGCCCCTCGCGAGGGCCGAGGCGGAGGCCTCAATAAGGAACTGGGCCTGCTGCTCGGTCTCCAGCTCGTCGAAACGGCGGCGTGTCTGTTCGTAGTTGTCGGATGACATGGAAACGAACTGTTTGGCGGGAAGCCTCGTTCGAGGGATGCTGTCTCAATGGGTATGGTACTGAGGCGCACTGAGCAGACGCACAGCAAGAGCAGATGGTTTCTCGATCAGGCAGTTATGGCTTCTTCCCCCCCGGCGGACACGTCCGAAGGCCCTTTCCTCAAGGGAATCGTGACCAGCTCAACCGGCAGTTGGTACGACGTGCAGGTCGGGGACCGGACCATTCCCTCCCGAATGCGGGGCAAGTTCCGGCTGACCCGACAGGACGTCACCAACCCGATTGCCGTCGGGGATCGGGTGACGCTCCGCGTGGCGGACGAGGACCAGACGGGGTTCATCACAGAGATCCACGACCGCACGAACAAGCTGAGCCGGCGCGCCGCGGGGCCCCGAGAGGGGCAGGAGCACATTCTCGTGGCCAATGTCGACCGCATCTGGAGCGTACAGGCCGTGCGGCGGCCCGTCCTCAACCCACGGTTTCTCGACCGCCTGCTCGTGGGGGCGGCCGCGCAGGACGTCCCGGCGGGCCTGATCATCAACAAGATTGATCTCATGACGCGGGACGACCTGCCGGACGTCATGGACCTCCACCTTCGGTACGCCGACCTCGATTTTCCAGTGCTTGCGACGAGTGCCACGGAGGAGTGTGGGCTCGACCGACTCCGCAACGCCTTCGAGGGGCAAATCAATGCGGTTACCGGCCCCTCCGGTGCCGGCAAGTCGACCCTCCTCAATGCCCTGGAGCCGGACCTCAACCTTCGGACGGGGAACGTGAGCGCATCGACCGAGAAGGGCACGCACACCACGACCCACGCTGAACTGCACGCCCTCTCGGGCGACAGCTACGTGGTGGACACGCCCGGCGTCCGGGAATTCGGGGTGCGCGACGTGCACCCGAAGGACCTGGCCTACTACTTTCCCGATCTCGCCCCCTACGTCAACGCCTGCCAGTTTCCGGACTGTACACACGACCATGAGCCCGGCTGCGCCGTGAAGGCCGCCGTGGAGCGGGGCGACATTCACACGGAGCGGCACGAGAGCTATCTGGCCATTCTGGAGTCACTGCGAGAGGAACACACCCCGGAGTATTGACGCAGGGCCCGTGGCGCGGGACTGTGGCGGCTCGCGCCTCACGTCTCACGGTTCGAGAATCACTCCCCCTTACTCCCGCACCTTCTGGGTCGCTGTGTCCCCCTTCTCCGCCAGCAGGTCGAGGGCGTCGTCCATCGTTACGTCGTCGATCGACTGGTCGTCCTTGAGGGAGGCGTTGGTGCCGTCGTGCTTCACGTACGGCCCGTAGCGCCCATTCCAGACCTCGACCGGCTCGTCCGACCCCGGGTGCGGGCCGAGGACCCGGTCCGGCTTGTTGCGATTCTCCTTGCGCCGGATCAGTTCGAGGGCACGCTCCTGCTCCACCTCCAGCACATCATCGCCCGTCTGCAGCGAGGCGAAGGTCCCCTCATGCCGCACGTAGGGACCGTAGCGGCCAATGTTGGCCTCCACCTCCTTCCCAGTGTCCGGATGCTCTCCGAGCGTACGGGGCAGGTCAACGATCCGGACGCCAAGGTCGAAATCGACCTCTTCGGGCTCCACGTCCGGCGGGAGCGACACACGCTTCGGATCGTCCTCCTCCTCGTCGTCACCGAGCTGGATGTACGGGCCGTAGGGGCCCGACTTAAGCAAGACTGGCAGATTGGCCTCCGGGTGAATGCCAAGCACACGGTCCCCGCGGTTCGCCTCCTCCAGAATCTCGCGCAGGCGCTCTTCCGTCGTGTCTCCGGGCGCCAGGTCGTCGGGAATCGAGGCCGTGACGGTCGTTCCGTCCATCTCGCCTTCCACGTAGGGGCCGTACTTGCCCACACGCACCACGCACTCGCCCCACTGATCCGGAAACGACATTTCGCTGATCTCCTTGGGGTCGATCTCGTCGAGCCCCTCTTCCACCCGGGTCTCTACGCCCTCGTCGCCCTCGTAAAAGTCCTGCAGGTAGGGGGTCGGGTCCTTCTGGCCCCGAGCAATGTCGTCGAGCACTTCTTCCATCTCGGCCGTAAAGTGCACGTCGACCAGTGGCTCAAACTGGGCCTCCATCAGGTTATTCGTGGCGAAGGCCGTAAATGTAGGCACCAGCGCGGTGCCCTTTTTCCGCACGTAGCCGCGCTGCTGGATGGTGCCGATGATGGAGGCATACGTGGACGGACGGCCGATGCCCTCCTCCTCGAGGGTCTCGACGAGAGAGGCCTCCGTGTAGCGGGACGGCGGTTTCGTTTCGTGCCCGAGTGGCTCCACCGATCGGACCTGGAAGCCTGGGTCGTCAACCGACTGCGCAGACGTTTCCCCCACGTCAAGCGACGGGAGGGGACGCTCCTGGTCCCGCAAGGCCGCTTCCGGGTCGTCGCTCCCCTCCACCAGCACGCGGAAGAAGCCGGGAAAGTCGAGCCGCTTGCCAGAGGCCCGGAAGCGGGCCACGTCGCCGTCCGCTTCGGCGTCGAAGTACACGTTCGTGTACCGGACCTTGGCGTCCGCCGTCTGGGTGGCCAGCATGCGCTTCCAGATGAGGTCGTAGAGCGCCGCCTCGATGCCGCTGAGGCCGAGTTCGTCCTTGGTTTTCATTTCCGAGCCGGCCGGCCGGATGGCCTCGTGGGCCTCCTGCGCGCTGTCCGAGGAGCTGTACTGGCGCACCCCGTCGCTCAGGTACTCGTCGCCGTACCGCTGGGCCACGGTGCGCCGGGCCCCCTTCACCGCCTCGGACGAGAGGTTCGTCGAGTCGGTCCGCATGTAGGTGATGTAGCCGTTCTCGTAGAGCGACTGCGCGACGCTCATCGTGCGGCTCGACGAAAGGTTGAGCTTGCGGTTCGCCTCCTGTTGAAGGGTGGACGTGATGAACGGCGGGAACGGCGACTTCGTGCGGGTTCGCTCTTTGATGTCGTCGATGCGCCAGGTGGTGTCGGGGAGCTGCTCCGCGAGGCCAGTGGCCTGCTCCTCGTCGAGCAACACCACGTCCTCCCCTTCGGTCAGCGACTCTTTGAGCCGCCCGGTGTCTTCGTCGAAGTCCTTCCCCGACGCAAGCCGCACCTCGTTCAGGTGCGTCATCTCGGCCTCCACCCCGATGCCCTGCTTGGCCACCTGTGCGTCGAGGTCCCAATAGGTCGCCGGCACGAACGTAATGCGCTCCCGCTCTTTTTGCACGAGCACCCGCACCGCTACGCTCTGCACACGGCCCGCCGAGAGCTTCGGCTTGATCTTGCGCCAGAGCAGCGGCGAGATCGAGTACCCCACGAGCCGGTCCAGAATGCGGCGCGTCTGCTGCGCCTCCACGAGGTGCTGGTCGATGTCCCGCGTGTCGTCGAGCGCCTGCTGGATGGCATCCTCCGTAATCTCGTGGAAGACCATCCGCTCGATCGGCACGTCCGGATCCAGGGTGTGGATGAGGTGCCAGCCGATCGATTCGCCCTCCCGGTCTTCGTCCGTCGCGATGTAGAGCCTGTCCGCGTCCGACATGGCCTGTTTCAGGTCACGGACGACTTCTTTCTTGTCCGGCGGCACCACGTACAACGGCTCAAATCCGTTGGTCACCTTCACGCCGAGCCGGGACCAGTCTTCGTCCTTGTGCTCCGGTGGAATCTGATCCGCCGACGCAGGGAGGTCTCGGATGTGCCCCATGCTTGCCTCGACCCGATACCCGTTCTCCGGCAGGAATTCCCGGATGGTGCGGGCCTTGGTCGGAGACTCAACGACAACCAAACGTTTCATAGAGACTGGAGGGGGGAAGGTGATGAAGAGACAGCCGGACGGCAGCCGGGCCACACAATGGCTCGTCGAAAAAAGAGGGCCGGTAGATCACGCTCGCTACGGGACGGTCGTTCCGAGGTGACTTGTGACCGATGTGTTTTGAACCGGGCACGACGTTCGCGCACCCTCTTTCGAACTGGCCCATCGCGCCCACAGAGGCCTACAATAAAAAAGAGCCCGGCACCGGACGAGCCGGCACCGAGCTCCGGGGCGTGTCCGTTCTCGGGAACGCCAGGACGTCGGAGACAAACTAGGCAACCTCCCCGTTGGGCCGTCCGTGCTCCAGGCTGTCCTCGCCCAGAAAGTGATCGAGGTGGTGCGCGCGATCTTCAACCTTGGTCAGCACCTTCTTGAGCGTGCGCTCGGTGCCCGGGTCGCCAAGGTCTTGCGCCTCCGCGATGACCTCCCGAAGGGTTTCCGCAAGGGTCCGCTCCCCGTCGAGGTCATGCCGAAGCATTTGCCGGATGCGGTAGGTGCCCTCCGGCTCGTGCTCCACGTGAGAAAGCTCGGCCTGGGCGTCCGGGGCGCTGGTCGGGATGCCGCCGAGGGCCGTAATGCGTTCCGCCACGCGGTCGAGGTACTTGTGGACCTCCTCGTAGTTTTCTTCGAGGAACATGTGGAGGTCGTTGAACTGCGGTCCCTCTACGAGCCAGTGGTGCTTCTGGTACTGATGGTACAGGGTCCAGAGCGTGCACTGAATCTCGTCAAGCTTCGGAATCAACTGCTCGGCAACCTCCTGGTCCAGCCCGATCGGGTTGTCCTCGATCATCTGTTGCGGGCGCCAGGGCTCCTTGTGTGCGGTGTCGGTGGTTTCGGTCTTGGTCGTGGGCATATTGGTTGAGGTACTGGGTTATTCAGGGGATGCGGTGTCGGAGTGTCGCGTCGGGCGTGTCAGCTCGCCTTAAGCCCTAGTGACACACTGACGGTGTTCTTTCGGTTGGAGGGTCGAAGCGGCCCGCCAGATGGCACTAATACATTGCACAAATCCAGTGCCACACTGGGCCCGTTCGTTTTCTGTTGCGTCGTCGTAACGGGCCCCGTCATGGCGCAGGAGTTCGTTCCCGCTCGCGGGCGTCCTGTCGGCCCTCACGTAAACGCGTTCAGCCCGGTCACGTCCTCTCCCACCACAAGCGTGTGCACCTCGTGGGTCCCCTCGTAGGTCACCACGCTCTCCAGGTTGTTCATGTGGCGCATCACCGGATACATGCTGGTAACCCCGTTCCCCCCGAGCATCTGCCGGGCCGACCGGGCGACCTCCAGGGCCGTCTGGCAGTTGTTGCGCTTCGCGAGAGAAACCTGTTGCGGGCGCATGGTGCCAGCTTCCTTGAGGGTGCCAAGGCGCCAGTTCAAGAGCTGCGCCTTTGTAATCTCTTGAACCATGTCGACGAGGCGCTCCTGCATGAGCTGAAACCGACCAATGGGCCCGCCGAATTGCTCCCGGTTTTGCGCGTGTTGCCGGGCCGTGTCGTAGCAGGCCATGGCCGCGCCAATGGTGCCCCAGCAGATGCCGTACCGGGCCTGCGTGAGGCACGACAGCGGTCCTTTTAGGCCCGACACCTCCGGGAGAGGTGCCGTGTCCGGAACGCGAACGCCATCGAGCACCACCTCACTCGTCACCGCCGCCCGCAGCGACCACGAATCGTCGATGGGCGGTGTCTCGACGCCATCGCGGTCCGTCTCCACCAGAAAGCCCCGAACCGTATCGTTCTCGTCTTTTGCCCAGATCACGGCCACGTCGGCAATGGTGGCATTCGTCGACCACCGCTTGTGGCCGTCGAGCACCCATCCGTCCCCGTCGCGACGGGCCCGGGTCTGCATCTCGGCGGGATTGGACCCGACGTCGGGCTCCGTCAGCCCGAAGCAGCCAATGGCGTCCCCATCTGCCAGGGCCGGCAGCCACCGCTCCTTCTGCGCGTCGCTGCCGTACTGCCAGATGGGGTACATCACCAGGGCGCCCGTGACCGAGCAGAACGACCGGAGGCCGGAGTCGCCCCGTTCGAGCTCCTGCATGATGAGGCCGTAGGCAATGTCGCTGCGCCCCTCGCCGCCGTATTCGGGCGGCAGCGTGGAGCCCAGCAGGCCGTGCTCGGCAAACTCGGGAATCAACTGACGGGGAAACTCGCCGCGCTGGGCGTACTTCTCAATGATGGGCATCACCGCCTCCGTGACAAGGGTTCGCACATCGTCCCGGATCTGCTTGGCCTCCTCGGACAGAAGCGCTTCGAGGTCGTAAAAGTCGGGCGGATCGAAGGCAGTCGGGTCCCACGTCTCGGAGGTGGACACGTCGGGGGCGGACGACGCCGTCTTGAGATCGGGCGGGGCGGGCTGAGGCATGACTGTCACGTCGAAAGATGAGAGAAAGGCGAATACACACGGAGGGAAGGCGGCACGCGGCCGGCCGAGTGCCGTTCCTATTGATCATCGCCCTACGGAAACGTACGTTCCGAGAGGCAGTCGAGAGGATCTCGGCCGTCTCTGCTCCTTCAAACTGGTACGTGCTACGACGCACCCTTCTCCTTGATTCCACCCCCTCGTTCTTCCATGCGACGCCTCTCGTGTCTCCTGCTCGTTCTCGGGCTCACGCTTTCTCTGTCTCCCGCCCAGGCCCAAGACGACCGCCCATCCCGCTTCGGGCTCGGCATCCAGATGCTCGGCAGTACGGCCAGCGGCAATGTGGGGCCCGGCCTCCATTTCCGAGCGTCCACGCCCCTGAATCCCGACGTGTCCCTGGCAATGGGCTCCGGCCTAACCGGCTTCATCTTTCAGGGGCGCGACGAGGCTGCCTTTGCCATCGATCCAAAAGTGTCGGCCATCGTCTCGTTCTCGACCGCCCGCGCCCAGAACATGTATGTACTCGCCGGCGCAGGTGCCTACGTCCCCTTCGGCGACACCGATGCCGAGAGCGGCCCGACCTTCAACCTGGGCCTCGGCCGGGCGTGGCTCCTCAACGAAAGCTCGCTGTTCGTCGAGTTCAACCCCGGGTTTCTGGTCGGGGAGGAGTCGACCACTCTGGTTCTCCCCCTTCGCGTCGGGGTCATCTTTTAGCTCGTCGGTGCGCCTCGCTTAGCCCGTCGATGCGCCTCGCTCTCAGCTCCGCCTGCCACTCGGGCCTTGTGCTCAACCGCCCGAGCCGGAGCCGGGGTCGCGGGCTGCTGTGGGGCTGTCGTCGGACGCCGGCCGAGGGTCGGTCGCCGCCTTCGGCCCCAACGCCTGATCCTCGATCCCATCCGCGGCCTCGTTCAGAAGGTGATCCAGCGACCGCAGGTCCTCCCCCGGTCCTTCATTTGCGGCCTCGCCCCCCAGCGCACCGTACAGGTGGACCCACTGTTCAAAACGGTCGCCAAGCTTCATCACGGCGTAGAGCATGGAGCTTCCGAAGACAAAGTCGAGAACGGCCGCACCGAACGACAGGGGCACCAGGAGTACATCTTTGAACCCTTCGAGCCACAACTTGGCCTGGAAAATGACTGCGTCCCGAATGATTTTGGAGCGGGACGGCGTGTCCGGCGAGGCGGCGGGCTCGGGCATGTGAGCAACGGGAAAAGCAGTGCCTTTGCGGGAATATGAGTCAACGGACCGTCTCTCAAAAAGTTACAATTCCGCGACGCCTGTTTTTTAAAGTACCCGGCGGAGGATGGATTGCAGGCGCTCGTGGTCGTCGTCGAGCAGCCGGCTCAAGGCGCGCCCGGCCTGCACGAGCGACGCGCGGCCGCCTTCGCGTCCCCCGTGGGCCCCATGAATTCCCCGGAGCACCGCCACGAGGAGGTCGTCGACGGGCACGTCCGGGTCCGGGTGTTCAACAAGGGTCCGGAGGAAGTCGTAGGGCGCCCCGAAGGCTCGGACGTCTTCCTCGGTACAGGGCGCAACGAAGTCGTGGATGTCCGGCGGCTGCGGCGGGAGGGTCTGCCGGATGTCTCCGTCGGGCCCCCGGCACGCCAGCATCTGAACACGGACGGTGGTGCGGAGCAGTTCGTCGACCATCGGCATCTCCTGCGCGCGCTCTTCGGGCGAGAGGCCGAGCGCCACGGCCTGCCGATTCGTGTCGTAGCTTCCGGTCTCCACGTGACTCACGAGCCCGTAGAGCGTCGGCGCCGCGCCCGGCGCCACCCGCACCCAGGTTCCGAAGTCCGGCGCCTCGTTCTCCTCGTATACCTCGGCCACAAATTGTCGGGTCGTGGCCTCAATGACTTCCCCGACCGCAGTGGTCTCGTCGGCCATCGCTTGTGTACATTCATCCAAGAGAAGCTCACGCCCCAGGGGTATGGGTGTTTTGGGGCAGAGTTGCGGGCCCATCCCACGCGAGTTACTCCGCCCGCACCTTCGCCTCTTCCCAAAGCCGACGGACCGCCGACAGATCTGCCTCGTCGATGGAGGCCCCCTCCGCCGACAGTCGCGCCTCCACATGCTGAAACCGTCGGGTGAATCGACCGGTGGTCTCCCGCAGTGCATTTTCCGGCGTCACGTCCACGTACCGCGCGTAGTTCACCAGTGCGAACAGGAGGTCGCCAAACTCTTGCTGCCGCTGCTCCGAAGACTGATCGTCCTCCACGCTGTCCTGAAACTCTTCCAGCTCCTCCTGGACCTTGTTCCAGGCTTCGTCTCGATCCGGAAATTCGAAGCCAACCCCCGCCGCCTTCTCCTGCACCCGTTGGGCCCGCAGCAGGGCCGGCAACTGCGCCGGCACGCCGTCGAGCACCGAGGAAGGATTCGCCCCCCCGTTCTCCTCCTGTTGTTTGATTTCTTCCCAGGAGGCCGCCACCGCGTCCGCGTCGTCGGTGGCCGCGTCCCCAAAGACGTGCGGGTGCCGCCGAACGAGCTTGTCCGTTTCCGCCTCAATCACGTCGGTGAGGGTAAATCGGCCGTCTTCCGCTGCGATAACGGCGTGGAAGAGCACGTGCAGGAACACGTCCCCCAGCTCCTCTGCCAGTTCGTCCCAGTCGCCGTCGTCAATGGCCGCGACCACCTCGTAGGCCTCCTCGATGAGCAGGTGCTTCACCGACTCGTGGGTCTGGTCCCGGTCCCACGGACAGTCGCGCCGGAGCTGCTTGACGATGGCCGCCAGATCCGCGTATGCCTCCAGCCGCTCGGCAGGCTCGGCGAATTGGGACTCGTAGATCTTGTCGGCGCAGGACGCGTCTGGCTCAGGCATAGACTCAAGTAGCGTCAAGGAAATACTACGGCAAATGGTCTCCGGTGTGAATTTACAGGCGGGAGCGTCATGTGTTTGTGTGTCGGGTCGGTGGCCCCCTCCTCGCCCGCGGGAACATCACAGGGAATGTTGCGTCGAAATTGGTGCCTTGACACGCAGCCCAAAGCGCTCGAACCGCTCAGGGCACCGCTCTTTCACATATGGGGATGACACGGCTTCGACGTGTAGTAAACGTGCAGCGGACTGACCTGCCGAGCAGCCTGATTCGCTCTGTAAAACCTGTCAGGAATTGTAACTGCGGACGATTATTCGTACGCGATGGCGGCGTAACAGCCCCCATCTGTCTCGCGTCGCTCCTGGCCCTTGGGGAGCGTGAGACATCGACAAAAAGGGTGTAGCCGCCGCGTTCTCCGACTGCGGATGCGCCGGTGAAACTTAACCAGTCTCAGCGCCGCCCTGGCCTCGTGGATGGGCAGACGGCCGGCGTGAATCGCCAATGCGTCCACTATGCAGGTAGAGGTTTGCCTGTGCGGCTACACGGACCCGGGTTCGACTCCCGGCATCTCCACTTTGGATCGCCCTAAGGTGTTGTCTTCCAGCACCTTAGGGCGTTTCTATTTTGTCCGGTGACGCGAGAGGTGACGGTTCTTCCCGATTTACCCGGTCTTACGCTCTTCGTGACGTAGAGCTGAGCGAGCGGCACGTCGCACTCTTTAGTTGAAGACGTGCCACCGGAGGCCGGTCGTGGCCACGACCTGCCGGCCGGCCCGCACCTCCCCGAACGGCTCGATCGCGCCGGGGAGCCACTCAGGCCTCAGCGTCGCCTCCACACCGAGCCCGGCCTGGATCGTCGGCCGCGGCTGCCACCGGCGGAGCCCGACTGCGTACACGGACGCCTGGTAGCGGTCGACGGGGACCCGCCACTCCCGCTGCTCGTAGCGGCGGTCCGAGGGGTCCCAGTACGTCCACGTGGCCCGGTCGGGCGTCACTTCGATCGGCGTGCGGTCGGACACGACGCCTTCCGTGAGCTCAGAGGGCACCGGCACGCGGAGCGTGTCCCGAAGCGTATCCCGCACCCGAGTCGTTTCTGTACGAGTGCGGTATCGGATCTCGACGTCAGGTTCGCGCTGACCGGTCGTATCGGTTGGCTGGAGGAAGCGGCCCGGCTCGAAAATCGTAGTGCGGCCGCTGATAGGCTCAGAGTTTCTGTCTCCCCCGGTCCACCAGTAGCACACTCCCCCGCCAAGTACTGCCCCAAGCATCAAGGCCAGCGCGGCTGTCGTCGCGCTCTCTGGTAGCTGGATCACGGCGTGTCGGTTATGACGTGGGCGTAAACGCGACGATGCGGAAGTACGAGCCCGGCCGGATGCAGCGGCGCCGGTTCCACACGCCGTCTCCGTCCCGCTGCGGGCCCGCCTCGCCGGGAGAGGTGTTGCCCTCCACCGTGCGGCCGCACTGCTTCCGCCACCGCTGCACAACGCCGATGTGGCCCTTCCACGTGTCCCCTCGGCGCCAGATGGCCAGCGCCCCGGCCGGCACCGGCTCGGCCCCGCGGAGCACGTCGGTGGCCTCGATCGAGGCGCCGGTGACGTAGTCGGTGGCCCCGGCACTGCGAACAGTGGGGCGATCGGTCTCCGCTTGGTCCATCATCCACCGCACTGCGCCCGCGCACCACGGGTAACCGTCGGGGAGGCCCACCGCCTCCATGTACGCCTCGATGCGCGGGCCCTCATTGGTCCCCGGTGGGGTCTCCGTTACGCCGACCTCCTGCAGGGCCACGTCCACCACGGCCGGCCGATCGGGCGAGTCTCCCCCAGGATCGGCCCGGGGACAGGGCTGGCCGGTGGCCACGGCCGGCGCCAAGAGGAGCGCCAGCGCCAGCAGGGCCACCGCGACGGCGACGTTTCCCTCCTTCAGCTCACGGGTTGTGTCGACGCCCTCGAGGAGGTACCGGTCGAGCCCCTCAAAGAGCAGAAGGATGATGGCCACCTTCAGCACCGCGGCCGCAAAGGCGCTGTAGGCCACGGCCTGCGTGAAGGTGAAGGCCACCGCTCCGGCCGCCAGGGCCGCCAGGGCGGAGATGAACAGGACGCGCTTCGAGATCAGGCGATCAAGCATGAAGCGATCAGGTATGGAGCGGTCAGTTGTCGAGGTGCTGGAGGATCTGGTCTACCTTTTCGCCGAGCCGCTCCACCTGGTCGTGGGCGTTGATGTCGCCCCGTGTGATTTCGTGCTTCAGGTCCCGAACTTCGCGACGGAGCTCTTTCTGGCCCTTGCGGAGGTCGCTGATGGCCGCGTCCCGCTCGGCGGCCGACTCGTCGTACTGCCGGACGACCCGCCGGCCGAGCCATCCCGTGAGGGCGAAAAAGAGCGTCGCGATGCCCACGCCGATATACAGCGCGAGCTGAAAGCCAGGGGCGTCGGTCATCAGGTGGGCGGCGTGTGGCGGGGGCGGATGCTTCACTCACTGCGGGGGGTTACCAGTGGTCAGGCATGCAGGCAGGGGCAAGCGGCCCGCTCACAGTACCCATATCGCCGCCGTTCCCGCAGGTGCACCCAGGACGTGGACCCTGGCCTCTTAGTACCCTCGTAAAAGAAGACCGAAATTTATTCGGCGGCCGAGCCGGCCGGTTTGCGCTCTATGATCCACCCGGCCACCTCCTGGAGGTCTCCCATGGGGACGCCGGAGGTTACCGCCTCCCGGAGGGGGACGGTCTCCACGTCCAGGGCCACCGTTTCCTCCAGGATGTCCTCCATGGCCTCCCGGAACGCCTCGGTGTCCTCCACCAGGATCGTGGTCTCCTCCCGGACCTGAACCTGGAGGTACTCGGCCGTGAGTTCTCGAACTCGTTCCTGGACCGCCTCCTGGCCGGCCTCCTGGACCTCTCCCTCGGAGCGGCCGGTGGTCTCTCCAACTTCGGAGCCCATGTTCTCCTGGACACGCCGGCGTACGGACTGGAGGGTTTGGGCCTGGCCGTCTTTGGTCCAGGCGTACTTTTTGGCCAGGGAGGCCCGTGTCCCGTCCACGGCCCGATCCAGGGGCTTAATCTTCTCCACGGCGTCCCACAGGGCCGAAATCAAAACGTCCGGGAGCACCCCGTAATCCAGTTGGTCAATTGTGCGGAGGCGCTGGACCCACTCTCGTTTGGTTGCTTTCATCTTATTAAAGGGTTTTATGGTTGTATGGTAAGGGTTTTGTGAGATACCGGATTCTTAGCCGAACGGTCATTGTTCGCCGGGCCTATGTAAATGCAATCAGGTTATTTCGCGCTTCTGGCCCCAACTTTGTCGGGTAGAGCCGTAGATCGAACAGGCGTAAACCCACGCCCTGTTTCGCACTTCCGTGCAATTGCAATTTCGTATTGAACCCGTTCGAATTTCCGGACCAACTTGTAAAGTCCCCACGGTCTGTTCTGCCCGATGCCCCAAACGAGTTCTGATCCCAAGCAACCGCCACCCGTGCCCGTCTGAGGGGCCCAAAAATAGAGCTGGAGACTGAAAATCCTCCATCGCCTATTTCTACAATAATGTTGTTATCATTATGTATCTGTATCTGGTTGCTAAAATTTGCACCAATTAGCCGCCCTTTTACTGCCTCTACCCCTGTAAAATAATCAAAGAAAAAAGTACCCTGTTGAAGTTCATCAACAGGTACATCGAAGTTATTGGTGGCGTCTTTATTTACCTGCTTACTGGAGTTGCCAGTTACGATTGGTTGCCGTAGCTGCCGTGTATTGGTAATTTGCCCGTGGTGAAGAATGTGGGTGTTACTTTCTGGTCGAACCCTAAGTTGTCGCTCCCCACCAGTCGTCTTATTGTCTGTTTGGCTTGTCCCCCCCACAGTGGCCACTGCCCGTATTAATCTCCCCCCGTTTGGGCCCTCGTACGGCAAAACCTCTACATTTGACTTTCTAATATCGCCCGATTGGTTTAACGAGTTACCATTTTTATCAAACCTTATACTGACAACTTTAAGGAAGCCACTAAGTGACTTATTCCGCACCTCCATTTCTGCCGCCCCGCCAGTCATTTCTAAAATGACAGAAAATGACTCAAACGTATTGTCAAAAAATCCCGCATTATTACCCTGGGTCTTTATATAATTTGAACCAGTGAATTCGGCAGCATTTACTCTACCATTCGAGTCTCGATCTGCAAACACCGAGTCAGCAGCAGAGGGGGTAATCGTTACGTCATTCGTTGTCCATTTGGATATGTCTGAAGAGTGCTTGACTTGATTTGTGGCCGCAGCCTCGACCACGAGTGCCTGTTCGGGGCCCCATATCCGAGGCTGATCTTCACCCACTTTTTTGTAAAGTCCACTACGGGGGGCAAGAGTGCGACCTGGCGTGGACCTTCTGAAATTCATGCGCGAAGAAAGGGGGGAGCCCGCTCCTGCCCCCATCGAAAGCGTAGGATCGGAGGTGTCAGCATTAAGGATTGCAGCTACGGAAGGCATATAATTACTTTACTTCGGTGAAGCAATTGTGAGGATGTTCGTTTTCACCTTCAAAGGTCCGGATGTCCTGTTTGTGGTCGTTCAGAAATTGGTCACTCGCTCAATACGGTTGTTATCTGCCTTGACGTAAAGTTGTGTTTGGCCCCCTCCATCTTTTCTAAAATAAAGTTTGGCTCCAGCCGTTGAAAAATCATCCGGGTCCCCTCCTGCCGCCCTCATCCAAAGCCATGGTTTTCCCACTTTTGTACTGCCAGAAGCTACCCGAAAGGTATTAAGAAAACGCCCAATTGTTAGGTCGTATCGGTCGTCAATTCGGACTTCCTCTTGGCTAGAAAGACAGTCAAGGATAACACCCACCCCATCAATTCGCATCCGGACCCGGTTTTTGCCTACGAGGTCAAGGAGTCCACTGGCAGTTGTAAACACAGAACCAACACTGGTTTGCCCGTCCTTCCACACAATTGAACTCGGAACAAACACATCATCATCGGCGGCCAGTATAATCCCGTCGTCGTCAATTACGTAATCCTCCGAGGTGTTTTTTATCTTTCCCCCGTCGAAAGTCAATCCCCCGATAACCTTCCCTTGTACCTCAAAATTTTCCGTAACGGTGGTGTCCCCGTCCAACAGGATGGAATTTCCGACGATTGTGGCTTTGCTCCCGTCCGGTCCAGCAAAAAGCTCAATGGCGGCCTCGGAGGTATTGCCGTTGGCCACCTGGTCGTATTGAACGCTGGCCGTGAGGGTAGCCGCATTTTCGGAGACGTTCAGCTCAATGGCCGAGCGGCTTTCGGTCTCCTGGGCCACCCGCCGGGCCAAAAGCTCCACGTCTGCCGAGTTTTGGTCCGCCTGGGCCCGTAGGTCCACCTCGGTCCGAGCCCAATCTGTGCCGTTGTACGTGTACGCCTCCTCGCCCCCGTCCGTGTCGATCCAGGTGTCCCCTTTTCGGAGCGACCGCCCACTCACATCCGAGTCCACAGGCTCGTCCGGTTGGCGGAGTGTCACGCCGTAATCCGCCTCAATGTTGGCGTCCGCCACCTCGAAACTCCCGGCCACCTCGGTGTCCCCGTCCAGGAGGATGTTTTCCCCGGCTAGGATTGCGGCCGAGCCGCCGGGGCCGGCCAGGAGGGAGACGGACGCCCGGTTGTCCACCTGGTTGTTGTTGTCCGTAAACTGGACCGAGGACTCGAACCGAGTCTCCGTCTCGGAGGCGTGGAGGGAGAGGGTGGCCTGGGAGAACAGGGAGTTGTCCCCGATTACCGTGGCGTTGGCCTGAATACTGGCCGTGTTCTCTCCCACGTTCACCTCCAACCCGGCCCGGCTTTCGGTCTCTTGTGTGACCCTCCGGGCCAGGAGTTCAATGTCCGAGGCGTTTTGTGTGATCTGCGCCTCCACGTCTCCGGAGCCCACCACGATCTCCAGGCCCTCGGCCTCGGTAAATTTCAGGTATGTCCCCTCCGTGGCCGAGGTGGCCGCCTCCAGGTCTCCCACAATCACGTCCGAGGTGAACCGGCCCTGTTCGGTATAGACGCCGGGCCCGGAGCCGTTGGCTTTGGCCAGGCCCGAGAGATTGCCCCGGAGGTTCAAGACCTCGAACGAATCGGGTACCTGGTTTCCGCTCGTGTCCTCCCACTTCAAAATCCGGTCGTACGGCGCAATGTCGCCGGTGTCCCCCGGCTCCAGGACGGACCGTTCAATGAGAAAGTCCCCCGACACCCCATAATCCAGGGCCACGGCGCCCTCCAGTATGTCCTCCCCACTGGCCGGCGTGGACTCCAGGAGTTCGGCCGTCCAGGTTTGCGTTCCGTCCCCCTGGTCGCTGTACCCGGTCACAGACACCCACACGTCCGCCACAGTGAGGCCCCCACCGGAACGGTCCACGTACCTCATTCGGATCGTGTCTCCCCCCTCGAACACCTGTGTGGCCCCGAGGCCGGCTAGGTCCTGGACGTGGAGCGTGGCCGTGTTGCCCACGCTCCCCGGCACAGTGAACGGCGCCTCCAGGGTGGCGAAACTTTTAGTCAGAAAGTCCTCCCCGGCCAAGGCCTCGTTCACCTCGGCCACAAACGCCTCCACCCGCAGTTCGTCGGCCAGGAGAGTCCGAAAATCCCCGAGGCCGGCGGCCGTGATCCTCCAGTGTTCAAGTTCGGCCGTGTAATCGGGGTGGCCAATAAAGCCGGTGAGGTGGGCGGAGCCGTCTTTGGTTGGCGTGTTGGCCACCCCCAGGCGGAGTTTGTTTACCCGGAAATCCGCGCCTGTGTGAAGGTTTTGGGGCGCCTGGAGCTTTACGGACACGTCCGAGGTGAGGGCGCCCTGTGTAGTGTTGCCGGCGTTCACCACCACTTGGTTGGGTGTGCCGTTCACCTCAACGGTCCGGTCCGCCCGAACCGCCTCATCATTTTCGTCCGCCTGGTTCCTCAAAATCACGTCGTTGAACGTGGGGCGGTTTACGGTCGATATAACAGGGTCCGGGAGGCCCGTTACTTCAATATTTTGCCCTCCCTCCGGCAATATGTTCTCCAGAAACGATTTGATGGAGGTCTGTGTGGCCAGGTGGGTGGCCGAATCGCTCGCCATATCGTCCTCGTCTTTGACCCTGGCCACCAGGCTGTCTGGGCTCGTGTCGCTGTTGACCTCCAGAAACGTGGAGCCGGAGAGATTCAGGGCACCGGTGACATCCTCGGACCCCAGGGCCACGGTGGTGGCGAACCCATCCGAATCTCCATTCCGGGCCAGAAGGGAGTTGGGCTTGCCGGTGAGCTCGTCCCAGGAGCCAGCCCCCTCAATGATCTGGTCGCCCGCGTTGACGATCGTCCCACCACTTCCTCCACTAGCCGCCTCTTGATTGTCCATCACGTAGGCCCGGGTGAGGCCCGCGATGCCTGCGTCTTTCTTCTCTGTGACCTCGATCGTGCCCCCGTTCCCGGAGCTGCTTTTCGAGTACGTGAGATAGGTGACGGTGTAGGGCGTCCCCTCCAGCCCGTAGATGTGTTGCGGACCGATCTGGGTGCCCCGCTCCTCGAACTGGAACGTCCGGCGGTCTAAGGCCTCCCGTTGCTGCCGCATCCACTGTTGGGCTAGCAGCTGCTCTAGCCCAAGGCCGGTCTGCCCTTGCCCAGACGTCCAGTCAGTCAAGAGCTCCCCAGAATCATCCGTAAGCTCGCGCGGGTGGCCTTTGACGGGCCCGCTACCGATGCGGTGGGTGAGCTTTACCTCACGCCCATAATGGTCGTCGAACGCGATGTAGTCGGTCTCCTCGATCGGCTCGCCGCTGCGCTGCAGCTTTGCACTGACGTTGTCGATGTAGACGTCGAAAGCCGCATTGGACTCGAAAGAGACCTGGAGGTCACGGCCTGTAAGATCGATCCCTTCAGCCGTCTGCAAGGCAATCGTAACCTGCTGTGGTTGAAGCGCCATTGCAGGGTCCCTCGGCACCACCGGGTAGTCGCCGTTCGCATTGAGAAGCCCAAAATGGTCGTACGAGGTGCTTTGACCGAAGCTGGTGGTCTGCTGCGTATCGGACCACACCCAGTAGATAATGCCGTCTCCACTCTCTACATCTTGTTCGAGCTCACCGATCAGTCTCTCATCTCCTGCTTGCAGCGGCTCGGACAGGGTGATTTGGGTGTCGGTCGATCCTCCGCGCACCGGAATCTCTGCTCCAGCGGGCATAAGGATCGTCCCGTCCAGCCCTGACACCGAGCCAGCGAGGTATATAACGGCATCCTCCCCCTGATTCGTGGCCTGGGTGACCTCCTTGTTGCGCGCCTGCACGTAGTGGCTGCCGAGCTGCCACTGCGTCTCACAGGCAAATGCTCCACCTCCCTCGTCGACCTGATTCCACGTCAGCTTCAGCGAGCCTCTCGGCCCTAAGTCGAAGATCGGCGCAGGCACATCTTGGGTAATCTTTGCCTGCTGGGAAGGGTCGGTCAAGGCGCGGGAGAGGTGCAGCGCCCACGTTTCCTCCTGGGTCTGTGCGGCCGGGAGAGGCGTGTCGTCGTACTGCTCGCGGACTGCATTTGGATCGTTAGCTGGTACCCACGTAGAGAGTGAGTCTTCAAAAGACCCGTTCCGGGCAAGCTCTCCGAGGTCGTCGTACTGAAACGCAGACTCCACAGAGCGAAGCCGATGCACGCGGCGCTGTGGCCGGTCCGTGCGCTTGAGCTGATGCGGGAGGGCCGCCGTGACGTCGCTTGTGGTGGGCGAGTCGTTGAACGACAGCTGGCCGGCCGGCATCTTCCAGCGCTTCAGGGCTGTCCCGTCCTCGATCTGGTCGCGCTGGCGGAGGTGCCAGGCGCCACCGGCCTGAAACAGACGAAGGCCAAACCGCTCGCATACGTCTTCGAGGTTCGTCCGTGCGTCAAGCGTCCCCTCTGGCTCCCGGTCCTCGTCGAGCTGTTTATAGGCCTTGTCCTGGAAGCTGAGCTCATCAAGTGGGCACTTCCCGTCAGGCACGCTGCCCGATGGCCGCCAGTCCATTGAGGTGTAGACCGGCAGGTCGTGCAGTCCAACATAGCCGATTCCACCCCGCAGCAGGCGGCTGATGGCTGTGCTGATGACCCCGCCGTCGTCGTAGGCGTCGTGATTCTCGAGCAAGGCGAGCCCGTCGATCGCCTCGACCTCGATGGTTTCGCGAGGACTGTTCGGGTTCGCCCCCGAGAGGTCCCCGGCAATAAATCCCTGCCAGAAGAGCTGCCCGTCTTCGCTGTACTTCAGCCGCCACTCTTGGTCGGGCGTGTCGGCGATGTCGGCGAGCATCGCTTCTGCGTCTGGGGTGCCCACGACGCCGAGCTGTAGGCTGGAGACCATGAAGGGAACCGTCAGGTCCTGCTGGCCCTGCTGTCCCCACTCAATGTCGACGGCCGTCTCTGCCGCGAGAAGGCTAGTAGCGGCCCCGCTGTATCCTTGCTGCTGAACATCGGCGACACACTCCCGCCCCACGATGTCCTTCCAGCGGACTTTGTATTTGGTACCGTAGCTCATCGGCCTTTGCGCTTCTGTATGCGGGTCGTGGTGTCGTAGGCGGTCTTGAGGTCGCGGCCGTCCGTGCGGCGGTCACCCTCGACGTTTACCGTGACGTTCATGCCGCCCGCTGCAGAGCGTCCGGCGAGAGCCGCAGCGTTTAGCTGTGCGGTTTGTCGCACAAGCCCCTGTATGCGGCTCACCATACCCTCTGGCACGACCTGTTCGCCTTTGTGGACTCGGGCGATGCCACTCTCCTCAATCCGGCCCCCAACGGCGAGACCTGGGATTCCCCCACCTCCGATCAATGAGCTGAAAACCGACCCAAACCCAGCCGAACTCACGCCGAGAATCGGGCCCAGAATCGCCGCGATGGCTGCGGCGCTGGCGAGCTTCGTGATGACCTGCTGGAGCACCCCGATCGCCGCGCGGCCAAGGGACTTGAACGCTTCTGCGATCGACCCAATCTTATTTTCGAAGCCAACTGCATTTCGGATGAGGTCGGTGAATGCCTGCCCGACCGTCGATCCCATCACGCTGCCGAGCTGAGCGAATGCCTGCACGCCGACGCGGGCGAGGCTCGACATCTGGGTGATGGAGGCGCGGATCTGCTGGCGGATCTTGAAAAATGCCCGCCGTGTCATGCGGGCCTGCCGCAGCAGCGGCTCGGCACCACCTGTCCCGCCCATCGGCACCGGTGAGGTCTCAGCGATGTTTTCAGACAGGCTGTCGCCACTGGATTCTCGTGGGGCTGTGTCCACCTGCTCCGCGTCGGCCGGCTGCGGAGCTACGCCTTCCAGCGAGACGCTGCTCACCTCCTCAAGGCGCTTTCGCACCTGCTTCAGCTTCGCCACAAAGGCATCAAGCGTGGACTCAGGGAAGGCGTCGGGAAACTTTTGCTGGAGCTTCTGGAGGTTCTTGACCGCATCGAGCCGGAAGTCCTTGACCTGGGACAGCATTTCCTTCTTCGGGATGAGGTCTCGCTCGAAGCGGTCTCGTACGCGCTCGACTTGGTTGATAAGTGTCCGCTCGATTTCCCGAAGCCCAGTCACGTTGCCGACGCCCTGAAGCACACCTGCTCGCCCGCTATCGCCTGCCCGGCCTGCATTGACGAGCGCTCCGAACGCCGGCCCAGCGCCAGGAAGCTGCTTCAAAAACTCTATGGTTCCGGAGCTGAAGACGGCAAGGGCGTCGTCTGCACCGCGAACGGCCGCGGCAAGCCCACGGGCCGCCGGCAGCACTTCACTTCGAATCACCCCGCTGAAGGCTTCTGCAAAGTCGCGACCGGTTTCCTTGAATGTGGCACCCGCTGCCTTCACATCGTTCTGGAGTCCGGCCGGTCCGAACTCGGCCGCCAGCTTTGTCGCGACACCTGCCAGTCCAGCCCCGGCCCCAATCGCGGCCGCCGCCGTCGCCGCTGCTGCGCCCACAGCCTTCAATTGAGGCGGAACCGCAGAAAGGGCCGCGAAGCCCTCTTGCACCTCGTCTAGCTCGCCCGGCAAACGGTTACCCCCGAAGATGCCCTCTTTGCTTGATGACCCGCCCCTACCGGAAAGCCTGCGGGCGATTCGGTTTCGCCCCTCATCAAACTTGAGATCAACGGCCACGTCACGGCCATCCAGGGCCTGAAGACGGCGTTGGAGCTGCGATACTTCCCCGTCGTCGACGTCCACATCCACGTCTTCTCGGCTTGCCTTGTCTAGCTTATCAGACAAGTCGTCGGCCGCCTCCGCGGCATCGTCCAGTTCGTCTTGGGCGTCTTCAGTCGACTGGTTGTCCAGCCGCTGAAACTTGTCGACCGCCTCCTCGAGTTCATCCTCTAGCTCCTCAAGGTCCAAGCTGAGCAGTACCTCCAGCTCGTCAATCGGGTCATCGGCCATTGGGACGAGAAGCTGTTGCTCCGGAGATCAAGTTAAGGAATCCAGTCTGCGTTGCGCCCCAGAAGCGCCTCGTACTCTTGCTGAGAGCTGCGTCGCCGGCCGGCACCCGCTTCCAGCTCGCTCAGGTCTACCGGGTCGCCCCCGGCAAACCCGATCACTGTGTTCACGATCGCCAAGGCGCGCCGCCACTCAGCCCGCTCTTGCCGCTGGTGGCCACGCCGCCAGGCGAACCACTCTCGTAGGCCAGTCCGGTCGGCCGCCCGAGGCGAGAGCCCCATCCGAGAGCACTCGGCAAAAAAGTCACTCGTGGTCAAGAGGTCTCCTTTTTCGGGGACGCTTTTCCCGCTGTGTCGTCTTCCTCGTCGGGGTTTCCCTCATCGGGGAAGGCACGGGCAATCATCGGCCCGAGCGGAAGGCCGCGAATGTTGTCCGGCCCAACGAGCCCGCACACCTCTTCCTCGCCTAGCTCCGGCTCGAACCGGACCGCCCCCGCCCAGAGAAGCCGGCCGACTGCCTCGTACATGTCGGTGAGCTCCATCACATCTGCCCCGTCGGCCTCAGCGGCGAGGGCTTCGACCTGCTTCTCCGAGAGGCCCTCAAGCTCTTCTTCGCTTAGCTCTGACCCTTGCACGGCCGCGCCTTGCAGGGCAAGGTCGTAGGCCGCCGAAAGAATGTCCTTCAAGTCCGTGCCGTGCCGGGTCTTCATCACACGGATCGCCTTCCCGTCGATGAGCCACGGCAACTTCTTGCCGCGGACCTCGATCGAAAGGGCGCGGTCCTCGGCCGTGTCGGTGTCGGTAAGGTCACTCCAGGTATCTCCCATAGGGCTCTAGCGTATCAGTTCAAGTTAGGCTTGCAAGGCGCGGGTGAGGCCGCCGGTCACCTGCAGCTCATAGTTGAGGTCCAGAGGCTCCCCCTGCGTGCCGGACAGCTCGAGGCTCGACACAAACCCATCCCCCTCGTACTTCGTCGCCCCGCTGACGGCCGTCCCGACTTCCTGGTACTCCAGCAGCGCCGCGACGGTATTTCGGTTGAACCACGCGTCGATCACGGCATCGAGCCCACCGTCAACAGTGCCATTGTGGTTGATGACGCCCTCATGCCGAAAGGTCGAGTCGAACGTTGCGGTGTCGTTTCCAGCCGGCGCCGAAAGCGACCAGTCCTCCGGGCGAATGTCCCCGCTGATGGTCAAGGCGCCGAAGGTGAGCGAAAGCGAAAGGTATTCGTCGGCTTCCTCCGCGGAGAGAATCAGGTCATGCCCCGCCCCATCGGTGGCAGCCGGGTCGAAGTACTGTCCCGACAGCGACAGGTCGAGCGACTGGCCCGCGACCCGGTACTCTTTTGCGCCGGAGCTCTGGAAGGTTTGTACCTCCACAAGTTCACTTTCGAGCGTGCACGTCAGCTCTTGGAGGCCCTGCACCACCTCCGTCGCGCTCCCATCCTGGCTCGTGAGCTGGGCCTCGACGTTGTCGTCCTCCCCGAGGATGTGCTCTCCACCGTCGCCGGTGTACGCGTTGTCGGCGGTGATACTCGACTCCTCAAAGCCGGGGATGCTTTTCCCAAAGAAGCCGGCGTTTTTGTCCTCTACCTCCTGGAGGTTCAGCGTCTTGTCGAGCGTCAGGTCAGTCTGGCCGCCGATAAGCGTGCCGTTTGCCTTGGTGAGCAGGTTGACGCCGACGATTTCGGTTTCTGGTGCGGCCATGGGTCTGTGTCGCTATGCAAAGCAGCTACGGGGTGTGTTGGGTGTGCAGGTCGTACCGAAGGATCACGTCCATCGCCCGCGTGCCGCCGTCCATGTCGTACCCGTTGGGGCGCACGTCTTGGGGCTCGGGGAAGTAGAGCAACGCGTGGTCCAAGCCGAGGGAGAGCTCCTGGCTCTCAAGACTCTCGTGGGCGCTTTCAGCGAGGTCGAATGCCGTGAGGGGCTCGGCATTGCCGTCTGGGGCTTCGGTGTGGCAGCGGAGCGCGATGATTGAGGTGCGGCCGTCTGTCGTTTTTGTGACCCGCCGGCTCGACGTCGGAATCTGGATTGCCACGTACTCGGTCGTCGCCTCTTTGGAACCGGCGTAGAAGACATCTACGGGGAGCTCCAGCCCGGCGCCGTCCTCGCCGGTGAGGCGCTCGTAGATGGCTGTGGTAAGCGGTCGAAGTGGGAGGCTCATTCAAGGCGTACCGATTACTGTGCGCGCTGAATCGCGTCTCCGATGCGTTTCGAGTAGGTCTGCTTCGCGGTCTGAGCCGCCTTCGTCAGGTAGAAGTTGCCCTCGATGTCCATGCGGCGCGTGTGAGCGGGGATCGTGACGGTCATCGGGTAGTTGCTTGAGTCGCCGAAGCCTTGCTTCATCGTCCGCTTGTGGGCATCCACTGAGACAGTGCCCGTGAACCCAAACTCCTGCACGGCGGCATACTCAGTGTTTGCAGTTACGCGTCCGGTCAGCTCGTCTGCATCTACGACCCGGGGAGATGGCTGAATCGACCCTTCCAGTTGGCCCGTCTCAAACGGCGCCATCTCCCGGGCCGCGTCCTGGATCTCCTCCATCACGGCCGTCATTTCGAGGGCGACCTCTACCCGCACGTCTCTCGCGTACGACCGCAGCGAGCGGCGCAGCGAGCGAAGTCCCTTCACGCGGAGGCGGGCCATTGTAGAGGCGCCTTTCGGCTACCGATCTTTCGAAAGAACGAAGCTCTGGTCCAGCCGAGTCACCGACGCCACCGTCGCCGCGAAGGTCGTCCCGTCGGGGCGCGTCACGGTGGCCACGTCCGACGCCTGCAGATCGAAGGGCTCATCGTCGGGGATGAAGCCTGTCGCGTCGCCAACGCGGACCACCTGCCCGCTTTGCCCACGCTTCTTGACGGCCTGCTCTTGGATCTCGGCCGGCCCGTCGTAGACCGTTGTCGCGGTGCCGCTCTCGCGGCCGAGGCCGTCGCGATCGGGCGGGCGGGTGACCTCAATGTGATGGGCGAAAAAGTCCATCTGCTCAGCGGGTGCTTTATACCCCAGGGCTGTAGGGCGTGCGGTCATCGTAAGGGCGCAGCGGGGCGTACACGCTGTGGGGCAGGGCATCGGCATCCTTGTCGTAGGTCACCGACCGAGAGCCGACACTCTTGCTCCGGACGTCTCCGCCTGGGGACTCGACCCAGCGGGTCACGATGCGGGCGATGCAGTCGCGGAGCCGCTCGACCAGGTCACCCGGCATTGCGCCGATGTCCGGCGTGCCGTCGGCTGTCTCCTCCCAACCCACCAGCTGCACCGTCACCTCCTGTGTGGTCTCCCGCAGGGCGTGGGCGGACCCACGCTCCCGTTCCCGGTAGCGACCGATCACCTTCTGCTCGGCCCGGTCGACCGTTCGCTCGAGGCCTGCCTCCGACTGGACATCGTCATCCAGCCACTCATCGAACGTGTCACTCGTGAGGATGTCGGGCATCAGGTCGCGCTTTTGACGTCAGCTTTGGTGATGCGGCCGTCCTTGCCGCTGCCCTCGATGGACGTGAGGTCAACGTCCTCCTCACCGGCGAGGGCGCGGGCCCCGTCGGTCGCATCGACCTCAGTGGAGGATGAGCCTCCGTCAGGGTCGTACCGCTCGTGCTTTTCGGGGTCGAACTCCTCGGCCGGGATGCGGACGAACTCCGTTGAGAAGTCCGCGTCGGGGACGATTTTGATCGTGTCGCGTCGAGCCATAACTGCAATGAGCAAAATGGGAAAGAAGCCCGGCGAAGCCCGCCGGGCACGAGAGCCCCCCCCATTGGGGAGGCGTTATCCGAGCAGCAGGGCCATGAACTCCTCTTTCGTGACCGCCTGCCCCCAGGCGAGCCCGATCTCCCAGTGGCGCTGGTGGTACCCGTCGTACTGGGCGACGTCGAACGTGAGGCCGGTCTGTGGGTCAGTCACTTGGGTCCGGTCGGTCGCCATGTCTCCACCGTCCGGCAGCGCCGGCGCACGGGTCGCGAGTTGGATCGCGCTCTGGTGAAAGGCCGCGTTGGCCGTGTAGTTGCTCTCGGCCGACACGCTGTCTCCGTCGGTGGTGGCCACGCGGAGGCCCGGCTCCCGGATCGGAATGGTCGTCGAGGCCACGCCGGCCCCGGCCGAGGTGTCCGCGGCAACCACGTAGAGGTTGTCGTCGCCGGCAAAGGAGATCACGTCACCCTCGTTCAGCGAGATGTCGCCGGTCGAGCCGGCCGTCTCTACGTCGACCTGGGTGGTGCCCGCCCCGTTCGCATTGGCCGTGACGTCGGTGAGGGAGCCGTGCGAGTGGGACTGAACCTGCGCGGAGTTGCGTAGCGTCATGTCGTGTACCTCCCCGAACTCGCCGCTGCGAAGCGCCTCGTCGGTGCCAGCTTCGTTGGCCCGCTGCAGGATGCCGGTCTGCACGCCCCTCAGGTTCTTCCAGGCCGCCGAGCCGGCGACCAGTTGCCGGTCGATCGACGGCGCCCCGAGGTCGTCGAGAATCTCCTCCACGCCTGCAAAGTCCGAGAAATCGTCCTTCGTGCCGAAGGGCGTGGTGCCGGGCGCCCCGTACGCCTGAGCCGCTCCGGTGTAGAGGCCGGCCAGGTCGGTCTCCACCTCGTTTACCAGCGTGCGCATCGCCTGCACGATGCGGTTCTGCCGGATCTCCACGTAGTTGTTGTCCGCACCCGTGGTGTCGGAGTTCTGCAAAGACCGGATCTCTTCCCCGGTGAACTGGATCTCCACCGCCCGGCTCTTTGAGATGGTGATCTTGCGGGTGTTCACCGCAGTGCCGCCGCTGTCCGGGGGCACGTTGGACGGGGTGATGTCCTTGGCCGTCTCGCCAGTGGTAACCGGCACGCTAACGGTGTCGCCCTTGCCGGCCCGCTCGGCGCGAGAGTCGCGACTGACGGCCGGAATGAAGCCGGTAAGCTCCCGCCGCACGCGGTCGATTGCCGCGTAGAGGTCGGGAATCAGGTTGTTGAGTGTGTTTTGGTCCGCCATGAGTCTTGTAGCTCAGTGATGAAGGAGGTTACTCGCTTACGACCTGCCCCCCCTCATCCACGAAGGACTTCTGCTTCTCCGGCGACATCGACTCGAACTCTTCCCGGGGCATCGTCTCCTGGGAGCCGCCCTCGTCGGTCGGCGTCGAGCTGGGGCCCTCCTGCATCGAGGACTCTCGAAACATCGACGGCCGCTCCTCCCGGGTCTCCTCCACGAAGTCGCTCGGCCGCACCGGCTCGCCGCCCTCGAATTGGACCTCGCCCTCGTCGTTAGTCGCGACCCAGCCGTACTCGTCGTCGTAGGTGAAGGTGCTTTTGGCGTAGGACATGAAGACGTCCTGCATGTCCTCCTTGACGCCGTCAGCACTGGAGAGCAGCTCGTTCTCCAGCTCGGTCTTTCTGGCGCTGTCGATGCGCTCGCGAAGCCGCTCGGCCTCCTCGGCCTCCGACTCGAGCTCGGAGATGCGCTGCCGCATCTCCTGCACCTCGTCGTCCGAGGGGGCGCCTTTCGGCCGGCCGTCCTCCCGGAGCTCGACCCCGAAGGTCTCCTGCATCGCCTCCTGCAGAAACTCCTCGTCGGAGCGGAGGTCTTGGCGCACGTTGCTCCGCTCGCGATTCAGGCGCGTCTGGACGATGTTGTCGACCTCCTCCTGCCTGAGCAGGTCGTCGCGCTCTTCTGCGCCGTCCGGCAGGTCGACGTCCGCGTCGTCGGGGATCTCGTAGATCGGCATGAATAAAAAGGGGACAGTAAGTCCGGGGAGCTTGTGTGGGCGCGGGCCGTCCGCGCTGTGCCGCCGTTCGGCGTTTGCCTCGTGGCGTACCCGCCCGCAGTTCACCGCCCGCGGGAGGCGTAGAAACGGCTTTAGAATCGCCGTTCGCCTACTACGGGGGGTTACCGGCCGGAAGGGGGTACTCGGGCCGCCCGGACTTTCCCTACTGCATAATGTCTCGGCCGGCCTCAAAGGCCGTGGAGAGGTGTTCGTTAAGGGCTTCGGCCTGCCGCTGGGCATACGTTTCAGTGACCGTGCGATCCCCCTCTATCTCCCGCAGGGCGTCTTCCACGGTCGTCTCCGAGAGCTCCCGCTCCTCGGGCAGGGCCCGGTTGGGCGTGCCATACTCCTCCGGCGGCTTCAGCACGGTCTCGACCCTACACTGGCAATGCGGGTGCACCAGAGCCGGCACGCCGGCCGGGTGGTACAGCCCTTCCCCGTAGCCGAAGAGGTCCGCCTGCTCGAGGAAGTCGCACACGTCGGGCACGTAGCGCTTCTCGTGCGTGTGCAGCTGTGAGGTGCGCCACCGCAGGAGGTCCACCACAGGGCTCTGGATGGCGCTTACGACATCGGCCTCGTGGTAGTGGCTGTTCGTCTCGGAGACCGCGATGCGGCGCGCCTCGTACTCGACGCGCTGGGCCTGCTGCAGAGCGTCTTCGTCGAGGGCGACCGGGTCGGCCTCCGGGTCGATGTCGACATCGGTTCCCCGTCCCATCTGCTTCAGGGTGTTCTGCAGGTCTGGGTTGCCCCGGGCCAAGACGCGAGCGATGTCCTCCGCGACCATCTCGTTGTCGACGCCTTGATCCACGATCCGGCCGAGCTGCTCGTCGATGTCATCCGCGGCGCCCTGCA
The DNA here is from genome assembly GCF_002894645.1 of Salinibacter altiplanensis. Classification (GTDB taxonomy): domain Bacteria; phylum Bacteroidota; class Rhodothermia; order Rhodothermales; family Salinibacteraceae; genus Salinibacter; species Salinibacter altiplanensis. The sequence continues at coordinate 622,411 of NZ_NCQY01000030.1, forward strand.
CGCTGCGGTTCACGAGCGTCGCCATCGTGTCTGTGGTATCTACCGCGCGCCGGGCCGCCTGCACCTCCAGCACCTGATCCGGGACATCGGTGAACGTCTCCCCGACAGCGATGCTGCCGGCCTGACCGGCCTCCTCAAGTGCGGCCGTGAGCCCGGCCGTGTGGCCCTGCACCGCGAGCTGCATGGCGTCGCGGCGCCCCTGCTCGAGGACGACGACCGCCTGGTCGCGGTACGACTGCAGGGCCCGGTCGAGGCTCTGGCGGAGGTTCTCCAATCGCTCCGGCGTCAGGCGCCCCGCCTCCGCTTCACTTGTGAGACGGATGAGGCTCTCGGCCAGAGCCTCCCGGATGCGCTGCACGACCTCGGCGGTGAGGCCGCCCTGGATGAGGCGGGCCCGTGCCTCCGATACCGCCTCGTTGTACGTGCGCTGAGGGTTAGGCATTACTGAAGAAACTGACCTGTGGTCGAGCTTGCTTGCGCGCTTCGGTCGAGCGCCGAGCGCACCTCCTCCTCAAGAGCGTCCTCCCCCGGCTCGTATCCCTCTTCCCGGAAGACGTCCATGAGGACCTCGGTGGCCGTCTCCTCGTCGGCCGGGAGCTGGGACCCGAAGATGCGGCGGGCCAGATCGTCTTCGCTGGGCCCGACCACGTCGCTGTAGTCGGTCGGCCACTCGACGCTGACGCCCGGCGGAGAGGGCTGGGGGCCGGCATACTCCCTGAAGTTTTCCGCCTGGGCCTTGAGCCGGAGGATACGCTGCTCCGCGTCGGCCATCGTCTCAGCGAGGACGCTAAGAGCAGAGGCTGCCCCGCCCTGGTGTTTGATCTGCGCCTCCGTCGCCGATCCAGAGGTCCGGGCCCCTTCCTCGAGCTCGTTGTACGCGATCCGGTTGAGCTCCTTTTTCTTCCCCTTCAGAACGCTGCTCCCCGCCTCCACGCCGGCGGTGGGCATCTCCAGGCCCTGGTGGGGCCCGTAGTCCGAGTCGTACGGCACGACCTTCAGCCCGCTTTTGAGGCGGTGCTCGATCTCATCGGCTAAGCTCTCGTTGTCTCCGACGCCCAGCTGGATGAGCCCGTTCATTGCGGCGGAGAGGGCAAAGTCCCGGCGGCTGGTCATGCGGAAGATCGACCGGTGCTTCTTCGCGATCTGGAGGCCGACCTGCGCTTCCCACGACATCTCTACGCGAAGGACCGGCGCCGTCGGCCGGCCCTCATCATCTACGAAAAACGGCGCCTCCCCACCGGGCCGGGCGTCCCCCGCCCACGTGCCCGAACCGATCAGCTCCGCCTCGTCCTCGTTGCTGACGCTTTTTCGGTACACCTCGAAGCCGCTCGGCATGTAGCGGGTCCACGTCCGCACCCGCGTACCGTCTTCCATCACTGAACTCGCCTCCACGCGGCTTCCCTGGATGGTCGCCTCCTGGCCAGTCCAGTGCGGCCTCGTAAGGGGCGTCTGGACGTGCAGGCCCGTCGCGGGGTTGAGCACCACGACCGCCTCGTTGTGGCTGAGAAGCGTCTGCGCGAGCCTGAGGAGAAGCACCCGGTAGTCCTCGCCCTTGGGGCCGGCCTGCTCGAGGCTGCCCTCCTCGATCGGGCCCTCATCCCGCTGCACGTCGCCGGCCCGCTCGAACAGCATCCCCGCCAGGCGCCCCAGCAGAAAGCGGGTCCGGGGCGTGAAGTCCGCATCCTTCTGCCGCTGGTCGAAGTGGTCCCGGTGCTCGAAGTAGCGCTGGATGAGCTCGGCCGCGACCTTTTCCCCAGTCATCATCCGGCGGACCGTCGTCCAGTCCTTCTTGTGATCGTCGAAATGGGGGTGCGTAGCCTGGTGGATCGGCATGGTGAGCTGTCGCTTATGGGGGGATGTCGCGTGCAGGTCAGTTGGCAGAAAGAATGGAGCCGAAGGCCTCTTCCGTCCGGTCCGGTTCGTGCAGCGTCGTGAAGAGGCCGTAGCGGTCCCGGTCGCAGGTGTGGTCGCGCTCCTTGAGGGGCTTGTCCTCGCCCCGCTTTTGGGCCTTCTCATCCCACACGTAGGAGCTGTATTCCTTCGGCGTCTCCTCGCAGTCTGGGTCGAAGGTGAGCCGGGGCCAGCCGTCGGCCGCCGCCTCCCCATCGAGCATCGAGCTCACGAACCGGATGCCGTCGATGACGTCGTTCTCCGCTTCTGCGACGTCGAAGCCCCGCTCCTCGAGCTCGGTGATGAACGACTGGGCCGAGGGGTCGCAGTAGATCGTCGGGTCGATGCTTCGGTCCCCGACGCGGGCCGGCAGCCAGTCGATGAGGTCCTGCGCATGCTGAGCGTCGGTCTTCTGGCCCTCCTTGCGGCCGTCGTGGTAGTGCTCCCGGAAGGCGTGCGCGAAGCCCCGTTCCCGGCCGTCTGCGCACTCCTCGTGCCAGAGGCCCTTCAGGCTGAACGTCGTCGGGTTGGACGTGCCGTAGTCGCAGTCGACGATGTAGCGATTGACCTGGCGTCGGCGGCCGTCAGGCAACTCCCGGACGTGGGTCTCCCGAGAGAAGATCTGGTAGATGGCGCCAGCCGCTAGGACCCAGAGCCCCAATATGTAGCGCTTGTACCACATCCCTGTGTACTCGGCCTTCAGCGCCTCGACGTAGCTCGGGTCGAGGAAAATGTTGTCCTCGAGCCGAAACCGCCACTGGCGGAGGTTCAGCTCTTCCTCCCGGTCGAGGTACTTCTCCTTCAGCCAGTGGTAGGGCCCGGCCGGGTTCGTCGTCCCGAAGAGCTTCGCCCCTGGGACCGACAGCCGGGCCAGCGTCTGGTTGAAGAAGTTCTCGGGGAAGAGGGTGATTTCGTTGAAGACGGCCCCCCGGAGCGTCATTCCGGTGACCTTCTCGACGGCCCCCTCGTCGTTTGCGCCCTCGAGCTCGACCCGCTCCCCGGCGATCGTCCCTTCCTTCTGGTGCAGGCTCCACTCGACGAGGGCAGGCCCAAACCACCGCTGCATCGGCCGGAGGACGTTCCGCTCGAGGCTCTTGAGCGTCTTGCCGGCCATGAGGTACTCGCCCCCCTTCGGCTCGGTCGTGGCCACAAACTCGAACCACCGCAGAAACTCGAGGCCGACGCTTTTTCCGGAGCGCACTGGGCCCCAGGCGATGTTCGTCCGGGCCGTGCTTTGCGCAAACGCCCGCTTTTGCTGGGGGCTCACGAGCGGGTCGGAGGCCCCGACGTCCGTGCCGAGATGTACGGCGTCACTGCTCATCCGCTTTCAGGGGACTGGTAGTCTCCAGCGTCGTCTCGCATCGAGGACATCCGGCCGAGCAGCTCGTCGAGCTTCTCGGAGTTGTCGGCCGGCTGGTCCTTCAGGATGCGGTACTTCTCCCGGATCAGCTTCCGGTGTTCGGCCTGGACCCGGGTGAGGGCCTTCTCGATCCTCTGGATGCGCTCGATCGTGGCGGTGTGCTGCTCTCTTTCGGTGTCGACCTGCACTGAGGCCCCGGCCGAGGGAGCGGCCCCCTCCTCCGTCTCACGGGCCGTGAGGGTGAGCTCTTGGCGCTTGATCCGCTGGATGCGCTTCAGCATTCGGCGCTCCCGGATGTTGATCAGGCGGATCTGCTCGTCGAGCTGGGCGAGCTGGTCGGCGTCGACGGCGTGCCAGAGCTCCTGCTCCTTCTCGCCTAACGTGTCGTAGAAGATCGACTCGTGCTCTCCGGTCGTCACCGCGTTTTTGTTGCCCTCCGGGGCCCCCGCACCTTCTGTCGCTCCGCCGTGGTGCTTGCACCGCCCCTCCCCTTTGTGATCGGTGCCCCAGCCGGCCGGGAGCCCGCAGGGGGCGCCGTCTCGATTCTCGGCACCACAGCGGGGCACGTCCGGCATTGGTCATGGGCATTGTTTTCGGTTCTGCTGCGGCGGCCTTTCGGAGACTACGGGGGGTTACGGCGTGTCCGGCGGGTCCTTCCTTTCAGATGACTCCCCGAGCTCCGGCACGAAGCCCTCTTCCTGCAGCTCCTCGCAGATCGCGCCGACGTCGACCTCTGGCACCGGCTCCGGCGTGTCGGGAAGAACCGGGTGGGGGTGCCCCTCTGGATTCGAAGCCGGCCGGTGAAGCCGGCTCTCGATGTAGTCTCTGGCGCGATCACGGAAGGCCCGGCGGACGTGCACCTCGAGAGGCCGCTCCTGGTCGTAGCGGACGAGGGCCCGAAGGAAGAGCGGATAGGCCTCTGCCAGGAGGTCCTCGAGCTGAAGGCTCGGGCGGTCGGCGTGCGCGGACTCGGTGTACCGCTCCAGCAGGTCCGAACAGACCCAGTAGATCGTTTCGGCCTGGAGGGCGAAGAGGGCCGTGAGGGCCTCCTGCTCCTCTGCGGTCGGATCGACGTCGCGCACGGCCTGCTTGGTGGCGTGCCGGCCGTAGCCCTCGGCCGCTTGGCGCGTGCGGCGGAGCCAGCCGGAGAGCGCGCCGAGGTGCGGGCCGGGCTCTTCACCGGTGGAGACGCCGGTAGAGCGGCGGAGACGCTGGGCCCAGGTGGGCATCGGCTACTGTTGTGGCGGCGAGGTGGGGCGTTGAGAGTGACTCCCAGAAGGCGACTCTTCGTTAGAAGGCGATCCTTCCGGAGACACCGCCGCCTTGAGGTGCTCTCTCACGCGGGACAGGCGCCGAGACAAGTCGTGTGGGGACAGGCCGGCGCGGGCCTGGAGCTCGTTCCAACCCATACGGATGGAGGCCCCGTAGAGTGCGACATCGCGAGCGGACTGCTCGCGGGCATACTGGCGGAGGGCACGCTTGATGGAACTGCGCGCCTCCTCATGGAGGACGGGCTGATCCGGGCGCACGGGCTTGAGGAAGACCTGAGCGTGTCTGTGAGCGGCTGAGCACCTGGCGAGGGTGCGATAACTGATCTCCTTTATGCTACTGGAGAAGAAAGGGTTTCCAATAAAGAAAACCCACCCCCACTTAACAGCGGGGGTGGGCATTCCTAAACTTTCAGGTGAAACTTATTCGCTCTCCTTGTCCTGAGACTCAGAATTAGTGTCTCCGGTAGAGCGACTGTAGGTCCCTGTCTGAAAATTTAGGGCAACCGACTCGTCTTTCTTCGTCTCTGTGTTTTTTAGTTCAGCGGGTTGAGATTTCGAGTTCCGTCCTACGGTGTCAGTCATAGCGGTTCTGCTCGATTGTTTGTGAAAGATCTTTTTGACGAACCCACTGGAATCCATCGAATGGCGTTACGAGCGCAATGTCGATAGCGCCTCCTACAGTGGGCATGCGTTGCGAAAACTCTTGATGATTCGAAGTCGTGCGGATCATAAACTCCGCATAGTTAACTGCATCTTGCAACGAAAAGACCTGATAGGCCGGGCCAGCACCCTGATTATCCCAGACTTCGTGCAGTGCGTTAACCACCTCAACACGGCCGGAGGCGATCATCTCATCGTCTCGTTTATTGAGGTCTACATCATTCCCAACCTCAACTTGAGTGGTTTCCGGAGTGCCATCAGAACCGTAGCCTACAACTTGAAAACCGACAACCATTTCGTCGGAAGGGATATCATCGGTGGACGTATCGACCTGTTCCTCAAGTAGCTCATGAGCGCGGTTTCCGATACGATCAGCAGCATTGGTCACCGATTCAACCACTTTATCGTCGGCAACCAGTTCCTCTTCAAGCTCTCGAACGGCAAAGTACATGGTTTTCCCGTTAAGCTGACCAGCTCCGAACGTACCAACGCCAAAATCATCCATAAAGGGAAATAACTTTCGGGCGTAAGGCATCGTCGTGGACGGCATCTGCACCTGAGGCGTGTTCACGCGCTGCTGGTGTATGTCACCGCAGTTCGGACACTGAACTTCAATATCTCCTTCCATCTGAAAAGCATTTCGCATTGTGGAGAGACTATCTCCAGCAATGACTATACCATCTGGCGTTTGAACCGAAAGGATCAGCGACATTTACTGAGAAGAGTTTTACAAAGAAACAACGATCCCACCCCTCTAGCCTATTGGTTTGAGGTCTACCATACATTGTTTTCATTACCTCTTCTCTCCCCACAGCCCGCCCGTAGCGGTCCATCTCCTCCACAGAAACGCGAACGGTGGACCCACCCACCAGCTGGCGCGCTCGGCTCGTGGCGTTCCCACCGTACGGCTGGGAGGACTCCGGCGCGTCGGTGCCCCAAAGGCGCACGGTGAATGTCTGGCCGGGCTGCTGGGCCGATGCGGGGACGGTCAGAACGAGAAGTAGAGCTTCGGTCGTGAGTGGTTACGGTACATCGCAAATCCTCATTCCTCGGGCCACTCAACTCTGAGGTCCCAAATCACGATTTCTTCTGCGTCATACCAGTAGAGAATCGCCAACCCCGGAATTCCAGGGTTCGGTTCGGGTTTCCGTGCAAAAACGCGGTGCTCTCCCGGCAAATCTTCAGTCTCTGAGTGCTCAGGGCTAATGCACAAGACATGTGTCATTGCCCGAAATGCTGACCGGAGTTGCTGCGGGCCATCGAGAATCCTATCGATTTGGCGTTTGACTTCCCGATTCGCAGGAGCCCAATCACGGACTGGTTCAGGTGGGAGCATTACCCTTCCTCTTGAAGCTCTTGAGCTTTCTCTCGAGCCCAGTCCATCACCTCGTCCCGATCATCCTTCTCGGTAACCTGAAGGTACGACAGGTAGTATGGAATCTCTGCAAACGGCTCCACGCTTTCCCAGACTACGTCGTGAGACTTCTGGCTCACCGTCGTCGTGTTTAGCGGAAAAATCTCCCGTGCAACCCGCGTGAGAATCTTGCGCTCCTCCTCAGAAAAAACATCCGTATTCGGGCGGGTGAACACTTGCGGACAATGTTGGACGTTCGGCCCGAGCTCTACTCCACTGATCTGGTACTTTCGCACAGCCACCGCATCGTCCGACTCAAGCTCTTCCAACGTGTCTGGAAGCACCTCGGCGTACGGCCCAAATTGGTGTCGAATGTACTTGGCCCCAGTAATCGGCTCGCCGAGCTCGAAATACGCCCTTCGATCGGCGTAGAACAGGATCTTATGAAGCTTCGTCTCGCTGATGTCCCTGCGCTCTTGGGGAAGCGAGCACACGTAGAGGATGGCCTCACGGAGACGCTCTAGGTCAAGCTCCGGCTCTTCGGGGTCCTCCTCAAACAGATCCATATCAGAAACGGAGAGGTGATCAGACACGACAGGCCCCGTCTTCGGGCTTGGTTAAAGAGACTGTACCATGCAAGGTTGCAAGATCTGTGCGACGCTTCCGATTCGGCATGTACGTCGACGTCACCTCTCCGACATTCAGAGGGGCCGCGGCGTCCAGGCATCCGCCCAGCAGCAGCGGTGGATCGGAGCGTTGCATGGATCAGATCAAGCGCCTCTCGAGCTTGATCACAGTTCCCTCCTGGTCGAACCGGACGACCCGATCAGGTCTATTGTCAGACTTGAAGACCCACAGCTCTTCGTCTCCTTCTTTCGTCACGCTGCTTGGGTCTCCTGGGTGATGCGGCCGAGCTCCCATGACGAGGCGGACCTGCGTCTTGTTCATGCCCACGGCCAGACGCTCCTTCTCCATCGCCGTGCGGATACTGTCGGGCATCGTTTCGGTCATCAGGTAGTACTCGAGGTACTCTGCGTCTTCGTTGTCAGCCGCTGCCCCACCAGCAGCACCCGCAGCAGCGGCCAAGCATCCACCTACGAACAGAGGGAGTACCAGCAAAAAGACGTATCGCATGGCAACTGATTTCGGGCAGTTTTTATTGAACGGTCTCTAGACTTGCCTCATTGATCCCGATGCGAAAAATATACTCATTGATTGTACCCTCAATCTTAAATGGCATCAGAATTTCGAAGCTTTTACCAACGAGAGATTCCGCATTTTCTCGAAGGGATTTTTTTACCTCTTGGCTTTCACTGTTTTGCGCAACGCGAGTGGTAGGCATTTTTTCAGCCCCATCAACTTCCTCATCTCCGCTAACTATTTTCTCAACCGCAGCCCTTGGTCCAATGACGGTCGGTGAAACCTCCCGCCCTATGTCCATCCGCCGCATTTCGCCATGCACCAGGGTCTGACTTGACCCATCAGGCCCGACAAATACGCCCTGGTTCCAATCTATGCGTACTGTATTGTCAGTTTTATTCTCAATACTCATCAACGTAAAACTACCTGTCGGCGCCACTACCGCACGTATGAATTGATCCTCAAACACATAAGACGTATCAGTCTCAGATACCTCTGTCTCACCGAACCGCTGTTCAGCATCAGCTGGTCGTTCTACCTCATCCAGGGACATCTCATAAGAAGCACGATATGTTGTCGTACACCCAATAGTCCCGACGAATACCAAGATTACGATAAGTAATCCACTGTAGGAATATCGCATAGGACCTTTATTTTTTTCTTGAAGAGAAGGTGGGGGTGAGTATCTCGAACCTCTCAAAGCTTCTGCCCGACCTCAAGAAGATTGGTCACAGGTGTTGCTGGACTCGGACAACCTGACCCAGAACTTCCCAGCCCTCTATGTGACCATCATCGTCCGCTTTTATCTCGTTCTGCGGCACTCGGCTATTGTCCCCCTCCAGGCGAGCAGCCGTTTCCGTTTCCCAGAACAGGCGCTTTACGATTACACCTGAAGCTGGATTTCGAAGAACATAGATGCTCCCATCCTTCAATGCTCCCCCGTTGTGACGGACTACAAGAATTCGGTCCCCAGGGGTCAGCGTGGGCTTCATTGAAATACCCTGCACTGTCAGTACAGCTAGGTCGTCGGGATCTGCTCCTACTTCGCGGCGCAATTGTCGCCGATCATAGCTGATGTAGTCGCGCACCTCTTCTTTCAAGGCTGGCTCGCCAGTTCCTGCACTGGCCTGGAGGGAGTACAAAGGGATTTGTACTGACCTATTCCCGCTTCCTCCTGTGGGGTCTTCTTCATCCTGCCCCAGGGGAAGCTCTACGTCTTCCATCTGATTCACCTTCTCTTTTTCAACCCGCTCTGGTAGATCATACAAGCCGTATGCTGGCTGCGCAAGCTCCTCAGCGTCCTTGAGCTTGCGCAGAGCGGAGTTGATACTATTTCGGCTTCGGTCGAGCTCTTCCGCCATCTCTTTGGGCTGCAGGGGTTCACCCGAAGACCTAACTAGGTCCATTATTTCCTTCTGGACAGGACTATCTATAACGGAACTGGGCGGCATAACAGAGTTTGCGCAATTCACATTAACTCAACACACAGTGTGAACCAACACTGTGCGCATAGTGTCTAATTTATCGCATTGACTTGACACGGCACCCCAACATAGCCAAAAGGCCGCCCGATGCCAAGAGCTGTTGATCCACGATTTGGGCGCAAGATGCGCTCGATCCGCCAGATGCGAGGCACAACGCAGGTAGAGGTTGCGGAGAAGGCCGATGTTGGACACACCTACATCTGTCGGATCGAGAATGGGCAAGCCCCGCCGCCATCGACGGAAACGATTGTGCGGGTTGCTGACGCCCTCGACACCGATGCTGATGAGCTTTTGGCATTGGCCGGAAAGATTGCACCGGACGTGGAGCAGATGCTGATCGAGAGCCCATCTCTGATGGACGTAGTTCGGGAAGAGGCCGAGACTGTCCCCGCCTAGCACTTGCCTGCACGGCTCTTCTTCACTCCTGTTGCTCAGATCCCGATGGCAGATTCTGATTCTACCGACGAGACCTGGCTCGACGCCTTTCGCCGGACCTGGTACGGCCTGGAAGATGAAGGCCGCGACCCGGCCCGGACCGTCTCCGAGTGGGGCGGCCGCAAGGAGTCCACCGCCCGCGCCTGGAAGCGAGGCCGATGCGAGCCGAATGACACCTGCAAGCGCCAGCTCGCCAAGAAGGCGTGCCGCGAGGGGTATCCCTTCCTCTCCCGCCTTTACGTGCCGGGGACGCACCGGCTCGAGGAGCGCGGCGAGAAGACCGAGATCAACGGAGAGATCGAAGACAACGTCGTCGACCTGGTCCGGGTCAGCGCCGACATTCACGAGGCATACCGACAGGGGAACGTGCGGCGCCTCCACGCCCTCGCGGACCGCGGGGAGAAGGAGATGGACGAGGTGCGCGGCGAGGCGAAGCGCCTTATGGAAGTGCGGGGCGACGGGGCGCCAGGCAGCGGGCTCCCCACAGAAACAACATCCAAGCGCTGAAGCCCCGAGGAGCTGCCGGCGCGGGGCTCGCCACCCCGCAGGTAGCCGGCACCAATAGCCCCCCCTCGCCGGCGGGTTGCTCACAGACATAAAAAGCCCGCCAACCACGGGCTCAGGCGGCTCTCGCCGCAAGGCCCATCCAGGAGCCACCTGGTCGGCTGGCGGGCTGCTCACAGACGCGCGCCTCTCGCCAGAGAGACATGCGCCCTTCGCCATTTCCCACTGCTGCCCCTCACGGCTTGATCCGACACGGCTCGCCCCGAGCCACCCAGGGGCAGCGTTCGCCCGGCACGCTGGCGCCAAGCCGGGCAGATGGCCACCTTGGACGCAGAGCGGATCGTGCCCGCTCGTGGCCACAGGGCGCCGCGGGTCGCCCACATTACCCACCCGCACAGTTGGCCGCGTGGCGAGAGCCCGTGCGCCCTACTAGACGTACCTTTCTCTTCTCACAGACACGCGCTCTGTGGAAGGAGGTGTAAGGAGCCGCCCCGGGCCTCGGAAAGGACCCGGGGCACTCGGCCACGTAACTCAGCGGACAGAGTCACGCAACACGCGAGCCGCGGGTTCGAGTCCCGCCGTGGCCGCGACAACAGAAAACCCCGCCGCTAGGACGACGGGGCGCGCTTTCCACTCAAGAGAGAAGCTGAAAAGCTATGACTACTATCCGACTTCATTCGGACCGTTCCCCCGCCACCGTGACCGACAAGGACCCGCCGGGCTGGGAGCGCTACAAGCTCTACTGGATCGGCACGATGCTCGCCCGGAAGACCGGTGAGACCAACCAGCGCTGCCCGCAAAGAGAGGTCTACATGACCCACCACTGCCTCCAGCTGCAGACCGGCCAGCAGGTCCGGGTCTCCTGGCGGGACCTGATCGAGTGGGCCGCGGGCGGGCAGGCCCGGAAGGTCCACCTGCGGCGGCCCGAGTCGATCCACTACGCGAAGATGGCGGAGGCTGGCCGCATCGAGTGGCCCGACGCCCTTCGGTCGATCTCCGAGCTTGAGCCAGTGGCGAAAGACCTCAGCGAAGTCCCGGCGCCGGCCGGGGAGGGCAGCACCCATGGCTAACGTCGGCAACGTCACCGCCTCATCCCCGCGCAGCACCAACGAGAAGCAAGAGCTGCGACGGATGGTGCAGCAGCTTCGCGGCTACAAGCGCGCTGCGATCGAGGCGATGGACCACCTTTTCAAAACCTCCCCCGGCATCCGTCACGACGAGCCGCACGCCCACGAGGCGTTGATGCTCTTGAAGTATCAGTGCCAGGAAGAGTACTCGTGCCCTAATGAGGCCATCAGTGATATCGAGGGCTACGACTCTATTGATGCTCCGCCGAAGCATACTGAGCGACTTGAGGCGGAGAACGAGCGGCTTCGGGACCTACTGGACAACATCCTCACTGCGCAGATGCGCCTTCGCACCGTCGACGAAGATGATGGCGAGGCCTGGGCAGATGCGCTAGACCGCATGATCGACCTCCGCAAAGAAGCTGACGACATCCTCGACCGCGGAGGTGGTGGCGATGGCTGAGACCCTCTTCCTCATCCTCCTCGGCCTGCTGATGACCGTTTGGAGCCTCACAGCGACGACTGCCAGCCTGCGCGCCGCCCCCGAGCTCACGGGGCTGGACCTGATCGACACTGAAGGCACGGCCTACAGGCACCCGATGCAGCCCGACCCCAGCGAGATCAGCACCGAGGACGTCACCCTCATACGCGTCGACCCAACCCGACACAACTGATATGCCTTCTACCACTCAACAAAACGCGCTTTTCCAGCCTCCGGTGGAGACGGCCGGAGCAGAGTCACGACCGAAGAAGCAGGAAGCCACGACACCAGCAGAGGAAAGCCTCGATGCGCTTGGCCTTCGCCCGGCCAGCGAGTTTGCCGAGGACGCTGATGGAGCTGTCGCTTCTCCGGGCCTCTATCGCGGCGTCCCGGAGGAGCTCTACCACGCCCACCCGGCCTTGTCCAGGAGCGTGCTCGCCGAGGCAGCGCGCATGAGCCCGATGCACGCCCGCTACAAGTGGCGCGGGGGCGATGAGGGCAACTCCTCCGACGCCACCAGCCTCGGCACAGCGCTTCACAGCCGCGTCCTGCAGCCCGGCGTCTACGAGGATACGTACGACGTCGCTCTCTCCCGGTGCGAGGCCACGAAAGGCGACGGCGACCGCTGCACGTACAGCGCCAAAGTCCGGCACGGCGGAGACTGGTACTGCGGGACACACGCCCCGGACGGAGAGCCAGACGACATCGAAGTACTGAAAGCCGACACGGCGGGCCAGGTCGAACGCATGGCCGAGGCGCTAGAGGTCGACCCCGACGCCGCGCCACTCCTCTTCGGGCTCCCCGGCGCCAGTGAGGTGACCGCCCTCTGGCAAGACGAGGCGACGGGCCTGATGTGCAAGGCACGCCCCGACCGCATCATCGGCCTCCCTGATGGAGTCGCGATCGTGGACGTCAAGACGACCCGCAGCGCCCACCCGGAAGACTTCCGGCGGAAGATGGCGAAGTACGGCTACTGGCTCCAGCCGCCCTTTTACACGCTGGGGATTCGGCAAGCGAGCGAGCAGAGCGGAAACGCTGAGGGCGTGCCTGTCAAAGACTTCGTGTTCGCCTGCGTGGAGAGCTCAGAGCCCTACGCGACGCAATGCTTCCGGCCGCACCCACGGGAGCAGCAGGCCAAGCGCACACGGATGGCCGAGCTGATCGATCGGGTTGCGGAGTGCGAGCAGCAAGCCCACTGGCCCAGCTACGAGACTGGGGTATCCACACTCGGCCTCAAGCGCTACGAGAAGGAGCGCATGGGCATTAGCGCAGGCTGAGGGTCTAGCCTCACAGTGACCCTGACGAGCCCTACTCAAGCCGAGAGGTGAAGGGCGAAACGGCGGGCGCGCCCCGAAAGCGGCGCCCGTCGTCGGTTGCTTCTTCACTCCTGATCACAGATAGCCACACGCCATGTACGAGTTCCAAGGCATTGACTTCGGCCCCACCGAGGTCACCGTCGAGGCGGACACGCTCCGCGGCGCTCTCGACCAGATGGGGCAGCTCTACAACCTCCACAAAGACGCGCTCTTCCTCGAGGCTCACGTCAAGTTCTTCTACGACACCCAGGCAGAGGTCGTCCCCCGCTCCCGAGATGACGACGAGGGTTTCCAGTACCGGGGCTTTGAGTGCCTTCGAACCGGGTGCAACATCACCTTCAAGGAGACGGAGGAAGACTCCGGCATCTACCCGGGGCGCTACCGCGCCTACCGCAACGGGGAGGACAACCCCAAGCTCTACGACCCGCAGCGCAGCCATGAGGACATCCTGGGAAAGGTGAGCCCGCAGCCCCCGCACGTCCAGCGGTTTGGCGTCGACGTCGGGCAGAATGGCAACCGCCAAAATGGCAACCGCCAGAACGGAAGCGGTCGGGGCGAGTCAGCCGCCAACCCCAGTGGCACCCAGGCCGCTAGTTCAACGGCCCAGAACGGTACCAGCGGAAGCTCACGCGAGCAGCACGAGTCGGAGAAGATGTACGACAAGGGCAGCCAATCGGCCGCTCCCAAGAGTCCGACTAAAGAGCAAGCGGCCAGCTCCCTCGTCGCCAAAGCGCAGAAGCACACCGACGACACCCTCGCCGGCAAGGCCCAGGTCAACGGCACCACTCTGGACCAGAAGCTGAAGGGCCTGGCCGAGTACTGCAATCGAGACGACGGCTATGTGGCGCGTGTGCTTGACGCACTTCAACTGCAGTCCTTCGAGCAGGTGGCGGTGGGGCAGGTTGAGACCGTGGCCCAGATGCTGCTGCACGAGGACGTGCTGCAGCAGAACGAAGAGTTCGAGGCGGATGACGATCTGCCCTTTTAACTAATCAAGCGACCTCCATGCCCACAACGACCCACGGCAGTGAAGCGAAAGCTGGGAAGGTCAGGCGCGTCGCGGAGGAGGCAGCGCGCCGGGCCAAGGAATTCGACGGCTGGACCGCATACGAAGCGGCCAAGGGGTACGTCCGGCGCGAGTATCCGGGCCTCCGGAAAGACCAATACGACGCCATCATCGACGCGATCAAGACACGTCTTGAGATATGAGCCACGACCAGACAAAGGCGACAAAGGCACTGCGGCAGCAGGTCCGCCACGACACGGATATTTCGATGAGCGCCTCTTGCATGTTCGAGGACATCTGCGACCTGCACCAGAAAGGCGCCTGCTACGCAACGGACCAGCACTTCGGCCAGCAGTACGGCGTCCACGAGAAGACTGCCGGAAGGTGGCGGCGGGAGCTCCAAGAGCATGGATACCTTCGCCGACAGCCAGATGGGGATCGGATGCTCCTCATTCCGAACCACAAAATCGTGGGTGAGGAAGGAAATCGTGGTGACCACGAAAACGTGGGCCAAGAACAAAATCGTGGTCAGAGAACAGAATCGTTCGAACAAAATCGTGGTCAGACCACGAATTCCTCCCCACGAAATCGTGGGACACAAAGGGATAAATATACACCCGAGGGGTGTGAGGGCGCGCCCGCGCAGGAGGTCGACGTCAAGGAAAACACCGAAGCACCCGTGACGATGGAGCGTGCCATCCAGATCGGGGAGATGGTCGGAGTGTCCGAACGGCTGTGCCGGGAGTGGTGGCTCTACTACGACGAAAAGGGCTGGCCGAACGAGGTGAAGAAGGTGCCTTCGGCCCTTCGCCGTTGGAAGATGAACGACTCGAAGTTCGATTCTAGCGGTAGTGGCGACGGCGCGCCAGCCGGCGGGAAAAGCCACACCGACCGCTTCGGCGACCAAGATGTGGTCCACTTCGGCGACCTGTAGCCCGAGCTCGACTCTCACCCTCACTCCGACTCCTTGATGAGCACGCAAAACGGCACACATTCTGAGGGCAAGCCCGCGGAGGCGCCACTCCACACCGCGCATGACCTGGAGCAGGTCGTCCTCGGCGCCGCCATGATCGACGAAGAGGCGTGCGCGGCGGTTGTCGACCTCTGCGAGCCGGCCTTCTTCGCCGACCGGTCAAGGCATCACCGCGAGATCTTTGAAGCGATCGCCGGGCTTTTCGGCGAAGACGGGGAGGCCCCGCTTCCGGCCGTCCAGCAGCGCCTGGGCGCTGAGGACATCGACGTGCAGCCGACTTACCTCACGGGTCTCACCGCCGAGGTCGGCGCGACGACTGGCATCGGGCGCTATGCTCGCATCCTGCAGGAAAAATGTATGGCTCGGCAAGGCCGACGGGTCTTGGAGAAGGCAAAGGGCCACCTCGACGATGGCGGGGACGTCTTCGAGACGCTCGGCGGCGTGGTCGATCGGCTCACAAAAATCTCGATGACCGAGTCTGATCAGACCCACATCAAGCACGGCGCCCAGGAGGCCCTCTCTAGCCTGAAGGAGTGGGAGGAGGGCGAGGTCACCGGCCTCGTGCCGACCGGCTTTCCCGGCCTAGACGACATCTGTGACGGCTACCCGGTCGGGGAGCTCACGACGTTTGCTGCCCACACCGGCGCCGGGAAGACATCGTTCATCGTGCAGACGATCGCGACCTTGGCCCGGGCCTGGCAGGGCGAGGAGAAGGCGCTCCTCATCTTCTCCGCGGAGATGGACAAGGAGCAAATCGCCCAAAAGGCCGCCTCACAGATCGCCGAGGTGAACCTTCGAGAGCTCCGCCGGGGCACCGCTCCGGATGAGGACTACGACGCAATGGAGGAGGCGCTCGGCCTTCTCAGCCGGCTGACGCTTCACGTCGACGACACCGCTTCCCCAAGCATGCAGCACATCCGGGCCCGGTGCCAGCGCATCGCCGCGCAGACCGACAGGTCAGGGGAGCTCGCCTTCGTCGCTCTCGACTACGACGAGAAGGTCCAGGGTCAGGGCGAGACGGAGGAGCAGCGCGTCGCCTCGATCGCCACCGGCTCGAAGGCGATGGCAAAGCGGCTGGATGTGGCCTGGATCAACCTCTCGCAGTACAAGCGGATGTCCGACCCGATGGGGACCCCAAGCGACAGCTGGCTCCGCTACTCCGGGAAGAAGGAGCAGGAGTCCGCGCTCATCCTGCACTGGTACTGGCCGGGGTACTGGGTGCAGAACAAGGGCAACGGCGCCGACACGGTGCCGGACTACGACGCGGCCGAGCCGGGAAAGGGCTGGATGTACGCGACCAAGAACCGGATCACCGGTGGCACCGGGGCGGCTCGCCTCTACTTCCGGCCGGAGCAGACGCGCTTCATCGACCCGAAGGACCCCGGGAATGAGCCGCAGCCGCACGACAGACAGCCACACGACAGGCAGTCACACGGCAGCACGCAAGACCCGCCATTTTAGCATTCAAGCATCTAAGCATCCAAGCATGCAAGGATGACCGCCTTAGCCTATACCAGCACTGAAAAAGCAGTAGTGCCATGCCTGATACCGTCCCACGACCGGACTTATCGGACGCCAGCCAGAAAGATCGGGCCCTCTGGCACATGAAAGAGGTCGGCGAGCTCGACCGGAAGGTAGCTCTGGATGAGTACGGCATCGGGCGCCTGGCGGCCCGCATCCGTGACCTTCGAGATCAGGGCTACCGGATCGACAGCCACCAAGACGAGGATGGCATTGCCCACTACTCCCTCGTGGCCGAGCCGGGCGAGACTGGCGGCTCAACGCCGTCCTCCGGTGGCGCGACGGACGTCCAGACGGCCGAGGACCTCTGGCGGGCCCTGCCGGAAGACTCCCTCGCACGAGACTACGTGGCGCTTCTGGCCCGCTGCGCGCAGGGGGATCAGAGAGTGGGCATCCTTGAAGACACCGTGCGGCCGGAGGGCGTGAGCGACTGGGAGGCGGCTGCGCTTGTCGGCCGGGACGTCACCGTCGAGGCGATCACCGACTGCCGGGAGAAGCTCTGCCGGGCGTCACCGCTGGTGAAAAAGAACGGGCACCGGAAAGGATCAGCCACCTACGCGCTCCACGAGTCACTAACTGACCCACTGTAGACCTCACTACCGATGAGCAGAACCACTTTGACTGAAGGCCAGACCGAAAAGATCGCGGAGCTTGGGGCCCTCGTCCGCGAACTGCGGGCGATCCGCGGGTGGAGCGTGCAGGCTCTGGCCGAGCGCGCCGACGTCTCTCCTCAAACGATCTACAAAATCGAGGGCGGGGACATGGTTCGCCCAGGCGTCACCACCCTTTCGAAGGTCGCCTCGGTCTTCGACGCCACGGCGGCCGACCTCCTGGATGAGGTGGGGCTGTGAAAAAAGCTATCGCTGTTATGGGCTTCGATGCACAGAGCGACACTTCCTCACTGACTACGAGCTACGCCATGCCTGACATCGGTGACCGCGTGCATTTCAAGATGCCCTTTGATGACACAGAGCGTGCTGGTACCGTGCAGGCCGTGCGCGACAGCGGGATTCTCAAGATCAAGGGCGACGACGGTATTCGATACCTTCGCCACCCAAAAGGACTGACCAACCATGTCTAACAATTTCACGCAGTACAGAAAAGAGACCCTCGCACGATTCATCAAGGAGCGTATGCACTGTCTTGACCCACACTCGGAGCTAGAAAGCATTGAGCGCCGCATCAAGGTCGATGAGCTTCTTGAGGAGTCGAAAGAAATTTCTCATCGGATGCAGGCTCTCAGCTTGCCGGAGGATTACGACGAATGGAAGCGTCTCAAAGAGCGACACAGCAGGATTCACACCGATGAAATGCCTAAAATCCAAGACTGACTGGACCATGCCCGACACCGCCAACGAGACCCTTTCGGCCGAAGAGTACCGCAGGGGTCACCAGTCCGAAGAAGACATCCACAAGGCTGTCGTGGAGTGGGCCGACCGGCAGGCCGCGACGGAGCCGGCGCTGGAAATGCTGTTTCACGTGCCCAACGGCGGCAGCCGCCACATTGCCGAGGCGACGAAGCTAAAGGCGATGGGCACGCGCCAGGGCGTGCCCGACCTGCTTCTGCCTGTGCCCGGGCCTGCTCCGGACGTGGACGGGATGCACACCGGCCTCGCCCTCGAGCTCAAAAGCCCGCGGGGCCGCCTCCGCCCCACGCAGGCATGGTGGCTCGCTCGCCTCCGTGAGCAGGGCTGGGCCGTGGCTGTGGCGTGGACGTTTGGCGAGGCCCACCACACGATTCAGCGCTACCTCGACGGCGAGCACGAGCCGCAAGAGACCCTCGACTTGTCGATTGCCGAGCCGCCCCGGCACGTGAACAATTGAGTTGCTACTTTTGAAGACACTGACTTCTGAACCAACTTTCGATCCCATGTCCGATCCCAAAATCACAGTTGGCACCGATACGTCGGGCGAGCCTACCCGGCTGCCTATCGTCGACATTCTCACCGGCCGGGCATTCATCACCGGAAAGTCCGGCTCCGGGAAGTCGAACAGCGCTTCTGTCGTAATCGAGGAGCTCTTGAGCGAGGGGCATGCGGTACTTATCGTCGATGCAGACGGTGAGTACCGAGGGCTCAAAGAGCAGTACGAGGTGCTTCACGTCGGGGCCGGGGAGGCCTGTGACCTCCAAGTCGGGCCAGAGCACTCGGGCCGTCTGGCGGAGATTGCGCTCACGCAGAATGTGCCTGTCGTTCTCGATGTTTCTGAGTACCTCGACGACGAGGAGGCTCGCACCCTCGTCCAGCGAACGACTGATGCGCTGTACAAGAAAGAAGCGGACCAACGACGGCCGTTCCTTCTGGTCGTGGAAGAGGTCCACGAGTACCTTCCAGAGGGACCGGCACTGGACGACGTCGGCCAAACGCTCATCCGGGTCGCGAAGCGGGGACGAAAGCGAGGCTTAGGCCTGATGGGCATTTCGCAGCGCCCGGCCGACGTCAAGAAGAGCTTTATCACGCAGTGCGACTGGCTGGTCTGGCACCGACTCACGTGGGACAATGACACGAAGGTTGTACGGCGCGTGGTTGGGTCGGAGGCGGCCAGTGCAGTGCAGGACCTCGGCGATGGTGAGTCGATCGTCCTGTCCGACTGGCTTGAGGAGAGCCCAGCGCTGGTACAGTGGCGACGGAAAGACACGGTAGATCTCGGCGCCACGCCGGGGCTGGGCGAGACCGAAGATGTCGAGCTAAAAGGCATCTCTTCGGACATTGTGTCGGAGCTAGAGGAAATCAGCCGCGAAGAAGAGCGCCGCCAGGACCGGATTGCGTCACTTGAAGAAGAGCTTGAGGAGGCGCATGAGCGCATCTCTGAGCTCGAGGGCGAGCTGGAGCGGGCCCAGGACATGTCCGACATGGCAAAGCAGCTGGCGGAGGGGCTCTCGCAGACCGGTCCTGAAAAGGGTAGTGAGGCCGTATCCGAGCGCTTGGAGAGGTTGCAAGATAAGGTGCAGGAAGAGCGAGCTGGGCGGAGAGAGGCTGAGAGCGATCTAGCAGAGGCCCAAGCCCGCATCGAGGACCTCGAAGAGAAGGCTGCTCAGGTCGAGGAGGCCCGACGGCTCGAGGAGCATATGGACGACGTAGCAGAGGCAGCGCGGCGACTGGCCGACATCGCAGGCATTGAGCTTGGCGGTGACGAGCGACTTCGCCAGCGCGTGGAGACGCTTCAGGATGAGAAGCGGCGCCTTGAGGAGGAGCTGCAGGGGACCGAAGATGAGCCGCTCTTGGGGATGAAGGACTTCCTCGAGCACCAGGACGTCCAGCGGGCGATCGACCGGGCCAAAGAAGCCGAAAGCGAGACGCAGGTTCGGCGCATCCTCACGGCTTTGGTCGAGGACGACGGCGGGCCCGTCACCATTGAGCAAATCTGCAGGCGCGAAGGCATCAAGCCGACGGGCGGAAACCTGAGCCGAATACGCTCGGCGGCCGACCACCTGGCCAAGTGGGCGATCGTTGCCGTAGAGGGCAGCGGAAAAGGGACTGAGATCACGCTCCGACGAGATCTTCAGGCGGTGCAAGACGAAGTCGGCCGCGCCGAAAGCCGCGAGGAACTGAAAGACGTCATTTAGACCTAACGGGAGGACGGCCGCACGGTACACGAGCGGCACGACTGACCTAACGACTTTCGCCCCCACGACCTTCTACCTCACGACCTTTCGAGACGAAACGCCCTCACCATGCCAAAGCAACTGCACGTCGAAGAAATGAGCGCCGATGAGCTTGAGCGGCGCGTCGCGATGGCCGTCCGCGAAGAAACGAGCGAGCTCCGCTCGGAGGTCGAGGCCCTCCGCGAGGAGCTTAGGGAGCAGCGGCGGGTTATCACCCATCAGGAGGCGCCTCGCTTCTTCAATGACCGCGTGAGCCCGCGCCGCGTGAAGGAGTACATCAAGGGGAAAAACCTCCCTGCCGATGCGCCCGGGCCGCTCCCGGCGACGAAGCGGGGAAACTTGCACTTCATCAAGCTGGAGGACCTGTATGACTGGCAGGTCGGGGAGCTGCCTGGTCAGTCATCCTAGCTCAGTCGTCTTAGTTCAGTCGTCTTGACTCAGTTGTCTTGGCGAAGGCTCACCTGCTCCATCGCCTCGTCGCTGGTGGAGTAGTCGAAGCCGTCGAGGTAGGTTTGGGTGATCCGGACGTTAGCGTGCCCAAGGATGTCCCGGATCGTGTAGATGTCATACCCGAGCTCTTCGTAGAGGTAGGCGGCGAGGCTGTGCCGGGCGATGTGGGTCGTGACTGTCTTGTCGATGCCAGCAGCCCCCGCCATCTCTTTCAGGTACTTGTTCATCAGCGACGTCCGAGCACCGATGGCCTTCTTCTGCTTCTCTTCGGTCGATAGGTCGTATCCATCCAGAATCGGAAAGACGCGCTGATCGGGATCTTTCTCCTGAAAGTCGTAGTCCTCCAGAATGCCGATGGCCTCATCGACCAGTAGCACGCCGGCAGACTGGCGGGTTTTCTGCATGCGGTACCGGCACCGCCACCGGCCGTCTTCGTCTTGGCGCAGGTGCTTCCGCCTCAGGAGGCACACGTCCGAAACGCGCATCCCGCCTGCGTAGAACATGAAGAGAAACCACTGCTGCACGTCTTTCTTCCGGCCGCTGAGCTGCAGGTCCTCCAGGCGACGAATCTCATCGGTGGTCAGCTTCTCTTTGTTTGACTGCTCTTTCCGGAGGGTGACCGCGTCCCACGGGTCGGGAGCGCCCTTTTCGATGTGCCCTTCCTTCCGGGCGCGGTTCCAGAGGGTATGAAGCGAGCCAAGCTTCTTGTGGATCGTATTTGGCTTGTTGCCCTTCTCTTCAGTCAGCCAGGTCTTCATCTCAGAGATGATCGCCCCATCTACGCTCGTGATCGGAACATCGGCCGTGGCGTGCTCTGCCTCCAAGAACTCCTCCAGGTGGCGAACGGCCGTACGGTAGGCAGCGGCGGTGTTGGCTTGGCCACGGCGACGGTACTCGCGCACCTTGTCGCGGCAGTACGCGACAAACCCGCGCTCCGGCTCCTCTTCGTCTTGAAGAGCGCGTTTGATTGCCGCAGGAGACAATTCCCGGCTCTCGGCCCGCCGCCGGTTGATTTCCCTTCGAGCCTCACTCAGCCGCGTGCGGAGCAGCTCATTGAGCTGAGAGAAGTCCGGATGCGAGCGCCGAACCTCTTTCTTCTCCGCGTTCCAGTGAGTAGGCTGCACGCGAAGAGATAGACTCATCATTGCCCGGCTGCCCTGGTGCCGCACGACCAGATACAGAGGGACTCCTTCACCGGTCTCTTTTGCGCTGCGGGCAAGAATGGAGGCGGTTGCCATTGGCACATCTGCGATCCGTCACCGGGAAATGAGAGGTGACGGATAAGGTGACGGTTTCCCCGCACATGATCAAGGTGTCATTCCCGCATTTTCTTACAAAAGCCTCCCCCGTAAGGGCCTAAAGGCATTTCGGGGAGCGTTCGACACGGGATCGTGTGGGCCGACTGTAGACCCGGCATCTCCACACCCTACCCCCCTGAATCGCCCTCAAGGCGGTTCAGGGGTATTTTTTTGGCACCACAGCGTGCTTCGTTCTGGAGCCTCGGAACGAGAGCCCTGTGATGCAGGCTGTCCCCTGCGTGGTCGCTGCCCACGTTCCGAGGCCCTTTTTGACGACGCATGGCATCCGAGACGTCGTGCATCTACTCTTCCGCGATGCTGCTTTCGTTTGTCGTGCCTGGTTTTTCGTCGCAAGCACCCGTCCAACTCTTACCGAAGAGGAGGCCGCGGAATAGGCCCTCCGGGAAGGTCCTCAAGACGTTGCAAACCCGATGCCCCCCTCCTCTTCACTTTTGTCCCCGAGCCGGTCGAGGAGCTGATGCCTTTTCATCGTGAGGACGGGGACGTCGTCCCCCCCAATCCCTACGGGCGTCTTACTGCGCAGTCTCGTCGTCCGCGGCTTCCTCCCCAGACGCCTCCTTCTCATGGCGTTCGAACGCCTGGGCGACCCGCCCGTCCGCCGCCCGGGTCACCTCCAGCCCGGCGTCTCGGGCAAGCTGCCCAACCGCATCCGCATCGCCCTCGCGCACCCGCAGACTGACAGCCCGCCGCGTGCCGAGGCGTCCCCCGCTGGTTACCGTGGCGCCGTGCGCGCTGGTGGCCACGGTGGCGACCGTCTGGACCCGATCCGCCGCTCCCACAACCTCAATGGTTTCGGTCGGGGGCGCCTGGCCCACGGCCTCTTGGAACCGCCGGACATGAGGGGGCTTCACCTCCATTTTCCGAAGCAGGCCCGGCACAGTGAGAAGGCCGAACGACCGGCCGCCGGTCTCCCGGTCAAACTCGTGGATCAGCTCCGTTCGGGGATAGAGGGCTGTGCCCCGTCCCCCTTGGTGCCACCAATCCGACTTGCAGTCCTGGGTAACCAGTAGGGCATCGCGGTCGCGGCGTGAGGCCACCTCCAGAAGGGTTTTCCAGATCAACAGGTCCCCGGCCGCATTCTGGTCCTTGCCGCTATCGAGGTAGCCGGGCGGGCGGCTTATGTCGTCTCGCCGTCGGACCTCCGCCCTCGTGTCCTCAAACGTTGCGTCGAGATCGTGCACCACCGCCTCCCCGAAAAGCTCCGCGTAGGCCTCGCTGATGAAGTCGTCGCCCGCCCAGGACTCGAGGTCTTCCATCAGGGTCCGGGCCGTGTGGTGGTACGCCTCCGTCAGCTTCGCAATCTGCTCGCGCAGCTCATCGAGCCGGTCCGCGTAGCCGAGACTCTCAACAAGGGCCCGGTTCGCAAACTCGTCCGACGCGTTCGGCACCACTGGCGGACGCGTCTGCCGGGACAGGTCATCGTAGAGATCCGTGATCTTGTAGGAGCGCACGACGGCATACTCCCGAGCCGCGTGGCCGGGCACGACCAATCGGTCCTCCTCTCGAAGCTGGTCGAACGTTTGGAGGGCCGCTCGGGCCGCTGCCTCAGTCGCGTCGTAGAGCAGAAGAAGCGCGGAGGTGTCCAGGACCACCAGTGTCGAGGCGGCTTCCATCTGGGGCGGACTCAGGTCCAGACCAAACGCAGACTGGGCGTCGGGAAACCGCTCCTCGTATGCGAAGGCCCGGGGCGAAGTGGGCGTTTCGGGATCGTCGGTCCCCGTGGGAGCTCTGGACTGGCCAGACGTTTTGGCCTTGGGATGCTCATCGGACCCTCCAGGAGTGGCCGCCTCAGGACCCGACCCTGCGGGAATGGACGCGTCGGAAGAGGAATCCTGCATTGGGGCTTTGAGATTGACCAAAGTGCCGAACGTGTATGAGGCGAACAAAAATACAGAAAGTGAGGTTCGGCCCATGTGTATAGATTTGGTACCGTCAGGCCAGCGGCGGCGGGAATCATACGGGAGAAGCCTCAAGAATCGTCTTCCTCAACCGCTTGCTCTCCGGTCCGACTGCCTTCGACGCCCCCCGGTCGGACAGCGCAAATGTGGGCGCCGGAAACGCGCACGGGAGCCGTCCAGCACTCTCATCGGCGTGGAAAATCACGTGCACAGACGTCGCGAGGAATACAGGTTGGGGGAGGGGGACTGCATCGGAGTTCCAGGCAAAACGTGCACCAGAATCTCGTGGAACGCACGTGCAATGATCGGGACTGGCACCGATGACCCATGACCCGCAGGACGGACGGTCCTGCTCCGGGACAGACGAGTTGACTTTCCTTCACCTCTTTTGTAAAAATTCGAACAACGGACTTCCCTACCGAAGTCGACGGCCTTGCGGCCGGATGCGCCCTTGGCTCAGATCCGCTGAACGAGGGCCCTCACCGAACGCTCTGTCGTGGAGGGTGCATAATCACCGTCGCAAACCGGCGCTGAACGAGTTTCCCGAACGCGTTTCAATGACTTCAGTGAAGTCTGCCTCTCCGCTGGTCGTTTTCCTCGCGGCCTTGCTCTGTTCGTCCCTTTTCCACCAGGCGGGAGGGAATTTCGTCGAGAACCAGCTGCGGCTGTCCGAGAATAGCGAGCGACTGGGCCCGCGTACATCAATCTGCCGCGGCTGGAATGCCTCCTCACCTCAACCGAGCTCCAAATCGGCACGGAAGCCCGAGAACGACGAAGAGAAGCAGCTGCAGGTCAAGGTCATCACCTTCAACCAAGGGCGGTTCGATCCCCCCATTCTTGAACCGTTCCGCTTCTGGCCCAGGGGCCATACGGCAGTCATCATTGATGGGACCGTTCACAGTTTTGAGGCCGATTGGCAGTGCGGCACGACGGAGGCGGCGTACAAAGAAGACAACGAGTGGCGAGGCGCATGGGTGCAGGTTCTCGACGTCCCCGAATCAGACGCCGGGCAAATCCAGAAGGACTTTGAGCGATCGTGTGGGGCCGGGGCATTCCTGCTGACAGGGGTTTGCACAAGCAGTGCCGGGAAATTGCTTCAAAATGTGCTGACTGACCTGAAGGTCACCTGGGCCCCGATGCAGCTACGAAGGCAGTTGGCCGAGCGCAGCCACGTAGCCCGAACCTATCGGTGGCACCCTGAGGTGTGGGCAAACAATTTTCTACGGTGCGTGGAGAAGAGGAAAAGGGACAGGTACCGATCTACGGATCCCCGCCCGCCGAGAATGAACGTGCAGGACGTCCGTGATGGATGCCTGAGACGGCTGGGACTGAGCAAGAAGGACATTGCTCCTTTGGTCGAATCGCCCAAAGACACACAACCCTGTCTCCTCAGATCCGCGTTGTGCCCGGAGCAGGCCTCGCCAGCCCCAAGTTGTTGACTCTGTTACGGATGCCCCTTGACGGTCGAGGGATAATTTTATTGATTCTGTATTATGGCAAAGTCTAAAGACATATCCTGCCCTTTGCACATTTCGCCTCTTGGCGTTACTGAGCAGAAGATCTCTCGTCCATCCCCGCACGAACGGCAGTGTCTTTGGTCAGCTTGATCTCCCCACCATCAGTTCCCTACGGATCATGTCCAGCGTCTCCTATCCTTTCATCTATGAGTGCTCCGCTTGTCCCGACGGACTGACCGTGACACGGGAAGACGCACGAGGCCTCTATCCCGATCCGGATTCGCCCAACGCGCCGGAGGTTGTTCTTCAAGAGCGAGGCTGGATGAAGGGCCCGGACGAAAACCTCTATTGTCCAGACTGTGGGAAGGCGGCGGGTCGGTGAGCGGAAACTCACTCGCGCGAAGGGCACCCTGATTCCTGGGCACGAGGACGCACACGGCCACGCCCGCGGCGTCTTACGCCAAACCCCTCTGGGCAAACAGCAGCACGCGCGTCGTCCTACACAATGGAAACTGGGGGCTTCCCGGGAGGGCCCCACACTGATATGCCCCCCAACCGAGGAAGTCCCGCTCCTCCGGTACATGGCCTGACGCAACGCCCCTCCGGCGATGACCCGGCATCTGCGTCCCCGGACCAAGAATGGCACTGTCTACGCGTCCATCCCGACAATCTCACACGTTCCCCTACCAAATGCTGAGGATCGCCTCGAAAAAACGGATGCACACTGAGTTGTCGTAGATGGGAGGTAGTCACGCCCGCCTGGGTCCCCAGAGGAGCCAGCGGGGTTCAGCAACGCTGACCGAGATGGAAAGCATCCGGCGCAAATGCGTTGGCGGCTCATAGTGCTGTGCCAACATAATAGTCCCCGACGGTAGGGGGAGCACTGTGCCTTTTGGCAGCCTTCTACTGGCAGGCTTTTCCAAGGACCCCTTCTCCCAAATGATCAACTACCTTTTCAATCTCCGGTCCAAGCCCCCTCTGCAGAGAGGAGCGGTTCGCGCCGGGATCTTTTTCCTATTGCTGCTCCCCGTCACTGCACTCTTCAACTACCTCGTGGGAACCCCTGCTGCGTGGTCGGTCTGGACGCTTCTTGAGATTGGCGTCGCGTCGGTCTTGTATGCCTCGGTCGTGCACTACTTCCAAGACGGGAAGGAGTCCTCCGATCCCCAGGACCGACCACCGCCCACGACGCGATCTCCCCGCTAGCCCCCAACGGAACAGCTGCCCTGAACCCACCACGCTGCGCCGGTGCGGCCCCTCTCGAATCCGGCAGTTCTCACCAGTTCGTGGCGGGGAGGCCCCTTCCGGGCCAGTCATTCAACCAATCGACACGGAGAACGCGAGTGCAGGGGAGTCTGTCGGAATGGGTCTCCCGAGCTTCAAATAGGGGCGCTGGACGGGGCTCGACCACAAAGCCAACTCTTCGGCCCCAAAACAAAAAAGCCTGCATCGACAGCTGGGCGGGGGAGGGCGCTGTCGAGCAGGCTTAAAGTGGCGTTACGCAGAAAGCGCAACCTGACCAGCCGACCCGAAGGCCAGCGGTCGGTCGTCTGTCATGCGCAACGCGCAATCATATGGTACAGTCTCCGACGGGCTCATGCAAAATCATGACACAAAGATTTCGCGTAGCCCTCAAGGAGATTCGAAGGAGAACCGGGCGAATCGGAAATGGAACCGGCGATTTGTCGAGGCCCGTGCAGCGAACTGACTTCTCCTCCACCTCTCTCCCCAAAAGCTGCCCGAGTGTAACTGGCTGAGAAGGGGTTTGGAGAACGCTCTGTGGCCCCTGCAGCGTGTGCTCGGTCGCTCTGCTCCCAGCGCACTCTGAAAGCACTCGGTCGCTCTGCTCCCAGCGCAAGATGGCTTCGGCATTTGGCCGGTAGTTCCACTACAGAGCCTCATTTGAGCGCCATTTTGCAGCTTCGTCCACTGTGTTTCCTCGACGGGACTCGTCAGTCGCTACGCTCGTGTCGGCTGAACATCAATTCCCCCAACAGCTTTTGAGTCCACTAACGGGTGCAAATTCCTTTCGGCAACGGTTTTTCGGGAAACCTTGGAGCCACTCTCTTTATTTGCTTGCTTCCATCAGGAAAGTTTGGGGATTACAAGACAGAGCTAGAACCACAGGAGAGCCTCTACGGACAAATAGACCACTCCCCACCGGAGAATCTCGTTTCATCCTACAGCTCCATGAACGACTTCAAGGATTATCCTGAACCGGAGGGCGATGGCGCCTCCCATGTGACACTGTCCGAAGCAATCGAGTCGGTCCTTGTCCTAATGGCCGAATCTGCCTGCGACCTGAAGGCAATCCGGGATCGTCTCAGAGGAGAGGCCCCGCCCGACGGACCCAACATTGAGGAGGATGGCCAACTCGGCGCCCAGGCCCGCGCCATTGCCGATCAGTTGGAAACCTGCGTGAATGCCATTCGGATCGCAAGTGGAAAGCCCAGCGACAGCGATTCCAAGACGGCATAGGCCACTGTTCTTCGGGCTCTCTCGTCTCCAACGAGAGTCGTTGGGGACGCCCGTCGACGTGAGAAACAGTATGACCGGCCGGAAGGGACTGTTGGGGCGACCGCTTTACTTCTGCGCTTCACTTCTGAAACTCACATGCGGGGTTGGACGGCCGCTACTCCGGTGTCTGCCCCGACCTCCCTGTGCCCTCGTGTGTGTCGCAGGCTCGAGGGGACTCTCCAACGTGTCGAACCAGGGAAGCGACGGTGGGACCCACGAAGTAAGGAGAACGCACGAGGAGATGGTTCCGCTCTGAAAATTGGCCCCAGGGCACATGCTTTTCGCCCTCTTCTGCTGTGGCTACGTGCTCGGTCTCATCAAACAGTACAGGGAGGTCGCCCCCGTCTTTCAATGCCCGAGCGATTTGGGCCCAGGGGTCGTGCAGCCCGCCCCCCACGTGCCAGTCGTGTCTCTTCACCTCAGAGGGAGCCCCCTGGGACTTGAGAAAGCACCGAGTATTTCAGACGCTTCTCGACACAGGTCTAAACGGCTCCCCCACACGTTCTCCAGTGCCCATGTTCTCCAGTGCCCACCCAATGGGTCATGCGCCTGTGGAGCCGGAGCAACTGCCCCGACACACAGAGAAAGGCCCTACCAGAGCGTGTCTGATAGGGCCTTTGGGGCAGCGTTGTAAGTGGAGCGGGCGATGGGATTCGAACCCACGACCTTCTGCATGGCAAGCAGATGCTCTAGCCCCTGAGCTACGCCCGCGTCATATTGTAGCTTGTGTGACGAGGAGATCTCGGGCGCGTTCCGCTAAAATCCAATCTTTTTGGATCCTTCGTCGTCTGCCGGGTCCGGGGCGCCCTCGTTCTCGACGGCCAGCGTGACCGTGAGTGGGGCAGCCTCCTGTGCAGCCCAAAAGGCCCGCGCATCCTCGTTGGCGGCAAGCACGTTGAGCCGGATGCGCTGTGCCCCAATTCGGTCTGTCCAGTCGCGGACCGCCTCCACGAGCTGCGTCCCAAGACCCTGCCGCCGGTCGTTTGGGCGGACGTACAGTTCATCGAGGAAGACCTCGGAGCGTTCCGCGTAGATGGGCGGTGGGCCCCACCGATGAGCCGTGGCAAAGCCCGCGATGTCCCCGTCCACCTCTGCCACGTACACGCGGTACGTCTCGTCGTCGAGCCACTGGGGAAAGTCATTGTCCCAGCGGTCCCGCGCATCTTCCGCGACGCCGAACCGATCCTCCAATTCCTCCTGCTCTTCAAGAAGCTGGGCCCACAGGTCGCCCACCGCGGCTTGGTGGTGGGTCTGGGCACGTCGCACATGGGGGTAGGGCATGGGCACGGAAGGCGTAGAAATTTAGAGCATGGGGAGCAGCGGTGACGGGCGACAGACGCTACGTGGTCGCAGGATCGGCCGCGGCGTCGGCCCGGGCACGGTCCAGGTAGCCCTCCGACGCCAGCAGCTCGGCATTCAGGATCGCGCCGCCGGCAGCCCCCCGCACCGTGTTGTGGGAGAGGAGCACAAGCTTGACGTCGTTAACCGGGCAGTCTTGCACGCGCCCCACAGACACGGTCATGCCCCCGCCGGCCTCCACGTGTCGCTGCGGCTGAGGAGCATCGGGCGCATCCAGAACCTGGACGAACGGATCGGGGCGACTCGGCAGCGATTCGGTCACGGCAGGGGCCTCAAACGTGCGGAGCGCATCCGCGACGGCCTCGGCGCCCACATCGCCACGGAACCGGATGGAGGCACAGGCCACGTGCCCATCCCGGACGGGCACACGCGTGCACTGCGCACTGAGGGTCAGGTCCGCTGGGACAACCCGGTCGCCCTTGAGCGAACCCAGAATCTTACGCGGCTCCGTCGCCAGCTTCTCCTCTTCTCCGCCGATGTAGGGAACGACGTTGCCCACTGCGTCGAGCGACGATACGCCCGGGTAGCCAGCCCCGGACAGGGCCTGCAGCATCGTCACCTGTACCGCCTCCGGGGCAAACGCGTCCATCAGGGGATGAAGCCCGCAGATGAGCCCCGTCGTGGAGCAGTTTGGGTTGGTAACGATGAAGCCCTCGGAGCTCCACGACTGCGCGTCGATCAGGGACAGGTGGCCGGGGTTCACCTCCGGGATGAGGAGCGGCACCCGGTCGTGCTGCCGGTAGTTTTTGGCGTTGGAAACAACCGGGAGCCCCGCCCTCGCAAAGGCCGCCTCGATCTCCCCCGCCACGGACGAGTCGAGCGCCGAGAACACGAAGTCGCAGTCCATGGCCTCCGGCTCTGCCAGCTGCACCTCGAGGGACGCGACGGACGACGGAATCGGCTGTCCGCTCAGCCAGTTCGCCGCGTCCCGGTACGGACGGCCCGCCGACCGCTCGGACGCCGCCACGGCCGTGACCGTAAACCATGGATGGTCGTCGAGCAGGCGAACAAACGTCTGCCCGACTGCGCCCGTCGCCCCGAGGATGCCAACCCGATAGTCGTACTCGTCCATGATCTTGCAAGCTGCTCGGAAGAAGGTGAGAACGATCGCCGGGCCCGGCAAGACCTCTGGGCAACTGCGTGGCTGCTACCGTGCGTTTTTCAAGCATGTTCCCCTCCCGGAAGCGAGCCCCCGCAATCGTCCCCAATTCTTCGTGCGTGGCGGTTTGCGGGCCCCGAGTCGTTTTGTAGGTTATGAGTGTGTTCCAACGCGTCCTCGTTCCCTTCCTTCTTCTTTCTCTATGCCCGACGCTTCAGACGCCGACCTGCTCGATGGACAGGCCCTTTCTCAGGCCGTTCGCGACGAGGTCAAAGCCGACATCGCGACCTGGACCGATGATCACCGCCCTCCATTTCTCTCCGCCGTCCTTGTGGGGGACAACGCAGCATCGAAGGCCTACGTGCGCGGGAAGGAAAAAGACGCCGCGGAGGTTGGCATCGAGACCGAAACGCATCACCTCGACGCCGACACCTCGCAGGACGAGCTCCTCGACCTGGTGCACGACCTGAACGACGATGCGTCGATCGACGGAATCCTTGTACAGCTTCCACTCCCCGACCACGTCGATGAGCGAACCGTCATCGATGCCGTGTCTCCTTCGAAGGATGTGGATGGCTTTCATCCCGAGAACCTGGGCCGGTTGATGCGCGGCACCCCGCGGTACATCCCGGCCACGCCGTACGGCATCATGGAGATGCTGTCCCGCTCCGACATCGACCCGGAAGGCATGGATGCAGTGATCGTGGGGCGTTCCAACATCGTGGGCAAGCCCCTCGCCAACCTGCTTCTTCGCCGCACCGCAAACGCCACGGTGACCGTCTGCCACAGCCGCACCAAAGACCTTGCCGCCCACACCCGCCGGGCCGACCTCTTGGTCGCCGCGGCCGGACAGGCCGCCTTCATCGACGCCGACATGGTGAAAGAACACGCCGTCGTGATCGACGTGGGCATCAACCGGGTGGACGCCCCGTCGACCGACCGCGGCTACCGCCTCGTCGGCGACATCGATTTTGAAACCGTCCGTCCCAAGGCTCACCGGATCACACCGGTGCCGGGGGGCGTCGGGCTCATGACCCGCGCGATGCTTTTGCGAAATACCCTCAAGGCAGCACGGCTGCGGGCCGAATCGGCGTAGGGCCCGCGGTTCTTTTTTACCTTGCTTCTCCACAGCCTCATGGTGCCGCCCCAATCCATTGCTCAGCGACTCCAAACCCAGGCGGACACCACGGCTCAGTCGGACCCTGGGGCCGTCGGGGCAGCCGCCGATCGGTTCAACAACGCGTTCAGCGAGGGCCTCCGTCTCTTCCTGAACGGAAGGTGGGAGGGACTCTACGACCACCTCACGTCAGGGGGGCTATATCTCCTGGGCCTGCTCACCGAACGCGGGATCCAGTCTCTCGCGGCGTTTCTGCTGCTGTATGTCCTCTATCGAGCGCTGTATCTGACATTCGAGCGCACGCTAGACCAAGCCGAGAGCATCGAGCCGGGGCTCCGGAGTCTGCTTCTCAAAACCTTCCGGGTGGCGTCGTTCTTTTTTATCGGCACGGTGGTTCTCGACCAGCTCGGCGTGAACGTTGCGGTGCTCGTGGGCGGTCTGGGCATCGCGGGAATCGTCGCCGGGTTCGCCGCGCGGGACTCCCTGGAGAACTTCATCGCGGGCGTCACGGTGCTGGTCGACAAGCCGTTTCAGGTGGGCGACTACATCGAGATCGGTGACCAGTACGGACAGGTTGACGAGATTACGCTCCGCTCCACTCGTCTCCGGACGGTTCGGAACCGGATCATGGTGCTCCCCAACACGCACATGATCACGCAGCAGCTCATGAACCACACCAAGCAGAACGTGCTGCGCATCGACATTTCCTTCGGCATCGCCTACAAGGAGTTTCCCGACGAGGCACGGGAGGCGCTTCTCTCGCTGTTTGGGGATGACGACCGCGTCCTGTCCGACCCGGCCCCCAGCGTGGTCGTAACGGAAATGGCCGACTCCAGCGTCACCATGGTCCTTCGCTTCTACACCCGCGACCCGCGTCAGGAGGTCCCGCTGCGCTGGGAGTACACGGAGGCCGTTCGCGAACGGCTGCGGGAGGCGGGCATCGAAATTCCCTTTCCCCACCGCCAGCTTTTCCTCGACGAAGCAGAGGCCCTTCAGGGATCGGATCTTCTCTTCCCGGCGAATGGGGAGGGACCACCAACAGAAGGAACGTCAACGGGGTGACGGGCAACGCAGTCGCCGCGCAGCGCCTCCGGGAGGCCTGGTCCGGCCCCAGTGGCTCCCGCCGCCTCCGTGCTGGCAACATTGTAGATGGGCACAGGTCCCGTGCCAGGGGCCAACGGACGAACGGTCTTTGCCCCCGCGGCCCGCACCGCCGCGGGGCATGCACGTCCCGGTGCCTGTCGGTCGGCAGTCCAGGGCGGGCCTGGTGCGCAGTCCTGGGCGGAACCAGGACCAGCGGGCAAGCACAGTGCTACTTGGAGGTGTCAGGCTCAGCCGACTCGTCCCAGCCCCAGTCGTCAAAGGCGTCGAATGCATCGTGGGCCGTCATGTCGTACTGGATCGGCGTGACGGACACGTAGCCCCGCTCGACGGCGGAGAGGTCCGTTTCGCTTCCGTTGTCCAGGTTCACAAAGGTGCCGGAGAGCCAGTAATAGGACCGGTCAGCGGGGTCGGTGCGCTCTTCGAAGCCCTCCTCCCACCGCGCCCGGGCCTGGCGGGTCAGCGCAATGCCTTCGATGTCCTCTGCCGACAGCGCCGGGACGTTCACGTTCAGAAGCACGCCCTGGGGCAACTCTCGGTCGAGCGCCCACATCACGATGCGCCGGGCCCACTGCCCCGCCACCTCGAACTGCGGCTCCGACCACTCGCACAACGAGATCGCGAGGGAGTCCAGCCCGAGAATCGAGGCCTCCGTGGCCGCGCTCACCGTGCCCGAGTAGAGCACGTTCACGGCGGTGTTCGGGCCCTGGTTGATGCCACTCACCACCAGGTCGGGCGGTGTATCGAGCAACTCGTGACAGGCAAGCTTGACGCTGTCGGCGGGCGTTCCGGTCACGCCCCAGGCGGGGATGGGACCCGAGGGCACCTCAAACTCTTCTCGGTGCGCACGCACCGGGTCGCGAACCGTGATGGCGTGCCCCACGGCACTTTGCTCGGTGGTGGGGGCCACGACGGAAAGCTCCCCCAGCCCGTCGAGGGCAGACGCGAGCGACTGGATGCCAGGGGCATGGATGCCGTCGTCATTGCAGAGAAGGATCCGAGGCTCGTCGCCCGACGCAGGGCTACTCATGTATGATGGGGCTTTGGCTTAAAGAAAAAAAAAAA
>NZ_NCQY01000030.1:655942-702214 GCF_002894645.1 Salinibacter altiplanensis
GGGATCATCAGTAACTCTCCTCGTCGTCGGGAAACGACCGGTCCCGGACGTCCGACACGTATTCCCCAATCGCGTCGACGATGGCCTCGTCGAGGCGGGCATAGCGACGCACAAATCGGGGCTCGAAGTCGGTTGACAGTCCGAGAGCGTCGTGGGACACGAGAACCTGCCCGTCCGTTTGGTCCCCTGCCCCAATCCCAATCGTCGGGATGGAGAGAGACGCCGTAACCTCCGCCGCCAGGTCGGCGGGAATCTTTTCCAGTACGAGGGCAAAGCACCCAGCCTCCTCAAGCCGCTTCGCGTCGGCGCGAAGCTCATCGGCCTCGCCTTCGTCGCGGGCCCGCACCTGGTAGGTGCCGTAGTCGTAGATGCTCTGCGGCGTGAGGCCCAGGTGTCCCATCACCGGGATGCCAGCCGTCACCATTTGTTCCACGGCCTCAGTCACCGGCGCGCCCCCCTCCAACTTCACCGCGTGGGCCCCGGCCTCTTTCATCACCCGGATGGCCGCGTCGAGTGCCTCCGTCGGCTTGCCCTGGTAGGCCCCAAACGGAAGATCGACGACGACGAGCGATCGGTCAATGCCCCGCACCACGCATTGTGCGTGGTAGATCATCTGGTCGAGGGTCATCGGGAGGGTGGTCTCATGCCCTGCCATCACGTTGGCGGCGGAGTCGCCGACGAGCAGCACGTCAACGCCCGCCCGATCCAGGAGTCGGGCCGAGGTGTAGTCGTAGGCCGTTAGCACGGCAATCGGCACCCCGGCGTCCTTCATCTCCTGAACGGTCTTGGTCGTCACGCGCGGCACGTTCGCAGGAAAAGCTTCGGCACCCATGAGGTCGCAGGATCAAGTGGACGAGACGGTCCGCCCCGACGGCACAATGCGTCGGCGGCCTCCTCCCGGGGCCAAACCGGTTGCACTTCACCGATCCGGCCCGTTCGCAGAGAGGGACGTTCCTTTGGAAACCCGGGCTCCGAGGCTACTGCCCGCCCCCGCCCCCTCCAGCCGGCGGCGCGTTCTGATCCAGGGTCGGAGACGGCTCGCCGGGCGACTGCGTGAGCGAAATGCCAAGCTCTCCCGCAACGTCACGTGTGATGTCGGCCACCCGCTCGCTGGTCTCGTCCTCGTAGAGAAGAATTTCGCGGCGCAGTACCATGTCGAGCTCCTGCTGGGCCGCCACCTTGTCGATCGCCCCCTGGAGCTTCTCCAGGAGCGGCTGCATCATCTCACGGCGCTGTTTCCGCATCTGCTGCTGGCGCTGCTGGGCGGATCGTTGAAGCTCCTGCTGGCGCTGTTGCAGCTCGCGTTCCCGCTCGGCCCGCGCGGAGTCGTCGAGCAGCGACTGCTGCTGCTGGAACTGCTTGACTTGCTTCTGAAACTGCTGGCGCTGCTGCTGCAGCTCACGCTGCTGTTGCTTCATTTTCTGCTGCACCTTCTGCTGCACCTTCTGCATCTCCGGCATGCTCGTTAGGACGGCCTGCTGGTCGACGTACCCAATTTCTTGGGCCTGTGCCGGCATCGCGACCATCGCCGCGAGGAGGAAAAGAAGGGAAAGGGACCGGGTAACTCGATTTGACATGGCCATAGGACCTGTTCCGAAAGCTAATTTCCTGATGAGTACAGTGTGTTGGTGCGGACGAGCAACGTTTTGTTATTGCCCGTCCGCCCGTTGCCCGGGATTGATCCCAAGTGCCCGAAGCACTCGACTGTTGAGGTTGTGCTCCTCCCGGGCGTACATGAAAAGCACCTTCTCACTCTTGTCGAAGACGTAGTCGTACCCCTCCTCCGTGGCGATCTCCTCTGTGGCGTCAAGAATACGCTTCTGAATGGGGCGCATAAGCTCTTGCTGACGGGCGTAGAGCTGCCCGTCCGGCCCGAAATATCTCTGCCGCAGTTGGTCTACTTTCTCCTGGGCCTTCTGGATCTCTGCGCGCTTTTTTCGGCGTTCTTGGTCGGTATACAAAAGCTCCCTCGCCCGGTACTCGTCCCGCAGGGCCTGCACCGTCTCCTCCTGGTTTTGAATCTCCGTGCGCCACTCCTGCTCCAACTGGTCGAGCTTTTGCTGGACGGTGGCGTACTCCGGCAGCTCCTCTAGAATGATCTGCGAGTCAATGTAGCCAATTTTTTGCTGTGCATGGGCCTTCTCTCCCCAAATCCCACACAGCACAATGGCCACCAGAGCCCCCCGAACCAAACGTTGCACGAAACCGGTCGCCGCCCGGATGTGCCCTCTTCGGCCGGGGTGCTGATTCTTCATGACAGCGGGGTCGATGACTCGGTGCGCCAACACGTACCTTCATTTTTATCGGCCGCCTCCACCGCCCCCACCAAAGCCCTGTCCCAGCGAGAACTGGAAGGACCAGCCCGGCTCCTCCACCCCGCCCGTGTCAAGCGAACGATGCGAGTCGAAATTGTACCCGTAGTTAAACTCAATCATGCCGACGATGGGAAGAAACAGTTTCACCCCAACTCCGCCCGACCGAAACAGGTCGTCGGGGGTGTACGCGTTCAGACTGCTCCACGCGTTGGCCGCGTCGAGAAACACATACGGACGGGCCTGCAGCTGCTGCGACTCGACCGCCTTCCACCGAAACTCGGAGGTGTACTTGTTCATCACCTGTCCCCCTTGTGGCTGCAGGTTCCCCCCCCGAACACGGTTGAGCGGGCCGATCACCCCACGGGGATACCCACGCATGAAGACCGGGTCCGTCCCGAACGTCCCCCCCTGGTAGTCAAACGGCGTTCCTCCGACCTCAAACGTCTCGAACCGAACCGGATCGCCGGTGATGGAGCCGATGTACCCGAAGTTGGTTCCCACCCCGAACGAAAAGTTGTCCCCAACTGGAACATTCCAACTGGTGTCAAGACGCCACTTGTGATACTGCACCAGGTCGCCGACCGGTGGGGCCACCTCTACCGAGAGCGAGACCTCCGATCCCGTGCGGGGGAAGGTGGGATTGTCAACCGAGTTGCGGCTCAGCGACTGCCGAAACGTGATGGACTGGTTGGTCCCGAAGGGCACACTGCCGAAGAGCGGGCGCCGCGCCCCTGTGCTCGCATCACGCCCCCGGTTGTCATAGAGCTGAAAGCCCACGCGGGACCCCACCATGAATTTGTCGTCGGGCCAGTTCAGGCGCTGCCGGACAAAGAGATTGGCCGAGATGTTCTGGAACCGCCCATCGCGAATGCCACGGGACGTACTGCGGCCCCCAAAGACCGAGCGGGTGTATTTCGAGTACGACACCGATCCCCCAACGGGCGTCGGGCTTCCCCCGAACCAGGGCTCCGTAAAGGAGAGCGAGTAGTTCTGGAAGAAGGTGCCGTTGGTCCGAACGTTCACGCTCAGTTTCTGTCCATCGCCGGACGGGAGTGGGCGCCAAGCATCTCCCTTGAACAGGTTCTGGGCCGAGAAATTATTGAACTGGAACCCGAGCTGGAGAACAAGCCCAAACTGTCCAAACGTCCCGGAAAGCTGTAGCTGGTCGCTCCCCACCTCCTCGACGCTGTAGCTCACATCCGCCTCCTTGTCCTGCTGGTCAACACTGATGTCGGGCCCCCCGGACAGGGATTCTTGGCTAAAGTAGTCCAACTGGTTGAGCCGACGAATCGACTCTTGGATCGCACTCCGACTGAAGCGGTCGCCGGGCACTGTGTACAGCTCCCGACGAATGACGTAGTCTTTGGTCTTCGTGTTGCCGGCGATGTTGATATCGCCAAAGTTGTAGACCTCCCCTTCCCGCACGTCCATCGTGATGTCGAGCGAGTCTTCCCCCACGACCCGCACTGTCGGCTGCACGTCCGCTCGCATGTAGCCGCGGTCCATGTAGAGGCCCAGCACACCGCTCTCCCGCCCGCTGCCGTACAGGTTCTCGTCGAGGGCCTTGCCGTTGTACACCTGCCCCTCCGCAAGCCCCAGCTGCTCGGACAAGACGCGGTCCGGGTAGACGCTGTTGCCCTCCCACGAGACATCGCTGACGTAATACTGGTCGCCCTCCCGCACCTCAACGTCAATTCCGAGCCCCCCATCCCCCATGTAGTATACCGAGTCCCGAACGATCTGGGCGTCGTAGTAGCCGTGCTCGCGGTAGAGGTCGATGACAAGATCAAGATCATCCTCGTAGGCGTCCCGCTTAAACTGCTCTCCCGTCCAGATGCGCCACCAGCGGTTCTCCCGGGTCTCTTCCATCACTCCCCGCAGATCCCCGTCGTCAAACCGCTCATTGCCGCGGAACCGGATGCGGTCAACCTCAATCTCGTCCTTCCGGTCGACGTTGAAGGCAAGCCGGACACGATTGTCCCGGGGGCTCGTCCGCTGCACGTCTACCTCCGTTCGGAGGTGGCCTTCGTCCTGGTAAAAGTTTTTGATGATCTGCTTGGTTCGCTCCACGTCGGAGGGGCGAACGGGACCTCCTCTTAAGAGGGGAATTTTCTTTTTTAGGTCTTCGCGATCCCCCCCGTCGATGCCCTGCAGTTCGTAGGCCGTAAGGGTGGGCTCGGGGGTCACGTCGATGACGAGCGTCACGTTGCCGCCGGACCGGTCGGCCTGGTGAATGGCGACGTCCGAGAACTGACGAAGGTCGTAGATGGACCGAATGGCCTGGCCGATGGCTCGGCCGGACGGGAGCGTCACCTCTTGCCCCGTTGCCAAGCCGCTTGACTGGATGACAAACTGGCGCGTCTGCGCATCGTCAATTCCACGCACCTGAATGTCTTCGATAACGTACGTGGAGCGCGGCGCGGCCGCACTGCCCGATCCCGGCGCAGGACTCGTCGTCTGGGCTTCTCCTGCGAGAGGCGCGCCAGCAAAGAGCACAGCGAGAACAAAAGTGAACAGCCGTAGGCGCATACTGAGAAGACGCTCGTTTGAAGACGACGTTGTATGGCAACCAGCTTGGCAAAACGGGGCTTCGCGCAGGCGGTTTCAGGACAATGGTCGTGCGGAATTCTTTAAACGCACCTTCCCCAGGAATTATTCTCCCCGGCCCGAGGGCCTTCATTCAGGCCGCAGCGTTCCGCTACGTGGTGTGGGGGGCATCTTCGTCGGAGGGATGCTCGATGCGGCCAAACCGGCGGTCCCGGTCCTGATAGCTACGAACCGCCTCGTACAACTGGGCCCGTCGAAACGCCGGCCAGAACGCGTCGGTGATGTAGAATTCCGTGTAGGCGCTCTGCCATAGTAGGAAGTTGGAGAGCCGGAACTCTCCCCCCGTGCGGACCAGGAGATCAGGGTCTGGCATGCCCGATGTGTCGAGGTGCTCTTCGAACAGTGCCGCATCGATGTCGTCCGGAGCACACTCTCCGTCCGCC
This sequence comes from Salinibacter altiplanensis, assembly GCF_002894645.1. Taxonomy (GTDB): domain Bacteria; phylum Bacteroidota; class Rhodothermia; order Rhodothermales; family Salinibacteraceae; genus Salinibacter; species Salinibacter altiplanensis. The sequence goes on from NZ_NCQY01000030.1 coordinate 661,248, forward strand.
ACCTTCGCGGCAAGGTCGCGGGCGGCCCGCAAAATTTCCCAGCGCCCACTGTAGGAAAGAGCAAGGGTGAGCGTCATGCGGTCGTTCTCGGCCGTCTCGCACCTGGTCTGGCGGAGGGCGTCTTGACAAGACGCGGGGAGCTCGGACACGTCGCCGATGACTTGGAGCCGCACCCCGTTCTCCATCAGTGTGGCCCGTTCGTCCTTCACCGTCTGTACCAGAAGCTCCATCAGCGCATTGATCTCAGCGTCGGGCCGCTCCCAGTTCTCCGTGCTGAACGTGTAGAGGGTGAGGTAGTCGACCCCGAGCTCTGCACAGGCCTCCGTCACGTCTCGCACGGACGCCACGCCCTCATGGTGCCCTACGACCCGGGCCTCGCCCCGCGCCTGGGCCCATCGGCCGTTCCCGTCCATGATGCAGGCGATGTGGCTCGGAAGTTCGCCACGGTTCCGAAGGGCCTGCTGCCGCTGGTCGTCGCTGAGCTCAGCGGCCTCGCACGAGGCCGATCCGTTCGCTGAGGGATGCCGAGACGATGCCATGGGACTGCGTCGCTCCGTCCGAATGTACGCACGATGGGGCGTTTCTCCCCAGCTTCAGGAAGTGCAACAGGGTAGAAACCTACGAGGCGCCCTCTCGAAGGTCAACGGTCTCCTCTGCGCATTTTGTGTCAACCGGTCGCGTGGGGGCACGACCGCGAGCCTCCCTGTGGGCGGCAGCCTACAGCCGCAGGATGTCGTTAAAGATGAGGAACGCCATGAATCCGATCAGCAGAATCATGCCCACCTGTTGTGCCACGAGCCGGACCCGCACGGACGGCCGTCGTCGGGTGACCGCCTCATAGAGCAAAAACAGCAGTTGTCCACCATCGAGGGCCGGAATGGGAAGGATGTTCATGATGGCCAGCGTGATGGACAGCGCCGCGATGAGCCGCCAGTACGCAACCGCGCCGGCAGCCGCCGCTTCGCTGGTCACATCGGCGATCATGACCGGCCCGCCGAGGCTGTCGGTCAGGCTGTCTCGGCCCTCGACAATCCGCTTTAGGGTAACGACAATGGTTCGGCTGTAGGTCCAGGTGTCCACGACCCCCGCCTTCAGCGCCGCGAGGGGACCGTACGTCACGGTCTGAATCCCAAACTCATCGAAAAGCGCCTGTCGCGTTACCGGGCTCGCCTCAGGGCTCCGAACGCCGAGCAGGTACCGGTCCCGATCTGCGTCGTACCGGGCGGCGACCGAATCGGCAAGCACGATGCCCGCATCGGTCCGGCGGACGATGCGGGACGACCGCGATCGGTCGGATGCCCCAATGAGTGAGTCTGGGCGGAACCAACGCATCGTCCCCCGCGCGCCCTTGGCTCCCTGCAGCCGTGCGCTCATCTCTCGCCAGAACCGCACGGTGTCGCCCTGAATCGCGTAGATGCGGTCTCCTGTCTGCAGCCCCGCCGAGTCGGCCGGGCTCTCTGCCTCCACCGCCCCGATGAGCGGGGGCTGAAACCCGAGCCCGAAGCCCTGCTCGTTGCTGCGGGCGCGGCTCAGCCGCGAAATAAAGTCGGGCGGGCCGGTTAGGGTTTGCTGCGCCCCATCCCGCGCGACGGTTATTGTCAACGTATCCGCGGCGATGAGCGACGACGGTTCCACCTGCCTGAAGCGCTCGAAGTCCTTGCCGTTCACCTGTACGATGCGGTCACCCGTTCGCAGCCCCAGGTCGTGAGCAACCGAGCCCTCCTCCACGTAGACCTGTTCTACATTCTCCGCGGGAATGTAGGTGTCTCCTTCGCTCCAGCTCAGCCCCCCGAAGATCAAAATGGCCAGGAAGGCATTGAAGGTCACCCCGGCACTGATGACGATGATGCGTTGCCAGACGGGCTTTCCCCGAAACTCCCACGACTCGGGATCGGTCTCCATGTCGTCCGTGTCGAGGCTTTCGTCAATCATGCCACTGATCTTGACGTACCCGCCCAGCGGCGTTGCCCCCACCGCGTATTCGGTGTCTCCGTACGTCCGCCCGAACAGCGTCGGGGGAAACCCGATCGAGAAACGCTCGACCCGCATGTCGAAGTACTTGGCCGTCAAGAAGTGGCCCAACTCATGGACGAACACCAGAATGGTGAGCGCCAGGAGGACCCAAAGAGTAGACGTGAGAACGCTAATTACAAGCTCCATACAGACACCAGAGAGGACCGGGAGGCCAACATCGCTTCAGTGGAAAAACAGCGACAAAATCACCTCGACGTTCAATTTGATGCTGGCAAGGGGAGTTCCTCGACCCGTCGGCGAGCCTCCGTATCGGCCGCCACTAGATCCTCCAGGGTGGGATCGGCCTGCACCGGGAGCCGTTCGAGGACGCGCTCGACGGCACGGGGAATGTCGCGAAAGCCCATTTGCTCGTCCAGAAAACAGCCCACGGCTGCCTCGTTGGCGGCGTTCAGGATGGCCGGGGCCGTGCCGCCCGCCTCGAGCGCGTCGTAGGCGAGCTGCAGGCACGGAAACTTGTCTAGGTCCGGGCGCTCAAAATCGAGGCGGGACAGTTCATCCCAATCCAGTCGTTCGTGGGGGGCAGGCCAGCGCGCCGGGTAGCTCAGCGCGTATTGAATCGGCACCTTCATGTCGGGCACGCCAAGCTGAGCCTTGACCGCTCCGTCGGCGAACGACACCATCGAGTGCACGATGGACTGTGGGTGAACGAGCACCTGGATGCGGTCGACCGGCACGTCAAACAGCCACTTCGCCTCGATCACCTCCAGCCCCTTGTTCATCATGGTGGCGGAGTCGATCGTAATTTTCGCCCCCATCGACCAGTTCGGGTGGTCGAGGGCCTCCTCAACTGTAATCTCGCCGAAGGTCTCGGCCGGACGGTCCCAGAACGGCCCGCCGGAAGCAGTCAGGACGAGGTCCTCGACCGACCGCTCGGACTCGCCCGCCAGGCACTGAAAGATTGCCGAGTGCTCGCTGTCGACGGGAAGCAGCCGCCCGTCTCCTGCCTCCAGTGCCTGGGCCACCAGCGCGCCCCCCACGACGAGCGTTTCCTTGTTGGCCAGGGCGACCTGCTTCCCGGCCTCAACCGCCCTGAGGACGGGCCGGAGCCCCGCAAAGCCAACCACCGCCCCCAGCACCACGTCCACGTCCGACCGTGTGGCGGCCTCGCAGAGCCCCTCCGGTCCGACCAGGACCCGAACGTCCGGCGCATCTGCCGGCAGCATTCGCTCAAATGCGTCAGCCCGCTCGACGGAGCCGACGACCACGCACGCGGGACGAAACTCCTGAACCTGATCGGCGAGGCGCTCCACGTTCTGATGGCAGGTGAGCACCCGGACATCGAACCGGTCCGGGAAGAGCCGCACAACCTCGAGCGTCTGGGTGCCCACCGACCCGGTCGCCCCGAGCAGGGCGAGTCGTCGCGGCTCGGGGTCCGACGTGCCGTTCTGCAAGAGCGGATCCATAGATACTGTGACACACTGAATGGTGAAGAGCGAGCCCGTCGTCCCGCCGGTCGCCGCTCCGTCTGACCGTTTCGAGCGGGGAAACGTCCGTCTTGGACGTGCCGTAGGGTACTATTCATTGCCGGCCGCATTGCTTTGCCCCCAATCCGGGGATTCGCGCCCCACACGCTGCCCCAACCTTCGACGTGACACAGCTTTTTCGCTCGCGGTCTGGTTCCACTGGAGGTACCGACCTCGTGGCAGTCATTCTCGGACTCGGGCTCCTGCTCGGGGTTGCCGCGAGTCCCGCCCACGCTCAGCAGTCCGACAGCACTCAATTGAAGAAATTCCAGCGGGCCAACGGGTTCCTCCGTGCCGACCAGCCGGAACGCGCCCTTCCCCTGCTCGAGCGCCTCTACGACAACGCCCCCGAGAACACAGCGTTCTACCGTAAACTGAAGGAGGCCTACGAGAGCATTAAGCGCTACGACGATGCCCTCCGCCTGGTAGACCAGCGCATCGGCTCCACCCCCACCGTTCCTCTTCTCACCGAGAAGGCCCGTCTGTTGTCCCAGAAGGACAAGGTGGAGGCGGCCAACGACACGTGGGATCGGGCGGTCGCCCTGGCCCCAGAGGAGACCCAGACGTACCGGACCGTCTACAACACCCTGGCCGAGCTTCGCCACTTCCGCAAGGCCATCGCGGTCCTCAGAGAGGGCCGCACTGCCCTCGGCCGCCCCGACGCGTTCCGGACCGAACTCGCCCATCTGTACGGCCTGAACGGCCAGTTTGAAGCGGCCACGCAGGAGTATGTTGCGTTCCTCGGCGAGGCCCCCAACCGGCTCGGCTACGTCCAAAGCCGTCTCCAGACGTTTGTGGAGCAGGGGCAGGGCCTCGAGGCCAGCAGTCGGGTGCTCCAGCGCACAGTTCAGGAGAACCCCTTGAATGAGGTCTACCGCAAACTCCTGGCGTGGCTCCATACGGAACGGAACGACTACGCCGCTGCGTTCGACGAATATCGGGCCCTCGACCGACTCGGAGACCGACAGGGGCAAATCCTCCTTCAGTTTGCCCGCCGGGCCGCCGACGCACAGCGCTACGACGCGGCCACACGGGCCTGCGAGGCCATCCAGGAGCGGCACCCTGAGTCGGGCGTCGCCCCGGAGGCGCAGAAGCTCCTCGGCGACCTGTACCGACGGTGGGCCCGCCGGGGCGCCGACTCGACCACGGCCGCGCAAGACTCTGCCCGGTACGCCAAGGCCCGGGCGGCCTACGACACATTCCTTCAAGAGAACCAGGGCCACTCGGGCTACCCAGAGGCCCTCCTCCGGCTTGGGACGCTTCAGATCGACGCCTACCGCGCCCTGGAGGACGCCCAGCCCCCCCTCGAACGGCTCGTGTCAAACCATGGCGAAACCACGGCGGCCGACGAGGGGCGGTACCAGCTGGGCCGCATTGCGGTGCTCCGGGACTCCCTCGACCGGGCCCGCCTTCTCTTCTCTCGCCTGGCGGCCAGCGCGCAGTCAAGCGACCTCGCCGACCAGGCCCAGTACGAGCTGGCACGTCTTCACCTCTACCGGGCTGAGTTCGACGCCGCGATGGCCCGCGCCACGTCCATCAGCGAAGACCCATCGGCAGACGTGGCCAACGACGCCATCGAGCTAAAGGCCCTTCTGCAGGAGGCTCGCGGCCCCGACTCGTCGGACACAGCCCTTCGCACCTTCGTCCGGGCTCGGCTCTCTCAGCGACAGCACGCCCACGGCCCGGCCCTGGCCGCGCTCGATACGCTCCTGCAGCGGCACTCGCGGCACCCCCTCGCCGACGATGCCCGGTTCCGGCGGGGCGACATTCACCGTGCCCGCGGCGACACCGCGGCGGCGCTCACGGCGTTCCGGGCCCTGGCGGAGCGGCACCCACGCAGTCCCTACGCCGACCGCAGCCTCTTCCGGGCCGCGGCGCTCCTCGAAGCCAGCGGGCGCTCCGCGGCGGCCACAGAGGCCTATCGGCGACTTCTCACGGAATACCCCACGTCCCTCCTCGCCGGCGATGCGCGGGGGCGCCTTCGCGCACTGAGCACTGAAACGACCGGAGGGATGAGTGGCCGCGCCGGCCGCCCATGACCGCCTCTTTCGTTCCCTTCACTCCACGACGGTGTCCCATGACTCTTGAGGCCTCTTCTCGCCGCACCTTCTTGAAGCAGGCCGGCACCCTCCTCGCGGCCTCGACCGTCGGCACCCCGAAGCCCCTGGCCGAGGACCTTTTCATCCCCATGGACGAGGAGCAAGCAAACCACCTGAAGGCCTACGGCGCCGTCTACGCGGCGCTTCAACGGGGGCAGACCGTCGACTGGCTCCTCAATTACCGCGGGGGGGGCTTCCTCACCGAGGCCAGCCAGACCGTCCGAGAAGAACTGCAGGTTCGCGGCGTGAGCTTCGCGTCCATCAGTGCCGGGCGGGCGTCGACGATCATCGCGGAGGTGGAGGCCGACGGCAGCAACAAGTCCGTCGTGCCCCTCCAGAAGGCCCCCGAGATCGCCGTCTACGCGCCAGAGGGAGCCGTGCCATGGGACGATGCCGTGCGCCTGGCATTGGAGTACGCGGAGGTTCCCCACGACGTGATCTACGACGAAGAGGTGCTCGACGGCGACCTTGCCTCCTACGACTGGTTGCATCTCCACCACGAAGATTTCACCGGACAGTTTGGCAAGTTCATCCGCTACCGAAACGAGCCCTGGTACATCCAGAAACAAAACAAGGCCGAAGCGGCGGCCAAGGAGTTTGGGTTCCGCAAGGTGAGCCAGCTGAAACTGGCCGTGACCGAGCGCCTCAAGCAGTACGTCTCACAGGGCGGCTTTCTGTTTTCGATGTGCTCCGGCACCGAAACGTTCGACATCGCCCTCGCCGCCCACCAAACCGACATCGTGCCCGAGGAGTACGACGGAGACCCTGTGGACCCGAACGCTTTGGAGCAGCTCGACTTCGCCAACACGCTCGCCTTCCGCAACTTTACCCCCAACCTCAACGCCCAGGAGTACGAGCACTCCAACATCGACGTGGGGCCGCCCGCTCCGGAGATGCGGGATCCCTCCCTGGACTACTTCACCCTGTTTGAGTTCAGCGCCAAGTGGGACCCGGTCCCCAGCATGCTGACCCAAAATCACGTAGCGACCGTTCGGGGGTTCGTCGGCCAGACCACCGCGTTCGACAAAGATGCGCTGAAAGAGGACGTGGTGGTGCTCGCGGAGGCCCCGGATCGCCCGCAGGTACGGTATATTCACGGAGCCCACGGGCAGGGCACCTTTACCTTCTACAGCGGCCACGACCCGGAAGACTACCAGCACTTCGTGGGGGACCCGCCCACGGATCTTTCGCTGCATTCTCAGTCGCCGGGCTACCGTCTCATCCTGAATAACATTCTCTTCCCCGCCGCCAAAAAGAAAAAGCAGAAGACCTAGCGTCTACGGCGGGGCACGTGTTCTCCCTCCAAGTTTTCCCACGATCGGACATGAGCTCTTCTCGACCGTCCAGACCGGTCTCGGCCTCCGAATGCAAGATGACCGAGATCGTCCTCCCCAACGACACGAACGGCCTCGGCAACATGATGGGGGGGCGACTGCTGCACCTGATGGACAAGTGTGCGGCCATTTCTGCCCAGCGGCATAGCAATCGCGTGTGTGTGACCGCCGCCGTGGACAACGTCGAGTTCCAGTCGGCCATCCGGGAGGGAGAAGTGGTCGTTATTGAGAGTCATGTCAACCGGGCTTTTCGGACGTCGATGGAGGTGGAGCTCAACGTGTGGGCCGAAAATCCGCTCGAAGAAACGCACCGAACGTGCAACCGCGCCTTCTATACGTACGTGGCCCTGGACGAAGACGGCGGCCCTGTGCCGATCCCGGATGTAACTCCGGAAACGGAGCAGGAACAGAAACGCTACGAGTCCGCTGCTAAGCGTCGCGACATTCGCCTCGTGCTCGCGGGGCGCAAGGGGCTTGCGGACGCGGCGAGCCTCAAGGAAGACATGCTGACGGCACTACAAACGGATGCTACTGCGTGAACGGAGCCGACCTGCACAGGGGCGTCGTCTGGGCCGGGCGCTCGCCTTCATGGGGTTCTTGGTCCTACTGATTGCCACCATCGGCGGGCCCACTCCGTCGGTGGCCCAGCGACAACCCGGGGCCCTCGGCACTGGGTTCCAGGTCGGGCGACCTGGTGGACTCGCTCTTAAGTGGTACCGCTCGTTTCCCACTGCGTACGACGGGATCATCAGCACCGACGGCGAAGACTTCATCGTCGGCCGCCTCCACCGACTCTGGGAACGTCCCGTCCCGAACTCTCCTCTTCACCTCTTTGTCGGGCCCGGCCTGCTGGTCGGCCCGTCGCGACTTGCCCAATCCCCCCGTCTCCGTCTTGGCCTGAGTGGCGAGGTTGGACTCAATTTTTACGCCGAACGCTTCGAGGTCTTCTTGCATGTGACGCCCACCCTCCGGTTCTTGCCAAGCACCCACGTGAGCGTGGACGGCAACGTCGGCCTCCGCTACTACCTCCGGTTTCCCTAGCACTACGGGCCTCCCTCAGCTGCTTCCTCATGCTGTTTAACCGCGTCCTCATCACCGGCGCCAACGGGCTCCTCGGGCAGGCCCTGGTCCGTCGCCTCAGCCAAAACCGCGAGTACGACGTGCTGGCGACCGCCCGGGACGACGCCCCTCGGTTCGAAGATGCCTCGTGTGGCTACGCTCCCCTCGACGTGACTCAGCCGGACGATGTGGCCCAAATCTTCGAGGACTTTACCCCCAACGTGGTCGTAAACTGCGCCGCGATGTCCGACGTGGCCGAGTGCGACGAGCAGCGCAGCGAGGCCTGGGCCGTCAATGCCCGCGCCGTCAAAACGCTGGCGAAGCACTGCCGCACCACCGGGGCCCGCCTCGTACAGGTGTCCACCGACTTCGTCTTCAACGGCAAGCGGGGCCCCTACGACGAAGGCGCCCGCCCCGACCCCGTCAACTACTACGGGCGCACCAAGTTGGCGGGCGAGAACGCCGTGCGGGAGGCTGGGCGTGCCAACTGGGCCATCGTGCGCACCGTCCTGCTCTACGGCACGGGCCGGGACCTACGCCACTCGAACATCGTCCTCTGGGTTGCCGACCAGTTGTCCCAGGGCGAATCCCTCCACATTGTCAACGACCAACATCGCACCCCCACGCACGTCGACGACCTGGCCGACGGCATCGAGCAGCTGCTTCACCGAGAGGCGACCGGCCTCTACCACGTGTCCGGGGCCGACATGGTCTCGATCTACGAGCTTGCCTGCGCCGTGGCGACGGAGTTTGGGCTCGACGCCTCTCTCATCGAGCCTGTGTCGAGCGACTTCTTTGAGGACGCCGTGGAGCGCCCGCTGCGCACCGGGTTCGTCGTCGACAAGGCCCGGGACGAACTCGACTATGCCCCGCGCCCGCTCGATGACGGCCTCCAGGCCGTCCAGCAAGCCCTGCAGGGCTTCTCTCCTTCGTAGCCTTCGTTTCCCCCCTCCGTCTGTTCCACCCTAACCTCCGTCTTATGCTCAACCTCGACACCGTTCGCAACACCCCCCGCCGCGTCAAAGAAGCCCTCCGGGCCAAAGGCATCGGCTCCCCCGACCTCGTGGACACCCTCCTTGAGATCGACGAGACGCGCCGGTCGACCATCACGGAGCTGCAGGACCTGCAGGCCCGCCAGAACGAGCTTTCCCAACAGATCGGCACGCTGAAGCGGGAGGGCAAAGACGAGGAGGCCGAGGCGATCATCGAAAAGACCGGCCGGATGAAGGCGGAGATCAAACGCCTCAAGGACGAGGCCCAGACGGTCGAGGATCGGCAGGAGAAGCTCGTGCTACAACTTCCGAACATTCCGCACCCGAGCGTCCCGGTCGGGGCGGACGAGGACGACAACGAGGTCGAAGAGACGGTCGGCGAGCCCCCCACATTCGACTTCGACCCGGCGCCGCACTGGGACCTGATTGCCCGGCACAATCTTGCGGACCTTGAGCGGGGCGCAAAGGTCACGGGGAGCGGCTTCCCCTTTTACCTGGGAAAGGGGGCCCGGCTTCAACGAGCACTCCTCAACTTTTTTCTGGACCGTGCCCGGGAGCGCGGCTATACGGAAATGCAGCCCCCCCTCTTTGTAAATCCGGACAGCGCGGAGGGCACCGGCCAGCTCCCGGACAAGGACGACCTGATGTACGAGGTTCCGGGCGATGACTTTTACCCCATTCCCACCGCCGAGGTGCCCGTCACCAACTTCCACCGGGACGAGATCTTCGCGGCGGACGACCTGCCCCAACAGTACTGCACCTATTCTCCCTGCTGGCGGCGCGAGGCGGGCAGCTACGGCTCGGACGTGCGCGGCCTCAACCGCCTGCACCAATTCGACAAGGTCGAGCTCGTGCGGATTGTCCACCCCGACGCGAGCTACCGCGCGCTCGACGCACTCCTGGAGGACGCAGAAAGCGCCCTCGACGCCCTCGACCTTCCCTACCGCCGCCTCCTCATGTGCACCGGGGACATGGGCTTTACGCAGGCAAAGGTGTACGACCTGGAGGTGTGGAGCGCAGCACAGGAACGCTGGCTGGAGGTGTCCTCCGTCTCCAACTTCGAGGCGTTCCAGGCCCGTCGCATGCAAATCCGCTACCGCCCGGAGCCGGAAGCCAGCCCCGAACTCGTTCACACCCTCAACGGAAGCGGCCTCGCCTTCCCCCGCGTCGTGGCGGCCCTCCTCGAAAACAACCAGCGGCCCGACGGCACCATCGAACTGCCGGAGGTGCTACACCCCTACACGGGGTTTGCTCGCATCGGAACGAACGAGTGATCCGTAATCGATGCGCCGCAACGGGGGGAGACCCGGCGGGGCGTTCCTGAATCACGCCCCCGCGTTCCGTGACGACGCCGGAAGCGCCTGCTCCGGCTCGCCCTGGAGAAACGCCTCGGCCCGGCGGACCATCGTCTCACTGCCGATGAAGAGCGGCGTCCGCTGGTGGAGCTTGTCCGGCTCTTTCTCAAGGATGCGCCGGTGTCCATCCGACGCCGCCCCCCCGGCCTGCTCGGCGATGAAGCCCATCGGATTGGCCTCGTACATGAGGCGGAGCTTTCCGGCTGGACTGCTCTCTGTCGCCGGGTACATGTAGATGCCGCCCTCCAACAGGTTGCGGTGAAAGTCCGAGACGAAGGACCCGATGTAGCGGGACTTTGCGGGCCGGATGGTGTCCGGATCCGGCTGCTGGAGCCAATCGAGGTAGTTGCGGAGGCCCTCCTCAAAGGAGTGGTAGTAGCCACTATTGATCGAAAAGAGACGCCCCCGGGCCGGGGTCTCGATGTCCGGGTGTGACAGCAAGAACTCCCCGATTGACGGGTCAAGCGTAAAGCCATTCACCCCGTTGCCGGTGGTGTACACCAGCATCGTCGAGGAGCCGTAGACGACGTATCCGGCGGCTACTTGCTCGGTTCCGGCCTGCAGGGCCGCCTCCGGGTCCGGCTTCTCCGGGTCGGAGGCCTCCGGCAGCCGGTAGATGCTGAAGATGGTGCCCACCGACACGTTCACGTCGATGTTGGAGGAGCCGTCGAGCGGGTCCAAGAGAACAATGTACTTTCCATCCCCCTCCTTCGAGACACTGCTCAGGGGGATGGCCTCCGCGTGCTCTTCCGAGCCGATGAGGCAGCACTCTCCCCCACGTCGCAGCGCCTGCACGAACTCGCGGTGGGCAAGCGCGTCCATCTTCTGCTGGACCTCCCCCTGTACGTTGCGCTCGCCGGTACTGCCGTACACGTCGAGGAGCCCAGCACGGCGCATGTCGCGGTTCACAATCTTGGCCGCCAGGCTGATGTCGCGCAGGAGCCGCGAGAATGCACCGGTGGAGTGGGGGAACGAGTCCTGTCGGTCAAGAATGAACTGCTCGAGGGTTTGGAACGTGCCCAGGTCGTCCTCCGGCGCACCGTCGCCGGCGTGGGGGGTGTGTTGAGATCCAGTCATGACGTGAGTTGAGAAAAGATACGGAGGGAAGATGTGAAAAAACCTCTTCTGCACACAAGGTACAAGATTTCGGAAGCGGTTCCAAATCCAAGTGGCGGCCCATGTGCCTCCTAAGCGAGCGACGCCAGTTCGAGCCGGTCCGCAACGCGCCGGGTGTTCCGGGCCTCCGCGGGACGCTTCTCAATGTCCGCCAACAGTCGGCCCAGATCGCCCGGTCGGTCCACGTCGTACCACTGCGGGAGCACGGTGAGATCGGCCTCGGTCTGGCCGGCCCGAGACAGGGTTTCGGCAAACACCCTCGAATGGCTGTAGCTCATGCCGTCGAACAGCTGCGGATAGAAGGCACTCATGCCCAGCGCGTAAAACCCACCATCCTCCGTGGGCCCGATGCACAGTGATCCAGGGTCGCGAAGGGCCTGCTTCGCCCGTCGCAGAAACGACGGCGGCAGGGTCGGGTGATCGCTCCCCATCACGAGAACCTGCCCGTGGCCGTCCGCCAGGGTCTCCTGGAAGGCCCGTTTCATGCGTCCCCCCAGCCCCTCGCCCGTCTGTGCATGGACGGAAACACCGGACGGCACCGCATCGAGGCCCTCGTCGGGCAGCGGCGGCGCCAGGTAGAGCCGCACGTCGGCCTCCAGCCGCACGACCTGCCGCAGCGTGTCCCGCAAGAACGCCGTGTAGAGGCGGGCCGCAGACGCGGCACTCAGGGCCGGTGTGAGGCGCGTCTTGACAGTCCCTGGGCGCGGAACCTTGGCAAAGACAAGAAGAGCAGGGTCCATGTCATTCAGGCATCAAACATGAGATTCGTCGAGACGCCCCACTGCCCCCAACGTCAGCGCATGCGTTGGAGCGTAGCGCGAAGGGCATCGAGCGCGTTGTCGATGTCTTCCTCGGTCGTCTCCGCCCCCAGCGAGAACCGAACGGCGGCAGAGGCTGTCGGGCGGTCTAGGCCGAGGGCCGTAAGGACATGGCTCGGCTCCAAGGCGCCGCTGGTACAGGCCGACCCGGCGGAGACGAGCACGCCCTGCATGTCCAGGTTCAGGATCAGCATCTCGCCGTCCAGGGGCTCATCTCCATCCGGCGGAAAGGCCACGTTCACCACGTGTGGCGCGACGGGCGCCTCGTCCAGCGGCGTGTTGAGGACGTACGGACCGGGGACGGTGTCGTCGAGCCCCTCCACCAGACGCCGCTGAAGCCGGGACAGCTGCGCCGCCCGTTCGTCTGCCTCCGCCGCGGCCCGCTCCAGCGCCTCGGCCAGCCCAATGGCCCCGGCCACGTTCTGGGTTCCGCCCCGCCGATCCCGTTCCTGGGAGCCCCCTTCCACGAGCGGCCCGAGGTCGACGCCGTTGCGGACGTACAGCACGCCGCTGCCCTTCGGCCCGTAGAACTTGTGCCCGGACAGGGAGAGCAGGTCTACACCGAGGTCGTCCACGTCGAGCGGCTGCAGGCCCGCCGCCTGCACGGCATCGCAGTGGAGGCGCACGTCGTGCTCGTCGCAGACGGCCGCCACGCCCGAAATGTCGGTCCGCACCCCGATCTCGTTGTTCGTGTGCATGAGGGACACGAGGAGGGTATCGTCGTCGATTGCATCCTCGACCTGGTCGGGCGTGACGGCCCCCTGGGCGTCCGGCGACAGAAGGGTCACAGGCCGCCCCTGCTCCGACATTCGCCGGGCCGGCTCCACAACGGCCTTGTGCTCGGCGGTGGAGGTGACCAGCCTGGCCTCTGGATTCTCCCCCGTTGGCACCGCGCCCAGTACGCCCTTCAGCGCCAGGTTGTCGGCCTCGGTACCGCCGCTGGTGAAGACAATCTCGCTCGACTCGGCCCCCAGACAGTCCGCGACGCGCGTCCGGGCCTCCTCCATCGCCACGCGCGCCCGCCGTCCCATCTGGTGCACGGAAGACGCATTTCCGTACTCGTCCAGCAGGTACGGTTTCATGACCTCAAACACCGCGGGATCTAGGGGGGTCGTGGCGGCATGGTCGAGGTAAACGTGCTCCATCAAACGCAGGAAGTCGATGCGACGAATGGGGAGGCATCAAGTGCAGGCCTGTTGGGGCTTATGTTCAACGCAGAAGCGGAACGGCTGATTCGGACGCGGTGCGGTGGAGCCGCGGCACCTTTTGACGATCGCGTCGACGAACAATTTCGGGGGCGGCGTTTTTATTCGTCTGCGTTTTCAATTCCGCATTTGGCTTGGCCTTTTCTTTTCCCACCAGCTTCACTGCATCATGGACAAACTCGTCGTTCGCGGGGACTCCGTCCTCCAGGGTCCCTTGACCGTGAGCGGATCGAAGAACACGGCCCTTCCGCTCATGGCCGCCACTCTCTTGGCGAAGGGTCCTTCCACCGTCACCAACGTGCCGGACCTGCGAGACGTCCGCACCTTTTCCAAGGTCATTCGTCACGGGGGGCCGGCGGTGACGTTCGACGCCGACGCCCACACCCTCTCGGTGGACGCGACCCGCATCGAGACGCCGGTGGCCCCCTACGAGATGGTCAAGAAAATGCGGGCCTCGTTCTACATGCTCGGTGCGCTTCTCGGCCGGTGCGGGACCGCCAAGGTGTCCCTCCCGGGGGGCTGCGCGTGGGGGCCGCGCCCGGTCGACCTCCACATCGAGGGCATGAAGCAGTTCGGGGCCGAGATTGAGCTGGACGAGGGCTACGTGCAGGCCTCGACCCCAAACGGCGGCCTCAGCGGCGGCACCTTCCGGCTTGAGCCGGTGAGCGTGGGCGCGACGATCAACCTCCTGCTCGCCGCCGTGACGGCCCGGGGCGGCTCCAGGATTGAAAACGCGGCCAAGGAGCCCGACGTGGTGGCCTTCGGGCGCGCCCTGCAAGAAATGGGGGCTCAGATCGAGGGCCTCGGCACCCGCACGATCGAGATTCAGGGCGTCGACGCGCTCAACACGGGCACCTTCCGCAACACGCCCGACCGCATCGAGCTGGGCACCTTCATCCTGATGGCCGCGACGACCGCCGAGCCCGGCCGCCCCGTTCACATCCACGAGGGCACCCACGAGCACCTGGGCCCCATCTTCAAGGAAAAGCTGGCCGAGACGGGCGTCGACGTGTCCTACGGCGACGACACCGTGACCGTGACCCGCCCCGACACGCTTCGTCCCGTCTCCATCGAGACAGCTCCCTTTCCCGGCTTTGCCACCGACCTGCAGGCCCAGTGGACCGTCCTGTTGGGCCTCGCCGACGGCACGGCCACGGTGACGGACACGATCTACGACGACCGCTTCAAGCACGTCCCGGAGCTGCAGCGCCTGGGCCTGGAGATCGAGGTGGACGGCAACACGGCCACGGTACATGGGGGCACGCCGCTGAAGGGGGCGAAGGTGATGAGCACCGACCTCCGGGCCGGGGTCTCCCTGGTCATGGCCGGCATGCTTGCCGAGGGCCGCACGGACGTTCTTCGGGTCTATCACCTCGACCGCGGGTACGAGGCCCTCGAAGACAAACTCCAAAACGCCGGAATCTCCATTCACCGCGAAGAGTACGATGAGTTTGCGGAGCCGGAGCGGGCGCCCGCTGAGAAGTAGACCGGGCCGTCGGTTCGTCAGAACGAGGCGTTGACTTGAACGCGCACCGTATGGATGGGGTCGGTCGTGGCGGGGGCACGGCCGTCGTAGGACAGCGTGGCACGGAGGCGGTCTGTGAAGGCGTACCGGCCCTGCAGCCCCCAGAGCGCCGAGGTCCCGGGGCCCCGCCCGTCCGTCAATTCGAACAGGGCCCGCCCGACGGCCGCGCCCGTGAGATCGACGCGCGCCAGCTCGGCGTTCGCCGTGAGCCGCAGGCGCCCCGCGCGGCGCCACGTCAGCTCCAGGGGCAGTGTGTAGAGGTCGACCCGTCGCCCCTTCGCCCGATCCCGTTTGCGGGCGTATACACCCGCCACAGTTACACCGAGCGTACGGCGCGGCTGATACGAAACGCTGGGCCGAATCCGGAGTGTGCGGATGTCGAAACTGCGCGCCTCGTCGAAGGCCTCGCTCTGCACCCGGTCCCGTTCCGCGGTCCCCGTCACCCGGAGATCCCAGGACGAGGCCGGGCGAAGCGTTCCTTCAACCTCCCATCGATTCAAAAACTGACGCTCGCCCCCCGCGGCCCGCTCGGTCAGGCCTCGCACCTGCCGCCAGGAGGCCTCCAGTCCGTGGTCCCGCCGGGCTCGGAACAGCTCCAGGCGCTGCTCGAGGCGCAGCGAGCCGTCGATCGTACGCCCGGGCCGCCGAAAGGCATCAGGGGCTAGCCGGTAGAGGGCCGTGGGCGTGTCGGTGCGGTTCTGCTCCCGCACCTCGACGCGCGTTTCCGTGGTGATCTGGCGCGCCGCCTGCTTCCACCACTGGTCTCCGTCCGGCCACAGGCGTCGGGGCCGCAGCGCGAGGCGGGTACGCAGTTCCAGGTCCACGACGGATTCGAGCGTGTCGGACGGCACGAAGCGCTGTACGTACGTGCCCTCGTTGGGCGTCGTCTCGGGGACAAACTCGTCGACTTGCTGCACGCCATCGTCGTTGGCGTCGCGCCACACGTACTGGCCCCGGTCGGGGGTCGTCTGGACGTACACCTCCTGCTGAACCGGGGTGCGCTCGGTCGCCGCGTTGTAGAACATGCGGGCGTCAACCGCCCGGTCCAGCGGCCGTGCACGTCCATCAAGCCGCACAACGACCGACTCGGTCTCGCGCCGCTGTTCAGTCCGCCGAAAGACATCGGTCACATTCCGGCGACGCAGTCCGCCCCGCACGGACACCCGGTACGGCGCCGACGGATCGAGGGCCACCTTCGTCTGGGCCGTCCACGTTTGCGACGCCTCCCGAAACGACCCGTCCACCACGCCCTGCTCGGTACGGTGCTCCAGACTGCCGGTCGCTTCCACAGGCCCCTGGGCGTACGTCAGTCCGGGACGGACCTCCAAGAATTGGAACGACTCGGCCGTCAGGCTGTCGGTGCCGTGCACCCGTTGGCGCCGCCGTTCCCGCTCCACCTCGAGGCGGGGTTCCACCCGCCCGTCCCAGAGGGGCTGGCGCAGCGTGGCCGCCTGCCGCCGCCAGGCCCCGTCGACCTGCGCAGGGCGGTCGGTGCTGGCAATGCGAACGGAGCGCAGCGAGAGCCGGGGCCATCCGGCCTCATCGAGAGAAAGGGCCCCCCGGCGGCGCCACGCCTCAAAGGCCGAGCCAACCGTTAGCCGCCCGAGCCCTGCCTCCAGGGACGAGCCCTCGCCCCAGTCAACGGTCACCTGCCCCTCGTCCACCGTCTCGTCGCCGCGGTCGCGGAGGCGGCGCGGCAGCCCCGACCCGCCGCGCGAGAGGTTCCACCGCCGTCCGTACTCAATGGGACGCGTCTGGTCGAACGTCACAAAGTGCTGCCCGCGCTGCCGTCGCCGAATCCGCCCCGAGACCGTTCCAAGCTCCGTGTCCCCCACGTCCATCGTGATCGGCTCGGCCCGCACCCCAGCCGTATACGCCCGGTCTCGATCGTCGCCCGCGTCGCGCCCCGAGAACCGATTCTGGTCGTTTAGCGACCCCGCCCACTCCCCAAACACCTCGATGCCCGGCACCGGCTCGACCGCCCCCCTCACATCGACGAGCCGCTTCCGAGTCGGCGCGGGAAGCGGCTGAACGGGGGAATAGGCCCCGTCGCCCGGCCCCACGTACTCATACGCGACGCCATTCGTCTCCGCCCCCGCCCGCCGGTAGTCCCCCCGTCCCGTCCCGACCCGCGTAAAGCGTACCCGGAAGACGGACGTCTCCCGAGACGGCGCCTCGTCCACGGCGACAAAGATTGTGTCCTGCGTCCCGTCGGGCGCCGTGATCGGCTCGCGGCGGTAGTGGACGTACGGCGCGTCGGGATCGAAGTCCACACGGCGGGCCCCGCTCCGGACCGCCGTCTCGTCCCCGGCCCGCACGAGACGGAGCGAGTCTTGGCGGGACAGGTCGAGGGCCGTCTGGAAGTCGCGCCCGTCGGCCTGCCGGACGACCGTAGCCCCCAGGTGGATCCGGGCGTCGCCGCCGCGTCTCCGCCACATGCCCGCCGTCGCCCGTCCGCCGGCCAAGGTCCGCGTAAACTGCGACGTTGAGTACTGAAATTCGACGGTGATGCGGCGGTCGTCGGTAATGAGGCGGTTGGCGGTAAACGTGATCTCGGCCTGCGTGTAGTCGATCACATAGTCCTCTGTCTGTCCGCGCGTGAGGCGTTCCCCGTCCAGAAAGACGCGCTCCGATCCCGCCACGACGATGATGGCCTCCTCCCCGTTGACCCCACGGAGCCGGTACGGCCCCTGCACCCCGTCGGTGGACGCGAGGTCCTGGGTGCGGAACTGCCCCCGACTCACCGCCCCGAAGGCCGTGGCGTCCCCTTCCGTGAGCCCGGCCGCCGCGCCCAGCCCGTCGCTCTCGACCGAGACCCCCTGCACCTTCTGCGAAAACTGGCCAAACGTTCCCCCATCGAGGTCCACGTCCACATCGCCGAGGCGGGCGGTGCCCTGGGGGGCGTCGACCGACAGGAAGACACGGTCGAAGTTCTGAAGGCGCTGGGTCGTCCCCTCCGGCTGAAGGGGCGTGTTCTCGTCGGTGAGCAGGGCCTGGACGAACACGCTGTCGGCCACCTCACCCTGGACCTGTAGGCGAAGCCCCGACTCCACACTCACGTCGCGCTGTGTGCCCCCCACCACGCCCCGCGAGATCGACCCGCTGCGCTCAATGTCAATGCCCGCAAAGGGATCAAACCCCGTGGTGTCCGGTCCCGTCTCCTCCACGACGACCGTGGCGGAATCGGCCGCGGCGCTCGTGTCGGGCGCCCGGCGACGATACACCTCCTCAAATGCAAACGGGTACGTCCGATACTCCACAAAAAGGGTGTCACGGGCCCCAAGGAGGTCATCGCGATCTACCCACAGGCGTCCCGTCCGCGCCTCGATCCGGTACCCCGACGTGTCGAGCCGCGTGGAGCCGACCCGAATCGTCTCGCTGCCCGGCAGGACAAACGGACGCAGCGGGTACGGCTGCGGCTGAAAGGTGTCGATCGTGTCGCGGTCGCGTCCCAGGTTCGTCAAGACCCGCGTCGTGTCCTGTGCCCTCGTCTCGCCCAGCAGGAGTCCCCCCACGCCACACAGCACCAGCATCCGGACGATCGACGGAGCGTACGACACAAACGGAATCGCGGCGACGGAACGAGACGAACGTGAACAGTTTCTCAGACGCCCTTTGAGCGCGACGCCTGCGCCCGCGCTTCACTCC
Organism: Salinibacter altiplanensis; assembly: GCF_002894645.1. GTDB lineage: Bacteria > Bacteroidota > Rhodothermia > Rhodothermales > Salinibacteraceae > Salinibacter > Salinibacter altiplanensis. Next base: position 679,896 of record NZ_NCQY01000030.1, read on the forward strand.
CAGGCCGCCCGCCGAAGCAGGCGCGTTTCGGTCAGCAGGTACACACGATTCCCGTGAACCGCCACGTCGACGAGCGGCTCGGAGAGATCGACCGTGTGCTCCGCGACGATCCCTTCTGTTCGGTCCCACACAAGGACGCGGCGGGCACAAACGATCCACAGTTGGCCGCGGTGGACGGTGAGGGCTTGCAGGGCGGGAAGGGAGCCCCCGAGCACACGGCGGCGGAATGTGCCGAAGGTGTCGTACACGAACACCGCGTCCCCACCGGCGTCCGCTACGTAGAGGCGACCGTCCGCTCCGACGGCCATCGCGACTGGGTCTTGGAGCCGTCCGTCGCGTCCAGGAACCAGGGTCTCCGACTGCCCGAGGTCGCTCCACTTCCACACACGACGGCCGTGTGCGTCGAGCACAAACACCGCCCCCTCGTCGTCCCGTGCTACCTCGATCGGGCGTCCCTGCCCCTGGACCGGCGCCCCGCTTCGTCTCTCCTGAAACGTCCACTCCCCCCCCGTCCGCCGTTCGGTTGGGCCAATGGGCATCGACTCAAGATACTGTCCTTCCGTCGAGAAGCGCTGGAGGCGCCCGTTGTAGGTATCGGCCACGAGGAGGAGCTGCCCGTTCGTCGGGTCCATGTCGGAGGGCGCGTCGAACTCTCCCGGCCGCGTCCCCGCCCCTCCCAGTGCGTTCCGGCGAGTGCCATCGGCCTCAAAAATGCCGATCACGTCGCGCCCCGCCTCGGCGACGTACAGTCGGCCGCGGGGGTCAACGGCGAGGGCCCGCGCCTCCTCGAACTGCGCGAGGACCATCCCCACCCGGCGGTCTGGCTCCTGTGCACACGCCGAGCCCAGGGCCCACACGCCTCCGCTCCCCCACAGAAGCAGGAATCCAAGGCCAACACTCAGCCAACAGCGGCACCGCATGCACGCAGAAGAATTCTAGGACGCATTCAGGTGACCCAGCCCCTTCTCGCCGATATCGCGCCGGTAGGTCTTGCCCTCGAACTCGACGCGGTCGACGCCGTCGTACGCCCGGCCGAGGGCCGTCGGCAGGTCTCGTCCGGTGGCCGTGACGCCCAGCACGCGTCCCCCGCCGGTCACGAGCGTGCCGTCCGGTGTAAGCCGCGTTCCGGCGTGGATGACCGATGCGTCTTCAAGGGCCTCCGCCTCCCCGACCCCGCCAATCTCGACCCCGGTCTCGTACTCGACCGGATATCCGTCCGAGGCAAGCACGACGCAGGCGGCCGCCCCGGAAGCGGTCCGAAGGTTATGGCCCTGCAGGTCGCCATCGGCAAGATTTCGGAAAACCGCAGCCAGGTCCGACTCCACGAGCGGAAGCACGACTTGGGCCTCCGGATCGCCGAGGCGACAGTTGTACTCGACCACCTTCGGCCCTTCTTCCGTGATCATGAGGCCGCAGTAGAGCACCCCGCGGTACGGCGTGCCTTCCGCCTGCATGCCCTGCAGGGTCGGCTCTATAATCTCTCGGCAGATGCGTGCGAGCATCGTTCCGTCCACGATCGGGGCTGGGGCAAACGCCCCCATCCCGCCCGTATTCGGGCCGGTGCCGCCCTCCCCGATCGGCTTGTGGTCCTGAGACGGGGGAAGCAGAACGTAGTGCGCGCCGTCGGTAAGAGCGAGCACACTCACCTCCTCGCCCTCCATCTTTTCCTCAATGACGACCCGGTCGCCCGCGCCCCCGAAGGCCCGTCGCTGCACAATTTCGTCCAGTGCGTCGTGAGCTTCGTCCAGGGTCGAACACACGAACGCTCCCTTCCCCCCTGCCAGGCCATCCGCCTTCACCACAACTGGAGCTCCAACATCGCTGAGGTGGGCCGCCGCCTCGTCGCGCTCGTCGGCGTCGAACACCCGGAAGGAAGCCGTCGGCACGTCGTGACGCGCCATAAATTGATCGGCGAAGGCCTTGCTGCCTTCCAGCTGCGCGGCGGTCTCCGTGGGCCCTACAATGGGAAGCCCGGCCGCTTCGAATCGGTTGACGAGGCCGTCCACGAGCGGCCGTTCGGGCCCTACCAGGGTCAAGTCGATGTCCTCCGACTTCGCAAACTCGACCAGTCCATCGAGGTCGGTCGCCTCCAGGTCCACATTCGTGGCCTGCTGGGCCGTGCCGGGGTTGCCGGGCGCAGCAAACAGGGCGGACACCCGATTGCTCTGGGAAAAGGACTTGACGAGCGCGTGCTCACGCCCCCCACTTCCGACTACGAGGATTCGCATACGGTTTTTGATGACTGACCGGAAAGAAGCAGTTACACTGAAACCTCGCCCTCGCCCCGCCGTGCGGCAGGGTGCATTTCAACATAGGTGACGGCTCCCACTGATGCACACGTTTCTGTCCCGTGTTTTCCACTGGTCGTTCTGGGCGCCTTCTCGCCGACCGGGCTTCCGGGCTGGACTCGGGCTTCTTCTCGTTGCGATGGTGGGGCTGCCGACCGCCCCGGCGGCCGGACAGGCGTTCCCGGGCGCCCCGGACGAGCCAGGCCTCAACCTACGACTCTATCCTCTCGACACGTGGAGCCCACGGGTCGGCGTGGGCGTCGGGGCTGGGCTCGTGGTGCACCACCTGGGGCGTCGTCATGCGCAGGCCCTCGTGACTGCGGCCCCGGCCCGGCACGAGCAGGTGGCCACCGCGGCCTGGGCCAGCGCCCACCCCGAGCAGGTCCGTCAGTACGTGCTCGTAAGCGCGCGAGGCCTCCACACAAACCGCGACTGGTTCTACGGACTCGGGCCCGGGACGTCCTCCGACGCCCGGCAGTCCGTCGAGCGCTCCGCCGCCCAGTTCCGGATTCGGGTGGGTCAGCAGTTTCTCGACCGGCACCTGCTGGTCCAGCCGCACGTCGGCCTGTCGGCCCATCGGGTCGATCGCGTGCCGTCCCCCACGGCCCCAGATCTGGACGCGCGCTCCCAGGAGCACCTCCGGCAACTGGCAAGCAGTCAGCTCGGCCCCTTGTCGCCGGCCCACACTGGCCTCCGCATAGGGATCGATGTGGAGTACGACACCCGTCCCTCAGGCCCTCGCCCCACGCGAGGAATGCTCCTGCGCGGCGGTTGGGCGCGATACGAGTCCACCGCGTCCGTGCAGTTCGATCGCCTGGACCTCAGCGCCCACGGAGTGGTGCCGCTCGGCGGTGCACACCGCCTCGTGGGACACCTGTCGCTGGCCCACACCGCCGCGCGGGGCAAGGCCCCCGTGCCCTACTACCTACGCCCGATGTTCGGCGGCACCCGGGTCCCCGGATGGGCGCGACACCGCTTCGTCGACTCTGATCGCCTGATCGGCAGTGCACTATACCGCTTCCCCCTCGCCCAGCCCCTGAACGTGGTTCGCCTCGACGGCCACCTAGGCCTTCACGCCGCAAGCGTGTACGACGACGTGTTCTCCAACGCGGCCCTCGACCTGACATTCGACGAGGCCCCGGACGTAGGCGGGGCCTCAGTTCCCCTGCGACCGGCCGCGTCCGTCGGGCTCCGCGTGGGACTGTCGTTTCGCGAGGTGCCTTCGCTCGACCTTGCGCTTGGGGTCAGCCCGGAGGGGGTGACGGGCGTTCGGGTTGCCCTTCATCAGGACCTACGCGCCCTGCGCCCGGCCCACCACCGGCTTCGCCGACCGTAAAACAGCGTCCTCCCTCCAGCTGGTCGTTCCCTCGCTCCACGCATCCCCCATGCCGTTCGTCGTCATTACAATTCTCTTCGCCCTCGTCGGAGCGTACGCGCTCGGGGCGGGGGCCGCGGCGCTGGCCTTTCTCACCGCCCGGAACCGCTCCTTGCCAAGCGCGCCTACAGAGTGGCCCCCCGTGACGGTCGTTCCCTCTCAGGGTGCGGACCCGGGCGCTCTTCGGGACGCCCTGGCGTCCTGCGAGTATCCGACGGACCGCGTCGAGGTCACACATTCCGACGCCCCCGCCTCGACGGCGAGCGGCAGTGCCCCCACCTCGGACAACGTAATCCTGACGCTTCCCCCCGGAGCCGAGGTCCCGCCCGAGTGGCCCCAGTCGATGGTGCGGCCGTGCCAGACCGATGCCTCGGTCGTGGTGGGCCCTACGCTGGTAAGGCACGACAATCTGTTTCTGCCCCGACTCGAAGCCCTGCAGCATTTGGGCCGCCTGACACGCCTGGGCGGGACTGCGCACCTGGGCCTTCCCATCGGCCCCGGCACCGCCAACCGTGCCCTCAACGCCGACGCTCGCCCCTCAGCTTCCCCCTCCTCTGAAGGACCTGCCCCGTTGGGCCCTCCTCCGACCACCTCGGTCACCTTTAATTCCGCGCCGGAGGCAGCCGTAACGCGCCCCGCCGCCGGTTCATTCGTCGACCTCCTCCGCAGACAGGCCGAGCGGTTCCACCACGCGCTCCGCACCCCGTCCCGGTTCGTACAGGCCCAGGCGATCGGGCGCTGGGGGATCAATGCCGTGCTGCTTGCCTGCAGTGCCGTCGCCATCATCCTGCCCGCCTGGCGGCAACCTACGCTTGTCGCCCTCCTCGGCAAGATGGGCGCGGACATGCTGCTTGCCGTTCCGGCCGCGTCCCACTTTGGGGAGCGCGGCCTGCTTCGATCCATCGTCGCGACCGTTCTGGTGCTCATGGTTTCAACTTCTCTCGCGGGCGGGTGGGCCCTGGTGGGCTCCTCCAAGCCGGACAGCCTGGACCGGGCGGGGGTGGACACGTAACGGTGTCCGGTCCTCCGAGCTCGTGAATCGACTCTGACCGCACGCCTCCCCCAATGCGCTTCCTCATTCCCTATCTCGCCACCCACGGCCTGCGCCCGTTCCACCGTTTCTTTCCGGACCTCCTCTGGCGGATCGAGGCGGAGGCAAAGACCGCGTACCTCACGTTTGACGATGGTCCCACCGAGGAAATCACGGACGACCTGCTCGACCTGCTCGCACAGTACAACGCGCAGGCCACCCACTTCCTCGTCGGCCAGAACGCAGACGACCATCCGGACCGGACCCAGGCGATCGTCCGGGCCGGCCACCGCGTCGGCAACCACACCTACACGCACGTCGACCCGTGGTCTGTGCCCCACGAGCGGCTGCAGAGCGAACTCGTCCGCACCACGCGGCGGCTGCGGGCGCTTACACAAACCCGGGTCCGGGCGCTCCGTCCGCCCTACGGCCGCCCCACGCAGGGCCTCCGCCGGTGGTGCGCAGCCCAGAACCAGCGCATGGTGATGTGGGACGTGATGCCGGGCGACTACCTGAAGACCGCCCGGGCTCGACGGGTGTCAGACTTCGTGGTCCGCCACGTACGTCCCGGCTCCGTGATCGTCCTGCACGACAACCCCATCTGTGAAGACGTAACCCTCCCAGCCCTGGAGACGATTCTCAGCACGCTCTCCGCCGAGGGGTGGACATTCGACGCGCTCTGAGGGCTCTCAAGGGCGGAGTCTCTTCAATTCCGCGGACGGCACGGAGAAATGCTTGAGGGAGCATGGCGGGTCCTTCTCACTCGTTCAGCCGACCCGTGCCGGGTCCTCCAGAATGAGAAAGCCCCTGCCCGGCCCACGTTCAGGCCCCTGTTTGCCCCCTCATGGCGTGCGGCCGAGGGCTACTCCTTCAACTGCTCGCGGAGCTCGACAAGGAACGAGCGGAGGGCCCTCAAATCGTCTTCGAGGTCACTCGCAGTCTCCGTGCTTGCGTCCTTCCGTGCAATAGCCTGCCGTGCTCCCTCGATCGTGTACTTCTCGTCTTTCAGAAGATGGCGGATGCGCTCGACCGTCGCTACGTCCTCCTCCGTGTAGACGCGCCGCCCGGCCCGGTTCTTCCGAGGACTCAAGACCTCAAACTCCTGCTCCCAGTACCGGAGAACATGGGGCTCCTGATCGACGATCTCGCCAACCTCCCCGATCGAGTAGTAGAGCTTCTCGATTTCGTCCTCAGGCATGGGCTTACGTGCTCAGCAAAAAGAGCATGGGCGAAATGGATATAGGGCCGTACGTCACTGCGCCTTCACCGTTCGGCAGATTGGCCGTCGAGCAGGCTCTCGACGCCCAGGCTATGCCCCGACGAGTTCGAACGTCGAGCCCACGGACGGGTCCTTTTCAACCTCAATGCGCACCGGGAATGCCCGCTTGAGCCGTTCGAGGTGGGTGATGACGAGGATTTTGGCAAAGTCCTCGCGGATCGCCTGGATGGCCTCCACGAGCCGCTCGATGCCGGCCTCGTCCTGCGTGCCGAACCCTTCGTCGATCACGAGGGTGCGCACCCGCACGCCGCTGCGCTCGGCCAGCAGTTGCGCCAGCGCGACGCGGAGGGCAAAGTTCACCCGGAAGCTCTCCCCGCCCGAGTACGTCTCGTAGGGGCGCGGGGCCCCGTGCTCATCGGTGATGATGATTTCGAGCGTTTCCTTGGTGCCCCCGCTTTTCTTCTCTTTAAGAGTCTCGAGCCGCACATGCATCCGGCCGTCGGTAAGGCGGTCCAGAATGCGATTGGCGCGTTCTTCAATATCGGGAAGCGTCTCTTCGATAATGAGCGACGGGATGCCGTTCTTCCCGAAGGCAGCGCGGAGATGCTTATACCGCTGTCGGTCGGCGACGGCGTCCTGCCGCTCTTCTCGGGCCTCTTCCAGGGCCTCCCGATCCGCCGCGGCTTGTTCCAACTGCGCGCTCAGCTTGCCGAGGCGCTGCTGCAGCTCGTTGAGCGTGTTCTCCTCGGCTTCCACCCGCTCCGACACGTCCTCTTGTTTAGCAACCACCTCAGGCTTGTCCTCTAGCGCCGACGTGCACTCCGCGAGGCGTTCTTCCAGCCCTTGCTTCTCCTCCTCGGCCTCCTCCATTCGCTCTTGCACCCGGGCGCGCTGCTCCACCCACTCGTTGCGGTTTTCTTCGGCGGTGACGAGGGCGTTGTGGCGGTCCGGCACGTCGCCTAGCTCCTGCAGTCGCTCTCGAATTTCTTGAAAGCGGTCCGGGTCAAAATCAAGGGCCTCCATCTGTTCTCGAAGGTTCTCCATATCCTCTCGGAGGTCTTCGGCCACCCGGTTCTCCTCCAGTGCCGTTCGGAGCTGCTCGATCTTCTCGTCCCGCTCGTTCAGCGTCTGCGCCAGCTCCTCGTGCCGCGCCGCCGCCCGTTCGATCTCGTCCAGCCGATCCGCGTACCGGTCGAACTGGGCCGCCCGGTTCTGAAGAGTCTCGAGCGCGTCCGCATCGACCTCGACGCCCGCGAGGCGCTGTTTGCAGGCCTGCCAGCGCCGCCGCGCCTCCTCGGCGTAACGTCCTTCTGTGAGGCGCTGGCGAAGGCGCTCGGCCTTCTCGCGGTGGGCGGCGAGCGCCTCCGCCGTCTCCTCCAGCGACCGCTTCTGCTCCTGGGCCGTGGCGAGGGCCTCGCCCACATCGTCCAGCGCCTCCCGCTTCTCCGCAAGCTGGCGATACGTCCGTCGCAATTTGGCCCGGCGGTCTTTTTCTTCGTCCAGGCGCGCCTGCGCCGACTCGATGGCCGTGTCGAGCTCGTCGATGTGGCCTCGGAGTGTGGCCGTTGCCTCTTCTCGGTGGGCGTCGGTCAGCTCGGTGCCACAGGTCGGGCACACGTCTCCATCCGCTTCCTGGAATCGCTGGAGATCCTCGGCCTCTCGCTCGCGTTCATCCCGCAGCGCTTCCAGCTGCCCCGCCTGCTCTTGCACAGCCTGCGACCGGGCGGTTCCTTTCTTCTCGACCTCCACCATGCGCTCATCCAGGGCCGCCCGCGCCTCCCGCTTCGAGCGCAGCTCGTCGATGCGCGCCTCGATCGTCTCTTTCTGGTCCAGAGCCTCGGCCTCCTCCTCAATCTGCGCCTGGAGGGTTTCAACCTCGCCCCGGAGCTGCTGCCGGCCCCCCACGATGGCCTCTCGCGCCTCGGCCTTCCGCTGCTCCAACCGGTCCCGACGCCGGCGCACATGCTTCCGCTCGGGCACCTGCTGCCGAGCGGCCTGCGCCCGACGCAGATGGGTTTCCACCTCGGCCCGCGAGTCGAGCGTCTCGCGGCAGTCCTCCAGCGACTCCTCGATGCCGGCCCGCTCAGCCCTCAACCGCTCCAGGCGCCGCTCCACGGCACTGCGCCGCTTCTGGAGAGCGGACGACTTTTCATCGAGCGTTTGCTTGAGGGCCCGATGTCGTTCGCGTGTTTGTTCGAGCGCGTCCCGCTCCTGCACGAGAGACTGATGTTCGTCGTAGGCCTCCGCGATGGCCGTGCGGTCGTCCAGAAGGGCCTCGGCCTCCTGGATGCGCCCCGTGAGGGACTCGATCTCGTCGCGGTGGGCATCGATTCGGCTGTCCAGACTGGCCATCGACTCGCGAATGGACTCGGCCTCCCGGGCCGTTGCCTCTAGGTTGGCCCGCTTCTGGGTCAGCGCCTTCTCCCGGTCGCGAAGATCGGAAAGGGTCTCCGTCTGCGTCTCGATGTCTGCCTGCACGACCTCCCGCTCCTCTTCCCAGTTCGGCACGTCCTCCAGGGCCTTCTCCAGGCGCTCCACCTCCGCCGCGGCCCGCTGCTGCCGCTCTTTCGCGTCGCGCCAGTGGTCGCGGGCCTTGTCTTCAAGGGCCTCGTACCGGCTAAGGTTGAGAATGCGGGTGAGGATCTCCTTGCGCTGGCTGGGGCGCTTCTGCGTAAACTCGTCGGAGCGGCCCTGCAGCAGGAAGGCCGAGTTGATGAACGTGTCGTAGTCCAGCCCCAGGGTGTCTTCGATGCGCGCCTGCGTCTCGCGCTGGGTCGCCCCCGTCAGCGGACGGTACTCCGTGCCCGCGGCGTCGTTGAGCTGAAACTCGAGGTCGGACGAGGTGGTCTTGCCCGTTTCCGAGCGCGAGAAGGAGCGGACCACCCGGTAGCGCGCGTCGTCCAGGTCGAAGGTGAACGACACCTGCATGTGCCGGGTCCCGATCCGGATCAGCTCCTCGTCGGGCTTGCGCCGGCCGCTCGACTTGCGGGCCTCCCCCCATACGGCCCACGTCATCGCGTCGAGCAGGGCCGACTTGCCCTCTCCGTTGCCGCCGGACAGGCAGGCCACGCTGAAGTGATCAAACTCAAGGGGCGGGGCCTCCGTGCCGTAGCTCAGGAAGTTTTTCAGTTCCAGGCGAACCGGGACCATGCGTGGAGCAGAGGAGCACAGACGAAGAAGCACACCGGAGGTGGACCCGGGAGAAATTCCCGACACAGCCGCCCTGTTTCCGAAATGCCCCGCCTCACCGAAATTCCATGGGCGTCACGATCACGGTCGCGTCCACTGCGTCGGTCAGTACTCTCTCGGGGCGTATTCCCTCTCTCCTGCGCGGGACCGGGTCCCCGGCGCACGGCACAAGCTACATCGGGCGTGTTGGCCCTTCTTCGCCGACGCTCAGGGCGCACCGCCACGGGCCTCGTTCAGAGGACGGTTCTTGTCCCGTCCGCTCTTGTTTTAGCGGTCTGTTCCATGGCCACGTACGCAAAGGCAGGCCCGTGGGGCTGCCCCAGGGCCGCCGAACACATCACTGAACGCCGGGCTGGGCGCCCGAGCGGACGTTGTCGGAGCTGGAGGACTCCGGGACAGTATCCATCCGGGAGCGCACCTGCCGACCCAGCTGATCGGCCGCTCGTTTGGCCGCGGGAAACCAGGCTTCAGTCGCCTCGATCGTCTTGGGCAGAAGCTGTGCAACTGGGCGGTAGAGCGCCGAGTCGTCCCGCGTCTTCTCCTCCGGAAGCTCCAGGCCGGCGAGCACCAGAAAAAGGAGGCTCAGAAGCAGCGCGGCCTTTGCCCCGCCAACCGCTCCGCCAACCGCCCGGTTCACGAACGAGAGAGACAGGGTGTCAAACAGCTGCTCCAGGAGCCGGGCGAGGGCGAAAAACAGGAGATACACTCCCAGAAACAACACCGTAAAGCCGGCAAGCGGGGCGACGGACGCGGCAAGGCCCAGGCTCTCGACGATGAGTGTCCCGACCACCCCCATGAACTCCACGGAGAAGAGAAGCGCGGCCACGAGCCCGAGCAGGCTGGCCGCCTGGCGCACGGCCCCCACTAGGTACCCACGGATGAGTCCCCCGAGGAGAATGGCGAGGATAAGCCAGTCGAGCACAGTCAGCATGTCAACACCGCTGGTGAGCTGGATACGGGGTCGTGCCCCAAAAGGTGAAGAAAAAGTGCAGCGATGTAAAGCAGCGGGCCGGAACGAGATCCACCGCGGCGGGAATCGCTCTACACCGGGGACGTCCCGGCCGACTAATCAGAGAGCCGATCCTGAACCATCTCCCGTACGCGATTTCCATCCACCCGTCCGCGCAGCTCGTCCATGGCGCGCCCCATGACGGATCCCATGTCCGCCATTGAGGTCGCGCCGACCTCGTCGATGATTGCTTGGAGGCGTTCGGACAGCTCTTCGTCTGCCAGCCGGTCCGGCAGGTAATGCTCGAGGACCTCGATCTCTTCCCGCTCCTTCTGCGCTAGGTCGTCGCGATCCGCCTCTTCGTACTGCTCGATCGAGTCGCGGCGCTGCTTCACTTGCTTCTGGACGACGGCCAGCTCCTCCTGTCTCTCCAGGTCAGAGTCGGTTCCGGACCGCCGCTTCGCAATCTCCTTGTTGGCGAGGGCGGCCCGGAGGGAGCGGAGGGCGCGTCGGCGCACGTCATCCTGCGCCTTCATGGCATCGGTGAGGTCCTGCTTTACGCGGTCGAGGATGGAGTCGGACATGAGGTTGAAGTTCGAAGTGACTGGGAGAATCGTGATACGTGAGTTGGGGGGAGCGGCCCCGGCGTGCGTCCATCGCCGCTGCGGGTCACCGATCCGACGCGTCCGGGCCCCGGACGTCTGCGCCCCCCGAGCCAGCCGTCTCGGCCGGCGGCAGGTGGGTGTCGATCCACGTCCGGGCCCGACGGCGCACGGCCGGGGCATCGTCTTCTTGCAACACGTCGCGGGCGAGGCCTTTTGCCGCGTCGTACTCGATCGCCCGAACGACTCGGCGGACGGTGGGCAGCGACTGGGGCGAGACGCTCAGGGTGTCCACCCCCAGTCCCAGGAGCACCGGCACCGCCTGCACGTCGCCCGCAATCTCCCCACAGACCTCCACCGGGCACCCCGACATCCGGCCCGTCTCGACGACGCGCAGGATCAGGCCGAGAACCGCCGGGTGCAACGCGTCGTGCCGCGCCCCGACCGGGCCGGCAGCCCGGTCCACCGCCAGCACGTACTGGGTGAGGTCATTGGTGCCGACGGAGAAGAAGTCCACGAACTCGGTAAAGGCGGGGGCCTGCAGGGCCATCGCGGGCACCTCTACCATCGCGCCGAGGGGCAGGGTCGGATCATGGGGCACGCCGTTCTCCGCAAGGCGAGCGCTCTCCTCATCCAGAATTCGCCGTACGCGCCGCACCTCCGTCACGTCCGTCACCATCGGAAGCAGGACCCGGAGCTCCCCCTGACGGTTCGCCCGCAGGAGGGCCCGCAGCTGGGGACGCAGGTGCTCATCGGGGCGGTTCAGAAGCCGCCGCAGCCCCCGCTCTCCCAGGGATCGGCTGCCCTCGTGCTCCGCCGCGGCGTGACGGGGCCCACGGCCATCGCCGCCCAGATCCAGGAGACGGATCGTCGCTCCCTCCTCGCCGGCGGCCTCGGCGACCTCCCGGTACGCCTCCACCTGCCGTTCTTCGTCGACGGCGTGGGGATCGCCGTCGGCGAGCAAGAAGAGCTCGGTGCGAAGAAGTCCGATGCCGCCCGGCGGGTCGGGCCGGAGCAGATCGAGCTCGGCCTCCAGCCCCACGTTGACCCGAAGGGTCACGGCGTGGCCGTCGGTCGTTCGGGGAGGGCGCCCGGCCCTCTCCTCTTCACGCTCCGTCGGGGACGGCGCCTCCGTCTCTCGCTGCCGGTAGTCCTCCACGGTGGCGGGGTGAGGATGAGCGATCAGACGTCCCTCAGTCCCGTCAACGACGACCCGATCCCCGGACGACACGGCCTCCAGTGTCTCTCCAGCCCCAACGAGGAGCGGCAGCCCGAGCGCCTTGGCGACGATGGCCGCGTGCGAGGTGGGCCCGCCCCGGGCCGTAACGGCCCCCAGCGGCCCCTGCCGACGAACGCGCAGCAGGTCCGTCGGGGTCAGCTCTTGGGCCACCACCACCGATTGCGTATCGATATGAGCTGCGGCCGCCCGCCGACGCAGTGCCCGGAGGAGTCGCCGTTCGAGCTCCACGAGGTCGTCGGCCCCGGTGCGCAGGTGCGCGTCGTCGCTGTCGTCGAGTCGTTCGCGGTGGGCCGCCAGGACCGTCCGCACCGCCGCCGCCGCGGGTTCTTTCCGCGCCCGAATGCGCTGCCGGATGGCCCGCAGGACCTCCTCGTCGCGCAGCATGAGGGCCTGGGCCTCAAAGATGGCGTCGGTGTCCGCCCCCAGAGCGTCTGGGGCCAGCGTTCGAACAGTCTCCAGCTCCTGTTCGGCCCGTTGCACAGCGTTGGCCAGGCGGTCCACCTCCGCGTCCACCTCGTCCGGCGAGATGGGCGCACGCCGCCGGTCGGGGGCAGAGGCGTCGTACCGGTACGCGGTGCCCATCGCGATCCCGGGCGCCGCACCGGTGCCCGAAATGACCAATTCGTCGTGGGACGTAGATTCCGGAGGCGACTCTTCCATGACGTGGATGGCTGACGATGACGGCGGCCCGCGCTGAGTCCGGCCTACAATTCTTCCCCAAACCCATCTTCGAAAAGGGCCTCGATCGCGTCGGCGGCCTCGGTTTCGTCTTCCCCCTCTACCACAAGGGTGAGCACCGCTCCCTGCTCGGCGGCCAAGGTCATGACCCCAATGACACTTTTTCCATTGATCTCGTAGTTGTCCCGGCACAGGTAGACGGCCGACTCGAATCGAGACGCGGTCTTGACGAGCATCGACGCCGGCCGCGTGTGCAGCCCGGCACGGTTGCGAATGGTAACCTCACGCTCGATCATGGAAACGCTGAAAAGCGGGACGACGGACGGCGGGGGCGATCAGTGCTCGCGCGCCTGGAGACGATCCAGAAACCAGTGAAGCGCCTCCGCCGCGCCCGTGTCTGGAAGGAGGTGCAGATGGTCGTAGGCCTTCTCCGTGTAGGCACGGACCGCCGCTCGGGCCTCCTCGAAGACGCCGAGGTCCGCCATCCGCGCACGGGCCTTCGGCACATCGTCTCGGGAAAGCCCCCCATCGGCCACGAGGCGCTCGACCCAGTCCTGATCGGCTCCGTCGGCGCGCTCCAGGGCGCACAGGGTTAGGAACGTTTTCTTTCCCCGCACAAGGTCTCCCCCCACCCCTCGTCCCCACTCCTCATCCTCGGCGATGAGGTCGAGCAGGTCGTCCTGGATCTGGAAGGCCCGCCCCACCAGCCGGCCGGCCGTGCCGAGGCGATCGCACTCGGGCGCCGGGGCCCCTCCAATGACGCCCCCCAGCTCGAACGCCGCCGAGAGGAGCGCCCCGGTCTTGCGGTCGATCATGTCCAGATACGCCTCCACCGTCACCGCGTCGTCGGTCTCAAACGATGCGTCGAGGGCCTGGCCGGCACAGAGCTTCTCCACCATCGGGTGATACACCGCGTAGAGCGCCTCCGCGTCGGTCCCGTCCACCTGGCCCAGCAGGTCGTAGGACAGGCCCATCATGAGGTCTCCCGTGAGGATTGCCGTGCCGGGGTCCCACTTCGTGTGCACGGTTGCTCCGCCCCGTCGCTCGTCGTCCTCGTCCATTAGGTCGTCGTGGACGAGCGTAAAGTTGTGAAAGACCTCCACGGCGAGAGCGGCCGGCAGCGCCCGGTCGACGGACGTGCCGTACGACTCGGCCACCAGCAGGAGCAGGATGGGACGCACACGCTTTCCCCCGGCCCGCAGCACGTGCTCTACGGCATCGTAGAGGGAGGCAGGAGCCCGCCCGTCGACGACCGCCGGCAGGGCCTTGTCGATGCGCGCCCGGAGCGCCGCCACGCGCTCACCAGACGACACGCTTTGCGCAGAGGAAGCCATCGGTAGATTGGAGTGAACCAACGTCGTCGACGATCGTGCTCGGTGCAGTTTCGATCGGTCAGGGGCTTCTAGCGGTCAAGGGCGCCGAGCGCCGCCTCAACACGTCCGAAGACCTCTTCGATCTCTCCGGTCCCGTCGACCGAGACAAGCAGGCCTCGCTCTTCGTAGTAGGCGGCCAGCGGCTCGGTCTCTTCGCGGTAGACGTCAAGCCGGTTCTGGATGGTTTCGGGCTCGTCGTCGGAGCGTTGGACGATGAGGTCCGCGTCCACGTCGTCGGGGGGCGGGTCGTGGTCCAGGTGGTAGGTTTCGCCTGTCTCCTCGTGTACCCGGCGCCGACTCAGCCGACGCACGAGCACGTCGTCGGGCACCTCCATGCTGAGGACGGCGTCAAGGGGCGTGTCGTTCGACTCCAAGAACGCAGTGAGCCATTCGGCCTGCTGGTCGGTACGCGGGTACCCGTCCAGCACAAAGTCGTCGTGGCCCTCATCGGCAATGGCCTGTTCGGACAAGTCCCGGACCAGTGCATCCGGCACCAATTCGCCCGCGTCGATGTACGACTTTGCCTTTTTGCCCAAATCAGTCTCTTGTGCCATGGCGTCTCGAAGGATGTCCCCCGTTGAGATCTGGGTAATGCCATGACGCGTTTCTAGCAGCCCAGCCTGCGTGCCCTTTCCGGCACCTGGGGGCCCAAAAATAATCAGTCGCATCTGTGTTGGTCGGTCGTGCAAAAGAGTCGTTGGACGGGAACTGACACAGCCCTCACTCGGAGAGCTCCTCCTCCAGTCCCGCTACGTCGGTGTCGCCAAGCCAGGAGAGAATCTGATCACGAATCACCTCACGGGCCACGAGGCGCACCACAAACCCGAGACTGTCCCCCAGGACGCCCCCGCCGGAACGGTGTGCCTGGGACTCCCCAGCCCCGTTCTCTCGGTAAACCACGAGGGGAGCGCGTCCGCGCAGGGCCTTCTCCACCGCCTCCCCCGGCGTATCGCCCGTTTCCATCGCCTCTTCGACCTCCGTGCGGAGCGCGTCGACGTACTGGTCCAGGAGCGCCGCGTGCCGGGGCCGCCGCGATCGGCCGCCCCCAACGAGCGCCCCCACCGCCACGCCGGCCGCCAGCATGCCCCCAACGCTCTTCAGCGGGTTTTGCACAACCCAGTCGCGCAGCGATGAGCCGGTGCTAGATACCTCCTCCTGAAGCGAGTCGAAGCGATCGGCCATGGCGTCCGCCGTTTCTCGGAGGCGTGCCTCCACGTCCGCTCTGCTTGGGTTCGAGTCCATGGGGCAAAAGGGGTCGTAGAACAGAATGATCGAAAAGGCCTGGGGCCAGGACTCCTCCCCGCGGGCACAGACGCGCGGCCACCACTGCGCGGGCTTCACGAAGCATTTTCGTCCACCACGGCCGAGGCAGGGCGGGCCGGGCTCTCGTCCCCAGAGACGTCCTGTTCTCTGCGAAGGGACTCCAGCAGGTTGGACGGCGGCATCAGGGCGGGCTTCGCAACACGAAGGGCCACGATGATCAGGATGAGTGCCACCGACACCGCGAGAAAGCCCCAGAACGGATGCCCAAGCAGCCATCCCACCCCCAGCGCCACGGTCGTTAGCGAGAAGAACGCAGCGAGGGCGGCAAACACGGCGATCGTGAGCCCGAGGGCCACGTCGTTCTTGAAGGCGTCGAGCCGCTCTTCCATCTCCAAGATGGCGAGGTCGACCCGCAGGTCGATCCACTCCCGAAGGTCCGTAAAGAGCCCCTGCGTATGGGCCGCAATGCGACTCACCTTCCCGCCTTCGGGGGGCTTCTCCGTGGGGCGTTCGGCGTCCGGGGCCGACGAACGGTCGTCAAGGGACTCCATGACCTAGTTGGAGGCATGCAGTTTGAAAGGTGGAGGGCGGAAAGATACCACATTTTGCGGAAGACGCAAGTGAATTCACCGTACAACCCCAGCGGACGTTCCGCCCTGAACTCGCCCGCACGGTCTACGTTTTGCGTTGCCTAGTGCTCATTGTCCTTTCTCCATTGATCTGCCCCCTCCGAACGCCCATGGCCACCACGCAGGCGGAGTCGACCCCGAACCCAAACAGCCTCAAGTTTACGACGGACGACGGTGCCTTTCTCGACGGTGGCGTGGCCGCCTATGCCTCGGCGGACGAGGCGGACGATGATCCCCTCGCCCGCCGCCTCTTCACGATCGCGGGCGTCGACGACGTGTTCATCACCCCGCAATTCGTCACCGTGTCGAAGGCCCCCGCCGTCGACTGGGGCAGCGTGAAGCCGGACGTGGAGGCCATCCTCACCGAGCACCTGAGCGGGCGGTAGCGTCAGCGCAGGGCCCGAAGAAAGTCAGCCAGGGCCCGTCCCGCGTCGTTTGCAAGCGGCGGGAGGTGAAGGTCCCCCGGCGTGCGGAGGGGCCACGACGCGGGCAGTTGGTCGTGCAGGGGCTCACGGGCCACGACCGCAGCGAGGGCCGACCGGTGGGTGGTGATCCACTCATCGACCGCGTCAAGGGCCGTGTATTGCGTCCACCGGAGATGACCGTCGGGGCGTGGGACCTTCGGCTCGCCCCGGCTCATGAGAAACTCAAGGCCCTCGGCGTACGCCCGGGGTTCGTCGCGGGCCTCGAGGAATGCCTTCTGCATCTGGAGAGCGCCCGGCGTGTCCTCGTGCGCCGGAAAGACGCCGCGGAAGCGTGCCATGGCTTCGAGGTATGCATCCGGCGACAGGTCGCCCGGGGCCCACAGGAGCGCGAGCCGCCGGTGCCCACCGCCGTCGTAGAGCAGCGCGTCCTCCGCCAGTCCGCCCAGGGCATCGTCGCCCTCGTGCCCGTCGAGGACCGCCACGGCGAGCCGGGCGGGGCGCACGAGCCGGCGGTCGTCGGCGATGCCGTGATCATCGCACGCTGCGCGGACCGCCGCGGCGTCGTCCCGGACCGGCTGCGCCGTTACCGCGGCGGCGCGCTCAAGAAGCGGCTCCTGTTCCACAAACTCCGCGTCGATACTGTCGGTCCGGTCCGACACGGCCCGCCCAAATGCGGGAAGCAGAGCGGGAGAGGCCTCCGCCGTATGCCCGAGATACGTATGCCCGTCGGCCCAGATTGCCACGGCGTCTCGGAGGCCCACAAGCGGCCCAGAGGAGCCGTGCAGGACGCCCACGGTCGTCGGGGCCGCCGGGACCGCGTCGCCGAGCCAGTCGGTAAGAGCCTCCGGTGTGAGGCGCTGCATCCACCGGTTCAGGGCGTAGTCGATCGCCTCCTTGGTCCAGCGGTTGGGCGCCGCCAGGGTGTCCGCGACGGCCGCTTCGCGCGGCGGATGGTCCGGCGCTCGCCAGTCTGCGGCGGCGGCGGCAATGGCATCGATGCGGGCTTGTCTTCTCGCGCTCACGTGGGCATGGGGGTCGGGAGAGGAGGCGTGCATTTCGCCCGCCCTGCACGCGCACCCCATCACCGGTTGTTCCTCCTTCATGCCCTTCACATGTCCTCCCGTCGCCCCCGGTCCCCCCGAATCACCGGCGGCTCCCTCCCGTACCACCGGAAGGAACGACAGCATTCTTCCGCGACCCCTGACTGCCCATGCGCCAGTTCGACGTTCCTACGTTCTACAAGAGTCCCATCATCTCGACGGTCACGGATGCGCGGCAGGCCACCGATCCCCGCAAGAACGACTTGTCCCCGTCGGTGATCGACTTTGGGCCGGTGCGCTTCAAAATCGCGCGACACTTTGGCTTTTGCTTCGGCGTGGAGCAGGCCATCGAGATCGCGTACGAGGCACTGGAGGAAAACCCCGACAAGCGGATCTTCCTCCTCTCCGAAATGATCCACAACCCGCACGTGAACGAGGACCTGCGGGACCGGGGCATTCGATTCCTGCGCACCACGCAGGGAGAGCAGCTCATCCCGTTCGACGCGCTGGAGCCGGACGACGTGGTCATCATTCCGGCCTTCGGCACCACACTGGAGGTGGAACAGGAGCTCGAGCGACAGGGCGTCGACACCGAGGCCTACGACACCACCTGTCCGTTCGTCGAAAAGGTATGGCGCAAAAGCTCCCAGATTGGGGACGACGACTACTCGATCGTGGTCCACGGCAAGCGCTACCACGAGGAGACCCGCGCGACCTTTTCTCACGCGAAGGAGGAGGGCCCCGTCGTCGTCGTGCGGGACCCGGACGAGGCCCGGGAGCTGGCGAAGGTAATCCGGGGAGAGAACGGCCCTGATTTCTTCTACGACTACTTCGAGGACAAGTACTCGGAAGACTTTGACCCGGAGCGGGACCTGCGGCGGGTGGGCGTGGTGAACCAGACCACCATGCTGGCGGAAGAGACCGCCGCCATTGCCGACCTGATGCGCGACGCCATGATGGATCGCTACGGCGAGGCCGACGTGGAGGAGCGCTTTGCGGACACAAGCGACACGCTCTGCTACGCCACCAACGAGAACCAGAACGCCACGCAAGCGCTCATCGAGGATGGAGCCGACCTTGGAATCATCGTGGGCGGCTACAACTCCTCCAACACGAGCCACCTCGTGGAGCTCTGCGAGGAGCACATGCCCACATACTTCATTCGGGACGCCGACGAGTTCGACGCCCCCTCGGAAATTCACCACTTCGACGTTCACGCACAAGAAGAGGTCACGACGAGGGACTGGTTCCCCGCCGAGGACACGCCGGTCGACGTGCTGATCACCTCCGGGGCCTCCTGTCCCGACGCCCTGCTCGACGAGGTGGCCCGCAAGATCGTGAACTGGTACCCGGACGCGCGTCCCGTGGAGGAGGTCCTCGCTCCCTTTAAAGAGGAGATAGGGGACGACTGAGGCTCTCCTCTCGCCTGCCGCATCAGGGGCTGCGGTCACTACGTCTTCTCTCTCGTTTCTCCCCTTCGGATATGTCCTGGTACGAAGAATGGTTCTGGAGCGACGCGTACACCCGCGTCTACGACCACCGAGACGACACGGACGCCGAACGGTTGGTCGACCTGATTGAGCAGAACCTCGCGCCGGCCTCGGGGAGCCACCTCCTCGACATTGGCTGCGGGCGAGGCCGGCACGCCCGGGCCCTCGCCCGTCGCGACTGGCAGGTGACGGGCCTCGACCTCTCGGAGGACGCCATTGCGGCGGCCCGTTCGCAGGCGGCAGACGAGGGCCTCGACGAGACGGTTTCTTTTCAGGTTGGCGACATGCGCACCCCGGTGTGCGACGGGTGTGCAGACGGGGTGATCAACCTGTTTACCTCGTTCGGCTACTTCGACGCGGACGCCGAGAACGAACGCGCCCTTGCGGCTATGGCAACGGCGCTCCGGCCTGATGGATGGTTCCTCCAAGACTTTCTCAACGCCCCCCAGGTCGCCGCGTCGCTGGGGGCCTCCGAGTACGAGACCGAGGACGGGCACACCATCCACCAGGACCGCTGGATCGAGGATGGTCGCGTCAACAAACAGATTACCGTCCGCCGGAACGGGCACACGGAGACCTTTCAGGAGAGTGTGCGCCTGTACACCCTGTCCGACCTGACGGCGATGTACGCACGGGTGGGCCTCGACGTTGTGGACCTGTTCGGGGACTACGACGGGGGCGACTACGTGCCCGACGAGAGTCCGCGCCTGTTGCTTCACGCCGTCCCGGCATCGTGAGAAGGCCTTCTGTCGGCGTCCGGGCAGCCGGATGGCCCACGGAACGCACTGTCCGATTTGTGACCCATTCGGCCTGTCCGCCCGGACATGCTCTCTCCACTCTCGTATCCTCTCGTTCGCCGCGCCCCTTCTTTTTCTTTCCAACGACGCCCCACGCAAGTTGACCTCGCCTATGAACACCGCGCTCACCTACGCCGACGCCCACGCCGACCGCTTCGTCAGCGAGCTCGAAGAGCTTCTCCGCATTCCGTCGGTCAGCACCGATTCCGCCTACGACGACGAGGTGGAACGGGCCGCCGAGTGGCTTGCCGACCACTTCGACGCCATTGGGATGGAGCACACCGAGATCATCGAGACCGACGGCCATCCCCTCGTCTACGCCGAGCACATCAGCGACCCTGACAAGCCGACTGTCGTCGTGTACGGCCACTACGACGTGCAGCCGCCCGACCCCCTGGAGGAATGGTCCACCGACCCCTTCGACCCGACCCGGCACGACGGGGCCCTGTACGCCCGCGGCGCGTGTGACGATAAGGGGCAGATGTTTATGCACGTCAAGGCCGCCGAGGCCTACCTGTCGGCCGAGGGCGACCTCCCCGTCAACCTCAAGTGCATCATCGAGGGTGAGGAAGAGACCGGCTCGATGGCCATCGAGACGTACGTCCGTGACCACGGCACCCGGCTCGACGGCGACGTCGTCCTCGTCTCAGACACGGCCATGTTTTCGCCGGAGACGCCGTCCATCACGTACGGCCTGCGCGGGCTGGCCTACGCCGAGATCACCCTGGAGGGCCCAAACCGCGACCTCCACTCCGGCAACTATGGCGGCGCCGTGGACAACCCGGCCAACGCGCTCAGTCGGCTGATCGCCGGCCTGCACGACGACGATCACCGCATCGCGATCCCTGGATTCTACGAGGACGTGCGCGCCCTGACGGCGGCCGAGCGCGACACCTACGCCGACCTTCCGTTCGACGAGGCGGCCTGGCGGGACGCCATTGGCATCGACGATGTGCGGACCGAGGGGGACTACACGACGCTCGAATGCCTCTCGGCCCGCCCCACGCTCGACGTGAACGGGATCTGGGGGGGCTACACCGGTGAGGGCGCCAAAACGGTCCTCCCGTCGCGGGCCCACGCCAAGATTTCGATGCGCCTCGTGCCCGACCAACAGGTGGCGGACATCTACGACAAGCTTGAGGCCCATCTGGAGGCAGCGGTGCCGGCCACCATGGACCTTTCGGTGCGACGGCTGCACGGGGGCGATCCCGTGCTCGTTGACCGGGCCGCCCCGTCGATGCAGGCCGCGAAGGAGGCCATGGGCGAGGTGTGTGGAACCGAGCCGGTCTTTGTGCGCAACGGCGGGTCGATTCCCGTGGTGGCGGACTTTCAGAATCACCTGGGCCTCGACAGCGTGCTCATGGGCTTCGGGCTCGACTCCGACGCCATTCACTCTCCCGACGAGCACTTTGGCCTCGACCGCTTTCAGCAGGGCATTCAGGCCATCATCCGCTTCCACGACCACTACGCCGCGACGACCTGACTCTCCTGAACAGACGAACACGCCCTGTCCCTCCATTCTCACACTCCTCTGATCGTCCTCCTTGTGGCCCGGACGCCCCGGGTACAGGTTCCACCACGTGACGACGGCCCCGAGTGCTGTCGGTGCGACTGAGCAACGCCCCCACGGAACCTGAGGGTTGAACTACGAATTGGGAGCTTTCGGATTGAACACGGACGCGCCGCGCGTCCCCCGCCGGTCCAGGAAGGCCTGGCCCCGACGCGGCCCGAGTGGCGGAATTGGCAGACGCGACGGATTCAAAATCCGTTGTCCGCAAGGACGTGAGGGTTCAAGTCCCTCCTCGGGCACTCCTGTCTTGATCGACGCTGAACAACGCTGGACGTCAGTTCCCTCTGCGGAAACGACGCTTGATACCGCTTCGTCTCTCGGGAAGTTAGTCATCCAGCCGCTACCTGTGTACAGAGCTGTGTACAGAGAGTGTGACACAGCAGCTATCGGTGCCGCAATCCAAGCACCGACATGGCTTCTCTTTACAAGCGAGACAGCGGCACCTACTACGCTCAGTTCTACGACTCGGAGCGTTCTCCATCCCGCAAGCGGTTCAGCCTCCGAACGTCCACGAAAAGTACAGCCCGCCGGAAACTGACGGAGTTGGAAGATGCGTTCGTGGAAGGCAAATTTGACCCGTGGGCTAACAGCGGGCGCAAGACGGACCCTTTCAACTACAACCGACCAGAGGCCAGCCGTAATGCTTCCCTCTCGGATGCAATCGAGCAGTTTGCAGAGGCGAAGCGGAAGCAGGGACGCTCCGATCGAACCATCAGCACGTACCGCAACCTCTGGGAGCGGTTTACCGACCGATTCCGAGAAGGAACTAAGCTTTCGGGCATCTCGCCTTCGGACGTTGAGGCGTTCTGCTACGACGACAGCGTAAGCAGTGCCACCCGTCACAAGCGGTACCGTCACCTCCACGCAATCCTCAGCTGGGCAGAGGAAGAGGGACTGACCACTCAGTCGCCCGTTGAGGACGTATCAGCGCCTCAGAAAGAGAAGAAACTTCCGACCCCGGTACGGAAGGAAGACCTACCAAAGCTCTGCTCAGCGGTTGCTAAGCGGTACCGTAAGCTCCGGCGGGAACGCAAGTGTCGCCCCCGTCAGATCGTTTGGGTGATCCCAGTTTTCCGGTGGGCCTTCTACACTGGAATGCGGGCTACGGAGATAGTGGAGTGAACCCGATATAACGGACAGGTGACCGCTTTCACACTGCGGC
>NZ_NCQY01000006.1 GCF_002894645.1 Salinibacter altiplanensis
GTATCGATTTGGAAAGTGAAGGAACGTCCATCGTACCGGGTTTGCTCCACTGTACCGGAAAGCATCACTCTAACAATCAATAACAGCGGAAAGCGCTCTCCTAATTTGGACAGACTTAAGGAGGATCGGAGGCAGAGTGACAAGGGACAGGAAGGGAGCAGGGAAGGAAGAGACAACTGGGGCAGGGAGAAGAGATCAAGGATTACCTTCCCCAGAATAGTAAATTTGGATCACGACGAGACAGGCACTCCCGTTATCCCCTGGTGGGTTCATCAACTTAGCCAGCTGGGACACTCTACTGGAGATTTGGACAGCATCGAAGACCTGAAGTACAGCAACAAGCACTACGCCCTGAAAGTCCTGCGGGAATCTCGAAACTTGACTTCCGACGAAATCAGCCTACCCGGAAAGGTTTGCCGTTTCGTACCTCCCACTCTACGCTCTACAACTCTGGGGCGCTACCCAAGCTTAGAGCAACACGATGGACACCGCGCATTCTTCCTTTACTTGCTCACCACGACCTTTCGGGACGAGGACACCCGAAATCCGGTCATCTCCACTGAGCAGATTGCTCGTTGTTACGGAGACGAGGCACAGAAGTGGAGGAATCAAGGCAACCTCAAAGCGTCGGTGATACTGCGCCGCTTCAGTAGCGACGTGGCCTACATCGAGTGGTCTTCACCGAACCGATGGTTGGGGAAAGCACGGACCCTTCAGCGCATCGATCTGGACGCCTCCCTGAGGAAAGACTGGGAGGAGGCGCTAAGCTCATCCATTAGTGGGGATGCCGTTGACTTCTGGAGTGGGAAGAAGCGAGTCGACGTCTCACCCCGGCAGACAGAACACCGGGAGAAACTGAGAGAGCGTAGCAGGGGGCAGGAGCCGCCGTGTGAGGACTCTAAGCGGTGGCGGGGCTACCAACGGGTGTGATCCCAGCCTATTTGAGAGCGTTGTAGACCGTCTCCCGAAGGCTTACAAGCGGGTTCGCAACGATCCTAAGTTCACCGGACAGAAGAGAGCAGAAGCCATTCGGCACCTTCGGGCTATCGAAGAACAGCCTATGCCGATTTACGGGTTTGGAGTGAACCCGATATAACGGACAGGTGACCGCTTTCACACTGCGGCA